>NZ_CP109017.1:4155000-6555000 GCF_036226765.1 Streptomyces sp. NBC_00670
GTGAGGGTGTCGGGCACGCTGTTGGGTGTCTGAGGGCACGGCCGTGAGGCTGGGTCTTCGGGATGCTGGCCCCAGTGCACTCGGGATGTTGTTCCCGGGGTGATGGGTGGTTGGTCGTTGTTTGAGAACTGCACAGTGGACGCGAGCATCTGTGGCCAAGTTTTTAAGGGCGCACGGTGGATGCCTTGGCACCAGGAACCGATGAAGGACGTGGGAGGCCGCGATAGGCCCCGGGGAGTCGTCAACCAGGCTTTGATCCGGGGGTGTCCGAATGGGGAAACCCGGCAGTCGTCATGGGCTGTCACCCGCTGCTGAACACATAGGCAGTGTGGAGGGAACGCGGGGAAGTGAAACATCTCAGTACCCGCAGGAAGAGAAAACAACCGTGATTCCGGGAGTAGTGGCGAGCGAAACCGGATGAGGCCAAACCTTCGACGTGTGAGACCCGGCAGGGGTTGCGTCGTGGGGGTTGTGGGTTCTTTCTTCTGTCGTCTGCCGGCGACAGGACGAGTCAGAAACCGTTGATGTAGGCGAAGGACATGCGAAAGGTCCGGCGTAGAGGGTAAGACCCCCGTAGTCGAAACGTCAGCGGCTCGTTTGGAAGATACCCAAGTAGCACGGGGCCCGAGAAATCCCGTGTGAATCTGGCGGGACCACCCGCTAAGCCTAAATATTCCCTGGTGACCGATAGCGGATAGTACCGTGAGGGAATGGTGAAAAGTACCGCGGGAGCGGAGTGAAATAGTACCTGAAACCGTGTGCCTACAAGCCGTGGGAGCGTCGGACATCAGCTTGCTGGTGTCTCGTGACTGCGTGCCTTTTGAAGAATGAGCCTGCGAGTTTGCGGTGTGTTGCGAGGTTAACCCGGGTGGGGTAGCCGTAGCGAAAGCGAGTCCGAAGAGGGCGTTTTTAGTAGCACGCTCAAGACCCGAAGCGGAGTGATCTAGCCATGGGCAGGTTGAAGCGGCTGTAAGAGGTCGTGGAGGACCGAACCCACCAGGGTTGAAAACCTGGGGGATGACCTGTGGTTAGGGGTGAAAGGCCAATCAAACTCCGTGATAGCTGGTTCTCCCCGAAATGCATTTAGGTGCAGCGTCGTGTGTTTCTTGCCGGAGGTAGAGCACTGGATAGGCGATGGGCCCTACCGGGTTACTGACCTTAGCCAAACTCCGAATGCCGGTAAGTGAGAGCGCGGCAGTGAGACTGTGGGGGATAAGCTCCATGGTCGAGAGGGAAACAGCCCAGAGCATCGACTAAGGCCCCTAAGCGTACGCTAAGTGGGAAAGGATGTGGAGTCGCAGAGACAACCAGGAGGTTGGCTTAGAAGCAGCCACCCTTGAAAGAGTGCGTAATAGCTCACTGGTCTAGTGATTCCGCGCCGACAATGTAGCGGGGCTCAAGCGTACCGCCGAAGTCGTGTCATTGCGATATGTACCCCCAACGGGGATCGTGATGGGTAGGGGAGCGTCGTCTGCCGGGTGAAGCAGCACCGGAAGGTAGTTGTGGACGGTTGACGAGTGAGAATGCAGGCATGAGTAGCGATTCACACGTGGGAAACGTGTGCGCCGATTGACTAAGGGTTCCTGGGTCAAGCTGATCTGCCCAGGGTAAGTCGGGACCTAAGGCGAGGCCGACAGGCGTAGTCGATGGATAACCGGTTGATATTCCGGTACCCGCTGTGGAGCGTCAAACATCGAGCATCGTGATGCTAAGGCCGTGAAGCCGCCGGGTGCGTCTTCGGACAATCTCGGAGTGGTGGAGCCGCCGGCCCAAGCGGTTAGTAGGTGAGTGATGGGGTGACGCAGGAAGGTAGTCCATCCCGGGCGGTGGTTGTCCCGGGGTAAGGGTGTAGGCCGGACGGTAGGTAAATCCGCCGTTCATGGGGCTGAGACCTGATGCCGAGCCGATTGTGGTGAAGTGGATGATCCTATGCTGTCGAGAAAAGCCTCTAGCGAGTTTCATGGCGGCCCGTACCCTAAACCGACTCAGGTGGTCTGGTAGAGAATACCGAGGCGTTCGGGTGAACTATGGTTAAGGAACTCGGCAAAATGCCCCCGTAACTTCGGGAGAAGGGGGGCCACACCTGGTGATCCGTCTTGCACGGTGAGCTGGGGGTGGCCGCAGAGACCAGCGAGAAGCGACTGTTTACTAAAAACACAGGTCCGTGCGAAGCCGTAAGGCGATGTATACGGACTGACGCCTGCCCGGTGCTGGAACGTTAAGGGGACCGGTTAGCTCACTTTCGGGTGGGCGAAGCTGAGAACTTAAGCGCCAGTAAACGGCGGTGGTAACTATAACCATCCTAAGGTAGCGAAATTCCTTGTCGGGTAAGTTCCGACCTGCACGAATGGCGTAACGACTTCTCGACTGTCTCAACCATAGGCCCGGTGAAATTGCACTACGAGTAAAGATGCTCGTTTCGCGCAGCAGGACGGAAAGACCCCGGGACCTTTACTACAGTTTGATATTGGTGTTCGGTTCGGCTTGTGTAGGATAGCTGGGAGACTGTGAACATCGGACGCCAGTTCGGTGGGAGTCGTCGTTGAAATACCAGTCTGGTCGTGCTGGATGTCTAACCTGGGTCCGTGATCCGGATCAGGGACAGTGTCTGATGGGTAGTTTAACTGGGGCGGTTGCCTCCTAAAGGGTAACGGAGGCGCCCAAAGGTTCCCTCAGCCTGGTTGGTAATCAGGTGGTGAGTGTAAGTGCACAAGGGAGCTTGACTGTGAGACCGACGGGTCGAGCAGGGACGAAAGTCGGGACTAGTGATCCGGCGGTGGCTTGTGGAAGCGCCGTCGCTCAACGGATAAAAGGTACCCCGGGGATAACAGGCTGATCTTCCCCAAGAGTCCATATCGACGGGATGGTTTGGCACCTCGATGTCGGCTCGTCGCATCCTGGGGCTGGAGTCGGTCCCAAGGGTTGGGCTGTTCGCCCATTAAAGCGGTACGCGAGCTGGGTTTAGAACGTCGTGAGACAGTTCGGTCCCTATCCGCTGCGCGCGTAGGAGTCTTGAGAAGGGCTGTCCCTAGTACGAGAGGACCGGGACGGACGAACCTCTGGTGTGCCAGTTGTTCTGCCAAGGGCATGGCTGGTTGGCTACGTTCGGGAGGGATAACCGCTGAAAGCATCTAAGCGGGAAGCCTGCTTCGAGATGAGGACTCCCACCCACTTGATGGGGTAAGGCTCCCAGTAGACGACTGGGTTGATAGGCCAGATATGGAAGCACTGTAAGGTGTGGAGTTGACTGGTACTAATAGGCCGAGGGCTTGTCCTCAGTTGCTCGCGTCCACTGTGTTGGTTCTGAAACCACGAACAACCGCTGCCATGTGAATGGTGTGCCGGGTTGTGTGTTTCATAGTGTTTCGGTGGTCATAGCGTAGGGGAAACGCCCGGTTACATTCCGAACCCGGAAGCTAAGCCTTACAGCGCCGATGGTACTGCAGGGGGGACCCTGTGGGAGAGTAGGACACCGCCGAACAATACGTATAGAAAACCCCGCACCTCACGGTGCGGGGTTTTCTGCGTTTAGGGTGGCGTTCATGCGCTATGACCTCGTCATCTTCGACAACGACGGTGTCCTCGTCGACAGTGAGCCCCTTTCCAACACCCTGCTCGCCGCCTACCTCACCGAGCTGGGGCATCCCACCTCCTACGAGGACTCCCTGCGCGACTACATGGGCGCCGCGATGCACCGTGTGCACGATCTGATCGAGGAGCGGACCGGACAGCGGTTGCCGGAGGACTTCGACGACGTCTTCCACGCGCGCGTGTTCGCCGCGTTCGAGCGGGAGCTGCGGCCCGTGGCCGGTGTCGGCGCCGTACTGGAGAAGCTGGCGGCGGACGGGGTGCCGTATTGCGTGGCCTCGTCCGGGAGCCATGAGCGGATCCGGGTGGGGCACCGGGCGGCCGGGCTCGGCCAGTGGTTCGAGGAGAGCCGGATCTTCTCCTCGCAGGACGTGGGGCGGGGAAAACCGGCGCCGGATCTGTTCCTGTACGCCGCCGAGCGGATGGGTGTGCCGGCCGAGCGGTGTGCGGTGGTGGAGGACAGTCCGCTCGGGGTGCGGGCGGCCGTCGCGGCCGGGATGGACGTGTACGGGTTCACCGCGATGACACCGCCCGAGCGGCTCGCCGAGGCCACTCAACTGTTCGGGGACATGGGGGACTTGCTCGACCTGCTGCGATGAGGCGGGGCATGACCCCGTCCATGGTCCCGGGCTGACATTTGTCATGCGGAGCTCCGGACGATCGTTTCTACTGGCCGAGGGGGTCCGGACGCGAAGCTTTACCCATGACGACGAACACCGCAGCAGCCCGCCGGAGCCCCCTCGCCCACCTCAAGCCGCTCCTCCTCGACGTCGGCCTGCCCATCGGGTCGTACTACCTCCTCAAGGACGCCCTCGGACTCGGCACCGTCGCCGCTCTGGCCTGGAGCAGCGTCCCGCCCGCCGTGCGTACCGTGTGGGGCCTGGTGAAGGAGCGCACGTTCAACGTGCTGTCGAGCCTGATCCTCTTCGTCAACGTCGTCGGGGTGCTGCTCAGCTTCCTCGCCGGTGATCCGCGGCTGATGCTTGCCAAGGACAGCGGCGTCAGCAGCGCGATCGGGATCGGCATCCTCGTCTCCGTCGCGCTCGGCCGGCCCATGATGACGGCGGCGCTGAAGCCGTGGCTGGTCAAGGGGGACGCCGGGCGCGAGGCCGCCTGGGAGCGGCTGCTGGGCGGGTCGCCGGCGTTCCGGCGGGCCGAGCGGCGGTTCTCGCTGGTGTGGGGTGCGGTGCTGCTCGGCGAGTGCGTGCTGCGGGTGGTCGGGGCGTACACGATCCCCGTGGACACCATGGTGTGGCTGGGCTCGGTCGTCATGGTCGCCGCGATGGCTCTCGGGTTCCTCGTCAGCGGTGCGGTGGCCGCCGCGCCCATGGCGCACATGCTGATCGCCGAGGCGGAGGGTGCGATGGGCGAGAAGCGGCAGGACGTCGTCATCGCCCCTGCCGCCCCTGCCGTCTCCGCCGCCCCCGCTGCGCCGGTCGCCGCGGCCGTCGCCCGCTGAGGCGCCGTACGCCGAGGCCGGTCGGGACCGGTCGGCCTCGCCCGAAGCTGAGTGAAGTTCATCTTTCACCGCATCTACCCACCGGTAGCCCGGGGCCCTACGCTCGCCGCCATGACAGATGTGCTGCGGCGCGGTAGGGCCTCTTTGGCGTTCAGCTTCTTCGCGCAGGGCGTCGCCTTCGCTCTCCTCGTCACGCGCATCCCCGCGATCCAGGACCGCTACGGCGTCTCCGACGCGCTGCTCCCCGTCTTCCTCGCCGCCGTGCCGATCCTCGCGGGCGTCGGCAGTGTGACGACCGAGCAGTTGGTCAGGCGAATCCGGCCGAGCCGATTGCTGCGGTGGTCGCAGCCGGTGGTGCTGCTGGCCCTGGTCGGGGTCGGCTCGGGGGACCGGATGCCCGTGCTCGGCGTCGCGCTCGCCGTGTTCGGGCTGTCCGTCGGGGCGCTGGACGCGTCCATGAACATGCTCGGGGTGAGCCTGCAGCGGGCGTACGGGCGCAGCATCATGCTCGGTTTCCACGCCGCGTACAGTCTGGGCGGCATCCTCGGTGCCTCGCTCGCCTGGGCCGGGGCGCACTGGCACCTCGCGCTGTGGGTGTCGTACGCGCCGGTGGTGCTCGTGCTGCTGCCGGCGGCGTTCGTGGGCAGCCGGTGGTACGTCGACGGGGAGCGGGTCGAGCCGTCGGAGGTGGTTGCCGGTGGTGCCGGGGGCGGGGCCCTTGTCTTCCGGATGCTGTTGCCGTTCTGCCTGGTGATGACCTTCGCGTACATCGGGGACTCGACCGTGTCGAACTGGAGCGCGAAGTACCTGCAGGACGTGCTGGGCAGCAGCGAGCAGCTGGCGACCGTGCCGTACAACGTGTACATGGTGACGACCCTGGTGGGCCGGTCGCTCGGGGATCTCGGGGTGCGGCGGTTCGGTGCCGCGGCGGTCGTACGGGTCGGGGCGGTGGTCGCGGCGGTGGGGTTCGCGGTGGTGGCGTCGGCGCCGGGGGCCTGGGTGGGGATGCTGGGGTTCACGCTGCTGGGGCTCGGGCTGTGCGTGCTGGTGCCGGGGACGTTCGCGGCGGCCGGGCGGCGGGCCTTCGCGCACGGTGGGGCGGAGGCGTCGGACGCGGCGATCGCACGGCTCAACGTCTTCAACTATGTCGGCTTCCTGATCGGATCGCCGCTGGTCGGGGCGTTGGGGGATGCGTGGAGCTACCGGGGCGCCATGTGCGTGCCGATGGTGCTCGTCCTTGTGACGCTGGGGTACGCCCGCTCGTTCGCGCCGCGCGCGGACAGATACGGTGACGGGCATGAGCGGGCGCGCACGGCTGATGTGGGACGAGCGGGTAACGGGCTATGACTTCGGGCCGGACCATCCGATGGATCCGGTCCGGCTGGCGCTGACGAAGGACCTCGTCGACGCGCTCGGGCTCGACCGGCACGTGGAGGTGGTCGCGGCCCGGGCCGCCGGGGAGTCGACGCTGCGGCTCGTGCACCGCGAGGACTACATCGCGGCGGTGCGGGCGGCGTCCGCGGATCCGGCGGCGGCCGACGCGAAGTACGGGCTCGGCACGCTGGACGATCCCGCGTTCGCCGGGATGCACGAGGTGTCCGCGCTGATCGCGGGGCAGTCGGTGGGTGCGGCGGAGGCGGTGTGGCGCGGGGAGGCGCTGCACGCGGTCAACTTCTCGGGCGGGCTGCACCATGCGATGCCGGCCGGGGCGTCCGGGTTCTGCGTGTACAACGACGCGGCGCTCGCGATCGCCCGGCTGCTGGAGCTGGGCGCGGAGCGGGTCGTGTACGTGGATGTCGACGTGCACCACGGGGACGGGGTGCAGGCGGCGTTCTGGGAGGACCCGCGGGTGCTGACGATCTCGCTGCACGAGCATCCGCGGACGCTGTTCCCGCAGACGGGGTGGCCGGAGGAGACGGGGGCGCGGGGGGCCGAGGGATCGGCGGTGAACGTGGCGCTGCCCGCGGGCACGGGGGACGCGGGGTGGTTGCGGGCGTTCCATGCGGTGGTGCCGGAGCTGGTGGCGGGGTTCCGGCCGCAGGTGGTGGTGTCGCAGCACGGGGCGGACACGCACTTCGAGGATCCGTTGGCGCATCTGGCGGTGTCGTTGGACGCGCAGCGGGCGGTGCAGGTGGCGTGTCACGAGCTGGCGCACGAGTACGCGGACGGGCGGTGGGTGGCGCTCGGTGGGGGCGGCTATGCGGTGGTGGACGTGGTGCCGCGGTCGTGGGCGCATCTGGTGGGCGTGGTGGCGGGGCGGGAGGTGGCGCCGGAGACGGTGACTCCGGAGGGGTGGCGGCAGAAGGTGTATGCGCGGACGCGGCAGTTGGGACCGGGGCGGATGACGGACGGGCGGTGGCCTGTCTCTTACGCGGGGTGGGAGGCGGGGTACGACCCGGCGGATCGGTTGGACCAGGCGGTGTTGGCTACGCGGCGGGCGGCGTTTCCGCTGCGGGGGTTGTTGCCGTAGGGGGTGCGCCCGGGAGGTTTCTCGCCCCCGCCGCCCCTACCCTTCCCATCCCTTCAAGTGGCTCCGGCCCTTGGACCCCGGCACGGGGCTTCGCCCCGTTGCGCAGTTCCCCGCGCCCCTCAAAAACCCGGGGGCGCCCCCCGTCGTAGCATTCCGTAGCGTGGCGGTTACCGAGGGGTTGCGGGAGTATCTCGTGCGGGTGGGGCTCGCGGGGGTCGTGGGGACTTCGCGGGAGGTCAGTCTGCGGAGTTACCGGTTGTTCGGGGTGCGGGATCCGCGGGTGACGATCGGGGTCGATCCCGAAGGGGTATGGGACGAGCGGGATGTGCTGCGGCTCATGGCCGAGAAGTGTGGCGTTTCGGCCGACCCCCGGTGCACTTCCGGTCAGGATGTGATCGACCCCGGTCGTACCGTCGTCGCCCTGGATGCGTTCGCCGCCCGGCTCGAGCGGGCCGCGCGGTACCGGGAACCCGTGCTGCTCGGCACGGGTCACCCGCACCGGCTCCTCGGTTTCTACGCCGCGCTCGCAGACGCCTTGTCGACGGCGGGATGTACTGTCCTCACCCCCGCGCAGGGTCGCTGTGTCGACATAACGACCCGGTTCGGTCTACGCACCCACAACCTCGCGTACGTACGGGGAGTCGGGTGCGTCCGGGACCCCGCCGCCGAAGCCGCCGGTTGTGAGCCCGGCGCACACGCGCACTCGCCGCTGCCCGTCCGGCTCGCCCTGGCGGCGGCCGCGGCGGCCGGTGAGCCCCTTCCCGCGCTGGTGATCGGCGATCATGGATGGCTCTGCGGCGCAGGTCAGCTGGGGTTCGAGGCGATCGGACCGGCCGATGTGAACGACCCCGCGCCCTTCGTGGGGCAGGCGGAGGGGCGCGTGTCCGTCGTCGTGCCCCTCGATGACGCTGCGCGGTCCTCTTACTACCGGCCGCTTACTCGCTATGTACTCAATCGAGCGTGTCTGTCACAGTAGGCCGCCGGTGAGATCCCCCTCTTCCCCACTTGCATCACCCGCCCCTAGTCTGGGGAGTGAGCACGCAACGACGAAGAGTCACCGGAAGGGGAAGCCGGTGGCCGTCGAGTGCGGAAGGTTCAGGTGTGTCATGGCTGCTGCTGGCGAGAGGCCTCTGAACGAGGTTCAGTTCCTGACCGTGGCGGAGGTCGCCGCGGTGATGCGAGTGTCGAAGATGACCGTGTACCGGCTGGTGCACAGCGGTCATCTGCCGGCGATCCGGGTGGGCAGGTCCTTCCGGGTGCCGGAGCAGGCGGTGCACGATTACCTCAAGGACAGCTTCGTGGGGGTGGAGACGGCCTGACAGTCCAAGGGCGGTCCAAGGGGGCGGTGCGAGGACGGTCTCCGGGCGGTCCTCGTACGGTCCTCGGCCCCCCGGAACCCTCGATTACAAGCTCGGCGCCCGGTGCGGGTAGGCTGGCCCCTCGTAGGTCGTATGGGCCCATGGCGCCCAGCACCGAGTGATGAGAAGTGAGCGAGGGTAGTCGTGGGCTCTGTTATCAAGAAGCGGCGCAAGCGGATGGCCAAGAAGAAGCACCGCAAGCTGCTGAAGCGCACGCGAGTGCAGCGCCGCAACAAGAAGTAAGCCGCGCCCGCAGTACGCGGTATGCGGTGGCGCGCGCGACGCGTCGCGGCGTGTTCTGTGGCCCTCCGCCTTTCGGGGCGGGGGGCCACAGCCGTCTCCGGGCACCGGTCCCGTCGGCCGGATCCGGTGGTTGGGCGTGACAGCGGGCGTCCGGTTCTGATCGGATGGCGACAGCGGGTGTGGGTGCGGCACAGCCCCACCGGAGCCGACGGCGGCGGAAGGAAGGCACTGGTCTTGGGAAAGGTCGTGCTGGTGACCGGGGTGGCCCGTCCGTTGGCGGGCCGGTTCGTGCGGCGGATCGGGCGCGACCCGGACGTCGACCGGGTCGTCGCCGTGGACGCCGTCACCCCCGAGCACGACCTGGGCGGCGCCGAGTTCGTCCGGGCCGACATCCGGCAGCCGACCATCGCCCGCGTGCTCGCCCAGACCTCCGTCGACACGGTCGTCCACATGGACATCAGCGGCACCCCGCTGGGCAGCGGCAGCCGGGCCTCGGTCAAGGAGACCAACGTCATCGGCACGATGCAGCTGCTCGGCGCCTGCCAGAAGTCGCCGAAGGTCTCGCGGCTGGTCGTGAAGTCCAGCACGAACGTGTACGGCTCCGCGCCCCGCGACCCGGCCGTCTTCACCGAGACGACGCCGCCGAAGTCGCTGCCCAGTGGCGGCTTCGCCAAGGACACCGTCGAGGTCGAGGGGTACGTCCGCGGGTTCGCGCGGCGCCGTCCGGACGTGGCCGTGTGCGTGCTGCGGTTCGCCAACATCCTGGGCCCGAGCGGGGATTCGCCGCTCGCCTCGTACTTCTCGCTGCCCGTGCTGCCCACCGTGTTCGGCTACGACCCGCGGTTGCAGTTCGTGCACGAGGACGACGTGATCGAGGCGCTGCGGATCGGCGCCGGCGAGGAGCGGCGGGCCACGCTCAACAGTGGCACCTTCAACATCGCGGGCGAGGGGGTGCTGCTGCTGTCGCAGTGCGCACGGCGGCTCGGCCGGCCCACCGTGCCGCTGCTGCTGCCCGCCGTCACCTGGGCCGGTTCGGCCGTCCGTACGCTGGGGATGACGGACTTCTCGCCCGAGCAGATCCGGCTGCTGACGCACGGCCGGGTGGTGGCGACGAACCAGATGCGCGACACGCTGGGTTTCACCCCCGCGTACACGACCGCCGGGACGTTCGAGGACTTCGCGCGCGGCCGGGGGCCCGGGCTGCTCCCGCCGCGGGCCGTGGCCGGGATCGTCGACCGGATCGCCGCCCTGCCCGCGCGGGCAGGCGGCCGGCCCCCGGCCCGTCCTTCGGCGCCGGGCGCCGGGAACGCCCACTGACGCAGAGCGCCCAGCAGAGCGCCAACCGAGGAGCGCAGCAACGATGGCGGACGCCAAGGTCATTCCGTTCGACGACGACCGGTCCCGCGGGCCCGCCGCGCACCGGTCCCCGCGGCGCCGGGGCCCGGCCGCCCGGCGCGGCGGCGAACCGGCGGCGGGGGCCCGCGGTGTCACGGCCGTGCCCGACGGGGCGGGCGCGCAGGAGGATGTCCCCGTGACGGACGTGGGTGAAGAGACGGGGCCGGGCGAGGGCGACGGCGGTCTGGAGCGGCGCATCGCCGGCGGGCTCGCCTTCCTGCGCCGCCGGCTGACCGGCGAGTACGAGGTCGACGACTTCGGCTACGACGAGGAGCTCACCGACCAGGTCCTGATGTCGCTGCTGCGCCCGCTGTACGAGAAGTACTTCCGGGTCGAGGTGAAGGGCATCGAGAACATCCCGGCGGAGGGCGGGGCGCTGATCGTCGCCAACCACTCCGGGACGCTGCCGATGGACGGCCTGATGATGCAGGTCGCCGTCCACGACCACCATCCGGCGGGGCGGCATCTGCGCCTCCTCGCGGCCGATCTGGTGTTCGTGCTGCCGGTCGTCAACGAGCTGGCCCGCAAACTCGGCCACACCCTCGCCTGCGCGGAGGACGCGGCCCGGCTGCTGGAGCAGGGGGAACTGGTCGGGGTGATGCCGGAGGGGTTCAAGGGGCTCGGCAAGCCCTTCGGCGACCGGTACAAGTTGCAGCGCTTCGGCCGCGGCGGCTTCGTCTCGACGGCGCTGAAGCACGGCACGCCGATCATCCCCTGTTCGGTCGTCGGGGCGGAGGAGATCTACCCGATGATCGGCAACTCCAGGACGCTGGCGCGGCTGCTGGGCTTCCCGTACTTCCCGCTGACGCCCACGTTCCCGTGGCTGGGGCCGCTGGGCGCGGTGCCGTTGCCGACGAAGTGGACGATCCAGTTCGGCGAGCCGATCCCGACGGACGGCTATCCGCCGGAGGCGGCCGAGGACCCGATGCTGATGTTCAACCTGACCGACCAGGTCAGGGAGCAGATCCAGCACACGCTGTACAAGCTGCTGGTGCAGCGGAGGTCGGTCTTCTTCTGAGCCGGTCACCGTTCTCAGAGGACGTACGACGGCGAGGACGTACGACGGCGAGGACGTACGACGGCGAGGACGTACGACGGCGAGGACGTACGACGGCGGGGGCGCCCCCTGGCACAAGGGGCGCCCCCGCCGTCGTAGCCGTACCCGTGCTCGTACGCGCCCTCGTTCCTACTCCGCGTCCTCGCTGTCGATGCCGAGGCCGGGCAGCAGGCCCGGGAGGAGGGGCGGGAGGGTGACGTCGGGCTCCATCGTCGGGTTCTTGCTGCTGCCGGCCGACGGGCTGGTGCCGGTGCTGTGCTCCGGCGGGTCGAGCAGGCCGCCGGTGTTGCCGCCGAGCAGCCCCTCGTCGTGACCGTGCGAGGAGGACGGCTCGGGTGTGTCGGCGCCGCCGCTGCGGCTGCTGCCCGACGCGCTGCGGTGGCCGGTGCCGGGCTCCGGGTCGTCGCCGCGGGCGGAGCCGGTGGACGAGGCCGGGGCGGAGCCCTGTTCGTCGTCGGTGCCGTCCTCCGTCGGGGCCGGGGGCAGGAGCGAGCGCAGCGGGGCCACCTCGTCGTTTATGGCGGCGAAGACCTCCGTCACCTCACCCGCGACGTCCCCGAGCTGGACCGGGAGGCGCCTGCTCAGCTCGCTCCACGCCTCGCGGTGCGAGCGGGAGAAGGCGGAGAGGGCCTGGATGGGGCCGAGTGAGTCGGGGTCGTGCGCGTAGGCCTCGTGCAGCAGGCGGTGGCCCTCGGAGGCGTCGTGCCGCATGCCGTTGAGCGCGCGGCGGACCTCGCCCAGGGATTCGTGGTCCAGGGGGCCGGAGCGGTCGCGCTCCATCAGCCGGCGGGCCTCGCTGAGCCGCGTGGACGCCTGGTCGAGGTAGAGCCGGCCGCGGTCCGAGTCGCCGTGGGCCAGGTTGAGCCGGACGTCCTCGATGCCGCGTTTGAGGCCGTAGAGCGAGTCACCGGGCAGGGCGTCCGTGCTCGCGGCGGCGACTCCGCCGAAGGACGCGGCGGCCACGCCGAGGCCGAGCCCGCCGGCGGTGAGGCCCTTGGCGAGCCGGGTGCGCGGGCGGAGTTTGCCCAGCGGGCTCGCCCGGTGCGCACCCCGCGCGCGGGCGTCGCGCTGTTCGGGCACCGCGGGATCCGGCGCCCCGCCCCCGGCCGTGCCCTCGCGCAGCATGGCCTCCATCGCGGCCACGAGCTGGGCGCGCTGGACCACCTTGACCTCGGGGTCCAGTTGCGGTTTGGGCAGCTCGCCGAGGCCCGCGGCGAGGGCGAGCAGACGTTGCTGCCCGGCCTCCTCCGTGGTCGGGGCCGTGTCCGGAAGGTCGGGCTGTTCGGCCGCCGGGCCCCGGTCGGTCAGCTCCTCCAGGGCCTGGGCGAAGGCGTTCGCCCGCCGGTGCGCCGATACGTTCGCGATCACTGGCGGCACCTCCTCTCGTCATGACGGTCGACTCCCCAGGGGGTCCTGAGGGTTGCACACCTCCGACCAGTGCACACGAACGAGTGAGCAGAGTCGGCAAGGTGTGACCACAGGGAGCCTGTATCCCGCACAACGAGCGGCTTGGCACTTGGGTTACGGACGCCGGACGATCCGGCTGTACGGCCAACCGGCCGTCGACAGAAGGTGAGTTGAGGTGACACCCCGTGAGCGGGGGTCGGTGGGCGTCGGCCGGCGCCCCTGGACGTCAGCCTGTGTCCCTGGCGTCGAGCCCGCTTCCCCTGACGTCAGCGGGCGTCCTCGGGCAGCAGCCGGGCGAGGGTGCGCACGGCGCGGTACTGGAGGGTCTTGATGGCGCCTTCGTTCTTGCCCATGACCCGGGCGGTCTCGGCGACGGACAGCCCCTGGAGGAACCGGAGCGTGACGCACTCCTGCTGCTGGGGGTTGAGTCTGCGGACGGCCTCGAGGAGGGCGGCGTTGGAGAGGTGCTCCAGGACGGAGTCCTCGGGGGAGCGCTCGACCTCGTTGGCGTCGAGCATCTCGCCGGTGGTGACCTCCAGCCGGAAGCGGCTGGACTTGAAGTGGTCGGCGACGAGGTTGCGGGCGATCGTGACCAGCCAGGCGCCGAAGTCGCGGCCCTGCCAGGTGAAGGTGCCGATCCGGCGCAGGGCGCGCAGGAAGGTCTCGCTGGTGAGGTCCTCGGCCGTGGCCTTGCTGTTCACGCGGTAGTAGATGTAGCGGTGGACGGTGTCGCTGTACTGGTCGTACAGGCGCCCGAAGGCTTCGGCCTCGCCGGCCTGGGCGCGCTCGACGAGTTCCATCATGCGGGCGCTGTCACTGTCCGCCGCCGGGCGGCGGGCGGTGGGGGCGGAACTCGGCCGGCCGCGTCTTCCGCCGACGGCGGCGCTGCCGTCCGCCAGTGCGTAGCAGGGGCCTACGGGCGCGGTGGCGGCGAAGGCGGGGACGGCGTACGCGGTCGGGACGAGACCGCGCAGCAGGTTGTGGACCGTAGCGCGGAGCGTAGCCAGGCCCGAGGCGTCAACCCCGACGTGTGGGTACACGGGACTCCCAGAGGCAGAGCTTCCATCACGTGCAGTACGGAACCATTCACCCGTCGTAGCGACGGAGGGGTACCGGTTTGCGTCTGAGGAGAATAACGCTTCGTACAGGCTGCGCTACGCCCAGTTGCTGAAATCATCGATTACGTCGCTTCTGTTGCGCTTCGAAGCGCGTTTGCGTGTCACCGAGTGACCGCTTGTTGACCGCTCGGCTTCGGGTTCCGGCTATGTCCGACGTATTGGCGGCGATCGGCTACGGGGGTGGGAGGGGGCCTCGAACGGGTGCGCCGGTGGGTGCCGACGACGGGGATGCCGGCGATGCCTGCGCGCGGGGCGGCGACGCCCGGGTGCGGGTCAGCGACGCCGGCGGGTCAGGGCGATCGCGGCGGCCGTGCCGCCCGCCACGGCGCCGACGCCCGCCGCCGCGGGGATGCCGACCTTGGCCGCCTTGCGGCCGGTGCGGTAGTCCCGCAGGCGCCAGTCCAGCTGCCGGGCGTGCTTGCGGAGCTTGGCGTCGGGGTTGATGGCGTACGGGTGTCCGACGAGGGACAGCATCGGGATGTCGTTGTGGCTGTCGCTGTACGCGGCGCAGCGGGTGAGGTCCAGGCCCTCCGCCGTCGCCAGGGCGCGGACGGCCTCCGCCTTGGCCGGGCCGTGCAGCGGTTCGCCGACGAGCCTGCCGGTGTAGACGCCGCCGACCGACTCGGCGACGGTGCCGAGCGCGCCGGTCAGGCCGAGGCGGCGGGCGATCACCGTGGCGATCTCGACGGGGGCGGCCGTCACGAGCCAGACCTTCTGGCCGGCGTCGAGGTGCGCCTGGGCGAGGGCGCGGGTGCCGGGCCAGATGCGCTCGGCCATGTACTCGTCGTAGATCTCCTCGCCGATCGACTGGAGCTCGGCGACGCGGTGGCCCTTGACGATGGAGAGCGCGGAGTCGCGGGCCTCCTGCATGTGCTCGGGGTCCTCGACGCCGGCCAGTCGGAACCAGGCCTGCTGCCAGGCGAAGCGGACGAGGTCGCGGGTCTCGAAGAACTTGCGCTTGTACAGGCCGCGGCCGAAGTGGAACAGGGCGGCGCCCTGCATGACGGTGTTGTCCAGGTCGAAGAAGGCGGCGGCCCGGTCGTCGCCGAGGACGGGGAACTCGGGTTCCTGTGCCTCTTGTTCGGGGGCGGCCTGGGCGGTGGCGTCCTGGGACGTCTTGCGCGCGGCCTCCGCCGAGGCCTCGCCTGCGAGCACGCTGCGCGCGGTGGCGGAGCGCCTACGGGGGGTGAGCCATGCGAGAGCGGCCATGCGGTGAGCATAGCCAGTCGGTTTGCGCGTTCCGCTCCGCGGAGGTGGCCGGGTCGTGAACGTGCCGGTCCCTCCGGGGGCGGGGGTGCGTGTCCGGCTGCGGGGCGTCGGGAGCCATTCGCGCGGTTTCCTCGCCCCCGCCGCCCTTACCCTTCCCGTCCCTTCAAGGGGCTCCGCCCCTTGGACCCCGGACGTGCGGGTGGGTGGGGTCTTCTCGCGCAGTTCCCCGCGCCCCTTTTAGGGGCGCGGGGAACTGCGCATCTTTTGGGGGTCCGGGGGCTTGCCCCCGGGGACGGGAAGGGTAGGGGCGGCGGGGGCGAAGGAAGGTCGTAGGGGGCGCGCCCGGGGGAGAATAAGGGGTATGCCGCCTCTGTTTCGGCGCGCTTCGCGCGCTTCGCTCGTCACCCTCGTGCGCAAACCCGGCTGTCACCTCTGTGACGACGCTGAGGCCGTCGTCGCCAAGGTGTGTGCCGACCTCGGCGTCCCCTGGGAGCAGAAGGACATCACCCAGGACGAGGACCTCAACCGCCGCTACTGGGAGCAGATCCCCGTCGTCCTCATCGACGGTGAACAGCACACCTTCTGGCGAGTGAACGAAGACCGCCTGCGTAAAGCCCTCGGCTGATCCCCCGGCGTCACCCCGCCCGGCCGGCCCACCTGACCGACCAGTCCAACAAACCCCTTCCGTCGCTTAGGATCGAAGGCGTTCGTATCTCGGGGGGCGGGATCGTCGAGGAGAGTGTGCGGTTTTGCCCCCAGGAGGAGAGGAACACGTGTGCACTCGCACCGGTTCCCAAGAACCCCACCACCCCCGCGTGAGCCCGGTCACGTTGGCCGGGCAAATCGGACACCATCTTTGTGCACGCGTTCACAAAGACATAGCCTGCTTTCGACGGGGCGGTCCGGGGACACACGACCGCCTGCAGCCCCGCTCTACCCGCAGGAGCACCGTGGCAACTGGCCGAACTCACCGACCGGCGACCCGCAGCCGAGGAATTCCCGAGGCCACCGTCGCCCGTCTCCCGCTGTACCTCCGAGCCCTCACCGCACTGTCGGAGCGCTCGGTGCCCACGGTCTCCTCGGAGGAGCTCGCGGCCGCGGCGGGGGTCAACTCCGCCAAGCTGCGCAAGGACTTCTCCTACCTCGGCTCCTACGGGACCCGTGGCGTGGGGTACGACGTCGAGTACCTCGTCTACCAGATCTCCCGTGAGCTGGGGCTGACGCAGGACTGGCCGGTCGTCATCGTCGGTATCGGAAACCTCGGCGCCGCCCTCGCCAACTACGGAGGGTTCGCCTCCCGCGGCTTCCGTGTCGCCGCGTTGATAGACGCGGACCCGGCGCTGACCGGCAAGGCCGTCGCGGGCATCCCGGTGCAGCACACCGACGAGCTCGAGAAGATCATCGACGACAACGGCGTGTCGATCGGCGTCATCGCCACCCCGGCCGGCGCCGCCCAGCAGGTCTGCGAGCGGCTCGTCGCCGCCGGTGTCACCTCCATCCTGAACTTCGCGCCGACCGTGCTGTCCGTCCCCGACGGCGTCGACGTGCGCAAGGTCGACCTCTCCATCGAGCTGCAGATCCTCGCCTTCCACGAACAGCGCAAGGCCGGCGAGGAGAACCCGGGCGCCGGCATCGACGGCGCCCTCCCGGCCGCCGAGGAGCCCCCGGCCGCCGTCAAGCGGACCGCCAGGAGCCAGGCCCCGGCCGTCGCCGAGCAGTCCGTCTCCCCCGATCAGGGGCCCGACGGGGACGTCCCCGCCGTGATGCCGGCATGAGTCTCCTCGTCGTCGGACTGAGCCACCGCAGCGCCCCCGTCAGCGTCCTGGAGCGCGCCGCCCTGAACGCGGACGCCCAGGCCAAGCTGGTCCAGGACACGGTCGCCGCCGAACCGGCCACCGAGGCCGCGGTGCTCGCCACCTGCAACCGCATAGAGCTCTACGCCGACGTGGACAAGTTCCACGCGGGCGTCGCCGAGCTGTCCACGCTGCTCGCCCAGCACAGCGGGGTCGGTCTGGACGAGCTCACTCCTTATCTTTATGTGCACTACGAGGACCGCGCCGTCCACCACCTGTTCTCGGTGGCCTGCGGGCTGGACTCGATGGTCGTGGGCGAGGGCCAGATCCTCGGCCAGATCAAGGACTCCCTCGCCACCGCGCAGGAACTGCACACCGCCGGACGGCTGCTGAACGACCTGTTCCAGCAGGCGCTGCGGGTCGGCAAGCGCGCCCACTCCGAGACCGGCATCGACCGCGCCGGCCAGTCCCTGGTCACCTTCGGCCTGGAACAGCTCGCCGCCGGCGCCCCGGTGGAGGGCTGGGCCCGCGGCAAGCGCGCCCTGGTGATCGGCGCCGGCTCCATGTCCTCGCTGGCCGCGGCGACGCTCGCCCGGGCCGGGGTGGCCGAGGTCGTGATCGCCAACCGCACCCGGGAGCGCGCCGAACGGCTCGCGCGGATCCTCACCGAGGGCGACGACACGGACGTCCTCGCCAGGGCCGTTGCGATGGAAACGGTGCCCGCCGAGCTGACACGTGCCGACGTCGCGGTGTCCTGTACGGGCGCGACCGGCCTGGTGCTGAGCGCCCAGGAGGTCGCCGCGGCCGTCGAGGGCCGCGTCCCCGCGCCGCGCGTCACGGCCGGTGCCACCGCTCCCGCGCCCGCCGCCGCGAGCCCCGCGCAGCCCGCCACCGGTGACGAGAACTGTCCGCTGGACCTGTCCGCCGTGCGGGGCGCCGCCACCGGTTTCTCCGTCGCGGGCGAGGCCGCCGTCGCCGGTCTGGACGCCGCGGCGCTCGAACAGCACGCCGCCTGGGTCGACAAGGGCACCGGCACCGCCGACCGCCGCGAGGGCGGCCGCCGTACGCCGGAGCGCACCCCCGAGGACGACGCCGAGCTGATCGCCGCGCTCGCCGCCACGGCCACCGCCGTCGGCCGCATCCCCGAGCGCCGCGTCCCCGAGCCCGTGGCCGAGATCCCGCGCCCCACCCCCGTGCTGTCGGTGCTCGACCTCGCGATGCCCCGGGACGTCGACGCGGCCGTGCACCGGCTGCTCGGCGTACGCCTGGTCGACATCGAGTCACTGGCCGACGCCTCCGCCGACGCCCCGATGGCGGCCGACGTCGAGCAGGTCCGCCGCATCGTCTCCGACGAGGTCGCGGCGTTCGGCGCCGCCCAGCGGGCCGCGCACATCACCCCGACGGTCGTCGCGCTGCGTACGATGGCTGCCGACGTGGTCGCGAGCGAGATCGCCCGGCTCGAAGGACGCCTGCCGGACCTCGACGACAAGCAGCGCGGCGAGATCACCCAGACCGTGCGGCGCGTCGTCGACAAACTGCTGCACGCCCCGACCGTACGGGTCAAGCAGCTGGCCGCCGAGCCCGGCGGCGCCGGGTACGCGGACGCGTTGCGCACCCTGTTCGACCTGGACCCCGAGACGGTCGCCCGGGTCTCCCGGGCGGACGGTGCCGACCGGCCCCCGGTCGGCGCGGTCACCGGCCTCGCGGCCCCGGGTCCCACGAGCACCATGAAGAACACCGAGAACGCCAGGAACCGAGGGCGAGCATGACTGAGCAGGCACTGAGGCTGGGGACCAGGCGCAGCAAGCTGGCCATGGCCCAGTCCGGACAGGTGGCCGATGCCGTCAGCCAGGTGACCGGACGGCCCGTCGAGCTCGTGGAGATCACGACGTACGGCGACACCTCGCGCGAGCACCTGGCGCAGATCGGCGGCACCGGCGTGTTCGTCGCCGCCCTGCGCGAGGCGCTGGTGCGCGGCGACGTCGACTTCGCCGTCCACTCGCTCAAGGACCTGCCGACCACGCAGCCCGACGAGCTGACGCTGGCCGCCGTGCCGAAGCGCGAGGACCCGCGGGACGTGCTGATCGCGCGGGACGGGCTTACCTTCACCGAGCTGCCGGCCGGCGCCCGCGTCGGCACCGGCTCGCCGCGCCGCATGGCGCAGCTGAACGCGTACGCCCGCAACCACGGCATGCGGATCGAGACGGTGCCGATCCGCGGCAACATCGACACCCGGATCGGATACGTCCGCAGCGGTGAGCTGGACGCGGTCGTACTGGCCGCCGCCGGCCTGAACCGGATCGGCAGGACGTCCGAGGTGACCGACTTCCTGTCGGTCGACACCGTGCTGCCGGCCCCCGGCCAGGGGGCCCTGGCGGTCGAGTGCCGGACGGCGGACAACGCCGCCGACGCCGCACTCACCCTCGCGCTCGCGGAGCTCGACGACCCGTTCACCCGGGCCGCCGTCACCGCCGAGCGAGCCCTGCTCGGCGCCCTGGAGGCCGGCTGCAGCGCCCCCGTGGGCGCGCTCGCCGACCTCCAGGCCGACGGGCAGATTGTCAAGGAAATGCGCCTGCGCGGCGTCGTCGGCACGACCGACGGCTCGACGCTGGTGCAGCTGTCCACCACCGGTTCCGTGCCCGAGACGCACGACCAGGCAATGGCGCTCGGTCGCGAACTCGCCTCCGAGATGCTGGCCAAGGGCGCGGCCGGTCTGATGGGGGAGCGAGCGCAGTGAGCCCCACCAACCTTCCCGCCGGCCACGTATCCGGGCACGTCACCTTCCTGGGTGCCGGACCCGGGGATCCGGGGCTGCTGACCCTGCGCGCCGTGGAGGCGCTGGCGCACGCGGACGTCCTCGTCGCCGAGCCGGACGTGCTCGACGTCGTACGCGTGCACGCCCCGCCGGGCGTCTCCGTACTGCCCGCGGACGCCGCTGCGTGGTCGTCTTCCTCTACGTCTTCTACGTACGCGGGCACGGGCACGCCTCAACTGGCAGTCGTTGACGATGCGTCAACAACCGCCGTGGTCCCCGCATCCAGGGATGCCGCCAATCTTGTCATGGAGGCCGCGCGGGGCGGCAGGCGGGTCGTGCGTGCGGTGACCGGGGACCCCGGGCTCGACACGTGCGCCGCCGAGGAGATGCTGGCCTGCGCCGCCGCGGGCGTCACCTTCGAGGTGGTGCCCGGCATCGCGACCGCCGTCGGCGTGCCCGCGTACGCCGGGGTGCCGCTGCGGGACGCCGAGGGCACGGACGTCCGGTTCGTGGACGCCCGTACCGCCTCCGACCGCTGCTGGAGCGAGGTCGGCGCCTCCGACTGCACGGTCGTCGTCTCCACCACGCTGGACTCGGTGGCCGTCGCCGCGGGCGAACTGGTGACCGGGGGGCGCAAGCCGGACACCCCGCTGACCGTGACGGTCGCCGGGACGACGACCCGTCAGCGCACCTGGGCCGCCACGCTCGGCACGATCGCGCAGACGCTGAAGCAGGCCAAGGTGCTGCCCTCGCCGGAGGGCGGCCGCCCGGTGATAGCCGTCGTGGGCGAGCGCTCCGCCGCCGCCCAGCGCGAGCGGCTGTCCTGGTTCGAGTCCAAGCCGCTGTTCGGCTGGAAGGTGCTCGTGCCGCGCACCAAGGAGCAGGCGGCCTCGCTCTCCGACCAGCTGCGCTCGTACGGCGCCGTGCCGCACGAGGTCCCGACGATCGCCGTCGAACCGCCGCGCACGCCCCAGCAGATGGAGCGCGCGGTCAAGGGCCTGGTCACCGGCCGCTACGAGTGGATCGCGTTCACCTCGGTCAACGCGGTCAAGGCGGTCCGGGAGAAGTTCGAGGAGTACGGCCTGGACGCGCGCGCCTTCGCGGGCATCAAGGTCGCCGCGGTCGGCGAGCAGACCGCCAATGCGCTGATCGCCTTCGGCGTCAAGCCGGATCTGGTGCCGAGCGGCGAGCAGTCGGCGGCGGGTCTGCTGGAGGACTGGCCGCCGTACGACCCGGTGTTCGACCCGATCGACAGGGTCTTCCTGCCGCGTGCCGACATCGCCACGGAGACGCTGGTGGCCGGCCTGATCGAGCTGGGCTGGGAGGTCGACGACGTCACCGCCTACCGCACGGTGCGCGCCTCGCCGCCGCCGGCGGAGACGCGTGAGGCGATCAAGGGCGGCGGCTTCGACGCGGTCCTGTTCACGTCGTCCTCGACGGTCCGGAACCTGGTCGGCATCGCCGGCAAGCCGCACAACGTCACGGTCATCGCCTGCATCGGCCCGGCGACGGCGAAGACGGCGGAGGAGCACGGGCTGCGGGTGGACGTCATGTCCCCCGAGCCGTCCGTGCAGAAGCTGGCGGAGGCGCTGGCGGACTTCGGCGCCCGCCGCCGCCGTGCGGCGCTGGAGGCGGGCGACCCGGTCACCCGCCCGAGCGAACGCCGCCCCGGTTCGCGGCGGAGGCGGTCGACGACCACGACGTAACGGTTCGCTGTCCTGCTTACGGCTGTGCCCCCGTACCCGGGTTCGTCCGGGTGCGGGGCACAGCCGTGTCGGCAGGGCTCAGCGGAACGCGGCCACGTTGCGGGCGGCCCAGTCCGCGAAGGTGTGCGGGGCGCGGCCCAGTACCCGTTCGACGTCCGGGCTGACCTCCACCTCCGCCGGGCTCGGGGAGCCGAGGATGTCCAGCGTGTCGTCGGCGAGCTCCGGCGGCATGGCCTGCGACATGGCGGCCTTGGCCTCGGCGCGGGTGAGCTCCTGGAAGTGGACGGGTGAGCCCAACGCGGCGGCGAGGGCCGCGGTCTGCTCGCGCGGAGTGATCACCTCCGGGCCGGTCAGCGCGTAGGCGCGGCCGGTGTGCCGGTCCTCCAGCAGGCAGGCCGCCGCGACCGCGGCGATGTCCGCCGGGTCGATGACGGGCACCCCGACGTCACCGAAGGGCGCGGCGACGAGCTGCCGGGTGCGGACGGATTCCGCCCACCACAGGGCGTTGGAGGCGAAGCCGCCCGGCCGCAGGACGGCCCACTCCAGGCCGGACTCGCACAGGGTGTCCTCCAGCGCGCGCATCGCGACCCGGGTGGTGCCGAAGGGCCTGGTCACCACCCCGAGCGTGGAGAGCAGGACGATACGGCGCACCCCGTGGGCCGCGGCTTCGGCGATGAGGTCGGCGGGGTTGGCCCCCGTCGCGTGCAGATCGCCGGAGAGCAGGAGGAACAGCGACTTCGCGCCGGTCAGCGCGGGCCCGAGCCCGGCCGGCTCGGCGAGGTCGGCCACCATGTGGCGGACGCCGTCCGGCACCGCCGCCGGGTGCCGTGAGACCGCCGTCACCTGCGCGCCCGCCTCGGCGAGCGCGCGCGTCAACGGCCGTCCGATGTTTCCGGTGGCTCCGGTCACCACGATCATGTTCAGCTCCTTGTGGTCGTGTGTGAGGTGTCCTCCGGACGCTAGAAGTGCAGGCTTACTTTTTGTAAGGGCATACCTGGAGGTAAGCTCATGACATGGCGGAAGGCGTGCAGGACAGACAGGCCGGGACCGGCAGGCGCTATGACGTGTTTCACACCGACTGCCTCGCGCGGGACATGGTCGACCACGTGACCAGCAGATGGGGCGTCTGGGTGCTGATCTCCCTGCGGAACACCGACCTCCGCTTCTACGAGCTGCGCGAGAGCATCCAGGGCATCAGCGAGAAGATGCTCGCCCAGACCCTGCGCACGCTCGTCCAGGACGGACTGGTCTGGCGCAAGGTCGAGCCGACGACGCCACCCCAAGTGACGTACGGGCTGACGGAGTTCGGCCGCGAGGTCGGCGAGCCGCTGACCGAACTGTTCGACCGGATCACCAACCGGCTGTCCCGCGAGGGGCCACGTCCCTGATACCTGTCCCCCTGGGGAGCTACGCGCAGGTGTCCACGGTGGGGTGACGATTCCGACGGCGGAAATCCATAGCGTTCAGTCATGGCCGCAGGGACTGGGCCGAGGGCCTGGTGAACGGGTCCACCGTTCGCTGATCGCTTCCTTGTCCGTCTGGAGGACCCCATGAACCGCATGCTCAAGGCCACCGCCGTCGCCACCCTCTGCTGCACCGCCGCCGCCGGTCTCGGGTACATCGGCGTGGCACAGGCCAAGGGGGACGGTGGGCTGGGTGTGCGGGACGCGGCGAGTGCGGCGTGGACGACGCGCACGGTTCACGCCGCCGACCGTGCGGACGCCTTCGTCGGCGAGAAGAAGATCAACGTCGGCGGTCACGCGGTGAACGTCTCCTGCGAGGGCCGGCAGTCGCGCCGGGGCCCGGTGGTGGTGTTGGTGGCGGGCCTTGGGGACGGTCTGGACAAGATGGCCGACCTGCAGAAGACCCTGAGCAAGAAGAACCGGGTCTGCTCCTACGACCGCCTGGGCGAGGGCAAGAGTGACAAGCCGGAGGGCCCGCAGAGCATGGCGGACACGGGGCGGGTGTTGACCGGGGTGATCAACAGGGTCGCGGGTGACTCCCCGGTGGTACTGGCGGGCCACTCGCTGGGTGGTCTGATCGCCGCGCGGTATGCGCCCGATCACCGGGACAAGGTCAAGGGCCTGGTGCTGCTGGATGCGACGTCGTCGACGACGTCGGCGGATGTGACCCGGGCGATCCCGGAGTCGGCCACGGGTGACGCGGGTGATCTGCGGGCGCAGACGGTCGCGGTGATGCAGGGGCAGAACCCGGAGAACCTGGTCGTGCCGGACGGCCGGGTGCGCTCGGCGGGCTGGATCCCGACGCAGGTCATCCGGCACGGGCAGCCGTACCTGTCGGAGTTCCCGACGTACGGCCCGCAGTTGGAGGCGGACTGGACGAAGGGCCAGTACGCGTGGGCGGCGGTCTCCGGCCGCGCGACGGTCCACAAGGCGGAGGGCAGCGGTCACTACATCTACGTCGACCGCAAGGACATTGCCGTCAAGTCCATCCAGCGGGTCGCCGCGCAGGTCACACAGCGGAACGGCGGCTGGTGGGGCCACGCGGGCCGCTGACGGGGGGAGACGTCGGCGGGGGTATCGGACTGACCCGCGCCACCTCTGGCACCGGCCGGACGCCTTCGCCCCGCGCGGTGACGAACCCCGGCGTGGACCCCGGTTCACCGGAGCCCGGAAACGCGGGACCCGGTGGTGTGGTGGGTGGAGGGGTGGGTGGTCAAGGAGTAAAGAAGCGGGGGAAAGAACCCTTCCCACCTGCCAAACCTGCTGTATGTCACTCGGGTGGGTGAAAGCGGCTGGTGTGGCTGGCGTGGGGGGTGTGGGGGCGGGCAGTCTCGGGCCTGACCATCCGGCCGACATATGTCGGCCCCCGCTGGGACTGCCATCCCGGGGCGAGGGCCTGACCAAGCAGGAAGGAGTCTCTTCCCTATGGCTGTTGAAAAGCCTATCTCTGCCCTACGCTCACCGACCCGAGTTCGGCGAACCGCCACCCACTCCGGTGTCACGCACATCCGCGAGTACCAGCGCGACCGGTACACGATCATCGGCAACCATCTCGCCCAGCACCGCGAGTTGTCCGCGCTCGCGATCGGGCTCGCCACGTACATCCTGTCGCTGCCCGACGGCACCCCCGTCGACATCCGTACGCTCGCCGACCGGTTCCCCGAGAGCCGCGACCGTATCGCCTTCGCCCTGCGGGAGTTGGAGACCCACGGCTACCTGCGGCGGGTACGGGAACGTACGCCGGGCGGCAGGGTGGTCACGCGCACGTATGCCTTCAACGCCCCGGCCGCCACGCGGGCCAGGGAGGAGCGGCAGGACGCGGCACCGCCGCCACCGGCCCCCACCCCGCCCGAGCCGGAGCCTGGGCCTGGGCCGGGGCCAGAGTTCTCTGGGCCCGAGGACGCCCCGGTCGTCCCGACCGCTTCGCCCGTCGAACCGCCCCGCCGCGGCGAGCGGCACGGCGAGGCCGTCACGCTCCTCGCGCGGCTGCGCCGGATCGACGACCGGCTCGTCCTGTCCCTCCGGGACGTGGACCGGCTCGCGGACGCGGCCATGCCCTGGCTCGACTGCGGGCTCAGCGCCACGGCCGTGCTCCGCACCCTCACCGCGAACCTGCCGACGGACATCAGAAACCCCGCCGCCCTGATCGCCCACCGCCTCCACGAACTGCTCCCACCGGCACTCCCACCCCGCGCGCCCGTAACCCGCGAGGAACCCCCGCCCCGCCCCCACCCCTTCCAGGACTGCCCCGGCTGCGACCGCGTCTTCCGCGCGCCCCGGCCGGGCCGCTGCGGCGACTGCCGCTTCGAGGAGAAGGGGACGGACGATGCCATTTGTGCGGCGTGAGGCGGCGTGAGCCTCGCCCAGACGGGCCTTCGACCCGACGCCGCCGGTTGGTGAAGGCGGGCGCCGGGCCGTCAGGCCGGGGTGTCCGCCGTCAGGATGGTGTTCAGGGATGCCACCACGGACGGGATCTCGCGTTGGAAGGCTGCCGTGTCCAGGCCCTCGTCGGCGACGACGGC
The DNA here is from genome assembly GCF_036226765.1 of Streptomyces sp. NBC_00670. Taxonomy (NCBI): domain Bacteria; kingdom Bacillati; phylum Actinomycetota; class Actinomycetes; order Kitasatosporales; family Streptomycetaceae; genus Streptomyces; species Streptomyces sp. NBC_00670. Next base: position 4,180,544 of record NZ_CP109017.1, read on the forward strand.
GAGGAGGGCGCGGGTGCCGACGGCGGTGACGATGACGTGGCCGGTGCTGCACTGGGCGGTCATCTGGCGCAGGGTGCCGGCGGCGCCCTGGTCGGCCAGGCGGTGGCCGAGGGAGAGCGTGGCCGCGGCGAGGGCGGCCATCGACTCGGGGTGCGTCTTGGCGGCGTCGGTGGCGACGACCAGGCCGTCCACCGTCGCCAGGGTGCTCTCGGACACGCCCATCACCTTGTCCCGCAGGGAGACGAGGAGGTCGTTCACCGGGTCGTTCGCCGGGTTGGTCACGCGGTCGCTCATGGTGGGTCGCTTCTTCCTGTTGCGCGCGGGCTGCGGCGGAGGAGGGCAGGTCAGGGCAGTACGGGAGGCGGGGCGGACGGGTCGGGGAGGTGGTGGCCGGGGTTGCGGCGGGGCAGGGTCGAGGCCGGGGCGGCGGGCCGTGGTGCGGCCGGGCCCGGGGTGCGGGGGGCCGTGCTCGGGCGGCCGGAGGCCACCGGTGCGCCCGGGTCCTCGACCAGGTGCAGGGCGATGAGCCGGCGCAGGTCGAGCATGACCGCGAACAGCCCGCGGCCCAGCGCGAACGCCAGGTCGCGCGGGGTGCGGCGGCCGTCCGTCGCGGTCAGGACCTCGCGCAGCCGGGACGGGAGACGGCTTCCCCCGCCCGCTCCCGGTCCCCCGCCCGCTCCCGCCGTCGCCCGAGGACGTGCGCGGGCGAACCGTGCGGTCGCGCCCGGCTCCATCGCCAGCATCCCGATGCGGCGCGAGGTCTCGGCGACGAGCCGCTCGGGCGTCACCCCGGCCCCCGTGTGCAGCAGCGGCCGTTCCCCGGTCACCTCCCAGTCGACGGTGCTGGTGAGCGAGAGCGCGAAGGCCGCGTCGTAGAGGGCCGCGAGGCCCGTGATCTCCAGTTCCGCCGCACCGAGCAGTCCGCGCGTGACGAGTTCCTCGCGCAGTCGCTCGTGCGCGGGGTCGGCGGCGCGGACCTCCGCCCACGCCTCCTCGGTGAGCCGGCCCGACCTCAGCAGCAGCGCCTCGACGCCGGGCGCGCCGGGCGTCTCGACGGCGACGACGAGGCCGTCGCGCAGATGGATCCCGCCGCCGGGCGCACCGGACAGCACCACCGTGCAGGAGCGTTTCTCCGCGTGCAGGGCGGAGAGGAGGGCGGGGATGTTCCGGGCGCCGGACAGGGGGAGAGGTGCGGAGCCGGGCCGGTGCGCCCGGTCGGGAGACGGCTCGCTCATGCCAGCAGCGTCTCCGCGTGCCGGGTCAGGTCCCGCATCGCCCAGGCCAGCGCGACCCGTTCGCGGTCGAGGACGGCCGACAGCAGCAGTGGGTCGCCCTGCCGCTGGACCCGGAGCGTCACGTGGTGGCTGGTTCTCGTGGTCACGACGACGCTCTCCACCTCCCCCTCGCACCCCGCCCGGTGGAGATGGACGGCGGCGAGCGAGGCGATCCGGTGGGCGTCCTGGGCCGCGCCCGCCTCGCCCTGCGCGGCGTACGACGTGCCCGTCACCCCGTCCACGAGGACCGCACCGGTGACACCGGGCGCCGTCAGGACCCCGTCGAGCACGGCGTCGAGCGAACTCATCGACTCCCCCCTTCAGTTGTGCTGCCGAGCACAGTACTTTATGAGCCAACCAGCGCAACACCGGTCAAAAATGATGCTTCAGCGGACACCGCGATGACTCCGAGTTGACCCACAAAAGTCACCAGGAGTCCGCCTATGAAGTGACTTTGACCCGACAGGCAAGGGAACGAGGGCACCGGCGTGAACATCGAGACAGCGCTCAAGGAAGCCATGGCCATCGACGGGGCCCTGGGCGTCGCCGTCGTCGACTACGAGAGCGGCATGGCGCTGGGCTCCCTCGGCGGCGGGCCCCACCTCGACCTGGAGCTGGCGGCGGCCGGCAACACCGAGGTCGTCCGGGCCAAGCAGCGCACGCTGGCCTCGCTCGGGCTGAGCGACGAGATCGAGGACATCCTCATCACGCTCAGCGGGCAGTACCACCTGATCCGGCCGCTCACCAGCGCCGGCGGCTCGCTGTTCCTGTACCTCGCGCTGGACCGGTCGCGCGGCAACCTGGCGCTCGCCCGGCACGGGCTGAAGCGGCTGGAGGCGGAGCTCGAGATCTGACCGGGTGACCAGGGCCCGCTGCGGTCACGCAGGCGCCCCCCCACGGCGCCGGCGCCCTCCCACGGCGGAGGCGCCCCCCCCCACGGCGGAGGCGCCCCCTCGCGGCGGAGGCGCCCCCGCCGCGAGGGGCGCCCCCGCCCGACTCCGCGTCGGCAAAGGCATGTCTCCCGCAGGCGTAGCGTGGATGGTATGACGACGTACGGATCCTTTCCGGGTACGCGGCCCCGGCGTCTGCGTACCACCCCGGCCATGCGCCGCATGGTCGCCGAGACCCGGCTGCACCCGGCCGACCTGATCCTCCCCGCCTTCGTGCGCGAGGGCGTCGGGGAGCCCGTGCCCGTCCGGGCGATGCCCGGAGTCGTGCAGCACACCCGGGACAGCCTGCGCAAGGCCGCGGTCGAGGCCGTGGAGGCCGGGATCTCCGGGATCATGCTGTTCGGCGTGCCCGAGGAGGAGAAGAAGGACGCCTGCGGCACCGCCGGCACCGACCCCGACGGCATCCTCCAGGTCGCCCTGCGCGACGTCCGCGCCGAGGTCGGGGACGAGCTGATCGTCATGTCCGACCTGTGCCTGGACGAGTTCACCGACCACGGCCACTGCGGCGTCCTCGACGCCGAGGGCCGCGTCGACAACGACGCCACGCTCGAGCGCTACGCCGAGATGGCTCAGGTCCAGGCCGACGCCGGCGCCCACGTCGTGGGCCCCAGCGGCATGATGGACGGACAGATCGGCGTCATCCGCGACGCCCTGGACCAGATCGGCCGCGAGGACGTCTCCATCCTCGCCTACACCGCCAAGTACTCCTCCGCCTTCTACGGCCCCTTCCGCGAGGCGGTGGGTTCCTCCCTCAAGGGCGACCGCAAGACCTACCAGCAGGACCCCGCGAACATCGGCGAGTCCCTGCGGGAGCTGGCGCTCGACCTGGAGGAGGGCGCCGACATGGTCATGGTCAAGCCGGCCGGGCCCTACCTCGACATCCTCGCGCGGTTCGCCGAGGCCGTCGACGTGCCCGTGGCGGCGTACCAGATCTCCGGCGAGTACTCGATGATCGAGGCCGCCGCGGAGAAGGGCTGGATCGACCGGGACGCGGCGATCATGGAGTCCCTGCTCGGCATCCGGCGCGCCGGGGCGCGGAACATCCTGACGTACTGGGCGGTCGAGGTCGCCCACCGGCTGCGCTGAGGCGCGGTCCGTCCCCGTCGGGACGGCCGCGCCTGTGCGGGGCTGCGCCTCAGTACGCCGGAGCGCTCACTACCTCAGAGCTCTCAGTACGCCAGGGCGTCGTCCATGCCGCTCTGCCAGTACGTCACCTTCAGCGAGTCGTCCACGTGGACGCCGCCCGACGGCAGGGCCGCGCTGCCCACCGAGTCGTCGTCGAACGGGACGGTCAGGGTCTTCGCGGTGTAGCCGTTCGAGCCGCTGCCGTCGGCGGCCGACAGCAGGACCCCCGCGTACCCGGAGCCGCCCGGGGACAGCACCACCGTCGACTGCGGACGCGAGGCGTCCATGACCGGCGGCACGGACTGCGCCTCGCCGAACCTCGCCATCGGGTAGGCGGGCAGGACGCAGGACTTCGCACCGTGGTTGGTGGCGGTCAGCAGCATGTGGTTGACGGGGCGGCTCACCACCGTCGCGGTGAACCGCACGGTGGACGCGGTGCACTTGCCCGGCTTCCCCGAGTCCTCCTTGCCGGCGCTCTGCCCGGCGGAGCTCTGCTTGCCGGACCCCTGCGAACCGGAGGCCTTGGAACCGCCGCCGCCGGCGTTCGTGTCGCTCCCGGTGTTCGTGCCGCCCTTCGCGGCGCCGGAACCGGAGCCGGAACCGGACTCGGCCGTGCCGGCCGACGAGGCGTCCTTGGAGGCGGAACCGGCCGCCGAGGTGCCCGCCGAGGTGGAGCCGAGCGAGCTGGTCTCCGTACCCGTGCCGTCCTCGCAGGCCGTCAGGGCGAACGCGGCCACCGCGATCGTGGCGGCCGCCAGCAGACGGGTGCGGGGGGTGCGGAAGGAGGCGCGGGAGGCGGTGCGGGCGGTACGAGCCGTGCGAGCGGACATGGCTGAACTCCTTGCAGAAAGCGGGGAATGGGGTGCCACTCGACCGGTTGCCGGGAGCGGCGTGCTTGGATGACCACAGCTTGGGTCAGCAGCCGTCCCAGTCGCCACAGCCGCCGGGGGATACGGGACAATGGAACGCTGAGAACGGCCCTGACCTGGGGAAACGACAACCAGCTGGAATGCGCGTCCGGGACGCGGGGAGAGGGAGAAACGGTGGCGGGGGATGATTTCGCCGAACTGCTGCGGACGCTGAAGGAGCGTTCGGGGCTCAGCTACGGGGTGCTGGGCAAGCGGCTGCACATGAGTGCCTCGACGCTCCACCGGTACGTCAACGGGGACGTCGTACCCGTGGAGTACGCACCCGTCGAACGCCTCGCCCGACTGTGCCGGGCCACACCCGACGAACTCCTCGAACTGCACCGGCGGTGGGTGCGGGCGGATGCGTTGCGGGGGGTCAAGGGGGAGCCGGCGGCGGGGACGGGGACGGGGGCGAGTGAGGCTCCGGAGGCGGCGGGTTCGGTGGCCTCGGCGGCACCGGAGGCTTCGGAGGCCGCGGATGCGCCGACGGACTCGAAGGCGCCGGCGGCTTCGGCGGGTTCGGGGGCACCGGCCGGTCCGGCGGCATCGGAGGCGTCGCACGCTCCGACTGGTTCCGAGTCCGCGGAGTCCGGTGTCTCCGATCTCCAGGACCCCGTCACCTCCCTCACCCCCTCCGCACCCCGCCGCCCGCGGCGGACCGCGGTGCTCGCCGGGGGCGGGGCCGTCGCCGTCGCCACCGTGGCGCTGCTCGTCAGCCTGCTGCCGGGCGACGGCGAGCGCGGGACCGGCGCGACGAAGGGAGCCGCGGCCACCGTCTCCGCCGACTCCTCCGCCTCCGCCTCGCACGCCACCCGCAAGGCGTCCAGGAGCGCGAGCGCCTCGCCCTCGCCGACCGCGTCCACCAAGCGCACGGCGACTCCGAAGGCCACGTCCTCACGCGCCGGCGGCGCGAACGGTTCCGGGACCTCCGGCGGCGTACCGCTGGCCGTGACCACCAATCCGTACTACTGGGACGCGCCCTGCGAACAGCACTTCCTGCTGGACCGCAAGCCGGAGAACGTTCCGCCGCCGCCGGCCCAGCAGAACGTGGTCGGCTGGGTCACCCCGTTCGACGGGGTCGCCGCCGACAGCCAGATGGTCGCGCTCACCGTGCAGGGCACCGGCCAGGAGACCGTGGTGCTGCGGGAACTGCATGTGCGGGTGGTGAGCAGCAACGCGCCGCTCAACTGGTCCAGGTATGCGATGGGCGTCGGCTGCGGCGGCACCGTGAACACGAAGTCCTTCGACGTCTCGCTCGACCAGGGCAACCCGCTGGCCATGCCGATCGGGGGGCAGCGGAACTTCCCGTACCGGGTGAGCGAGTCCGACCCCGAGGTCTTCTACGTCAACGCGCACACCAGCGGGCATGACGTCCGCTGGTACCTGGAGATGGACTGGTCCAGCGGGAGCCGCAAGGGGACGATCCGGATCGACAACCATGGGCAGCCGTTCCGTACGAGTGCGGGGGAGAAGTCGTACTACGCGTACGCCCTGACGGGGGACGGGGGGTGGGAGCGGGTGGAGAACGAGGACTGAGGGACGCGACCGGCCCCCACCGGCCCGCAGCCGTCGAGCAAGAGTCACCCACCCGTCCCGAACCACGTCTCCGCCAGCACATCGAGGCGCGGTTCCGCAGGAGTCGGGAGCTCGCGGAAGTGGAACGGCAGGTCGCAGTACAGGTGCAGGAGCAGGTACGCCAGCATCTGGTCCGGATCGAACGGTTCGCGCCCGTACGCCCGGAAGAAGCGCCGCATCTGCCGCGGCTGCCCGTACGTCACGAACGCGCCGACGCTGGCGAAGTCGTACACCGGGTCGCCGATCAGCGCCGTCTCGAAGTCGAACAGGCCCGTCAGGCGCCAGTTCTCGCGGGGTGCGACGGTCAGGTGCTCGCGCATGAACTCGGTGTGCAGCAGCACGCGTTCGTCCGTGGCCGGGAGCCGTACCGAGTCCAGGAAGTCGGGGATCTGCTCCAGCCAGACCCGGGGCACCTGCTTGGCGCTGTGCCGCCTCATCGCGTCCGCGCGCTGCTGCGCGACGAACTCGTCCCAGTCGAGCGGGGGGATCGCGCCCTTCAGCGGGGTGATGTCCATCTTGTGCAGCGCGGCGAGGACCTCGGCGGACTCGCTGATCAGCCGGTCCTTGTCGGCCGGCGGGATCCGGTGCCAGCCGCGGGCCATGTCGATGCCGGTCAGGCGCGTCATCATCACATAGCGCCAGCCGTTCACGTGCTCGTTCGTGGTGATCAGACGCGGGGTCTCGACGGGCAGTTGGCGCCACAGATGGTCGAGGACGACCGCCTCGAAGGAGGACTTGGCGGCCTGGAACCCCGGATAGAACTTGAACACCATGTCGTCCCCGACCGCGAACACCGGCAGGGAGCCGTTCTCGAACGGAACCACCGGTGCTCCGTAGAGCCCCAGTTGGTGCACCAGTTCCCGGCAGGCGGCCCGCGTCAGTTTCTCGTCGGCGCGCACCGCTTGCAGCTCGTCGAATGTGTCCACTGTGGGGAACATGCGCGGCAGCCTACGACCCCCGGCGGCGTTCGTATGCAGAGAACAAGAGCTGTGTAACTCTCCCGGGTTGTTCATTCCCGAACCGCTTGCGCGGACGGTCCGGACCGTACTCGCATGCCCCGCAGAAAGAGGCGGCACCGCCGTCGCGATGCCGCCCCTTTCCGTGCATACGGGAACCCGGGAATCCCGGTACCCCTCAGAGCCGCTCGGGCGTCCTGATGCCGAGCAGCGCCATGCCCCGGTGCAGCGTGCGCGCCGTGACCTCGCACAGGAAGAGCCGGTTCTCGACCTGCGCCGACGACTCGGCCTTCAGCACCGGGCACTTGTCGTAGAACGCCGTGTACAGCGACGCCGCCTGGTACAGATACGCGGCCAGCTTGTGCGGGGCGTACTCCGCGGCCGCCTCGAGGACGGTGTCCCCGAACGCGTCCAGGTGCAGGCCCAGCGCGCGCTCCGCCTCGTGCAGCGCCAGCTCCGGGTGGGCGGCGGGGCGGACCTCGCCGGCCTTGCGGAGGATGGACCGGATCCGGGCGTAGGCGTACTGGAGGTAGACGCTGGTGTCGCCGTTGAGCGAGACCATCTGGTCCAGGTCGAACTTGTAGTCGCGGTTCGCCGACGTCGACAGGTCCGCGTACTTCACGGCCCCGATGCCGACCTGCGCGGCCCGCTCCCGGATCTCGTCCTCGGTGAGGTCCCGCGCCTTCTCCCGTACGACCTCCGCGGCCCGCTGCACGGCCTCGTCCAGCAGGTCCTCCAGGCGTACGGTCTCGCCCGCGCGCGTCTTGAAGGGCTTGCCGTCCGCGCCGAGGACCGTGCCGTAGGCCATGTTGTGCGCGGTGACGTCGTCACCGAGCCAGCCCGCCCGGCGGGCGGTCTCGAAGACCATCCGGAAGTGCAGCGCCTGGCGGACGTCCACGACGTACAGCAGCGTGGTGGCGTGCAGGTCCTGGACGCGGTTGCGGATCGCGGTCAGGTCGGAGGCCGCGTAGCCGAAGCCGCCGTCGGCCTTCTGCACGATCAGCGGGACCGGCTGGTCGTCCTTGCCGCGGATCTCGTCGAAGAACACCACGAGCGCGCCCTCGGAGCGGACCGCGACGCCCATCTCCTCCAGGAGGCGGGCGGTCTCGGGCATGCCGTCGTTGTACGCGGACTCGCCGACGATCTCCTCGTCACGGATCTCCATGTCGAGCTTGTCGAAGACGGAGTAGAAGTAGACCTTCGACTCGTCCACGAACTGCTGCCACAGCTCGCGCGTCTCCTTGTCGCCGGACTGCAGGGCGACGACCCGCTTGCGGGCCCGCTCCTTGAACTCCTCGTCCGCGTCGAAGAGCGCGCGCGAGGCCTTGTAGACCCGGTTCAGGTTCGACATGGCCTGCTCGCCGTCGACGTCGTCGGCCGGGGCCAGCTCACCGGGGTGCTCGAACAGGTACTGGATGAGCATGCCGAACTGGGTGCCCCAGTCGCCGATGTGGTGCCGGCCGATCGTCCGCTCGCCGGTGAAGTCGAGCATGTTGCGCAGGGCGTCCCCGATGACCGCGGAGCGCAGATGGCCGACGTGCATCTCCTTGGCCACGTTCGGCTGGGCGTAGTCGACGACCGTGATGCCCGCGTCCGGCTTCGGCGGCACGCCGAGGCGCTCGCCGTCCGCGAGCCGGGCGGCGAGGTTGGCGGTGATCGCCCGGTCGGCGACGGTGATGTTGAGGAAGCCGGGTCCGGAGACCTCGACCTCCTTGATCAGCTCGTCACCGGTCGTGAGGTGGGCGACCACCTCCGTCGCCAGCTCCCGCGGGTTGGCCTTCGCCTTCTTGGCCAGGGCGAGGATGCCGTTGGCCTGGTAGTCCGCCCGGTCACTACGTCGCAGCAGCGGGTCGGCACCGGCGGCCTCCGGCCGGGTGGCCGAGAGGGCGGACGCGAGCTGCTGCTGGACGGAGTCGCTGAGGGGCGTGACCGAGGTCATAGGAAGGGTTGCCGTTCTCCTCGAGGGATCGGATGGGCACGCCCAGTATCCCATGGGGGGTAAAGCGGTTTTCCCGGTCGCGAGTCGGGATGGGAAGATGGAGACGCCCATCAAGAGGACCAGAAATCAAGAGGACGTGCCGAACGTGGCTCAGAGCACCGAGACCACCGACTGGGTCTCCCGTTTCGCGGACGAGGTCATCGCATCGTCGGAGCGCCGCGCACCGGGCACTGGCACATCAGTCGCTACCGCTCCGGGCATCGTCGTCGCGTCCGGACTCTCCCCGTCCGGCCCCATCCACCTCGGCAACCTGCGCGAGGTCATGACCCCGCACCTGGTCGCCGACGAGATCCGCCGCCGGGGGTACGAGGTCCGGCACCTGATCTCCTGGGACGACTACGACCGCTACCGCAAGGTGCCGGCCGGCGTTCCCGGCATCGACGAGTCCTGGGCCGAGCACATCGGCAAGCCGCTCACCTCGGTGCCGGCGCCGCGCGGGTCCTCGTACCCGAACTGGGCCGAGCACTTCAAGGCGGCGATGACCGCCTCGCTGGCCGACCTCGGCGTCGAGTTCGACGGCATCAGCCAGACGGCGCAGTACACCTCCGGCGCCTACCGCGCGCAGATCCTGCACGCGATGAAGCACCGCGGCGACATCGACGCCATCCTCGACCAGTACCGCACGAAGAAGGCCCCGGCCAAGAAGCAGCAGCAGAAGCCGGTGGACGAGGCCGAGCTGGAGGCCGCCGAGGGCTCCGGCGCCGCCGCCGAGGACGACGGCAGCTCCGGGAGCGCCGGCTACTTCCCGTACAAGCCGTACTGCGGCAACTGCGAGAAGGACCTGACGACGGTCACCGCGTACGACGACGACACCACCGAGCTGTCGTACACCTGCACGGCGTGCGGGCACACCGAGACCGTGCGGCTCAGCGAGTTCGACCGGGGCAAGCTGGTGTGGAAGGTCGACTGGCCGATGCGCTGGGCCTACGAGGGCGTGATCTTCGAGCCGAGCGGCGTCGACCACTCCTCGCCGGGGTCCTCGTTCCAGGTCGGCGGCCAGATCGTCACCCTCTTCGGCGGCGAACGCCCGATCGGGCCGATGTACGCCTTCGTCGGCATCTCCGGCATGGCCAAGATGTCGTCCTCGAAGGGCGGCGTGCCCACGCCGGCGGACGCGCTGAAGATCATGGAGCCGCAGCTCCTGCGCTGGCTCTACGCCCGCCGCCGCCCCAACCAGTCCTTCAAGATCGCCTTCGACCAGGAGATCCAGCGGCTGTACGACGAGTGGGACAAACTGGCCGCGAAGGTCGCCGACGGGTCCGCGCTGCCGGGGGACGTCGCCGCGTACACCCGGGCCGTGGGCACCGCCACCGGTGAACTGCCGCGCACCCCGCGGCCGCTGCCGTACCGGACGCTGGCCTCCGTCGCCGACGTCACCGCCGGGCACCGGGACCAGGCGCTGCGCATCCTCTCCGAACTGGACCCGGCGCATCCGCTGGGGTCGCTGGACGAGGCGCGGCCGCGGTACGACCGGGCGGAGGCGTGGATCAACACGCACGTCCCCGCCGACCAGCGCACGATCGTCCGGACCGAGCCCGATGCCGAGCGGCTGAAGTCGCTCGACGAGCGGGGGCGGCAGTCGGTGCGGCTGCTGCTGGACGGGCTGGAGGCGAACTGGTCCCTGGACGGGCTGACGCATCTGGTGTACGGAGTGCCGAAGGTGCAGGCGGGGTTCTCGGCGGACGCCACGCCGAAGGAGCTGCCGGCGGAGATCAAGACGGCGCAGCGGGCGTTCTTCGCGTTGCTGTACGAGCTGCTGGTGGGGCGGGACACGGGGCCGCGGCTGCCGACGCTGCTGCTGGCGGTGGGGCAGGAGCGGGTGCGGACGTTGCTGGGGGAGTAGTTCTCTCCCCTCCCCGCGCCCCTGACAGGGGCGCGGGGAGCTGCGCGAGAAGCCCACCGGCCGTCAGCCGACGACGCACCCTCTCGGCTCCGCCGTCAGGCGATGTGGTCGTCCTCCAGTTCCGCCGTGTGGCGGTTGGTGAAGCGGGTGACCATGCGCTTGGCCTCCTCGCCCGGCAGCCGGCTGCCGAACTCCGCCTCCACGTTGTCCCCGAACTCCCTCGGCGTCGGGTAACTCCCGTTGATCGACTTCTTGAAGACCTGGTAGTAGGAGTCCTCATCCGGCTCCGGCGCGGGCGTCCCCCCGCCCTCGCCCAGCTCCCGCGTCCGGTTCGGCCCCGCCGGAATCGGGAAGCTCCCCGTGTCCTCCGGCCCCGGCGCCTCGAACTGCTCCGCCGGCTGCTCCTCGTACCACTGCTCGTACTGGTCCTCGGGCCCGTACGCGGGGTCGTACGACGGGTCGTAGCCCCCCTGGTAGTCGATGTTCCGCGGCGGCTTGAACCACGGGCTCTGCTCGCCGCCGGGGCCGCCCTGGACGTCGGGCGGCAGCTGCTCCTCGTAGCCCTCGAAGCCGCCGGGGCCCTCGTACGCCTCGTAGCCCTGCGGCCCCGGCTGCCCGGCGGGGCCCTGCGCCGCGCCGCCCGCCAGCTCGGGCCGGTGACCGCCGGACGGGGCCGCCCCGGCGGTGGACATGCCATCGGCCACCGGCTCCGCCGACGCCGGCGACACCGGCGACACCGGCGGCAGCACCGCCGGCTCGATGCCCGCCGCCGCCAGCCCCGACGGCGCCGTCTGCGCGAGCGGCACCCCGTACCGGGCGAGCCGCAGCGGCATCAGCGACTCCACCGGCGCCTTGCGCCGCCACGCCCGGCCGAAGCGGGAGCGCAGCCGCGCCTGGTACACCAGCCGCTCCTGCTCCAGCTTGATCACCTGCTCGTAGGAGCGCAGCTCCCACAGCTTCATCCGCCGCCACAGCAGGAACGTCGGCAGCGGCGAGAGCATCCAGCGGGTCAGCCGCACGCCCTCCATGTGCTTGTCGGCCGTGATGTCCGCGATCCGGCCGACCGCGTGCCGGGCCGCCTCCACCGACACCACGAACAGCACCGGGATCACCGCGTGCATGCCCACGCCCAGCGGGTCCGGCCAGGCCGCCGCGCCGTTGAACGCGATCGTCGCCGCGGTCAGCACCCACGCCGTCTGGCGCAGCAACGGGAAGGGTATGCGGATCCAGGTCAGCAGCAGGTCCAGGGCGAGCAGCACACAGATGCCCGCGTCGATGCCGACCGGGAAGACGTAACTGAAGTTCCCGAAGCCCTTCTTGAGCGCCAGTTCCCGCACGGCCGCGTACGATCCCGCGAAGCCGATCCCGGCGATGATGACGGCACCGGTGACGACCACGCCGATGAGCACCCGGTGCATCCGTGTCAGCTTCAGTGGCGCGGCCACCCTGACTCCCCTCCCTGTGCGTGTTGTTGCGCGGAACAGAGTGGCACACATGTGCGGGTGCACGGACGCCCGGTCCGGAAGCGACCGGGAACCGATACGCGAAGGGCCCGGTCCGCGCCGGACCGGGCCCACGAAACTCCGCGCACAACCTCAGCTGTCGGCACCCGACTTGAGGGAGGCCCCGGCCGAGGGCGACGACTTCGAGTCCTTCGCCCCCTTGGTCTCCTTCGAGTCCTTGGAGTCTTCCGAGTCCTTGGAGTCCTTGGAGTCCTTGGACGGTGACTTCGACGCATCGGCGCCCGAGTCCGAGTCCGCACCCGAACCGCCGCCCTCGTTGGCGGACGTCACCGAGGCCACCGCCTCCTTCGCCGCCTTCTTCGCCAGCTTCACCAGGTCGTCCGCGTCCGGCGTCCTGTCGCCGGCCAGCCCCGCGCCGTTGTAGTCGAGCGTGACGACCACGTTCTCCACGCGCGTGACGACCGTCTGCTGCTTGAAGGTGCCCTCCTTCTTCTTCACGTCGTACCGCACCAGCGTCGCCTCGTCGCCCGTGCCCGGCACCGGCTCCGTCTTCGTGTTCTTCGCGCCCTCGGCCGCCTGCGCGTCGCCGAGCTGCTTGGTGTAGTACTCCTTCGCCCGCGCCTCGCCCTCGCCCCGCGAGGCGTCCGAGTCGAAGCGCAGCAGGGCGACGTTGAGCCAGCGGTACTGCGAACCCTTCACCCCGTTGTCGTCGAGGCTGTCCCAGGAGCAGTTCGAGCGGGTGTCCGTGTCGTCGGAACCGCCCTTCTTGGGAGACTTCACGCCCTTGGGGACCAAGTCCTCCAAGGTCTTCTTCGGCAACACGTCACACGGCTCCGGCAGCTTCGCGTACGCCGCCTCGCGCACCGCGTTCGCCGACTGGGACGCCGAGCCGGACGGAGTCGCGCTCGACTCCGGCTTCTTGGCGTCGCCGCCGCCGTCGTCCGAGGAGCCGGAGGAGCAGCCGGCGGCGAGCAGCAGCGCCGGGACGACGGCGGCCGCACCCATGAGCAGCCTGCCGGGCCGCCGTGCGCCCCGCGGGCCGTGCCCCTCGTGCCCCGCGCCGTCCGCGGGCGAATGCTCTCGACGGTCTCGCTGTGCAGGTCGGTGCATGGTTCCTTCACTCATGACGCTTCTGTGCTTCGTGCGGTCGGACGGGTCCGAGGGGCCACGGTACGCGGTGGGAACAGCCCGCGGTTCCGGTTCGGGTGCTTCCTCCCCGCGCCCCGACGACCGCCGGGGGGCGGCTAACCCTCGAAGGAGTCGGCCAGTTGCCGCGCCAGAATCTGGGCCCTGTCCTGCATTTCCGCGCTGCCCGCGACCGTGCCGGTACGCGTCGGCTGCTCCTCGTACTGGACCGTCACGAGCACGTTGGACGTGCGGAACACCACAGTCACCGTGCGCTGCTGGGTGGGGCTCATCTCGTCGTCGAGGAACGCTTCGTCGCCCAGACCGTCGAGCGCGCGCGGCTGGACGGTGGCCGAGGCGGAGGCGTCGGAGGAGGGGCCGGCGGACGCGGAGGCGTCCGAACCCTCGGAGCCCTTCGCGCCCTTTGTCTCCTTGGCGTCCTTCGCGTCCTTCGAGTGCGAGGGGGACGCCGTACGGGACGGGGCGACGGAGGTGGAGGCGCCCCCCTCCGGGATGTCCGCCGCGTCCTCCTTCTCGCCGAACACCCGCGCCGCGCTGTCGTCGTCGCTGACCGAGGAGTCGTAGGACACGACCCGCTCGAAGTCGATGTACAGCTGGTCCGAGGCGGAGTCCGACTCCGCCTTCCAACGGCAGCCCGAGCGGCGGTCGTTGTCGTAGGTGAGGGTCGCGGTGCCGTCGTACGCCTTCTCGCGCTGCTCCTCGTCCGTCAGCTGCTTCAGACCGGGCAGCAGCGCCTCGAGCTGGTCCTGGTCGGGCGCGGTGCAGGCGTCGGAGAGGGTGCTGTACTTGCCGGGCTGGGCGACCGGGGTGGAGGTGGCGGAGCTGCCGGCCTTGTCGTCCTGGGCCGAGCCGTCGCCGGAGCCGCCGGTGCACGCGGCGAGGAGCGCCGCGAGGAGCGCGACGGCGGCCGGGACGTACGCCTTCCGCTGCACGGTTCAGGCTCCTCTCGTCGGGTTCCCCGGGCCGGGTCCGGCGGGCGGGGGCGGGGCGTGCCCTGCGGTTATTCGGTTGCCGCGCGGTAGGTGCCCCTGGGGACAATGTCTATCGCACGCGCTGCCGTGGACGCCGGTCCGCTGTCCGCTACGCCGACCTTGGCGACGGTTTTTGCGCTTCGATACTTCTGTTGTGTTTTACGGGGAATGAGGACGGCATGTCGTACGTGGAGGTACCGGGCGCGAAGGTCCCGATCCGCATGTGGACCGATCCGGCGGGGGTCGAGGACGTGGCGATGCAGCAACTGCGCAACGTCTCGACGCTGCCGTGGATCAAGGGCCTGGCCGTGATGCCGGACGTGCACTACGGCAAGGGCGCGACGGTCGGTTCGGTGATCGCGATGCAGGGGGCGGTCTGCCCGGCGGCGGTGGGTGTGGACATCGGCTGCGGCATGTCCGCGGTGAAGACGTCCCTGACGGCGAACGACCTCCCCGGCGACCTCTCCCGCCTCCGCTCCAAGATCGAACAGTCCATCCCGGTCGGCCGCGGCATGCACGACGACCCGATCGACCCCGGCCACTTCCACGGCCTGGCGACGGCGGGGTGGCAGGGGTTCTGGGGGCGGTTCGGGGGTGTCGCGGAGGCGGTCAGATTCCGTCAGGAGCGTGCCACGAAGCAGATGGGAACGCTCGGTGGCGGAAACCACTTCATTGAAGTTTGTACTGATTCGACCGGTTCCGTCTGGCTCATGCTCCACTCCGGATCCCGGAACATCGGCAAGGAACTGGCGGAGCACCACATCGGCGTGGCCCAGAAGCTGCCGCATAACCAGGGCCTGGTCGACCGCGACCTCGCCGTCTTCGTCGCGGACACTCCGCAGATGGCGGCGTACCGCAACGACCTGTTCTGGGCGCAGGAGTACGCGAAGTACAACCGCACGCTGATGATGGCCCTGCTGAAGGACGTCGTCCGCAAGGAGTTCAGGAAGGCGCGGCCCACCTTCGAGCCGGAGATCTCCTGCCACCACAACTACGTGGCGGAGGAGCGGTACGAGGGCATGGACCTGCTGGTCACCCGCAAGGGAGCGATCCGGGCGGGCTCCGGCGAGTACGGGATCATCCCGGGCTCGATGGGGACGGGCTCGTACATCGTCAAGGGCCTCGGGAACGCGGCCGCGTTCAACTCGGCGTCGCACGGCGCGGGTCGGCGGATGAGCCGCAACGCGGCGAAGCGCCGCTTCTCGACGAAGGACCTGGAGGACCAGACGCGGGGCGTGGAGTGCCGCAAGGACTCCGGTGTCGTGGACGAGATCCCTGGCGCCTACAAGCCGATCGAGCAAGTCATCGACCAGCAGCGCGACCTGGTGGAGGTCGTGGCCAAGCTGAAGCAGGTGGTGTGCGTCAAGGGCTGACGCACACCGGCGCACGGACCGATCGCGGCCCGCGGCTCCCCTCTCCGGGGGCCGCGGGCCGCTCGGCGTCACCGCTCTCGGTGGACCTTCGTGTTGGAGGCCTGGGCGCGGGGGCGGACGACGAGGAGGTCGATGTTGACGTGGGAGGGGCGGGTGACGGCCCAGGTGATCGTGTCGGCGACGTCGTCGGCGGTGAGGGGTTCGGCGACGCCCTCGTAGACCTTCGCGGCCTTCGTCTCGTCGCCCGCGAAGCGGGTCAGGGCGAACTCGTCGGTCTTCACCATGCCGGGGGCGACCTCGATCACCCGGACCGGGGTGCCGACGATCTCCAGGCGCAGCGTCTCGGCGAGCACGTGCTCGCCGTGCTTGGCGGCGACGTAGCCCGCGCCGCCCTCGTACGTGCCGTGGCCGGCCGTGGAGGAGACGACGACCACCGTGCCGTCGCCGCTCGCGGTGAGCGCGGGGAGCATGGCCTGGGTCATGTGCAGGGTGCCGAGGACGTTCGTCTCGTACATCCGGCGCCACTCCTCGGGGTCGCCGGTGGCGACCGGGTCCGCGCCGAGGGCGCCGCCCGCGTTGTTGACCAGGAGGCCGAGGGTGGGGAAGGCGGTGGCGAACTCGTCCACCGCCGCGCGGTCGGTGACGTCCAGCGCGTACGCCGTCGCGGAGTGGCCGGCCGCGGTCAGTTCCGCGGCGAGCGCCTCGATGCGGTCCTTGCGGCGGGCGGTGAGGACGACGCGGTAGCCGGCGGCGGCCAGCTGCCGGGCCGTCGCGGCACCGATCCCACTGCTCGCGCCGGTGACGACGGCGATGCGGGAGGCGGTGGAGGTCATGGGTGCTCCTGCGCGGTGTGGGTGGAGAGGGGGATGAGTGGCGGTGCGTCCGTGGGGGGAGTGGCTGGGGGTCTGGTCGTCAGGATAGGTGGCCCGGCTTGCGGGGATGCGGGGTGGTCCGGGCGCGCGGGGGTGGGTGGAATAGGCGGGGCGGGGGCATCGTTGGCAGGGTATAGTTGAACCGTCAACAATTTGGAGGGTGAGCGGCCATGCAGTTCGGGATCTTCAGCGTCGGGGATGTCACGCCCGACCCGACCACGGGGCGCACGCCGACCGAGCGCGAGCGCATCAAGGCCATGGTCGCCATCGCGCTGAAGGCGGAGGAGGTCGGGCTCGACGTCTTCGCGACCGGCGAGCACCACAACCCGCCCTTCGTGCCCTCGTCGCCGACGACCATGCTCGGCTACGTCGCGGCCCGCACCGAGCGGCTGATCCTCTCCACCTCCACCACCCTGATCACCACCAACGACCCGGTGAAGATCGCCGAGGACTTCGCGATGCTCCAGCACCTGGCCGACGGCCGGGTGGACCTGATGATGGGGCGCGGCAACACCGGCCCGGTCTATCCCTGGTTCGGCCAGGACATACGCCAGGGCATCAACCTCGCGGTGGAGAACTACGCCCTCCTGCACCGGCTGTGGCGCGAGGACGTCGTCGACTGGGAGGGCACGTTCCGCACCCCCTTGCAGGGCTTCACCTCCACCCCGCGCCCGCTGGACGGCGTGCCGCCGTTCGTCTGGCACGGCTCCATCCGCTCCCCGGAGATCGCCGAGCAGGCCGCGTACTACGGCGACGGCTTCTTCCACAACAACATCTTCTGGCCCGCCGACCACACCAAGCGGATGGTCGAGCTGTACCGGAGCCGGTACGCCCACTACGGGCACGGGAGTGCCGAGCAGGCGATCGTGGGGCTGGGCGGTCAGGTGTTCATGCGGCGGAACTCCCAGGACGCGGTGCGGGAGTTCCGGCCGTACTTCGACAACGCGCCGGTGTACGGGCACGGACCGTCGCTGGAGGACTTCACCGAGCAGACGCCGCTGACCGTGGGCTCGCCGCAGCAGGTGATCGAGAAGACGCTGGGCTTCCGCGAGTACGCGGGCGACTACCAGCGTCAGCTGTTCCTCATGGACCACGCGGGGCTGCCGCTGAAGACGGTGCTCGAGCAGTTGGACATGCTCGGTGAGGAGGTCGTGCCGGTGCTGCGCAAGGAGTTCGCGGCGCGGCGGGCCGCCGGGGTGCCGGACGCGCCGAACCACGCGGGGCTGGTGGCGGCGGCCAAGGACGCGGGGCGGGACGAGACGGTGGACGGGGTGAGCGCGGTATGAGCGGCGAGGGTGCGGTGACCGAGGGTGCCCTGCGGGTCGTGGTCGTTTCGGCGGGGCTGAGTGTGCCGTCGTCCACGCGGTTGCTGGGGGATCGGTTGGCCGCGGCGGTGGTGCGGGAGGTGTCGGAGGCCCGGGCTGGGGCCGGGGCCGGGGCCAGTGCGGGGGCCGGCTCCGGGGCCGGGCGTGTCGATGTCCGAGTGGTCGAGTTGCGTGAGCTCGCCGTCGAGATCGCGCACCACTTCACCAACGGGTTCCCTGGACGGGCGCTGGCCTCGGCGCTGGACGCGGTGACGGGGGCGGACGCGCTGATCGTGGTGACGCCGGTGTTCTCGGCGTCGTACAGCGGGCTGTTCAAGTCGTTCTTCGATGTGCTGGAGAAGGACGCGCTGGCGGGGAAGCCGGTGCTGATGGGGGCGACCGGGGGGTCGGCCCGGCATTCGTTGGTGCTGGAGCATGCGATGCGGCCGTTGTTCGCGTATCTGCGGGCGGTGGTGGTGCCGACGGGCGTGTACGCGGCGTCGGAGGACTGGGGGGCGGACGGGCTGGCGGAGCGGATCGAGAGGGCGGCGGGGGAGCTGGCCGGGCTGCTGAAGGGTGTCGAGCCGCGTCGGCGGGCGGTGGTGGCGGATGCGGCGGAGGTTGTCGTGCCGTTCGCCGAGCGGTTGGCGGCGTTGCGGGGGTAGGCGTCCTTGACCTGGGGGCTCTGCCCCCAGGCCCCCCGTGGGGGGGGAGTGGGGGTGGGTGGGGAGTGCGCGGGAGAGCTCGGGTGGGTGGGGTGTGTGGGCGGGTGCGGGTGGGATGTGGCTGGTCGCGCAGTTCCCCGCGCCCCTTACGGGGCGCGGTGGCTCCGCAGGTCGGACACAGTCCCGCGCCCCTTTCGGGGCGCCCCCACTACCGCGTGCTTCGGCGGCAGGCGCGGAGTGCCCGTGTCATGCGCAGCGTGGCGAACAGGTGGTCGTAGCGGGTCGTGATGGGGGCGGGGTCGTAGCGGTGGGCGCTTCGCAGGGCTGCCGCTGCCATGCCGTGGCGCAGGGCGTCGTCGGCGATGAGGTCGAGGATCGCGTCGGCGAGGGCGGGGGCGTCGTCGACGGGGACGAGGCGGCCGTCGACGCCGTCCGTGACGATTTCGGCGGGCCCCAGCGGGCAGTCCGTGCTGATCACCGGTACCCCGCAGCGCATCGCCTCCACCAGCGTCATCCCGAAGGACTCCGCGTCCGACGCGCTCACCACCAGGGACGCCTTCGCGAACTCCGCCTCGATGGGGGTGCAGGGCCCCATCAGCCGGGCCCGGCCCGCGAGGCCGAGTTCGTCGATCAACGCCTCCAGCCCCTCCTTCGCGTTGCCGCCGCCGTAGATGCGCAAGTGCCAGTCGGGTTCCTTGGCCGCGACCGTCGCGAACGCCTCCAGCAGCAGGTCGAAGCGTTTGCCGGGGGCGAGCCGGCCGGCCGCCGCGATCACCTTCGAGGTGCCGTCGGACGGCGGGACGTCCACCGGCGGCACGATGTTCGGCACCGACACCACCCGTACCCCCGGCAGCGGCATCCGCCTGCGGTAGACCCGCGCGTCGGCCTCGGTCATCGTCACCACCGCGTCCATGGACCGGTAGTGGCGGGCGAGCTCGGCGCGCAGCCGCTTGCCGTGCGCGTCGTGCCGCAGGTGTTCCTGGGCGATGCGCAGCGCGCGGCGGGGGCCGAAGCGGGCGAGGTAGACGTTGATGCCGGGCCGGGTGCCGATGATCACGTCGGCGTCGCACCGTTCGAGGTGGGCGCGGACGCGCAGGTCGGTGAGGCGGGAGTACTGCTTGTGCCGCTTCTCGGCGGTGGGGAAGTCCTCGGCGGGTTGCGCGTAGGCGGGGTCGTCCAGGTCGGGGCTGCCGGGGCGGGTGTCCACCAGCGGGACGAGGCGGACGCGCGGGTCGAGGTCGAAGCGGGGGGTGTCCCGGTGCCGGGACATGGAGACGATCTCCACGTCGTGGTCGTCGGCGAGCGCGGCGGCGAGGTTGAAGGTGGTGCGGACGGTGCCGCCGATGGCGTACGCGTTGTGCAGCAGGAAGGTGATCTTCCGGCGGCGGCGCCGCCAGAGGTGGAGGGCCAGCCGGACGGCGGCCCTCCGGGCCGGGCCGGGGCCCGTGGGGTGGCTCGTCGTGCTCGTCGTGCGGTTCATCCAGTGCCTTCCCGACGCGACCTCTTGTCCGGACGCGCGACGCGTGACGTACGGGACACGGTGGCCCGACGAGGTAAACCACCGGGCCGCCCGCGGTGAGAGGCGGGTAAGAAGCCCGCCCGCACCCCGGTCCACCCGGTGGGTACCCGGCCGCGGCCTTGGCAGACTGGTGGGGTGACCCAGACAGTTCTGCTGGCCGAGGACGACCGTGCCATCCGTCATGCCCTGGAACGCGCCCTGACGCTCGAGGGTTACGAGGTGACCGCCGTGGCCGACGGGGTGGAGGCCCTCGCGCACGCCCACCGCACCCCGCCCGACGTGCTGCTTCTCGACGTGATGATGCCCGGCATCGACGGCCTTCAGGTCTGCCGTGTACTCCGTGCGGAGGGTGACCGTACGCCCATCCTGATGCTGACCGCGCTGGTCGAGACGGCGGACCGGATCGCCGGTCTGGACGCGGGCGCGGACGACTACGTCGTCAAACCGTTCGACGTGGAGGAGGTCTTCGCCCGGCTGCGCGCGCTGCTGCGGCGCACGGGGACGGCGGGGTACGGCGGGTACGCCGGTCCCGACGGTCCGAACGGCGGTGCGGTGCTCAAGGGGGAGCGCTGGTCCGGCGGGCAACTGTCGGTGGCGGGGCTGCGCATGGACGTGCAGGCGCGGCGGGCGTGGCGCGGGGAGCGGGAGCTGGAGCTCACCCGCACGGAGTTCGACCTGCTGGAACTCCTCGCGCGCAACGCCGGGATCGTGCTCGACCACGCCACGATCTACGACCGCATCTGGGGCTACGACTTCGGCCCCGGCTCCAAGAACCTCGCGGTCTACGTCGGCTATCTGCGCCGCAAGCTGGACGAACCGGGGGCGCCGGCGCTGATCCACACGGTGCGGGGTGTGGGGTACGTGCTGAGGGAGGACTAGGCGTGCGCCGAGGGCTGAGCAGGCGCCGGGACCGGACGTCCCGGTGAGCCGGGTTCCCGGCCGGCTGAGGACGGTGTCGTCGCTGCGGACGACCTTCACCGTGTCGTTCGCGGCCGTCGCCGTCGGCGTCACCGTGCTGATCGGGTTCCTCAGTTACGACGCCGCGGCCCGGCTCGTCCGCGTCGACGAGAAGACCGTGTTCTCCGAGCGCGTGGAGGATCTGCGCAACCAGGTGCGGCAGCAGCGGTTCGACTCCGACGACTTCGCCAAGGACGATCCCGACCGGGACGGTCCGCGTGCCGCGATCTTCCGTTCCAGCCGGATGGACGTGCAGGTCATCGGCCCGTCCGGCACGGTCGTCGACCCCGGCAAGCCGCGGCTGCCGGTGGACGCCACCGGCCGCCGGATGGCCGGGGCGGCGACGGCCGGGCAGCTGGTCGAGCAGGGCGAGGTCGCGGTCGCGGGCGACTTCTACCGGGTGGCGATCGTCTCGCTGGGCGGCGGGCGCGGCGCGGTGCAGGTGGCGCAGGAGTTCAGCGACACCGAGGATCTGCTGCGGGAGCTGCAGAAACGGACGATCCTGCTGGTCGCCGCGGTGGTGAGCGGCTCCGGGCTGTTCGGCTGGTGGCTGGCCCGGCGGATCACCCGGCGGCTGGTCCGGCTCACGGAGGCGGCGGAGAACGTGGCCCGCACCCGGCGGCTGGGCATCCAGGTGCCGGTGACCGGGCACGACGAGGTGGCCCGGCTCGGCCGCTCGTTCGACCGGATGCTCGGCCGGCTGGCGCAGTCGGAGGAGGACCAGCGCCGTCTCGTGCAGGACGCGGGGCACGAGCTGCGGACGCCGCTGACCTCGCTGCGGACGAACATCTCGCTGCTGCGCCGCATCGACGAACTGCCGCCCTCGACGCGGGAGGAACTCGTCGCCGACCTCGCGCAGGAGTCCCGCGAGCTGACGGACCTCGTCAACGAGCTGGTCGACCTCGCGGCCGGGCAGTCGGACGCCGAGCCGGTGCGGCGGGTGGCGCTGGGCGACCTCGCGGAGGACGTGGCGGTGATCGTCCGCCGCCGTACGGGGCGCGAGGTGACGGTCCGGGTCACCGGGGACACGACGGTGGACGGGCGGGCGTCGGCGTTGCAGCGGGCGGTGTCGAACCTGGTCGAGAACGCGGTGAAGTTCGACCGCGGCGGTACCGCCCCGATCACGGTGACGGTGGCGGGCCCGGCGCACACGGGGGCGACCCGCACGGACGCGGCGCCGCCGCGCGCGGGCGCGGTGCGGGTGGAGGTGCTGGACCGGGGGCCGGGGGTGGCGGAGGAGGACCTCCAGCGGATCTTCGACCGCTTCTACCGGACGGCGGACGCGCGCAGCCTGCCGGGGTCGGGGCTGGGGCTGTCGATCGTCCGCGAGGTGGCGACGTCGCACGGAGGCGCGGCGTTCGCCTACCGACGGGAGGGCGGCGGTTCGGTCATGGGGTTCACGGTGACGGGGGCTGCGCCCAAGGGAGCCTGACAGCTCGGGGGTTCGTGTCGTGGTGCGGGTGCGGGTGCGGGTGCGGGTGCGTCGTGGCTGGTCGCGGCGGAGCCGCAGATCGACACGGCTCCGCGCCCTCAGCCGACCACGAGGCTGCGGCGTTCGACCAGAACGACGTCGCGCCAGCGGCCGTGGTGGCGGCCGATCCGTTCGCGGGTGCCGATGACGCGGAAGCCCAGGCGGGCGTGCAGCGCGAGGCTGGCGGTGTTCTCGGGGAAGATGCCGGACTGGACGGTCCAGATGCCGGCCGCCTCCGTGGAGGCGAGCAGCGCCCGCAGCAGCGCGGAGCCCACGCCCCGGCCCCGGGCGTCCGGGTGGACGTAGACCGAGTGCTCGACGACGCCGGCGTACGCGCAGCGGTCGGAGACTGCCGTCGCGGCGACCCAGCCGAGCACGGCCCCGGAGCCGTCCGCCCCGGTTCCGTCCTCCGCCACGAACCGGTGTTCGGGCAGCTTGGCGGCGTCGAACACCGGCCAGGTGGGCGCGGTCGTCTCGAACGTCGCGTCGCCCTCGTCGATGCCCGCGCGGTAGATGGCCAGGACCTGGTCCGCGTGAGTCCCGGTCATCGGTACGACATGCATGGTGCCCACCCCCTCAGTTGCCGCCGCGCGGGGCGTACATGATGACCGCCATGCCGGCGAGGCAGATCAGGGCTCCGACGATGTCGTAGCGGTCGGGGCGGTAGCCGTCGGCGACCATGCCCCAGGCGATCGAGCCGGCGACGAAGATGCCGCCGTACGCGGCGAGGATGCGTCCGAAGTGGTCGTCGTTCTGGAAGGTGGCCACCACCCCGTACAGCCCCAGCGCGATCACCCCCGCGCCGATCCACGCCCACCCGCGGTGTTCGCGCACGCCCTGCCACACCAGCCAGGCACCCCCGATCTCGAACAGCGCGGCGACGGCGAACAGGGCGAGGGAGCGGACGACGAGCACGGCGGGAGTCTTTCCGGGAGGGGACGGGAGGGGACGGGAGGGGACGGGAAGGGACGGGAGGGGACGGGAGGGGACGGGAGGTCGGGAAAGGCCGAGGGAGGTCGGGGGCGGCGGGTCGAAGGGGGCGGTGACGTGGGCGAGGTGCTGGTCGGTTCCGATGTCTTCCGGCACTAAGGAGCGTGTAAAGACTGCCGGAAGTCGGCAATGCGGCAGGCGCACATGGTCGGCAGGATAAAGGCGGGGCAACCGCATCGGACCAACTCGATGCCGGACACCGGCAGGTGACGGCACCGCGGCCCGCGCCTGCCCTCTCCTCTCCCCCCACCCGTCGAGGACGGACGCCGTGCACGCCGAGCAGTGAAGGACGTTACCGCTGATGAATGCCATGACCGTGGGCCTGGGCGCGCTCGTCGTCCTCTGCCTGCTCGCCGTACTCGCTCTCTCCCGGCTGTTCCGCAAGGTGGAACAGGGCAAGGCGCTCATCGTCTCCAAGATGCGCAAGGTGGACGTGACCTTCACCGGGCAGGTCGTGCTGCCGGTGCTGCACCGGGCCGAGGTGATGGACATCTCGGTGAAGACCATCGAGATCACCCGGGCCGGCAAGGAGGGGCTGATCTGCCGGGACAACATCCGCGCGGACATCCGCATCTCGTTCTTCGTCAAGGTCAACAAGACCGTCGAGGACGTCGTGAAGGTCGCCCAGGCGGTCGGCACGGCGCGGGCCAGTGACCGCGACACGCTCCAGGAGCTGTTCCACGCGAAGTTCTCCGAGGCGCTCAAGACCGTCGGCAAGCAGCTGGACTTCACCGACCTCTACACCAAGCGCGAGGAGCTGCGGTACCGGATCATCGAGGTCATCGGGGTCGACCTCAACGGCTACCACCTCGAGGACGCGGCGATCGACTACCTGGAGCAGACGCCGCTGACCCAGCTCGACCCGGCCAACGTCCTGGACGCGCAGGGCATCCGGAAGATCACCGAGCTGACGGCCGTGGAGCACGTGCGCACCAACGAGGCGCAGCGCACGGAGGAGAAGGAGATCACCCGGCAGAACGTGGACGCCCGGGAGGCCGTCCTGGAACTGGAGCGGCGCCAGGCCGACGCCGAGATCAAGCAGCGCCGGGAGATCGAGACCGTACGGGCGCGCGAGGAGGCCGAGACGGCGCGCGTGGTGGAGGAGGAGCGGCTGCGCGCGCAGGGCGCGTTCCTGCGCACGGAGGAACAGCTCGGCGTGCAGCGCGAGAACCAGGCCCGCGAGGTCGCCGTCGCGGCGAAGAACCGGGAACGGGTCCTCGCGATCGAGAGCGAGCGGATAGAGAAGGACCGGCTCCTCGAGGTCATCGCGCGGGAGCGGGAGACCGAGCTGACCCGGATCGCGGCCTCCAAGGAGGTGGAGGCGGAGAAGCGGGACATCGCCGAGGTGGTGCGCGAGCGGGTCGCCGTGGACCGTACGGTCGCCGAGCAGGAGGAGTCCATCAAGAAGCTCCGCGCGGTGGAGGAGGCGGAGCGGCAGCGGCAGGCCGTGATCATCGCCGCCGAGGCGGAGGCGCAGGAGAAGCTGGTCAAGGACATCAAGGCGGCGGAGGCGGCCGAGCAGTCCGCGACGCACCGCGCGGCCGAGGAACTGACCATGGCAGAGGCCCGGTTGAAGAGCGCCGAGCTGGAGGCGCAGGCCAAGCTGAAGCTCGCGGAGGCCACCCGGGCCGAGAGCGCGGCCGAGGGGCTGGCCGCGGTGGAGGTCCGCGACAAGGAGGCGGACGTCATCGGCAAGGCCGGCCGGGCGGAGGCCGAGGCGGCCGAGGCGCGGCTGCGGGCGGAGGCCGAGGGAGCGCGGGCCAAGGCGCTCGCGGACGCCGAGGGCACCCGGGCCAAGGCGCTCGCCGAGGCGGACGGCGTCGGCGAGAAGCTGAAGGCCGAGGCGGCCGGGCTGACGGAGAAGGCGGCGGCGATGGCCGCGCTCGACGAGGCGTCCCGCGCGCACGAGGAGTACCGGCTGCGGCTGGCCGCCGAGAAGGACATCCGGCTGGCCGGGCTCGACGTGCAGCGGCAGATCGCCGAGGCGCAGGCGACGGTGCTGGCCACGGGGCTGGAGAACGCGGACATCGACATCGTCGGGGGCGAGTCGGTCTTCTTCGACCGGCTGATGTCGTCCATCGCGCTCGGCAAGGGCGTGGACGGCTTCGTCGAGCACTCGCAGACGGCGCAGGCGCTGGCCAGGCCGTACCTGGACGGCACGTCGAGCCTCGCCGACGACCTCGGCCGGGTGCTCGGCTCGGTCTCCACGGCGGACGTGCAGAACCTGACCGTCTCCGCGCTGCTGATGAAGCTCATGCAGACGGGCGGCGCGCAGGCCGGACAGGTGCGCAAGCTGCTCGACCGGGCGGGCGAACTGGGCCTCGCGGACACCCCGCTGACGTCCCTGAAGGCCGGGGCGCTGAACGGCAGCGCCGGCGCCTGACCGGCGCCCCGCCCCCTTTCGTCTTCCGGAGCCGCCGCACAGGGGACGGCGGCTCCGGAACACCCCTTCGCGCCCCCGCACGGACCTTCGCGCCCCCGCAGGAAAGGACCCCCATGACGACCGGGGTGAACAGCAGCACGCACGAACCGTCGGCCCCCGGCGTCCCGGGAGCCGACGCCGCCCCCGGCGCCTACGAACTCCTCCGGGACCGGCTCACCGCCCAGGCGGGCGAACTCGTCCGGCGCGCCGAGGCGTTGAACGCGCGCCGCGTCGAGGAGTTCGGCGCCGCCCGCCTCGAACTCACCGGTACCGAGCGGTTGCAAAGCAAAAGCGCGTGCGTGGCGCAGGACGCCGTCGCCCTCGGCGAGGTGCTGCTGCTCGGGTACGAGACCGGCCCGGCCGGCAGCGCCGACGGGACGGCCGTCGGGGACGTGTTCGCACTGCACGGCCCCGATCTCGCCCGGCTGCCCGAGGACGCCGTACCGGGGCTGCTCGACGACCCCGCGTTCGTACGGGAGTTCGCGGCCCTGTACCGCTACTACCGCGAGGCGACCCTGCTGCGGCTGCGCCGGGTCGACGGCCGGCTGCTCGCCGTGTTCCGCACCGGCGAGAAGGCCGACGACATCCGCGTCCTGCGCTGGGCGGTCGGCGACGACGGACGCGTCTCCTTCCTCGACGCGCGCGGCGACCGCGACCACGTCCTGCCGCCCGCCCACGACTTCACGTGGACCCCCACCACCCGCGAGGACCACGTCCTCGGCCGCCACCCGCACGTCTCCATCGGCGGCGAGGTGTACGTCGCCACCGTCGGCGGCACGCTCACCGTCAAGACGGAGAACGACACCGAGACCGCCGACGGCATCCACTCCGAGCCGGTCGCCGAACCGCTCCAGGCGCTCGCCGACGCGGACATCGCGCACGCGCGGGTCGGCGCGCTGATCCTGCTGCGGGTGCGCCCCTACAAGGAGGACACCGACCGGTACCTGGTCTTCAACACCCTCACCAGGGCCGTCGTCCGCCTCGACGGCATCGGGCGGGCCTGCCGCCGCCTCCCCGACGACCAGGGCATCGTCTTCCCCGGCGGCCACTGCCTGGCCACCGGCACTCACCGCACGTACGAACTCGACACGGAGGGCCTGGAGTTCGAGCGTGAGGTGCGCTCGCCCAACGGCGAGGACGTGCTGTTCGCGTTCCGCGCGCCCGCCGGGGGCCGCACCCTGCTGCTCCCCTACCACACGATCCGCAAGGAGGTCGCGGCCCCGCTGTCCTGCCGGGGCTGGGCGCTCGCGGACGACGGCACGCTCACCCTGCTGCGCGGCGGGGGCGACGAGCCCGCCCGGGTGCACCCCGTCCAGCGCTGGTCGTCCCCGTTCGTCTCCGACACCTACGAGGCCGCCCGCCCCGCCGGTACCGGTCCCCTCGCCCGGATCGGCAACGCCGACCTCGTGCGCGGCATCGCCGCCTGCCTGTCCGTGGCCCACGCCGCCACCGGGACCACGCCCACCGGCGAGGTCTACGCGGAGCTGGCCGCCGCCTGCGTCCGCACCGCCGACGCCCACCACTGGCTGGCCGACCCGGAGGCCGGCGACCTCGCCGACCCGCTGGCCCGGCTGCGCGCCACCGCCGAGCAGGTGCTCGCCGAGTTCGACACCGTGCGCACCCTGACCCGGCAGGCGGCCGACGCGCTCGACGAGGCCGACGCCCGCCTCGCCGCCGTCGTCCGCCGGCTGCGCGGCGAGGCACCGCGCGGGGCCGCCGACTGGGCGGCCGGACTGACCGAACTGCGCCGCGCGCAGGGGCACCTGCTGACCCTGCGCGAGACGCGGTACGCCGACACCGCCCGCCTCGACGCGCTCGCCGCCGGCGCCGAGGCCGACCTCGCCGCCTTCGGCCGGCGCGCCGTCACCCACCTTGCCCGCCCGGACGCCTTCGCCGGCACCCACGCCGACGTCGAACGGATCGCCGCCGACGCGGAGGAGATCGGCACCGCCGCCGAGGCCGCGCCGCTCGCCGCCCGCCTCGACGAACTGGCCGAGGGGCTGGGCGCGGTGACCGACGTCGTCGCCGGGCTCGACACCGGCGACGCCACCGTCCGCACCGCCGTCCTGGAGGCCGTCGCCGGGGCGCTCGGCGGCGTCAACCGGGCCCGCGCCGTCCTCGACGCCCGGCGCCGCGCCCTGCTGGAGCAGGAGGGCCGGGCCGGGTTCACCGCCGAGTTCGCGCTGCTCGGCCAGGCCGTCACCGGCGCGCTCGCGGTCGCCGACACCCCGGAGGCGTGTGACGAACAGCTCGCCCGGCTGCTGGTCCAGGTGGAGAACCTGGAATCCCGGTTCGCCGAGTCCGACGACTTCCTCGACACGCTCGCCGACAGGCGCGAGGAGATCCACGAGGCGCTCTCCGCCCGCAAGCAGTCCCTCGCCGACGTCCGCGCCCGCCGTGCCGAACGCCTCGCCGACTCCGCCGCCCGCGTCCTTGGCACCGTCGCCCGCCGCGCCGCGAGCCTCGCCGACGCGGACGCCGTCACCACGTACTTCGCCTCCGACCCGATGCCCGCCAAGGTCCGCCGCACCGCCGCGGAACTGCGCGAACTGGGCGACGCGGTACGGGCGGAGGAGCTGGAGGGGCGCCTCGACGCCGCCCGCCAGGAGGCCGCCCGCGCCCTGCGCGACCGCACCGACCTGTACGCCGACGACGGCCGCAACGTGCGCCTGGGCGCCCACCGCTTCGCCGTCTCCACCCAGCCCCTCGACCTCACCCTCGTCCCGCACGGCGACGGCCTCGCCTTCGCCGTCACCGGCACCGACTACCGCGCCCCGGTCACCGACCCGGAGTTCGCGGCCACCCGCCCCCACTGGGACCGGCTGCTGCCGTCGGAGTCGCCCGAGGTCTACCGCGCCGAACACCTCGCGGCCCGGCTCCTCGACGCGCACGGCCCGGCCGCGCTCGCCGCCGCCGACGACCTGGCCGCGCTCGTACGGGAGGCGGCCGAGGCGGCGTACGACGAGGGGTACGAGCGGGGCGTCCACGACCACGACGCCACGGCGATCCTCGCCGCGCTGCTGCGGCTGCACGAGGGCGCGGGCCCGCTGCGCCACGAGCCCGCCGCCCGCGCCGCCGCCCAGCTGTTCTGGGCGCACGGCACGACGGAGGAGCAGCGGCAGGACTGGCGGCGCCGGGCACAGTCCCTGGCCCGGGCACGGGAGACGTTCGGGTCGGCGCCGGCGATCGCGGACCTGTGCGGGGAGCTGGCGCGGGCGATCGGGAAAGGGGACGCGAGCGCGACAGCGGAGGGGACCGTCGAGGAGGGAACCGCCGCCGCCGCGTACCTCTTCGACGAACTGACCACCGGCCCCGACGGCTTCGTCCTCGGCGCCGGCACCCGCACCCTGCTCGACACGTTCCACCGCACGGCCGGCGGCCCGGCGTACGCGGAGGACCTGGCCGCCGTCGAGGACCTGGCCGCCCGCCGCCAGCTGGCCGAGGCATGGCTCACGGCGTACGCGGCCGCCACCGGCACGGACCCGGCACCCGGCGACCTCGCCGAGGCGGTCGCCGCCGAGCTCTGCCCCGGCCTGCCCCGCTACCCGGGCGACGCCCCGCTGACGGAGACCGTGCACGGCCTGCTCGGCGCCCACCCGCGCATCACCGACCGCGCCCTCACCGTCCGCGTGGACGAACTCCTCGCCCGCACCCGCGCGTTCCGCGCCCACGACGTCCCCGCCCACCACGCGTACACCGCCCGCCGCGCCGCCCTGGTCGCCGCCGAGCGGACCCGGCTGCGCCTGGACGACCACCGTCCGCGCGTCCTGTCCGGCTTCGTCCGCAACCGGCTCATCGACGAGGTGTACCTGCCGCTGATCGGCGACAGCCTCGCCAAGCAGCTCGGCACCGCCGACGCGGCCCACCGCACCGGCACCGGCGGCCTGCTCCTGCTGGTCTCCCCGCCGGGCTACGGCAAGACGACGCTGATGGAGTACGTCGCCGACCGCCTCGGCCTGATGCTGGTGCGGATCAGCGGACCGGCGCTCGGGCACACCGTGACCTCGCTCGACCCGGCCGAGGCCCCGAACGCCACCGCCCGCCAGGAGATCGAGAAGATCAACTTCGCGCTGGCGGCCGGCAACAACACCCTTCTCCACCTGGACGACATCCAGCACACCTCACCCGAACTGCTCCAGAAGTTCATCCCGCTCTGCGACGCCACGCGCCGTGTGGACGGCGTACGAGACGGTGTCCCGCACACCTACGACCTGCGCGGGAAGCGGTTCGCGGTCTGCATGGCCGGCAATCCGTACACCGAGTCCGGCGGCCGCTTCCGGGTTCCCGACATGCTCGCCAACCGCGCCGACGTGTGGAACCTCGGCGACGTCCTCACCGGCAAGGAGCACGTCTTCGGCCTGAGCTTCGTGGAGAACGCGCTGACGGCCAACCCGCACCTCGCCCCGCTCGCCGGCCGCGACCGGGCCGACCTCGACCTGCTGCTCCGCCTCGCCGAGGGCGACCCGACGGCCCGCGCGGACCGGCTCGTCCACCCGTACGAACCGGCCGAGCTGGAGCGGGTCCTCGCCACCCTGCGCCATCTGCTCACCGCCCGCGCGACGGTCCTCGCGGTGAACGCCGCGTACATCGCCTCCGCCGCCCAGACGGACGCCACCCGCACCGAGCCGCCGTTCCAACTCCAGGGCTCCTACCGGAACATGCGCAGGATCGCCCAGCGGATCCAGCCCGTCATGAACGAGGCGGAACTGACGGCCCTCGTCGAGGACCACTACCGCGCCGAGGCGCAGACCCTCACCACGGGCACCGAGGCCAACCTGCTCAAACTCGCCGAACTGCGCGGCACACTCACCCCCGAGGGCGCCGCCCGCTGGACGGCCCTGAAGACGGCCCACACCCGCACCCTCGGCACCCCCGAGGACGCCCACCTCTCCCAGGCGGTCACCGCCCTGACGGTACTCGCCGACCGACTGGCAGCCGTCGAAACGGCGATCGGCCGTGTGCCACGATGCGCGCCATGACGGCGAGGAACGCGCCGACGCCGACGCGCCGGCCGATGGGCAGCACCTTCGGGTCGACGGCGAAGCCGATGGCGCCGACCACGCCGACGGCCTCATGACCGGCGACGACGGGAATCGACGGCGAGGGCACGGACGGTGGTCATGCGCTCGATCACCGCGTGGAACAGCGCCTGCTTGGTCGCGGAGCGCAGGTACGACCCCTGCCGCGACAACCCCGCGGCCCGCGCCACCTCGTGCATGGACGTGTTGCGGTACCCGAAGCGCAGGAACACGTCCTGAGCCGCGGCGAGTATGTCCTCGCGACCGGTGCCCGGCCGGCCGACCGGAGCCCGGCCGGCCGGGAGGAGGTGGAGTCAGCCCTTGCCCATGGCCTTGCGGACGGCGTCCCTGGTGCGGTCCACGAGGGCGGCGACCGGTCCGAGTGCCATGTTCTTCGCCCCGGACTCGACGCCCGGGTGGGGCCGGGTGGGCGCCATGGCCTCGGCGGCCTTGACGGCCTTGGCCATCGCGGCCAGATCGGTGGTGCCGGTGCTGCGGCGGATGTGGGTGAACTCGTAGCGTTCCTCGGCCCGCGCGTGTGCCTGGACGTCCTTGCGCAGCTTGAGCAACTGGGGCATGAACGTCGGGTCGTCGGTGTCCAGCTCGTCGAGGGCGGCCAGCGTCTCCTTGGCCGCCTTCTCCTCGGCGAGACGGTCCTTCACCACCTGCTCGCCGCCGGGAAAGCCCTTCCGGGCGAAGGGATGGACGACCTCCTCCTCGGCGGTCTCGTGCACGGCCAGCAACCGCATCAGGCGGTGGAAGGCGTCGCGGCGTTCCTCGCCCTTGGTGGCCTCGACCTCGTCGAAGAGGTTGCGGATGTCGCCGTGCTGGCGCATCAGCAACGCGACGACGTCGTCGTCCTCGGCCTGGTCGTCCCCCGCGTGCGGGGTGCGCAGATCGGACATCTCGGCTCTCCCCTACTTCTCGCGCTGCGTGGGGTCGGGGTGCTCACCCTCGGACTGGACGCGGTACTCGCGGCCGAACATCTCGTCGTGCCCGGTCATGACCCGGTCGCTCGGCGGCGCCTCGCCGCCGTGGATCTGCTCCTGCATCTTCTCGAACCGCTCGTGCGCCTCACGCACGTAGCCGGCGCCGAGCGTGGTCAGGTCCATCTGGGTGCCGAGCAGCTCGCGCAGGTAGCCCTTGTTCGGCTCGAAGGTGAGCACGTTCGGCAGCTCCGGGGCCAGCACCGAGGCGGGGTCGCGGCCGTCGTGGCGGCGCATGAGGTCGCAGGCGGCGTGCAGGTGCTCCAGCTCCATGTTGAGGTGCAGCTCCCAGATCGCCTTGACCTTGGGGTCGCTCTCCTGCTCCATGAAGGAGTAATAGAGGTAGCACTCGTTGTACTCGTGGTTGACCAGCTGCTCCCACCACGTCTCACCCGGGTCCACGAGGGACTCGTAGTGGGTGACGTGCTCCTCCTCGATCAGCCCGATCTCCTGGTAGAGCTGACGGGCGATCGGCTCCATGTAGGTGGGGCCGGTGTTCAGGTAGAAGTTCATCGTCTGCTGCTCCGCCGACATGATCGTCAGTGCGTGCAGCTTGGAGAGCGGATTGGCCCGGTCCTTGTCGTACGGGTCGCGGACGTTGTCGTACGGGTCCCGGTGGTGGACCCTGGTGGGCCTTCCCGGCATGACCTCGGTCAGGCCGTCGACGATCGACTCCGCCTTGCGGTGCTCGATCATCTCGTACAGGTTCGCGTACCGGTACAGGTGATCGAAGTCCTCCAGCACACCGAACTGGTACGCCTGCGTCAGGTACGGGTCCGGCTCCATCCGCGCCACCCACGCCGTCAGGTCCACCGCGACCTGCTCGTACGCGATCGTCGTCTCCAGCACCGAGGAGACACCCGGCAGCAGCCAGTTCACGACCTTCTGCTGCTGCGCCTCGATGTAGCGCACCCGCGCCAGCTGCCGCTTGATCTCGGGGTCCACAGTGTGGCGGGCGAGCTGGTGGCTGAACATGATCGCCTCGATCTCGATCCCGTTCATCGTGATGATCCGGCACCGGGTGTACGGGTCGCAGTGGTCCGGGATCGATCGGAGCCACGTTCAGCTCACGCCAGCTGCGCACCTGGCGGTCCAGCGGGATACCCCGCTGCTCCAGTGGATTGAACGTCATGGGCGTTGCCTCCTGGGGACGGGACGAGCGGGGGACTCGGGCGCCGGAGTACCCCGTTTCGGGCGACGAGCACGGACCGGCTCCCCAGTCTGTTCACCCTGCGCGCTTTTGAGCCACCGCTCACGCCCGCGGCCCGCTCGGTTCCCCCCGGTGGGTCATCCCGACTGGCGGATGTCGTGCTCCCGAGCGAAGAGCGTTCGCGCCCCGTCCTGACGCCGGCGGACCGCGCGCACTGATCACAGCTCGCTCGTGTGGGTACACGGAGCCAATGCCGGAAGTGATGCAAGCAGGTGGATGGGGATTGCTGGCGGGCTGCGCCCTGCTGCTGGGAGCGGGGTGCGGCTACGCGCTGCGGGTGCCGCAGAAGGTCATCGCCTGGGTGATGGCCTTCGGCGCCGGCGTGCTGCTGTCCGCCGTCTCGTTCGAACTGGTCGGGGAGGCCTACGAAGAGGGCGGTCTCGGCCCGGCGGCCCTCGGAACGCTGGGCGGGGCGGTGGCCTACACGGCCGGCAACGTGTGGCTGGCCCGGCGCGGCGCCCGTCACCGCAAACGTTCGGGTCACCGGAGGGATCAGTCGCAGCCCTCCGAGGAGGGGCAGGGCGGCTCGGGCCTGGCGCTGGCCCTCGGGGCGCTGCTGGACGGTGTGCCCGAGTCGGCGGTGATCGGCGTCAGCCTGCTCGACGGCGGTGCGGTCAGCCTGGTCACGGTGGCGGCGGTGTTCATCAGCAACATCCCCGAGGGACTGTCCAGTTCGGCCGGGATGAAGCGGGCCGGGCGCGGGAAGGGCTATGTCTTCGGCGTCTGGGGGGCGATCGCCGCGGCCAGTGCCGTCTCCGCGGTGCTCGGCTACAGCGTGGTCGGCGGTCTGTCGGTGGCGGTGGTCGCCGCGGTGACGGCCGTGGCCGCGGGCGCGATCCTGGCGATGGTCGCGGACACGATGATCCCCGAGGCGTTCCAGGACACCCCTCTGGCGATCGGCCTGGTCACCGTCAGCGGCTTCCTGGTCTCCTTCGCGCTGTCGCACGCGTGACCGGAGGCGCCGGCGGGCTGTCCTCCATCCTTCCCGCCGGGTGACGCGGGCGGCCGGGGAGAGGAGAGAGGCGGGGCCCGAAGGCCCCGCCCGCTGCCGGTGGAGCCTCGGCTCAGGGCCACACCAGGCAGTACGGCTGATGCCCCGCCTCGTGCAGGCGGTGGCTGAAGTCCTGCCATTCGTGGAGCAGTTGGTAGACGTTGAACGCGTCGCGGGGGCCGCCGCGGTCGGGGACCGTGGACCAGATGAAGGCGGCGGCGCCGACCGCCTCCTCGCCTATGCCGCGCAGCGGGTCGACGACCGTCATGGGGAGCTTCACGACCGCGTAGTCGGGATGCAGGACCACCAGTTCGAGCGGCGGGACCTTGTGCAGCGGGACGCCCTCGATGCCCGTGAGGACCATCGCCGCCATCGTCTCCGGCTTGATCTTGGTGAACATGCCGCCCATGCCGAGCTCGTCCCCGCCGAGCTCCTCGGGGCGCATCGAGATCGGGACACGGGCCGCCGTGGCGCCGTCGGGTGCGCCGAAGTACTTGTACGTCACCCCCACCCGGCCACCATTCCCGCTTCCTGCGCCGAGTCGATCGCCCAGACGGTCGCCGAGTCGATCCGGCCTGTGGTCAGCCCTACGGTTCGCATGGTCCATGCCATCCATACGCGCCAGCCGCTCGATCCGCTCAGGTTCCGCCGGTGAAGCCTCGAGATCCGGTGCCTGAGATGTCTGGGACGTCTGCGGTGGCTGCGGTGTCGCTCGTGTTTGTCGTGGTTCTGTCGTCTCCTCCGCGTCGCGCCGGTGCCTTCCCCGCCGGGCACGCCGAGGACCCAGGTCATCGGTCCCCTCGCCCAGTCCGCCACCGCGATGCATATCTCCACCCGACTGCTTTTCTAGGACTCGTGGTCCCCGCCGCGCAACCCGATCATCGTGTCAGTGACCTCCCCCACGGCCGCTCGCCGAAACGTGCGGTGAAACACCAGTCCGCGGAATCCCCGACGCCTCTGACACCATGGCTCATGTGAGCTATCCGTACGAAGCCCCAGTTTCGCAGACTCTTTTCGAGCGCGCCGAGGCCGTCACGCCGGGCGGCGTGAACTCTCCGGTCCGCGCCTTCGGTGCCGTGGGCGGTACGCCCCGGTTCATGGTGTCCGGCACCGGTCCGTACCTGACCGACGCCGACGGCAGGGAATACGTGGACCTCGTGTGCTCCTGGGGACCCATGATCCTCGGCCACGCCCGTCCCGAGGTGATCGCCGCCGTCCAGGAGGCCGTCGCCCGCGGCACCTCCTTCGGCACGCCCGGCGAGGGCGAGGTCGCGCTCGCCGAGGAGATGGTCGCCCGGGTCGCGCCCCTGGAACAGGTCCGGCTGGTCTCCAGCGGCACCGAGGCCACCATGTCCGCCGTCCGCCTCGCGCGCGGGTTCACCCGGCGCGCGAAGGTGGTGAAGTTCGCCGGGTGCTACCACGGGCACGTCGACGCGCTCCTCGCCGCGGCCGGCTCCGGCGTCGCCACCTTCGCCCTGCCCGACACCCCCGGTGTCACCGGCGCCCAGGCGGGCGACACGATCGTGCTGCCGTACAACGACCTCGACGCCGTCCGTACCGCCTTCGCCGCGCACCCCGGCGAGATCGCCTGCGTGATCACCGAGGCCTCGCCCGGCAACATGGGCGTCGTCCCGCCGCTGCCCGGCTTCAACCAGGGCCTGCGCGACCTGTGCCGCGAGGACGGCGCGCTGTACATCTCCGACGAGGTCATGACGGGCTTCCGCACCAGCCGTGCCGGATGGTACGGCGTCGACGGCGTCGAGCCCGACCTGATGACCTTCGGCAAGGTGATGGGCGGCGGTTTCCCCGCCGCCGCGTTCGGCGGCCGCGCCGACGTCATGGCGCACCTCGCCCCGGCCGGCCCCGTCTACCAGGCCGGCACCCTCTCCGGGAACCCGGTCGCCACCGCCGCCGGCCTCGCCCAGCTGCGGCTCCTCGACGACGCCGCGTACGCCACGGTCGACGCGGTCTCCGCGCGGCTGCGGGCGCTGGTGACTCAGGCGCTCACCAAGGAGGGCGTCGCGCACACCGTGCAGAACGCCTCCAACATGTTCTCCGTGTTCTTCACCGACCGTCCGGTGCGGAACTACGAGGACGCCCGCGCGCAGGAGTCGTACCGCTTCACCGCGTTCTTCCACTCGATGCTCGCCCAGGGCGTCCACCTTCCCCCTTCCTCCTTCGAGTCCTGGTTCGTGTCCACCGCGCACGACGACCGGGCCCTGGAGCGGATCGCCGACGCCCTTCCGGCGGCGGCCCGAGCAGCAGCGGAGGCCACGGCCGCATGAGCACCCCCGGAAACGACAGCAGGAACAACAGCAGGAACGACGAGATCACCGTCGTGCACGTGATGCGGCACGGTGAGGTCGAGAACCCGGAGGGCGTCCTGTACGGGCGGCTCGCCGGGTACCACCTCTCCGAGCTGGGCCGGAAGATGGCCGAGCGGGTCGCCGAGCACCTCGCCACCCGTGACGTCACCCATGTCGTCGCCTCCCCGCTGGAGCGCGCCCAGGAGACGGCGACGCCCATCGCCAAGGCGCACGGTCTCGACCTCGCCACGGACGAGAGGCTGATCGAGGCGGAGAACGTCTTCCAGGGCAAGACCTTCGGCGTCGGCGACGGCGCGCTGCGGCGGCCGGCCAACTGGAAGCACGTCGTCAACCCGTTCAAGCCGTCCTGGGGCGAGCCATACGTGGACCAGGTCGTACGGATGATGGGGGCGCTGCACGCCGCGCGGGACGCGGCGCGGGGGCACGAGGCGGTGTGCGTCAGCCATCAGCTGCCGATCTGGATCCTGCGGTCGTACGTGGAGAAGCGGCGGTTGTGGCACGACCCGCGCAAGCGGCAGTGCACGCTCGCGTCGTTGACGACGTTCACGTTCCAGGGGGACCGGATCGTCTCGGTGGGGTACACCGAGCCGGCTCGCGACCTGGTGCCGGCGCATCTGCTTGCCGGAGGCAAGGGGAAGGGGAACACCAAGGCGTTCGGGGCGTGAGGCGTGTGCGGTGCCTGTGAGAGGCACCGCCCCCGATCTCTCGCTGAGCTGAATGATCGTATTTTCGTAACAACCGGGGCATAACCCTCCCCCGAACGGAACCCCCGACTCGCCCCCGCCCTCTACCTCTGTGTCAGCTGGGAGTCAGCTGAGCGGAAGCTGAGTGCAGCGAGAACAAGGGGCCGCCCCATGCGGAACATCAGCCGGCGAGGAATGATCGGGCTCGGTGCGGGCGCCGCCGCGGCGATGGGACTCGCCGCGTGCGGTGGCAGCAAGGACGACGACGCCGCCACCCACGCCGGCGGTTCCGGCAAGAAGGAGTCCAGCAGCCCCAAGCCCACCGCGCGCCCCATAGGCGACGGCTCCACGTCCGACACCGGGGCCCAGCCGCACCAGCCCGACAAGCCCGTGCCGCTGGAGCCCGGCCAGACCCCGCCGCAGTTCGTGATCTTTTCCTGGGACGGCGCCG
The DNA here is from genome assembly GCF_036226765.1 of Streptomyces sp. NBC_00670. Lineage (NCBI taxonomy): Bacteria > Bacillati > Actinomycetota > Actinomycetes > Kitasatosporales > Streptomycetaceae > Streptomyces > Streptomyces sp. NBC_00670. Next base: position 4,217,993 of record NZ_CP109017.1, read on the forward strand.
GCGAGGTCGGCAACGGCCTCTTCCCGCGCTTCCTCAAGCTCGCCAAGGAGCACGACGCGCACATGACGTTCTTCCTCTCCGGGCTCTATCTGCTCCCGGAGTCGAAGAAGCGCATGTACCACGGGCCCAACAACGCCCCCGGCGCCTCCGACATCGGCTACCTCACCGACGAGCACATCAAGCTCACGCTGAAGTACATACGCCAGGCCTGGCTGGACGGCCACGAGATAGGCACCCACTTCAACGGCCACTTCTGCTCCGGCCACGGCACGGTCGCCAACTGGACGCCCAAGCAGTGGCGCAGCGAGATCGACCAGGCCAAGTCCTTCGTCAAGGAGTGGCGGACCAACACCGGCTGGACCGACCTGCCCTCGCTCCCGTTCGACTACGACAAGGAGCTCGTCGGCGGCCGCACCCCCTGTCTGCTCGGCCAGGACAACCTGCTCCCCACCGCGCGCGAGCTCGGCTGGCGCTACGACGCCTCCTCGCCCGGCGGCCGCCAGCGCTGGCCCGAGCAGCGCAACCGGGTCTGGGACCTGCCCCTCCAGGGCGTGCCGTTCCCGGGCCACAGCTTCGAGGTCCTCTCGATGGACTACAACATGCTGGCCAACCAGTCCGTGAACTCCACCAAGGCCCCGCCCTCGAACTACCCGGGCTGGCGCACGCAGGCCGCGAACGCCTACATCAACGGCTTCAAGCGGGCCTACGAGTCCAACCGGGCGCCCTTCTTCATCGGCAACCACTTCGAGGAGTGGAACGGCGGCATCTACATGGACGCCGTCGAGCAGGCGTTCAAGCACATCGCGCGGGAGAAGGAGAAGGGCGCCGACGTGCGCCTGGTCTCCTTCCGCCAGTTCGTGGACTGGCTGGACGTGCAGCGCCCCGAGATCGTCGAGAAGCTCCAGTCGCTCGACGTCGGCCAGAAGCCGGCCGGCGGCTGGAAGGAGTTCCTCAAGGACGACACCGGGACGAGCACGGACACGGGCGAGGGCACCGGCACGGAGACCGGCAGCGGCACCGGGACCGGCAAGGGTTCCGAGGACGCCGCCTGACCCGCGCACCCTGCCTGAAATGCGGGTTTCGGTCCGCGAGGGGGGTGCGCAAGATCCCCGGAACGGACATGCGAAACTTTTCACATGAGTGCCGCCCGCCGCACCCCCCAGCGTCCGAACCGCACCGTGAGCCGTCGCAGCAGCCGTCGCCGCACCGCCCTGACCGGTGCCGGGGCGGCCGTCGCGGCACTCCTGCTGACCGCCTGTGGTTCCGGCGGCATCTCCGGGGGCTCCGGCAACACCAACTTCGTCGCCGGCAAGGACGGCATAGACACCGCGAAGAAGGGTGACCGGCAGACCGCGCCCGACCTGTCCGGCAAGACCATCGACGGCAAGCAGCTCGACGTCGCCGACTACCGGGGCAAGGTCGTCGTCCTCAACGTCTGGGGCTCCTGGTGCTCGCCCTGCCGGGCCGAGGCCGACAACTTCGCCAAGGTCGCCAAGGAGACCGCGAGCAAGGGCGTGCAGTTCGTCGGCATCAACACCCGGGACACCAGCACCACCCCGGCCGTCGAGTTCGAGAAGGCCCACGGGATCACCTACCCGAGCCTGTACGACCCCACCGGCCGGCTGCTGCTGCGCTTCAAGAAGGGCACGCTCAACCCGCAGGCCATCCCCTCCACGCTGATCCTCGACCGCGACGGCAAGGTCGCCGCGCGCACGCTCCAGCCGCTGAGCGAGGACAAGCTGCACGAGATGCTCGACCCGGTCGTGGCGGAGAACTGACGCCGTGCTCCTCGCCGCAGCCACCGACCCGAACATGACGGTCCGCAACGGAGCCCTGCTCCTCGCGGTGCCGGTCGCCGTGCTCGGCGGCCTCGTCTCCTTCTTCTCCCCGTGCGTCCTGCCGCTCGTCCCCGGCTACCTCTCCTACGTGACCGGCGTCACCGGCACCGACCTGGCCGAGGCCAGACGCGGCCGGATGGCCGGCGGGGCCGCGCTGTTCGTCGCCGGGTTCACCGTGGTGTTCGTCTCCGGCGGGGCGCTCTTCGGCTACTTCGGGCAGACGCTGCAGGAGTACAGCGGCACGCTCTCCAAGGTGCTCGGCGTGCTGATGATCGCGCTCGGCGTCTTCTTCATGGGCCTGATGCCCTGGCTCACCCAGCGCGAGTTCCGCTTCCACCGCCGTCCCGCCGCGGGCCTGGTCGGCGCGCCGCTTCTCGGCGCGCTGTTCGGCATCGGCTGGACGCCGTGCATCGGCCCGACCCTCGCCTCCGTGCTCGCCCTCTCCTCCAACGAGGCGAGCGCGGGCCGCGGGGCCATACTGACCGTCGCCTACTGCCTCGGTCTGGGCGTACCGTTCGTGCTCGCCGCCGTCGCCTTCCGCAAGGCGCTCGGCGCCTTCGGCTGGGTCAAGCGGCACTACGTGTGGGTCATGCGGATCGGCGGCACGATGATGATCGTCACGGGGGTACTGCTGCTCACCGGCGCCTGGGACCACCTGGTGCAGGAGATGCAGACCTGGTCCAACGGCTTCACTGTGGGGATCTGATCGATGAGCAAGTCCACGACCACCGAGACGACCACCGACCCGGCACCCGGGCCGGCGCACGTGGTGGGAGACGACCAGGACCTCGGCGCCGCCGGCTCCCAGCTCTCCACCGCCCCCACCGACACCGTCGTCCCCGGCTCCTTCGGCGGGGTCCGCGGCCCCGGCGCCAAGGGGTGGCTCACCTGGACCCTGCGCGAGATCACCGGCTGGGCCCGCTGGTTCTGGCGGCAGCTGACCTCCATGCGGGTCGCGCTGATCCTGCTCTTCCTGCTCTCCCTCGGCGCGATCCCCGGCTCGCTGATCCCGCAGTCGGGCACCGACGCGCTCAAGGTCGAGGACTTCAAGGCCGCCCACAAGACCCTCGGCCCCGTCTACGACAGGCTGGGACTGTTCCACGTCTACAGCTCGGTGTGGTTCTCCGCGATCTACATCCTGCTGTTCGTCTCGCTCATCGGCTGCATCATCCCGCGCAGTTGGCAGTTCGTCGGCCAGCTCCGCAGCCGGCCGCCGGGCGCGCCCCGCCGGCTGACCCGGCTGCCCGCGTACGCGACCTGGCGCACCGACGCCGACCCCGAGGAGGTCCGCGCCACCGCGCTGGGGGCGCTGCGGCAGCGCCGCTTCCGCGCGCACGTCGCCGGGGACGCGGTCGCCGCCGAGAAGGGGTACGTGCGCGAGCTGGGCAACCTGATCTTCCACATCGCGCTGATCGTGCTGCTGGTTTCCTTCGCCTGGGGCCAGCTGTACAAGTCGGACGGCGAGAAGCTGGTCATCGAGGGCGACGGCTTCGCCAACACGCCCACCCAGTACGACGACATCAAGTCCGGCAGCCTCTTCACCGCCGACGACCTGGTGCCGTTCAGCTTCGACCTGAAGAGCTTCACCGGCACCTACGAGCGCACCGGCCCCAACAAGGGCACCCCGCGCACCTACGAGGCGGCGATCACCTACCGCCAGGGTGCGGGCGGCGAGCAGAAGAAGACGACCGTCAAGGTCAACCACCCGCTGCACATCGGCGACTCCAAGGTCTACCTGGTCAGCCACGGCTACGCCCCGGTCGTCACCGTGCGCGACGCCAAGGGCAAGGTCGTCTTCCACCAGGCCGTGCCGCTGCTGCCGATCGACTCCAACGTCACCTCGCAGGGCGCCATCAAGGTGCTCGACGGCTACACCAACGCCCAGGGGAAGAAGGAGCAGCTCGGCTTCGCCGCGTTCTTCGTGCCGACGTTCGCGGGTGAGGGCAAGGGCACGATGTTCTCCCAGTTCCCGGCGCTGGACTACCCGGTACTCGCGCTGTCGGCGTACCACGGCAGTCTCGGCGCCGACTCCGGCATCCCGCAGAACGTGTACCAGCTGGACACCTCGCACGCGAAGCAGTTCAAGGACGCCAAGGGCGACATCCTCAAGTCCCGGCTGCTGCCGGGGGAGACCATGAAGCTGCCGGGCGGCAACGGCTCGATCACCTTCGAGAAGGACGTCAAGGAGTGGGCCGGCTTCCAGATCGTCCAGGAGCCGGGCAGCATCTGGGCGCTGACCGGAGCCGTCGCCGCGATCCTGGGGCTGGCCGCCTCGCTGTTCATCTCGCGCCGCCGGGTGTGGGTGCGGGCCGTGCGGGGCGCCGACGGCGTCACGGTCGTCGAGATGGCGGGCCTGGGCCGCAGTGAGTCCGCGAAGCTCCCGCAGGAACTGGGCGACCTGGCCGCCCGCGTCCACGAACGGGCCCCGACGCGGACGGAGACGTCCGACGACGCGGCCGGCCGCGCCCCCGACCGGGAGCCGGACAGCACCGAGCCCGCCACCGAGCCCGTCACCGAGTCCACCGCCGAACCGGCCGCCGAGCCGGCCCCCGAACCCCCCGTTTCCGCCGCCGAAGGGGCAGAGAAGCAGTGATGAGCCTCGCCGCCGCCACCAACGAACACCTCGCGAGCGTGAGCAACACGCTCATCTACTCCTCGATGGCCGTCTACACCCTGGCCTTCTTCGCCTACATCGCCGAATGGCTGTTCGGCAGCCGCAGCAAGGTGGCCCGCACGGCCAGCGCGCTGACCGCCGACGGGGCCGGGGCGAAGCGGGCGCAGGCCCCCGCGGTCACCGTCAAGACGGCCGGGGGCACCGCCGTCCTGGACCGCCCGGAGGTCGTCGTCCGCGCCGCGGCCGGCTCCCGTGACGTGCCGGACGGACCGGGCGCCCACGGCGGGGACGAGCAGGGCGACATGTACGGCAGGATCGCCGTCTCGCTCACCGTGCTCTCGTTCCTCATCGAGTTCGCCGGCGTCCTCACGCGCGCGCTCTCGGTGCGACGGGCGCCGTGGGGCAACATGTACGAGTTCAACATCACGTTCTCCACGGTCGCGGTGGGCGTCTTCCTCGTCCTGCTCGCGCTGCGCAAGAACGTCCGCTGGCTCGGCCTGCCGCTGATCACGACGGTGTTGCTGGACCTGGGTCTCGCGGTCACCGTGCTCTACACGGCGAGCGACCAGCTCGTGCCCGCGCTGCACTCGTACTGGCTCTACATCCACGTCTCCACCGCGATCTTCTGCGGCGCGGTGTTCTACGTCGGGGCCGTCGGCACGATCCTGTACCTGTTCAAGGACTCCTACGAGAACAAGCTGGCGACCGGCGGCAAGCCGGGCCGCTTCGCCACGTCCGTCCTGGAACGCCTCCCGGCCTCGTCCTCCCTGGACAAGTTCGCGTACCGGATCAACGCGGCGGTCTTCCCCCTGTGGACGTTCACGATCATCGCGGGCGCGATCTGGGCGGGCGACGCGTGGGGCCGCTACTGGAACTGGGACCCCAAGGAGACCTGGTCCTTCATCACCTGGGTCGCCTACGCCTGCTACCTCCACGCCCGCGCCACCGCCGGCTGGAAGGGCCGCAAGGCCGCCTACATCGCCCTCATCGCCTTCGCCTGCTGGCTCTTCAACTACTACGGAGTCAACATCTTCGTCTCGGGCAAGCACTCGTACGCGGGCGTGTAACCCCCGCCCCCGAGCTCTGAAGCGCTTTCCGGGGTCGAAGGGGCGGGGAGCCCTGGGGCCGGGAAGGGTAAGGGCGGCGGGGGCGAGGACCCCCCCGCTCAGCCCTCCGCGTCCCGCCGCTTCCCGTCCTCCCCCAGCGACTTCAGGAACTCGGGATTGTCGTCGGGCGCCACCCAGCGCCCCGCACCGGCGCCGGCACCGGCAGCGCCGAACCCGCGCTTCTTCCCCGCGATCAACCACGCCACCGGCCCCACCAGCACCTCCCCGAACAGCAGGATCACGATCACCCACACCACCTTCGGCAACCCCCGCACCTCCTCCTCCGGGGTGTTCAGGCAGTCCACGAAGGCGAAGATCCACAAGGCCAGCACCAGCAGGAAGGGCAGATACCTGAGCATGGTCGCGCGTTCCCCCAGGAACCGTAGGACGGTGACGGTGGCGGAACCGGATCGGCCCCGATGAGGGGACCAGGTCGGCCCCGGTGACGGGCCCAGGTTAGCCCGTGACGGATACTGGTTCGCATGGCTTACGACGATCTTCGCTCCCTGCTCCGGGCGCTGGAACGCGAGGGCGACCTCAAGCGCATCAAGGCCGAGGTCGACCCGTACCTGGAGGTCGGGGAGATCGTCGACCGCGTACAGAAGTCCGGCGGCCCCGCCCTCCTCTTCGAGAACGTCAAGGGCAGCGCGATGCCCCTGGCGATGAACGTCTTCGGCACCGACCGCCGCCTCCTCAAGGCCCTCGGCCTGAAGTCGTACAACGACATCTCGGACAAGATCGGCGGCCTGCTCAGGCCGGAGCTGCCGCACGGTTTCGTCGGCGTCCGCGAGGCCTTCGGCAAGCTCGGCGCGATGGCGCACGTCCCGCCGCGGAAGGTCAAGTCCGACAGCGCCCCCGTCCAGGAGGTCGTCCTGCGCGGCGACGACGTCGACCTGAACGCGCTGCCCGCGCTGTTCACCTGGCCCCAGGACGGCGGCTCCTTCTTCAACCTGGGGCTCACCCACACCAAGGACCCCGAGTCCGGCATCCGGAACCTGGGCCTCTACCGCCTCCAGCGCCACGACGAGCGCACCATCGGCATGCACTGGCAGATCCACAAGGACAGCCGCAACCACTACCAGGTCGCCGCCCGCCGCGGCGAACGGCTGCCCGTCGCGATCGCCTTCGGCTGCCCGCCCGCCGTGACCTACGCGGCCACCGCCCCGCTCCCCGGCGACATCGACGAGTACCTGTTCGCCGGGTTCGTGCAGGGCAAGCGGATCGAGATGGTCGACTGCAAGACCGTCCCGCTCCAGGTCCCCGCGCAGGCGGAGGTGGTCCTGGAGGGCTGGCTGGAGCCCGGCGAGATGCTCCCCGAGGGCCCCTTCGGCGACCACACCGGCTTCTACACCCCGCAGGAGCAGTTCCCCGCGCTCACCATCGACTGCGTGACGATGCGCAGGCGCCCGCTGCTCCAGTCGATCGTCGTGGGGCGGCCCCCGACGGAGGACGGCCCGCTCGGCCGGGCCACGGAGCGGTTCTTCCTCCCGCTCCTCAAGATCATCGTGCCGGACATCGTGGACTACCACCTCCCCGAGGCCGGCGGCTTCCACAACTGCGCGATCGTCTCGATCGACAAGAAGTACCCCAAACACGCCCAGAAGGTCATGCACGCCGTGTGGGGCGCCCACATGATGTCGCTGACCAAGCTGATCGTGGTCGTCGACGCCGACTGCGACGTCCACGACCTGCACGAGGTCGCCTGGCGCGCCCTCGGCAACACCGACTACGCCCGCGACCTCAGCGTCGTCGAAGGCCCCGTCGACCATCTCGACCATGCCTCCTACCAGCAGTTCTGGGGCGGCAAGGCGGGCATCGACGCCACGCGCAAGTGGCCCGAGGAGGGGTACACGCGCGACGGGGGCTGGCCCGAGATGGTCCTGTCGGACCCCGAGACGGCGGCGAAGGTCGACCGCCGGTGGAAGGAGTACGGACTGTGACCAGCGCCTCCGCGGCCCTGCCCCAGCAGCCGGGGCGCACCAGGGCGTTCCTGCGCCTGGTGATGATCGAACACTCCGTGTTCGCGCTGCCCTTCGCCTACATCGCCTCCCTCACCGCGATGTACGAGTGGGACGAGAACATCCACTGGGGCCGGCTGCTGCTCGTCACCGTCGCCATGGTGGGGCTGCGCACGTTCGCCATGGCCGCGAACCGGATCATCGACCGCGAGATCGACGCCCGCAATCCGCGCACCGCCCACCGTGAGCTCGTCACCGGCGCGATGTCGGTGAAGCACGCCTGGACCGGCGCGCTCGTCGCCCTCGTCGTCTTCCTCGGCGCCGCCGCCCTGCTCAACCCCCTGTGCCTGGCGCTCGCCCCCGTCGCCGTCGTCCCGATGGTGGTCTATCCCTACGGCAAGCGGTTCACCAACTTCCCGCAGGCCATCCTGGGGCTCGCCCAGGCGATGGGCCCGATCGGCGGCTGGCTGGCGATCAGCGGCTCCTGGTCCTGGGACGCGGTGATCCTCGGCCTGGCCGTCGGCATCTGGATCGGCGGCTTCGACCTGATCTACGCCTGCCAGGACGTGGAGACCGACCGCGAGGTCGGCGTGCGGTCCGTGCCCGCCCGCTTCGGCATCCCCGCCGCGATCTGGGGCGCCCGGGCCTGTCACACCGTCACCACCGCCCTCTTCGTCTGGTTCGCCCTCGCCACCGACGCCGGCGCCTTCTTCTGGCTCGGCCTGGTGATCGTCGCCGGCGCGTTCCTCTACGAACACACCCTTGTCCGCCCCCACGACCTGACCCGCCTGAACCGCGCGTTCTTCAGCGTCAACGGTTTCATCGGGATCGCGCTGTTCGTGTGCGCGCTGCTCGACCTGCTGGTGCGCGGGCTGACGGTCTGACCGGGCGGCGCGGGCCGGGAACCGCCGCCCCTACGCCGTCGGAGCCCCTCGTGCCCCCGCCGGTCCGCGCCGGAACAGGAACGCCGCCGCCACGCCCGATATGAGGCCGATCAGATGGCCCTGCCAGCTGATGCCCGTCTGGGTGGGGGCCAGGCCGGTCAGGATCGAGCCGCCCCAGACCGCCGCCACCAGCAGGCCGGCCACCACACCCAGGGGGCGGCGTTCCGTGAAGCCGCTGACCAGGAGGAAGCCGAAGAGGCCGAAGATCAGCCCGGAGGCGCCCGCGGTGTTGGTGCCCGCCGGGGCCACCAGCCAGACGCCCAGACCGTCGGCGACGACGATCAGCGCGCAGACCAGCGCGAACCGTCGTATCCCGCTCAGTGCCGCCAGGAAACCGAGCACCAGCAGCGGCACGCTGTTCGCGGCCACGTGCCCGAACCCGAAGTGGATGAAGGACGCCGGCACGACGTCGACCAGTTCGGACACGCGGCGCGGCTCGATGCCGAGGCCGTCCAGCGCGTGGCCGCTCGCCACGTCGACGAGCTCCAGGAGCCACAGCAGCGCGACCCAGCCGGCCATCAGTTTGGCCGCGGCCCCCGCCCGCTCGCCCCGCGACCACGCGGGCAGCGCGCCGCCGTCCCTACCCCTGCCTTCCGTACCCCACATGGCTCCCCCCACCAGTGATCCGCCGGGTGAGTCGTCCGACTCCTCCCGTCCGGTCAACGGTCGGACCCCTCGTCCGGTTCCCGCCACCCGGCGCCGGATAGGCTCGGTGTCGTGAACCCGGCCAACACAGGCAGGACGGCGCGTACACCTTGGATCGTAGGGGTGTCGGGCGCCTCCGGTACCCCGTATGCCGCAGCCGTGCTGCGCGCGCTGCTCGCCGCGGGCGAGAGCGTGGACCTCGTGGTGTCCCGCGCCTCGCGGCTCACCCTGCTCGACGAGACCGGCATCGGCTTCCGGGACGCGCACTGGCGGGAGGATCTGCGGGCCTGGCTGGCCCGGGGGGCCGACGGCAAGCCGGAGACGTTCGCGGCCGAGGCCGCCGATCTGAGCGCCGTCCGGCACTGGGCGGCGGGTGATCTGGCGGCGGGGCCGTCCTCGGGGTCGTACCCCGTCAAGGGCATGCTGATCGTGCCCGCGTCGACGGCGTGCGTGGCCGGGGTCGCGCTCGGGCTCTCCAAGGACCTGCTCCAGCGCGCGGCGAGCGTCACGCTCAAGGAGGGGCGCCGCCTGGTCGTCGCCGTCCGCGAGACCCCGCTGAACGGCCAGACCCTGCGGCACCTGGTCGCCCTGGACGACGCCGGGGCGACGGTCCTGCCCGCCTCGCCCGCCTTCTACGCCGGGGCGACGCACATCCAGGACCTGGTGGACTTCGTCGCCGGTCGGGCCCTGGACGCGGCGGGCGTCCCGCACACCCTCTACCGCCGCTGGGAGGGCGACCTCGGCGGCGGCCGTACGACGACGCAACACCCCCACAACCACAACTAGCGGAAGGCCAGCGATCGCATGGACGCGGTGGACAGGCAGCTCATCCAGGCCCTGCGGGAGAACGGCCGGGCCTCCTACGCGGAGCTGGGCCGCCTCGTCGGTCTGTCGGGACCCAGTGTCACCGACCGCATCAACCGCCTGGAGGCGGCCGGCGTGATCACCGGTTATCGCGCCACCGTGGACTCCGCCTCGCTCGGGCTCGGCGTCACCGCCCTGATCGGCATCTCGCTCTCCGACGCCGTCGACCACGAGGACGTGGCGACGCGGCTGAAGGACCTGCACGAGATCGAGGACTGCTGGTTCATCGCGGGCGACGACTCCTTCATGATCAAGGTGCGGGCCTCCGACGTGGACGGCCTGGAGAAGACCATCAGGAGGCTGTCCGGCACCAAGGGCGTCTCCCGGACCCGTACCACGATCGTGCTCTCCACGAAGTGGGAGAACAGGGTGGGCGAGCTGCCCGAAGAGGTGCTCTGAGGTCCGCGGCGGGCCCCGCCGACGCGGGGCCGGGTCCGCGGCGGGGGAGCGTGCGCGCGGGCGTACGGTTGTCTGAGTCTGCACGGAGAGAATGAGGTATCGCATGGACGCCGGGCTCAAGCGCGAGCTGGAGGACAAGGTCAGGTCCGGTGAGCGGCTGACCCGCGAGGACGGCATCGCGCTGTACGAGTCGGACGACCTGGCCTGGCTCGGCGGGCTCGCCCACGAGGTGCGGACGCGGAAGAACGGCGACGTCGTCCACTTCAACGTCAACCGCCACCTCAACATGACCAACGTGTGCACGGCGTCCTGCGCCTACTGCTCCTTCCAGCGCAAGCCGGGCGAGAAGGACGCGTACACGATGCGCATCGAGGAGGCGGTCAAGCTCGCCAAGGCGATGGAGGGCGAGAACCTCACCGAGCTGCACATCGTCAACGGCCTGCACCCCAACCTGCCGTGGCGCTACTACCCGCGCTCGCTGCGGGAGCTGAAGGCCGCCCTGCCGGACGTGTCCCTGAAGGCGTTCACGGCCACGGAGATCCACCACTTCGAGACGATCTCCGGGATGTCCGCCTCCGACATCCTGGACGAGCTGATCGACGCGGGCCTGGAGTCCCTGACCGGCGGCGGCGCGGAGATCTTCGACTGGGAGGTGCGGCAGCACATCGTCGACCACCGCACCCACTGGGAGGACTGGTCGCGCATCCACCGCCTGGCGCACGAGAAGGGCCTCAAGACCCCGTGCACCATGCTGTACGGGCACATCGAGGAGCCCCGCCACCGCGTCGACCACGTGCTGCGGCTGCGCGAACTCCAGGACGAGACCGGCGGCTTCCAGGTCTTCATCCCGCTGCGCTACCAGCACGACTTCGTCGACATGAAGGACGGCAAGATCCGCAACCGCCTCCAGGCGCGCACCCAGATGGCGACGGGCGCGGAGGCCCTGAAGACGTTCGCGGTCTCCCGCCTCCTCTTCGACAACGTCCCGCACGTCAAGGTCTTCTGGGTGATGCACGGCGTGCAGACCGCGCAGCTCGCCCTCCAGCACGGCGCGGACGACATGGACGGCTCGGTCGTCGAGTACAAGATCACGCACGACGCCGACAACTACGGCACGCCGAACAAGCTCACCCGCGAGGACCTGCTCGACCTGATCCGCGACGCCGGCTTCCGCCCCGTGGAGCGCAACACGCGCTACGAGATCATCCGCGAGTACGACGGCGCCGACCCGGCCCGCCGCGACGAGCCCCAGCCGATGCGGGTGTGAGGCGGCCGTGTCCCTGACCTTCGCACTCGACCCGGCCGTCACGCCCGAACTGCGCAACGGCCTGCTCACCCTGTGGACGGACGTGTCCAACGCGGGCGGCTCGGTGGGCTTCGTGCCGCCGGTGGAGCCGGAGGACATACGCCCGGCGCTGGTGCGCCACTTCGTCGCCATGGCCGAGGGCCACACCCGGCTCCTCGTCGGCCGCGACGAGACGGGCGAGATCGTCGCGGCGGCCTTCGTGGCGGCCAACACCCACCGGCTGATGCGGCACTGGGTGTGGCTCTACACGGTGATGGTCCACCCCGGCCGGCAGGGCCGCGGCCACGGGCGCGAGCTGCTCGCCGCCGCCGAGGAGGCCGTCCGCGGCATGCCCGGCATCGACGCGATACGGCTCACCTGCCGGGGCGGCAACGGCCTCGAACGGTTCTACGAGTCCTGCGGCTACAAGGAAGTCGGCCGGGTGCCCGGCGCGATCCGGGTGGCCCCGGGGGACGACCGCGACGACATCACGATGCTGCTCCCGCTCGGCTGACCGGGAGCGCGGCCCGCCAGGGCCCCCTGCAAGATCGGGGGGGTGCGCGTGCTTCACTGGAGGGTGGGGACGACGCCTTTGGCGGCGTTCGCGCCGGATTGTTCGCGCCGGAACGTCCGGGACCTGTTCGGGACGGAAGAGTGGATTGAGATGCTCCGCTACACGCTGATGCGCCTTGGGATCTTCGCGGGCTGCCTCGTGGTCGTCTGGGGCCTCGTCTACTCGGGCATCGTCCCGCGCGGACTCGGCGACTCCAACGGCATGTGGATCGTGCTGCTCGCCCTGGTGATCTCCGCGCCGATCAGCTTCGTGGTGCTGCGGGGCGAGCGGGACCGGGCCTCGGCGAACGTCGTGCGCCGGGTGGACCGGATGAAGGCCAACCTGGACGCCAACCGCAGCCAGGAGGACGACGCGGACGAGGCGGTACGGTCCCGGACCCAGACCGGCCGGGCCCAGGAGCAGGCCTCCTGAACCCTTGCCCGGGTCCGCGCCCGGGCACGTGTGCGGGTTCTGCAACTACCCTGTGGCCATGGGCGAAGCGAAGAGCAGGCGGATGCCGCGGGCCGTGCGCGAACGGCAGATGCTCGACGCGGCCGTCCGCACCTTCGGCCGACGCGGCTACCGCAGCGCCTCGATGGACGAGATCGCCGAACTCGCCGGTGTCTCCAAGCCGCTGGTCTATCTGTACCTGAACTCCAAGGAAGATCTCTTCACCGCCTGCATCCGCCGGGAGGCGGCGGCGCTCACCGCCGCCGTGCGTGCCGGGGTGGACCCGTCGCTCCCCGCCGACCGGCAGCTCTGGGAGGGGCTGCTGGCGTTCTTCACGCACACCGCGGAGAACCCGGACGGCTGGGCCGTGCTGCACCTCCAGGCCCGTACGACGGGTGAGCCGTTCGCGGCGGAGGTGGGCGCGATGCGTGCGGAGATCGTTGCCTTCGTCACCCAGCTCGTCGCGGACGCCTCCCGGGCCGGCCGCCGCGACCGGGAGCTGCCCCGGCAGGAGGCCGCCGCGCTCGCCGAGGCCCTGGTCGGCGCCGCCGAGTCGCTCGCGGCCTGGGCCAACACCACCCCCGGCATCCCGGCCCGGCAGGCCGCCGGCACGCTGATGAACTTCGCCTGGGCGGGGCTCGGCGGGCTGATGGAGGGGCGCCCGTGGATCCCGCCGGAGCGAACGCAGGTGCCGGTGGCGGCGGGCGGTTAGCCGTTCCGCCCCGGGGTCGGTTCCACCGTTCCCGTCACGTGCAGGCGTTCGCCGGTGCGGAGTTGGAAGCGGCCCCTGCCGTCGGTCGCGTGGACGACGGTGTCCGGGAGCAGCACCGGCGCCCTGAACTCCGCCCGCACGCGCACGGACTCGCCGACGGGCTGTTCGGCCAGACAGCGGGCCGCCGTCCACATGCCGTGCGCGAGGGGGCGTGGGAAGCCGAACAGGCGGGCGGTGAGCGGGTGCAGATGGATCGGGTTGCGGTCGCCCGAGACCGCCGCGTACCGCCGTCCGACGTCCGCGCCGAGCCGCCACTCGGCGGTGGCGGGGAGCAGGGCCGGGGGAGCGGGGCGCGCGGGGGTCTCCGCGCCGGCGGGCGTGCGGTGGCGGGCCAGATACGTGCTGCGCGACTCCCAGACGGGGCGGCCGTCGGCCCGCGCCTCGGTCACCACGGTGGCCTCCGTGCCGCGCCGGTGCGGCGTCAGGCCCTCGACGCGCACGGCCAGTTCGTACGCCGTGTCGGTACCGAGGCGGCGCCGCTGGACGATCTCCAGCGAGGTGTGCACGAGGCCGAGCAGCGGCAGCGGGAAGCGACGGCCGCTCAGAAGCCGCATGGCCAGGGGGAAGGCGAGCACGTGCGGGTACGTCACCGGCAGCGCGTCGGCGCCGGTGGCGAACCCGCAGATCCGCTCGTACGCGGCGAGCCGGGCGAGGTCGATCCGCACCCCGGGCACCACGAGCCGGTCCCGGGGCGGCACGGCGTCCGGCCGGGACCGCTTGAACGGCGAGAGCAGCGCCCCGCGGACGTAGGAGGGGAGGAGAGCGGGGACGGAGGAGAGGGGGACGGTCGTGGGTGCCGGCTCGGTGGGTCCGGTGGGTGCAGTGGGGCTTGTGGCGGGTGCGGAGTTGGTGGGGTCTGTGTGGCCGGTGGTCTGCACGGGATCTCCGGGAGCGGTGAGACGGGCCGAGGGGGGGTTGCGGGGGTGCGGCGGGCTTGCGCTGCTTACTCCGGAGTCAGGTTACCGGCGGTAAAGTCGATGCGAAACGGCGCGGGGTGGGGAAGGGGGGCGCGTGGACCACGGCGCACCCCCGTAGGGCAACGCACACACCCCCGGCGCCGTACGCCCCCCGAAACGCCACAAGGTCCACACCGCGGCGCAATACGATCGCCGTCGCGACACCGGTAACGCCCGGTGACGCCTCTGTGTCCGGCCGCGGCACCTCCCGCGGGTGAACGCACCGGCCCCCGCGGTCCGTACCCGCACACGCAAGAGGTGTTTCGTCGCCGAACGCCCAGGAGCCGCCCGTGTCCACCCCGCATCCCGCCCCACCCGTGTCCGCCGCCCACTCCGGCCCGTACGCCGGCGCGTACGCCGTCCCGCCCGCGCCGGGCCGCGACCGCACGCGGCCCGGCGCCCCCGTACTGGTGGAGCCGGAGCTCAAGCGGCTGGACGGTGTCGTCCGGGAGGCGGCGGTGCCGCCGCTGGCCGCCCCGGTCACACACGGCTCGCTGGCCGACATCCCGTTCGACAACGCCTTTGCGGCCCCGGAGGAAACCGTTCTGCGCCGCCGTGTCGACGCCTCCGGCGGCTGGACGGACGTGCCCGCGGCACGGTTCGCCGCCGAGGTGCTGGCGCTGGCGAAGGGGCTGATCGCCGAGGGGCTCACCCCCGGCGACCGGATCGCCGTCATGGCACGCACGACGTACGAGTGGACCCTGCTGGACTTCGCCGCCTGGGCGGCCGGCCTGGTCACCGTCCCGGTCTACCCCACCTCCTCGCCCTTCCAGGCGCGCTGGATCCTCCAGGACTCCGGCGCGGTGGCCCTGGCCACCGAGACCACCGCGATGGCCGCCGCCCTCGGCCCCGAGCGCGACCGGCTCCCCGACCTGCACCACCTCTGGGTCTTCGACAAGGGCCACGTGGACCGGCTCGCCGAACTGGGCCGTGCCGTGCCCGACCAGGAGGTCGCCGTCCGGCGCGGCGTCCTCGGCCCGGACTCGCTGGCCACCCTCGTCTACACCTCCGGCACCACCGGCCGGCCCAGGGGCTGCGCCCTGACCCACGGCAACTTCCTCGCGGAGGTCGACAACGCGGTGGAGCTGCTCCACCCGGTCTTCCGGGCGCAGCACAGCGAGGAGCCGTCGGTGCTGCTGTTCCTGCCGCTGTCGCACATCTTCGGCCGGATGGTCGCCGTTGCCTGTCTGCGCGCCCGCGTCACCCTCGGGCACGCGCCCAGCCTGCGCACCGAGGATCTGCTGGCGGACCTGGCGGGGTTCCGGCCGACGTGTCTGCTGGCCATCCCGTACATGCTGGAGAAGGTGTTCCACTCGGCCCGCGCGAAGGCCGAGTCGGGCGGCCGGGCCACCTCGTTCGACCGGGCCGCCTCGGTGGCCGAACGGTACGGGGAGGCCATGGAGGCCCGGCAGCACGGCACCGGGGGCGGCCCCGGCCGGGCGCTGCGGGCGGCCCGCGCGCTCTACGACCCCCTGGTCTACCGCCGCATCCGCACCGCGATGGGCGGCAGGGTCCGGTACATCATCTGCGGCGGCTCGCCGCTGGGCCGCCGGCTCGCCGCGTTCTACGCCGGCGCCGGCATCCAGATCTTCGAGGGGTACGGCCTGACGGAGACGACCGGTGCGGCCACGGTGACGCCCCCGCTGCGGCCCCGGCTCGGCACGGTGGGCCGGCCGCTGCCGGGCACGCGGGTGCGGATCGCGGCCGACGGCGAGATCCTGCTCGCCGGGGGCCATGTGTTCCGCGGCTACTGGGACCCGCACGCGGGCGGTGTCGTGCCGGGCACCGTCGAGGGCTGGCTGCCGACCGGGGACCTGGGCGCCCTCGACGACGAGGGCCATCTGACGATCACCGGCCGCAAGAAGGAGATCCTGATCACCGCGGGCGGCAAGAACGTCGCCCCGGCACCGCTGGAGAACTGGCTCCGCTCGCATCCGCTGATCTCCCAGTGCATGCTGCTCGGCGACCGCCGCCCGTTCGTCGCCGCGCTGATCACCCTGGACCCGGACGGCATCACCCACTGGCGCCGCATGAACGGCAAACACGGGGTCCCCCCGGAACTCCTGCTGGACGACCCCGACCTGCACGCGGTCCTCCAGCGCGCCGTCGACGAGGCCAACCGCCTGGTCTCCCGCCCCGAGTCCATCCGCCGCTTCCGCGTCCTGCCCGGCGACTTCACGGAGTCGGCGGGCCATCTGACCCCGTCGATGAAACTCCGCCGCACGGAGATCTCCCGGGACTTCGCGGCGGAGATCGAGGAGCTGTACGCGGTGTAGGGGGCGCGGGGGGCTACCTGCGGCGGTGGAGCAGGCGCCCCGCGCAGATCGTGGCCTGGCACTCGCCCTCCGCCGTGCGGACCGTCAGGTCGGCCCGGTGGCCCGGGGCGAGGGGGAGCGGGGGGCGTGCGGCGGGGAGGACCGTCACGCCGCTGCGGGTGGCGGCCGCGCGGAGGTCGGGGGTGGGGGTGTGCGCGGCCGTCACCGCCACCGCGCCCCGCTTCAGCACCTCGTGGATCCGTTCCCGGGGGCTCGGGGCGTCCGGGAGCGGGCCCTCGTGCGTCAGACCGGGGCCCAGCGTGCCGGACCAGCGGCGCACCCGGGCCGCCGGGTACCGCGCCGTCAGTTCCGCGAGCGTGCCGACCGCGGCGATCCGGTCGCCCTCGACGGCGACCGCGCCGTCCGCGACCGGCTCCGCCTCCCACGTGACGCGCAGCGCGTCCGCCGCATGCAGGGTCAGCACCGGAACACGCCCTTCCGCGGCGTCAGTTGGACGCCAGCAGCTTCAGCTCGGGGTGGGCCGTGCCGCCCGCGATCGCCGTGGAGGAGATGTGCGAGACGACGCGCTCGTCGACCGGGTCGTTGGCCGGGTCGTCGTGCACCACCAGGTGCTCGTACGTCGTGGCGCGCTGCGCCGGGACGCGGCCCGCCTTGCGGATCAGGTCGATGATCTCCAGGCGGTTGGAGCGGTGCTTTGCGCCGGCCGAGGAGACGACGTTCTCCTCCAGCATGATCGAGCCGAGGTCGTCCGCGCCGTAGTGCAGCGAGAGCTGGCCGACCTCCTTGCCGGTGGTCAGCCAGGAACCCTGGATGTGCTGGACGTTGTCCAGGAACAGGCGGGCGATCGCGATCATCCGCAGGTACTCGAAGAGCGTGGCCTGGGTGCGGCCCTTCAGGTGGTTGTTCTCGGGCTGGTAGGTGTACGGGATGAACGCGCGGAAGCCGCCCGTGCGGTCCTGCACGTCACGGATCATGCGCAGGTGTTCGATGCGCTCGGCGTTGGTCTCGCCGGTGCCCATCAGCATCGTCGAGGTGGACTCCACGCCCAGCCGGTGCGCGGTCTCCATGATCTCCAGCCAGCGCTCGCCGGACTCCTTCAGCGGGGCGATCGCCTTGCGCGGCCGCTCCGGGAGCAGCTCGGCGCCGGCGCCCGCGAAGGAGTCGAGCCCTGCGGCGTGGATGCGGGAGATCGCCTCCTCGACCGTCACCCCCGAGATGCGGGCCATGTGCTCGACCTCGCTCGCCCCCAGGCTGTGGATGACGAGCTGCGGGAACTCCTTCTTGATGGCCGCGAAGTGCTTCTCGTAGTACTCCACGCCGTAGTCCGGGTGGTGGCCGCCCTGGAACATGATCTGCGTGCCGCCCAGTTCGACGGTCTCCGCGCAGCGGCGCAGGATGTCGTCGAGGTCGCGCGTCCAGCCCTTGGCGGTGTCCTTCGGGGCGGCGTAGAAGGCGCAGAACTTGCACGCCGTCACGCAGACGTTGGTGTAGTTGATGTTCCGCTCGATGATGTACGTCGCGATGTGCTCGATACCGGCGTACTTGAGGCGGCGGGCGGAGTCGGCGGCGGCGCCGAGCGCGTGCAGCGGGGCGTCGCGGTAGAGGGCGACGGCCTCTTCGGGGGTGATGCGTCCACCCGTGGCGGCGCGGTCGAGGACGGGCTGAAGGTCGGCCTTCTCGGTCACCGGGGGTGTCCCTTTCGTCCAGGGGTGGGGCGGACCGGTCCAGCGTACGCCAGGGGGTTCACCCGGGAATTTCCGGGCGCCCTACGCCGCGTACGCCCCCATCAGCAGGCCGGCGTACGCGCCCGCGATCAGGAACGGGCCGAAGGGGATGGCCGTACGCCGGGTGGCCCCGCGGGTGAGGACGAGGGCGAGGCCGTAGAGACCGGCGAGGAGGAAGCCGGTGAAGGTGCCGAGCACCACCGTGCCCCAGCCGTACCAGCCGAGGACGGCGCCCAGGACGGGGGCGAGTTTGACGTCGCCGAAGCCCATGCCGTCGGGGTTGACCAGGAAGAGCAGGAAGTACCCGGCGCCCAGGACGAGCGCGGCGAGCAGCGCGGTGCGCCAGCGGCCCGCGTGCTCGGGCAGCACGGCCGCCGCGCCCAGCAGGGCGAGCGCCAGGGCGGCGAGCGGCAGGGTGAGCACGTCGGGAAGCCGCTGCACCCGGAAGTCGACGATCGTCAGCAGCACCCCGGCGGGGGCGAGCAGCAGCCACACGGCGAGTTCGGGCCGGGTCCCGGTGGCGAGCGCGAGCGCCGCGCACACCAGGGCGGTCACGGCGCACACCAGGGCGCCCCCGGGGCCGTACGCCCCGCCCTGCGGGCAGCGCGCGCGGCCGAGCCAGCCGCCGATGCGGTGCCCCTCGGGGCACCGGTCCCGCCACGGCTCGCCGGCCGCCACCGACAGCCGGTACGCGAGCCGGGGCACCAGGGCGCCCGCGCCCGCCCCCCACAGACCGGCAACGCCCACGACCGCCCACCCCACGGCATCCACGCCCCCACAGTAGAGCGCGGGGCGGGCGCCGGGGGAGCGGTGCCGGGCGGGCGCTCAGTCCAGCAGTTCGACCTTCACGTCCGCCGGGAAGCCCGTCGTCGGGCCCACCCGGCGCGCGAACTCCGTGACGGCCTCCAGCTGCGGACCGCCGAACCGGAAGTCCAGCGTCGTGAAGTACCGTTCCAGCACCTCGGCGTCGAAGGCCTCCCAGCGGGCCGCCTGCTCGGCGACCTTGCCGACCTCCTCCAGGGAGAGGTTGCGGGAGGCGAGGAACGCCTGGTGCACCTGGCGGGTGAGCTCCGGCTCGCGCTCCAGGTACTCCTTGCGGGCCGCCCACACCGCGAAGACGAACGGCAGCCCCGTCCACTCCTTCCACAGCGCGCCCAGGTCGTGCACGGCCAGCCCGTACTTCGGCCCGTCGTGCAGATTGGCACGCAGCGCCGCGTCGCCGATGAGGACGGCGGCGTCGGCCTCCCGCATCATCAGGGCGAGGTCGGGCGGGCAGGTGTAGTAGTCGGGCCGCACCCCGAACCGCTCGGCGAGCAGCAGCTGCGCCAGGCGCACGGAGGTGCGGGAGGTGGAGCCGAGGGCGACCCGGGCGCCGTCCAGCTGCTCCAGCGGCACCTGGGAGACGATCACGCAGGACATCACGGGGCCGTCGCAGCCCACGGCGATGTCGGGGAACGCGACGAGGTCGTCGGCGTTCTTCAGGTACTCGACGAGGGTGACGGGACCGACGTCGAGCTCGCCCGCGACCAGCCGCTCGCTGAGCTTCTCGGGGGTGTCCTTGGTCAGCTCGAGGTCGAGGAGCGTCCCGGTTCTCGCGAGCCCCCAGTAGAGAGGCAGGCAGTTCAGGAACTGGATGTGGCCGACGCGCGGCCGGATGCGAGAATTGTCCACATCGCGAGACTAGACCCCGCCCGCGGGGCCGCGGCCCCTGGGGGTACGGGGCCGTTCCGGTCAATCGGCCTCC
The DNA here is from genome assembly GCF_036226765.1 of Streptomyces sp. NBC_00670. Taxonomy (NCBI): domain Bacteria; kingdom Bacillati; phylum Actinomycetota; class Actinomycetes; order Kitasatosporales; family Streptomycetaceae; genus Streptomyces; species Streptomyces sp. NBC_00670. Next base: position 4,238,121 of record NZ_CP109017.1, read on the forward strand.
GGGACCTTCAAACATCCGGGTGACGTGATCTTGCTCCCTGTTGCATCCCGGTGCCTGCGTGCTAGGCTCGCAGCAAGTTGCAGTTTGGTTTCCCTTGCAGTACAGAGCCTGCGGAGCATGTGACCGCGGGCTCTCGTCGTTTTCAGACGTATGCAGTTGTGCGGCATTGAGTTTTCACAATCGCAGGGTTCTGGAGCAGGGCGACCCTTTGGGCCCAAGGAGGGCTTATGGCTACCGGAACCGTGAAGTGGTTCAACGCCGAAAAGGGCTTTGGTTTCATCGCCCAGGAAGGCGGCGGCCCGGACGTCTTCGTCCACTACTCCGCGATCAACGCGAACGGCTTCCGTTCGCTTGAGGAGAACCAGCAGGTGAGCTTCGACGTCACGCAGGGTCCGAAGGGCCCGCAGGCGGAGAACGTCACCCCCATGTAGGTTCCCGGCCCGATCCGGACCCGACGAGCAGTACCCAAGGAGCCCCCGCGCCCGCCAGGCGCAGGGGCTCCTGCCTTTTCGGCCCCGGCCGTCGCATCCGGGGCCGCCCTCACCCCGAGAACGCCTCCGCGAAGTCGCCCTGCCCCTGTTCCACCCCGCTGCAGTCCGTCGCCGCGTTCCCGGCCGACGCGGAGCCGTCCTCGCACCGCTGGTCCCGGAACGTCGACCACATCGACACCCAGGCCACCCCCTTCCCTTCCGCGAACGTCCGCACCTGCTTGGCGTCCGCGAGCGTGAACGTCTCCCCGGCCACGTCGTTCACGCCGAGCATCGAGGTGAGCGCCAGTCCCCGCCATGCCGCCTTCGACGACAGGCCGAACACCTTCTCCAGTTGATCGTGCGCGGCCCTGGCCGAGGTGATCGCGTAGTCGCCCATGTCCCCGGTGTAGGAACTCCCGTAATTCATCGTCATGATGTTGACCGTGGAGACCTGTACTCCGTGGTCATTGGCGGACTCCAGCAACGCCACTCCGTCCGTCTCCAATCCCGACGGCATCACGGGCAGCGTGAACGACACCGACAGATCGGCGCGCTGCTTCTGCAGCAACGCGATCGCCTCGGAACGCCGTGCGACCGAGTCCGGGTCGGCCAGTTCGTCGCCCTCGATGTCGAAGTCCGCCAGGGTGGTCCCCGCCGCGTCCAGTGCGGCCCCGTACGCCTTCGCGAGTGCGGAGGCGCTGTCGCAGGTGGCCGCCAGTTCCTTCCCGGAGGACCCGCCGAAGGAGACCCGCACCGCGGCCCCCGACTCCTTGAGCGCCTCGATGCGCGACTTCACTGCCGTGTTGTCGAGGGCGTACTCGCCGTTCCACTCCGGGGCGCAGTCGTCGCCGTCGGAGATCACGAAGGCGAGGTTGTACACCGAGGGCGACCCGGCCGTGTCCATGTCCACGGCGGTGGTGGCGCTCACATACGGCGCGTAGGACGTCGAGGACCCGCCCGAGGAGCCGTCCGCGTCCCCGGCGCCCGCCGAAGGGGCCGCGTCCGAGCCGCCGGACGAGGAGGAGTCCCCGTCGCCGGCGGAACACCCGGCGCAGGCCAGGGCCACCAGGCAGACGAGCCCGGCGGCCGGCTTCAGGAAACTCCTCATCGCACACGCACCCGCTTTCGTGATGTCCGCCCCCGTCTCAGGACGGTGATTTCCGTCTCATCGCCGGGAAACGGAAGGGCATTCCGACCGTCCCGGGCATTGCGAAGAGTAAATGAAGCACACGCCGCTGTGCCGCCGATGACAGAAACGGCTCGCTTCACCCAGGGAACGGACAGGTTCGGCGAATTTTCTGGGCCGGCTCACAACTCATCCAGAGTTTGAGTCACATAAAGGTCTTCTACCGTCTGGGGAATGCAATCCGAGTCCGCCATCGAAAGCCGTGCCGCCGCGCCCGCCGCGCGCGGTCGCCGTCGCAAACGCGGCAACGGGTCAGGCGAGGGGCCCGTGTTCGTCGACACCTCCGGGCGCAGGGCAAGACTGCTGCGCCGGCTCGGCCTGCTCCTCGGCGCCGTCTGTCTCGGGTACGCGGTGGTGCTCGGCATGGCCTTCATGGGCTGGGGCCTCTCCGTGAACCCGTCCTCGCTGCTGCCCTTCGGCGCCGGCGGCCGGGCGGGCTCGGCGCCCGGCGGCAACGGCCCGCAGGGCGGCTTCGCGCCCACCGGCACCCCCGGCACCGGGGCCCCGCCCTCGGGTGCGCCCAGCGGCGCCCCGTCCCCCTCCGCGTCCGCCACCGCCCACTGACCGGAGAACCCCGACACCCATGACCACGACGACTTCCCGCGGCCGCCGACGCGCCCCCTCCCGCATCGAACGCGCGGCCGGCCGCGCGGCGGCCCTTCAGCGGCCGCGCGTGATCCTCGCCCTGCTGCTCCTGCTCGGCCTCACCAGCGTGATGCTGCTCGACGGCTATCTGCGCGCCGAGGTGGGGGGCGACGAGCGCGTACGGGACAACGCCGCCTACGACGAGGTGCCCGAGAAGGTCCTCGACGGCGGCCCGATCCTGACCTTCCGCGACGGCGAGCCCGTCAGCCAGTCGATACCGAAGAAGACCATCGTCCTCACCTTCGACGACGGCCCGACCCCCACGTACACGCCGCAGGTGCTGGAGGTCCTGAAGAAGTACGACGTCCCGGCCACGTTCTTCCTCGTGGGCTCGATGGTCTCCCGCTATCCCGGCGTCGTGAAGACGATGGTGGAGCAGGGCAACGAGGTCGGCATCCACACCTTCACCCACGTCGACCTGTCGTACCAGAGCCAGTCGCGCATCCGGCGCGAGATGCAGCAGACCCAGTTGGCGCTCGCGGGCGCGGCCGGGGTGACGACGACCCTGTTCCGGGCGCCGTACTCCTCCGAGCCGGACGCGATCGACAACTACAGCTACCCCGTCTACAAGGAGCTCGGCGCCGACGGCTACACCAGCGTCTTCGTGGACACCGACAGCGACGACTGGAAGAAGCCGGGCGTCGCGAAGATCGTGCAGTGGGCCACGCCGAAGAAGAACAAGGGCGCGGCGGTCCTGATGCACGACGCCGGCGGCGACCGCAGCCAGACGGTGAAGGCGCTCGGCACGTACATCGAGAAGATGCGGAAGAAGGGCTACACCTTCACCACGGTCAGCGGCGCGATGGCCGCGAACGCGGCGGCGGAGCGGGCGGAGGCCGACGGCGGTTCCGGAGCCGGCTCCCAGAACGGTTCCGGTTCCGGCTCCGGGAACGGCTCCGCGGACGGTTCCGGCTCCGCCGACGGTTCCGGTCCGGTCGTCGCGGGAGGGCAGCAGCCCGGTGGGGAGCAGCCGGGCACCGAGGGCGGCGGCACCGGAACGGCCGCCGTCGAGCAGAGCGCCCAGCACAGGGCGACCGGCATGACCCTCTACGAGGGCAAGGCGCTGATCTACGCCGTCGCCGTCGCCGAGTGGACCGTGCCCGTCCTCGCGGGTGGCCTCACCGTCGTCGGCGTCGCGGTGATGGGCCGCTTCGGGATGATGCTGATCCTCGCCCGGCGCCACTACAGACAGCGCAACAAACGCCGGTTCGGCTGGGGGCCGACGGTCACCGCGCCGGTGAGCGTGATCGTCCCGGCGTACAACGAGAAGGAGTGCATCGCCAACACGCTGCACTCGCTGGCGCGGAGCACCCATCCGATCGAGATCATCGTCGTCGACGACGGCTCCACGGACGGCACCGCGGACATCGTGGAGGCCCTCGGGATGCCCAACGTCCGCGTCGTCCGCCAGGAGAACGCGGGCAAGCCGGCCGCGCTCAACAACGGGGTGTGGAACGCCAGTCACGACATCGTCGTGATGATGGACGGCGACACCGTGTTCGAGCCGGACGCCGTGCACCAGCTCGTCCAGCCGTTCGCCGACCCGGAGGTCGGCGCGGTCGCGGGCAACGCCAAGGTCGGCAACCGCAACACGATGATCGGAGCCTGGCAGCACATCGAGTACGTGATGGGCTTCAACCTCGACCGCCGGATGTACGACCTGCTGCGCTGCATGCCCACCATCCCGGGCGCGATCGGCGCGTTCCGGCGGGACGCGGTGATCGGGGTGGGCGGCATGAGCCACGACACGCTCGCCGAGGACACCGACATCACCATCGCCCTGCACCGCGGCGGCTGGCGGGTTGTTTACCAGGAGCACGCCCGCGCCTGGACCGAGGCGCCCGGCTCGCTGGGGCAGCTCTGGTCGCAGCGCTACCGCTGGTCGTACGGGACCATGCAGGCGCTGTGGAAGCACCGCAAGTCGCTCACGGACAAGGGGCCTTCGGGCCGGTTCGGCCGGGTCGGGATGCCGCTGGTGGTGCTGTTCCAGATCGTCACGCCGGTCTTCGCACCGCTGATCGACGTGTTCACCGCCTACGCGATGATCTTCGTCGACTTCAAGGCGTCCCTGCTGGCGTGGCTGGCGGTGCTCGGCATCCAACTGGTGTGCGCGGCGTACGCGTTCCGGCTGGACCGGGAGAAGTACCGGTACCTGTTGATGCTGCCGCTCCAGCAGTTGGCGTACCGGCAGATGATGTACCTGGTGCTGATCCACTCCTGCGTCACCGCGCTCACCGGCGGCCGGTTGCGCTGGCAGAAGCTCAAGCGCACCGGCGAGGTCGGCACCCCGGCGGGGGCGGGCCGATGAGCTGGGGGGAGGAGCAGCAGCGGGAGTACGGGTACGGGCAGGGGTACGGCGGGCAACCGGGGACCGACCCGTACGGGTACGGCTCGTACCCGTACGAGCCCTCGTACCCCCACCAGCCGTCGTACGCGCCGCAAGCCGAGTACGCGCCCTACGCGACGGCCCCGGAGACGGCCGCCGGCCCCGTCGCCGACACGGCCGAGTTCGAGGCGCCGTCGGCCGTGGCCGAGGCCGAACCTGTGGCCGAGCCCGAGCCCGAGGCCCCGGTCGCTCCCGGCCCCCCGTCGCCCCCCAAGCGGGACCGCTACTTTGACTCCCTCCGCGCGGCCGCGCTCATCCGTGTCGTCACGTATCACACCTTCGGGTGGGCCTGGTGCGGCATGGTCTTCCCCTCCATGGGCATCATGTTCGCCCTGGCCGGCACCCTGATGGCCAGGTCGCTCCAGCGCCCGGCGCTCACGGTGATCCGCAGCCGCGTCCGCCGGCTGCTGCCGCCCTTCTGGTTCTGGGGCGTCTTCGTCGTGCTGGCCATGCTGATCCACGACTGGATGCCGGGCTGGCAGATCGTCTACTGGGTGGTCCCGCTCGGTGACCCGCCGGGCAACGCGTGGGGCGAGCAGGCCTGGGAGATCCTCTGGTACCTGCGGACGTATCTGTGGTTCGTGCTGCTCTCCCCGGTCCTGCTGCGCCTCTTCCGCCGGGCGCCGCTGCCGGTGCTGTTCCTGTCCCTCGTGCCGGTCGTCGTGTTCCAGTTCGCGTGGGACCCGGGCGACGACCGCTTCGGCACCGCCCTGTGGGACCTGGCGACGTACCTCTTCTGCTGGATCCTGGGCTTCGCGCACCGCGACGGCGTCCTGGAGCGGCTGAAACCGGCGGCCGTGGCGTTCTTCTCCCTCGCGGCGGTCGGCTACGGCGGCTGGTACGCGTTCAGCCACCAGGCGGACGCGGGCGGCACGTACGACCTGGACGAGATCCCGCTCGCGCAGGCGTTCTGGTCGGCCGGGTACGTGCTGCTGCTGATGTGGGCGAAGGCGCGGTTCCGCATCGACTTCGCCGGGCTGACCCGGTACCGGCGGCTGGACCGGATCGTGACCGTGTTCAACGCGCGCGCGGTCACGGTCTACCTCTGGCACGAGATCGCGCTGATCCTCGCGGTGCCGCTGATCGACCAGTTCTGGAACGTCCCCGCCTTCGAGAAGTACCTGCCGCTGGAGAGCCAGTGGTTCATGTTCGGCATCGGCTGGCTCCTGATCGCCGCGTGCGTGCTGGTGTGCGGGTGGGTGGAGGACGTGGCGGCGAGGAAGCGGCCGCGACTGCTGCCGGGGTGAGAGACGGGCCGGGCCCGGTGCGGCCCCGGGGCGCGTCCGGGCCCGTCAGGCCCGTGCTGCCACAATGGCCGGGTGACCCGCGCATCCCTGAACAAGCAGCCGCACGAAGTCGCCTCGATGTTCGACGGCGTGGCCGAGCGGTACGACCTCACCAACGACGTCCTCTCGCTCGGCCAGGACCGGGTGTGGCGCAAGGCGGTGGCCCAGGCGGTCGACGCACGCCCCGCGCAGAAGGTGCTGGACCTCGCGGCCGGTACGGCGACGTCGTCGCTGCCGTTCGCACGGACCGGCGCGTACGTCGTCCCCTGCGACTTCTCGACCGGCATGCTGCGGGTCGGCAAGCAGCGGCACGCCTGGCTGCCGTTCACCGCCGGGGACGCGACGAAGCTGCCGTTCAAGGACGACACGTTCGACGCGGTGACGATCTCCTTCGGGCTGCGCAACGTGCAGGACACGGACACCGCGCTGCGCGAGATGTACCGGGTGACGAAGCCGGGCGGCCGGGTCGTGATCTGCGAGTTCTCCCACCCGACGTGGGCGCCGTTCCGCACGGTCTACACCGAGTACCTGATGCGGGCGCTGCCGCCGGTGGCGCGGTCGGTGTCGTCCAACCCGGACGCGTACGTCTACCTCGCCGAGTCCATCCGCGCCTGGCCCGACCAGGCCGCGCTCGCCGCCCGCCTGACCGGGGCCGGCTGGTCGAAGGTGGCCTGGCGCAACCTGACGGGCGGCGTGGTGGCCCTGCACCGGGGCTTCAAGGAGAAGTGAGGCCCCGGGGCCCGGCGCGCGCTCAGCGGATGAACAGGGACTCTCCCGGCTCGTCCAGTTCCCGCCGCATCCCGCCCGGTGGCGGGACCGGCCGCCGCGGCTCCCGTACGCCACCGCCGCCCTCGCCCTCGCCGAACTCGAACCAGACGGTGACCACGGCGCCGCGCGGGACCTCGGTGCCGGGCGGCGGGTACTGGCGGACGACGTAGTCGACGACGGTCGTCATGGCGAAGTCGGGCCGGTCGGGCGCGGAGAGCAGCACGCCGTGTTCCGCGGCGCTCTCCCGGGCGTCCACGGCCATCAGCCCCACGAGACGCGGAACCCGCACGTCGGGTGTTTCGGGTGTTATACGCACAGCTGTCACCCCCAGCGGTACCCCCAGGGTAAGCGCGCGAGGGCCCGCCCGGTAAGGGCAGGGGCGGCGGGACGGGAAGAACCCGGTCGGCGAACGGCACCCCGCACGCCCCGGCCCTCGGCCGCCCCGGCCAACGCCCCTGAATAGACTGCCCCTGTCCACCGCCGAGCCCCGGCATCCCACCCTCGAGCCTCGGGGAGACCCACGTGACCGAGCCCCAGCCCCTCACCGAACACACCGCCGATGTGATCGTCGTCGGGGCCGGACCCGCCGGTTCCACCACCGCCTACTACCTCGCCAAGGCCGGCCTCGACGTCCTGCTCCTCGAGAAGACCGCCTTCCCCCGCGAGAAGGTCTGCGGCGACGGCCTCACCCCGCGCGCCACCAAGCAGCTCGTCGCCATGGGCATCGACATCTCCGAGGAGGCCGGCTGGCTCCGCAACCGGGGCCTGCGCATCATCGGCGGCGGCGTGCGCCTCGAACTCGACTGGCCCGACCTCGCCAGCTACCCGGACTACGGACTCGTCCGCAAGCGCGACGACTTCGACGAGCAGCTCGCCCGCCAGGCCCAGAAGGCCGGCGCCCGGCTGTACGAGCGCTGCAACGTGGGCGCCCCGATCACCGACGACCGCACCGGCCGCATCACCGGCGTGCACGCCAAGCTCGGCGAGGAGAAGAAGGAGGTCACCTTCCACGCCCCCCTCGTCGTGGCCGCCGACGGCAACTCCACCCGGCTCTCCCTGGCGATGGGCCTGCACCGCCGCGAGGACCGCCCGATGGGCGTCGCCGTCCGCACGTACTTCACCTCGCCCCGCCACGACGACGACTACCTGGAGTCCTGGCTGGAGCTGTGGGACCGCCGCGGCCCCCAGGACCGGCTGCTGCCCGGCTACGGCTGGATCTTCGGCATGGGCGACGGCACGAGCAACGTCGGCCTCGGCGTCCTCAACACCTCCGCCGCCTTCAAGGAGCTCGACTGGCGCGAGATCCTCAAGGCCTGGTGCGCCTCGATGCCGGAGGACTGGGGCTACACCCCGGACAACATGACGGGCCCGATCCGCGGCGCCGCCCTCCCCATGGCCTTCAACCGCCAGCCGCACTACACCAAGGGCCTGCTGCTGGTGGGCGACGCGGGCGGCCTGGTCAACCCGTTCAACGGCGAGGGCATCGCGTACGCGATGGAGTCGGGGCAGATCGCCGCCGACGTCATCGTCCAGGCGCACGCCCGGGCGACCCCCGCCCAGCGCGAGATCGCGCTGCGCCGCTACCCGCAGGTCCTCAAGGACACCTACGGCGGCTACTACAACCTGGGCCGCGCCTTCGTGAAGCTCATCGGCAACCCGAAGGTCATGCAGATCGCCACGCAGCGCGGCCTGACCCACCCGGTGCTGATGAAGTTCACCCTCAAGCTCCTCGCCAACCTCACGGACCCCACGGGCGGCGACGCGATGGACCGCATCATCAACGGCCTCTCGAAGGTGGCCCCGAAGGCGTAGGGGCTTCCGGACGCCCGGACAAGCGGAAGCCACCACCCCCGGGAAAGGGGCGGTGGCTTCCGTCCGTCAGGACACGGTGACGTCAGACCGTCACGCCACGGTGATGCTCAGAGCACCCGCACCGCACCACTCGGCGGATCGTACGAGAGCGGCCGCTCGACGACACCGGAAGACGGGTTCTGCGCCCCGACGAACATGCCGTCGCCGACGTAGACCCCGACGTGGTACGCGCTGCCCGCGCTGCCCCAGTACAGGATGTCGCCCGGCTGCAGATTGCTCAGCGAGACCTGCGTGCCGGCCGTCGACTGGTCCTGCGAGACACGCGGCAGGCTGATGCCCACCTGCTTGAAGGCGGTCTGCACCAGACCGGAGCAGTCGTAGGCCGACGGACCGGTGGCACCGGAGACGTACGCCTTGCCGACCTGCGCCTTGACGAAGGCGACGACCGCCGCCGCCGACCCGGTGGCCGTGGACGAGGACGTGCTGGTGGCCGTCGAGGCGGTCGAGGCGAGGGTGGTGCGGTCCGAGGAGCGGGAGGCGGCCTCGGCGGTCTTGCGCGCGGCCTCCGCCTTGCGCTTGGCCTCGGCCTTCGCCTTCGCCTCCTTCTTGGCGTCGGCGAGGTCGGACTTGGCCTCCTTGGCGGCCTTGGCGGCGGCCGCGTCGCGCTCGGCCCGCAGCTGGTAGTTGGCCGCCGCCTGCTGGGTGGCGTCCGCGGACTGCGCGATCTGCGTGGCGAGATCGGCCGTGAGCGTGGGCAGCTCCAGTGTCTGCGTCACCGGCTCGGCCGCGCTGGCCTGGGCCGAGGCACCGGCCACTGCCAGGGTGCTGAGCACACCACCGGCGACTCCGGCCCGCACCGCGACCGTGGACGCGTTGCGGCGGGGTTTCCGGTGGCTTCGTATGTGAGCGGTGTGGGACATGGGTCTAAGCGGTACCAGGGGCTCCTCCATACCTTCAAGAAACGTGTGCTCCGCCACAGTTGTTCAATCGAGACCTTAATTTCCTCCGGCGCGCCCCTCATTGACGCCGTAACGGGCATAGCGGGCGCTGTCGATCAAGCCCGTGATCATGGTCTTTCGCTGTTACGCCCGAATTGCCCCGCACCTACCATCGGTTGGGACAGTTGGCCAAGCCCGGTTCTTGGGTGCCCGCTGTGGGTGTGGCGCAGGTCACAAGGTGAGTGGCCGTCAGAAGGAATGCGGGGTCGCGCCCCGGCGGTGCGCCCGTCGGCCCCGTCCTCGGTGCCGGCCGGCCCGCCCCCGGCGCCCGGCCGCTCGTGAATGCGGGCACATGTCCGTATCCGTCACCAATGCGGCCCCGGCTCACGCCCACGCGTGAACAGCTCCCTCTATCAAGCGATCTGGCGCCGCGCCAATTTGCCTTGGACGGCGGCCGCTTGATAGAGGGACCACCGCTGTGACCTGCGTCGACGAGCGGAAATGTCAGCTCTTGGTGATCGTCCGGATGCTTCGCGTACGAAGATCACCGCTCATCCGACTTCATGATCCTTCGCCGGGTGGTGGAGATCACAAAGTACATGCTGACCCCCGTGTCGCAGATCACAGACCCCCGGGCATAGGATGCGGGGCAGTTGGGCTTGTGACCTGCTTCACATGAACGCGATCTTCGTCGGAACGGGTGGGGAGAGCGGGACGGGAAAAGGGGCCGCGAGCTCGGCGAACCGCCAGCAGTCAGTGCCGACTGAGAGGAGCGAGGAGCGGTGAACGCGTATGCGCCCATCCTCGTACTGGGAGCCCTCGGGGCAGGCTTTGCGATCTTCTCCGTGGTCATGGCCACGCTGATCGGTCCGAAGCGGTACAACCGCGCCAAGCTCGAGGCGTACGAGTGCGGAATCGAGCCGACCCCCACGCCGGCCGGCGGCGGGCGGTTCCCCATCAAGTACTACCTGACGGCGATGCTCTTCATCGTCTTCGACATCGAGATCGTCTTCCTCTATCCCTGGGCCGTCACCTTCGACTCCCTGGGGATTTTCGGGCTCGTGGAGATGCTGCTCTTCGTGCTCACCGTCTTCGTCGCGTACGCGTACGTATGGCGGCGCGGCGGCCTGGAATGGGACTGAGGGGCCAAAGGACATGGGACTCGAAGAAAAGCTGCCGAGCGGCTTCCTGCTGACCACCGTCGAGCAGGCCGCGGGCTGGGTGCGCAAGTCGTCGGTCTTCCCGGCGACCTTCGGACTGGCCTGCTGCGCCATCGAGATGATGACCACCGGGGCCGGCCGCTACGACCTGGCGCGGTTCGGCATGGAGGTCTTCCGCGGCTCGCCGCGCCAGGCCGACCTGATGATCGTCGCGGGCCGGGTCAGCCAGAAGATGGCGCCCGTGCTGCGGCAGGTCTACGACCAGATGCCCAACCCGAAGTGGGTGATCTCCATGGGCGTCTGCGCCTCCTCGGGCGGCATGTTCAACAACTACGCGATCGTCCAGGGCGTCGACCACGTCGTCCCCGTCGACATCTATCTGCCCGGCTGCCCGCCGCGCCCGGAGATGCTGATGGACGCGATCCTCAAGCTCCACCAGAAGATCCAGCACTCCAAGCTCGGCGTGAACGCCGAGGAGGCGGCCCGCGAGGCGGAGGAGGCGGCGCTCAAGGCCCTGCCCACGATCGAGATGAAGGGGCTGCTGCGATGAGCGACGCGAAGGGCACACCGGGTGACGGGAAGAACGCGCCCGGCGATGCGAAGGCCGCCGGTGCCGCGAAGGCCGCCGGCGCCGCGGACGCGCCCAACCCCGAGAAGGAGCTGTCCGCCGAGAACCTCCCGGGCCGGCGCGGCCAGGGCGGCGAGGAGATCCGCGTCCAGCGCGGCATGTTCGGCGCCAACAACGGCGGCGACACCTCCGGTTACGGCGGCCTGGTCCGCTCCGTCCGGCTCCCGGGCGCGGCCGGCCGGCCCTACGGCGGGTGGTTCGACGAGGTCGCCGACGAGCTGGAGGGCGCCCTGGAGGAACAGGGCCTCGTCCCCGGCAACGTCATCGACCGCACGGTCGTCGACCGGGGCGAGCTGACCTTCCACATCGAGCGCGAGTTCCTGCCCGCCGTCGCGAAGACCCTGCGCGACGACCCGGCGCTCCGCTTCGAGCTGTGCACCGGCGTGAGCGCCGTGCACTACCCCGGCGACAAGGGCCGCGAGCTGCACGCCGTCTACCACCTGCGCTCGCTCACCCACAACCGGCTGATCCGGCTCGAGGTCAGCGCCCCCGACGCCGACCCGCACATCCCCTCGCTGGTCCCCGTCTACCCGACCAACGACTGGCACGAGCGCGAGGCGTACGACTTCTTCGGCATCGTCTTCGACGGCCACCCCGCGCTGACGCGGATCATGATGCCGGACGACTGGCAGGGCCATCCGCAGCGCAAGGACTATCCCCTCGGCGGCATCCCCGTCGAGTACAAGGGCGCCCAGATCCCGGCTCCGGACCAGCGGAGGTCGTACTCGTGAGCACTCCCAACCCGTCACCCGGCCACCACCCCTCATCGAGTCCCTCCGGGACCGCCTCCTCGATGGCATCAGCACGTGAGACCACCGAAGGCACCGTCTACACGGTGACCGGCGGCGACTGGGACGAGATCGCCCAGAGCGCCGCGAAGTCCGACGACGAGCGCATCATCGTCAACATGGGCCCGCAGCACCCGTCCACCCACGGCGTGCTCCGGCTCATCCTGGAGATCGACGGCGAGACCGTCACCGAGGCCCGCTGCGGCATCGGCTACCTCCACACCGGCATCGAGAAGAACCTCGAGTACCGGACGTGGACCCAGGGCACCACGTTCGTGACGCGCATGGACTACCTGACGCCCTTCTTCAACGAGGCCGCCTACTGCCTCGCCGTGGAGAAGCTGCTCGGCATCGAGGACCAGATCCCCGACCGCGCCACGATCATCCGCGTGCTCCTGATGGAGCTCAACCGGCTCTCCTCGCACCTGGTGTGCATCGCCACCGGCGGCATGGAACTGGGCGCGACCACGATCATGATCTACGGCTTCCGTGATCGTGAACTCATTCTCGACATCTACGAGCTCATCACGGGCCTGCGCATGAACCACGCGTTCATCCGCCCCGGCGGACTCGCCCAGGACCTGCCGCCCGGCGCGGTGGACCAGATCCGCGAGTTCGTGAAGAAGATGGACAAGAACCTCCCGGAGTACGACAAGCTCGCCACCGGTAACCCCATCTTCAAGGCCCGTATGCAGGACGTCGGCTACCTCGACCTGACCGGCTGCATGGCGCTGGGCGCCACCGGGCCGATCCTGCGCTCCACCGGCCTGCCGCACGACCTGCGCAAGTCGCAGCCCTACTGCGGCTACGAGACGTACGACTTCGACGTGCCGACCGCCGACACCTGCGACTCCTACGGCCGGTTCCTGATCCGCCTGGAGGAGATGCGCCAGTCGCTCAGGATCGTCGAGCAGTGCCTGGACCGGCTGGAACCCGGCCCGGTCATGGTCGCCGACAAGAAGATCGCCTGGCCCGCCCAGCTCGCCCTGGGACCGGACGGCATGGGCAACTCCCTGGACCACATCAAGAACATCATGGGCACCTCCATGGAGGCCCTGATCCACCACTTCAAGCTGGTGACCGAGGGCTTCCGCGTCCCGCCGGGACAGGCGTACGCGGCCGTCGAGTCGCCCAAGGGCGAACTCGGGGTGCACGTCGTCTCCGACGGCGGCACCCGGCCCTACCGGGTCCACTTCCGCGACCCGTCCTTCACCAACCTGCAGGCCATGGCGGCGATGTGCGAGGGCGGCCAGGTCGCCGACGTCATCGTCGCCGTCGCGTCCATCGACCCCGTGATGGGAGGCGTCGACCGGTGACCACCACCCCCTCGAAGGGCGTTGGCCTGGGCATGCCCGAGCTGCCCGCGCCCCCCTACCCGGACGACGTCCGCGCCCGGCTGGAACGGGACGCGCGCGAGATCGTCGCCCGCTACCCGGACTCCCGTTCCGCCCTCCTGCCGATGCTGCACCTGGTGCAGTCGGAGGAGGGGTACGTCACGCGCACCGGCATGCGGTTCTGCGCCGACATGCTGGACCTCACCACCGCCGAGGTCACCGCCGTCGCCACCTTCTACACGATGTACCGGCGCCGGCCGAGCGGCGACTACCAGGTCGGCGTCTGCACCAACACCCTGTGCGCGGTCATGGGCGGTGACGCGATCTACTCCGCGCTCCAGGAGCACCTCGGCGTCGGCAACGGCGAGACCACCGACGACGGCAAGGTCACCCTGGAGCACATCGAGTGCAACGCGGCCTGCGACTTCGCCCCGGTCGTGATGGTCAACTGGGAGTTCTTCGACAACCAGACCGTGCAGAGCGCCAAGCGCCTCGTCGACGAGCTGCGCGAGGGGGCCGAGGTCTCCCCGACCCGCGGCGCCCCCCTGTGCACCTTCAAGGAGACCGCCCGGATCCTGGCGGGCTTCCCCGACGAGCGGGAGGGGGCCGTCGCGGCCTCCGGCGGCGCCGGACACGCCTCGCTGACCGGGCTGCGCCTGGCCAAGGGGGAGACGGCCCCCGCGCGCGTGGTGCACCCGCGCGACGGCGGACCGCACGAGACACCGGGGGACCAGCCCTCGGACGGGGCGCCCGGCGACGCGGCACCGCACGACCCGTCGCCGAGCGAGCACCTCAGTTCGCACGACGCGCCCGAGGCCACATCGGCATCCGACCCGGCCCACCCGGCGGGCCCCGTCGCCGAGGAGGGGGAGTGATGACCTTGGCAGCCGAGGACGGCGGCACCACCCGCCCGCACACGTTCGAGGACGGCGAGGGGACGAGCCCCGAGAAGCTGCTCGCACCCGTACTGTCGGCCTTCTGGGACGAGGACGAGTCCTGGACGCTGGACACGTACCGCAGGCACGAGGGATACGAGGGACTCCGCAAGGCGCTCGCCATGTCGCCGGACGACCTCATCGCGTACGTCAAGGAATCCGGACTGCGCGGCCGCGGCGGCGCGGGGTTCCCCACTGGCATGAAGTGGCAGTTCATTCCGCAGGGAGACGGCAAGCCTCACTATCTGGTTGTCAACGCCGACGAATCGGAGCCCGGGACCTGCAAGGACATCCCGCTCCTGTTCGCCAACCCGCACAGCCTCATCGAGGGCATCGTCATCGCGTGCTACGCCATCAGGTCGTCGCACGCCTTCATCTATCTGCGGGGCGAAGTCGTCCCCGTACTGCGGCGGTTGCACGAGGCCGTCCGTGAGGCCTACGCCGCCGGCTACCTCGGCAAGGACATCCTGGGCAGCGGACTCGACCTCGAACTCACCGTGCACGCGGGCGCGGGCGCGTACATCTGCGGTGAGGAGACCGCGCTGCTCGACTCGCTCGAAGGCCGCCGCGGCCAACCGCGGCTGCGTCCCCCCTTCCCTGCCGTCGCGGGCCTCTACGCGTGCCCGACTGTGGTGAACAACGTCGAATCCATCGCGTCGGTTCCCGCCATCCTGAAAAACGGCAAGGACTGGTTCAGGTCGATGGGCAGCGAGAAGTCCCCCGGCTTCACGCTCTACTCGCTCAGCGGCCATGTCGCGAGCCCCGGCCAGTACGAGGCCCCGCTCGGCATCACCCTGCGCCAGCTCCTCGACATGAGCGGCGGGATCCGCCCCGGCCACCGGCTGAAGTTCTGGACGCCGGGCGGCTCCTCGACGCCGATGTTCACCGAGGAACACCTCGACGTGCCCCTCGACTACGAGGGCGTGGGCGCCGCCGGCTCCATGCTCGGCACCAAAGCCCTGCAGTGCTTCGACGAGACGACCTGCGTCGTGCGCGCCGTCACCCGCTGGACCGAGTTCTACGCCCACGAGTCCTGCGGCAAGTGCACGCCCTGCCGCGAGGGGACGTACTGGCTCGTGCAGCTGCTGCGCGACATCGAGGCCGGCAAGGGCGCCCTGTCCGACCTCGACAAGCTGAACGACATCGCCGACAACATCAACGGCAAGGCCTTCTGCGCCCTCGGCGACGGCGCCGCCTCCCCGATCTTCTCCTCCCTGAAGTACTTCCGCGCGGAGTACGAGGAGCACATCACGGGCCGCGGCTGCCCCTTCGACCCCGCCAGGTCGACGGCCTGGGCGGACCAGCACACGGAGGTGCACGCATGACCGTGACCACTGGCACCCCCTCGGGCGGGGGAGAGGCCGCGGTGCCCCCGGAGGACCTCGTCACGCTCACGATCGACGGCGCCGAGCTCAGCGTGCCCAAGGGCACCCTGGTCATCCGCGCCGCCGAACAGCTCGGCATCGAGATCCCCCGCTTCTGCGACCACCCCCTGCTCGACCCGGCCGGCGCCTGCCGCCAGTGCATCGTCGAGGTCGAGGGCCAGCGCAAGCCGATGGCCTCCTGCACCATCACCTGCACCGACGGCATGGTCGTCAAAACCCAGCTCACCTCCCCGGTCGCCGAGAAGGCCCAGAAGGGGGTGATGGAGCTCCTGCTCATCAACCACCCGCTGGACTGCCCGGTCTGCGACAAGGGCGGCGAGTGCCCGCTGCAGAACCAGGCCATGTCGCACGGCCAGGCCGACTCCCGCTTCGACGGCAAGAAGCGCACCTACGAGAAGCCGGTACCGATCTCCACCCAGGTGCTGCTCGACCGCGAGCGGTGCGTGCTGTGCGCGCGCTGCACCCGCTTCTCGAACCAGATCGCCGGCGACCCGATGATCGAACTGATCGAACGGGGCGCGCTCCAGCAGGTCGGCACCGGCGAGGACGACCCGTTCGAGTCGTACTTCTCCGGCAACACCATCCAGATCTGCCCGGTCGGCGCGCTGACCTCGGCGGCGTACCGGTTCCGCTCCCGCCCCTTCGACCTGGTGTCGTCGCCCTCGGTGTGCGAGCACTGCTCCGGCGGCTGCGCCACCCGCACCGACCACCGGCGCGGCAAGGTCATGCGGCGCCTGGCCGCCAACGACCCCGAGGTCAACGAGGAGTGGATGTGCGACAAGGGACGCTTCGCGTTCCGCTACGCACAGCAGCCCGACCGGCTGACCACGCCCCTGGTGCGAGGCGCCGACGGCGTCCTGGAACCCGCCTCCTGGCCCGAGGCGCTCGACGTCGCCGCGCGGGGACTGCGCTCCGCCCGGGGCAGCGCCGGTGTGCTGACCGGCGGCCGGCTCACGGTGGAGGACGCCTACGCGTACAGCAAGTTCGCGCGCGTGGCCCTGGACACCAACGACATCGACTTCCGCGCGCGCGTGCACAGCGCCGAGGAGGCCGACTTCCTGGCCGCCCGCATCGCCGGACACGGCCACAGCCTCGACGGCGACGGCGTCACGTACACCGCCCTGGAGAAGGCGCCCGCCGTCCTCCTGGTCGGGTTCGAGGCCGAGGAGGAGGCGCCCGGCGTCTTCCTGCGACTGCGCAAGGCATGGCGGGGGCACGGACAGCGGGTCTTCGCGCTCGCCACGCACGCCACCCGGGGCCTTGAGAAGGCCGGCGGCACGCTCCTGCCGGCCGCGCCGGGCACCGAGACCGAGTGGCTGGACGCGCTGGCCGGCGGCGTCGGCCTGGAGGACGACGGCGTCACGGCCGCCGAGGCGCTGCGCGGCGAGGGCGCCGTCATCGTCGTCGGCGAGCGGCTGGCCGCCGTGTCCGGCGGGCTCACCGCCGCCGTACGGGCCGCCTCCGCGACCGGCGCCCGGCTGGTGTGGATCCCGCGCCGGGCCGGGGAGCGCGGTGCCGTCGAGGCGGGCGCGCTGCCCACCCTGCTGCCCGGCGGCCGCCCGGCCACCGACCCCCGCGCGCGCGAGGAGGTCGCCGCCGCCTGGGGCGTCGCCGCCCTCCCGCACCGCTACGGCCGGGACACCGGACAGATCGTCGAGGCCGCCGCCGCGGGCGAACTGCGGGCCCTGGTGGTGGCGGGCGTCGAGATCGCCGACCTGCCCGATCCGGCACGCGCGCGTGCCGCGCTCGACGAGGTCGGCTTCCTGGTCTCCCTGGAGCTGCGGCCCAGCGAGGTCACCGCGCGCGCGGACGTCGTCCTGCCGGTCGCCGCGGTCGTCGAGAAGGCGGGCACCTTCCTCAACTGGGAGGGCAGGGCACGCTCCTTCGAGGCCGCGCTCAAGCCCGACCAGATGACCCGCCGCCTGGCCCCCGCCGACGCGCGGGTGCTGCAGATGCTCGCCGACGCCATGGACGTCCACCTGGGGCTGCCCGACCTGCGCACCACCCGCGCCGAACTGGACCGGCTCGGCGCCTGGGACGGCGCCCGCGCCACCGACCCGGTCGAGGTGGCGGTCCCGCTGCCGCGACCGGCCGCCGGGGAGGCCGTCCTCGCCGGGCACCGGCTGCTGCTCGACCGGGGCCGGCTCCAGGACGGCGACGAGGCCCTGGCCGGCACCCGGCACGCCGCCCACGCGCGCGTGTCGGCCGCCACGGCCGCCGAGGCGGGCGTCAAGGAGTGCGACCTGCTCGCCGTCACCGGCCCGTCCGGGACCACCGAACTGCCGTTGGAGGTCACCGAGATGCCCGACCGGGTGGTCTGGCTCCCGCTGAACTCCGCCGGCGGGGGCGTCGCCTCCGACACCGGGGTGCTGCCCGGCGCTCTCGTCCGCATCGGCCCGGCCACCCCCGCAGCCGACGCCCCGAAGGAAGCCCCGAAGGAGGTGGAGGCGTGAACGGGTACCTCGCCGCCGACGACCTGTCGATGTTCGGCACCGACCCGTGGTGGCTGGTCGTCGTCAAGGCGGTCTTCTGTTTCGCCTTCCTGATGGTGACCGTGCTGTTCTCGATCGTCTGGGAGCGCAAGGTCGTCGCCTGGATGCAGCTGCGCATCGGTCCCAACCGGCACGGCCCCTGGGGCATGCTCCAGTCGCTCGCCGACGGCATCAAGCTGATGCTCAAGGAGGACCTCGTCGTCAAGCGCGCGGACAAGGTGGTGTACGTCCTCGCACCGATCGTGGCGGCCATCCCCGCGTTCATGGCGATCGCCGTGATCCCCTTCGGGCCGGCCGGCAACGAGATCTCGATCTTCGGCCACCGCACCGCGATGCAGCTCACCGACCTGCCGATCGCGATGCTCTACGTCCTCGCGGTCGCCTCGGTCGGCATCTACGGCATCGTCCTGGCCGGCTGGAGCTCCGGGTCGACGTACCCGCTGCTCGGCGGTCTGCGCTCGGCCGCGCAGATGATCTCCTACGAGATCGCCATGGGCGCCGCGTTCGCCTCGGTCTTCCTGTACTCGGGTTCGATGTCGACGTCCACGATCGTCGAACAGCAGCAGGACCGCTGGTACATCCTGCTGCTGCCGGTCTCCTTCATCCTCTACATCGTCACCATGGTGGGCGAGACCAACCGCGCCCCCTTCGACATGCCGGAGTCCGAGGGCGACCTGGTCGGCGGCTTCAACACCGAGTACTCGTCGATCAAGTTCGCGATGTTCATGCTCGCCGAGTACGTCAACATGGTGACCGTCTCGGCCGTGTCCACCACGCTCTTCCTGGGCGGCTGGCGGGCCCCCTGGCCGATCAGCACCTTCTGGGAGGGCGCGAACCACGGCTGGTGGCCGATGCTCTGGTTCGTCGTCAAGGTCCAGCTGCTGCTGTTCTTCTTCATCTGGCTGCGCGGCACGCTGCCCCGCGTCCGCTACGACCAGCTGATGAAGCTCGGCTGGAAGGTCCTCATCCCGGTCTCCGTGGTCTGGCTGATGCTCGTCGCCACCGTGCGGGCGCTGCGGAACGAGAACTACGGCTTCACCGACATCGCCCTGTACGTCGCCGGCGGCGTCCTCGCGCTGCTGCTGCTCTCCTTCCTCTTCGACATGTTCCGCGACAAGGGCAAGGGCAAGGAGGGCCAGGAGCCCGCCGTCGAACAGACGGCGTTCGACCCGATGGCGGGCGGATTCCCCGTGCCGCCGCTGCCCGGACAGTCGCTGCCGCCGGTGCCCAGGCGCCGCCCCAGCCGGGAGCGGGAGCTGATTGTCAGTGGCGGGTCCGATACTGCCAGTGACGAATCCCACGCGACGCGTGACGGAAAGGAGGCGTCCGATGGCTGACGAGCGCAAGGACACCGATCCCGGTTTCCTCAACCCGGTGGCCGGCTTCGGCGTGACCTTCAAGGCCATGTTCAAGAAGCGGCTGACCGAGCAGTACCCGGAGCAGCAGAAGACCACCGCACCGCGGTTCCACGGCCGGCACCAGCTCAACCGCCATCCGGACGGGCTGGAGAAGTGCGTGGGCTGCGAACTGTGCGCCTGGGCCTGCCCCGCCGACGCCATCTACGTGGAGGGCGCCGACAACACCGACGAGGAGCGCTACTCGCCGGGCGAGCGGTACGGCCGCGTCTACCAGATCAACTACGCCCGCTGCATCCTGTGCGGCCTGTGCATCGAGGCGTGCCCCACGCGCGCGCTGACGATGACCAACGAGTTCGAGCTGGCCGACTCCAGCCGCGCCAACCTCATCTACACCAAGGAGCAGCTGCTCGCCGGTCTCGAGGAGGGCATGGTCGACACCCCGCACGCGATCTTCCCCGGCACCGACGAGCAGGACTACTACCGCGGTCTGGTGACGCGGGCGGCGCCCGGCACGGAGCGTCAGGTGGCCGTCTCCAAGGGGGAGACGCCGCAGGAGGCCGCCTCGACCTCCGGCCCGGACGAACCGGCCTCGGAGAAGGTGATCGGCCGATGACCCCGCTCGCCACCCTGGCCGCCCCCCTCGACGGCGGCACCACGCTCGCGGCGTACTCCACGTCCACGGGCGAGGCCGTCCAGTTCTGGATCCTCGGCACGGTCGCCGTGCTGGGCGCCCTGTGCACGGTGTTCATGCGGAGGGCCGTGCACAGCGCGCTCTCGCTGGCCGGCACCATGATCATCCTGGCGGTGTTCTACCTCGCCAACGGCGCCTACTTCCTGGGCATCGTGCAGATCGTCGTCTACACCGGCGCGATCATGATGCTGTTCCTGTTCGTGGTGATGCTGGTCGGCGTCACGGCGGCGGACTCCCTGAAGGAGACCGTCAAGGGCCAGCGCTGGCTGGCCCTGCTGTGCGGCGTCGGCTTCGGCGTCCTGCTCCTCGGCGGCATCGGCAACGCCTCGCTCACGGAGTTCGACGGCCTGGGCGAGGCCAACGCCGGCGGCAACGTACAGGGCCTGGCCGCCCTGATCTTCACCAAGTACGTCTTCGCCTTCGAGATCACCGGCGCCCTGCTCATCACGGCCGCCGTCGGCGCCATGGTGCTCACCCACCGCGAGCGCACCGAACGGGCCCGCACCCAGCGCGAGCTGTCCGAGCAGCGGGTGCGCGAGGGCAAGCACCTGCCGCCGCTGCCCGCCCCCGGCGTGTACGCCCGCCACAACGCGGTGGACATCGCCGGTCTGCTGCCCGACGGCACCCCCTCCGAGCTGACCGTCAACCGGACGCTGCGCGAGCGCGGCCAGGTCCGTGACGTGTCGCGCGAGGCGCTCAGTGACCTGAAGGCCCTGGAACAGCGCTCCGAGGAACGCCTGGAGCGCACGAGGAGCGGGGAGGGCACACAGTGAATCCCGTCAACTACCTGTATCTCGCCGCCCTGTTGTTCACGATCGGCGCCACCGGCGTGCTGATCAGGCGCAACGCGATCGTGCTCTTCATGTGCATCGAGCTGATGCTCAACGCCTGCAACCTGGCGTTCGTCACCTTCTCCCGGATGCACGGCAATCTCGACGGCCAGATCATCGCCTTCTTCACGATGGTCGTCGCCGCCGCCGAGGTCGTGGTCGGCCTCGCGATCATCGTGTCGCTGTTCCGTTCCCGCCACTCGGCCTCGGTCGACGACGCCAGCCTGATGAAGCTGTAAGGGGTCGGAAGAATCGTGGAGAACCTGATTGCGCTGCTGATCGCGGCGCCCCTGCTCGGAGCGGCCGTCCTGCTGTGCGGCGGCCGCCGCCTGGACGCCGTCGGCCACTGGATCGGCACGGTGCTGGCCGCCGCCTCGTTCGTGATCGGCGTGCTCCTCTTCGCCGACATGCTCGGCAAGGCGGCCGACCACCGTGCCGTCACCCAGCACCTGTTCAGCTGGATCCCGGTGGCCGGCTTCCAGGCCGACGTCACCTTCCGGCTCGACCAGCTCTCGATGACGTTCGTCCTGCTGATCACCGGCGTCGGCTCGCTCATCCACCTGTACTCGGTCGGGTACATGGAGCACGACGAGCGCAGGCGCCGCTTCTTCGGCTATCTGAACCTGTTCCTCGCGGCGATGCTGCTGCTGGTCCTCGCCGACAACTACCTGCTGCTGTACGTCGGCTGGGAGGGTGTGGGCCTCGCCTCCTACCTCCTGATCGGCTTCTGGCAGCACAAGCCCAGCGCGGCCACCGCGGCGAAGAAGGCCTTCCTGGTCAACCGGGTCGGCGACATGGGCCTTTCCATCGCCATCATGCTGATGTTCACCACCTTCGGGACCTTCGCCTTCACCCCGGTCCTCGGCGGCGTGGACGGGGCCTCTCAGGGCAAGCTCACCGCCATCGCGCTGATGCTGCTGCTCGCCGCCTGCGGCAAGTCCGCCCAGGTGCCGCTGCAGTCGTGGCTCGGCGACGCCATGGAGGGCCCCACCCCGGTCTCCGCGCTCATCCACGCGGCGACGATGGTGACCGCCGGCGTCTACCTGATCGTCCGCTCCGGGGCGCTCTTCAACGCCGCGCCCGACGCGCAGCTCGTCGTCACGATCGTCGGCGCGGTCACGCTCCTGTTCGGAGCGATCGTCGGTTGCGCGAAGGACGACATCAAGAAGGCGCTGGCCGGCTCGACGATGTCGCAGATCGGCTACATGGTGCTCGCCGCGGGTCTCGGCCCCATCGGCTACGCCTTCGCGATCATGCACCTGGTGACGCACGGCTTCTTCAAGGCCGGACTGTTCCTCGGCGCGGGTTCCGTCATGCACGGGATGAACGACGAGGTCAACATGCGGCGCTACGGGGGCCTGCGGAAGTACATGCCGGTCACCTTCGTCACCTTCGGCCTCGGCTACCTCGCCATCATCGGCTTCCCGGGCCTGTCCGGCTTCTTCTCCAAGGACAAGATCATCGAGGCGGCGTTCGCCAAGGGCGGCACCGAGGGCTGGATCCTCGGCGGCGCGGCCCTGCTGGGCGCGGCCCTCACCGCGTACTACATGACGCGCGTGATGCTGATGACGTTCTTCGGCGAGGAGCGCTGGCGCGAGAAGCCCACCGCCTCCCCGGCCGAGCCCGACGTGGAACCGGCCGCCGAGGAGCGCGGAGAGCACGCGGAGCCGCACCCGCACGAGTCGCCCTCGGTGATGACGATCCCCATGATCGTGCTGGCCTTCGGCTCGGTCTTCGCGGGCGCCTTCTTCGGCGTCGGGAACCGCTTCCTGCACTGGCTGGAGCCCGTCACCGGGCACGAGGAGGGCAACTCCCCGGTCAGCGCGGCGGCGGTCACCGCGGCCACGCTGGTGCTGCTGGTCGTCGGCGCCGGCATCGCCTACCTGCAGTACGGGCGCCGTCCGGTCCCGGCCACCGCCCCGCGCGGGTCGCTGCTCACCCGGGCCGCCCGGCGCGACCTGCTCCAGGACGACTTCAACCACGTCGTCCTGGTCCGCGGCGGCGAGCACCTCACGCGCTCGCTGGTCTACGTCGACCACACCCTGGTCGACGGCGTCGTCAACGGCTCGGCCGCCTCGGTCGGCGGTCTGTCCGGACGGCTGCGGCGGCTGCAGAACGGCTACGCGCGCTCGTACGCGGTCTCCATGTTCGGCGGTGCGGCGGTGCTCATCGCCTTGACCCTGCTGATGAGGGCGGTCTGATAGCGATGTCCTTTCCCCTGCTGACAGTGACGGCGGCGCTCCCCGCGGTGGGAGCGGTCGCCACGGCCGCCGTGCCGGCCGCGCGGCGCACCGCGGCCAAATGGCTCGCGCTGGCCGTCTCGCTGGCCACCCTCGGCCTGGCCATCGCCATCCTGGTCCGCTTCGACCCGGACGGCGACCGCTACCAGCTCACCGAGTCGCACTCCTGGATCAGCGACTTCGGCGTCCGCTACGAACTGGGCGTCGACGGCATCGGGGTGGCGCTCCTCGCGCTGACCGCGCTGCTGATCCCGTTCATCGTCCTGGCGGGCTGGCACGACGCCGATCCGCTGGAAACGGGCAGCCGCCGCTGGCGACCCACCCAGGGCTTCTTCGCGCTGATCCTGGCGGTCGAGGCGATGGTGATCCTCTCCTTCGAGGCCACCGACGTCTTCCTCTTCTACATCTTCTTCGAAGCCATGCTGATCCCGCTGTACTTCCTCATCGGAGGCTTCGGGGACCGCGCCCACCAGGGCGGCGAGGAGACGGCGTCCACCCAGCGGTCGTACGCCGCGGTGAAGTTCCTGCTCTACAACCTGGCCGGCGGGCTGATCATGCTGGCCGCGGTGATCGGCCTCTACACGGTCACCGGGAACTTCTCCCTCCAGGAGATCGCGGAGGCGCGTGCCAACGGCTCGCTGGACATGTCGACGAGCACCGAACGCTGGCTGTTCCTCGGCTTCTTCTTCGCCTTCGCGGTGAAGGCGCCGCTGTGGCCGCTGCACACCTGGCTGCCCAACGCCATGGGGGAGTCCACCGCCCCGGTCGCCGTGCTCATCACGGCGGTCGTGGACAAGGTGGGCACCTTCGCGATGCTGCGGTTCTGCCTCCAGCTGTTCCCGGAGGCGTCGAAGTGGGCGACCCCGGTGATCATGGTCCTCGCGGTGATCAGCATCATCTACGGGGCGCTGCTCGCCGTCGGCCAGCGCGACATCAAGCGCCTGATCGCCTACGCGTCGATCTCGCACTTCGGCTTCATCATCATGGGTATCTTCGCGATGACCAGCCAGGGCCAGTCCGGCGCGACGCTGTACATGGTCAACCACGGCATCTCGACCGCCGCGCTGCTGCTGGTGGCCGGCTTCCTGATCTCGCGCCGCGGCTCGCGACTGATCGCGGACTACGGCGGGGTGCAGAAGGTCGCGCCCGTGCTGGCCGGCACGTTCCTGATCGGCGGCCTGGCCACGCTGTCGCTGCCGGGGCTCGCCCCGTTCGTCAGTGAGTTCCTGGTCCTGGTCGGCACCTTCACCCGGCACCCGGTCATCGGGATCGTCGCCACCTTCGGCATCGTTCTCGCCGCGCTCTACACGCTCGTCCTGTACCAGCGGACGATGACGGGCCCGGTGAAGGCGGAGGTCGCCACGATGCCGGATCTGAAGGTGCGCGAGCTGGTGGTCGTGGCCCCGCTGATCGTCCTGCTGCTCTTCCTGGGCGTCTATCCGAAGCCCGTCGCCGACCTCGTCAACCCGGCGGTCGAGCACACGATGTCCGACGTACACAAGACCGATCCCAAGCCCGACGTGGAGGCGGCACGGTGAGCACAGCAGCCGTCCACAGCCTGTGGACAACCGCGGCGGCCTCGGCCGACCCGATCTCCAAGATCGACGCACCCAAGATCGAGTACGGGCAGTTGTCGCCCACCCTGATCGTGCTGGGCGCGGCACTGATCGGGGTGCTCGTCGAGGCGTTCGTCCCGCGCAAGAACCGGTACTACGCGCAGGTGTTCGTGTCCGTGGTGGCGCTGTGCGCCGCCTTCGCCGCGGTGATCGCCCTGGCGGCCGACGGATTCGGCACCACCAAGGCGCATGTCGCCGCCATGGGCGCGATCTCCGTCGACGGACCGTCCCTGTTCCTCCAGGGCACGATCCTGCTCGCCGGACTGCTCGGCGTCTTCACCTTCGCCGAGCGCCGGCTCGACCCGGCCGCGCACGGCAACCGGGTCGACTCCTTCGCCGCGCAGGCCGCCTCCGTGCCCGGCAGCGACAGCGAGAAGGCCGCGGTCAAGGCCGGGTTCACCACGACCGAGGCGTTCCCGCTGCTGCTCTTCGCGATCGGCGGCATGCTGGTCTTCCCCTCCGCCAACGACCTGCTGACGCTGTTCGTGGCCCTGGAGGTCTTCTCGCTGCCGCTGTACCTGCTGTGCGCCCTGGCCCGCCGCAAGCGGCTCATGTCGCAGGAGGCCGCGGTCAAGTACTTCCTGCTCGGCGCGTTCGCCTCCGCGTTCACCCTGTTCGGCATCGCCCTGCTGTACGGGTACGCGGGCTCGGTGTCGTACGCGCGGATCGCGCAGGTCGTCGAGGGCACGGTCACCAATGTGGACCCGGCGCTCGCCGGCACGATGGGCAACGACGCGCTGCTGCTGGTCGGCGCCGCGATGATCGTCATGGGGCTGCTGTTCAAGGTGGGCGCGGTGCCGTTCCACATGTGGACCCCGGACGTGTACCAGGGCGCCCCGACCCCGGTCACCGGGTTCATGGCCTCCGCGACGAAGGTGGCCGCGTTCGGCGCGCTGCTGCGATTGCTGTACGTCGTCCTGCCGGGGCTGCGGTGGGACTGGCGGCCGGTGATGTGGGCGGTGGCGATCGTCACCATGCTGGGCGGCGCGATCGTCGCGATCACCCAGACCGACATCAAGCGGCTGCTGGCGTACTCCTCGATCGCGCACGCCGGCTTCATCCTCGCCGGTGTCATCGCGACCACGCCGTCGGGCATCTCGTCCGTGCTGTTCTACCTGGCCGCGTACTCCTTCGTGACGATCGGCGCCTTCGCCGTGGTCACGCTGGTCCGCGACGCGGGCGGCGAGGCCACGCACCTGTCCAAGTGGGCCGGGCTCGGCCGCCGCTCGCCGCTGGTGGCGGCGGTCTTCGCGGTCTTCCTGCTGGCCTTCGCGGGCATTCCGCTGACCTCCGGGTTCGCGGGCAAGTTCGCCGTGTTCAAGGCGGCGGCGGAGGGCGGCGCGATGCCGCTGGTCGTGGTCGGCGTGATCTCCTCGGCGGTCGCCGCGTTCTTCTACATCCGGGTGATCGTGCTGATGTTCTTCAGCCGCCCGAACCCCGAGGGCCCGACGGTCGCGGTCGCCTCCCCGATGACGACGATGGCGATCGCCGCGGGCGTCGCCGTCACGGTCGTCCTGGGCGTGGCCCCCCAGTACTTCCTGGACCTGGCGAGCCAGGCGGGGGTGTTCGTGCGCTGAGGGTTCGGTTCTTGGCATGGCTGCGGCCCGGTACCCCGTTCTCCACGGGGTGCCGGGCCGTTTCGTGTGCGTCCGGACGGCGCGCGCGGCTATTCGCTGGGCTCCCGGCGCATCCTGATACCGGTGAGGTCGAGGTCCAGGGGGAAGGGGGCGTCCACCTTCATACGCTCACGGAAGATGCCCAGACTGGTGTACGCGCCGGTGGTGGGCTCCAGCTCGAAGGCGTGCACCGCGGCCCGGCCCTTCTCGTTCTCCACCCGCCAGTAATGGGCGATCCCGGCGCGGGCGTACTTCAGGGGCTTCGTCTCGCGGTCACGGGAGACGGAATCCTCCGAGACGACCTCCACGGCCAGCAGGACGGCTTCCGCCGGGAACCGGGTCTGCTCCGGGTCCCGCACCACGTCCGCACTCACCACGACCACGTCCGGCTCGGGCCGGTTCTGGCGGTCGATGTCGATGGTGAACTCGCGGATGACCTCGAAGGCGGCAGGCGCCAAAGACTGTAGTTGCCAGGTGAAGAAGTCGATGGTGCGCGTGTGAAACAAGGTCTGCGGACTCACGAAGACCAGGCTCCCGTCGATCAGTTCCGTGTGCGGAGGCAGATTCGGAAGCCGGTCCAGGTCGTCGGCGGTCCAGCCGCCCTCGGGTGGCATCGGCCAGCTGGGCTCGGAGGCCTTCGGTGCGACGCTCATCAGTGCTCCCATGGGACGGAGTCTCGCCGGTGCATTCAGACTATCGGCCGGAAACGGACAGCCTCCACACGTACATGTGAACGACTGCCGCGTCTTTGACCTTGGGTTCAGGGACCGGCCTGTGGATAACTCCGGGGCTGTCGGCGGGGGCGCCTATCGTGGACGGAGTGGTCGAGGGACGACGTACGGGGGACGAGCGATGCACGGGATGGGCGGGACGGCTGTGATGACCGACGTGGGCGTACCGGCGGCGGGCGGTGACGGCGAGGCGCTGGCCACGCTGCACCGGGTCTTCGGATACGACGCCTTCCGCGGCGAACAGGAAACGATCATCGAGCACGTCGTGGCGGGCGGCGACGCCGTGGTGCTCATGCCGACGGGCGCCGGGAAGTCCCTGTGCTACCAGATCCCCGCCCTGGTCAGACCGGGCACGGGCGTCGTGATCTCCCCGCTCATCGCATTGATGCAGGACCAGGTGGACGCCCTGCGGGCGCTGGGCGTGCGCGCCGGGTTCATGAACTCCACCCAGGACTTCGACGAGCGGCGGATGGTCGAGGCCGAGTTCCTCGCCGGCGAGCTGGACCTGCTCTACCTGGCTCCCGAGCGGCTGCGCCTTGAGCCGATGCGCGAGCTGCTCTCCCGCGGCAAGATCTCGGTCTTCGCGATCGACGAGGCGCACTGCGTCTCCCAGTGGGGCCACGACTTCCGCCCCGACTACCTCGCCCTGTCCCTGCTCGGCGAGCGCTGGCCCGACGTGCCGCGCATCGCGCTCACGGCCACGGCCACGCACGCCACGCACCGGGAGATCACCGAACGGCTCGGCATGCCGGACGCCCGCCACTTCGTGGCGAGCTTCGACCGGCCCAACATCCAGTACCGCATCGTGCCGAAGGCGGAGCCGAAGAAGCAGCTCCTGTCCTTCCTGCGCGAGGAGCACCCCGGTGACGCGGGCATCGTGTACTGCCTGTCGCGCAACTCGGTGGAGAGGACCGCCGAGTTCCTCAGTGCCAACGGCATCGAGGCCGTGCCGTACCACGCGGGCCTGGACGCGGGCACCCGCGCCGCCCACCAGTCCCGCTTCCTGCGCGAGGACGGCCTGGTCGTGGTCGCGACCATCGCCTTCGGCATGGGCATCGACAAGCCGGACGTCCGGTTCGTCGCCCACCTGGACCTGCCGAAGTCGGTCGAGGGCTACTACCAGGAGACCGGCCGCGCGGGCCGCGACGGACTGCCGTCCACGGCCTGGATGGCGTACGGCCTGAACGACGTCGTCCAGCAGCGCAAGCTGATCCAGTCCGGCGAGGGCGACGAGACGTTCCGCAGGCGGGCCGCCTCCCACCTCGACGCGATGCTCGCGCTGTGCGAGACCGCCCAGTGCCGCCGGGGCCGGCTGCTCGCCTACTTCGGGCAGGACGCGGCGGCCGAGGCCTGCGGCAACTGCGACACGTGTCTGACCCCACCGGAAACGTGGGACGGCACGGTCGTCGCGCAGAAGGTGCTCTCCACGGTGTGGCGGCTGGAGCGGGAGCGGCGGCAGAAGTTCGGCACCGGCCAGATCATCGACATCCTGCTGGGCAAGCGCACGGCGAAGGTGATCCAGTTCGACCACGACCAGCTCTCGGTGTTCGGCATCGGCGACGAGCTGGCCGAGGGCGAATGGCGGGGCGTGGTGCGGCAGTTGCTGGCCCAGGGGCTGCTCGCGGTGGAGGGCGAGTACGGCACGCTGGTGCTCACCGAGGAGAGCGGCGAGGTGCTGTGGCGCGGGCGGGAGGTGCCGCTGCGCAAGGAGCCGAAGAAGCCGACGACGTCCCGGTCGTCCGGCGGTGGCCGGGGCGAGCGCAAGGCGCGGGCGGCGGCGCCCGATCTGCCGGCCGAGCTGGTCCCCTCGTTCGAGGCGCTGCGCGCCTGGCGCGCCGACCAGGCCCGCGAGCAGGGCGTCCCCGCGTACATCATCTTCCACGACGCGACCCTCCGCGAGATCGCGACGGCCCACCCCACCACGGTGGCGGAACTGGGCGCGATCAGCGGAGTGGGCGAGAAGAAACTGGCGACGTACGGAGAAGGGGTACTGGGGGCGCTGGCGTCCCTGTCGGGAGAGGGAGAGGGAGAGGGAAAGGGAGAGGGCAAGGCGGAGGGGGAGATATAGCCGCGCCGGGCGCCTTCCACGAGGGGCCGGGGCCCCGTCAGGGGCGCGGGGCTGTGGTGGATCTGCGGCTGCGCCGCGCGGGCGCGAGCAACCACAACTCACCCACACCCGCGCACGCACCGAACCCCCCGAGCTCTCAGGCGCCCTGCCCCCGCAGGGCCCCGGCCCGGGCCGCATACGCACGGACGTCCGCGTCCGTGTCCGTAACGGCCGTGGCCAACGCCGCCCGCGCGGCCGCAGCCGCATCGGTCACGTCGGCCGCATCGGCCGCTCCGAGTGAGTCGGGCGCGCCCGGCATCCCCCGCTCCGCATGCCGGAGCAACCCCAGCACCGCCGCCTTGCGGACGTCCGCGTTGGGGTCGGCCAGCGCCTTGGCCAGCGCGGGGACCGCGACGTCGGGGTCCGCGGCGCCCAGCGCGGTCGCGGCACCCGCCCGCACCTGCCAGGCCCCGTCGGCCAGCGCGGCGACGGCCCGCCCGGCGTAGGGCGCCGGGCACCCGGTGGCCGCCAGCGCCTCGAAGGCCGCCCCGCGCACCAGGGCGTCCGGGTCAGCGGTGAGCGGCTCCAGCGCGGCGAGGAGGCCGCCGGCACCGGAGCCGGCAACGGCGTCGGAGCCGGCCCCCGGGCCGGCGGGCGCGGGCACGCCCGCCGTGCCCAGCGTGGCCAGGGCCTTGGCCACCGCGACCCGGACCTCGCGGGAGGGGTCGGCGGCGGCCCGGGCCAGGGGTCCGGCCGCGTCCACGGACACCAGGGCGCGGACCGCCTCGATGCGGACGGTGACGTCGGCGTCGTCCAGCGCCCCGGCGTAGATCCCGGCGTCGCCCAGGCGCAGGGCGCGCAGGACGTCGAGGGCGGCGGCCTTGACGACGGGGTCGGGTCCGGCGAGGGCGTGGACGAGGGGCTCGCGCAGGGCCGGCTCCGCCGGGAGCGTCTCCACGAGCTCCCGCAGCGAGGCGGCGGCGGTGGCGCGCACTTCGGCGTCGGCGTCGGACAGGGCAGTGGCGAGCGCCGGCCCGGTGCCGGACGGCACGGTCTCGGTGAGGACGGTGACCGCGACCCGGCGCACCGGGGCGGCCGGGTCGCCGAGGAAGGGCAGCAGCGCGTCGAGGCCGGGCTCCTCCTCGGCGAGGGCGAGCAGCCCGAGCAGCCGGGGCGAGGCCGACGTCTCGGCGCCCCCGCCCGCGCCGGGCGCACCGGCGGCGCCGGCCGCCGCGTCGGCCGGACCGCCGGCCGCGACCGGTGCCGCGTCCCGCGCGCCGGCCGTGGCGACCTGCTCGGGGTGGACCTCGCCGAGCAGGCGGGCGGGACCGCCGGTCGGGGTGAAGCCCTCGACCGGCACCAGGTACGGCTCGACCGGCCGTGCCGTGAAGACCATCGAACCGGAGGGGGACTTGTGCAGATCGAGATGGCGGAGCCAGGAGTCGTCGTCGCGCGCGGGGAGGTCGACGCGCTCGTGGTAGAGGCCCCAGCGGGACTCCGTACGGGCCAGCGAGGACCGCGCGGCCATCTCCGCGCAGTCGCGGATGAAGGAGACCTCCGCGCAGCGCATCAGCTCGTGCGGGGTGCGCGCGCCCATCGACGCGATGTCACCGCGCATCCGCTCGAACGCCTCGAGCGCCAGCGACAGCCGGGCCCCCGACTTCGGCGGCGCCACGTAGTCGTTGACGAAGCGGCGCAGCTTGTACTCGACCTGGGTCTGCGGCGGACCGTCCGGATGGCGCAGCGGACGGTAGATCAGCTCGTGCGCCTCGCGCACCTGGTCGTCCGGCAACTCGCCCTGGTAAGCCGTGTACTGGGCGGCGTCCGCACCGGCCAGGTCGCCGAAGACGAACGCGCCGATCATGTAGTTGTGCGGTACGCACGCCATGTCACCGGCGGCGTACAGCCGGGGCACGGTCGTCCGGGCGTGGTCGTCGACGCGGACCCCGGAGGCGGAGTGGCCGCTGCACAGGCCGATCTCGGAGATGTGCATCTCGACGTCGTGGGTGCGGTAGTCGTGGCCGCGCCCGGCGTGGAAGGTGCCGCGGGTGGGGCGCTCGGTGGAGTGCAGGATCGACTCCAGCGCCGCGACCGACTCCTCCGGCAGATGGCTCAGCTTCAGGTACACCGGCCCCCGGTCGCCGGCCACCTCCGCCGCGAACTCGGACATCATCTGCCCCGACCAGTAGTCGGAGTCGACGAAGCGCTCGCCGTGCCGGTTGACCTGGTAGCCGCCGAACGGATTGGCGACGTAGGCGCAGGCGGGGCCGTTGTAGTCCTTGATCAGCGGGTTGATCTGGAAGCACTCGATGCCGGTGAGCTCGGCGCCCGCGTGGTACGCCATGGAGTAGCCGTCACCGGCGTTGGTGGGGTTCTCGTAGGTGCCGTAGAGGTAGCCGGAGGCGGGCAGCCCGAGCCGCCCGGCGGCGCCGGTGGCGAGGATCACCGCGCCCGCGCGGACGGTGACGAACCGTCCGGTGCGGGTGTTGAACCCGGCCGCGCCCACGGCCCGGCCCCCGGCCGTCAGCACGCGCACCGGCATCACCCGGTTCTCGATGCGGATCCGCTCCCGCATCTCGCGCCGCCGCAACTGCCGGTAGAGGACCTTCTTGACGTCCTTGCCCTCCGGCATCGGCAGCACGTACGAGCCCGAGCGGTGCACCTGGCGCACCGCGTACTCGCCGTGCTCGTCCTTCTCGAACTTCACCCCGTAGGACTCCAGGCGCCGCACCATGCCGAAGCCGCGGGTGGCGGTCTGGCGGACGGTGGACTGGTCGACGATGCCGTCGTTGGCGCGGGTGATCTCGGCGACGTAGTCGTCGGGCTCGGCACGGCCGGGGATGACCGCGTTGTTGACGCCGTCCATGCCCATGGCGAGCGCGCCGGAGTGCCGGACGTGCGCCTTCTCCAGCAGCAGCACGTCGGAGCCGTGTTCGGCGGCGGTCAGCGCCGCCATCGTGCCGGCCGTGCCGCCGCCGATGACCAGGACGTCGCAGGAGAGCTCTTCGGCGTCGGTGAGGGCGGGGATGTCCACGGGGCTGCCTTTCAGTTCTTGAGGGGGGCGGAGGAGCCGGCGGGGGCCGAGGGGGCCGTTGCGGGCTCCCGGCGGTCCCCCAGCGACTCCAGGACCGTGCGCCGCAGGGCGACGCGGGCCGGGTCGTCGTGGGCGGCCCGGTCGCGGGGGCGCGGGACCTCGCGCACGCCGAGCAGCCGGCCCGCGCCGAGCAGGGCCACGCGGTCGCCGAGGAACAGCGCCTCGTCCACGTCGTGGGTGACGAAGACGACCGTGGCGCCGGTGCCCCGGAGCACGTCCACCAGCAGGTCCTGCATCCCCGCGCGAGTCTGGGCGTCCAGCGCGCCGAAGGGTTCGTCCATCAGGACGGCGCGCGGGGCCGCGGCGAGCGCGCGGGCGAGTTGGGCGCGCTGGCGCTGCCCGCCGGAGACGCGATGCGGCAGCTTCCGCGCCTGCTCGGCGAGGCCGACCCGGCGCAGCCAGGCCTCCGCCTGCGTCCGGCGCTCGGCGCGGGCCAGTCCGGCGATGGCCAATGGGAGTTCGACGTTGGCGCGCAGGGTGCGCCAGGGCAGCAGGGCGTCCTCCTGGAAGACCAGGGCACGTTCGGCGGCGGGGGCGGTGAGGGGCAGGCCGTCCTGCTCCACCGTTCCGTCGAGCGCGGGCAGCAGCCCGGCGAGGGTGCGCAGCAGGGTCGACTTGCCGCAGCCGGACGGGCCGACGACGGTGAGGATCTCGCCGGGTGCCACGTCGAGGTCGACGCCGGCGAGCGCGGGCGCTCCGGGCCGGCCGAGGGCGGCGCCCCGGAGCGCGAGCCCCGCACCGCGGGCCGGGGCCGCCGCGACGGCTGCGGGTGCGGTGCCGGGTGCCCGGCAGACGTCAGATGAGCTGGTCATGCGGGACCGCCTTCTCGGTGACGGGGTGCGCCGGTACGGAGGCCGGTGCGGCGCTCCGCGCCCGGGACGTGCGGGGGGCGCGGGCGCCGGGGACGTAGGAGGTGCGCGGCAGCCAACGGGTCAGCCGGCGCCCCAGCAGCTCCACGGCGGTGGACGTGACCCAGCCGAGGACGCCGATGGTGACCATGCCGACGAACACACCGGGATAGTCGACGACGGTGTAGTCCTGCCAGGTGCGGTAGCCGACGCCGTACTGGCCGGAGATCATCTCGGCGGAGATCACGCAGATCCAGGACACCCCGATACCGACCGACAGCCCGCCGAAGATGCCCGGCAGGGCCCCCGGCAGCACCACGGAGCCCAGCACCCGCCACCGGCCGCCGCCCATGGTCCGCACCGCCTCCTCCCAGACCGGGACCAGCGCGCGCACCGCGTGCCGGGTGGAGACCAGGACCGGGAAGAAGGCGGCGGTGCAGGTGATGAAGACGATGCCCTGCTCGTTGGAGGGGAAGAGGAGGATGGCGACGGGGACGAGGGCGATCGCCGGGATCGGCCGGATCACCTCCAGGACCGGGCCGAGCAGGTCCTCGGCCAGCCGCGAGCGCGCCACCAGCACACCGGCCGCGACCCCGAGCACCGCCGCGAGGACGAAGCCGAGGACGATCCGGGTGAGGCTGTCGGTGAGGTCGGTCCAGTAGTCGGGTCCGGACAGCCGGTCGGCGAAGGCGCGCGCCACGTCGGTGACGGTCGGGAACTGCGAGAAGCGCAGCCACACGTCGACGTCGTAGGCGGTCAGCGCCTGCCAGAGGCCGAGGGCGGCGGCGATCGAGGCGATCCGCAGCAGATACCGGGTCATGAGGCCAGCTCCTGCGCCGTCGCGTACGAGACGGTACGGGCGCCCGCGTGCGCGGCGGTGTACGCCTTCGCGGTGCCCTGGGTGACGAACGGCAGCAGCCGGTCGCCGTCGGCCACCCAGACCGCCTTGTCGGCGAACCACAGGGTGCCGGTGGTGGTGTCGGGCACGTAGGCCGCGCGGAGGTCCTTGCCGTGCCCGGCCGTGTACTTCAGCAGGGCGTTCGGGGAGTCGAAGCTCTTGGTGGCGTCGGCGCCCTTGGGCCAGGCCTCGCTCGCGGCGGCGGGCGGGCCGGCGGCGAGCCGCTCGGTGTAGGAGGCGCCGAGTGCCTTCCTGACGTAGGAGTCGTCGACGAAGGAGTCCACGTCGATGTCGCCGGTCAGCTTGGCGGCCTTGAGGATCGAGACGTCCTGCTTCAGCGCGGAGATCAGCCGCGGTTTGACGCTGGGGTCGAAGGTGGCGATGCCGTGGGCGCCGTTGTAGAGGTAGACGACCTCGGCGGGCAGACCGGTGGCCTTCGCGACCTTCTCGGCGGCGGCCACCGGGTGGTCGTCCAGGTAGTCGGTCGCCTGGGCCTGGGCCTTGAGGAACGCCTCCAGGACGGCGGGGCGGCGCTCGGCGAAGTCCTTGACGGCGGTGACGCCGTGGAAGGTGGGCAGGTTCAGCTCGGCGCCGTCGTACAGGGCCTTGGCCTTGCCCTGGTAGGCGAGCAGTCCGGGCCAGGCGACGAACTGCGAGAGGGCGTCGGCGCTGCCCGAGGAGAGCGCCGAGGCGCCGACCGCGGGCTGCTGGTTGAGCTTCTCGACGCCCTTGTCCGGGTCGATCCCGGCGCGTTGCAGGGCCCGTACGAGCGTGCCGTCGGCGGCGGAGCCGATGCTGGTGGAGACCTTCTTGCCCTGGAGGTCCTTCAGGGAGGCGAGCGTCGAGTCCGGGGCGGTGACGATGGTGTTGAGGCCGCCGCGGAGGTTGTAGCCGGTGACGGAGACCAGCCGGGTCGGCTTGTTGAGCTGGGTGCCGCGGGCCGCGTTGATCAGCAGCGGGAAGTCGCCCATCGAGCCGATGTCGATCTTCCCGGCGGTCATCTGCGCGGTGATCGGGGCACCGGTGGCGTAGTCCTGCCACTGGACCTTGTAGTGCTTGCCGTCGCCGAGGGAGTTCAGCTCCTTCTCGAAGTAGCCGAGGGAGCGCAGCAGGGTGCCGGCGGTGACGGTGTTGATGGTCTTGGACTGGTAACCGACGGTGACGGTGACCGTGGAGCCGTCCCCGGCCGCCGCGTTGCCGCCGCAGGCGGTGAGCGGCAGCAGGAGCATGGCGGCCGCGGCGGCTGCCTTGGGTTTCATGAGGGTTCGGGCCTCTCGCCGGAGCGGGTCGATGAGTTCAGCGGAGCAGGTAGGGCATGTTGACCGTGACGGCTCCGGTGGGGCACCGGGCCGCGCACGGGCCGCAGTACCAGCACTCGTCGACGTGCATGTACGCCTTGCCGTTGCTCTCGTCGATGGCGAGGGAGTCCAGCGGGCACATGTCCACGCAGAGCGTGCAGCCGTCGATGCACTTGGACTCGTCGATGGTCACGGGCACGTCGGCCCGCTGGGGCGCCAAGGCCATGGCTGTCTCCGATGAGGTCGTACGACGGAAGAGGACGGGAGGGAATCAGGGACGTGAGCGGCGCAGTTGGCCGCCCATGGTGATGCGGTCGCCGCGGAAGCGGATGAACTCCAGGTCGACGGGACGGCCGTCGGCGAGGTGGGTCAGCCGCTCCAGCATCAGGACGGCGGCGCCGCGCGGTGCCTGGAGCACGGCGGCGGAGTGGGCGTCCGCGTTCACCGCCTCCAGGGTGATGTCGGCGTGGCCGAGCGGCTGCCCGGTCACGGCCTCCAGGAGCCGGAACACGTCGGTGTGCTCCAGGTCGGCGCCGAGCAGACAGGTGCCGATGTCGAGGGGGACGTAGGTGAGGTCGAGGGAGAGCGGAAGACCGTTCAGGCGGCGCAGGCGCTCGATGTAGAGGACGTCGGCGCCGGCCGGGAGGCGGAGCCGCTCGGCCACCGGGGCGGGCGCCGGGGCGGGGCCCACGGTGCGGACCTCGTTGGTGACGTCGCCGTGTTCGTGCAGGGTTTCCGCGAGGCCCATCAGCCGGTCGAGGCCGTGCGGGTACTTGCGTGCCACGACGACCGTGCCGACGCCGGGGAGCCGGTCCACCAGGCCCTCGGCGCGCAGCAGGTCCAGGGCCTGGCGGACGGTGTTGCGGGAGGCGGCGTACTCGGTGCCGAGGGCGGCCTCGTGGGGGAGGGTGCCGGTGGGGAAGCCGCCGGTCAGGATCTGCCGGCGCAGCAGGTCGGCGAGCTGCCGCGCCCGGTCCGCGCGCAGCCGGCGCCGGCGGGCGGCGACGGTGGTCGCGCCCTGGCCGGCGTGGTCCCGGATGCGGTCGGTGGGTGGCATGCGGGGAACCCTACTGAAACAGTGGGGTATGGGGTGTTGCCGGAGTGTTGCGCCATGTGGGGGAGCGTCAGATCACGGGCTGACCTGGGGTTTCGCGGGGGAAGGGGGCGAGATGCGCCACCAGCGTCCCGCTTCCTGCTCCCCTCTCCCGCCGCGCCCCGCGCTCTACCGCCCCGCGCTCTACCGCCCCGCGCTCTACCGCTCCGCGGGAACGATCCGCCCCGACACCTCGCCGAGCCCCACCCGGGCCCCGTCCGGCCCCGGGGCCCACGCCGTGAGCGTGACCTCGTCGCCGTCCTGGAGGAACGTGCGGTCGCCCCCGGGCAGTTCCAGCGGGTCCCGGCCGTTCCAGGTCAGTTCGAGCAGTGAGCCCCGCTCGCGCGGCCCCGGTCCGCTGACCGTCCCGGACGCGTACAGGTCGCCCGTCCGCAGCGAGGCCCCGTTCACCGTCAGGTGGGCGAGTTGCTGCGCGGCCGTCCAGTACATCGTGGCGAACGGCGGTTCGGACACCACGTGGCCGTTGACCGCGACGGACAGCCGCAGGTCGTAGCCGCCGGGCCCCTCGTCGGAACCGGAGTCGTCCAGGTACGGCAGCAGCGCGTGCGTACGCTCCGGCGGGGCGACCCGCGCCTCCTCCAGGGCGTCGAGCGGGGTGATCCACGCCGACACCGACGTGGCGAAGGACTTGCCGAGGAACGGGCCGAGCGGCACGTACTCCCACGCCTGGACGTCCCGGGCCGACCAGTCGTTGAGCAGGCACAGCCCGAACACATGGTCGCGGAAGGCGGACAGCGGCACGGGCCGGCCCAGCTGCGAGGGCGCCCCGACGACGAAGCCGACCTCCGCCTCGATGTCGAGCCGCACCGAGGGACCGAACGCCGGTTCGGCGTCGGTCGGCGCCTTGCGCTGCCCGGACGGCCGTACCACCTCCGTGCCGGAGACCACGACCGTTCCCGAGCGCCCGTGGTAACCGATGGGCAGGTGCTTCCAGTTCGGGGTGAGGGAGTCGGCCGCGTCCGGGCGGAAGATCTGCCCGACGTTCCGCGCGTGGTGCTCGGAGGAGTAGAAGTCGACGTAGTCCGCGACCTCGAAGGGCAGATGGAGCCGCACCTCGGACAGCGGGTGCAGCAGTCCGGCGACCGCCTCCTGATGGGAGGGAACGGTGACCCACGCGGTCAGCGCGCGCCGGACGTCGGACCAGGCGGTGCGGCCCGCCGCCAGCAGCGGGTTCAGCGTCGGCCGGGCGAGCAGCGACGCGTACGGCGAGCCGAGGGCGAGGGCCGCCGCGCCCGCGTCGAGCACGTGGTCGCCGAGCCGGACGCCGACCGTCCGCGCGGTGCCGCCGGGCGGGGTGAACACGCCGTAGGGGAGGTTGTGCGGGCCGAAGGGAGCGCCCTTGGGAACGTCGAACGGGGGCATGCGGTGCTGCCTCGCTTTCGTGCGCGCCGGGCGGGGACACGGCTCCCGCTGGTGGCAGGGGACGCGTTCCCGGTGGTCGCGCCACACGTTACGGCCGAGTCGCCCGCCATGGGGGCAGTACGCGGGGCGGGTGTTGACGGTACGACGGGCAGTGCGCGGGACGGGTGTTGACAAGACGACGGGGCAGTGTGCGGGACGAGTATTGACAGGAGGGCGCGCAGTATGCGGGACGGGTGTTGACGAGACCACGGGCAGTTCGCGGGACGGATGTTGACGGGACGACGGGCGGTACGCGGGCGGGTGTTGGCGGACGGCGTAGGCGCCGTGCGCCAACTGTCGCTGTCGGGCCGGTCGTTGCACACGAGAAAGCGGACGTCGTCCGGTTCGGGGCGGGTCGGTGGGGCGTGACATCCGTATTCTCTGATCATGGCCGCACCCACCGCATATGCCCTCATCGCCACTGACCTGGACGGAACGCTGCTGCGCGGCGACGACACGCTCTCCGACCGGTCCCTCGCCGCGCTCGCGCGGGTGGCCGCGGCCGGGGCGACACATCTGGTGGTGACGGGGCGGCCGGCGCCGAGGGTGCGCCCGCTCCTGGAGGACCTGGGCGGGCGGGGGCTCGCGGTGTGCGGACAGGGCGCGCAGTTGTACGACGCCGGCGCGGACCGGCTGCTGTGGTCCGTCACGCTGGACCGGGAGCTGGCAGAGACCGCGCTCGGCAAGGTGGAGGCCGAGGTCGGCGAGGTGTACGCCGCCGTCGACCAGGACGGTGCGGACGGGCTGACGCTGATCGAGCCCGGCTACCTCATGCCGCACCCCACGCTGCCGGCCGTACGGGTCGGCCGGCGCGACGACCTGTGGGCGGAGCCGATCAGCAAGGTGCTGCTGCGCCACCCCTTCCTCACCGACGACGAACTGGCGGCGGCGGCCCGGGGGGCGGTCGGTTCACTGGCCACGGTCACCATGTCGGGGCCGGGGACCGTCGAACTCCAGCCATGCGGCGTGACCAAGGCGACCGGGCTCGCGCTGGCGGCCGAGCGGCTGGGGCTGTCCCCGGCCGGGACCCTCGCCTTCGGGGACATGCCCAACGACATCCCCATGTTCGACTGGGCGGCCCACGGCGTGGCCATGGCCAACGCCCATCCCGAACTCAAGGCGGTCGCCGACGAGGTCACGGCGTCGAACGAGGACGACGGCATCGCCGTCGTCCTCGAACGCCTCTTCCCGGACCGGGGCTGAGGCCCGTACGGACCCTCGCCCGGGCGGCCGGACCCCTGGGGGCGGTCGTGCCCCTGGGAGGCGGTCGGCTCAGTACGCGCCGTACACGTTGTCGATCGAGCCGTAGCGCGCGGCCGCGTAGTTGCAGGCCGCGGTGATGTTGGCGACCGGGTCGAACGGGTCGAGCGCGGTGCCGGGCACGTGGTAGGCGAGGAACGTCGGGTCGATGATCTGGAGCAGGCCCTTGGACGGGGTGCCCGCCGCGGCGTTGGAGTCCCAGTTGTTCACGGCGAGCGGGTTGCCCGAGGACTCGCGCATGACGTTGCGGTGGATGCCGTCGTAGCTGCCGGGGATGCCGTTCTGGGCCATGATCGCCAGGGACTGCTGGATCCAGCCGTCCAGGTTGTTGGTGTAGGCGGCCGTGGTGGTCGTGGCCGCGGTGGTGGTCGCCGTGGTCGTGGCGGCGGACGCCTGGGTCGCGCCGAACAGCGGCAGGGCGAGGGCGGCGGCACCGGTGCCGGCGGCGATCACGGCGCGGGTGGGCAGGCGGAAGCCGGGCAGGGCGAAGCGGGGCATGGCGGATGTCCTCTCCGTCGCCTGCGAGGTGAGCTGTCGGGTTCGGGCTGGGAGGTGCCCGGCCGGTCCGCACGCGAGTGCGGATCCGGCTTCACCCCTAGCCGTGCCGGGACTTGGCCCGGACCGGCGACTTACCTGGGTCCCCCGCTCCTGCCGTGCGAGATGGGTGAATGGGTGCTCCGGGCGGCGGCAGGACTCGGCGTTCCGTCCGGATCGGGGAGGAAGCTATGCGAGAGAACCTGTGGGGAACAAGTGACGAAAACGCGGTTCTCCCCGGTTGATCTTGTGGTGGGTGTTTTGGGTCGTTGATCCTTTGTGGGCCGTGGAGTCCAACTGGGTATCCGGGTAAGGGGAATGTGTGCTTCCGGTTGTCCGCGCACGGCAGGGGTGGCGCGTGACCCAACTCACTGGCCGGACGAGCCGGGCGTATGGTGCGGAAAGGTTCGAATGTCCGCAAGTCGGCCGCGCGGGAGGTCCCGGTGCCGTTCGGGCGGCGACGGAGGGATCCGCCGGGGGAAGCACCGTGGTGTGATCATGCGTGTGTCACTAAATAACTGCGCGTATCACCCGATCACGAACATGCCGTCTCTGATCCGATACGTCCCGGCCTGGAACCATGGGCGCTCGTGGTGATCGAAACATGACCGGATACGCTGACTTGAGTGAGGGCAGCGACCTATCGACAAACCGTGTAACCGTCACCAGACACCAGCAGACAGGAGACCCCTCGTGACCGTCGTCGGGCCATTCGGGCTGAGCGTGCGGGACCAGGCTCTGGAAGCCGATGTCCAGGTCGGTCTGACGGCTGTCGAGGAGGGCCTGCTCGAAGCCACCAAGAGCGAGGTCCCCTTCATCACGGAGGCCGCCCAGCACCTCGTCCGCGCGGGCGGGAAGCGGTTCCGGCCGCTGCTGGTGATGCTGGCGGCCCAGTTCGGCGACCCCTACGCGCCGGGGATCGTGCCCTCGGCGGTCGTGGTCGAGCTCACCCACCTGGCCACGCTCTACCACGACGACGTCATGGACGAGGCCGAGGTGCGGCGCGGGGTGGACAGCGCGAACACCCGCTGGGGCAACTCGGTCGCGGTCCTCACCGGCGACTTCCTCTTCTCCCGCGCCTCCCACATGCTGGCCGACCTCGGCCCCGAGGCGGTCCGCATCCAGGCGGAGGCGTTCGAACGGCTGGTCACCGGGCAGATCCTGGAGACCGCCGGGCCGCGCGACGGCCGGGACCCCGTCGACCACTACCTCGACGTGCTGGCCGGCAAGACCGGCTCGCTGGTCGCGGTGGCCTGCCGGTTCGGCGCGATGATGTCCGGCGCCGACGAGACGGTCGTGGACGTGCTCACGCAGTACGGGGAGCGGCTCGGTGTCGCCTTCCAGCTCGCCGACGACGTGCTCGACATCGCCTCCGACTCCCGTGAGTCCGGCAAGACGCCGGGCACCGACCTGCGGGAGGGCATCCCCACGCTGCCGGTGCTGCGGCTGCGCGAGCGGGCCGAGCGGCTCGGGCTGCCGGAGGACGCGGCCCTGTGCGCGCTGCTCGACTCCGACCTGAGCGACGACGCCCGGCTCACCGAGGCGCTGGAGCTGCTGCGCGAGCACCCGGCGCTCGAACAGGCGCGACGGGACACGGTGCGGTACGCGGAGGAGGCGCGCTCCGCGCTGGCCCCGCTGCCGGAGTGCGCGGCGAAGACGGCGCTCACGGAGATGTGCGAACTGGTGGTGCACCGGGCCGGGTGACGCCGCGGGTCCCCGCTGTTCTGTCCGGCCGTCGGTCCCCTCTTCCCCTACGGGTGGGTGGACGCTTTCCACCCTCGTGTCATACCGCAGGAGTACGCGGAGTTGGCTCCGGGGGTTGACGCCTCGTCGCGGACTTTTTGGTCATATGGAGAGGACCACCTCCCCGGACTTCGGGTGACAATGGCGGCACGGGGTGGGAAGTCCCGGCTCGAGCGCGAACCGAGAGCCGAGGGGAGCGCGCCGAGGGAGCGCGAGCACGGCACGCCGCCGCCGACGACGGAGGTAAGGCACACATGGCACCGTACGGAACCGACGACATCACTCCCGGCGGAAGCCCGGGCGAGCACCCGGGCGGCAGCGCCGGCGACGCGGGCGGAGCGCGGCGCAGGGCCACGCGGTACGTCGTGCCGGTCGCGGTGGTGGGGGTGGCGGCGGCGACGATCGGGCTCGTCCCGGCGCTCGCCGACTCCGGTGACCCCGACCTGCCGAAGATCAGCGCGCAGAAACTCCTCGAGAAGATCGCCGCGTCGGACGTGGACCAGCTCTCCGGCACGGTCAAGATCACCACCGACCTGGGCCTGCCGGACCTGGGCGGCCTGGAGAGCGGCCTGCTCTCCGGCGCCTCGCCGCAGGGCGGCGATTCCACCGCCGACCCCTCCTCGAAGCTGACGGAACTCGCGAGCGGCACGCACACCCTGCGCGTGGCCGTGAACGGCCCGGACAAGCACAAGCTGTCCATCGTCGAGAAGGCCGCCGAGTACAGCGTCATCCACAACGGCGACGAGGTGTGGGCGTACGACAGCGCCTCCAACCAGGCCTACCACGCCGAGGAGCCGAGCGGCGCGAAGGACGGCAAGAGCGGGAAGGACGGCGGCAAGCACCACGGCGCCGGGTCCGACGAGCTGTCCGTCACTCCCAAGGCCCTCGCCGAGCAGGTCCTGAAGGCCGCCGACGGCACGACGTCCGTCACGGTCGACGGCACCGTCCGCGTCGCCGGCCGGGACGCCTACAAGCTCCTGGTCAAGCCGGAGAAGTCCGGTTCGACGGTGGGCGCGATCAGCATCGCGGTGGACGCGCGCACCGGGCTGCCGCTGAAGTTCACGCTCACCCCGTCCTCGGGCGGCGCGGCCGTGGTGGACGCGGGCTTCACCAAGGTGAGCTTCGACCGGCCGGCCGCCTCGACGTTCGACTTCACCCCGCCCAAGGGCACCAAGGTCACCGAGGAGGACGACGCCAAGAAGCCGGAGTCCCGCAGGGCCCCGGGCGGCGCGATGGGCGGCGGCCTCGCCGGACTCGGCGGCCTCACCAGCACGGAGGGGGCCAGGACGATCGGCGAGGGCTGGACGGCGATAGCCGAGTTCGGCGGCGACGAGAGCATGCCCTCGGACTCCTCGCACGGCTCGGGTCCGGCCGACGACAGCGCGGCCTCCGGCCTTCTGGGCTCCTTCGGGGACAAGGTGACCGGCAAGTTCGGCTCCGGCACGGTCTTCTCGACCCGCCTGGTCAACGCGCTGATGACCGACGACGGCAGGGTCTACGCGGGTGCCGTCACGAAGGACGCGCTGGTGAAGGCGGCCGACGCCGCCAAGTAGGAACGGGGTCCGCCCGGAGCGGACCGTACGGCACGAGTGGGGGAGCGCATGGAGCAACCGTCCGCCGCGAAGGGGCAGCAGGCGGGGGCCGACGACGCGGCAGCCGATGACGTGGCAGCCGATGTCGGTGCGGGCGCGGTCATCGCCACCCGTGCGCTCACCAAGCGGTACCGCGGCGGGCAGCTCGCCGTGGACGGTCTCGACCTGACCGTCCCGGCGGGCAGCGTCTTCGGCTTCCTCGGACCCAACGGCTCCGGCAAGACGACGACGATCCGGATGCTGATGGGCCTCATCGAGCCCACCTCCGGCACGGCGCACGTGCTCGGTCGGCCCATGCCCCGCGCGGGCCGCGCCGTGCTCCCGCACGTCGGCGCGCTCATCGAGGGCCCGGCGCTGTACGGATTCCTCTCCGGGCGCGACAACCTCCTGCGGTACGACGCCGCCGACCCCACCGCCGACCCGCGCACCCGGCGGGCCCGGGTGGGGGCGGCCCTCGACCGGGTCGGGCTGACCGCGGCCGCCGGGAAGAAGGCGAGGGCGTACTCGCTCGGCATGAAGCAGCGGCTGGGCCTCGCCGCGGCCCTGCTCCAGCCGCGCCGGCTGCTCGTCCTGGACGAGCCGACCAACGGCCTCGACCCCCAGGGCATGCGCGAGATCCGCACCCTGGTCAGGGAGTTGGCCTCCGACGGCACCACCGTCTTCCTCTCCTCCCATCTGCTGGACGAGATCGAGCAGGTCTGCACCCACGTGGCCGTGATGGCCCGGGGACGGCTCCTCACCCAGGGCCCGGTGGCCGAACTGGCGGCGGGTGCACGGGGGCGGCTGGTGGTGACCACCCCGGACGCGGCGGACGCGGCCCGGGTACTGAAGGAACAGGGCGTGGACGACGTCGTACTGGCCGAGGACCGGGTCACCGGGGAGCCGCCGGAGGGCGAACTCGCCGACCTCAACGCCGCCTTGGTGGCGGCCGGGGTGCGCGTACGGGGCTTCGCCGTGGAACGGGCCTCGCTGGAGGACGCGTTCGTGGCGCTGACGGGGGAGGGCTTCGATGTCGCGGGCTGAGACGACGGACCCGGCGGCGCCGGAGGCCGCTCCGGTACGGGGCGCCGCCTCCTCCTCCACTCCGACGGGGCGGCCGAGCCCGCTGTGGTCCCTCGGCCTGTTCCGCAGCGAGCTGGCCCTCACCTTCCGCCGCTGGCGCACGCGCGCCCTGCTGGGTGTGCTGGTCGCGGTGCCGGTGCTCGTCGGGGTCGCCGTGAAGATCGAGACGAGCGACGGCTCCGGCACGGGCGGGGGCGGCCCGGCGTTCCTCGCGCAGATCACCAACAACGGCCTGTTCCTGGTGTTCACCGCACTCGCCGCGACGCTCCCCTTCTTCCTGCCGATGGCCGTCGGCGTCGTCGCGGGCGACGCACTCGCGGGCGAGGCGAACGCCGGCACCCTGCGCTACCTCCTGGTCGCCCCGGCCGGCCGCACCCGGCTGCTGCTCACCAAATACGCGACGGTGCTGGCGTTCTGCCTGGCCGCCACCCTGGCCGTGGCCCTCTCGGCACTCGCGGTCGGCGCGCTGCTGTTTCCGCTGGGCGAGCTGACCACCATCTCCGGCACCCGCATAAGTTTCGGCGACGGACTCGTGCGGGCACTGCTCATCGCACTCGTCGTCGCCGCCTCACTGATCGGCGTGGCGGCCCTCGGCCTGTTCGTCTCCACCCTCACCAACAGCGGCATCGCGGCGATGGCTACGACGGTCGGGCTGCTGATCACCGTGCAGATCCTCGAC
Source organism: Streptomyces sp. NBC_00670 (assembly GCF_036226765.1). Lineage (NCBI taxonomy): Bacteria > Bacillati > Actinomycetota > Actinomycetes > Kitasatosporales > Streptomycetaceae > Streptomyces > Streptomyces sp. NBC_00670. Next base: position 4,282,986 of record NZ_CP109017.1, read on the forward strand.
CAGATACCCCAGCTCCACGCGATACAGCCGTACCTGCTCTCCCACTACTGGCTGTCCTTCGCGGACCTGATGCGGGACCCCGTCTACTGGGACGACCTCCTCCACAACCTCGGCCTCCAGGCCCTGTACGGCGCGGTCTTCGGCTCGGCCGCCTGGGCCCGTTTCACGGCCAAGGACATCACGGCCTAGGTCTGGGTTCCGGTGGCAGGCCGGGGCATTTCCTGAGCACCCCTGAGCAGCTCCCCCTTGCTCACGGCCTGCCACCGGCCGTGGGGGCGCGGCCGGTCAGCGGGGGGCGGAGGGCGGGCCGTGGTGACCGGTGAGGCGGGCGAGGGGGTCGCATTCGCGTGGGGGGCGGCCGGTCAGGTCGTTGGTGCGCCAGGCCGTCACCCACGGCACGCGGTAGACGTCGATCACCGCGTCGATCGCCTTGACCCGCTGGGCGAGCGGGCGCGGGAGCCGGCCCGGTGCGTCGGCGACGAGGACGACGGCGTCGAGGTCGAGGCCGGGCGGGGCGTCGCCGCGGCGGAAGATGTCGAGGGTGTTCGTCACGGCGTCCAGCCCCGTGGCGTGCGTACGGCCGACGAGCAGGATGGAGGGGGGTTCGCCGTGGTCGGGACGGGGCCAGGCGCGGCCGGTGTCGTGACCGCCGAAGACCGCGGCGAGCGTGGTGGTACCGGCTCCGCCGTGCGTCGCCACCCAGCTGAACCGCCGGGGGCCGGCCGTCGCGGGCGGCACGCCGGGACGCTGCGGGGACGCGGCGCCGGTCACCGGCCCGCGCAGCCAGATGTCCGGTCCGCCGGGTGCCTGCCCGGCGGCTCCCGGACCGCCGGGTCCCTGCCCTGCGTTGGGCCGCATCGGCTGCCTCCTCCTCGTCGGGCCGGTGGATCCGCACGGCGGTGCGGGGCGCCCGGAATCGGGCACGAGTTCTTGGGACGAAAATGTCACGTCCCGGTGACGCCAGGCACGGAAAACAAGCGCGAGACTCAACACCGTACGCGAATGGGGATCTTGGAGCCGAGGGAGCGTACGGTTCCCGGCAGTCTTACGGTCCCCCTCCCGCTCCGCCGCCGAACGACCCGAGTGAGGAACGATGTCTCGACTCCACCGCGAACACAAGCGGAGCCGCTCCACAGCGGGGGCCGTGTCCACGGGGCGCAACGGCGCCGCGGTGACCCCGATCGAGGTCCGGGTGCCGACGCAGCGGGAGCCGGCGCCGGGCGGGGGTGCGACGGTCGGCGGCATGCCGGTCGTCGCGGGTACGGGGGAGTCGGTCCAGGAAGCCGTCCTCAACCACCTGCACCGCCTCACCCTCGCCACCGGGCACCCCGTTCTGGCGACGGTCCACGACGAGCGCATCGGGTACGTGATCCCGCTGCGGATCCACGTGGACGGTTCGAGCACGTACGCGGGGCAGCCGGAGCGGTTCGCGGCCGTGGCGCCGGCGCCCGCCCCGGTGTCTGCGCCCGCCCCGGCGCCGGTGGCCGCGCCGGGGCCCCGGCGCGACAAGGCGACGCACGCGCTGCGGGCGGTGGAGGAGCGGGCGGTGCGGGAGCGGGCGGCGGGTGCGCCGGCCGCGGCACCGGCCCCTGCGCCGGCACCCGCGCCGGCGCCCGCCGAACCGGCGGTGGCGGCCCAGGGGCCGGCCGTCGGCGCCCGGCAGGTCGAGGACGGGCGCGCCGAGGAGGCGCGGTCGGAGGCGGCGTCCGCCGGGCACACCGTGGCAACCTTCATGCTGCGGGCGGTCCCGGAACAGACACCGCTGATCACGACCACCGCCTCCGGGCTCGCCCAGGACCTGTCCGCCGGTCCCGTCGCCCCCGCGAGCAGCACGCAGCCCCCGGTGCCGGGCACGGTGCAGCCTCCGCGAGGCGAGTTCGGCCCCCCGCCTGTCACGTCGGCCCCGAGCCCGGCTCCGGCTCCGGCCCCGGCACAGGAGCCCGCCCCGGCCCCCGCCCCGGCCGCCCCCGCGCCGAAGCCCGCTTCCGCCACCCCCGACCCCGAATCCGACCCGGAGTTCTCCGCCCCGGCCTGGAAGCCCACCCCCGCGCCGCGCACCGTCCCCGTCGAGGAGGTCAAGGAGCCGCCCGTGCGGGAGTTCGACTCCGTCGTCGACGTGGTGCTGGAGCCCGACCCCGGAAACGCGCCGAGCGCCTCCGACGGGCCGTTCGCGGCCCCCATGACGCGGATCGGCGAGGCGGTGCGGCAGGGCCGTGTCGACGAGGCCGCGGCACTCGCCGAGGAGACGGTCGCGGAGGCCACGGAGACGTACGGCACCGAGCACCCGGAGGTGCTGCGGCTGCGCGAACTCACCGCGTACATCGCCTATCTGGCCGGGGACCCGCTCCGCTCGTTCCACCTCTCCCTCGACCTCGCCCGGCTCCACCACCGCCTGCACGACGCACGCGCCGCGTACGGCAACGTGCAGAGCGCGGCGGCCGCCTGGCGCGCGGTGCGCGACCCGCTCCAGGGACTGCACCTGGGCCGCGACCTGATCGGCACGTGGACCGAACTCGCCGCGCACGAGGGCCCCGCCGCCGACGACCTGGAACAGCTCGAGTCGGCCCGCGCCCGCATGACCCGCCTCGCCGAACGCGCCCGCGCGCTCGACGAGGAGCGCTAGCCGAAGCGCGAACCCCGGACGCGGCGGCCGTCCCCGGCCCGCACGCCGGGACCCTTCGGTCGGGCCGTCCGTTCCGCGCGCCCGGTAAGGCCTGGCGCTCTCGGCGCTTCGGTCCGCAGGCTGGGCTGCCCGCTCCGGCTCGCGCGCCGGAAGCCTCCCGCCGAGCGGCCTCCCGCCGAGCGGCCTTCCGGCGGAGGCCTCCCGGCGGAGCCGTCGTCGTAGGCGTCGCTGCCGGTGCCGGTGCCGCTGCCGCTGCCGTTCGCCTTCGCCCCTGCCCCGCTCCGTCCCGCCGCGCTCAGCGGCTCGGGGCGGCGCCCTTGGCGTCCTCCGGTCGGGTCGCGGGCTCCGCCCGGAGGGCCGGCTCCGGTGCCCCGGGCGCCGTCGAACCGCCGGAGGCGACCCGCAGGGCCCGGGCCGTTCGGCGGGCCGTGCGGAGCGCGTCCCAGGTCAGGACGACGAGGGCCACCCACACCAGGGCGAACCCCGCCCACCGCTCGGGCGGCATCTCCTCGTGGAAGTAGAGGATGCCCAGCAGGAACTGGAAGACCGGCGTCAGGTACTGCAGCAGCCCCAGCGTCGACAGCGGCACCCGGATCGCGGCGGCGCCGAAGCAGACCAGCGGCAGCGCGGTCACCAGACCCGCCGCGGCGAGCAGCGCGGCGTGCCCGGGGCCGTGCGAGGCGAACGTCGAACCGCCGTGCGCGCCCAGCCACACCAGGTAGCCGAGCGCCGGCAGGAACTGCACGGCGGTCTCCGCGGCCAGCGACTCGATGCCGCCGAGGTTGACCTTCTTCTTCACCAGCCCGTACGTGGCGAACGAGAAGGCGAGGCAGAGCGAGATCCACGGCGGCCGGCCGTAGCCGACGGTGAGGACGACCACCGCGAGGGCGCCGGTCCCGACCGCCGCCCACTGCGCGGGCCGCAGCCGCTCCTTCAGCAGCAGTACGCCCATCGCGATGGTGACCAGCGGATTGATGAAGTACCCGAGCGAGGCCTCGACGACGTGCCCGGAGTTCACCGCCCAGATGTAGACGCCCCAGTTCACGGTGATGACGGCGGCGGCGACCGTGACCAGACCCAGCCGCTTCGGTGACCGCAGCAGCTCGCCCGCCCACGCCCAGCGGCGCAGCACGAGCAGCGCCACCCCCACGATGCCGAGCGACCAGACCATGCGGTGGGCGAGGATCTCCACCGCGCCGGCCGGCTTCAGCAGCGGCCAGAACAGGGGGACGAGGCCCCACATGCCGTACGCGGCGAAGCCGTTGAGGAGGCCGGTGCGCGATTCGCCGCCGGCCCCCGTCGATCCCTTGGTCGCCTGCCCGGCCACCGGCGCCTCCTCTCGCGCGCTGCTCCCGCACGACTGTTCGGTACGGCCGCCTCGCACGACCCTTTCGCAAGGTAACGCCGGAAACCCCCGCCTGTCATGCCCGTATCGACATACGGTCATGACAGGCGGGGGTCACCCCGGAAGCGTTGCTCAGCCCTTGAGCGCCACCGCGATCGCGTCGGCCAGCGGGGTGGTCGGGCGGCCGGCCAGCCGGGACAGATCGCCGGTCGAGACCACCAGCTCGCCCTTGGCGATGGCGGCGTCGACCCCCGCGAGCATCACGGCGAAGGGCTCGGGGACCCCGGCGCCGGTCAGGATGCCCGCGTACTCCTCGGTGGAGACGGGGGTGTAGCGGATCTCCTTGCCGGTCTGCCGGCCCACCTCGGCCGCGAACTCCGCGAAGCCCCACGCCTCGTCGCCGCCCAGCTCGTACGTCGTGTTCTCGTGGCCCTCGCCGGTCAGCACCGCCACCGCGGCGGCCGCGTAGTCGGCGCGCGAGGCCGAGGAGAGCCGGCCGTCGCCCGCGGCGTGGACGACCGCGCCGTGCTCCAGGACGGGGGCGAGCTGCTCGGTGTAGTTCTCGTGGTACCAGCCGTTGCGCAGCAGCGCGTACGGCACGCCGGAGGCGAGCAGCACCTGCTCGGTGGCCCGGTGGTCGTCGGCGAGCGAGGCCTTCAGGGTGTCCGGGGCGCTGGTGTAGGCGAGCAGGGCGACTCCGGCGGCGCGGGCGGCCTCGATGACGACCGTGTGCTGCTGGACCCGGCCCTTGGCGAACTCGTTGCCGGAGATCAGCAGCACCTTGTCGCCGGCCGAGAACAGGCCGTCGAAGGTCTCGGGCGCGTTGTAGTCGGCGACGGCCAGCCGTACGCCGCGCGCCGCGAGGTCGGCGGCCCGGGACTCGTCGCGCACGACGGCGGTGACCTGCTCGGCCGGGACCTTCTCCAGCAGCTGCTCCACGACGTGCCGGCCGAGGTGTCCGGTGGCTCCGGTGACGACGATGCTCATGGTGAGGTGCTCTCCTGTGGGGTGGGCGGACGTTCGCTGGCATCACTCACCCTAGGAGCTGCACTAACCAAAAGACAGTACCCACTTTGAAGTAAGGTACTGGTGTCGGGGTAGGGTTCCGGAATGACCACGAGCAAGGTGGACGTCACCGGTGAGGCGATGTGCCCCCACCGCCTCGTCCTCGAACACGTGACCAGTCGCTGGGCCGTCCTCGTGCTCACCGCGCTGCTGGACCGCCCCTATCGCTTCGGCGAGCTGCGCCGCGAGGTGAACGGGGCCGGCGGCCGGGCCGTCAGCGAGAAGATGCTCGCGCAGACGTTGCAGACCCTGGAGCGCGACGGCCTGGTCCACCGGGACGCCAAGCCGGTGATCCCGCCCCGCGTCGACTACTGGCTGACGGACCTGGGCCGCGAGGCGGCGGAACAGGTCCGCGCGCTCGCCCTGTGGTCGAAGCGGCGCATGGACGACGTACAACGCGCCCGCACCACGTACGACGAGGCGCGCGCGGCGCACGACAAGGCGCGCCACGAGCCGCACGCCGCACATGACGAAGCCCGGACCACCTCCGCGGTCCGGGCTTCGTAAGGGCGTCGGCGGCCGGCTCAGCCGACCACCGTCCACGTGTCGCCGCCGGCCAGCAGCGCCGCCAGGTCGCCCTTGCCGTGCTGCTCGACGGCCGCGTCGAGCTGGTCCGCCATCAGCGTGTCGTAGACCGGACGGTCCACCGAGCGGAACACCCCGATCGGGGTCCGGTGCAGCGTCTCCGGGTCGGCGAGCCGCGACAGCGCGAACGCCGTCGTCGGCGAGGCGGAGTGCGCGTCGTGCACCAGCACCCGCCCCTCGTTCTCCGGCGTCACCTCGACCACCTGGAGGTCCCCGGTCGCCGGATCCCGGACGACGCCCCGCCCTCCGTCGGCCCCGAACCGGATCGGCTGCCCGTGCTCCAGCCGGATCACGGCCTCCTCGGCCTGCTGCTTGTCCTTCAGCGGCTCGAACGCGCCGTCGTTGAAGATGTTGCAGTTCTGGTAGATCTCCACCAGCGCGGTGCCCGGGTGGGCGGCCGCCTGGCGCAGCACCTCGGTGAGGTGCTTGCGGTCGGAGTCCACCGTGCGGGCGACGAAGGACGCCTCCGCGCCGAGCGCGAGCGAGACCGGGTTGAAGGGCACGTCCAGCGAGCCCATCGGCGTCGACTTGGTGATCTTGCCGATCTCGGACGTCGGCGAGTACTGGCCCTTGGTGAGCCCGTAGATCCGGTTGTTGAACAGCAGGATCTTCAGGTTCACATTGCGGCGCAGCGCGTGGATCAGGTGGTTGCCGCCGATGGACAGCGCGTCGCCGTCACCGGTGACGACCCACACCGACAGGTCCCGCCGCGAGGTCGCGAGCCCGGTGGCGATGGCCGGGGCGCGGCCGTGGATCGAGTGCATCCCGTAGGTGTTCATGTAGTACGGGAAACGGGAGGAGCAGCCGATGCCGGAGACGAAGACGATGTTCTCCTTCGCCACGCCCAGCTCCGGCATGAAGCCCTGCACGGCGGCGAGGATCGCGTAGTCCCCGCAGCCCGGGCACCAGCGGACCTCCTGGTCGGACTTGAAGTCCTTCATCGACTGCTTGGCGGCCGCCTTCGGCACGAGGGAAAGCGCCTCGAACGCCCCACCCGCGGAACGGCCCGCGGAACCGTTCGCGGAACCCGCGGCCCCGCCCGCCGGCCTGGCGGTGCTCTCCGTCGTCGTCTCAGCCATCGATGGCCTCCTTCAGAGCCGTGGCGAGCTGTTCGGCCTTGAACGGCATGCCGTTGACCTGGTTGTACGAGTGGGCGTCCACCAGGTACTTCGCCCGGATCAGGGTGGCGAGCTGGCCGAGGTTCATCTCGGGGATCACCACCTTGTCGTACGCCCCGAGCACCGTGCCCAGGTTCTTCGGGAAGGGGTTGAGGTGGCGCAGATGGGCCTGGGCGATGTGCTCGCCGGCCGTGCGCAGCCGCCGTACCGCCGCCGTGATCGGCCCGTACGTCGAGCCCCAGCCGAGGACCAGGGTGCGGGCGCTGCCGCTCGGGTCGTCCACCTCCAGGTCGGCGACCTCGACGCCGTCGACCTTGGCCTGCCGGGTGCGGACCATGAAGTCGTGGTTGGCCGGGTCGTAGGAGATGTTGCCGGTGCCGTCCTGCTTCTCGATGCCGCCGATGCGGTGTTCGAGGCCGGGCGTGCCGGGGACGGCCCAGGGGCGGGCGAGGGTCTCCGGGTCGCGCTTGTACGGCCAGAACGCCTCGGTGCCGTCGTCCAGGGTGTGGTTGGGGCCCTGGGCGAACCGCACCCGCAGGTCGGGCAGCTCGTCGGGCTCCGGGATGCGCCACGGCTCGGAGCCGTTGGCGAGGTAGCCGTCGGAGAGCAGGAAGACCGGGGTGCGGTAGGTCAGCGCGATGCGGGCCGCCTCCAGGGCCGCGTCGAAGCAGTCGGCGGGGGTGCACGGGGCGACGACGGGGACCGGTGCCTCGCCGTTGCGGCCGTACATCGCCTGCAGCAGGTCCGCCTGCTCGGTCTTGGTGGGCAGGCCGGTGGAGGGGCCGCCGCGCTGGATGTCGACGATCAGCAGCGGCAGTTCCAGGGAGACGGCGAGCCCGATCGTCTCCGACTTCAGGGCCACGCCGGGTCCGGAGGTCGTGGTCACGGCGAGCGAGCCGCCGAAGGCCGCGCCCAGCGCCGCGCCGATGCCCGCGATCTCGTCCTCGGCCTGGAAGGTGCGTACGCCGAAGTTCTTGTGCTTGCTGAGCTCGTGCAGGATGTCGGAGGCCGGGGTGATCGGGTACGAGCCCAGGTACAGCGGCAGATCCGCCTGGCGCGAGGCGGCGACCAGGCCGTAGGACAGGGCGAGGTTGCCGGAGATGTTCCGGTAGGTGCCGGTCGGGAACGCGGTCGCGGCCGGGGCGACCTCGTAGGAGACGGCGAAGTCCTCCGTCGTCTCGCCGAAGTTCCAGCCCGCGCGGAACGCGGCGATGTTCGCCGCCGCGATGTCCGGCTTCTTGGCGAACTTCGTCCGCAGGAACTTCTCCGTGCCCTCGGTCGGCCGGTGGTACATCCACGACAGCAGGCCCAGCGCGAACATGTTCTTGCTGCGCTCGGCCTCCTTGCGGCTGAGGTCGAACTCCTTGAGCGCCTCCACGGTGAGCGTGGTCAGCGGCACCGGGTGGATCTGGTAGCCGTCCAGCGAGCCGTCCTCCAGCGGGGAGACGGCGTAGCCGACCTTCTGCATCGCGCGCTTGGTGAACTCGTCCGTGTTGACGATGATCTCCGCGCCGCGCGGCAGGTCGCCCACGTTCGCCTTCAGCGCCGCCGGGTTCATCGCCACCAGGACGTTCGGCGCGTCGCCCGGGGTGAGGATGTCGTGGTCGGCGAAGTGCAGCTGGAACGACGAGACGCCCGGCAGGGTCCCTGCGGGGGCGCGGATCTCGGCGGGGAAGTTCGGCAGGGTCGACAGGTCGTTGCCGAACGAAGCGGTCTCGGAGGTGAAACGGTCACCGGTGAGCTGCATGCCGTCACCGGAGTCGCCCGCGAACCGGATGATCACCCGGTCCAGCCGGCGGACGTCCTTGGTGCCCGCCGGTTTGCGCTGTCCTCCCACGAGGGCCCCGTCGGCCCCGTCGGCCTGTTCCGTTGTGCTGCTGACCTTGCTGGTCACTGAACTGGACCTCCCTCGAGGCGGCTGGCCGGGAGCGGTCGTCCCGCCGACCTTTCCGGCACAACCCTACGTCGGTAAGGGTGGCCTTCCCTCGACCGTTCGCATGATGGACGTGGAAATGAGACCGCATGGCCTCGTACGCACCACCCTTGTTGACAAATTGTCAACGACGGCTGCCGGGCAGTCTAGGAATTCAGGTACGTCAGTACGGCCAGGACGCGACGGTGATCCCCGTCACTCGGGGACAGCCCCAGCTTCAGGAAGATGTTGCTGACGTGCTTCTCGACGGCGCCGTCGCTCACCACCAGCTGCCGCGCGACCGCGGAGTTGGTCCGGCCCTCCGCCATCAGCCCCAGCACCTCGCGCTCCCTCGGGGTGAGCCCCGCGAGCACGTCCTGCTTGCGGCTGCGGCCCAGCAGCTGCGCGACCACCTCGGGGTCCAGGGCGGTGCCGCCGCGCGCCACCCGGACCACGGCGTCCACGAACTCGCGGACCTCGGCGACTCGGTCCTTGAGCAGGTAGCCGACGCCCCTGCTGGAATCGGCCAGCAGTTCGGTGGCGTAACGCTCCTCGACGTACTGCGACAGCACGAGCACGCCCAGCCCGGGGTGCCTGCGCCGCAGCTCGACGGCGGCGCGCACGCCCTCGTCGGTGTGGGTGGGCGGCATCCGCACATCGGCGACGACGACGTCCGGCAGCGCGCCGTCGGCGGACAGCTCGGTGATCGTCTTGATCAGCGCGTCCCCGTCCCCGACCCCGGCGACGACGTCGTGCCCCCGGTCGGTGAGCAGCCGGGTCAGCCCCTCGCGCAACAACACGGAATCCTCCGCGATCACGACCCGCACCCTGTCCTCCACGACGATGTACCCCCTGTGCTGCCTGTGCTGCGGACAGCACAAGCATCGCAGGGGTTGGGGGCGTGCAGGAGCTGTCCCTCCCAGGCGCCTTCTTTCCCCCCGGGGGGGGAGAACCGTCACGTCCGCCAGGGCAACTCCGCCGTCACCCTCGTGGGCCCGCCCACCGGGGAATCCACCACCAGGATCCCGTCGACCGCGTCCAGCCGCTCCGCCAGCCCCGCGAGCCCCGACCCCGTCCCCGCGTCGGCCCCGCCCACTCCGTCGTCCTCCACCTGCACCATCAGCCGGTCCTCCACCCGCCACACGTCCACGACCCCCCGCCGCGCCCCACTGTGCTTGCTGATGTTCTGCAACAGCTCGCACACCGTGAAGTACGCGATCCCCTCGATCGCCGGCGCCGGCCGCGCCGGCAGGTCGACCTCCACCCGCACCGGCACCGTGCACCGCGACGCCACCGCCGACAGCGCCGCGTCGAGCCCCCGGTCGGTCAGCACCGCCGGGTGAATCCCGCGCGCCAGGTCCCGCAGCTCCTGCAGCGCCGTCTTCACCTCGCCGTGCGCCTCCTCCACCATCCGCGCCGCCGCCCGCGGATCCTCGGTGACCTTCTCCTTCGCCAGCCCCAGGTCCATCGCCAGCGCCACCAGCCTCGCCTGCGCCCCGTCGTGCAGATCGCGCTCGATCCGCCGCAGATCCGCCGCCGCCGTGTCGACGACGACCCCCCGGTCCGACTCCAGCTCCACCACCCGCGCCGACAGCCGCGACGGCCCGAGCAGCCCGTACACCAGCACCCGGTCGACGGTGGTCAGCCCGCGCACGATCCACGGCGTGGCCATCGTGAACAGCAGCCCCACCAGCGCCGTCACGCCGATCTCGAACGGGTTGTCGAGGTAGACGCGGTGCGCCTCGTCGCCGAACAGCTGGATGCCGCCCTGCCCGGCCCACATCGGGAAGACCCAGAACCACAGCGGATACGTCAGCATCGCCCAGCCGTACGCCCAGAAGCTCAGCGCGACGGCGAACGCGAACACCGCCCACGGCAGGTGCAGCAGCGCGTACAGCAGATGCCGCCACGAGGAGCCGCTGCGGAACACCGCCCCCGTCCAGGCCAGCACCCCCCGCTCCCGGGGCCGCAGCGGCCCCGGCTCGGCCACGTCGAGGCCCAGCAGGGCCCGCGCCCGCGCCCGCTCCAGCGTGCCGAAGCCGCGGCAGGTGGCGAGCGTCGCCGCGAGCAGCGGGATGCCGACGAAGGTGACCAGCAGCCCGGCCCCGAGCGACACCATCGTCACGGCCAGCGTGAACATGATGATGCTGAGCGGGAGGCTGAGCATGAGGTACGAGAACTCGCGCCAGCTCCGCCCCTCGAACGGCGCCCGCAGCCCGGCCGGCAGCCGGTGCCGCCGCTCCCGCCCCCCGGAGCCGTACCCGGGCCCGTACCCCTGCCCGGGGCCCTGCTCGTACCCCGTCCCCGCCCCGTAGCCCTGCCCGTACTGCGTGGCCATCGCCGCCGTCCGTTCGTGTCGTCGTCGCTCCGTCACTGTGCACAAGCCTCCGCGTCCGGGGGCCGCAGGGCCATGGAGCGGGTCGGCGTCCCGATGCGGGGGTTTTCCCCACCTCCGGGAGTGCGGGGTTACTTCGGGCGCGTCCCGGAGCCCCGGCCCGCCCCCTCCCGGTGGCCGTCCCGGTCCCACCACGGCAGTTCCGCCGTGACCGTCGTCGGGCCGCCCTCCGGTGAGTCGATGACGAACAGTCCGTCGACCGCGCCGAGCCGGTCCGCGAGCCCCGCCATGCCCGTACCGCCGTCGAGCCGCGCCCCGCCCCGGCCGTCGTCCCACACCTGGATCAGCAGCCGGTTCTCGCTCCGCCACACGTCGACCGCCGCCGACCGCGCCCCGCTGTGCTTGCTGATGTTCTGCAGCAGCTCGGAGACGGTGAAGTAGGCGATCCCCTCGATCGCGGCCGCCGGCCGGACGGCCAGCTCGACGGCGACCTTCACCGGTACCGTGCAGCGCGAGGCGACCGAGGACAGCGCCGCGTCCAGGCCCCGGTCGGTGAGGACCGCCGGGTGGATGCCGCGCGCCAGGTCCCGCAGCTCCTGGAGGGCCAGCTTCACCTCGCCGTGCGCCTCGTCGACCATCGCCGCGGCCGCGTCCGGGTCCTCCAGCAGCTTCTCCTTGGCCAGACCGAGTCCCATCGCCAGATTGACCAGCCGGGCCTGCGCCCCGTCGTGCAGATCGCGCTCGATCCGCCGCAGGTCCGCCGCCGCCGTGTCCACCACGAAGCCGCGGTCGGACTCCAGCTCGCGGATCCGCCGCTCCAGCTCGTCGGAGGGGGAGAGCAGCGCGCGCACCATCACCCGGTCCACATTGGTCAGCCCACGGGTGAGGAACGGCAGCACGGGCCACAGCAGGAACAGCGACACCACCGTCACGGTGAAGGTGAAGACCGCCCACGGCAGCCGTATGACGTCGTACAGCACCGTCCGCCAGCCCACCGGATCCTTCAGCGCCAGCCACAGCCGGCGGCTCCAGCGGCCCCCCGCCAGCACGGGCAGCGGCGTCGGCTCCGCCACCCGCACGCCGAGCAGCGCCCGCGCCCTGGCCCGCTCCACCCGGCCGAGCTGCCGGGCGCCGGCCAGCCCGAGGGCCAGCAGCGGGAACCCGATCACGGTCACCGCCAGCCCCGACCCCACGGTGAGCAGCGTCACCGAGTAGACGAAGCCGACGAGGGCCATCGGCAGGTTCCCCAGCAGATGCGCGATCTCCCGCCAGGTCTGCCCGGTGAGGGCGAGGCGCGCGGGCGGCAGCCGCGCGCCGTCCGCGGCGGTCCCGGCTGTCGCCGCCGGCCCCTCTGTCCCCGCTGTCGGTGTCGTCAGGTGTTCGGTCATGCCGTCAGCGTGCCGGTCGGGCGGCGGGAACGCCATGAGGAGGGCCGCCTCGGACGACCGGGGGAAAACCCCACCTCGGCGGGACGTTCCCGGTCTCCCGGCCGTGCGCCGGCGCGCGCGGAGGGTACCCCCGCATCTCAAGGTGTGACGGGCTGCTTACCGTCTCTTTAGCAGGGCCTAGACTCCCGTGCGTACGGATCGCCGGACCCACACGGTCCGCGAAGGTGCACAGAAGTCACAGAAGTCACGAGGTCAGGGAGCGAGGGGCGGGCGTGCCGGAGCCGGAACAGCCGGGACAGACGGTCGTCGTCGCGGCGGACTACTTCTCCTCCTACTCGGTCGTCGGACTGCTCGCCGTCGTGGGCGTGCTCTTCGTCGCCGTCGCCTTCGGCGCCAACCGGCTGCTGCGTCCCGCCGTGCCCACGCCCGAGAAACTCCTGACGTACGAGTGCGGCGTCGACCCCGTCGGCGAGGGCTGGGCCCACACCCAGGTCCGCTACTACGTCTACGCGTTCCTCTACGTGATCTTCGCGGTCGACTCGATCTTCCTCTTCCCGTGGGCGACGGTGTTCGCCGCGCCCGGCTACGGCGCGGCGACCCTCGTCGAGATGTTCCTCTTCCTCGGCTTCCTGGCCGTCGGACTGCTCTACGCGTACAAGAAGGGCGTCCTGACATGGACGTGACCCCCACCCCTTCCGGCGGCTCCCAGTCGGTGTTCCTGCCGGATCCCACGCCGGCCCCTTCCGGGTCGACGGCCTCGTCCGGGCCGTCGGGCGCGCTCGAGCCCCGGCGGCTCGGCACGCTGGCGCGGCTGGCGCCCGAACCCATGAAGGTGGTCCTGAACTGGGGCCGCCGCTACTCGCTGTGGGTCTTCAACTTCGGACTCGCCTGCTGCGCCATCGAGTTCATCGCCGCGTCGATGTCCCGCCACGACTTCATGCGGCTCGGCGTGATCCCCTTCGCGCCGGGGCCGCGCCAGGCCGACCTGATGGTCGTCTCCGGCACGGTGACGGACAAGATGGCGCCCGCCGTGAAGCGGCTGTACGAACAGATGCCCGAGCCGAAGTACGTCATCTCCTTCGGCGCCTGCTCCAACTGCGGCGGCCCGTACTGGGACTCGTACGCCGTCACCAAGGGCGTCGACCAGATCATCCCCGTGGACGTCTACGTCCCCGGCTGCCCGCCCCGCCCGGAGGCGCTGCTCCAGGGGATCATCAAGCTCCAGGAGAAGATCGCCCGCGAGTCGCTCGGGGAGCGGTACGGGGAGGCTGGCGCGGCGCGCCCGTCGACGGCCGCGCTGCGGTCGGGGCTGGTACGGCCTCCGGGGGCGGTGGGGGGTGCGGAGCCTGCCGGGACCGCCGGGGGTGCCGCGAGCAGCGGGGCCGCCGAGGGCTCGGAGGGTGCCGGCCGTTCCGAGGGCCCCGAGGGCTCCGGGGGAGGCGCGCGATGACCGAGGCCGGCTGGCTGCCCGCCCCCGTCGGTGAGCTCTTCGGTCCGGACGCCACCGCCGAGGAGTCGTACGACCTCCTCACCGTCGACGTACCGCCCACCGCGTGGATCACCGCGCTGTGCACCGCCCGTGACACCCTTGCCTGCACCTACTTCGACTGGCTCAGCGCGGTCGACGAACCGGGCACCGGCTTCCGCGTCTCGGCCCACGTCGTCGCCCTCTCCCCGGTGCGACGGCTGCTCGTCCGTACGACCGTCCCGCACGAGGCCCCCGTCCTGCCCACCGCCGTGGACGTCTACGCGGGCGCCGGCTGGCACGAGCGCGAGACCCACGAGATGTTCGGCGTCGGCTTCGAGGGCCACCCGGCCCTCGACCACCTGCTGCTCCCCGAGACCTTCGAGGGCCACCCGCTGCGCAAGGACTTCGTCCTCGCCGCCCGCGTCGCCAAGGCGTGGCCGGGCGCGAAGGAGCCGGGGGAGTCGGAGCACGGCGGGCCCAAGCGCCGCCAGATGCTGCCCCCGGGCGTCCCCGACCCGAACGAGTGGGGCCCGCTGAGAGGACAGCTCCCGGCCGCCCCGGCCCGCCCGGCACGCGGCGCCCGCGCGGCCGGCGACCGTCCCGCCCGCACCCCGGCCGACCGCCCCCCACGCCGCACCCGCACGGCGAGCCAGGGCTCGGCGAGCCAGACACCGGGGGCGACGGCTCCCGGTGCGACGGCGCCCGAAGCGACGACGGCGGCGCCCGACGCGAAGGCGACGCCCGAGGTGACGACGGCGCCCGACGCGACGGCGGCGCCCGCGGGGCCGACGGAGCCGCAGCCGACGGAGGGCACCGAGGGCACCGCCCCCGCACGGCCGCCCCGCCGTGCCCGCTCGGCGGGCGAGGGCTCGGCCTCGCAGCGCCCCGACGCCGGGGGCCAAACCCCGGCCGGCCCGCGCCGCACCCGCACCGCGAGCGGCGGCTCGGCCTCCCAGCGCACGGAGCCGGGCGTCACCGAGGACGCGAACCCCGCCCCCCGCGGCTCCGACGCCCCCTGGCACCACGCCCGCCCGGCCTTCGAGGACCCCACCCCCGAACCGCCGGCCGAGCCCACCCCCGAACCGCCCGCCGAGCCGCGCCCGCGGCAAGCCGCTCCCGACCCGGAGAGCCCGGCCCCCGACCCGGAGGACCCGACCTCCGACCCGGAGAACCCGGCCCCCGGCCCGGAGGACCCGACCTCCGACCCGGAGGACCCGACCTCCGCCCCGGAGGCCCCGGCCCCCGGCCCGGACGACGACGATCACCCCACCCCCGGAGGCACGCAGTGAACGACGCCCTCGACGTCGCCCTGCGACTCCTCGTCGTCTTCATCGTCTTCCTGACCTTCCCCCTGATCGTCGGCCAGACCGAGCACAAGGTGATGGCCCACATGCAGGGCCGCCTCGGCCCGATGTACGCCGGCGGCTTCCACGGCTGGGCCCAACTCGTCGCAGACGGCGTGAAGTTCGCCCAGAAGGAGAACGTCGTTCCGGCCGACGCCGACCGCCGCGTCTTCCAGCTCGCCCCGGCCGTCGCCCTGTTGCCCTACCTCCTCGTCCTGCTGGTCATCCCGGTCGGCCCCGGGGAGGGGGCCGTCGGCCAGGCCGTCGACGCGGGCATCTTCTTCGTGCTCGCCGTCATGGGCATCGGCGTCCTCGGCTCGCTCATGGCCGGCTGGGCCTCCGCCAACAAGTACTCCCTCCTCGGCGGCCTGCGCACCGCCGCGCAGCTGCTGTCCTACGAACTCCCGATGCTGCTCACCGCCGCCTCCGTGGCGATGGCGGCCGGCACCGTCTCCCTCACCGGCATCCTCGACGCCTTCGAGTGGTGGTGGCTGCCCTGGCAGATCGTCGGCGCACTGGTCTTCTTCGTGGCCGGACTGGCCGAACTGCAGCGCCCCCCGTTCGACATGCCCGTCGCCGACTCGGAGATCATCTTCGGTGCGTACACCGAGTACACCGGCCTGCGCTTCGCTCTGTTCCTCCTCGCCGAGTACGCCGGCATCGTCGTCCTGTGCGGTCTGACCACCGTCCTCTTCCTGGGCGGCTGGCACGGCCCCTGGGGCGCCGACGGCCTCGGCTGGGTCTGGACCCTGCTGAAGACCGCCGTCCTCGCCTTCGTCGTCATCTGGCTCCGCGTCACCTATCCCCGGCTGCGCGAGGACCAGTTGCAGAAGCTCTCCTGGACCGTCCTCGTCCCCCTCGCCCTCGCCCAGATCGCCCTCACCGGCGTCGTCAAGGTGGTGATCTCCTGATGTCCCCCGTCTTCGGCTCCGGCCTGGCCAAGGGTCTGGCCGTCACCCTGCGCACGATGACGAAGAAGACCGTCACCGCGCAGTACCCGGACGCCCAGCCCGAACTCCCGCCCCGCAGCCGCGGCGTGATCGGACTGTTCGAGGAGAACTGCACGGTCTGCATGCTGTGCGCCCGCGAGTGCCCGGACTGGTGCATCTACATCGACTCCCACAAGGAGACGGTCCCGGCGGCCGCCCCCGGCGGCCGCGAACGCAGCCGCAACGTCCTCGACCGCTTCGCCATCGACTTCTCCCTGTGCATGTACTGCGGTATCTGCATCGAGGTCTGTCCTTTCGACGCACTGTTCTGGTCCCCGGAGTTCGAGTACGCCGAGACCGACATCCGCGACCTCACCCACGAGCGCGACAAGCTCCGCGAGTGGATGTGGACCGTCCCGGCCCCGCCCGCCCTCGACCCCGGCGCGGAGGAGCCCAAGGAGATCGCCGCCGCCCGCAAGACCGCCGACAAGCTCGCGACCGCCCAGTCCGAGGCATCCACTCCGCAGGAAGGCGAGTCGTGACCCTCACCGCAGCCGCCGCCACCGCGGCGCACGCCGCGACGACCGCTGCCGCCCACGCCGCGCACACCACCGCGGCGCACGCCACGCACGTCACGACGACCGCCGCCACCGCGCAGACCCACGGTTTCCTCTCCCCGACCGGCGTCGAGATCGCCTTCCTCCTCGTCGGCCTGGTCACCCTCGGCGCCGCCCTGGTCACCGTCACCACCCGGCAGCTCGTGCACGCCGCCCTGTGGCTGGTGGTGTCCCTCGGCGGACTCGCCGTCGAGTACCTCCTGCTCACCGCCGAGTTCATCGCCTGGGTGCAGGTCCTCATCTACGTCGGTTCCATCGTCGTCCTCCTCCTGTTCGGTCTGATGCTCACCCGCGCCCCCATCGGCCGCTCCCCGGACGCCGACTCCGGCAACCGCTGGGCCGCCCTCACCGTGGCCGTCGCCGCCGCGGCCGCCCTCGTCTGGGTGGTCGTCGACGCCTTCCGCACCACCTGGGTCGACCTGGACGGCGCCCCGGCCGGCTCCACCGAGGTCACCGGCGAGGCCCTCTTCCAGAACTGGGTCCTCCCCTTCGAGGCCCTCTCCGTCCTCCTCCTCGCCGCCCTCGTCGGCGCGATCGTCCTGTCCCGCAAGGCCAAGGCCGACGCCGCCACGCCCCCCGCCGTCCCGGGCGCCCGCGGCGGCCGGCGGCCGGCCGAGGAAGGTGTCCGCTGATGCACCTCGCCTATCCCGCCGTGCTCTCCGCCCTCCTGTTCTGCACCGGTCTGTACGGCGTCCTCGCCCGGCGCAACGCGATCCTGGTCCTGATGTCGGTCGAGCTGATGCTCAACGCCGTCAACCTCAACCTCGTCGCCTTCGACGTCTGGCTCGACCGCGCCGCCCGCGACCACCTCCACTCCGGCCAGGCCCTGACCCTGTTCACCATCGCCATCGCCGCCGCCGAGATCGGCATCGGCCTGGCGATCGTCCTCGCCGTGCACCGCAACCGCGGCACCTCCGACATCGACAAGCTCCGCGACACCGCCGAACTCCCCGGCCCCGACGATCCGTCCGACGACGACCGGGGCCCCGGCGGATCCGGCGGGTCCCACGGCCCCGACGGCGACGATCACGACAGCGACGGCCCGGCAGCCACCGCGGCCCAGAAGGCTGAGGCCACCGCGTGACCACGACCACCCTCGCCGTCCTCGTCCCCCTCCTCCCCTTCCTCGGCGCCGCGGCCGGCCTGCTCCTCGGCCGCACCGCCCCCGTCTTCGTCCGTCCCCTCGCCGTCCTGCCGACCCTCGCGGCGTTCGTCCTGGCCGTGCTGGTCGCGGCCCGCCAGGGCGGCGACGGCGCGGTCGACGCCGCCACCGAACTCACCCCCACCGGCTCGGTCCCCATCGAGCTCGCCCTGCACATCGACGGCTTCGCCGCCCTCGTCGCCGTCCTCGTCGGCACCGTCGCCACCTGTGTGCAGCTCTACTCGACCGGCTACCTGCGCCACGACCCGCGCTACCCCTCCTACGCCGCCCTCGTCTCCCTCTTCACCTCCGCGATGCTGCTCGTCGTCTACTCCGGCGACCTGATGGTGCTGCTGGTCGGCTGGGAGATCATGGGCATCTGCTCCTACTTCCTGGTCGGCCACTACTGGGAGACCCCCGAGGCCCGTGCCGCCTCGATCAAGGCCTTCCTGGTGACCAAACTCGGTGACGTCCCCTTCCTCATCGGCCTGCTCGCCCTCGCCTCCGACACCGGCTCCTTCCGTCTGACGAAGATCCTCGGCGCCGTCGCGCACGGCGGGCTCGACCACCCGACCCTGATCGCCCTGCTGCTCCTGGCCGGCGTGGCGGGCAAGTCGGCGCAGTTCCCGCTGCACACCTGGCTCCCCGACGCGATGGCCGGTCCCACCCCGGTCTCCGCGCTGATCCACGCCGCGACCATGGTCGCCGCCGGCATCTACTTCGTCGCCCGCCTCCTTCCGGTCTTCGAGGCCTCCCGGGCCGCGATGGTCGTCCTCGCCGTCATGGCCGCCGTCACGATGGCCGGCTCGGCACTCGCCGCGCTCGCCCAGGACGACATCAAGCGCGTCCTCGCCTACTCGACGATCGGCCAGCTCGGCTATCTCAGCGGCGCCCTCGCCGTCGGCGACCGCGGCGCCGCCGTCTTCCACCTCCTCGCCCACGGCGCCTTCAAGGCGCTCCTCTTCCTCGCCGGCGGCGTGGTCATCCACGCCGCCGGTACCAACTCGCTGGCCGCCATGTCCCGCATGGGCAACCTGCGCGCCCGCGTCCCCGACGCCTTCTGGACGATGACCGTGGCACTGCTCGCGCTCGCCGCGATCCCGCCGTTCAGCGGCTTCTTCTCCAAGGAGGCCGTCCTCGGCGCCGCCGAGCACGTGGCCACCGGCCACACCGCGCACGCACCCGGCGCCGCGGGCTGGATCGTCCTGGTCGCCGGGCTGTTCACCGCCCTCCTCACCGGTGCCTACGCCACCCGCCTGTGGCTGCTCGCCTTCCACGGCCGGGGCACCGAGGCCCCCGACCACGGCCGGCAGCCCGTCGTCATGAACGCCGTGCTGTGGGTGCTCGCCGTCCCCTCCCTCGCCTTCGGTCTCGCCTACGGCGTGCTGCCCGACTGGTTCGACGGCCGGGACCTGACGCCCACCCTCCAGACCGCCGTCCTCGGCACCGGCCTCGCCCTGGTCGGCGTGGTCGTCACCTACGGCGCCTGGCGGCACACCAGCGCCCTCGCGTCCCGCACCCCGCTCGGCGCCGTCGCCGCGCACCCCGAGGGCGACGCGGCCGAGGTGGAGGCCGAGGCCATCGCCAGCCACACCCCCGCCTACGGCGACGTGGCCTCCGCTCCCGACCCGGCGGACCCCGGACGGCTGCTGCTCGGTCCGCTGCACCGCCCCGCGGCCGCCGGCTTCCGCCTCGACGCCGTCTACACGGCGCTCTTCGTCCGCCCCGTCCAGGCCGGCGCACGGCTCGTCCGGTTCCTCGACCGCGCGGTCGTCGACACCTACGTCCAGGGCGCGGGCGCCCTGCCCCGCCTGCTGGGCGGTGCCGTACGGCGGGCCCAGACCGGCAATGTGCAGACCTATGTGAGCGCGCTGCTCGCCGGCACCGTCGTCCTGACGGTCGCCGCCGTCCTCGTCGCCACGGGAGCGTGAGCAGGCGTGATCGATATCAGCGAGTCCGTGATGCAGTTCCTTCTGGCGTTCCTCGTCCTCGCCCCGCTTCTCGGGGCGCTCGCCGCCCTCCTGCCGGCGCCCCCCGGACTGAAGGGGAAGTCACCCGAGCAGGCCGTGCTGCGGCACGGTGTGACCGTCACCGGCGCCGTCCTCATCGCGGCGATCGTCCTCGCGCTCGGCTTCGACCACGACCAGCCGTCGAAGATGCAGGCCACGACCGACATCAGCTGGATCCCCGCACTCCACGTGCGCCTCCACCTCGGCGTCGACGGCATCTCCCTCCCCCTTCTGGTCCTGACCGCGCTGCTGACCTTCCTCTGCGCGCTCTACTCCTACTTCAAGCTGCCCGCGGGCCCGTCCCCGAAGGCGTTCGTCGCCCTGCTGCTCCTGCTCGAGGGCGGCACCCTCGCCACCTTCGCCGTCCTCGACCTGCTGCTGTTCTTCCTCGCCTTCGAGACCGTGCTCATCCCGATGTACTTCCTCATCGCCCGCTGGGGCGGTGCGGACCGGACCCGGGCCGCCTGGCGCTTCATCCTCTACACCCTGCTCGGATCCGTGGTCATGCTGCTCGGCCTGCTCCTGATCGGGCTCAAGGCGGGCACGTTCGACATGATGGCACTCGCCACTGACAACGGCCGGTCACTCTCCGCATCCGTGCAGGTCATCGCCGTTCTGGCGATCGGGATAGGGTTCGCGGTGAAGACGCCGATGTGGCCATTGCACAGCTGGCTGCCCGACGCGCACACCGCCGCGCCCACCGTCGGCTCGGTCCTGCTGGCGGGTGTCCTGCTGAAGATGGGTACGTACGGGTTCGTCCGCATTCTGCTGCCCATCGCGCCGCACGGGTTCCACACCTTCGCGCCCTACCTCGCCGCCCTCGCCGTCGCCGGGATCATCTACGGCTCCCTGGCCTGCCTCGCGCTGGCCCGGCGGGGTGCGAAGGGCGATCTCAAACGCCTGATCGCCTACTCCTCCGTCGGCCACATGGGCTTCGTGCTGCTCGGCATCGCGACCATGACCCCGACCGGCGTCAACGGCGCCCTCTTCGCCAACATCGCCCACGGCCTCATCACCGGCCTGCTGTTCTTCCTGGTCGGCGGGGTGAAGGACCGCACCGGCACCATCGACCTCGACACCCTGGCGAAGGGCGCCGGAGCCGCGCTCTACGGCCGGGCGCCCCGCCTCGGCGGACTGCTCGCCTTCGCCGCCGTCGCCTCCCTCGGCCTGCCCGGACTCGCCGGGTTCTGGGGCGAGATGCTCGCGCTGTTCGGCGCGTTCGACCCGGCCGCCGGCCTCAGCCGCCCCGCCTTCCTAACCTTCATGGCGATCGCCGCGTTCGGCACCCTGCTCACGGCCGGATACATGCTCGTCGTGGTCCGCCGCGTCTGCATGGGCGCCGTACCACAGGGGGCCCCGGAACTCGCCGACGTCCACACGTTCGAATTTGCGGCCTGGACCCCGCTCGTCGTCCTCACCGTCGTCGCCGGCCTGTGGCCCAAGGCCCTCCTCGGCCTGACCGACCCAGCCGTGCAGCAACTCCTCGCAGGAGGCACCCGATGAGTCCCCTCGCCGCCTCCGCGGTCCAGTCCGTCGACTGGCTCGCGCTCGCGCCCACCGTGCTCACCGCCGCCGTGGGACTCGTCGTACTGGTGGCCGACCTCTTCCTCACCGAGTCCAGGAAGCCCCTGCTCGGCTGGGTCTCGGTGGCCGGCCTCGCCGCCGCCGGCCTCCTGCTGCTGCCCCTCCTGGACGGTGACCGCGCCACCTTCTGCAGAGAGGGCTCCACGCGCGCGTGCAGCTACACCGTGGACACCTTCACCCTCGTCATCCAGTTCCTCGTCCTCGGCGGCGCCCTCCTCGCGGCCCTGCTCTCGGTCACCGCCCTCAAGGACTCCGACCGCGGCCTGCCCGAGGGCGAGTACTGGTTCCTGCTGCTGTCCTCCGCCGCCGGTGCCGCCCTGCTGCCCGCCTCCCGTGACCTCGCCACCCTCGTCGTCGCCCTGGAGGTCGCCTCCCTGCCCGCGTTCGCCCTCGTCGGCCTGCGCCACGGCGACCGGAAGTCCTCCGAGGCGGCCCTGAAGTTCTTCCTCTCCTCGGTGACCGCGACCGCCGTCACCCTCATGGGTGTCAGCTTCCTCTACGCCACCACCGGCACCCTCTACCTCACCGAGCTCGCCGGCCGCGTCCAGCACGTCGACGGCCAGTTCCACACCCTCGCCCAGGCCGGCGTCGTCCTCACCCTGGTCGGCTTCGCCTTCAAGACCGCCGCCGTGCCGTTCCACTTCTGGGTGCCCGACACCTATGTGGGCGCACCCCTGCCGATCGCCGCCTACCTCTCGGTCGTCGGCAAGGCGGTCGGCTTCACCGGCCTCATCCTGGTCACCGTCGTCGCCCTGCCCTCGTACGCCGACGTCTGGGGCCCCGCGCTCGCCGCCCTGGCCGCCCTCACCATGACCGTCGGCAACGTCGGCGCCCTGCGGCAGAGCGCCACGCGCGCGTACAGCGCGGTACGCCTGCTCGCCTGGTCCTCCGTCGGCCAGGCCGGCTACCTCCTGGTGCCGATCGCCGCGGCCGCCTACTCCAAGGACACCGACCGCGCCGTCGGCTCGACCGTCGCCTACGCCCTCATGTACGCGGCCGTCAACCTCGGCGCCTTCGCCGTCGCCGCCCTCGTCGGCCGCGCCCACGCCCGCAACCGCGTCGCCGACTACCGAGGCCTGTACGCCACCAACCCGCTCACCGCGCTGCTGCTGGCCTTCTTCCTGCTCTGCCTGGCCGGACTGCCCCCGGGCGTCATCGGCCTGTTCGCCAAGGTCACCGTGTTCTCCGCGGCCGTCGACGCGGGCCTCGGCTGGCTCGCCGTCGTCATGGCCGTCAACGTCGTGATCGCCCTCTTCTACTACCTGAAGTGGACGGCCCTGCTCTTCCGCGCCCCCGACGGCGACCCCGTACGGCACCCGCTGCCGGCCCCGCTCACCGCCGCGCTCGCCCTCACCGGCGTCGTCGGCATCGCCCTGTCCGGCGCGCCGCAGCTGGTCCTGCGCTTCTCCGACACCGGGCTGTTCTGACGCGTCACCCGTACGCCACGGGCACGCCCCCGCGCGCACAAGGGAACTCGCCCACCCCGTCTGGCGTTGACCAGACCGGGAGGATCCACTGAGAAGTGGCGTCAACAGCATCCCCAGACAAAGGGTTCCCCTGCCGCACGACTTGGAGGGCGTACCGTGCACCGCCGGCACAACGGGATCAGGACCGCGGTTCTCCTCGGGGGACTGTCCGCACTCATCATCGTCATCGGCTCGCTCTTCGGGCGCACCGGCCTGATCGTGGCGGTCCTGGTCGCCCTCGGCACCAACGCGTACGCGTACTGGAACAGCGACAAGCTGGCGCTGCGCGCGATGCGCGCCCGTCCGGTCAGCGAGTTCGAGGCCCCCGCCCTCTACCGCATGGTGCGCGAGCTCTCCACCGAGGCCCGCCAGCCCATGCCCCGCCTGTACATCTCGCCCACCGAGGCCCCCAACGCCTTCGCCACCGGCCGCAACCCGCGCAACGCAGCGGTGTGCTGCACCGACGGCATCCTGCGCCTGCTGGACGCACGGGAACTGCGCGGCGTGATCGGCCACGAACTGAGCCACGTCTACAACCGCGACATCCTGATCTCCTCCGTCGCGGGCGCCCTCGCCTCCGTGATCATGTTCCTGGTCAACTTCGCCTGGCTGATCCCGATCGGCCGCTCCGGGGACGACGACGGCCCCGGCCTCCTCGGCATGCTGATGATCATGCTCCTCGGCCCGCTCGCCGCCACCCTCATCCAGCTCGCCATCAGCCGCTCCCGGGAGTACGAGGCGGACGCCTCCGGCGCCCAGCTCACCGGCGACCCGCTGGCCCTGGCGAGCGCCCTGCGCAAGCTGGAGACGGGCACCAAGCAGCTTCCGCTGCCGCCCGAGCCGCGCATCGAGACGGCCAGCCATATGATGATCGCCAACCCGTTCCGGCCCGGTCAGGGGCTCTCCAGACTGTTCTCCACCCACCCGCCGATGGCGGAGCGCATCACCCGACTCGAACAAATGGCAGGTCGACAGCGGTGAAGACCATTCTGAACGTCATCTGGCTGATACTGAGCGGCTTCTGGCTGTTCCTGGGCTATCTGTTCGCCGGCGCGCTGCTCTGCATCACGATCATCGGCATTCCGTTCGGCATAGCGGCGTTCCGTATCGGCGTCTACGCGCTGTGGCCGTTCGGCTATACGACGGTGGAGCGGCGCGACGCGGGCGCCCCGTCCTGCGTCGGCAACGTGCTGTGGCTGGTACTCGCCGGCTGGTGGCTGGCGCTCGCCCACATCGTCACCGGCGTCATGCTGTGCCTCACGATCATCGGGATCCCGTTCGGCATCGCCAACTTCAAGCTCATACCCGTCTCCCTGGTGCCGCTGGGCCGCGAGATCGTCCGCACGGACCAGCCCTTCGCGACGCGCTGACGGCACCGGCACGCCGGACGCCGCCCGCACGGGCGACGGCCCGGCGCCGACTGCAACCGCGGACGCGGCGGAGACCGTCCTCCCCGACAAGAACACCATGTCGCAGGCACGAGGCGGGAAGGCGCAGGGCGGCCCGAGACAACCGCGCCCGGCCGGGACGCGACCCAACGGCGCGGGCACAGCACAGGCACAGCGCGGAGAGGCAGGCTGAGGGCATGACCATTGTCGGCTGGATCATTCTGGGGCTGCTGGCGGGAGCCATCGCCAAGTTCCTGCTCCCGGGCAAGGACCCGGGCGGCTTCGTGGGCACCACCCTCATCGGCGTCGCGGGCGCCTTCATCGGCGGCTGGATCTCCGCACGCTGGCTGGACCACACGATCACCAAGAACTTCTTCGACAGCGCCACCTGGGCGGCGGCGATCGGCGGCTCCCTGGTGCTGCTGATCGTCTACCGCATCCTGTTCGGCGACTCCCGCCGCTGAGCACGCACGGACCACGCCGGAGGGCGGGCACCCCGCACAGGGGCGCCCGCCCTCTCCCGGTTCACCGGCGGTCGAAGGCCACCGGCCTCACCGGCGGTCGAGGATCCGCCTCACCGGTAGTTGACGAACTGCAGTGCGAAGTCGAAGTCCTTGCCCTTGAGGAGGGCGATGACGGCCTGGAGGTCGTCCCGGCTCTTGGAGCTGACGCGCAGCTCGTCGCCCTGCACCTGGGCCTTCACGCCCTTGGGCCCCTCGTCACGGATGATCTTCGCTACCTTCTTGGCGTTGTCCTGGGAGATGCCCTCCTCGATGGAGGCGAAGATCTTGTACTCCTTGCCGGAGAGCTGCGGCTCACCGGCGTCCAGCGCCTTGAGCGAGATCCCGCGCTTGACCAGCTTCGACTGGAAGACGTCGAGGATGGCCTTCACCCGCTCCTCGGAGTTCGCCTGCATCAGGATCTTCTCGCCGGACCAGGCGATCGAGGCGCCGACGTTCTTGAAGTCGTAGCGCTGGGAGATCTCCTTGCCGGCCTGGTTGAGGGCGTTGTCGACCTCCTGCCGCTCGACCTTCGAGACGATGTCGAAACTGGAGTCGGCCATGTCCTGTGGCTCCTTGTATCGGGTGGATCGGGGTGCGTACGCGACGGTCCCGGCACGCACCGCGGACCGGGGCCGCATCCGCATAAGCCTAGTCACCCGAGGCACCCCCGGTACTGATCAACCGAGTGGCGGAGCACCCCCCTGCATCAGGTATCGTTTACGTCGTTGCCACGGAGCACCGCACGAGCGGCCTCCACGGCGATCACCCCGGCGGTGTGCCCGAGCGGCCAAAGGGAGCAGACTGTAAATCTGCCGGCTCAGCCTTCCCAGGTTCGAATCCTGGCGCCGCCACACGGGAAAGACAGGGTCCGTGACCTGCTGCAGAAGCAGGTTACGGACCCTTTGTCGTGTATCGGTGCGGTGGGCCGAGGGCCTTTTGTCGTGTGCCGGCGCGGCGGGCTGATTGTCCGGTGGGTGCACTGTCATGGGGCTGGGCCGCCTCGGTGATCCTTGGGGTGAGGGTGGGGTGTGGTCTCTTCGGGGTGGGCGGCAGCCGGTTGACTGGCGTGTGTACGTGACGTGCCCGTGGGCGCCGGCGCGGTCTCCGGTGCGAGTTCCGAGGAGTAGTGCATGCCGCAGATCACCGACCCCGCTCCGGCCGGCACGTTCCCGCGTCTGGGCTGGGTCGACGACCTGCTGGGCCCCGCCCTGCGAGGCGCCCTGGCCGCGCTGCCCGCGGCCGAGGGCCGGGTCGCCGGGTACCACCGCGGCTGGTGCGAGGCCGACGGCACGCCGACGCCCCCGGCGGCCGGCGGGGGCAAGTCCGTCCGCCCGGCGCTGACGCTGCTGTCCGCGATGGCCGTCGGCGGTAGCGCCGAGGGCGCGGTCCCGGGAGCCGTCGCCGTCGAACTCGTGCACGACTTCACGCTGCTGCACGACGACGTCATCGACGGGGACGCCCTGCGCCGGCACCGCCCGGCCGCCTGGTCCGTCTTCGGGACGCCCGCCGCGGTGCTCACCGGTGACGCCCTCCTGGTGGCCGCGATGCGTGCGTTGACGGAGGCGCAGCCCCGGCGGGCCGCCGCCGCGGTGAAGGAGTTGGTGGACGCGCTGGTGGAACTGGTCGAGGGCCAGAGCCGCGACGTCGCCTACGAGAAGGCGCCCGAGGTGTCGGTGGCGCAGTACCTGGCCATGGCCGAGGGCAAGACCGGCTCGCTGATGGGCTGCGCCTGCGCCCTGGGCGGCGTACTGGCCGGAGCCGACGACGTACAGGTGTGCGGACTACGGGAGTTCGGGCGCCGGCTCGGGGTGGCGTTCCAGTGCGTGGACGACCTCCTCGGCATCTGGGGCCGGTCGGCGCGCAGCGGAAAGCCGGTGGGGGCGGACCTCGCGGCCCGGAAGAAGTCGTTGCCCGTGGTGATCGCCCTGGGCGGCGGCAGCACGGCCGCACGGCGGCTGCGGGAGCTCTACGATTCCCCGGGCGCCCTGGACGACGATGACGTCGCCCTGGCGCGCGAACTGGCCGAGGAGGCCGGCGGGCGCGAAGGGGCGCAGCAGGAGGCGCACCGGCAGTTGTCCGCCGCCCTGCGCGCGCTGTCGTGCGCCCGGCCGACGGCGGAGGCCTACCGGCAACTGCACGACATCGCCCGGGCGATGACCCGCCGTGACGTGTGACGGCGACCACCGCCGGTCCGCGTAGGGCACCCCGGCATTCCCGTTCCGCCCCGCGCGTGACTTTGCTCCCCCTGGTCCGTTGACTCTTCGGTGGGTATTTGCCGCGTATGCCCGGCAGTACGACTGTCGTCCCGCAACGGGATGATTCGTAATCGAGTGCCCGATGTGACGAAACTCAGTGGAGTCGTGCAGCAGATCGCATCCGACGCGCCGTTCCCCGGCGACCTCCCGGCCGTCGCCGCCTACGGGCTGCAGGTCGTCCGCGGCTCCCACACCGTCCTGCGGCACCTCGGTTTCACGATTCCGCGCGGGTGCGTCGTCGGGCTGCTCGGTCCCAGCGGCTGCGGCAAGACGACACTGCTGCGGTCCGTCGTCGGCGTCCAGCAGCCCACCGCCGGCCATGTCCAGGTCCTGGGCTACGCGGCCGGCGCCCCGCAGCTGCGCACCCGCGTCGGCTACGTCACCCAGGCACCCTCCGTCTACGCGGACCTGACGGTGCTGGAGAACCTGCGCTACTTCGCCGCCGCGCTCGGCATGCGCGGCTGGCGCCGGGAGGACGCCGTGGTGCGCGTGGTGAAGGAGGTCGACCTCGCCTCGTACGCGGACAAGCTGGTGGCCCGGCTGTCCGGCGGCCAGTACTCGCGGGTGTCGCTCGCGGTGGCGCTGCTCAACAAGCCCGACCTGCTCGTGATGGACGAGCCGACCGTCGGCCTCGACCCCATGGTGCGCCGGGAGTTGTGGCAGGTGTTCCAGCGGCTGGTCCGGGAGGGGACGACGCTGCTGGTCTCCAGCCACGTCATGGACGAGGCCGACCGCTGCGACCGGCTGCTGCTGATGCGCGACGGCCGCCTCCTCGCCGACGCCGGCCGCGCCACCCTCCTCGAACACACCGGCTGTGCGGATGTGGAGGAGGCGTTCCTGCACCTGGTCAGGGCCGCGAGCGAGGCCGAGGCGCGCGCCCGGCAAGGGGCTGCCGCCCAGCCCCCGTCGCTCGCCCTGCCCACCCTGCTCGACCAGGCCCCCGCGCCCGAGGCCGAGCGGGCCTTCTTCGCCGTGGACTCGCTGTCATGAGCACCGCCTCCAGCACCGCTTCCAGCACCTCCCCCCTGGCCGACCGGCTGCCGTTCTCGCCCACCATCACCGGCGCCACGGCGGTACGGGTCCTCCAGCAGATCTCCCGCGACCGCGGCAGCACGGCCCTGCTGCTGGGCATCCCCTGCATGCTGATGGTGCTGCTCAAGCTGATGTTCGACGGTTCGGACGCCTCGTTCGAGCGGGTCGGGCCTCAGGTCTTCGGCATCTTCCCGGTCATCGTCATGTACCTGGTGGCCTCGGTCTCCACCCTGCGCGAGCGCACCACCGGCACCGCCGAACGGCTGCTGACCATGCCGGTGCGACGGCTGGACATCGTGCTCGGCTACAGCCTCGCCTTCACCGTCCTGGCCCTGCTCCAGGCCGTCCTCTCCACCCTCCTGACCGTCGGCCCGCTCGGGCTCGACATCAAGGGGCCCGCCTATCTGCTCATGGTCATCGCCATGCTCGGCGCGCTCCTCGGGCTGGCGCTGGGACTGCTGGTGAGCGCCTTCGCCCGCAACGAGTTCCAGGCGGTGCAGTTCCTGCCCGCCGGGGTCCTCCCGCAGTTCCTCGTCTGCGGGCTGTTCGTGCCGCGCGACGAGATGCACGGCGCCCTGGGGGCCGCAGCGAAGGTGATGCCGATGACGTACGCCGTCCAGGCCGCGAGCGAGGCCGCCACGCACACCGGCGTCACCGGGCTGTTCGTGCGGGACGCCCTGCTGATCCTGCTGTGCGTGATCCTGGTGCTCGTGGCCAGCGCCGCCACGCTCAAGCGCTGACGGCACCGGTGGACACGCACAGCCGCGCGGCCCCCTTCCGGACAGTTCCCGGAAGGGGGCCGCGCCGCTCGTGCCGGACACGCCCTAGTCCCGCACGCCCCAGGAGAAGCCGCCGGAGACGGTGCCGTACCGGGGGAACTCGAACGGGCCGAAGTGCAGCGGACGCTCGTGGCCGCCGCCCGGGTAGCCGCCGTCGGGACCCGGGCCGGTGACGGGCCGGGCCGGTGCCGGGGCGGCACTGGCGGCCGTCGCCGCACCGCCCGTCGTCAGGGCCAGTGCGGCGAGGGACACGAGGGCGAGTCGGCGAATCCGCATGGGCATGGGGAAGCCTCCCTGGAAAAGCGGAAAGGGAATGGGGAAGTGAGCGGGCCCCACCCTATCCGCCGTTGTCCGGCGTTCCCGCCGGGACCGTCCCGGGAATGCGTTTTTCCCTCGAAGGGGGAAAGTGGATACGGTGTGCGCCGCGACAGGCCGGGCGGCGATGACAAAAGGAAAAGAAAAAACGATGACCTGGGATCATGTGCACAGTGAGGGGACGCATTCGCCGATGAGTCGAATGAAAAGATGGGCGCTTGTGCTCGGGAGCGTTCTTCTCGTCATGCCGCCCGTGTGCGTGGCGCCCGCCGCCACGGCCGCTCCGGCGGACCCCGTCCCGCCCTCGCCCGCCCGGCTGGCGCCCCCGTGGTCCGTGGCGGTTCCCGGCCGCTGGCAGCCGGCTCCCGGCGCCCCGGACCCGTACGTCCCCGCCCCGGTCGGCGACCGCGACTCGACCCCGCGCGAACCGTCCCGCACCGCACCCGGGCGCGGCGCCGGGAGCAAGGCCGCCGCGCGCGTGATCGCCGCCGTCAACCGGAGCCGTACCAGGGCCGGTTGCCGGCCGCTGCGGCTGCGCGCCGCGCTGAACCGGGCCGCGCAGGCGCACAGCGTCGACATGGCCCGCCACCACCGCCTCGGCCACGCCGGGGCGGACGGCAGCACACCGGTCGACCGGATGCGCGCCGCCGGCTATCACCCGCGCGCCGGCGGCGAGAACGTCGTCGCCGGCACCCGCACCGCCCGTGCCGCCGTCGACGCGTGGATGGGCAGCCCGCCGCACCGCGCCAACATCCTGACCTGCGGATACCGCGACGCCGGGGTCGGCGTCGCGGCGGGCTCCGGCGGGCCGTGGTGGACGCTGGACCTGGCCTCGGGCCGCTGAGGATCCCCACCCACCGCCCGCGAAAACCCCCACCGCCCGCCTCGCACAAGCCCCGCCGCGCCCGTGACCCGTGACCCGTACGCGGACTCACCTCAGGTCCGGATCCCACCACCAGGCGATGGACGGCGCCCCCTCCACCGGCCCCGGCCGCGTGTCGGACGGGGCGTCGGCCCAGCTCAACGGCATCTCCTCGCGCTCGTCCGGCCAATGACCCCGGCTCAGATAGCGCGGCACCCGCAGCCCCCACTCGTTGTTGCCGCGGATGCCGTGCCGCAGCCCCTGCACATAGATGGCGAGATCGAAGCCGGCGGTCGGCCGGACGCGGTCGTGGAGGTGCAGGAACCGTTGCAGCACGCGGTCGCGCAGCCCGTTCGCCATGTCGACCGCCTCCTGCAGCGCGATGCCCCGCTCCTGCATCAGCACGGTGTAGAGGTTCTGGTCGGCCTGGTTCCGGGCCAACTCCTTGCGCAGCGAGTGCCGGTCGTTGTCGAGGGCGGCCACCATGATGGCCATCTCCGTCAGCGCGCGCACCGCCGGACGGTGCAGGTCACGGTCGGGCACCTCGGCGCCCGTCGCCAACTCCAGCAGCGCGAAGGTGGGTTCGCCGCCGGAGGAGAGCAGCCGCATGGCGAGGAACTCGTCCAGCCCCGGCATCCGGCCGACGGCCTGGTTGCCGACCTGCCAGGCCACCCCCGACAGCCACGCCCGGTGCGCGTGGGCGAACCGCGCGACCTGCGTGGGCGGCGCGAAGCCGCGGAACCGGTCGACGATGTCTTGAAGGGCGCCGATGTACCGGTCCTCGCCCTTGGCGGACGACGTCTCGCACGCCCGCTGCACCTGCCCGGCCAGCGCGTTGAACTGGGCGGGGCGGGTGCTCAGCGGCCCGCTGTCGCAGCGCGCGTCGTCGAAGGCGAAGCCCCAGTACACCCACAGGGCCGCGGCCAGCAGCCGGTCCTCGTCCGGGGCGTCCGGTGCGAAGCGGGCGAAGAAATCGGCGCTGTGGGTGGCCACGACCCACGCCTTCTCCCGCTCGTCGGCGCACATACCGCTGTCGCCGATCCATTTCACCGCCCGTTTCTCGACCCGCCGCACCCGCGGATGCACGGCGGATTCCAGCGGGCAGTAAAGAGGAGGAAGTTCCACCTCGGACACGCGGGTTTTCCTTGCGGGCACGGACACGGGCACACACCTTCCGGTGAAAGGACGACCCTTCCGGTGAAGGGACGACGAAGGATTCCCGATCATCCGGAAATCCGGGCCGGCAATGCGACCAGCCATGCCCGCCGCCGAAGCGGTGCCAGCCGAACGGGTGGCGCCGCATTTCCCATTGACATTCCCCGTACGCTGAAGGCATGTCGTCGCGTCGCAGGACCTGTCCCGAGTGCCGTCGGGAGATCGCCGTCGTCGCCGGGCGGTTCGCGCGGCACGATCCGCCCGGGGCACGGGCCGCCGGGGAGCTCGTCTCCTGCCCCGGCTCCCGGCGGTCCGCCGGGCCGGACGCCGCCCAGCCCGCGCTGGACGGCTACGCCGTGCCCGAGTTCCCCGGGCAACTCCCCCTCTTCTGAACCCTCCGGACACCCGACGTACCACCGCTGAAACGGCCGCCGCCCACCGCTGAAGGCCCCCCGCCCCTCGGCTCCCGTCAGTTCCCGGCGACCGCCTTCACCGCCACCGACACCGGCGCCGAACCGCTGATCAGCTCCAGCGTCAGACCCGCCGTCGCCGGGGTGTCCAGAAGCTCCGCGAGGACCGCCGCCACGTCGTCGCGCGGGACCGGGCCGCGGCCCGTCGCCGCCTCCAGACGCACCAGACCCGTACCGGCGTCGTCCGTCAGCCGGCCCGGCCGCAGGATCGTCCAGTCCAGGGCCGAGTGACCGCGGACGTACGCGTCGGCCGCGCCCTTGGCCCGCAGATAGACGTCGAACACCTCGTCCCCCGGGTGTTCGGGATCGGCGCCCATCGAGGACACGACGACATACCGGCGTACGCCCGCGCGCGCGGCCGCGTCCGCGAGCAGCACGGCGGCGCCGCGGTCCACCGTCTCCTTGCGGTCCGTCCCGCTGCCCGGCCCCGCGCCCGCCGCGAACACCACCGCGTCCGCGCCCCGCAGCAACCCGGCGACCTCGTCCTCCGACGCGGACTCCAGATCGCACACGAGCGGTTCGGCGCCGGCCGCCCGCAGGTCGTCGGCCTGCTCCGCACGGCGGATGATCCCCGCCACCTCGTCGCCGCGCGCGGCGAGCAACCGCTCCAGCCGCAGCGCGATCTGACCATGACCCCCAGCGATGACAATGCGCATGATTCCGACGGTACGCCGGGAGCGGCACTCCCGCCGCCGTACGCCCCGGCGCGCACCCCGCCCGGCCGTGCGCCCCCGACCAGACGACGGGCACCCCGGCCCGCCCCTACGACACCCCGCCCCGCCCCTGCCTCGGCAGCCCCAGCGCCGCCGTCGCCGCCGAGTCGCAGTACTCGCGCACCGCACTGGTCCGCGCCACCACGCGCCCCCGGTGCACCACGATCCTGCTGTACGCGAGCGACAGCGCGCCCGCCAGATCCGTACCGCGCACCGCGAGCAGCTCGGCCGGGAACCCCGCCTCGACCCGTACCTCCGGCAGCCCCAGCGCGGCGCGCGCCGCCGTGCTCACCGTCCCGTACGCCGTCTCCGGGCGCAGCCCCTGGCGCGAGGCCAGCAGGTAGGCGGCCTCCAGCGGGTCGCCCCGGCCGACCGGGTTCGACACGTCCCGCAGCGCCCCGCTGCCCGCCGCGACCCGCACCCCGGCCGCGCGCAGCAGCCGCACCGGAGGCGTTTCGCGCAGGCCGGCCGCGCCGCAGCCGCCCTGCGGGAGGCAGACCACGCCGACGCCGGTCGCCGCCAGCTGGTCGGCGACCCGGGCCGCGGCCTCCTCCGGCAGCCGGGCCAGACCCCCGCAGGGGCCCAGCGTCACGCCGGGCCGCAGCCCGCCCGCCATCGCCGCGATCCGCGTGAGCCGCGCCGGGTCGGCGGCGTCGGTGTGCAGGTCGACGGGGAGGCCGTGCTCGGAGGCGACCTCCAGGACCGCCTCCATGTACCCCGCCGGATCCGGGTCGGTGTCCGGGCAGCCGCCGACGACCGCCGCGCCCATCTTCACCGCGTCCCGCAGCAGCGCGAGCCCGTCCGCGCCGGCCGCCCCGGTCAGTACGCGGGGCATCGCCACCGCCGTCAGCTCGGCAAGGCCGTGCAGGGAGCGGCGGGCCCGGAGCACGGCGGCGAGCGCGTCGAGCCCCTGCACCTCGCCGACCCGTACATGCGAGCGCAGCGCCGTGGCGCCGTGCCCGAGCTGCAGCAGCGCGGCCTCGGTGGCCCGCCGCTGGACCTCCTCGGCGTCGGAGTCGGGCGGGCCGTCGCCGTCGGCGGACAGGGCGGTGTCGCCGTGGGCGTGGGGTTCGGCGGGGGCGGGGAGGAGCAGATGGCCGCCGAGGTCGAGACGGGAGCCGCCCGGGCCGGGCACCAGGCTGCCGGCGGTGCCGACCGCCTCGATCCGGTCGCCGCCCAGCCGTACGTCGACCGTCCGGCCGTCGACGAGCCGGGCTCCGCACAACAGCAGTCCGGCCGGTCCGGCGGGGAACCCCGGGGCCGCCGAGGGGGCCGGGAAGGGGGAGCGGGGCGGCTGCGGGCGCTCGTCGGGCATCGCACTCCTGGGATCGGGCGCCACGAGGCGGCACGGGCGGACGCGTGAGGCGGAAGGGCCAAGATCACGCGGAGTGAGGCCGAGCCTAGGGCGGCGGCCCGGCGGCGACGGGGAGGAGCGAAATAGTCGTACCGGTGTGGCTCCAGGGCCCCACGAGACCGCCGCGACGGACCCGGAAACCCAGCCGCCACAAGCCCTGAGCCCCAGCCGCCACGAACCCGAAAGCCCAGCCGCCACAAGCCCGGCAGCCCCAGCCGCCACGAACCCGAAAGCCCAGCCGCCACCAGCCCGGCAGCCCCGCGGGAACGGGGGAGGAACCGCCGCCGCGACGGGCCCGCGAGCCGGCCCGGAACAGGTCGGGCCCCACGGCACGAAACGGATTTGGGCGAACGGCGGGCGACCGTGTAATGTCTTCCTCGCTCGCCCCAATAGCTCAGTCGGCAGAGCGTCTCCATGGTAAGGAGAAGGTCAACGGTTCGATTCCGTTTTGGGGCTCTGGTGAGTGAGGTTCCCGTCGCAAGGCGGGCTCCGATCGCACCTGCAGCGGTGTAGCTCAGTCGGTAGAGCAAGCGGCTCATAATCGCTGTGTCACCGGTTCAAGTCCGGTCACCGCTACTCTCAGTAGCCGATTGCGGGGTCGGTCCTTCGATCGGCTACTCTTTTCTGCGTTCATACAGTCAACCCGTTCGTCAAGGAGCACTCACGTGGCTGCCACCGACGTCCGCCCGAAGATCACGCTGGCCTGCGTGGAGTGCAAGGAGCGGAACTACATCACCAAGAAGAACCGGCGTAACAACCCGGACCGTCTTGAGATGAAGAAGCACTGCCCGCGTTGCAACGCGCACACCGCGCACCGCGAGACGCGATAAACAAGGCTCGTACACGAGGCCGCCCCCGCAGTCCGGGGGGCGGCCTCGTGTCGTTTTGTAGGCTCGGCCCACCCAAGCGTTCGTCCAACCACTCACCCAATAGCAGGAGGTGCCGAGCCGATGGCGCTCGACCAGTCCTTCGTGGGGCGGTCCTACCCGCCCACCGACCCCTACGAGGTGGGCCGGGAGAAGATCCGTGAGTTCGCGGAGGCCGTGGGGGACGTCAACCCGGCGTACACCGACCCCGAGGCCGCCAAGGCGCTCGGGCACGCCGATGTGATCGCCCCGCCGACCTTCGTCTTCGCGATCACCTTCAAGGCCGCGGGCCAGGTCGTCGAGGACCCGCAGCTCGGACTGGACTACAGCCGCGTCGTGCACGGCGACCAGAAGTTCGCCTACACCCGTCCGGTGCGCGCCGGCGACCGGCTCACGGTCACCTCGACCATCGAGGCGGTCAAGTCCCTGGCGGGCAACGACATCCTGGACATCCGCGGCGAGGTGCACGACGAGTCGGGCGAGCACGTCGTGACCGCCTGGACCAAGCTCGTGGCCCGCGCGGCCGCAGAGGAGGCGTGAGGACGATGACGGCGAAGATCGCGTACGCCGACGTCGAGGTCGGCACCGAGCTGCCCGCGAGGACGTTCCCGGTGTCCCGCGCCACCCTGGTCCGGTACGCCGGCGCCTCCGGCGACTTCAACCCCATCCACTGGAACGAGCGGTTCGCCAAGGAGGTCGGGCTGCCGGACGTCATCGCGCACGGCATGTTCACCATGGCCTCGGCGGTCCGCGTGGTCACCGACTGGGCCGGCGACCCGGGCGCGGTCGTCGAGTACGGCGTCCGCTTCACCAAGCCGGTGGTCGTCCCGGACGACGACAAGGGCGCGCTCATCGAGGTCGGCGCCAAGGTCGCCGCCAAGCTCGGCGACAACACCGTCCGCGTGGACCTGACGGCCACCAGCGCCGGGCAGAAGGTCCTGGGCATGTCCCGCGCGGTCGTCCGGCTGGCCTGAGGTACGCCGGTACGCGGACGGGCCCGCGCCCCTCGTGAGGAGGCGCGGGCCCGTCCCCGTCCGCTGTCCTACGCGTGGCCGTCCCAGTACACCGGGTGGTAGCTCGTGTCGCCCTTCACCTTCACGACCCACATGCGGATCGGGGTGTCCTCCGCGATGTTGCCGGTCTTCCAGGCCGAGCAGTAGAACGAGCTGTGCCCGCGGGTGCTCACCGTGCGGTCGATGTCGCCGTCCCGGCCGATGTCGAGCCGCACCTCGATGCCCCACCCGTCCGCGATGCTGTCGCACGCCTGGATCGAGTCGCCCGGGGTGGCGTCGCCGTACTGGTCGGTGCCGGGATCCTGGGACCAGGCACCCCAGCCGCCGCCCTCGTAGGCCCCGTAGGTCTTGATCGTCTGGGCGCTGGCCGAGTTGGCCGTCACGACCACCAGTCCGAGCGCGCCCAGGAGCAGGGAGGCGGAGCGCATCCAGCGGGTACGCGACTTCTCCGGCTTCACGTGCTGTTCCCCTTCCGTCGGTCGGCGGCTTCCGCCCCTGTCCGAGGGTCGCCGCCGGGCGACCCGCCGCGGTGCCCGCCGAGGTCACCATGATCCTAGGGGCGGCTGGTTGACCCTCACATGCCATTTTTCAGGGGCCGCTTGACTTAGTTAGTGATTGAGCACTAACTTACTCGCATGGTCAGGATGAGCGCGGAGGAGCGGCGCGAGAGCGTCATCCGTGCGGCGACGAGCGAGTTCGCCCGCGGCGGTTACCACGGCACGTCCACCGAGGCGATCGCCAGACGCGTCGGGGTGTCGCAGCCGTACCTCTTCCGGCTCTTCCCGGACAAGCGGGCGATCTTCCGCGCGGCGACCGAGCGCTGTACGGCCGAGATCACCAGAACGTTCGAGAGGGCGTCGGAGGGGCTGAGGGGCGAGGAGGCCCTGCACGCCATGGCCAATGCCTATACGCAGCTCATCGCCGACCGGCCCGAGCTGTTGCAGTTGCAGATGCAGATGTACGTCGCCGTGGCCGCCGCCGAGCAGGAGGGCGACCACGGGTTCGGCGAGGCCGTGCGCGCCGAGTGGATGAAGATGTGGGACACCGTCCACATCCCGCTCGGCGCGGACATCGACCAGACGACGGACTTCCTGGCGTACGGGATGCTCATCAACTGCCTCGTCGCCATGGGGTTCCCGCCCCAGCACCGGGTGTGGGAAGGGCTGTACCCGTCGGCCCGGATCAAGGGCCGGCTGGAGAAGTAGGGGACGGGGGTGGGGCTCGCGGGCCCACCGTTCCGTGACGCGTGCGGCCATGAGCCGTGCCGTCGTCTGTCCAAGAAAGTTAGTGGTCAATTACTAATCTGGGGGAGTCACCGTGTCACAGCAGACCGCACACCGGGGAGGGACCGTCTGGGCCCTCCTCCTCACCAGCGCCGCCGGCTTCATGGCGGCGCTCGACAACCTCGTCGTCACCACCGCCCTGCCCTCCATCCGCGAGGATCTCGGCGGCGCGCTGGACGACCTGGAGTGGACCGTGAGCGCCTACACGCTCACCTTCGCCGTCCTCCTCATGTTCGGCGCCGCGCTCGGCGACCGGTTCGGCCGACGGCGGCTCTTCCTGGCCGGACTCACCGTCTTCACCGGCGCCTCGGCCGCCGCGGCCATGGCGCCCGGCATCGACTCACTGATCGCCGCCCGGGCCGTGCAGGGCGTCGGGGCCGCCGTCATGATGCCGCTCACCCTGACCCTGCTCACCGCCGCCGTGCCCGCCGCCAAGCGCGGCATGGCCTTCGGCATCTGGGGCGCCGTCAACGGACTCGCCGTCGCCTCCGGACCCCTCATCGGCGGCAGCCTCACCGAACACGTGTCCTGGCACTGGATCTTCTGGCTGAACGTGCCGATAGGCCTCGCCCTGCTGCCGCTCGCCCGGCTGCGCCTCGCCGAGTCCTACGGCACCGGCGCGCCGCTCGACCCGACCGGCACCGTGCTCGTCAGCGGGGGCCTCTTCGGCATCGTCTACGGGCTGGTCCGCGGGCCCGCCGACGGCTGGACCAGCAGCCTGGTGCTGACCGGGCTGTTCGCCGGGGCCGCGCTGCTGGCCGGGTTCGTGGTGCACGGGGCGCGGGCCGCCAACCCCATGCTGCCGATGCGGCTGTTCCGCTCCCGCGCCTTCTCCGGCATCAACGCGGCGAGCCTGCTGATGTTCCTCGGCATGTTCGGCTCGATCTTCCTGCTCAGCCAGTACATGCAGGGGGTGCTCGGGTACTCGCCCACCGAGGCGGGGCTGCGGATGCTGCCGTGGACGGGCATGCCGATGCTCATCGCGCCGGTCGCGGGGTACCTCGCCGACCGGGTCGGGGGACGGCCGGTCGTCGCCGCGGGGCTCTTCCTCCAGGCGCTGGGGCTGGCGTATCTCGCCGCGGTGGTCACGGCCGACGTGTCGTACGCGGCGCAGTTGCCGGGACTGATCGTGAGCGGGGTGGGGATGTCGCTGTACTTCGCGCCGGCCTCGCATCTGGTGATGTCGAGTGTGCGGGTGGGGGAGCAGGGGATCGCTTCCGGGGCGAACAACGCGTTGCGTGAGATCGGGGGTGCGCTGGGGGTCGCCGTGATGTCGTCGATCTTCTCGGCGCAGGGGGGTTACGAGACGGCGGCGTCGTTCGTGGACGGGTTGCGGCCGGCGTTGGTGGTGGGGGCGGGGGTTGTCGCCCTTGCGGGGGGCGCGGCGCTGCTGATTCCGGGGCGGCGCTCGCGGAAGGCCGCGGTGGTGGAGGAGACGGTGGCTGTGGCGGGGGGTGTGCGGGAGTTGGCGGAGCGCTGAGGGCGGGTGGGCGGTGGGGGTTTCGCCCCCGCCGCCCCTGCCCTTCCCGTCCTCCCAAGGGGCTTCGCCCCTTGGACCCCGTGGATTCGTTGTCGGGTGACCGCCGGTGGGGGCTTGTCGCGCAGTTCCCCGCGCCCCTGAAGGGGCACGGTGGACCGTACGCTTATGGCGTGCAGGTACTTCATGATGCTTCGCTCGCGCCCCTGACCACCTTCCGGCTCGGAGGGGCCGTGGATCGGTTGGTCACCGCGGACTCCGATGCCGAGGTGGTCGAGGCCGTGCGGGAGGCCGACGGTTCCGGGACGCCGTTGCTGCTGATCGGCGGGGGGTCGAACCTCGTGGTCGGGGACAAGGGGTTCGCCGGGACCGCGCTGCGCATCGCCACCCGCGGGATCGAGCTCGACGGGAACCGGCTGGAGGTCGCGGCCGGCGAGGTGTGGAGCGACGTCGTCACGCGCACCGTCGAGGCCGGGCTCGCCGGCATCGAGTGCCTCGCCGGAATCCCCGGCTCCGCCGGTGCGACCCCCGTGCAGAACGTCGGCGCGTACGGCCAGGAGGTCTCCGCCACCCTCACCGAGGTGATCGCCTACGACCGCCGCGCCGGCGAGACGGTGACCCTCTCCAACGAGGAGTGCGCCTTCTCCTACCGGCACAGCCGCTTCAAGGCCGACCCCGAGCGGTACGTCGTCCTGCGCGTCCGGTTCGCACTGGAGGACGCCGGCGGACTGTCGGCGCCCCTGAGGTACGCCGAGACCGCGCGGGCACTGGGCGTCGAGCCGGGGGAACGCGTGCCGCTCGCCGACGCGCGCGAAACCGTGCTCAAGCTGCGCGCCGGCAAGGGCATGGTGCTGGACCCCGAGGACCACGACACCTGGTCCGCCGGCTCCTTCTTCACCAACCCGATCCTCGACGACGGGGCCTTCGCGGCCTTCCGCACGCGTGTACGGGAGCGGCTCGGCGACGGCGTCGAGCCCCCCGCCTACCCGGCGGGAGACGGCCGCACCAAGACCTCGGCGGCCTGGCTGATCGACAGAGCCGGCTTCACCAAGGGCTACGGCAGCGGCCCCGCCCGCATCTCCACCAAGCACACCCTCGCCCTCACCAACCGGGGCGGGGCCACCACCGAGGACCTCCTCGCGCTGGCCCGCGAGGTCGTCACCGGCGTCCGCGAGGCGTTCGGCATCACCCTCGTCAACGAGCCGGTGATGATTGGCGTCGATCTCCGGGCATAGCGGAGGGAGCCGCGGCCGGCGGGGCCGCGAGCCAGGCGTCGATGTCCGCCAGGAGCCCGGCCCGTACGTCCTCCGGCGCCGCCGACCCCCGTACCGACTGGCGGGCCAGCTCCGCCAGCTCCGCGTCGGTGAAGCCGTGGTAGCGGCGGGCGATCTCGTACTGGGCCGCCAGCCGGGAGCCGAACAGCAGCGGGTCGTCGGCGCCCAGCGCCATCGGCACGCCCGCCTCGAACAGCGTGCGCAGCGGGACGTCCTCCGGTTTCTCGTAGACGCCGAGCGCCACGTTCGACGCCGGACACACCTCGCAGGTCACGCCCGCCTCGGCCAGCCGCGCCAGCAGCCGCGGGTCCTCCGCCGCCCGGACGCCGTGGCCGAGCCGGCCGGCGTGCAGGTCGTCGAGGCAGTCGCGGACCGAGGAGGGGCCGGTCAGCTCGCCGCCGTGCGGGGCGGACAGCAGACCGCCCTCGCGCGCGATGGCGAACGCGCGGTCGAAGTCGCGGGCCATGCCGCGCCGTTCGTCGTTCGACAGCCCGAAGCCGACGATGCCCCGGTCCGCGTACCGCACCGCCAGCCGGGCCAGGGTGCGGGCGTCCAGCGGGTGCTTCATGCGGTTCGCGGCCACCAGGACGCGCATGTCGAGGCCCGTGTCCCGGCGCGCCGAGTCGACCGCGTCCAGGATGATCTCCAGCGCCGGGATCAGCCCGCCCAGGCGCGGGGCGTACGACGTCGGGTCCACCTGGATCTCCAGCCACCGGGAGCCGTCCCGCAGATCCTCCTCGGCCGCCTCCCGCACCAGCCGCCGGATGTCGTCCGGCTCCCGCAGGCACGAGCGGGCGGCGTCGTACAGCCGCTGGAAGCGGAACCAGCCGCGTTCGTCCGTCGCCCGCAGTCTCGGCGGCTCGCCGCCGAGGAGCGCCTCGGTCAGCGCGTCGGGCAGGCGCACGCCGTACTTGTCGGCGAGTTCCAGCAGGGTGGCGGGCCGCATCGACCCGGTGAAGTGCAGATGCAGATGGGCCTTCGGCAGCTCGGAGACATCGCGGGCACCGCGTTGCTCGGAGAGTTCACGTACACGCTCCATTGCATGATCCTGCCGCACGCCCGGACCGTCCCGGTACCGCTTTCCCCGATAGTGGTCTTGCTCGCACAGACGAACGCGGGCCTCGAGGTACTCACACGAGTACCTCGAGGCCCGCGTTCGCAGGCGGACGAGCCTCAGTCCCGCGCCTCCGCCAGCAGCTTCTGGATGCGGCTCACGCCCTCGACGAGGTCCTCGTCGCCCAGCGCGTACGACAGCCGCAGATAGCCCGGCGTGCCGAAGGCCTCGCCCGGGACGACCGCGACCTCGGCCTCCTCCAGGATGAGCGCGGCCAGCTCCACCGTGGACTGCGGGCGCCTGCCGCGGATCTCCTTGCCGAACAGCTCCTTGACCGAGGGGTACGCGTAGAAGGCGCCCTCCGGCTCGGGGCAGAGCACGCCGTCGATCTCGTTGAGCATCCGCACGATGAGCTTGCGGCGCCGGTCGAAGGACTCGCGCATCTGTGCGACGGCGTCCAGGTTGCCGGAGACGGCGGCCAGCGCGGCGACCTGGGCCACGTTGTTCACGTTCGACGTGGCGTGCGACTGGAGGTTGGTGGCCGCCTTGACGACGTCCTTGGGGCCGATGATCCAGCCCACCCGCCAGCCGGTCATCGCGTACGTCTTGGCCACGCCGTTGACGACGACGCACTTGTCGCGCAGCTCGGGCAGGATCGCCGGGAGCGAGGTGAACGTGGCGTCGCCGTAGACGAGGTGCTCGTAGATCTCGTCGGTGAGCACCCACAGGCCGTGCTCGACTGCCCAGCGGCCGATCGCCTCCGCCTCGGCCTCGCCGTAGACCGCGCCCGTCGGGTTGGACGGGGAGACGAACAGCACGCACTTGGTCTTCTCGGTGCGCGCGGCCTCGAGCTGCTCGACGCTCACCCGGTAGCCGGTGGTCTCGTCCGCGACGACCTCCACCGGGACGCCGCCGGCCAGCCGGATCGACTCGGGGTACGTCGTCCAGTACGGGGCCGGGACGATGACCTCGTCGCCCGGGTCGAGGATCGCGGCGAAGGCGTTGTAGATGGCCTGCTTGCCGCCGTTGGTGACGAGGATCTGCGACGGGTCGACCTCGTAGTTCGAGTCGCGCAGCGTCTTCGCGGCGATCGCGGCCTTCAGCTCGGGC
The DNA here is from genome assembly GCF_036226765.1 of Streptomyces sp. NBC_00670. NCBI lineage: Bacteria > Bacillati > Actinomycetota > Actinomycetes > Kitasatosporales > Streptomycetaceae > Streptomyces > Streptomyces sp. NBC_00670. The sequence goes on from NZ_CP109017.1 coordinate 4,324,817, forward strand.
AGCCCGCCGGCCGGGGTGTACCGGTGGTACTTCGGGTTCTTGCACGCCTCGACGGCGGCCTCGACGATGTAGTCCGGCGTCGGGAAGTCGGGCTCACCGGCGCCGAAGCCGATCACCGGGCGCCCGGCGGCCTTGAGGGCCTTCGCCTTGGCGTCCACGGCGAGGGTGGCGGACTCGGAGATCGCGCCGATGCGGGCGGAGACCCGGCGCTCGGTGGGAGGGGTTGCAGCGCTCATGGCACCCATCGTTCCAGACCGGAAACCGCCCCGGCACGCGGGTTTCACGGACTGAACACGGAGTGGACAGGGGGCGGACAACCGTACGTATCCGCCGCGCGCGCCCCGGCGCGCCGACCGCGCCCCGCGGGAGCTCCGACAGGAGCCCGATCACCGTACGGGCGCTTTCCGTTCGACGCCCGGCCGCGGACCACGTACACTCCTACGTCGTTGGCCTCCTGCGGGCCGCGCCGAGCCGGTGCACGCCTGGCACTCGGACGGATGCGGTACGTTGGGGGACGGACAAAGGGTCGTAGCTCAATTGGTAGAGCACTGGTCTCCAAAACCAGCGGTTGGGGGTTCAAGTCCCTCCGGCCCTGCTACACACTCCTTCACCGAGGATGTGTGCTGCAGAGTACGTACTTCATGCACCCGCCGTGCGGCTCAACCGGGCGCGGCACGGCCACGACCCGGGATCAGGTGAGGATGAATGACGGACGCCGTGGGCTCCCTCGACACGCCTGACGCCCAGGACGAGGTGACGGAGAGCAAGAAGAAGGCGCGCAAGGGCGGCAAGCGGGGCAAGAAGGGCCCCCTCAAGCGCCTCGCCCTCTTCTACCGCCAGATCGTCGCGGAACTCCGCAAGGTCGTCTGGCCGTCGCGCAACCAGCTGACGTCGTACACCACCGTGGTGATCTTCTTCGTTGCCATCATGATCGGTCTGGTGACCGTGATTGACTATGGCTTCAACCACGCAGCGAAGTACGTCTTCGGCTGAGCCCGGAGCGAAGGGCGCCGTGTCCGGCGCCCCTTTCGCATGTTCCACCCCTCTGTATCCAGGAAGAAGCAGCCACAGTGTCTGACCCGAACCTGAACGACGCCATCGAGCCGGTCGAGTCCGCGGAGGACGAGCTCGACACCGTCGAGGGCGCGGACACCGGGGACGCCGAGGAGTCCACCGAGGCCCAGGCTGCCGAGGCCGCCGCACACGAGGCCGCCGCCGAGTACGCCGCCGGCGACGCGGACACCGCCGAGGACGACGACACCGCGGCGGCCGTTGACGACGAGACGCAGGCCGCCGACGAGACGGACACCGACGAGACGGACACCGACGACGAAGCCGCCGTCGAGGCCGAGCCGGAGCCCGTGCTCGACCCGGTCGCCGCGCTCCGCGAGGAACTGCGCACGCTGCCCGGCGACTGGTACGTGATCCACACCTACGCGGGCTACGAGAAGCGTGTGAAGGCCAACCTGGAGCAGCGCGCCGTCTCGCTGAACGTCGAGGAGTTCATCTACCAGGCCGAGGTGCCCGAGGAGGAGATCGTCCAGATCAAGAACGGCGAGCGCAAGACCGTCCGGCAGAACAAGCTGCCCGGTTACGTCCTCGTCCGGATGGATCTGACGAACGAGTCCTGGGGCGTCGTCCGCAACACCCCCGGCGTCACGGGCTTCGTCGGCAACGCCTACGACCCCTACCCGCTCTCCCTGGACGAGATCGTGAAGATGCTCGCCCCGGAGGCCGAGGAGAAGGCCGCCCGCGAGGCCGCCGAGGCCGAGGGCAAGCCGGCCCCGCAGCGCAAGGTCGAGGTCCAGGTGCTGGACTTCGAGGTCGGCGACTCGGTCACCGTCACCGACGGCCCCTTCGCCACCCTCCAGGCGACCATCAACGAGATCAACGCCGACTCGAAGAAGGTCAAGGGCCTCGTCGAGATCTTCGGCCGCGAGACCCCGGTCGAGCTGAGCTTCGACCAGATCCAGAAGAACTGACCTTCTGGTTCCCCCACGTCCGAGCAGGTCAGACGGTCGCCTCGGTGACCGTCTGACCTGCTCGGTTTTCAGCCGCACATGTATACCCGTTATCGTTGTGCGGTATGCCTGCGTCCGGGTGGTCCCCGGAGGCGGGCAGGACCCGAATCGAAAGGACCCGGAGAGCCATGCCTCCCAAGAAGAAGAAGGTCACGGGGCTCATCAAGCTCCAGATCCAGGCCGGTGCCGCCAACCCGGCTCCGCCGGTCGGCCCCGCGCTGGGTCAGCACGGCGTCAACATCATGGAGTTCTGCAAGGCCTACAACGCCGCGACCGAGTCGCAGCGCGGCTGGGTCATCCCGGTGGAGATCACGGTCTACGAGGACCGTTCCTTCACCTTCATCACCAAGACGCCGCCGGCCGCCAAGATGATCCTCAAGGCCGCGGGCGTGGAGAAGGGCTCCGGCGAGCCGCACAAGACCAAGGTCGCCAAGATCACCCAGGCGCAGGTCCGCGAGATCGCCCAGACCAAGCTGCCCGACCTCAACGCCAACGACCTGGACGCCGCCTCGAAGATCATCGCGGGCACCGCGCGTTCCATGGGCGTCACGGTCGAGGGCTGAACCACCCTCGGGCGACCCCAGCCCCGTAGTACCCGTAGCACCGTGGCAGGGCCTGCTCGGCCCGTACCACGACTCCTCAAACGAACACAGGAGCAGTTGTGAGCAAGCGCAGCAAGGCTCTCCGCGCTGCGGACGCCAAGATCGACCGGGAGAAGCTGTACGCCCCGCTCGAGGCCGTCCGTCTCGCCAAGGAGACCTCCACCTCGAAGTTCGACGGCACCGTCGAGGTCGCCTTCCGCCTGGGTGTCGACCCGCGCAAGGCGGACCAGATGGTCCGTGGCACCGTGAACCTCCCGCACGGCACCGGCAAGACCGCCCGGGTCCTGGTCTTCGCGACCGGTGACCGTGCCGAGGCCGCGCGTGCCGCGGGCGCCGACATCGTCGGCGCCGACGAGCTCATCGACGAGGTGTCCAAGGGCCGCCTGGACTTCGACGCCGTCGTCGCCACCCCGGACCTCATGGGCAAGGTCGGCCGCCTCGGCCGCGTGCTCGGTCCCCGTGGTCTGATGCCGAACCCGAAGACCGGCACCGTCACCCCGGACGTCGTGAAGGCCGTCAACGACATCAAGGGCGGCAAGATCGAGTTCCGCGTCGACAAGCACTCGAACCTGCACTTCATCATCGGCAAGGCGTCCTTCGACGACACCAAGCTGGTGGAGAACTACGGTGCGGCGCTGGAGGAGATCCTCCGGCTGAAGCCGTCCGCCGCCAAGGGCCGGTACATCAAGAAGGCCGCCCTCAGCACCACGATGGGCCCGGGCATCCAGCTCGACCCGAACCGCACCCGCAACCTCCTCGTCGAGGAGGACCCGGCCGCGGTCTGAGCCGACGGCTCGCCCCAGCGGTCACACCGACGGGCCTCGCACCTTTCTGGGTGCGGGGTCCGTTCGTTTTTTGTTCAACGAATCGGCGTAAATGCCGGGCGGTGACGGCCGGCCTCATGGAAAATCGTAAGATCATTCGAACTTCCTGTGGCGATCCCACGTCCTGCCTGTATGCGAGGCATCGGTCGCCTGTGTTCCATGGGGGAAACATGAACAAGAGATCCGTACGTCTGCCCGTCGGCGCGGGGCTGGCCGCGCTGCTGCTGGCCGGGGGAGCGGTGAGCTGCGGCAAGGGCGAGGAGGCGGCGGACAAGTCCCCCGCCATGACGCCGGCGGCGGCCGTGGCGAAGGTCGCGAAGAAGTCGGAACAGATCACCTCCCTGCACTACCGCATGAAGGGCAGCATCCCGGGGCAGGGCCGCATCGAGGCGGAGGCCGACATGCGGATGAAGCCCGAGACCGCGATGAGCATGAAGATGTTCCTGCCCGGCAAGACCGACCTGCCCATGGAGGTCCGGCTCATCGACAAGGCCATCTACGTCGACGGGGGCGAAGACGCCGCCAAGGAGATGGACGGCAAGAACTGGATCAAGTTCGACCTGTCCGGGACGGAGGCCGGGAAGCAACTGGACCAGATGGGCGGACTGGGCGCGGCCTCCCAGGCCGAGCAGAGCCCGACGGCCCAGTCGAACATCCTCGCCGGCGCCGACGACGTGAAGAAGGTCGACACCGCGACCGTCGACGGCGTCAGGACCACGCACTACCGGGGCACGATCTCCGTGGACGACATGGACAAGCCGGCCTTCACGAAGAACGGGGTGACCGAGGAGCAGCGCCGTAAGGCCGTCGAGCAGTACCGGACGATGGGCGTCGACAAGCTCACCATGGACATGTGGGTCGGCAACGACGACCGTATGAAGCAGTTCCGCATGCGGGCCGACGCCGACAAGGGGCCGATGGACATGACCTTCACGGTCCTCGACTACAACAAGCCCGTGAAGGTCACCGCGCCGCCGGCCGGGAAGACCGCCGACCTGGCCGAGATGCTCAAGGGGCTCCAGGACGCCTGAGCCGCCTGCTCCGAGTCGCGGAACGGGGCGGATTTGCCTGCCCCCGCCCCGTTCCCGTACGCTTCCACAGAAGCCAAAGACCGCTGGTCGTTGCCGTGCGCTCGCAAGAGGGTGCGGTGGCCGAAGGATCCGCTGAACAGCGGACGACCCGCGCAGGTGACAGTGGATGAGCTCCCTTCGGTCCGCGCCCCCGGCGTGTGACAAAAGGTCGAGCCACGCCCCGTGCGCCTGCGCCGGGGCGTTTCGTTTTCCCCAGTCCTCCTTCGGGTCCGCGCGGTCCGAATCACCCGGAAGGAGGCCGAGGCTCTATGGCGACGCCCGAAAAGGCTGCCGCGGTTGCCGAGCTGACGGACAAGTTCCGCAGCTCCAACGCCGCCGTGCTGACCGAGTACCGCGGTCTCACCGTGGCACAGCTCAAGACGCTGCGCCGTTCGCTCGGTGAGAACGCCCAGTACGCCGTGGTGAAGAACACGCTGACCAAGATTGCGGCCAACGAGGCCGGGATCACGCTCGACGACCAGCTCTTCGCTGGTCCGACGGCCGTCGCCTTCGTCACCGGTGACCCGGTGGAGTCGGCGAAGGGTCTGCGCGACTTCGCCAAGGACAACCCGAATCTTGTCATCAAGGGCGGTGTCCTTGACGGCAAGATGATGTCCGCCGACGAGATCAAGAAGCTCGCGGACCTCGAGTCCCGCGAGGTTCTGCTCTCCAAGCTGGCAGGTGCCTTCAAGGGCAAGCAGTCCCAGACTGCGCAGCTCTTCCAGGCGCTCCCCTCGAAGCTCGTCCGCACCGTGGACGCGCTCCGTGCCAAGCAGGACGAGCAGGGCGGTGCCGAGTAATTCGGCTCGCTTTCTGACCCGGGCTGCCTGAAGGCGGCACGGGTCGCAGCGGGCCCGACGTACGCCCGCCACACCCCGTACATCCGGCACCAGCCGAATTAGTGGAAGGACCGCCATCATGGCGAAGCTCAGCCAGGACGACCTGCTCGCCCAGTTCGAGGAGATGACCCTCATCGAGCTCTCCGAGTTCGTGAAGGCCTTCGAGGAGAAGTTCGACGTCACCGCCGCCGCCGCGGTCGCCGTCGCGGGCCCGGCCCAGGGTGGCCCGGCCGCCCCCGCCGAGGAGGAGAAGGACGAGTTCGACGTCGTCCTCACCGGCGCCGGCGACAAGAAGATCCAGGTCATCAAGGTCGTGCGCGAGCTGACCTCCCTCGGCCTGAAGGAGGCCAAGGACCTGGTCGACGGTGCGCCGAAGCCGGTTCTGGAGAAGGTCAACAAGGAGGCCGCGGACAAGGCGAAGGAGTCCCTCGAGGGCGCCGGCGCGTCGGTCGAGGTCAAGTAAGACCTCACCCCTCGTTCGCAGGGAAGCCCGCGTGGAGCGCAAGCTCCGCGCGGGCTTCCCGCGTTTCCGGCGCCCCCGGGAGGGCTCCGGTGCCGCTGCGAGCGTTCCCGGCGCGGGGCTGTAACGCCCGCGCCCCCACGAGCGATCATCCAATCGGGTGGTCGCTCACCGGCATTCCGAGGCGCCGGCGGCAGCCGCCTTGCACCCCCCGCCCCGGGGGGTAGGGTGATCTTCGTCGTGCCTCCGGGCGCCCTCCGGTGCCCGCTGCACATGACGACGGCAGCAACCGGTTTGGGCAAGGGGGGCCTTGACGAACCGCACGCAGCGCGCAATTCTCAGGACGCGTCGTCACAACGATCCGAATCCGAGGCATGGATCGGCGACGAAGAGGGCAGTATCGATGTGCATCGAGGGCGTGGCTTGCCGCAGGTGTTGAGGAACAACGAGGGCCTCCGAGTGCCCGTAGACCCGCACTGGACATCAGTGTGCCAAGTGGCTACACTGTCCCTTTGCGCTGCCTGTTAGCTGCTTCCTGCCCGTCACCAGGAGCATGCCCTCATTCGAGCCCGGCGACTGGATCGTCCCTGACCTGGCCTTTTGGCCGACCTCAGGAACCCCTGTCCCGGTGTCCGGTGAGGTACCGGGACGCGCGTAGTGAGTCCGAGCCCTCGGAAGGACCCCCTCTTGGCCGCCTCGCGCAACGCCTCGACCGCGAATACGAACAACGCTGCCAGCACCGCCCCGCTGCGCATCTCCTTTGCAAAGATCAAGGAGCCCCTCGAGGTTCCGAACCTTCTCGCGCTGCAAACCGAGAGCTTCGACTGGCTGCTCGGCAACGACGCCTGGAAGGCTCGCGTCGAGTCGGCTCTGGAGTCCGGTCAGGACGTCCCCACCAAGTCCGGTCTGGAGGAGATCTTCGAGGAGATCTCCCCGATCGAGGACTTCTCCGGGTCGATGTCGCTGACCTTCCGCGACCACCGCTTCGAGCCGCCGAAGAACAGCATCGACGAGTGCAAGGAGCGCGACTTCACGTACGCCGCCCCGCTCTTCGTCACCGCCGAGTTCACCAACAACGAGACCGGCGAGATCAAGTCCCAGACCGTCTTCATGGGCGACTTCCCGCTCATGACGAACAAGGGCACCTTCGTCATCAACGGCACCGAGCGTGTCGTGGTGTCGCAGCTGGTCCGTTCGCCGGGCGTCTACTTCGACTCCTCCATCGACAAGACCTCCGACAAGGACATCTTCTCCGCGAAGATCATCCCGTCCCGGGGTGCCTGGCTGGAGATGGAGATCGACAAGCGCGACATGGTCGGTGTGCGCATCGACCGCAAGCGCAAGCAGTCCGTGACCGTCCTCCTCAAGGCCCTCGGCTGGACCACCGAGCAGATCCTCGAGGAGTTCGGCGAGTACGAGTCCATGCGCGCCACCCTGGAGAAGGACCACACCCAGGGCCAGGACGACGCACTGCTCGACATCTACCGCAAGCTGCGCCCGGGCGAGCCCCCCACGCGTGAGGCCGCGCAGACGCTGCTCGAGAACCTCTACTTCAACCCCAAGCGCTACGACCTCGCCAAGGTCGGCCGCTACAAGGTCAACAAGAAGCTGGGCGCCGACGCGCCGCTGGACGCCGGCATCCTGACCGTCGAGGACATCATCTCGACGATCAAGTACCTGGTGCAGCTGCACGCCGGTGAGACCGAGACCGTCGGGGACAACGGCCAGCCGGTCGTCGTCGAGACCGACGACATCGACCACTTCGGCAACCGCCGTCTGCGCAGCGTCGGCGAGCTCATCCAGAACCAGGTCCGCACGGGTCTGGCGCGGATGGAGCGCGTCGTGCGCGAGCGCATGACGACCCAGGACGTCGAGGCGATCACGCCGCAGACCCTGATCAACATCCGGCCGGTCGTCGCCTCCATCAAGGAGTTCTTCGGCACCAGCCAGCTGTCGCAGTTCATGGACCAGAACAACCCGCTGTCGGGTCTCACCCACAAGCGCCGTCTGTCGGCCCTTGGCCCGGGTGGTCTCTCCCGTGAGCGGGCCGGCTTCGAGGTCCGTGACGTGCACCCCTCGCACTACGGTCGCATGTGCCCGATCGAGACGCCCGAAGGCCCGAACATCGGTCTGATCGGCTCGCTCGCCTCCTACGGCCGGGTCAACGCGTTCGGCTTCGTCGAGACGCCGTACCGCAAGGTCGTCGACGGCCAGGTCACCGACGAGGTGGACTACCTGACCGCCGACGAGGAGGACCGCTTCGTCATCGCGCAGGCCAACGCCACGCTCAACGACGACCTGCGGTTCGCCGAGGCCCGCGTCCTGGTCCGCCGCCGCGGCGGCGAGGTCGACTACGTCGGCCCCGAGGACGTGGACTACATGGACGTCTCGCCGCGCCAGATGGTGTCGGTCGCGACCGCCATGATCCCGTTCCTGGAGCACGACGACGCCAACCGTGCCCTCATGGGCGCGAACATGATGCGTCAGGCCGTGCCCCTCATCAAGAGCGAGGCCCCGCTCGTCGGCACCGGCATGGAGTACCGCTCCGCCGTCGACGCCGGTGACGTGGTCAAGGCCGAGAAGGACGGTGTGGTCCAGGAGGTCTCCGCGGACTACATCACCACCGCCAACGACGACGGCACGTACATCACGTACCGCCTGGCCAAGTTCTCCCGGTCCAACCAGGGCACCTCGGTCAACCAGAAGGTCATCGTCAACGAGGGCGACCGCGTCATCACGGGCCAGGTGCTCGCCGACGGCCCGGCCACCCAGAACGGCGAGATGGCGCTCGGCAAGAACCTGCTCGTCGCGTTCATGCCGTGGGAGGGTCACAACTACGAGGACGCGATCATCCTGTCGCAGCGCCTCGTCCAGGACGACGTCCTCTCCTCGATCCACATCGAGGAGCACGAGGTCGACGCCCGTGACACCAAGCTCGGCCCCGAGGAGATCACCCGGGACATCCCGAACGTCTCCGAGGAGGTCCTCGCCGACCTCGACGAGCGCGGCATCATCCGCATCGGTGCCGAGGTCATCGCCGGCGACATCCTGGTCGGCAAGGTCACGCCCAAGGGCGAGACCGAGCTGACCCCGGAGGAGCGCCTGCTGCGCGCGATCTTCGGCGAGAAGGCCCGTGAGGTCCGTGACACCTCGCTGAAGGTGCCGCACGGCGAGACCGGCAAGGTCATCGGCGTGCGCGTCTTCGACCGCGAGGAGGGCGACGAGCTGCCCCCGGGCGTGAACCAGCTGGTCCGCGTCTACGTGGCGCAGAAGCGCAAGATCACCGACGGTGACAAGCTCGCCGGCCGTCACGGCAACAAGGGCGTCATCTCCAAGATCCTGCCGATCGAGGACATGCCGTTCCTGGAGGACGGCACCCCGGTCGACATCATCCTCAACCCCCTCGGTGTCCCGTCCCGCATGAACCCGGGACAGGTCCTGGAGATCCACCTCGGCTGGCTCGCCAGCCGCGGCTGGGACGTCTCCGGCCTCGCGGAGGAGTGGGCGCAGCGGCTCCAGGTCATCGGCGCCGACAACGTCCAGCCCGGCACCAACGTCGCCACCCCGGTGTTCGACGGCGCCCGCGAGGACGAGCTGGCCGGTCTGCTCCAGCACACCATCCCCAACCGGGACGGCGAGCGCATGGTGCAGCCCACCGGCAAGGCGAGGCTGTTCGACGGCCGCTCCGGCGAGCCGTTCCCGGCACCGATCTCGGTCGGCTACATGTACATCCTCAAGCTGCACCACCTGGTCGACGACAAGCTGCACGCCCGTTCGACCGGTCCGTACTCGATGATCACCCAGCAGCCGCTGGGTGGTAAGGCCCAGTTCGGTGGCCAGCGCTTCGGCGAGATGGAGGTGTGGGCGCTGGAGGCGTACGGCGCCGCGTACGCCCTCCAGGAGCTGCTGACCATCAAGTCCGACGACGTCACCGGCCGCGTGAAGGTCTACGAGGCCATCGTCAAGGGCGAGAACATCCCCGAGCCCGGCATCCCCGAGTCCTTCAAGGTGCTCATCAAGGAGATGCAGTCCCTGTGCCTGAACGTGGAGGTGCTGTCCAGCGACGGTATGTCCATCGAGATGCGTGACACCGACGAGGACGTCTTCCGCGCGGCGGAGGAGCTCGGCATCGACCTGTCCCGGCGCGAGCCGAGCAGCGTCGAAGAGGTCTGACGGGAGTCCGGCAGGGGCCCTCGCCACCGTGCGAGGCCCCCGCCGGCCCCAGGACCCCCGTTTCAGACCACAGACTTACAACCCTGAGAGGGATTGACGCATAGTGCTCGACGTCAACTTCTTCGACGAGCTCCGGATCGGCCTGGCCACCGCTGACGACATCCGTCAGTGGAGCCACGGCGAGGTCAAGAAGCCCGAGACGATCAACTACCGCACCCTCAAGCCGGAAAAGGACGGGCTCTTCTGCGAGAAGATCTTCGGCCCCACCCGGGACTGGGAGTGCTACTGCGGCAAGTACAAGCGCGTCCGCTTCAAGGGCATCATCTGTGAGCGCTGTGGCGTCGAGGTGACCCGCGCCAAGGTGCGCCGTGAGCGGATGGGCCACATCGAGCTGGCCGCCCCCGTCACCCACATCTGGTACTTCAAGGGCGTTCCGTCGCGCCTCGGTTACCTGCTCGACCTCGCCCCGAAGGACCTGGAGAAGGTCATCTACTTCGCGGCGTACATGATCACGTACGTCGACGAGGAGCGCCGCACCCGCGACCTGCCCTCCCTGGAGGCGCACGTCTCCGTCGAGCGGCAGCAGGTCGAGAACCGCCGCGACGCCGACCTGGAGGCCCGCGCCAAGAAGCTCGAGACCGACCTGGCCGAGCTGGAGGCCGAGGGCGCCAAGGCCGATGTGCGCCGCAAGGTGCGCGAGGGCGCCGAGCGCGAGATGAAGCAGCTGCGCGACCGCGCGCAGCGCGAGATCGACCGCCTCGACGAGGTGTGGACCCGGTTCAAGAACCTCAAGGTCCAGGACCTCGAGGGCGACGAGCTGCTCTACCGCGAGCTGCGCGACCGCTTCGGCACCTACTTCGACGGCTCGATGGGTGCCGCGGCGCTGCAGAAGCGCCTGGAGTCCTTCGACCTCGACGAGGAGGCCGAGAAGCTCCGCGAGATCATCCGCACCGGCAAGGGCCAGAAGAAGACCCGCGCCCTGAAGCGGCTGAAGGTCGTCTCCGCGTTCCTGCAGACCTCCAACAGCCCCAAGGGCATGGTCCTGGACTGCGTCCCGGTCATCCCGCCGGACCTGCGTCCGATGGTGCAGCTGGACGGTGGCCGCTTCGCGACCTCCGACCTGAACGACCTGTACCGCCGTGTCATCAACCGCAACAACCGCCTGAAGCGGCTTCTCGACCTCGGCGCGCCCGAGATCATCGTGAACAACGAGAAGCGCATGCTCCAGGAGGCCGTCGACGCGCTCTTCGACAACGGCCGCCGCGGCCGCCCGGTCACGGGCCCCGGCAACCGTCCGCTGAAGTCGCTGTCCGACATGCTCAAGGGCAAGCAGGGCCGCTTCCGTCAGAACCTGCTCGGCAAGCGCGTGGACTACTCCGCGCGTTCCGTGATCGTCGTCGGTCCGCAGCTGAAGCTGCACCAGTGCGGTCTGCCGAAGGCGATGGCGCTGGAGCTGTTCAAGCCGTTCGTGATGAAGCGCCTGGTCGACCTGAACCACGCGCAGAACATCAAGTCGGCCAAGCGCATGGTCGAGCGCGGTCGCACCGTGGTGTACGACGTCCTCGAAGAGGTCATCGCCGAGCACCCGGTGCTGCTGAACCGTGCGCCCACCCTGCACCGCCTCGGCATCCAGGCCTTCGAGCCGCAGCTGGTCGAGGGCAAGGCCATCCAGATCCACCCGCTCGTCTGCACCGCGTTCAACGCGGACTTCGACGGTGACCAGATGGCCGTGCACCTGCCACTGTCCGCGGAGGCGCAGGCCGAGGCCCGCATCCTGATGCTGTCCTCGAACAACATCCTCAAGCCCGCCGACGGCCGTCCGGTGACGATGCCGACCCAGGACATGGTCCTCGGTCTGTTCTTCCTCACCACCGACGGCGAGATGCGGGACACCAAGGGCGAGGGCCGGGCGTTCGGCTCCACCGCCGAGGCGACCATGGCGTTCGACGCCGGCGAGCTCGCGCTCCAGTCGCCGGTCGACATCCGCTTCCCGGTGGGCACCATCCCGCCGCGCGGCTGGACCCCGCCGGTCTCCGAGGAGGACGACGCCGACGCCGCCGCCTGGCAGCAGGGCGACCCGTTCCGCCTCAAGACCACGCTGGGCCGTGCGCTCTTCAACGAGCTGCTGCCCGAGGACTACCCGTTCGTCGACTACTCGGTGGGCAAGAAGCAGCTCGGCGAGATCGTCAACGACCTGGCCGAGCGCTACCCGAAGGTCGTCGTGGCGGCGACGCTCGACAACCTGAAGGCGGCCGGCTTCTACTGGGGCACCCGTTCCGGTGTCACCGTGGCCATCTCCGACGTCGTCGTTCCCGAGGCGAAGAAGGAGATCGTCAAGGGCTACGAGGCGCAGGACGAGAAGGTCCAGAAGCAGTACGAGCGCGGTCTGATCACCAAGGAAGAGCGCACCCAGGAGCTCATCGCGATCTGGACCAAGGCGACCAACGAGGTCGCCGAGGCGATGAACGCGAACTTCCCGAAGACGAACCCCATCTTCATGATGGTCGACTCGGGTGCGCGCGGAAACATGATGCAGATGCGTCAGATCGCCGGTATGCGCGGTCTGGTGTCCAACGCCAAGAACGAGACGATCCCGCGTCCCATCAAGGCGTCCTTCCGTGAGGGCCTGTCCGTGCTGGAGTACTTCATCTCCACGCACGGTGCCCGTAAGGGTCTGGCGGACACCGCCCTGCGTACGGCCGACTCGGGTTACCTCACCCGTCGTCTGGTCGACGTCTCGCAGGACGTCATCATCCGCGAGGAGGACTGCGGCACCGACCGCGGTCTGCGGCTCAAGATCGCCGAGCGCGGTGCGGACGGCGTGCTGAGCAAGACCGAGGACGTCGAGACGTCCGTGTACGCGCGCTGCCTCGCCGAGGACATCGTCGTCGAGGGCAAGGTGCTGGCCCCGGCCGGCACCGACCTGGGCGACGTCCTCATCGAGGAGCTCGTCCGGCACGGCGTCGAGGAGGTCAAGACCCGCTCGGTCCTGACCTGCGAGTCCGCCGTCGGCACCTGCGCCATGTGCTACGGCCGTTCGCTGGCCACCGGCAAGCTGGTCGACATCGGTGAGGCGGTCGGCATCATCGCCGCCCAGTCCATCGGTGAGCCCGGCACCCAGCTGACGATGCGTACCTTCCACACCGGTGGTGTGGCCGGTGACGACATCACGCAGGGTCTGCCGCGTGTCGTCGAGCTCTTCGAGGCCCGTACTCCGAAGGGTGTCGCCCCGATCTCCGAGGCCTCCGGCCGGGTGCGGATCGAGGAGACCGAGAAGACGAAGAAGATCGTCGTCACCCCCGACGACGGCAGCGACGAGACGGCGTTCCCGATCTCCAAGCGTGCCCGTCTGCTGGTGGGCGAGGGCGACCACGTCGACGTGGGCCAGAAGCTCACGGTGGGTGCCACCAACCCGCACGACGTGCTGCGCATCCTCGGTCAGCGCGCGGTCCAGGTGCACCTGGTCGGCGAGGTCCAGAAGGTCTACAACTCGCAGGGCGTGTCGATCCACGACAAGCACATCGAGATCATCATCCGGCAGATGCTCCGCCGGGTGACGATCATCGAGTCCGGCGACGCGGAGCTGCTGCCGGGCGAGCTCGTCGAGCGCGGCAAGTTCGAGACCGAGAACCGTCGTGTGGTCCAGGAGGGCGGTCACCCGGCCTCCGGGCGTCCGCAGCTGATGGGTATCACCAAGGCCTCGCTGGCGACGGAGTCCTGGCTGTCGGCCGCCTCCTTCCAGGAGACGACCAGGGTCCTGACGGACGCGGCGATCAACGCCAAGTCCGACAGCCTCATCGGCCTCAAGGAGAACGTCATCATCGGTAAGCTCATCCCGGCCGGTACGGGCCTGTCCCGCTACCGCAACATCCGGGTCGAGCCGACCGAGGAGGCCAAGGCCGCGATGTACTCGGCCGTCGGCTACGACGACATCGACTACTCGCCGTTCGGCACGGGCTCCGGCCAGGCGGTGCCGCTGGAGGACTACGACTACGGTCCGTACAACCAGTAGGCGGTCGGCGGGCGCGGTCACGGCCGCGCCCGCGGCTCATGAGCACACGACGGGCGGTCACCCCCAGGGGTGGCCGCCCGTCGGCGTGTACGGCCTCCTCACGCTCTCGGAGGTGTCTTCCCGCGGGGAGGGAACCATCGCGCTTCGGGGCGCGTTTGGAGATGATGGAGGCCATACCGCCGCCGGGGGAGGTGTTCCGTGACATATCCGACACCGTGGCAGCCGTGGAGCGGGCAGGGCCCGCAGCACGGCTCGTCGATGCTCGCGTCCCACGCGGACCGCGAACGTGCCGTCGACGTCCTCAGAGCGGGGTTCAGCGAGGGCCGGCTGCAACAGGCCGAACTGGAGAAGCGCATCGCGCGGGCGTACGAGGCGCGGACGGTGGGGGAGCTGGGTCTGCTCGTCGCCGACCTGCCGCAGGGTCCGGTCCCGATGCAGTCGGCGGTGGCCGCGGCCCCCGTGCCGCGTACGTTCCTGCCGGCGCCGACGCTGCCGCCGCCCAACAACGGCAAGGCCGTGGGCGCCCTGGTGTGCGGCATCCTGACGACGATGACGGCGGGGCTGACCGGTATCCCCGCCGTGGTGCTGGGCCACACGGCCCGCAGCGAGATACGCCGGACGGGCGAGGGGGGCGACGGCTTCGCGCTGGCCGGCCTGATCCTGGGCTGGCTGTCGATCGCGGGCTGGACGCTGTTCCTGATCTTCGTGATCGCGGCGGCGTCGATGTCGACGTGAGCCGTGCGCTTCCCGTACGCACCCGCGTTGACCGGGCGAATCCGGGTACCCCGAGCAGGTGGCGGCCGGCCGTGGCGGAGTTGTTTTGACCGCAGGCAATGAGGTAGGTACGCTCAGACCTTGTGCCTGGGGTGTGCCCTGGCCCTCGTGCGTGCCTGCAACCGTACGGGGAGCCGTCACCGGCCACCGTAATCTGCGCCTTTTCTGCCTTGCGGCGGGGATCTGCAGTATTCGACACACCCGACCGCGTGGGTCGGAGATGTTCCAGGTTAGCTGTACCCATCGGCACACAGAAACCGGAGAAGTAGTGCCTACGATCCAGCAGCTGGTCCGCAAGGGCCGGCAGGACAAGGTCGAGAAGAACAAGACGCCCGCACTCGAGGGTTCGCCCCAGCGTCGCGGCGTCTGCACGCGTGTGTTCACGACCACCCCGAAGAAGCCGAACTCGGCCCTCCGCAAGGTCGCGCGTGTGCGTCTGACCAGCGGCATCGAGGTCACCGCTTACATTCCGGGTGAGGGACACAACCTGCAGGAGCACTCCATCGTGCTCGTGCGCGGCGGCCGTGTGAAGGACCTGCCGGGTGTTCGCTACAAGATCATCCGCGGTTCGCTGGACACCCAGGGTGTCAAGAACCGCAAGCAGGCCCGCAGCCGTTACGGCGCCAAGAAGGAGAAGTAAGAATGCCTCGTAAGGGCCCCGCCCCGAAGCGCCCGGTCATCATCGACCCGGTCTACGGTTCTCCTCTGGTCACGTCGCTGATCAACAAGGTGCTGCTGAACGGCAAGCGCTCCACCGCCGAGCGCATCGTCTACGGCGCCATGGAGGGTCTGCGTGAGAAGACGGGCAACGACCCGATCATCACGCTGAAGCGCGCGCTGGAGAACATCAAGCCGACCCTCGAGGTCAAGTCCCGCCGTGTCGGTGGCGCCACCTACCAGGTGCCGATCGAGGTCAAGCCCGGTCGCGCCAACACGCTCGCGCTCCGCTGGCTGGTCGGCTACTCCCGCGCCCGTCGCGAGAAGACCATGACCGAGCGCCTGCTCAACGAGCTCCTCGACGCCTCCAACGGCCTCGGTGCCGCGGTGAAGAAGCGCGAGGACACCCACAAGATGGCCGAGTCCAACAAGGCCTTCGCGCACTACCGCTGGTAGTCGCTCCCCACATCGAGACCGAGAGAAGACTGAAGCCTTATGGCTACCACTTCACTTGACCTGGCCAAGGTCCGCAACATCGGGATCATGGCCCACATCGACGCGGGCAAGACGACCACCACCGAGCGGATCCTCTTCTACACCGGCGTTTCGTACAAGATCGGTGAGGTCCACGACGGCGCCGCCACCATGGACTGGATGGAGCAGGAGCAGGAGCGTGGCATCACGATCACGTCCGCTGCCACCACCTGTCACTGGCCGCTCGAGGACAACGACTACACCATCAACATCATCGACACCCCGGGGCACGTCGACTTCACCGTCGAGGTGGAGCGCTCCCTGCGTGTGCTCGACGGTGCCGTGACGGTGTTCGACGGTGTCGCGGGTGTCGAGCCGCAGTCCGAGACGGTGTGGCGTCAGGCCGACCGCTACGGCGTGCCGCGCATCTGCTTCGTGAACAAGCTGGACCGTACGGGTGCCGAGTTCCACCGCTGCGTGGACATGATCTCGGACCGCCTGGGTGCCCAGCCGCTGGTCATGCAGCTCCCGATCGGTGCCGAGGCCGACTTCAAGGGCGTCGTGGACCTGGTCCGCATGAAGGCGCTCGTGTGGTCCGCCGAGGCGGCCAAGGGCGAGATGTACGACGTCGTCGACATTCCGGCCACGCACACCGAGGCCGCCGAGGAGTGGCGCGGCAAGCTGGTCGAGGCCGTCGCCGAGAACGACGAAGAGATGATGGAGCTGTTCCTGGAGGGCCAGGAGCCCACCGAGGAGCAGCTGTACGCGGCGATCCGCCGCATCACCATCGCCTCCGGCAAGTCCAGCGACACCACGGTCACCCCGGTGTTCTGCGGCACCGCGTTCAAGAACAAGGGCGTCCAGCCCCTGCTCGACGCGGTCGTGCGCTACCTGCCGACCCCGCTCGACGTCGAGGCCATCGAGGGCCACGACGTCAAGGACCCCGAGGTCGTCGTCACGCGCAAGCCGTCCGAGGACGAGCCGCTGTCCGCCCTCGCGTTCAAGATCATGAGCGACCCGCACCTGGGCAAGCTCACCTTCGTCCGCGTGTACTCCGGCCGTCTGGAGTCCGGCACCGCCGTGCTGAACTCCGTCAAGGGCCGCAAGGAGCGCATCGGCAAGATCTACCGCATGCACGCCAACAAGCGTGAGGAGATCGAGTCGGTGGGCGCCGGCGACATCGTGGCCGTCATGGGCCTGAAGCAGACCACCACCGGTGAGACGCTGGCCGACGACAAGAACCCGGTGATCCTGGAGTCCATGGACTTCCCGGCGCCGGTCATCGAGGTCGCGATCGAGCCCAAGTCCAAGGGCGACCAGGAGAAGCTGGGTGTCGCCATCCAGCGGCTCGCGGAGGAGGACCCCTCCTTCCAGGTGCACACCAACGAGGAGACCGGCCAGACCGTCATCGGCGGCATGGGCGAGCTCCACCTCGAGGTGCTGGTCGACCGGATGCGGCGCGAGTTCAAGGTCGAGGCCAACGTCGGCAAGCCGCAGGTCGCCTACCGTGAGACGATCCGCAAGGCCGTCGAGCGCGTGGACTACACCCACAAGAAGCAGACCGGTGGTACCGGTCAGTTCGCCAAGGTGCAGATCGCGATCGAGCCCATCGAGGGCGGCGACGCCAGCTACGAGTTCGTGAACAAGGTGACCGGTGGCCGCATCCCGAAGGAGTACATCCCTTCGGTCGACGCCGGTGCGCAGGAGGCCATGCAGTTCGGCATCCTCGCCGGCTACGAGATGACGGGCGTCCGCGTCACGCTCATCGACGGTGGTTACCACGAGGTGGACTCCTCGGAGCTCGCCTTCAAGATCGCCGGTTCGCAGGCCTTCAAGGAGGCCGCGCGCAAGGCCAGCCCCGTGCTGCTCGAGCCGATGATGGCCGTCGAGGTCACCACGCCCGAGGACTACATGGGTGACGTGATCGGCGACATCAACTCCCGCCGTGGCCAGATCCAGGCCATGGAGGAGCGTGCCGGCGCCCGCGTCGTCAAGGGCCTGGTTCCGCTGTCGGAGATGTTCGGCTACGTCGGCGACCTCCGCAGCAAGACGTCGGGTCGCGCCAGCTACTCGATGCAGTTCGACTCCTACGCCGAGGTTCCCCGGAACGTCGCCGAGGAGATCATCGCGAAGGCCAAGGGCGAGTAACGCACCCCGTTCACACGCTTTAGGCTTGACACCGACCGCCGGGAATTCGACCGGTGAGGGAGATTCCCGGCGGGCGGCACCCCAGCAAAGATCATCCTGGCGCCGATGAGTAAGGCGTACAGAACCACTCCACAGGAGGACCCCAGTGGCGAAGGCGAAGTTCGAGCGGACTAAGCCGCACGTCAACATCGGCACCATCGGTCACATCGACCACGGTAAGACGACCCTCACGGCCGCCATTACCAAGGTGCTGCACGACGCGTACCCGGACCTGAACGAGGCCTCGGCCTTCGACCAGATCGACAAGGCTCCTGAGGAGCGCCAGCGCGGTATCACCATCTCCATCGCGCACGTCGAGTACCAGACCGAGTCGCGTCACTACGCCCACGTCGACTGCCCCGGTCACGCGGACTACATCAAGAACATGATCACCGGTGCGGCGCAGATGGACGGCGCCATCCTGGTGGTCGCCGCCACCGACGGCCCGATGCCGCAGACCAAGGAGCACGTGCTCCTGGCCCGCCAGGTCGGCGTTCCGTACATCGTCGTCGCCCTGAACAAGGCCGACATGGTGGACGACGAGGAGATCATGGAGCTCGTCGAGCTCGAGGTCCGTGAGCTCCTCTCCGAGTACGAGTTCCCGGGCGACGACCTGCCGGTCGTGCGCGTCTCGGCGCTCAAGGCGCTCGAGGGCGACAAGGAGTGGGGCGAGTCGGTCCTCAACCTGATGAAGGCCGTCGACGAGTCGATCCCGGAGCCGGAGCGCGACGTCGACAAGCCGTTCCTGATGCCGATCGAGGACGTCTTCACCATCACCGGTCGCGGTACGGTCGTCACCGGCCGCATCGAGCGTGGTGTCCTCAAGGTCAACGAGACCGTCGACATCATCGGCATCAAGCAGGACAAGACCTCCACCACGGTCACCGGCATCGAGATGTTCCGGAAGCTGCTGGACGAGGGTCAGGCCGGTGAGAACGTCGGTCTGCTGCTCCGCGGCATCAAGCGCGAGGACGTCGAGCGCGGCCAGGTCATCATCAAGCCGGGCTCGGTCACCCCGCACACCGAGTTCGAGGCGCAGGCCTACATCCTGTCCAAGGACGAGGGTGGCCGCCACACGCCGTTCTTCAACAACTACCGCCCGCAGTTCTACTTCCGTACGACGGACGTGACCGGTGTGGTGTCCCTCCCCGAGGGCACCGAGATGGTCATGCCGGGTGACAACACCGAGATGAAGGTGGAGCTCATCCAGCCCGTCGCCATGGAGGAGGGCCTCAAGTTCGCCATCCGTGAGGGTGGCCGGACCGTCGGCGCCGGCCAGGTCACCAAGATCGTCAAGTAACTCTTGACGGCTTCGGCCTGGTAGCTCCGCTGCGAGCACCATGGAGGGCCCGTACGACTTCGGTCGTACGGGCCCTTCGCGTTGTCCGCGCCTGTACTGCCACCGTCCGCATCCCTGGGGATTCGAAAGACTTTCGTAGCTGACGGCCTATTGTTTCGGGGAATTCTCCGAACCATGATGTGGCGCGGCCGTGATCGCGTGCTCGCGGCCCGTGACGGACGGAGGAGCGCATGGACAGGCATGTCGGCGAGCGGCCGAGCCGGAGAGCCGTGATCGGAGCGGGGGCGGGCAGCGCGCTGGGGCTCGGCCTGCTCGGGAGCGTCCCGGGCCTGTCCGGCTCGGCGCACGCCCAGGCCGCCGCGGAGGCGGCCGGCGGGCTGACGGAGACGGACCCCGGCGCCTACGTCTCCTTCACGCCCCGGCACGGCGCACTCGCCCTCGTGCGCGCCGGGCACGCGCTCCCGATCGCCGTCGACGGCGACGACCACGCCGGTGTCGTGCGCGTCGCCGGGGACCTGCGGGACGACGTCGAGCGGGTCACCGGCGTCCGTCCCGCCCTGGTGAAGACGCGGAAGGACGGGTTGCCCGCCGCCCGCGAGGTCGTCGTCCTCGGCACCCTCGGCCGCAGCGCGCTCGTCGACCGCCTGGTCGCGAGTGGCAGGCTGGACGTCAGCGGCGTCGAGGGCAGGTGGGAGACCTCGCTGCAGACGATCGTCGAGCACCCGTTCCCCGGCGTGGACCGCGCCTTCGTCGTCGTGGGCAGCGACCAGCGCGGCACCGTCTTCGGCGCCTACGACGTCAGCCTCGGCATCGGCGTCTCGCCCTGGTACTGGTGGGACGACGTCGCACCGGTCCGCCGCACCGCCCTCTACGTCCTGCCCGGCCGGCACACCCAGGGCACCCCCGCCGTGAAGTACCGCGGCGTCTTCCTCAACGACGAGAACCCCGCCCTGGGCACCTGGGCCCCCGCCTACTTCGGCCCCGGCAAGGCCGAGGGGCACGAGGGCGGCTTCAACGCCGACTTCTACGCCAAGGTCTTCGAACTGCTGCTCCGCCTCAAGGCGAACTACCTGTGGCCCGCCGTGTGGGGCCGCGCCTTCGCCGAGGACGACCCGGAGAACCACGCCCGCGCCACGCGGTACGGCATCGTCATGGGCACCTCCCACGAGGCGCCCATGATGCGCGGCATCGAGGAGTGGAACCGGCACGCCGTGGCCGCCGTCCGCGACAAGGACGGCACGATCACCACCCCCGGCCACGACCCGTACGGCGGCACCGGCGAGTGGTCCTTCCGCAACAACGCCGACGCCCTGAAGTGGTACTGGGCCGACGGCATCAGGCGAATGGTCGAACAGGACTTCGAGGGCGTGGTCACCCTCGGCATGCGCGGCAACGGCGACACCAGCCTCCCCGACGGCGACGGCATCGAGCTGATGCGGGAGATCATCGCCACCCAGCGGCAGATCCTCGCCGACGTCACCGGCAAGGACGTCACGACCATCCCCCAGGTGTGGACGCTCTACAAGGAGGTCCAGCGCTACTGGGACCGCGGGCTGCGCGCCCCCGACGACGTCACCGTCGTCCTCACCGACGACAACTGGGGCAACATCCGCAAGCACCCCGACCCCGCCGAACCCGCCCGCCCCGGCGGCTACGGGCTGTACTACCACTTCGACTACGTGGGGGCCGGCCGCAACTACAAGTGGGTCGACACCACCTCCCTGCCGAACATGTGGGACCAGCTCCGCCAGGCCGTCGCCTACGGCAACCACGGACTGTGGGTCACCAATGTGGGTGATCTCAAGGGCAACGAGGTGCCCACCCAGTTCTTCCTCGACTACGCCTGGAACCCCGCCCGCTGGGACCTCGACGCCCTCCCCGAGTGGGAGCGCCGCTACGCCCGGCAGAACTTCGGCGAGGCCCAGTCCACCGCGATCGCCTCGGTCCTCGCCGAGTACGCGCAACTCCAGTCGGTCCGCAAGCCCGAGCTGCTCAACCGGAAGATCACCCTCGACCCGGACAAGGACCCCGCCAAGGACGAGTCCGCGATCGTCTACGACGACGAGGCGACCCCGTTCTCCCTCACCGACCACCGCGAACTCGAACGCGTCACCGAACAGTGGCGCCGGCTCGCCGAGCGGGCCGAGAAGATCGCCCGGCGGCTGCCCGAGGAGGACCAGGACGCCTGGTTCGAGCTGGTCGGCTACGAGGTCGCCGCCACCGCCAACCTCTACGCGCTGCGCGAGGCCGAGTTCACCAACCTGCTCTACGCCGCGCAGGGCCGGGCCGCCGCCAACGACCGCGCGACGAGCGCCGAGGCCCGCCTCAAGGACGACTTCGCCCTCCAGGACCGCTTCAACGACGAGGTCGCGGACGGCAAGTGGAAGGGGTTCCAGACCCAGCCGCACATCGACTACGGCGACGTCGAACGGTACGGGCCCAACGCGCCCTGGCAGCAGCCGGAGCGGAACAACGTGGCCCTCCCCGACGTGCTCTTCCCCGCCGTCAAGCGCGTCGAACTGCCGGAGACGGCCGAGCTCGGCGTGGCGGTCGACGGCTCCGCCGACTGGTGGCCGCACTCCGAACAGCGGGCCGTACTGCCCGAGTTCAGCCCCTACCAGACCCGGCCCGACCAGTACCTCGAGGTCTTCAACCGGGGCAGCCGCCCCTTCGACTACCGGATCACCAGCTCCGCCCGCTGGCTGCGCGTCGACCGCCCGCACGGCCGGGTCGACCAGCAGGTGCGCGTCACCGTGACGGTCGACTGGGCGAAGGCGCCGGAGGGCCGCGGCGAGGCGGAGCTGGTGGTGCACGGCCCCGGCGGCCGGACCGTCACCGTCACCGCCGTGACCCGCCGGCCCGACCGGCGCACCGCGCGCCGGCTGCGCGGCTTCGTCGAGGCCGGCGGGTACCTCGCGATCGACGCCGCGCACCACACGCGGGCGGTCGGCGCGCACGGGGTGAGCTGGCAGCGCGTCGACGGCATCGGCCGCACCGGCGCGGGCATGACACCGGTGCCGGTCACCGCCGCCGCGCAGGTACCCGGCGGCCACTCGCCCCGCCTGGAGTACGAGGTGAGCGTGCTGACCCCGGGCGAGGTCACCGTCTGGGCGTACCTGTCGCCGCGCAATCCGGCGCTCGCCCACGCGGGGCTGCGGTACGCGGTCTCCTTCGACGACGACACCCCGCACACCGTCGACGTCATCGGCTCCACCGGCGCGGACGACGGAACCATGAACAGGCAGTGGGCCCGCCACACCTCGGACAACGTCAACCGCACGGCCACCCGGCACACGATCGGGTCGGCGGGCGTCCACCGCCTGACGTTCTGGATGGTCGACCCGACGGTCGTGCTGCAACGGCTCGTGGTGGACACGGGCGGGCTGACCCCGACGTATCTGGGACCGCCGGAGAGCAGGCGGCTGCGCTGAGGCGCGCGGCACACCGACCCACCCCCCCCGTTCCGCAGAGAGGAAACCCATGCACCCCAACCGCACCACCCTGCGAAGAGCCGCCGTCGCCGTGCTGAGCGCGACCCTGGTGGCGACGGCCGCGGGCACGGCACAGGCACACGACGGTAAGGGCGGCCACGGCCACCACAAGCCCTCCGACTCCTCGCTGCGCAAGCTCGCAGACCGTCGGCACGTCCTGATCGGCACCGCCGTCGACACCACCGCACTCGCCGAGGACAGCGTCTACCGGGCCACCACCGCCCGGGAGTTCAGCTCGGTCACCGCCGAGAACGTCATGAAGTGGGAGGTCGTCGAGCCGGAGCGGGGCCGGTACGACTGGTCGCAGGCGGACGAGCTGGTCCGCTTCGCCCGCGCCCACGGCCAGCAGGTCCGCGGCCACACCCTGCTCTGGCACAACCAGCTCCCGGCCTGGCTGACCGACGGCGTCGCCGACGGCTCCCTCGACGCCAAGGAACTCCGGGGCATTCTGCGCGACCACATCACCGCCGAGGTCACGCACTTCAAGGGCAAGATCTACCAGTGGGACGTCGTCAACGAGGTGTTCAACGAGGACGGCACCCTGCGCGACTCGCTCTGGCTCCAGCAGCTCGGCCCGTCGTACATCGCCGACGCCTTCCGCTGGGCGCACCGGGCCGACCCCAAGGCCAAGCTGTTCATGAACGACTACAACGTCGAGGGCGTCAACGCGAAGTCGACCGCGTACTACGAACTGGCGAAGAAGCTGCGCGCCGAGGGCGTTCCGGTGCAGGGCATGGGCGTCCAGGCCCACCTCGACATCCAGTACGGCTTCCCGGCCGACCTCGCCGACAACCTGGCCCGCTTCGACCGGCTCGGGCTGCGCACCGCGATCACCGAGGCCGACGTGCGGATGTACACGCCGTCCGACGAGGCGAAGCTGACCCGGCAGGCCTCCGACTACCGGGCGCTGCTCGCCGCCTGCCTGGCGACGAGGGGCTGCACGTCCTTCACGGTGTGGGGCTTCACCGACAAGTACTCCTGGGTGCCCGGCACCTTCGAGGGCGAGGGCGAGGCGAACATCCTGGACGCGGACTTCGGCCGCAAGCCGGCGTACGAGGCGCTGCGGGCGGAGCTGGCCCGGCGCCGCTGACGGGGCGGGGGCCCGCCCGTGCGGTCGTACGGCCGTACGGACGGGCCTCGAACCCGTACCGGTTGGATCACAGCTCTCGTGACGGTCCTGTGCACCCCTTGTGAACTGCGGATATGGGGCCTAGGAATGATCGGGCCCCCCGCACGGCCCATCCGCACAGCATGACGCACAGCACCCTGAGAGTGAGCCCGTGAGCACCGTCCCGCCCCCCGAGCAGCCCGACGAGGACTCGTCGTCCCCGGCGTCCTCCATACCCGACGAGGAGTGGGCGGCGTTCCAGCGCGACGCGGCGGAGGGCGGTGGTGCGGCCCCGCCGAAGGAGCCGTCGGCGCGGGCCCGGATGGTGGCCCGGCGGCTGCGGGAGCAGGACGAGGCGGCGGAGCGGAGCGGCGGGGGCGGCCGGCGGTGGCGCCGGGGCGGCCGGAAGGCGGCCAGGACCGCTCCCGCGACCCCGCCCGGCTGGCGCACGGGTCCCGCCTGGCAGGAGATGAACGGCGGCCGCAGGCGTCGGCGGGGGCTGTGGTCGGTGGTCGGCGTGGTGGCCGCGGTGGCGCTGGCGGTGGTGGCCATCCGCCCGTCACTGCTGCTCGACCGGTTCTCCGGGGGCGGGTCGGCCGACGCGGCCCCCACCGCGCTCCCGGCCGAGACCGCGCTGCCGACCGGGGCGCCCGGTGAGGTGGACCAGGCCAGGACGCCCACCCGTGACCACCCGTTCCTCGGCTCCCCGGCCCGCTCCTGGGCCGAGGGCCCGGACGCCATCGTGCTGCCGGCCGCCAAGGCCGTGGGCGGGATGAGCAAGGACGACGTGGCGCTGGCGCTGCGCCGCACGAAGGAGTTCCTGGTCGCGGCCAACCTGGACCCGAAGGTCCTGCGCGGCGGCGAGCCGAAGGCGGCGCTGGCGCTCCTCGACCCCGAGCAGCCGAAGCTGCTGTCGCAGATCCGCGGCGCGCTGCGCACTCCGGGGCGCGAGAACGACCCGCTGAACTACGTCACCCGCTTCGACCCGAAGCAGGTACGGCTCGCCGGCGACACGGTCAAGGTGCGCGGCCATCTGACGTTCGAGGCGGGGAAGCCGGGTCAGGTGCGGGTGCACGCGGACTACAGCTTCGTCTACCCGCTGGTGCACACCGAGGCGGACGGCGACAGCCGGGTCGCGCGCACCATCGTGCGCCGCGAACTGACCATGACGCTCGCCGACCCGGCCAAGTGGATCGCCACCAAGGGCAAGCTCTCGCTCGCCGAGAACGACGCCGAGTTCTACAACTTCGAGTGCGGCGTCCACGACGGCTACATCCACACCGTCTTCCCCGGCGACGCCCCCACGGGCGCCCCCGCCACGGGCGCGGAGGCGGACCCGTACGACCGCAGCGGGACGCTGCCGGACGACAACGACCCCGACGAGTGCGGGACGGTCACGCGGACGTGACGCTTCCGCGGACGCCGTGCGGTCACTCGTCCTCGAAGATCTCCTCGGCCTTCGGCGCGGTGACGGCGCGGCTGAGCCACTGGCGCAGGATTTCCGGGTCGTGACAGTCGGTGATGCGCCTGCGCACGTCGTCGGAGACGTCGAGGCCGCGCTGTTCCAGGACGAGCAGAAGGTCCTCGGCGCCCCTCTGAGCACGGCCTTCGTCTCGGATTTCTTCGGAGATGTAGGACTTGTAGAAGGAGAGGTCCACGGCCACCAGGTTCCTCCAGCTCACCGGCCCAGGTAGGTGATCTGCACGATGAATACGCGCGCGCATTCCCAGGTCCAGCTCAAGCGCGTACTGCCTTCATCGCTTCGTCCAGAACTGCGCTCAGCTCACGCAAAGCCATATCGGCAACGGCCGGGTCCTCGTGTTCCAGATTGGCTTTGGCGCGTGCCTGCCGGGCGGAGAGGTCGGGGCGGCGGACGATCTCGATGTCCCTGGCCCAGGCCAGGACCCAGCTCTGTACCGGGCTGAGCGACTGCCACTCCACAGCCTTGGCGAACGCCTCGTCCTTCGTCCGCTGCATCTCCGGCAGGCGGCCGGGAGCGACGACGGCGAGGGCGGCCCGCAGGGCTTCCGGAGTCTGCTCGGGACGGGGAACCAGTTCGTGTCCGTGGTCGGCCTGCGTGCTCATGGAGTCCTCCCGGGGATGCACTGGCCAGAGTAGTCGTGCGGAGCGGCCGGGGTACTGGGGCGCGAACATGGTGTGCCGGTCTTTCTGGTCAGGGGCGGACGACGTACGGCAGTCGCCGCACAGGCCCGGTTCGGGGGCGCGGAAGGCGCGGTCGCAGCCGTCGCAGTTCTGCATGTGGTCCGGAGGGGGCTTCGGACCGGATGGGGCGCGGACCGGGGGCGGGGGTGGCAGCAGGGCGGTGAGGCGGTGGGCCAGCAGGGCGGCCGGGCGGCGCAGGTCGTGCTCGGGCGGCAGGTCGGCGGTCAGGGCGGTGCGTACGGCGGACAGCGGCACGTCGTACTGCATCCACGCGACGACGCCGGGCGCCAGGTGGGCCGTGTCGCAGGCCGAGAACACCAGACGGGGGTCGTGGCGGCGCAGGCCGCAGAGGAACTCCGTGGCCGTCTCCAGCATGGCCGGGGAGTGGCAGGGCGGCCGGGGCACGGGCGGGAGGGGGTGCGGCGTGCGCTTCCTGCGGGGTTCGGTCCCGGTCGTGGCGTCGGGGGCGTCCCTTGGCTTCGGTTCCCAAGGTGTGGTCCGGGTGGGAGCGTGCTCGCGGGATGCCCCCGGCTGGTTGCAGGAGACCGTGCGGGTGATCACGCGGCCTGACGGGGTGCGTTCGCGCTCGCGGCGCAGATAGCCGTGCGCCTCCAGCTCGCGCAGACCCGCCGCGATGCGGGTGCGGCCCTCGGGGAAGCGCGTGGCGAGCGTCTTGATGTCCACGAGGGTGTTGCTCGGCAGCGACTGGATGTGCACGGCCAGCGCGATCGCGACGAGCGACAGCTCCGGGTGCTGGGCCAGGTGATTGCCGATCACCGTGAAGCGGGAGGTGTGCCGGGTGTTCTCGTGCGTGACGCCGAAGGCGCGCGGGCCGGGGCGCCGGCCGGGGTGCGAATGCGCCCGGGAGGGGGGTTTGTCGGCGGGATCGGCTGACTGGGAGCGCGGGGGAGCGCTAGGGTTTTGGATACCCATGGGGAAGCCTTTCTAGGGCGTCTTCCTCGATGGTCAGGCCCTCGATCGGGATTCCATGTCCCGGCCGGGGGCCGACGCATATGCGCGGGTTCTGTGCGCTGAGAGTAGGGCCGTCGGGGGTGCCGAAATCCAGCCGAACCGGTGATGTTCACCCACCCGAGTGAGCGGCTCCCCGGTGCTGACCGACGGGCGGGAAGGGTGGGGCTTGGTCGGGTTCTTTCTCCCCCGAGTCCTTTACGGGAAGACCGCCCCCCGTACCGGGTCCCGCAGGCGCGGGTTCCGGTCGCGAGAAGCGCAGTTCGGCCCACACGGTCTTGCGCGGGAACCGGTCCTCGGTGACGCCCCACCGGTCCGCGAGCGCGTCGACGAGGAGCAGCCCTCGCCCCGACTCGGCGATTCCCTCCGGGTGTTGGAGTTCCGGGAGCCGGTCACCGCGCGTGTCGGTGACCTCGATGCGGAGCGTGCCGCCGGTCACGTACAGCATCAGCCGGAAGTCCCGCCCAGGGACACGTCCGTGGGTCGCGGCGTTGGCCGCCAGCTCGGCCACGAGCTGGCTCGCGGTCTCCGTGGGCAGCCCCCAGTGGCGCAGTTGTGCCTCCGTGAGCAGGCGGGCCAGCCGGGCTCCGCGCCGCGTGGAGGACAGCAGCACGGTGAAGTGGGGGAACTGGTCGGCCGGTTGGGCCGTGGTCTCGGTCACGGTGATTTCCTGATTCACATCACTCAGCGTGGCCGTCTCTGCTTACCGTGGGGAGTGACTGTGCGGTTGCGTACCGTGACTGTCGGCGGGTTGTCCGGTGCTGTCCGGACCGTCGGCACCGTTGCTATGGGTAGGGCGTCGCGGTACGACGCGGGACTACGGAGGAGCGCGGCATGTCGGTGGACGGCGAGGCGGTACGGCCCAGTGACGCGGCGGATGAACCGGGGTGGGAGGTGGACCCCGACGACGAGTGGGGCGTCGCCGTACTCACCACGGTGGGGCGGCAGTTGAAGCTGCGGAGAGAGGCGGCGGGCTTCCGCGCCGCCGAGTTCGGAACGGCGATCGGCTACGGCGAGGACCTGGTCTACAAGGTGGAGGGCGCGAAGCGGATTCCCCGGCAGGACTACCTGGTCAGGGCTGATGAGGTCTTGGGCGCGGGTGGGCTCGTCGCGGCGACGTGGGCGGACGTGAGGAAGGTCCGGTATCCGAAGCGAGTTCGGGAACTGGCCAAATTGGAGGCCCAGGCGGTAGAGATCGGCATCTACGAGAGCAACGGCATCAACGGCCTTCTGCAGGTCGCCGACCATGCGAGGGCCTTGTTCAAGGCCATGCAGCCTCCGTACTCCCCGGACGAGGTGGAGCGGATGGTGGCCGCGCGAGTGGCTCGCGCTTCGGTCTTTGACCGTTCACCCGCGCCTGCGCTCAGCTTCGTCCTGGAAGAGGCGGCCCTACGGCGGCCCATCGGGGGCACAATGGTGTGGCACCAGCAGCTCGAACGCCTGCTGGAGGTGGGGCGGTTGCACAACGTCGTACTTCAGGTGATGCCGTTGAACTGCGAGACGCACTCCGGCATGGACGGCAAGATCGAGCTGCTGAAGTTCGCGGACGGATCAGCTGTGGGCCGCTCCGATGGAGCGTTCAACGGCCGACCGACCTCCGAACCCAAACACCTGCGCATCCTTGAGCTGCGGTATGGCACCATCCGGGCTCAGGCGCTCTCGCCACGGGAGTCGCTTGCCTTTACCGAACAACTGCTGGGAGAGACATGATCCGCAAGCCCACTGTCGGGGACGCCTCCGAGCTGGCGTGGTTCAAGAGCAGCTACAGCAGTGGCAACGACGGCAACTCCTGCGTCGAGCTCGCCCTCACCCCCGGCACCGTGCACGTCCGTGACTCCAAGCACGTCGCGGGCCCGCGTCTGGCGCTCGCGCCTGCCGCGTGGGCGGACTTCGTGACGTACGCCTCGGAGGGCTGATCTCTCAACGGCCGGATCAGTTGCTTCGTGCTTCGCCCCGCACCATGGCGATGTCCGGCCGCACCTTGGCGATGGACGCGAAGTCGTCGTCGACATGGAGCACGGTCAGGTGGTGCTGCTCGGCGGTGAGTGCGATCAGGATGTCGAGGGGAGAGGGGCCGCGGTGATGGCCGATTCCGGCCAGGTCCCGCTGTACCTCCACGATGCGGGGCCACGGATCGTCGAGTGCGGGGACCCAGCCGAAGGTCTGGCCGAGCATGGTGAAGAAGGGGTCGTAGTCCCGGTCGGAGCGGAGACCGGGCATCAGTTCGGCCTCAACGGGAGGGCAGATGGCGACCAGCCCTCGCGCCACGCGGTCCGGCCAGGGGGAGCCGAGCTGCCCGCGGAGCAGCCGCCATACGGCGGAGGTGTCGGCCAGGTAGGTCACAGGCCCGTCCGTTCGCGTTCCTCAAGGACGTCGAAGTCCAGGAAGGCGTCGGCGTTCTCCTGGAGCCAGCGCAGCGCGCGCGCCCGGTCGTCGGCGCTGATCGCCGACGCTATGGTCAGTGCACGATCGATGGTCTCTCTCTTCGTCCTGGTCCTGAGCTGCCGCTGAGCGAAGGCCAGCTTGTCGTCGTCGATGTCGACCAGGGTCCTGGACATGAGGCCTCCTGAAGCTGCTTGATTTATATATCGTCCGCGAGCATATATCAGGCGACCTCTGTGGCAGCGGCAGTGCGGCCGCCGCCCTGAGCGGTGACTCGATGCGGGGCCGGTGTCGGTGCCAGTCGCGGCCAGGCCGTTGGCCTAGGGCTCTGGCCAGACGGTTTACGTGTGCGTAACACTGAAGGGTCGGTCGTTTCGCGGGCGGCCCCTCGGTGGGGGTGCGTCCGGCGGCGGCCGTGTTTCCGCGCGCGGCAACGGCGCCGAGCGCCCGTACCCGGTTCCGTACGACGATGTCGTACGACCGGTCGCAGCCGTGCCAGAAAGGGAATCCGTGGCGACACGACCCGTGACGAAGCAGTCCGCCCTGTCCTCGCTCGAACACCTGCGCGAGGAGATCGAGCAGCGCAATCCGGCGCAGCCGGAGTTCCACCAGGCCGTCCACGAGGTGCTGGAGACGCTCGCGCCCGTGCTCGCCGCCCGGCCCGAGTACGCCGAGCCGGGGCTCGTCGAGCGGCTGTGCGAGCCGGAGCGGCAGGTCATCTTCCGGGTGCCGTGGACCGACGACCACGGCCGCGTGCAGGTCAACCGCGGCTACCGCGTCGAGTTCAACAGCGCGCTGGGCCCGTACAAGGGCGGTCTGCGCTTCCACCCGACCGTCAACCTCGGCGTCATCAAGTTCCTCGGCTTCGAGCAGGTGTTCAAGAACGCCCTGACCGGGCTCGGCATCGGCGGCGGCAAGGGCGGCAGCGACTTCGACCCGCACGGCCGCTCCGACGCGGAGGTCATGCGGTTCTGCCAGTCGTTCATGACGGAACTCCAGCGGCACATCGGTGAGCACACCGACGTGCCCGCCGGTGACATCGGTGTCGGCGGCCGCGAGATCGGCTATCTGTTCGGCCAGTACCGGCGGATCACCAACCGCTGGGAGGCCGGCGTGCTCACCGGCAAGGGCCCGCTGTGGGGCGGCTCCCTGATCCGCCCGGAGGCCACCGGCTACGGCAACGTGCTGTTCGCCGCGGCGATGCTGCGCCAGCAGCGCGGCGAGGACCTGGAGGGGCAGACGGCGGTCGTCTCCGGCTCCGGGAACGTCGCGATCTACACGATCGAGAAGCTCGCCGCCCTCGGCGCCAACGCCGTCACCTGCTCGGACTCCTCCGGCTACGTCGTCGACGACAAGGGCATCGACGTCGAGCTGCTCAAGCAGGTCAAGGAGGTCGAGCGCGGCCGCGTCGACGTCTACGCCGAGCGCCGGGGCGCCTCCGCGCGGTTCGTGCCCGGCGGCCGGGTCTGGGAGGTCCCGGCCGACCTCGCGCTGCCGTCGGCCACGCAGAACGAGCTGAACGCCGACGACGCCGCCACCCTCGTCCGCAACGGCGTCAAGGCGGTCTCCGAGGGCGCCAACATGCCGGCCACCCCCGAGGCCGTGCACGCCCTCCAGCAGGCGGGCGTCGCCTTCGGCCCCGGCAAGGCGGCCAACGCGGGCGGGGTCGCGGTGAGCGCCCTGGAGATGGCGCAGAACCACGCCCGTACGTCCTGGACGGCGGCGCGGGTGGAGGAGGAGCTGGCCGGGATCATGAACCACATCCACACCACC
The DNA here is from genome assembly GCF_036226765.1 of Streptomyces sp. NBC_00670. NCBI lineage: Bacteria > Bacillati > Actinomycetota > Actinomycetes > Kitasatosporales > Streptomycetaceae > Streptomyces > Streptomyces sp. NBC_00670. The sequence continues at coordinate 4,356,096 of NZ_CP109017.1, forward strand.
TGCCACGAGACCGCCGAGCGCTACGGCGCGCCCGGCGACTACGTCACCGGGGCCAACATCGCCGGCTTCGAACGCGTGGCCGACGCGATGCTGGCCCAGGGCGTCATCTGACGTACGGCCAGTGGTGTCACACCTTGCGCGCCGGTGACCCGGGCGACTTCGACGGCCGCGGCGACGGGTCCGGCTGCCACAGCCAGGGGCGGCCCTCCGGGGTCAGGCCCGCGGCGACCGGGCCCCGGCGGCGCGAGGCGTGCAGCACGGAGCCGTCCAGCGCGTCCGCCTGGGACGTGACGTGCTTGCCGGTCCCGCGGTGCACGAGGCGGAGCCGGCCGTCCAGCGCCCGGCCCAGCAGATGCGACCCGGCCGCGACGACCGGCCCGTAGCCGGGGAAGGCCACGGCCCCGCCCGCGGGGGCGAGAAGCGTGGCGGAGGCGGGCGGACGGTAGTACAGCCGTCCGTCCGCCACGGCTATCGCGTCCGCGGGAGCCGCCGCGCCCGTCCCGACGCCGGGGGCGGGGGAGGGGCCCCGCGGGGTCCAGTGGTGCACGGTGTCGCGGCCCGGCGCGTACACGTGCACCTCGCCGTCCGCCCCCACCACCGCGGTCAGCCCGTCCTGCACCTGCCCGCCGCCCAGGTCCCGCCACGGCGACCAGGCGCCGCCGGTCTCCCGGACGCGCGTGCTGATCCCCTGATCGGCGTTGCGCACGAACAGGTGGACGCGGCCGTCGGGCGCCGTGACCGCGACCGGGACGCCGATCCGCCGGCCCCGGTCCGCGTCGGTGCCCTCGGGGTTGCCGAGCCCCGTCCAGGCCTTGAAGCGGCCGCCGGGCGCGCGTTGCTCCAGCGCCACGATCTCCCGCGTGTTCGCCCCGCCCAGCCCCCGCACGGCCGCGAACCGCAGCGCGAAGAGCAGCAGCCGGCCGTCGTCCAGCACCGCCGAGCCCAGCGCCGGCGCCAGCGGGCCGCCGCCCAGGTCGGCCGGCTCGCCGAACGTCCCGTCCGCGGACTCGCGCCAGCGCACCACCCGCATCCCGAGCACCCCGTACGCCGTCAGCCGCCCGTCCGCCGCCTCGGTCAGCGCGAGCCGGGGGCCGGGGTGGCGGTAGTGCGTGGAGCGGACCCAGTGCTTGCGGTTGGTCAGCGGCCGGTCGCCGCCCACGTTGTAGTCGCCGCAGCCGGCCGCGTTGCCGCACTTCCACTCCGGGGAGCCGCCGTACGGCACCAGGTGCGCGGCCTTGGGACCCAGGACGGCGGGCGGGAGGTTGTCCGGCCAGTGGTGGTTGTAGTAGCCGCGGTAGGCGACCGTCGTGAAGGGCGGCGGCCCGTCCGGCGACTCCGCCCGCGCCCAGCGGGCCAGCGCGGCCCAGGTGAACGAGGCGACGGCGGTGTGGTCGGCGTGGTCGGAGTAGCCGGGCTGCTCGCTGTCGCGGATCCGGGTGAGCCGGTCGCTGAGCTGGATGTCCGGATCGGGGTCCAGGGTGTGCACGAGGGTGGGCCGGTAGTGCGCGAACAGTCCGACGAGGACGTCGAGCAGCTCCTCGTGGTCGTACGAGCGCACGGTCCGCAGCGGCGAGCCGTCGGCGACGACGGTGGCCAGCCGCAGCCCGGTCTGCTGCCACAGCGCGGGCACGCCCATGCGCCGGAACGGCGTGTGCATGGCCAGGTCGAGATGGACGAGCTCGACCCGGCGGCCCTGGTGTTCGAGGGTGTTCAGCTCGGCACGGTGCCCGCCGGGCAGGCTGAGCACGGATTCATTCCATCGAGTGAAGACGGGCAGCCCGAGCTGGGTCGCGTAGCTCTGCCGCAGGCCCTGGTGGCGGGCGGAGGAGTACGCGGACTTGTCGGCGGGCTGGGGCGGGCGCCCGGGGATCTTGTTGACGCCGTTGGCCTCGCCCGCGGTGACGTACACGCAGACGAGCGGGGCGCCGGCGGCCACCGCGTACTGGGTGTCCGGGTTCATGAAGTACAGGTCGTCGTCGGGGTGCGCGAGGACCTGCATCACCAGCGCGCGCCTGCCCTGCACGGCGGGGCGCCCCGTGACGGGGGCAGGACCGGCGGTGGGCGCCTTCGCGGAGGCGCCGCCGGCCCGGGACAGGCCGTACCCGACGACGGCCCCGCCCAGCCCGACACCACCCCCGACGAGCACGGCCCGCCGGGCGGTACCGGCTCTGCCGGTCCCGGCGCCGCCGGTGCGCGCACTGTCCTCCGTGTGCCGTTTCGCCCTGTCTGCCCACGCAGCCCGGGCATGCCTGAACCGCATGCTCCACACTCCGATCGCCGCCTTGCAGCGGTCGGGTGCGCTGCGGTGCCCAGTGGTTCTTGGGCCGTACATGCACCGCCGCGCTCCTCGGCGCCGGTCCGTACGGCTTCCGACTGAGGAGAGGGCGGTGAGGGGGACGGGGTTCCCCCCGAGGACGGGTTCCGTTCACCTGGGGGCGTGATGTCGATCACCGGGAGGTGGTGGCCGAGGGGTGGTGGCAGGGGGTCGGTGGACTTCGGCCGACGGACGCCGACCGGGAACGCGACGGCCGCCGTACGCAGGGCGTTCGCCCCGCGTACGGCGGCCGTTCGGTGCCGCCGGGCGTGCGCTCAGTGCGCGCCCGCGCCCGCCGGGGCGCCATGCCCCTGCGGCCGGGCGACGACGAGGACGCCGGAGGCGACGGCGGCGATCAGCATGGCGGCCACGCCCCACCAGATGGCGTGGGTGTAGCCGTGCACGATGCCCTCGCGCGCCACCTGCTGCATCGCGGCGCCACTGGTGCGGTGCTCGCTGATGTACGTGGCGGTCGCCGACGTGGCGATCGTGTTCAGCAGCGCCGTGCCGAGTGAACCGCCCACCTGCTGCGAGGTGTTGACCATCGCGGAGGTCACGCCCGCGTCCTGCGGCCGGACGCCGTGGGTCGCGGTGGAGAAGACCGGCATGAAGGTCAGACCCATGCCGAGCCCGAGCAGGAGTTCGGCCGGGAGGATGTGCGTGGCGTACGCGGAGTCGACGCCGAGCTGGGTCAGCACCAGCAGGCCCGAGGCGGCGAGCAGCATGCCCGGCACCATCAGCGCCCGCGCCGGCACGCGCGGCAGCAGCCGGGCGGAGATCTGCGTGGAACCGATGATGATCGACGCGGACATCGGCAGGAACGCCAGACCACTCCTGACCGGGGAGTATCCGAGGATGCCCTGGAGGTAGTAGGTCATGAACAGGAACAGACCGAACATGCCGATCGTGGCGAGGGCCATCGTCAGGAAGGAGCCCGCGCGGTTGCGGTCGCTCAGGATCCGCAGGGGCAGCAGCGGGGACTTCGCCTTCGTCTGCCAGAAGACGAACGCCACGAGCAGCGCCAGACCGCCGAAGAGCAGGGTCAGCACCAGGCTGTCGCCCCAGCCGCGCGGCTCGGCCTCGGAGAAGCCGTAGACGACGGCGACCAGGCCGCCGCAGCCGAGGATGACGCCGGGCACGTCCAGCCTGGCCTCGCTGTGGCCGGGGCGGTCGTGCAGCAGCATGAGCGCGCCGATCACCGCGACGGCCGCGATCGGGATGTTGACGTACAGGCACCAGCGCCAGTTCGCGTAGGAGGTCAGCACGCCGCCAAGGAGCAGGCCGAGCGCGGCGCCCGCGCCGGCGATGGCGCCGTAGATGCCGAACGCCTTGCCGCGTTCGCGCGGGTCGGTGAACGTCGTGGTCATCAGGGAGAGCGCGGAGGGCGCGAGGACGGCGCCGAAGACGCCCTGCAGCGCGCGGGCGGCGAAGAGCATGCCGGAGCTGCCGGCCGCGCCGCCGATCGCGGAGGCGACGGCGAAGCCGACCAGGCCGATGATGAAGGTGCGCTTGCGGCCGACGAGGTCGGCGATGCGGCCGCCGAGCAGCAGCAGGCCGCCGAAGGCGAGGGTGTAGGCGGTGATGACCCACTGACGGTTGCCGTCGGTCATGTCCAGCGCCTTCTGCGCGGACGGCAGGGCGATGTTCACGATGGTCGCGTCGAGGACGACCATCAGCTGGGCCAGCGCGATGACGACCAGACCCCACCAGCGGCGGGGGTCCGGTTCCTCGACGGCACGGCCGGAGGTGGGTGCCGGCGCCGTGCGTATGGCGTCGACGGATGAGGAGTCGCTCATGTCGCGGGGTGTCGCTTCCTTGGGTTTCGCGAGGGTGGGTGAGGGCCGGTGACTCGGGTCGCCGACCTGACCGTCACTGGTGCGGATCGTCAGTACCGCTGATCGTCAGACCCCAGGATACGCTATGGGCATGACGGGCGCGTATCTCCCCGGTGACCCCTCCGGTGTCCTGGCCACGAGGCTGGGCTACCTGTTCAAGCACGCCTATTTCCGGCTCAGCGAGCGGATGACGGCGGCGCTGGCGCCGTACGGGATGAATCCGCGCGAGCTGGGGGTGCTCTCGACGATCGAGGGGGGCGGTCAGGAGTGGTCGCAGTCGGAGCTCGCGGGGCGGCTCGGGGTGGACCGCACGACGATGGTCGCGCTCATCGACGGGCTGGAGGGGAAGGGTTTCGTCGAACGGCGCCGCAGTGAGCGTGACCGGCGGCGGAACGTCGTCATGCTGACGACGGAGGGGAAGCGGTGCCGGCGCGAGGCGGACGAGGCGCGGGAGCGGGTCGAACGCGACTTCCTCGCTCCGCTGGACGAGGCGACGGCGGCGACCCTGACCGCCGCCCTGCGCACGCTGTACGCCGCCCACGGCGCGGTGACCCGCCCCCCGCACTGCCCTCCGCCCTCCGGCTCCGCCGAGGGGGCCCCGTGAGAGGAATCGCACCGCACCTCGCGGCCACCGTCACGGAAGCTTCGCGACCCGGCGCCAGCCGGGTGCCGCTGCGCCCACCCGTGCCGCCCCAGCGGCACGACTGCCCGCAGCTACGCGCACGCCGCGAACCCCCGTTGGTTTGATCCCGATCACCTTCGGGGTATTCTCCTCCGCCCAATTGGCGCGCGAAGCGCCCCGTATGGCAGACTAGCGGGGTTGCTCGGTCGAGTGCCGATGCTGCGCGCCTCCCGCCGGGAGGACCGGAAGCGAGTCCCACAGTACTCGTCGTCCCAACTGCCCTCGGGCGGCTCTGGGGCGGACGTACGGGAATCTTCCGGGAAGCGTCAGCGGGGTACCGGCCAGGCACCCGGTGGGCCTTTCGCCCCCGGCCCGCGGAACCGTGAGGGCCCGCACTTCCCACCGCAGGGATGTTCGAACAAGGGACATCTGTGTCAGCGGAAGCGCGACACGCCCGACCGCGTGGGTCGGAGGGGCAGGGAGACGGCAACACACCCCGCCGGGTTCCGGAGCGTTACGAGAGACAGGACTACTGAGTAGCCATGGCGGGACAGAAGATCCGCATCCGGCTCAAGGCCTACGACCACGAGGTCATCGACTCCTCGGCGAAGAAGATCGTCGAGACGGTGACCCGCACTGGTGCGTCGGTCGCGGGCCCGGTGCCGCTGCCCACTGAGAAGAACGTGTACTGCGTCATCAAGTCGCCGCACAAGTACAAGGACTCGCGCGAGCACTTCGAGATGCGCACGCACAAGCGCCTGATCGACATCCTCGACCCGACCCCCAAGACCGTTGACTCTCTGATGCGACTCGACCTCCCGGCCGGTGTCGACATCGAGATCAAGCTCTGAGGCCGGTGATCTGAAGATGACCAAGCAGATCAAGGGCATCCTGGGCGAGAAGCTCGGCATGACGCAGGTGTGGGACGAGAACAACCGTGTCGTCCCGGTCACCGTCGTCAAGGCCGGCCCCAACGTCGTCACCCAGGTCCGCACGAACGACGCCGACGGCTACGAGTCCGTCCAGATCGCGTTCGGCGACATCGACCCCCGCAAGGTGAACAAGCCCCTCAAGGGCCACTTCGCCAAGGCCGACGTCACCCCCCGCCGCCACCTCGTCGAGATCCGCACGGCCGACGCCGCCGAGTACACCCTCGGTCAGGAAGTCACCGCCGAGGTCTTCGAGGCCGGCGTGAAGGTCGACGTCACCGGCAAGAGCAAGGGCAAGGGCTTCGCCGGTGTCATGAAGCGTCACAACTTCAAGGGCCTCGGCGCCGGACACGGCACCCAGCGCAAGCACCGCTCGCCCGGTTCCATCGGCGGCTGCGCCACCCCGGGCCGTGTGTTCAAGGGCCTCCGCATGGCGGGCCGCATGGGCAACGAGCGGGTCACCACCCAGAACCTGACCGTCCACGCCGTTGACGCGGAGAAGGGTCTGCTGCTCATCAAGGGCGCGGTTCCCGGTCCGAACGGCGGCCTCGTCCTGGTCCGCACCGCGGCCAAGGGGGCCTGAGGTAACGATGAGCACTGTTGACATCCTTTCGCCGGCGGGCGAGAAGGCCGGGACCGTCGAGCTGCCCGAGGGCATCTTCGGCGTGGAGAAGGTCAGCATCCCGCTGATCCACCAGGTCGTCGTCGCACAGCTGGCCGCCGCCCGCCAGGGCACGCACAAGACCAAGACCCGCGGCGAAGTCCGTGGTGGCGGCAAGAAGCCGTACCGCCAGAAGGGCACCGGCCGCGCCCGTCAGGGCTCGACCCGCGCGCCGCAGTTCGCCGGTGGTGGCGTCGTGCACGGTCCCGTGCCGCGCGACTACTCGCAGCGGACCCCGAAGAAGATGAAGGCCGCGGCCCTGCGCCACGCCCTCACCGACCGGGCCCGCCACAACCGCATCCACGTCGTCACCGGCGTGGTCGAGGGCGAGACCGCCTCCACGAAGGCCGCCCGGACGCTGTTCGGCAAGATCTCGGAGCGCAAGAACCTGCTCCTGGTCGTCGACCGCGCCGACGAGGCCGCGTGGCTGTCCGCCCGCAACCTGCCCCAGGTCCACATCCTGGAGCCGGGCCAGCTGAACACGTACGACGTTCTCGTCTCGGACGACGTGGTCTTCACCCAGGCCGCCTTCGAGTCCTTCGTGTCCGGCCCGAAGGCCAACGACACCGAAGGGAGCGAGGCCTGATGGCTACGCGTCACCCGAGCATCGCCTCCAAGGCTGCCAAGGCTGCCAAGGCCGCGCGCGTCGCCAAGGCGCGCCGCCACGCCGCGGAGGGCCGGAACACGGTCGAGACCCCGGCCAGCAAGTCCTTCACGGACCCCCGTGACGTGCTGCTGAAGCCGGTCGTCTCCGAGAAGAGCTACGCCCTGCTCGACGACAACAAGTACACGTTCATCGTCGCGCCGGGCAGCAACAAGACCCAGATCAAGCAGGCCGTCGAGGCGGTCTTCGAGGTCAAGGTCACCGGGGTCAACACGATCAACCGGCAGGGCAAGCGCAAGCGCACCCGCACCGGTTTCGGTCAGCGTGCCGCCACCAAGCGCGCGATCGTGACCCTTGCCGAGGGCGACCGTATCGACATCTTCGGCGGACCGACCTCCTGACGGAGGTCCGGAACGTCCAGATAATCGGAACTTTCCGAGGACTGAGAGACAATGGGTATCCGCAAGTACAAGCCGACGACTCCTGGCCGTCGTGGCGCCAGCGTCGCCGACTTCGTCGAGGTCACGCGGTCCACGCCGGAGAAGTCGCTGGTCCGTCCCCTGCACAGCAAGGGCGGCCGTAACAATTCCGGTCGTGTGACCGTTCGCCACCAGGGTGGCGGACACAAGCGCGCCTACCGCGTGATCGACTTCCGTCGTCACGACAAGGACGGCGTGCCGGCGAAGGTCGCGCACATCGAGTACGACCCCAACCGCACCGCGCGCATCGCGCTGCTGCACTACGCCGACGGCGAGAAGCGCTACATCCTCGCCCCGCGTGGTCTGTCGCAGGGTGACCGCGTCGAGAACGGCCCCGGCGCCGACATCAAGCCGGGCAACAACCTCGCGCTGCGCAACATCCCGGTCGGTACCACGCTGCACGCCATCGAGCTGCGGCCGGGCGGCGGCGCCAAGTTCGCCCGCTCCGCCGGTGCCTCGGTGCAGCTGCTCGCGAAGGAGGGCTCGATGGCCCACCTCCGCATGCCGTCCGGCGAGATCCGCCTGGTCGACCAGCGCTGCCGCGCCACGGTCGGCGAGGTCGGCAACGCCGAGCAGTCGAACATCAACTGGGGCAAGGCCGGCCGCAAGCGCTGGCTGGGCGTCCGCCCGACCGTCCGTGGTGTGGTCATGAACCCCGTCGACCACCCGCACGGTGGTGGTGAGGGCCGTACCTCCGGTGGTCGCCACCCGGTGTCCCCGTGGGGCAAGAAGGAAGGCCGTACTCGTTCGCCCAAGAAGGCGTCGAACAAGTACATCGTCCGCCGCCGCAAGACGAACAAGAAGCGCTAGGAGCGGGTTCAGATGCCGCGCAGTCTCAAGAAGGGGCCCTTCGTCGACGACCACCTCATGAAGAAGGTGGACGTGCAGAACGAAGCGGGTTCCAAGAACGTCATCAAGACCTGGTCCCGTCGCTCGATGATCGTCCCGGCCATGCTCGGCCACACGATCGCGGTGCACAACGGCAAGACCCACATCCCGGTGTTTGTCACCGAGTCCATGGTCGGCCACAAGCTCGGCGAGTTCTCGCCGACGCGCACCTTCCGGGGTCACGTCAAGGACGACCGGAAGTCGAAGCGCCGCTAGTCAGCGGGGTGACAGACCATGACAAACACTGAAGGGACAACCATGGAAGCCAGGGCCCAGGCGCGGTACATCCGCGTCACGCCCATGAAGGCCCGCCGCGTGGTGGACCTCATCCGTGGCATGGACGCCACGGAGGCTCAGGCGGTCCTGCGTTTCGCCCCGCAGGCCGCGAGCGTGCCGGTCGGCAAGGTGCTGGACAGCGCCATCGCCAACGCCGCGCACAACTACGACCACACCGACGCCGACAGCCTCTTCATCTCCGAGGCCTACGTCGACGAGGGCCCGACCCTGAAGCGGTTCCGTCCGCGCGCCCAGGGCCGCGCCTACCGGATCCGCAAGCGGACCAGCCACATCACCGTGGTCGTCAGCAGCAAGGAAGGAACCCGGTAATGGGCCAGAAGGTTAACCCGCATGGGTTCCGGCTCGGTGTCACCACGGACTTCAAGTCCCGGTGGTACGCCGACAAGCTGTACAAGGACTACGTCAAGGAAGACGTCGCCATCCGCCGGATGATGACGTCCGGCATGGAGCGCGCCGGCATCTCCAAGGTCGAGATCGAGCGCACCCGTGACCGTGTGCGTGTGGACATCCACACCGCTCGTCCGGGCATCGTGATCGGCCGCCGCGGCGCCGAGGCCGACCGCATCCGCGGTGATCTCGAGAAGCTGACGGGCAAGCAGGTCCAGCTGAACATCCTCGAGGTCAAGAACCCCGAGACGGACGCTCAGCTCGTGGCCCAGGCCGTCGCCGAGCAGCTCTCCAGCCGTGTCTCCTTCCGCCGTGCCATGCGCAAGAGCATGCAGTCGGCGATGAAGGCGGGCGCCAAGGGCATCAAGATCCAGTGCGGTGGCCGCCTCGGCGGCGCCGAGATGTCCCGCTCGGAGTTCTACCGCGAGGGCCGCGTGCCCCTGCACACGCTCCGCGCGAACGTGGACTACGGCTTCTTCGAGGCCAAGACGACCTTCGGCCGCATCGGTGTGAAGGTCTGGATCTACAAGGGCGACGTCAAGAACATCGCCGAGGTCCGCGCCGAGAACGCGGCCGCCCGTGCCGGCAACCGCCCGGCCCGTGGTGGCGCCGACCGTCCGGCCCGTGGTGGCCGCGGTGGCGAGCGTGGCGGTCGCGGTCGCAAGCCGCAGCAGCAGTCGGCTCCGGCCGCCGAGGCCCCCAAGGCCGACGCGCCCGCCGCTGCCGCTCCGGCTGAGGCGCCGTCCTCTTCTACTGGCGGAACGGAGGCCTGACCGACATGCTGATCCCCCGTAGGGTCAAGCACCGCAAGCAGCACCACCCGAAGCGCCGTGGTCAGGCCAAGGGCGGTACGACGGTCTCGTTCGGCGAGTACGGCATCCAGGCCCTCACGCCGGCGTACGTGACCAACCGCCAGATCGAGGCGGCCCGTATCGCGATGACCCGCCACATCAAGCGTGGTGGCAAGGTCTGGATCAACATCTACCCGGACCGCCCGCTCACGAAGAAGCCCGCCGAGACCCGCATGGGTTCCGGTAAGGGTTCTCCGGAGTGGTGGATCGCGAACGTGCACCCGGGCCGGGTCATGTTCGAGCTGTCCTACCCCAACGAGAAGATCGCCCGTGAGGCGCTGACTCGTGCGGCCCACAAGCTGCCGATGAAGTGCCGGATCGTCAAGCGCGAGGCAGGTGAAGCGTGATGTCGGCCGGTACCAAGGCGTCCGAGCTGCGCGAGCTGGGCAACGAGGAGCTTCTGGCGAAGCTCCGCGAGGCCAAGGAAGAGCTGTTCAACCTCCGCTTCCAGGCGGCGACCGGTCAGCTCGAGAACCACGGTCGGCTGAAGGCCGTCCGCAAGGACATCGCGCGGATCTACACCCTGATGCGTGAGCGCGAGCTGGGCATCGAGACGGTGGAGAGCGCCTGATGAGTGAGAGCAACGTGACTGAGCAGACTGCAGAGGCCCGCGGCTTCCGCAAGACCCGTGAGGGTCTCGTCGTCAGCGACAAGATGGACAAGACCGTCGTCGTCGCCGTCGAGGACCGCGTCAAGCACGCGCTGTACGGCAAGGTCATCCGCCGTACCAACAAGCTCAAGGCGCACGACGAGCAGAACGCCGCGGGTGTCGGCGACCGCGTCCTCCTCATGGAGACCCGGCCGCTGTCCGCCACGAAGCGGTGGCGCGTCGTCGAGATCCTCGAGAAGGCCAAGTAAAGATCTCCTGCGGGGCATTCCCCACAGGACAGTTCCGCCAGGCTCCGGGAGCCGCTCACCGAGGTGATCGGCTCCCGGGGAACCGGCAGACAAACAGGAGATAGACGTGATCCAGCAGGAGTCGCGACTGCGTGTCGCCGACAACACGGGTGCGAAGGAAATTCTCACCATCCGTGTGCTCGGTGGCTCCGGTCGCCGCTACGCGGGTATCGGTGACGTCATCGTCGCCACCGTCAAGGACGCGATCCCCGGTGGCAACGTGAAGAAGGGTGACGTCGTCAAGGCGGTCATCGTTCGCACCGTCAAGGAGCGCCGCCGTCCCGACGGCTCGTACATCCGCTTCGACGAGAACGCCGCCGTCATTCTCAAGAACGACGGCGACCCCCGCGGCACCCGTATCTTCGGCCCCGTCGGCCGTGAGCTGCGCGAGAAGAAGTTCATGAAGATCATCTCCCTCGCGCCGGAGGTGCTGTGAGCATGAAGATCAAGAAGGGCGACCTGGTCCAGGTCATCACCGGTAAGGACAAGGGCAAGCAGGGCAAGGTCATCGCGGCCTACCCCCGCGAGGACCGCGTCCTGGTCGAGGGTGTCAACCGGGTCAAGAAGCACACCAAGGCCGGCCCGACCGCCAGCGGCTCGCAGGCCGGCGGCATCGTGACCACCGAGGCCCCCGTCCACGTCTCCAACGTCCAGCTGGTCGTGGAGAAGGACGGCAACAAGGTCGTCACGCGCGTCGGTTACCGCTTCGACGAGGACGGCAACAAGATCCGCGTTGCCAAGCGGACGGGTGAGGACATCTGATGGCTACCACCACCACTCCGCGTCTCAAGACGAAGTACCGCGAGGAGATCGCGGGCAAGCTGCGTGACGAGTTCAAGTACGAGAACGTCATGCAGGTTCCCGGCCTCGTCAAGATCGTGGTCAACATGGGTGTCGGCGACGCCGCCCGTGACTCCAAGCTCATGGACGGTGCCGTCCGTGACCTGACCATCATCACCGGGCAGAAGCCGGCCGTCACCAAGGCCCGCAAGTCCATCGCGCAGTTCAAGCTGCGCGAGGGCCAGCCGATCGGTGCCCACGTCACGCTCCGTGGCGACCGCATGTGGGAGTTCCTGGACCGCACCCTGTCGCTCGCGCTCCCGCGCATCCGCGACTTCCGCGGTCTGTCCCCCAAGCAGTTCGACGGCCGTGGCAACTACACCTTCGGTCTCACGGAGCAGGTCATGTTCCACGAGATCGACCAGGACAAGATCGACCGCGTCCGGGGTATGGACATCACCGTGGTGACCACGGCGACCAACGACGCAGAGGGCCGCGCGCTCCTCCGTCACCTCGGCTTCCCCTTCAAGGAGGCGTGAGCGAGATGGCGAAGAAGGCTCTGATCGCGAAGGCTGCCCGCAAGCCCAAGTTCGGCGTGCGCGCCTACACCCGCTGCCAGCGCTGTGGGCGTCCGCACTCCGTCTACCGCAAGTTCGGCCTGTGCCGTGTGTGCCTCCGTGAGATGGCTCACCGCGGCGAGCTGCCGGGCGTGACCAAGAGCTCCTGGTAAACCCCCACTTGGGGTGCACCAGGGCTCTCGGTAGGCAACCGGGTCCGGCAGGAGGCCCGCTCCGCATGCCGTAGGCTTGCGGGGTTGGGCGCCTGCCGTGCCCTGTACATACGCGGGCTCGCCCGCCAATGAATGCTTACTACGCCGTAGGTCCACCGCGCCGCACCCGTCCCGTCTCGGATCGGGGAGAGGGATGGCGCACCAGGAAACCCCGGCGAGAGAGGCCGAAGGCCAATTCATGACCATGACTGATCCGATCGCAGACATGCTCACGCGTCTGCGCAACGCGAACTCGGCGTACCACGACTCCGTGGCGATGCCGGCATCGAAGATCAAGTCTCACATCGCGGAGATCCTCCAGCAGGAGGGCTTCATCACGGGCTGGAAGGTCGAGGACGCCGAGGTCGGCAAGAACCTCGTCCTGGAGCTGAAGTTCGGCCCCAACCGTGAGCGCTCCATCGCGGGCATCAAGCGGATCTCCAAGCCCGGGCTCCGGGTGTACGCGAAGTCCACCAACCTGCCGAAGGTGCTGGGCGGCCTCGGCGTGGCGATCATCTCCACGTCGCACGGGCTCCTCACCGACAAGCAGGCCGGCAAGAAGGGCGTGGGTGGGGAAGTCCTCGCCTACGTCTGGTAGCGGAAGGGAACGGAGGAAACAGCTATGTCGCGCATCGGCAAGCTCCCCATCGCGGTTCCCGCCGGCGTGGACGTCACCATCGACGGCCGTCAGGTGCAGGTGAAGGGTCCCAAGGGCACCCTGTCCCACACCATCGCGGCGCCGATCGAGATCGCTAAGGGCGAGGACGGCGTGCTCAGCGTCACCCGCCCGAACGACGAGCGTCAGAACAAGGCCCTGCACGGCCTGTCCCGCACGCTGGTGGCGAACATGATCACCGGCGTGACCCAGGGTTACGTGAAGAAGCTCGAGATCAGCGGTGTCGGTTACCGCGTGACGGCCAAGGGCTCGAACCTCGAGTTCGCGCTCGGCTACAGCCACTCGATCACCGTCGAGGCGCCCGAGGGCATCACCTTCAAGGTCGAGAACCCGACGCACTTCTCGGTCGAGGGCATCGACAAGCAGAAGGTGGGCGAAGTCGCGGCGAACATCCGCAAGCTGCGCAAGCCCGACCCGTACAAGGCCAAGGGTGTCAGGTACGAGGGTGAAGTCATCCGCCGCAAGGTCGGAAAGGCGGGTAAGTAAGCCATGGCATACGGGCAGAAGATCGCCAAGGGCGACGCCTACAAGCGCACCGCCATCAAGCGGCGGCACATCCGGATCCGCAAGAAGGTCTCCGGTACGGCCGAGCGCCCCCGCCTGGTCGTGACCCGCTCCAACCGTCACATCGTGGCGCAGGTGATCGACGACCTCAAGGGGCACACCCTGGCGTCGGCGTCCACCCTGGACACGTCGATCCGCGGCGGCGAGGGCGACAAGTCCGCGCAGGCCAAGCAGGTCGGCGCCCTGGTCGCCGAGCGTGCCAAGGCCGCCGGTGTCGAGGCCGTCGTGTTCGACCGTGGTGGCAACCAGTACGCCGGGCGCATCGCCGCCCTGGCGGACGCCGCCCGCGAAGCCGGGCTCAAGTTCTGAGCCGCTTGTAGCTAGCGGAAAGAGAGAGGTAATCCAATGGCTGGACCCCAGCGCCGCGGTGGCGGTGCCGGTGGCGGCGAGCGGCGGGACCGGAAGGGCCGTGACGGCGGAGCATCCGCCGCCGAGAAGACCGCGTACGTCGAGCGCGTCGTCGCGATCAACCGTGTCGCCAAGGTTGTGAAGGGTGGTCGTCGCTTCAGCTTCACCGCGCTGGTCGTGGTGGGCGACGGTGACGGCACCGTGGGTGTCGGATACGGCAAGGCCAAGGAGGTGCCGGCCGCCATCGCCAAGGGCGTTGAGGAGGCCAAGAAGCACTTCTTCAAGGTCCCCCGCATCCAGGGCACCATCCCGCACCCGATCCAGGGTGAGAAGGCGGCCGGCGTCGTGCTGCTCAAGCCCGCGTCCCCCGGTACCGGTGTTATCGCCGGTGGCCCGGTGCGCGCCGTGCTCGAGTGCGCCGGCATCCACGACATCCTGTCGAAGTCGCTCGGCTCCGACAACCAGATCAACATCGTGCACGCGACCGTGGAGGCCCTCAAGGGCCTGCAGCGTCCCGAGGAGGTCGCGGCCCGCCGCGGTCTGCCGCTCGAGGACGTCGCCCCCGCGGCCCTGCTGCGTGCGCGTGCCGGGGCAGGTGCGTAATCATGGCGCAGCTCAGGATCACGCAGGTCAAGTCCTACATCGGCAGCAAGCAGAACCACCGTGACACCCTGCGTTCCCTTGGTCTCAAGGGGATCAACACGCAGGTCGTCAAGGAGGACCGCCCCGAGTTCCGCGGCATGGTGCACACCGTCCGCCACCTCGTGTCGGTCGAGGAGGTCGACTGATCATGGCGGAGAACAACCCGCTCAAGATCCACAACCTCCGTCCGGCCCCGGGCGCCAAGACCGCCAAGACCCGTGTCGGTCGTGGTGAGGCGTCGAAGGGCAAGACGGCCGGTCGTGGTACCAAGGGCACGAAGGCCCGTTACCAGGTTCCGGAGCGCTTCGAGGGCGGGCAGATGCCCCTCCACATGCGCCTCCCGAAGCTGAAGGGCTTCAAGAACCCGTTCAAGACCGAGTACCAGGTCGTGAACCTCGACAAGCTGGCCGCGCTCTACCCCGAGGGTGGCGAGGTCACCGTCGAGGGCCTGGTGGCCAAGGGTGCCGTTCGCAAGAACAGCCTCGTCAAGGTCCTCGGCCAGGGCGAGGTCTCCGTGGCGCTGCAGGTGACGGTCGACGCCGTCTCCGGCTCCGCCAAGGAGAAGATCACCGCCGCCGGCGGTACGGTCACCGAGCTCGTCTGACTCCGTCAGGCACGCCGATGACGTGAACGAATCCGACCGGGGATACCCCACATTTGGGGTATCCCCGGTTGGTCGTTCCAAGGGGGGCAGTGTCGCCGG
Organism: Streptomyces sp. NBC_00670; assembly: GCF_036226765.1. NCBI lineage: Bacteria > Bacillati > Actinomycetota > Actinomycetes > Kitasatosporales > Streptomycetaceae > Streptomyces > Streptomyces sp. NBC_00670. The sequence goes on from NZ_CP109017.1 coordinate 4,371,342, forward strand.
TAAGGTGGCCTGCGCTGTCAAGTTTCACCAGATGCTCCACTCGGGGCACCAGGAGAGGCCGGCAGCCGTTACGTATTCGTCGAACCTCACCAATCGTCACCTCTGACGCACGTGCGCGGGGGTCGCAGGAGGCACCGTGCTCACCGGCTTCGCCCGGGCGTTCAGGACGCCCGACCTGCGCAAGAAGCTGCTCTTCACGCTCGGGATCATCGTGGTGTACCGCGCCGGTACGCACATTCCGATCCCCGGCGTCGACTACAAGAGCGTCCAGACCTGTATCGACGTCGCCAAGGGCAACCAGGGCCTGTTCGGCCTGGTGAACATGTTCAGTGGCGGTGCGCTGCTGCAGATCACGGTCTTCGCGCTGGGCATCATGCCGTACATCACGGCGAGCATCATTCTCCAGCTGCTGACCGTGGTGATCCCGCGTCTGGAGGCCCTGAAGAAGGAGGGCCAGGCCGGTACGGCGAAGATCACGCAGTACACGCGTTATCTGACGGTCGCGCTCGCCATCCTCCAGGGCACCGGCCTGGTGGCCACCGCCCGCAGCGGCGCGCTCTTCACCGGCTGCCCGGTCGCCACGGACATCGTGCCCGACCAGTCGATCTTCACCACCATCACGATGGTCGTCACCATGACCGCCGGTACGGGCATGGTGATGTGGCTCGGCGAGCTGATCACCGACCGCGGCATCGGCAACGGCATGTCGATCCTGATGTTCATCTCGATCGCCGCCACCTTCCCGTCCGCGCTGTGGGCCATCAAGACCTCGGGCACGCTGGCCGACGGCTGGATCGAGTTCGGCACGGTCATCCTGATCGGCCTGGTCATGGTCGGCCTGGTGGTCTTCGTCGAGCAGGCCCAGCGCCGCATTCCCGTCCAGTACGCGAAGCGCATGATCGGCCGCCGGTCCTACGGCGGCACCTCGACGTACATTCCGCTGAAGGTCAACCAGGCGGGTGTGATCCCCGTCATCTTCGCGTCGTCGCTGCTCTACATCCCCGCCCTGATCGCGCAGTTCTCCGACAGCAACTCCGGCTGGAAGACCTGGATCCAGGCGAACATGGTGAAGGGCGACCACCCGGTCTACATCACCCTGTACTTCCTGCTGATCGTGTTCTTCGCCTTCTTCTACGTGGCGATCTCCTTCAACCCCGAAGAAGTCGCCGACAACATGAAGAAGTATGGTGGCTTCATCCCGGGCATCCGGGCTGGCCGGCCGACCGCCGAGTACCTGAGCTACGTACTCAACCGGATCACCTGGCCGGGTTCGCTGTATCTGGGTCTGATCGCTCTCGTGCCAACAATGGCGTTGGTGGGCTTCAACGCGAATCAGAACTTCCCGTTCGGCGGGACGAGCATCCTGATCATCGTGGGTGTCGGTCTCGAGACCGTGAAGCAGATCGAGAGTCAGCTCCAGCAGCGCAATTACGAAGGGTTCCTCCGCTGATGCGAATTGTCCTCGTCGGGCCACCCGGGGCCGGGAAGGGAACGCAGGCCGCGTTCCTGGCCAAGAACCTGTCGATCCCGCACATCTCCACGGGCGACCTGTTCCGCGCCAACATCAGCTCCCAGACCGAACTGGGCAAACTCGCGAAATCCTACATGGACGCGGGCAACCTGGTGCCGGACGAGGTCACCATCGGCATGGCCAAGGACCGCATGGAGCAGTCCGACGCGGCCGGTGGCTTCCTGCTCGACGGCTTCCCGCGCAACGTCTCGCAGGCCGAGGCGCTGGACGACATGCTTGCCAGCGAGGGCATGAAGCTGGACGCGGTGCTGGACCTGGAGGTCCCGGAGGACGAGGTCGTCAAGCGCATCGCCGGGCGGCGGATCTGCCGCAAGGACTCCAGCCACGTCTTCCACGTGACGTACAACCCGCCGAAGGCGGAGGGGGTGTGCGACGCGTGCGGGGGCGAGCTGTACCAGCGCGACGACGACTCCGAGGAGACGGTGCGGACGCGGCTGGAGGTCTACCACACGCAGACCGAGCCGATCATCGACTACTACAAGGCGCAGGGGCTCGTGGTGACGATCTCGGCGCTGGGCAAGGTCGAGGACGTGACGGGGCGGGCGATGCGGGCGCTCCAGCGCGAGGGGGCGCCGCAGTAGGCGGTGCCGGTTCGCTTTTCCGACCGCGGCTCCCCCTGGCGGGGGGCCGCGGTCGTTGTGTGTGGGGTGCGGGCGGGGCTTCTCGCGCCCGCGCGGCGGAGCCGCAAATCGACACGGCCCCGCGCCCCTTGCAGGGGCACGGGGGCACGGTCCCGCGCTCCTGCCGGGCGCCTGGCGCCGTATTGTTGACAGGGTCCGTATCTCTTTTCCGGGTCAGAAAGGCGCTTGTCGTCATGGTGCAGATCAAGAGCCCCGAGCAGATCGCGAAGATGCGCGAGGCGGGGCTGGTCGTCGCGGCCATTCACGCGGCCACGCGTGAGGCGGCCGTGCCCGGCGCGACGACCAGGGATCTGGACCAGGTCGCCCGCAAGGTGCTCGCCGAGCACGACGCCAAGCCGAACTTCCTCGGCTACGGCGGCTTCCCGGCCACGATCTGCACCTCCGTGAACGACGTGGTCGTGCACGGCATCCCGTCCGACGAGGTCGTCCTCAAGGACGGCGACCTCATCTCCATCGACTGCGGCGCCATCGTCGACGGCTGGCACGGCGACGCCGCGTACACCGCGTTCGTCGGCTCCGGCCACGCTCCCGAGCTGGTCGAGCTGTCCCGGGTGACGGAGGAGTCGATGTGGGCCGGCATCGCGGCCATGAAGCCGGGCAACCGGCTCGTCGACATCTCGCGCGCCGTCGAGACGTACATCCGCCGCCAGCCGAAGCCCGGCGGCGGCCGCTACGGGATCATCGAGGACTACGGCGGCCACGGCATCGGCACCGAGATGCACATGGACCCGCACCTGCTGAACTACGTCGACCGCAAGCGCGGCAAGGGCCCCAAGCTGGTCCCCGGCCTGTGCCTGGCCATCGAGCCGATGGTCTCCCTCGGCACCCCGAAGACCGAGGTTCTCCAGGACGACTGGACGGTCATCACGACGGACGGCACCTGGTCCTCGCACTGGGAGCACTCGGTGGCCCTGACGGAGGAGGGCCCGCTGGTGCTGACGGCTCCGGACGGGGGCCGGGCGAAGCTCGCAGAGCTGGGAATCACGGCGGCCCCGGATCCGCTGGGCTGACGCCGGCCGCGGCACGAGCCGCCGGTCGGAGGCCGGCGCAGCCCCGCGAAGCCCGTGAGGCGCCCCCGGCGCCGCTGCGTCCGACGGGCCGCTCCGCAGCCGGGCGCGAGCGGGACGTTCAGAGATGGCCCCCGTCGGCATGATGATCTCCCTGCCAGGGCAGAATTCCTCGTTTCGCCTTTCCGGGTGCGCTGACGTAGACTGACTCGTCGGCTCTCGTGCACCCGCATGTCCGCATGCGGACGTACCGGAGTCGATCAAGGTAGTCGATTCGAAGGGCGAAGCGTGGCCAAGAAGCAAGGTGCCATCGAGATCGAGGGCACTGTCGTCGAGTCTCTTCCGAACGCCATGTTCAAGGTCGAGCTCCAGAACGGCCACCAGGTCCTGGCACACATCAGCGGCAAGATGCGTATGCACTACATCCGCATCCTCCCTGACGACCGGGTCGTGGTGGAGCTGTCTCCGTACGACCTGACGCGTGGCCGGATCGTCTACCGGTACAAGTAGATCTTGCCCACGTCCCGCGTGCGTTCCGCGCGGGTCCGCCGGCAACTGACCCGGAGAACCTCACACCCATGAAGGTCAAGCCGAGCGTCAAGAAGATCTGCGACAAGTGCAGGGTGATCCGCCGTCACGGCCGGGTCATGGTCATCTGCGAGAACCCGCGCCACAAGCAGCGCCAGGGCTGACGCACGACCGCACCCTCTGCGATTCGCAGAATTTCGCGCGACGCGAGCTGAATTTGTTCATACGCAGGGCCCGGACCTGGCACTCAGGTCCGACACCCCCGGTTCGGAGGCCGGGGACCCAGTTCGTACCTCGTACGGCGGCTGGGAGCCGGTCCTGTGGAAGACCTCCGACAATCAACTGGAGCCATTGAATGGCACGCGTTTCCGGTGTTGACATCCCGCGCGAAAAGCGCGTGGAGATCGCCCTCACCTACGTGTTCGGCATCGGCCGGACCCTTTCGCAGCAGACGCTGGCAGCCACCGGCGTCGACCCGAACACCCGCGTTCGCGACCTCTCCGAGGAGCAGCTCGTCGCGATCCGCGAGTACGTCGACAACAACATCAAGACCGAGGGTGACCTCCGTCGCGAGATCCAGGCCGACATCCGCCGCAAGGTCGAGATCGGCACGTACCAGGGTCTGCGGCACCGCCGCGGTCTGCCGGTCCGCGGTCAGCGCACCAGCACCAACGCCCGTACCCGCAAGGGCCCGCGTCGCGCCATCGCCGGCAAGAAGAAGCCGGGCAAGAAGTAGTCCTCAGCGACTTCGCCGTCCAGCGGTCTTCGCTGTAGGACCGACCACCTCCCGTAGGAGAAGACATGCCCCCCAAGGGACGTCAGGGCGCTGCCAAGAAGGTGCGCCGCAAGGAAAAGAAGAACGTCGCTCACGGCCACGCGCACATCAAGAGCACGTTCAACAACACCATCGTTTCGATCACCGACCCGACCGGCAACGTGATCTCCTGGGCCTCCGCCGGCCACGTCGGCTTCAAGGGCTCCCGGAAGTCCACGCCGTTCGCCGCGCAGATGGCCGCCGAGTCGGCCGCCCGCCGCGCGCAGGAGCACGGCATGCGCAAGGTCGACGTGTTCGTCAAGGGCCCGGGCTCCGGTCGTGAGACCGCGATCCGTTCCCTGCAGGCCACGGGCCTCGAGGTCGGCTCCATCCAGGACGTCACCCCGACCCCGCACAACGGCTGCCGGCCGCCGAAGCGTCGTCGCGTCTGATCTCGCTTCACCAGGGTTTCCGGGCGGTACGGCTCTTTCGGGTCGTATCGCCCGTACCCTTGCAGTACTAGTCGGGCGTCAAATAGCGGGCGCCCCTGACTGAAGGATCACCACATGCTGATCGCTCAGCGTCCCTCGTTGACCGAAGAGGTCGTCGACGAGTTCCGCTCCCGGTTCGTGATCGAGCCGCTGGAGCCGGGCTTCGGCTACACCCTCGGCAACTCCCTCCGCCGCACGCTCCTCTCGTCGATCCCCGGTGCCGCCGTCACCAGCATCCGGATCGACGGCGTCCTGCACGAGTTCACCACCGTGCCGGGCGTCAAGGAGGACGTCACCGACCTGATCCTCAACATCAAGCAGCTGGTCGTCTCCTCGGAGCACGACGAGCCGGTCGTGATGTACCTGCGCAAGCAGGGCCCGGGTCTGGTCACCGCCGCCGACATCGCGCCCCCGGCCGGTGTCGAGGTGCACAACCCCGACCTCGTCCTCGCCACGCTCAACGGCAAGGGCAAGCTGGAGATGGAGCTGACGGTCGAGCGCGGCCGCGGTTACGTCTCCGCCGTGCAGAACAAGCAGGTCGGCCAGGAGATCGGCCGGATCCCGGTCGACTCGATCTACTCGCCGGTCCTCAAGGTCACGTACAAGGTCGAGGCCACGCGTGTCGAGCAGCGCACCGACTTCGACAAGCTGATCGTCGACGTCGAGACCAAGCAGGCCATGCGGCCGCGTGACGCCATGGCGTCGGCGGGCAAGACCCTGGTCGAGCTGTTCGGTCTCGCCCGCGAGCTGAACATCGACGCCGAGGGCATCGACATGGGTCCGTCCCCGACGGACGCGGCGCTGGCGGCCGACCTCGCGCTCCCGATCGAGGAGCTCGAGCTCACCGTCCGCTCGTACAACTGCCTCAAGCGCGAGGGCATCCACTCCGTGGGTGAGCTCGTGGCGCGGTCCGAGGCGGACCTGCTGGACATCCGCAACTTCGGTGCGAAGTCCATCGACGAGGTCAAGGCGAAGCTGGCCGGCATGGGCCTGGCCCTCAAGGACAGCCCGCCCGGATTCGACCCCACGGCCGCGGCCGACGCCTTCGGCGCCGACGACGACGCGGACGCGGGTTTCGTGGAGACCGAGCAGTACTGATCGGTCGATGCCGGTGAGCATCCGCTCATCGGGTTCCTGACCCCGGTACCTGATACGGCCGGGGCAGACACACAGGAGAAAGAACATGCCGAAGCCCACCAAGGGTGCCCGTCTGGGCGGCAGTGCCGCGCACGAGAAGCTGCTCCTCGCGAACCTCGCGAAGGCGCTCTTCGAGCACGGCCGCATCACCACCACCGAGGCCAAGGCGCGCCGGCTGCGGCCGTACGCCGAGCGTCTGGTGACCAAGGCGAAGAAGGGCGACCTTCACAACCGCCGCCAGGTGCTGCAGGTCATCACGGACAAGAGCATCGTCCACACGCTCTTCACCGAGATCGGCCCGCGCTACGAGAACCGTCCCGGTGGCTACACCCGCATCACCAAGATCGGTAACCGCCGTGGCGACAACGCGCCCATGGCCGTCATCGAGCTGGTCGAGGCGCTGACGGTCGCGCAGCAGGCGACGGGCGAGGCGGAGGCCGCGACGAAGCGTGCCGCGAAGGATGCGGACGCTTCCGAGGCCAAGGCCGACCTCACGAAGGACGAGGCGACCGAGGCCCCGGCCGAGGAGGCCAAGGACGCGTAAGCGTCTGCGGGGAGCTGTGCGATTGCGGCTGCGGCTCCGTCGTGGCTTGTCGCGCAGTTCCCCGCGCCCCTTCAGGGTGGGCCCGCTCCTTCGAGGAGCGGGCCCACTTTTGTGTGCTGAGAGGATCTCTGGGTGAGTGACGAAGTTGCTGCCGGGTTCGTGCGCGTCCGCCTTGATCTGTCCTACGACGGGACCGCGTTCTCCGGGTGGGCCAAGCAGGCCGGGGGGCGGCGGACCGTGCAGGGGGAGATCGAGGACGCGCTGCGGACGGTCACCCGGTCCGGCGGGGTGACGTACGAGCTGACGGTCGCCGGGCGGACCGACGCCGGCGTGCACGCGCGCGGGCAGGTCGCGCATGTCGATCTGCCGCGCGAGGTGTGGGCCGAGCACCATGAGAAGCTGCTCAAGCGGCTCGCCGGGCGGCTGCCCAGGGACGTGCGCGTGTGGGCGCTCAGGGAGGCGCCCGCGGGCTTCAACGCGCGGTTCTCGGCGGTCTGGCGCCGGTACGCCTACCGCGTCACCGACAACCCCGGCGGCGTCGACCCGCTGCTGCGCCACCACGTCCTCTGGCACGACTGGCCGCTGGACGTCGACGCCATGAACGAGGCGGCGCGGGGGCTGCTGGGGGAGCACGACTTCGCCGCGTACTGCAAGAAGCGGGAGGGGGCGACCACCATCCGTACCCTCCAGGAGCTGAGTCTGGCGCGCGGTGACGGCGGGATCGTCACCGCGACCGTGCGCGCCGACGCCTTCTGCCACAACATGGTGCGCTCGCTGATCGGCGCGCTGCTGTTCGTGGGGGACGGACACCGGGGGCCCGAGTGGCCGGCCAAGGTGCTCGCGGCGGGCGTACGGGACTCCGCCGTGCACGTCGTACGGCCGCACGGGCTGACGCTGGAGGAAGTCGGCTACCCGGCCGACGAGTTGCTCGCCGCGCGGAACAGGGAGGCGCGCAACCGGCGGACGCTGCCGGGGACGGCGTCCGGCGCCGGCTGCTGCTGAGCGGCGGGCCTCCGCCCCGCCCCGTGCGGCCCGTCCCCGTGCGTCCTGCGTGCGTGCGTCCTGCGTGTGCGGCCTACTTGTTGGCGGCGGCCGACGCCTGGGTCTCGCCGCGCCGGTGGATCTGGCGGAAGGTGTACTCGGCGAGGTCGTCGCCGGCGGTGAAGACCGTGGTGTCCTTGGTCGTCACGTCCTTCTTGCCGGTGAAGCCGCCGAGCGTGAAGTAGGCGTAGCGGCCGACCGAGTTGCGGGTGCTGCGGCAGACCGAGGTGCGGCAGAAGTCGTCGACGCCGGAGCCGGGCAGCGAGGTGAGGATGCTCTTGTCGTCCGTGGCCTCGCGGGCCTTGGTCGCGTCGTCCGCGGTGTCGAAGACGGCGACGCCCACGGTGACGGCCACGCCGCCCTTGGCGGTGTAGGTGACGCGCATGACGCGGGTGCAGCCGTTGGCCGTCAGCGCCTTGGGGAGCGTGCCGCGGACGGCGGAGGCGCAGTCGGTCGTGGAGGACCGGGCGTGCTTGGTGTAGACGTGCGAGTCCAGGGTGACCTGCGAGCCCGGGAACAGGGTGTCCGGGCTGAGCGCGGCCTTGTCCTTTTTGGCGCTGGATATGAAGTCCATCGGGTCCAGCGGCGGCGGGGCGGAGGTCGGGTCGAACGACGGGTCCACGGCGGAGGTGGAACCGCCGGGGATGTCGGCGCTGCCGGGCAGGCTGTTGGCGGGCTTGTTGTCGGACCCGCTGTTGGCGGACACGACGGCCATGGCCACGGCGGTGCCGACGGCGACCGTGGCGACGGCGCCGCCCACGATCAGCAGCAGCCGGCGCCGCTTGTTGCGCGACGCGGAGGCGTCGGCCAGCGCGGCCCAGTCCGGTGTGTCACTGGTGCTCTGATTGCCCCATTGTTGTTGCTGGGAGCCCGGTTTCCAGGGATCCCACGGGGGCTCCCCCTGCCCATAACTCATGCGCCGCATCTTAGACGGGCCGGGCGGGGTCCGGGCCAGCCCCCGGGGGGCGGGCTCCCCGGGCCCGGGTGGGGTGGCCGTTTTGACCCGTCCGGGGTGCCGCCGTTATTCTTCTTGTTCGTTGTGTGTATTGGCTTGCTCATTCTCACGTGAGGGGCCCTTACACCGGTCTCCGGACCGATGACCAGCGACCCCATGTACGCGGTTTGCGTCGCCGCCATGCGGTCAGGGCTGTCGTGATCGTCTTCGGTGACCATGTCAGGACCACTCACTGAAGAAGCGAAGGCTACGAACCGTGCGTACGTACAGCCCCAAGCCCGGCGATGTGACGCGTCAGTGGCACGTCATCGACGCCCAGGACGTCGTCCTGGGCCGTCTGGCCTCCACCGCCGCCTCCCTCCTGCGCGGCAAGCACAAGCCGATCTACGCGCCCCACGTCGACACCGGTGACTTCGTCATCATCATCAACGCCGACAAGGTGCACCTGTCCGGTAACAAGCGGACCCAGAAGATGGCGTACCGCCACTCCGGCTACCCGGGTGGTCTGCGCTCCGTCCGCTACGACGACCTGCTGGACAAGAACCCCGAGAAGGCCATCGAGAAGGCCGTCAAGGGCATGCTCCCCAAGAACACTCTGGGCCGTCAGATGCTCTCGAAGCTGAAGGTCTACAAGGGTGACCAGCACCCGCACGGCGCGCAGCAGCCGCAGCCGTTCGAGATCACCCAGGTCGCGCAGTAAGTCCGGCCACCCCCTAAGACCGAAGAGAATCTGAGGAGAATCGTGGCCGAGACCACTGCCGAGCAGCCGCTCGAAGAGCTTGACATCGAGAGCTACACCAGCGAGTCCGAGGTGCCCGTCGAGGGCGAGTACACCTCCGAGTCGCTGTCGTCCCGCTTCGGCGAGCCCCAGCCGGCCGCCGGCCTGGGCCGTCGCAAGAACGCCATCGCCCGCGTCCGGATCATCCCGGGCACCGGCAAGTGGAAGATCAACGGTCGCACCCTCGAGGACTACTTCCCGAACAAGGTGCACCAGCAGGAAGTCAACGAGCCCTTCAAGGTGCTCGAGCTCGAGGGCCGCTACGACGTCGTCGCCCGCATCGCCGGCGGCGGTGTCTCCGGCCAGGCCGGTGCGCTCCGTCTCGGTGTCGCCCGCGCGCTGAACGAGGCGGACGTGGACAACAACCGCGGCCCGCTGAAGAAGGCCGGCTTCCTGCGCCGCGACGACCGTGCGGTCGAGCGCAAGAAGGCCGGTCTGAAGAAGGCCCGCAAGGCCCCGCAGTACAGCAAGCGCTAAACCGCGCACCGGACCGCCGCAGCGGCGTCCGCGCAGTACCGCCGTACCCGCCCCGGTGGCACGTCCCGTGCCGCCGGGGCGGTGCGTTTCCCGGGGCGGGCTTACCACAGGTTTATGCGGCTTGGGGTATGGGCTTCCAGTAACTTCCGGTAGTTTCCGGTATGAACCCTCCGGCACAGGTTCGCGCGGTACAACCTGAGGGCGGGCCCGGCGGTCAGAAGTCATGTCCGGGGGATGTGCGGGCCCCGGCCGTGCCCGACACTCGCACGAGCCGCACTTCACTCGCACTCGCACGAGCCGCACTTTCTGAGCACATTCGGAGGCACCACAGTGGGACGACTCTTCGGCACGGACGGCGTGCGCGGTGTCGCCAACGCGGATCTGACGGCGGAGCTGGCGCTCGGCCTCTCCGTCGCGGCGGCACACGTACTGGCCGAGGTGGGCACGTTCGAGGGCCACCGGCCGAAGGCCGTCGTCGGGCGCGATCCGCGCGCCTCGGGGGAGTTCCTGGAGGCCGCCGTCGTCGCGGGCCTCGCCAGCGCGGGCGTGGACGTGCTCCGCGTGGGCGTGCTGCCGACGCCGGCCGTGGCGTACCTGACCGGCGCGCTCGGCGCCGACCTCGGCGTGATGCTCTCCGCCAGCCACAACGCCATGCCCGACAACGGCATCAAGTTCTTCGCCCGCGGCGGGCACAAGCTCGCCGACGAGCTGGAGGACCGCATCGAGTCCGTGTACGCCGAGCACCGCACCGGCGCCCCCTGGCAGCGGCCCACCGGCGCCGGCGTCGGCCGGGTCACCGACTACGACGAGGGCTTCGACCGCTACGTCGACCACCTCACCGGTGTCCTCCCCAACCGTCTCGACGGTCTGACCGTCGTCCTCGACGAGGCCCACGGCGCCGCCTCCCGCGTCTCCCCGGAGGCGTTCACCCGGGCCGGGGCCACCGTCGTCACCATCGGCGCCGAGCCCGACGGCCTCAACATCAACGACGGCTACGGCTCGACCCACCTGGACAAGCTTCGCGCCGCCGTCGTCGAGCACGGCGCCCACCTCGGCATCGCGCACGACGGCGACGCCGACCGCTGCCTGGCCGTGGACCACGAGGGCACCGAGGTCGACGGCGACCAGATCCTCGCCGTGCTGGCGCTCGCCATGCGCGAGCAGGGCACACTGCGCGCGGACGCGGTCGTCGCCACCGTGATGTCCAACCTCGGCTTCACGCTCGCCATGGAGCGCGAGGGGCTGCGGCTGGTACAGACCGCCGTCGGCGACCGGTACGTGTTGGAGGAGATGAAGGACAAGGGGTACGCGCTCGGCGGCGAGCAGTCCGGTCACGTCATCGTCCTCGACCACGCGACGACCGGCGACGGCACGCTCACCGGGCTGCTGCTCGCCGCCCGGGTCGCCGGCACGGGCCGTACGCTCAAGGACCTCGCCTCCGTCATGGAGCGGCTGCCGCAGGTCCTGGTGAACGTGCCGGACGTCGACAAGTCCCGGGTGACGACGTCCGCGGAGCTGGCGGCGGCGGTGACGGACGCGGAGCGGGAGCTCGGTACGACGGGGCGGGTCCTTCTGCGTCCCTCCGGGACGGAGCCGCTCGTGCGGGTGATGGTGGAGGCGGCGGACATCGAGCAGGCGCGGTCGGTGGCGGGGCGGCTCGCCGACGCGGTCAAGTCCGCGCTCGGGTGAGCGCGCGGGACCCCGCGCCCCTCAGGGGCGCGTGCGCGCCCACAGCCACTTCTGCATGAGCAGGGTCAGAGTCCCCGCCAGCACGATGCCCGCCAGGTTCAGGAGCAGTTGGTAGGTCGAACCCGCCGTCTGGTGGGTGTCGCCGTAGCTCAGGGCGACGGCGGCGTTCGCGGCGGCGGGGACCGTGGTGACGGAGATGGCGACGCCCACCAGGGCGCCGGACTTGGCCGAGGTCAGGGACAGGGTGCCCGCGATGCCGGCCAGGACGGCGACGACGAAGGAGAAGGCGTCCGGGGCGTACACGAACCCGGTGTTGGGCCGGTCGCCCTCCAACTCGGCCTCGCTGAACAGGTTGAGGGCGTCCATCAGCAGGCTGAAGCCGACGGTGAGCACCATGGCGGCGGCGAAGCCGGCGATCAGGGCGACGAGGGAACGCAGCGCCAGGCGCGGGGCGCGGCGCACGATCGCCGTGGACAGCCCCGCCAGCGGGCCGAACTCCGGACCGACCGCCATCGCGCCGACGATCAGGACGGCGTTGTCCAGGACGACACCGCACGCCGCGATCATCGTCGCCAGGGTGAGGAAGGCGACGTAGGTGACGGAGAGCGTCGACTCCTCGTGCGTGGCCTCGGTCAGCTGCTCCCACAGCACCGCGTCCGCGCCCTCGCCCGGCGCGTCCTCCTCGGCCTTGTCGGCCCGCCGGGACAGCGACAGGTCGATGTTCTCCACGGCGATCGAACCGGCGTCGTCGAGCCCCAGTTCCCGCAGCCGGCCGATGAGTTCGTCGCCGGCCTCACGGGCCACGTCGCACATCACGACGTCCCCGGCCGGATTGCGGGCGGCTCCCGGGAGCACCACGACATGCGTGGTCCCGACGGTCTTCTCGATCACCCGGACCACGTCCTCGGTCCGCCCCTCCGGGGTGATCAGGCGCAGATGCAGCATCCCCGCAGCGTAGCGGGACGCCCGGTCGCCGCCGTCAGAGTTTGCGCAGGCTCAGGCGCTGCACCGTGTGGTCGGAGCCCTTGCGGAGGATGAGGGTGGCGCGGCCGCGGGTGGGGGCGATGTTCTCCGTGAGGTTGGGCTTGTTGATGGTGCGCCACATCGTGCGGGCGTAGTCCAGGGCCTCCTCCTCCGAGACCTGGGTGTACTTGCGGAAGTACGAGGAGGGGTTCTGGAACGCGGTCTCGCGCAGTTTGCGGAACCGGCTGAGGTACCAGCGTTCGATGTCCTCGGTGCGGGCGTCGACGTACACGCTGAAGTCGAAGTAGTCGGCGAGCCCGACGCGGGTGCGGCCGTCGTCGCCGGGGAGCGCGGGCTGGAGGACGTTGAGGCCCTCGACGATCAGGATGTCCGGCCGCCGTACGACGAGCCGCTCGTCGGGGACGATGTCGTAGATGAGGTGCGAGTAGACGGGCGCCGTCACCTCGTTCTTGCCGGCCTTGATGTCGGCGACGAACCGGGTGAGCGCGCGGCGGTCGTACGACTCGGGGAAACCTTTCCGCGACATCAGGCCGCGGGCCTGGAGCTCCTTGGTGGGGAGCAGGAAGCCGTCGGTGGTGACCAGTTCGACGCGCGGGTGCTCGGGCCAGCGGGAGAGCAGTGCGCGCAGCAGCCGGGCCACCGTCGACTTGCCGACCGCGACGGAGCCGGCGACGCCTATGACGAACGGGGTGCCGGACTGGGAGCCCTGCTCGCCGAGGAAGGTGTTGAGGGCGCCGCGCAGGGTGTCGGTGGCGCCGACGTAGAGGTTGAGCAGCCGGGAGAGCGGGAGGTAGATGTCCCGCACCTCGTCGAGGTCGATGACGTCGCCGAGGCCGCGCAGCTTTTCGACCTCCTCGGCGGTGAGCGGCAGCGGCGTCTTGTCGCGCAGCGCGCTCCACTCCGTGCGGGTGAGGTCGACGTAGGGAGTCGCCTCCGGCCGGGACCGGTGGGCGCTCCGGGGCATCGAGGAGACCGGAGAGATCACAGTCCATTGTTACGGGAAGACGAACGGAAAGGACGGGTGGGATGCGTCACTCGCCCCACGGCCTCGGTCTCGGGCCCGGCCCCGGTCCCTGGTCCCGGGACGCGTCACTCGCCCTCGGCCAGGCGGTCGATGGCGTCCTGGACCAGGGCCAGGTACTCGGCCTCCTCGCAGCGCGGCTTGCTGCCGAGCCGGTAGTTCGCGAGGCAGTCGTCGAGGTCCTCCCCGACGTCCTCGTCGGGCAGCTCCGCGGCCAGCTCGCTGCAGACCCGTCCGGCCAGATCGGACGGATGCGCCGGGCGGCGGCGCACGAACCGGTGAAGTCGAAGGCGCACGGCCGTTTCCCCCTGCCCCGGGAGACGGCTCACTCCCGAATGGGGGACCGTATCCCTCTTGCCCGGGAAGGTCCATACCGCGCACACAGAAAGCACACAGATACGGGTGTCGTGTAAAGCGACACCGACGCCTCGCGCTTCGTGGCGGGCACGCCGGGCCCCTCCAGCGGCGATTTCTTTCCGAAATCGGGCAAGATCGACGAGATTCGGCGCCCCCTGGCCGCATAGGCTGCCCTGCATGTGCGGAATCGTGGGATACGTGGGGGCGCAGTCGGCGCTCGATGTGGTCGTGGCCGGTCTCAAGCGGCTGGAGTACCGGGGGTACGACTCCGCCGGTGTCGCCGTCCTCGCCGACGGCACTCTCGCCGCGGCGAAGAAGGCCGGGAAGCTGATCAACCTGGAGAAGGAACTGAAGGACCGCCCGCTGCCGACCGGCACCACCGGCATCGGACACACCCGCTGGGCCACCCACGGCGGCCCCACCGACACCAACGCGCACCCGCACCTGGACAACGCCGGCCGGGTCGCCGTCGTACACAACGGCATCATCGAGAATTTCGCCTCCCTGCGCGCCGAGCTGGAGGAGCGCGGGCACGAGCTGTCCTCCGAGACGGACACCGAGGTCGTCGCGCATCTGCTCGCCGAGGAGTTCTCCTCCTGCGCCGACCTCGCGGAGGCCATGCGACTGGTGTGCCGGCGGCTGGAGGGCGCGTTCACGCTGGTCGCCACGCACGCCGACCAGCCGGACGTGGTCGTGGGCGCCCGCCGCAACTCCCCGCTCGTCGTGGGCGTCGGTGAGGGCGAGGCGTTCCTCGCCTCCGACGTCGCCGCGTTCATCGCGCACACCCGCTCCGCCGTCGAGCTGGGCCAGGACCAGGTCGTGGAGCTGCGCCGGGACGGCGTCACCGTCACCGGCTTCGACGGCAGCCCCGCCGACGTGCGCGCCTACCACGTCGACTGGGACGCCTCGGCGGCCGAGAAGGGCGGCTACGACTACTTCATGCTCAAGGAGATCGCCGAGCAGCCGAAGGCGGTCGCCGACACCCTGCTCGGCCGGATCGACGCGGCCGGATCGCTCACCCTGGACGAGGTCCGCATCGCCGACTCCGAGCTGCGCGAGATCGACAAGGTCGTGATCGTGGCGTGCGGGACGGCCTTCCACGCCGGGATGATCGCCAAGTACGCCATCGAGCACTGGACCCGGCTGCCCTGCGAGGTCGAACTCGCCAGCGAGTTCCGCTACCGGGACCCGATCCTCGACGGACAGTCCCTCGTCATCGCGATCTCGCAGTCCGGCGAGACGATGGACACGCTGATGGCGCTGCGGCACGCCCGTGAGCAGGGCTCGCGGGTGCTGGCCATCTGCAACACCAACGGTTCGACGATCCCGCGCGAGTCCGACGCCGTGCTGTACACGCACGCCGGTCCCGAGGTCGCGGTCGCCTCGACGAAGGCGTTCCTGACGCAGCTCGTCGCCTGTTATCTGGTGGCGCTGTATCTCGGGCAGATGCGGGGGACCAAGTGGGGCGACGAGATCCGGGCGGTGATCCGCGATCTGTCCGGGATCTCGGCGGCGGTCGACCGGGTGCTGGAGACCATGGAGCCGGTGCGGGCGCTCGCGCGGTCCCTCGCGGAGAAGGACACGGTGCTGTTCCTGGGGCGGCACGTGGGCTATCCGGTCGCGCTGGAGGGGGCCCTGAAGTTGAAGGAGCTCGCGTACATGCATGCGGAGGGGTTCGCGGCGGGGGAGCTGAAGCACGGGCCGATCGCGTTGATCGAGGAGGATCTGCCGGTGGTGGTGGTCGTGCCGTCGCCGCGGGGGCGGTCCGTGCTGCACGACAAGATCGTGTCGAACATCCAGGAGATCCGGGCGCGGGGGGCGCGGACGATCGTGATCGCGGAGGAGGGGGACGAGGCGGTCGTCCCGTACGCCGACCATCTGATCCGGATTCCTGCGACGCCTACGTTGTTGCAGCCGTTGGTGGCGACGGTGCCGTTGCAGGTGTTCGCGTGCGAGCTGGCGACGGCGCGGGGGAACGAGGTGGATCAGCCGCGGAACCTGGCGAAGTCGGTGACGGTGGAGTAGGGAGCGGTGTCGGCTGACCGCCGGTGGGGCTTCTCGCGCAGTTCCCCGCGCCCCTCAAGGGGCGCGGGGAACTGCGCGACCAGCCACGACGCACCCGCACCCGCCGACGGACCCCGAACCCCGAGCTACTGGGCGCCCGAACCCCGAGCCTCGGCGGCAGCCGTATGGTTCCCGTATGGGAATCATCGGGGTCGGGATCGACGTCGCCGAGATCGAACGGTTCGCGGCGTCGCTGGAACGTACGCCCGGCCTGCTTCGGCGACTGTTCGTGGAGGACGAACTGCTGCTCCCCGGCGGCGAGCGCCGCGGCCCCGCCTCGCTGGCCGCGCGGTTCGCCGCGAAGGAGGCCCTCGCGAAGGCGCTCGGCGCCCCCGCGGGCCTGCTCTGGACGGACGCCGAGGTGTACGTCGAGGACAGCGGCCGCCCCCGCCTGCGGGTGCGGGGCTCGGTTGCGGCCCGGGCCGCCGAACTCGGCGTACGGCAGTGGCACATCTCGCTGAGCCACGACGCCGGCATCGCGTCGGCGGTCGTGATCGCCGAGGGGTGACGGCACCCCCTCTTCACACGTTCCGCTCCACCAGGCGGAACGCCAGTACCGTCGCGTCGTCCTCCGCGTCCGGCCCCACGAGCTCGTCGACGAGTCCCCGTACGTACGCGTCGAGGGCCGCACCGCCCGGCGGGATGCCGGCCCCCGCCCCGTTCCGCACCGCCCGCAACAGGCGGGACGCGTCCCGGTCCAGGTCCGAGCCGCGGCGCTCGATCAGCCCGTCCGAGTAGAGCAGCACCACGTCACCGGGGTGCAGCAGGGTCTCGGCCGCCGCGTACGGCACGCCGGGCAGGACACCCAGCGGCATGCCGGGCCCGCCCGGCGGCGGGTCGAGGAGCCGGGCCCGCCCCGCGCGCACCAGGACCGGCGGCGGATGGCCCGCGCAGGTCCAGCGCAGCAGCCCCCGGTCGGGGTGGTAGCGGGCGATGACCGCCGTCGCCGTCGACTCCTCGCCGTCGTCGCAGGCGAGCAGGTTGAGCCAGCCGGTCAGTTCCTCCACCCGCCGGCCGGTGAACGCGAGCCCCGCCAGCCCGTACCGCAGTTTGGCCATCAGGGTGACGGCCTCCAGACCGTGCCCGCGCGCGTCGCCGAGGGCGATGAGGACCTGGCCGGTGGGCAGGACACGGGTCTTGTACCAGTCGCCGCCCACCCGTGCCGTCCGCCCCTCGGGCCGGTACACGGCGGCCGCCTCGACGCCGTGCCGGGCCAGTTCCGGCGGGAAGCCGGGCAGCACCGCCTCGCGCAGCCGTTCGGCCACCTCGGCGACCGCGTCCGCCCGCTCCCGCTGCGCCCGCGCCTCCCGCACCGCCCGCTCGGCGACCTCCCGGCCGCGCACGTCGGAGGTCACGTCGCGGCAGACCGCGCGCACGGTCCACACCGGCCCGGTCTCCGGACGCACCGGCTCGGCGATGAAGCGCAGCACCCGCGCCTCCGGTTCGCCCGGCCCCAGGCGCAGTTCGAGGTCGACGACGTCCCGTTCGCCCAGCAGTACGTCGTGGAGCCCCCGGTACAGCGGCTCCCGGCCCTCGGGCAGCACCATGCGGCCGAGTTCCGCCAGGTCCGGCAGCGGGGCCGGGGCGGGCAGACCGAGTACGTCGCGCAGTCCCGTCTCCTCGACGGTCCCGTCGGCGAGACTCCACTCCGCCCAGCACACGCGGGCGAGCTGCTGCGCCGCCCGGGCCATCCGGGCGCGCGCCTGCTCCCCGCGCTCCCAGGTGAGCAGCAGCAGTTCCCCGACCGGGGCCACGCGCACCTCGCTGCTGATCCGCACCGCCCGCCCGCCCGGGCCGGACAGCGACCACTCGGCGGACTCGGGTCCCTGCGGCCGTCCCGTCCGGCGCGCCTCGTCGAGCAGACGGGGCACGGGCGTGTCCGCCAGGC
Organism: Streptomyces sp. NBC_00670; assembly: GCF_036226765.1. Lineage (NCBI taxonomy): Bacteria > Bacillati > Actinomycetota > Actinomycetes > Kitasatosporales > Streptomycetaceae > Streptomyces > Streptomyces sp. NBC_00670. Next base: position 4,389,229 of record NZ_CP109017.1, read on the forward strand.
TCGGGAAGCGCGCGAACAGCGGCACGTCCCCGCCCCACGCCGGCCAGGACGCCGCCGGCTGCCGGGCGGCGGCCGGGAAGCGGCGCTCGGCGTACTCCCGTGCGGCCGCGTTGTGCCCCAGATAGCGGTACTCGGTCCCCGCGCCCGGCCCGTACGGCACCGCCCGCACCACCATCGCGGCGAGCGGCACGGCGTCCAGCAGCTGCCGGGCCGGCGGCTCGGCGACGGGCGGCGCCGGGGAAGACGTACGGGACGGCTGCCGGGGCCCGCCGAGGGGCGCGCCGGACGGCGCCTCCGGGGACGTCAGGGGCGACGTCACGGGGGACACGGCATGCGCGTCGACGTACCGCCCGATCCGGAACCGCTGCTCGGCCAGCAGCAGCTCGAGCGCCCGGAGCCACCGGTCGCCGCCCTCGTCGGCCATCCGTCCGCCTTCCTCCCTGCGCGTTCCGTGCCGGTCCCTCTCCGCATGCTCGGTGACCGGCGGGCGGCGGGCCACTCGGCGGCGGCGCGGGCCGCCGGACGTACGCCGGGCGGATACGGGGCAGACTCGGTCCCATGCGTACCGCGTACAGCGTCGAAACGGTCAGGACCGCCGAACGCGCGCTCATGGAGCGGCTTCCCGACGGCACCCTCATGCAGCGCGCCGCCGCCGGACTGGCGACGGCCTGCGCGCAACTCCTCGGCAGGGTGTACGGCGCCCGCGTCGTCCTCCTCGTCGGCAGCGGCGACAACGGCGGCGACGCCCTGTACGCCGGTGCCCGGCTCGCCGCCCGGGGGGCGGGGGTCACCGCCGTCCTGCTCGCCCCCGACCGCACCCACCCCGGCGGCCTCGCGGCCCTGCGCCGGGCCGGCGGCACGACGGTGCGCCCCGAGGACGCCGAGCCGCCGCTGCGCCGCGCCGGCCTCGTCGTCGACGGCGTCGTCGGCATCGGCGGCCGGGGCGGCCTGCGGCCGGAGGCGGCCCGGCTGGCCGGGATCGTGGCGGAGACCGGCGCGGCCGTCGTCGCCGTCGACCTGCCGAGCGGCGTCGAGGCCGACACCGGCGAGGTGCGCGGCCCGGCGCTCCGGGCCGACCTCACGGTCACCTTCGGCACGCACAAGCCGGGGCTGCTGATCGACCCCGCGCGGGAGTACGCCGGTTCCGTGCGCCTCGTCGACATCGGACTCGGCCCGCACCTGCCGGACGTGCCCGGGCTGGAGGCGTTGCAGCACGCGGAGGTCGCGGCGCTGCTGCCGGAGCCCGCGGCGGAGAGCGACAAGTACCGGCGGGGGGTCGTCGGCATCGCCGCCGGGTCCGCGCGCTACCCCGGGGCGGCCGTGCTGGCGGTGGCCGGGGCGCTGCGCGGCGGGGCGGGGGCGGTGCGGTACGTGGGGGCGGCCGGGGAGGCGGTCCTCGCCCGCTTCCCGGAGACGCTGATCTCCGACCAGGGTCCGGCGAAGGCGGGCCGCGTACAGGCGTGGGTCGTCGGGCCGGGCGCGGGCGACGACGCGGGGCCGGTGGCGGAGGTGCTGACGGCCGACGTACCCGTGCTGCTGGACGCGGACGGGCTGCGCCTGGCCGACCGGGACACGGTCCGCGCCCGCAGCGCGCCGACCCTGCTGACCCCGCACGCCGGTGAGGCCGCCGCCCTGCTGGGCGCCTCGCGGGAGGAGGTCGAGGGCGCCCGGCTGACGGCGGTGCGCGAACTGGCGGCGCGGTACCGGGCGACGGTGCTGCTCAAGGGGTCGACGACGCTGGTCGCGGGGGAGGCGGGGGCGCCGGTGCGGGTCAACGCGACGGGGACGCCGTGGCTCGCCACGGCGGGGAGCGGCGACGTCCTGTCGGGCCTCGCCGGCAGCCTCCTCGCGGCGGGGCTGCCGCCGCGTGACGCCGGCAGCGTCGCCGCGTACGTCCACGGCCACGCCGGCCGCCTCGCCGCCGAGGGCGCGCCGGTGGGCGCGCACGACGTGGCGGGGGCGATCCCCCGTGCGTGGCGATCGGTGAGGGGGTGATGCGCCTAGCGGGGGCTGCGCCCCGATAGGCGCGTGGGGCGGTATCTTCTGCGCGGCTCCGCCGCGGTGTGCGCGAGCACTCACCGTGCCCCTGTAAGGGGCGCGGGGCGGTGTCTTCTGCGCGGCTCCGCCGCGGTGTGCGCGAGCACTCACCGTGCCCCTGTAAGGGGTGCGGGGCGGTGTCTTCTGCGCGGCTCCGCCGCGGTGTGCGCGAGCACTCACCGTGCCCCTGTAAGGGGCGCGGGGAACTGCGCGAGAAGTCCCCACCCACCCGCACTCCCCACTCGACCCCACCCACCCGAGCTCTCCGGGGTCCAAGGGGCGAAGCCCCTTGTGAGGATGGGACGGGTAGGGGCGGCGGGGGCGAAAAAATCCCACCGAACCACCACCCGCCCCGCCGGAATCCCCCCACCCACCCCCTTTGAGACACTGACCCCAACATGATGACCAGTGACACCACCCCCCTCCGGGCCCACGCGCGGATCGACCTCGCGGCGCTCCGCGCCAACGTCCGCACCCTGCGCGCCCACACCCCCGGCGCCCAGCTCATGGCGGTCGTGAAGTCCGACGCCTACGGCCACGGAGCCCTCCCCTGTGCCCGCGCCGCCCTCACCGCCGGCGCCCGCTGGCTCGGCACCGCCACCCCCGAGGAAGCACTCACCCTCCGGGAGGCCGGTCTCCCGGGCCGCATCATGTGCTGGCTGTGGACCCCCGGAGGGCCCTGGCGGGAGGCCGTCGAGGCCGACCTCGACCTGGGCATCAGCGCCCTGTGGGCCCTGCGCGAGGCCACCGCCGCGGCCCGCGCCGCCGGCCGCCCCGCCCGCGTCCAGCTCAAGGCCGACACCGGCCTCGGCCGCAACGGCTGCGCCCCCGCCGACTGGCCGGAACTGATCGCCGAGGCCCTGCGCGCGGAGGCGGCGGGCCTGGTCCGGGTCACCGGACTGTGGTCCCACTTCGCGTGCGCGGACGAGCCCGGGCACCCGTCCATCGCCCCCCAGCTCGCCCGCTTCCGCGAGATGGTCGCGTACGCCGAGGACCGCGGCGTACGCCCCGAGGTGCGGCACATCGCCAACTCGCCCGCCGCGCTGACCCTCCCCGAGAGCCACTTCGACCTGGTCCGCACCGGCATCGCGATGTACGGCATCTCGCCCAGCCCCGAGCTGGGCGCCCCCGCCGACTTCGGACTGCGCCCCGTGATGACGCTGTCCGCCTCCCTCGCCCTGGTCAAGCACGTCCCCGGCGGCCACGGCGTCAGCTACGGCCACCACTACGTCACCCCCGGCGACACCACCCTCGGCCTGGTCCCCGTCGGCTACGCGGACGGCATCCCCCGCCACGCCTCCGGTGCGGGCCCCGTCCTCGTCGCCGGCAAGTGGCGCACGATCGCGGGCCGCGTGGCCATGGACCAGTTCGTGGTGGACCTCGGCGGCGACGAGCCCCCGGTCGGCAGCGAGGCGGTGCTGTTCGGACCGGGCGACCGGGGCGAGCCCACCGCCGAGGACTGGGCGCAGGCGGCCGGGACCATCGCGTACGAAATCGTGACCCGGATCGGAACCCGTGTGCCCCGCGTCCATGTGAATGTGAATGCCGAACGGGAATCATGACCCCGTTCGAGTGAACGCGCCGGCCCGCACGCGGGGCGACGGACGGACCCGGAGGAGGAGGGACGGGACGTGAGCGAGAGCAGCGCGGACGCCGTGACGGCCGCGGCGGAAGCGGCCACCGGCCTCGCCACCGCCACCGCCACCACCGCCGTGGCCCCCGGCGCCGGCAGCTGGCGGCTGGCCGGCCTCGCGGGCGCGGCGGTCGGCGTCATCGCCGCGGGCGCCGCCGCCGGCGTCGCCGTCGAACGGCTCACCGTCGGTCGCGGCATGCGCCGCAAGGCCCGCCTCGCCCTCGACTCCACCGGTCCGTACGGCACCCTGCGCGGCACCCCCGGCACGGCGTACGCCGGCGACGGCACCGAGCTGTACTACGAGGTGGACGAGGCCGAACCGGAGGGCGGCCCGGCCTCGCGCCGCCGCCGGCTGTTCGGCCGCCGCACGCCCGCCCCGGTCACCATCGTCTTCAGCCACGGCTACTGCCTCAACCAGGACTCCTGGCACTTCCAGCGGGCCGCGCTGCGCGGCGTCGTCCGCACCGTCCACTGGGACCAGCGCAGCCACGGCCGGTCCGGGCGCGGGGTCGGACAGCGGGACGAGCAGGTGCCGCTCACCATCGAGCAGCTCGGCCGGGACCTGAAGGCCGTGATCGACGCGGCGGCGCCCGAGGGCCCGCTGGTGCTCGTCGGGCACTCCATGGGCGGCATGACGGTGATGGCGCTGGCCGAGCAGTACCCGGAGCTGATCCGGGAGCGGGTCGCCGGGGTCGCGCTCGTCGGCACGTCGTCCGGGCGGCTCGGCGAGGTCAACTTCGGGCTGCCGGTCGCGGGCGTCAACGCCGTGCGCCGGATACTCCCCGGGGTGCTGAAGGCACTGGGGCAGCGCGCCGAGCTGGTGGAACGAGGGCGGCGGGCCACGGCCGACCTCTTCGCCGGGATCATCAAGCGGTACTCGTTCGCCTCCCGGGACGTCGACCCCGCGGTCGCCCGCTTCGCCGAACGCATGATCGAGAACACCCCGATCGACGTCGTCGCCGAGTTCTACCCGGCCTTCACCGAGCACGACAAGACGGAGGCCCTCGCGCACTTCACGGAGGTGCCGGTGCTGGTCCTGGCCGGCGTCGACGACCTGGTCACGCCGAGCGAGCACAGCGAGGAGATCGCCCGGCTGCTCCCCGACGCCGAACTGGTGCTCGTACCGGACGCCGGGCACCTGGTGATGCTGGAGCACCCCGAGGTCGTCACCGACCGTCTCGCCGACCTCCTCGTGCGCGCGGGGGCCGTGCCGGCAGGGGCTACCGTGGGGCCTTATGGAAGCACCAGCAGCAGCGCACGACGCGGGTGAGCCCACGCCGGACTCCGGCGCCGTCCGGGATTCCGGCGCCACGCCGGACTCCGGTGGCGTCACCGCGGAGCTCACCATCGCCTCCCCCGAACAGATGCGGGAACTGGGCCGCCGGCTCGCGAAGCTCGTACGCGCCGGTGACCTGGTCATGCTCAGCGGCGAACTGGGGGCCGGCAAGACCACGCTGACCCGCGGGCTGGGCGAGGGGCTCCAGGTGCGCGGGGCGGTCACCTCGCCGACGTTCGTCATCGCGCGCGTGCACCCCTCCCTGGTGGCCGGGCCGCCGCTGGTCCACGTCGACGCCTACCGGCTGGGCGGCGGCCTGGACGAGATGGAGGACCTCGACCTGGACGTGTCCCTGCCCGAGTCCGTGGTGGTTGTCGAGTGGGGCGAGGGCAAGGTCGAGGAGCTGACGGACGAGCGGCTGCACGTGACGATCCACCGGGCGGTGGGCGACACGGCCGACGAGGTGCGGCGCGTGTCGGTCGCGGGGGTGGGGGAGCGGTGGGCCGAGGCGGACCTCGGGCCGCTGTCGGCCTGATATTGCGCCGGCGGTCGTGGGCTGGTTAGGTATACCTAACCAAGTCCGGCGCCGAGGTGTTTTCAGGAGGCGTCCATGCGACGTTCCCGCGACGAGTCGCCCTTGTCCATGCCGGTGCCGCGAGGGGCGGCGGGCATCTCCATGCAGGACCTACTGACCGCCTGTGCGGCAGCCCGAACCATTTCTTCGCCCCCGCCGCCCCTACCCGTCCCGTCCCCGGGGGCGACGCCCCCGGACCCCCGTTGAAAGATCGCGCAGTTCCCCGTGCCCCTGTCAGGGCGCGGGGCTGTGTCGATTCGCGGCTCCGCCGCGTGGGCGCGAGAAGCCCCACCCACCCGCACGTCCGGGGTCCAAGGGGCGGAGCCCCTTGAACGGATGGGAAGGGTAGGGGCGGCGGGGGCGAAAAAACCCGGGTGAACCCCCCACCCCACCTACTGAACGACCACCACCGGCCGCCCCACCCCCGCGAACTCCCACATCGCGCTGCCGTCCGCGCGCCCCTCCCGAATCCCACCCAACTTCTTCGTCGCGTCCGGCTCCGCCGTGGACCCGTCCACCGCCGCACTGAATCCCACCGGCACCCCACCCGCCGCCGTGAACAGCACCACGTGCTCGATCGGCACCCCGTCCGACCCCGTCACCGCCGCCGTCCGCGACGTCACCGTGTACTTCCCCGGCGCCGGATCCACCGTCCCCGGCATCACCTCGAACGTCCGCCGCACCTTGTCACCCGCGCCGACCAGCCACACCCGGTCGTCCCCCAGCGCGTACACGACCCGCTCGCCCGTCCCCGAGCCCTCCGGCACGGCAACCGTCCGCTTCTTCGTCGCGCCGGGCGTCTTCTCCGCCCCGGCCGCCGGCGACTTCGTCGCCTTCTCCGGCGTGCCCAGCGTGTCCGGCGCGTTCGCCGACGCCTGGTAGGCGAGGAATCCGACCGCGGCGACCGCCGCCACGGTGAGCCCGGCCACGAATCCCGAGCTGCTCCTGGCCACCTGTGCCCACCTCTCCGGAAGTACGACTGGTACGACTTTCACCGGTCGTACCTGCTCGCTGTGACGGTAGCAGCAGCCGTACGCCGCACCGGCTCGCCCGTGCGCCGGGCTCCGGCGCCGTAGGCTGTTCGCGTGCTCTTGCTCGCTCTCGATACCGCCACCCCCGCCGTGACCGTCGCGCTGCACGACGGCACGTCCGTCGTCGCCTCCTCGAGCCAGGTGGACGCCCGCCGGCACGGGGAGCTGCTGCTGCCCGCCGTCGACCGGGTCCTCGCCGAGGCAGGCACCCGGCTGGACGCCGTCACCGGTGTCGTCGTGGGCGTCGGCCCCGGCCCGTACACCGGGCTGCGCGTCGGCCTGATGACCGCCGACACCTTCGGGCTCGCGCTCGGCGTCCCGGTGCACGGCCTGTGCACGCTGGACGCCCTCGCCTACGCGGCCGCCGACGCGGGCCTCACCGGCCCCTTCGTCGTGGCCACCGACGCCCGGCGCAAAGAGGTCTACTGGGCGCGTTACGACGACCCCCGCACGCGGGCCGGCGAGCCGGCCGTCGACCGTCCCGCCGACCTCGCGGAGGCGGTCGCCGGGCTCCCCGCCGTCGGCGCGGGCGCCGCCCTCTATCCCGACACCTTCACGGACGTCCGGGGCCCCGCGCACGTCTCGGCCGCCGCGCTCGCCTCCCTCGCCGCGGAACGGCTCGTGGCCGGCGCCGCGCTGCTGCCGCCCCGTCCCCTGTACCTGCGCCGCCCCGACGCGCAGGTGCCCAAGAACTACAAGGTGGTCACCCCCAAGTGACCCCACCCGAGACGCCCGGCATCCCCGAGGGCCCCACGCCCCCCGTCCTGCGCGAGATGCGCTGGTGGGACATCGACCCCGTCCTCGAACTGGAACGCGAACTGTTCCCCGAGGACGCCTGGTCGCGCGGCATGTTCTGGTCGGAGCTCGCCCACTCGCGCGGCCCGGAGGCGACCCGCCGCTACTACGTCGCCGTCGCCGGGGAGCGCCTCGTCGGCTACGCGGGCCTCGCCGCCCAGGGCGACCAGGGCGACGTCCAGACCATCGCCGTCGCCCGCGACCAGTGGGGCACCGGGCTCGGCGGCCGGTTGCTGACCGGACTGCTGCGGGCCGCCACCGCGTTCGAGTGCGCCGAGGTCATGCTCGAGTGCCGCGTCGACAACGTCCGCGCGCAGAAGCTGTACGAGCGCTTCGGCTTCGAGGCCATCGGCTTCCGGCGCGGCTACTACCAGCCGGGCAACGTGGACGCCGTCGTCATGCGTCTGACCGACCCGGTCACCGCCGTCACCGCTGTCACCGCCGGACAGGAGCCGCTGCCCGGACCCGTCTCGGGGCCCGCACCAGGACCCGTACCAGGACCAGTACAAGGAACCGACCCCCATGGCTGACTCAGCTGCCGCCCGACGCGACGAGCCGCTCGTCCTCGGCATCGAGACCTCCTGCGACGAGACCGGCGTCGGCATCGTGCGCGGCACGACGCTGCTCGCGGACGCCGTCGCCTCCAGCGTCGACGAGCACGCGCGCTTCGGCGGCGTCGTACCGGAGGTGGCCTCCCGCGCCCATCTGGAGGCCATGGTCCCGACCATCGAGCGAGCCCTGAAGGACGCCGGGATCACCGCCCGCGACCTCGACGGCATCGCCGTCACCGCGGGCCCGGGGCTCGCGGGGGCCCTGCTGGTCGGCGTCTCGGCGGCCAAGGCGTACGCCTACGCGCTCGGCAAGCCGCTGTACGGCGTCAACCACCTCGCCTCGCACATCTGTGTGGACCAGCTGGAGCACGGCCCGCTGCCCGAGCCGACGATGGCGCTGCTGGTCTCCGGCGGCCACTCCTCGCTCCTGCTCTCTTCCGACATCACCTCCGACGTCCGGCCGATGGGCGCCACCATCGACGACGCGGCCGGCGAGGCGTTCGACAAGGTCGCCCGGGTGCTCAACCTCGGCTTCCCCGGCGGCCCCGTCATCGACCGGTACGCGCGCGAGGGCGACCCGGAGGCCATCGCGTTCCCGCGCGGACTGACCGGGCCCCGCGACGCCGCGTACGACTTCTCCTTCTCCGGCCTCAAGACCGCCGTGGCCCGCTGGATCGAGGCCAGGCGGGCGGCGGGCGAGGAGGTGCCGGTGCGGGACGTGGCGGCCTCCTTCCAGGAGGCGGTGGTGGACGTGCTCACCCGCAAGGCCGTCCGGCTCTGCAAGGACGAGGGCGTCGATCATCTGATGATCGGCGGCGGTGTCGCCGCCAACTCCCGGCTGCGCGCGCTGGCGCAGGAGCGGTGCGAGGCGGCCGGCATCCGGCTGCGCGTGCCCCGGCCCAAGCTGTGCACGGACAACGGGGCGATGGTCGCCGCGCTGGGCGCCGAGATGGTGGCCCGCAACCGCGCCGCCTCCGCGTGGGACCTGTCGGCGGACTCGTCGCTGCCGGTGACGGAGTCGCACGTGCCCGGTGCCGGTTATTACGAAGGTCATGACCACGTGCACGAGGTGAGCAAGGAGAACCTGTACTCGTGAGGGAGGGCCGGTCGTCGTGACCGTCGCGCTGATGTGGGAGGCCCGGGCGGTGGCCGGCCGGGGCGAGGAACTGTTGGCGTGGGCGGGGGAGCAGGAGCTCGCGCCCGCGCCGCTGCGCCGCCAGACCTTTCGCGCCCCGCAGGACAGGGTCCTGGTCATCACCTGGTGGGACGCGCCCTACGACGCTCCGGGGCTGCCCGAACTCCCGGAGCCGGGCGGGGAGCTGGTGACCCGTCCGGTGCACCGCTGGCGGTTCGAACAGGTGTAGGTCCGGGTGGCCTGCGCCCTGTGTCCTTCCTTCCGGCTGATCCGGGTGCCCCGTGTCCCTTACGGCACGGGGTGCCCGAGGAGCATCACCGGTGCGCCCTCCCGGCGCGTCAGGAAGACGGTCACCGCCGCGCGGCCGTGCGGCTTCGGCAGCACCTTGCGTCGCAGTTCCTCCGGTTCGACGGCCGACCCGCGCTTCTTCACGGTCAGGACGCCGACCTCGCGCTCCCGCAGCAGCGCCTTCAACCGCTTGACGTTGAAGGGGAGTTGGTCGGTGAGCTCGTACAGGGTCGCGTACGGCGTGGGCCGGGGCGCGTCGGCGGTGACGTACGCGATCGTCGCGTCGATCAGCCCGCCGCCGACCTCCTCGGCCACCTCGGCGACCAGATGCGCCCGGATGACGGCGCCGTCGGGCTCGTACAGATAGCGGCCCAGGGGGCGGACCGGCGGGTCGGGGAGGCCGCGCCCGCGCAGGGTGTGCCCGTCCGGCAGCAGCGTGGAGCGTACGAGGCCGGGCTCGGTGCCGAACCACAGCACCGCCTCCTTCACGTCCCCGCCGTCGGAGATCCACTCCGCCTCGGCCTCGCCCGGCACCGCCTCGTGCGGGATGCCGGGCGCGACCTTGAGCGCGGCGTGGGGCGCGCTGCGGGCGGCGTTCACGGCCCAGGAGAGCGGGGGCGAGTACGCCTCGGGGTCGAACACCCGGCCGCGTCCGCCGCGCCTGGCCGGGTCCACGAAGACGGCGTCGTACCCGGAGGTGTCGACCTCCGTGACGTCCGCCTCGCGTACCTCGATGAGATCCGCGAGCCCGAGCGCCTCGGCGTTCGCCCGCGCCACGGCGGCGGTCAGCGGGTCCCGGTCCACCGCCAGGACCCGGATGCCGGCGCGGGCGAGCGCGAGGGCGTCGCCGCCGATGCCGCAGCACAGGTCGGCGACGGAGGTGACGCCGAGCGTGCGCAGCCGCCGGGCGCGGTACTCCGCCACCGTGGTGCGGGTCGACTGCTCGACACCGTGGGGCGTGAAGAACATCCGTTCGGCGTCGGCGGCCGGGAACTTCGCCGCCGCCCGCTGCCGCAGCCGGGCCTGGGCGAGAGCGGCCGACACCAGTTCGGCGGGATGCGTGCGGCGCAGCCGGGTGGCGACGGCGAGTTCGCGCGCCGGGTCGGTGCCGCGCACCTCGTCGAGGAGGGCGCGGCCCTCGGAGGTGAGCAGGGCGGCGAAGGAGGCGTCGTTCACCTGGTCATTGTGGGCCAGTCGGTGGACCGTGTGCCGCCGGTCGCGGTGTCGGGCGGGTGCGGGGGCGGGTGACTGCGAGGATCCGGCGCCATGCGACTCGTACGACAAAACGATGAATGCGGCGCACAGCGTGCAAAGCGCGCGAAGAGTGTCAAACCCGCACGGCGGGGGCGCGTGGTGGTGCCGGCGGTGGCGCGTGGAAGCCTCGCCCTGCTCGCGGTGGCCGCGCTCACCTCCGGATGCTCCACTCCCCCCAAGTCGCCCGTTGCGCACGGCGCGCAGGGCGGCAAGCGGCAACTGCAGGCGCCCCCGGCGCGCGCCCTGGATTCCTACGCCGAGAAACTGCGCGCCGCGCACACCGCACGGGTCGCGGCGGCGAAGCGCTGGGGCCTGAAGGGCACGCCGCTGACGGCGCCGCCCCCGGCGAAGAAGCCGGTCATCACCACCCGCAAGGGCTTCGAGGTCGAGGACGGCGACGATCTGCCGCCCGTCTTCACCACCGTCCCCACCAAGGACAAGGTCGTCTTCCTCACCATCGACGACGGGGCCGAGAAGGACCCCGAGTTCCTGAAGATGATGAGCGAGCTGAAGATCCCCTACACGGCGTTCCTCAGCAACTACCTGGTCAAGGACGACTACGGCTACTTCCGCACGATGCGGGACCTGGGTGCGGGCGTCAACAACCACACCCTCCATCACCCCTACCTGCCGGGGCTGTCGTACGAGGAACAGCGGCACGAGATCTGCGCCATGCAGGACATCATGCGCAGGGAGTTCGGCAGGCGCCCGGAGATGATGCGGCCGCCGTACGGCAACTACAACCGGGACACCCTGGTCGCGGCGAAGTCCTGCGGCGTCAAGTACGCGCCGATCTGGGACGAGGAGGTCTACGTCGACCACTGGGAGTACCGCGAGGACGACCGGAGCCTGCACCCCGGGGACATCGTCCTCACCCACTTCCGGGGCACGGACGACTGGGACGGCACGATGGTCGACGACATGCGCCGCTTCCTGAACAAGGTCACGGCGGAGGGGTACGCGGTGGCCCGCCTGGAGGACTATCTCTGAGGAGCCCGGGAGGGTGCCTCCGGAACTCCTGCGGTGGCCCCGCGTCCGACACAGCCGCGCAGCGAACTGGCACTCCGCTTGACCGAGTGCTAATCGCAGTCATAGTCTCGGCTCTGGCACTCCCCACCGGAGAGTGCCAACAACGCGACGGGCAGGTCCGGCACCCGCGACGACGGATCGACCTGGTCGCCACCTCAGACAGTTAACCCCGTGAGATCTCCGAAGGGGGAGGTCGGATCGTGACGACCGCCAGCTCCAAGGTTGCCATCAAGCCGCTCGAGGACCGCATCGTGGTCCAGCCGCTGGACGCCGAGCAGACCACGGCCTCTGGCCTGGTCATCCCGGACACCGCCAAGGAGAAGCCCCAGGAGGGCGTCGTCCTGGCCGTGGGCCCGGGCCGCTTCGAGGACGGCAACCGCCTTCCGCTCGACGTCAAGGTCGGCGACGTCGTGCTCTACAGCAAGTACGGCGGCACCGAGGTGAAGTACAACAACGAGGAGTACCTCGTCCTCTCGGCGCGCGACGTGCTCGCGATCATCGAGAAGTAAGTAATTCACCTCAGCATTCGTGCTGTGAGCTGCGCCCCTGGCCCCCCGCGACCTATAAGTAGCCGGGCGTCCGGGGCGCAGTGCCTTTTTCACCCAGATTTCGAAAGAGGGCTCACGCTCCCATGGCGAAGATCCTGAAGTTCGACGAGGACGCCCGTCGCGCCCTCGAGCGCGGCGTCAACAAGCTTGCCGACACGGTGAAGGTGACGATCGGCCCCAAGGGCCGCAACGTCGTCATCGACAAGAAGTTCGGCGCCCCCACCATCACCAACGACGGTGTCACCATCGCCCGTGAGGTCGAGGTCGAGGACCCGTACGAGAACCTCGGCGCCCAGCTGGTGAAGGAGGTGGCGACCAAGACCAACGACATCGCGGGTGACGGTACGACCACCGCCACCGTGCTGGCCCAGGCGCTGGTCCGCGAGGGCCTGCGCAACGTCGCCGCCGGCGCCTCCCCGGCCCTCCTCAAGAAGGGCATCGACGCCGCGGTCAAGGCCGTCTCCGACGAGCTGCTCGCCACCGCGCGGCCGATCGAGGAGAAGTCCGACATCGCCGCCGTCGCCGCGCTGTCCGCCCAGGACCAGCAGGTCGGCGAGCTCATCGCCGAGGCGATGGACAAGGTCGGCAAGGACGGTGTCATCACCGTCGAGGAGTCCAACACCTTCGGTCTGGAGCTGGACTTCACCGAGGGCATGGCCTTCGACAAGGGCTACCTGTCGCCGTACTTCGTGACGGACCAGGAGCGCATGGAGGCCGTCCTCGAGGACCCGTACATCCTCATCAACCAGGGCAAGATCTCCTCCATCGCGGACATGCTGCCGCTGCTCGAGAAGATCATCCAGACCAACTCCTCGAAGCCGCTGCTGATCATCGCCGAGGACGTCGAGGGCGAGGCCCTGTCGACGCTGGTCGTCAACAAGATCCGCGGCACGTTCAACGCCGTCGCGGTGAAGGCCCCCGGCTTCGGCGACCGCCGCAAGGCGATGCTCGGCGACATGGCCACGCTCACCGGTGCCACCGTCATCGCCGAGGAGGTCGGCCTCAAGCTCGACCAGGTCGGCCTGGACGTGCTGGGCACCGCCCGCCGCGTGACGGTCACCAAGGACGACACCACGATCGTGGACGGCGGCGGCGAGAGCGCCGACGTCCAGGGCCGCGTCGCCCAGATCAAGGCCGAGATCGAGACCACGGACTCCGACTGGGACCGCGAGAAGCTCCAGGAGCGCCTCGCGAAGCTGGCCGGCGGCGTGTGCGTGATCAAGGTCGGCGCCGCCACCGAGGTGGAGCTGAAGGAGAAGAAGCACCGTCTGGAGGACGCCATCTCCGCGACCCGCGCCGCGGTCGAGGAGGGCATCGTCTCCGGTGGTGGCTCCGCCCTGGTGCACGCCGCGAAGGTCCTGAACGACAGCCTGGGCAAGACGGGCGACGAGGCCACCGGCGTCGCCATCGTGCGTCGCGCGGTCGTCGAGCCGCTGCGCTGGATCGCCGAGAACGCCGGCCTGGAGGGCTACGTCATCGCCTCCAAGGTCGCCGAGCTCGACAAGGGCAACGGTTACAACGCCGCGACGGGCGAGTACGGCGACCTGGTCAAGGTCGGCGTCATCGACCCGGTCAAGGTCACCCGCTCCGCCCTGGAGAACGCCGCCTCCATCGCCTCCCTCCTCCTGACGACCGAGACCCTGGTCGTCGAGAAGAAGGAAGAAGAAGAGCCGGCCGCCGCAGCGGGCCACAGCCACGGCCACGCCCACTGAGCACCCACACCACACGGTTCCCCGCGCCCCCGCAAGGGGCGCGGGGCTGTGTTGTCTGCGCGGCTCCGCCGCGCTGGGCGCGAGGAGTCACCGTGCCCCGATAGGGGCGCGGGGAACTGCGCGAGAAGCCCCACCGGCGGTCGGCCGACAACGCACCCCGGGGTCCAAGGGGCGGAGCCCCTTGAAGGGACGGGAAGGGTAGGGGCGGCGGGGGCGAGAAAGGCCCGTTGTCAGTGCCACACGCCATGATGCGAGGGCAGAGGACGACAGGGGAGGGCTCCATGCGCACACCCGTCACGGGCGAGGTCCACGTCCACTACTGGCAGCTCTACGTCGAGAGCAACCCCGACGAACCAACCCCGGACCTCGCCGAGGCATACGCAGGCCGGCAGAACGGCCTCTGCGGAGCCGCAGTCCCCGGCGCACTCGAACTGACGGAGCTGAGGCCGCTGCCGAGAGGCACGGGGCACGGCCTGGCGGCGCTGGTCACACTCACCGACCCGTCCCTCGCCTCGTCCGGCCCCCACCTCATCTCCCCACCGCACGTCGCCCTCCCCGCCGTGATCGCCGCCGCCGACCCCGACCCGCTGCGCGCCGCACTGGACGCGGAGCGCGCGGCGGTGAGCACGTACGGCGAGCACTACCCGGCCCTCCTGACGGAGATACGCGCGGCCTGCGCGACGGAAGAGGACCCGATCGCACAGCGCTGAAAGTGAGAGGCGCCACGGGGGCGCGAGCGGCCCGCGCCGCTCACCGCTCGCGCCCCTCGCCCCCCGCCGCCCGCCTCAGCACCGCACTGGCGACCACGTCGAAAAGATGACCGGCGCGCGGCGCGAGCGACGGCTGATCGCCGAGCCACGCGAGCGCCGAGATCAGCGCGAACAGATCGACGCCGTCGACGTCGGTCCGCGCCGCGCCCGCGTCCTGCGCACGCGTGAGCAGCCGCGTACCGGCCGCGCGCAGGGCGACGCAGGAGGCGTGGAGGGCCGACTCCTCGTCCTCCATCGCGGCCGCCATCAACGCCACGACCCCCCGGTACTCGTGCGTCAGCGCCACACAGTCACGCACCCATGCGACGAGCGCGTCCTCGGGCCGATGGGACGTCTCGAGGACGTCCGCCCGTGCCGTCAGCTCGTCGAAGCCCGTGCGGAGCAGGGCTTCGAGCAGCGCCTCGCGGCTCGGGAAGTGCCGGAGCAGCGTCGCGAGCCCCACCCCCGCCCGGCGGGCGATGTCGCGCAGGGAGACGTCGACGCCCTCCTCGGTGAGGGCGGTGCCCGCGACCGCGAGCAGATGGTCGTGGTTCTTCCTGGCGTCGGCCCGCATGGCGTCCCTTGACTCTTCCCTTGACTATCCGGATCAGTGAACCGTATCTTTCTGGATCAGTGGTCCGGATATCCGGATCGCTGATCCATTCAGCGTAGCCCCGGCAGGAACGGGAGAGAACCATGTCCGCACAGACCCCGACGCAAGACCTGGCACGGACGATGAAGGCGATCCGGCTGCACGGGTTCGGCGGCCCCGAGGTGTTGCGCCACGAGGAGGTGCCGGTGCCCGAACCGGGCCCGGGCGAGGTGCTCGTCCGCGTGCACGCGGCCGGCCTCAACCCCCCCGACTGGTACGCGCGGGAGGGCATGCCCGACGTGCCCCCCGAGCTGAGGCCCCCGTTCGCACTCCCGCTGATCCCCGGCACCGACATCTCGGGCGTGGTCGAGGCCGTCGCCCCGGGCGTCGACGGCTTCGCGGCCGGGGACGAGGTGTTCGGCCTCCTGCGCTTCCCCGCCGCCCTCCAGGCCGGCGCCTACGCCGAGTACGTCACCGCCCCGGCCTCCGACCTCGCCCTCAAGCCGGCGTCCGTCGACCACGTGCAGGCCGCCGCCCTGCCCATGTCGGGGTTGACGGCGTGGCAGTACCTGATCGAACTGGGGCACGACCACCCCTCGCCGTTCCAGGAGGCCCGGCACCGCCCGATGGCGCTCGGCGAGGGCACCACGGTGCTGGTCAACGGCGCCGCCGGCGGCGTCGGCCACCTCGCCCTGCAACTGGCCAAGTGGAAGGGCGCCCGGGTCGTCGCCGTGGCCTCCGGCGCCCACGAGGCGTTCCTGCGCGAGCTCGGCGCGGACGAGTTCATCGACTACACCAAGGAACGGCCCGAGGAGGCCGTCCGCGACCTCGACCTCGTCCTGGACACCGTCGGCGGTCCCCACAGCAGGCGCTTCCTGCGCACGCTCAGGCGTGGCGGAGCCCTCTACCCGGTCTACTTCGGCGAGTTCGACGACGAGGAGAACGCGGCGCTGGGCGTCACGGTCACCGCCACCCAGGTCCGCGCGAACGGCGCGCAACTGGCCGAGCTGGGACAGCTGCTCGACGCGGGCACGCTCCGCGTCGCGATCGACAGCACGTTCCCCCTCGCAGACGTCCGCACCGCGCACGCACGCGCCGCCCGGGGACACATCCGCGGCAAGATCGTCCTGGAGACCCGCGCCTGATCCGTCCGAGAGGGCGTCCGACGCCCTCTCAGAGCAGCGCCCCCAGCGACAGCACCCGCTCCGAGAGCCGCCCCCGCAGCCGGCCCGCGTCCGTGTCGGCCTCGCCCTCGCCGAGCCAGTCCGCGGCGAGCAGCCGTTCGACGTGCGGGCCGAGTTCACCCGGCGGCAGACCACAGAACGCGGCGGCCCCGGCCAGGTCGAGACCGTCTTCCTCGACGCCGCCGAGCCGCCCGTCGGGGCGGACATGACCGGCGGTCCAGAGCGCGAGGAGCCGCGTCGCGGCACCCGCCTTCTTCTTGCGCAGCTTCCGGTCGCCCACCACCTTCTGCGCCCAGCCGGAGAGCCGCGCGCGGCTGACCTTGCCGAAGGAGAACGGACGGGAGTCGCCGGGCAGCAGCGTCGGGACGGTGATCTGGGCGGGGTCCTCGGAGCGGGCGACCAGCGCGTCGGCGACCGTGACCGACTCGGGCAGCCGCAGCCAGCCCGAGTCGAGGAGCTGTTCGAGCACCCGTTCGGCGTCGCCCTGCAGCCAGCCGGTGAAGTCCTGTCCGGTGACGTTCCCGAGGCCGGCGCGCGCGGCCCGCAGGGTGAGCATGAACACCGCGAGCCGCACCTCGGGCTCGGGGCGCGGCGAGTGGTCCCGGACGTGCGCGAGGACCGTACGGGCGTGTACGGCCTGGGCGCGGCTCAGCAGCCGCTCGACCGCCGGCCCGCCCTCGCCCACGGGCACCCCGACGCGGTTCTCGTTCATCTGCCGGGCGGCCAGCGCGGCCTTCTCCGCCCGCTCCGCCTCCTCGCGCAGCGTCGAGTCACCGGTGACGTCGGCCCACAGGGCGAACGCGCGGGCCTTGCGGTCGTGAAGCCCGGCGAGGAGGGCGAGGTCGGGGTCGGGACGGCGCTGGTACTCACGGAACGCGTCGCCGAGCTCGATGAGTTCCAGCCGCAGGACGTCGGGCTGGAGGTCGTACGGCACGATCCGCTGCGCGATCTTCCCCCACCGCCGCGCCCGCCGGCCCGCCCCACGCGCCCCACCGGCCCGAGCCCCCGGCACGCCGCCCCGCCCCTCCGCACCGGGCTTCGGCACGGGCCGGGCCTCCGACCCCGAGCCCCCACCGGAACCGGAATCCGCGGCAGCGCCCGAAGCCGAGGCCGAAGACGGAGCCGCAGCCGGAGTCGCAGCCGGAGTCGAAGACCGAGCCGGAGCCGAGGGCCCGGCGGACGATACTCCGGACGTCACCCCGGCCGTCGCCCCGCAGTCGGAAAAGACGGCCACCGTCGCACCGCCACCGCCACCGCCACCACCGCCACCCCCCACCGGCTCCCGCTCCCCGCCCGAACTCGCCGTATGAGCCGCCACCGGGGCCGGAGCCGGAACCGGAGCCGAAGCCGTCGGCGATGCGGCCGTGTCCAGCACCCGACACCCCTGCGTGGCGGCCGCACACCGCGCGCACACCTCCGCGATCCGCCACAGCCGCCCCGCACGGTCCGCGAACACCGTCAGGACCACCGGCCCGCCGCACCGCCCCGCGCCCGCCGCGGACCGCGTCCCCGCACGCCGTCCCGTGAGGATCTCGGGGGAGTGCCAGCCGCAGTCGGCGGCCCGGCACCCACACCACGCCTCACTACGCGGCCCGCCCCCCGCACGGACGCCGGCGAGATGCGTGTTGACGTGCGCGACCGCGGCCTTGCGCCCTTCGGGGGCGCCGGGCAGCCGCTGATCGCCGCAGTCGGGGGAGGAGCAACTGAGCCGCACCGCACCCGAGGAGGGACCGCCGAACGGATCGAGCCGCACCGTCCACACCCGCCCCGGCACCCGCCGCACGCCGGCCTCCGCCGCCACACCCCCCGCATTGGCGCCACCGACGAACAACTCGCCCCGACCACCGGTGTCCGCGCTCACGCGATGCCGCCCTCTCCCCTGTGCACGACCAGCCGCGCACGACCAGCCGTATACGACCTGCTGTGTGTAAGCCTGCTGTGTGTAAGCCTGCTGTGTAGGGACCCGCCGTCCGCGACCCGTCTCCGCCCGCGCCCGCGTCCGCCCCGCGGCCTCCCCCGCTCCGCGCGGACCGCCGCGACTGGACCGTACGCCGCAGCGGCACACCCCGTAAGGCCCGCACCACGACAGATCACACGTTCGGGTGACACCCCTCACCCTCAGCGGCCGTCCGACGCCACCTCAATGACGCCCCGTCACGCGCACTGCCCGGTCGACTGCTTCTGCTTGAAGGGAAAAGGCCGCCGCGCACCGCATCATGACGTCAGCTCGTACCGTCCACCGTCCACCGTCCGCATAAGGACGTGCCTGCCGCCACAGCGGAGAGCTTCTGTCGACGACGGCGACGCTCTCCTCGCGGTGCGTGCCGCCGGCATCGCTCCCCTCCGCAGGCCACCGGGCGGGGCCGCGGCGGCGGATCCCGTCGAGCAGCATGAGCCGGCGCCCCACTGTTCCGCCGCGGCTACCGCGGCCCGTACCGGCGGCCCGTGCGGGAGGTGATCGTGCCGAGGAGCGTGCGCGGTGTCAGTCTGGCCAGGCCCATGAGCGTCTTGTAGCGGGGGTCGGGGATGGACAGTGACTTGCCGCGGGCCAGGTCCGCCAGGGCCGCCGCGACGACCTTGTCCGCGTCGAGCCACATCCAGCCGGGGATGCTGTCCGTTCCCATCCCGGCCCGCTGGTGGAACTCGGTGCGGGTGAAGCCGGGGCACAGCGCCATCAGCCGTACGCCGCTGCCCGCGAGGTCCTTCGCCGCGCCCTGGGTGAACTGCACGATCCACGCCTTGGACGCCCCGTACGTGCCGCGCGGGACGAACGCGGCGACGGAGGCCACGTTGACCACTCCACCGCGCCCGCGCTCCCGCATCGCCTCCGCCGCGGCCGATGTCAGCCGCAGGACCGCCTCGCAGTGCACCTTGATCATGCGGAGCTCGTCGGCCATGGCCACGTCCAGGTAGCGGCCCTTGTTGCCGAAGCCGGCGTTGTTGACCAGCAGGTCGACCGGGTGCGTACGGTCACCGAGGCGGGCGGCCACGGTGTCGATGCCGGCGTCCGTCGCGAGGTCCGCGGTGAGCACCTCGACCTCGACGCCGTGGCGGTCGTGCAACTCGGTCGCCTGCTCCCGCAGACGTGTGGTGTCCCGGGCGACGAGAACGAGGCTGTGGCCGTCGGCCCCGAGCCGCCGCGCGAAGGCGGAACCGATTCCGGAGGTCGATCCCGTGATCAGAGCGGTAGTCATGCGCCAAGGCTAGGTGCCCGGGCCGTCCCCAACGTTCCTCCGAGAGGGGGCGGCCCACGCAGGGTGCGCCGGAGGCACCGGATGACGGCCGCCTACAGGACGTGCGTCACCAGCAGGATGCCGAGGGCCAGTCCCGTCACGCCCATCATGTCGTAGTGCCTCCAGAGCGGTCTTCGGGAGATGAGCGCGGTCTCCGCGCGCTGGGGGGACGCCGGGTCGAAGAGGATCGTGACGCTGTCGCCTTCCCGGGTGCCCGGTGGGACGTCACTCTCGCCCGCGCTGTGTGTCCGCGTGACGCCGTCCGGCGTCGTGTAGCTCAGCAGGTACTGCGGACCTCCCCTGCCGCGCCATTGACGGTCGAAGCACCGTGCGGTGATCTCGAGGCCCCGGGAGCGCAGTATCAGCCGCCGCCGCATCTGCCACACCACCACCACCGCGAGCAGCGCCGCGAAGACGTCGTAGACGATTGTGTCGGACACTTTTTTCCCCCGTTCCGTCACCGCATCGGTGAGCAGCATGAAAGCAGCACATGAGGGCGTGGGGTGGGACCTCTCCTCACGCCGGCGAGACCCCCCGAGCCGCCCGCAACCGCTCCAGCTCTTCACGCACCTCCGTGTGCAGCGCCGCTCCCGCCACCGCGAGCCGCGGCAGCAGCTCCCGCTCCGTCGTCGTCGCCCGGAACTCCAGCGTCGCCGTCACTCCGTGTCCCGGCCTCCGCACGATTTCCACCGCGTCGCCGGCCCGGATCACTCCCTCTTCGATCACCCGCAGATACGCCCCCGTGACCCCTTTCTGCGAGAACCGCTTCACCCAGCCCGGCTCCCCGAGATGCCCCTGGAACGTCCGGCACGGTATGCGTCCCGACGACACCTCCAGTACCGGACCGTCCTCGCCCCCGATCCGCCACCGCTCACCTATCTCCGCGCCCGAGACGTCCAGCCCCTCCGTCGTCAGGTTCTCCCCGAAGGCGCCGTTGCGCAGGCGGCGTCCCAGCTCGCGCTCCCACTCGTCCAGGTCCTCCCGCGCGTAGGCGTACACCGCCTGGTCGTTTCCGCCGTGGTGCCGTCTGTCGCACACCGCGTCACCGGCGAGCCCGCTCCCACCGATGCCCTTCGGCCCCGGCGCCGCCACCCGTACGGGGCCCTCCACCGGCCATTTGTCGATACCCGTCAGCCCCTCGGGCTGGTGGGTGTACGGCACGGCGAGGGGACGTCCGACGTTCAGGCTGAGAACTTTCATGCACGCAGAGTAACCGCCCGGACCTCAAAGTGTCCATGGGTTATTTCCCCTCTCGTCCAAGAAAGTCTTATGCTCGCCAGGTGATAGAGGCCCGCCATCTCCGCGTACTGCGCGCCGTCGCCACCACCGGCTCCTTCTCGGCCGCGGGGCGCCAACTGGGCTGCACCCAGCCCGCCGTCAGCCAGCAGATGAAGGCGCTGGAGGCGTCCGTCGGCACGCCGCTCCTCGTCCGCAGCGGCCGGGAGATGCGGCTGACCCAGGCCGGAGAGGCCCTCGTCCGGCACGCCTCCGGCATCCTCGCCGGGCTCACCGCGGCGGAGGAGGAGATCGCGGCCATCGCCGGGCTGCGCGCCGGCCGGGTGCGCCTGGTCTCCTTCCCCAGCGGCAGCTCCACGCTCGTCCCCACCGCCCTCGCCGCCCTGCGTGCCGCGCACCCCGGCACCCGGGTCTCCCTGGAGGAGGCCGAGCCGCCGCGGTCGGTCGAACTGCTGCGCGCGGGCGACTGCGACGTGGCCCTGGCGTTCCGCTACGCGGGCGCGACCGGAGCCGAGGAATGGGACGACCTGGTCGCGCGGCCCCTGCTCACCGACCGTCTCGTCGCACTGGTGCCCGAGCGCCATCGGCTGGCCGGCGCGGGTTCCCTCGCCATAGGCGACCTCGCCGCCGAACCGTGGATCGCCGGCTGTCCGCGCTGCCGCGGGCAGCTCGTCGAGGTGTGCCACGCCGCCGGCTTCACCCCCCGGATCGACTTCGCGACCGACGACTACCCGGCCGTGGTCGGCCTGGTCGGCGCCGGCCTCGGCGTGGCCGTCCTGCCGCAGCTCGCGGTGGAGTCCGTACGCCCCCGGGGTGCGCGCACGGTCACACTGGAGCCCGAGGTCCGGCGCGAGGTCGTCGCCCTCACCCTGCCCGACCTGGCACAGGTCCCGGCGGTGACGGCGACGCTGCGGGAACTGTCCCGTGCGGCCGGTCACCGGCGGGACGTTCCCGCGGAAAAGTAAGGGGCACGCACGCGCGTGCCCGGTGGAAAGTGTCGGAAGCGGAAGCGGAAGCGGAAGCGGAAGCAGCCGCAGCCCTGGTAATTCCGGAACGGGCCGGATCGAAACGCCGACGTATCGGAAAAAACGTTCCTTCAGTTGTTCGAAAGGCCGGCATTCGAAGCGCCGGCGTTCGAAGCGCCGTTGTGCGGGACGCCGTTGTGCGAAACGTGGCCCCCGCTGTGCCCCGCGGCCGGCGCCGCCGCCGACACCAGGCGGTTCCGCGCCCGCCCCATGAGCTCCTCGCGCTCGTCCTCGGTCAGCCCGCCCCACACGCCGTACGGCTCGCGCACGGCCAGCGCGTGAGCCGCGCACTCGGCGCGTACGGGGCACCTCATGCACACCTCCTTGGCCGAGTTCTCACGAGCGCTCCGCGCCGCACCGCGCTCCCCCTCGGGGTGGAAGAAGAGCGAGCTGTCGACCCCGCGGCAGGCCGCGAGGAGCTGCCAGTCCCACAGATCCGCGTTCGGACCGGGAAGACGGGAGAAATCTGCCATTGCGAGTCCCCTTGTTGCCGTTCTGAGCGGATGCGTGCTCGTGACCGTCCGCACCGTCCGCACCGCATCGATGTCTGCGATGACGACGTACCACGATCTAAGGAGATGAAAATATGACTCATTGCGAATCTAGCCCCAGACACCAGGAAACGGGAAGAAAACCGGCCGAATGGGGCACGGCTCGTGAGGAAAGTCCGAAGGCCCGCCCCGCATGTCTGCACCGTGTCCGCGCCCTCACGTACAGTGCCGAAGGCGGCTCGCTGCACCGTAACTCTTTCGAGTGACCATCGTTGAGAGTGCGGATGGCGGTTGAAGGAACACGCGCCCGGGCAGGTGGCATCCGCCGCCCACGGGCGTCGACCGCACCGGTGACGATTCGTACCAGCCTGGAGGCTCAAGGTGACGCGCATCAGCTGCGGAGGGCGGCCATGACATCCGTCCTCGTCTGCGACGACTCCCCGCTTGCCCGAGAGGCGCTGCGCCGCGCGGTCGCGACCGTGCCCGGCGTCGAGCGCGTGACGACCGCGGCCAACGGCGAGGAAGTCCTCCGCCGCTGGGGAGCGGACCGTTCGGACCTGATTCTGATGGACGTACGCATGCCCGGTCTGGGCGGCGTCGAGACCGTGCGCCGACTGCTGTCGGCCGACCCCGGTGCGCGCATCATCATGCTCACCGTCGCCGAGGACCTGGACGGCGTGGCCCTCGCCGTCGCCGCCGGCGCCCGCGGCTATCTCCACAAGGACGCCTCCCGCGCCGAACTGCGGGCCACCGTCACCCAGGCCCTGGCCGACCCCACCTGGCGGCTCGCCCCCCGCCGGCTGCGCTCCGCCGAGATGGGTGCCGCGCCCACGCTCACCGCGCGTGAGATCCAGGTTCTGGAGGGCATGAGCCACGGCCGCTCCAACGCCGAGATCGGCCGCGAACTGTTCCTCTCCGAGGACACGGTCAAGACCCACGCCCGGCGGCTGTTCAAGAAGCTCGGCGCCTCGGACCGCGCCCACGCGGTGGCCCTGGGCTTCCGCTGGGGCCTGGTCCGCTAGGTGGACGACCGCGGGGGCACGGGAATCCCCGCCTACCAGCAGGTGGGCGGGGGCGGCACGGGAGCGCACCGGGCACCCGCCGCCGGTTTCGCCGCGGATGCCGCATCCTTGAGGTGTGGAGTTCCTCGGGGACGAGTCGGTCGAGCGGGAGGGGAGGGCGCAGGACATGGCTTCCGGCGCACCTGCTCATAACGCTTCGGTGCACAAGTACGGGCACGGTGCCACGGAGCCTGCGACGCCAAGGCACCATGGTCCGATGCGCGACGACGAGACGACGGTGATCGGTGCTCTCGTCCACCGCGCCGTGGACGGCGACGAGCAGGCCACGCACGACCTGCTCGCCCGCGTCCATCCGCTGGCGCTGCGCTACTGCCGCACCCGGCTCTCCCGCCTTCCCGGGGACGCCCGCCACTTCGTGGAGGACCTCGCCCAGGAGGTCTGCGTCGCCGTCCTGCTCGCACTGCCGCGTTACAAGGACACCGGCCGCCCGTTCGAGGCGTTCGTCTTCGCCATCGCCGCTCACAAGGTCGCGGACCTGCAGCGCGCGGCCATGCGCCACCCCGGCTCCACCGCCGTCCCGTCCGACGAGATGCCCGAACGCGCGGACGACTCGCTCGGCCCGGAGGAACGCGCCCTGCTGAGCAGCGACGCCGCCTGGGCCAAGAAACTCCTCGCCAACCTCCCCGAGAACCAGCGGGAGCTGCTCCTGTTGCGCATCGCGGTGGGGCTGACGGCCGAGGAGACGGGACAGATGCTGGGCATGTCCCCGGGTGCCGTCAGGGTCGCCCAGCACCGTGCGCTGAGCCGTCTGCGGGCGCTCGCGGAGCAGTAGCCGCCGCCGAGCGGCAGCCCGGCAGCAGGCCCACGACTACCGCCGTGATGCCCCCCACACCGGAGGGCCTTCGGTGAACACCCAGGTCACCGGCCCCGTACGAACGTACGAAGCGGAAGGGACGTCTCGTTCGTGGAATGACGCGTCCGTGCTTCCCGTTAGCATGGACATCCGCACCGAGCAAGGCCATATGGGGAAGGTGTCATGACTGCCAACGTCGACGGAGTGCCCGACAAATTCGCGACACTCGGGCTGACCTACGACGACGTGCTGCTGCTGCCGGGCCCGTCGGACATGGCTCCCGACGAGATCGACACCGCCTCGTACGTCTCCAAGAACGTGCGGGTCAACATCCCGCTGCTGTCCGCCGCCATGGACAAGGTGACCGAGTCCCGCATGGCGATCGCGATGGCCCGCCAGGGCGGCGTGGGCGTGCTGCACCGCAACCTGTCCATCGAGGACCAGGCCAACCAGGTCGACCTCGTCAAGCGCTCCGAGTCCGGCATGGTGGCCGATCCGATCACCATCCACCCGGACGCCACCCTCGCCGAGGCCGACGCGCTGTGCGCCAAGTTCCGCATCAGCGGCGTGCCGGTCACCGACGGCGCCGGCAAGCTGCTCGGCATCGTCACCAACCGGGACATGGCCTTCGAGACCGACCGCTCCCGCCGGGTGAGCGAGGTCATGACGCCGATGCCGCTCGTCACGGGCAAGGTCGGCATCTCCGGCGTGGACGCCATGGAGCTGCTGCGCCGCCACAAGATCGAGAAGCTGCCGCTCGTCGACGACAACGGCATCCTCAAGGGCCTCATCACCGTCAAGGACTTCGTCAAGGCCGAGAAGTACCCGAACGCCGCCAAGGACGCCAAGGGGCGCCTGCTGGTCGGCGCCGCGGTCGGCGTCGCCGGTGACGCCTTCGAGCGCGCCCAGGCGCTGATCGAGGCGGGCGTCGACTTCATCGTCGTCGACACCGCGCACGGCCACTCCCGGCTCGTCGGCGACATGGTCGCCAAGATCAAGTCGAACTCCCACGTCGACGTCATCGGCGGCAACATCGCCACCCGTGAGGCCGCCCAGGCGCTCATCGACTCCGGCGTGGACGGCATCAAGGTCGGCGTCGGCCCCGGCTCCATCTGTACGACGCGGGTCGTCGCCGGTATCGGCGTCCCCCAGGTGACGGCCATCTACGAGGCCTCGCTCGCCGCCAAGGAGGCCGGTGTCCCGGTCATCGGCGACGGCGGTCTGCAGTACTCCGGCGACATCGCCAAGGCCCTGGTCGCGGGCGCCGACACGGTGATGCTGGGCTCGCTCCTCGCGGGTTGCGAGGAGTCGCCGGGCGAGCTGCTGTTCATCAACGGCAAGCAGTTCAAGTCGTACCGCGGCATGGGATCGCTCGGCGCCATGCAGACCCGCGGCGACCGCAAGTCGTTCTCCAAGGACCGCTACTTCCAGGAGGGCGTCGCCTCCGACGAGCAGCTCGTCCCCGAGGGCATCGAGGGCCAGGTGCCCTACCGCGGTCCGCTCTCCTCGGTCGTCCACCAGCTGGTCGGCGGCCTGCGCCAGTCGATGTTCTACGTCGGCGGCCGCACGGTCCCCGAGCTCCAGACCAACGGCAAGTTCGTCCGGATCACCTCGGCGGGCCTGAAGGAGTCCCACCCGCACGACATCCAGATGACGGTCGAGGCGCCCAACTACAGCCGCAAGTGAGGCCGTGAGCGCGTTCCACGCGCGCGTGCGGACGCGCTCCACGCGCGCGTGAGGCACGAAAAGGGCGGTCCCGGAACTCCGGGACCGCCCTTCCGCGTACCTGCGCGGGGCCGCTGTCGTACCCGTCGGGGATACTGGAAGGCGCTGCAACGCATCAGGGAAAGGCCACAGACGTGACTGAGATCGAGATCGGGCGCGGCAAGCGCGGCCGCCGGGCGTACGCCTTCGACGACATCGCCGTCGTCCCCAGCCGCCGTACGCGGGACCCGAAGGAGGTCTCGATCGCCTGGCAGATCGACGCCTACCGGTTCGAGCTGCCGTTCCTGGCCGCCCCCATGGACTCGGTCGTCTCCCCGGCCACCGCGATCCGCATCGGCGAGCTCGGCGGCCTCGGCGTGCTGAACCTCGAGGGCCTGTGGACGCGGTACGAGGACCCGCAGCCGCTGCTCGACGAGATCACCGAGCTGCCCGCGGAGAGCGCGAGCCGCCGGCTTCAGGAGATCTACCGGGCGCCCATCAAGGAGGAGCTGATCGGGCAGCGCATCAAGGAGGTGCGCGACTCCGGCGTCGTCACGGCGGCGGCGCTGTCCCCGCAGCGGACGGCCCAGTTCTCCAAGGCGGTCGTCGACGCGGGCGTGGACATCTTCGTCATCCGCGGCACGACGGTCTCGGCCGAGCACGTCTCCGGTTCGCACGAGCCGCTCAACCTGAAGCAGTTCATCTACGAGCTCGACGTCCCGGTGATCGTCGGCGGCTGCGCCACCTACACCGCGGCCCTGCACCTGATGCGGACGGGCGCGGCGGGCGTCCTGGTGGGCTTCGGCGGCGGCGCCGCGCACACCACGCGCAACGTGCTCGGCATCCAGGTCCCGATGGCCACGGCCGTCGCGGATGTCGCGGCGGCCCGCCGCGACTACATGGACGAGTCCGGCGGCCGGTACGTCCACGTGATTGCCGACGGCGGCGTCGGCTGGTCCGGCGACCTCCCCAAGGCGATCGCCTGCGGCGCCGACTCCGTGATGATGGGCTCCCCGCTCGCGCGCGCCACGGACGCGCCGGGCCGCGGCCACCACTGGGGCATGGAGGCGGTCAACGAGGAGCTGCCGCGCGGCCAGAAGGTCGACCTCGGCACGGTCGGCACCATCGAGGAGGTCCTCACCGGCCCCTCGCACATCCCGGACGGCTCCATGAACATCTTCGGCGCCCTGCGCCGTGCCATGGCCACGACCGGCTACAGCGAGCTCAAGGAGTTCCAGCGCGTCGAGGTGACGGTGGCGGACTCGCAGCACAAGCGCTGAGACCGCACCGCGCTTGAGCGCGGAGAGGGGCCCGGCCACCCAAGAAGGGTGGTCGGGCCCCTTTCGCATGCCCAACTGCGGTGGTGGGGGCGCGTTTTCGCGAAAGGGGGCGTGCGGTGGTGTTCGCGGTGAAAACGGGCGGTACGACGCCGCCGGGACGGTAGTGTCCGTTTCCGGCGTCCCAGTTGTCTGGGACGCCCCCTTCCAAGGACATCGTTCCGGACCCCGGCCGTCGGGGCCCGGCCCGAGTTCGCACGTGCTGTCCACCGGGTCTCTGGGCAGCGTCGTGGAAGGGGGCGCCCATGGGACGTCACCGCAGGCCCACCCACTGGGACCGAATCCGTCTTCGGATGGTGCAGTGCCGGAGGAGGTGGATCTTGCGGATTTTTGGATGGTGAGCGGCCACCCCTAGGTCAAATAGGGGTGGACACTCCGTGAACCATCTTGGAGCCTGCCGCAGTGAACCCCTGCGGCGGGCTCCGCCTTTTTGTACGGTACCGGATTCGCCGTGGGGCGGTCCGGGTGCCGGAGGAGGTGGATCTTGCGGATTTTTGGATGGTGAGCGGCCACCCCTAGGACAATTAGGGGTGGACACTCCGTGAATCATCCTGGAGCCTGCCTCAGTAACCCGCTGGGACGGGCTCCGCCTTCCCCACGCTAGCGGCGGTATCGCCCGTGTGCCACCAGCCCCGGAAGCTCGTCGTCTCCACGCGCGCCCCCTTCACAACCGATGCGCCGCCCCCGTCGGTGCCGCCCCGCGTGTGTCGAGGAGGAGCTGGGCCTTGACCGACAGGCCCTGGAGGTCGTACGTGCGGTGCTGCTGAAGCAGGATCGTCAGGTCGGCGTCGGCGACCGCCTCGTAGAGCGAGTCCGCGCGCGGCACGGGGCGGTCGAGCACGCTCCAGGAGTGCACCAGCGGGTCGTGGTAGCTGACGGAGGCGCCGAGCTCCGTCAGCCGGACCGCGATCTCGTGGGCCGGCGAGCCCTTCAGATCGGCGACGTCCGGCTTGTAGGTGACGCCGAGCAGCAGCACGCGTGCGGCCCGCGCGGACTTGCCGTGCTCGTTGAGGAGCGCGGCGGCACGCTGGACGACGTACTGCGGCATGTCGTTGTTGACCTGCTGGGCGAGTTCCACCATGCGCAGCGTGCGGCCGCCGGCGGGCCCGTGGGGGCCGGTCAGGTCGTCGAGCGGGACGGTGTGGCCGCCGACGCCGGGGCCGGGGCGGAACGCCTGGAAGCCGAACGGTTTGGTCTCCGCGCAGCGCACGACGTCCCACAGGTCGACGCCCAGCTCGTGGCAGAGCACGGCCATCTCGTTGACGAGCGCGATGTTGACGTGCCGGTAGTTGGTCTCCAGGAGCTGCACCGTCTCCGCCTCGCGCGGTCCACGCGCGCGTACCACCTTGTCGGTGAGCCGGCCGTAGAACGCGGCGGCCGACTCGGTGCAGGCGGGGGTGAGTCCGCCGATCACCTTGGGGGTGTTGGCGGGGGTGAAGCCGCGGCTGCCGGGGTCGACCCGGCTCGGCGAGTACGCGAGGTGGAAGTCGCGGCCGGCCCGCAGCCCGGATCCCTCCTCCAGCAGCGGGCGCAGGAATTCCTCCGTGGTCCCCGGGTACACGGCCGACTCGAGGATCACCGTGGTGTGCGGGCGCAGCCGGGCCGCGAGGGCGCGGGCGGCGGCCTCCACCTGTCCCAGGTCGAGCGTGCCGTCGGCGCCCCGCGGAGTGGGAGGGCAGATGACGGCGGTGCGGACGCGGCCGAGTTCGGCGGGGCCCGTGGTGACGCGGAAGCCGCTCGCGTGCATCCGGCGCAGTTCCGCAGCGGTGAGGGAACCGGCATCGGGCCCGGTGCGGTACCCGACCGTGGGGATGCCGGCTGTCACCGCGGCCTGGGCCAGGGGCATGCCCAGGTGACCGAGTCCGATGACGGCGAGATCTGCGGGCATGGAGTGGGCCGTCCTTCCCAATAACCGGAGCGAGGCAGTCGCGCAAGCCCTGTGGACAGAATGAGCGAGCGCAATGTCAGACTAGGAGTAAATATGACCGAATTGCTGGATTGGTTCGGCGCGTCTTCGTGAGTGTTCCGGCAGGTGCGGGCGTCGCGGCACGGTGGACGGCTCGTGTGCGGCGGGCCGAGGCGAGGTCTCCGGCCTGCGCGGATGTTCCGGCGCGTGCGGTTGTCCACAGGCTGAGGGCGGCTGGTGGCCGAAGTCGGGCAAGGCGGTCAGAATTGCGGGCATGGGGGATGTGGGCCGGGACTCGCCGGACGGGTGAGGCCGACGCGACGAACAGCGGGAGGCAGCGGTGAGGACAGCGGCACTGGGTCCGGCGCAGCGCGCCGAGGCACTGGCGGGAATGGCCGAGCGCGAGCTGGACGTGCTGGTCGTGGGAGCGGGCGTGGTCGGCGCGGGCACGGCACTGGACGCGGCCACCCGCGGCCTGTCCACGGGGCTGGTCGAGGCCCGTGACTGGGCGTCGGGCACCTCCAGCCGGTCCAGCAAGCTCATCCACGGCGGACTGCGCTACCTGGAGATGCTCGACTTCGCCCTGGTGCGCGAGGCGCTCAAAGAGCGCGGACTGCTGCTCGAACGCCTCGCCCCCCACCTGGTCAAGCCCGTCCCGTTCCTCTACCCCCTCCAGCACAAGGGCTGGGAGCGGCTGTACGCGGGCTCGGGCGTCGCCCTCTACGACGTCATGTCGATGGCCCGGGGGCACGGCCGCGGTCTGCCCTCCCACCGCCATCTGACCCGCCGCCACGCCCTGCGGGTCGCGCCCTGCCTCAAGAAGGACGCCCTGGTCGGGGCGTTGCAGTACTACGACGCGCAGATGGACGACGCCCGTTACGTCGCCACCCTGGTGCGCACCGCCGCCTCCTACGGTGCCCGGGTCGCCAACCGGGCCCGCGTCACCGGCTTCCTGCGCGAGGGCGAGCGCGTGGTCGGCGCCCGGGTGCAGGACGTCGAGGCGGGCGGCGAGTACGAGGTACGCGCCAAGCAGGTCGTCAACGCGACCGGTGTGTGGACCGACGACACCCAGGGAATGGTCGGCGAGCGCGGCCAGTTCCACGTGCGCGCCTCCAAGGGCATCCACCTGGTGGTGCCCAAGGACCGGATCCACTCCACCACCGGGCTCATCCTGCGCACCGAGAAGTCCGTTCTGTTCGTCATCCCCTGGGGGCGGCACTGGATCGTCGGCACCACGGACACCGACTGGGACCTGGACAAGGCCCACCCGGCCGCCTCCAGCGCCGACATCGACTATCTGCTCGAACACGTGAACTCCGTCCTCGCGGTGCCGCTCACCCGGGACGATGTGCAGGGTGTGTACGCCGGGCTGCGCCCGCTGCTCGCCGGCGAGTCGGACGCCACCAGCAAGCTCTCCCGCGAGCACACGGTCGCCCACCCGGTGCCGGGTCTCGTCGTCGTCGCGGGCGGCAAGTACACGACGTACCGGGTCATGGCCAAGGACGCGGTCGACGAGGCGGTGCACGGGTTGGACCAGCGGGTCGCGGACTGCGTCACCGAGGACGTTCCGCTGCTCGGCGCGGAGGGCTACCGAGCGCTGTGGAACGCGCGGGCGCGCACCGCCGCGCGGACCGGCCTGCACGTGGTAAGGCTCGAGCACCTGCTGAACCGTTACGGCTCGCTCACCCAGGAGATCCTCGACCTGATCACGGAGGACCCCTCGCTCGGCGCGCCGCTCCCGGGCGCCGACGACTACCTGCGCGCCGAGGTCGTCTACGCCGCCTCGCACGAGGGCGCCCGGCACCTGGACGACGTCCTGACCCGGCGCACCCGCATCTCCATCGAGACCTTCGACCGCGGTACGCGCAGCGCCAGGGAGGTCGCGCGACTGATGGCGCCGGTGCTGGGCTGGGACGAGGACCAGGTCGAGCGCGAGGTACAGCACTACGAGAAGCGCGTCGAGGCCGAACGCGAGTCGCAGCGCCAGCCGGACGACCTGACGGCGGACGCGGCACGGCTGGGCGCGCCGGACATCGTGCCGCTGTAGCCGGCCGGCCGCCGCTGTGGCCGGTCGGCCGACGGTTCGGTCGAGTGGGGCCGGCCGGGCCGGGTTCACTCGAACGGGTGGCCCGGAACGGGATCTCCGTTCGGAACCCGGTCGTTCTACGGGGTGCGGACGCAGAACTCGGCCGACAGCAGGGCCCGCTCGAGACCGGAGTCTGCGAAGGCGTCCGTGTTCACGCGGTACGTGAGCACACGACGACCGTCGACGGTGGCCGCGGTGCGCACGTAGCTGCCCGGTATCCGGCCGTCGTGTCCCCACACCGTGGTGCCGCACGGAAGAGTCACCGGATAGATCCCGGAGCCGTACACGCCATGTGCGGTGCGGGTGTCGAGCATCTCGTGCAGCCAGTACGGGGGCAGCAGTCCGCCGCCGAGCAGGGCCGCGTAGAAGCGGTCGAGGTCGGCGAGCGTGGTCACGAGCTCACCCGCCGCGCCGGCCACGCGCGGGTCGAGTTCGGTGACGTCGGACCCGTCGGCGGTGTAGGCCCGCCCGTGCGGGGAGGGGAGCGTGGTGCGGGTGCCCGGGAAGGACGTGCCCGTCAGATGCAGGGGGGTGAGGATGCGGCGCTCGGCCTCGTCGGCGTACGAGTGCCCGGTGACCTGCCGGACGACCATGCCGAGCAGCACGTAGTTGGTGTTGGAGTACGAGAAGCGGCCGGGTGCCGCGGGGGAGTGGGTGAGAGCGATGCGTACGGCCTGACGCGGGGTCAGGGGAACCATGCCTTTGGTGTCCGCGGTGAAGTCGGCCAGTCCGCTGGTGTGCGTGAGCAGGGAGCGCAGGGTGAGGCTGCGGCCGTCGTTGCCGTGACCGTGCACCAGTCCGGGCAGGTGGTCCTCGACGGAGTCCGACAGCGACAGCCGGTGTTCGGCGGCGAGTTGGAGGACGACGGTGGCGAGGAAGGTCTTGGTGACGCTGCCGGCGCGGAAGTGGTCGGCGGGGCGGAGGCCTTCCCCGGACCCGGGTTCGGCTCCGGGTTCGATGGTGGTGAGGGACGCGTCGGCCTCGGCGTGCGCGAAGTGAGCGCCCGTCGGGTCCTGGGCGAGGAGTGCGCCGGCGCGGACTCCGCTGCGGGCGACCAGGAGGGAGAGGACGGTGTCCGTCGCCGGGCGGGCCCGCGCCGCGGGGCCGGCCGGGGTCGCCGGGCCGCGGGGGGCGAGCGCGAGCAGAGGCAGGGTCAGGGCCACGGCCGCCAGGGAGCGGCAGGCCCGGCGCAGCGGCATCGGCGTCCTCGTTTCGTCACCGCACATCATGGAGGACCGCCGGCCGCCCCCGCGCACCAGGTGGTGGGAGCGCGCCCGCTCCGGACGGTCGTCCGCCCGCCGGTGCCGTGCGCCCCCGGCGGGCCGCCGTACGGGGCACCCTGGGCGCCGGGTGGTCCGTGCGTGAGTAACAATGAAGGCTCTGTCAGGGCGGGTTGCATGAGGGGACGCATGTCGGAGGCGGAGCGGGCGGGGTCATCCCGTCAGGACAAGAGCGGACGTCTCCTCGCCGGGCGGTACCGGCTGGGAGGGGTCCTCGGCCGCGGCGGCATGGGCACGGTGTGGCGGGCCGAGGACGAGACCCTCGGCCGTACGGTCGCCGTGAAGGAGCTGCGGTTCCCGTCGAGCATCGACGAGGAGGAGAAGCGCCGGCTGATCACGCGGACGCTGCGCGAGGCGAAGGCGATCGCGCGGATCCGCAACACGGGTGCGGTGACGGTCTTCGACGTCGTGCAGGAGGACGACCGGCCCTGGATCGTCATGGAGTTGATCGAGGGCAAGTCCCTCGCCGAGGTCATCCGTGAGGACGGCGTGCTGGAGCCGAGGCGCGCCGCCGAGGTGGGACTCGCGGTCCTGGACGTGCTGCGGGCCGCGCACCGCGAGGGGATCCTGCACCGGGACGTGAAGCCGTCCAACGTGCTGATCTCCGAGGACGGCCGGGTGGTGCTGACCGACTTCGGCATCGCGCAGGTCGAGGGCGACCCGTCCATCACCTCGACCGGCATGCTCGTCGGCGCCCCCTCCTACATCTCCCCGGAGCGGGCGCGCGGGCACAAGCCGGGACCGGCGGCGGACCTGTGGTCGCTCGGCGGGCTGATGTACGCGTCGGTGGAGGGCACTCCGCCGTACGACAAGGGCTCGGCGATCGCCACCCTGACGGCGGTCATGACGGAGCCCGTCGAGGAGCCCAAGAACGCGGGCCCGCTGCGGAGCGTCATCTTCGGGCTGCTCGCCAAGGACCCCGAGCAGCGGCTGGACGACGCGGGCGCCCGGGCGATGCTCAACGAGGTGATCAACGCCGCCGATGCCAAGGA
Organism: Streptomyces sp. NBC_00670; assembly: GCF_036226765.1. Lineage (NCBI taxonomy): Bacteria > Bacillati > Actinomycetota > Actinomycetes > Kitasatosporales > Streptomycetaceae > Streptomyces > Streptomyces sp. NBC_00670. The sequence goes on from NZ_CP109017.1 coordinate 4,422,782, forward strand.
GGCGGGCCCGGAGCCGGTGGACGCCACCCGGGTGGTCGCGCTGCCGCCGGTGCCCGAGGAGGGCGCGGGCGCCGACGGCGCCGCCGGCAGGCGGGGCGAGGAGGCGGCGGAGAAGCTGCGCGGGGCGCTGCGCTCGGTGCGCAAGGCCGCGGGTGCCGCGACCGCCTCGGTGACCGCGCGCTCCAAGCGGGGCGGGGCGGAGCCGGCGGCCGGGAGCGCGGCCGGGTCCGTCGCGGAGGAGAAGTCCGGTGCCGCGGGGGGCGGTCGGGCGGCGGAGGCGTCCGGCGCCGTGGGCGCCGCCGGCGCGGCCGGTGCCGCGGGATCCGTGGGTTCCCCGGCTTCCGCGCGGACGGCGACGGCCGGGACGAAGCCGGCGGGTACGAGCGCGACGAAGGGCGCCAGCGCGGGTGGGGCGAGGAGCGGTGCGGCGGTGTCGTCGGGTGCCGCGGGTGCTTCCGCGGCGCCGGCCGCTTCCCAGGCCCCCTCCGCTTCCCCGTCCTCTTCGTCGACCTCCTCTTCGGGCGCCTCCGGGGCTTCCGGCGGGCGGGCGGGGGCCGTGGGGGACACCGCGGTCGTCGCATCGAACTCCGGTTCGGCGAAGACCAGTTCGGGCTGGCCCGTGGTGCCGGAGCCGGACCGTCCGCGGCGGCCCGCGTCGCCGCCCCGGGCGCCGATCACCGACGTGATCCCGAAGCGGGCGCTGGTGGTCGTCGCCGTGGTCGTGGTGCTCGCCGTGCTCGGCACGGTGCTCGCGCTGACGCTGGGCGACGACGGCTCCAAGGACGACAAGGGCGCCGGCACCAAGTCGGCCGTCTCCAACGGGGCGAGCAGCGGAGACTCCGGCAAGAGCGGCAGCGGGAAGGGCAGCGGCAGCGGCACCGGTACAGGCAAGGGGGACGACGAGGGGGCGGAGGCGGACGAGCGGTCGGCGGACGGCTCGACGGCGGGCTCCGGCACGAGCACGGACGACAGCGACGAGGGGGCCGGGTCGTCCGGGTCCTCGGACTCGTCGTCGGACGGCTCCTCGGGTTCGTCCGACTCCTCCGGCGACGGCAAGGTGACCACGTACAAGGGCGCTCAGGGGTTCTCCATCGGGCTGCCCAAGGGCTGGAAGTACAAGACGACGGACTCGGCCGGGGCCCGGTTCACCGGACCCGACGGGCAGCGGCTGCTGATCGCCTGGACCTCCACGCCCAAGGACGACCCGGTGGCGGACTGGAAGAACCAGGAGCGCTACATGACCCGGGCTCAGTACCACCGGATCCGAATAGAGAAGGTGGACTACCGCGGCTGGAACACGGCCGACTGGGAGTTCACCTACTCCGACGACGGGACGAAGTACCGGGTGATCGACCGGGGTTTCGTCGTCAACGACCACCAGGGCTACGCGCTGATGTACTCGGCGAAGTCGGCCGGGTGGGGCGGCAGCCTGCGCAAGAGCACCTGGAAGACGCTGAACACCACCTTTGAGCCCAAGTCGTGACATGACGTCACGTAGCGGAGTGAAGCATCATCTGTCGTCACGTGCGGTGACAGGGCGGCCGGGCTGACGTTACGTTCCGTGCGATTCTGGGGCGGCGAGATGTCATATCCCTCCGTGCGGGTTGCCTACGGCACGTATCGTGAGTGGTTGCGAACCGTACGCAGCCACAACGGGGCGCTAGGCGAACGGAATTGACCAGCCGGCCGGCCGGGGGAGGCATCGTGGACGACTACGCGGGACGGGTCCTCGCCGACCGCTACCGCCTGCCGCTGCCGGCCGCCGACGAGGACGAACTCGCCGACGGACGCGCCTTCGACACCTACAGCGGGCAGGAAGTCCTCATCCGGCAAGTGCCGTTGCCCGAGGTGGTCGAGGCGGAGGTGCTCGACGCGGACGGGCTGCCGGACGGGTTCGTGGCCCGGGACGCCGGTGGGCGGGGTGCCGGGGCGCGCGGCCCCGGCGGGCGGGGCGCCACGCGCCGGCCCGCCGATCCGGCGGTGCGGCGCGCGATCGAGGCGGCGCAGGCCGCCGCGCGGATCCCCGACCATCCGCGGCTCGACCAGGTGTTCGACGTGTTCGCCGAGGGCGGTTCGTTGTGGGTCGTGAGCGAGCTGGTGCCCGCGCGGTCGCTGGCGGCGCTGCTCGCCGACCAGCCGCTGACGCCCTACCGTGCGGCCGAGGTCGCCTCCGACGTGCTGACCGCCCTGCGGGTGCTGCACGCGCACGGCTGGGTGCACCGCAACATCACCGCCCGCACGGTGCTCGTCTGCGACGACGGCCGGGTGATGCTCACCGGGCTCGCGGTCGGCGCGGCGGAGGAGGCGCTGTGCGGCTACGACCCGGTGCCGCCGCCGGACGTCGAGCCCGGGCCGGGGCTCGGCGGCGACGGGGGCGCCGGGGCGCCCGGTGTCGTGCCCGACACCTTCCGGGGGCCCGGCACCCGGCCCGGGGTGCTCCAAGGCCCCGGGAGGGCCGGGGGCCCGGCCGTTCCCGGCCCGGGCGCAGCGGGCGCTGGGCCGTTGGTTCCGGGGGCCCGGAGCGGCGGACCCGGCGGCCCGGGCGTGGGCCCCGGGATGCGGGGGGCCGTGGGTGCCGCCGGCGGGATGGTGAGCGCACCGGCCGAGGGCGCCCTCGGTGCGGTGGCCGGCGGCATGAGTGCGGCGGACGCGGAAGAGGCGCGCCGTGCCGCGCTCGAGGCCCGCGCGAACGGGGCGATGACCCCGCAGGGCGGCTCCGGGGGCGTACCGGCGCCCGGGCCCCGGGCGCTGGAGGCCGGGGACGACGTACGGGCGGCGCGCGCGGGCGCGATCGCCGCCTACCGCGCCGGGGCGCGCGCCGCCGCGCGCGTGCAGGAGGAGGAGCGCAACAGCCGTGCGGCGCTCCCCGCGCCGCGCCCGGCGAACAGCCTTCCGCCCGGCCGCCCGGAGTCCGGGGCGGGCGCGGCGGACCGTGACGGCGGTCCGGAGGCGGTGCCTCCGCAGGCGCTGCCGGGCCAGGACCCCGCGCACGGCGTGGAGCAGGCGCCGGCGCCCGTACCCGGCCAGATCGCCGACCCGTACGGCGTCCTGGGCAGGCCGGGCGCGTACGGCCCCGGTGCCGGGAGTGCCGGGAGTGGCCCCGTGCGCCCGGGCGTACCCGGGGGCGTGAACGCGTACCGCGCGCCGGGCGGACAGAACCCCTACGGAACCGGCGCCGAGGGCCCGGCGGCGTACGGCACCACCCCGGACCAGCCGGGAGCCCCCGGCACCGCTGAGGACCCGAACCCGTACCGCACACCGGGCGGCCGGGCCATGCCCGGCGGCGGAGCCGCGTCCGACACCCCGGCCGGCCGAGCCGGGTACGACACCCAGGGGCGCCCCGCCGCCCCCGGCGCTCCGGGCAGCCCGGCCGGTCACGGCACGTCGGCGGGGCGGGAGGGGCACGGTCCCGGCCCTCAGGGCCGCCCCTCCGCAGCCGACCCCGCGCGGAACCCCATGGGGTACGGCGGTTCGACGGGCCGGGCGGGGTACGGCCCCCGGGACGGCTCGGGCGCCCCCGGCGCCCCGGCCGGCGGCTACGGCGCCTCGGCGGGGCGGGAGGGGCATGGCCCGCAGGGCCGTTCCCCCGCCCCCGGTTCCGCGGGCGGTCCCGGCGGCTACGGCTCCCCGGCCGGCCGAGACGGGTACGGCTCCCAGGGGCGTCCCTCCGCCTCCGGACCGGCGGGTGACGCCGTCGAGTACGACACCTCGGCGCGCCGGACGGCGTACGGACCACAGCGCGGTCCCGCCGGTCCCGCCGGCCCCGGTGTCCCGGCCGACGGCGCCGAGTACGCCGAGTACGACACCTCCGCCGGTCGTGCGGCGTACGGCCCCCCTGGTGGCCCCGCCGTCTCCGGCCGTTCCTACACGGCCGGGGACACGCCCACCGCGCACTGGGGCCGCAGCGCGCCCGGGCGTGCGCCCCAGCGGGGGCCCGGTACCGCGCTGGAGGCGGAGCGGGCGCGGCAGGCGCGGATGGCGTTGGTCGGGCCCGTGACCGAGCGCTGGGCGCCCGAGCAGGCCGGTCCCGTGCACGAGAACTGGCAGCTGGCCGCGCCCATCGGCCCCGCCACCGACCTGTGGGCGCTCGGCGCGCTGCTGTTCCGCTCGGTCCAGGGGCACGCCCCGTACCCCGAGGAGAACACCGCCGAGCTGGTCCAGCTGGTGTGCGCGGAGCCGCCCGCGTTCGCCGAGGAGTGCGGACCGCTGCGGCCGGTCGTGGAGTCGCTGCTGCGCCAGGACCCCACCGAACGCCCGGACTTCGAGGAGCTGCGCGGCTGGCTGCGCTCGCTCGTGCGCTCCGCGCCCGAGCCGGAGGCCGGCGCGCACGTCGTGTCCGCGCCCCCCGTCGACACCCGTCGGCTGCCCATCGTCCGGCGCCGGGGCGAACTCGTCCGGCGCCGCAGGGCCGGGCTGCCCGTCGCCACCCGCGCCCGCCACCGGGGCGCCCGCGCCGGCCGCCCGCGCCGGCTCGGCCGCACCCTGCTCGTGCTGATACTGCTGGCGATGGCCGCGGCGGTGGCGTACGCCGTGGTGTTCCTGCCGAAGAACGGGGCGCGCGACGACGGCGCGGGCGCCGACCGCACCGGAGCCGCGGGCGAGGCGAGCGCCGCTCCCGGGCCGTCGGAGAAGGGCGGTGGCACGGGGTCCGGCGCCACGTCCCCCGACGCCGGCGAGAGCCCCTCCAAGTCCGCCGACGACGACTCGCAGGCCGAGAGTGACGGCGGTTCCGGCGTCGCCCAGGGCTTCACCCTGCGCAAGGACAGCGAGGGTTTCCGGGTCGCCGTCGCCAACGGCTGGGATCGCGCGCCCAAGAACGGCAGCGGTCAGGTCGTCTACTCCCACGGGGAGTTCGAGCTGATCGTCGTACCGGGCCGGGACAGCACGGGCAAGTACGGCACCGACCTGCTGACGTACCAGCGCGAGAAGGAGCCGGAGACGCAGCCGTTCCGGGACTCGACCTGGGCGACGTCCACCGGGATGCGCCGCGTCGACGTGGGCGGACGGACCATGGCGGAGGGCCAGTTCACCTGGACGGACGGCGGCAAGGAGCTGTACGTGCGCAACCTCGTGCTGCTGCTCGGCAACCGGTACCACGTGGTGCAGGTACGCGGCCCGGAGGCCGAGCGGGACGAGGTCACCCGCCTCTACGAGCAGGCCGAACAGACGTACAAGGCCACTGGCTGACGCACGGAGGGCAGGCGTACAAGGCCACCGGCTGACGCACGGAGGGCAGACGTACAAGGCCACCGGCTGACGGCCGGAAGGCCGGCCGCGCGACGCCGCCGACCGGCCGCTGGGCGTCGGCCGTACAGGCCCGCCCGCCACCCGTCGACCACCCGCCGGGCATCGGGTGTTATGTCGTCACTCGCACCCCTGACGCCACACCAGATCCCACAAGTCCCCAGCGTCACAGTGTCGTTTCCGTAGTACCCCGCCGGTTCCCAGCGTGGGTACAGATCTTTACGCTGGCTCTGTCAAGACCATTGCGGGGAAACGTGAATCAGATGCAGGGCCTGCTTCTCGCGGGACGCTACCGGCTCGTCGACCCGATCGGCAGCGGCGGCATGGGCCGCGTATGGCGCGCCCGGGACGAGGTGCTCCACCGGTCGGTCGCCATCAAGGAGCTGACGGCCGCGCTCTACGTCACCGACAGTGACCGGGCGGTGCTGCTGGCGCGCACCCAGACCGAGGCACGGGCGGCCGCGCGGATCAACCACTCGGCCGTCGTCACCGTGCACGACGTGCTGGAGCACGACAACCGGCCGTGGATCGTCATGGAGCTGGTCGAGGGCGGCTCGCTCGCCGACGCCGTCCGGGACCGGGAGCGGCTGGAACCGGCGGAGGCCGCCCGGATCGGGCTGTGGGTGCTGCGCGCCCTCGGCGCCGCGCACGCCGCGGGCGTCGTGCACCGGGACGTCAAGCCCGGCAACGTCCTGCTCGCCACCGACGGACGGGTGCTGCTCACCGACTTCGGCATCGCCCAGGTGGAGGGCGACACGACGATCACCCGCACCGGGGAGATCGTCGGCTCGGTCGACTACCTGGCCCCCGAACGCGTGCGCGGTCAGGACCCCGGGCCCGCCTCCGACCTGTGGGCGCTCGGGGCCACGCTGTACACGGCGGTGGAGGGCCGCTCGCCGTTCCGGCGCACCTCGCCGCTGACCACCATGCAGGCGGTGGTGGACGAGGAGCCCCCCGCGCCGCACTACGCCGGACCCGCGCTCGGCCCGGTGATCGAGGCGTTCCTGCGCAAGGACCCGGCGACGCGGCCGAGCGCGGCCGAGGCCGAACAGATGCTCGCCGAGGCGGCGGAGGGCCGCCGCCCCCGCGCGGCACAGGCGTACGTCCCGACCCGGCACGTCGACATGGGCGGGGCGGGCGCGGCGGAAGGCGACGTGCCGGACGGGCCGGGCGGCGGGGGCGCGGCCGACGGGCAGCGCACGGCGGTGACGCCCGGCGGCTTCCCGGACGCCTCCGGGGCCACGCACGTGTCCGCCGCCAACGATGTCGCCACGGCCGTCACCGACTCCTCCGGCGGCGTCGCCGCGGGCCAGTTCGCGAACCCGGCCGCGGGCCACGCCTCGGCTGCCGCCGGGCACACGGCCACGCCGGTGCCCGGGCGCGCCACCGTCGGCACGCACATACCCGGGGCGCCCGGCGGCACCGCACACCCCGCGACCCCGCCCTTCGGCGCCACCGCCCACCCCGCGACGCCCCCCTTCGGCGCCACCGCCCACCAGCCGCAGTCGGCGCCCCCGGGTGCCGGGGGCCGGCCGGGCCGCCGCGGCCGCACGATCGCGCTCGTACTGGCGTTCGCCGTGGTCGTCGGCGCCGGCGGCGCCCTGGCCTGGAACTACGTCGGCAACGGCGGCACGGACGGCCACAGGACCGACACCTCCGCGACCGACGCGGCCACGGCCTCTCCCTCGGGCTCCGGCTCCCCCTCCGCGTCGGCCTCGTCCGGCGCCGACGGCGCGGCCTCCGGGGCGGTCCCCGACGGCTGGCAGCGCGTCGACGACCCGCTGGGCTTCAGCATCGTCGTCCCCGACGGCTGGAAGCGGCAGGTCGAGGGCACCCAGATCGACTACACGCCCGACGGGGGCGAGCACTTCCTGCGCGTCGCCATCGACGACTCCCCCGACTTCGACACCGCGTACGCACACCAGGTCGACCTGGAACAGCAGTTGAAGCGGCTGGTGGACTACAAGCGGGTCAGCCTGGTGGCCAACACCTACCGCGACTGCCAGGGCGCGCTGTGGGACTTCACCTGGACGGCGCTCGCCAAGGACGGACCCTTCCCGGGCCCGCGCCGGGCCATCGAACAGGCGTACATCAGCCGGGACGGCGTCGAGTACGTGCTCTATTTCTCCTCGCCGGCGGGCGACTGGGACACGGCACGCCAGCAGTTCGACAAGGTGCTGCGCGGGTGGCGCCCGCCGGCCCGGGGCTGAACGGCGGCCGGGAGCGACCGGAGGCCGCGCGCCCCTGAAGTCCACCGTCCGCGCTGCCGTGCGCCCCGGCCCGGAACGTCGCTTGTCGGCCGACCGCGTTCCGTCGCACGGGGTGGCGCCGGTGGGGTGCGGCATGATGGGGCGCATGGGGACCGAGGGGGAGAACGTCCGTGTGATCGCGGGCCGTTACCGGCTTCGGGACAGGCTGGGGCGCGGCGGAATGGGCGTCGTCTGGCGTGCCACCGACCATCTGCTCGCCCGGGACGTGGCGGTCAAGGAGCTCCCCTTCGACGACTCGCTCTCCGCGGCGGAGGCCCGCGCCCGGCGCGACCGTACGCTGCGGGAGGCGCGGGCGGTCGCGCAGCTGCGGCATCCGCACATCGTCGTCGTCCATGACGTCGTGGAGGACGACGAACGCCCGTACATCGTCATGGAGCTGATCGACGGCGGTTCGCTCGCCGACCGTCTCGCGGCGGACGGTCCGCTGGACGTGCGGGAGGTCGCGCGCATCGGGGTCGATCTGCTGGGTGCGCTGCGCCGGGCGCACGAGGCCGGGGTGCTGCACCGTGATCTGAAACCCGCCAATGTGCTGCTGGAGCGCGGCACCGGCCGGGTCGTCCTCACGGACTTCGGCATCGCCCAGGTCGCGGGCGCGACGACGCTGACCGAGACCGGTTCCTTCGTCGGCTCGCCCGAGTACACCGCGCCCGAACGGATGACCGGGGCCGGGACGGGGCCGGAGTCCGACCTGTGGTCGCTGGGCGCGCTGCTGTGCGCGGCGCTGAGCGGCGAGTCGCCGTTCCGCCGGGACTCGCTGGGCGAGGTGCTGCACGCCGTCGTGCTCGACGACATCCGGCCACCGGAGCGGGCGGGGCCGTTGCTGCCCGTCGTACGGGGACTGCTCGACCGCGACCCGGAGCGGCGCATGGGCGCGACGGAGGCGGAACGACTGCTGCGGGAGGTGCACGAGACGGGGCGTGCGCCCCGCGGGACGGCGACGGGGCGTACGCCGGGGCGCTTGGCGCGCGGTACGGCGGGGCGCACGCCGCTCGGCTCGTATCTGGCCCGCACGCCCTCGTACACCCCGACACAACGGGACGTGCCGCACGCGCTCACCGGCACGCCCCCCGTCACCCCGCGGCCGCCGGGGCGGTACTCGACGCGCGCCATGCTGCTGGCGGCGGCGCTGCTCGCCGCGCTGACGGGCGCGGGCGTCACGGCGGCGCTGCTGCTGGTGCACGGGGACGGCGGCGGGGGCGGGGAGCCCGGGCGTACGGGGCCGGGGGCGTCGGTGACCGCGACGGAGCCGACGACCACGGCGGCGTCCACGGGCGCCTCCACGGGAACGTCCACCCCGGCCTCCGGCCCGACCTCCTCAACTGCCGCCTCCACGGCCGCCGGACACACGGCCCCGTCCGGCTACCGGACCGTACGTGACCCGGACGGCTTCTCGCTCGCCGTACCGGACGGCTTCACGCGCCGGCCCGAGGGCGAGCGTGTGTTCTACCTGTCCGCGGGCGGGCACGTCCGCATCGGCATCAAGGTCACCGACCCCGACCCGGGCGGCCCGCTCGAGGTGATGCGCCGGGCGCACGCCGGGGGCCCGTCCTCGAACCCGGGCTACCACGACGGCAGCGTCACCCGCACCGGGCACGGCGGGCATCCGGCGGCGCTGTGGGAGTTCACCTGGGAGGGCTTCGACACGGCCGGCGAGGGCCCGCGCCACACCTACGACCTGTGCTGGGACGAGGGCGGCCGGATGTACGACGTGTGGGTGTCGGCGCCGGTCGGGAAGGTGCGGGAGGCGAGGGAGTACTTCGACGTGGCGGTGGACACGTTCACGGCGGCCAGTGTCACAGGTGGGTGACCGGTTCCGGACGGGTGTGGTGCCGCCCCCCGCTCCCGCGCTAAGCATGAGGGCATGAGCGACAACGGGGGAGCCCCACCGGGACCGGACGAGCCGACGAGCTACGCGCTGCAACCACCGCGCGCGCATGCGCCGTACCCGGGCAACCCGTACGCGGAACCGAGTGCGCGGCCGCAGCCGCAGCCGTATCCGGAACAGCGGCCGGGGCCGCACCCACAGCCGCGGACGGCGAACGCGCAGGCCGGGCCGGGCACGCCGGCCGGACCGGGCACGACCGCCGCCCCCGGCGCACAGGCCCGGCCGGACGTACCCGCCGCCCCCGATGCCGCCGCCTCCGGTGCCGGGCGCCTGGTCGCAGGCCGTTACCGCCTCCTCTCCCGGCTCGGCCACGGCGGCATGGGCACGGTCTGGCGGGCCAAGGACGAGACGGTGGACCGGGAGGTCGCGGTCAAGGAGCCGCGGGTCCCCGACCACCTGTCCGAAAATGACCGTGCCACCGTCTTCGAACGCATGCGCCGCGAGGCCCGCGCCGCCGCCCGCCTGGACCATCCTGCGGTGGTGACCGTGCACGACGTGGCCGTGGTGGACGGCCGGCCGTGGATCGTGATGGAGCTGGTCCACGGCCGCAGCCTGGGCGACGCGCTCCAGGAGGGCACCCTCGACGCGCGCGAGGCGGCGCGCGTCGGCCTGGAGGTGCTGGGCGCGCTGCGGGCCGCGCACGCGGCGGGCGTGCTGCACCGTGACGTGAAACCGGACAACGTGCTGCTCGGCCGTCACGACCGGGTCGTGCTCACCGACTTCGGCATCGCGCAGATCGAGGGCGACACGCGGCTGACGGACACCGGCGGCTTCGTCGGCTCCCCCGAGTACATCGCGCCGGAGCGGGTGCTGGGCCGGCGCCCGGGCCCCGCCGCCGACCTGTGGTCGCTGGGCGTCCTGCTGTACGCGGCGACGGAGGGCGTCTCCCCGTTCCGCCGCAGCAACACCCCGGCGACGCTCCAGGCGGTCCTCAACGCCGCGCCCGCCCCGCCGGCCGCCGCGCGGGGGCCGCTGGCGGAACTGATCAACGCCCTGCTGCAGAAGGACCCCGCGCACCGCCCGGACGAGCCCCGGGCCCGCGCCCTGCTGGAGCGGGCGGCGGCCCCGCCCCCGCCCCCGGCACCGACCCAGAGGGTGACGTCGGCCTCGCCCGTCGACGGGATCCGCATCGGCCGCAAGACCCTGCTGCGGGGCCTGGGCGGCCTGGGCGCGGCGGTCGTCGCGGCGGCGGTGGCGGCGTACCTGGTCGTCGCGGACCCGTTCGCGGGCCCCCTCCCCGACGGCTGGACCAAGCACCACCTGACGAGCCTGGACGCGACCCTGCCGGCCCCGGCGTCGTACCGGTTGACGAAACCGGACGCCGACGACACCGACCAGAACTGGGTGACGTACACCGACCCGAGCGGCACCGTTTCGATCGGCCTGTACGTGGCGCGGAAGTCGCAGGACAAGAACCACGCCATCAAGTCCTCGGCCGCCGCGCAGATGTACGCCGACAACGACGACTTCAAGGCCAACGGCGACTACAGCCGCGACATGCCCGCCGACCCGCGCACGGCCCCCGACGGCAAGGCCACCTTCCACGGCAGGCCGTCCGCGGAGAACACGCTCTCCTACACCACCACCGACAGCACCGACCCCCGCCCCGTCGAGGAGCAGATCTTCTACTACAAGAACTCGGCGGGGAACATGTACGAGATAGCGATCAGCTACCCCGGCAAGGGCGACTTCACCGCCAGGGGCCGCGAGGTCGCGAGGACGACCCTGGCCAACCTGGGCATCGACACGCTCTGATCAGGCCACCGGGACACCTCGAACGAGCCGTTCCGCATCGGTACCGGTGGCGTTGTCAGTGGCCCTCGCTAGGGTCGTCCGGTCTGAACTCGATCTTCCGGGTCGGCACCCGGTGGGTCCGGTTCGCCATTCGATCCGGGGAGGGTCCTTGAGACAGCACGGACGGCGCGCGGCGATGCGGTCCACGGTGACGTGCGCGGTCGTCGCACTGGGTTTCGCGTCACTGACCGGCGTGGTGGCGGCGGCCGAGGACGAGCAGGCGCCGGAGGCACCGGTCGTCTCCTCGCAGGAGTACCCGGACGACGACAATGAGCATGATGGCGTCGGTAGTTATGGGACGGTCCTGATCGATTCCGCCTCGAACGACGTGGTCACGTACCGCTACCAGTGGTTGGGCGGCGCCCCGAAGACTCTGCGGGCGTCCGAGCCCGGAGCCGCGGTGTCGCTGCGCTGGATGCCGGAGAAGAGCGGGACGACGTACCTCCAGGTGCAGGCGATCGACGCCGCGGACAACGTCAGTGCCAGAACGACGTACTACATCCGGGTCCGGGACGGCCGTGCGGCCGTCACACGGTGGAACCCGGGCGACGATGCCGGCGCGGTCGTGGGGGACGGCGTGCGCCTGGACGCCATCGGGCCGTCCGGCACTGAGAGCCCTTCCGCCGCCGCGTTCGACGGTACCGACGACGCACAGGTGACTCTCGGCTCCGCGGTGGACACCGCCAAGAGCTTCTCGGTCGATGCCTGGGTGCGGCCCGACTCGCTCGGCGGCGACGCCATGACCGCCGTCGGTCAGAGTGGCTTCTCCCTCGGCACGGTGCACGACTCGTCGGGCGCCTCGCGCTGGTCGTTCGCGCTTCCGACCGCGAGCGGCGGGACCACACGGGTCACCGGCGGTGCTCCGGAGGAAGGCGAATGGGCGCACCTGGTCGGCGTGTACGACACCGAGCAGCACACCGCCAGGCTGTACGTCGACGGGAAGGCGGCCGGGGCCGCCGAGAGCACGGACGCCGCAAGCGGCACGGGCGACCTGCGGCTCGGTGCTGGGGGTGAGGGGGGACACTGGAGCGGGCTGCTCACCGACGTGAACGTCTGGGACCGGGTGTTCGTGCCCGGCGAAATAGCGTCCGCCGCCCTCCGCAAGCCGATACGTCAGGGCTACTGGGACCTGGAAACCGCCGCCGACGGCAAAAGCCCCGCCTACGCTGGCGGCGAGCCGCTGACTCTCGGCGGTGACGCGTCGATCTACGCGGCCACCGACGACTGCGCCTGGAACCCCGAATGCACGCCGGTGTCGTTGTACCCCATGGTGGGCAACGGCGACCTGTGGCTGGACGGCGATGGCGACTACGCCACCACGCCCACCGCGCTCACCCCGTCCGACGGTGGCTTCTCCGCGTCGGTGCACGTCCGTCTGGACCCGGACACGGCTACGCACGACATGACGGTGCTGTCCCAGCCGGGCGCGCACACGGACCTGTTCACCCTGCGCTACGTGGCCTCGTCGCAGACCTGGCAGGCGGAGGTCGCCCACGAAGACCGTGCCGGCGCACCGACCACTGAGGTCAGCGCGACCATCGGCGTGGCGGGCGCGTCGGACGACCAGTTCGTCGCGGTCGTCTACGACGAGGCGGCGGACCAACTGCGCCTGTACGTGGACAACACGTACGCCGCCGACACCGCCGACGTGCCGGGCGTGACCCCCTTCGCGCCCATCGGCACCCTCCAAGTGGGCCGGACCTCGACGCCGGAGGGCGGCATGGACTACCTCGAGGGCGAGATCGACGAGCTGCACACGTACGCCGGTGTGCTGAACGAGACACGCCTCGCCGCCCTGCGCCTCGGTGGCACGGACGCGTGAATGCGGGCGAACCGACCATGCGAGGTCGGTGCCGGGCGTCTCGTGCGGAACCTGGGTGACAGGGCCGGGAGTTGCCGCGGTGCGGGGCCGGGCCGGACGGTGTCGGCCGGGCGGCGGGTACTGCGTCGGTGCCCGGTCGGGGCGTTCGGGAAGCGCCACCGGTACCGGTGGTATCCGCACGCGCCGTTCATGACATCCTGTGGCGTCGCGCGACGTCACGGGAGGCCGTATGGGAACGGCGGACGTCCGGGGGGTTTGGGGAAGGTCGATGAGGCTCTGCTTCCTGGTGGAGGAGCAATACCGCCGCGACGGGATGCCGGTCGAGGTGATCCGGCAACTGACCTCCTGGGGGCACCAGGTGGACGTCGTGCGGCCGGGCAGTTCCCTGCTGCGCGTCTCCGAGGACGTATGGGCCGGCACTCATGACGCGTGGGTCCTCAAGACCGTTTCCGGCGGGCCCGGGCTCACCCTGCTGGAGGCCGCCGCCTCCGTCGGCATGACGACCGTCAACGACGCCCGGTCGATACGGGGCGTGCGGGACAAGGCGCTCGCCGCCGCCATCGGCCGCAGCCGCGGGCTGCCGCTCCCGCCGACCTACGCGGCCGCCCGGCCCGAACTGCTGGCCGAGATACCGGAGTCGGAGTACCCCCTCGTCGTCAAGCCCGCCGACGGCAGCTCGGGGCGGGCCGTGCACCTGGTCACGTCGCCCGCCCGGCTCGCCGAGCTCGTCCCCGTACTGGCGGGGGAGTCCATGCTCATCGCCCAGCCCTATGTCCCCAACTCCGGGATGGACCTCAAGGTCTACAGCGTCGGCGGTGAGCTCTACGCCACAGAGCGCCGCTCCCCGCTCCACCCGGACCACGCGGTGCGCGAGCGCGGCGTGCCGCTTCCCGCGGAGGTCGCCGCGGTGGTCGCCCGGGCCGGGCGGGTCTACGGTCTGGACCTGTACGGCGTCGACGTCCTGCTCGGGCCCGACGGCCCCGTCATCGTCGACGTCAACGACTTCCCCAGCTTCCGCCGGGTCCCGGACGCGACGGCCCGGGTGGCCCGCGCGGTGCTCGAACTGGCGCGCGGCGGGGGCCGGGCCTCCGCTGCCGCCGAGCAGTCCTTCGTACACCCGGCCGAGCAGTCCTTCGCGCACCCGTCCGGGCAGCCCTTCGCACAGCCGTCCGAGCGGCACGACACCGCCGTCGAGCCGCCGCAGCTGCCCCGCCCCCGCTCCGCGCAGGTCACCGCCGCCGCGCGCGAACGCATCTGAGGACCCGGGGACCCCGTGAGGATCGGCCTGATCACCTCCGCCCCCGGGCATCCGCTGCTCGCCGCCGCCACCGCCCTGCTCACCCCCGGGCACCAGGTGGTGCACCTGGACCCGGAGACGACCGACGCGGCCACCGCGCCCCTCGCCGACGTCCATCTGCTCAAGGCCCGCACCCCCCGCGCCCTTGACCTCGCCGCCGCGCTGGAGCGGCGCGGCGTCCCCGTCGTCAACTCGGCGGCGGCGACCGCGCTCTGCCAGGACCGCACCGTGATGGCGGACCTGGCCCTGCGGGCCGGACTGCCGTTCGCGGCCACCCGCACCCACGCCACCCTCGCCGAGCTGGCCGCCGGCCCGCCGCTCACCGGCCCGGTGGTGGTCAAGAGCCGCCACAGCCGCAGAGGGGACCTGGTGGCGCGGGCCGACAGCGACGCACGGCTGCGGGAGCTGGCCACCGCCCTGCCGCGGGAACCGGTCGTCGTACAGGAGTACGCGCCGAACAGCGGCGACGACCACAAGCTGTGGGCCGTCGGCGAGCGGACCTTCGCCGCCCTGCGCCGGTCGGAACTCTCGCCCGAGGGACGGGGCCCGGCCCGGCCGCTCCCCGAGGGCGGGCTGCCCGCCGACTGGGCCGGCCTGGTCCGCCGCGTCGGCGAGGTCTTCGCGCTGGACGTCTACGGCGTCGACATCCTCGACACGGGCGACGGCACCCCGCTCATCGTCGACATCAACGCCTTCCCCGGCATCCGGGGTCAGTCCGGCGCCCCGGAGGCGCTGGCGGCGCTCGCCCTGGCCGTGGCGGGCGGGGACAGGAAGCCACGGCCCACCGCGACGCCCTGATCAGCCCCTTCGCTGCCAGTGATCACTGGCGCGATGTGTGCACCCGGTGAAGGCCCGGAAAGCGTGGCGAATCGTCGTTACCGACGGGTACCAAAACGCCGCGACCCGGCATACCCTGCGGCTCATGACCGACGCCCAGGCCCCCGCGCCGACCCCCCGCACGGCCACCCGGTCCACCCCGTCCGACCCGGACGCGGCGGCCGGCACCAACCCCGTCGCCCCCGCCCCCGACGGCGTGCGCACGGCCGCCGACGTGGTGACGCCGGAGCTGGTCGCCCGGCTGGCCAAGGGCGTCGTCGGCTCCGGCCGCACCGCGAGCCACACCCCGTTCACCGGGGAGAAGCTCGCCGACCTGCCCGAGTCGACGCCCGAGGACGTACGGAAGGCGTTCGAGGAGGCCCGCGCCGCACAGGCCGTCTGGGCGCAGGTGCCGGTCCGCGAGCGGGCCGCCGTGCTGCTCCGCTTCCACGACCTGCTCCTCGAACGCCAGGGCGAAGTCCTCGACCTCGTCCAGCTGGAGACCGGCAAGGCCCGGCTGCACGCCCACGAGGAGGTGCAGTCCGTCGCCGTCACCGCCCGCCACTACGGCCGCAGGGCGCGCGCCTACCTGCGGCCCAAGCGGCACACCGGCGCCGTACCCACCCTGACCAGGGTCACCGAACTGCGCCACCCGCGCGGCGTCGTCGGCCAGATCGCCCCCTGGAACTACCCGCTGGAGCTGTCCGTCGGCGACGCGCTCCCCGCCTTCGTGGCGGGCAACGCGGTCGTCATGAAACCCGACACCGAGACCTGCCTGACCGCGCTGTGGGCCCGTGACCTGCTGATCGAGGCAGGGCTGCCGGACGGGGTCTTCCAGGTCGTGCTCGGCGAGGGCCCGGTCGTGGGGCCCGAGGTCGTCCGGTACGCCGACTACGTCTCCTTCACCGGCTCCACCCGCACCGGCCGCGAGGTCGCGCAGGGCGCCGCCGCCCGCCTCGTCGGCGTCTCGCTCGAACTCGGCGGCAAGAACGCCATGCTGGTGCTGGACGACGCGGACGTCGAGAAGGCCGCCGCCGGCGCCGTCCGCGCCTGCTTCTCCTCCGCCGGACAGCTCTGCATCTCCATCGAACGGCTGTACGTCCACGAGTCGGTCGCCGACGCCTTCCTGGAGCGCTTCGCCGCCCGTACGAAGGCCATGCGGCTCGGCACCTCCCTCGCCTACGGCGCCGACATGGGCTCGCTCGTCGGCGAGCGCCAGCTGGAGACCGTCACCCGGCACGTGGAGGAGGCCGTCGCCAAGGGCGCCCGGGTCGTCGCCGGGGGCGTGCCCCGCCCGGACATCGGCCCGTACTTCTACGAGCCGACCATCCTCGAAGGCGTCGAGACCCCCATGTCCGTCTGCGGCGAGGAGACCTTCGGCCCGGTCGTCTCCGTCTACCGCTTCGAACGCGACGACGAGGCGGTCGAACGCGCCAACGCCACGTCGTACGGGCTCAACGCGTCGGTCTGGACGAAGGACGCCCGGCGCGGCCGCGCGGTCGCCGCCCGGCTGCGCACCGGCACCGTCAACATCAACGAGGGGTACGCCTCCGCCTACGGCAGCGTCCAGTCGCCGATGGGCGGCATGAAGGACTCCGGCCTCGGCCGCCGCCACGGCTCCGAGGGCATCCTCAAGTACACCGAGGCCCAGACCGTCGCCCAGCAGCGGCTGCTGCCGATGGCCCCGTCGCTGGGCATGGACGACGAGAAGTACGTGGCGTTCATGAGCCGGAGCCTGCGGCTGATGAAGGCGCTGCGCCTCCGCTGACCCACCCCACCACCGCCCGTTCTCAACGGACCCACCCCACCACCGCCCGTTCTCAACGAGGAGAGCACGTGTCGCAGGAGAACTCTGTCCAGACCCGGGACGAGAACGGGTACGACTACGACGTCCTCGTCGTCGGCTCCGGCTTCGGCGGCTCCGTCACCGCCCTCCGGCTGACCGAGAAGGGCTACCGCGTCGGCGTCCTGGAGGCCGGCCGCCGCTTCGCCCGGGAGACGCTGCCGAAGAACTCCTGGGACCTGAAGAACTACCTCTGGGCACCGCGCCTCGGCATGTACGGCATCCAGCGCATCCATCTGCTCGGCAACGTCATGGTGCTGGCCGGCGCGGGCGTCGGCGGCGGCTCCCTCAACTACGCCAACACCCTCTACGTCCCGCCGAAAGCCTTCTTCGACGACCCCCAGTGGCGCGACATCACGGACTGGGAGAAGGAGCTCCGGCCGTACTACGACCAGGCCCGGCGCATGCTCGGCGTACGGCTCAACCCGACGATGACCCCCTCCGACGTCCACCTCAAGGCGGCGGCCGAGCGGATGGGCGTCGGCGACACCTTCCACCTGGCGCCCGTCGGCGTGTTCTTCGGCGACGGCAAGGACGCCACCGGTGAGGCCGAGGCCGCGCCGGGCGCGGAGGTGCCCGACCCCTACTTCGGCGGGGCCGGGCCCGCCCGGCGGGCCTGCACCGAGTGCGGCGAGTGCATGACCGGCTGCCGGCACGGCGCCAAGAACACCCTCAACGAGAACTACCTCCACCTCGCCGAGAAGGCGGGCGCGGTCGTGCACCCCATGACCACCGTCGTCTCGGTGACCGACGACTCGCGCGGCGGTTACGCCGTCGCCACCCTCCCCACCGACGACCGCCGCAAGGGCGCCGGACGCCTCTTCACCGCCCGCCGGGTCGTCCTCGCGGCCGGCACGTACGGCACCCAGACACTGCTGCACCGCATGAAGGCCGGCCGCCAGCTGCCGCACCTCTCGCCGCGGCTGGGCGAGCTGACCCGTACCAACTCCGAGGCGCTGGTCGGCGCGCAGACCGACGACCGCCGCTACCGCAAGGCGCACGGCGCGCCCCGGGCCGACTTCACGCGCGGCGTCGCCATCACGTCGTCCGTCCACCCGGACGCCAGCACCCACATCGAACCGGTGCGCTACGGCAAGGGCTCCAACTCGATGGGCGGCCTGTCCATCCTTCAGGTGCCGTACGCGGAGGGCGGCTCGCGGGCGCTGGCCTGGCTGGCGAACGTGGCCCGGCATCCGCTGCTGATGGTGCGGTCGCTGTCCAACCGGCGGTGGTCGGAGCGGACCATCATCGGGCTGGTCATGCAGTCGCTGGACAATTCCCTGACGACGTATCTGAAGCCCAGCGGCACGGGCAAGGGGCTGCTGACGGCACGGCAGGGGCACGGCGCCCCCAACCCGAAGCAGATCAGGGCGGCCTCCGAGGCCGCGACCGCCCTCGCCGAGGAGATCAACGGCTTCGCCGGCAGCAACGTCGGCGAACTCATGGGCACCCCGCTCACCGCGCACTTCCTCGGCGGCTGCCCCATCGGCGACTCGCCCGACACCGGCGTGATCGACCCGTACCACCGGCTCCACGGCCATCCCGGCATCTCCGTGGTGGACGGTTCGGCCGTCTCCGCCAACCTCGGCGTCAACCCGTCGCTCACCATCACGGCGCAGGCCGAGCGGGCGATGTCGTACTGGCCCAACAAGGGCGAGGCGGACCCGCGTCCGGCGCCGGGGACTGCGTACGTGCGCCTCGACCCGGTTCAGCCGCGCCACCCGGCGGTCCCGGCGGAAGCGTTCGGCGCGCTGCGGCTGCCGTTCCTGGGGGTGCCGGCGGTGCCGCCGAAGAAGTAGGCCCTGCGCTTTCGGCCTTGCGGTTGCGGCTCTGCGCTTTCGGCCCTGCGCGGACAGAGAAGAAGGACCTGTGCCCCCCTCCTGGCTCAGGTCCTTCTTCTCTGCCCCGCGAGCTGCTCTGCGAGGCGAGCGGCGGGCCTCCGGGGAGGCCCGCCGGGCGGTCAGGCGGCCGCGTTCCCGCTCTTGCGGCGGCGCACCGCGAACACCGCGCCCGCACCGGCGACGACGGCGATGCCGCCGACGAGTCCGATGGTCGGGAGCATCGAGCTGGAGCCGGTCTCGGCGAGGCTGCCGGTGACCGGGAGCTCCGCGGCGCCGCCCTGCGGCTTCTTGCCGCCGGCCGGCTTCTCGCCCTTGTCACCCTTGTCGACCGGAGTGGCCTGACCCGGGTTCTCGTTGTCGCTGCCGGGCTTGAGCACGGTGAACTCGTAGTAGCCGAAGGTGTTGTGGACGCAGTTCAGCTTCTCGTCCACGTAGCCGCCCAGGCCCACGGTGAAGCCGTCGCCGGCCGGGGCCTTGGCGGTGATGTCCAGGCGCAGCTGGATGTCGACGGTCTCCTTGGCGCCGAGGTCGGTCTCGCCGAAGAAGATGCCGTTGCCGAGGTCCTCAGAGATCGACTTCCAGGTCTTGGTCTCCGGGTCGAGGTACTGGACACGGGCGTAGTTGCTCAGCCAGTCCTTCTCGTTCTCGCTCACCGAGTCGTTGTCGACGAGCACGAACCAGTCCACCGTGCCGAGGGACTGGTCGCTGTGGTTGGCGGCGGTCAGCGTGAACTTGTGCCAGCCGCTGCCCGCGACGATCTTTCCGGGCAGCCCGGAGACGCCGATGGTCAGCGCGGAGCCGTCGTCGCCGTTGTCGTCGACAGGGCAGTCGGTCGGCTCGTCGGACGGGGTCTCCTTGGCCGTCGAGCCGTTGCTCGGGGTGGCCGGGGCGGAGGACGAGGACGTGCCGTCCGGCTGCTCGCCGGTCTTGTCGGTCCCGTCGGCGTCGCCGGTCTTGTCGTCCGCGGAGTCGGAGCCGTCCGTGGACGTGGTGTCGTCGCCGGACGTGCTCGTGTCACCCGAGCCGTCGGCGTCGTCGCCGGAGGTGGGGGCCGTGCCGGTGGTGGTGTCGTCGGACGGCGTGGTGCCCGTCGTCTCGGTGGACTGGGCCGTCCCGGTGCCGGTGGACGGGTCGGTGTCGGCGAAGGCGGCACCCGCCGCCATCAGCGACAGCGGGGCTATGGCAGCCGTCGCGGCAGCGGTGACCAGAGCGCGGCGAAGCTTCATGAAGACCTCGAGGAGTCGGGCGTACCGCCCCCCTGGCGGTACGAACGGCGGAGGCCTCCGCGTGTGGGGCGCGGGTGTGGCCCTTGGTTCCGATGGTGTGACCGACCGCAACCGGCAATGGTTGTCCCCGTCTTCACGAGATTCTTATGTGGAGTGGGTCACACGGAGGGCGGGGTGCGCGAAGGGCCCCGTGGAACCCGCCGGTGCGGCGGGCGTGATGTTCCACGGGGCCCTTCTCTGCGCCGGCACCGGCGGTCAGGGCGGCACCGGTGCCGGGGGAACGGCGCGGGGGAGGGGAGCGCCGTCGACATGTGGTTGTTCGTCGCCGGTCGGCCCCGGGCGTCCCCGGGACCGGCCGTCTCTTGGGTGACCGGGCTGCTGTCCCCTGCCGTCCGGTCACAACCCTGGGGCGAGGTCCCACGACGCACGGCGTGCATCCCGTACGTCTCATCGCCCCAGCGGAGCCACGCGTGGTTTCTTCGGGCCCGCCCCTGGCTGGCACGGACACCTCTACCAACGACGAGTTGTGGCGTGGGTCACGCGCTGGAGGAAGAGATGTTCAGACGCGGCCGCGGCACAGCTCGAGCAGGGTCATGGCGAGGGTGGTACCGGGCTTGCCGAGGGCGTCGCTGTAGCGGCCGAGGATCTCCATCTCGCGGGAGAGGTTCACGCGGCGGCCGCCGGAGGCGATGCGGGCGTCCTGGATGACGGCGGAGACGGCCATGCGTTCCTGGACGAGGCCGAGGATGCGGTCGTCGAGGGCGTCGATGCGGTCGCGGGCGCCGGTGATGAGGCCGGCGGCCTCGGCGGTGCGGGCGCCGGTCTTCTCGGTGGTTCCGGTGGTTCCGGTGGTCTCGGGGTGGATCGCGGTCATCGGGGGCTCCTTGCCGGGTGTGGCTCTCGACGGCCCCGGGGTGACAGGTCCCGTACACGCAGAGCGCCCCGGGCCTGTGTGGCCCGGGGCGCCTGGGAAGTCGCTTGTCAGTTGCTCAAGCAGCACGACCATGGCAGCCGGCGGGCCGGTTGCCATAGGTAAAGAGGAAGGTCGGGTGCGTGCTGAGCATGGGGCCAGTATGCCGTGCGGAAACGGCGCGTCCAGTCGGGCCCGCATGATGAGACGGGCGCGGGGAAGCGACCCCCGCCCCGGCGAACCGTCGGCCGCGGCCCCCCGCCCGCCCCCGGTAGACTCGACCCCACACACCCCTTGCTCATCCGCCGGAAGGCAACCCGTGTCAGAAGCGTCCCCCGCCACCCCCGACACCGTCCTGGTCGTCGACTTCGGCGCGCAGTACGCCCAGCTCATCGCCCGCCGCGTCCGCGAGGCCCGGGTGTACAGCGAGATCGTGCCGAGCACCACCCCGGTCGAGGACATGCTCGCCAAGAATCCGGCGGCGATCATCCTCTCCGGCGGTCCCTCCTCCGTCTACGAGGAGGGCGCGCCCACCCTCGACCGCGCGCTGTTCGAGTCCGGCGTCCCCGTCTTCGGCATGTGCTACGGCTTCCAGCTGATGGCACAGACCCTCGGCGGCACCGTCGACAACACCGGCGCCCGCGAGTACGGCCGCACGGAGATGGCCGTCAGCAAGCCGTCCTCCACGCTCTTCGAGGGCACCCCCGCCGACCAGTCCGTCTGGATGTCGCACGGCGACGCCTGCTCCGCCGCACCCGACGGCTTCAGCGTCACCGCCTCCACGGACGTCGTCCCGGTCGCCGCCTTCGAGAACGACGAGAAGAAGCTCTACGGCGTCCAGTACCACCCCGAGGTCATGCACTCCACGCACGGCCAGCAGGTTCTGGAGCACTTCCTCTACCGCGGGGCGGGCCTGAGCCCCTCCTGGACCACCGGCAACGTGATCGAGGAGCAGGTCGCCGCCATCCGCGAGCAGGTCGGCGACAAGCGCGCGATCTGCGGCCTGTCCGGCGGTGTGGACTCCGCGGTCGCCGCCGCCCTCGTGCAGAAGGCGATCGGCTCGCAGCTGACCTGTGTGTACGTCGACCACGGGCTGATGCGCAAGGGCGAGACCGAGCAGGTCGAGAAGGACTTCGTGGCCGCGACCGGCGTCCAGCTGAAGGTGGTGGACGCCAGCGAGCGCTTCCTCGCCGCGCTCAAGGGCGTCAGCGACCCCGAGCAGAAGCGGAAGATCATCGGCCGCGAGTTCATCCGGGTCTTCGAGCAGGCCCAGGCGGAGATCATCGCGGACGAGGGCCCGGCGGTCGAGTTCCTCGTCCAGGGCACCCTCTACCCCGACGTCGTCGAGTCCGGCGGCGGCACCGGCACCGCCAACATCAAGTCCCACCACAACGTGGGCGGCCTCCCCGAGGACCTCGAGTTCCAGCTGATCGAACCGCTGCGCAAGCTGTTCAAGGACGAGGTCCGCATGGTCGGCCAGGAGCTCGGCCTGCCCGAGGAGATCGTCCAGCGCCAGCCGTTCCCCGGCCCGGGGCTCGGTATCCGCATCGTCGGCGAGGTCACCAAGGAGCGGCTCGACCTGCTGCGCGACGCCGACGCGATCGCCCGCGAGGAGCTGACCGCCGCCGGCCTGGACCGCGACATCTGGCAGTGCCCGGTCGTGCTCCTCGCCGACGTCCGCAGCGTCGGCGTCCAGGGCGACGGCCGCACCTACGGTCACCCGATCGTGCTGCGCCCGGTCTCCTCCGAGGACGCCATGACCGCCGACTGGTCCCGGCTGCCGTACGACGTCCTCGGCAAGATCTCCACCCGGATCACCAACGAGGTGCGCGACGTCAACCGCGTCGTCCTCGACGTGACGAGCAAGCCGCCGGGCACCATCGAGTGGGAGTGAGCACCGCCCTCCGCGGGCGCTGCTCAGGTCCGCCGGAGGGTCCGCACCGGCTCTCCGGGTTTCCAGACCTGGACGACCAGGTACGTGTCGTCCTCGACGGCGGTCCGCGTGACCTCCGTCAGCTCGGTGCGGAAGAGGTGGAACGGCTGCGGCGGTTCCACCTCTTCCACGTACCTGGCCCGCACCGCCGCGTCCGTCACCTCCACCGCCCGCCCGCAGATCCGTACGTCCCCGCCGCCCATCGCCGTGCCCGGGCCCTGGTTGGCCTGGAGCGCGAAGCGCGGATCGCGGCGCAGGTCGAGCGCCTTGAGCGAGTCCGGCATCATCCCGAACCACAGCTCGCCGTGGAGGAACCGCACCTCCATACCGCTGGTGCGTGGCGCACCGTCCTTGCGGAGGGTCGCCAGTGTGTGGTGGGTGAAGGCCTCGAAGCGCTCCTGGGCCGTCCGTGCCAGTTCCGGCTCGGCCGCCGCGAACTCCGCCCATCGTGCGCGCGCCTGCGTGGTGTGCGTGGTGTCCATACGACCGAGCATCGCCCGCAAAGACGACACCTTCTGTCGGGTATTGCACAAGGCCGGTCGGCGCCTGGTCACCGCCCGCCAACTCTTCTCCGAAACCTCTGTCCTCCCGGGACGGACCGGCGGTAACTTCCGCCCCGTGAACGAAGCAAGTGCGGGAGCACACATGCACGGACCCACCCCGCCACCGCCCCTGCCCACCGACAAGCTCCGGTTCGCGCTGCCGCCCAAGCACGAGTCGACGGACGCCGAACGCCGCCACCGCAAGGAACGGCTGGCCGGAGCCCTGAGGCTGTTCGGCCGCCACGGATTCGAGGACGGGGTCTCCGGCCACATCACCGCACGCGACCCCGAGTTCAGCGACTGCTTCTGGGTCAACCCGTTCGGCATGCCGTTCGGGCACGTCACCGTGAGCGACCTGGTGATGGCCAACTCCGAGGGCCAGGTCGTCGAGGGGAACTACCACGTCAACCAGGCCGCGTTCACCGTGCACGCGCAGGTGCACGCCGCCCGGCCCGACGTCGTCGCCGTCGCCCACTGCCACTCCGTGCACGGACGCGCCCAGGCCGCCCTCGGCGAACTCCTCGACCCGCTCACCCAGGAGAGCTGCGCGTTCTACGAGGACCACGCGGTGTACGAGGCCTACACCGGCGTCGCCGTGGACGCCGAGGAGGGCCGCCGGATCGCCGCCGCTCTCGGCAGCCGCAAGGCGCTGGTGCTGCGCAACCACGGACTGCTCACCGTCGGCGACTCCGTGGACGCCGCGGCCTGGTGGTTCCTGTCGATGGAACGCTCCTGCCAGGTGCAGCTCGCCGCCCGCGCCGCCGGCCGCCCCGTGCTGATCGGCCACCGGCAGGCCACCGCGACCCGGGAACAACTGGGCGGCGACCTCGTCGCCTGGATCAACTACCAGCCCCTGTGGCAGCACATCAGCCGCAGCGAACCGGACCTGCTGAGCTGAGCCCCCGGCCGGGCTCCCGACCGGGTCTCCGGCACGCGTGCACCACCCCTTCAGGCCCTCCGTCAACACGCGTATGGCGCATTCACCCCCACTGACCGGACCTGACCGGCGAGCACCCCTCTGGGTACGGCACAATTCGTCGTCGCTGGGGAGTGGCAGACGGGCCGGACGCATCGCGGAACCGGCCGTACCAAGGCACGGGACGTGGGGAAGGCGGGCATCGGGCGTGGCGGTGCAGGAGGCGAGACAGGGCGCGGAGCCCACGGCCCACCGGGGCGGTTGTACGTGCGGGGACTGCCCGCACGGCGCCCGCGAGGGGCACCGGCGCGCGGTGGCGGCGTTCCTCGCGAAACGGGACGGGTACGCCTCCGGGCAGGGGCTGCCGGCGGCGGTCGCGCACTCCGCGTCCGCGTCCCGGCAGTGGGTCTCGGACGAGCTGACCCAGTCCGCCGACGCCGTCGCCGAACGCGGCCGGGCCGAGGGCGAGGCCTGGCTGGCCCGGCTCTGGCACCGCACGGCCTGCTTCGTCTGGGGCGGCATCGCGCTCCTGCTGCTGGTCCAGGCGCTCACCGCCGTCGGCGCCGGATGGTCCACGGCGCGCACCGCCGGACTGCTCGCCGCCGCGGTGATCGGCGCGGCGCTCACCGGCGCCGGGTACTGGCACCGGGCCCGCGGCGGCGCCTTGGCCCCCGTCATCGGCGAGGACAACCGCCTGTCCACCTCCCGCGCCGTGGCCGCGGGCTGGGTGCTCTTCACGGTGTACGCGGTGCTCGTGCTGGTCGGCCAGCTGGCCGCAGCCTCCGCGCACGGCCGACGCGACCGGCTGATCGCCGGGCTCGACCTCGCCCGCGGGGTGGGCGTGGTCACCGTCGTCGCCGTGGTCTGCGGGATCGCCGTGCTCGTCCGCCGGGTGGTCGGCCTGCGTGTCCTCGGCCAGCGCCTGCAGAAGGTGCGCGCGCACCGCCCGCGCGCCGCCGACCTGCTCACCGACGACTCCGGCCGGGGCAGCTTCGCCGACATCCAGTACGTGATGATCAGCGCCGTGGCCCTCGCCTTCGCCGCGGTGCGCCTGGCCCGCCGCCCCGACCAGCTCCCCGACCTGCCCTGGGGCCTCGCCGTCCTCGTCCTCGTCTCCGCGGCGACGTACCTCGCCGCCAAATACGCCGAGGGCGGCCGCCCCGTGGTCCTCTCCGTGGTCCGTGCCCGGGAGGCCGGCGACCTGGACGCCCCGATCCGCACCGGCGACGACATCGAGATCCGCGGCGCCGGTTTCGTGCCCGCGGGCGCCCAGTCGGCGGACCGGTTGTCCCGCATGGTGGTCCGCATCGGCGCCGTCCACGTCCATGTCCCCCTGGTCCCGGTGACCGGCGGCTTCGACAACCCCACGGACACCCTCCTCACCGTCCCCGTCCCGGCCGACGTCGAGCCGGGCCGCGTCGACGTCCAGGTGGTCACGGCCGCCGGAGTGGAGACCAACCGCGTGACCATCGAGGTCCTCGACTGAGCCACCGGGGTGAACAACACCCCCAAACCACGCATGCCGCACCCCCGAAGCTGTCTAAAACATGTCAGTACGTGGCCGGACCGTGAAAACGCCCCTGATCGTTGAGCCGTCCCCGCCTTCCGTACGTATGGTTGGTTGAGATCTCAACAGTCCAGCGGGCGAGAGGCGGCGACCGGCAGTGACTCATGGCATCCGTTCCGAGACGCACACCCTTCATGTGGGTGAGCAGCGCGGCTGGCGGGACACCGCCACGCGGTACGCCCTCGTCCCCCTGCGGATCTTCCTCGGCATCACCTTCATCTACGCCGGCATCGACAAGCTGACCGACAGCGCCTTCATGTCCGCCTCCGGCGCCGGCTCGCTCGGCGACACCATGCGTTCGGTCCGCGACTCCTCGGCGATCCCGGCCCTCGTCGACCTGGCCCTGAAGAGCCCCGTCGGCTTCGGCTACGCCATCGCCCTCGGCGAACTCGCCGTCGGCCTCGGCACGCTGGTCGGCCTGCTGACCCGTCTCGCCGCCCTGGGCGGTGCGCTGATCTCGCTCAGCCTCTGGCTGACCGTGAGCTGGGCCTCCGACCCGTACTACTACGGCAACGATCTCGCCTACCTCATGGCCTGGCTCCCCCTCGTCCTCGCCGGTGCCTCCGTCCTCTCCCTCGACTCGGTCCTCCACACCCGCCGCAGGCAGCGAACTCCGGCGTACTGACGCCACGCGCGCGGTCCGAGGCGACACCCGTTCCCGTCCGCCCGACCTCCGGCCCGGCAGGACCGGACGCTTCCCTCAGACCGGCGTCTCCGACGAGGCCGGGGCGGAGGGCGCCGCACGGCCCCGCCGCCGGCGGCGCACCGCCCGGCTCGTCACCCCCGCCGCGCCCGCCAGGCACAGGCCCGCCGTGACGATCGGGATGATCGCGAACCACGGTGTGGTCCACCAGCCGCCCGCGTCGCCCGCGTAGGCGATCCCCGCGGCCGTCAGGGCCAGTCCCGCTATCAGCCGGCCGGGCCGGAACTCATGACGCGGCACGGGTCACCTCCACCTGTCCGACGCCGACCTGGAGCCGCAGGTCGAACGAGCCCCCGGCTTTCTTCTCGCCCGCCGCGGGAGACAGCGTCACCCGCTTGTGCTTGTCCGGAGCCACGTCCACGTCCTTCGAGGTGTCACCCGGCAGCTGTATGTCGCCGATGCCCGCGTCGATGTCCAGCCTGACCGTGGCACCCGGTGGGAGCACGACCCGGAGCCGGCCGATCCCCACCTCCGCGTCGGTACTGACCGTCCTGCCCCCGGCCGGGCGTATTCGGCTCAGGTCGAGCGTCCCCTCGCCCGTGCCCAGGTCGTAGCTCTCCCGGACCGCGGCTGCCGAGGCCGGCGACCAGGTCGTCCGCGCCCAGTGGGTGCCGATGTCCTTCGGCAGCGCCGCCGAGGCGGCGAGGAGCCCCGCCGTGAGCACCGCCAGGATGATCGAGCCGGCGCCCGTCCTTCCTGCGAACGCGCTGATCGCTATGCCCAGGCCGAACACCACCAGGGCGCAGGAGAGACCGGTCTGCAGACTGGTGCCCAGGGGGTGGTCGTCCCAGGTCAGCCACGTCCCCAGGCCCCCGGCCAGCAGGGCGAGCGAGAACACCCGGCCGCCCGTGCGGCGCGGACCGCGCGACCGCAGCCTCGGCACCGGCGGTATGCCCAGGCGGTACGGGATGCCGTGGGCGATGTTGACCGCGGCCTTCACGTCCCGGTCGGGAACGTCCGGCGGGCCCCACAGATAGCCGGTGCCTCCCTCGTGCGTGCCGTCCTTGACTATCGGGTCCCGCCACCAGGAGGGATAGGCCGCCGCCACCGGCGGGGCCGTGGCCTCCGGTGGTGCGTCGGCGGCGGCCTGGGCGGCCAGCGGGTCGGGAGCGGGGGCACCGCGCCGCCGGGACCAGTACCCCGCGCCGGCCAGGAGCAGCGAGAGGACCGTGGCGAACGCCAGCATCGTGCCGTTTTTCAGCAGGGAGAGGAAGACCCCGCAGCCGACCAGCGCGAACAGCACGGCGGCGAGCGCCGGGCCGTCGACGCGCCCCGTCAGCAGCTTGCGCACCTCGTTCTCCTCCTCGTCCTCGAACGGGACGAAGAGCCAGACGAAGCCGTAGAAGAGGAGACCGAGACCGCCGACCGCGGACAGCACCGCGAGACCCACCCGGAAGATCACCGGGTCCATGTCGCACTGCCGGCCCAGCCCCGCGCACACCCCGCCCAGCATCTTGTACCGGCGGTCACGGCGGAACCGCTGCGGCACCTCGACGCCCGGCGCGTCCCCGGCGGTTGCCGGGTCCTCGTGCGCGCGCGGTTCCTCTCCGGGGCCCGGCCCGGATGCTCCGGAACCCGGCTTCTGCCCGGGCCCCGGTCCGGGCACGGACCGCCCCGGCCCGGCCTCCGGCTGCGGAGCGCCCGGGCCCGGGCCGGAACCCGGCCCCGCTGCCGCGTGTCGCTGATCTGTCATGCGTCCATCGTCCCCGCCCCACCGCCCGCACGGCAGCAGGGATGACCCTGGCAGAACCCTGATATCCGCCCGGACCCCCGCCGGGGAGATGTTCGATCACCACCGGGCCGAAGATCAGGGGAGTCTCGGGGACGATCCCTGATACCCGCCGTCCGCCGGACGTGTGACCATCGATGGCATGCCGGAAGCCGCCACAGCGCCACTCGCTCCTCCGCGGCCCCCGCGCAAGCTCTACCGCAGCAGCGACGGACGCTGGCTGGGCGGGGTGGCGCGAGGGCTCGCCGGACACCTCGGCCTGCCCGTGATCTGGGTCCGGCTGGTGTTCGCGGGCCTGTTCATGGCGGACGGCCTGGGCGCCCTGCTCTACGCCGCCTTCTGGTTCTTCGTACCGCTCGGCGTCGGCGGGGTGGACGACCGCCGGCCGCCCTCCCTGGTCGGCACCGAGACCTCGCCCGACGGCCGGCGCAGACTCGTGGCCCGCAAACCGGACAGAGGGCAGATCGTCGCGCTGCTCCTCATGGTCGTCGTGGCGATGGTCTTCGTCGGCAACGTCAATCTCGGCGACGGTGCCAAGGCCTATCTGTGGCCTGCGGTCCTGGTCGGTGCCGGCGTCGCCCTCGTCTGGCGGCAGGCGGACAACGCGCGGCGGGCCCGCTGGGCCGAGGTCGGCCGCCGCCGGCGCACCCTGACCCTCCTCCGCTCCGCCGCCGGTGTCCTGCTGGTCACCGCCGGAGTCTCCGCGATCTTCGTGCTCCAGGGCTCCGCCGCACATCTCGGCTCGGTCCTCCAGGCCGCCCTCGCCGTCCTGGTCGGCATCACGCTGCTCGCCGGTCCCTACCTCATCCGCATGACACAGGACCTCTCCGAGGAGCGCCTGATGCGCATCCGCGCCCAGGAGCGCGCGGAGGTCGCCGCCCACGTCCACGACTCGGTGCTGCACACCCTGACCCTGATCCAGCGCAACGCGGAGAACGCGGGCGAGGTGCGGCGCCTGGCCCGTGCCCAGGAGCGCGACCTGCGCGCCTGGCTCTACAAACCCGAGGGCAACGGCAAGGAGGAGGACGAGGAGCCCGACACCCTGGCCGAGGCCGTCCGGCGCCACGCGGCCGAGGTCGAGGACAAGCACGGCGTCCCCATAGAGGTGGTCGTGGTCGGCGACTGCCCGCTCGACGAGCGCATCGGCCCGCAGATGCAGGCCGCGAGGGAAGCCATGGTGAACGCCGCCAAGTACGGTGGCGACGGCGGTCCGGTCCAGGTCTACGCCGAAGTCGAGGGCAGGACGGTCTTCGTGTCCGTCCGTGACCGCGGTCCCGGCTTCGACCTCGACGCGATACCCGCCGACCGCATGGGAGTCAGACAATCGATCATCGGCCGCATGGAGCGCAACGGCGGCACGGCACGGCTGCGGGCGGTGCCCGACGGCGGCACGGAGGTCGAGCTGGAGATGGAGAGGGCGGAGAAGACGTCATGAGCGACGCGAACGGGGCGACCGGAGCGGCCGGGCCGGAACCGGAGGGCGGGGGCGCGGCCGGACGCCGGGTGCGGGTCGTACTCGTCGACGATCACCGCATGTTCCGTACGGGGGTGCAGGCCGAGATCGGGCAGACGGAGACCACCGGGGTGGAGGTCGTCGGCGAGGCCGCGGACGTCGACCAGGCGGTGAGCGTCATCACCGCCACCCGCCCGGAGGTCGTCCTCCTCGACGTCCACCTGCCGGGTGGCGGCGGCGTCGAGGTGCTGCGCCGCTGCGCACCCCTGATGGCCGACATCGAACAGCCGGTGCGGTTCCTGGCCCTGTCCGTCTCGGACGCGGCGGAGGACGTGATCGGGGTGATCCGTGGCGGCGCCCGCGGCTACGTCACCAAGACGATCACCGGCTCCGACCTCATCGCCTCCGTGTTCCGGGTCCAGGAGGGCGACGCGGTCTTCTCCCCGCGTCTGGCCGGGTTCGTCCTCGACGCCTTCGCCTCCACGGACGCCCCGCCGGTCGACGAGGACCTCGACCGTCTCACCCAGCGCGAACGCGAGGTCCTGCGCCTCATCGCCCGCGGCTACGCCTACAAGGAGATCGCCAAGCAGCTGTACATCTCGGTCAAGACGGTCGAGTCCCACGTCTCGGCGGTACTCAGAAAGCTCCAGCTCTCCAACCGCCACGAGCTGACCCGCTGGGCGACGGCCCGCCGGCTGGTGTGACGCGCCGCGGGGGTGGCGGCGTCGCTCCGGGCGGGGCGCCACTCCGGCCGGGGTACCGCTCCGGTGGGGACGCGAGGTCGGCCGGGGTACCCCGCCGGGCCGGTGGGGCAGGGTGTCCGGGGGCGCGGGGCCGACCCCGGCGGGTCGGAGTGGGGAGGGGCCCGATTAGGCTCCGGGCCCATGGACGTACTCATCCACCTCTTCGTCGGCCTGCACATCATCGGAATCGCCGCGCTGCTGGGCGGGTTCCTCACCCAGGTGAAGGCGATGGGCCGCGGCACCGCCCGGTTCGTGCCCGGGATGCTGCACGGTGCGCTGACGATGCTGGTCACGGGTGCGGTCCTGGTGGGGCTCAGCCAGGCGAACGACTACTCGGTCGACACCGTCAAGATCGGCACCAAGCTCGCGCTGCTGATCGTCATCCTGGGGCTGGTCTACGTCAAGCGCGACGAGGAGACGGTCGACAAGCGGCTGTTCGGGCTGGTCGGACTGCTGACCACGGTGAACATCTTCATCGCGGTCCTGTGGACCTGACGGTCCGGACCGCTCGCAGGGGTCCCTCGGCGGCGCCCACGGCGACGGCCAGACACGCCGCCACCGCGATCCACAGCAGCACCTGCCCCGGCGTCCGCAGCCATCCCGTCTCCAGGGCCGACGCGGCGGACAGCAGGGCCACGGCCGTCATGCCCAGCGGGAACACGGTCGACCAGCGCCGTACGTCGTAGCGCGGGCGCGGCCACCGCAGCTCGGCGGTCCACAGCACCACGTACCAGGCGAGGGCCAGCACCAGCAGGGCGATGGTCATGGAGTGCAGTACGTCCTGGTCGTCGCCGCTCCACAGGTGCGCGGGCCCCTTGCCGGCCTTGAGCAGCTTGGTCCCGGCCAGCGCGGAGATCGCGAGCGCCCCGCCCGCGACCCACTCGTCGCCGGAGCCCCGGGCGAGCTGCCGCCAGTCGAAGAAGTACAGGGCCGCGGCGTACAGGGCGAGCCCCAGCCAGAAGAACACCAGTGCCACATGGGCGAGCCACGGGGTGTGCACCGCGTGGGCCAGGGTCGCGCCGAGCACGGCGGGCCCCTGCGTAGCCACGCAGCCCAGGAACACCGCGCCGGGCATACCGCGCCGCCAGCCGCGGAGCACAAGGAACAGCAGGACCGGCCAGAGGGCCACCGCGAGAGCGAGCAGTGCCTCCGCCAGGGTCTGCCGGCCCAGGGCGGAGAGCCGTGACCCCAGCACGGTCGTCGCGGCCACGGCGCTCAGGGCGGCCGGGCTGCCCGACTCCGACAGCCACCGCCGCGGGTCCCGCAGCAGCCGTAGGACGAAGTCGGCGGCCAGCCCCAGCCAGGCCGCGACGGTGACGGCCAGGGCGATGCGGGACAGCACGTCGTACCCGGTGAGGTCCAGCCCGATCGAGAGGATGCCCGTCGCCATCACGGCGGCCCCCGCGGTGGGCGGACGCTGCGCCCACCAGGCCAGGAGCGCGGAACCGACGGTCGTGGGCCGGGGGTGCGGGGAGCTGCCTGACATGGGTTCCATGGGTTCGATGCTAGGAAGGACCGGCCGGGTCGGGCCCGGGGCACGCGCGCGGAGGACGAACGGGAAGAAAAAGAGCCACGCGCGCGTGGCGGACGAAACGAGGGCACGCGCGCGTGGAGGGCGAAAGGAAGCCACGCGCGCGTGGAGCGCGGAAAGTGCCGCGGTGCGGGGCAGGCGCGAGCGCCGAGGTACGGGGCCCGGCACACGCCGCCGTGTGGACTCGGTGCGGCGATACGCTTGCTGCGTGTTCGAATCGGCCGACTTCGACCTGGCGCCGTACGCGGGCGTCGACGCGGAACGGCTCGTGCGGCACACGTACTGCAGCTGGGAGTCGTCCGGCTGGCGGTCGCTGCTGGTGCAGTGCCTCGCGCACAGCCGGGAGGCGGAGCAGCTGGAGCTGCCCGGGACGGCCGACCTCCACCTCGTGCTCTGCACGAACGGGGACACCGTCATGCGGACCGGCACGGGCGGCAGGACGGTACGGCGGCGCTGGGTCCCCGGGCGGCTGGAGCTCATGGTCCCCGGCCGTCCGACGACACGCAGCTACCGCACGGCGTCGACGCTGCGGACCACGCAGGTGCACGTCCCGCGGGCGACCGTCGACCGGACGGCGGCGCAACTGGGCGCCGGGGAACCGGACTACGAGGCGTTGGCCGCCCGGCTCGGTGAGGGCGACGCGGTGGTCGAGCAGGTCCTGCGGGCGCTGGCGGCCGCCCGGGACGAGAGCGACCTCTACGCGGAGTCCGCCGCCTCCTTCCTCACGACGCACCTGCTGACCCGGCGCCGCGACCGCGGTCAGCTCGTGCCAGGTCCCGAACGCACGGCCGTCCGCGCGGGCATCGCCGTCATGCGGGAGCGCCTGGCCGATCCGCTCACCCTCGCCGACATCGCCGCCGAGGTCCACCTGAGCGTCTACCACTTCATCCGCGTGTTCCGCGACGCCACCGGCGAGACGCCGCACCGGTTCCTCACCCGGCTGCGGATCGAGCGGGCGCGGCACCTGCTCGCCACCACCGCACTGACCGTCGGTCAGATCGCGGAGCGCTGCGGGTTCTCCAGCCCCGGGGCGCTGTCCTCGGCGTTCCTGTCCCATGTCGGCGTCCGGCCGTCCGTGTACCGCAAGAACGCGTAACCGGGTGGGCAATTCCGCGCATGTCGTGTGCGGCCACGCCTTCCTAGCCTGGGGTGATGTCTCACAGCTACAAGGTGGCGTCCCACTCGCGGGCGACCCCCGGCGCCGTCTTCTCGCTGCTCGTCCGGGGAGGTACGTGGCCATCGTGGTCGCCGCTCGACGCGGCCGGGCTCGAGGGCGGCGGGGACCCAGACGAACCGCAGAAGGTGGGGGACACCCGGGTGTTCCGGACCGGCCGCTCGGTCTCCCTGGAGCCGATCGTGGAGCTGGTCGCCGACCGGAGATTCGTCTACGAGAACCTGAACGGGCCCTTCCGTTTCTATCGGGGCGTCGTCGAACTCGCCGAGGCGCCGCAGGGCGGCACGGACATCACCTGGTCGGCGACCTTCGCGCCGAAGGTTCCGCTCACGGGACGCCTCCTGCGGCGGTACCTGACCGGTTTCATGCAGCGGATGGCCGACGGACTCGCGGAGTACGCCGGCCGGTCCGACTCCGCCCCCTAGGCCAGGCGTATCACGCCGCGGACCGCCGCCTCGCCGGCGAAGTACACCGACTCCTCGCGCACGTACGCGCCCGGGCGGGGGGCGTGGATCATCATGCCGTTGCCCGTGTAGATGCCGACGTGGCTCAGGTCGTCGTGAAAGAAGACCAGGTCACCGGGGTGGGCGGCAGCGAGCGGGACGGTCGTGCCGCAGCGGGCCTGCTCGGCGGGGGTGCGCGGGAGCAGGAACCCGGCGGCCTTCCAGGCGGCCTGGACGAGGCCGGCGGCGTCGTACGAGCCGGGGCCGGTCGCGCCCATGACGTACGGCCGCCCGGTCTGCGCCCGGGCGAACGCGGCCGCGACCCCGGCCTTGTCGGCGGCGGGTACGCCCACCGCCGGAGGACCGGCCGTGACGGTGCCGGGGGAGGCGGGACCCGCCAGGTCGGGCAGGCCGCCCGGGGTGCCGATGGCGGGGATGCTGCCCGTGCTCTCGATGGTCGGGAGCGAGTCGCCGCGGCCGGCGGGGGCGTACGTGCCGGCGCCCGCGGCGGCCGGGAAGGCGACGGTGACGCCACCGGGTCCGTTGCCGCCGGCCGTGGGGTACGCGTCGACGTGGCCGGCGACCGGGAAGGATCCGGCGCCGCCGGTCGTGCCCGCGGCGGGGAAGGAACCGATGCCGTCCACGGCCGGGAAGCTGCCGGTGGTGCTCACGGCGGGGAAACCGCCGGTGACGCTCGCGGCGGGGTACGCGGGGGCGGCGCCCGTCGCCGGGTAGGCGGCGGTGATGGGCGCGGCCGGGTACGTCCCGGAACCGAAGCCGGAGCCGGCGTTGGCCGGGAAGCCGCTGCTCGCGCCGGGGCCGGCGGCCGGGTAGGCACCCGTGCCGCCCGTGGCCGGGTGCGCTCCGGCACTGTGCGCCGCCGGGTACGCGCCGGAGCCGACGGCGGCCGGGAAGCCGCCTGTGCCGTCCACCGCGGGGAAGGGCCCGGTGCCGTCCACTGTCGGGAGCGGCCCCGTGCCGTCCACGGCTGGGAACGAGCCCGTGCCGTCCATGCCGGGGTACGGGTACGCGCTGCCGAGGGCCGGGAAGGAACCGGTGCCGTCCGCCGACGGGAACGACCCGGTGACGCTCACCGCGGGGAAGCTCCCCGCGCCGCCCATCGCGGGGAACGACCCGGTGTTGTCCACGCCCGGATACGTACCGGTGCCGCCGACGCCAGGGAAGGCGCCCGCGCCGCCGGTCATCGCCGGGAACGATCCCGTGTTCTCCACACCCGGGTACGCCCCCGTGTTGCCGACGGCCGGGAACGACCCGGTGGCACCGACGGACGGGAAGGATCCGGTGCCGTCCACGGCGGGATACGCTCCCGCACTGCCCGCCCCCGGGTACGCGCCGGTGGTACCGGCCGCCGGGTAGGAACCGGTGCCACCCACGGCGGGGAAGGAACCGGTCCCGTCCACGGCGGGGAAGGAACCGGTCCTGTCCATGGCAGGAAAAGGACCGTTGCTGTCCAGGGCAGGAAAGGGACCGTTGCTGTCCAGGGCAGGAGACGGACCCGTACCGCCCGCCCCCGGGTACGCGCCGGTGGCGCCGGCCGCCGGGTGGGAACCGGTGCCACCCACGGCCGGAAGGGATCCGGTGCCACCCACGGCCGGGAAGGACCCAGCACTGCCCGCGCCCGGGTAGGTCCCCGCGGCGGTCGCCGGGAAGGAGGCCGTGCCGTCCATGGCCGCGGAGACAGCCCCGCTGCCCGCACCCGCGTACGCGCCGACCGCGCCGACCGCGGTGAAGGAACCCGTGCCGCCCGCGCGCACGGTGTTGCCCGCCGCGGCCCCGGTGATCGGTCCCCCCGCGTACGACTCCGCGCCGCTCCCGAGCGCCCCTGCCCCGAACGATCCCGAACCGTCCCCGGCCGCCGCGTACGCACCCGTGGGCATTCCCTGTCCCGGGGCGGGCGCGGGGGGCGTCCACGGTTGTGCGGCGGGCGCGCTCTCCAGCGCCGCGCGCGGTGTGCCCGTCCGCTGCGACAGCAGTACGCGCGCCATGGCCAGCTTCCGCTGTGTCGCGTCCTTGAACGTGCGCGGCGTCCGCTGCGGCGCGCTCGGCGAGGCCGGCCTCCGGGGCGCCGGCAACGCCGGCAGCTCCGGTCCCGACCTGCCCCGGCCACCCGGACCACCCCGGTCACCACGACCGCTCGGACCATCCGCCGCACCACCCACACCACCGGCAGCGCCAACACCACCAACACCACCCGCACCGCTGCCCGGCGCGTCCGTCCCACCCGTGCGCCCCGGCCCGAGCGCCGGTGTCGCGCGGCCGGGGCCCAGCGCGGGTGCGCCCCGTCCAGGACGCCGCTTCTCCGTCGCGGCGATCAGTTCGGCGACCGTCCTGTCGATCGACGACTGCCGCAGGCGCGACGGGTGCCCGTCCGCCGGACGTCCGGCGGACCGGCCCGACGAGGGACGGCCGGGGCGGTCCGGGCGCCGGTCGGCCGGCAGCACCGCGGCCACGGAGGGCCCCAGCTTCGCGCGCGCCGTGTCGAGCCACTGCGTCCGCTTCGCCGCCTCCGCCGCGGCCCCCGGCTGCTGCCGCTCCTTCGCGGCCATGACACGCGTCGCGTTGTAGTTCTCGGTGGCCGTCTCGACCCGTTGGTACAGGTTGTCGATCCGCTGCTGGACCTCCGCGCGGCTCGGCGCCGGCGGCTCGGCCCCGGGCGCGGACTCCGCCGCCGGAGAGATCAGGGCCATGGGGTCCAGGGCCCCCGCGGCGAGCGCGGGCGTTCCCGGTCCTGCGGCGGGCGTCCCCGGCCTTGCGGGGACGACGGGGCGCGCCCCGGCAGGAAGCGGTTTCTGGTCCGACGCCAAGAGAGGCGACTCCTTCCGTACTCCGCCTACCGGGTTAGCTGTCGGATTCGGGCGGATGGTTCCGGAAGGACTGCCCTACGGCCCGTGCGCGCGGGGCGGTTGGGCCGATTCACCCCAGGTCTCGGTTGGGTCCCCGGCTCCGGTCGGCCGCGGGGGCGGGCCGGACTCGGCGGAGGCCGCGCGGCCCGGCGACGTTCGCCGGTTGCGTCGAGCGGCCTGTCGGCACCGTAGCCAACTTGTGTCCCTCGTGTGAAGGTCGAAGTGCGTTATGTCCGATACATTTTTGTGACCTTCGCGTGAGGATTCGGTTGCCGGAGCGGTCCGGACCAACCGGCGGAATCGTTCCGCCGGTTGACCCGTCCACCGGCCCGTTCCCGCCTCGCCGCGCGGCCACCAGCGATGATCGCGCCGGGAACGCCGCCCCGGCGCCCGGCCGTGCCGCCGGGTCCCGGCCGGCACGGCTGTTCCGCCGCCACCGCTGAGAGCTTCGTCACGCGGGACGCCCCGCCGCCTCCCACGTACTGCGGCGGACCGCCCCGCGCACTGCCGTGGACCGCCCCGCGTACCGCCCGGACCGCCCGCGTACCGCCCGGAGTTTCCGAGGGGGCGGCCGGTTGTCGGTGGGGCGCCCTAGACTCGGAGAGCGATGAGCAGCCTCTTTGACGACAGCTTCCTGGCGGACCTCCAGGCCCCGCGGGCCCGCGAGGAGGAACCCCCGCCCCCGCCCGAGGACGAGCACGCTCCGGAGCAGGTTCCGGACGATCTGTTCGGCGGGAAGTTCGACACGCCCCCGGACCGGGACTCGTACTACCGCAACGGCGCCCCCCGCCCCGCCCTGGACGCGGCGGCGCTGCTCGACGGGCTGAACGAGAACCAGCGCGCGGCCGTCGTGCACGCCGGCTCCCCCCTGCTCATCGTCGCCGGCGCCGGCTCCGGCAAGACCCGCGTGCTCACCCACCGCATCGCGCACCTGCTGGCCGAGCGGAGCGTCCACCCCGGCCAGATCCTCGCGATCACGTTCACCAACAAGGCCGCGGGCGAGATGAAGGAGCGCGTCGAGCAGCTCGTCGGCCCGCGCGCGCACGCGATGTGGGTGATGACGTTCCACAGCGCCTGCGTCCGCATCCTGCGCCGGGAGAGCAAGCGGCTCGGCTTCACCTCGTCCTTCTCCATCTACGACGCCGCCGACTCCAAGCGCCTGATGGCCCTCGTCTGCCGCGACCTGGACCTCGACCCCAAGCGCTTCCCCCCGAAGTCCTTCAGCGCCAAGATCAGCAACCTGAAGAACGAGCTGATCGACGAGGAGGACTTCGCCGCCCAGGCTGCCGACGGCTTCGAGAAGACGGTCGCCCAGGCCTACGCGCTCTACCAGTCGCGGCTGCGCGAGGCCAACGCGCTCGACTTCGACGACCTGATCATGACGACGGTCAACCTGCTGCGCGCCTTCCCGGACGTCGCCGAGCACTACCGCCGCCGCTTCCGCCACGTCCTGGTCGACGAGTACCAGGACACCAACCACGCCCAGTACGCCCTCGTCCGCGAACTGGTCGGCACCTCCGAACACCCGGTCGACGTGCCGCCGGAGGCCCAGGTGCCGCCCGCCGAGCTGTGCGTCGTCGGCGACGCCGACCAGTCGATCTACGCCTTCCGCGGCGCGACCATCCGCAACATCCTCCAGTTCGAGGAGGACTACCCGGACGCGACGACGATCCTGCTGGAGCAGAACTACCGCTCCACGCAGACGATCCTCTCCGCCGCCAACGCGGTCATCGAACGCAACGAGTCCCGCCGCCCCAAGAACCTCTGGACCAACGCGGGCACGGGCGCGCGGATCACCGGCTACGTCGCCGACACCGAGCACGACGAGGCCCAGTTCGTCGCCGACGAGATAGACCGCCTCACGGACGCGGGCGAGGCCAAGGCGGGCGACGTCGCCGTCTTCTACCGCACCAACGCCCAGTCCCGTGTCTTCGAAGAGGTGTTCATCCGCGTCGGCCTGCCCTACAAGGTCGTCGGCGGAGTCCGCTTCTACGAGCGCAAGGAGGTCCGGGACGTCCTGGCCTACCTGCGGGTCCTCGCCAACCCGGAGGACTCCGTTCCGCTGCGCCGCATCCTCAACGTGCCCAAGCGGGGCATCGGAGAGCGCGCCGAGGCGATGATCGACGCCCTCGCGCAGCGCGAGCGGATCAGCTTCTCGCAGGCGCTGCGGCGCGTCGACGAGGCGTACGGCATGGCGGCCCGCTCCACCAACGCCGTCAAGCGGTTCAACGTGCTGATGGAGGAGCTGCGTACGGTCGTCGAGTCCGGGGCCGGCCCGGCGACGGTCCTGGAGGCGATCCTCGAACGCACCGGCTACCTCGCCGAGTTGCAGGCGTCGACGGACCCGCAGGACGAGACCCGGATCGAGAACCTCCAGGAACTCGCCGCCGTCGCCCTGGAGTTCGAACAGGAGCGCGGCGCCGGGAACAGCGCGGGAGGAGCGACGGCGGCACCGGACGCCACCGCGACCGAGGGCGCGGGAGCGGATGCCGCAGGTGCGGCAGCGGATGCCGGGGACGCGGGTGCGGGCGCCGAGGGCGCCGGTGCCGGTGCGGGCCCCGGCGGCACCCTCGCCGACTTCCTCGAACAGGTCGCCCTGGTCGCCGACTCCGACCAGATCCCGGACGAGGAGGAGGACGGCTCGGGCGTCATCACCCTGATGACCCTGCACACCGCCAAGGGCCTGGAGTTCCCCGTCGTCTTCCTCACCGGCATGGAGGACGGCGTCTTCCCGCACATGCGTGCGCTCGGGCAGACCAAGGAGCTGGAGGAGGAGCGGCGACTGGCGTACGTCGGCATCACGCGCGCGCGGGAGCGGCTCTACCTGACCCGCTCGACGCTGCGCAGCGCGTGGGGGCAGCCGTCGTACAACCCGCCCTCCCGCTTCCTGGAGGAGATCCCGGACCAGCACGTGGAATGGAAGCGGACGGGGTCGGTCGGTGCGCCGGCCGGGGACGGCAGGCCGGGGCGCGGCTCGGGCGTGGCGGCCTCGCTGTCGTCGTCGCTGTCCTCCTCGTTCCCGTCCCGTTCGCGTTCCTCGGCGGCGGGCGGTGCGGGGTTCGCGACCGGCCGGGGCGGCGCGGGGGAGAAGCCGGCCGTCGACCTGTCCGTCGGCGACCGGGTCACGCACGACCAGTTCGGCCTCGGCACGGTGGTCTCGGTCTCGGGCGCGGGCGCCAAGGCGGAGGCGACGATCGACTTCGGCGACACCAAGCCGAAGCGGCTGCTGCTGCGGTACGCGCCGGTGGAGAAGCTGTAGCAGGAGCGGTCCGGCCCGCCCGGGTGGGCGGGAACGGGCCGCCTCGCGCGGCGGCGGGGGCTGCGTCGCGCGGCGGCGGGGGCTACGTCGGGTTCAGGCCGTGGCTGCGCAGCCACGGCAGCGGGTCGATGGCCGAGCCGCCGCCGGGGCGGACCTCGAAGTGCAGGTGCGGGCCGGTGGAATTGCCGGAGCTGCCGGAGTACGCGATCGGCTGGCCGGCCTTCACTGTCGTACCGGAGGCGACGCGGTAGCTGGAGAGGTGGCAGTACCACGTCTCCGTGCCGTCCTTCGCGGTGACGATCGCCATGTTGCCGTACGCGCTGTTCCACTGCGTGCGCACGGTGCCGTCCGTCGCCGCCATGACCGTGGTGCCGAACGACACCGGGAAGTCGATGCCCGTGTGCACGGACATCCAGTTGACGCCGGCCTGGCCGAAGTAGGCGCTGAGCCCCTTCTGCGTGACCGGGAGGGCGAACTTGGGGCGCAGCCGCTCCTTGCGGGCCGCCTCCTGCGCCGCCTGCTTCTTCTGGGCCGCCTGCTGGGCCTTGAGGTCGATGCGCTCCTGGGTGCGGCTGGCCCGGTCCGCGAAGTCGTCCGCGCCCGCGGACAGGCTCTTGAGCTGGGTGTCCAGCTTGTTGTTGGCGGCGACCGGCTGCACCGCGGTGGCGTCGGAGGAACCGGCGGCCGTCGTCTCCTTGCCGTCGTCCCCGCCGAAGTCGACGGTGGCGGCGGCGATGGAGGCGACCCCGATGACGCAGACCGAGGGCACCGCGACGGTGAGCAGCGCGGAACGTTTTGCCGGAGCGCGACGGCGGGAGCGGGCGGCGGCACGGGCCGCGGTCCGCGTGAGCGGGGCGGGGGCGGCCTCCTCCTGGTCGTCGAGGAGCGGGGTTACGTCCTCGCCGTCGTCCGGCCCGGCCGGCCCGGCCGGCCCGAACTCCTCGAAGGACTCGAACGTCGCGGTGGCCTGCTGGTCGAAGGGGACGGCCTGCTCGACGACGGCGGTGGCGGCGTGGTCGAACGGCTCGGCCGCCTCGAAGACCGCGGTGGCCGGGTGGTCGAAGGAGTCCGCCGACTCGAAGGCGGCACTCGCCTGCTGGTCGAACGGTTCCTCGGCCGGAGCGTTCTCCTGTGCGAGGCCCTCGTGCTGCTCCTGCGCGCCGGTTCCGGCGCCCCCGTTCCACTGCGTGGCGTCGTACACGCCGCTGTCGAATGTCTGGGTGCCCCACGCCCACTGCTGGGTGGCGTCCGCGGCGCCGGACTGCTCCGCCTGCTGCCACGCCTGTGCGTTCCACTGCCCGGTCGCCTCGGGGGCCGAGCCCTGGGCGGGGATGCCGCTCAGGTGCTGGTAGCCGTCGGTCCAGGCGGTCGTGTCATGGGCGCCGGAGTCGTAGAGGGACTGCTGCGGGGTCGCGTACGGGTCGTAGGGCGGCAGCTGGTGGAGGTCGGTGCCGTACGTCTGGCCGGCGTCGGCCCACTGGGTGGTGCCGTACGCGCCGGTGCCGGGGAAGTTGCCGAAGAGCGGGTCGCTGCCGAAGGGGACGGACTGCTGTCCGCCGTTCGGTCCCGTCGTCGTCGCGGTGGGGTAAGCGGTGGCGGAGGGATCACCGTAGGGGGTGAACTCGCCGTACCGGGCTTCCTCTCCGCCGTACGGCGCGTAGGACGCCGAGGCCGCTTCGGAAGCCGGGGCCGGGGAGGTCGTGGTCCCCGACGGGTGACGGTCGTTCACCAACTTCTCTTTCGCCTCGACAACAGGGGCTGGCAGAGCAGTGCGGCGACTGTACCCGGCGGTATGCGGGCGCGACAATCTTCTACAGGTTTCGTCCCCGGGGGAAACGGGCATTCGGCCGTCTTTCGGGGGGCGTTGGACACGGCCTTGGCTCTGTGTTCGAGGCGCGTTCGAGTGTGGCGGCCGTGGTGCGTGGTGCGTCGGTCAGGGGTCGACCGGCCGGGTGGGGCTTACATGGGTGGGGCTCGCGCGGGCGGGGCTTACGCGGACGGGCGGGCCGTGCTCCGCCGGTGCGGGTGCGCGTGGCCTGCGTGGTTCGCGAGGGGAGGCGGGGACGGCGGGGTGGCGGAGGGTGAAGACGTGTCCCGCCGTGTGATTTCCCCCTCTGTGTGCGGCGGGGAACGGCTGGTTGCGGGATGCTGTGGATAACGTTCGTTCACTTCGTTTCGACGTCGTTCGGGCGTCGTCCGACCTCGTTCGGGAGGTTGTTCGACGTCGGGCGGTTGTCGTTGGTAGTCGCTTGTCGTCATGGAGGGAGTGGTGGGTGTGGCAGCGGGACCGATCCGTGTGGTGGTGGCCAAGCCGGGGCTCGACGGTCACGATCGCGGGGCCAAGGTGATCGCGCGGGCGCTTCGGGACGCGGGGATGGAGGTCATCTACACCGGGCTCCACCAGACGCCGGAGCAGATCGTCGACACGGCGATCCAGGAGGACGCCGACGCGATCGGGCTGTCGATTCTGTCCGGGGCGCACAACACGCTCTTCGCGGCGGTGATCGAGCTGTTGAAGGAGCGGGACGCGGAGGACATCAAGGTGTTCGGGGGCGGGATCATTCCGGAGGCGGACATCGCGCCGTTGAAGGAGAAGGGGGTCGCGGAGATTTTCACGCCGGGGGCGACGACGGCGTCGATCGTCGAGTGGGTGCGGGGCAATGTGCGGCAGCCGGCGGGGGCGTAGGGCGGGGCTGCGGTTTGTGTGACGGCGGTGGCTTTTTCTCGCCCCCGCCGCCCCTGCCCTTCCCGTCCTCCAGGGGGCTCCGCCCCCTTCGCCCCCGGGGTGGGCGGCACGCGGGGGCTCCGCCCCCTGCACCCCGAAGACGTGAGGGGCTCCGCCCCGGGGGGTGGCAGTCACGGGGCTCCGCCCCCGCCCCCGAGGGGGTTCCACCCCTGGACCCTTGGACCCTCGAAAACACGCGGGGCTGCGCCCCTGACCCCCGCGAACCCCAGGGGTTGCGCCCCTGCGACCCCGGACCACTCCGGCCAACCCAGGGGCGCGGGGAACTGCGCGACCGGCCGTCACGGGGCCGCACTCGCCGTACGACCTCGCCCCCGCCCCCTCCCGCGCAACCGGGGGTCAGGGGCCGGCGCCTCCCGGCAGAGGGGTCAGTTCGCTCGTCATCGTCGCGCGTAGCCGCAACGTCGCCGTCAGGCGTTGGAACGCCTCCGCCCAGTAACCCCCCGCCCCCGGCGCCGAGCCCTCCGTTTCGTTGGGGGTCGCCGTGAGCGCCTCCAGCCGGTTCGCCTCCGCAGGAGCCAGGCAGCGTTCCGCCAGGCCCATCACCCCGCTGAAGCTCCACGGGTAACTCCCGGCATCCCGTGCGATGTTGAGCGCGTCCACCACCGCCCCTCCCAGTTCCTCCGCCCACGGGACCGCGCACACGCCGAGGAGCTGGAACGCCTCCGACAGCCCGTGCGTTCCGATGAACCCCGCCACCCACGCCGCCCGCTCCACCGCCCCGAGCGTGCCGAGGAGCTTCGCCCGTTCCGCCAGGGACACCGCGCCGGGGCCACCCGCCTCCGGCGCGGACGGTATGCCGAGGAGCGCCCGCGCCCACCCGGGGTCCCGCTGCCGTACCGCCGCCCGGCACCACGCCGCGTGCAGTTCGCCCTGCCAGTCGTCGGCCACGGGCAGGGCGACGATCTCCTCCGGTGTACGGCCCCCGAACCGGGCCGGCCAGGTCGCGAGCGGTGCGGCGTCCAGCAACTGGCCCAGCCACCAGGAGCGTTCGCCGCGCCCGGCCGGCGGCTGGGCCACCACTCCGTCGCGCTCCATGCCCGCGTCGCACTCGTGCGGGGCCTCCACCACCAGCGT
The DNA here is from genome assembly GCF_036226765.1 of Streptomyces sp. NBC_00670. Lineage (NCBI taxonomy): Bacteria > Bacillati > Actinomycetota > Actinomycetes > Kitasatosporales > Streptomycetaceae > Streptomyces > Streptomyces sp. NBC_00670. Next base: position 4,466,407 of record NZ_CP109017.1, read on the forward strand.
CGGCACCCGGCCGGTCACGTCGACCGCCACGCAGGTGGCCGCGCGCCGGCCCATCCGCGCGGCCAGCGCCGACCCCGGCAGCGCCGACAGCAACTCCGCCGCCGTGGCCCGTACGTTGCGGCTGCGGTCGGCGAGGGCCTGTTCCAGGAACGGCTCGTCCTCGGGGCCGAGCCCCGTCCGCAGCGAGTCGAGGAACATCAGCCGGTCCTCGGCCCGCTCCGCCGGCCACGTCGTCGACAGCAGCGCACGGCCGGCGGCGGGGGTGCGTGCCCTGAGCGCCGTGAGCAGCGCCACGCGCTCGGCGAACAGGCCCTCCTGCCACAGCTCCCGCACCCGGTCGGACTCCTCGGCCGACGGCAGTTCCGCCCCGCCGCCCGGCGCGGCCCGCAGGGCGAACCGCCAGTCCGGGTTGAGCCGGGCCAGCCACAGTGCCCGCGGCCCCGCGAAGGCGAGCGCCGCCGGGCGCAGGTCCGTACGCCCCCGCGCCGCGTCCAGCAGCGCAGGCAGCGCCTCGGGCGGCGCCGCGAAACCCCGCTCGTTCGCCAGCGACAGCCACTGCGGGAGCAGCTCCCTCAGGTCCGGCGCCGCTCCCCGGCGGCCGCCCGCCGTCCCGGGCCGGTCCGTCAGCAGTGCCGCCAGCCGGCGCGCCGCCGCGGGCGGCAGCGGGGGACGAGGGTCGGGCTCGGCGGGCTCCGGCCGCGCGGCGGCGGGCGCGGCGCGCAGCCCCGCCCGCCGCCGTACGGTCGCCACGGCCGCCGCGTCCAGCAGCGCCGCCGGTGCCTCGCGGCCGGGCGGCAGCCCCGGCGGCGTCCGACGGTCGGTGCCCAGCAGGGCCGCCGTCACCAGTTCCTCCCAGGGGAGCGGGCCGGGAGCGGAGCGGGTGCCGCTCATACGCGTTCCTTTCGGGAGGAGAAGGGGTGAGTGAGGGGGAGGCGCGGCGCTGGGCGCGGGGCTCGGGTCAGCACAGTGCCACCGCCTCTCCGGTCCCCTCCGGCCAGGCCGTCAGCGGGGCGAGGCCGCGGTGGCCGCACTCGCCGAAGACCGTGACCGGGGCGCCGCCCGACAGGGCGACCAGCCGCCACAGGCCCGGGCGGGTTCCCGCCGCCGGAGTGACAGGAAGCGCCAGATCGCCGTCCGCGTCGGCCAGTTGCCAGGAGCCCTCCCCGGCCGGGACCGGCACCACGCGGCGCAGCGTCACCGGATGGGCGTCCAGCCACGGGTCGTCCCGCAGTGCCTCGCCGTACCGGGCTGCGGCCTCGGCCGGGCCGCCGCCCGGCGGGCGTATCGGTGCCGGACCGGGGGCCGAGAACCGCTCGCCCAGAGCCACCCGCAATTGGCCCGCACCGGGGTACGCCACCGTCTCCGCGTCCAGCGCCAGCCCCACCGGCAGGGACAGCTCCGGGGCCCGGCCCCCGCCCCCGTACGACAGGACCAGTGCCGTACGGCCGGATTCCGTGCCGTGCAGCCAGATCCGGCGCGTGGTGAGCCGGCTGTCCTGCGTGTCGTACTGGGCCAGCACCAGCCAGCGGTCCCGCACCGGCGGTCCCGCGGGCGAGGCGGGCAGGCCGATCCGCGAGCGGACCGTCGCCGCGAGGCCGTCGGGCAGGTCGCCGTGGCGCAGCCAGCCCCGGTCGAGGAGATGGAGCAGCGCGCACTCCTCCAGCAGCCGGGCGGGCCAGCCGGGACCCGACCCCGGTATCGCCCCCAACTCCCGCACGCGCGCGGCCAGTCCGGGTGCCTGCGCGTCGACCATGCGGGCCGCCGTCTCCTCCCAGAGCCCGTACCCCTCCTCCTCGGCGGCGGCCAGGCCCCCGCGCAGCAGATCGGCCAGCCGTTGCTCCAACTCCGTGGCGCCCGCCGTGATCCGGGCCGCCCGCAGCTCCGCCCGGCGCCGGGCCGCCCGGGGATCGGCCGGCCCGGAACCGGTGGGAGCGGGATCGTTGGGCCCGGAACTCGTGGGACCGGAGCTTCCGCCGTCGTCCGCCGTCCGCTCCTCTCCCGCGCGCCGCGTTCCGCGAACCGTGACCGCCCCCTCTCCTGAACTCCCCACGCCCGGCCGCGGACCGGCCGCACCGGACCCGCCGGACGCCGCGCCCGGCACAACGCCGGCCGCCGTGCCCGGCCCGGTGCCGGACGTCGGTGCCGGGACCTGGTCCGTGGCCCGGCGCACCCCCGCATCACTCATGCCAACGACGGTAGATCCCGCCACTGACAATCCGCCCTGCGAGCGCGTTTGTGCAGGTCAGGGCGATTGTCAGTGGCGTGGTGCAGGGTGGAACCAGATCCGGACCGGCCGAGCTGGAGGGGGACCTGCCCATGCCTGCGCCCGTGGAAGAGACGACGACCGCACACGGCGGAACCGACGACGACAACGTGCACGCGACGAGGGCCGCCGGGGCCCTGCGGCCGCACGCCGAGGACGCGTTCGCCGGCGAACTCGCCGCCCTGGCCGCGCAGGACGACCGCCCGCGTCCGCCCCGCTGGAAACTGTCGCCGTGGGCCGTGGCGACGTACCTGCTCGGCGGCACGCTGCCGGACGGCACGGTGATCACCCCGAAGTACGTGGGCCCGCGCCGCATCGTCGAGGTCGCCGTCACCACCCTCGCCACCGACCGCGCCCTGCTCCTGCTCGGCGTGCCCGGCACCGCCAAGACCTGGGTGTCGGAACACCTCGCCGCGGCCGTCAGCGGCGACTCGACGCTGCTGGTCCAGGGCACCGCCGGCACCCCGGAGGAGGCGATCCGCTACGGCTGGAACTACGCGCAACTGCTGGCCCGCGGCCCCAGCCGGGAGGCGCTGGTGCCGAGCCCCGTGCTCCGCGCGATGGCAGCGGGAACGACCGCCCGCGTCGAGGAACTGACCCGCGTTCCGGCGGACGTCCAGGACTCGCTCATCACGATCCTGTCCGAGAAGACCCTGCCGATACCGGAGCTGGGAGAGGAGGTGCAGGCCGTCCGCGGCTTCAACCTCATCGCCACCGCCAACGACCGCGACCGCGGGGTCAACGAGCTCTCCAGCGCCCTGCGCCGCCGCTTCAACACGGTGGTGCTGCCCCTGCCGGAGACCGCCGAGGCCGAGGTCGAGATCGTCACCCGTCGGGTCGACCAGATCGGCCGCGCCCTCGACCTGCCCACGGCGCCCGACGGCATCGACGAGATCCGCCGCGTCGTCACCGTCTTCCGCGAACTGCGCGAGGGCGTCACCGCGGACGGCCGGACGAAGCTGAAGTCGCCCAGCGGCACCCTCTCCACGGCCGAGGCGATCTCCGTGGTCACCGGCGGGCTCGCCCTCGCCGCCCACTTCGGTGACGGCGTACTGCGGCCGGGCGACGTCGCCGTGGGCATCCTCGGTGCCGTCGTCCGGGACCCGGCGGCCGACCGGGTCGCCTGGCGCGAGTATCTGGAGGCGGTCGTCCGGGAGCGGGAGGGGTGGGCGGACTTCTACCGGGCCTGCCGGGAGGTGAGCCCATGACCGGCACGGGGCCACTGCTGCTCGGCGTCCGCCATCACGGGCCGGGCTCGGCGCGGGCGGTGCGGGCCGCGCTCGAGGCGGCGGGCCCGGGGACCGTACTGATCGAGGGGCCGCCGGAGGCGGATCCGCTGATCCCGCTCGCGGCGGACGAGGCGATGCGGCCGCCGGTCGCGCTGCTCGCCCACGCGGTGGACGAGCCGGGGCGCTCGGCGTTCTGGCCGCTGGCCGAGTTCTCCCCGGAGTGGGTGGCCCTCCGCTGGGCGCTGGAGCACGACGTGCCCGCCCGCTTCATCGACCTGCCGGTCGCGCACACCCTGGCATGGGAGAGCGACGAGGCCGACGAGGCCGGGGAGACCGACGAGGCCGGGCGCGTGCGGGTCGATCCGCTCGCCGTGCTCGCCGACGCCGCCGGGTACGACGATCCCGAGCGCTGGTGGGAGGACGCCGTCGAGCACCGGGGCGCGGCGGGGGACGCCCTCGCGCCGTTCGCGGCGCTCGGCGAGGCGATGGGCGCGCTCCGGGAGACCTACGGCGACGGCGGGCACGCGCGGGACCTGGTGCGCGAGGCGTACATGCGGATCCAGGTGCGGGCGGCGGTCAAGGAGTTCGGGGACCGGGTGGCCGTGGTGTGCGGGGCCTGGCACGTGCCCGCGCTGCGGGAGCGCACCACCCTGGCCGCCGACCGGGCGCTGGTGAAGGGCCTGCCCCGGGTGAGGGCCGACATGACGTGGGTGCCGTGGACCCACCGCAGACTGTCCCGGGCGGGGGGCTACGGCGCCGGCATCGAGTCGCCCGGCTGGTACGGCCATCTGTTCGCCGCCCCGGACCGGCCCGTCGAACGGTGGCTGACCAAGGTGGCCGGGCTGCTCCGGGCCGAGGACCGGATCGTGTCGTCCGCCGACGTCATCGAGGCGGTACGGCTGGCGGAGACGCTCGCGGTGCTGCGCGGCCGGCCGCTGCCCGGGCTGACCGAGACGCTCGACGCCGTGCGGGCGGTCATGTGCGAGGGCTCGGACGTGCCGCTGGCGCTGGTGCGGGACCGGCTCGTGCTCGGGGAGGTAAGGGGAGAGGTCCCCGACTCGGCGCCCGCGGTGCCCCTGCAACGGGACCTCGCCCGGCACCAGCGGCGGCTGCGGCTGAAACCCGAGCCGTCGGCGCGTGAGGCGGAACTGGACCTGCGCAAGGAGACGGACGCCGGACGCAGCCGGCTGCTGCACCGGCTGCGGCTGCTGGGCGTCGGCTGGGGCGAGCCGACCGGGGGCCGTGCCGGTACGGGCACCTTCCGGGAGACCTGGCGGCTGCGCTGGGAACCCGAACTGGCGGTGCGGGTCGCCGAGGCGGGGGTGTGGGGCACCACGGTGCTCGCCGCGGCGACCGCGAAGGCCGAGGCGGAGGCGCTGTCCGCGCGAGGGCTCGCCGAGGTCACCGCGCTCGCCGAACGGTGTCTGCTCGCCGGGCTCCCGGACGCGCTGCCGGTGGTGATGCGGGTCCTCACCGACCGCGCGGCACTCGACACCGATGTAGGGCGCCTCGCCCAGGCCCTGCCCGCGCTCGTCCGCTCCCTGCGCTACGGCGACGTGCGCGGCACGGACACCGGGGCCCTGGCCGAGGTCGCCGGAGGCCTGGCCGAGCGGGTGTTCGTCGGCCTCCCGCCCGCCTGCGCCGCGCTCGACGCCGAGGCCGCGGCCGCGCTGCGGGGCCATGTCGACGCCGTGCATGGGGCGGTGGCGCTGCTGGCCGAGGGGACCGGGCCGCCGCCCGGCCGCGGTGGGCTGCGCCGGCGCTGGCACGCGGTGCTGCGCGTGCTGTCGGCGCGGGACACGGTCGCGGGGCTCGTACGCGGCCGAGCCGTACGGCTGCTGCTCGACGACGGAGAGCTGGACGAGGAGGAGGCGGCCCGGCTGATGGGGCTCGTCCTGTCGCCGGGCACGCCGCCGGCGGACGCGGCCGCATGGATCGAGGGGTTCCTCGGAGGCGGCTCCGGCGGCGGAATGCTGCTCGTGCACGACGAACGGCTGCGGGGGCTGGTGGACGCCTGGCTCACGGGGGTCCCCGCGCAGGCGTTCGACGACGTACTGCCGCTGCTGCGGCGCACGTTCGCGGCGTACGAGGCGGGGGTGCGCAGAACGCTCGGCGAACTGGTGCGGCGCGGTCCCGGGGAGCGGGGGAGCGCCGGGCACGGGGGAGCGGGCGTCCCGGGGTTCGGAGACGGCCTGGACGCGGGGCGCGCGGACGCCGTACTGCCGGTGCTGGGACTGCTCCTCGGCCTCCCCGGCACGGAGGAGAAGGAGGAGCCGCCGCACACCGGCCTTCCGGGCGACGGCTTTCCACCCGCCGGTCTCCCGCGTGACGGCGGGCGGGACGTGTGCAACGGGTGTGGGGAGGCGGCGGTATGACGGTGGAACGGCAGGTGCCGCGGGCGGCGGGGAAGCCGGACGGGCCGGGGGCTCCGGACGCGGCGGGAGAGCGGTTGCGGCGGTGGCGGCTCGTGCTCGGCGGGGGCGGCGCCGACGGCACCGGACACGAACTCGTCGGGCGGGACGCGGCGATGGACGGCGCACTGGGCGCGCTCTACGGGAAGGAGGAGAAACCGGCGTCGGGCCGGGACCGGTCGGCGGGGCTCGGGGCGTCCGCGCCGGCGGTCGCCCGCTGGCTCGGGGACATACGGACGTACTTCCCGGCCTCCGTGGTGCGGGTGATGCAGCGGGACGCCATCGACCGGCTCGGCCTTGCCACGCTGCTGCTGGAGCCGGAGCTGCTCGAGGCGGTGGAGGCGGACGTCCACCTCGTCGGCACCCTGCTCTCCCTCAACAGGGCGATGCCCGAGACGACGAGGGAGACGGCACGGGCGGTGGTGCGCAAGGTGGTCCAGGAGCTGGAGAAGCGGCTCGCCACCCGCACGCGGGCCGCGCTCACCGGCGCCCTCGACCGCGGCGCCCGGGTCACCCGGCCCCGCCACGGCGACGTCGACTGGAACCGGACGATCGCGGCCAACCTCAAGCACTACCTGCCCGAGCACGGCACGGTCGTGCCGGAGCGGCTCGTCGGGCACGGGCGTGTGTCGCCGTCGGTGAGGAAGGAGGTGATCCTCTGCATCGACCAGTCGGGGTCGATGGCGTCGTCGGTCGTGTACGCGTCCGTGTTCGGGGCGGTGCTGGCGTCGATGCGGTCGATCGCCACGCGGCTCGTCGTCTTCGACACGGCAGTGGCCGATCTGACGGACCGGCTCGACGACCCGGTCGACGTCCTCTTCGGCACCCGGCTCGGCGGCGGCACGGACATCAACAGGGCGCTGTCCTACTGCCAGTCGCGGATCACCCGCCCCGCCGACACGGTCGTGGTCCTCATCAGTGACCTCTACGAAGGGGGGATACGGGACGAGATGCTGAAGCGGGTGGCGGCGATGCGGGCGTCGGGGGTGCGGTTCGTGGCGTTGCTCGCGCTGTCCGACGAGGGGGCGCCCGCCTACGACCGCGAGCACGCGGCGGCGCTCGCGGCGCTCGGGGCACCGGCGTTTGCGTGCACGCCCGAGCTGTTTCCCGAGGTGATGGCGGCGGCGCTCGAGAAACGGCCGCTGCCGATACCGGACGTGGGCTGAGGGAGGGGACGAGGACAGGGGCTTGCGCGGGCTCGGAGGCGGCGTGCGAGTATCGGTGCTCCTTCGCTCGTACCCCTCTCGTTCCGCCCGTCCCACGGAGGCTGTTCCGCCTTGGCCCCGCCCGCCGCGCCGCACCCCGCAGGCGCCGTCCTGCGCGTCACGCGCACGGCGGCCGGCCGGCGCGCGCTGCGACTGGCGCTGCTGGTGGGCGGGTTGGTGGTGCTCGGGTTCCTGTACGGAGGGAGGGCGCAGGCGGCGGAGGGGACGCCGGTGCCGGTGGCCGACGGGTCGGTGACGCTGACCGACGTGCCGGTGACCGATGTGCCGGCGGTCGTGGCCGAGGTGACGCCGGCCGTGGACGAGGCGGTGTCCGGTGCGGCGCCTGCTCACCGTGCGACGAGAGCAACGAGAGCAACGAGAGCAACGAGTGCGACGGGTGCGGCGCGGCCGGTGCGGGGCGGCGGTGCCGACAGCACGCCTCACAAGCCGGGCCGTCGCGCCACGCCCAGCGCGCCGACCGTGCCCAGCGCACCAGCCACACCCACCGCACCGGCCGCACCCACCGCACCGGCCGTCCCCGGCGTCGGAGGGGCCGTGGCCCGGGTGGGCGGTGCCGTGCGGCAGGTGGTCGTGCCGGTTGTCGACGGGCTGGTGCGGCCGGTGGTGGAGGAGGCCGTGGCGCCGGTCGGCGGGATCGTCGAAGCGGTCACCGGTGGGCCGGGGGCCGTGACGGTGCCGTTGCCGCAGGTGCCGGCGTTGCCGCTGCCGCTGCCCGTGACTTCGGTGCCGCTCCTGCCCGTACCGGTCACCCCGTCGGAGCCGCCCTCCCCGACGGAGCCGGCGGCCGGGGTCGTACGGGAGCCGCCCGCGTCGTCGGCGTCGAAGCGGGCGGCGGCGGAGCCGCGGGAGCGGGCGGAACCCGTGGTGTCCGTCGCGCACGGGCCGTGGCCCGGGGGTGCCGAGGTGGCCGCCCTGGCCGAGGCGGGGAGCGCGGGCCGTGCGGCGGAGTCCGCCGCCCGGGCCGGGCAGCTTCCCGCGCCCCCGCACCAGTCGCCCGGCGGTGACCCGTCCGGGCTGCTGGGCGAGCGGTCCGCCGTCGACAACGGCGGCCCCCGGCACGGCGACGCGCACGCCGTGCCCTTCCACCACCGCGCGCTGCCGAGGCTCGCGCCCGGTGCCGTCGCGGAGTGCGTCGCCGCCGGAACGCGGGACCTGAACGGGACCGTTCCGGAGCCCCCGGACTAGGACCGCACAGGGACCGTCCGGCCGCCCCGGCCGTGTGCCCGCGTTCCCCTGTGCCCGCGTGCGCGCCCGCCCCCCTCCCCGTTCTCTTCTGGGGGTCGGCGTCCGACGCGTCCGGCGCCCGGCGGCCGCTCTCCTCACGACCCGCAACCGGCGGGACGGGACACGACGTCCCGTCCGAACACGGCATCGACTCCCGGCACCTCATGTACCGCCGACCGTCACACACGCCTCACACGTCCGACAGACGCGACAGGTCTGACCGTCGTCACGCCGGACAACAGAGAACCGCGGCGTCCAAGCGCCGCCCCACCGCTCCACAGGGAGCCGTCGCCGGACGGCCGAAAGCCGTCGGAACCGTCCGGCCGGGCCCTGCGGACGGGGCGGGCTCCCCTTGGGGAAGGGGGGCCCGCCCCGCGCACCTCGCGGGAGCAGCGAATGTCCCGCGCGGTGCTGAACAGGGCCTCACCGGGCCAACCCCAGCCCGGTGAGGCCTCCCCCTCCGGACGCCACCGGCCCTGCCCGCGCCCCCTCCCCGCAACCCCTCCCGCGCGGCACGCCGTGCCAGTAAGCTAGGCATCATGTGACAGGTATCACCGCTCAGGTGTGATCTGCGATTTAGAGCCCCACCCCCGGCGGCGATAACCTGCGAGACGGACATGCCGCGCGCTCGGACACCGTGTGCGCCTTCCTTGTGACTCACAGCGGACGTCACGTTGCCCTTCGCGGCACGCCCACGCATCCAACGAACCGCGAGATCACTGATAGGGACGGAAGCGCGTGGACCTGTTCGAGTACCAGGCGAGGGACCTCTTCGCCAAGCACGATGTACCGGTGCTGGCCGGTGAAGTCATCGACACGCCTGAGGCGGCGCGCGAGATCACCGAGCGTCTGGGCGGCAAGTCCGTCGTCAAGGCGCAGGTGAAGGTCGGTGGTCGTGGCAAGGCCGGTGGCGTCAAGCTGGCCGCCTCCGCGGACGAGGCCGTCGCCCGTGCGACGGACATCCTCGGCATGGACATCAAGGGCCACACGGTCCACAAGGTGATGATCGCCGAGACGGCCCCGGAGATCGTCGAGGAGTACTACGTCTCCTTCCTCCTCGACCGTGCCAACCGCACCTTCCTCTCCATCGCCTCGGTCGAGGGCGGCATGGAGATCGAGGAGGTGGCCGCCACCCGTCCGGAGGCCGTCGCCAAGACCCCGATCGACGCGATCGACGGCGTGACGCCGGAGAAGGCGCGCGAGATCGTCGAGGCCGCGAAGTTCCCGGCCGAGGTCGCCGACCAGGTCGCGAACGTGCTGGTCAAGCTGTGGGACACCTTCATCAAGGAGGACGCCCTCCTGGTCGAGGTCAACCCGCTGGCCAAGGTCGCCTCCGGTGACGTCCTCGCCCTCGACGGCAAGGTCTCCCTGGACGACAACGCCGAGTTCCGTCACCCGGACTTCGAGGAGCTCCACGACAAGGCCGCGGCCAACCCGCTCGAGGCCGCCGCCAAGGAGAAGAACCTCAACTACGTCAAGCTCGACGGCGAGGTCGGCATCATCGGCAACGGCGCGGGTCTCGTCATGAGCACCCTGGACGTCGTCGCGTACGCCGGTGAGAAGCACGGCAACGTCAAGCCCGCCAACTTCCTGGACATCGGTGGCGGCGCCTCCGCCCAGGTCATGGCGAACGGCCTGGAGATCATCCTCGGCGACCCGGACGTCCGCTCCGTGTTCGTCAACGTCTTCGGTGGCATCACCGCCTGCGACGAGGTCGCCAACGGCATCGTCCAGGCGCTGAAGCTCCTGGAGGACCGCGGCGAGAACGTCAGCAAGCCGCTGGTCGTCCGCCTCGACGGCAACAACGCCGAGCTGGGCCGGAAGATCCTCACCGACGCCAACCACCCGCTGGTGCAGCGCGTCGACACCATGGACGGCGCGGCCGACAAGGCCGCCGAGCTGGCCCACGCCGCCAAGTAATCACTCAGGACGAGGACATCAACACACCATGGCTATCTGGCTCAACAAGGACAGCAAGGTCATCGTCCAGGGCATGACCGGCGCCACGGGCATGAAGCACACCAAGCTCATGCTCGGTGACGGCACCGAGGTCGTGGGCGGCGTCAACCCGCGCAAGGCGGGGCAGACCGTGGACTTCGACGGCACCGAGGTACCGGTCTTCGGCACCGTCAAGGAGGCCATCGAGAAGACCGGCGCCAACGTCTCCGTCATCTTCGTGCCGGAGAAGTTCACCAAGGACGCCGTCGTCGAGGCCATCGACGCCGAGATCCCGCTGGCCGTCGTGATCACCGAGGGCATCGCCGTGCACGACTCGGCGTCGTTCTGGGCGTACGCCGGCAAGAAGGGCAACAAGACCCGGATCATCGGTCCGAACTGCCCCGGCATCATCACGCCGGGCCAGTCCAACGTCGGCATCATCCCGGGCGACATCACCAAGCCGGGCCGCATCGGCCTGGTCTCGAAGTCCGGCACGCTGACGTACCAGATGATGTACGAGCTGCGGGACATCGGCTTCTCGACCGCCGTCGGCATCGGTGGCGACCCGATCATCGGCACCACGCACATCGACGCCCTCGCCGCGTTCGAGGCCGACCCCGAGACCGACCTCATCGTGATGATCGGCGAGATCGGCGGCGACGCCGAGGAGCGTGCGGCCGACTTCATCAAGGCCAACGTGACCAAGCCGGTCGTCGGCTACGTCGCGGGCTTCACCGCGCCCGAGGGCAAGACGATGGGGCACGCGGGCGCGATCGTGTCCGGTTCGTCCGGGACCGCGCAGGCGAAGAAGGAGGCCCTTGAGGCCGCCGGGGTCAAGGTCGGCAAGACGCCGACCGAGACGGCGAAGCTGGCGCGGGAGATCCTCGCGGGCTGACGCGCCCTTGGCGTCCTGGGTCCGCCATCCCTTTGTGAGGGTGGCGGACCCTTTTGTGTCTGGGGGGTGCGGAGGCGGAGGCGGGTGGGGGTGCGCGTGGGTTTCTTCGCCCCCGCCGCCCCTACCCTTCCCGTCCCCGGGGGCTTTGCCCCCGGACCCCCTTACGGAGCTTCGCTCCGTTTTGCGCAGTTCCCCGCGCCCCTTTGGGCCTCGCCTCAGTCCGTCGATGGAGTGAGGCGTTGGGGACCGTGGGGAAGGTGGGATTGTAGTTTCTTGTGCAGCTTGCGGGATTTCTCCGACAGGGGCCCCTGGACCGTGTGTGGGGGCAGGCCGTGGATGGCCTGGCCCTGGGGGACCGGGCGTTCGTAGTGGTCGGGGGCGTGCTGGAGGGTGAGCGCCGTCGTGCCGGTCAGGGTGGTGACCAGCACCGCCGCCGTCCGTACCCACTGGCGGTCGCGTCGCTCGCCCGTCGAGCGGATCGTCGGCGGGAGCGCGGGGGTCAGGGTCTCCGCGGCCGCCAGTTCGGTCAGGCGCCGATGGAGGTCCGACGGTGCCGCCAGGTCCGGCAGCCGCGCGGTCACCGCCTCGCGCGCGTGGCGCAGACGGTTCGCCGTGGCGGACGTGGTCGCCTCCGTCTCGGCCGCGATCTGCCGTACGCCCAGCCCGACGCCGTCGTGCAGCAGGAGCGTGCGCCGGTACGGCGGCGGCAGGCGGAGCAGGGCGTCGAGGAGCGCGCGGCCGGCCGGGTCGCCGGGCAGCGCCTCCGGTTGCCGGTGGCGCCGGCGGAATCGGTGCCAGGGGGAGAGCGCGTACTCGTGCGTGGCCGCCCGCACCCATCCGCCGGGGTCGCGGTCGCGTGCCACCTCGGGCCAGCGCTGCCAGGCCAGCTCGAACGCCCGCTCCACCGATTCCCGGGCCAGCGCCCGGCGCCCGGTGAGCAGATAGGCCTGCCGTACGAGGACGGGGGCGCAGAAGCCGTGCAGCGCGTCGAAGGCTTGAGCGGGCGTGAGCTGACTGTGCGTCACCGGACACCCTTTCGTACGAAAAATGACATAAACGTATTTTGAGCGACACTGCCGAGTCTCGCCCGTTGCGACGGAAAAGTGGGTGTCGTTGGGAGCATGGCCGTCGTGCTCCCACGGATTGCTCGTCGCGCTGCTTCGTTCTCGTCCGCCTCGTCGTCTTCGTCCGCCTCGTCGTCCTCATCCGCCTCCTCCGCCTCGGCGCCCTCGTTGACCACGCGGTCGCTCACCCGGCTGCTCGCGTGGCTGCTCACCCGGTTGCTGCTCCGGCTGCGCGGGCGGCTGCGCAGCAGGGTGCGGGAGCGGTCGCCCGGGCTCGGGGCCGGGCTGCTCGGCGGTGCGATCGCGGCGGGGCTCGGGCTCGGTGCGTTCGCCGTGCTGGTGTTGGCGCTGTGGGTCACCTCCCCGTACCCGGACGGGGGACCGGACGGTGCGCTGCATCTGGCCGCCTCGCTCTGGCTCCTGGGGCACGGGGTCGAACTGCTGCGCACCGACACGTTGAGCGGGGTGGCCGCGCCGGTCGGGGTCACTCCGCTGCTGCTGCCCGCGCTGCCGGTGTGGTTGCTGTATCGGGCGGGGCGGGATGCGGTGGACGCGTCTCGGGAGGGGCGAGGCGGGCGCCGGGGGGCGGGGTCCTTCGCGTCGCCGCACGCGTCGTCGGTCTCGGCGCGTACGGCGTGGGTCGGGGTTGTCGTCGGCTATCTCGCGGTCGGCGCCGCGGCGGCGGTGTACGCCTCCGGGGGTGAACTGCGGCCCTCCGTGGTCTGGACCGTCTGTTGCCTGCCGCTGCTCACCGGGCTCGCTGCGGGGTGGGGTGTGTGGGCGGCGTACGGGGCGCCGCGGGGGGCGGTGCCGTGGTGGGTACGGGTTGCCCTGCGGGCGGCGCTGCGGGGGGTCGCGGTGCTGGTGGGGGGCGGGGCGCTGCTCGTCGTCGGCTCGTTGGCCTGGCACGGCGGGGCCGTGCGGGACTCCCTGGTGCAGCTCACGCCGGGGTGGTGGGGGCGGCTCACGGTGGTGCTGCTGGGGGTGTTGCTGCTGCCGAATGCGGCGGTGTGGGGGGCCGCGTACGGGGTGGGGCCGGGGTTCGTGGTGGGGGCGGGGCAGGTGGTGGGGCCCTGGGGGGCCGGGATCGACGCGGGGGCGGGGGCCGGGGCTGGGGTGTTGCCTCGGTTTCCGTTGTTGGCGGCGGTGCCGGGGGAGGCGGGGGCATGGCTCGGGTGGGGAGTGGCTGTGGTGCCGGTGGTCGCGGGGGTGGTTCTGGGGTGGAGTGTGGCCGGGGCGGCAGTGGGGGAGCCTGCGCGCGGGCGGTGGTCCTGGGTGCGGGTGGCGGGGGTTGTGGTGGTGGCGGGGGTTGGGTGTGGGGTGCTGATCGCGGGGTTGGCGGGGGTTGCCGGTGGGGCGATGGGGGTGCGGGGGTTGGCCCGGTTCGGGCCGGTGTGGTGGGAGGTTGGTGGGGTGGGAGTGGGGTGGGTTGTGGGGGTGGGGGTGCCGGTGGGGGTTGTGCGGTGGTTGGGCTGTGTGGTGCGGAAGGTGGCGCCTCCGGCGCCTGGGGGGTCGGATGTGAGGGTGGGTGAAGTGAAGGAGGGAGTGGTGGAGCAGAAGCAGAAGCCGGAGCCGGAGCGGGGGTTGGAGCCGGAGGATGCGTATGACTTCCTGCCGGTGGACGGGGAGGAGCCGGGGGTGTCGGCCGAGTGAGGGTGCTGTGGGGGTTTTCGCCCCCGCCGCCCCTACCCTTCCCGTCCTTACCAGGGGCTCTGCCCCTTGGACCCCGGAGAACTCGGGTGGGTGGGGTCGAGTGGGGAGTGCGGATGGGTGGGGGTTGAGCGCACAGTTCCCCGCGCCCCTTGCAGGGGCGCGGTTGCCCGCGCCCCCCCCGCGGCGGAGCCGCGCGACGAGTAGTTGCCGGTGCTTCGCGCCTGCTACGGCGTGCTCAGGAGGTCGCGGAGTTGGTGGGGGAGCAGGGAGTCGCAGTTCTGTTTGGCTGTGGTGGTGAGGGCGTCGTTCGTGCAGGTGTAGTAGTCGTTGTAGACCAGGTGGGCGGTGAAGGTCGTCGCCACCATGAGCAGGGCCAGGGACGCCGTGACCAGGCCGCTCACCGCTGCCGTCGTCTGGGGGCGGCGGCCCGGGGGCTGGGGGGCCGGCGGGGCGGGCGTGCCGTTCTCCGGGCGGTGGGGCTTGGCGCGCAACGCGCTCACGCCCCAGTACAGCGCGAGCGCGCCCAGCAGCAGTGACACCGACGGCCAGCCGAACAGCACGAAGAAGAAGGCCCACATGCCGGACAGGAGCGCGTAGCGCGCCCTGCGCTGGGCGGGGTCGGTCGGGTCCCAGCGCATCCCCGCGTTGCCCGGGCCACCGGGACCGTTGGGTCCGCCCTGGCCACCGGGACCGCCGGGGCCACCGCCCTGGCCCTCCGGGCCGCCGGGCCGGCGCGGGCGCGTGCCGAAGCTGCCGTCCGTCGACGGGCCGGGCTGCCGGTCGCTCCACTGACTGCCCCACGCGGAGCCGCCCCGGCCCTGACCCTGCCCCTGGTCGTGCCCCTGGCCCTGACCCTCGCCCTGGCCGCCCCAGGCCGAGCTGCCCCGGCCGCCCTCCGGGCGGCGCGGCTGCCAGGGGCGGTCCGGGGTGCCCTCCGGCGGCGGGGCGAACGGGTTGTCGTCACCGGAAGGAGGCCCGCCGCCCTCGCGACCGGACCCGGAGCCGGACCCGGAGCCGGACCCGGATCCGTCCGTCGCCCCCGGACCCTCCCCGCCCGGCGCGGACGTGCCCCCGTGCGACGGGTACGGGGGCTGATGCCGCTCGCGCGGCAGGAGGTGCGGGTGTCGGAAACGGCTGTCCGGCATCAGGTGTGCGTCTTCCCCTTGGTGGTTCCGGCGGGCGGCGTGCGGTGCGGTCCGTGCGGCTCGTCAGCGTTGCGCGTACGGGTGTGCGGATGCGCACCCCGGGCGTGCGTACCGGTCACGAGGACCCGTACCCCGGCACCCGTGGCGTCCGTCGCCCGGATGTCGCGTACCCACCTGTGAACGTCCCGCGCGCACGGGTCGTTCCCCGCACGCTACCGCCCGGCTCCGCCCCCGTCCCCCGGGGGTTGTCCGGTGTGCCGGTATCGTTGCTGACGGTCGGCCGCTTCGTAGGCTTCCCCGTATGCGGGGGCCCGAAGCATTCGTACGAACGTACAAAGAAGAACGTCGTACGCGCCGCCCGCACACCGCATGCTCCTCCCGACGAAAGGGCCCGCCGTGGCCGCCAAGCCCGTGGCTCCCGTGGCCGGACGCCGTCCCCGTACGGGACGTCTCGTCGTCCTGGTCTCCGGATCCGGCACCAATCTGCAGGCGCTGCTCGACACCATCGCCGAGGCGGGAGCCGCCGCCTACGGCGCGGAGGTCGTCGCCGTCGGGGCCGACCGTTCCGGCATCGAGGGGCTGGCCCGCGCCGAGCGCGCCGGACTGCCCACCTTCGTCTGCCGGGTCGGGGACCACGCCACCCGTGAGGAGTGGGACGCGGCGCTCGCCGAGGCGGTCGCCGCGTACGAGCCCGACCTGGTCGTCTCGGCCGGGTTCATGAAGATCGTGGGGAAGGAGTTCCTCGCGCGGTTCGGTGGACGGTTCGTCAACACCCACCCCGCCCTCCTCCCCAGCTTCCCCGGGGCCCACGGTGTGCGGGACGCGCTCGCGTACGGCGCCCGGGTCACCGGCTGCACCGTCCACTTCGTCGACGACGGCGTCGACACCGGGCCGATCATCGCGCAGGGCGTGGTGGAGGTCCGGGACGAGGACGACGAGAGCGCGCTGCACGAGCGCATCAAGGAAGTCGAGCGAAGGCTGCTCGTCGATGTCGTGGGGCGGCTCGCCCGCAACGGCTATCGCATCGAGGGACGAAAGGTAGTTATCCAGTGACCGCCACCGCCGGAACCGACAAGCGGGCCATCCGTAGGGCGCTCGTCAGCGTCTACGACAAGACCGGACTCGAGGAGCTCGCCCGCGGGCTGCACGAGGCCGGGGTCGAACTCGTCTCCACCGGCTCCACCGCCGGGCGGATCGCGGCCGCCGGGGTCCCCGTGACCAAGGTCGAGGAGCTCACCGGGTTCCCCGAGTGTCTCGACGGCCGGGTCAAGACCCTGCACCCCAAGGTGCACGCCGGCATCCTCGCCGACCTGCGCCTGGACAGCCACCGGCAGCAGCTCGACGAGCTGGGCGTGGCGCCGTTCGACCTCGTCGTCGTCAACCTGTACCCGTTCCGCGAGACCGTCGCCTCGGGTGCCGCGCCGGACGAGTGCGTCGAGCAGATCGACATCGGCGGCCCGTCGATGGTGCGCGCCGCGGCCAAGAACCACCCCTCCGTCGCCGTCGTCACCAGCCCCGCCCGCTACGCCGACGTGCTCTCCGCGGTCCGGGACGGCGGCTTCGACCTCGCCGCCCGCAAGCGGCTGGCCGCCGAGGCCTTCCAGCACACCGCCGCGTACGACGTCGCCGTGGCCTCCTGGTTCGCCGCCGAGTACGCCCCCGTCGACGAGTCCGGCTTCCCGGACTTCCTCGGTGCCACCTACGAGCGCGCCCACACCCTGCGCTACGGCGAGAATCCGCACCAGCCCGCCGCGCTCTACACCTCCCCCGAGGGCGGCGGCCTCGCCCAGGCCGAGCAGCTGCACGGCAAGGAGATGTCGTACAACAACTACACGGACACGGACGCCGCCCGCCGTGCCGCGTACGACCACACCGAGCCCTGCGTCGCGATCATCAAGCACGCCAACCCCTGCGGCATCGCCGTCGGTGCGGACGTCGCCGAGGCCCACCGCAAGGCGCACGACTGCGACCCGCTGTCCGCGTTCGGCGGCGTCATCGCCGTCAACCGGCCGGTGAGCAAGGAGCTGGCCGAGCGGGTCGCCGGGATCTTCACCGAGGTCATCGTCGCGCCGGACTACGAGGAGGGCGCCCTCGAAGCGCTCACCAAGAAGAAGAACCTCCGCGTGCTGCGCGCCCCCGAGGCGCCCGCCGCCCCGGTCGAGGTCAAGCCGATCGACGGCGGCGCCCTCCTCCAGGTCACCGACCGCCTCCAGGCCGAGGGCGACGACCCCGCCACCTGGACCCTGGCCACCGGCGAGGCCCTCTCCGAGGCGGAGCTGGCCGAGCTGGCGTTCGCCTGGAAGGCCTGCCGGGCCGTCAAGTCCAACGCGATCCTGCTCGCCAAGGACGGCGCCTCCGTCGGCGTCGGCATGGGCCAGGTCAACCGCGTCGACTCCGCGAAGCTCGCGGTGGAGCGGGCGGGCGCCGAGCGCGCGCGGGGGGCGTACGCGGCCTCCGACGCGTTCTTCCCGTTCCCGGACGGTCTGGAGATCCTCACCGAGGCCGGCGTGAAGGCCGTGGTCCAGCCCGGCGGTTCGGTCCGTGACGAGCTGGTCGTCGAGGCGGCGAAGAAGGCCGGCGTGACGATGTACTTCACGGGGACGCGGCACTTCTTCCACTGACACGGCCGTGGCCGTGGCCGTGGCCGCACGATGAAAGGCCCCGGGCCGACGGCGGAAAGCCGTCGGCCCGGGGCCTTTCGTGCCGCGCGGGCGCAGCGCCCGGTCAGTACCGGGGGCGGTTGAACCAGGCCGACCCCGTCGAGTTGCCGACGAAGATGGCGATCAGGATGCCCAGCACCGTGTGCACCAGGCCCACGATGATGAACGGGTAGATGCCCGCTATCGCGGTGACGATGGCGAACACCAGGGTGGTGATGCGGACGCCGTTGCCGCCGGTCCTGAACTTGGTCGCGAGCACGATGGCGAAGATCAGCCAGGCGACGCCGAAGACGACGAACGCCCACATCACGCCCGTCGACTGGTCGGCCAGGCGCTGGAAGTCGGAGTCGTCCTTCAGCCCGTTGTCGTCCTTCGCCGCGTTGATGCCGACCGCCGCGATGGCGAAGACTGCCACGCCGATGACCTGGAGGCCGACGATGACCCACATCAGGGCGCGCGCGGCGCTCACCGTGCCCGGCATCGATGTCATGGCCGGCCCGCCGCCGTACTGCTGCGGGACCGGGGGAGCCTGCGGATAGCCGTAACCGGGCTGCTGGCCCTGCGGGTAGCCGTAGTGGGGCTGCTGGGGGGCGCCGTAACCGGGCTGCTGTTGGCCCTCTTGCGGGGCGCCGTAGGGGTTGTTCGGGTCGCCGTAACTCATGGCGCTCTTCTTCCCTCCATCTGCCGTTCGAGTGCGGGGACACGCGGCGCGCTGCGGAGGAAGTGGTGGGAATGAGCGGTCCGTCCCCCCGGTACTGCCCGCGGCACTGCCCGGTCATGGTTCTCAGGGGCGCGCTCGTTTGTCCAGAGCCATGCCATATGTGTTGTGCAAGTGCAACCTTCCGATCATGCGTTGATCAGGGCGGATTGCCGTGTGCCGCGGCGGACCACGCGGACCGGCTCCCGGTCTCGCATCGCGACCCGGATTGGAACCGCCGGGCGGTCATCCGGGAGGATGGGGTCATGACCGCCCAGATTCTCGATGGCAAGGCCACCGCAGCCGCGATCAAGTCCGATCTGACCGCCCGCGTGGCGGCCCTCAAGGAGAAGGGCGTCACGCCCGGCCTCGGCACCGTCCTGGTCGGCGACGACCCCGGGAGCCACAAGTATGTCGCCGGCAAGCACCGCGACTGCGCGCAGGTCGGCATCGCCTCCATCCAGCGCGAACTGCCCGCGACGGCGACGCAGGAGGAGATCGAGGCCGTCGTCCGCGAACTGAACGAGGACCCGGCCTGCACGGGGTACATCGTGCAGCTCCCGCTGCCCAAGGGCATCGACGAGAACCGCATCCTGGAGCTGATGGACCCCGCCAAGGACGCGGACGGTCTGCACCCGATGAACCTCGGCCGGCTGGTGCTCAACGAGCCCGCGCCGCTGCCCTGCACCCCCAATGGCATCCTCACGCTGCTGCGCGCGCACGGCGTGGAGATCAAGGGTGCGGAGGTCGTGGTCGTCGGCCGCGGGGTGACCATCGGGCGCCCGATGCCGCTGCTGCTGACCCGGCGCAGCGAGAACGCGACGGTCACGCAGTGCCACACCGGCACGCGTGACCTGTCCGCCCACCTGAAGCGCGCGGACATCATCGTTGCCGCGGCGGGGGCGCCGCACCTGGTGCGCGCGGAGGACGTCAAGCCGGGCGCCGCCGTCCTCGACGTGGGCGTCTCCCGCAACGCCGAGGGCAAGATCGTCGGCGACGTCCACCCCGACGTCACCGAGGTCGCCGGCTGGATCTCCCCGAACCCGGGCGGCGTCGGCCCCATGACCCGCGCCCAGCTGCTCGTCAACGTGGTCGAGGCGGCGGAGCGCAGTGTCGGCTGAGCGGGCGGAGGACGGCGGAGCCGTCCAGGACGACGGCGTGCGGCCGACGGCGCCGGACGCGGCGCCCGCGGCCCGCGGCGCCCGGTCTGCGGGGGCGGGCGCCCGGCCGGCCACCACCGCCGGGAACGACCGGACGCCGGAGGGCGCGTCCGGCGCCGGCTCGGACACCGCGCGCCGCGAACCGGCGGCTGCGGAGGACGAACCGTCCGACGGAGCCGGTGCTCCGGCGGACGCCACCGCCGACGCCACCGCCGACGCCACCGCCGACGGCGACGACGAGGGCGAGCTCACCGTGCGCGACCCCATCGCCGTGGGCGGCCGCTTCGAGCGGGCCCGCCGTGGTGTGCGGCGGTTCCCGCTGTTCACGCGGGACACCGCCCCGCCCGAGGGCGGCGGCCGTGCCGCGCCCGGCGACGCGCCCGCGCCCGCCCGGCAGTGGCCGATCCTCGCCGTACTGCTGACCGTCGGGCTCGGGCTGCTGCTCACCGCGCTCGACGTGTTCCGCGTCGGCACGATCCTCATCGGCGTCGCCCTGCTCGGCGGGGCGGCCCTGCGCTGGGCGCTGCCGGACGTCGGCATGCTCGCCGTCCGCTCCCGCTTCACGGACCTGATCACGTACGGCACGCTCGGCGCCGTCATCGTCCTGCTGGCGCTGATGGTGCAGCCGAACCCCTGGCTGGTCATCCCGTTCCTGGACGACACGCTGCACTTCACGATCCGTACGTGAGGAAGTCCCGTACGAGGAGGCGGCGCGTCCCCCCCCGTACGGGACATCCCGTGCGACCGGACGACGTCGGCTCGCCCTTCCCCCCGGAAGGGACGAGCCGCAGCCGTCCGGCGGGTCAGTGCCGGCTGCTGGGGATGTAGGTGTAGCAGGCGGCTCGGAAGTTGCCGTCGCCCGTCAGGTTGTCCAGCAGGCTGTTGCCGGTGTTCTTGCCGACGATGCCGTCGACCTGCAGGTGCGAGGCCGACTGGAACGTGCGCACCCACTTCCTCGTGTCCTTGCCGAAGAGCTTGTCCTCCGCCAGCGGGCGGCCGTGCCCGGTCCGCTGGGCCCAGTCGTTCACCCCGCGCTGCACACACAGCACCCCGGCCCGGTTGGCGCTGCCCTGGCTGATGTTGGGCACGCCCGGTGCGGCACCCGCCGTCGGCGCGACGGCGGTCACACCCGCGCCGAGCAGCAGGGCGGTGGACACAACGGTGGCAAGTCGCCTCTGTACGCTCATGAGCTGGTTCCCCTCTTCCGGTGCGAAGGCCGGTGGTCGGCCGGCCCCGTCGCGACGTGCGCCGATCTCCGGTGCCTGCGTCGCCTTGCGAACGAGAACCTAGGGCGCGCCCCGCCGCCCCCGCGTCCCGCGCCGGGTGGAAGTCCGGGCGCACCGCACGCGGTAGCCGCGCGGTTCCTGCAACTTCCGCGGTACCGCGGAAGGTTGACTCGCCGCCCGGTGCACCGGCGTTACGCTGCGACGATGCGCCCGCGGCCGACCCGTCCCCGTACCGTCCCCCCGGGTGCCGCCCGCACGGACGGCACCCTGGCGGCCCGGCTGCGCGGTGCCCGCCCGCGCATCCCCCACGCCCCGTACGTCGTCGACGCGCTGACCGCGCTCGCCATGGCCGCCGTCGCCCTGCTGCTCGGCCGGGAGTCCGCCGCGCAGGGGTGGCCGGAACTCGACGCCCGCGCCCTGCCCTGGATCGCCCTGTCGCAGCTCCCGGTGGCGCTGCGCGGCCGCGCCCCGGTCACCGTCTTCGCGGTGGTCGGCGCCGCCGACGCCGTTTACATCGGGCTCGGCTACTGGCCGGTGGTGTGCACCTTCGGCCCGATGCTCGCCCTCTACACCGTCGCCGCCCTGCGCCGGCTGCGCACCGCCCTGTGCTGCGCCGCCGTCCTGAACGGCCTGTGGATCTACGCGGGACTCGTCACCGACGGTTCCTCCATGCCGTCCGTCGTCGGCCAGGGCCTGCTGTTCACCGCCGTGCTGGTCCGCTTCGGCACCCTCGCCCGGCGCTCCGCCGAACTCGCCCGCCGGCTCCGCGCCGAACAGGCCGAGCGGGCCCGCCGCGAGGTCGCCGAGGAGCGCGGCCGCATCGCCCGCGAACTGCACGACGTGGTCGCCCACCACATGTCGGTGATCTCCGTGCAGGCAGGCCTCGCCCGGTTCGTCTTCGACTCCGACCGCACCACCGCCCGCACCGCCCTCGACACGATCGCCGGCACCGGCGCCGAGGCGCTCGACGAACTGCGCCGCATGCTCCAGGTGCTCCGCGAGGAGGACCTGCGCGGCCCCGACGGCGGCCCGGGCGGCGCACCGGCCGCGCCCATGCCCGGACTCGACCGCCTCGAAGAACTGGTACGGCGGGTGCGCGCGGGCGGCGTCCCGGTCGAACTCCGCGTCGAGGGCACCCCGCGCCCCCTCGCGCCCGGCGTCGACCTGTGCGCGTACCGGGTCGTGCAGGAGGCGCTGACCAACGTCCTCAAACATGCCCGCGGCGCACGTGCCGTCGTCCGGGTCGACTATCTGCCGCACCACGTGACGGTGTGTGTCACCGATGACGGGGAGGGGGTGATTCCGGACAGAGTCGCCGGTGGCGGCGGGCACGGCTTGATTGGCATGCGCGAACGGGCCAAGCTCTACGGCGGGACGATCAGCATCGGCCCGCGGAGCGAGGGCGGGTTCGCCGTACGGCTGACCCTGCCGACCTCGGCCGCGGCCACTCGGCAGGGGGACGGCCGCACGGAATGACCGGACACGGGACGACCGGACGACGCGGCGGACACGGGTTCCCGGGGCGGTCGTTCGGGCGGGGCGCGCGAGCCCGGTGTGACGGGCGGGGCGCATGATCAGGGTGCTCGTCGTCGACGACCAGTTCCTGATCCGGGCCGGCCTCGTCGGACTGCTGAACGCGGCCCCCGGCATCGAGGTCGTCGGCGAGGCCGAGGACGGCGACGAGGCGGTGCGGGTCGCCGCCGCGACCCTGCCCGACGTCATCCTCATGGATATCCGGATGCCCGGCACCGACGGCGTGCGGGCCACCGAACGCATCCTCGCCCAGGCCACCGACCCCGTGCCGCGCGTCCTGGTGCTCACCACCTTCGACCTCGACGAGTACGTCTACGGGGCGCTGCGCGCGGGCGCCTCCGGGTTCCTGCTGAAGGACTCGGGTCCCGAGCGCCTGCTCGCCGCCGTGACCGCCGTACGGGGCGGGGACGCGCTGTTCGCGCCCAGCGTCACCCGGCGGCTGGTGGAGGCGTTCGCGGGACGGGTCGGAAGCCGGCCGCGCGCGTCCGGACCGCCGCCGGAACTGGGCGCGTTGACCACCCGCGAGGTCGAGGTCCTCGGCCTCATCGGCCGCGGTCTGTCCAACCTGGAGATCGCCGACCGGCTGTACATCAGCGAGGCCACGGTCAAGACCCACCTCAACCGCACGATGACCAAGCTCGACCTGGACAGCCGCGCGCAGGCCGTGGTCGTGGCGTACGAGACGGGACTGGTCACGCCCGGCGGCTGACCCAAGTCGGCGGCGGGCGGGGGTGGTGGGCGGCCGCCGCCGTGACGCCCTGCTGCGGTCGGGTCCCCGGACCTGGAATCCTGGTCCGGTACGCGGCCGGCGGGGGTGCCGGGCGCCGGGGCACAGGGTGCGGGGAGCAAGGGGGGAAGGGACGTCATGCCTCGTTGGAAGGGCCTGCCGGAGGAACTCGATCCACAGCTCAAGGAGTTCGCGGGGCAGCTGCGGCGGCTCGTGGACCGCAGCGGGCTGAGTGTCGCGGCGGTGGCCGACCGCACGGGCTACAGCAGGACGTCGTGGGACCGGTACCTGGGCGGGCGGCTGCTCGCGCCCAAGGGCGCGGTGCTCGCGCTGGCCGAGGTCACGGGGGCCGATCCGGAGCACCTCACCACGATGTGGGAGCTGGCCGAACGGGCGTGGAGCCGCTCGGAGATGCGGCAGGACATGACGATGGAGGCGCTGCGGATCGCACAGGCGCGGGAGGCGCTGGGCGAGCGGGGGACGCTGGGGGAGCGGGGGACGCTCGGGGAGCGGGGCGCGGGGGGCGGGTCCGCGCCGGTACCTGCGGCGCCGGGGCCCGCTCCGGGTTCGGTGCCGCCGGGATCCGCTCCGGGGCCGGTGCGGGGCGGGGACGCGGAGGCGCGCGTCGAGGCCGGTGGTGGGGGGCGGGGTACGACGGTCAGGGCCGGGGTGGCCGGGCCTGCCGGAGTGTCGCCGACGTGGCCGCCGGGGGCGGGGGAGGCGGACGTCGACGCCCGGGGCCTCGCGCGGCTCCGGGACCGTGCGGCCGTGCCGCCGTACGGGCCCCGGGGCGACGGTGTGCCGGAGGACGCGCGGCCGTCGGGTGCGGGTGGCCGGCCCCGGCCGGGGGCGCGGCGGCGACGTCGGCTGACGGTTTTCCTGTCGGCCGTCGCCGGGGCGCTCGCCGTGGTGGCGGGGGTGGTGTGGTTCACCTCGGGCGGTGACCGGGCGGCGGAGGGGCGCTCGCCCGCGAAGTCCCCGGCGGCCACCACGGCCAGTGCCGCGCCCGCACTGCCGGACGGGGTCCGGTGCGCCGGGGCCGGCTGTGTCGGCAAGGACCCGGAGGAGATGGGATGCGGCGGGGCCCGGGCCCGTACGACGAACAGCGTCACGGTGGGGACGACGTTGGTGGAGGTGCGGTACAGCGAGGTGTGCGGGGTGGCGTGGGGGAGGATCACGCGGGCGGTGCGGGGGGACGCGGTGACGGTGCGGGTGGTCGCCCCTGACGGGGCGGGGGCGAAGGGGAGGGTGCAGCGGGGGGTCGTGGCGGAGCGGGGGGACGTGGACGCGTATACGCCGATGGTGCGGGTGGGAGGCGCCGGGGGCGCCGAAGTGTGTGCGGTGCTGGTGTCCGGGCGGGACGGGTGTGTGGAGTAGGGGCGCGTGATTTTTTCGCCCCCGCCGCCCTTACCCTTCCCGTCCCGGGGGCTGCGCCCCCGGACCCTCCCACGGAGCTTCGCTCCGTTTTGCGCTCACGCGGCGGAGCCGCATATTGACACAGCCCCGCGCCCCTTTCGGGGCGCGCCCCCCGTACACAAAACAATCACCCCTCCGCGGGGTTGGCCCCGTGGTGGCTGGGCACGCGGAATGTACCCCCACGGGATTCGGGTGTTCCGGTCCCCGGTCGGCGGTCGTTGTGGGTCCCTCTCTCCCGGGCCGAGCGGCCGCCGCCCTTGTGGGGTGGGCCACAGGAACCCCGTCCGTGCGGTGTGCCGGATGCGCGATAGCCTGACGTCGGTCTCTTGACGCCAAGAGATCGATCATCCCGCCCCACCGCCAGCTGTCCTACGGAGAACGCCATGACCCGCACTCCCGTGAACGTCACCGTCACCGGCGCGGCCGGCCAGATCGGTTACGCCCTGCTCTTCCGCATCGCCTCCGGCCAGCTGCTCGGCGCGGACGTGCCGGTCAAGCTGCGTCTGCTGGAGATCACCCCGGCGCTCAAGGCCGCCGAGGGCACGGCCATGGAGCTGGACGACTGCGCGTTCCCGCTGCTCCAGGGCATCGACATCAGCGACGACCCGAACGTCGCGTTCGACGGCACCAACGTCGCCCTCCTCGTCGGCGCCCGCCCCCGTACCAAGGGCATGGAGCGCGGTGACCTCCTGGAGGCCAACGGCGGCATCTTCAAGCCGCAGGGCAAGGCGATCAACGACCACGCGGCGGACGACGTCAAGATCCTGGTCGTCGGCAACCCGGCGAACACCAACGCGCTGATCGCGCAGGCCGCCGCCCCGGACGTACCGGCCGAGCGCTTCACCGCGATGACCCGTCTGGACCACAACCGCGCGCTGACCCAGCTCGCGAAGAAGGCCGGCGTCACCGTCTCCGACATCGAGCGCCTGACCATCTGGGGCAACCACTCCGCCACCCAGTACCCGGACATCTTCAACGCCCGCATCGGCGGCAAGTCCGCGGCCGAGGTCGTGAACGACGAGAAGTGGCTGGCCGAGGAGTTCATCCCGACCGTCGCCAAGCGCGGTGCCGCCATCATCGAGGCCCGTGGCGCCTCCTCCGCCGCGTCGGCCGCCAACGCCGCCATCGACCACGTCCACACCTGGGTCAACGGCACCGCCGACGGCGACTGGACCTCCATGGCCGTCCCGTCCGACGGCTCCTACGGCGTGCCCGAGGGAATCATCTCCTCCTTCCCGGTCACCACCAAGGACGGCCAGTACGAGATCGTCCAGGGCCTGGAGATCAACGACTTCTCGCGCACCCGCATCGACGCCTCCGTCAAGGAGCTCACGGACGAGCGCGAGGCGGTCCGCGGCCTCGGCCTGATCTGACCCCCCGGCGCCCTCCGCGCCCGAAGTTCCTTACACCGTTCCGCACAGGCTCCGTCCCGTTTTCGTACCGGACGGGGCCTGTCGGCGTGTACGCCGCTATCGTCGAGTTCCGGGCGGGATTCGGGGGACGGTACGACATGCGCCAACGGTGGGACGCGGAACAGCAGCGCTGGGTGGACGACGACGGGGGCGCGGTCGGCGCGCAGCCCCCGGCGGGGGAGCAGCCGCCGGAACGGCCCTGGTGGGCCGGGGCCGAGACGCAGGTCGGCGGGGTCTGGCCGCCGTCGACCGCACCGGAGGCCCCGATCACGCCGTCGGCCTCTCTGCCGCCGGTCCCGACCACGCCGCTCGCCCCGCTGCCGCCGGCCCCGGCCGGGCCGTCGGCGTACGGCACGCCTGCGCCGGGCCCCGTGCCGCCGTACCCGGAGCCGCCGACGGCCGTCACCGGCCCGCTCCCAGTGACCGGCCCCATGACCGGTCCAGTGAACGGTCCCCTGACCGGCCCGGGGCCGGATCCCCGCCGCCCCCGCACCGTTCTGGTGCTGGTCGCCGTGCTGGCCGTGCTCGCCGGGGGCGGGGCCGGGGCGGGGGCCTGGTGGCTGACCCGGGACGGCTCGGCGCAGCACCCCGAGGCCCGCCCGTCCGTGACCGTCACGGCCACGGCGAGCCGGCCGGCCGTGCCGCCGGCGGACACCGGGGACGCCCCGTCCTCGCCGTCGGACACGGAGTCGGCGCTCGCCGCCTCCGCGCGGCCCTCGCCCGGGTACCGCCGGGCCGAGGACCCCGTCGGCTACCGCGTGGACGTGCCCGAGGGGTGGGTGCGCCGGGCGGAGCGCGGGGTCAGCGCCGAGGTCGTCACCTACCGTTCGCCCGCCGACGGGCGCAGCCTGATGCTCTTCGAGGTGGTCGAACAGACGCCCGCCGCCTCCCTGGACCTCGCCGAGAACGGTCCCGCCGGCTTCACCGAGAAACTGGCCGGCTACCGCGTCCTGGACCGCTCCTCGGGGGCGGACTGGGCGCAGCTCGACTACCGGTACGACGACAGGTCCACCGGCGCCACCCAGGTCATCGACCGCCGCTTCACCGCCGCCGACGGCACGCTCTACGCGCTGCGCTCCAGCGGCCCGGAGGGCGCGGACATCCAGGAGCCGTTCGACATGGCGTTCGCCTCCTTCTGCCCGACCGGGGCGAGTTGCCCGGCGGCGTGAGCGCCCCCGGCACGCGCGGGGTCACCCAGGGCTGACCGGCGGTGACAATTCGCTTCCTGGGGCGTCTGTGCCGCACTATGCTGATGCTCCATCACACCGCGTGTCATGTACGCGCGTTTCGACCATCGGGGGATGGGCGTGAGTACCGCCTACGTGCCGCAACAGCCACAGCCTCAGCCGCAGCCGGATCCGCGGGCCTCGGCCACGGCGTCGCTCCCGGAACTGCCGGCGACACCGCCGTACGCCAGTGAGGCCACCCGGCTGCTGTGCGCGGGGACCTATCTGGACTCGGCCTACCGCGACCGGGTCATCGACGAGCTGTACCTCAACGAACAGCGCCTGGCCGCGCCCTCGCTCGGGCTCGACGCGGCCCGGGTCCTGGCGCACGCCCTGCGCGCCCGCCGGCTGGAACTGGCCTGGTCCGGGGCGATCCTGGGGCTGTGGGTGGTGGGCATGCCGCTCACCCGGTACTTCCTCGCCCTCTTCCTCGGCTTCGGCTTCTACTCCGCCCTCGCCCCCTGGGTGCGCGGCCGGAGCGAGCACCCGCCCATGTACCGGCGCGTGTTCGCCTTCCTGCTGCGCTGGTACAGCCGCCTCGGCATCGCCGCCCTGCTCGCCGCCACCCTGTACGTCGCCTGCGGGGGCGGGGACGACGTCCCCCCGTCCTATCCGTCCGCGTACGACAGCATGTACGGCACGTCGAGCGGCCCCGACTTCTCGCTCCCCGACGCCCTGCACGAGTGGCTCGGCGTCCTGGGCGCCTGGCTGACCCTCGCCGTCCTCGCGCTCACCGTCGTGTTCCTCGCCGCCCAGCGCAGCCAGGTCACGCGCTCACTGGCCGCCGAGCTGTCCACGCGGCGCTTCCCCGACGTGGCCGCCGACCCCGCCGAGCAGGCGGAGGGGCGGCGGCTGCGGCGGCTGGCGCAGCGCGTGCGGGCCGAGCAGTGGCAGCCGCTGGTCATGTACCACGAGGCCCGTCCGTTCTGCGGGGCCGGCACCGCGCACGACACCTGGGTGCTCGCCGTCGAACTGCGCCCCGACGGGGCGAAGAAGCAGCGGCCGCTCAGCAACCGGGCCGTCCTGGAGACCGTCCGCCCGCTGCTCGAACAGCTGCGGGAGTCCGCCGTGACGGCCGAGCACCCGGTGCGCGACCGGCTGCGCCGGCTGGAGATCGACGAGTGCGTGTTCCTGCCGGTCGAGGGGCTGCTGCGGCGCGAGGACGCCCCGTACGCCCCCGGGGACTTCGAGAACCACCTGGCCCGCGCCGTCGAGGAGGGCGCCGAGAAGCGGCGGCACTTCCTGCGGGTGCGGGTCGGCGGCTGGGAGGAGGAGCTGGTCGTCAGCGTCTTCGTCCGCGTCCACACCCAGGGCCGGATGCTGATGCTGGAGATCGCCCCGCACGTCCTCACTCCGGTGCGCGAGGACTTCAAGGAGGCCGACCGCACCGCCCACCGCTACAACCACAACAGCCTGCTCGGCAAGGCCGCCTGGGCCGTGCCGAGGGTGCCGGCCGCGGCAGCCGTGGCGGTGTACCAGCTGGCCCGGCAGGTCGTGTTCGGCTGGCGCCTGGTGACCTCGGGCAACGCGGGCGCGCTGCCCGAGGGGCCCGCCGTGTCGGTGCGCGAACTGGGGGCGGCGCCGGACGGTTCGCTGTTCCAGACCATGGACGTCGACCGCTATCTGCGGGCCGTGCAGGACCGGATCGCGCACGGCGTGCGCACCGCGCTGGCCGACGCCGGCTACCAGACCGGCGAATTCGTCCAGAAGATCGTCAACATCAGCAACGGCGGCGTGAACATCGAATCGGTGGCGGACTCCACCTTCGCCGTCGGCGACCACGCCACCGCGCGGAGCGGCGGCCCGGCCGCCGCGCCGCAGAAGGGAACGGATTAGCGATGGCTGACACGAACGAGCCCGGCGTCTCCCTGGGGAACGTCTCGGGCAGCACGTTCGCCATCGGCAGCCACGCCAGCGCGGTGAGCCACCACGGCACGGCGCCGGGGCGCGACGCCGCGACGGAGGAGCTGCTGACGGCGGTGCGCGAGCTGCGCGCCGATCTGACCCGGGTGCGCGCCACCGACCGGACGGCCGAGCTGGACGCCGCGCTCGCCGACACGGAGGACGAGATCACCAGCACGGGACAGGCCGGGCCGACCCGGCGCGAGCGGCTGCGGGCACTGCTCGCCGACTCCGAGTCCCTGCTGAGCGTGCTCGCCTCGGCGGGGGCGGTGGCCGGGATGCTCGGGATCGGGCTGTGACGGGCGGAGGAGCGCGGCACTGGAACGAGGAGACGCAGCGCTGGGAGGACGCGGACGCGCCCGCGGTTCCGCCCGCGGTTCCGCCCGTGGCTCCGCCTACGGTTCCGCCCGCGAGTTCGCCCGCGGGTGAGTCGCTGCCGCCACTGCCGCCGCTGCCCGCGCGGCCGGAGCACCTGCCGTACGTGCCCTCGGAGCCGACGCCGCCCGTGCCGTCGGCCGGGGGCGGGCGTGCGCTGTGGTGGAAGGTCGTGGCCGGAGCCGTCGTGCTCGGGGTCGGCGCCGGTTACGGCGTGCTGAAGCTGACCGGCGACGGCGACGACGGCTCCGACCGCACCCGTACGGCCGCGACGGCGCCGGCGGGCGGGGACGGTGCCCCCATGGACGCCGACACGGGCGCCGGCGCCCCGGCCTCCGAGTCCGCCTCCGCGTCCCCGTCCGCGACGGAGAGCGCGCTGCCGACGGGCTTCCGCGAGGTCACCGACCCCGCCGGCTTCTCGCTCGCCGTGCCCGACGGGTGGAAGCGCAGCGAGCGCGACGCCGGGGTCTTCTACGCCACGGACGGCGACCGCAACCTGCTGCAGATCTTCGTCGTCACGGAACCGGAGCTCACGCCGTACGAGGCGGTGGCCCAGTCCTCCAAGAACCTGGGCACCCAGCAGCCGGGCTACGAGGAGATCTCCCTCGACCGCGCCGCCGCCCCCGACGACGCCTCACCCGCCGTCGGCGACGACGCGGCCCGCCTCGTCTACGCCTACGACAGCGAGAAGCTCGGCACCCGCAAGCAGGGCGTGGAGTACGTCTTCACGGCGGACAACGGCAAGAAGTACGCGGTGGTGGCGGCGGGCCCGCAGGACGACTGGCCCACCACGGAGGAGTCGGCCCGGGTGGCACTGGCCCACCTGTCGACGGACGGCGCGCCCTGAAACGGGCGCGGGGAACTGCGCGATCAGCCACAGCGCACCCGCACCCGCCACACCACCCCACCACCCGAGCTCTCCCGCGTCCGGGTCACAGGGGGCGCAGACCCCCTCAGCCCCGCTGCCCCGCCTGGTAGTGACCCGGCACCATCCGAGTCGTCACCCCGAACCGATTCCACGCATTGATCACAGTGATCGCCGCGATCAACTTCGCCAGCTCCCCCTCCTCGAACTGCTCCGCCGCCCGCGCGTACACCTCGTCCGGCACGAACCCGTCCGTCAGGACGGTCACCGCCTCCGTCAGCTCGATCGCCGCGATCTCCCGCTCCGTGTAGAAGTGCCGCGACTCCTCCCACGCCGAGAGCTGCACGATCCGCTCCACGCTCTCCCCCGCCGCGAGCGCGTCCTTCGTGTGCATGTCCAGGCAGAACGCGCAGTGGTTCAGCTGCGAGGCCCGGATCTTCACCAGCTCCCGCAGCTTCGGGTCGAGCCCGTCGGACGCGGCCGCGTCGAGCCGCACCATCGCCTTGTAGACCTCGGGCGCGTACTTGGTCCACTGCAGGCGGGGCGCGTGCTCGTGCGCGTACACAGGGGCCGGGGCCCCGTCCGCCGTCGAACCGCTCGTTCCGCTCGTCCCGCTCACCGTCTCGTTCGTCGTCATGGCACCGACCCTAGGAGCCGGGCAGCCCAACGGTATGGTCCACTTCCATGCCGAATCATCGGGCCACTTCCGCGCTCGACCTCCATCTGCACCTGGACCGCGGCGACGGCACCGGCCTCCGCCGCGGTCTCACCACCGCCCTGCGCGACGCCGTCCGCACCGGCCGCCTCGCCCCCGGCACCCGGCTGCCCTCCTCCCGCACCCTCGCCGCCGACCTCGGCGTCGCCCGCAACACGGTCGCCGACGCCTACGCCGACCTCGTCGCCGAGGGCTGGCTCACCGCCCGCCAGGGCTCCGGCACCCGCGTCGCCGACCGCCCCGTCACCACGCCCAGCCGCCCCGTGGCACCGCCCCGCACCCGCCCCCGCCCCACCTACGACCTCACCCCCGGCACCCCCGACCTCGCCTCGTTCCCCCGCGCCGAATGGCTCCGCGCCGCCCGCCGCGCCCTGGCCCGCGCCCCGCACGAGGCCCTCGGCTACGGCGACCCGCGCGGCCGTCCCGAACTGCGCACCGCGCTCGCCGGCTACCTCGCCCGCGCCCGCGGCGTCCGCGCCGACCCCGAACGCATCCTCGTCTGCGCCGGCTTCACCCACGGGCTCGCGCTGCTCGCCGCCGTCCTGCGCGAGCGCGGCGTGCGCACGGTCGCGGTGGACGAGTACGGCCTCGACGTCCACTGGAACGTCCTGACCCGCGCCGGTCTGCGCACCACACCCCTCCCCGTCGACGCACACGGCACCCGTACCACCGAGCTGACGCCCGCGCGCGGCGGACCCGGGGCCGTCCTCCTCACCCCCGCCCACCAGTTCCCGCTCGGCGTGCCGCTGCACCCCGACCGGCGCGCGGCGGTCGTCGACTGGGCCCGGCGCACCGGCGGAGTCGTCCTGGAGGACGACTACGACGGCGAGTTCCGCTACGACCGCCAGCCGGTCGGCGCCCTCCAGGGCCTGGACCCCGACCGCGTCGTCCACCTCGGCACCGCCAGCAAGGCCCTCGCCCCCGGGCTGCGGCTGGCCTGGATGGTGCTGCCGTCCGCGCTGGCCGGGGAGGTGGTGGCGGCCACCGGCGGCCACCACCGCTGCGGCGTCCTCGACCAGCTCACCCTCGCCGAGTTCCTCTCCTCGGGGGCGTACGACCGTCACGTGCGCGCCTCCCGGCTGCGCCACCGGCGCCGCCGCGACCAGCTCGTCGCGGCCCTCGCCGCCCGCGCCCCCGAGGTGCGGCCCACCGGTATCGCGGCCGGACTGCACGCGGTGCTGCGGCTGCCGCCGGGCACCGAGGAGACGGTGGTCAGGGCGGCCGCCTGGCAGGGCCTCGCCCTGCACGGGCTCTCCCCCCACCGCCACCCGGAGGCCGGCCCGGCGCACGCCGCCGACGCCCTCGTCGTCGGCTACGGCACGCCCCCCGACCACGCGTGGTCGGGGGCTCTGGACGCGCTGTGCCGGGCGGTGCCGTAAGGTACCGCCGCACAGCGGAACAACAGCGGCCACGGGGGAGTACGGAACATGGCGGACATACGCCGGCAAATGCGGTCCACGACGGTCGTCCTCGGAAGCGTGGGGCTGCTCGCCGCCGCGCTCACGGCCTGCTCGTCCGACCCGGACAAGCGGTGCGTGGACAAGGACAGTTACACCGCGGGCAAGGGCTACCGCACCGTCGACGGCAAGTACTGCGACTCCTCCTCCACCAAGTCCGGCGTCAACGGCGTCTGGTACTACGGCGGCACGAAGAAGGGGCAGCGCGTCAGCGGCGGTTCCTTCACCAAGCCCCACTCGGGCTCCGGCTCCTCCGGCAGCACCAGCGGCGGCGTCAAACGGGGCGGATTCGGCGGCAAGGGCGGCGGCTCCGGAAGCTGAGGGCCGAGCCGCATGGAACGCCGCACCCTCACCCCCCGCCCCGGCTGGCAGCGGACCGTCGAGGCCCAGGGGCTGATCTACCCGCTCACCCTGCCCCGCGCCTGGGAGTCCGTCCGGGCGGCGGGCGACCCCGTCCCCGACGACGCCTGGGTGCCGTACTGGGACGAGAGCGCCTGTTACGTCTTCTCGCTGCCCGAGGTCGAGGCGCTGGAGGAGACCGTCGAGGAACTGCACCGCATGTGCCTCGCCGCCGCCGGCCACATCGTCGCCCACGACCGCTTCGCCGACCTCGGCATCACCGACCCGCGCGTCGCCGCGGCCGTCACCGAGGCCTGGCGGCGGCGCGCCGAACTCCCCTCCCTCTACGGCCGCTTCGACCTGCGCTACGACGGCAGCGGCCCGGCCAAGCTCCTGGAGTACAACGCCGACACCCCGACCTCGCTGGTCGAGGCGGCCTCCCCGCAGTGGTTCTGGATGGAGGACCGGTTCCCCGGCGCCGACCAGTGGAACTCCCTGCACGAACGCCTGGTCGACTCCTGGCGGAAGCAGTCCGCGCTGCTCCCGCCCGGCAGCCCGCTGTACTTCGCGCACTCCTCCGTCGACGAACTCGGCGAGGACCTGATGACCGTCGCGTATCTGAAGGAGACGGCAAAACAGGCCGGGCTGGAGACCGACTGGATCTCCATGGAGGAGATCGGCTGGGACCCGCTGTCCGCGCGCTTCGTCGACAACCGGCTCCGCTTCATCCGCGCCTGCTTCAAGCTGTACCCGTGGGAGTGGCTCACCACCGACGAGTTCGCCGACCACGTCCTCGCCACCCTCGACAACGGGGGCGGCACCGGCAGCACGCTGTGGATCGAGCCCGCCTGGAAGATGCTGCTCAGCAACAAGGCGCTGCTGGCGATCCTCTGGGAGCTGTACCCCGGCCACCCCAACCTGCTCCCGGCGTACCTCGACGGCCCGCGCGAACTGGCCGCCACGACCGGCTACGTCGCCAAGCCGCTGCTCGGCCGCGAGGGCGCCGGCGTCACCGTGCACGAGCCGGGCGCCGGGGCGGTCCCGCGCGACGAGCCCTGCTGCTACCAGGAGTTGGCCCCGCTGCCCGACTTCGACGGCAACCGGACCGTGCTCGGCGCGTGGGTCGTCGGCGACGAGTCGGCGGGGCTCGGCATCCGCGAGTCCGCCGGGCTGATCACCGACGAGTACGCCCGCTTCCTGCCGCACGTGATCCTCTGACCGGTGCTCACCGGGCGCCGAGCACCGCCGCGAACTGCTCCAGCCCCCACTCCAGGTCCTCCTCGGAGATCACCAGGGGCGGGGCGATGCGCAGCGTCGAGCCGTGGGTGTCCTTGACCAGGACGCCCCGCTCGAGCAGCCGCTCCGAGATCTCCCGGCCGCTGCCGAACGCCGGGTCCACGTCCACGCCCGCCCACAGCCCGCGCCCGCGCACCGCCGTCACCGGCCCCGTACCACCGGTGAGCGCCGACAGCCGCCGGTGCAGCACTCCGCCCAGCCGGGCCGCCCGCTCCTGGTACTCGCCCGTGCGCAGCAGCGCCAGCACCTCCAGGGCCACCGCGCAGGCCAGCGGGTTGCCGCCGAACGTCGAGCCGTGCTCGCCGGGCCGGAACACCCCGAGCACCTCCTCGTCGGCCACCACCGCCGACACCGGCACGATCCCGCCACCGAGCGCCTTGCCCAGCACGTAGACGTCCGGCACCACGCCCTCGTGCGCGCAGGCGAACGTGCGTCCGGTGCGGCCGAGCCCGGACTGGATCTCGTCCGCCACGAACAGCACCCCCCGCTCCCGGGTCAGCTCCCGCACCCCGGCCAGATAGCCTGCCGGCGGCACCCGCACCCCCGCCTCGCCCTGGATCGGTTCGAGCAGGACGGCCACGGTGTTCTCGGTGACGGCACCGCGCAGCGCGGTGAGGTCGCCGTACGGGACGATCTCGAAGCCGGGCGTGTAGGGACCGTAGTCCGCGCGGGCCTCGGGGTCGGTGGAGAAGCTGATGACCGTCGTCGTACGGCCGTGGAAGTTGTTGCCCGCGACGACGATCTTCGCCATCTCCGCCGGCACGCCCTTCACCCGGTAGCCCCACTTCCGGGCCGTCTTCACCGCCGTCTCGACCGCCTCCGCGCCCGTGTTCATCGGCAGCACCATCTCCTTGCCGCACAGCGCGGCCAGCTCGGAGCAGAACGCGGCGAACCGGTCGTGGTGGAACGCCCGCGAGGTCAGCGTCACCCGCTCCAGCTGGGCCCGGGCCGCGTCGAGCAGCCGCCGGTTGCCGTGGCCGAAATTGAGCGCCGAGTAACCGGCCAGGAAGTCCAGGAAACGGCGCCCCTCCACGTCCGTCATCCAGGCGCCCTCCGCCGTGGCGACGACGACCGGCAGCGGGTGGTAGGTGTGCGCGCAGTGCGCGTCGGCCTCGGCGATCAGGTCGTCGGAGATGCTCACGGAGTCCCCTTTCGGACTGTATGACGGAGATCTCCCCTTCATACCGTCCCCGCTCGTATGGTGGACGCGGGACCCGGCCGCCGCGTCGCGCCCGGTAGGCTGGCCGCGGGCCGTGACTGGCGCGCTGGGATGGGACCGACCATCGGGAAGCGGCCCCGGACCTGCCGTGACGGTGCGGGGATCCGTGCGTGTGTGCCGTGCGCCTGGGCCGACCGTGACACGTGACCGCTTGTACGCCACTTGTACGCCACGCCGCCCGGAGGCCGAGATGTCAGAGCAGCCGCCCCTGTCCAGCGAGTCCACCGCCTTCCGCAGTGCCCTCGACGTGATCCGCGCCGTCGAACCCCGCATCGCCGACGCCATCGGCCAGGAGGTCGCCGACCAGCGCGAGATGCTCAAGCTGATCGCGTCCGAGAACTACGCCTCCCCGGCCACGCTCCTCGCGATGGGCAACTGGTTCAGCGACAAGTACGCCGAGGGCACGGTCGGCCGCCGCTTCTACGCCGGCTGCCGCAACGTCGACACCGTCGAGTCGCTCGCCGCCGAGCACGCCCGCGAGCTGTTCGGTGCCCGGCACGCCTACGTCCAGCCGCACTCCGGCATCGACGCCAACCTCGTCGCCTTCTGGGCCGTCCTCGCCGACCGCGTCGAGGCGCCGTTCCTCCAGAGGACCGGCGTCCGCCAGATCAACGACCTCTCCGAGGCCGACTGGGCCGAGCTGCGCCAGGCCTTCGGCAACCAGCGCATGCTCGGCATGTCCCTGGACGCCGGCGGCCACCTCACCCACGGCTTCCGCCCGAACATCTCCGGCAAGATGTTCGACCAGCGCTCCTACGGCACGGACCCGGCCACCGGGCTCATCGACTACGAGGCCCTGCGCGCCCAGGCCCGCGAGTTCAAGCCGCTGATCATCGTCGCGGGCTACTCGGCCTACCCGCGGCTGGTCAACTTCCGGATCATGCGCGAGATCGCCGACGAGGTCGGCGCGACCCTCATGGTCGACATGGCGCACTTCGCCGGTCTCGTCGCCGGCAAGGTCCTCACCGGCGACTTCGACCCGGTCCCGCACGCCCAGATCGTCACGACGACCACCCACAAGTCCCTGCGCGGCCCGCGCGGCGGCATGGTCCTGTGCGACGACTCCCTCAAGGACCAGGTCGACCGCGGCTGCCCGATGGTGCTCGGCGGCCCGCTCCCGCACGTCATGGCCGCGAAGGCGGTCGCCCTCGCCGAGGCGCGGCAGCCGTCCTTCCAGGACTACGCCCGGCGCATCGTCGACAACGCCCGCGCGCTCGCCGAGGGGCTGACGAAGCGCGGCGCCACGCTGGTCACCGGCGGCACGGACAACCACCTCAACCTGATCGACGTCGCCTCCTCCTACGGCCTCACCGGCCGCCAGGCCGAGCAGGCGCTGCTCGACTCCGGCATCGTCACCAACCGCAACGCGATCCCGGCGGACCCGAACGGTGCGTGGTACACCTCCGGCATCCGCATCGGCACGCCCGCGCTGACGACGCGTGGCCTGGGCACCGCCGAAATGGACGAGATCGCGGCGCTGATCGACCAGGTCCTGACCGCCACGGAACCGGGCACGACGGCCAAGGGCACGCGCTCCAAGGCCCAGCACGTGCTGGACGCCAAGCTGGCCGACGAAGTCGCCCACCGAGCGAAGGACCTGGTAGCGGGCTTCCCCCTCTACCCCGAGGTCAACCTGGGCTGACAACTTCGTTGCCGGGTGCGGCCAGTACGTGGCCGCCCGCGCAGTTCCCCGCGCCCCTAAAAGCCCGGGGGCACCCCCTGCGTCACCGTGCCCCTGTAAGGGGCGCGGGGCTGTGTCTTCTGCGCGGCTCCGCCGCGGGGGCGCGAGCACTCCCCGTGCCCCTGTAAGGGGCGCGGGGCTGTGTCTTCTGCGCGGCTCCGCCGCGGGGGCGCGAGCACTCCCCGGCCCCTGTAAGGGGCGCGGGGCTGTGTCTTCTGCGCGGCTCCGCCGCGGGGGCGCGAGCACTCCCCGGCCCCTGTAAGGGGCGCGGGGAACTGCGCGAGAAGTCCCCACCCACCCGCACTCCCCACTCGACCCCGCCCACCCGAGCTCTCCGGGGTCCAAGGGGCGGAGCCCCTTGTGAGGATGGGACGGGTAGGGGCGGCGGGGGCGAGAAAAATCCACCCGCGCCCCAACCCCCTAAAGATCAATCAACTCCTGCCGCGGCTCCCGCGGAGCAACCCCCTCCGCATCCCGCCGCGCACCCCACCACCGAACCCCCCAGGCACCCCCACCCCCCACCAGCGCCCCCACCAACGCCCCCCAAACCCCCCACCGCACCCGCACTCCCGTACCAGAGGACTCCCCCACCCCCTCGGCGGAGCCGAACACTCCCGCCCCCTCCAACCGGTCGTAGACCGCCCGCACCCCCCGATGCCACCGCACATCGTCATCGGCGACGTCCGGCGCCGCATCACTCCGTATCCACGGCGTCCCGTCCTCCGCCAGGAACACCTGATCCTGCCGCTCGATGGCGATGTCACCCCCCGGCGCCCGGTCCGTGTACGGCCACCCCCCGATCCCGGTCAGCCCCCACACCACCGTCGCCCGCACCCGCGGAAACCGCCCCTCCCGCCACGCGTCCGGCACCGCCTCGGTGCCCTGCTCGTCCGGCCGGAACAGATCCCACAGCCGGGCGAACTCCGCGTCCCCCGAGCGGAGCGTCCTCGTCCGCGCCCCGTCGTCCGCCCCGCCGCCCGGACCGCCGTCCGCACCACCACCCGCGTCATTCGGGACGACGATCGCCAGATCCGGCACGTCCTTCCCGGCCGCCCACGCCCCCGGCGCCTCCACCCCGAGGACCGCCCCGGCCACCACGACACCCGCCACCACCACGGCCGTACGACGCCTCACGCCGCAGCCCCTTCCCACGTCACCACGCAAGCCCTCACACCGGCGCCCACCGCCGGGCCCTTGCCCCTTGTTACACCTGAAGAACCGTTCGAGGCCCACCCGTTCCCGTCGCGTACCGGAGCGGTCCCCGGGACCTGAGAGAATGACGGGCATGGCGACTGACCGACCCCGCGTGCTCTCCGGAATCCAGCCCACCGCAGGCTCGTTCCACCTTGGAAACTACCTTGGTGCCGTCCGCCAGTGGGTGGCTCTCCAGGAGACCCACGACGCGTTCTACATGGTCGTCGACCTGCACGCGATCACCGTCCAGCAGGATCCGGCCGAGCTGCGCGCCAACACCCGGCTCGCCGCCGCCCAGCTGCTCGCCGCCGGCCTGGACCCGGAACGCTGCACGCTGTTCGTGCAGAGCCACGTCCCCGAGCACGCCCAGCTCGCCTGGGTCATGAACTGCCTCACCGGCTACGGCGAGGCCCAGCGCATGACCCAGTTCAAGGACAAGTCCGCCAAGCAGGGCGCCGAGCGCACCACCGTCGGCCTGTTCACGTACCCGATCCTCCAGGTCGCCGACATCCTGCTCTACCAGGCGCACGAGGTGCCGGTCGGCGAGGACCAGCGCCAGCACATCGAGCTCACCCGCGACCTCGCCGAGCGCTTCAACGGCCGCTTCGGCGAGACCTTCACCGTCCCCAAGGCGTACATCCTCAAGGAGACGGCGAAGATCTTCGACCTCCAGGACCCGGCGATCAAGATGAGCAAGTCGGCGTCCACGCCGAAGGGCCTCATCAACCTCCTGGACGAGCCGAAGACCACCGCCAAGAAGGTCAAGAGCGCGGTGACCGACACCGACACGGTCGTCCGCTACGACACCGAGCACAAGCCGGGCGTCAGCAACCTGCTCACCATCTACTCCACGCTCACCGGCGCGGGCATCCTGGAGCTCGAACAGCGTTACGAGGGCAAGGGCTACGGCGCGCTCAAGACCGACCTCGCCGAGGTCATGGTCGACTTCGTGACGCCGTTCCGGGAGCGCACCCAGCAGTACCTGGACGACCCCGAGACGCTGGACAAGATCCTCGCCAAGGGCGCCGAGAAGGCGCGCGGCGTCGCCGCGGAAACCCTGGCCCGGACGTACGACCGGGTCGGCTTCCTGCCCGCCCGCCGCTGACCCCACCGGCCCCACCGGCCGCCCCCTCGCACAGAAGACCGCACGGCCACCGTCCGGCCCCGTGTACCACCGGGCAGAGCGCTGCACATCACTACCGCTGCGCCTGCCCGGGGCACAGCCGTGGCCGTACAGTCGATAGCCGGGCGGCGCACAGCCGGCCGACAAGGCCCGAACCGGACCGACCCGAACCGACCCGATGACCGGGGCGACGCCCGACCCGACGACGAAGGAGACGACGTGGGGACCGTAACGATCGGTGTGTCGATCGCGGTCCCGGAGCCGCACGGCACCCTGCTCCAGCAGCGGCGCGTCGGCTTCGGCGACGCCGCGGCCCACGGCATCCCCACGCACGTCACCCTGCTGCCGCCGACCGAGATCGACGAGGCGGACCTGCCGTCCGTCGAGGCGCATCTGGCGCGGGTCGCGGCGGCCGGCCGGCCCTTCCCGATGCGGCTGTCCGGCACGGGCACCTTCCGGCCGCTGTCACCGGTGGTGTTCGTCCAGGTGGTCGAGGGCGCCGAGGCGTGCGCCTGGTTGCAGCGGCAGGTGCGGGAGGCGTCCGGGCCCGTCGCCCGTGAACTGCAGTTCCCGTACCACCCGCACGTCACCGTGGCCCACGGCATCGACGAGGCGGCGATGGACCGCGCCTACGAGGAGCTCGCCGACTACCGGGCCGAGTGGCCCTGCACCGGCTTCGGCCTGCACGAGCAGGGAGCCGACGGGGTGTGGCGCAAGCTGCGCGACTTCCCCTTCGGCTCCACGGTGGTCCCGCCGCAGGCGACCGCCCCCGAGGGCAGCTCCCTGCCCGCCCGCTGAGCCCGCCCCGGTCCGCGGCCGCTCACATCGGCGGCAGCCCTCCGCCCGCGGCCGCTCACATCGGCAGCAGGCGGAACAGCGGCCGCGGCACGTGCCGCAGCGCCGACATCACCACCCGCAGCCGTCCCGGCACCCACACCGTCTCCGAGCGCCGCCGCAGCCCCAGCTCCACGGCCCGTGCCACCGCCTCCGGCGTGGTCGTGAACGGCACGTCCGGCCGCTCGGTGCTCGCCGCCGTCCGGACGTACCCCGGGCGTACGACCATCACGTGGACGCCGGTGCCGTACAGGGCGTCGCCCAGGCCCTGCGCGAAGGTGTCCAGGCCCGCCTTGCTGGAGCCGTAGATGAAGTCCGAGCGGCGGGCCCGCTCCCCGGCGACGGACGACAGCACGACCAGCGAGCCGTGCCCCTGCGTCTGCAACGCCTTCCCGCACACCAGTCCGGCCGAGACCGCGCCGGTGTAGTTGGTCTGCGCGACCCGGGCCGCGGCCACCGGGTCGCGCTCGTCGGTGGCCTGGTTGCCGGGCACGCCGAAGGCCAGCAGCACCATGTCGACGTCGCCCTCGGCGAACACCTTGCCGAGCACCGCCTCGTGCGCCTCGGGGTCGAGCGCGTCGAAGGCGACGGTACGGACGTCCGCGCCGGCCCGGCGGATCTGCTCGGCGGCCTTCTCCAACGCCGGGGAGGGCCGCCCCGCCAGCCACACGAGCCGCGTCCGCCGCGCGATCAACCGCCGCGCGGTCGCCAGCGCGATCTCGGACGTACCCCCGAGAACGAGCAGAGAGGTGGGAGCTCGATAACCGTCCATCATGCGCCCGACGGTATCGGTCGGAAGGGTACGTACCCGTCCAAAACACGCCGTTCACGGCGCCGCTACCGGCGCCGTCGGCGGGTAACCGCACATCAGGCAGCCGACGAGAACATCAAGCCGTCGGCAAGAGGGGAGCGTCAGGATCATGGACTGGCTGAAAAGACTCCCCGGCATCGGCCCCGCCCTGGCCCACCTCGTGACCACCCACGCCTGGCGCTCCTACGAACGCCTGGACCGCGTCAAGTGGACCCGCCTCGCCGCCGCGATGACCTTCACCAGCTTCGTCGCCCTCTTCCCCGTCCTCACCCTCGCCGCCACCCTCGGCACCGCCGCCCTCAGTGACGCCCAGCAGCGCACCCTCCAGAACCGCATCGCCGACCAGGTCCCCGGCATCGCCGACGAACTCGACATCCACGGCCTGGTCGACAACGCCGGCACCGTCGGCGTCATCGCGGCCGTCGTCCTGCTGTTCACCGGCATCGGCTGGGTGGACGCCATGCGGGACTGTCTGCGCACGGTCTGGGAACTGCCCGACGACGAGGAGAACCCCGTCCTGCGCCGGGTCAAGGACGCCGGCGTCCTCGTCGGCTTCGGCGGCGCCGTCCTCCTCACCCTGGCCGCGTCCGCGATCGCCACCGCGCTGGTCGGCTGGAGCGCCGACCGGCTCGGCCTGGAGGAGGCCGGCTGGGGCCGCGCGCTGCTGCAGCTCGCCGCGTTCGCGGTCGCCGTCCTCGCCGACTTCCTGCTCCTGCTGTACGTCCTGACCCTGCTGCCCGGCGTCGAGCCCTCCCGGCACCGGCTGTTCGTCGCCGCGCTGCTCGGCGCCGTCGGCTTCGAGGTGCTGAAGCTGCTGCTCAGCGGCTACCTCCAGGGCGTCGCCGCGAAGAGCATGTACGGCGCCTTCGGCGTGCCGGTCGCGCTGCTGCTGTGGATCAACTTCACGGCCAAACTCGTGCTGTACTGCGCCTCCTGGACGGCGACGGGCAGCAAGGCCGAGGAGGGGATCACTCGCCCTTCCCGCGCCGCGCCGAACCCGGCAGCGGCCAGCGGCGGTTGACCAGCCAGACACCGGCGGCGACCAGCACCAGCAGGCCGCCGGCCATCCCCAGCGCGACGCCCATCCCGCCGGACCCGCCCCGCACCGCCGAGGCGGCCACCGGCTCGGCCGACGGCACGGGCGCGGCCGTCGGCGTACCGCTGCCGGAGTCGTCGCTCTCCGCGCCGACGGGGGCGACCAGCTCACCGACGGGCGTCGCCTTGCCCGCCGCCGAGAACCCCCAGTCGAGCAGCTTGGCGGCCTCCTTGTAGACCTCGTTGTGCGCGCCGTTCTCCGGGTTCATCACCGTGACGAGCAGCACCCGGCCGCCGCGCTCGGCGACCCCGGTGAAGGTCGCGCCCGCCTTGGTGGTGTTGCCGTTCTTCACGCCGGCGAGGCCCGGGTAGGGGGTGACGTCGGTGTCCCCGGCCAGCAGCCGGTTGGTGTTGCGTATCTCGATCGTGCTGCTGCTCGTCTTCTTCCCGCCCTTCCCGCCGCTCTTGGCCGGCGCGCCGGGGAGGGTGGCCGT
Organism: Streptomyces sp. NBC_00670; assembly: GCF_036226765.1. Lineage (NCBI taxonomy): Bacteria > Bacillati > Actinomycetota > Actinomycetes > Kitasatosporales > Streptomycetaceae > Streptomyces > Streptomyces sp. NBC_00670. The sequence continues at coordinate 4,508,852 of NZ_CP109017.1, forward strand.
CACGGTGGAGCAGTACTCCCGGAAGTCCTTCTTCTGCAGCCCCGAGCGGGCGATCAGCGTCAGGTCGTACGCGGAGGAGACCTGCTTCGGGGAGTCGTACCCGTCCGGGCTGACGACGGTCGTGTCCAGGGCGCGCAGCTTCTTGGCGTGCGCCTGCATGTCGTCGACGGTGGCGTCGATGCCGCCGTTCATCGCGGAGAGGACGTGCACGGCGTCGTTGCCGGACTTCAGGAAGACGCCGAGCCACAGGTCGCGCACGGAGTACGTCTGGCCCTTGTGCAGCGGGACCACGCTGGAGCCGGTGCCCATGCCGGCCAGGTCGGAGGCGGTCACCTTGTGCTCGGTGGTCCGGGGGAGCAGCTTGGGCAGCAGGGTGTCGGCGAACAGCATCTTCTGGGTGCTGGCCGGGGGGAGCTTCCAGTGCGCGTTGTGCGCGGCGAGGACGTCGCCGGACTCGGCGTCGGCGACGATCCAGGAGCGGGCGGTGATGTCCTTCGGCAGTACGGGCGCGTCGCTGCCGAGCTCGGCCTGCGTCCCGGGCAGCCCGAGCCGGGCGCCGCCGACGGTCGACATCGTCGCCGGGGGAGTGGCGGAGGGGCTGCCGGCGGCCGTCGCACCGGCGCCGGCGCTGCTGCTCGTGTTCGGGCTCGCAGTCGCACTCGCGCTCGAACCGGGGGTGTGCGCCGCGTTCGTACTGGCGCTCGCACCCGGACTGGGCGGCATGGGTGCGGCGAAGGCGGTGCCGGGCACGGCGAACGGCAGGGCGGGCAGGGACAGCAGCGCGACGGCGGCGACCGGCGTGCGGCGCCTGCCGGTCTTGGTGTGGGAAGCGGGCACGGAGGGCAACGTACCGGGCGAAGGTGTCGGCGTCGCACCCCCCTTCGGCCGTTCTGCGTCCACGCGGCCGGAACCAGCCGCTCCGGTTGCCGTCCCACCCGCCCGCCGGGCACCTCCGCCCACCGGTGATACTGACCGTATGAAGCTCAGCCGACCCGTCTCCTGGTTCCTGCTCGCCTTCGGGGTGTGGAGCTGGGTCATCTGGATCACTTTCGTCAAGAACCTGTGGAAGGACGGCAGTGGGCTCGCGTTCGACGACGCGGGGGACCCGACGGCGTACTTCTGGGTGCATCTGACGCTCGCCGTCGTTTCCTTCGTATTGGGGACGGTCGTCGGGGGCATTGGGTTGCGCGGTCTGCGCGCACTGCGTCGTACCGCATAGGGCGGTCACGGCGGGAGGGCTGGAGGAACGGGGAACAGTGATCGTCGTCTTCGTGCTGGCCGCGCTGTTGGTGCTGGCCGCGTTCGTGGCGCTGCACTGGTGGGCGTGGCGCCGCCTGGTGCGCGACACCACGTCGGGACCGGGCGCCGCGCGGCGCACCGGCACGGTGGTGCTCGTGGCCGGCCCGGTGCTGATGTTCGGCGCGCTGATCGCGGAACAGGCGCACGCCCCGTTCTGGCTCCAGCGCACACTGGGCTGGCCGGGCTTCCTGTGGATGGCGCTGTGCCTGTACCTGCTGCTGGCGCTGATCGTCGGGGAGGCGGTGCGGCCGCTGGTACGGCGGCTGGTGGCGCGCCGGGCGCGCGTGGAGACACGGGAGGCGGTCCCGGAAACGGTCCCGCCGACGGCCCCGAAACCCGAGGCGGACGCGGAGAACCCCCCGGCCCCCTCCCGCCGCCTGTTCGTCTCCCGGGTGGTGGGCGGCGCGGTCGCGACGGCGGCCGTCGGGACGGTGGGCCTCGGCACGTACGGCGTCCTGAACGGCCCCCGGGTGAAGCGGATCACGATCCCTCTGGCGAAGCTGCCGCGCGGGGCGCACGGCTTCCGGATCGCGGTGGTGAGCGACATCCACCTGGGCCCGGTGCTCGGCCGCGGCTTCGCGCAGCGCGTGGTGGACACGGTGAACGCGACGCAGCCGGACCTGATCGCGGTGGTCGGCGACCTGGTGGACGGCAGCGTGAAGGACCTGGGCCCGGCAGCGGCACCGCTGGCACAACTACGCGCCCGCCACGGCAGCTATTTCGTCACGGGCAACCACGAGTACTTCTCGGGCGCCGAACAGTGGGTGGAGGAGGTCCGCGACCTGGGCCTGCACCCCCTGGAGAACGCCCGCACGGAACTCCCCGCCTTCGACCTGGCCGGCGTGAACGACCTCCAGGGCGAGAGCGAGGGCCAGGGCCCGGACTTCGCCCGCGCGCTGGGCGACCGCGACACCTCCCGCGCGGTGGTGCTGATGGCCCACCAGCCCGCCCAGATCCACGACGCGGTCACGTACGGCGTCGACCTGCAACTCTCCGGCCACACCCACGGCGGCCAGCTCTTCCCCGGCAACTTCCTCGCCGCCGCCGCCAACCCCACGGTCGCCGGCCTGGACACCTACGGCGACACGCAGCTCTACGTCACCCGAGGCGCCGGCGCCTGGGGCCCACCGACCCGGGTGGGTGCCCCGTCGGACATCACGGTGGTGGAACTGGCGTCGAAGCAGGCGTGACCCGACCCGCCGCGCTCAGCCGGCCGCCCGCTGCCCGGCCCCGAGGATCTCGTCGACGTCGAGGGTGACCTTGGCCCCGAGCGAGTCGGGCAGGGTGACCAGCTCACCGGGGGCATGGGGCCGGTGGTTCTCGTACCTGTCCCCGACGGGATCGGTGAGGACATGCAGGCGCTGGTGCTTGCGGTCGACGATGACGTAGACGGGGATGTTGGCCCGTGCGTAGGCGGCGACCTTGGTCTTCAGGTCGTTCTTCCAGTTCTTGGAGGTGACCTCCAGCACCAGGCGAAAGCAGACCGGGTCGTACGCGCTGTTCTCGACATGGTGCTCATCAATGTCGGCGTCCACCACGACAAGGTCCGGAATGGCGTAGTCCTCGTCCTCCAACGGCAACCAGAGACCGACGCCTTGCAGCACCTCGGTCTCGCCGTCGTGCAGACCGGCCGCGATGAAGGAACGCATGAGCCGGGTCAGGACGCGAGCATGGGCACCGTCCCGAGTGGGGCTTACGAGGAGATGCCCGCCAATGATCTCGACGCGGTACCCCGGATGACGCTCCGAGATCTCGTCGGCGATCGCGGTCAGGGCGACAGGCTCGTCGCCGTGAAAGCGCTGCTCGACGGTCGCACCGGACATCACATGCCTCCCGTGGGCTGGTGTCGAGAGCATCATCGTAGGCAGCCGTGAGCCCCGGTGTCCCCCGCGAACCGCGTCACCCGAAGGTGTGCGCTCAGTCCCTCTGCGGCTGGTCCCGGACCGAAGCGGGTGCGACCCGTCGTGCCCAGAAGAGCACATGCCCTCCGTCGCCCTCCGGGACGAACCGCTCGCGCTCCACCACCAGCCCGGCCCGGGCGATCCACTCGCGGCTGGTGGCGGCGTCGGGCTGGCACCACCACATCGGGGCCCCGCCGCCCAGCCAGTCGTCAACCAGGCATGCGAAGACCCTCGACCGGTTTTCACCGGCTGCACTTCAGCCGCGCGCCCCGGCACCGAGCCGCCGCACGCGGCCCCAGGTGCTCGGATCGGTGCCGTCGCCGAGGGGGTGGTGAGTGCCGTCGGCCGTCGTGCTCCACGAGGACTCGCTTCACTACACGCCCGTGCTATGCACCGTCGGGCTGGCCAGGCGGCGGGCCGCTCGGCTTGTCGGGGAGTGGGGGTATCCCGGGCTCGCCGGGGACGTCGCGCTCGTCGTTTCCGAGCTCACGACCAACGCCCTGCTGCACGGCAGCCTGCGGGACCGGCTGATCCGGGTCCGGCTCGCCGTCACTCCCGCCGCGCTGAGCGTCGAGGTCGACGATCCGCGCGGCGAGCGGCTGCCGCGTCCTCGCGAGGTCACCGGCGAGGACCGGTTCGGGCGCGGGCTGCTGCTGGTCGGGGCGCTGACGGATGACTGGGGCGTACGCCCGCGCCCGGCCGGGGTCGGCAAGACGGTGTGGGCGCGGTGGCACCTCGGCGTCACCCTCTGCGGTACGGATGCGCACATCGGTGCGGAGGGATGACGGGGATGGCGCTAGCGTGGGCATGTGCCGCAGTGATGCTCGACGAACGGAAGGAGCGGCTGATGTCGATGCCGCACGAGAACGGGGACGCTCCGCTCGTCCCCCGCCCCGAGCTGACGCTGCCGGCGCTGCGCCAGGCCGTGGCCGCGGTGGCTCCCTCCCGTCTGCCCGAGTTCTTCGAGGATCTCCAGAAGGCGTTCGTGCGGGCCGGGGACGAGGACAGCGTCGTACCGATCCGCATGTTCTACCGGCAGTGGGGAGTCGTGGTCGAGATCGAGCGGCAGCCGGAGATCGCCCGGCGGCTGCACGCCGCCGAGCAGGCCGTGGACGACCCGGACCCCGCCGTACGCGAGCGCGCCATTCGCGATGCCGCCGAGATCGTGCGCGCGGCGCACCGCGAGGTGGCGGGTGGCTGACTGGCGCTGGGAGTTGTTCCAGGACGACATGCTGGACGGCCTCCCGGACACCGCCCGCATCGAGGCGGAACGCCTGGCGAACGAGATCGCCGTACGCGAGTCCATGGTCTTCCTGGAAGGAGCCGCCTACACGGGGCCCGGCCCGGGCGTGCGGAACGAAAGCCTGGGCATGCTCATGCTCACATACCTCACGGATGTGCGCGGCGAGCGGATCGTGGTGGTGCAGGTCAGCTGGTTCGGCTGAACGCACCCGTGCCATTCCGCTCAACCCGGTCCCGGTTCCGCTAACGCGGCCCCAACCCCGTCCGCCCGTCGAGCAGTTCGCGGGCCAGGTCCAGGTGGCCGGCGTGGCGGGCGGTTTCTTCTATCAGGTGGAGGACTATCCAGCGCAGGTCGGTGACGTCGTCGCCGTCCGGGCCGGGGTGGCGGCCCACCGGTGGTGCCGACAGCGGTGTGGCGGACAGGACCGCGTCGGAGCGCCGGCACTGTTCGCGGTAGAAGGCGAACACCACCTCCGGCGGCCGTGGCGTCGTCAGCGGGGCGTGGTCGTCGGGCCAGGCCAGCGGCTCGGCCGTCCCGGTGGCGACCTCCTGGAACCAGTGCCGTTCCGCGTAGCCCAGGTGCTCCACGAGCCCGAGCGGTGTCCACCCGGACGGTACGACCGGTGTGGTCAGGGCTTGTTCGTCGAGGCCGTCGAGGATCGCCAGGACACTCGACCGCTGTGCGGCCAGGAACTCCGTCAGCGCCTGCTTCTCGTACTCGCCTTCGCCCGCTGCTGTGGTCATGCGGCGATGATGGCAGGCGCCACTGACAACCGGCCCGTCGCGGCGGAGCCGCTCACTGCCCCTGCACTTCCGCCGGCAGCACCACCGTCACCGTCAACCCCTTGCCCGGGGCCGTCGTGGCCGCCACGTCGCCGTGGTGGGCCTCGACCACTCCCTGGACTATGGCCAGGCCCAGGCCGCTGCCCGCGGTCGAGCCGGTGCGGAAGAAGCGGTCGAACATCCGGGCCGCGTCCTCCTCCGGCAGACCCGGGCCCTCGTCGGCGACGGTCAGGCGGACCGTGCCGTCGGACCGCACGGCCGAGAGGCGCACGGGCACGTCCGGCGCGGTGTGCGTGCGGACGTTGGTCACCAGGTTGCCCAGCACCTGGCGCAGGCCCGACTCGTCGGCGCGGACCAGCAGGGCCCCGGACGCCGCGACGGACACGGGGCGGCCCGGCTGCTGCGCACGCAGATCCTCCGCCGCGTCCCGCACCAGCCGGCTCACGTCCACGTTGCGCAGCCGCAGCTCGGGCCGCTGGTCCAGACGGGCCAGGGTCAGCAGCTCGTCGACCAGCCGCCCCATCCGGTCCACCTCGCCGTTCATCCGGTCCCAGGCCCGCTTGCGCTCGTCCGGGTCGGTCAGCATGCCCCGCTCGTACAGCTGGAGGTAGCCGCGGATCGCGGACAGCGGGGTGCGCAGCTCGTGCGAGGCGTCGGCGACGAAGTGGCGCAGTTGGGCCGCGCTGCGCTCGCGCGTGCGGTACGCCGACTCGACCTGGTGCAGCATCGAGTTGAGCGCCAGCCGCAGCTGCTCCACCTCCAGGCTGGTCTCCCGCCGCGACGGCACCCGCCGGGTCAGATCGCCCTCGGCGATCGCCGACGACGTCTCCACCATGTCCTCGAGGGGCCGCATCCGCCGCCGTACATGGACCATCGTCAGGCAGAAGAGAAGCGCCAGCAGCAGCCCGCCCACGGTCAGATCGAGCCGGAGCGCCTTGGCGATGCCCTGCTTCAGCCCCTCGGTCGAGGTGGCGAACAGGACGTAGGAGCCGTCGTCCAGGCGTGCGGCGGTCGCCCGGTAGGGGTCACCGTTGAGGGTCACATTCCGCGGTTCGTCGGCGGTGGCGAAGGCCGCGGGGTCCCCGACCGCCGCCGCGAGCGCCCGCTGCGCCCTGGTCGGAGTCAGCTGGGCCACCTTCAGGACGGTGCCGTCCCGGTCGACCGCCGCGAACGTGTCGTTCGGCGTTCCCGACCCGTCGTCCTGCGGCAGCAGCCCCTCCCGGACGACGGCCATGGCGCCCAGGGAGTCCAGTTGGCGCAGCGTGAGGTGCGACTCGGACAGCGAGTCGCGGTTGCGGAGCAGATGCGCGTCGATCTGGCCGAGCAGATAGTGCCCGGCCCCCATCAGGGTGACCGTCGTCGCCGCGACCACGCCGACTGCCAGCAACGCCACGTTCACCAGCGTCAGCTGGGCCCGCAGGGAGTGCAGCCCACGCGGCCGGCCGAACCACCGCGGGACGGCGAGGCGAAACCCCCGCAGGCGCGCGGGGCGCTTCACGCCAGCCCGTATCCGACGCCGCGCCGCGTCGTGATCAGCGGCGGCCCCAGCGGGGCCAGCTTGCGCCGCAGATAGCTGATGTACGTCTCCACCACCGTCGACTCCGCCGGCGCGTGCTCGTACTCCCAGACGTGGCGCAGCAGTTGCTCCTTGGACACGACGCGCCCGCCGTTGCGCACCAGGAACCGCAGCAGCGCGTACTCGGTCGGGGTGAGCTCGACCGTGCGGCCCGCGCGGTGCACGCTGTACGTCGTCTCGTCCAGCTCCAGGTCCCCGTAGCGCAGCGGCGGGCGCTGCGGGAGGACGTCGGTGGACCGGGTGCGGCGCAGTACCGCCGTGACCCGGGCGACGACCTCGTCGATGTGGAACGGCTTGGTGATGTAGTCGTCGCCGAAGCCGAGCGCGCCGACGATCTCCGCGGGCGCGTCCCGCGCGGTCACGAACACCACCGCCAGGTCGGGCTGCCGGGCGCGCAACTCCTTGCCCAGCGCGCGGCCGTCGCCGTCCGGCAGCATGACGTCCAGGAGTGCCGCGTCGGGCCGTACCCGCTCGGTGAGCGCGAGGGCCTCGCGGACCGTGCCCGCCCGCATCACCTGGAAGCGGTGGTAGCGCAGGGCGATCGCGAGGACGTCGGCTATGGACTCCTCGTCCTCGACCAGGAGCACCGTCGCCCCGTCGCCCAACTTCCCGCCCGCGTCGCCCTCCTGGGGACCGCGCCCGTCCGCGTCGCTCGTCATGGCCCCAGTATCCGCACCGTACCCCGCCACCGGGGCGCTCGCCGCTTTGGAGTTCCTTGAGAGTGCGCCCGGCTCCATGTTCCGGCACCGCCGCCCTCCCCAATGCTGAGGGCGCAGGCCCGGGGGACCCTGACCGAGGAGCGAGGAAACATGACGACACTGGCACGCTGGTGCTACCGGCACCGGCTGGTGGTGGTGCTGCTGTGGGTGGCGGCACTCATAGGGGTGGGGACGGCGGCGACTCACGCCGGCAGCGACTACGCGAACGAGTTCTCCCTGCCGGACACCGACTCCACACGGGCGCTGGACCTGATGGAGAAGGCCTTCCCGCAGAGTTCGGGGGACACCGACACGGTGGTGTGGAAGGTCGACGACGGCAAGGTCACCGACGCCGCCGTGAAGTCCCGCATCGAGCCCGCGCTGAAGAGGATCGCGGTCATGGACGGCGTCGGCGAGGTCTCCGGACCGTACTCCGGCGCGCGCGGCGCCACGCAGATCAGCGAGGACGGGCGGATCGCCTACGCCCAGGTCACCTTCACCGAGCAGGCCTCCGCCGTCTCGAAGGACCTCGTGCAGGACGTCGTCGACACCGCACAGGGGGCCGAACGCGACGGCCTCCAGGTGGAGCTGGGCGGCCAGGCGATCGCGAGCACGGAGGAGGCGGGCACCGGACTGGCGGAGATCGTCGGCCTCGCGGCCGCCGCCGTCGTGCTGTGGCTCGCCTTCGGCTCGCTGCTCGCGATGGTGCTGCCGCTCTGCGTGGCCGTCTTCGGCGTCGGCCTCGGCGACTTCGGCATCCAGTTGATCAGCCACGTCACCAACGTCCCCGACCTCGCCCCGCTGCTCGGCTCGCTGATCGGGCTCGGCGTCGGCATCGACTACGCGCTGTTCATCGTCACCCGGCACCGGCGCGGCATCCTGCGCGGGCTCGACCCGGAGGAGGCGGCCGTCACCGCGCTCAACACCTCGGGCCGCGCGGTGCTCTTCGCGGGCGGCACGGTGTGCATCGCGCTCGCCGGCATGCTGGTGACCAATCTGCGGTTCCTGGACGGCGTCGTCATCGGCACCACCCTCACCGTCGTGCTGAGCGTCCTCGCCGCGATCACGCTGCTTCCGGCGCTCCTCGGTGTGTTCGGCACCCGGGTGCTCAGCCGCCGGCAGCGCCGCAGGCTCGCCGCCCAGGGCCCCGAGACCAGCCCGGAGCGCACCAGCGGCCTCGCCGCCCGCTGGTCGGCGCAGGTGCAGAAGCGTCCGCGGCGCACCGCCGCGCTCGCCGTCGTGGTCATGGCCGTCCTCGCGCTGCCGGTGCTCTCGCTGCGGCTCGGCACGGTCGACCAGGGCAACAACGACACCACGACCACCACCCGCCAGGCCTACGACCTGCTCGCCGAGGGCTTCGGGCCCGGCTTCAACGGCCCGCTCCAGGTCGTCGTGGACGGCGGCGGGGACAGTACCGCGCTCGTCAAGGACATCGAGGCCACCGACGGCGTGGCCCGGGCCGCCGCGCTGCCGCCCGCGCACGGCGTGAGCATCGTCCAGGTCGTGCCGACCACGTCACCGCAGTCGGAGGAGACGTCCGAGCTCATCGACCGGCTGCGCGACGACGTCATCCCCGAGGCCGGCGTCACCGCCCACGTCGGCGGGGTCACGGCGGTCTCCAAGGACTTCGCCACCGTCACCGGCGACCGGCTGCCCCTGTTCATCGCCACCATCATCGTCCTCGGCTTCCTGCTGCTCCTGCTGGCCTTCCGCTCGCTCGTCGTCCCGCTGACGGCCGCGCTGATGAACCTGATCGCCGCCGCCGCCTCCTTCGGCGTCCTGGTCGCGATCTTCCAGTGGGGCTGGGGGCTCGACCTGCTCGGCCTGGGCAAGGAGGGACCGATCACCTCCTTCCTGCCGCTGATCATGCTCTCGCTGCTCTTCGGGCTCTCCATGGACTACCAGGTGTTCCTGGTCAGCCGGATGCACGAGGAGTGGGTGCACACCCGTGACAACGCCCGCGCGGTCCGGGTCGGCCTCGCCGAGACCAGCCGGGTCATCAACAGCGCCGCCCTGATCATGGTCGCCGTCTTCGTCGCCTTCGTGCTCAGCGGCGACTCCAACGCGGCGATGGCGGGCGTCGGGCTGGCGGCGGCGGTCGCGCTCGACGCGTTCATCCTGCGGACGGCGCTGGTGCCGGCGGCGATGCATCTGCTGGGCCGCTCCAACTGGTGGCTGCCGGCCTGGCTGGACAAGCGGCTGCCGCACATGGCGGTGGAACCGCCGGAGGAGCCGGTGCGCACGGAGGCGGCCCCGACGGGTGCGCGTGGCGCGGACACGGGTGCGGGCCCGGCCGGTACGGGTGCGAACACGGCCGTGCACGGCTTCGTCCGGGACGTGGACGGCCGGCCCGTCGAGGACGCCGCGGTCACCCTGCTCTCGCCGGGCGGCGGACGCCGGCTGGACGGCGTCACCTCCCTGGCCGACGGCTCCTTCATCGTCTCCGCCCCGGCCCCGGGCACGTATCTGCTGACGGTGACGGCGTCGCCGTACGGCGCACGGGCGCAGCGCGTGGACGTGGGCGACGAACCGCTGGTCCACGACGTCGAACTGCGGCCCGGCGAGGTGGACGTGGCCGGCTAGCCCTTCTCCGGGTCCGCTCCGGAGCCCGGTGCCGTGTCCGGTGCGGCGTCCGCTTCGGAGTCCTGGCGCCCGCGACCCCGTCGCCCCTTGGCGGCGGGGTCCGGCATCGCCCTGGTCATCCCCGGCAGGAAGTCCGTGAACAGCTCGTGCACCTCGTGGACGAGGGGGCGCAGCACGCGGAAGCGGGAGAGGACCACACCGCGCGCGGTGAGCCGGGCGCCGCGCTCGGCGAGCCGGTAGCTGCGCTCGCTGCCCTCCGTGCGGTCGAAGATCCAGTACAGCACCAGCCCCATCTGGGCCAGCCACATCAGCTCCGGGAGCACGTCCTTGAGGTCGGCGGGCACCTTGGTGCGGGAACCGGCCAGCACCTCGCGCTGGAGGGCGACGACCTCCGTGCGCGCGGGCTCCGACTCGGCGGAGAAGGGGCTGAGCGGGCTGTCCGGGTCGGCCGCGTTCTTGAAGAACTGCACCGCGAACTCGTGGTACGGGGCCGCCACGTCCAGCCAGGCCTTGAGCACCCCGGCGAACCGGGCGTGCAGCTCCGTCTCCCGGGCCAGGACCTCCCGGACCGCCTCCCGGTGCTCGGCGGCGATCCGGTCGTAGAAGCCCTGGATCAGGTGTTCCTTGCCGGCGAAGTAGTAGTACGCGTTCCCGACGGAGACCCCCGCCTCCTGGGCGATGGCCCGCATGGTGGTCTTGTCGTACCCCCGCTCCTGGAAGAGCCGCATCGCGGTCTCCAGGATCAGGGCACGGGTCTGCTCGCTCTTGGTCACCGGGGGGTCGTTCTTCGCAGGCACGGGTCGAGCCTAGCCAGTCGGACAGGTGCCGTCCGGGCAGGCACCCGGGGTGGGGCCGGGGCCGCGGTACACCCAGCCGGCGCGGGGGTCGTAGACCCAGCCGTCCCGGCGGACGTAGGCGGTGCCGCCCCAGTGCGGGCTCCGCCCGGCCGCCGTGCGGGCCCGGCCGGCCTCCCGCCACTTCGCGGCGGCGAGCACCGCGCTGCGGGCCACCCGCAGGCCCGCCGGGGTGGACAGCCGGTGGGCGAGCCGGCGGTGCTCGCGCAGCGCCCACAGGCAGACGATCCAGGCGGCGGCCCCGCGGTAGACCTGGCCGCCGTCGCCGACGACGGTGATCTCCTCCATCGTCGCCCCGTGGTCAAGACCCGGCAGCAGCCGCCGGGCCTCCCCGGACCCCGCCGGGACGAAGTCCAGGGGCACGAGCTGCCGTTGCCGGCCGAGCCAGCCGCGGACGAAGGTGCACAGGGCGCACCGTTCGTCGTAGAGGACCGTGAGCCGGCGGACCGGGGGCCGCGGGGCCGCGGCGGGGACGGCCGAGGGGGAGACGGCCGGGGCGGCCGTCGTGTGCGGCGTGCGCATCGGGTCACGCTCCGGCGGGCGGGGCGACGTAGCCCTGCGGCGGGACCGGCGGGAACTGCTCGCGCTCCATCGCCCCGCGCCGGCGGATCCGGCTGAGCACGTACACGTTGCCCAGGTGCATCACGCCGAGGACCAGCAGCACCACGCCGAGCTTGGTCGACAGGGCCTCGAAGACCCCGCGGGCGTCGGTGACGGTGCCGTCGCCGTTGAGGTACAGCGCGACGAAGCCGAGGTTGACGAGGTAGAAGCCGACCACCAGGAGGTGGTTGACGGCGTCGGCGAGCTTCTCGTTCCCGTGCAGGACGTCGGCGAGGAAGATCCGCCCGTTGCGGCTCAGCGTCCGGGCGACCCAGATGGTCAGGGCGATGCTGATCACCAGGTAGATGACGTACGCGACGACTGTGAGGTCCATGTCCCCACCCCTTCTTGAACGCGTTCAAAAGGCTGTCAGGGATGACTGTAGACCTGTTTTTGAACACGTTCAAGCCGAGGGGTGGCCGAGCGAAGTGCGCAGGCGGGCGTGCCCTCAGTGCGCGGCGGCCCCGCGCCGCTGCGCCGCGCGCCCCAGCTCGGGCCGCTTGGCGTAGTCGGTGAAGCCGAGGACGTTCCCCCAGGGGTCGGCCGCCTCGACGGTCCACCCCGTGGCGACGGCGAACGGCTCGTCCAGCGGGCGCACCCCCGCGGCGGCCAGCGTGCGCGCCGTCACGCGCGCGTCGCGCACCTCCAGCCACACGCGGGGCGCGGCCCACGGCGGCGGCCGGTGGCCGAGGCCCTCCTCGTGCCGCAGCAGCAGCCCCGGGGTCTCGCCGCCCACGCCCAGCAGGGCGATCCCGGCCTCGTCGAGCCGGAACCGCAGCGGAAAGCCGGCCGCCTCGTAGAAGGCCACGGCCTCGTCGAGATCCCCGACGGACAGCAGCACGTTGTCGAAGCCGAGCAGCTCGTACGACTCGTCGTCTGACATGCCATCAGATTAGGTGGCCGGTTCCCGGAAGCCCGTGCACACCGGCGGCGGGGTCACCCGCCCGGGCGAGACGTGGACCCGACTTCTCTTCGGGAGGGTTTCTCCTGCAAGATGACCTGCACTCATACTTATGCACATCTGATGCCAGGAGTGGTCGCCGTGACCCAGCCGCCCAACCAGCCGCCGCAGCCCCCGAACCAGCCGCCGGGGTACGGCTACCCGAACTCGGGCGAACAGAACCCCTACGGGGCCGCGCCCGGCGCCGGTCCCTACCAGCAGCCGCAGTACGGCTACCCGCAGGCGGGCGGCTACCCGGCGGGCGGCGCCGTGCCGCCGCCCGGTGCGTTCGGCGGCGACCCCAACGCCCCCTACGGCTACGACCCCTACGGACGGCCGTACTCCGACAAGTCGAAGATCGTCGCGGGCGTGCTCAGCATCTTCCTCGGCTACCTCGGCATCGGGCGGTTCTACATCGGGCACGTGGGTCTGGGCATCGCCCAGCTGCTCACCTGCGGCGGTCTCGGCATCTGGTCGCTGATCGACGGGATCGTGCTGCTGACCAGCAACAACACCACGGACTCCAATGGACGGATCCTGCGTGGCTGACGCGGGCCCGCGCACCGGACGGGTGCCGGCCGGTCCCCGGCCGGCCCTCCGGTGGCTGCCGCCCGTGCTGCGCCGCCCCGAGGCGGCGCCGCTCGCGGTGGGCGCCGCGGGGCTCGCGGGCGCCGCGTACCTCTACGGGACGAACCCGCACGAGCCCGGGCACGCCCTGCCGGGCTGCCCCTTCCGGTTCGTCACCGGACTGCTCTGCCCGGCCTGCGGCGGCACCCGCATGGTGTACGACCTGATGCACGGGCAGTTCGCGCAGGCCTGGCTCGACAACCGGATGCTGCTGCTCGCCGCGCCGTTCGCCCTCGCACTGCTCGGCCGCTGGGCGCTGGAGGGGCTGCGGGGCCGCCGCTGGCGTCCCCGACTGCGCCCGCGCACCCAGGTGTTGATCCTCGCCCTCGCCGTGACCTGGACCGTGGCCCGCAACATCCGCTGAGCGCCGCATGGTTGTCCAACCGTCAAGTTTGGGACTTGACCGTTACTTGGTCATTGTTTGATCACGGGATGACTACAAATGGCCGTTTGCTCTCCCTGGGTGTGATCGGACTCTCTAAGCTCCCTGCTCACAGGGGGGATGACGTGTGCTGCACGACCTTCGGCGAACTCTGCCGCGGGTCCCTCCTGAAGCGCCCGGAGCGATGTGCTCCGGACACATTTCAGTCATTCAGGAGCCACACCATGACCGTCCCCGCCCCCGACGCCCCCTACGGTTTCGACCCCCAGGGCCGTCCCTACTCCGACAAGTCGAAGATCGTCGCCGGCATCCTCCAGCTCTTCCTGGGCACGCTCGGCATCGGACGCTTCTACGTCGGCTCCGTGGGCGTCGGCGTCGCCCAGCTCCTCACCTGCGGCGGCCTGGGCTTCTGGGCCCTGATCGACGGCATCATCTTCCTCACCAGCAACGACCGCACCGACGGCCAGGGCCGAGTCCTCCGCGGCTGACCCCACAAGGGGGTGCCCTCCCACCCCCCGGCACGCCGAAGGGCCCGCCTCCCCCGAGGGAAGCGGGCCCCACGCGCGTGTACGACGGCCTCCGGCCGGAGCGGGAGATCAGAGGCGCCGGGTGATCAGCGCCCGCTTGACCTCCTGGATCGCCTTCGTGACCTCGATGCCACGGGGACAGGCGTCCGTGCAGTTGAACGTCGTCCGGCAGCGCCAGACGCCGTCCTTGTCGTTCAGGATCTCCAGCCGCTGCTCCCCGGCCTCGTCACGCGAGTCGAAGATGAACCGGTGGGCGTTGACGATCGCGGCCGGCCCGAAGTACTGGCCGTCGTTCCAGAACACCGGGCACGACGACGTGCACGCCGCGCACAGGATGCACTTCGTCGTGTCGTCGAACCGCTCCCGGTCCTCCGCCGTCTGCAGCCGCTCGCGGGTGGGCTCGTTCGTGTCCTTCGTGATCAGGAAGGGCATCACGTCCCGGTACGCCTGGAAGAACGGCTCCATGTCCACGACGAGGTCCTTGAGGACCGCCATGCCCTTGATGGGCTCGACCGTGATCGGCTTCTCGGGGTTGATGTCCTTGATCAGCGTCTTGCAGGCCAGCCGGTTCTTGCCGTTGATCCGCATGGCGTCGGAACCGCAGATGCCGTGCGCGCAGGAGCGGCGGAACGTCAGGGTTCCGTCCACGTCCCACTTGATCTTGTGGAGGGCGTCCAGGACCCGCTCCTTGGGGTCCATCTCCAGCTGGAAGTCCTGCCAGGTCGCCTCGGCCGCCACCTCGGGGTTGAAGCGGCGCACGCGCAGGGTGACCGTGATGTAGGGGGAGTCGGCGAAGCCGGGCTCGGGCGTGCCGGCCGCGTCCGCCTTGTCCAGGGTCGGGGTTGCCATCAGTACTTACGCTCCATCGGCTGGTAGCGGGTCTGGACGACCGGCTTGTAGTCGAGACGGATGGACTCGCTGCCGTCGTCGCCCACCTCGCGGTACGCCATGGTGTGGCGCATGAAGTTGACGTCGTCGCGGTTGGGGTAGTCCTCGCGGTAGTGACCGCCGCGGGACTCCTTGCGGGCGAGGGCGGAGACGGCCATGACCTCGGCCAGGTCGAGCAGGTTGCCCAGCTCGATCGCCTCCAGCAGGTCCGTGTTGAACCGCTTGCCCTTGTCCTGGATCGCCACGTTCTTGTAGCGGGCGCGCAGTTCGCCGATCTTCTCGACCGCGGTCTTGATCGTCTGCTCGGTGCGGAACACCATGACGTTGGCGTCCATGCACTCCTGCAGCTCGCGCCGCAGGTCGGCCACCCGCTCGCTGCCGGTGGAGGAGCGCAGCCGCTCGATCTGGGCGACGACGAGGCTCTCCGGCTCCTCGGGCAGCTCCACGAAGTCCGCCTTCTGCGCGTACTCCGCGGCGGCGATGCCCGCGCGGCGGCCGAAGACGTTGATGTCGAGCAGCGAGTTGGTGCCGAGCCGGTTGGCGCCGTGCACGGAGACGCAGGCGACCTCGCCGGCCGCGTACAGGCCCGGGACGACCGTCGTGTTGTCGGTCAGGACCTCACCCTCGACGTTGGTCGGGATGCCGCCCATCGCGTAGTGCGCGGTGGGCTGGATCGGGATCGGGTCCGTGTAGGGCTCGATGCCGAGGTAGGTCCGCGCGAACTCGGTGATGTCGGGCAGCTTGGCGTCGAGCTGCTCCGGCGGGAGGTGGGTGAGGTCGAGGTACACGTGGTCGCCCTCGGGACCGCAGCCGCGGCCCTCGCGGATCTCCGTGTAGATGGAGCGCGAGACGACGTCACGGGACGCGAGGTCCTTCATGACCGGCGCGTACTTCTCCATGAAGCGCTCGCCGTCCTTGTTGCGCAGGATGCCGCCCTCACCGCGGGCGCCCTCCGTCAGCAGGATGCCCATGCGCCAGATGCCGGTCGGGTGGAACTGGAAGAACTCCATGTCCTCCAGCGGCAGCCCGCGCCGGTAGACGGCCGCCTGGCCGTCGCCGGTGAGCGTGTGCGCGTTCGACGTCACCTTGAAGAACTTGCCGGTGCCGCCGGACGCGTAGATCACGGACTTGGCCTGGAAGACGTGGATCTCGCCGGTGGCCAGCTCGTAGGCGACCACGCCCGCCGACTTCTTGACGCCGTCGACCTCGGTGAGCAGCTGGTCCAGGACGTAGAACTCGTTGAAGAACTCCACGCCCTCCTTGACGCAGTTCTGGTACAGCGTCTGGAGGATCATGTGGCCGGTGCGGTCCGCGGCGTAGCAGGACCGGCGGACCGGGGCCTCGCCGTGGTTGCGGGAGTGGCCGCCGAAGCGGCGCTGGTCGATGGTGCCGTTCGGCGTGCGGTTGAACGGCAGGCCCATCTTCTCCAGGTCGAGGACGGAGTCGATGGCCTCCTTCGCCAGGATCTCGGCGGCGTCCTGGTCGACCAGGTAGTCACCGCCCTTGACCGTGTCGAAGGTGTGCCACTCCCAGTTGTCCTCCTCCACGTTGGCCAGCGCGGCGGCCATGCCGCCCTGCGCGGCGCCCGTGTGGGAGCGGGTGGGGTAGAGCTTGGTCAGCACGGCCGTGCGGCTGCGCTTGGTCGACTCGATGGCCGCGCGCATGCCCGCGCCGCCGGCGCCGACGATGACAGTGTCGTACTTGTGGATCTTCATGATTCTCGCAGCCCCGTGCCTAGCGGATGTTCGGGTCGAAGGTGAAGATCACCAGCGTGCCCAGGACGATCGTCCACACCGTCGCGGTGTAGAGCAGACCCTTGAGCCACAGCCGGCTCTTCACGCTCTCCGCGTAGTCGTTGATGATGGTGCGCAGGCCGTTGGCGCCGTGCAGCATCGCCAGCCACAGCA
Source organism: Streptomyces sp. NBC_00670 (assembly GCF_036226765.1). Classification (NCBI taxonomy): domain Bacteria; kingdom Bacillati; phylum Actinomycetota; class Actinomycetes; order Kitasatosporales; family Streptomycetaceae; genus Streptomyces; species Streptomyces sp. NBC_00670. The sequence continues at coordinate 4,525,659 of NZ_CP109017.1, forward strand.
TGGCCAGGTCCCAGACCTGCCACCACGGGGAGGCCCAGCGGCCGGCCACGAAGGCGAAGCCGACCTTGGAGACGCCGCCGTCCAGCACGAGCTGGATCAGCAGGTGGCCGATGACCAGGAAGACGAGGACGACGCCGGACAGCCGCATGAACAGCCAGCCGTACATCTCGAAGTTGCCGCGGGTGGAGCGCGGGGTCTTCTTGGTGCGCTTGCGCGGGGGCTCGATGACGGGCGCCGGGTTGTCGACGCCGTACGAGGCCTCGTACGCTCCGGAGCCCTCGACGGGGCCGATTCCGGTTGCGGTGGTCTCAGTGGACATGCGCGTCAGCTCCCGAACACGACTCGAGCGGCGTGACCGAGGACGGGGTAGATCGCGCCGAGCATCAGCACGATCCACACGCCGACGACGGTCCACAGCATCTGCTTCTGGTAGCGCGGGCCCTTCGACCAGAAGTCGACGGCGATGACCCGCAGGCCGTTCAGCGCGTGGAAGAGGATGGCCGCCACGAGGCCGTACTCGAGCACCGCGACCACGGGCGTCTTGTACGTCGATACGACGTTGTCGTAGGCCTCGGGCGAGACACGGACGAGTGCGGTGTCCAGCACGTGAACGAACAGGAAGAAGAAGATGAGGACGCCGGTGACTCGGTGAGCCACCCAGGACCACATTCCTTCCCGGCCGCGGTACAGCGTTCCAGCCGGCACGGAAGAACCCTCTCCAGAAGCGGGGACTGGGGCCTGCCGGCTTCGGTGTGTCGGTCGGGCCCGGCCGGGTACGGTCCACCGGCCCCGGCCATCGTAGCGACGTGTTGTCGGAACGCTTACCCGGCCCCTGCCGATGTGATCAAACTGGCAATCAATGAGGCACGTACGGCCTACTGGGACGTTCCGAACCGGGGGATTCCGGGGCGATCCCGTCCGTAGCGGCCGTGCTGTCGGCGTAGCCCCGGACGAGCCGGGTGAGGCGGCCGCGGGCCAGCCGGCGCAGCTCCTCCGCGGCCGCGACCCGCTCGTCCTCGGGATCGTTGTTCCATCGTGACCGGATTCCGGCCAGTACCTGATCGGCCGCCTCGTCCGGTGCCACGTCGTCCAGACAGATCACGAACACGTGCCCGAAGCGGCTCTCGTACGCGGCGTGCGCGGCGCTGAGCGCGGTCTGTGCGGCGGAGTACGCGCCGTCGGGGAGCAGGGTGAGCGACTCGCCCGCCAGGGCCTCCGCGAGATCGGCCGGGGCCAGGTCGTACGCCGCCTCGTCGGCCGCGGCGAGCAGGGCGGGCAGATCGGGGTAGGGGCGGTGGGCGGCGATCCGGCGGGCCCAGCGCAGGCTGCGGCAGCAGGTCAGCAGGGCGCGCTCGGCCTCGTCTGCGGGGACCGTGTTGAAACGGTGCGGGTCGGGCGTGAGGTGCGGGCGATGCGCGGGCAGCGTGGGTCCTCGGCGAGGCAAGGCCGCGGTGGTGTGTGCACGCGGCGTGTGGGTCGGCAGGGGATGAGGTGACAGAAGTGACATCACGTTATCGAGGTCGGTCGAAGGCTGTCCGCGGAAGTCCGGGATTTCACCCGGACGGGGAAGTTTCGGAACCGGTGGTGGACGTGGGGGGTCGGAGGAGGTCGTGGGTGTCGGTGGTGGGCCGTAGGTTCGGGAGAGTGAACAGGGAGGCGTGAGTGCGGTTGAGCGCTGACGTGACGGCCGGCGTGGAGAGGAGGCTCGTGCGGTGAGCGGCCGGAGGAGAAGGGTCCCGGACCCCAGGACGTCCGTGGGGCGCCGCGGGTTGCTCCTGGGCGCCGGGATCGTCGTGGCGGGCGGCGCGGCGGCGGCCGCCGTGACGCTGTGGCCCGCCGGTGACGGCGGCGGGGGCGGCGGGACACGCGCCTCCGGCAGCGCCTCGGCGGGGGCGGGGTCGCCCAGCGTCTCGCCGTCGCCGAGCCGCAGCTATCCGCTGTCGAAGCCGCCGCGCACCATCCCCGCCGTGCGGGCGCACACCGCCGCGCACGGACCGGGCTGGCGTCCGGCGTCCGGCGCCCGGGTCGTGGTGGACGACGACGCTCTCGCCGACGAGGGGAAGCTGCTCGCGGGCGAGCTGAGGATGACGTACGGCGGACGGAACGGGGCCCGGGCCGGGGACGTGGAGCTGGCGCTCGGCGGGAGCGGCGGCGCCGAGTCGTACACCCTGACCGTCGGTGACGGCCGGGTGCGGATCGCCGGGCCGGGCCAGTCCGGCGTCTTCTACGGCACCCGCACGCTGAAACAGGAGGTGCGCGACGGCGGCACGGCACCCGAGGGCGTCGTGCGCGACGGACCGGCCAAGCCGGTGCGCGGGTTCATGCTCGACATCGCCCGCAAGCACTTCACCGCGGACTGGATAGAGGACCGCGTCCGCGAGCTGGGCGACCTGAAGTACAACGAGATCGGGCTGCACTTCTCGGACGACCAGGGGTTCCGCATCGCCTCGGACACCCATCCCGAGGTGGTCTCCAAGGAGCATCTGACCAAGGCGGAGGTGCGGCGGATCGTGGACCTGGCGGCGAGCCGGCACATCGCCGTCGTCCCCGAGATCGACTCCCCGGGTCACCTGGGCGCGGTCATCGACGCCCACCCCGACCTGCAGCTGCGCAACGCGGCGGGCGCGTCGGCGAGCCGGGGCACGCTCGACATCTCCAAGCCGGCGGCCGCGAAGATCGTCGACGAGCTGCTGGGGGAGTACGCGGACCTCTTCCCCGGCTCCGACTGGCATCTGGGCGGCGACGAGTACCAGGCGCTGACCGCGTCCAACCCGGCCGCCTCCTACCCGCAGCTCGCCTCGGCGGCGGTGAAGCGGTACGGGGCGGGGGCGACCATCGCCGATCTGGCGACGGGCTGGCTCAACGACCGGGCGGCGGTGGTCAACCGGAACGGGCGGACGCCCCGCGCCTGGAACGACGGCTTCTACCGCTCGGTGAAGAAGGCGAGCGTCTCCAAGGACATACGGGTCGCCTACTGGACGGGCAAGGAGATCGGGGCCCGGCAGCCCACGGAGTACCTCGCGGCCGGCCGCGAGGTCGTCAACTACAACGACGAGTTCCTCTACTACGTGCTCGGCGAGCCGCAGACCTTCGTCTACCCGACCGGGCAGCGCATCTACGAGCAGTGGACACCCCGGGTGCTGCGCGGCACGACGGCGGTCCCGGCCTCGTACGACGACCGCATACGCGGCGGGGTGTTCGCGGTGTGGTGCGACCTGTCGGGTGCGCAGACCCAGGACCAGGTCGCGGCCGGCATCCGGATGCCGCTGCGGGCGCTGGTGCAGAAGCTGTGGGACCCGGGGAAGCCGGAGCTGTCCTGGAAGGAGTTCCAGGGCCTGGCGGACCGGGTGGGGTGAGCGGCCGGGGGTGAACGGGCGGTAACTGGCCGGAAGTTGACTTTCGGGGGTGGTGCGCGAGGGGCGGAAGGGGTCCGTGGGTCGCCTGGGTTGTGTTGCGCTTCGTAGTGGCAAAGCGCGTTTCCCGTGAGAAAGTGGCGCCTCGCGAGGCGTTCCGGGGAGGGGCGATGAGTCTTGTGGACCTGATCGGCGAGGCCGACGCACGGGGACTGGCCGCGAGCGGCTTGGCTTGTTTGGACCGGTGCGTGCCGTTGCTCGGGGGCGGCGACGAGGTGCTGCGGCCCCTGTGGGGCTGCCTGGCCGGGGACGAGGGCGCGGCGGGGGAGTGGGGCGAGTGGGCGGAGCGGGTCGCCAAGGTGCGGGGTGAACTGCCGGGCGCGGGGGCCCAGGCGGCCGACCCGGCCGTCGCGGCGGCGCGGGGGATGCTCGACGGGGTGCCCGACGCGCTGAGCGGGGACGCCCTGCGGGTGTGGGCCGAGGAGTGCTCGGTCGCCGCGCTGCGGGTGCACCGGCTGCTCGACCCGTCCGCCCCGGGCGACGGACCCGACCCGGTGGCGGCATACCGCGAGGGACGTACGGAGGGGGCCGCCCCGCTCGTCGCGGCGGAACTGCGGCGCCAGGCGGCCGTGCTGGAACTGGTCGCCGAACACGGGACGGCGGGGCTGCGGCCCGCGCTGGAGGTGTGCACGGAGGGCCGGCGGGTGCTGCGCGCGGTGGTCTCCCGGCGGGCACGCGGCCGGAGATGAACAGGGCGGCGGCCCGGATCCGGCGGCCGCCGGTGGACCGGGGGGAAGCGCGCGGCGGGTCCCGAAGCGACGGCCGGGGCCGCCACCCCCCACAGGAGAGGCCCCGGCCGTCGCGTGGCACGGGTCGCGCGGCGGCCCGCACTCCCTTCAGCGCCGGGCCTGCGTTTTCTGTCACACCCCGGCTCGTCACGAGTCGGTTGCGGCCCGTGGAGACGTGGACGGGGACCGGTTTCAGGCCGTAACGTGCCATTCGCGCCGGACTGCGAAGCCCACCGTACGGACGACGACCGACGAACGGACGGTGGGGGCGGCGCCGGTGCGGGCGCAAAGGGAGTAGCGGTGGGGGACGACGCGGAGCTGACCGCCGCGGTGTGCGCGGCTCAGGACGGCGACGAGACCGCGTTCCGGACCGTGTACCGCGCGGTGCACCCCCGGCTGCTCGGGTACGTCCGCACGCTCGTCGGCGACGCGGACGCCGAGGACATCGCCTCCGAGGCCTGGCTGCAGATCGCCCGTGACCTGGGACGGTTCAGCGGGGACGCCGACCGGTTCCGCGGCTGGGCCGCCCGGATCGCCCGCAACCGGGCCCTGGACCACATACGGATGCGCGGGCGCCGCCCGGTGATCGGCGGCGACGAGAGCGAGCTGTCCGGCCGGGCCGCCGAGTCGGACACGGCGGGCGAGGCCATCGAGGCGCTGGCCACCGACCGCGCCCTGGCGCTGATCGCCCGGTTGCCGCAGGACCAGGCCGAAGCGGTGGTGCTGCGCGTGGTCGTCGGCCTCGACGCCCGCACCGCCGCCGAGACGCTCGGCAAACGCCCCGGCGCCGTCCGCACCGCCGCGCACCGCGGCCTGAAACGGCTCGCGGAGCTGCTGGGCGCCGATCCGGAGACCTCCGGCGCCCTGGAGGCGCTCCCCCCACAGAGGCAACCGCGCGTGCGCGCGGTGACGTCCGCAAGTGTGACGCGGTCGCGTTCGCGGACGCAGAAGGATGTGTGATGGCCGACGAGCAGTACGGGTGGCTGGACCGCGACGCGGCGGAGCGTCTGTTGCGCGGGGAGCCGCTCCGAACCGTCGACGACGAGGCCCGTGCCCAGGCCGGCCGGCTGTCCGAGGCGCTCGACGCCCTCGCCCGGCCGTCCGCCGGGACCGACGGCGAACTCCCCGGTGAGACGGCCGCCCTGGCCGCGTTCCGCGCGGCACGGGCGGCCGGCGGCACCGAAGCGGAATCCGGTCCGGCCGGCCCGTTCAAGGGTGCCGACGCCGGTCTCGTACGGCTCGGCCGCCCCGTGCCGGAGGCCCGGCGGAGGTGGCCGGTGCGTCCACTGCGGCTCGGTCTGGCCGCCGGGCTCGCCGCGGTGACGATCGGCGGGGTGGCGGCGGCCGCCGGGGCCGGGGTGCTGCCGACCCCGTTCGGCGGGGACGAACCGGAACCCGGCACCTCGGTGACGGCCGCGGCCACGCCCCGTCCCTCCGGCACGGCACCGGCGGACGGCACCGGCTCGGCCTCGCCCGACGGCTCCGCCGAGGAGACGGAGGACGGCTCCTCGCACGACACCGCCGGCGACGGGAGCGCACGGCCCGGCACGGGGGACGACGGGGCCGCCGTCCGCGGGTCGCGGGAGTGGTGGAACGAGGTGCTCGACTCCTGCCGCGACGTTCGCGACGGCAAGTCCGTCGGGGCCGCGCGGTGGCGTGCGCTGGAGGACGCGGCGGGCGGCCACGGCTCCGGCAGGGTGACGTCGTACTGCAGGACCGCGCTGGCGTCGCACGGCGGGAACGGCTCCGCCGCGGCGAGCGGGGGCGGCGGCGGACAGAGCGGCGGCAAGGGCAACGGGAACGCCAAGAACAACGGCAACGGCAACCCGAACAGCGGCGGCAAGGGCAACGGCAACCAGGGCCAGGGCAATGGCAACCAGGGTCAGGCCAACGGGAACCAGGGCAACGGGAACCAGGGCCAGGGCAACCGCAACGGCGGCGACGAGGGCAACGACGACGAGGGTGGCGGTGGCGGCGGCCACGGCAGAGGCCACAGCAACGGCGGCGACGAGGGCCACGGTCACCACGGCGGCGGACACGGCCCGAAGCGGCCGTAAGGAACCGCGAGCGGCCGTGACCGGCCGCCGCGGGGAACGAACGTAGGGGGCGCGGGCGGGACCGGGGGAACGTGTCCCGCCCGCGCCGATGGCGCCGAGCCACGGGTACGGGGGGAACCCCGGCTCGTGTGCGCCGGCCGATGACCAGTCGGCCCACTCAGTACTGCGCCGGGCGGCCGAAAAGTGTCACACCGGTGGCGCGGACCGTGTCACATGCGTGCGCCGACCGCCGTCTCACCAGTAGACGACGACCTTGTCCCCGTCGCGGACCTGCGCGAACAGCGCCGCGATCTTCTCCTCGTCCCGTACGTTCACGCACCCGTGCGACCCCCCGGCATACCCGCGCGCCGCGAAGTCGTACGAGTAGTGCACCGCCTGGCCCCCGCTGAAGAACATCGCGTACGGCATCGGGGAGTCGTACAGCGTGGAGACGTGGTGCCGGGACTTCCAGTAGACGTGGAAGACGCCCTCCCGGGTGGGCGTGAGCTCGGTGCCGAACCGTACGGGCATCTCGGAGACCGTGCGGCCGTCGATCATCCAGCGCAGGGTCCGGCTGGTCTTGCTGATGCACAGCACCCGGCCGGTCAGACAGCGTGGGTCCGGGGGCGCCGCCGGCTGCCCGCCGAACGCGTACAGCTCCCACTTCGTCGGCTCGTGGGTCATCGCCAGCAGCCGCTGCCAGGTGACGGTGTCCGTGCGGCCGGTTCCGGGCAGCCCGCGCTTGCCCTGGAAGCCGGTGACGGCCTTCGCCGTGAGGTCGTCGTACGTGCCGGTCGGCCCGTCGAACAGCCAGGCGACCTGTTTCAGCCGCGCCTGCAACTCCCGTACGTCCCTGCCGTGGTCGCCGTCGGACCACAGCACGCGCGCAGGAGCGGCCGTACGGGGCGCGGACTTCGTGCGCGGGGTGCGGCTCGGGGAGGCGTCCCCGGGGTTCGAACCGTGGCCGCGAGGGCTGTCGCGGGTGGCCGGAACGTCGATGTGGACCGGGGAGGTGCCCCCGCCCCGCCCGTCGCCGGTGGGCTGGACCGTACAGCCGCCGACGGCCGCGACCAGCGCCAGCGCCCCGGCGCCCGCGGCGAACACCACGCCGCCGCGCCCCGGCCGTCCGCGCCCCGGCCGTCCGCGCCCCGGCCGTCCGGCGTCCGCCCGTATCGCACGGGCCCTCCACCGTCCGCGCCCCACCCGCACTCCGGCCTTCTCCCGCATACCCCTCTTACGCACGTCGCCCCCAGCCGTCTCACCGCTCGCCGTCGCTTGCAGTCGCTCACCGCCGATACCGCCGGTGCCGTCGATGCCCCGCGTGCACCCGGAGTTCTGCCCGCCGCGCGGGCGCTCACGCGTGCTCCGTCGTGCGGGAAGGGGCACAGTTGTGAGCAAGGTCCCAGCTCGGCGCACTCCACCACGCGCACGCCCGCCGCTACAGTCCGTCGCGAGGGCCGTACGTACCGGCGGGTAACCGGGCAGGCGGGGCCCGGCGGGTTCACCAAGCAACGCGGAGGCACACACCATGGCGCGGGAGTCGGGCAGTGCTCGGTCCACGGAGAGCGGTCTGCCGATCGAGCCGGTCTACGGGCCGGGTGACCTGGAGGGCTGGGATCCGGCGGAGCGGCTGGGGGAGCCGGGGACGTATCCGTTCACGCGGGGTGTGTACCCGACGATGTACACCGGGCGGCCGTGGACGATGCGGCAGTACGCCGGGTTCGGCACGGCGGCGGAGTCCAACGCCCGCTACAAGCAGCTGATCGCCAACGGCACGATGGGCCTGTCGGTCGCCTTCGACCTGCCCACCCAGATGGGCCACGACTCCGACGCCCCCCTCGCCCACGGCGAGGTCGGCAAGGTCGGCGTGGCGATCGACTCGATCGACGACATGCGGGTGCTGTTCGGCGGGATCCCGCTGGACAAGGTCTCCACCTCCATGACGATCAACGCCCCCGCCGCCCTGCTGCTCCTGCTGTACCAACTCGTCGCCGAGGAACAGGGCGTCGCGGCCGACCAACTCACCGGCACGATCCAGAACGACGTGCTCAAGGAGTACATCGCACGGGGCACGTACATCTTCCCGCCCAAGCCGTCGCTGCGGCTGATCGCGGACATCTTCCAGTACTGCCGCACCGAGATCCCGAAGTGGAACACCATCTCCATCTCCGGGTACCACATGGCGGAGGCGGGGGCCTCGCCCGCGCAGGAGATCGCGTTCACCCTCGCCGACGGCATCGAGTACGTGCGCACGGCGGTCGCCGCCGGCATGGACGTGGACGACTTCGCGCCCCGTCTGTCGTTCTTCTTCGTGGCGCGGACGACGATCCTGGAGGAGGTCGCCAAGTTCCGTGCGGCCCGCCGGATCTGGGCGCATGTGATGCGCGAGGAGTTCGGGGCGAAGAACCCCAAGTCGCTGATGCTGCGCTTCCACACCCAGACGGCCGGGGTGCAGCTGACCGCGCAGCAGCCGGAGGTCAACCTGGTCCGCGTCGCCGTGCAGGGGCTCGGCGCGGTGCTGGGCGGCACGCAGTCGCTGCACACCAACAGCTTCGACGAGGCCATCGCCCTGCCCACCGACAAGAGCGCCCGCCTGGCCCTGCGCACCCAGCAGGTCCTGGCCTACGAGACCGACGTCACCGCCACCGTGGACCCGTTCGCCGGCTCCTACGTCGTGGAGAAGATGACCGACGACGTCGAGGCGGCCGCACGGGAACTGATGCGCAAGGTCGAGGACCTGGGCGGAGCGGTGGAGGCGATCGAACACGGCTTCCAGAAGAGCGAGATCGAACGCAGCGCCTACCGCATCGCCCAGGAGACCGACGCGGGGACACGCGTCGTCGTCGGCGTCAACCGCTTCCAGCTCGACGAGGAGGAGCCCTACGAACCCCTCCGCGTCGACCCCGCCATCGAGGCCCGGCAGGCCGCACGCCTGGCGACTCTGCGCGCCGAGCGCGACCAGCCGGCGGTGGACGCCGCCCTGGCCGCCCTGAAGAAGGCGGCCGAGGGCGACGACAACGTCCTGTACCCCATGAAGGAGGCGCTGCGCGCCCGCGCCACGGTCGGCGAGGTGTGCAACGCGCTCCGCGAGGTGTGGGGGACGTACGTGCCGAGCGACGCGTTCTGACGCCGGCCGGGCGGCGTCCCCCTCCCGGCTCCCTCACACCGGCAGGCGCCGGACCCTGCGCGCGTACTCCCGCACCGCGTCCTTCGACGTCGCGTCGCCCGCCCAGCCCACGTGGCCGTCGGGCCGGACGAGGTAGAGGCCGGTGGTGTAGGCGCCGTGCGGGGAGATGCGGACGGCGCCGGGGACGTCCGTGTCGACCCCCACCGCCAGCGGGGTCCACTGCGGCCCCCGGAACACGTCGAAGAGGCGCTTGCCGTCGACCTCGGCGTCGGGGGCGCGGTCGCCCGCCCGCAGGGCGTCCTCCGGGAGGTTCTCCCGGGTCTCCACCGACAGCGACGACTCCCGGTAGTGCAGGTCGAGCTGGACGGTGTCCTTGCCCCGGCGGGTCTCGCCGCGGTGGACGCTCGTGGACAGGCCGAGCATGTGCTCCGCGTTGGGCCGGCGCTCCTCCTCGTAGGTGTCGAGGAGGGCCTCCGGCGCGCCCTCGCGCAGGACTGCGCCCAGCTTCCAGCCCAGGTTGTAGGCGTCCTGGACGCTGGTGTTCAGGCCCTGGCCGCCGGCCGGGGAGTGCACGTGGGCCGCGTCCCCGGCCAGGAAGACCCGCCCGTCCCGGAAGCGTTCCGCCAGCCCCGTGCGGGGCCGGAACTCCGAGGCCCAGCGCAGCTCGGTGACGTCCTCGGGGGCGAGGTGGGTGCGGGCGGCGACGACCTTGCGCACACCCTCCAGGGAGAGGTCGGGGGCGACGCCCTCCGCGAAACGGGCCATGATCTGGAAGTCCTCGGTGCCCGCGAGCGGGCAGATGGCGATCAGCTCCGGGTCGTCCTTCTCCGCGGGCGGGAACATGTGCCAGTTGTCGCGGTCGAGTCCGGTGAGCCGGACGTCGGCGACCATGCTCGGGTACGGGTCCACCTGCTCGCCCGTCATGCCGATGCCCAGCGTCCGCCGTACCGTCGAGCGGCCGCCGTCCGCGGCGACGGCGTACTGGGCGCGCACCGTGCCGCCGTCGGCGAAGGCGGCCGTGACCCCGTCGTCGTCCTGCGTGAGCGCGGTGACCTCCCGGCCGAAGACGACCGTGCCGCCGAGCTCCAGCAGCCGCGCGTGCAGGATCTCCTGCGTGCGCCACTGCGGCACCATCCACGGCCGGTTGTACGGCATGCTCTCGCTCGGCTCGACCGGGTCGAGAAGGTGATCCTTGCCCAGTCGCTGTCCGTCGCGCCACATCATCACGGCGGGGTAGTCACCGGCGACCGCGGCGATCGCGTCCACGACGCCGAGGTCGTGGAAGACCTCCATCGTGCGCGGCTGGATCCCCTTGCCGCGCGAGCCGGGGAAAAGGGTGCCCTCTCGCTCCACGACCAGCGCGTCCACTCCGCGCCGGGCCAGGTCGATCCCGAGCGCGAGGCCGGTGGGACCGGCGCCGACGACGAGCACGTCCGTTGTCACGGCGGCAGGTTTCATGACGTCCACTCTCCTTAACGACGTTAAGTGCGGTCGGTTCGAGCATGCCCTTAACGATGTTAAGTGTCAAGTGAACGCGGTAAAGTCGTCCGCCGTGAGCACGGAACGGACGGAAAGCACCGCACGCGGCGAACGGCGCGCGCCCCTGGACCGCGCGCGGGTCGCCGAGACCGCGCTGCGACTGCTGAACGAGGTGGGCCTCGACGGCATGACCGTGCGCGCCATCGCCCGGGAGCTGGACGTCAAGGCGCCCGCGCTGTACTGGCACTTCAAGGACAAGCAGGCCCTGCTGGACGAGATGGCGACGGAGATGTTCCGCCGCATGATCGCGGGCACGCCCCTGGACCCCGCCGACACCTGGCGGGAACGGCTGCTGAGGACCAGCCGCGGCCTGCGCGCCACCCTGCTCGGCTACCGCGACGGCGCCCGCGTCTTCAGCGGTTCGCGCTTCACCGGCGGCGTGCACGGCGAGCAGATGGAGGACACCCTGCGCCTCTTCACGGAGGCCGGCTTCACCCTCGCCCAGGCGGTACGGGCGACCCAGACGGCGTACCTGTTCACCATCGGCTACGTCACCGAGGAACAGGGCGTCCAGCCCGTCCCCGGCGAACGCCGCGAGGGCTACGACGTCGAGGAACGCGCCCGTCAACTCGCCGCGTACCCCCTGACGGCGGCGGCCGGGCGCGAGATCTTCGAGGACTACGACCGCCACTTCGAGGAGGGCCTCGCGCTGCTGGTGGCGGGGGTGGGGGCGCGGTACGGCGTGGCGTGACGCGGCGTCACGTCCGTCCCCCCGCCGGAGGGCCGCCGGCGAAATCCTTGTCCGCCTGGTTCCGGTGTGTTCACCCGTACGTCGTTTTGGCTTCCTAGGTTCGCCCGGAACCCCGCCATGCGGAGGCCCCCCACGCGGGAGCGACAACGAGAACACCGCCCGGACACCGGGCGAAGACCAGGAGTGCCATGACCACGGCCCAGAAGAGACGTGCACGTGCGCGTGGCGGGGAGCTGGACGACTGCCTGCGCGCCTGCGCGGTCCACAGCGGCAAACTCGTCGGCAGCGTCGACCGCCGTCGGGTGGAACTCGCGGAGCAGCTCAGGAAGTTGCTCGTGGCCTGGGGCACCACCGCCACGAATGCCCCCGCGCCCGCCCCCACCGGCGCCACCGCCCTGCTCAAGCGCGCCGTCAAGGGCGCCGCCGCGCCGTCCGCGACCCTCGGCGCCGAGGTGCTGGACGCGCTGCTCGCCGTCGCCAACAAGGCACTGGAGTGCGGCTACGACGACGAGCTGAACCTCGCCCTCGTCGTCAGCGACACCGTCCTCGCCCAGCGGAAGAACTCCCGGGCCGGCTGGCGGCTGCGCGCCCGGCTGATGGAGGCCCTCGGCGAGGAGGACGAGGCGGTCGAGGCCTACGAGAAGTACCTCGGCCTCACCGACGACGACGGCTTCGGCGTCCGCGCCCGGGTCGCCGGGCTGCGGCTCGCGGGGGAGCGGGAACGGGAACTCCTCGACGTGCTGGGCCGTCAGGTGCCCGGCGCCGCCGCCCACGCCCGGGGCCCCGCGACCGACGTGTGGGCCGCGGGACTGGCCGCGCACGCCGCCGGTGACCGCGAGGCCGCCGAACCCCTGCTGGTGGGCGCGCTGCTCGCGCAGGCCGCCGAGGGAGCCCCGGTCGCCGACCGGCAGGAGCTCCTCGCCCAGTACCTGGACCTGCGCCTGGCCGACGGAGGGGACCTGTCCGCCCTCACCGAGGTCGTCGGGCTCTACGCCGAACAGCGCCGCAACCGGATGCGCGGCCCCGTCGCCGACCCCACCGTGGGCGGCGTGCGGTGGCTCACCCTCGGCGAGTTCCGCAACCTCATCGCCGGCAAGTCCGTCTGCCTGATCGCCAACTCCGGCCGCGTGGGCGCGAGTTCCATGGGCTCCGAGATCGACGACTACGACCTCGTGGTGCGCTTCAACTCCTACCGGATCGACGCCCGGCACACCGGCAGCCGTACCGACATCCACGCCACCATCCACAAGCACGGCTTCAACTGGGACCAGCGGGTCACCACCCGCCTCGTCTTCGGCGGTGTCTCCGGGGACTGGAAGCACTCGCTGCGCAACCGACTCGTCCCCGGCGCCCAGGACAACCTCGGCGACGAGTCGCTGCGCTGGCCCGTGCGCAACATCGGCAGGCTGAGCGCCGAGGAGTGGTCCGGCATCCCGACCACCGGCTTCAACATGCTGTGGCTGCTGGACTTCCTGGACGTCAGCCCGACCCTGGACCTGATCGGCTTCGACTTCTACGAGAGCGGCGCCTACCGCGTGCAGGCCGCGATGAAGCAGCCCATCACGTCCGTGCACGAGTACACCAGCGAGAAGGAATGGGTCATGCAGCGGGCCCAGCGCGTGACCGACATGAGGATATCCCTGCGATGACCACGACCCTCCCCGACCGGTCGGCCACCGCGGCCCCGGCCACCGACGCGCACGCGCTCACCGGCAAGCGGCGCATCGCCTTCGCCGCCTTCGTCGACGAGAACTACCTGCCCGGCTTCCTCGCCCTGCTGCGCAGCCTCGCGCTGTCCAACCCGGGCGTGTGCGAGGACTTCGTCGTCCTGCACGACGACCTCAAGCCCGGCTCGATCGCGAAGATCCGCGCCCTGCACCCGCGCATCGTGCTGCGCCGCGTCGACGCCGACCGCTACGACACGTACAAGAAGGGCGACCAGGACAACTACCTGGTCCGCAAGGCGTACTTCATCCTCGACGTCTTCCGGCTGCGCGAGTACGACACCGTCATCACCCTGGACACCGACATGGTCGTCCTCGGCGACCTGGGCGAACTGCTGCGGCTGCGCGAGGGACTGGCCGCCGTCCCGCAGTTCTTCTACGGACAGCACAAGCTGAACTCCGGGCTGCTGGTCATCCAGCGCGAGTACCTGAGCGACGAGTTCTGCGCGCGGCTGGACCGCTGCGGCCGCGAGGGCGACTACGAGCTCGACAAGCACGACCAGGGCATCCTCAACTCCGTCCTCGACGGCGACTTCGTCCGCCTCGACCCCCGCTACAACTTCGTCAAGCGGCGGCTCTCCGGCGACCTGCCCGTCCCCGAGGACACCGCGATCCTGCACTTCACCGGCCGGCACAAGCCCTGGCAGGGCGGCGAGGCCGGCTACGGCCAGGCGGAGGACCGCTGGCGGGAGTTCGAGCTGTCCGACGCCGAGTTCCAGGCCGCCTACCTCGCCCTGCCCGGCGGCCTCCACCAGGACCTCGTCGTCCACTACGGCACCGCGCACGTCCGGCGCACCGGCGACGTCGAGACCGCCCGCAAGGTCGCCGCCGCGCACATCGCCTCCGGCGACTACCAGGACGCCGTGGACATCCTGAGCGGCGTGCGCATCCCGGTCGACGACGCCTGGCCGCACGAGGTCCTCGGGCACGCCCTGATGAGCGTCTCCCGGTACGAGGAGGCGAAGGCCCGGCTGCTGCTCGCCGCCGCCGCACCCAACCGGGCCGCCACCGCGTACGCGCGGCTCGCCCAGATCGCCTGGGTGCACGGCGAGGACACCGAGGCGCTCCGGTACGCCACCGCCGGAATCTCCGTCGACCCCACCCATCGCGCCGGCCGGCTGTGGGCGCAGCGCGCCGGCGCCGTCCCCGCGCAGGAACAGGGCAGCCCCGAGGACCAGCTGGCGCACGTCGCGTTCTACATGGACCGCCAGGGCAACGCGGGCGACAAACTGCTTCCGGAGAGCGTCCGGCTGGCCTTCGACCCCGACACCACCTCGCGCCGCTGGCACCCGGTCCACGCCCACCGGCTGTTCGACGAGTCGGCGCTGCGCCGGGTCAACGCCCGCCGCGGCCTGGTCATCGGCGGCGGCGGACTGTTCATCCCGGACACCATGCCCAACGGCAACAGCGCCTGGCAGTGGAACGTCCCCGACGACCTGCTCGACCGCATCGACGTGCCGATCGCGGTGTACGCCGTCGGCTTCAACGCCTTCGACGGCCAGTCCTACCGCGCGGGGCGGTTCCGCGAGTCGCTGCGGCTGCTCGTTGAGCGCTCCTCCTTCTTCGGGCTGCGCAACCACGGCTCGATCGAGAAGGTGCGCGGCATGCTCCCGGCCCGTCTGCACGACAGGGTGCGCTTCCAGCCCTGCCCGACCACCGTCACCCGGCAGCTCGTCGCCGGCTGGCAGGACCCGGTCCGCCGCGACGACACCATCCTGATCAACGCCGCCTACGACCGGGCCGGGCTGCGCTTCGGCCACGACTACGACCACTTCCTCGCCCAGATGGCCAAGGCCGTCCGCGACCTCGGCGAACTGGCCGAGGTGCGGTGCGTCGCGCACTCCCTCGACGACGAGAAGATGGCCTTCGACCTGCGCCGCGCGCACGGCATCTCGCTGCCCGTCGTCCCGATGTACGACTTCGACAACGACGCGATCCGGGACCTGTACGCCCGCACCAAGCTGGTGATCGGCATGCGCGGCCACGCCGGGATGATCCCGTTCGGCTGCGGCACGCCCATCATCAGCCTGATCTCGCACCCGAAGATGGCGTACTTCCTGCGCGACATCGAGCGCCCCGAGTGGGGCGTCTCGGTGCACGAGCGGCACCTCGCCGACCTGCTGGTGGAGCGGGCGAAGGACCTGCTCGCCGACCACGACCGCACCGTCGCCGACGTGCACGGCCGGCAGCGGGAACTGTGGAAGGTCACCGAGGCGAACGCCGCCGACCTGCGCGTCATCCTGGGCGGCTGACGGATGGCGACCGCCCTGGCCGACGGCACGTCCGCCGAGGAGGGAACGCGTGAGGGCGGCCGCCGGCCGTCGCCGTGGTGGGCGGTGGCCGCCCTGCCGGCCGCCCTCGCCGTGGCGTACGCCGTGGCCGCCCGTCGCCTCACCGGTGATCTGCACTACGTCCTCGCCGCCCTGCGCACCGGCGGCGAGGCCGGTTACTCGCCGTCGGAGGTCTTCACCCACCGGCCGTTCTTCTACCGGTGGTTCGTCGCCGGTCTCGACGCGCTCACCCCCGGCTCCGCCGGGACGGTGGCGCGGGAGACCGTGATGGAGGCGGCGGGCGTGCTGCTCGCCGCCGCGGCCGCGCTCGCCCTGTACGCCGCGCTGCGGCGCCGGACGGACGGCCGCGAGGCGTTGCTGACCGCGGGCGCCACCGGACTCGCCCTCGCGCTCGCTCCCCGCAACGACTTCCTTCAGCCCGAATGGGCGGCCGTCGTGCTCACCGTCGTCGCCGTCGCGGCGGCGCTCGGCCCCGCCCGGCCGTGGCCGGCGGCGCTGTACGCCGCGCTGCCGCTCGGACTCGCGGTGATGATGAAGTACTCCACCGCCGCCACCGCCGCGATCGGTCTGCTCCTGGTGTACGCCGTCGACCGGGGCCGGGCGGTGCGCGCCGCCCTCGTCGCGGTGCCCGGCGCCCTCGCCCTGTTCGGGCTGAGCCTGCTCGCGGGAACGCACGAGTGGCAGTGGACCGAGGACATGCCGCGGATCAACCAGTCCGCGCTGAGCCGCACCGGCATCCACCCGGCCGACCTCCTCCACCGCTCGGTCGACTTCCTGGCCGACCGCGCGGTGGAGTCCCCGGTCCTGCTCCTCCTGCCCGGAGCGCTTCTGCTGCTCCTGACCCGGGTGCGCGGACGGGCCAGGCGCGTCGAACTCGCCCTGGTCGCCGTCGTCATCGGCGCGGGCGCCCAGGCGGTGGTGGCCGTGCAGGGCAACTGGTTCCTGTACCACGGCGCCCAGATGCCCGTCCTGGCCGCCGCTCTGTGGGGCCTGGCCGTGGGCGGCGCCCGCCGCTCGCCCCCGTGGTGCCTGGTGGCGGTGTCCCTGCTGTACGGGGCGCTGCCCGTGCTGTACGCGTCGGCGGGCGAGGGCCTCCAGCGCGCTTCCGTGGTCTGGGCGTCGGTCCTGCCGCCCCTGCTGGCGGCCGGGGCGGACGCGCTGCGGGAGGTCCACGCACGTGACCGCGGCGGTGATTTCGGCGTCGACGGTGGCTTCGGCGGCGACCGTGACTCCGGCCGCGACCGTGACCGGACGTCCCCGGTGGGGCGGATGCCGGGCCGGTCGGCCCTGGTCCCCCTGGCCGCGGCGGCCGGCGTGGTGTGCCTGGCCGCGAGCCTGTGGCCCGGCTCCCCGCACTTGGTGCAGCACGGCAGGGTCACCATGACCAACGCCGGCTACCTGGACGGCATGCGCCGCACCGAACAGGACGCCGACCGGCTCCGCTCCCGGATGCCCGTCGGCGCCCCGGTCCTCTACCTGGCCTTCGGCGACACGGCCTACTTCGTCGGCCACCCCGCCCGCTGCCGCTACCCGATCGCCACGTTCCTCCAGCGCACCCGCTACCTCACGGACGTCGCCGACCTCGCGTCGTACCGGGAGAACGCCGACTGCGTCGACCACGACCCCGCCCCGTACGCCGTCCTGGACCGCGCCTGGTTCCAGCCCGGCAACGTCGACCCGTCCCTGTGGCAGCGCATCAAGGCCACCTACGACTGCCCACCGGCACACGGCGACACGAAGACGGTGCTGTGCGTGCGCCGGTAGAAGTGCCGGGCCCCCGGGCCCGGGTCGACCGGGGGCCCCACCGTGTACGGCCGCCTCACCGCAGCCCGAGCGACGCCGTCACCCGGCGGGACATCTCCACCGAATAGCTCTGGCCGCGGTCCTGGGGGTAGATCTGGGCCATCGTCGCCAGGGTGACCCTGCTCATCGGGGTCTCGTGGCCGGGGATCAGGGAGCGGTACTCCGGGGTCACCACCGGCTGGGCGAAGCCGGCCTTCGAGAAGTGCCAGTTCTTGATCCAGGAGGCGTCGAAGTCCGGGTTGACCCGTCGCAGGTAGGGGAGGAACGCGGTCAGCAGTTCCTCCGGCTCCGTGGTGAAACGCCAGTCCTCACGCTCCACGTAGTTGCCCACGTAGAGGATGTGCCGGCCGCCGTAGACCGACGGGTCGATCATCCGGGTGTGCTCGACCACCGCGAGGAACGGGAAGTCCGGCTCGTTGATGTTCAGCCAGTAGTACGGGATCACGCTGCGGTCCAGCTCCAGTACGAAGCAGGTGGCGCCCAGGTACTGGTTCTTCCACACCGCGTCGTCCGCGGGCAGCCCGGCGGCCCTGGCGAAGGCGGGCTGCGGGGTGGTCACGATCAGCCGGTCGAAGCTGTAGCGGGAGTCGTCCGCGCAGGTCACCACGGCGGGCGCGGCGTCATCGGCCTGCCGGATGCTCTTCACCGCCTTGCCGAACTCGACCTTGCCGCCGCGCTCCTCGATGCCGTCCCGCAGGGCCGCGTAGACCCGCTCGAACCCGCCGTCCACATAGCCCAGTTCGAAGGTGCGGCAGTGGATGCGGGCCCACAGCCAGGCCATCGACACCTGCTCGGCGCGGTCGCCGAACTTGCCGCGCAGCAGCGGCTCCCAGATCGCCTCTGTCGCCCTGCGGCCGGCCCGCCGGCGCAGCCAGGCCAGGGCCGTGAGGTCGTTGTACCGCTCCCCGCCGCGCACCGCCTTGAGCACCGCCGAGGACCCGGCGAACCGCACCGCGTCCAGCGGGGAGAACCCCGGGAAGCGCAGCATGTCGAGCGGGGTGGTGAAGTCGATGAGCCGGCCGTCGCGGTAGATGCCCGTGGTCGGCCTGTGGAAGCGGAGCGCGTCGCTCAGCCCCAGCTCCCCGATCAGGGAGATCATCGCCTTGTCGCTGCGGAAGATGTGGTGGTAGTAGCGCTCCAGCGGAACGCCGCCCACCTCCAACGAGGCCGCCAGCCCGCCGAGTTCGCCCGCCGCCTCCAGGAGGGTGACCTGGTGCCCGGCGCGTACGGCGTCCCAGGCGGCGGTCAGGCCGGTGGCACCCGCGCCGATGATGCCGAGGTTCATGCGAAGCTCCACTTTCTGTTGAGCACGAACTGGAGCGCCAGGACCAGCGGCAGGGAACCCGCCTTGACCAGGTTGGCGTCGATCCCCAGCGCGTTGGTGAAGACGAGGAAGAGCAGGTAGGTCAGGGCGATACCGGTCAGCCCGACGGCGTAGAAGCGCAGGAAGCGCACCACGAGCCGGTCGCGCCGCTCGAAGGTGAACAGCGCGTTGAGGACGAAGTTGTTGGCGATGCCGAGGGTGGTGCTGAGCACGTTGGCCCACTGCTCGTCCAGGCCGGCGGTGTTGTGCAGCAGCAGGAAGACGATCATGTCCAGCGCGACGCCGCTGCCGCCGATGAGGGTGTAGCGCACCAACTGGCGCACGGTCCGGGAGCGGTCCTCCGGTGGACCGGCCGCCGGTGCGGCGGCGGGGGCCGGGCCCGCCGAGGTGTCAGTCATCGGCCTTCGGCCCGCCGATCACCTCGCGCACCAGATACAGCGGCCGCCCCTGCGCCTCGCTGTAGATGCGCCCCACATAGCTGCCCAGCACACCGAGCGACAGCATCTGCGTGCCGCCGAGGAACAGCGTGACGACCATCAGCATCGTCCAGCCGGAGACGGTGATGTCGGGCCGGAACGCCTTCATCGCCAGCGCGTAGAGGATGCCGGCCAGGGACAGCGCCAGCACCACGAAACCCAGCCGCGTGATCATCTTCAGCGGTGCGGTGGAGAAGCTGGTCACCCCGTCGACCGCCAGCCGGGCCATCTTGCGCAGAGGGTACTTGGTCTCGCCCGCGAACCGCTCGTCGCGGTCGAAGGCCACCTCGCTCTGGCGGTAGCCCATGGAAGCGACGATGCCGCGCACGAAGCGGCTGCGCTCGCGGTACTTGCGCAGCTCGTCGGCGACCCGGCGGTCCAGCAGCCGGAAGTCCCCGGTGTCCAGCGGGATGTCGACGTCGGTGGAGGAGCGCAGCACCCTGTAGTACAGGTGTGCGGTGCCGCGCTTGAAGAGGGTGTCCTGGCGGCTGCGGCGGCGCGCGTGGACGATCTCGGCGCCCTGGCGCCAGGCGTCGACCAGTTCGAGGCTGACCCGCGGCGGGTCCTGCAGATCGGTGTCCATGACGATGACCGCGTCGCCCGTGGCCAGGTCGAGACCGGCGGTGATGGCGATCTGGTGG
Organism: Streptomyces sp. NBC_00670; assembly: GCF_036226765.1. Taxonomy (NCBI): domain Bacteria; kingdom Bacillati; phylum Actinomycetota; class Actinomycetes; order Kitasatosporales; family Streptomycetaceae; genus Streptomyces; species Streptomyces sp. NBC_00670. The sequence goes on from NZ_CP109017.1 coordinate 4,545,452, forward strand.
CCGAAGTTGCGGGCGAAGTCCACCACCTTGACCCGGTCGTCCTTGTCCGCCAGCGCCGTCAGCAGGGCGAGCGAGCCGTCGGACGAGCCGTCGTTGACGTAGACCAGCTCGGCGTCGAGGTCCGGGCGGCCGTCGAGCGCGGCGGTCAGCTCGGCGTGGAAGGCGGCGATGCCGTCCTGCTCGTTGTAGACCGGCAGCACGTACGAGATCAGCGGGCGGCGCACCCGCCCCGGCTCCGTTCGCGCGGGCTCGTCCCGCTCCGTCCCGGCCCGCTCCAGGGGCCGGGACGGGATGTGGACGGGCGGGCGTATGTCCTGCTGGGTCATAGCGGACCGCCCCCGGACATCAATGGCGCGAAGGGAAAAGCTGTTTGTGACATTGGGGGAAGCTATGGAGCCTTCGTTAACTTCACCCCAACACACCGCGTCGGAATGCCGTCGTCCCTGTTTCTCTTTTTCTCTCCTTCTCTCCGTCATTCCTGGCGTATGCCGTATCGGCGCGCTCTCAACGCCGCACCGCCTTCCGCACCGCCCGGGCCCGGCGCACCACCCGTCGTGCCGTCGCGTTGTTCGGGAGGAAGGCCAGGCGTTCGGGGATGCCGCCGGGGAGGCCGAGGGAGGTGAGGCGCTTCCTGCGGAAGTAACGGCGGGTGCGGGGGGAGAGGTGCGCGGCGAGGTAGCGGGTCGCGACCGGGCGCAGGGAGCGGTGCAGTTGCGGCTGCATGACGAAGCCGACCGCGGTGACCAGCTCGGTCAGCCGGTCCGCCGGCACCGGTTCCTCGCCGGGCCGTTCCTCCAGGTCCGGCAGGAGCGCGTCGGCCAGCACCACCGGGATGCGGTTGCTGTTCTGGTACGGCGTCAGCCGCTCCAGCAGCAGCTCGGTGCCGACCCGGGCGACCGGCAGGTCGTAGAGCGCGGAGGCGGTGAACAGCGCGGTCGAGAAGCAGCCGACGACCAGCGCGGGCCGGGCCCGTTCGAACAGCACCTCGGCGAGGACCGGCGTGTCCAGGACGGTCAGCTCCACGCCCAGCTTCTCCGCCTCCGCCTCCAGGGCCCGGCTGTAACGGGCCGGTGCGGTCGGGTGCGGCTTGAAGACGAGGGCGCGGTGGCCGCGTGCGAACGCCCCGCGCGCCATCGACACATGCAGCCGCTCCTCCTCCTCGGGGGAGAGGATGCCGAGCGCCGACAGGTACTGGCCGAGCAGCAGCGCCGCCCCCTCGGGCAGCCCCGGCGGCTCCGGCACGGCCGAGCCGAGCTCGCCGAGGACCTTCAGGAAGGCGGCCGTCGGCACCAGGTGCGCGGGGACGTCGAACTCGGTGAGCAGCAGTGGCGCTAGCCCCGGCACCAGGTCCAGGTGGAGCAGCCGGCGGACCCGGGTGCCGACCAGCGGGTCCAGCTTGTTGCGCGTGGGGCCGTAGCTCATCAGCCCGTCGGCGTAGACGTCGATGGGCGCGTCGGTGAACAGCGTGGCGATCGAGAGCGCGGGGGCGACCTGGAGCGACTCCAGGGCCAGTTCCACCCGGTCCTCGCCGAGCCCCCACAGCAGGCGCAGATACCGCTCGAACAGGGGGACGTCGTCGGGGCGCGGCGCCCAGGCGCCGGGGTGGAAGGGGCGGATCGCCTCGTTCCAGGACAGCACGCCGTCGAAGTGCGCGCGCAGCGGGGCGAAGCCCGGCATCTCGTCCAGGGCGGGGGTGATCTCCGGGGTGGTGGAGTTGTTGCAGACCAGCAGCAGCCGCCGGTCCGCCTCGGCGAACAGGCCGGATTCGAGGGCGGCGGCCAGGGTGGCGGCACCGTAGAGGGTGGAGGCGCAGAAGATCTGCGTGGTTCCGGGGCGATTGCTGTCGTTACGGGGCATCACGCGGCCGCCTTCGCTGTGGTGATCCGGCGCCGCAGCCGCCGCAGCTTCGCCGCGCGGTGCAGATCCATGGTGTCGAGTACGTCGTCGAGCGCGTCCTGCGGCATGCGCCGGATCGCGGCCGCGCTCATCGCCCGCAGCCGCCTGGCCACGGCCGGTTCAAACTTGCCCTCGTCGGCGAGGTGGTGGGCGATGATCGCGCAGTACGTGCGGACCGCCTTCGGCAGCAGTCGCGCGGCGTCCGTGTCCCGCGCCGTCTCCTCGATCACCTGATCGAAGGCGCGGATGAAGTCGAGTTGACGGACGTCACCGATCTGGGTGAGGGAGGAGGCGACCCCGCGCCGGTAGAACACGCCGAGCAGCCCGACCACGGCGAACGACTCCGCCTCGCGGTGCAGCTTCCAGATCCACGGCCGGTCCTCGGCCGTGCGCAGCCCGTCCGTGAAGTGCAGCAGGCCCCGGTCCACCAGCCGCCGGTGATAGATCCCGGCCCAGGCGTAGGCGTAGTCGACGGAGGTGCTGCGCTCGGCGGGCAGGATCGACTCGCGCGGGTTCAGCACCTCGCCCCGCCGGCCGACCGGCACCCGGTGCACGGTACGGGCACGGGCGGTGGCCTGCACATGGTCGGTGCGGACGAAGTCGCAGCCCAGCTCCTCGATCGCGGCGAGCAGTTGGGCGAGGTAGCCGGGGGCGAGCCAGTCGTCGCCGTCGAGGAACGTCAGGTACTCGCCGCCCGCGGCGTCCAGACCGGTGTTGCGCGCGGTGGCGAGTCCTCCGTTCTCCTCGTGGCGGACGTACCGCACCCGGGCGACGCCGGAGAGTTCCTCGGCGGCGCGTTCGAGCAGGGCGGGCGTCTGGTCCCTGGAATGGTCGTCCACCAGCACGAACTCGAAGTCCTTGCGGGAATTGAGCCGCAGACTTCTGAGCATGTCCGGCGCGTATTGCTGGACGTTGTAGAACGGCACGATCACGGAGAGCTTGGGCACCTGCGAAACGCTAGGAGGCGCCCCGGCTGCGGAACTTTCCGGTGGGCGTACGGGGCGTGAACTCCATGTGTCGGAACGGTGCACCGCGTGTACGTCGGGGAATTCCGCGGCCCGGTTCGGTTTCCGGTGGCATGTTGTTAACTTCTCGTTGATTCCGGGTTGGGCCGTGCATCGGAATCGCTTCCTAGCGTCGTCGACGTGCCAGCAAGTACACCGAAGCCCCCGCGCATCGCCGTTCTGGCGGACTCCGACACCCGCTGGAAATGGGGTGCGCTGACCGCCGGGCGGATCGCGCCGGGCGCGTCCATGGAAGCCGGGCCGGGGCGGCCGGCGCAAGCCGGGCCGCGCGAGGCCGCGGCGGCCGGCCCCGCGCTCGACGGCTTCCTGCTGCGCGGCCGGGCCACGCCCACGCCGCGCCAGCTGGCCGAGGTCGGCGTCCCCGCCGACTCGCTGCGCGAGGTCACCGCCGTGGAGTTCCTGCGCACCATGGCGGACAAGGAGTACGACGTCGTCGTGCTCGCCCTCGTCGGCGGCGGCGTGCAGGCCATGCTGCACGGCCTCAAGCGGGTCTGGGAGGGCCGCACCCGCCGCCCCGTGGTCGTCACCGGCTACGTCGGCGTCGTCTACGAGAAGCTCGCCGACGGCCTGCTGCTGCGGCACGGCGCGGACCTCGTCCTCGCCAACTCCCGCCAGGACGCGGAGCGTTTCGCCGCCGTGTACGAGGGGGTCGGCGCGGACGCCTCGTCGGTCACGGAGGTGGCGCTGCCGTTCCTCGGCGGCGCGGCCTACACCGGCGCACACGAGCCCTACACGGTCGTGTTCGCCGCCCAGCCCTCCGTGCCCGCCGGACGCAAGGAGCGCACGTACCTGCTCGACCGCCTGGTGCGGCACGCCCGGCAGCACCCCGAGCGCGAGGTGCTGCTCAAGCTGCGCTCCAAGCCGGGCGAGCACACCACGCACATCGAGGAGCTGCCCTACCAGAAGCTCGCCCAGCGGGCCGACCTGCCGCCCAACCTCCGCCTGGTCTACGGGCACATGGGGGAGGTCCTGGACCGCACCGACCTGCTGGTCACGGTCAGCTCGACGGCCGCGCTGGAGTCGCTGCACCGCCGCATCCCGACCGTGGTCCTCACCGACCTCGGGGTGCGCGAGGTGCTCGGCAACCACCACTTCACCGGCTCCGGCTGCCTCGCCTCCTGGGACCAGCTGGACGCCGGGCACCGTCCGGAGCCCGACGCGGACTGGGTCGCCCGGCAGGGTGTGGCCGCCGACGGCTCGTACGACACCGCCTTCGACGCCGCCCGCGAGCGGATCGCGAAGCTGCTGGCCCAGCCCGGCGGGCTGCCGCCGCTGACCCCGTACTACACGCCCGCGACGGCGCCCGGCTATCTGCCCGGCATCCTCGCCCGCCACCACCTCGGCCCGGACGGCAGCCCGCTGCCGGGCGCGCCCGCCACCGACCGCGAGCCGGGCGCGGTCCGGGAGATCGTGCGCCGCGCGGCGCGCGGCGCCTACCGGCACGGGGTGCAGCGGGTCGCCCCGGTGATCCGCCGGATGGGGGAGCTGTGAGCGACGCCGCCCCGATCGACGCACGCCAAGGAGCAGAACCCATGACCCACCCGGACACCGGCGCGATGCGCCGGGTGCTCGCCGTGATCCCCGCGCGCGGCGGCTCCAAGGGCGTCCCCGCGAAGAACCTCGCCCCGGTCGGCGGCGTCCCGCTGGTGGCCCGCGCGGTGCGCGAGTGCCGCGCCACCCGCCTGGTGACCGACGTCGTCGTCTCCACCGACGACCACGCGATCGCCGCCGTCGCCCGCGAGGCCGGCGCCGAGGTCGTCCTGCGCCCCGCCGCGATCGCCGGCGACACGGCCACCTCCGAGGCCGCCGTACGGCACGCGATGGACGCGCACGAGGCCCTGCACGGGGCGCCCGTCGACGTCGTCCTGCTCGTGCAGTGCACCAGCCCCTTCCTGGTCCGCGAGGACATCGACGGGGTGGCCGGCGCGGTCGTCGAGAAGGGCGCCGACACGGCGGTCACCGTCGCACCCTTCCACGGCTTCGTCTGGCGGGACGGCGAGCCCGACGACTCCGAGGCGGACGGCGGCCACGGCGTCAACCACGACAAGTCCTACCGCCCGCGCCGCCAGGACCGCCCCCAGGACCTGCTGGAGACCGGCGCCGCCTACGCGATGGACGCGGCCGGCTTCCGCACCCACGGCCACCGCTTCTTCGGCCGCACCGACCTGGTGCGCACCGACCCGGCCCGGGTCCTGGAGATCGACGACCCGCATGACCTGGCCCGCGCCCGCGCCCTCGCACCGCTCTTCGACGCGAACCGGCCCGGAGCCCTCCCGACCGCCGCCGACATCGACGCGGTCGTACTCGACTTCGACGGCACCCAGACCGACGACAGGGTGCTGATCGACTCCGACGGACGGGAGTTCGTCTCCGTGCACCGCGGGGACGGCCTCGGCATCGCGGCCCTGCGCCGCGGCGGCCTCAAGCTGCTGATCCTGTCCACGGAACAGAACCCGGTCGTCGCCGCCCGGGCCCGGAAGCTCAAGCTCCCGGTGCTGCACGGCGTCGACCGGAAGGACCTCGCGCTGAAGCAGTGGTGCGAGGAGCAGGGCATCGCGCCCGAGCGCGTGCTCTACGTCGGCAACGACGTCAACGACCTCCCGTGCTTCGCCCTCGTGGGCTGGCCCGTGGCGGTCGCGAGCGCCCACGACGTCGTGCGCGGCGCCGCACGCGCGGTCACCACCGTCCCCGGCGGCGACGGCGCGATCCGGGAGATCGCCGGCTGGATCCTCGGCCCCTCCCTCGATTCCCCCGCCCCCCTCACCAAGTAAGGAAACCCCTGATGAGCACGTACTCCCGCATCCGCACGTTCGGTGACCGCGAGGCCGGCCCCGGCCGCCCCGTCTACATCACCGGCGAGATCGGCATCAACCACAACGGCGAGCTCGACAACGCCTTCAAGCTGATCGACGTGGCCGCCGAGGCCGGCTGCGACGCGGTCAAGTTCCAGAAGCGCACGCCCGAGATCTGCACCCCGCGCGACCAGTGGGACATCGAGCGCGACACCCCCTGGGGCCGGATGACCTACATCGACTACCGCCACCGCGTCGAGTTCGGCGAGGACGAGTACCGCCAGATCGACGCGTACTGCAAGGAGAAGGGGATCGCCTGGTTCGCCTCCCCGTGGGACACCGAGGCCGTCGCCTTCCTGGAGAAGTTCGACGTCCCCGCCCACAAGGTGGCCTCCGCCTCCCTGACCGACGACGAGCTGCTGCGCGAGCTGCGCGCGACCGGCCGTACGGTCATCCTCTCCACCGGCATGTCCACGCCGAAGCAGATCCGGCACGCGGTGGAGGTGCTGGGCAGCGACAACATCCTGATGTGCCACGCCACGTCGACCTACCCGGCGCAGGCCGAGGAGCTGAACCTCCGCGTCATCAACACCCTCCAGCAGGAGTACCCGAACGTCCCGATCGGCTACTCCGGCCACGAGACGGGCCTGCAGACCACGCTGGCCGCGGTCGCGCTCGGCGCCGCGTTCGTCGAGCGGCACATCACCCTCGACCGCGCGATGTGGGGCTCCGACCAGGCCGCCTCCGTCGAGCCGCAGGGCCTCACGCGCCTGGTCCGCGACATCCGCACCATCGAGGCCTCCCTCGGCGACGGCGTGAAGAAGGTCTACGACTCCGAGCTCGGCCCGATGAAGAAGCTGCGCCGCGTCTCCGGTGTCGTCGCGGAGGCGGAGATCGCCGCGGCCGCGGGCGAGCCGGTCGCGGTCTGACACGGGACGGGACGGTCGTACGCCGATGAGCCCCCGCGCCGGATCACCCGGCCCCGGCCCCGGCACTCTCGCCTTCGTCGAGAGCCCGGTGCAACTGCTGAACGTCCTGGAGTGGGCGCACGCGCACGCCCCGGACGGGCAGTGGCCGCCCGGCGCGGGCCTCACCCTCGTCGTCCTGTCCCCCGTCGACCCCATGACCCGCGGCCAGCTGCGCCGCATGGCCGAACTGGCGCGGGAGGAGGGTCACGACGTGCGCTGGGAGGAGGCGCGCGGCGGCACCCTCGCCCCCTTCCAGACGGTGGGCGGCCTGACCTCCCTGCTGCGCCGGGCGCGGCGGGTGGTCATGGGCGACCCGTTCTCCCGCTACGTCCAGCTGCTGCTGACCCTGACGAAGGCCAGCGAGCTGGTCGTGGTGGACGACGGCACGGCGACGATGGAGTTCGTCACCCAACTGGCCCAGGGCGAACGCCTGGTGCGCTGGCACCGCAAGGGCGGTCGGCCGGCCCCGCGTGACCTCCTCTTCGCCCCGGTGTCGTCCTCGGCCCGCCGCCGGCTGACCCCGACGCCCGAGCGCACGGTGGAGATCTTCTCCTCCATGCCGATCGAGAAGATCCCCGACGGCGTCACGGTCACGGCGAACGACTTTGCCTGGACCCGCGCCCGCTTCGGCCCCCCGCGCGTCGCCAAGGGCGCGGACATGGTGGGCACCTCGCTGGTGGAGACGGGCGTGGTCGACGCCGACCGCTACCTGGACGCGGTCCGCACCCTGGCCAAGACCCACGGCGCGACCCGCTACTTCGCCCACCGCCGCGAGAGCACGGAGAAACTCCACCGCCTGGCGGTGGAGACGGGCCTGGAGGTCGTCCGCCCCGACCTCCCCCTGGAACTCATCGCCCGCCGCGGCCCCGTCGGCCGCACGATCCTCAGCTTCCCCTCCACGGTCGTCCACACCCTCCCCCTCGCCCTGGCCGGCACGGAGGTCCGCGTGGCCGTCTGCGACATAGACCCCGCCTGGCTCACCACCAAGGCTTCTCCCCGCGCCCAGGGCTTCCTCTCCGGCGTCACCAGCACGGCAAGAGACGTCCACCGGTTGCCGGGGACGTCGGCGGTGGTGGCGGGGTAGGGGGACGGGGAGGATGCGGGGGCCGGTCACACCTTGATGACGGTGACGCGGGCTTGGTGGAGCTGGTCCCGCCGGGCCTGGATCTCTTCCTCGGTGACGGCACCGTGGCCGCTTACTCACTTCGGCCCGCGGGTCGAAGTGAGCGCGCGTATCAGGGTGTGCAGGGCGGCGGGGCTGGTGGTGAGGGTGGTGTCCGGGGTGTCGCTCTCGCGTAGGTGGACGGTGCCGGTGGGGTCGGTGGCGACGTAGACGCAGTTGGCGGCCTCGGCGCTGTACGTGGACTTCTGCCAGGTGAGAGGGGGCATGGGGCTCCTCAGAGCGTTCCGATGATGCGACTGATGAGGGTTCGGGACTGGGTTTCGGTCAGCGCGCGGGACTCCATGCGGTCCACTACGGACCGGTACCGGGCCAACTGGGCCTCCGCGTCCAGGAATTCGCAGCCGTGGTCCGAGTCCAGAACCACGGTGTCGAGTTGCGGAACCGGACCTGTCGCGTAGGTGATGGGCTGACCCGAGGCAGGGAAGCCCGTCTGCCCGAAGGGGATCACCAGGAGGTTGATCGTGGGCTCTTCGCTCATTGCCAGGAGATGGGCGAGCTGTGCGCGAGCCACGTCGGGCCCGCCGAATCCCATGCGCAGTGCGGCCTCATGGACGACGGCTGTGTACGGGGTCGCCGGAGAGTCGAACAGTACGGCCTGGCGCTTGAGGCGGTAGGAGACGCGGTGCTCCACCTCGTGCGGACGCAAGGGTGGAACCGCCTCGCGCATGGTGGCCCGTGCGTGCTCCAGCGTCTGCAGCAGACCCGGCATGTGTACGGTGACGGCCACACGCAACGCCGTCGCATGGTGTTCGAGTTCGGCCAGGTCCAGCAGGCCGGACGGCAGAGTGTCGCGGTATTCGTCCCACCAGCCGCGCCTGCGGCCTCCCGTCATTCCGGCGAGGGCGTCGACATAGGCGTCGTCACCGCAGTCGTAATTGCGTGCCAACGCGCGCACGCGGTCGGCGCTGACTGCGTAGCGACCGGCTTCGATGTTGCTGATCCGTGCCTGCGGGCCGCCCAGAAGAGAGGCCGCCGCAGTCGAGGTGAGTCCCGCGCGCTCACGGAGCTTGCGTAGCTCGGCGCCAAGACGCTGCTGGCGCAGGGTCGCGCCGGGGGCCGGTGGCATGGCGGATCGCCTTCTTCGGTCATACGTGCTACCGGCATCACCCACACGGATGGATGCTGGCAGCTCTTCGTTGATCCAATGGAAGTTCTTCCATTGTGAACGCTACGTTATGCGTGTCGCGTCGCCCAACTCCCCGCGCCCATAAGCCGGAAGCGCACCAAGTCCTGGCAATGCCACCGCTCGGCGCGGTAGTTGTGCGCGATCGGTTCCCTTTCTCTCGTGGAGGTGTTCATGGTCACCGTAGCCCCGCCCCGCACCTGGATGTACGCCCTTCGGCTGCCGCACGACCCGCGGGCGGCGGGTGTCGCACGTATGACCGTGCGGGCTGCCCTGAACGGGCACGGCAGGCGTGACGCGCTGGAGGTCGTCGAGCTGCTGACCTCGGAGCTGGTCACCAACGCCTACCGGCACACCGCCGGGCCCGCATCCCTGCGGCTGAGCGCGCTCGACGACGGCCGGCTGCGGGTGGGGGTGTGGGACGCCGACCCGCACGTGCCCGCGCCGTTCGACCGGCCTCCCGGAGAGCGGTGTGCCTTGCCGGAGGTCGGCGGGGAGGGCGGGCGCGGGTTGTTCCTCGTACAGGCGTACGCCGACTCGTGGGGCGGGTGGCCGCTCGGGGACGGCCTGCCGGGGCGCGGCGCGGGCAAGCTGCTGTGGTTCGAGGTGCGAGCCGGGGCGTGAGGTGACGCCGGGGCGTGGCACTCGCCCGGGGGGGGGTGGTGGAGGTCACGTTACCCGGACGTAGGGGCCGACTCGGCCGACAAGTCCGGGCAGTTTACCCAGGCGTGAAGGTCGTCATGCGGCGTCCGGCCGGGAATTTTTCGCCCGACGGCCTGAACTTTTGTTGATCACGGGTTAGTTGTGCCCCCGATCGGCCTACCCTTCAAAGGGTGAACCATGTGATGTCCCCAGAGTCCGAGGCCGACATCCCGGGGAACGCTGTGCTCCCCGGCGCACTGCCCGCCGCCCTGCACGCCGAGCTCGTGGCCTTCCGCCGCGATCTGCACATGCACCCGGAGCTCGGCCACCAGGAGTTCCGTACGACCGCCGCGATCAAGGCCCGGCTGGAGAAGGCGGGGCTCACGCCGCGCGTCCTCGACGGCGGAACCGGCCTCGTCTGCGACATCGGTGAGACCGGGGAACGGGCCGGCGGCCCGATCCTCGCCCTGCGCGCCGACATCGACGCGCTGCCCATCCCGGACACCAAGGCCGACTGCGCCTACCGCTCCACCGTCCCCGACCGCGCCCACGCCTGCGGCCACGACGTGCACACCACCGTCGTCCTCGGCACCGCGCTCGTCCTCGCCGAGCTGCACCGCGAGGGCCGGCTGCCGCGCGGTGTGCGGATGATCTTCCAGCCCGCAGAGGAGGTGCTGCCCGGCGGGGCCTCCGACGTCATCGCCTCCGGCGCCCTCGACGGCGTCGGCCGCATCATCGCCGTGCACTGCGACCCCAAGGTCGACGCCGGCCGCATCGGCCTGCGCTACGGCGCCATCACCTCCGCCTGCGACCGCGTCGAGATCGCCCTCGACGGCCCCGGCGGCCACACCGCGCGCCCCCACCAGACCACGGACCTCGTCACCGCCGCCGCCCGCGTCGCCCTCGACGTGCCCGCGCTGGTGCGCAACCGGGTCGACGCCCGCAGCGGGCTCTCCGTCACCTGGGGCCGCATCGAGTCCGGCCACGCCCCCAACGTCATCCCCCAGCACGCCGAGCTCTCCGGGACCGTACGGTGCCTGGACCTCGACGCCTGGCGGATCGCGCCCGACGTCGTGCACGCGGCGGTCGACGAGATCGCGGGCATGTACCGCGCCAAGTCCGAGATCAACTACATCCGGGGCGTCCCGCCGGTCGTCAACGACCCCGTCGTCGCCGAACTGCTGCGCGACGCGATGACCGCGCGGCGCGGCGGCGACTCCGTCGAGGACACCCCGCAGAGCCTCGGCGGCGAGGACTTCTCCTGGTACCTGGAGCACGTGCCGGGCGCGATGGCCCGCCTCGGCGTGCGCCGGCCCGGCGACCTGACCGTCCGCGACCTGCACCAGGGCGACTTCGACGCGGACGAGCAGGCCATCACCGTCGGCGTCGAGATGTTCACCGCGGCGGCGCTGCTGCACCCGGACCACTGACGGTCCCGTCCGGCCGGTGCGCACGCCGCCCGGCCGGACCCGCCCCTCCGGTCCACGTGCGGGGCCGTCGAACGGCGGCACGAATCGGTAACGGCCGCGCAGAACCCCGTTCCCCCCTACTTCTACGCGCGTTACTGTGCGCCCGAATCGCTGCCGCAGCGGCGCGTTCGACGGAGCTGACCGGCCACGGGTGCCGGGAACGAAGGGTGCTTGTCGTGCGTTCGATCTCCCCCAGAACCAGGTTCTCCCGCGCGGCGGTGGCCGTCGCCGTCGTCGCCCTCGCCGCCGCCGGGTGCGGCAAGTCCAGCAGCGAGGCCAACAGCTCCGACAACGGCTCGGACAAGAGTTCCTCCGGCGGCTACTCCGGCAAGGGCATCGGCCTGGCGTACGACATCGGCGGCAAGGGCGACCAGTCCTTCAACGACGCCGCGTACGCCGGTTTCGCCAAGGCGGAGAAGGAGTTCAAGATCGGCGGGCGGGACATCGAGCCGCAGGACGGCGAGTCCGACGCCGACAAGATCCAGCGCCTGACCACGCTCGCCAAGGCCGGCTACAACCCGATCATCGGCGTCGGCTACTCCTACGCCCCCGCGGTCAAGGAGGTCGCCGCGCACTACCCGAAGGTCACCTTCGGCATGATCGACGACGAGACGATCAAGGCGAAGAACGTCGTCGACCTGGTCTTCAGCGCCGAGCAGTCCTCCTACCTCGCCGGTGTCGCGGCGGCCAAGGCCAGCAAGAAGGACCACATCGGCTTCATCGGCGGCGTCGACATCCCGCTCATCCACACGTTCGAGGCCGGCTTCGACCAGGGCGCGAAGTCCGTCAACCCGAAGATCAAGATCGAGTCGCAGTACCTCACGGAGACCGCGGCCGAGGGGGGCTTCTCCAGCCCCGACAAGGGCCAGAGCGCGGCGGACGGCCAGCTCGACGCGGGCGCGGACGTCATCTACCACGCGGCCGGCCTCTCCGGGCAGGGCGTGATCAAGTCCGCCGCCACCCACAAGGCGTGGGCGATCGGCGTCGACTCCGACCAGTACAAGCAGTCGGCCCTGGCCAAGTACAAGGACCACATCCTCGGCTCCGCGCTGAAGAACGTCGGCGGCGCGGTCTACGACCTGGTCAAGTCCGTCCACGAGGGCAAGCCCCTGAGCGGCGTGGTCGTCGGCGACCTCAAGTCCGGCGGCGTCGGCTTCGCGGACTCCAACCCGAAGTACCGCGCGATGAAGGACGTGGTCGCGGCGGTGGAGCAGGCGAAGCAGGACGTGATCGACGGCAAGGTCACGGTGGCGACGAAGTAGGGAACGTATCGGCCTGGGGCTCCGTCAGCGCCCCATAAGGGGCGCGGGGAACTGCGCGACAAGCCACGATGCCCCCGCACCCGCCCACGCACCCCACCCACCCGAGCTCTCCCGCGTCGGAGCCCCGGGTGAAGGACGGGAAGGGTAGGGGTGGCGGGGGCGATCAACCCCCCGACCAGCCCCTTCTTCCATCCAGGGCGCGATTGTCAGTGCCCTCCGGTAGCTTCCGAAGTGCGGGGGGACACAGCGCCCGCACACGCACACGGCCACAGGGGTGGGTGGACATGGACGACGGCACGACAATCGCACAGGACCCGGCACAGCCACCGCCGGAACCCCTGGACGCCCGGCTCGAACGCCACCGCGTCGAGCTCACCGGCTACTGCTACCGCATGCTCGGCTCCTCCTTCGAGGCCGAGGACGCGGTCCAGGACACCATGGTCCGCGCCTGGCGCAGCCACGACCGCTTCGAGGGCCGCTCCAGCCTCCGCTCCTGGCTCTACCGCATCGCGACCAACGTCTGCCTGGACATGCTGAACGCCGGCAACAAACGGGCCCGCCCGATGGACCTCACGGAGTCCACCCCGCTCGCCCGGGCGGCGCTCGCCCCCCGCCCGGACCACACCTGGCTGGAGCCGGTCCCGGACGCCCGCGTCCTGCCGGTCACCGGCGACCCGGCGGAGGCGGCCGTGGCCAAGGAGTCCGTCCGGCTCGCCTTCATGGCCGCGCTCCAGCAACTGCCGCCCAAGCAGCGGGCGGTGCTGATCCTGCGCGAGGTGCTCGCCTGGCGGGCGAGCGAGGTCGCCGAACTCCTCGGCACGTCGGTCGCGTCGGTGAACAGCGCCCTCCAGCGGGCCCGCGCCACGCTCGCCGAGCGCCCGCCGGGGGAGGGCGCCGACGCCGCCGTCTCCGACCCGCTGGACGAGGAGCAGCGCAAGCTCCTCGAACGGTACGTCGCCGCGTTCGAGGGCTACGACATGACCGCGCTCACCGCCCTGCTGGCCGAGGACGCCATCATGACGATGCCGCCGTTCGACCTGTGGCTGCGCGGCCCGGAGGACATCACCGGGTTCATGACGACGCTCGGCGCGGCGTGCGCGGGGTCGCACCTGGTGCCGGTCGAGGTGAACGGGCTGCCCGGGTTCGCCCAGTACAAGCCGGATCCGGAGGCGGGCGGGTTCACCGCGTGGGCGGTGCAGGCGCTGGAGATCTCGTCGTCGGAAGGGTCCTCGGCGGCGTCAGGCGGCCGGATCACCGGGTTCCACTGCTTCCTCGACACCCAGCGGTGGTTCCCGCTGTTCGGGCTCCCGCTCCACCTCGAGGGGAAGCCCGAGGAGACCGAGTAGCGCGCGCAGCTCGGGCGACGGGCCGCGGACGCGGATGCGGCCGCCGGCCCGGCGGGCGGCGAGCTGGAGGCGGGCGAGGACGTCGACGAGGCCGAGGCCGCCGGTGACGACGCGGCTGACGTCACAGACGACGACGGTGCCGACCCCGGCGGACTCCAGCCGCGCCCGGACGTCGCGGCTCAGCCGTCCCACGTCGTCCCGGCCGACGAACGGGGGCAGCACCAGTACGGGGGGTGTCTCGGCGTCCACGGTCGGTAGACGCCGAACGACGACGCAACTCATCGGTGGGGGTGGGGGAGCGGTGGGTTGTTTCCGCCCCCGCCGCCCCTGCCCGTCCCGTCCTTCACCCGGGGGCTCCGCCCCCGGGCCCCCCGATGGGGCTCCGCCCCGGGGCGCGGGAGAGCTCGGGTGGGTGGGTTCGTGGGCGGGTGCGGGTTCGTTGTGGTCGGCCGCGCAGTTCCCCGCGCCCCTATCGGGGCGCGGTGACTGCTCGCGCCCCGCGGCGGAGCCGCAGATCCGACACAGTCCCGCGCCCCTTGGGCGTCGCGTCAGGCGATGCGTTCCAGGACCACCGGCGTCGGGTTGAACTCGGCGCCCTGGGCGGCGATGTCGCAGGCGTTGGCCAGGGCCTCCAGGGCGTACTCGAAGCGGTCGGGGGTGTCCGTGTGGAGGGTGAGGAGGGGCTGGCCCTGCTCCACCCGGTCGCCGGGCTTGGCGTGGAGTTCCACGCCGGCCGCCGCCTGGACCGGGTCCTCCTTGCGGGCGCGGCCGGCGCCCAGCCGCCACGCGGCGACGCCGATGTCGTACGCGTCGAGGCGGGCGACGACGCCCGAGGCCGCGGCCGTGACCACGTGCTGCTCCCGCGACGTCGGCAGCGCCGCGTCCGGGTCGCCGCCCTGCGCGCTGATCATGCGGCGCCAGACGTCCATCGCCGAGCCGTCGGCCAGCGCCTTGGCCGGGTCGGCGTCGGGCAGCCCGGCCGCGTCGAGCATCTCGCGGGCCAGCGCCAGCGTCAGCTCGACGACGTCCGCCGGGCCACCGCCCGCGAGGACCTCCACCGACTCGCGCACCTCCAGCGCGTTGCCCGCGGTCAGGCCGAGCGGCGTGGACATGTCCGTGAGCAGGGCCACCGTCTTCACGCCGTGGTCCGTGCCCAGGCCCACCATCGTGCGGGCCAACTCGCGCGCGTCCTCCACCGTCTTCATGAAGGCACCGCTGCCGACCTTCACGTCGAGCACCAGCGAACCCGTGCCCTCGGCGATCTTCTTCGACATGATCGAGGAGGCGATCAGCGGGATCGACTCAACCGTGCCGGTCACGTCCCGCAGCGCGTACAGCTTCTTGTCGGCGGGCGCGAGCCCGTCACCGGCCGCGCAGATCACCGCGCCGACGCCGTCGAGCACCGACAGCACCTCCTCGTTGGAGAGCCGCGCGCGCCAGCCGGGGATCGACTCCAGCTTGTCGAGCGTGCCGCCGGTGTGGCCGAGGCCCCGGCCGGACAGCTGCGGCACGGCCGCGCCGCACGCGGCGACCAGCGGGGCCAGCGGCAGCGTGATCTTGTCGCCGACGCCGCCCGTGGAGTGCTTGTCGGCGGTGGGCCGGGAGAGCGTGGAGAAGTTCATGCGCTCGCCGGAGGCGATCATCGCGGCGGTCCAGCGGGCGATCTCGTGGCGCTCCATGCCGTTGAGCAGGATCGCCATGTTGAGGGCGGCCATCTGGTAGTCGGCGACCTCGCCGCGGGTGTACGCGTCGATCACCCAGTCGATCTGCGCGGCGCTGAGCTCACCGCCGTCCCGCTTGGCGCGGATGACGGAGACGGCGTCCATGGCCATGGATTTCCTTCCGGTGGTGCGTGGGGGAATCGGAACGGGAGGAGTCGCTCAGCCGACCAGATGGTCCGGGCCGAACGCCTGCGGCAGCATCTCGGACAGCGGGACGATGCCCGCCGGGGTCTCCAGGAGCATGTCCGGCCCGCCGAACTCGTACAGGAGTTGCCGGCAGCGGCCGCACGGGACCAGGCTCTCGCCCCGCCCGTCCACGCACACGAAGTGCGTCAGCCGCCCGCCCCCGCTGTTGCGCAGCTCGGAGACGAGCCCGCACTCGGCGCACAGCCCGAGCCCGTAGGAGGCGTTCTCCACATTGCAGCCGGTGACGGTGCGCCCGTCGTCGACGAGGGCGGCGACGCCGACCGGGTAGCCCGAGTAGGGGGCGTAGGCGCGCGACATCGCCGCGCGCGCCGCCTCCCGCAGGGACTCCCAGTCGACGTCGGACACCCGGGGAGCGCCGGCCGTCACTTGCCCTGCCCCTTGCGGTAGGGCAGACCGTCCGCCTTCGGCATCCGCAGGTGCTGCGCGGAGAGCGAGAGGACGAGCAGGGTGACGACGTACGGGGTCGCGGTGACGACCTGGCGCGGGACGTCGTCCGTGGAGACGTACCAGAGGAACATCAGGACGGCGACGATCGCGGTGACCACGGCCGGCACGTGCCGCTTCTTCCACACCAGGTACGCCGCCCCGAACACCAGCAGGATCGCGAGCAGCAGGATCAGCGCGTGCACGTTGGTCGTGCCGCCGCGCAGGTTGAGGCTGTCGGTGTAGCCGAACAGACCCGCGCCGAGGGCGAGACCGCCCGGCATCCAGTTGCCGAAGATCATCGCGGCGAGACCGATGTAGCCGCGCCCCGCGGTCTGGCCGTCCAGGTACACGTTGGACGCGACGATCGACAGGAACGCGCCGCCGAGCCCGGCGAACCCGCCGGAGATCAGCACGGCGAGGTACTTGTACTTGTAGACGTTGACGCCGAGGGACTCGGCGGCCACCGGGTTCTCGCCGCAGGAGCGCAGCCGCAGCCCGAAGGAGGTCCGCCACAGCACCCACCAGGACAGCGGCACCAGCGCCACGGCGATCACGGTCAGCGGTGACAGGTCGGTGATCAGACCGCCGATCAGGCCGGCGAGGTCCGAGACCAGGAACCAGTGCTTGCCGTTGAGGGTGTCCAGGCCGCTGGAGAGACCGGGGATGTCGAAGGTGCCCAGCGAGTCGATCGGCGGGGACTGCTTGGAGGAGCCCTGCGGGACGCCCTCGAAGGTGAACTTCGACAGATAGCGGGTGGTGCCGAGCGCCAGAATGTTGATCGCCACACCGGAGACGATGTGGTTCACGTTGAAGGTGACGGTGGCGATCGCGTGCAGGATGCCGCCGAGGACGCCGCCGATGATGCCGAAGACGACGCCGGTCCACGGACCCCACTGGTAGCCGGCCCAGGCGCCGAACCAGGTGCCGAGGATCATCATGCCCTCGAGGCCGATGTTGACCACGCCCGCGCGCTCGGCCCACAGACCGCCGAGACCGGCGAGGCCGATCGGGACGGCGAGCCGCAGCGCGGTGGACATCTGTCCGGTGGAGGTGATGCCGTTCGCGCCGGTGATCAGCCGGACGACGGAGGTGAGGACCAGCACGCCCGCGATGACCAGCAGGAGCACCGGGAGCGACATCCGGCGGCCGCTCCGGCCGGGCCGCTTGGCCTGCGGCTTGGTGAGGGTCGCGGTGCTCATCGGGCCGCCACCTCCTTCTTCTCGGAGTTCTTCAGTGCGGCCGCGGCGAGTTCCGCGCCGACCCGCTTCTGCTGGCGGCGCAGCCCCCACTGCCGTACGGCCTCGTAGGAGATGACGACCGCGAAGACGATCAGGCCCTGCATGATCGTCGCGATCTCCTTCTCGTACGCCACCGGGGTCGCGTAGTCGAGGGCGGGCGAGGCCTTGTCCAGCAGGGCCCACAGCAGTGCGGCGAGCGCGATGCCGCCGGGGTTGTTGCGGCCCAGCAGGGCGATGCCGATGGCGGTGAAGCCGAGACCGGCGGGGAAGCTGAGGCTGTAGGTGTGGGTGTCGCCGAGCAGCAGCGGCAGCCCGGCCAGGCCCGCCACCGCGCCGGAGATCACCATGGAGACGAACACCATGCGCTTGGCGTTGACGCCGGAGGCCGCGGCGGCGGTCTCGGACTCGCCGGTGGCGCGCAGGTCGAAGCCGAACCGGGTGCGGTTGAGGACGAGCCAGTAGGCGACGCCCAGCAGGATGGCGAGGAAGACCAGGCCGTAGATCTCGCCGACGTCCGCGCCGAGGTCGATGCCCGGGATCCAGCCGGACTTGCGCATCACGCCGGTCGTCATGTTGTTGCCGAGCTGGACGCCCCAGACGTGCGCGAGGGTGACGTAGCCGATGACGGCGGTGGCGATGGAGTTCAGCATGATCGTCGCGACGACCTCGCTGACGCCCCGGGTCACCTTCAGCGCCCCCGCGATGCCGGCCCACAGCGCGCCGGTGCCCATCGCGACCAGCAGCAGCAGCGGGACCTGGAGGAAGTTGGGCAGCGCCACGTGGGCGCCGACCACGGCGGTCATCACGACGGCGAGGCGGTACTGGCCGTCGACGCCGATGTTGAACAGGTTCATGCGGAAGCCGAGGGCGACCGCGATCGCGGCGATGTAGTACATCGACGCCTGGTTGACGATCAGCACCTGCACGTCGGAGTACGACGCCTGCTGGAGCATCAGCCGGTACGGCTCGAACGGGTTGCGGTCCGAGGCGAGCAGGACGACGGAGGTCAGCGCGATCGCCAGGACGAGCGCGATGACCGGTCCGGCCACTGCCAGGAGCACCCGCTCCTTGTCGAACTTCTTCATCGGGCCTCGTCCTCCGGGGCGGCCTCGGTGGCGCCGCTCGGGGCGCCTGATTCGTCGTGCCGGTCACCCGGTTCGTCGTGCTCCAGGTGCCCGGCGGCGGCGCCGGTCATGGCGGAGCCGAGTTCCTCGGGGGTGATGGTGGCCGGGTCGGCGTCGGCGACCAGACGGCCGTTGTAGATCACCCGCAGGGTGTCCGACAGGCCGATCAGCTCGTCCAGGTCGGCGGAGATCAGCAGCACGGCCAGGCCCTCGCGGCGGGCCTCGCGGATGCGGTCCCAGATCTGCGCCTGCGCGCCGACGTCCACGCCGCGGGTGGGGTGCGCGGCGATCAGGAACTTGGGGGCGTGGCTCATCTCGCGGCCGACGATCAGCTTCTGCTGGTTGCCGCCGGAGAGGGAGGCGGCGGTGACGTCGATGCCGGGGGTGCGGACGTCGTACTCCTCGACGATCCGGCGGGTGTCGGCCTGGGCGCCCTTGGGGTCCAGCCAGAAGCCCTTGGCGTTGGGCTTCTCGGTGACGTGGCCGAGGATGCGGTTCTCCCAGAGCGGGGCCTCCAGGAGCAGGCCCTGGCGGTGGCGGTCCTCGGGGATGTAGCCGACGCCCCGCTCACGGCGCTTGCGGGTGGGCCAGGGGGTGATGTCCTCGCCCAGGAAGCGGAGGGTGCCGGAGTCGGCGTGCTTGGTGCCGATCAGCGCGTCGATCAGCTCGGTCTGCCCGTTGCCCTCGACGCCCGCGATGCCCATGACCTCGCCGGCGTGGATGGTGAACGTGACGTCGTCCAGCACCCGGCGTACGTCGCCGCCGGTGGGCGTGTCGGTGAGCAGGGCGCCGGTGCCGCCGCTGGCGGCCGGGGCGGTGTCGCTCACCTCGTTGACGTCGCCGAGCGAGGCGCCGGCGGCGTAGACGGTCAGACCCGCGACCTCGATCACCGGGCGGTCGGTGACCGTCGACTCGGCGGTCTCGGGGGTGGGCAGCTCGCTGCCGACCATCAGCTCGGCGAGCTGGCGGGGGGTGGTCTTCGCGGGGACGGCGGTGCCGACGGTGGTGCCGCGCCGGATGACGGTGATCTCGTCGGCGACGGAGAGGACCTCGCCCAGCTTGTGCGAGATGAAGATGACGGACAGGCCCTCGGACTTCAGTTCGCGCAGGTTGGCGAAGAGCGCGTCGACCTCCTGCGGCACGAGCACGGCGGTCGGCTCGTCCAGGATCAGGGTGCGGGCGCCGCGGTAGAGGACCTTGAGGATCTCCACGCGCTGGCGGTCGGCGACGCCGAGGCTCTCCACCAGGACATCGGGGCGCACGCCCAGCCCGTACCGGTCGGAGATCTCCTTGATCTTCCGGCGGGCGCCGCCGCCGATGCCGTGGAGCTTCTCGCTGCCCAGGACGGTGTTCTCCAGGACGGTGAGGTTGTCCGCGAGCATGAAGTGCTGGTGGACCATGCCGATGCCGCGGGCGATGGCGTCGGCGGGGCTGGTGAAGGCCACCTGCTCGCCGTCGACCGCGATGGTGCCCTCGTCCGGCTTCTGCATGCCGTAGAGGATCTTCATCAGCGTCGACTTGCCGGCGCCGTTCTCGCCGACGAGGGCGTGCACGGTGCCCTTGCGGACGGTGAGGTGGATGTCGTGGTTGGCCACCACCCCCGGGAACCGCTTGGTGATGCCGGCCAGCTCGACCGCGGTCGACCGCGCGGTGAGCGGAGGGCTGCTGGACGCGTCGATGGCGCACTCTCCTTGGAAAAGGGGCCGATCTACGCGCGTAGCGCCCCTGCCTTAAATAGTGCTCGGGTACATGTCGGTTTCGCTGCGGAATCCTGCTGTCGCAGTCTGTTTCCGTAGCGATCCCGACCGTTCCCGAGCATTGTGCCGCGTGAACGGCGGTGCGGGTCGGCCCATCCTCCCCGCACTCCGTTGTGCGGCGGTAACGCTGCCATTGCGGCGTCGCGCTGACCATGGTCCCGGCGGACCGTGTGATGACGTCGTGGCCGGGACGTCGTCGCGTCGTGACCCCCGGCCGGGGCCCGGCAGTGCGCTGCCGGACCCCGCTGTGTGCCAGGCCGTCGGCCCGTCAGTGGGTCAGGACGTCTTGACCTTGATCGAGCCGTCCTTGATGCCCTGCTCGGCCTTGTCGAGGGCGGCCTGCAGGTCCTTGTCGTTCTTGAAGACCGGGTTGGAGTCGGCCAGGCCCACGCCGCCGTTCTCCAGCGAGCCGCGGATCTCGCCGCTCTGCGGCTTCTTGTCCTTGATGACCGACTTGGCGAGGTCGTACACCGCGCCCTGCACGTTCTTGAGCGCGGAGGTCAGGATGTACTTCTTGTACTTCGCCAGCGCCGACTGGTTGTACTGGTCGGAGTCGACACCGATCGCCCACACCTTGTGCGAGGCGGCGGCCTTGATGACGCCCTGACCGGACAGACCGGCCGCGTGGTAGACGACGTCCGCACCGGCGTCGATCTGGCCTTCGGCCGCGCTCTGGCCCTTGTCGGGGCTGGAGAAGCCGCCCTCGGCCGCGGTCTCCGTCAGGTACTGCGACTTGACCTTGACCTTGGGGTTGGTGTCCTTGACGCCCTGCTCGAAGCCGGCCTCGAACTTGTGGATCAGCGGAACGTCCACGCCGCCGATGAAGCCGACGGTGTTCGACTTGGTGGTCTTCGCGGCGGTGACACCGGCGAGGTAGGAGGACTGCTCCTCGTGGAAGACCAGGTCCGCGACGTTGTCCGCCTTGATGGTGTTGTCGTCGACGATGCCGAAGGACACCTTGGGGTACTTCTTGGCGGCTTCCTTGACGGCGGGCGCGTAGGCGAAGCCGACGCCGATCACCGGGTTGTAGCCCTCCTTGGCCAGCTGCTCCAGCCGCTGGACCTTGTCCGCGTCGGACTCGCCGTCCTGGGGCTCGATGGCCTTGGAGCCGGTGCCGAAGTCCTTGGCGGCCTTCTCCATGCCGGCGGTGGCGGCGTCGTTGAACGACTGGTCGCCCTTGCCGCCGACGTCGTACGCGAGGGCGACGCCCTTGCTCTTGCCGCCGCTGCCGGCGGACTCACTGGACGAACTGCCGCAGGCGGACGCCGTGACGGCGAGGGCTGCGGTCGCGGCGGTCGCGATCGCGATTCGGGACACCCGGCGCATGGAACGAGACTCCTTTGTGCACGCGCCCCTACCAGGCGCTGGTTCCGCCGCAGCGTAACGCGCGTAGACGAGCCGGAAAAACCCTTCTGTCCGGTCCGTTACCGAGCTGTGCCGTGGGAGGGGCTCTGGGGCGCCTGATAGCTCGGGGTGCGCGAGATCTTCAGGGGCGCGGGGAACTGCGCAATCTTTTGGGGGTCCGGGGGCTTACCCCCGGGGACGGGAAGGGTAGGGGCGGCGGGGGCGGAAGAAGCCCTCGCCGCCACCCCGTCGCGCTTACGCCATCCGGGCCGCGGCCGTACGGCGGGCCGCACGCGTCCCGGCGAGGGTGATCGCCGCGACGCCCGCCAGCGCGAGGAGGCCGAGGGACACCGTCCCCGCCCACCCCGTCGCGTGGTAGGCCGTCGCCCCCAGCGTGGCCCCCACGCTGGAGCCGATGTAATACCCCGACTGATACAGCGCCTGCGCCTGCGCCCGCCCGTGCGTCGCCGTCCGGCTCACCGCCGAGGACGCCACCGCATGCCCCGCGAAGAACCCCGCGGTGATCAGCACCAGCCCCAGCAGCACCGGCACCAGCGAATCCGCCAGCGACAGCAGCAGCCCCGCCGCCGTCGTGCCACCGGCCAGGTACAGCGCCCCGCGCCGGCCGAGCCGCCCCACCAGCCGCCCCGCCGTGGACGCCGAGACCGTACCCACCAGGTACACCAGGAAGATCGAGCCGATGACGCCCTGCGGCAGCGAGAACGGCGCGTCGGTCAGCCGGTAGCCGATCACCGTGTAGACCCCGCCGAAGACCGTCATGAACAGCGCGCCGATCGCGTACAGCCGGCGCAGCAGCGGGTTGGACAGGTGGTCGCGGAGCGCGCCGAGCAGCACGCGCGGCCGCAGCGAGCCCGCCGTGAAGTGGGCCGGCGCCGGCAGCAGCAGCCGGAACGCCACCGCGCACACCACCGCCACGACGCCGATCGTGCCGACGGCCACCCGCCAGCCGAACAGCTGCGCGACCCAACCGGTGATCAGCCGGCCGCTCATCCCGCCGACGCTGTTGCCCGCCACGAACAGCCCGATCGCCGTCACCAGCGCCTTGGGCCGCACCTCCTCGGCCAGGTACGCCGTCGCCGACGCGGGCAGTCCGGCCAGGGCCGCGCCCTGCACGGCGCGCAGCGCCACCAACGCGCCGATCGACGGCGCGAACGGCACCAGCAGTCCCACGGTGACCGCGACCGCGAGTGAGCCGGTCATGACCGTGCGCCGCCCGTACCGCTCCGACAGCGCGCTCATCGGCAGCACGAACAGCGCCAGACCGCCGGTCGCGGCCGCCACCGTCCAGCTCGCCGCACCCGCCGTCACCGCCAGGTCGTCGGAGATCAGCGGGAGCAGGGCCTGCGTGGAGTAGAGCAGGGCGAAGGTCGCGACGCCCGCGAGGAAGAGCGCGAGACTCATTCGCCGGTAGCCGGGACCGCCCGGGGTCAGCCGGGAGTCGGCGGCGGACGCGGAGTCGGACGCGGAGTCGGGCATGGTGTCGGAGGGCAGGGCGGGGGCATCGGCTGCGGCGTCGGCGGGGGCGTCGGCGCTCACCCTGGTGAGCGCCCCGGTATCGGCGGGAGACATGCCTCGAACGTACGGATCACTCCGCTCATCCGTCCAATGCATGAAACCGCCATAATCGTTCCTGTGATGCATGAGCAGAGGTCGCAGCCGTACCTGTCACCGTCCGGTGACACAAGTGACATGGAAGACATCGTCGCGGCACTCGCCCCGCGCCTCGCGTACTTCGCCGGTGTCGCCCGTACCGAGCACGTCACGCGGGCCGCGCGCGAGATGCGGGTGCCGCAGTCGACGCTGTCCCGGGCCATGGTCCGGCTCGAACAGGACCTCGGCGTCGACCTGTTCGCCCGCCGCGGCCGCACCGTCGCCCTCACCCCGGCCGGCCGCACCTTCCTGCGCTCCGTCGAACGCGCGCTCGCCGAGATCGGCCGGGCCGCCGAGGAGGTGCGCGCGGACGCCGACCCGGCCGCCGGCAAGGTCGCCTTCGGCTTCCTGCACACCATGGGCTCCGAGACCGTCCCGGGGCTGATCCGCGCCTTCCGCGCCGACCATCCCCGGGTCCGCTTCAGCCTGGTGCAGAACTACGGCGAGGCCATGCTGGAGCGGCTGCGCGCGGGCGAGCTGGACCTCTGTCTGACCTCGCCCGTGCCGGACGCCCCCGACCTCGTCGGACGGCGGCTCGACGAGCAGAAGCTGCGCCTCGTCGTCCCGGCCGACCACCGCCTCGCCGGACGCCGTCGGGTGCGGCTCGCCGAGGCCGCCGACGAGGCGTTCGTGACCCTGGAGCCCGGCTACGGACTGCGCCGCATCACCGACGACGTCTGCCGCGCGGCCGGGTTCGTCCCGCGCGTCGCCTTCGAGGGCGAGGAGGCGGAGACCCTGCGCGGGCTGGTCGCGGCCGGGCTCGGCGTCGCGCTGCTGCCGCCGCCGGCCGTGCCGCGCCCCGGGGTCGTCGAGCTGACCGTCACCGCGCCGCGCGCGGTGCGCGAGATCGGCGTGGCCTGGATGGAGGGCCACCCGGACACCCCGCCGGTGGCCGCGTTCAAACGGTTCCTGCTCTCCCGCCGCGGAAAGCTGCTCTCCACCGCCCCGGACGGCCTCTGAGCCGCGAAGCCGGGGGCGACCGTCACCCCCGGCGCGTCTGCCCGAACCCCGCCGCCAGCGGCATCCGCAGCCCCAGCGGCGGGGGCGCCGCCAGCGCGTCCTGCACCGGACGGGAGAACGGCCGCCCGAACAGCGCCCCCCGTACGAAGTCCTCGGCCAGCGCGTGCACTTCGGACCGGTACTGGTGCAGCCCGTGACCGTCGGAGTGCACCTCGAACCGGCACACGTCCCGGTTGGCCTTCTTCGCCCGCGCCGCCAGCCGGAAGGACAGCTCCGGATCGGTACGCCGGTCACTGGTGCCGTGCACGATCAGCACCCGGCGCCCGACGAGCTGCTTCACCGGTTCGGGTGGCACCGCCACGTCCTCCTCCGGCAGCCAGGGGGCCACGGCGACCACGGAGTTGACGGCCGCGTGCCCGCCCGCGTGCAGCGCCGCCCGGCCGCCCATGCCGAGGCCGAGGAGACAGACGGAGACGTCCCCGTACCGCCGTAACACCTCCTCCACGGCCCAGGAGGCGTCCCGGGAGAGGTGCGCCTCGCTGCCGTTCCAGCCGCGGTAGCGGTAGTGCACCGCGTGCACCGCCAGACCGTCCTCCCGGCCCGCACGGGTCAGCCGGCGCGCGAGCGCGCGCACCCCGGCGGCCGACCTCAGCGCGGACGGCCTGCGCTCGGAGTCCTCCTGGCCGTCCGGGAGCAGCAGCACCACACCGCTCACCGCTCTCGCCTCCGGACCGAGCGCCCTCCCCAGCCGGGCCCGGCGAACCGCCGTCGCTTGCTGTGCCATGACAGAACATTCTCAGAAGTCGTGGTGTACGCCATCCGTCCGCGCGATCACTGTTACGTATCGACGAGTTGCCTCCCTCTGGTGTCTACGCGCGTAGGGGCTATGGTGCGGCAATGACGAGCCAGCACGAGCACACCCCCAGCTCCGATCAGATCCGCCGCGCGCCCAAGGTCCTGCTGCACGACCACCTCGACGGCGGACTGCGCCCCGGCACCGTCGCCGAACTCGCCCGCGCCACCGGCTACTCCGGTCTCCCGGAGACCGACGCCGACAAGCTCGGCCTCTGGTTCCGCGAGGCCGCCGACTCCGGGTCCCTGGAGCGGTACCTGGAGACCTTCTCGCACACCGTCGGCGTGATGCAGACCCGCCAGGCGCTGGTACGGGTCGCCGCCGAGTGCGCGGAGGACCTCGCCGAGGACGGCGTCGTCTACGCCGAGGTGCGCTACGCCCCCGAACAGCACCTCGAGGCCGGGCTCACCCTGGAGGAGGTCGTCGAGGCCGTCAACGAGGGGTTCCGCGAGGGCGAGCGGCGCGCCCGGGAGAACGGCCACCGCATCCGCGTCGGCGCCCTGCTGACCGCGATGCGGCACGCGGCCCGCTCCCTGGAGATCGCCGAGCTCGCCAACCGCTACCGCGACCAGGGCGTCGTCGGCTTCGACATCGCGGGCGCGGAGGCCGGCCACCCGCCCACCCGGCACCTGGACGCCTTCGAGTACCTGAAGCGGGAGAACAACCACTTCACGATCCACGCCGGCGAGGCCTTCGGGCTTCCCTCGATCTGGCAGGCGTTGCAGTGGTGCGGCGCCGACCGCCTCGGACACGGCGTGCGCATCATCGACGACATCGAGGTGCACGACGACGGCTCGGTGACGCTCGGCCGGCTCGCCGCCTACGTCCGCGACAAGCGCGTACCGCTGGAGCTGTGCCCGAGCTCCAACCTCCAGACCGGGGCCGCCGCCTCGTACGCCGAGCACCCCATCGGGCTGCTGCGCCGGCTGCACTTCCGCGCGACGGTCAACACCGACAACCGGCTGATGTCGGGGACCAGCATGAGCCGCGAATTCGAGCACCTTGTCGACGCGTTCGGTTATACGCTCGACGATCTGCAATGGTTCTCGGTCAATGCTATGAAGTCAGCATTCATTCCTTTCGATGAACGGTTGGCGATGATCAATGACGTGATCAAGCCGCGTTACGCCGAGTTGAAGTCCGAATGGCTGTTCCAGTAGGGATGTCTTGACCTGCGATTTCTCTGAGGTCGGGAGACGGAAAGTGATTTTCGGCAGTGTCTGCCTCCATGAATTCTTCACCCTCCTGGTGTGAAGGGATGTTTGCGGCGGGTGGTTCCCCGTGTTTACGGTCGGGGACCGCTCATCCCCGTCAACGCATTCAAGGACGCATTCACTATGAAGCAGTCTGCTGCCAAGACCCTCGGTGTCGCCGCCCTCGGTGCCGCCTTCGCCGCCGCGGGCGCGGGTGCCGCGAACGCGGCCCCGGCCGTACCGGACGTCACCTCGGGCCTGGACACCGTCACCCACGCGCTGCCGGCGGACGGCGTCGCCAAGACGCTGCCCGGCGCGGGTGAGGCGCTCGGTCAGGGGCAGGGCGCGCTCGGCCGCACCCTGGAGGCCGCGGAGCCGGCCGCGCAGCACGCGCTCCCCGGTGGTCAGGACGGCAGCGGGCCGCTCGGCGGGCTGCTGGGCGGCCTGCCGGTGCAGGGTCTGCCGACCCACGGCCTGCCGGTGAACGGGATCCCGCTGGGCTGACGTCCTCGGCGCCGCGCCGCACACCGTACGACGTCGGTGGGCGCCCTCTGTCCGGAGGGCGCCCACCGACGTCTCCGTGTGTTCGGGGCGACGGCTCGGCGGGCGGGCGGACCGGGCGGACCGGGTGGGCCGGGTGGGTCACCGGCTCGGGTGGACCGGGGCGGTCACCAGGCCGAGGCCGTCTTGTGCTCCGAGGGCAGCAGGATCCACAGGGCTATGTAGAGCAGGAACTGCGGGCCCGGTAGCAGGCACGAGACCAGGAAGATCACGCGCATCGTCGTCGCGGAGGTACCGAAGCGGCGGGCCAGGGCCGCGCACACTCCGCCGATCATCCGTCCGTTGGTGGGGCGGGCCAGGGTGGTCATGGAGGGCTCCTTCGCATCGCGTCACACAGCGTGGGTGGGGCGGACCGCTGTCACTGCTGGTGAGCGGTTCGCCGTCGTGAAATCCACGCTACGCGGACGAAGCGGGCGCTGTCGTCACTCTAAGGAGCCACTTCGACCCTGGGAATCGTCGGGGTCCGACCCTGAGAGGGTTCGGGTGCCGGCTCCTCCCCGGGGAGGGCGGCGCCGTACCCGCCCTCGGCCCGGCGGCGGAGCCGGGCGCGGGCCGCGGGGACGACGGCGAGGTGGGCCAGGGCCACGCCGGTCGTGTTGAGCAGCAGGCAGTCGACGTCCACGACCTGGCCGGGGACGCCGGTCTGAGCGAGCGTGATGGCGAGGGAGAGGAGGGCGCCGGCGGCGGTGGTGCGGATGAGTGAGGCGAGGGGGGAGGCGTGCAGGCGGGCGTGCACGGCGGGGAGGAGGACGCCGAGGGGGGCGAGCAGGGCGAGCCCTGCCGTGATCCTGCGAGCCGCTTCCGCGGGGGGGAGGGCGAGGTCGGCCCTGATGCCGGCGAAGGGGCGGAGGTTGGCGGGGCTGACCCAGGGGACGTCCAGGGGGCGGAGGGTGAGCCAGGCGACGAGGGTGAGGTGGGCGACGAGGAGGGCGACGCCTGTCGCGCGGAGGCGCGGGGTGGGGTTGACGCGGGGCGTCGTGTTGTCGCGGGTGGGGCCTTGTCGCTGCACGACTGCGTAGACGCGGGGGGTGGGGGGATCGGTTCCGGGGGGTTTTGTTCGCCCCCGCCGCCCCTACCCGTCCCATCCTCAACCTGGGGGCTCCGCCCCCAGGCCCCCGGAGGGGGAGGGGGAGTGGGGTGGGTGCAGGTGTGGGTGGGTTGTGGCTGGGCGCGCTCGCGCGGCGGAGCCGCATGTGTCACGGCCCCGCGCCTTCGGCGGGGCCTGCGTGGCCCCGCCGCTGCTGCGAGAGCGCGGGGCCGTCGCTCCGGTTACGGAGTCCCGACCGGCTTGGGGTTCGGGGGTTCCGTCGACGGGTGGGTGCGTAGGGCTGTCGTGCAGGTGTAGCGGTTCAGGGGGGTCGGGGCGGGGCCGCCCAGGATGACCGTGCCGTCGTCCGCCGCCGTGGCCTCCGAGTCGGCGAACGTGCAGATGACCTGGGCCAGCTCGGCGGGGGACAGGCGTTGCGGGCGGACGCTCAGACGGAACGTGTTCTCCGGGTCGCGGCGGTCCGGGCCGCTGACCCGCAGCGCCTGCCGCACGTCCGTCGAGTAGCCCGCCTCCGACTCCGCCGCTGACGGCTTCGCCGCGAGTTCGTCGAGGAGGCCCTGTGCCACCAGGACCCGCCGCTCCGCCTCGGCCGTGCCGTCGGGTATCCGCACCGAGCGGTCCACCGCCACCAGCTGGCCCGAGCACAGGAGGAACGCCTGTACGGGTATGCCGGGGCCGGCCGTGGCCGTGCTCTCCGCCGCCGGCAGCGAGCACGGCAGCCGCGAGGGCGCCGGGCCGAAGTCGGTCGGCACCTGGGTGGAGCGGATGCCGCAGCCGGCCAGCACCGCCGCCAGCAGGGGGAGGAGGACCGCCCCCGCGGCCCTCCGCTGCCGCCGCCGCTGGTGCCGCTGCCGGGACGCGCCCGGTTCGTGCCGCCTCATCGGCCCTCTCCCTCGGTGCCCGCGGCTCCCTCGGCGTCGTCCTCGCGCCCGCCGTCGTCGAGGAGCGAGGAGGCGTCCCGGGGCAGGCGCAGCGTGAACACCGCGCCGCCCTCCGGCGAGTTGGCCGCGGTGATCTCGCCGCGGTGGATGTGCGCGTTCTCCATGGCGATGGACAGCCCGAGCCCGCTGCCGTCGGAGCGCGGGCGGGAGGCGCTCGCCTTGTAGAAGCGGTCGAAGACGTGCGGCAGGACTTCCTCGGGGATGCCGGGCCCGTGGTCCCGCACCCGGATCAGCAGGTCGGCGCCGTCCACGCGGACCGCGACCCGTACCGGCGAACCGCCGTGCTTGAGCGCGTTGCCGATCAGGTTGGCGAGGATGACGTCCAGGCGGCGCGGGTCGAGGTTGGCCATGATGCCGCGCTCGGCGTCCAGTTCGACGGCGTCGAGCCAGGCGCGGGCGTCGATGCACGCGGTGATCTGGTCGGCGATGTCCACGTCGTCCAGGACGAGCCGGGCGGTGCCCGCGTCGAAGCGGGTGACCTCCATCAGGTTCTCGACCAGGTCGTTCAGTCGCCGGGTCTCGCTGACGACGAGCCGTACGGCCGGCTCGATCATCGGGTCGACGCTGCCGGTCTCGGCGTCGAGCTCCTCCTCCAGCACCTCCGTCACCGCCGTGATCGCGGTCAGCGGGGTGCGCAGTTCGTGCGACATGTCGGCGACGAACCGGCGGGAGGCCTCCTCGCGGGAGCTCATGTCCGCGACCTTCTTCTCCAGCGCCTCCGCCGTCTGGTTGAACGTCCGTGACAGCTCGGCCAGTTCGTCGGTGCCGGAGACCCGCAGCCGGGTGTCGAGCTTGCCCTCGCCGAGCCGGCGCGCGGCGATGCCGAGCCGGTGCACCGGCTTGAGCACCGTCGTCGCGGCCGCCTGCGCCAGCAGCGCGGCGCCGACCAGGGCCAGCGCGGTGGCGATGCCGAGCGACCAGGCCAGCGAGTTGAGGTCCTTGGCCTCCGGCTCCAGGGACTTGAGCATGTAGCCGGTCGGCCCGCCGTCGGCCACCCGGGCGCCGCCGACGAGATACGGCCGGCCGTCCTCGTCGATCCGCTGCCAGTACAGGTGGTACGAGGCCTTCTTGCCCGAGGAGTCGGGCTGCTGACGGCCCACCGCCTTGCGCAGCGAGGCCGGCACGTCCTCCAGGGTGAAGGAGCCGAGGTCCGAGTTGCCGGTGACGGTGCGACCGTCGGAGTCCTCGGCGACGAGCAGCACGCTGAAGCGCTGGCTGCTGTCGGCCATCTGCCCCGCGGTGTGCTGGAGTTGCTCCTGGGTGGGATGCGTGGGCAGGGCGCTCGCCCTGTTCTGCATCTCCTGCTGGAAGTCGCGCAGTACGGCGTCCTGGGCGCGGGTGAGCACGGCCTCGCGGTTGAGCCAGTACGCGATCCCGGACGCCGAGACGGCGGCGGTCAGCGCGACCAGGCCGAACACGACGACCAGACGCAGCCGGAGGCTGGTCAGCCGGATCCGCGACCACACGCTCCGCCGGCGCCCCGCGGACCATCCCCGGAGACCCCCCTGGGCCTCGTCGACGACCGAAGCACCCGTGGTCCCCGACGTCCCCTCGGCGCCCTCCGCCCCCTCGATGTCCTCGTCCCCTTGCTGCGCTGCGGACTTCCCTGTCACCTGAGCCACTTCTGTCACTGAGGCGCGTCCAGCCGGTAACCCACGCCACGCACCGTACGGATGAGCGTCGGGGACGACGGCACGTCCTCGACCTTGGCGCGCAGCCGCTGCACACACGCGTCCACGAGCCGGGAGTCGCCCAGGTAGTCGTGCTCCCACACGAGCCGCAGCAACTGCTGCCGGGACAGCGCCTGTCCGGGCCGCCGGCTCAGTTCGAGCAGCAACCGCAGTTCCGTCGGCGTCAGTTGCAGATCCTCGCCGTTCTTGGTGACCGTCATCGCCGAGCGGTCGATCACCAGGGAACCGAACGTCGCCGAGTCGCTGGACTCGCGTTCGCCGCGGCGCAGCACCGCGCGGATCCGGGCGTCGAGCACCCGGCCCTGCACGGGTTTGACGACGTAGTCGTCGGCGCCGGACTCCAGTCCGACCACCACGTCGATGTCGTCGTTGCGCGCGGTGAGCAGGATGATCGGCAACTGGTCGGTGCGCCGCACGCGGCGGCACACCTCGAAGCCGTCGATGCCGGGCAGCATCACATCCAGCACGATCAGGTCCGGCCGCTGCTCGCGCAGCAGTTTCAGACCGTCCTCACCGGTGGCAGCAGTGGCCACCCGGTGGCCCTGGCGCGTCAAAGAGAGCTCCAGGGCCGTACGGATGGCGTCGTCGTCCTCGATCAGCAACAGGGAAGGCACGATGGCCATTCTGGCCCATGGCGCCGACAGGTCGCGACTGTTGGGGTGCTCCCACACATCTCCCCCCTACGGGAACCGTCCGCGGGGCCGGCCGCGTGGCCGCCCGACTCTGCTCCGTGACGGATGTTCCGCCACGCCGCCCACCCCTGTGACAGCTCTGTGACAGTCGGCGGACACGGCGATGAAGTGGCCCCGGCAAGCTTTTCGACATCGAACGAGCACGACGCAGGTCCGGTTACTCCACGACGGGGGGCGCGAGATGAACACGCTGCACGGCACCATGACAAGCGCGGTTGTCACGCGGCTCCACGACGTCAACCGGGCCACGGTCCGCGGCCGTGGACGTCAGCACGCCGCCGCCTGGATGACGGTGGTCGACGGCCGCACGGGGGACAGCGCCACCACGGGGGCGGAGGGAACCGCGTACGGGGAGGCCCAGGGGGAGCGACGGTCCGCGGCGGAGGCGGAGTTCACCGCCTACGTCGAGGAGCGCCGCGCCTCCCTGTACGCGACCGCCTACCACCTCACCGGTGACCGCTTCGAGGCCGAGGACCTGCTGCAGAGCGCGCTGTTCTCGACGTACCGGGCCTGGGACCGGATCACCGACAAGGCGGCGGTCGGGGGTTACCTCCGCCGCACCATGACCAATCTGCACATCAGCGCGTGGCGCCGCCGCAAGCTGAACGAGTACCCGACCGAGGAACTGCCGGAGACCGCCGGCGACACGGACGCGATGCGCGGCACCGAGCTGCGCGCCGTCCTGTGGCAGGCGCTCGCCCGGCTGCCGGAACTCCAGCGCACCATGCTGGTCCTGCGCTACTACGAGGGGCGCACGGACCCGGAGATCGCGGACATCCTCGGCATCAGCGTCGGCACGGTGAAGTCCAGCATCTGGCGGTCGCTCCGCCGGCTGCGCGAGGACGAGGTCCTCAGCTTCGGCCGTGACGAGGAGGAGTCCTTCGGCGAGCTCGTCGCCTGACAGCGAGCACCGGCCGGAGGCCCACGGGGGATCACGGGGGCCACGGGGGCCACGGGGGAAAGTACGGGGGATCACGGGGGACGGGACGGTACCGGGGGGCTCCACGGGGGACACGTGGGAGCGGTACCGGAGATCCCGAGGGAGGGGACAACGGGGAACGGGGGGAACGGGGAAACGGGGGACCACGGGGGAAACACAGGAGCGGGGCCGGGGCCGGGGGGTCTCCCGGCCCCGCTCCTGCATGTACGGCCCGGCTCCCGCGTATACGGCCCGGCTCCCGCGTGCGGCCCCCGCTTCGGTGGCCCCTTACGCCACCGTGGAGCCCGCCGCCCGCCCCACCGCCGCGGCGGCCATCCGGCTCAGCGCCTCGTCGCGGTCGCAGGGGTGGGCGCCGAGCCCCGTCTGCCGGGCGACGATCGAGCGCTCGGCGCGCATCAGCCGCCAGCCGCGGCGCAGCAGGAACGGCACCGACTTGCGGCCCTCGCGCAGATCGCGCAGGAACCGCCGGCGGAACGTCTTCACCGGCCCCCGGGTCAGGCACAGCGCCTCCCCGAGCAGCCCCAGCTCCCGGCAGCGGGCCACGATCTCGGCGGCGAAGACGCCCTCCGCGACGAACAGCGGGGTCCGCCCGATGTCCAGCTCGTCCGTGCCGGTACGGGCGCTGAGCGAGAGGTCGTACACCGGCACCGTCGTACGGCCGCTCGCGCACAGCTCGGCGACGGCGGCGACGGCGGCGTCCTGGTCCCAGGACCCGGGGGCGTCCCAGTCGATGTCCGAACTCCCCGGTACCAGCGGCAGCGTGGGGTCGTCACCGTCCTTGTAGAAGTCGTCCAGACGGAGGACGGGAAGCCCGGAGCGGGCGGCGACGAGGGACTTGCCCGAGCCGGAGGGGCCGCAGAGCAGCACGACGCGGGCGGGTGACGGGGGATGCGGGCTCACGGGACACCAGTTTGACGCATCACCCGCCCCGTGCCGACCCCGCGGGTCGGCGTTGGAGCGCACATCACACAGCAACTACCCTGCGTGTCGAACGCATTACGAGCGGCAAGCGCACCAGCGACCGAAGGCGGCAGCACCTATGGCACGACCGGCACGACACACTCCCCGCCCCTCCCGCACCGCGGCCACCACCCGGCGCCTCCTCGTCACCCTGGCGACCGCGGGCGTCGCCGTGGGCGCGGGCGCGACGGCCGCGGCGGCGGAGACGCTCCCCGTCGTGGACGGGACGTACCACACCGGCTCCCTCGGCAAGGTGGACCCGCAGGCCGGGCTCCAGGCGCTCACCGGCACGGTCGGCTACGTCACCGGTCCGGTCGCCGGGCTCAAGCCGAACCCCCTCGCGGGCACGGGCGTCGACCCCCTGGACAACGGCGTCGGCACCCAGCTCGCGGACTTCCGGCCGCTGACCTCGCAGATGCTCACGGGTCCGGTCGCCCAGGCGCCGTCGGTCGGCTCGATCCCGGTCGTCGGCCAGGCGGTGGGCGCACTGCGCTGACGCGGGGAGCGCCCGTCGGGCCGCGCTCTCCGTGCGGAAGGCGGCGGCCCACCGGCCGCCGGCCACCGCGGGAGCGGGGCCCCTACGGCCCCTACGCGGGCCCCTGTGCGTGCCCCTATGCGTCGTACTTGTTCGTCTCGTGGACTCCGCAGGCCCGCCCAAGGGCCGTTTAATGTGGGGTGATCCACGTTCCGCACAAGAGGTGCAAGGGGGGGCTACGTGCACAACGACGACGGAGTCAGCGGGGTCGGCGGCGGCGCCGACGGACATCCCGAGGATCGTCACTCCGCCCCCCGCACCGTGATCGAAGGCCGCTACGAGCTGGTGGAGCCCATCGGCAGCGGGGGCATGGGCGAGGTCTGGAAGGCCTACGACAGGCGGCTGCGCCGGTTCGTCGCCGTCAAGGGGCTCCTCGACCGCAGAGCCATGCCACCGGACGCGCAGGCGGCCGCGATACACCGGGCCCGTCGGGAAGCGGAGGCCCTGGCCAAGATCGAACACCAGAACGTGGTGACGGTCCACGACCAGATCGAGACCGCCGACCAGGTCTGGATCGTCATGAAGCTCCTCGAAGGGCGTTCACTCGCCGACCTGTTGAGCCGTGACGGGGTCCTCGGCGTGCCCAGGGCCGCGGCGATCGGGCTCCAGATGGCACAGGGACTGCGGGCGGTCCACGAGGCGTCGGTCCTGCACCGCGACGTCAAGCCGGGCAACGTCCTGGTGCGGGACGGCGGCCAGGTGGTCCTGGTGGACTTCGGCATCGCCACCTTCGAGGGCGCGGACCGGGTCACCCGGTACGGCGGCATCATCGGCACACCTCCCTACCTGGCGCCCGAACTCTTCGCTCCCGGCACCCCCGGCCCCACGCCCGCCTCCGACCTGTGGGCGCTGGGCGTCACCCTGTACGAGATGGTCGAGGGACGCCTGCCCTTCGCCGGGAGCGAGGTCTGGGAGGTCCAGGCCAACATCCAGCAGCATCCCGACCCCGTGCTCCGGTACGCGGGCCCCCTCGGCCCCGTCATCCAGGGGCTGCTGGTCACGGACCCGCACCGGCGCCCGGACGCGGCCACGGCGGAGCAGATGCTCCGGGAGGTGCTCGCGGACCCGGGCGCGCCGACCCCCGCGCGGGCCGCCACGCCCGCCCCGGCCGCCACCCCGGCCGTCACCCAGGCACCCCCGCCGACGGCCCCACCCACGCCGTCCGCCGCACTGTCCACACCGGCGGCGGCCGTGCCGGAACCCGCCGTGCCGGGACCTGCCGTGTCGGGACCTGTCGTACCGGAACCCGTTGTACCGGAACCCGCCGTGTCCTCCTCCGGAGCCCTCCCTCCCGAGCCGTCGCCCGCGGTGTCGCGCGGGGGCCGCGGCCGGTTCCGGGCCTGGAAGGTGGCGGCGGCCGCGGCCTGTGTCGTCCTGCTGGCCGGGGGAGGCTGGCTGATCTCCCAGGGCAACTCCGGGGGCCAACGGGACGACGCCTCCGGGCAACAGGGAGCGGGCACCGCGGGGGGTGACACGGAGAAGGCGTGGCAGCAGTGGAAGAACGCCACGAAGAGGCTGACGATCGGCGCTAAGGAGGATCAGCCAGGGCTGAGCCTGCACGACAGGAAGACGGACGCCTGGAGCGGGTTCGACATCGACATCGCCTACTCCCTCGCCCGTGAACTGGGCTACGACAAGGACCAGGTGGACTTCTACGGGGTCACCACGGCCAACCGGGCGAGCAAGCTGAAGAACGGGGAGGTGGACCTGGTCATCGCCTCGTACAGCATGACGCCCGAGCGCGAGAAGCGGGACGGCATCCGATTCGTCGGCCCCTACTACAAGGCGGGCACCAGCCTCCTCGTGCGCCGGAAGTCCGCGAAGTACGACCTCAACGAGGCCGTCGACGTGAAGAGGAACCACGTCGACGTGTGCACGGCACGGGATTCCACGTACGCGGACCGGCTGGAGAAGGAGGGCTACGCCACGGGGAAGTGGCAGCCCGACACCTACAAGGAGTGCGTGGAAAGGCTGTTGGACAAGAGTTCGAGCGTGTACGCGGTCGCCTCGGACGACGTCCTCCTCGCCGGGTACGCCAAGAACGATCCCGCGCAGCTGAAACTGCTGCCCAGCGGTGTGGGCACGGAGCCCTACGGGGTGGCGATGCGCAAGGACGACCCCGTGCTGCGGACCAAGGTCTGCTCGGCGCTCAAGAAGGTCCTGACCGGCGACGAGTGGCCGAAGACGTACATGAAGGACCTGTCCCCGCTGACGGGACGGAAGACGGCACCGAGCAGACCGGAGCTGAGACCGTGCTCGGATGAGTGAGCGACCGTCTTCGCGTGGCGCGTGACGGCTTTCCGGTCGTCGGGGGTTTCGCCGAGCCGGGCCTCTGCACGCCACGCAGGGCCCGCGTCTCAGGTGCGGGTGGCCAGGCGTTCGGCGAGCGCCGCCGCATCGGCGCTGTCACCGAGGAGAGGGAGGCGGGCGGCGATGTTGCCGGCGCCGTCGTCGATGCGCACGGACTGCACGCCCTCGGCGCAGTCGAGGAACTCGTTCCACGTCGCTAGCGCCTGGGCGGTGTTGCCGCGCTTGAGCTGAACGTGCCCGAGATCGGCCAGCACGATCGCCCGGGTGCGCCTGCGGTCGAGGCCGTGGATGTCGAGCGCGAGGTGAAGGTGTTCTTCGGCCGCGGCGTAGTCGCCCAGGCGGGTGTGGATCATGCCGGACTCGTGGGCCCAGCGGCCATGGCTGTAGTGCGAGGCCCAGGACTGGCCCGGCTTTGCCGGGGCCCGCTCGATCGCCTGCTGCGAGCCGGAAAGCATCGTCGTCGCGGTGGTGCGGTCTCCGTCCACGGCGGCGGCGCGGGCGTAGGTGTTGCGGTAGTACGCGAGGGCTTTGGGGTTGTCGAGCTTTCGGCCCCGGCTCTCGCACGCCTCGGCGAGGCGGACGGCGACCGGCAGGTGCCCGAGGTCGATCGCCTGGTCGGCGAGGCCGCGCAGAGCGGTGGCGGCGAGTTCGCTCTGGCCGGCCTCGTCGGCGAGGCGGAAGGCGTGCAGGTGGTATTTCTGGCACAGGCCCTGGAGGCCTTCGTCCCGGGCCATCCAGCCGATGAGCTGCACCAGTTCGGAGGTGGCGGCGAACAGGTCACGGCCGACCGGGTCGGTGAAACGTCCGTTGAGCCAGCGTTTGACGTCCACGGTCAAGTAGCGCACGGCGAGGTGGCGCGCGTGCCCTCCGCCGAGTTCGGAGGCGGCATCGCCCAGGGTGGTGGTCATCGTGCGCACGGCGGCGACTTCACCCATCCCGACGGCTACGGGGCCGGGCTTGGTCACGCGGCGGGTGATGGCCTCGACGTCGGTCGCGTCCAGGGCGGCCAGGCCCACGGCGGCGGAGGCTGCGAGAACAAACTTGCGTCGATCCACGTCGTCCCCTCCGAGGAGCATCACCGAGGTCACCGTATCGCCGAGGCCCTGCCCTTCATTCTCTCCGGAGAGATCGAGACGGAGGACCTGTTCGATGAAGGGCAGCCACTCGATGGGAACGCGTTTGCCCGCCTCCCAGCGGTAGACCTGCTGACGGTCGAGGAAGCCCGCCCTGCCCCAGCGTGCGAGGGACAGTTCGTCGGCGAGCCTTGCCTGACTGCAGTGGGGCTTGCGTGCTTGTCGTACGGCGCGGATGCGCTCTGCGATCGTCATGTCCCGCCGGTCCTCGCCGTCCTGGTTCACAACTGGCAGACACCTGGACGACAGTCTGGCAGCTTCTCACCGAGCGTGATGGCGCGTTGACTCAAAAGCGTCAACACGGTAACTACCGCTCACCTGGACGTCGTGACCATCGCCCCGTCCAGGTACAGCGCGGCCGCCCGAGGGAGGCATCCTATGGACCGCGTACTCGTCACAGGAGGAGCCGGTTTCATCGGTTCCCACTTCACGAAGCGTCTCCTTGAGCACGACGACGTCGCGAGCGTGACCGTGCTCGATGCTCTGACCTATGCCGGACACGTCGAGAATCTGGGAGAGGCGTTCGGCAGCGAGAAGCTGACGTTCATCCACGGCAACATCCTCGACGTGGCGCTGGTCGACGACCTCGTCTCCCGGCACACCGCCATCGTGCACTTCGCCGCCGAGTCGCACGTGGACCGCTCCCTCTTCGACGCACGCGCGTTCCTCGCGACGAACGTGCAGGGTACGCAGACCCTTCTGGATGCCTCGATGCGCCACGGCATCCAGCGCTTCGTGCACGTCTCCACCGACGAGGTGTACGGGCCGCTGGCCCGCGGGGCAGCGACCGAGGAGAACCCGCTGCGTCCGTCCGTTCCCTACGCCGCGTCGAAGGCGGCCGGCGACCTGGTGGCGCTCTCCTACTTCCAGACCTACGGCGTGCCGGTGTGCGTGACGCGCTCCTCCAACAATTTCGGACCGTTCCAGCACCCGGAGAAGATCATCCCGCTGTTCGTCACCCGGCTCCTCAGGGGAGAACCGGTCACGCTCCACGACCGTGGACAGCATGTACGCAACTGGCTCCACGTCGACGACAACTGCGCCGGGATCGAACTCGTCCTGCGCGGCGGCATCCCCGGAGAGGTGTACAACATCGGCGGCGGAACGGACCTGACGAGCAAGGAACTGACCGGGCAGCTGCTGCGCCTGTGCGGCGCCGGCTGGGACGCGGTCACCTACATCCCCGACCGGCCGGCCAATGACATCCGGTACTCGATGGCTTGGGGCAAGATCGCCCACCAGCTCGGCTACGCGCCCCGACGCGACTTCCGCGAGGCCCTGTCCGACACCGTCGAGTGGTACCGCCGCAACCACACCCGGTGGGCACGCGGCCTGACCGCCGCCCATCCCCACGTCACCCTCGACACGGCTCAGGAGGCGCCGCATGTCTGAGCACTGGCCCACGGGCGCACTGATCGTGCTGGGCGCCTCGGAGGAGCACATCCCGCTGTACCGGGAGGCGCGGCGCCGCAACATCCCGTCCATCGCCGTGGACATGCGGGCGGACGCTCCCGCGTTCGCGTTCGCCGACGCCGTCCTGGCCATCTCCACCCGGGACGCCGACGCCATCGCCGACGCACTGGGCGACGTGCGCCCCGCCGGGATCGTCGGCGGCGCGAGCGACGCCGCGCCGGCCACCTGGCACACCCTGGGCCTGCGATACGGCACCGCGTACGTGTACCCCGAGAAGGCACTCGCGGCCGGTGACAAGGCCGCCTTCCACACCCTCGCCGCGTCCTGCGGAGCCACCGGATACGCCTGGACCGCGTCGGACAACCCGGAGGAGGTTGTCGCGAAGGCGGCCCGGCTGTACTTCCCGCTCATGGTCAAGCCGGTGGACGGGTCGGGCAGCAAGGGTGTCACCCACGTCACCCGCTGCGACGACCTGTCCGGTGCCGTTGCCTGTGCCCGCTCCTGCTCCGCCTCCGGGTCGGTGATCGTGGAAGAGTTCGTGCGGGGCCGCCCGCTGGCCGTCGAGGTCTTCATGCAGGACAGCCAGGCACTGTTGACCTGCATCACGGAAAAGACCTTCGTCGACTCCAGCTTCGTTGTCCGAGGCCTGAGCACCGCGCGGCTGCCCTCCGCGGTACACGACCACCTCAAGGTCACCGTGGAACGGTTGTGCCGTGCCCTCGGTATCGTCGACGGCCCGGCGAACTTCGACGTCGTCCTCGGTACGGACGGCCAGGCGCGCGTCATCGAGGCCAACGCCCGTCTCGGCGGTGACGGCGTCCCGCGACTGCTCGCCGCCGCCTACGGCGTGAATGTCGTACGCGGGCTCGTCGCCCTCGCCCTCGGTGAACCGTTCGGCGATCACCTGACGCCCACGCGCACTGGGCACGCGGCACTTGAGCTGATCGGCTCAACCCTGACGGAAGATGGCGAACTCCTCACCTGGGAAGGCGTGGCCGGGGCCCGCAGCATCCCCGGAGTCACCGACATCGAGCTGTACGCCAAGCCGGGCGACCTCGTACGCCCGCACGACCAGTCCGGCCACAAGATCGGTCTGATCGTCGCGGCCGGAGCGTCCGCAGCGGACGCGACCTCGGTCCTCACCACGGCCCGCGCACTGATCCGGCCGGTCATCCGGCCGGTGTCCATCGGCGACCTGGCCGATCTCGACCACCCCGCCGGGGTGCGGGGAGGAAGGTCATGAACGGCGTGTCACGGCCGGATGTCCGGCGCAACGCCAGCCCCTACCTGTACGGAGACGAAGGCGCGGCAGTCGTCCGGGTGCTGGAGTCCGGGCAGTACGGGCACACCGACGTCACCGAAGAGTTCGAGCGGCAGGTCGCCCACTTCCTCGGCGTTCCGGACGCGGTGGCCGTCGCCTCCGGTACCGCGGCGCTGCACGCGGCCCTGCTCGCGGCGGGGGCCGGCCCCGGCACCGAGGTCGTGGTGCCATCCATGACGTTCTGCGCCACCGTTCAGGCGATCCTCGCCACCGGGGCCGCCCCGCGGTTCGCCGACATCGACCCCGCCACGCTCTGCGTCGACCAGGACCTCGTCATGGAGGCAGTCCGCGAGAGCACGGTAGCCGTTGTCCCGGTCCTGTTCGGCGGGCGCCCCATCGATCTCACCGCGATCCAGCCCCAGTTGGCCGAGCGAGGCGTCGCCGTTGTCGAGGACGCCGCACACGCCTTCGGCTCCCGCGCCGGTGCACGCCGCGTGGGCACGAGTGGGGCACTGACGTGCTTCTCGTTCGGACCGATCAAGAACCTGACCTGCGGGCAAGGCGGCATGGTCACCCCCCGCACACCGAAGGAGGCCGACCTGCTCCGCCGCCTCCGGCTCCTGGGCGTCACCGATTCCGCACACCATCGGGCGAACTCGACCAGCTACCGCGTGGAGGGCTTCGGCCTGCGCTACCAGCTCTCCGGACTCAACGCCGCCATCGGCCTGGCCCAACTCGCCCACTTCACCACCACCGAGAACACCCGCCGCCTGCTGTGGCGCACCTACGCAAACGCCCTCAGCGGCCTGGAGGGAGTGACGCTCGTCGACGTCGACGTCGAGCACGCGGTGCCGCACCTGTGCCAGGTCCGCGTCTCCCACCGCGACCGCGTCTTCGCCGAACTGCGGGCCAACGACATCGGCGTCGGCGTCCACTATCCGCCCAACCACCTCCAGGATGCCTTCGTACCCTGGAGGCGTCCGCTTCCGGGAACCGAGCAGGCCGGGAGGGAGATCCTGAGCCTGCCCTTCCACCCCCACCTCACCGCCACGGACATCGAGGTCGTCGTCTCCGCCCTCGCCCGGGCCCTCAAGTCCGCTACAGGCCCATGAAACGCACCGCTGCTGACGGGCGCCTCACCGCACCTCGCCCGACGAGCGTGCGCCGCGGTTCAGCCGGACGCGGCGGACAGGAGGACGTCCACGAGCCTCTCGGCCGCGTCGGGCCGCCCATGTGCCCGGGCCGCCCGAGCCATCTCCGCCCGCCGCGCCGGATCGGTCAGGAGCGGCTCGAGAGCGTGCCGCAGCCGGTCCATGCCGACGTCCCCCACCAGCGCGACGGCAGCGCCCGCCTCCTCCAGATGGCGGGCGTTGTGCGCCTGCTCGTTGCCGGCCGAGGAGGCCAGCGGCACGAACACGGCCGGTTTCCCCAGCGCGGTGAGCTCCGCGAGGGTGCCCGCGCCGCTGCGGGAGACCACGACGTCGGCGAGCGCCAGGACGTCGGGAAGCTCCGGGCCGACGAACCCGCTCAGGTAATACCGGCCCCGCAGCACGTCCGGCAGCCCGGCCGCGTGCTCGATCAGCCCCACCACGTTGCCCGGCCCGCACTGGTGGATCACGTTCGCCCGCTGCAACAGCCAGGGCAGCGCATGCGCAATGAGGTCGTTGATCTGCTGGGCGC
This sequence comes from Streptomyces sp. NBC_00670, assembly GCF_036226765.1. Lineage (NCBI taxonomy): Bacteria > Bacillati > Actinomycetota > Actinomycetes > Kitasatosporales > Streptomycetaceae > Streptomyces > Streptomyces sp. NBC_00670. The sequence continues at coordinate 4,586,817 of NZ_CP109017.1, forward strand.
CCTGAGCGCCACCGGTGACGTACACCGTCGGCAGCCGACGGTCGAAGCCGGTCAGCCCCAGCGCCTGAACCGCCTTGTCCGCATGGCCGATCAGCACCTCCGGCCGGACGGGATTGCCGGTGACGACCGCCACGGAGCGCACAGAATGCGGCAGCAGGGGCACGGTCGACTCCGAGGACACCGCGATCCGCGTGGCGGACCCGGCCAGCTTGCGGTTCGCCAGCCCGAGCCGGACGGTCTGCTCGTGCAGCACCAGCGGGCGCCGGCACATCCTCGCGGCGAGCCCCGCCGGAACCGCCACGTACCCACCGGTCGCCAGGACCACGTCCGGCCGGAACCCGGCGACAATCTTCCGTGCCTGCGCGACGCCGAGCGGCACCCGCGCCATGTCCTTCATGTTCGCCGGCGACACCATCTTCAGCGGGTTCGCGGACCTGCGGATCTTGCCCGTCGCGACCGTGTCGAACGGGATGCCCTCGGCCGGAGCGATCCGGGCCTCAAGGCCCTCCGCCGTGCCGACCCACAGCACATCGAGCTTCCCGCCGTCCGCCGCGAGACGGGTCTGCAACGCGCGGATCGCGGTCAGCGCGGGATAGGTGTGACCTCCGGTCCCACCTCCCGTGACAAGCAGGCGGAAGGAAGACGGGAGGGGGCGCTCAGCACTCTTCACTCCCGGGAGCCTAGCGCCTACCTGTGCTGAGGACGGTGAGTGCCCTGGGGTCACGCGGGCAAGGGAAAACCACCCTTGAGGCCGTCGACGAACGGCTGCCAGGCCGTTTCGGTGAGCACGAGAACGGGGCCGGTCACGTTCTTGCTGTCACGGACGGGAACGGCACCGGGGAAGTCGCCGCAGACCTCGACGCACTCGGCCCCCTGCTGGCCTCCGCTGTAGGAGGATTTGCGCCAGCGGGCGGTATTCAAGTTCGGGGTGGCTCGCATGGCTCGAACGTCTCCATCACTGCTTCGATCAACGCTGCCGACTCCTGCGGCGGGAGGGCGCAGGCTTTCATGCGATCGTACTCTCGCATACCTCGCCGGATGGTCTCCTGGTCGTCGTAGATCTCCCCGTTCCAAGGCCCTTCGTGGTACACGGTGGTGGAGTTGTCCGGGAGCGTGAGCAGGATGAGCGTGCCGTTCATCAACGCGCTCGCACCCGCTGCGAACGGGGCTACTTGGATCGTTGTGTGGCGTGTGTACGCGAGTGGCAGCAGCGCCCCGAGTTGTTCGCGCATCACCGCCGGTCCGCCTACGGCCTGCCGCAAGGTTGCCTCACCCAGGATCCACCAGAAGTCCGGTGGGCAGGTGCGCCGCAGGACCTCTTGGCGGCCCAGGCGGGCCGCCACCAGACTGTCGATTTCCTGCGGGCTCCTTCCCGGCTCGGCCCTGACGAACAGTTCCCGCATGTATGCCGCCGTTTGCAGTAGACCTGGAATGATGCTCGCACCGAAGGCTTGAATCCGCACCGCCCTCGCCTCCAGCTCCAGGCAGTGATCGAACCGCCTCGGCGTGTACTCCCGCTTGACCGCCCCCCACAGCCCCTGGAACAGCCCGTCCGTGCCGAAGGCTACGTCCAGCTTTTCCGAGAGGGGCGGCAGGGGGAGCCGTTCCCCCGTCTCCACTCCGTGCAGGTGGGTCTTGCTGTAGTTGACGATGTCCGACATCCGGTCCAACGACAGGCCGAGCAGGCGCCGTTGGCGACGCAGCTCGACGCCGTACAGGTCGCGGGCGGAGTGGGCGGGTTCGAGGTCCCGGGAGGGCTGGGTCATGGTGGGTGCTCCCTTGCCGTGTGCCGTGTCGGCGTGCCGTTCCGTGTTCACGAGGGAACGGGCGCCCCATCAACGGTGGTTGCGATGAGTGACATTGTGACTGCGAAAGGTGAAATCCGGCAGGTGGCGGCTGTTCCGCAACCCGGTTCGGAACACCGTCACCCTGGTCGGTCGCCGTCGCCCGCCATGACGCTGAGGGTGTGAACAGTGAGAAGCGGCAGGAGGCACCCCTTGCCTCCTCGGAGATGGCCCGGCTCCCCGTGGGCCGGCTCGCGCACGACACACGGCGGGAGAAGCGCGGGGTCGTCATGGACCATCAGGACGGCTTCGTCTGGCTGCGCCCCGAAGGCGGCGGCACGGAATGGACGGCGCTGCCCCGCGACGTACAGCCGCTGCTGAACGTCCGCGACCGTGCGGAGACCCTGATGTGGGCGCGGGTGGCACACGCCAACGCCCGTAGCCGAGGGGAGGTTCTCTAGGTGGGGGACGCCGAAGAGGCATGCGAGGAACTGCGCGACGCGCTCAGGGCGGTGGGGGTGACGCTGCCGTCCCTGGGAGTGGACGCGGTCTCCTGCGCCGGATCCGCCCCGTTCGCGTTGCTCGACCTGGGGCGCTGCAACGTGGCCACGGCCCGCGCGCTCGCGGCCGTGCTCCGGGACGGTCGGGAGGTTGCGGGATAGCGGCGGGACAGGGCCGATCAGGCCCGGGCGCGCACGATCAGCGTGCCGATGTGGCCGGGTGTCGGTGCGTCCACGACCGACGCCTCGGCCGAGGCGAACCCGGCCCGGAGCAGGTGCCTCTCCCACACCGCCGGCTTGTAGCTGTAGCGGTAGGTGAACATCGCCTTCCCCGCGAAGCCGCCCTTGTACATGCCCTGCGGCCCGTACGCGCCGGGGATCGCGGGCGGCTGGGAGAACACGAACACGCCTCCCGGAGCCAGGTGCCGGCGGACGAGCGGGAACAGCCGGGACGGGTCGGTGAACCAGGCGGCGCCGAAGACGGAGTACGCGGCGTCGTACCGGTCCTGATCGGTGGCGAGCCAGTCGAGGACCTCGCCCTGCTCGATCCGCACGCCGAGCGGTGCCCACTTCTCGCCCGTGCGCCGCACCATTCGCGGGGACAGGTCCACGCCGGTGGCCTTCACGCCCTGTCGTGCGAGGTGCGCGAGGGCCCGCCCCGTGCCACAGCCGAGTTCCAGGACCGTTCCGGGGTCGCCGAGGAGTTCGGTGCCGGGGCCGTGACCGGCGTACTGGGTCCAGCAGAACGACGGTTCGGCGTCCTCCTTGAACGCGGACTCAGCGTAGGCGTCCCACAGTTCGGTCTCGGCGGCGATGTCGTGGGGTACGGGCACAGGGGTTCCTCCAGTCGTCGGTATGCGGGAGCCCCCGTCCTCGGGGAGCCGTGAGGGCGGGGGCGACTGTAGTGCCGGTTCAGTGGCTGTCGGGGACCTTGTCGTCGCACGGTGAGCAGTCCGCGCCGTCGATGGCCCACAGCTCCTCGTCGATCGCCCAGCCCTGGTCCTTCAGGAAGGCGCCGGTGCGCAGGCACAGGCCGTCGCTGCGGCGCTGGACGAACGGGGCGTGGTGCTTGAACCGGCCGTCGTTGTACAGACGGCACAGCCCCCACCAGACGGGTGTGTCGAGGATGAGCTGGTGGACGCCGATGTCGACGAGCTTGCCGACGCCGAGGTGGACGCCGGGATTCTCGATGGAGCCCATGACGTACATGACGGCGTTGCCGAGGATCCGCTCGGCCATGTCACGGACCATGGTGTGGTCGCGCAGGAGCAGGGCGACCTCGCGGTCCCACAGGCTCATGCCGGAGTCGAAGATGTTGACGGTGAGTTCGGTGATGTGCGGGGCGACCGCGTTGAGAAGTTCCCGTGGGTCGCGGGTGCGTGTCGCAGCCGGCTGTTCCAAGACGACGGTCACATTGTCCTCCGGGCGGTGAAGTGATGCCGTGACCAGGACCGTAGGGAGAAGGGTTGTGGGCAAGCGTGTCGGTTGTCCCGGATTGCCGAGGGCGGTACTGGATTCCGGCCGGTTGCTCAGCCGAGGCCGAGTGAGGCGCGCGCCCGGCCGATCAGCCGGCGCGCCTGCTCCCCGCCGACCGCTGTCTCGGAGAGCCGGTCCCAGACACGGCCGTACAGGGCGAGTTCGTCGGCGGCTTCCAGGACGAACTCCGAGTTGATCGTCTCGACGACCACCCGCTCCTCGTCGAAGATCCAGAACCCGTGCTTCGGGGACAGCCTCAGCCGGGCCCCGAAGGGCACGATCCCGAGCGACACCTGGGGCATGCCGATCAGCCCGATCAGCCGGTCGTGCTGGCCCGCCATCACCTCGCCGGGCCCGACGTGGGCGTGCAGCGCGCCTTCCCAGATCAGGACGCGGAAGCTGTGGCCGTTCTCGTACAGCACCTCCTGCCGTCTCATGCGGGCGCGCACGGCTTCGTCGGTGTCGCGCGGTGACCGCATGAGGTCGGCGTTGAGGAGCAGCAGGTGCCGGGCGTAGTCAGGGGTCTGGAAGAGCCCGGGGATCACGGTGGCTTCGTAGCCGCGGACGGTCGCGGTGCGCCGGTAGGCGGCTACGTAGCGGTCCTGTACGGCCCGGTGGCCGGTGGCGAGCTGTCGGCGCCATGAACGGTGCCGTGACTCCAGGCCCCGCAGCCGGCTCAGGAGGTCGGCGCCCTCGGCGGGGACGCCGAGGGCCTGCGCCCAGGCCTGGAGGTCGGCGGCGGTCGCGGTCTGCTTCCCGTTCTCGAGACGGGAAACCTTCGACCGCTGCCAGCCCAGCCGATCGGCCAGTTCCTTGCCCTGGAGGCCGGCCTCGGCGCGCAGCTCGCGCAACCGCGCGCCGAGGGCCTCACGGCCGGACTGGTAGTCGGTGGCGCTCACCTGCCCGACGGTACCTGCGCCTGGAACTGGCCGGTAGGCACCGCGTGATGCCAGGCGGCATCACGGATTTGGCAGGCACGCACGACGTTCTCGGCGTCCTCCATGACCTGGAGGCCGAGGGTGACGCCGTGCTCGTCGATGACGAATCTCGCCAGGATGCGGGAGTCGAACAGCCAGAAGTCGTGGTCCGGCAGTCCGAGGCGTACGGCGTCGGCACGCCAGAGGTTGCGGATGTCCTCACCGGCGGCCACGTTGCCGAGCCCGGTGGCGAGGAGGAATCGCTGCCCTTCGGTGGGCGGGTCGTCGACGAGACGTACCCGCTCGTACCGCTTCCCGGCCCGCGTCTGCCGACGGACGGCCGCCTGCCAGGGGTTGGCCGGGTCGTAGCCGAAGGTCTCGCCCCTCTGGAAGCGGGGCCAGTTCGGGCTGTCCCGGTCGGTGGCATAGCCGCGCTGAGTTTCGAGGCGCCAAGCGGTGTGCTGGAAGTCGGTGAAGAGGTGGGTGATCTCGTCGAAGGCGACCAGGTCCGGCACGCGGTCTACTCCTTCGTCGCCGCGTCGACGGCCGGGGAGACCAGGCCGGGCACGAAGCGGGTCAGCAGCTCGCGGGGGATCCGTACGAACGTCTCCGACGGCTTGACGTCCCGGAGCTGGGCCAGATGCCCGGGGTCGGTCTCGCGGTCGCCCTGTACGAGGATCTCGCCGGTCTCGACGATCTCGTACAGGGTGGGGCAGTTGCCGTTCTCCGAAGTGGTGCCGATGAACCTGAGTGTCACGGGGGCTCTCCGTCCTGGCTGTCGGACGTCCAGGATGGTGCGGATCGCGAAGAACCGTCGGTGAATTGCCGGAGATTGCGCCGAGAGGTTCCGAGGCCCCTCCGCTGCGGAGGAGCCTCGGCTCGGTCACGTTCCGCGTGGTCTGTCCGTCAGTACGACGACCCCGACGCCCCCAGCGCTCCCGTCGGGTGCCAGACCGTCTTGGTTTCCAGGAACGCCGTCATGCGGTCCGTGCCGGGGGTCGTCGTCCAGTCGTCCACAGGCTGTGGACGCAGGACGCGCTTGAGGTTGTCGGCCGCGGCGATCTCCAGTTCCTTGGCCAGGGGCTCGTCCGCGCCGGCCAGGTCGATCGCGTTGACGTCCTGGTGGGCGGCGAGCGGGGCCGCGATCTCCGCCGTGCGGCCGGAGAGGATGTTGACGACGCCGCCGGGCAGGTCGGACGTGGCCAGGACCTCGCCGAGGGAGAGGGCGGGGAGCGGGGCTCGCTCCGGCGCCGCCACGACCGCCGTGTTGCCCGTCGCGATCACCGGGGCGACGACCGAGATCAGGCCAAGGAACGACGACTCCTGCGGGGCCAGTACGGCCACCACGCCCGTCGGTTCGGGGGAGGAGAGGTTGAAGTACGGGCCCGCGACCGGGTTGCCGCCGCCCACGACCTGGGCGATCTTGTCGGTCCAGCCCGCGTACCAGACCCAGCGGTCGATCGCCGCGTCCACCTGCGCGGCGGCCTTCGACTTCGACAGGCCCTCCGCCTCGGCGACCTCGCGCACGTACTGGTCGCGGCGGCCCTCCAGCATCTCCGCGATCCGGTACAGGATCTGGCCCCTGTTGTACGCCGTCGCGCCGGACCAGCCGCCGAACGCCTTGCGCGCGGCGACCACCGCGTCCCGGGCGTCCTTGCGGGAGGCGAGGGGCGCGTTGGCCAGCCACATGTTCCTGGCGTCTGTCACCTCGTACACCCGGCCGCTCTCGGAACGCGGGAACTTGCCCCCGACGTACAGCTTGTAGGTCTTGAAGACGGACAGTCGTGCGGCATCAGACATCGAGGTACGCCTCCAGGCCGTGGCGGCCGCCCTCGCGGCCGAAGCCCGACTCCTTGTACCCGCCGAACGGCGAGGTCGGGTCGAACTTGTTGAACGTGTTGGACCAGATCACGCCCGCGCGGAGCTTGTTCGCCACCGACAGGATGCGCGAGCCCTTCTCCGTCCAGATGCCCGCCGACAGGCCGTACGGGGTGTTGTTGGCCTTGGCGACGGCCTCGTCGGGGGTGCGGAAGGTGAGGACCGACAGCACGGGGCCGAAGATCTCGTCGCGGGCGATGGTGTGCGCCTGGGTGACGTTGGTGAAGAGCGTCGGGGCGAACCAGTAGCCGGAGGAGGGGAGTTCGCAGGCCGGGGACCAGCGCTCGGCGCCCTCCGCCTCGCCCTGGTCGGCCAGCGCGGTGATGCGGGCCAGCTGCTCGGCGGAGTTGATCGCGCCGATGTCCGTGTTCTTGTCCAGCGGGTCGCCGAGGCGCAGCGTGGCGAGCCTGCGCTTGAGGGAGTCGAGCAGCTCGTCGTGGATCGATTCCTGGACGAGGAGCCGTGAGCCCGCGCAGCAGACCTGGCCCTGGTTGAAGAAGATCCCGGTGACGATCCCCTCCACCGCCTGGTCGATCGGCGCGTCGTCGAAGACGATGTTGGCGCCCTTGCCGCCCAGCTCCAGCGTGAGCTTCTTGTGGGTGCCCGCGACCGTGCGGGCGATCTCCTTGCCGACGGCCGTGGACCCGGTGAACGCCACCTTGTTCACGTCCGGGTGGGCGACCAGCGCCGCTCCGGCGCGGCCGTCACCGGTGAGGATGTTGACGACGCCCTTGGGGAGCCCGGCCTGGCGGCAGATGTCCGCGAAGAACAGGGCGGACAGGGGCGTCGTCTCGGCGGGCTTCAGCACCACCGTGTTGCCCGTCGCCAGCGCCGGGGCGATCTTCCACGCCAGCATCAGGAGGGGGAAGTTCCAGGGGATGACCTGGCCCGCGACGCCGAGGGGCCTCGGGGCCGCACCGAACCCGGCGTGGTCCAGCTTGTCCGCCCAGCCCGCGTAGTAGAAGAAGTGCGCGGCGACGAGGGGGAGGTCGGCGTCGCGGGTCTCGCGGATCGGCTTGCCGTTGTCCAGGGTCTCCAGGACGGCCAGCTCGCGGCTGCGCTCCTGGATGATCCGGGCGATGCGGAACAGGTACTTGGCGCGCTCGGAGCCCGGCAGCGCCGACCACTTCTCGAACGCCTTGCGGGCGGCGCCGACCGCGCGGTCGACGTCCGCCTCGGTGGCCTCCGCGACCTCGCAGAGGACCTCCTCGGTGGCGGGGGAGACGGTCTTGAAGACCTTGCCGTCGGCCGCCTCGGTGAACTCCCCGTCGATGAACAGGCCGTAGGACGGGGCGATGTCGACGACCGCGCGCGACTCGGGCGCCGGGGCGTACTCGAAAACAGGAGTCTGCTTTTCCATGGTCATGGGATGTCAGTCCACCGTCACGTAGTCGGGGCCGGAGTAGCGGCCGGTGGCCAGCTTCTGCCGCTGCATCAGGAGGTCGTTCAGCAGCGAGGAGGCGCCGAAGCGGAACCAGTGGTTGTCCAGCCAGTCCTCGCCCGCGGTCTCGTTGACCAGGACCAGGAACTTGATCGCGTCCTTGCTGGTGCGGATGCCGCCGGCCGGCTTCACGCCGACCTGGACGCCGGTCTGCGCGCGGAAGTCGCGCACGGCCTCCAGCATCAGGAGGGTGTTCGCGGGGGTCGCGTTGACGGCGACCTTGCCCGTCGAGGTCTTGATGAAGTCCGCCCCGGCCAGCATCCCGAGCCAGCTCGCGCGGCGGATGTTGTCGTACGTCGACAGCTCGCCCGTCTCGAAGATGACCTTCAGCCGGGCGGCCGTCCCGCAGGCCTCGCGTACGGCGGTGATCTCCTCGAACACCTTCGCGTAGTTCCCGGCGAGGAACGCGCCCCGGTCGATGACCATGTCGATCTCGTCCGCCCCGGCGGCGACGGCCTCGCGGACGTCCGCCAGCTTGACGGCGAGGGGGGCGCGGCCGGCCGGGAAGGCGGTGGCGACGGAGGCGACCTTGACCCCGGAACCGGCGACGGCCGCCTTCGCGGTGGCCACCATGTCGGGGTAGACGCAGACCGCGGCCGTGGCGGGCGTGGTGCGGTCGGTCGGGTCGGGACGGACCGCCTTCGCGCCGAGCGACCGGACCTTGCCGGGGGTGTCCGCGCCTTCCAGCGTCGTCAGGTCGACCATCGAGATGGCGAGGTCGATGGCGTACGCCTTCGCCGTCGTCTTGATGGACCGGGTGCCGAGCGACGCGGCGCGCGCCTCCAGGCCGACCGTGTCGACGCCGGGCAGCCCGTGCAGGAAGCGGCGCAGCGTCCCGTCGGACGCGGTGACGTCGCTGAGAGCGTGTGGTGCAGTGGTGGGCATGGTCACCGTACGAGCATATCTACGCGCGTAGCGGGTTGTACAGCCCCGAGGGGCCGCGCATACGGCCACCAGGAGGTGGTGGTGCAGGCTGTACCTCGGACTGTCATGCAGCCCTCATCGTGCCCAACACCCCCTGGTTCATAGCGTGGTGGGCACTTCGGACCGAGCCGGGTCCTCCGATTCCGAGGAGCTGCCAGACCATGGCGACCGAGACCACCCCCCACACCTCTCCCACCCCCCGTACGGGAGTCACCTCCCGCATCGTTGTCACCACCCTCGCGGCGGCCCTGGCCGCCGGCGCCGGGCTGGTCACGCCCGCCGCGGCGGCGACGCACACCCACGCCCCGTCCCTCCGGCGCGGGGCGGACGCGGTGCACGACACCGGCACCGTCGGCGTCGTCGTCCGCTCGACCGGCCCGCACGGCTCCCGCACCGCCACCGCCGGCATCGCCGACCAGGAGACCGGCCGTCCCGCCCGGCCCGGCGACACCTTCCGCATCGCCAGCTCCACCAAGACCTTCGTCTCCACGGTCGTCCTGCAACTGGTCGGCGAGGGGCGCCTCTCGCTCGACGACACCGTCGAGGACCTGCTGCCGGGCGTCGTCGCGGGCAACGGCAACGACGGCAGCCGCATCACCGTCCGGCAGCTGCTCAACCACACCAGCGGCCTGTTCGACTTCACGGCGGACTTCCCGGTCCTCACCGACATCGACGCCTTCCAGGAGGGGCGCCTGCGCAGCTGGACGGACGACCAGCTCGTCGCCATGGCGATGAAGCACGAGCCGAACTTCGCCCCGGGGAAGGGCTGGAGCTACTCCAACACCAACTACACCCTCGCCGGCATGATCATCGAGAAGGTGACCGGCCACAGCTGGCAGCACGAGGTGACCCACCGCATCGTCCGGCCGCTGGGGCTGCACCGCACCTCGGCCCCGTACACCGACCCCTACATGAAGGGCCCGCACCTCAAGGGGTACTCCGCCTTCGCCGCGGAGGGCCGGACGCCGATCGACGTCAGCGTGATGAACCCGAGCGCCGCCGGTTCGGCGGGCGGCATGATCAGCAACACGGCCGACCTGACGACGTTCTACTCGGCGCTGATGAAGGGCCGCCTGCTGAAGCCGGCCCAGCTCGCCGAGATGGAGACGACGGTGCGGGCCAAGGAGCTGGACCCCGCCTGGCCCGGGGCGCGGTACGGCCTCGGCCTGATGACGGTGCCGCTGAGCTGCGGCGGCAGCTACTACAGCCACGGCGGTGACCTCTTCGGCTACACGACCCGCAACGGCTTCAGCGCGGACGGCCGCCATGTGGTCGTCGTGGCGGCGACGGGGGACGGCGACGACACCACGACGCCGGCCGCGAACGCCGTGATCGACGAGCAGCTGTGCGCGGCGGAAGGCCGCGGATAGCCGCGGGCGGCGCGCCCGCCGGGCCACGGCCCGCGGGCCACGCCCCCGGCCCCGCCTCCCTCCGCGACGGGTTCGAGTCCTCCCTCCGCGTACGGGTCCGACGGGGCCGTCGGGCAGAATCGACGGCATGACGTCCCCCGAGACCCAGCCGCCCGCCCCCGAGCCGGCTTCCCGCCCCGACCGGGTCCACCGCTCCTCGGCCGGCATCGCCGGCGGGGTGCTGCTGCTCGCCCTGGTGGCGTGGCTCGGCATCGACGCGCTGGTCGTCGGCAAGGGCCGTACGCCGTGGCTGGCGCTGGCGGCGATGATCGTGATCGTGCCGCTGGTGAGCGCGTTCACGCTGCGGCCGGCCGTGTTCGTCAACGACGACCGGCTGCGCGTGCGCAACCCGTTCCGGGTGATCGTGCTGCCGTGGGGCTCGGTGGCCTCGCTGCGCTCCGGCTACTCGAACGAGGTGGTCGCGGCCAGCGGGACGAAGTACCAGCTGTGGGCGGTGCCGGTGTCGCTGCGCGGGCGGAAGCGGGCGGCGCGGCAGGAGGCGCGGCAGACGGCTGAGGGGGTCGGCGGCGGTCCCGCCCGGCGGGGCGGGATGCTCGGCGGGCTCGGGGGCGGCTTCGGCGGGCAGGGGGGTGCGGCCGTGACCGGGACCGAGGGGCCCGTGCGGGCGCAGACGGACCAGATCATGGACGACCTCAAGGAGCTCGCCGAGCGGCGGGGCGGGGCCGAGGCGGCGCAGGGGGAGCCGAGCGTGCGCTGGGCGTACGAGGTGCTCGGTCCGGTGGCCGCGGGCCTGATCGTCTTCGCCGTCCTCCTGGCGACGGGCTGACCCCCGGGCGTCCTCCCGCGGCACATAGGCTGTGCCCATGACCTCAGCGGAGGAGGAAGGCCCGCGCGCGCTGTTCGCGGGGGCCTCCCACAGGTGGGTACGGATGCTGCCGTGGGGCGTCGCCTTCGTGCTGTGCGTCGCGCTGCTGCCCACGACCATCGTGGTCCTCACCGCCGACTACGGTCTGAACGGGGGCGTCGCCGCCGCCCTGGCCGTCGCGCAGGCCGCGCCGCTGCTGCTCGCCGTCGTACGGCCGCTGCTCGCCTGGTACGTGGTCTTCGCCGCCGACGTGGCCGGGGCGCTCGCGCTGCTCGCCGTCGGCTTCCCGGAGCGGCTGCTGTGGCCGTTCCCGCCCACGGGGATCGTCGGGTACGTCGGTCTCTGCCTCGCCCTGGGCCTGCGCGAGCGGCGCCGGACGCTGGTCCTCGTGTGGCTGGCCACGGCGGGCGCGAACGTCGCCCTGGGGTTCGCCGCACCCCACGGTTTCGGTGCCAGGGAGCTGCTGCTCACCATCCTCGGGGGCGTCGCGCTCCTGCTGGGCGGGGTGCTCCGCGAGCGGTCCGAGGCGCAGCGCAGACTGGCCGAGCAGGAGACGATCAGCGAGGCCGAGCGCGGCCGGCGGACGCTGCTGGAGGAACGCGCCCGGATCGCCCGCGAGCTGCACGACGTGGTCGCCCACCACATGTCCGTCATCACGGTGCAGGCGAACACCGCCGAGTACCGCCTGGAGAGGCTGCCGCCGGACGTGCGGGAGGAGTTCACGTCCATCGCGGGAACCGCGCGCGAGTCGCTCGGCGAGATGCGCAGGCTCCTCGGCGTGCTGCGCAACGAGGAGACGCACGGCGAGCTCGTGCCCCAGCCCGGACTGGCGCAGATCGGGCAGCTGGTGGAGGCGACGGCGAGGGCCCGCGGGCCGGTGGAATTCACCCCCTGCGACATCGATGCCGAGGTGCCCGAGACCGTGGGCCTGTCCGCCTACCGGATCGTCCAGGAGGCCCTCGCGAACGTCGTGCGGCACGCGCCGGGCGCGCACACGCGGGTGTCGCTGTCGGTGGCGGAGCCGGATCAGGGAGGCGGCGCCCTGCTCACCGTCCTCGTCGTCAACGGCCCGCCGCCGGCACCGCCCGCCGCGCCGCTGGAGGCGAGCGGCACCGGGCACGGCCTCGTCGGCATGCGCGAGCGGGTGCGGCTCGTCGGCGGCACCCTCGACGTGGGGCCGCTGCCGGACGGCGGCTTCCGCGTCGCGGCACGACTTCCGCTCATCGAAAAGGACCCCACGTGACGACCCGCGTCCTCATCGTCGACGACCAGGCCATGGTGCGGGCGGGTTTCGCCGCGCTGCTCGCCGCCCAGAGCGACATCGACGTGGTGGGCGAGGCCCCCGACGGCGCGCAGGGCGTCGAGCTGAGCCGGCGCACGCATCCCGACGTCGTCCTGATGGATGTGCGGATGCCCGAGATGGACGGCCTGGAGGCCGCGCGCCGGCTGCTCACGCCGCCGCCGGGGGTGACCCACCGGCCGCGCGTCCTGATGCTCACCACCTTCGACGTCGACGACTACGTGTACGAGGCGCTGCGGGCCGGCGCGAGCGGCTTCCTGCTGAAGGACGCGCCGCCGGCCGACCTCATCGCGGCGGTCCGCGTCGTGGCCTCGGGCGACGCGCTGCTCGCCCCCTCCGTGACGCGCCGCCTCATCGCGGACTTCGCCAAGCAGCGTCCCGCCGCCCGGGGCAGGCCCGCGCAGCGGCTCAAGGGGCTGACCGAGCGCGAGACCGAGGTCCTCACCCTGGTGGCCCGCGGCCTGTCCAACACGGAGATCGCCCGGACGCTGGTGCTGGCCGAGCAGACGGTGAAGACGCACGTCAGCCGCGTCCTCACCAAGCTCGACCTGCGGGACCGGGCCCAGGCGGTGGTCTTCGCCTACGAGTCGGGGCTGGTCGCCCCGGGCGAGTAGGACCGCCCGCGTCCCCGCGTCCCCGCGCCCCTCCTCCACCCCCTACCGGGGTACTACCTCCGCATTGGCTCCCGGGTATGACGCCAGGCCGGTGGCCGTCCCCGCACTCTGTCCTCCGTCACGGGAAGCGCACGCATGGAGGAGACGGGACATGAGGCTACGCAGGGGCAAGCGGCGGCAGGCGGAGAACCGGCCGGAGGTGGACAACCGGCCGGAGACGGACGACTCGCCGGAGACCGGCGGCCGGACCGCGGTCCCCGCCGCCACGCCCGGTCTCGCCGTCGAACTGCGCGACGTCCGCCGGCAGTACGGCCGCGGGGCGGGCGCCGTGCACGCCCTCGCCGGCATCGACCTGGGGCTGCCGCGCGGCACGTTCACCGCGGTCATGGGCCCCTCCGGATCGGGGAAGTCCACCTTCCTGCAATGCGCCGCCGGGCTCGACCGGCCGACGGCGGGATCCGTGCGCCTCGGCGGCACGGAGATCACCGGCATGAGCGAGAACGAGCTCACCGAACTGCGCCGCAGCCGCCTCGGCTTCGTCTTCCAGGCGTTCAACCTGCTGCCGTCGCTGACCGTGGAGCAGAACGTGCTGCTCCCCATGCGCCTGGCCGGGCAGCGCCAGGACCGGCGCCGGGCCGAGGAGGTGCTCGCCCGGGTCGGGCTCGCCGACAAGGCCAGGCGCCGGCCCGGAGAGCTCTCCGGCGGCCAGCAGCAGCGCGTGGCCGTCGCCCGCGCCCTGATCACCGACCCCGACGTCATCTTCGCCGACGAACCCACCGGCGCCCTCGACACCGGCACCGCCGCCGAGGTCCTCGGCCTGCTGCGCAACGCCGTGGACTCCCTCGAAGCCACGGTCGTCATGGTCACCCACGACCCGGTCGCGGCCTCCTGGGCCGACCGGGTGCTGTTCCTCGCCGACGGCTCCTTCGCCGACCGCCTCGAACGCGGTTCGGCGGAGCGGATCGCGGCGCGGATGGCCGTGCTCACCTCCCGTGCCTCGCGCGCGGGCGCGCCGGTGGGGGTGACCGTATGAGGCGCCCCAACGGACTCGCCCGTGAGGCCGTCCGCTTCAAGCCCGCGTCCTTCGCGGGGACCTTCCTCGCCCTGCTGATGTCCGCACTGATCGTCTCGACCTGCGGAATCCTGCTGGAGACCGGCCTGCGCGCCTCGGTGCCGCCCGAGCGCTACGCGAACACGCCGGTCGTCGCGGCCGCGGACCAGAACGAGTACGTCGTCACCGGCAGCGGCGAGGACGAGGAGAGGGAGGCGACACCGCTGCCGGACACGGCACGGATGGACGCCGCCCTGGCGGCGAAGGTCGCCAAGGCGCCGGGCGTGGCCGCAGCCGTCGCCGACTTCACCTTCCCGGTGCGCACGGCGCACGACAGCGCGCACGACAGCGCGCACGACAGCGCGCACGACAGCGCGCACGACGGTGCGGGCGCCGGCGTGCGTGACCTGTCCGTTCCGGGCGGGGTGCTCACCGCGCACGGATGGGGCTCGCACGCCTTCACCGGCACCTCGCTGACGAGCGGTTCCGCGCCCCGTGCGGACGAGGTCGTGCTCGACGCCGGCACCGCCCGCGCCGCGCACGCCGCCGTCGGCGACACCGTGGTCCTGGAGACCGCCGCGGGCCGGCAGGACTTCCGCGTCGCCGGCCTCGCCGAGGCCGGACCCGGGGACACCGCCCGTGACCCCGGACCCCCGGCCTGGTTCGCCGACGACCGGGCCGGCACGCTCGCCGGACACCCCGGCACGGTCGACGCCGTGGCCGTACTGGCCGAGGACGGCACGGACACCGGCGCCCTCGCCGACGCCGTGCGGCAGGCCCTGGCCGGCTCCGGCGTCCAGGTCCACACCGGCGACGACCGCGGCGGCGTCGAGGACCCCGGCCTCGGGTACGCCAAGGTGACGCTCTTCGGGATCGGCGGCTCCTTCGGTGGTATCGCCGCGATCGTCGCGGTCTTCACCGCCGCCGGGACCGTCGCGCTCTCGGTCGGTCAGCGGGCCCGCGAGTTCGCCCTGCTGCGCGCCATCGGGGCCACCCCGCGGCAGGTCCGCCGCGCGGTCGCCTCCGAGGCGCTGCTCGTCGCGCCGCTCGCCGGGATCGTCGGCTGCCTGCCCGGCATCGGGCTCGCGCACTGGTGGTTCGGACAGTTGCAGGACCGCGGCGCCGTCCCGCGAGGCGTGGACCTGCACGTCTCCGGGTTCCCGCTGCTTGCCGCCGTCGTCATGGGGCTGCTCACCGCGCTCGGTGCGGGCTGGGCGGCCGGGCGGCGGCCCGCGAGGATCAAGCCGGGGCAGGCACTGTCGGAGGCCTCGGTGGAACGGCTGCGGCCCGGTGTGGTCCGTACCGTCCTCGGCGTCGTCGCCCTCGTCGGAGGCGCGGTCCTCACCGGTGTGTCCGCCCGCTCCGCCGGGGACGACGCGGCCGGTGCCGCCCTCGGCGTCGTCATGTGCTTCATGCTCGCCGTCGGGCTGCTCGGCCCGCTGGTGGCGCGGCTGTGCGCGGGGCTGTTCGGCCTCCCGCTGCGCTCCGCCGGCCCGGCCGCCGGGCTCGCGGCCGCCAACTCCCGCGCCAACGCCCGCCGTCTCGCCTCCGCGATCACCCCGATCGCGCTCGCCGTGGCCTTCTCCTCGACCCTCGTGTTCATGCACACGAGCGAGAACCACGCCGCCGACAAGCAGGTGCGCGCGGGCATCACCGCGGACCACGTGGTCACGGACCCGGCCGGCCTCCCGGTCGACACGGCCGCCCGTGCCGCCGGCGCACAGGGCGTCCGCACGGCCGTCGGACTGCTCAACACGCAGGTGCTGGTGCCGACCGGCTCCGGCGAGTTCACGTCGCTCCTCGGCGCCTCGACCCAGGGCGTCACCGGCTCCGGCGCCGAGCTCGCGGAGGTCGAGGATCTGGACGTGCGCGACGGCAGCCTCGACCGGCTCGGCGAGGGCCGTATCGCCATCGACCGGACCCTCGCGGACTCGGCGGACGCCGGCGTCGGCGACCGGCTCCCGCTCTACCTCCCCGACGGCACCGAGGTCAGCCCCGAGGTCGTCGCCGTCTACGGCCGCGGCCTCGGCCTGGCCACGGTGACCATGGACCGCGCGTCCCTGGACGGGCACGTCACCTCGGCCTTCGACAGCACGCTGCTGGTACGGGGCGGCTCGGAGAGGTCGCTCACCGCCCTGGGCGAGGTCACCGACGTCTCCGGCTACGCCACCGAGCAGAGCCTGGACGCGAGGACGGGGGCCTGGATGAACAACACCATGGCCGCGGTCCTCGGCGGCTTCGCGGCCGTCGCCGCGATCAACACCCTGGTGATGACGGTGCTGGACCGGCGCCGCGAACTGGGCACCCTGCGCCTGGTCGGCTCCACCCGGCGTCAGGTGATGACGATGCTCCGCTGGGAGGGCCTGCTGGTGGCCGTGGTGGGCCTGGTCCTCGGCTCCGCGATCGCCGCGGCCACGCTCATCCCGATGATGAGCGGCGTCACCGGCGACGCCCCGTACGTGCCCCCGCTGCTGTTCGGCTCCTTCGCGGTCGCCGCAGGCGGCCTGGCCCTCCTCGCGGTCACCCTCCCGGCCCGTGCGGTACTGCGCCGCCGGCCGTAGCCGCGCGGCCGACGCCGTTCTTCGGCCGCGCGGGCGACCACGTCGCGCGCGCAGCCGAAGAACCGACCGTCTCCACCCCCTCCGGAGGCGTGTCAGAGGCCCGCCGCCTCCGACACGTCCCTCTTCAACGCCGCCAGCAGGCCGGCCGCACGCTCCCGCGCCGACCGCAGGTCGTCCCGGGAGCCGACCGGTACGACGGCCTCCAGGTAGCACTTCAGCTTCGGCTCCGTCCCACTCGGGCGGACGATCACCCGCGCACCGTCCATCACGTAGCGCAACCCGTCCGTCGGGGGGAGCCGGTCGGTGCCGCGGGTCAGGTCCTCCGCGGCGGTCACCGTGAGGCCCGCGAGCCGCACCGGCGGGTGCTCGCGCAGGCGGCGCATCGCGTCGGCGATGACGGACAGGTCCTCCACCCGTACCGACAACTGGTCCGTCGCGTGCAGGCCGTGCTCGACGGCGAGGTCGTCGAGGAGGTCGAGCAGTGTGCGCCCCTCGGACTTCAGGCCGGACGCCAGTTCGGTCAGCAGCAGTGCCGCCGTGATGCCGTCCTTGTCGCGCACCCCCTCCGGGTCGACGCAGTAGCCGAGCGCCTCCTCGTAGCCGTACCGCAGACCCTCCACGCGGGCGATCCACTTGAAGCCGGTGAGCGTCTCCTCGTAGCCCAGTCCCGCCGACTCGGCGATCCGGCCGAGGAGGGAGGAGGAGACGATGGACTCCGCGAACGTGCCGGTCGTCCCGCGCCGGACCAGGTGCGCGGCGAGCAGCGCGCCGACCTCGTCGCCGCGCAGCATCCGCCACTCGCCGCCGTCCCGCACGGCGGCGGCGCACCGGTCGGCGTCCGGGTCGTTGGCGATGATCAGATCGGGGTCGGCCTCCCGTGCCGTCGCGAACGCCAGGTCCATCGCGCCCGGCTCCTCCGGGTTGGGGAAGGCGACGGTCGGGAAGTCCGGGTCCGGCTCCGCCTGCGCGGGGACCAGCACGGGCGTGGGGAAGCCGGCCCGGGCGAACGCGGCGAGGAGCGTGTCCTTGCCGACGCCGTGCATCGCCGTGTAGACCGTGCGGGCGGTGCGCGGCGAGCCGGGGGCGAGGACGGCGTCCGTACGGGCGAGGTAGGCGTCGAGGACGGAGTCGTCGAGGATCTCCCAGCCGGAGTCCGGGCGGGGCACGTCCGCCAGGGCGGCGATCGCGTCGATCTCGGCGGCGATCTCCGCGTCCGCCGGCGGCACGATCTGCGAGCCGTCCCCCAGGTACACCTTGTAGCCGTTGTCCCGGGGCGGGTTGTGGCTCGCGGTGACCTCGACGCCGGCCACCGCGCCGAGGTGCCGGATGGCGAAGGCGAGGACGGGGGTGGGCAGCGGGCGGGGGAGGACCGCCGCGCGCAGGCCCGCGCCGGTCATCACGGCGGCGGTGTCGCGGGCGAAGTCGGCGGACTTGTGGCGGGCGTCGTAGCCGATGACGACGAGGCCGGCGTCGTCCTGCGTGCCGTGGGGGACGCCGTTCTTCTTCAGGTACGCGGCGAGGCCGGCGGCGGCGCGGATGACGACGGCGCGGTTCATGCGCTGGGGGCCGGCGCCGAGTTCGCCCCTCAGGCCGGCGGTGCCGAACTGGAGGGTGCCGGAGAAGCGGGCGGTGAGTTCGGGGAGGTCGGGGGTTTCGAGGAGGGCGGCGAGTTCCTCGCGGGTGTCCGGGTCGGGGTCCTCCGCGAGCCAGGCCTTGGCCTTGGCGAGGAGATCGTCGTCGTGCACGGGTCAGCCTCTCTCGTTGTGGTGAGGGGTGGGGCGCCTGTGGGTTTTCTCGCCCCCGCCGCCCCTACCCTTCCCGTCCCGGGGGCTCCGCCCCCGGACCCCCTAAAAGATTGCGCAGTTCCCCGCGCCCCTTGATAGGGGGCGCCTCCCCCGGGGTGTCTCAGATGCGGTCCAGGACCTTTGTCAGCAGTGCGCCCATGCGGGTCGCGCTGTCACGGCCGGCCTGGAGGACCTCCTCGTGGTTGAGGGGTTCGCCGGTCATGCCGGCGGCCAGGTTGGTGACCAGGGAGATGCCGAGGACCTCCGCGCCCGCCTCGCGCGCGGCGATCGCCTCCAGGACCGTCGACATGCCGACCAGGTCCGCGCCGATCGTCCGCGCCATGCGGATCTCCGCCGGCGTCTCGTAGTGCGGGCCGGGGAACTGGGCGTAGACGCCCTCCTCCAGGCCGGGCTCGATCTCCTTGCACAGCGCGCGCAGCCGCGGCGAGTACAGGTCGGTGAGGTCGACGAAGTTCGCGCCCACGATCGGCGAGGTCGCGGTCAGGTTGATGTGGTCGCTGATCAGCACCGGCTGCCCGGGACGCATCGTCTCGCGCAGACCTCCGCAGCCGTTGGTCAGGACGACCGTCTTCGCACCGGCGGCGACGGCCGTGCGCACGCCGTGGGCGACCGAGGCGACCCCGTGACCCTCGTAGTAGTGGGTGCGGCCGAGGAAGACCAGGGCGTGCTTGCCGCCGACGCGGTACGAGCGCAGCCGGCCGCCGTGGCCCTCCACGGCCGGCGGGGCGAAGCCCGGCAGGTCCGTGACCAGCAGTTCGGCGTCGGGCTCGCCGAGGGCGTCCACGGCGGGGGCCCAGCCGGAGCCCATCACGAGGGCGACGTCGTGGGTCTCGGCACCCGTCAGTTCGCGCAGCCGCGCGCCGGCGGTGTCGGCGGCGGCGTAGGGGTCGCCCTGGCGGTCGTCCGGAAGAAGAGAAGCGTTCACGCGCAAGAGACTAGCCGCTTACCGCCTACGCGCGTAGATGACGGAGGTCACGGGAGTGCGATCGTTGTCGTGTCGTGCCCCAGGGGCCGGGCTCGCGCCCGCCGTCCCTGCCTTTACCGTCCTTGACAAGGGGCTTCGCCCCTTGGACCTCTTGGGTGCGTTGTCGGCTTGCGGCCGGTGGGGGCTTGTCGCGCAGTTCCCCGCGCCCCTTAAAAGCGGGGGGCGCCCCCGAGTTTTCAGGGGCGCGGGGAACTGCGCGAACAACCAGGACGTACCCGCACCCGCCGAACAACAGAAGCCCCCGAGTTGTCAGGCGCCCCTCGACAGCCATGACGCACCGCTCAGCACGGGCGCTTGCGCAGCTCCATCACGTAATCGTGCGGCGCGCCCGCCGACTCCGCCGCGTCGGCGAGCTCACCGAGATAGCGGGCGGACGGCAGTCCGCCCTCGTACGCGTTGAGGACGTACGCCCACGCGGACTCCTCCCCGTCCAGCGTGTGCACCCGCACCTTCAGGCGGCGGTATATGTCCATGCCGACGCCCTCCCACCCGTCCAGCGCGTCCTCGTCCATCGGGGCGATGTCGTACAGCGCGACGAAGACCTGGGAACCCGGCGCCTCCACGAGCGTCGCGAGGGCGCCCTCCCAGCTCATCTGCTCGCCGCCGAACGTGAGCCGCCAGTCGTTCAGCCAGCCCGTGGCGCGCAGCGGCGAGTGCGGGGCGCGGCGGGTCATCAGCCGCGCGTCGAGGTTGCCGGCGTACGCGGCGTAGAGCGACATGAGCGCAGCGTACGGCAGTCCCGGGCGCCCCACCCGGGCAGCGCCCGGGGTGCCGTACCGGCGCGGGTCCCGTCCGGACGCGCCCCGCCGTCGGCCCCGGCGGGAAGCATCTTGAAGCGTGCGGGACAATGGAGTACGTGACTCGGATCGTGATCATTGGTGGCGGACCCGGCGGATACGAAGCGGCGCTGGTGGCCGCGCAGCTCGGCGCGGAGGTGACCGTCGTCGACTGCGACGGCCTGGGCGGCGCGTCGGTGCTGACCGACTGCGTGCCCTCGAAGACCCTCATCGCCACCGCCGAGGTGATGACCACCTTCGACTCCTCCTACGAGGAGCTCGGCATCATCGTCGCCGACGACACCCCGCCCCTGGAGCAGGCCGCCCGCGTGGTCGGGGTCGACCTGGGCAAGGTCAACCGACGGGTCAAGCGGCTCGCGCTCGCCCAGTCGCACGACATCACCGCCTCCGTGACCCGGGCCGGCGCCCGGGTGGTGCGCGGGCGCGGCCGGCTGGAGGGCATGCAGGCCGTCGACGGCTCGCGCACGGTCGTCGTCCGGGCCGCCGACGGCAGCGAGGAGCGGCTCACCGCCGACGCCGTCCTCATCGCCACCGGCGGTCACCCGCGCGAGCTGCCCGACGCGCAGCCCGACGGCGAGCGCATCCTGAACTGGACCCAGGTCTACGACCTCGACGAGCTGCCCGAGGAGCTCATCGTGGTCGGCTCCGGCGTCACCGGTGCCGAGTTCGCCGGTGCCTACCAGGCGCTCGGCTCCAAGGTCACCCTGGTCTCCTCGCGCGACCGGGTGCTGCCCGGCGAGGACCCGGACGCCGCCGCCGTCCTGGAGGACGTCTTCCGGCGCCGCGGCATGAACGTCATGGCCCGCTCCCGTGCCCAGTCCGCCAAGCGGGTCGGCGACCGGGTCGAGGTCACGCTCGCCGACGGCCGGGTCATCACCGGTTCGCACTGTCTGATGGCGGTCGGCGCCATCCCGAACAGCGCGGGCATGGGCCTGGAGGAGGCCGGCGTCCAGCTGCGCGACTCCGGGCACATCCGCACCGACCGCGTCTCGCGCACGACGGCGCCGGGTGTGTACGCCGCCGGTGACGTCACCGGCGTCTTCGCGCTCGCCTCGGTGGCGGCGATGCAGGGCCGCATCGCGATGTACCACTTCCTCGGCGACGCCGTGGCCCCGCTCAACCTCAAGACCGTCTCGGCCAACGTCTTCACCGACCCCGAGATCGCCACCGTCGGCTACTCGCAGGCCGACGTCGACGCCGGGAAGATCGACGCCCGCGTCGTCAAGCTGCCGCTGCTGCGCAACCCGCGCGCCAAGATGCAGGGCATCCGGGACGGCTTCGTCAAGATCTTCTGCCGCCCGGGCACCGAGATCGTGGTCGGCGGTGTGGTCGTCGCACCGCGCGCCTCGGAACTGATCCACCCCATCTCGATCGCGGTCGACAACAACCTGACGGTCGAACAGATCGCGAACGCGTTCACCGTGTACCCGTCCCTGTCGGGTTCGATCGCCGAGGTCGCCCGCCAGCTCCACACCCGCAAGGCGACCGGAGAGACGACCGGCGGGGCGTGAGACCCCGCCGGGAAGCGCGTATACCACTTGTGACCCCCCTGTGCGAACAACTTCTGTTATTCGGCGCAAACTGCTGAAAGCAGGCGGTCGTTGGGGTTACTGTCAGTTTCGTGTTCGCTGCAGAACGTCGCCAATTGATCCTCGAAATGGTGCGCGCGAACGGGGCCGTGTCGCTCCGTGAGCTCGCCCGCGTCGTCCAGACCTCCGAAGTGACCGTACGGCGGGACGTGCGCGCGCTGGAGGCAGAAGGACTCCTCGACCGCCGGCACGGCGGTGCGGTACTGCCGGGCGGGTTCACGCGGGAGTCCGGCTTTCCGCAGAAATCCCATCTCGCGACCGCCGAGAAGACGGCCATCGCCGATCTCGCCGCGAGCCTCGTCGAAGAGGGCGAGGCGATCGTGGTCGGTGCGGGCACCACCACGCAGGAGCTGGCCCGTCGGCTCGCCCGGGTGCCGGGGCTGACGGTCGTCACCAACTCCCTGCTGGTGGCGCAGGCCCTCGCGCACGCCAACCGGGTGGAGGTCGTGATGACCGGCGGCACCCTGCGCGGCTCCAACTACGCGCTGGTCGGGTCGGGGGCGGAACAGTCCTTGCAGGGGCTGCGGGTCTCCCGGGCGTTCCTCTCCGGCGCCGGGCTCACCGCCGAGCGGGGGCTCTCCACGTCCAACATGCTCTCCGCGTCGGTCGACCGGGCGTTGGTGCAGGCGGCGGCGGAGGTGGTCGTCCTGGCGGACCACACGAAGCTGGGCACGGACACGATGTTCCAGACCGTGCCGACGGATCTGATCACCCGGCTCGTGACCGACGAGCCGCCCGCACACGACGACCGTGCGGGCGGGGAATTGCAGGCGCTGGCCGACCAGGGCGTGCAGATCGCGGTGGCCGGGGCGGGGGGTGGCGAGACGGGTCCCGCCGGGGGCCGGCAGGCGCGGCGGGACGTCGGCCTGCCGGGGCCGAGACGGCAGGGTCCGACGGCCCCGCAGCTCCGCAGCGCACCGGTCCTCGGCGACCCCCCGGGCGGCGACCGCCCGGCCCGAGTCGCCGACCTCCGCCGCCGCTGACGCCGCCGTGCGGCTCGTTTGAGGGGTAGGGGTGCGTGGGGGTGGGTTCCCGGCCGCGGGCGCGATGTTGCTGATCGCGCAGTTCCCCGCGCCCCTGAAAGAGGGGGCGTGCCCTGGGTTGTCGTGTGCGGGTGCGCTGTGGTTGCTCGCGCAGTTCCCCGCGCCCCTGGGTTGGCTGGGGTGACCCGGAGGGTGGGGGGCGCGGCCCCGAGCCCTCTCGGGGGTCCAGGGGGCGGAGCCCCTTGCGTCTTTCGGGGGTGCAGGGGGCGGAGCCCCCGCTGGGGTGGTGGGGCTGAGCCCCGCCTTTCATCCCACTCCACCCCCACCCCCCCCCGGGGTCAAAGGGGCGGAGCCCCTTGAGGATGGGACGGGCAGGGGCGGCGGGGGCGAGGAAAACGCCCCGCCACCCCCGGAGGGAACCGTCAGTCCTTGATCTCGCAGAGGGGCGCGCCCGACGTCACGCTCGCGCCCACCTCCGCACCGAGCCCCTTCACCGTGCCCGCCTTGTGGGCATTGATCGGCTGCTCCATCTTCATCGCCTCCAGGACGACGATCAGATCGCCCTCCTTGACCTCCTGGCCCTCCTCGACCGCGATCTTGACGATCGTCCCCTGCATGGGAGAGGCCAGCGTGTCGCCCGAGGCCACGGGACCCGACTTCTTCGCGGCCCGCCGCTTCGGCTTCGCGCCCGCCGCCAGCCCCGTCCGCGCCAGCGTCATCCCCAACGACGCCGGCAACGACACCTCCAGCCGCTTGCCGCCGACCTCGACGACCACCGTCTCGCGGCCCGACTCCTCGTCACCCTCCGCATCCGCGACCGCGGAGAACGGCTTGATCTCGTTGACGAACTCCGTCTCGATCCACCGCGTGTGCACGGTGAACGGATCGGCGGACCCGGTCAGCTCCGGCCCGAAGGCGGGGTCGCGGACCACCGCGCGGTGGAACGGGATGGCCGTGGCCATGCCCTCCACCTGGAACTCGTCCAGGGCACGGGCCGCCCGCTGCAACGCCTCCGCCCGCGTACGCCCCGTCACGATCAGCTTCGCCAGCAGCGAGTCCCACGCCGGACCGATGACCGACCCGGCCTCGACGCCCGCGTCCAGCCGGACACCCGGCCCCGACGGCGGGTCGAACCGCGTCACGGTCCCCGGCGCGGGCAGGAAGCCCCGGCCCGGGTCCTCGCCGTTGATGCGGAACTCGAAGGAGTGCCCGCGCAGCGGCGGGTCGTCGTAGCCGAGCTTCTCGCCGTCGGCGATGCGGAACATCTCGCGCACGAGGTCGATCCCGGAGACCTCCTCGGTCACCGGGTGCTCGACCTGGAGCCGCGTGTTGACCTCCAGGAAGGAGATCGTGCCGTCCGCCCCGACGAGGAACTCCACGGTGCCGGCGCCGACGTACCCGGCCTCCTTCAGGATGGCCTTGGAGGCGGAGTACAGCTGGTCCATCTGCTCCTTGGAGAGGAACGGCGCCGGGGCCTCCTCCACCAGCTTCTGGTGCCGGCGCTGCAGCGAGCAGTCACGCGTGGAGACGACGACCACGTTGCCGTGGGAGTCGGCCAGGCACTGCGTCTCCACGTGCCGGGGCTTGTCCAGGTACCGCTCGACGAAGCACTCGCCGCGCCCGAACGCGGCCACGGCCTCGCGCACCGCAGAGTCGTACAGCTCGGGCACCTCGTCCAGGGTGCGTGCCACCTTCAGACCGCGCCCGCCGCCGCCGAACGCGGCCTTGATCGCGATGGGCAGGCCGTGCTCCTCGGCGAAGGCCACGACCTCCTCCGCGCCGGACACCGGGTCCGGCGTGCCGGCCACCAGCGGGGCGCCGGCGCGCTGCGCGATGTGCCGGGCGGCGACCTTGTCGCCGAGGTCGCGGATGGCGTGCGGGGGCGGGCCGATCCAGATCAGGCCCGCGTCCAGGACCGCCTGGG
Source organism: Streptomyces sp. NBC_00670 (assembly GCF_036226765.1). Taxonomy (NCBI): domain Bacteria; kingdom Bacillati; phylum Actinomycetota; class Actinomycetes; order Kitasatosporales; family Streptomycetaceae; genus Streptomyces; species Streptomyces sp. NBC_00670. The sequence continues at coordinate 4,611,581 of NZ_CP109017.1, forward strand.
CGAACTCCGCGTTCTCGGAGAGGAAGCCGTATCCGGGGTGAACGGCGTCCGCGCCGGAGTCCGCGGCGGCCTGGAGCACCTTGGCGATGTCCAGGTAGCTGGTGGCCGGGGTGTCCCCGCCCAGGGCGAACGCCTCGTCGGCGACGCGCACGTGCACCGCGTCCCGGTCCGGTTCCGCGTAGACCGCCACGCTGGCGATGCCGGCGTCGCGGCAGGCCCGGGCGACACGGACAGCGATTTCGCCACGGTTGGCGATCAACACCTTGCGCACGATGGCTCCCTCTCCTTGAAACAAGCCGAGTTTAGGGACTGCCGACACGACGTTTCGACCCGTGCCCATTGGTGAGCTTGCCCACACGGAGCGTGAGTCGGGGCTCACTCGACCGGCGAAACCCCTTGTCGCACCGGAGTACGCGGGGGCCCTCCCGGAAACCCTAGCCCTCCGGTGTGGTCAAGGTCTCTGTGCGGCCGTGCTGCGGCCGGTCGTGTTTCTTTGTGGAGTCCCTACTAATGGCCCAATGATTCTTTGCCCCTGCCGCACCCCTTGTCCCAACCCTTACCCGTGAGTAGCGTGCCCGATGTCCGGTACGTACTCGTGGTAACGCGGGGGAAGGCGGGGGTGGGGCGGAGTGCTGCGCAGACCGGTGGCGCTGGTGACGGCGGTCGTGCTCTTCTGCGAGGCGGTGGGCGTCGCGCTGCTCAACTGGACCCTGGGCACGCTCGTGGACCACCAGCACATGTCCCTCGCCGGCCTCGACCCGGACAAGATGTCCGCGTCGTCGAAGATCGGCGGCCTGGTCTTCGGCCTCTACTTCGTGCTGTGCGGCATCGCCGCGCTGGCGGTCTGCGTACGCAACCGCCCGTCCGCCGGGCTCGGCCGCGTACTGCTGATCAGCGCGGCCGTGGTGCACGCGGTGCTGGGCGCGTTCGCGGTGGGACTGATCGGGTGGCGGGCGTTCGCCTACCTGATGGTCGTCTTCGCGCTGATCGTGCTCACGCTGATGACGTACGACCGGGCGCAGGAGCAGCCGCGTCCCGCCGCGACGGACGCCCCGGGGCCCCCGGACCCCTCGGCGGGGCCGGCGGGACAGCCCGCCGACCCCGGACCCGTCAGCGCTCCTGGACCGGGGGCGCCCACAACTCCGTGATGCTCACGCCCAGTTCCGCCAGCAGCCGGCGGAGCAGCGGCAGACTGAGCCCGATGACGTTGCCGTGGTCGCCCTCGATGCCGTCGATGAACGGCGCCGAGCGGCCGTCCAGCGTGAACGCGCCCGCGACGTGCAGCGGCTCCCCGGAGGCGACGTAGGCGGCGATCTCGTCGTCCGTCGGCTCCCCGAAGCGGACCACGGTGGACGCGGTCGCCGAGACGTGCCGGCCGGTCGCGGTGTCCCACACGCAGTGGCCCGTCTGCAGCGTGCCGGCCCGGCCGCGCATCGCCTTCCAGCGGGCCGTGGCCTCCTCGGCGTCGGCGGGCTTGCCGAGCGCCCGGCCGTCCAGGTCCAGTACCGAGTCGCAGCCGACCACGAGCGCGCCGCGCACGTCCGGGCGGGCCGCCACGACGGACGCCTTCGCCTCGGCGAGGGCGAGCGCCAGCTCGGCGGGGGTGGGGGCGGTGAAGGGGTCCTCGTCCACTCCGCTGACGACGACCTCCGGAGCGAGCCCCGCCTGACGGAGCAGGCCGAGGCGGGCGGGGGACTGGGAGGCGAGCACGAGGCGGCGGGGCGGCGACTGATCGGTCATGCGGGTCAGGGTATTGCGCCCCGCCCGCCGCGTGCGCGGCCGGCCGTGCCTACAGGATGCCCAGCACGAGCATGGCCAGGACCATGGCCAGGGCCAGGACGACGCCGAGGCGGCGCAGCATGGCCTGCGCGCCGCGCAGTTCCTCGGGCGGCTCGTTCTCGGGGTCGGACCACAGCATGTCTTCGAGGGTGCGACCGGCCGGTCGGTCCGCGCCTGAGTACGGGTACTCAACTTCCCGGGCGGCCGCGGCGGCAGCGTCGGCCGCCCGGGAAGCGGGGCGTCAGCCCGGCCAGTACGTACGGCTCCAGGCCGTCGGGCCCGGCTGCGGCAGGCGCCGCGCCGCGAGGCGGGACGGGTCGGACCAGGCGGCGCGCGGGGCGGGCGCGGCGGGCGGCTCGGCACCGGCCGCGGCGGCCCGGGCGCGGACCACCGCGAGGGCGGCGGCGAGCTCCTCGGGGGTCGGGTTGCCCCGTACGACTTTGATCGTCACAGCGGCTCCTTCCAGTTGCTACAGCGGGATGTTGCCGTGCTTCTTCGGGGGGAGGGACTCGCGCTTGGTGCGCAGCTGGCGCAGGCCGCGGACGAGGTGGGCGCGGGTGTCGGAGGGCATGATCACGGCGTCGACGTAGCCGCGTTCGGCGGCGACGTAGGGGTTGAGGAGGGTGTCCTCGTACTCCTGGATCAGCCGGGCCCGGGTCGCCTCGGCGTCGTCGGCGGCGGCGATGGTGCGCCGGTGCAGGATGTTGACGGCGCCCTGGGCGCCCATGACGGCGATCTGGGCGGTGGGCCAGGCCAGGTTCAGGTCGGCGCCCAGGTGTTTGGAGCCCATGACGTCGTAGGCGCCGCCGAAGGCCTTGCGGGTGATGACGGTGATGAGGGGGACGGTGGCCTCGGCGTAGGCGAAGATCAGCTTGGCGCCGCGGCGGATGATGCCGTCGTGCTCCTGGTCGACGCCGGGCAGGAAGCCGGGGACGTCGACGAAGGTGAGGACGGGGATGTTGAAGGCATCGCAGGTGCGCACGAAGCGGGCGGCCTTCTCGCTCGCCTTGATGTCCAGGCAGCCGGCGAACTGCATGGGCTGGTTGGCGACGATGCCGACGGGCCGGCCCTCGATGCGGCCGTAGCCGGTGACGATGTTCGGCGCGTACAGCGGCTGCGTCTCGAAGAACTCCGCGTCGTCCAGCACGTGTTCGATCACCGTGTGGATGTCGTACGGCTGGTTCGCGGAGTCGGGGACGAGGGTGTCCAGCTCGCGGTCCTCGTCGGTGACGGCGAGGTCGGCCTCCTCGGGGAAGGCCGGGGGCTCGGAGAGGTTGTTCGAGGGGAGGTAGGACAGCAGCTGCTTGATGTACTCGATGGCGTCCTTCTCGTCGCCCGCCATGTGGTGGGCCACGCCGGAGGCCGTGTTGTGGGTGCGGGCGCCACCGAGTTCCTCGAAGCCGACGTCCTCGCCGGTGACGGTCTTGATGACGTCCGGGCCGGTGATGAACATATGGCTGGTCTGGTCGACCATGACCGTGAAGTCGGTGATCGCGGGGGAGTAGACCGCGCCGCCCGCGCACGGGCCGACGATCAGGCTGATCTGCGGGACGACACCGCTCGCGTGGGTGTTGCGGCGGAAAATCTCGCCGTACGCGCCGAGGGAGGCGACGCCTTCCTGGATGCGGGCGCCGCCGGAGTCGTTGATGCCGATGACGGGGCAGCCGGTCTTGAGCGCGAAGTCCATCACCTTGACGATCTTCTGCCCGTAGACCTCGCCGAGGGCGCCGCCGAAGACGGTGAAGTCCTGGGAGAAGACGGCGACCGGACGGCCGTCGACGGTGCCGTAGCCGGTGACCACGCCGTCGCCGTAGGGGCGGTTGTCCTCGAGTCCGAAGTTGGTCGAGCGGTGCCGGGCGAACTCGTCCAGTTCGACGAACGAGTCCTCGTCCAGGAGGAGTTCGATCCGCTCGCGGGCCGTCAGCTTGCCCTTGGCGTGCTGCTTGTCGACGGCGCGTGCCGAACCGGCGTGCGTGGCTTCCTCGATACGGCGCTGCAGATCCGCGAGCTTGCCCGCGGTGGTGTGGATGTCGATCTCTTCGCGCGCCTGGCGCTCTTCCGGCTCGGACATCGGGGATGCGGCTCCCTGCCTGCTCAAGTGGGGACGTGAGGGTGCGATGTGCGGTTCTCGGGTGCTCGTGGACGTTCGGGGACGACGGGGGACGGCGCTGGTCGGTGACGCTCGTGCGAGGGGTGGGCTACTCATCCGTAGCGTAGTGGTGCGCCTACGGGTCGGCAGTGCGGCGTTGGCCACACCCGACGCCGCCTAGGCTGGCCGTCATGACGCCGCGAGACGCTTCCGAGCCGCCGCCCAGCCGCTGGTCCGACCTGGAGCGGCCGCCGCTCAACGCCGGTGCGCTGCGCCGGGCGCTGGTGCGGCCGGGGAGCCTGTGGTCGGAGGTGGAGGTGGCGCAGCGCACCGGGTCCACCAACAGCGACCTGGTCGCCCGCGCGGCGCAGGGCACGGCGGCCGAGGGTGCGGTGCTGGTCGCGGAGGAGCAGAGCGCGGCGCGCGGCCGCCTGGACCGGCGGTGGACGGCTCCCGCCCGGTCCGGCCTCTTCTTCTCCGTCCTGCTCGAACCGGCCGAGGTGCCCGTCGCCCGCTGGGGCTGGCTGCCGCTGCTCACCGGCGTCGCGGTGGCCACCGGGCTGTCCCGCGCGGCGGGCGTCGACACCGCCCTGAAGTGGCCCAACGACCTCCTGGTCACGGTGGGCGGCGCCGAGCGCAAGACCGGCGGCATCCTCGCCGAGCGGGCCGGGGAGCGGGGCGTCGTCGTCGGCATCGGCATCAACGTCACCCTGCGCGCGGACGAGCTCCCCGTCCCCACCGCCGGGTCGCTGGCCCTCGCGGGCGCGTCCGGTACGGACCGCGACCCGTTGCTGCGGGCCGTACTGCGCTCCCTGGAGCAGTGGTACGGCCGCTGGCGGGAGGCCGGCGGGGACGCCGCGGCGAGCGGACTCCAGGAGACGTACGCCGCCGGATGCGCCACCCTGGGCCGTACCGTGCGGGCCGACCTGCCGGGCGACCGGTCGGTCACCGGGGAGGCGGTGGCGGTCGACGGGGACGGACGGCTGGTGATCGCCACGGAGGAAGGGGTACAGGAGCCGGTGGGCGCGGGCGACGTGATCCATCTGCGGCCCGCGCGGGGGTGAAAGCGGGCAGCTCCGTCCGGGAGTGAGCTACCGCACACCTGCCGTAGAGTTGAGCGCGGTCGATACCTGACCGCGACAGATCGGAAGGGCAGCAGGCGTGACCGTCGACGATTCGGGCTCGGGCACGGGCGCACATCCCGCCCCCGACGGTGAACCGGCGCGGGACGACGAGGCCGGTGCGGGCGAGCCGGGCTCCGGCCAGGCGGGGGCGGCACAGGCAGCCGGCGGCGAGGACGACGTAGCCGATGGTGACGCCGCCGGCGACGAGGACGACGAGACGGACCCCCTCGCCCTCCGCCTCGAAGGCCTGATCCTCGGCGCCGAGCGCCGCTACACCCCCTTCCAGGCGGCCCGCAGCGCGGGCGTCTCCATGGAACTGGCCTCCCGCTTCTGGCGGGCCATGGGCTTCGCCGACATCGGCCAGGCCAAGGCGCTCACCGAGGCCGACGTCCTCGCACTGCGACGGCTCGCCGGTCTCGTCGAGGCGGGACTGCTCAGCGAGGCGATGGCCGTGCAGGTCGCCCGGTCCACCGGCCAGACCACCGCCCGGCTGGCCGAGTGGCAGATCGACTCCTTCCTGGAGGACCTCACCGAGCCGCCCGAGCCCGGCATGACCCGCACCGAGGTGACGTACCCGCTGGTGGAGCTGCTCCTGCCGGAGCTGGAGGAATTCCTGGTCTACGTCTGGCGGCGCCAGCTCGCCGCGGCCACCGGGCGGGTCATCCAGGCCACGGACGACGAGGAGATGGTCGACCGCCGCCTCGCCGTAGGCTTCGCCGACCTCGTCGGCTTCACCCGGCTGACCCGGCGGATGGAGGAGGAGGAGCTCGGCGAGCTGGTCGAGGCGTTCGAGACGACCGCGGCGGACCTGGTCGCGGCCAACGGCGGCCGGCTCATCAAGACCCTCGGCGACGAGGTCCTCTACGCGGCCGACGACGCCGGTGTCGCCGCCGAGACGGCCCTGCGGCTGATCGAGACCATGGCGAACGACGAGACCATGCCGGAACTGCGCGTCGGCATAGCGTTCGGCACGGTGACCACCCGGATGGGTGACGTGTTCGGTACGACGGTGAACCTCGCGAGCCGGCTGACGTCGATAGCCCCCAAGGACGCGGTCCTCGTCGACCAGGCGTTCGCCGAGGAACTCATCCGCTCCGGCGAGGCCCCCGCCTCGGAGGCGGAGGCCGCGGAAGCGGCGGCCACAGCGGAAAAAGAGGGCGAGAACCCCCCCACCTACCGCTTCGCCCTCCAGCCCATGTGGCAACGTCCGGTAAGGGGCCTGGGCGTGGTCGAACCCTGGCTCCTGACGCGACGGACGCCCGAGGAGTAGGGGCGCGGGGCTGTATCGGTGTGCGGCTCCGCCGCAGGGCGCGAGGGCAATCGCGCCCCAATAGGGGCGCGGGGAACTGCGCGAGAAGTCCCCACCCACCCGCACCCGACAACGCACCCCCGGGGTCCAAGGGGCGGAGCCCCTTGAAGGGATGGGACGGGTAGGGGCGGCGGGGGCGAAAAAACCTCCACACCCCCCGGCCCCACTTCCGCCGCCCACCCCCCTCCTGCGATGATCGGCCCACCAGCAGTTAACCCACGTTAACCGGGAGGGCGACATGGCGGACACGCCGGAACACACGCACGACGACCGGCGCTACGGCGACCACGTCGTCGTCAAGCGCCACACCCACGTCGCCGAACTCGTCCTCGACCGCCCCAAAGCCATGAACGCCGTCTCGACGGACATGGCCCGCTCCCTCACCGACGCCTGCCACGCCCTCGCGTCGGACCGAACCGTACGGGCGGTCGTCCTCACCTCGACCCACGACCGCGCCTTCTGCGTAGGCGCCGACCTCAAGGAACGCAACGCCCTCACCGACGCCGAACTCCTCGCCCAACGCCCCCTCGCCCGCGCCGCCTACACCGGCGTACTGGACCTCCCCATGCCGACGATCGCCGCGGTCCACGGCTACGCCCTCGGCGGCGGCTTCGAACTCGCGCTCGCCTGCGACGTGATCGTCGCGGACAGCACGGCGGTGGTGGGTCTGCCCGAGGTCTCGGTCGGCGTCATCCCGGGCGGCGGCGGCACGCAACTGCTGCCCCGCCGCGTAGGAGCGGCCCGCGCGGCGGAGCTGGTCTTCTCGGCCCGCCGGGTGGAGGCCCCCGAGGCGAGACAGCTCGGCCTGGTGGACGAGCTGGTCGAGGCGGGCGACGACCGCGAGGCGGCGCTCGCGATGGCCGCCCGGTTCGCCGCGAACTCACCGGTCGGCCTGCGGGCGGCCAAGCGCGCGCTGCGGGTCGGCTGGGGACTGGAGTTCCGGGCGGGCCTGGAGGTGGAGGATGCGGCCTGGCGCACGGTCGCGTTCTCGCCGGACCGCGCGGAGGGAGTGGCGGCGTTCAACGAACGCCGGACCCCACGCTGGAACGATTGAGCGCACCGCAACCCACGCGCCCCCTCACCCCCGTTCGCCGTCCCTAACCTCCCCTCCCGTCCCATTCCTCCCTAACCTGGAGTGATGGGTGAGGACAGACGGTTGCGGGCCGTGGTCGCGCTGGCGCAGGGCATGGCCGCCGCGCCCACCCCCCGCGACGCCTGGCGCGCCGCCGCCCTGCGGGCCTGCGACGCGCTCGCCGGCAGCTTCGCCGCGCTCTCCGTCTGGGAGCGCGACCGCGGCTGCCTGCGCGTCCTGGCGAACGTCGGCGCCCGCGCCGAGGACGAGGAGGAGTTCCCCGAGGACGAGACGTACCCCGTGCACGAGTTCCCGGAGATCACCGAGTTCCTGCACGAGCGCTGGGCCGGCGGCGTCGGCCCGAGCGCCTGGGTGGAGACGGCCGGCGGCCCGGAGGGCGCGTCGGCCACCCGCGCCGGCTACTGCCACCAGCGCGTCGCCGCGCTCCGCCGCCGCGGTCGCGGCGCCTGCGTCGTCGCCCCGGTCGTGCTGCACGGCCGCGCCTGGGGCGAGCTGTACGTGGCGCGGCCGGTGGGCGCCCCCGTCTTCGACCGGGCGGACGCCGACTTCGCGACCGTGCTCGCCTCCGTCGTCGCCGCCGGGATCGCGCAGACCGAGCGGCTGGAGGAGGCCCGTCGGCTGGCCTTCACCGACGCGCTCACCGGGCTGGCCAACCGCCGTGCCGTCGACATGCGGCTGGACGAGGCGCTGGACCGGCACCGGGCCGAGGGCGCCGTCGTCAGCCTCGTCGTCTGCGACCTCAACGGGCTGAAGCAAGTCAACGACACCCGTGGCCACGCGGTCGGCGACCGTCTGCTGGAACGTTTCGGTTCCGTGCTCTCCCTGTGCGGCGCGATGCTCCCGGGCACGCTCGCCGCGCGGCTCGGCGGCGACGAGTTCTGCCTGCTCGCGGTCGGGCCGCCCGGCGACGAGGTGGTCCGCGCGGCCGACGAACTGTGCCGGCGCGCGGCCGAGCTCGAACTGGGGGACGGGGTGGCGTGCGGCGTCGCCTCCACGGACGACCCCATCGGACCGGTCCGCTCGGGCCGCCGCCTCTTCCGCCTCGCCGACGCCGCGCAGTACCGGGCGAAGGCCCTCCGGGCGGGCAAGCCGGTGGTGGCAGGACGCGAAGGCGCCAACGACCCGGTCGTCCGCCTCGCGGACGCACGCCCGGAAGGCGCGGAGCGCCGCACGTTCCGCGGCCGCTTGCCGTGACGCATTAGGGGCGCGGGGAACTGCGCCCTACGGAGCGAAGCTCCGTAGGGGGGTCCGGGGGCGCAGCCCCCGAGGTCGGGACGGGAAGGGGCGGCGGGGGCGAAAAACCTCACAGAACCCCCCACCCACCCCCACCCGTGACACCGCGGAATTCACTGCGTACGCTCCTGAATATGGATATGCAAACCGTGGTGGTGGGCACCACCACAGTCACCGCGTCCGACGTCCTCGCCGTCGCCCGCGACGGCGCCCGCATCGAGCTCAACGACGACGCCCGCACGGCCCTCGCCGCCGCCCGCCGCACCGTCGACGCACTCGCCGCCAAGCCCGACCCCGTCTACGGGGTCAGCACCGGCTTCGGCGCCCTCGCCACCCGGCACATCGGCGCGGACCTGCGCACCCAGCTCCAGCGCAACATCGTCCGCTCGCACGCCGCCGGCATGGGCCCCCGCGTCGAGCGTGAGGTCGTCCGCGCGCTGATGTTCCTGCGGCTGAAGACCGTCTGCTCCGGGCACACCGGCGTGCGCCCCGAGGTCGCGCAGACCATGGCCGACATCCTGAACGCCGGCATCACCCCGGTCGTCCACGAGTACGGCTCCCTCGGCTGCTCCGGCGACCTCGCGCCGCTCTCGCACTGCGCGCTCACCCTCATGGGGGAGGGCGAGGCCGAGGGCCCCGACGGCGTCGTACGCCCCGCGGCCGAACTCCTCGCCGCGCACGGCATCGCCCCCGTCGAGCTGCGCGAGAAGGAGGGGCTCGCCCTCCTCAACGGCACCGACGGCATGCTCGGCATGCTGCTCATGGCCCTCGCCGACCTCGACACCCTCTACAAGACCGCCGACGTCACCGCCGCCCTCAGCCTGGAGGCCCTGCTCGGCACCGAGAAGGTGCTCGCCCCCGAGCTGCACGCCATCCGCCCGCACCCCGGGCAGGCCGCCAGCGCCGCCAACATGCTCGCCGTGCTCAAGGGCTCCGGCCTCACCGGGCACCACCAGGACGACGCGCCCCGGGTGCAGGACGCGTACTCCGTGCGCTGCGCGCCCCAGGTCGCGGGCGCCGGCCGGGACACCCTCGCGCACGCCCGCCTCGTCGCCGAGCGCGAGCTGGCCGCCGCCGTCGACAACCCGGTGGTGCTGCCCGACGGACGGGTGGAGTCCAACGGGAACTTCCACGGCGCGCCGGTCGCGTACGTCCTGGACTTCCTCGCCATCGCCGCCGCCGACCTCGCCTCCATCGCCGAGCGCCGCACCGACCGGCTGCTCGACAAGAACCGCAGCCACGGGCTCCCGCCGTTCCTCGCGGACGACCCCGGCGTCGACTCCGGGCTGATGATCGCCCAGTACACGCAGGCCGCCCTGGTCAGCGAGTTGAAGCGGCTCGCGGTGCCGGCCTCCGTCGACTCGATCCCGTCCTCCGCGATGCAGGAGGACCACGTCTCGATGGGCTGGTCGGCGGCGCGCAAGCTGCGGACGGCGGTCGGCAACCTCGCCCGCGTCCTGGCGGTCGAGCTGTACGCGGCCACGCGCGCGATCGAGCTGCGCGAGGGGCTGACCCCGGCACCGGCGAGCCGTGCGGCGATCGACGCGGCCCGCGCGGCCGGCGTCGGCGGCCCGGGCCCCGACCGCCACCTCGCCCCCGACCTGGCGGCGGCGGACGCCTTCGTCCGCGAGGGCGGCGTCGTCGCGGCCGTCGAGACCGTCACCGGGCCGCTCGCCTAGCCCCCCGATCGAGCGACGCGCACGGAAGTGCGCGAGGGGGTGCGGGAGCGTACGGAAGCGTGTGGAGGGCGCGGGAGCGCGCGGGACGTCAGTACGCCGCCGTGCGCTCCCGTCGTACCGAGTACGCCACGAAGCCCGCGCCCAGGCCGAGCAGGAGCGTGCCGCCGACGACGTACGGGGTGGTGTCGATGCTGCCGGTGTCGGCGAGCCGGGTGCCGGCCGGACCCTCCAGGGTCTGCGTGGCCGTCCCCCCGCCCGTCCCCGCGGTCGTCTCCGAGGCGGTGTCCGCGGCCCGTGCGGCCGTGTGTTCCGTGGTCGCCGCCGTGTCCGTGGAGGTTCTCGCGACCGCCGAGGAGTCCGTCATCGTCGACGTCGACTCCTGGGACACGTCCTGCGACGCGTTCGCGGACGGGACGAACCAGAGGGCCGCGAGCATGGTCCCCGCGGCGGTGGCGGTCAGCAACGACCGGCGTGCGGTGGACGACGATCGGCGTGCGGCGGACACGAAATATCGATCCCCTTGTGGCGCTTGCGAATTGGCCGTGTGGGCAGATGTTAGTGACAGGCGTGGGCCGTGGGAAAGTCACGGTCCCCCGACGACCGGTGCAAGGCGGTTTCACGCCACCCCGCGCGTGCCCCGCACGCCGCCCCCGTGCGCACCCCGGTGCGCCGCTCCGGCGGCCGGGCGGGGATGATTGACCCCCGGGATCGGGAACCGGAACCGGGATCCACGCGTCTGAGGGATTGCTCCCTGGCGTCCCTCGGCACGCGGTGACCTCCGTGCGCCGGCCGCCCGGCGTGGTGTGCCTAACACGTCCGGGGCCTGTGGATGGGGACGGACCGGTCGTAGCGTTGAAGGTTCTGACGGGGATCTCGGGGTTTTTTGGGGATTCGGCAACGATGGAGAAGCGTGTGATGACGGACGGTAAGCGGCGCAAGGGTCTCGTGGCCGCGTCCGCACTGCTGGGTGGCGTGCTGGTGCTCACCGGGTGCAGCGGTGGCGACTCCGACGCCGGGGGAGGCGACGGCGACTCCACCTCACAGGCGAAGGCCGACGAGGCGGCCGCGCAGAAGGCGTCCGAGGCGGACATCGCGATCACGCCGAAGGACGGTTCCGACAACGCGTCCATCAACAACGCCGCCAAGGTGACGGTCGCCAAGGGCACGCTGACCGACGTGACCATGACCACGGCCTCCGGCACCGCCGTCTCCGGCCAGATATCGGCCGACAAGAAGAGCTGGGCGCCCAGTGGCCAGCTCGAGCGGGCCACCACCTACAAGGTCGCGGTGACCGCGAAGGACTCCAAGGGCCGCGCCGCCCACGAGAACGCGTCGTTCACCACCGTCTCGCAGGCGCACTCCTTCATCGGCAACTTCACGCCGGACAACGGCACCACGGTCGGCGTCGGCATGCCCGTGTCGATCAACTTCGACAAGGCCATCACCAACAAGTCGGCCGTCCAGAAGGGCATCACCGTCTCCTCCAGCACCGGTCAGGAGGTCGTCGGCCACTGGTTCAACGCCAACCGCATCGACTTCCGCCCCGAGAAGTACTGGACGGAGAACTCCACGGTCACCCTCAAGCTCGCGCTCGACGGGGTGGAGGGCGCGAACGGCGTCTACGGCGTCCAGCAGAAGACGGTGACGTTCAAGATCGGCCGCAACCAGGTCTCCTACGTCGACGCGCAGACCAAGCAGATGAAGGTCACGCAGGACGGCAAGACCATCAAGACCATCCCGATCTCCGCCGGTTCGCCCGACAACAAGACGTACGAGGGCCAGATGGTGATCTCCGAGAAGTTCAAGGAGACCCGGATGAACGGCGCCACGGTCGGCTTCACGGACGACGACGGCAAGGGCGAGTACGACATCAAGGACGTGCCGCACGCCATGCGGCTGAGCAGCTCCGGCACGTTCATCCACGGCAACTACTGGGGCGCCAAGTCCATCTTCGGTTCCGTGAACACCAGCCACGGCTGCGTCGGCCTGTCCGACACCAAGGGCGCCAACGACTCCAGCACGCCGGCCGCCTGGTTCTACAACAACTCCCTCATCGGTGACGTGGTCGTCGTCCAGAACACCGGCGACAAGACCATCGCCCCGGACAACGGCCTCAACGGCTGGAACATGAGCTGGGCCGACTGGAAGGCCGGCTCGGCCGTCTGACCCGCCCCCGGCGAACCCCACGGCGCCGCCGCCTCCCGTACCGCACGGGGAGCGGCGGCGCCGTCGTCGTACCGTGCGGATCGCGGCGTCGTCGTCGGGATCGCGGCGGCGGCGCCGTCGTGGTCCCGTGGGCCGTGCGGGGTTCATCCGGCCGCGAGGAAGCGATCGGACTCCGTTCACCCCCGCTCCACGTCACCTGCGGATACGCGCCAGACGCGGGGCATTTTCAGCCCATGATCGTCCGAGGCGATCAACGCGGGCCGATCTCTCCCTAGCATCGCCTGCGCAGTCGCTCTTCCCGTCCCACCAGTTCATCCGTGACGCGCGTTCAGGAGTGTTCTCGATGCTCAAGAAGTTCTTCGTGTCCGCGGCCCTCGCCGCCACCGTCGCCGCGGGAGGCATCGGCCTCGGCGCCGGTACGGCCTCCGCCGCCTCCTTCGTCCCCGGCGGTGTCTACCCGTCGCTCGACGCCTGCGCCGCCGCGGGCAACGCGGGCTTCCCGCAGGGCCGTTGGGTCGGCTGGCGCTGCGAGTCGCTGGGCGGCGGCCAGTACCTGCTCTGGGTCCAGCCGACGTACTGACAGGTGTCACCGGCGGTGGAATGCGAACGCCGCATTCCACCGCCGGTCCCTTTCCCGACGCGGAACCGGGCGCCGGACGGCCCCCGCACAGCTCAACTCCCCTCCGCGCACAGGCTTCTCATCGTTCTCTTATGCCGGGCTTATGGCTTCATCACGGGGCGTCCCTACCTTGCGGCCATGTTCTTCACCTACCTGAGGCGCGAGTTGCGCCGCCGCAGAAAGGCGGCCCTGGTCGTCGCCTCCGGGCTCGCCCTGGGCATAGCCCTGGTCATCGTCGTCAGCTCCGTCTCGTCCGGGATGGGCAAGGCCCAGGACAAGGTCCTTCAGTCGCTGTACGGCCTGGGCACCGACATGACCGTCACCAAGGCCGCCGCCGCGCAGAGTTCGGACGGCGCACAGCGGCCTCGCTTCAACTTCGACGCCAAGGGCAGCGACTCCGACGAGGAGCAGAGCAGCGACCGCGTGATGGTGCAGGGCTTCCAGACCCTGGCGAGCTCCACGGTGGGCAAGGTCGACGCGCAGAGCGGCGTCTCCGACGCGGTCGGGGGACTGAGCCTCCAGGTCATCAAGGTCAGCGGCCAGTTCCGCCAGGGCCAGTTCAAGCAGGACCAGAGCGGCGGCAACCAGCAGGGCGGCGGCGGCTTCCCGGGCGGCGGCAACGGCGGGAACAGCGGCCAGCCACAGGGCCGCGTCGAGGGCGGCGGCGCCGACTTCGACGTCAACAACTACTCGGTCTACGGCACCGACGTCACCGAGCCGGCGCTCGGCCCGCTCACCTCCTCGAAGATCACCAAGGGCCGTACGTTCAAGACCTCGGAGACGAACGCCAAGGTCGTCGTCGCCGACAAGTCCTACGCCAAGGAGAAGAAGCTCGCCGTCGGTGACACCGTCACCATCAAGAGCGTCAAGTTCGAGGTCATCGGCATCGCCACCCCCGACAGCGGGGACGCGGCCGCCAACCTCTACATCCCGCTGAAGCAGGCCCAGACGCTCAGCGACTCGAAGAACAAGGTCACCACGATCTACGTCAAGGCGACCGACTCGCAGAAGATCGACTCGGTCAAGTCGGCGATCCAGAAGAACATCTCGGGGACCACGGTCACCACCTCCGCCGACCTCGCCGACACCGTCTCCGGCTCCCTGTCCACCGCCTCCGACCTGGCCACCAGCGTCGGCAAGTGGCTGTCCATCGCGGTGCTCGTGGCCGCGTTCCTGGTCGCCGGACTGCTCACCTCCTCCGCCGTCTCCCGGCGCGTGCGCGAGTTCGGCACGCTCAAGGCGCTCGGCTGGAGGTCCGGCCGTGTCACCCGCCAGGTGGTCGGCGAGGCCATGGTCAACGGACTGGTCGGCGGCGCCCTCGGCATCGCGCTCGGCCTCGTCGGCGCGTACGTCGTCACCGCGATCAGCCCCACCCTCCAGGCACAGCTCGGCGGCGGCTCGGGCGGGGGCGGCGGCTTCGGCGGCGGTCCCGGCGGGGGCGGTGGAGGCATGGGCGGTCCGGGGCGGCAGCAGGCCGCGAAGTCCCTGGAGGTCGCGCTCACCGCGCCGGTCAGCCTCACCACCATCGCCATCGCGGTCGGCCTCGCCGTGGCCGGCGGGCTGATCGCCGGTGCGTTCGGCGGCTGGCGGGCGTCCCGCCTGCGCCCGGCGGACGCACTGCGCCGCGTCGAGTAGTTCCCCACCGGCATGAACTCCAGGAGCTGACCACCATGTACACACTCAGTGGCGTCACCAAGCGCTACACACGGGGCAAGGACGTCGTCAACGCCCTCGACGGCGTCGACCTCACCATCGGCGACGGCGACCGGCTCGTCATCCAGGGTCCCACCGGCGGCGGCAAGTCGACGCTGCTGCAGATGCTCGGCGGCCTCGACAAGCCGACCTCCGGCAGCATCGAACTCGACGGCACGGACCTCGCCCGCCTCTCGGAGGCCAAGCTCACGAAGGTGCGCAGCGAGAACATCGGCTTCGTCTTCCAGAGCTTCAACCTGATCCCCACGCTCACGGCCCAGGAGAACGTCGAGACGGCGCTCGTCCCGCTCGGCGTGAAGGTCAGGGAGCGCCGCGAACGGGCCGCCGAGGCGCTCGCCTCGGTCGGCCTCGGCGAACGCCTCGGCCACCTCCCCGGCGAGATGTCCGGCGGCCAGCAGCAGCGCGTGGCCATCGCCCGCGCGCTGGTCAAGAAGCCGAAGGTGCTCCTCGCCGACGAACCCACGGGCAACCTGGACGAGTCCACGCGCGACGAGATCATGGACGTCCTGGAAACCCTCTGGAAGGAACACGGCCTGACGTTCGTGATGGTCACCCACGACTCGTCCCTGGCGAAGAAGGCGCCGCGCCTGGTGACGATCAGGAAGGGGAAGATCACGGTGAAGGAGAACGCGAAGGCGTAACGGCGACGGGGAGGCCGGGCAGGGCGGGAGCGGCGTGCCCGGCCTGCCCGGTCTCTCCCGCCACCTCGCACCACACGGTCTTGTGGTCCGTCCCCGGCTCCACTCCCCACCGCAGTGCGAGCGAGTCGAGCACGGCGAGCCCCCGTCCGGACTCGTCCGCGAGGGAGGCCCGCAGCAGGACGGGCAGCGCCCGCGGGTTGGGGTCGGTGACCTCGACGCGGATGGGACCGTACGGCGTCCTGACCACCCGTACGGTCACGGGGGTGCCCTCACCGACGTGGTCGACGACGTTGGTCAACAGCTCGGTGACACACAGCTGGACGTCGAAGCCGTGGTGACGGAGGAGCCGGCGCACCTCGGGCACGGCCTCCGACGTGGCGAGCAGCCGCAGTTCGAGGCTCACCGCTCCACCGCCTTCCGCAGGACGGCGGTCAGCGCGCGGGCCGTGGCGGTGTTGCAGTTCCCGAGCGCGACGAGCCCGGCGGGCGGCGCGTACGCGCCCGCGTAGCTCAGCAGCTCCACGCCCAGCGAGGGAAACGTGAGCCCGTGCAGGGCGAGGGCGGCGCGAAGCTCCTCCGCGCAGCGGGGGACGTCGTCGTGGACGGCGGACCGACGGCTGGGACGGGCGGGACGGGTGACCGGCGAACGGTCGGACATGAGCGGACACCTCTCTGTGATGAACCGCTCACACTGTGACGCCGGACGCTCTACCGTAAAAGGGGTATCGGGTACGCGGCCCGACGTGCGGAACAGATGGTGGTGAACCATGCCCCGAAGCAAGGACATCGACGGCTCGATGGGCGTCCCGACGTTCTACGGCAAGGAGTTGAGGTGGAAGCGGGAGTCCGCGGGGCTCTCACTGGAACAGACGGTGGCGGGCAGCTTCTACGGCAAGTCCCACCTCAGCGACATCGAACGCGGCGAACGCCGCATGCCGCTGGATCTGGCCCGCCACGTCGACCAACTCCTCGCGACGGACGGCTTCTTCGAGCGCCGGTGCGAGGATGTGCGGAGGGCGCGGCGGAGCGGGCACGCCGAATATTTCATCGACGTGGTGGAGATGGAACGGCGCGCTCAGGAGATCGAGGAGTGGGATCCGATGCTCATTCCCGGGCCGCTGCAACTTGAGCCGTACATTCGAGCCGTCACCTTGGCTGCTCATCCCATGGAGTCGGAGAAGTACGTAACTGCGAAAGTCGAGTCCAGGCGGGAGCGGGCGTGGCTCTTCGAGAGCGAAGAAGCTCCCGAGAGCTGGCTCGTGCTGCACGAGTCGGTTCTCAGACAGCCGATCATCCCACCGGACGCCATGGCGGAGCAGCTCGCTCACATCGTCGAGGTGATGCACAGGCGCCGGGCGGTTCCGCAGATCCTCCCGCGGAAAGCGGGTGCCCACCCCTTCCTCATGGGCATGGCGCGGTTCATGACCTTCGCTGATGCACCCCCAGTCATGTACACGGAGGGTATGTACAGCGGTCAACTGATCGATGATCCGGGACTCGTGAAGCAGTACGCGAGGGCGTACGGTCGCCTCAGGGCTGCGGCACTACCTCCCGAAGAGTCCCTGAAGCTCATCGAGCAAACAGCGGAGGATTACCGAAATGGCAAGCAACCGGATCGACCTGAGTGAAGTGCGTTGGACCAGGAGCAGTCACAGCAACGGCAGTGGCGGGAACTGCGTCGAGATCGCGAGCGACTTCCCCGGCGCCGCCCTCTGGCGTAAGTCCAGTTACAGCAATGGCGACGGAGGCCATTGCGTCGAGGTCGCCGACAACATCCCCGGCCTCGTTCCCGTACGCGATTCCAAGGTCCAGGACGACGGCCCCGTCCTCCTCCTCACCGCCCACGCGTGGGCCCCGTTCGTCGCGTCGCTGAAGACGGCGGAACCGGGCGTCTGAGCCGCACAGTGAACAGGTGCGCGCAGGCGCCGTCCCCCGGCTACGACTCGACGCCCCCGCGCAGCCCCCACTCGTCCAGACCCGAGTAGACGAAGGCCGTGCGGCCCTTCGGCCACGCGAGACACTCGGCCTCACCCCTGTAGACCGCCACCAGCGAGTCGGCCCCGCGCCACCAGGTGTCCGCGAGCCCGCGCACCTCCGGGACCGGCTCGTACGCGTCGAGCGAGAGGTGGTCGACGTCGGCGCCGACGACCTTGGTGATCTGCTTGGCCCAGCTGGACGCGTGGTGGGCGAGGGCGAGCGACTCCACCCAGCCCTCAACGGTCGCGTGCAGCGGAGCCCACCGCTCCGCATGAATGCCGAACTCGCCGTGCGGCCCGACGCGGAACGAGTAGGGAACGGCGGTCCGCTGCTTACCCGCCCCGAACCACCACCCCTCGGACGCGGCACCCTCGGGCGAGCCGGCGCCGAAGTACTTGGGTCCTCCGTCGTACTGCGGAGCGGGCGGCAGCAGCAGCCCGCCCCACCGCTGCTGGAAGCCGGCCATCCGGTCGACCACCGCGGCCGGAACGCCCCGGTCGACCCACCGCTGCCGCTTCTCGGCAATGGGCCGGACGTCGACCTTGATGCCGTGCGCACGGACGAAGTCCCGAGCCCTGCGCGTCAGCCCGTCGGGCGCGTCGTTGACGAGGTTGAGGTTCACCGGGAGACGGTAGCGAGCACGACGTCGCGTCCACGAGCCGCGTAGGCAGACGTCGACAGCGCCGCCGGGCCACGGAGGGCTCCGCCCGGTCAGTCGAAGGCCACGACCAGGCGGACACCGCCGTCACCGAAGCGGCCGGCCAGGGCCTTCATCACGGCGAAGACGTGCGGCCAGTGAGTTCCAGGGCCCAGGGGGCCGGTCGTGGGATTGATGGACGCGAGTTCCGTCCAGCTGATCCAGCTCGCGCCGTGCATCTGGCCAGCCGCGACCCAGGGCTCCAGCTGTGCGTGCATCCCGCTCGACAGATCGACGGGAAGCCCGCGGTCCGGTGCGAGCGGCTGAAAGCCCGCGTAGTTGCGTACCCCGAAGAGACAGCCGAAGGCCGCGTAGTCGGTCTCGTCGTAGAGCGGCCAGAGATCCATGGCTGTCACCCACGGTTCGCCGTCGTAGTAGTCGGTGCCGGCGTGAGGGTGACGGAACTCGATGCCGCCGTGGATGTCCGTGCCCATGGTGCCGCACCCTAACGACCCCGGCGTCGGGCAGGCACGCGCGTTGTGGGGCTGCTCAGTGAGGAGTGCGCGGGACGGCGGAGCCGGGGTCGAAGCCGGCGAAGGTCAGGCCGATGACAAAGCCCGCTGTCTCTTCCAGTTGACGGGCGCGGATCCGCACGGTCGGTCGTCCGCCGCCTCGCGCAGGGGCCGGCAAGCAGGCGCCGAAACGCTTCTGCCTCACTCCTTCGAGCGGTGAACCGGCACTCGTCCCGTCAGGCTGGTGCGCGGGATCAGAATCGCGCCCATGGGAGCAGCCATGACCACCTCCGCCGCCGGGCAACCGCTCACCCCCCAGCCGCCCTCCACCGTTGCCGCCCTGCGACAGGCCGTCAGCCAGATCGCGCCCGCGGCGCTGCCCGCTTTCACCCGTGAGCTGGACCAGGCGGCCGACCAGTCCCGTCAGGGATCCGACCTGGCGCCACTCCAGCGGTTCATCGCGCAATGGGCCGTTTACGTCCACATCCAGCGCCAGCCGGACGTGGCGGCTGATTTCCGCCGCTGGGAGGACGACGCCAAGACGGGGGACGCCGCCCAGGTACGCCGGTCCGCCTCGGAGATCGGCCGCATCCTGGACGAGGCCCACGAGGCCCACGAGGCCCTCGGCCTTCCGGCCAGGTGAGCGCGGGCCGGCGCTGGGAGTACGACCCGGACCACGCCCATGTGGCGGGCGGTATCCCCGCGCACGTGGTGGCCGAAGTGGAACGTCTCGCCCCGTTCGATGCGTTGTAGCGCTCGTCTGCCACCTTCCTCTGCACGCGTGCGGCCCGCGGACTGTCGTCCGTGGGCCGCACGCGTGTGGGGGTTCAGGTCCCGTCAGATCGTCGACGCGTCGATGACGAACCGGTAGCGGACGTCGCTCGCGAGGACGCGCTCGTACGCCTCGTTGATCTCCGACGCGGCGATGAGTTCGATCTCCGCGCCCAGGCCGTGCTCCGCGCAGAAGTCCAGCATCTCCTGGGTCTCGCGGATGCCGCCGATGCTGGAGCCGGCCAGGGTCTTGCGGCCGCCGATGACCGAGAAGAGGTTGAGGGAGACCGGCTCCTCGGGGGCGCCGACGTTGACCAGGGCGCCGTCCGTGCGGAGCAGGGAGAGGTACGCGCCGAAGTCGAGCGGGGCCGACACCGTCGAGACGATGAGGTCGAAGGTGCCGCGCAGCTCCTCGAAGGTCTTCGGGTCGCTGGTGGCGCGGTAGTGGTCGGCGCCCAGCTTCAGGCCGTCGTCCTTCTTGCGCAGGGACTGCGACAGCACGGTCACCTCCGCGCCCATCGCGTGCGCGAGCTTGACCGCCATGTGGCCGAGCCCGCCCATGCCGAGGACGGCGACCTTCTTGCCGGGGCCGGCGTTCCAGTGCCGCAGCGGGGAGTACGTGGTGATGCCGGCGCACAGCAGCGGCGCGGCGACGTCCAGGGAGAGGGCGTCGGGGATGCGGACGACGAAGTTCTCGTCGACGACGACCTTCTGCGAGTAGCCGCCGTAGGTGACCTCCCCGTCCTTGCCGACGCCGTTGTACGTCATCACGTTGCCGCCCGTGCAGTACTGCTCCAGGCCGGCCTTGCAGTTGTCGCACTCGCGGCAGGAGTCGACCATGCAGCCGACGCCCACGCGGTCGCCGACCGCGTACTTCGTGACGCCGGGGCCGACCTCGGAGACGACGCCCGCGATCTCGTGGCCGGGGACCATCGGGAAGATCGCCTCGCCCCAGCCCTCCCTGACCTGGTGGATGTCGGAGTGGCAGATGCCGGCGAAATGGATGTCGATGAGGACGTCGTGCTCGCGGACCGCGCGTCGCTCGATCGTGGTGCGCTCGAGCGGTGCCTTGGCGGCGGGCGCGGCGTATGCGGCGACAGTGGTCATGATCTCGGGTTCTCCGCAGTCTCGTGACGTGGTGCTGGTGATGCCTCCACGGTGCCTCGCGTGCGGATGTTCGCCCAGGCCACGGCTTTGCGTACGTCCGCTGTGCCTACTACTGGCGGGGTCAGGTTCAGGGGCGTACGACCGTGAATACTGGAGGGTATGGATGGACAGCTGGACCGGCGTGCCGAACTGAGCGAGTTCCTGCGGACCCGGCGGGCCCGGCTCAAGCCGGAGGAGGTGGGGCTGCCCTCGTTCGGCCGGCACCGCCGGGTACCGGGGCTGCGGCGGGAGGAGCTGGCGCAGCTCGCGGGGATGTCCGTGGCGTACTACACCCGGCTCGAACAGGGGAACGGGCGAAACGTTTCCGCGGAGGTTCTGGACGCCATCGCCTGCGCGCTGCGGCTCTCGGACGCCGAGCACGCGCATCTGCTGGACCTCGCGAAGCCCAAGCGGCAGAAGAAGAAGGCCGTCGCGCGCCCCCAGCAGGTGCGGGTGGGGCTGCTGCAACTGCTGGAATCCGTCGACACCGTGCCCGCGTACGTGTCCGGGCGGCGCTCGGACATCCTCGCCTGGAACCGCCTGGCCTCCGCCCTGTTCGGCGACTGGGGGCAGCTGCCGCCGGCCGAGCGGAACTGGGCGCGGCTGGTCTTCCTCAACCCCGGCTACCGCGATCTGTTCGTCGACTGGGACCGGAAGGCGTCGGACATGGTCAGCTTCCTGCGCATGGACGCGGGCCGGCACCCGGACGACCCCCGGCTGTCGGCGCTGGTCGGCGAGCTGTCCGTGAAGAGTGAGGAGTTTCGCCGGCTGTGGGCGACGCACGACGTCAAGGAGAAGAGCCACGGCGCCAAGCGGATACGGCACCCGCTCGTCGGTGAGCTGACCCTGTCCTTCGAGACGTTCCGCCTGGTCGACGACGCGGACCAGAGCTTCGTGACGTACCACGCGGAGCCGGGTTCCCCGTCGGCCGAGGCCCTGCGGCTGCTGGCCAGCTGGGGGGCGGACGCGGTGACGTCGCTGCCTGCGTGACCGGGGCCGGGTCCGGGGCCGGGGCCTGGGGTGGGACTCCGCGCCCGGCCCCGGTTCGTACCCACGAGCGGATGAGTCACGGCTGAGTGTCCGTACTCATCCGCGCGGCCGTGTCCGGCTCCTACCGTCGACGACGAAGGCAGCGGACGTGACGGGCGGGGGAGACGTGAGGCGACGACGGAGTGGTGCGCGGGGGCCGGACCCGCGGTGGCTGCGGCGCGCCGGCGGTGGGCTCGCGGCCGTGCTGTGCGGGATGCTCGTGGCCGGCTGCGGCTCGCTCGGCACCGGGGACGACCGGCGGCGGGCCGAGGAACTCGCCGAGGACCTGTTCCCCGGCACACTGAAGGTCATCGACGCCCGGAACCTGTTCCCCGAGGCCGAGGGCTCGGAGATCACCTTCGCGTTCACCGACGACCCGGACGCGGCGGCCAGGCTCCGCATCGACGCGGACAGGGACCGCTGCGACCGGGGCGCCACCTGTGCGGACGCGCTTCGCGGTGCGGTCGGGCGCGCCCGGGCGGACGCGGACCGGATACGCACCATGCGGAAGGCGTTCGAGGACTGCGGTTTCCCGGTCCTCGCGGTGGACGAACGGCGCGCCACCCCCTGGGTCGAGGCGGAGGTGGGCGCGGAGACCGTCGAGGACGTGCTCGCCTCCGTCCAGGCCTGCGCACGCCACTGGGTGCGTGCCCGCGCGGCACGGAACGACGTCGGCGCCGGCTCGGCCCGGCCCCTCACCTCGGTCTCCGTCAGCCTCGCCGCGCCCGCGACGGCCGCCCGCCTCCCCTCGGCCGAGGCCGATCTGCCCACCGCCCTGCGGCTCGCGCACGGCCCACGCCTCGCGGCGCTGTCGAAGAAGCCGTACTACGAGGCCACGTACCGGGTGACCGGGGCGGACGGCGGCGACGTGGACCTCACCTCGCCGAGTCTGCGACGCGTGCTCCCCTTCGAGGAGCGGCAGGCCTTCGGCCGGGAGGCGTCCGCGTCGGCCCTGCCGGTACTGCGCCGGACGTATCCGCGGGCGGTGCCGGTCGAGGCGGTGGGCCTGGGCGTGTGGCGGCTGGAACCGGGGCGGATCGACCGGTCGCGGGGCTACGTACTGTTCTGCGAGCGGCCCCCGGCGGACGGACGAACCTGCCTCGGGGACCACGCCGCGGTCGTACTGGCCGACGCGCGGGGCCACGCCGTCTCGGTGCTCCGGGTCCTCGACGACATCCGCGACGACGGGGGAGTCCTGCGCCTGCCGCCCCTGTAGCCCTCCCCGGGCCGGGCGCGGAATGGCGCGGAGCCGTCGGCGGTTGAGGAGGGTGGGCCCGGACGCCGGCGGTGTACGAGCCGGGCGGGCCCGGGCGGCCGGGTCGAGGTTCATCGATCCTCGGCCGAGGACACTTCGATGACTTTCACGGACTGGAGGAGCCGCGATGGCTGCGCAGACGCAGAGGGCCGTGCTGGCGGGCGGATGTTTCTGGGGGATGGAGGAGCTGATCCGCCGGCAGCCGGGCGTGACCTCGACCCGGGTCGGCTACACCGGGGGCGACGTGCCGAACGCGACGTACCGCAACCACGGCACGCACGCGGAGGCCATCGAGATCCTCTTCGACCCGGAGCGGACGGACTACCGCGCGATCCTGGAGTTCTTCTTCCAGATCCACGACCCGAGCACCAGGAACCGCCAGGGCAACGACATCGGCATGAGCTACCGCTCGGCGATCTACTACGTGGACGACGAACAGAAGCGGATCGCCGAGGACACGATCGCGGACGTGGACGCGTCCGGGCTGTGGCCGGGCCCGGTCGTCACCGAGGTGGAGCCGGTCGGCCCCTTCTGGGAGGCCGAACCCGAACACCAGGACTACCTCCAGCGCTACCCGAACGGCTACACCTGCCACTTCCCCCGCCCGGGCTGGCGCCTGCCGGCGCGCACGAAGGGCTGACGGGGCCGGGCGGCGACCCGGGCGTCGCCGCCCACCCATCGGGCGACCCGGGCCGCAGGGCCCGCCGCCCGTGACGGCCGGCGGTTTCGTCGGCGGCTAGCGCGGGACCGTCATCGGGTTGCCGCCGTTCGCCTCGAAGCCGCCGACCGCCAGGGCGCGGCAGACCGCGTAGCCGGCGGCCGGGTCGTCGGAGAGGGTCCAGGGGAGGGCGCCCACGTGGCCGTCCACGTGGACGAGCTGGCTCATCGCCTCCGCCCAGCGCTCCCCGGCGACCAGGAAGTACACCAGCATGTGCCGCACGTGCGGCAGCATCGGGTCGTCCGGGCGGGCCGAGTGCACCGCGTACAGCGCGCCGTGCACCGCCTTGGTGACCACCTCGCCCTCGTACAGGCCCCGCACCAGGTTGACCTCGGGCAGGTGCTCGAACACCGCGAACAGCGGCAGCGCCGACAGCAGCGAACCCTGCGGGGCGCGCGCGGCCGCCGCCTCCGCGAAGGCGGATGCCAGCTGCCGCGAGCCGTGCCACTTCTCGCACCAGTAGCGCAGGGCCACCATGTGCGCCCCCATGTGCGCGGGCGCGCGGTCCAGGATCTTCAGCCACAGCTGCTCGAACTCCGCCTGCGGATACCCCAGTCCGCGTGCCACGGAGAGCTCGACGATGTGCGGCACCGGGTCACCGGGGGCCAGCAGCGCCGCCTCGCCGCACGCCGCCCTGGCCTCCTCCATGATGATCCGGAACTCGTCCGTCCCCGGCGTCGCCGTCCGCCATGCCTGCTGCACCAGGAACTCGGCGTGCACCGCGGCCCCGCCCGCGTCCTTCGGCTGCTCCGCGCGCCACACCCGCAGCCACTGGCCGCCCGGTATCTCGCCGACCCCGCCCGGCCGCCGGCTCAGCTCGAGCGACGCCGCACCGGCGAAGGCCTGCACGCGCTGCCAGCGCAGCTCGCCCTCCTTCTCCGTGCCCGCGAGCAGCTGCAGGGCGGCGCGGTAGTCCTGCGTGCGCTGGACGACCTCCAGGACGTCCAGCAGGTCCTGGTCGGGGCCCGGCAGCCGGATGTCGAGCTCCTCCTCCGGCACGAAGCCGTAGTTCGCCGGGTCGGCGGCGTCCGGATGGCCGGGCGGGACCAGCTCGAGACGCCCACTCCTGCGCCGCAGGAAGGGCAGCGCGACCATGCTGAGCATGGCCACCGCCATCAGGACCCAGAGAATCTCCATGCCTCAAGAGTTCCAGACGGGTCTGACAATTGGCCAACCCGTCCGCCCGCCTGTTCGACGAACCACGCGGTACGGGCGGGACGGCGTGCGCGCCGTCGGCGCACTACCCTCGGAACCCATGAGCGACAGGCACATCAGTCAGCACTTCGAGACACTCGCGATCCACGCGGGCAACACCGCGGATCCCCTCACCGGCGCGGTCGTCCCGCCGATCTACCAGGTCTCGACCTACAAGCAGGACGGCGTCGGCGGGCTGCGCGGCGGCTACGAGTACAGCCGCAGCGCCAACCCGACCCGTACCGCCCTGGAGGAGAACCTCGCCGCCCTGGAGGGCGGCCGCCGCGGACTGGCGTTCGCGTCCGGACTGGCGGCCGAGGACTGCCTGTTGCGCACGCTGCTCCAGCCCGGCGACCACGTCGTCATCCCCAACGACGCCTACGGCGGCACGTTCCGCCTGTTCGCCAAGGTCGTCTCCCGCTGGGGCGTGCAGTGGTCCGTCGCCGACACCAGCGACCCGGCGGCCGTCCGCGCCGCCGTCACCGAGAAGACCAAGGTGATCTGGGTGGAGACCCCCTCCAACCCGCTCCTCGGCATCACCGACGTCGCCGCCGTCGCCCAGGTCGCGCGGGACGCCGGCGCCCGGCTCGTCGTCGACAACACGTTCGCCACGCCGTACCTCCAGCAGCCGCTGGCATTGGGCGCGGACGTCGTCGTGCACTCCCTGACGAAGTACATGGGCGGCCACTCCGACGTCGTCGGCGGCGCGCTGATCACGGACGACGAGGCGCTCGGCGAGGAACTCGCCTACCACCAGAACGCGATGGGCGCGGTCGCCGGGCCGTTCGACTCCTGGCTGGTGCTGCGCGGCACCAAGACGCTGTCCGTGCGCATGGACCGGCACAGCGAGAACGCCGGCCGCGTCGCCGAGATGCTCACCCGGCACGCGCGCGTGAGCCACGTGCTGTACCCGGGGCTGCCCGACCACCCCGGTCACGAGGTCGCCGCCAAGCAGATGCGGGCGTTCGGCGGCATGGTCTCCTTCCGCGTCGAGGGCGGCGAGGAGGCGGCGGTCGAGGTCTGCAACCGCGCCAAGGTGTTCACGCTCGGCGAGTCCCTCGGGGGCGTGGAGTCCCTGATCGAGCACCCGGGGCGGATGACGCACGCGTCGGCGGCCGGTTCGGCGCTGGAGGTCCCGGCCGACCTCGTACGCCTGTCCGTCGGCATCGAGAACGTCGACGACCTCCTTCAGGACCTGCGGCAGGCCCTCGGCTGAGCCACGCGCGCCTGATGAGCCACGCGCGTCTGATGAGCCACGCGCGCGTGAAGAATCGCGCGCCTGACGATCCCGCCGCTCACCACCCGGTGAGCGGCGGAGTCGTCTCCGAGGGCGGCTCCACCCACGGGTGCACGGTCGCCGCCCACACCGTGAAGGCGACCGCCGCCGCGCACAACAGGAGCCACAGCAGCCGCAGCAGGGCCCTGCGGCGGCGCAGCATCCGGCCGCCGCGCCGCACCGCCTGCGCGTACAGGTCGGGCGGTACCACCGGTGTCGCCCGCTCCAGCAGCCGCCGTACGGCCGCCTCCCGCTCGGGCACGTTCACGGCGTCGCCACCTCCCGCACCGCCGGGGCCGGGCCGCGCGGCGGGTGCAGCAGCGTGGTGATCGCCCGCGCGCAGATCGTCCGTACGCGCTCGACGGGCAGCCCGAGCAGCGCGGCGGTCTGTTCCTCGGCGATGCCCTCGTAGAGCCGCAGGACGACGACCAGCCGCTCCTGCGGGCTGAGCCGGGCCAGCGTCCCGGCCGCCTCCGGGCGGTGCCGGCCGAGCGCGCCGTACGTGTGCCACGCCGTGCGCGTGAAGCGGATCGCGAGCTGCTGCCGGGCGCGGTCGTAGGGGTCCTCGCCGCGCAGCCGGTCCCAGGCGGCGTACGTGTACGCCAGGGCGTGCGTGAGCAGTCGTCGGGCACGCGGATTGGCGTCGGGGGTCTCGGCGGTGAGCAGGGTGGCGGTGTGCAGCAGCCGGCCGGCCGCGCCCGCGACGAACACCTCGAACTCCCGGGCCCGGCGGGCACCGTGCGACGCCTCCCGTCCGCGCACCGCGCCTCCCGCCCGACCGCCCCAGAGCGCTCCCGGATGACGGGCCCGGCCGCGCGTGCGACCGGCTCCCGTCCTCATATGAGGCCAGAGGGCCCCTCGCGGTCAAGAGTGCGTCGGGCACCGGCACGCACGGCCGGGCCCGCTGGGGCCCACGAACGGCGGGGCCGCCTCCTCAGGACGCCGGCGGCTGTTC
Source organism: Streptomyces sp. NBC_00670 (assembly GCF_036226765.1). Taxonomy (NCBI): domain Bacteria; kingdom Bacillati; phylum Actinomycetota; class Actinomycetes; order Kitasatosporales; family Streptomycetaceae; genus Streptomyces; species Streptomyces sp. NBC_00670. The sequence continues at coordinate 4,638,495 of NZ_CP109017.1, forward strand.
CGCCGCCCCGCCCTGCGAGGCCTGCCGCGCCGACAGCGCGCCGTTGAAACGGGTGAGGAGGGCGGTGAACGTGTCCCGCTCCTCGGGGGCCCAGTCGCGCGTCAGTTCGGCCATCAACTGGCGCCGCGACGCGCGGACCTCGCCGAGCCTGGCCTGCCCGCGCGGGGACAGCTGGAGCACCACCGCCCGGCCGTCCTCCGGGTGCGAGGTCCGTTTGACCAGCCCGGTGTCCACCAGCGGGGCCACCTGACGGGTGACGGTGGAGGAATCGATCCCCATGCTCGCGGCAAGCGCCTTGACGCCCATGGGGCCCTCGCTGTCGAGCCGGTTGAGCAGCAGATACGCGGCCCGGTCCATGGAGTTGCGCACCTGCCCCACCCCGCCGAGCCGGGTCTGTTCGGCACGGCGCGCGAACACCGCGACCTCGTGCTGCAGCGTGTCCAGGAGACCGGTGTCACCGACGGTCGTCATGTCCATCGACATTTCTGGTGTGGGCATGGCGGGGGCTCACTTCGTACAGGGGGCGGCTGTGTTGGTCGACAAGGGTACGCGGCCGGGGCGCGAGCCGTACCGGCGCTGCGCCATCCGGTCTCGGCCCGTGGTCGCGCCCGGTGCGGCGGGCCCCGGACTGCGAGACTTGGGGCATGAGGTACAGCACGGCCCGAGCCCTGCCCACGGTGACCCTGGACGACGTGCGCGGCGCGCAGAAGATGCTCTTGGGCGTCGCGCGCGTGACCGCGCTGGAGGGCAGCCGGCACCTGTCCCGGCTGGTCGGCGCGCCGGTGCGACTGAAGTGCGAGAACCTCCAGCGCACGGGTTCCTTCAAGCTGCGCGGCGCCTATGTGCGCATCGCCGGGCTGCTGCCCGAGGAGCGGGCCGCCGGGGTCGTCGCGGCGAGCGCCGGGAACCACGCGCAGGGGGTGGCGCTGGCCTCCTCGCTGCTCGGCGTGCACTCGACGGTGTTCATGCCGAAGGGCGCCCCACTGCCGAAGATCAGCGCGACCCGGGAGTACGGCGCCGAGGTCCGCCTGGAGGGCCAGGTGGTCGACGAGACGCTGGCCGCCGCCCAGGAGTACGCCGAACGTACCGGCGCGGTGCTCATCCACCCCTTCGACCACCCCGACGTCTGCGCCGGTCAGGGCACGCTCGGCCTGGAGATCCTGGAGCAGTGCCCCGAGGTGCGGACGATCGTCGTCGGGGTCGGCGGGGGCGGCCTCGCGGCCGGGATCGCGGTCGCGGTGAAGGCGCTGCGGCCGGACGTACGGGTGGTGGGCGTGCAGGCGGAGGGCGCGGCCGCGTACCCGGTGTCGCTGGCGGCGGGGCATCCGACGTCGGTGGCCAATCCGGTGACGATGGCCGACGGAATCAAGGTGGGGCGGCCCGGCGAGGTGCCGTTCCGGATCATCGAGGACCTGGTCGACGAGGTCCGCACGGTCTCCGAGGACGACCTGGCCAAGGCGCTGCTGCTCTGTCTGGAGCGGGCGAAGCTGGTCGTGGAGCCGGCCGGGGCCAGCCCGGTCGCGGCGCTGCTCGCGGACCCGGGCTCCTTCGAGGGGCCGGTGGTGGCCGTGCTGTCGGGCGGGAACGTCGACCCGCTGCTGATGCAGCGCGTGCTGCGGCACGGCATGGTCGCGGGCGGCCGGTATCTGCAGGTGCGGGTCCGGCTGACCGACCGGCCGGGCGCGCTGGCCACGCTTTTGGGGGTGTTGTCAGTGGCGGATGCCAATGTTCTCGATGTGAGCCATGTGCGGACCGACCCCCGGCTCGGGCTCACGGAGGCGGAGGTGGAGCTGCACCTTGAGACCAAGGGACCCGAGCACTGCGCGGAGGTGCAGTCCGCGCTGCGCGAGGCGGGGTACACGGTCGTGGGCTGACCGCGGCCGCGCCCGCCGTCGGCGGGCGCGGGACGGCATCCGCGCAGGTGGAAAGCGTGCCGAAACGGAATGCGAGATACCCGTTGTGAGACGCGATACATCGCGTTACTGTGTGTGTCGTGGAGGTGACCACCGCCCCGCTCCGCCCCCACCCTCGCCCTCGCGCGAAAACCATTACCGCTCACTGTCGGCGTCCGGCAAAGTGAGCGCAAAGCGCCCTCAATGGCCGAGCAATACGGCAATGCCCAGTGAAATCCCCAACGACGTGGAGAACTCATATGCCAGGCGCCATCTATGCCGAGGGGCTGGTCAAGACCTTCGGTGACGTAAGAGCTCTGGACGGCGTCGACCTCGATGTCCCGGAAGGCACCGTCCTGGGGCTGCTCGGGCCGAACGGCGCGGGCAAGACCACCGCGGTCCGCTGCCTCACGACCCTGCTGCGCCCCGACAGCGGCAAGGCGGTCGTCGCGGGCATCGACGTGGTCAGGAACCCCGACGCGGTCCGCCGCTCGGTCGGCCTGTCCGGTCAGTTCGCCGCGGTCGACGAGTATCTGACCGGCCGGGAGAACCTCCAGATGGTCGGCCAGCTCTACCAGATGAAGGCCAAGGCGGCCAAGGCGCGGGCCGGGGAGCTGCTGGAGCAGTTCCATCTCGCCGAGGCCGGCGACCGCCCCGCGAAGACGTACTCGGGCGGCATGCGCCGCCGGCTCGACCTCGCCGCCGCGCTGGTCGTCTCGCCGCCCGTGATGTTCATGGACGAGCCCACCACGGGGCTCGACCCCCGCAACCGCCAGCAGCTCTGGGAGGTCATCAAACAGCTCGTCTCCGGCGGGACGACGCTGCTGCTGACCACCCAGTACCTGGAGGAGGCCGACCACCTCGCCCACGACATCGCGGTCGTCGACCACGGCCGGGTCATCGCCCGCGGCACCTCCGACCAGCTCAAGGCCCGCACCGGCGGCGAACGCGTCGAGGTCGTCGTGCACGAACGCGACCACCTGACCACCGCCTCCGAGGTGCTGCACGGCTTCGGCAAGGGCGAGGTCACCACCGACGAGCACATCCGCAGACTCACCGTCCCGGTCACCGGCGGCGCCAAGCTGCTCGCCGAGGTCATCCGCGAGCTGGACGCCCGCGGCATCGAGATCGACGACATCGGACTGCGCCGGCCCACCCTGGACGACGTCTTCCTCTCCCTGACCGGCCACACGGCCGAGGAGGAGGCGGGCGAGGAGGCCGGCGACGCCGGCGGCCAGGGCGGAACCGACGGCGCCCGTTCCCGCAGCACCCGCAGGAAGGAAGCCACCAAGTGAGCGCCGCCACCGAGACCGCGGGGACCGGAGCACCCCTGAGAACCGGCAGCGCGATCGGCCAGTCCGTCCGGGACTCGCTGGTCGTCGCCCGGAGAAACCTGATCCGCATGGCCCGGATCCCCGAGATGCTGATCTTCGGGCTGATCCAGCCGATCATGTTCGTGGTGCTGTTCACCTATGTGTTCGGCGGCTCGATCCAGGTCGGCTCGTCCACCTCCACGCAGGCCTACCGCGAGTTCCTGATGGCGGGGATCTTCGCCCAGACGGTGACGTTCGCGACCGCGGGCGCCGGTGCGGGCATCGCCGACGACATGCACAAGGGCCTCATCGACCGCTTCCGCTCGCTGCCCATGGCGCGCGGTGCGGTGCTGACCGGCCGCACCCTCGCCGATCTGGTGCAGTCGGCGCTCACGCTGATAGTGCTCGCGATCGTCGCCGTCCTCGTCGGCTGGCGCACGCACGAGAACCTCGGCAAGGTGCTCGCCGGGTTCGCCCTGCTGCTCCTGCTGGGCTACGCGTTCTCCTGGATCGGCGCGCTCATCGGCCTGTCCGTGCGCACCCCCGAGGCGGCCACCTCCGGCGGGCTCATCTGGCTCTTCCCGCTGACGTTCATCTCGAACGCCTTCGTGGACGCCAACCAGATGCCGACCTTCCTGCGGCACATCGCGGAGTGGAACCCGTTCAGCGCCAATGTGCAGGCCTGCCGTGAACTGTTCGGCAACCTGCCGCCGGGCTTCCAGGCGTCCGACGCCTGGCCGATGCAGCACCCGGTGTGGGCGTCGCTGATCTGGTCCGTCGTCATCATCGTCGTCTTCCGCACGCTGGCGGTCCGCAAGTACCGCTCGGCGACGGCCTGAGACGCCCGGACACACACAGGACCGCCCCCGGCGCCGCGTGGGCGCCGGGGGCGGATCCGGAGGGGAGATGCGGGCCGGGCCCCGGCAGGGGCCGGCCCAGGGGCCTCAGCCCTGGTACGGCTCGGCCTTGAGGATCTTCACGGAGGCCTTCTTGCCGTTCGGCAGTTCGTACTCCGCGTCCTCGCCGACCTTGTGGCCGATCACACCGGAGCCCAGCGGGGACTGGGGGGAGTAGGTCTCGATGTCGGCACTGGCGTACTCGCGGGAGGCGAGCAGGAAGGACAGGGTGTCGTCCTCGTCGCCGTCGAAGGCGATGGTCACGACCATGCCGGGGCCGACGGCGCCGTCCGCGGAGGCCTGGGCCTCGCCGACCTGGGCGTGCTCCAGGAGCTGGGTCAGCTGGCGCACCCGGAGCTCCTGCTTGCCCTGCTCCTCCTTGGCCGCGTGGTACCCGCCGTTCTCCCGCAGGTCCCCCTCCTCACGCGCGGCCGCGATCTTCGCGGCGATCTCGGTGCGCGCAGGACCAGTAAGGTACTCAAGCTCGTCCTTGAGCTTGTTGTACGCCTCCTGGGTCAGCCAGGTGACGTTCTCGCTGGTCTCGGTCACGGGTGCTCCTCGTCGGTACTGGGAATACAAAGCATCGCCCTCCCCAGAAGAATGTTCCCTCTCTGGTGGGCGAAACCACGAGCCTAACAATTCCCCGGCCGATGGGGGAGGACATAAGGCGCGAGAATGTCGTCGCGCCAGGTCAGCGCCCGTGAGGCGGGAGTGGGGCGGCCGCTTCGGGGCCGCGGAGGCATACCGGGAGCGGTCAGCCGGCGTGGCAGCCGAGGAGCTCCGCGGTGGATCCCTTGGCCGTCGTCCGGAGCGTGACGACGCGGTCGATCCGGGTCTCGTTCCCGTCGAAGCGGAAGTCGGCGCGGCCGACCTCCGTGCCGTCGGCGGACTGGGAGCGCAGCGTGCAGTAGCCGTTCGCGTCCGCGTCCTTGCGCACCTCCAGATGCGCCTGCACCTTCTCGTCCGAGACGGCCTGGAAGGTGATCACCTGGCCGCTGATCTCGTTCTGCCCGACGTAGTGGTAGCCGAGCCAGCCGACCAGGGCGAGCAGCGCCACACCCAGCACAATGCCGATGATCTTGAGCTTGTGGTCGGCGCGTTCGTCCGCGGGGCGGCCGTAACGGCCCTCGGGGAGTCGCGTGCTCGCCGTACTCATGATCGTCCTCTCGGCCGTGCCGGGGGCCAAGGTCACGGAACACGCTTCCCGCCGGGCCCGGAATTATTCGCCCCCCGATTCGGTCACTATAGAAGCCTTCGCCCGCAAGCCTGCCGCCGCCCCGGGGGGACGGCCTCCCGGGACGAGAGAACGGACTGCGCTCGCGCACACCGGGCGCCGACTTACGAGGATTGAGTCTTGACTGACCAGCTGCGACTGATGGCCGTGCACGCCCACCCCGACGACGAGTCGAGCAAGGGTGCGGCGACCATGGCGAAGTACGTGTCCGAGGGGGTGGACGTGCTGGTCGTGACCTGCACGGGCGGCGAGCGCGGCTCCATCCTCAACCCCAAGCTCCAGGGGGACGCGTACATCGAGGAGCACATCCACGAGGTGCGCAAGAAGGAGATGGACGAGGCCCGCGGGATCCTCGGCATCAAGCAGGAGTGGCTCGGCTTCGTCGACTCCGGCCTGCCCGAGGGCGACCCGCTGCCCCCGCTGCCCGAGGGCTGCTTCGCTTTGGAGGACGTCGACAAGGCGGCCGGCGAGCTGGTGCGGCAGATCCGGTCGTTCCGCCCGCAGGTCATCACGACGTACGACGAGAACGGGGGCTATCCGCACCCCGACCACATCATGACGCACAAGATCACGATGGTGGCGTTCGAGGGCGCGGCGGACACCGAGAAGTACCCCGAGGCCGAGTACGGCCCGGCGTACCAGCCGGTGAAGCTCTACTACAACCAGGGCTTCAACCGGCAGCGCACCGAGGCGCTGCACAAGGCGATGCTCGACCGGGGCATGGAGTCGCCGTACGGGGACTGGCTGAAGCGGTGGGCGGAGAACGCGCGCCCGGAGCGGACGCTGACCACGCATGTGCCGTGCGCGGACTTCTTCGAGATCCGGGACAAGGCGCTGATCGCGCACGCGACGCAGATCGATCCGGACGGGGGGTGGTTCCGGGTGCCGATGGATCTCCAGAAGGAGGTCTGGCCGACGGAGGAGTACGAGCTGGCGAAGTCGCTCGTGGACACGTCGCTGCCGGAGGACGACCTGTTCGCGGGCGTGCGGTAGCCCTCCGGGACGGGTGCGGGGGCGGTTGGGGGACAATGGGGGCATGAGCGCAAGCGTGAGCCTGGCAGTGACGCATCTCGTGCCCCTCGCGGAGGTGGACGAGAACAAGGTCACCCCCGGTGTCCTCGGCTTCATCGTCTTCGCGGTGATGGCTCTGGCGGTGTGGGGGCTGATGAAGTCCATGAGCAAGCAGATGCGGAAGGTGGACTTCGAGGAGTCCTCTCCTGCGGAGGGCAAGTCCTCGGGGGACGGGGCGTCGTCGCCGGCGAAGGGGTGATGTCGAGGGCCGCGGGGGTGGTTTTCTCGCCCCCGCCGCCCCTTCCCGTCCCAACCCCGGGGGCTCCGCCCCCGGACCCCGGAAAAGATTGCGCAGTTCCCCGCGCCCCTAGTGGGGCGTGGGCACAGGTACGCCCATGACCTCCCGTGCGTGGCGGTCGGGGACCATGCCCAGGGGCCAGGCCTGCCAGGCCGTCTCCAGGCTGACTCCGCGTTCCAGGAGGAGTTGGTACGCGGAGACGTAGTCGTCCAGCTTCGGGTCGCGCAGGGGGTGGGCGGCGCGGGCGAGCTGGGAGAGTTCCTCCTGGGCCACCGCCGTGCCGACCTCCAGCCCGCCCGGCGCGGCGTACGGCAGCAGCGTGCAGCGCAGGAAGCGGGCCCAGTCCTCGCCCCGCCGGTCCCCGTACGACGTGAACAGGCCGAGCGCCTCGTCGCACAGCCCGAGCGCGGCCTGGGGCCGTGCGTTGCCCGCGTCGACCACCGCAAGCTCCAGGCACGTCCACGCCTCGCCGTGCGCCACCCCGATGCGCTGGAAGTCGGCCCGGGCGTCGACGAGGAGCTGCCGGGCAAAACCGGAGTTGCGCAGCGAACCGGTCTGCGCGGCCCGCTGGTCGCGGGTGACCCGCGCCGAGTGGTGCCGCGCGCACGCCAGCCCGTACACGTCCCGCATCCGGGAGAACATCGTGCGCGAGCGCTCCAGCTCGCGCACCGCCCGGTCCAGGTCGCCGGTCTCCTCCAGCGCCTGGCCCAGGTAGTACACGGTCCACGCCTCGCCCCGCGCGTCCTCGTTCTCCCGGTGCCGTACGGCCGCCCGGCGCAGCGCGTCCACCGCCTGCGCGGCCTCGCCGCCGACCAGCAGTGTCCGCGCGAGCTGGGTCAGCGCCCAGGCCTCGCCGCGGCCGTCGCGCGTGCGGCCGTACAGGTCGAGGGCGGCCCGCAGCTCCGCCTCGGCGCGGTGCGCGTCGCCCATCCGCAGGGCGAGCTGGCCGAGCTGGTAGTGGGTCCAGGCCTCGCCGTGCACGGAGTCGTTGCGCCGGTGCAGCGTGAGCGCCTCGTCGAGGAGTTCCAGCGCCTCGGCCAGCCGGGATCGGTCGCGTTCCACCGCCGCCAGCGCGTGCATCGTCCAGGCCCGGTCCGCCGCCAGTTCCGGCGCCGCCTGGAGGTCCATCGCCTCCCGCAGCTTCGCCGCCGCCTGCGCGAGCTGCCCCTGGTGGTGCAGCGTGATGCCGAGCGAGCACAGCGCCCGCGCCGCGCCGGCGTCGTGGTGGGCCTCCAGATAGAGGTCCACGACCGATGTCAGGGTGGTCCGGGCCCGGTCCAGTTCGCCGAGCTGACGTGCGGCGATGCCGGTGCGCCACTGCACGGACCGCACCAGCAGCCCCTGGTCCACCGACTGCGCCAGCTCGCTGATCTCGCCCAGCCGGTAGAGGTCGCCGCGCAGCAGGCAGTAGTCGCACAGCGCGCCGAGCAGGTTCAGCACCGCCGCCTGGTCGACGCCCTCGGCGTGCCGCAGGGCGGCGGTGATGAAGCTCGACTCGTCGTCCAGCCAGTGCAGGGCCGCGTCCAGCGAGACGAAGCCGTGCGAGCCGAAGCGGTCGGAGCGGGTCGACATGTTGCCGTCGACCAGCCGCAGCACCGAGTCGGCCAGCTCCGCGTAGTTGGCGATCAGCCGCTCCTGCGCCGCCGTCCGCTCGGCGGGTTCCTCCTCGTCGGCCAGCCGGGCCGCGGCGAACGCCCGTACGAGGTCGTGCAGCCGGTAGCGGTCGCCGCGGACGTGGTCGAGCAGACCGGCCCGGGCCAGCGCGGTGAGGTGCCGGGCCGCCTCCTGCTCGTCCGTCGCCAGCAGGGACGCGGCCGCCGCGGCGCCCAGCGAGGCCCGGCCCGCGAGCGCCAGCCGGCGCAGCAGCCGGCGGGCGCCGTCGGGCTGGTCGGTGTAGCGCAGCCACAGCGCCCGCTCCACCGGCTCGACCGGCCCGTACGCGCCCAGGTCCGCGGCGAGCCGCTGCGGGGTGCGCGGCCCCAGCGAGGAGCCGGCCAGCCGCAGCGCCAGCGGCAGCCCGCCGCACAGCTCCCGGATCCGCTCCGCCGACTCGGCGTCGTACGGGCCGGAGGTCTCCTGCGCGGACGTCTTCAGCAGTTCCTCCGCACCGGCCGCGTCCAGCGGTCGTACGGGCAGCTCGTGCACCCACGCGGACAGGTCCGGCGGCAGCGCCAGCGGTTCCCGGGCGGTGACGAGGATGAGGCTCTCGGAGTGCTCCGGGACCAGCGCGCGGACCTGCGCCACGTCATGCGCGTCGTCCAGGACGATCGTCACCGGCAGGCCCGTCAGATGGCGGTCGTACAGCTCGCCCAGCCGCTTGACCTGCTGGTCCGGCGCCGAGCGCTCCCGGAACAGCAACTGCTCGCGGGGCGCGCCGAGCCGGTTGAGCATGTGCAGCAGCGCCTCCCGGGTGGACAGCGGCGGCTCCTCGGGGCTGTCGCCGCGCAGGTCGACGACGCACGCGCCGCGGAACTGGTCGCGCAGGTCGTGCGCGGCGCGCAGCGCCAGCGAGGTGCGGCCCGCGCCGGGGTCGCCGTGCAGGACGACCACGGTGGGCCGGGTCTCGGTGCTCGCGCGGGCCGCGTGCACCCACTGCGCGATCCGCGCGAGCTCCGTGCGCCGGCCCGCGAACCGGTCGACGGGCTCGGGCAGCTGTCCGAACGACTGGGCGAGCACGTTGCGGCTGCGGGCGGCGGCGCTCTTGTCGCTGCCGCGCAGCCGGGGCGCGGTCCTGGTGGCCGGCCCGGTGGAGGCGGCGAGCACGCGCTGCTGGTCGAGGAAGGGGCGGATGCCGCGCACCTCCAGCGCGGTGAGCCACTGGAGCCGGAGCTGTTCCGGGCCGCCGGGCTGGCCGAGGGCGCCCGCCTGGTGGTGGGCGGCGGGCACGTGGGCGGCGCCCACCTTCACGACGGTGGCGGCGGCCCCGACGACCCCGACGGCGACGCCCGCGCCGAACGCGGTGCCGGTGCCCGTGCCGAGGGCGACGTCGGAGACGACGGCGGCCAGCGCGGCGACGCCCGCGACCATCAGAGCGGTGCCGGCGCCCGCCTTGGCGTACCGCTGGGCGAACGTCTGCCGGCCGGCCTCCGCGTCGTCCAGGGCGCGGGTGTAGGCCTCGTACTCCTCGGCGGCCGACCCCGCCATCGCGTCCAGCGCGGTGCGGGCGCGGGACAGCAGGACACCGCCGTCCGTGCGGCCGCCGGAGCGGCGCACCTCCTCCTCCACGGCCCGGGCCAACAACCGCTCCGCATCCGCGCGATGCGCCTCCCGCATGCCACGCTCCCCCTGTCGCACCGGCCATCCGCCACCAGTGTCCTTGGCGGACGGCGGGTGCGACAGGGGGCGTGGGGGTGGGAGGTGGGGCGCCTCATGGCTCGGGGGTGCGTGTCGTCGGGCGGCTGCGGGTGGGTGGTTGGTTGCGCGCGCAGTCCCCCGCGCCCCTCTTCCTGAGGGCCGGGGTCCAGGACACGGCTGTGCTCGGGCTGTCAGGCGGGCTCATGCCCGTGTGCCCCAAGGGTTTTCTCCAGGAGGGCGTGGAGCTGCCGACGCTCGTCGGCGTCCAGTCCTGCCAGCAGTTCGGCCTGGGCCTGGTCCGCGTGGGACTGGATCTCGTCGAGGTAGTGCAGGCCCGCCCGGTTCACAGTGACGACATTGCGGCGTCGGTCCTCCGGGTCGGCGCGACGGTCGACATGGCCCCCGGACTCGAGGCGCTTCACGATGCCGCTGACGTCGTTGCGGTCCAGGCCGAGCCGCCTGCCGAGATCGGCCTGGCTGAGCGGGCCGTACTCCTCCAGGGCGGCCAGGACGGCGAAGTCGGCGCGTGCGGTCAGCGGCATGTGCCGCACCGTCATGCGCGCTCCGACCGTGGACACCTTGTTGGCCTGCCAGCTGGTGAGTGCCCGCAGTCGTGCCGGCGCCTGGAGGTCGTCCTCCGCCTCGCCCGTCCCTCCAGTGCTGCTCATGTCCTGAGCGCTGCTCATGTTCTCACTATAACCGTTGGGATGGCCCACGGATTCGTGTTACGTTGGCCTGGCCAACGTTGGCTTTCCCAACGCAGCGTGCGGTCCGCCGTCGGTCCAGTCCTGCCGATCCGGCCTCACCGAGTCCGAAGCCCTGCCAAGGAGGCAGTTCCATGTCCGACCACACTTCGCTCCCCGACCTCTCCGAACGGCGCGTCCTGATCCCCGGCGGTACCGGCGGAGTGGGGGAGGGCGCGGTGCGCGCCTACCTCGCCGCCGGCGCCCAGGTCGTGGTGCCCACACGCAGCCAGGAGCGCGCGGAGGAGTTCAGTGCCCTGCTCGGCGAGGCGGCGACCGGGCGTCTGCACCTGTTCGAGTTCGACTACACGACCTTCGCGGGCGCCGAGACGCTCGTCGCGACCATGGCCGAACGCCTCGGCGGCGTGGACGACGTCGTCGCCCCGATCGGCGGCTGGTGGCACGGCAAGCAGTTGTGGGAGATCGACGAGACGGACTGGCGGTCCGCCTTCGTGGACCTGGCGACCGCGCACATGGCCGTGCTGCGCGCCGCCCTGCCCCGGATGACGGACCAGGGCGCGTACTCGGTGGTCGTGGGCCAGTCCGCCCGCTTCCCGGTCCCCGGCAGCGGGCTGGTGAGCATGGAACAGACCACGCTCCTGATGATGCAGCAGGTGCTCGCCGCCGAACTGCAGGGCGCCAAGCGGGTGTTCCTGCTCGAACTCGGCCCCGTGGCCACCCGCTTCGTCGAAACCCCAGACCCTGCCCAGGTGACATCCGCGCAGATCGGCGCCGTCGCCGTCGCCGCCTCCGCCTCGACGCAACCCGGCCGCCAGGTGCAGTTGCACGACTCGGCTCAGGCCGAGGCCGCCCTTGTCTCCTTCGGGACTCTCGGAGCCACCGCGTGAACGCCATCGGTCCGACCTACGAGGTCCTGGTCTCCGAGACCGTCCCGCTCGCCCTTCCGGATCTCCTGCCGGACGGGGGCGCCCGCACCTGGGCGCCGGTCTCCACGACGCTCATCCTCGGCCGCGACGAGGCGGTTCTCGTCGACCCACCGCTCACCGCCGCCCAGGCGGACGTCGTCGCGGAGCGGGTGCGGGCCGGCGGCAGGAAGCTGACCTACATCTTCTCCACCCACGCGCACGGCGACCACTGGTTCAGCGCTGCGAGCATCGCCGAACGGTTCCCCGGCGCCCAGGTGGTGGCAACGGCGTCCACCATCGAGCAGATGCACCGCGCCGCCCGGACGCGCGCGGGATTCTGGGACCGCATCCTGCCCGGACAGATCCCGGACTCGCCCGTCACCGCCACCGCCGTCGAGGAACTCGGCAACCGGATCCTCCTCGAAGGGCACGAGCTGCGTGTCATCGAGGTCGGGCACAGCGACACCGACGACACCAGCGTGCTGCACGTCCCCGACCTCGGCCTCGTCGTCGCCGGTGACGTCGTCTACGACGGGGTCCACCAGTACCTCGTCGAATCCCGTGACGGAGGCCTCGACGCATGGCGTCACGCCATCGACGCGGTCGAGGCACTGGGCGCGCGCGACCTCGTCGCAGGCCACAAGAACCGGGACCACGACGACAACGCCGAGCGACAGATCCTCGGGACCCGTCGCTACCTCGACGACGCCGAGGAACTGCTCAAGGCGGAGCCGACGGCGCGGGGCTTCTACGAGGCCATGGCCCAGCGGTATCCGGACCACCTCAACCGCAGCAGCCTCTGGGGCAGCGGCCAGGCCCTGTACGCAGGCCACAGCTGAGACCGCGCGCGGAAGGCGCAGGAAGCAGGAAGGACGACGGATGGGCAGGCCCCGATCAGGAGCCCAAGGCTCGGCATGCCGGGCAAGCCCGCTGACGGCCGGACGTCGGCAGCGGGGCGACGCCCCGGGTCCTCACGGGGCCCCGAGACCGACCGTGACGGGGAAAGGTGCGGCGGCCTTCGCCGTGCCGGGCTGCGCCGGTCGCGCTGGGCGTCGTGAGAGGCTGGAGCGTATGAACCGGTTGGCTGGTACGACCTCGCCTTATCTGCTTCAGCACGCCGACAATCCGGTCGACTGGTGGCCGTGGGGACCCGAGGCGTTCGCGGAGGCGGAGCGGCGCGATGTACCCGTCCTGCTGTCGGTCGGATACTCCGCGTGCCACTGGTGCCACGTCATGGCGCACGAGTCCTTCGAGGACGAGGCCACCGCCGCGTACATGAACGAGCACTTCGTGTCCGTCAAGGTCGACCGCGAGGAGCGCCCGGACGTCGACGCCGTGTACATGGAGGCCGTCCAGGCCGCCACCGGGCACGGCGGCTGGCCGATGACCGTCTTCCTCACCCCGGACGCCGAGCCGTTCTACTTCGGCACGTACTTCCCGCCCGCCCCCCGGCACGGCTCGCCCTCCTTCCGGCAGATCCTGCAGGGCGTGCACCAGGCGTGGACGGAGCGGCGGGAGGAGGTCGCCGACGTCGCCGGGAAGATCACCCGGGACCTCGCCGGCCGCGAACTGGCGTACGGCACCGCGCAGGTCCCCGGCGAGCAGGAACTGGCGCAGGCGCTGCTCGGGCTCACCCGCGAGTACGACGCGCGGCGCGGCGGCTTCGGCGGGGCGCCGAAGTTCCCGCCGTCGATGGTGCTGGAGTTCCTGCTGCGCCACCATGCCCGCACCGGCTCCGAGGGCGCGTTGCAGATGGCCGCGGACACCTGCGAGCGGATGGCCCGCGGCGGCCTCTACGACCAGCTCGGCGGCGGCTTCGCCCGCTACTCCGTCGACCGCGACTGGGTGGTGCCGCACTTCGAGAAGATGCTCTACGACAACGCCCTGCTGTGCCGCGTCTACGCGCACCTGTGGCGGGCCACCGGCTCCGGCCTCGCCCGGCGGGTCGCGCTGGAGACCGCCGACTTCATGGTCCGTGAACTGGGCACCGCCGAGGGCGGGTTCGCCTCCGCGCTCGACGCCGACAGCGACGACGGCACGGGCAGGCACGTCGAGGGCGCGTACTACGTGTGGACGCCCGCGCGGCTCGCCGAGGTCCTCGGCGAGGAGGACGCCGAACTCGCCGCCCGGCACTTCGGCGTCACGGACGAGGGCACCTTCGAGCACGGGCAGTCCGTGCTCCAACTCCCGCAGACCGACGGCGTCTTCGACGCGGACCGCATCGCCTCCGTCTGCGCCCGGCTGCTCGCCGCGCGGTCCGCGCGCCCCGCCCCCGGCCGCGACGACAAGGTGGTCGCCGCCTGGAACGGGCTCGCGATCGCCGCGCTCGCCGAGACCGGCGCCTACTTCGACCGCCCCGACCTGGTCGACGCCGCGCTCCGCGCCGCCGACCTCCTCGTCCGGCTGCACCTGGACGAGCACGGCCGGCTGGTCCGTACGTCCAAGGACGGGCGCGCCGGGGCGCACGCGGGCGTACTGGAGGACTACGCGGACGTCGCCGAGGGCTTCCTCGCGCTGGCGCACGTCACCGGCGAGGGCGTCTGGCTGGAGTTCGCCGGGCTGCTCCTCGGCCATGTGCGCACCCGGTTCACCGGCGAGGAGGGCACGCTGTACGACACGGCGGCCGACGCCGAGCGGCTGATCCGCCGGCCGCAGGACCCCACGGACAACGCCACCCCCTCCGGTTGGACCGCCGCCGCGGGCGCCCTGCTGTCGTACGCCGCGCACACCGGCTCCGACGCCCACCGCACCGCCGCGGAGCAGGCGCTCGGCGTGGTCCGCACGCTCGCCCCGCGCGCCCCCCGCTTCATCGGCTGGGGCCTCGCGGTCGCCGAGGCGCTGCTCGACGGCCCGCGCGAGGTGGCGGTCGTCGGCCCGTCCCTCGACGACGAGGGGACGAAGGCCCTGCACCGTACGGCACTCCTCGCCACGGCCCCGGGCGCGGTCGTCGCCGCCGGACCCGAGAACGGCGACGAGTTCCCCCTCCTCGCCGACCGCCCCCTCCAGCAAGGAGCCCCGACCGCCTACGTCTGCCGGGGCTTCGTCTGCGACGCCCCCACGACCGACGTCGACCGCCTGCGCACGGCACTGGGCGGCTGACCGCAGGAGCGGGGCCGGCCCCTAATGGGTCCGGTCCGCCGGGCGGGTGTCGGCCAGGGCGCGTTCCACGATGGCCTCCAACTGGTCGTGGTGCGCGCCCTTCCAGTACGCCCGCCCGCACTCCCGGCACTGCGCGAACACGTCGTACGTGCGTCGCGTGCCGCCCTCGAGCTGTGCGGCGACCTCCTCCTTGGTGGCCGCGCGGAGCAGCCCGTTGCAGGCGGTGCACCGGGTCCACGGGTGCGGCTCGGGCGCGAAGCGGTCGAGGACCTCGTGCACTTGCTCGTCGGGGCGGGTGCTGTAGACGAACGCGCCCGCCCACAGCTCCCTGCGGCGCAGCAGCCCCCGGTCGCGGCTGAGCAGCACACGCCGTTCGGCGGCGGAACGGGCGGCGAGCGCGGGATCGCCGATGTCGAGCGACTCGTACGCCGTGTCGACGCCGAGCAGCCGCAGCCGGCGCGCGAGGGTGCCCAGGTGGACGTCGAGCAGGAAGCGCAAGGGGGCGCCCGGAACGCGCTGGGGGCGCGTGACGGGCCGTACGGCGACCGACTCGCCGGCGGCGGGGACGTGCGAGGCCGGGACCTCGCGGCCGTTCACCACCAGTGCGCCGACCTCGGTGAGGGGCACGCCGAGCGACTCGACGACATGCCCGAGCGTGGAGACGCCGTCGGTGACGGCCGTACTCGCGCCGCCGCGCCGGGCGGCGGGGACGAAAAGGTGCAGCTCGGGGGCGAACTCGATGTGGATCTCCGGTCCGGTCACCCGGCCAGGATGCCACGGCACCGGGGGAACGGCGCCGGGGTTTTCCGGCGGACGGCGGGCGGCGGGCGGCGGGCGGCGGGCGCGGAGCGCGACCGGCGGAGTGCGCGGCCGGTGGCCGGGCTGCTCGTCCGCACGCACGACAGGGCCACGGCGTGCAGCCGTGGCCCTGTCGTGCGCGGTTGTGCCGGGTGCGGCCGGTCTACGCGTGCTGGTACGCCACCAGCGAGATCCCCACGTAGTGCACGGCGAACGCCGCGAGCGTGAACGAGTGGAAGACCTCGTGGAAGCCGAACCAGCGCGGTGACGGGTTGGGGCGCTTGATGCCGTAGACCACGCCGCCCGCGCTGTAGAGCACGCCGCCCACGACGACCAGGACCAGGACGGCGATGCCGCCGGTGCGCAGGAAGTCGGGCAGGTAGAACACGGCCGCCCAGCCCATCGCCAGGTAGCACGGGGTGTACAGCCAGCGCGGGGCGCCGACCCAGAACACCCGGAAGACGATGCCGGCCGCGGCCGCCGCCCAGATGCCCCACAGCAGCCACTGCCCCTGCGCCTCCGGCAGGAGCAGCATGGTCAGCGGCGTGTAGGTGCCTGCGATGATCAGGAAGATGTTGGCGTGGTCCAGGCGGCGCAGTACGCCGTCCATGCGCGGACTCCAGTTGCCCCGGTGGTACAGCGCGCTCACGCCGAACAGCAGGCAGGCGGTCAGCACGTAGATCCCGCAGGCGATCCGGCCCCGTGGGGAGTCGGCGAGCGCGGTCAGGATCAGGCCGGCGACGAGGACGGTCGGGAACATGCCGAGATGCAGCCAGCCGCGGAGCCTCGGCTTGGCCGGATGGGGAAGGGAGAGCGCCACGGGACCACGGCCGGCGGCGGCCGGCGTATCCGTGGGCGCGTCGGGGACGGGCGCAGTCATGCGGGGCATCGTACCTACGGAACCGTAAGTTACGCGTCAGTTCGCTTTTCGGCCGGACGAAATCCGGACGGCCACCACTGCGGCGCGCGGTCACCCCTGCGGGCGCGGGCCGGCCCGGCGGCACGACAACCACTCGCACACATGCTCCCACAGGTGTGCGCCCCCCTTTTCGCGGAACCCATCCCGGACAAGAAGAAACCCGCTCTCGAGTGGCATTGCTCACGCCGCTCAGTTGTGCGGCCCTCTGGACATATGCGCAGCAGAGTCGGATGATCAAATGAGTGCGGTCGGCACCGGATGAGCGCCGAGGGATCGACGCCGTGACGCATCCGGGTCGCAGCCCCCACGGGGCCTCCAACACAAAACCCCTCATCTAGGAGCAATCGTGGCGCGCGACATCGCGGCTCCCACCACCGTTCCCCCCACCGCCCCCACCCGCCATCAGGAACTGATCTCGTGGGTCGACGAGATCGCCGAACTGACGCAGCCGGACAACGTGGTCTGGTGCGACGGCTCCGAGGCCGAGTACGAGCGCCTGTGCGGGGAGCTCGTCGCCAAGGGCACGTTCACCAGGCTCGACCCGATCAAGCGTCCGAACTCCTACTACGCCGCCTCCGACCCCTCGGACGTGGCGCGCGTCGAGGACCGTACGTTCATCTGCTCCGCGAAGGAGGAGGACGCGGGCCCGACCAACCACTGGAAGGACCCCGCCGAGATGCGGGAGATCTTCCGGGGGCGCGACGGCAAGGGGGGCGTGTTCCGCGGCTCCATGCGCGGGCGCACGATGTACGTCGTCCCGTTCTGCATGGGCCCGCTGGGCTCCCCGCTCTCCGCGCTCGGCGTCGAGATCACGGACTCGGCGTACGTCGCCGTCTCCATGCGCACCATGACCCGCATGGGACAGCCGGTCCTGGACGAACTCGGCGAGGACGGCTTCTTCGTCAAGGCCGTGCACACGGTCGGCGCCCCGCTGGCCGAGGGCGAGAAGGACGTTCCCTGGCCCTGCAACAGCACCAAGTACATCTCGCACTTCCCCGAGGACCGCGAGATCTGGTCCTACGGCTCCGGCTACGGCGGCAACGCGCTGCTCGGCAAGAAGTGCTACGCCCTGCGCATCGCCTCCGTCATGGCCCGCGACGAGGGCTGGCTCGCCGAGCACATGCTGGTGCTGAAGCTGACCCCGCCCACCGGGCAGCCCAAGTACGTCGCCGCCGCGTTCCCCTCGGCCTGCGGCAAGACCAACCTCGCCATGCTGGAGCCGACGATCTCCGGCTGGACGGTGGAAACGATCGGCGACGACATCGCCTGGATGCGGTTCGGCGAGGACGGCCGGCTGTACGCCATCAACCCGGAGGCCGGCTTCTTCGGCGTCGCCCCCGGCACCGGCGAGCACACCAACGCCAACGCGATGAAGACGCTGTGGGGCAACTCCGTCTTCACCAACGTGGCGCTCACGGACGACGGCGACGTGTGGTGGGAGGGGATGACGGAGGAGACCCCGGCCCACCTCACGGACTGGAAGGGCAACGACTGGACCCCCGAGTCCGGTGCGCCCGCCGCGCACCCCAACGCCCGCTTCACCACGCCCGCCGCGCAGTGCCCGATCATCGCGCCCGAGTGGGAGGACCCCCGGGGCGTGCCGATCTCGGCGATCCTCTTCGGCGGCCGCCGGGCCAGTGCCGTACCGCTGGTGACGGAGTCCTTCGACTGGAACCACGGCGTCTTCCTCGGCGCCAACGTGGCCTCCGAGAAGACCGCCGCCGCCGAGGGCAAGGTCGGCGAACTGCGCCGCGACCCGTTCGCCATGCTGCCGTTCTGCGGCTACAACATGGGCGACTACATGGGCCACTGGATCGAGGTCGGCGCCGACAAGGACCAGGCGAAGCTCCCGAAGATCTACTACGTCAACTGGTTCCGCAAGGACGACGAGGGACGGTTCGTCTGGCCCGGGTTCGGCGAGAACGGGCGCGTGCTCAAGTGGATCGTCGAGCGTCTTGAGGGCAAGGCCGACGGCGTCGAGACGCCCATCGGCATCCTGCCGACGAAGGAGTCCCTGGACACCGCCGGGCTCGACCTCTCCGAGGCCGACCTGGAGTTCCTGCTCACGGTCGACAAGGAGGCATGGCGCGAGGAGGCGGCGCTGGTGCCGGAGCATCTGAACACGTTCGGCGAGCACACGCCGCGGGAGCTGTGGGACCAGTACCGGGCGCTGGTGCGGCGCCTGGGCTGAGCCCGGCAGCCGGAGAGACGTCCGCGGCGGGCCGGCCGCGCTCCTCGTCGGCCGGCGCCCGCCACGGCGAAACGGCCCCGCACAATGGCGTGCGGGGCCGCGGGCTTTGGGGGTGGATGCCGGGGGGGGTGCCGTGAGGCACCCGGTCCGCGCGCCGCTGCGGGGGCGCGCGGACCGGGGCCGCTCTTCTCCGGAAGGCGGACCCGCGTCAGTGGGACGCGAGCTGCCGGGGTTCGGTGACGGCCGGTGCCGTCCTGGCCGCGTGCGCGTGGGCGTCCATCTGCTCGGCGGAGAGGATCGCGGCGGCCGTGTCCGCGCGGGAGGCGGCGACGACCAGTGCGCGGCCGGCGAGTGCGTGGGCGCGGCGGTGCAGGGCGGTGGTGCGGGCGTGGGTGTCCTGTGCGCCGCCGGGCGCCGGCGCGGGCACCGTGGCGCGGGCCGGCGGGCCGCCGCGCAGCCGCCCCACCTGCGTGGCGAGCCGCTCGGCGGACTCGTCCAGCGCGGGGGAGGGGGCGAGGGTGCGGAGTTCGTCGGTCACCGCGAGCAGCGCGGCGAGGTGACCGGCGAGCTGGATGTCCAACTCCTCCTCCCGGGAACGGTGGGGGAAGTCGGAGGGGACGCCGGCCATCGTGTGGACCGACTTGGTGCGGATCGGTTCGTACATGGGGGATGGCCTCCTGTGCCTGCGAGATGCCATCCTAGCTTAGATTGGTTCTAAAGTTGAGCGGATGGGGGAAGTGGCTGGTGGGTGGGGGTGAGGGGGGCGAAAAACCTTCCCGCGGTACCCCACCCCCGCCTCACACCTGCCCGTAGCCGTCCAGGAAGTGGCCGATGCGGGTGATCGCCGATGTCAGGTCGGCGACCGTGGGGAGGGTCACCACGCGGAAGTGGTCCGGGTCGGGCCAGTTGAAGCCCGTGCCGTGGACCACCATGATCTTCTCGCGGCGCAGCAGTTCGAGGACCATCCGCCGGTCGTCCTTGATCTTGAAGACCTTGGGGTCGAGGCGCGGGAACAGATACAGCGCCCCCTTCGGCTTGACGCACGTCACGCCGGGAATCTGCGTCAGCAGCTCGTGCGCGACGTCCCGCTGCTCCTTCAGCCGCCCGCCCGGCAGCACCAGGTCCTGGATCGTCTGCCGCCCGCTCAGCGCGGCGACCACCCCGTGCTGCCCCGGCATGTTCGCGCACAACCGCATGTTCGCCAGGATCGTCAGACCCTCGATGTACGAGTCGGCGTGGGCGCGCGGGCCCGAGATCGCCATCCAGCCCACCCGGTACCCCGCCACCCGGTACGCCTTCGACATCCCGTTGAACGTCAGCGTCAGCAGGTCCGGCGCGACCGACGCGGTCGGCGTGTGCGTGGCCCCGTCGTAGAGGATCTTGTCGTAGATCTCGTCCGAGCAGACCAGCAGGTTGTGCCGGCGCGCGATGTCGGTGAGCCCCTTGAGCACCGACGGGTCGTACACCGCGCCGGTCGGGTTGTTGGGGTTGATGATGACGATCGCCTTGGTGCGGTCGCTGACCTTGCGCTCGATGTCGGCGAGGTCCGGCATCCAGTCGGACTGCTCGTCGCACCGGTAGTGCACCGCCGTCCCGCCGGACAGCGACACCGCCGCCGTCCACAGCGGGTAGTCGGGGGAGGGGACGAGGACCTCGTCGCCGTCGTCCAGCAGTGCCTGCATCGCCATGACGATCAGCTCGGAGACGCCGTTGCCGATGAAGACGTGCTCGACGTCCGTCTCGATGCCGAGGGTCTGGTTGTGCATGACGACCGCCCGGCGCGCGGCCAGCAGGCCCTTGGCGTCGCCGTAGCCGTGCGCCGTGGAGACGTTGCGCAGGACGTCCTCGAGGATCTCCTGCGGGCACTCGAAGCCGAAGGCGGCCGGGTTGCCGGTGTTCAGCTTGAGGATGCGGTGACCCGCCGCTTCCAGCCGCATCGCCTCCTCGAGAACCGGGCCCCGGATCTCGTAGCCGACGTTGGCGAGCTTCGTGGACTGGATCACCTGCATGTCCGTGAGCTTACGGCCGTGCCCGCGGGTGCGCGTCGTGTTTCCCACCACATGGGTCCCGTACGGAACCCGTACGGCGCTGACCCGCTTTGCTCCGTATGTTCCCCGCCCTTGCCCCACCCCTGCCCCAACCGCCCCACGCGCCCCTAGAATGCGCCCTCGTGTCATGGCAGCAACAGCCCGAGGGCGGGGCGTACGGCGAGAACACCGGGAACACCGGGGCCACAGGAGACGGCGCGGCGGACGCCCGCCCCGTCGGCGACGCGCGGCAACACGGCGACGCGTCCGCGGTTCACCCGAACGTGTACCACCCGTATGCCGAGGCGACGACGCCCGAGTACGACCGGTACGCGGACCCGGCCGCCGCCCACGGCTGGCAGAACTCCTACGACGAGACCCGCGAACTGCCCGCGATCACCGCCACCACGCACCCCGGCGCGGACCCGGACCCGAGCCCGGACCAGCCCTCCCCGCGCCGCCCCCGTACCGCCCGGCGCGCGGCCCTTGCCGTCGGGGCGCTCGGCGCGGCCGGTGTCGCCGTCCTGCTGGCCGGGGGCTTCGGCTCCGGGTCCTCCGGGACGCCGGGCGGCGGAGAGGAGCCGGCGCGGCCGAGGACCGCGGCCACGGACGCGGCCGACTCCGTCACCCCGGCCTCCAGCGACCCCGCCTCCGGCAGCCCCTCCGGCACGGCCGATTCGTCCGCCGACGCCCGCCCGTCCGCCACCGCCCCAACCTCCCGGGCCGCCTCCCCGACACCGGGCGGGGCGGACGCGGACGACGGCTCCGCGCCCGGCGGCTCCGCCACCCGCTCCGCCGCACCCGCCCCCACCACCCGTTCCGCCTCCCCCTCGCCCTCCGCCACCCCCAGCCCGACCAGGTCGAACCCCTACGGCGGCGGGCACGGCAACGGCGGCGGCTGGGGCGGGGGAGGCTGGGGCGGCGGAAGTGGCGGCTGGGGAGGCCACTGAGTCCACCGTCCCGCGAGGACGCGGCCGAAAACCGCCCCTTGCCCCCGCACGCCACCCCTCTGACAATGCGCATGACAACTCAACGAACGGCGGCCGGAAGATCTTCGGCCGCCGTGTCATGTCCGAAGAGGGGACCCCACATGAGAAAGCCTCTCGTCACCGCGCTCCTCGCCCTGGTCATCGCCGGGGCCGGCGCGGCCCCCACGGCGGCGGCCACCCAGCGCACCACGCCCACCGCAGCCCACGCCCCCACGACAGCCCACGCCCCCACGACAGCCCACGCCCCCGCGACAGCCACCGCCCCCACCCTCCGGGCCGTCGACTACGCCGGCACCGTCGCCCTCAGCAACTGCTCCGGCTCCGTCGTCCGGCTCCCCGCTTCCGCCGACACCGACCC
Organism: Streptomyces sp. NBC_00670; assembly: GCF_036226765.1. NCBI lineage: Bacteria > Bacillati > Actinomycetota > Actinomycetes > Kitasatosporales > Streptomycetaceae > Streptomyces > Streptomyces sp. NBC_00670. The sequence continues at coordinate 4,660,423 of NZ_CP109017.1, forward strand.
GGCGCTCGTGCTGACCAACGGGCACTGCCTGGAGACCGGCTTCCCCGAGCCCGGCGAGGTGATCGTCGACCAGTCCTCCAGCCGCTCGTTCGGCCTGCTCAACTCCGCCGGGACCCGCGTCGCCACCCTCCGCGCGAGCAAGGTCGCGTACTCGACGATGACCGACACCGACGTCACGCTCTACCAGCTCACCCGGACGTACGCGCAGATCAAGAGCTCGTACGGCATCAGCGCGCTCACCCTCAACGACACCCACCCCGTGGCCGGCACCGCGATCAAGGTCGTCTCCGGGTACTGGAAGCGCATCTACACCTGCGCGATCGACGGCTTCGCCTACCGGCTGAAGGAGGGCGACTGGACCTGGAAGGACTCCGTCCGCTACACCTCCGCCTGCGACACCATCGGCGGCACCTCCGGCTCGCCCGTCGTCGACACCGCCACCGGCAAGGTCGTCGCCGTCAACAACACGGGCAACGAGGACGGGGAGCGCTGCACGGAGAACAACCCCTGCGAGGTCGACGAGAACGGCACCGTCACCGTCCGCGAGGGCATCAACTACGCCGAGGAGACGTACGGCATCCCGGCCTGCTTCGGCGCCGGGAACAAGCTGAACCTCAACGCGAGCGGGTGCACCCTGCCCAAGCCCTGAGCCGTATGCAAGAAGCACACAAGGGGCGGGCGGTTCACGCCGGAGTGCGGCGCACCGCCCGCCCCGCCAGTACGTCCGTGCGCCGCCCGTCCTCGATGACGAAGCGGCCGTCGATCAGTACGTACGGAATCCCCGTCGGCAGCCGGCGCGGCTCGGCGAACGTGGCGCCGGGCGCGACCGTCGCCGGGTCGAAGAGCACCAGGTCGGCCCGGTACCCCTCGCGCACGAGCCCCCGGTCCGGCAGCCGCAGCCGGGCCGCCGCGCGCCCGGTGAGATGGGCGACGCACTCCTCCAGGGACAGCACCCCCAACTCCCGTACGTACCGGCCGAGATACTGCGGGAAGGTGCCGTAGGCGCGCGGGTGCGGCTTGCTGCCCTGGAGGATGCCGTCGGAGCCGCCGGTGTGTGCCGGGTGGCGCATGATCGTACGGACGTTCTCCTCGTTGCCGACGTGCTGGAGGATCGTCGTGCCGAGCCGGTCCTCGGTCAGCAGCCGGCGCGCGGTCGTCCAGGGCGTCTCGCCGCGCGCCCGGGCGGACTGAAGGACCGTACGGCCGACGTACTCGCCGAGCGCGGGGTTGGACACGCCGGAGATCTCGATGGTCTCCCACTCCATCGGCACCCCGTGGCAGCCGTCCGAGCCGACGACCTCCAGATGGTGGCGGATCCGCTCGGCGCTGTCGTCGTCCGCGAGCCGCTTCAGCAGCGCCTCGGGGCCGCCCTCGCCCGCCCAGCTGGGCAGCTGTGCGGCGAGCGTGGTGCAGCCGGGGGTGTAGGGATAGGTGTCCAGGGTGATGTCGGCGCCGCCGGCCAGCGCCTCGTCGAGCAGGGCCAGCAGCTCGGGCGCCCGGTCCCGGTTGACGCCGAAGTTCATGGTGGCGTGGGTGAGGTGCAGCGGGCAGCCGGCCTCGCGGGTGAGGGCGACCATCTCCTCGTACGCCTCCAGCGCGCCCGCCCCGTAGGACCGGTGGTGCGGGCAGTAGTAGCCGCCGTAGGACGCCACCACCCGGCACAGCTCGGCCAGTTCGGCGCCGTCCGCGTACATGCCGGGCGTGTAGGTCAGCCCGGAGGAGAGGCCGACGGCACCCTGCTCCATGCCCTCCGCGACCAGTCGCCGCATCCGGTCCAGCTCGGCGGGCGTGGCCGGGCGGTCCTCCCAGCCGACGGCGAGGGCGCGGACCGTGCCCTGCGGGATGAGATAGGCGGCGTTGACGGCGATGCCCTGCCCGTCGAAGCCGTGGTCGAGCCGGTCGAGGAACCCGCCGACCGAGCGCCAGGAGAAGTCGATGTCGTCGCCGATCCCGTTCCAGCCGGAGATCGCCCGGCGGACCTCGGCCAGCGTGCGGTCGTCGACCGGCGCGTACGACAGCCCGTCCTGCCCGATGACCTCGAGGGTCACTCCCTGCGCGGCCTTGGCGCTGTGGTCGGGGTCGCGCAGCAGGGCGAGATCGCTGTGCGCGTGCATGTCGATGAAGCCGGGCGCGAGGACGAGGCCCTCGGCGTCCAGCTCCCGCCGGGCGCGCGGGCGCTGGCAGCCCGCCGCCCACGCCTCCTTGACGATCGAGACGATCCTGCCGTCCTCGATCGCCACGTCGGCGCGGTAGGAGGGCGCACCGGTGCCGTCCACGACCTCCGCGTCCCGCAGGACGAGGTCGGCACGGTCGGTGGGGTCGACGGGGTCCATGGCGAGTACCGGCCTCTCTGGAAGAACGGCGGGAGGATTGTCAGAAGAACGTGCGGATGTAGTCGGTGACCGTGCCGTCCGCCTCCACCAGCGGGATGAGCTGCCACTTGTCGAAGGACGTGCAGGGGTGGGAGAGGCCGACACCGATCCAGTCGCCCACCTCCAGGTCCGCCCCGTCCGCCGTGCGCAGCCACATGTGCTGGTCGGAGAGCGCGGTCACCGTCACGCCGGTGGCCGGGCGCTCGTCGCCGTCCCGTCGTACCACCTGCGGGAACGGCAGGTCCAGGTCGTAGGCGGCGTCCCGTTTGCCCGCGTTGGCGAACGCCTGCTCGGGGGAGGGGCGCGAGACGACCTGCGTCCACAGCCGGAACGCGGGCTCCAGACCGCCCTCCTCCGGGACCCGGTTGAAGGGGGTGACGTGCCGGTAGTGCCCGTCGTCGTGCGAGACGTACGCGCCCGAGCGCAGCAGCTTGAGCGCGGGCAGGGAGAGGGCGGGCAGCGTGGCGAACACGTCGGCGACCGCGTCGAACCAGGCGCTGCCGCCCGCGCTGACGACGATCTCGTCGAGGCCCGACCCCGCGAACCGGCCGGCCGCGTCGAACTCGGCGGCCAGCGCGGTCAGCCGGCGCAGCCAGGCCCGTACGCGGTCGGGGTCGGCGTCCGGGACCTCGCCCTCGTAGCCCGCCACGCCGGCCAGCCGCAGGGTGCCGGTGGCCGCGACCGCGTCGGCGATCGCCGCGCACTCCGCCTCCGTACGCGCCCCCGTGCGCGCCCCTTCCCCGGCGCCGAGTTCGACGACCACGTCGAGCGGGCGGCCGCCCTCGGGCAGCGGGGAGAGCGCGGCGTCCATCAGCTCGACCCCGCGCACGGAGTCGACGTAGCAGAGGAACCGGAACTCCGGGTCGGCGGCGAGTTCGGCGGCGATCCAGCGCAGCGCGGCCGGGTCGACGATCTCGTTGGCCACGAAGATCCGCCCGATGCCGAACTCCCGCGCCACCCGCACCTGGTGGGGGAGGGCGAGCGTGATGCCCCAGGCGCCCCGCTCGATCTGCCGCCGGAAGAGCTGCGGGGCCATGGAGGTCTTGCCGTGCGGAGCGAAGACGAGGCCGTGCCGCTCGGTGTACTCCTCCATCAGCGCGAGGTTGTGTTCCAGCCGCTCGGCGGAGAGGGCGAGGACGGGGGTGGTGAAGCCGCCGGTGAACAGATTGCGCCGCTCGGCCGCGAGCGCGCCGACGGAGAGGTGGGCGGCGTCCGGCGGGAGGCCCTTGAAGCGGTGACCGACGGGCTCGGCGGCGAGGCGGGCGACGGGGTCCGCCGTCGCCCCCTGGAGTGTGGTGCCCGAGGTGTCGACGGCCATGCAGCCTCCCTGATCAGGTACGTTGCATTCTGTGCAACGTTCATTGCGTATGTCGCTCACTGCTGTCTAACATCTCGGCCGACGCGGGTCAACGGAGCACCCGGGCCCCGCCCGCGTCAGACCCGCGCCCACCGGATCCCCGAGGAGCCCCCACCGCCGTGACCGCCACCGGCCCGCACCGCACCGACCCGCCCGCCGTCGACGTCGTCGCGCTGGGGGAGTCCATGGTGACGTTCCTGCCCACGCGGCCGGGACGGCTCGCCGACGTGCCGGCCTTCGAGCGCGGGATCGGCGGCGCCGAGTCCAACGTGGCGTGCGCGCTGGCCGCCGCCGGGCACACCGTGCGCTGGGTGAGCCGGGTCGGCGCGGACGGCTTCGGCGACCACCTCGTCGAGGCGATCGGCGCGTACGGCGTCGACGTGAGCGCCGTGCGCCGGGACCCGGCGCGCCCCACCGGCATCTACTTCCGCACCGCCGGGGACCGCTCCGGCGACACCCACGAGGTGGCCTACTACCGGGCGGGCTCGGCGGCCTCCGCGATGAGCGTCGACACCCTCGAGCTGGACGCCGTACGGGACTGCCGGATCCTGCACCTCTCCGGGATCACCCCGGCGCTGTCCGCCGACTGCCTGGAACTCGTACGGGAGCTGACGGCCCGCCGGTCCGGCCGCCGCCCGCTCGTCTCCTTCGACGTCAACCACCGCCCGGACCTGTGGGCCGACGCCGACGGCCCGCGGGTGCTGCTGGAGCTGGCGCGCGGGGCGGACCTCGTCTTCGTCGGCGACGACGAGGCACGGGCCGCGTGGGGCCTTGACGGCGACAGCGCGATCCGCGCGGCGCTGCCGGAACCGGAGACGGTCGTGATCAAGCGGGGCGCGGACGGGGCCACGGCGTTCGGCGCCGACACCGCGCAGGTCACCGTCGGCGCCCCGGCCGTGGACGTCGTCGCCCACGTCGGCGCCGGGGACGCCTTCGCCGCCGGGTTCCTGTCCGCCACCCTGCGCGGACTGCCCGTCCGCGACCGGCTCCGCCACGGCCACCTCACGGCCGCCGCCGCCCTCACCGTCCACGGCGACCTCGCCGCGCCCCCGGCCCGCGACCACGCCGACCGGCTGGTCGCCCTGGACGACGAAGCGTGGGGGAGACTGCGACTCGGCCCCGGCTGGACCGAGCGCACCGACCGGACACGGGAGGACGACGGCCGGGCCGAGGAGGAGGTACGCAGACCATGAGCCAGACCGTCGACCGGGCGCTGTCCATCCTGCCGCTGCTCGCCGAGGGCCCCGCCGACCTCGCGGGCGTCGCCGAGCGGCTCGACGTGCACAAGTCCACCGCGCTGCGGCTGCTGCGCACGCTGCACGAACACGGCCTGGTCTACCGCCAGTCCGACCAGCGCTACCGGCTCGGCGCCCGGCTCTTCGCCCTCGCCCAGGAGGCGATGGAGAACCTCGACATCCGTGAGATCGCGCACCCCCACCTCGTCGCCCTCAACGAGGAGTGCGGGCACACCGTGCACCTCGCGGTGCACGAGGAGAACGAGGTCCTCTACATCGACAAGGTCGACAGCCGCTACCCGGTGCGCATGTACTCGCGGATCGGCAAGCCGGTCGCCATCACCGTCGCCGCGGTGGCCAAGCTGCTCCTCGCCGACCTGCCCGAGGCCGAGCGGCGCGCCGTCGCCGAAGGACTCGAATACCCGCCGTACACCTCGCGCTCGACGCCGCACGCGGCCGCGTTCCTGCGCGAGCTGGAGAAGGTGCGCGAGCAGGGCTGGGCCACCGACCTCGGCGGCCACGAGGAGTCCATCAACTGCGTCGCCGCCCCCGTGCGCGGCGCCGACGGCCGGGTCGTCGCCGCGATGTCGGTCTCGGCGCCCAACGTCGTCGTCACCGCCGAGGAACTCCTCGCCCTCCTCCCGCGGGTGCGCCGCACGGCGGACGCGATCAGCGGGGAGTACTCGGGCCGGACGCCGGGCAGCGGCGAGTACTCGGGCCGGACGCCGGGCAGCGGCGCATCTTCGGGCCGGACGCCCGGCGGCCCCCCGCGCACGCCTTCACGCACCACCGGAAAGGACACCCCATGACCGACAAGACCGCCCTCACCCCCAAGACGCACACCACCCCGCCCGCGAAGTTCTCGCACGGCGTGCGCAAGGGGAACATCCTCCAGGTCGCCGGCCAGGTCGGCTTCCTGCCCGCCGAGGAGGGCAAGGCGCCCACGCCCGCCGGGCCGACCCTGCGCGAGCAGACGCTCCAGACCCTGGCCAACGTCAAGGCGATCCTCGAGGAGGGCGGCGCGGGCTGGGACGACGTGATGATGCTCCGCGTCTACCTCACGGACGTGGACCACTTCGCCGAGATGAACGACCTCTACAACACCTACTTCGAGGAGCAGGGGCTCACCGCGCCCCCGGCCGCCCGCACCACGGTGTACGTCGGCCTGCCGCCCGGCCTGCTCATCGAGATCGACGCGCTCGCCGTACTGGACTGACCCCCCGGGACTCGTTCCCGTACCGACGCGCGCACGACGCGGGTGCCCCGCCCTGCCGGGGCGCCGCGCCGTCCCCCCGTTCCCTGCCCGAAAGCCTCATGGCACCCCCTTTCACAAGAGAAGCACGAGGACCCCCGCGATGTTTGCTGTCATGCCCATGCTCATATCGAGAGACCCGGTCGCCCTCGCGGCGGCCTCCGCACCCGAGACCCCGCCCCACACCGGCGGACTCATCGCCCTCATCCACGGCACCGCCGGACTGCTCACGGTCGCCGCGCTCGGCATCGCGCTGCTGCTCTTCCTGATCATCAAGATCCGGTTGCAGCCCTTCCTCGCGCTGCTCACGGTCTCCATCGCCGTCGGCCTGGCCGCCGGTCTGTCGGTCACCGAACTCTTCGGCACGGTCCAGCGCTCCGACGCCGTCTCGCTCATCGAGTCCGGCATGGGCGGCACGCTCGGCCACGTCGCCATCATCATCGGCCTGGGCACCATGCTCGGCGCGGTCCTGGAGGTCTCCGGCGGCGCGGAGGTGCTGGCCTCGCGGCTGCTCCACCTGTTCGGCGAGAAGCGCGCCCCGCTCGCGATGGGCCTGACCGGCCTCGTCTTCGGCATCCCGGTCTTCTTCGACGTCGGCATCTTCGTCCTGGCGCCGATCGTCTACGCGGCCGCCAAGCGCGGTGGCAAGTCCATCGTCCTGTACGCCATGCCGCTGCTCGCGGGCCTCTCGATGACCCACGCCTTCCTGCCGCCGCACCCCGGCCCGGTGGCCGCGGCCGGACTGCTCCACGTCGACCTCGGCTGGGTCATCCTGATGGGCATCATCTGCGGCATCCCCGCCGTGCTCGCCGCGTGGGCGTGGGCGGCCTGGATCGGCCGGCGCATCTTCGTCCCCGTCCCGCAGGACATGGTCGAGGCGGCCGAGGAGTCCAAGGCGGCCCTCGCGGCCGAGCAGCGGGCGGCGGGCGTGACGCCGTCGGAGAAGCCGGTGCCGCTGTCCGTGGTCTTCACGATCATCGGCACGCCGCTGGTCCTGATCCTGCTCTCCACCTTCTCCTCGATCGCCTTCGACCCCTCCACCGGCCGCTCGGTGGTGGAGTTCTTCGGCCACCCCTTCGTCGCCCTGACGATCGCGCTGCTGCTCGCCTACTACCTGCTCGGCATCCGGCGCGGCTGGTCCCGCAAGTCCCTGGAGACGGTCTCGACGGCGTCGCTGAAGCCGATCGGCAACATCCTGCTGGTGGTCGGCGCGGGCGGCATCTTCGGCGCGGTCCTCAAGGGCAGCGGCGTCGCCCAGGCCCTGTCCGACACCTTCCACGACGTCGGACTGCCGGTGATCGTGCTGTCGTACCTGATCTCGCTGGTGCTGCGGGTGGCGCAGGGCTCGGCGACGGTCGCGATCGTCACGACGGCGGGCATCGTGGCGCCGCTGCTGTCCGAGGGCGACCACTCGCAGGCGTTCACCGCGCTGGTCATCATGGCCATCTCGGCGGGTTCGATCTTCGCCTCGCACGTCAACGACGGCGGCTTCTGGATGGTCGCGAAGTACTTCGGCATCAGCGAGCGGGACACGCTGAAGACGTGGACGGTCCTCGAATCGGTGCTGTCGGTGGCCGGGTTCGCGGTGGCGGCGGTGATCAGCCTCTTCCTGTGACCGGGCGTCGGCGGGCCGCGGCCGGATTCGTATAACGATGCGGGGGCGGCTTGCACCGGACACAGGATGGTGCACCATACTGCCCGCTGTGGAGCAGCGCATAGGTTCGAGCAAGCAGCCCCTGGACGGCGCCGGAGTGGACCCGGCGTACGTCCCCGGCCTGACGGTGCCCGGGTCCCGCGAGCCGGAGGAGACGCCGGAGGCGGCGGGACCGGCCGCGTCGGCGCCGGCCCCGGAGCCGGCCGAGGCGGAGGCGGCGGTGAAGGCCGACGCGGAGGCCGACGCGGAGGCCGAGACCGGCCCCGACGCCGCCCCGGCCGACGCCGAAGTGGCCGCCGACGGCCCGGTGTTCGACGCCTCCGACCGCCGTGCCTCGATCCTGGCGAACGCGGCGGGCGTCCGGCTCCAACTGGACAACCAGGAGTGCGAGTTCCGCTGGGACGAGATCGCGGCGGTCGAGACGGCGTCCCCGCGCTTCGGCAAGCGGTTCACGGTGACCGTGCACACCCCGCAGTCGCGCTGGTACTTCATCGAGATCGAGGCGACGTCCCGCTCCCGCTTCGCGGAGTGGGAACGGCAGCTGGACGAGGTCCTGGACGCGTACTTCGAGGACGGCACGGAGGAGTCCGGGGCCGAGGAGGCTTCGGAGTCCCCGGAGGACGCGAAGCCGGACGACAAGGGCAGCAAGGACGACAAGGGCAGCAAGGACGAGGACGCGTAACGCGCCCCCGCGCCCGCATGACGGAGCGCCGTACGGCGGCCATGCCGATCCGTACGGCGCTCCGTCACGCTCAAATCCCGTGCCCCACCCACCGCACTGACGTACGATCGCCGTCGCTTCCGTCCACACCATCTGGGGGACCCATGACCAGCAGGCTCATCGAAGTGGTCGTCGACTGCCACGACCCCGAGCGGCTCGCGGCCTTCTGGAGCGCGGTCCTGGGCTGGGAGGTGATCGACCGGGACGGCGACACGGTGGAGATCGGCTCCTGGGACCCGACCGCCGAGGAGTTCCGCGCCCGCCAGATGCCGCCGACGCTGATCTTCATTCCGGTCCCCGAGGGCAAGACGGCGAAGAACCGCCTCCACCTCGACGTCAGCCCCGTCGAGGGCACGACGGAGGACGAGGTCACCCGCCTGCTCGCCCTCGGCGCGAAGCGCTCCGAGCACCAGACCGAGGGCGCGAGCTGGGTCGTCATGACGGACCCCGAGGACAACGAGTTCTGCGTCCTGCGCACGCTGGACCGGTAGCGGGCCCGCTCGACATGGAAACAGCCGCACACGTGCTCGCCGTGACGAACCTGGTCCTCAAGTACGCGGAGCTGGTCGACACCGGGGATTTCGCCGGTGTCGGCGAGCTGATGGCCGATGCCGTGTTCATCGGGAGCGGCCCGCCCGCCGAGGGACGCGAAGCCGTCGAGACGATGCTCCGGAACACCGTGCTCCTCTACGAGGACGGCACGCCGCGCACGCACCACGTCACGACCAACATCGCCGTCGAGGTCGACGAGGAGGCCGGCACGGCGACCGCGGGGTCGTACGTCACGGTCTTCCAGGCCCTGCCCGAGCTGCCCCTGCAACCCGTGGCCGCAGGACGCTACCGCGACCGCTTCGCACACCGCGAGGGCCGCTGGCGCTTCGTGGAGCGCCGGGTCCGCATCCACCTGACCGGCGACGTGAGCCGCCATCTGCGCGTCTAGGGCCTGTCTCTCAATTCCCGTCGGTCACGCTGGGCGGGTCGTCGAGTCCGCTGGAGGGGATTGTGATGTCGCACCGACCGTTCGCCGGGTGGCCGCACGCCGCCCACCGGCACACCGGGTCCGGCCGATGAGGGGCGTGCTGGTCACCGGTGGCTCGCGCGGCATCGGCCGTGCGGTGGCGAGGGCCTTCGCGGCCGGTGGCGACCGGGTCGCGGTGCAGTACGCCGGCCGCCGCGCGGACGCCGAACGAACCCTGCGGGAGCTGCCCGGCACCGGGCACGCCCTGCTCCAGGCCGACCTGGGCGAGGCCGGCGCGGCCGAGCGGCTGGCGGCCGAGGCGGTGGCCGCGCTCGGCACGGTGGACGTGCTGGTGAACAACGCGGCGGTGGCGCCCAGTGCCGAGACCCGGCACCCGGTCGCGGAGACCCCGCTGGCGCACTGGCAGCAGGTCTGGCGGCGGATGGTCGACGTCAACCTGCTGGGCGCGGCCGACCTGAGCTGGGCGGTGGCCCGTCATCTCGTCGACCGGGGCGCGGCCGGCGCGATCGTGAACGTCGGCTCCCGGGGCGCCTTCCGCGGCGAGCCGGACTTCCCCGCCTACGGGGCGACCAAGGCGGCGCTGCACGCCCTCGGCCAGTCGCTGGCCGTGGCACTGGCGCCGCACGGCATCACCGTCACCTCCGTCGCGCCCGGCTTCGTCGCCACCGAACGGCAGGCGGCGAAGCTGTCCGGGCCGGAGGGCGAACGGCTGCGCGCGGAGAGCCCGTTCGGACGGGTCGGGACGCCGGAGGAGATCGCCGCCACGGTGCACTTCCTCGCCTCCCCGGCCGCGGCCTGGGCCTCGGGAACCGTCGTCGATCTCAACGGCGCGTCCCACCTGCGCACCTGACGCCGCCCACTCCGCCACCGGGGCGGGCCGCCCGCTCAGGCCTCCTGGCGCTCCTGCCTCGCCAGCGCCTCGGCCGTGACCGGCGTGAAGAGGTTGACCAGGCTGCCGTCCGGGTCGCGCAGGAGGACGGAGCGGTTGCCCCAGGGCATCGTCGTCGGGGGCTGGACGAACTCGTGGCCGAGGGCGGCCAGGCGCTCGTGCTCCGCGTCGACGTCGGCGACGCGGAACTCGATGATCACGGAGCGGTTGGCGGCCGGGGCCGCGAGGTCCGTGCCGCCGCCGAAGAGCGCGAGGGTGCGGTCGCTCGCGAGGGCGAGCGTGCCCGACGGGGTCGCCAGCTCGGCGAAGTCGGGGGTCCACCAGGTCGCCGGGACGCCGGTGACCTCCTCGTAGAAGGTGACGAGGCGGGTGACGTCGTTGCTGATGACGCGGAGGGAGACGAGGTCCATGAGATGTCCAGTCGTACGTGATGGTCGGTCTGTCGGTCGGGGACGCGTGCCACGCTAGAACGGATACCGGACAGCTTCCGCCCGGTATCGGCGGGACAATTTCCGGGTGACCACCTCCGCCACCCGCGTCCTCGCCCTGCTGGAGATCCTCCAGAACGGCGGCACCCGTACCGTCGCCGACCTCGCCGGCCGGCTCGGCGTCGACGAGCGCACCGTCCGCCGGTACGCCGGGCACCTGCTGGAGCTCGGCGTGCCCGTCGAGTCGGTGCGCGGACGCTACGGCGGGTACCGGCTCGCGCCCGGGTACCGGATGCCGCCGCTGATGCTCACGGACGAGGAGGCCCTCGCCGTACTGCTCGGACTGCTGGTCACGCGGCGGGCCGGGCCGGTCACCGCGTCGGGCGCGGCGAGCGAGAGCGCGGCGGCCAAACTGCGCCGGGTCCTGCCGAAGGCGCTGGGGCGGCGGCTGGAGGCGCTGCTGGAGACGGCCGACTTCACCGCACGTCCCCGCCCCGCCGAGGCGCGGGAGGCCGGGCTGCTCCTCGCCCTCGCCGAGGCCGCGCGCGACCGGCACCCCGTGGCGCTCGCCTACACCGACCGCACGGGCCGCCGCAGCGACCGCACCGTGCGGCCGTACGGCCTGGTCGCGCACGGCGGCCGCTGGTACCTGACCGCCGCCGACCCGGCCGCCGGGGAGGCGGAGGTGCGCACGTTCCGCCTGGACCGGGTCAACGGCGTGACCGCGCTCCCCGGGTCCTTCGAGACCCCGGCGGGCTTCGACCCGGTGGCGGCGGTCCTGGACGGCCTGGCCCGGACGCCGTGGGCCCACGAGGTGCGCCTGCGTGTGATGGCCGACGAGCGGCACATCCGCCGCCACCTCCCGGCGACCGTCGCCACGCTCTCCCCACTCCCGTCCGACGACGGCCCGGACTGGACCGACGTACGGCTCCGGGCAGAGCGGCTGGACTGGATCCCGGGCGTACTCGCCGCCCTGGACCGCCCGTTCGTCATCGAACGCCCCGCGGAACTGCGCGAGCTCGTACGGTCGTTGGCGCGCCGCCTGGACGAGTACGCCGCCGATCCCGCGCCGCACAGCCCCTGACCCGGGCCCCGAAATCCGCTGGAGCCCCGCCCCCACCCCCACCTACGCTGCCCCGATGAGCACCCGCACCTTCCGCGTCACCGTCCGCGGCGTCTTCGACGGCCTCAGCGACGCCCAGCGCGCCGAACTGCTGTCCCACGCCGCCGAACACGACGTGCTGCGCGCGTCCTTCACCCGCGAGGGACACCTCAGCTACGACATCGCCGCCCGCCCCGCGTTCACCTTCCGCTTCCTGGACGAGGGGGAGGCCGAGGAGGACATCCTGGAGGCCACGGAACGCGCCGAGACCGCGGCGACGGCATGGCTCACCGAACGCGGCTACGCCCACAAGAACCTCCGCTCCACCGCCGAGGACCTCTCCCAGGCCCCCCTGGGCAAACGACAGCGCCGCGCGGCCGCCGGGAAGTGAGCGGGGCGCCGGTCCGGACCGCGGCGGGGCTTCGACGAGGGACCCGTACCGTCCGTGTCACGCACCGGAGTTCTGCCGGCGCCGCTCACGCCGTCGTTCGGTCCTGCGCGCCCGGGCCCGCTCCCGCCGTGCCTCGCGCAGCCGGCGCTCACGCTCCCGGTGCCTCGCCTCGCGCGCCTGTTCGGTGTGGAACCAGGCGGCCCACAGGACCAGGGCGCCGACCAGGAGGAGGACGAGAGCCACGATCCAGTGGCCGACGGACGTACCCGTGCTCAACGCGACCGCCGCCCCTGCGACCGCCCCGGCCGGATGCCCCAGAGCCGGCCGCCAGTCCCTGCGGTAGATCCCCGTCTTGTACAGGAGCACAAGCGGCACGGGCGCGATCATGACGGCGGCGAAGTACTTCCCGCCGCCGTCCGGTACACCGCATCCGCCCTTCGGTGTCGCCTCACACCCCATGCTCACGGATCCCGCCAGCCCCCACCCGAACCAGCACACCATCCCCGCCGCCACAGCGGCCCCCACCCACTTGGCCCACATGTGTGCAACATAGGGAGGGCTGGGGTGTCATGTACGTGAAGTAACCTTCCGACGTGTCCACGCCTCCGCCGCCGCCCAACCCCTACGTGTCCGAACCGCCGCCATCGCAGGGGCCCCACGGCGGACAACAGTCCGGGCCCGCGCAGGGGCCGTACCCTCCGCAGCCGGGGCCGGCGCCCGGGCCGTACGGTCCGTATCCTCCGCAGCCGGTGCCGCCGCAGGCGGCCTACGGGCCGGGGCCCCACGCCCCGTCGTACCCCCCGTCTCCGTACGGCTGGGCCGGGCCGCCGCCGCCGAAGCGGCGGGTCGGGCTCGTGCTCGGGATCGTGGGCGGGGTCCTCGGCGCGGTCGTCGCGCTCGTGGTCGTGCTCGTGCTCATCGGGCGGGCCGCCGTGGGCGGGTTCCCGGAGGCCGAGTACCGGCTCACCCTGCCGAAGACCCTGGCCGACGGGCGGTACGCGCTCGCGCAGGATCTGTCCGACACCCAGGGCCGGCAGATCGAGGACGAGGCCGACGGGGCCTGGGACGCCAAGGATCTGCGGGCCGTCGTCGGCCAGTACAACATCGGTGGCGACAACAGCACGGGCGTGCTGCTGCTCAGCGGCATGTACGGGCGGTTCAAGAACACCCACCAGATGCGCGTGCACATGCTGCACGGCGCCACCCAGGCCGACGGCGTCACCCTGCTCCGGGGGCCGAAGGACTTCCCGAAGGACGGCGAGCCCACCATCGGCTGCGAGGTGCTCAAGCAGGAGAAGCTCGGGGCGAGCATCGTCTACCCCGTGTGCGCGTGGGGCGACGGCAACACGGGTGCCGCCATCGCCGTCACGGACGAGGACTCCATGACGCAGGACGCCTCCGACGTCGACCTCGCCTCCTACGCCGAGTTCACCCGGCAGGTCCGGTCCGACACGGTCGAGCCGATCGGCTGACCGCTCCCGTCGAAACAACGGGGGCGGTCAGCCCGGCCGACCGCCCCCTACGGCAGCCCGTGCACGTGCGGGCCCACCGCGTTGATCCACGCGTTGCCCGCCGTCGCGTCCCAGTTCGTGGACCAGGTCATGGCGCCCCGCAGGGTCGGATACGTCTTCGACGGCTTGAAGGAGCCGCAGTTCGTGCCCTTCGTCAGGCAGTCCAGGGCGTTGTTCACCACCGACGGGGCCACGTAGCCGCTGCCCGCCGCACGGGTGGACGCGGGGACGCCGAGGCCGACCTGGTTGGGGGAGAGGCCGTTCTCGAGCTGGATGCAGGCCAGCGCGGTGAGGAAGTCCACCGAGCCCTGCGCGTACACCTTGCCGTCGCAGCCCAGCATCGTGCCGCTGTTGTAGTACTGCGTGTTGACGACCGTCAGGATGTCCTTGATGTTCAGCGCGGTCTGGAAGTAACCGGCCGACGTGGACTGCATGTCGATCGTCTGCGGCGCCATCGTGATGACCAGCGACGACCCCGCCTGCTGCGACAGCGACCGCAGCGCCTGCGTCATGTACGTGGCGTTGATGCCGTTCTCCAGGTCGATGTCGACGCCGTCGAAGCCGTACGTCCGCATGAGCGAGTACACCGAGTTCGCGAAGTTCGTCGCCGACGTCGCGTCGCTCACCGAGACCGTGCCGTTCTGGCCGCCGACCGAGAGCACGACCTTCTTGCCGGCCGCCTTCTTCGCCGCGATGTCCGCCTTGAACTGGTCGGTGGTGTAGCCGTTGAGGCCCGCCGAGTCCAGCGTGAAGGAGACCGCGCCCGGGGTGGTCGTCGCGTCCGCGAAGGCGACCGCGATGATGTCGTACTGCGCGGGCACGTCCGAGAGCTTCTGCACCTGCGCGCCGTTGTTGAAGTTCTGCCAGTACCCGGTCACCGCGTGCCCCGGCAGGGCACCGCCGCCCCCGTCGTCACCGCCGCCCGTCGCGGACGTCGTCCCCGTCACCGTCGCGGACTTCGCCGACTCGCCCGCCGCGTTGGTCGCCGTCACCTGGAAACCGTACGACGTGGAGGCCGCGAGGCCGGTCACCGTCGCCGAGGTGCCCGAGGCCGACTGCACCTTCGTGCCGCCGCGGTAGACGTTGTAGCCGGTCGCGCCCGACACCGGGTTCCAGGCGAGGGAGACGGAGGAGGACGTCGTGCCCGACACCTTCAGCCCGCCGGGGGCCGAGGGGACCGTCGGCGTGTCCGTGCCCCCGCCCCCGTCGGGCCCGAACACCGACACGTCGTCCGCGTAGTACGCCTGCTGCCCGTACCAGCCGTGCAGGTACACCGTCACCGAGGTGGTGGCGGAGCCGGTGGTGAAGCGGGTGTTGAGCTGCTTCCAGGACGAGGAGTCCGGGGTCCAGGTGGAGACGTCGGTCGTGCCGGTGCCGGTCGCGCCGAGGTAGGCGTACCCGCCCTGCACCCACGCGCTGAGCGTGTAGGTGGAGTTGGGCTTCACGGCGACCGTCTGGGTGCACTGGGCGTTGTCCTGGCCGGCCGGGGTCGCCTTCAGCGCGGAGGCGCCGCCGTGCACGGGGGAGGACACCGTCGTGCCGCTGCCCGCCGAACAGGTCCAGTTGCCCAGACCCGCCTCGAAACCGGCGTTCCTGGTGTTGTTGACGTCCGCCGCCGAGGCCTGGCCCGCGCCCGCCAGGGCGAGGGCGAGCGCGGCGGCGACGGCGCCGGCGAGGCGGCGGACGTGGCGGGCGCGGGGTCTGTTCCCGGGCATGGCTGAGAGGCGGTGCACTGGGGCCTCCGGTGTGGGGAGTCGGGGGAGAGAGGGGAGGAAGACGGTGGCCACCGTTGTGTGTTCAACATGGTCCAGACCAATAAGGCTGTCAAGGGCCTGACAACCCGAGGACGCGCCGTGACGGGCCCCCGCCTTGTCAACCCCCGTCCACCGCGCCCCAGTTGGCGCCGCGACCCCCGCTCCCCGCCTCACTCTGTGTTGATCATGCACCGACCTTCGGTGAGATGATCTTCAAGATTCTGTGTTGAGCGGCGCACGCCGTGGATATGGTGCTGATGCAAGAGGACGTGCGAAAGGACGTCACAGGGGTGATCCGAGGCGGGGGCGACCGTCCCGCCGCGGGGAACGGGGTGGTGTGCAGCGTGCCGACCGCGATAGCCGTCACCAGTCCCGGTCTGGCGCTTCCGCCGCTCGACCGGGGGACCCCGCCCGCGGTCGTCCAGCCGGGCCCCACCCTCGAACAGTCCGTCGTCGCCCTGCACACGCTCGTCGAGCAGCACGGCTACGTCATCGCCCTGCACCCCGCCGCCTCCGGCTCCACCCGGCCCGACCCGGCCGTCCAGCGGCTGCGCACCGCGCGCTCGATGCTGGAGACCGACCGGGTCGCGCTGCTCGGCGTCGACCTGCCGCCGCTCGGACTCGCCCTGCTCGCCCAGCAGTTGCGCCAGCTCTCGGTGTGCGACTTCAGCCCCGGCGTGCTCGCCTGCGCCGCCCGGCTGCTCGCCCACTACGTCTACGCCGGCGCCCTGCTCGGCTCCGTCGCCCGGCTCGACCGGCTGCCCGTGACGCTCACCGCGCACGCCAAGTCCTGGGTGCCCGGCGCGCAGTTCGCCGTCCTGGCCGCCCCGCGCCCCCGGCTCGTCCGGGTGGGCCAGGAGGACTTACCCGGCCCGGAGTTCGGCACCCGCCTCCTCGTCGCCGCAGGTCAGCCGCCCTCCGACTGGGTCACCACCACGCTCGCCCCCGCCTGGCGCGTGCAGGGCGTGGCCACCGTGCCGCTGCCCGAGCCCTCCGGTATCTGGTGGGGCACCACCCGGCTCGTCGAGTTCGCCGCGGGTCTGCACGACGTCTCCGTGCTCTACCAGCTCGTCTCCTCCGTACGCCGTGAGCTGTGCCGCTGGTGCGGCCTCGAACTCATCGGCGACCGCTGCGGGTTCTGCGCGGCCCCGCTCACCGCGCCGCCCCCGCAGCCACCACCGCCCCAGCTCGCCCCGGCCAGGGCCCACGCCGGCGCCGTACGGGCCCTGCCACCGGGCATGACCTAGCCCCCCGCCCCGCCCCCGCCCCCGCCCCGTACGACGTTCGGCACCACCCCGCACGGCTCCGCTGTCCCCGCCCCGATCGAGGTTGCCCGAGTCATGAACTCCCGCCAGCGCCGCGGCGTCATCCTGCTGGTCCTCTCGGCCCTGTGCGCCCTCGGCGCCTTCGCCGGGGTCCTGTCGGTGATCCGCGACGTGAACTCCAAGGTCGGCCCCGAGGTGACCGCGTACCGGCTCAAGAGCGACATCGCCCCCTACAAGGAACTCGACGCCGACCAGTTCCAGCGGATATCCATGCCGGAGCGCTGGCTGCCGAAGACCGCCGTCACCGACCTCGCCCGGATCCGCGGCAAGATCGCCGTCACCCAGCTGGCCAAGGGCTCGCTGTTGCAGAGCGACATGATCGTCGCCCGGCCCGCCCTCGAAGCGGGGCAGCAGGAGATCGCCATCATGATCGACGCGGCCACCGGCGTCGCCGGCAAGATCGACCCCGGCTCCCGGGTCAACATCTACGCCACCTTCGCGGCCGAGAACGACAAGGGCGAGGACCAGTCCAAGGTCATCGTCGAGAACGCCCGCGTCCTGGACGTCGGGAAGATCACCGCCCTCGACCCCGACCAGAGCAGCGACGAACGCCGGCGCAGCGCGAGCCAGGCCGTCCCCATCACCTTCGCGCTCGACACCGCCGACGCCCAACGGGTCGCCTACGCCGAGTCGTTCGCGGAACACGTACGGCTCGCCCTGGTCGCGGGCGGCTCCCGGCAGTCGATCCCGCCCGGCGACCGCACGTACACCCTCGACGAGGACAAGTAGGAGGCCGCGCATGACCATCCGCATCCTCCCGGCCGTCGGCGACGCCGACGCGGCGCGCGGTCTGACCACCCTGCTCAGCCAGCTCGCCGACGCCGAACCCGCCCCGCCCGTCCCCGACTCCACCGCGCTGCTCGACACCCTCGCCCGGCTCGCCGCCGACTCGCTCGACGAACTGCCCGAGGTGGTCCTCGTCCACGAGCGGATCGGCCCCGTCCCCGCGCTCGAACTCATCCGCGACCTGGTGCTGCGCTTCCCGGCCGTCGGCGTCGTCCTCATCACCTCCGACGCCGGGGCCGCCGTCCTCACCGCCGCGATGGACTCCGGCGCCCGCGGCATCATCGGCCTGCCGCTCACCTACGACGCCCTCGCCGAACGCGTCCAGGCCGCCGCCACCTGGTCCGCCGGGATGCGCCGCCACCTCGGCAGCAACACCCCCGAGCTGTACGCGGGGCCCGGCGGCACGCTCATCACCGTGACCGGCGCCAAGGGCGGCGTCGGCGCCACCGTCACCGCCGTACAGCTCGCCCTCGCCGCCCGCGCCTCGGGCCGTACGGTGGCGCTGGCCGACCTCGACCTGCAGTCCGGGGACGTCGCCTCCTATCTCGACGTGCAGTTCCGCCGCTCGGTCGCCGACCTCGCCGCCATCACCGACATCAACCCCCGGGTGCTCCAGGACGCCGTCTACGCCCACGACAGCGGCGTCTCCCTGCTCCTCGCGCCCGCCGAGGGTGAGCGCGGCGAGGAGGTCACCGACCGGGCCGCCCGCCAGGTGCTCTCCGCGCTGCGCTCCCGGCACGACGTGGTCATCGTCGACTGCGGCTCCCAGCTGACCGCCGCCACCGCCGCCGCCGTCGAACTCGCCGACCAGGCCCTGCTCCTCGTCACCCCGGACGTCGTCGCCGTCCGCGCCGCCAAGCGCATGGTGCGGATGTGGGACCGGCTCCAGATCCGCAAGGCCGAGGAGACCCTCACCGTCGTCAACCGGCACTCGCGCTCCACCGAGATCCAGCCCGGCATCGTCGAACGCGTCACCGGCACCCGCACCGCGCGCACCACCGTGCCCGCCGCCTTCAAGGAACTCCAGTCCGTCGTCGACGCCGGCCGGCTCCAGGACCTCGACACCCGCTCCTCCGTCAAACAGGCGCTGTGGGGCCTGGCGGGCGAACTCGGCCTGGTCGCCGCCACCGAGGGCGGCGGCGGACGGCGGCGCCGGACCTCCTCCGACCGGGGCGCCCTCTCGCTGCGCCGCCGCGCCTCCTCGGACCGGGGCGCGGTCACCCTGGAATTCGCGGGCATGTTCCCCCTCGTCCTCGTCGTCATGGCGATCCTGTGGGAGTGCGTGCTCTACGGCTACACGTACTCCCTGGCCGGGAACGCCGCCGACGAGGCGGCCCGCGCGGCCACGGCGGCGTACGCGGTGCGCGGCGACTACCCGGGCGCCTGCCGGTCGGCCGGCGCCAAGCACCTGCCCGGCTCCTGGCAGGGCGCCGACATCGAGTGCGCCCCGTCCGGCTCCCTGATGCGGGCGACGGTACGGGCCGACGTACCGCTGTTCTTCCCCGGCGTCGACCTCGGCTGGAGCGTCGACGGCACGGCGGGCGCCGCGCTGGAACGGCCGGAGGGGAGCGACGGATGACGACGCGCACGCTGCGGACGCGCCTCTTACGGGACGCGAGGCGCCGGAGACTCCCCCGGAACCGGGACGACCGGGGCGTCTCCATGATCGAGTTCGCCGGCTACCTCCCCGTCCTCCTCGTCATCGGCCTGGCCGCCATCCAGCTCGGCCTCATCGGCTACGGCGTCAACCAGGCGGGCACGGCCGCCCGCGCCGCCGCCCGCGTCGCCTCCCAGCAGGGCGGCGACGGCACCGGCGCCGGCATCGCCGCCGTCAGCGGCTGGCTCGACCCCGACCCCTCCGTCCAGCGCGGCGCCGACACGACCACCGCCTCGGTCACCGTCCACGTCCCCGCCGTCATCCCGCTCTTCGACGACTTCGACCTCACCCGCTCCGCCACGATGCCCACCGACGACTGAGCCCGTCCACCGTCACCAGAGAGGAGCTGACACCCATGAGCCTCCGCTCCCGCCTCGCCGCCCCCGACGACGGCAAGGCAGCCCGCGAGGACGGCCACCTCGTCGCCGTCTACCGCGCCAAGCTCCTCGAGGAGATCGACCTCGCGGAGATGTCCGGCCTCGCCGCCACCGAGCGCCGCGCCCGCCTGGAGCGCGTCCTCGGGCACATCATCAGCCGCGAGGGGCCGGTCCTCTCCTCCGCCGAACGCTCCCAGCTCATCCGCCGCGTGGTCGACGAGGCGCTCGGCCTCGGCGTCCTCGAACCGCTGCTCGCCGACGCGTCCATCACCGAGATCATGGTCAACGGCCCCGACTCGATCTTCGTCGAGCGGGCCGGCCGCGTCGAACAGCTCCCGCTCCGCTTCGCCTCCGCCGAGCAGCTGATGCAGACGATCGAACGCATCGTCTCCACCGTCAACCGCCGCGTCGACGAGTCCACGCCCATGGTCGACGCCCGGCTGCCCACCGGCGAACGCGTCAACGTGATCATCCCGCCGCTCTCCCTGACCGGCCCCACCCTCACCATCCGCCGCTTCCCGCGCGCCTACACGCTCCCCGAACTGATCGGCCTCGGCTCGCTCGACGAGCAGATGCTGATGCTGCTCGCCGCGTTCGTCCGCGCCCGCTTCAACATCATCGTCAGCGGCGGCACCGGCACCGGGAAGACGACGCTGCTCAACGCCCTCTCCGAGCTGATCCCGGACCGCGAGCGCATCATCACCATCGAGGACTCCGCCGAACTCCAGCTCCAGCAGGAGCACGTGATCCGCCTGGAGTCCCGCCCGCCCAACGTCGAGGGCAAGGGCCGCATCACCATCCGCGACCTGGTCCGCAACTCGCTGCGCATGCGCCCCGACCGGATCATCGTCGGCGAGGTCCGCGGCGGCGAGACCCTCGACATGCTCCAGGCGATGTCCACCGGCCACGACGGCTCCCTCGCCACCGTCCACGCCAACTCCGCCGAGGACGCGCTGATGCGACTCCAGACCCTCGGCTCCATGTCCGAGGTGATGATCCCCTTCGAGGCGCTCAAGGACCAGATCAACTCCGCCGTCGACGTCGTCGTCCAGCTCGCCCGGCACGCCGACGGCTCCCGCAAGATCGTCGAGATCGCCCTCGTCGTCAGCCACGGCCGCGAACAGTTCCGCATCGCCACGGTCTCCCGCTTCGCCGCCGACCCGCTCACCGCCGACCGGGTCGTCCGGGGCCGCTACGAACACCTCCCGCTGCCCCGCAAGGTCGCGGAGAAGCTCTACGTCGCCAACGAGCCGCTGCCCCCGGCGTACGGGGTCGCGGACGCGCTCGACGTACGGAACATCAGGCAGGCACTCGGATGACCACCGCCCCCTCGGCTCCCCGGAGGTGCCGGCCATGAACAACCAGGCGCTCCTCGCCCTCGGCGCCACCGTCCTCGGCGGCACGCTCGCCGTCGCCGGCGTCCACGCGTACGCCTCCGGGCGCGCCCAGCGCCGGGCCCTGGAGGACCGGCTCGCCGGACCCGGCAGCGGCCCGCCGCGCACGGCCTCCGGCCGCGTCCGCCACTTCACCGGCGTCGACCGGCGGGTCCGTCGCACCCGCCTCGGCCGCGCGGTCCACCTGCGGCTGACCACCACGGGACTGGACCTGACGGCCGGCGAGTTCGTCACCTACGTGGCGTTCGTCGTCGTCGCCCTCTGGCTGATCGCGGCCGCCGCCCTGGCCCCGTTCTTCGGCCCCATCGCCGCCCTGATCGGCGTGTGGAGCGCGGTCGTCTTCCTCAACTGGCAGCGCCAGAAACGCATCGAGGCGTTCATCAACCAGCTCCCCGACGTCGCCCGGCTCCTCGCCAACGCCACCGCCGCCGGACTCGCCCTGCGCACCGCGCTCGCCATGGCCGCCGAGGAACTGGAGGCCCCCGCGGGCGAGGAACTGGCCCGGGTCGCCGACCAGCTCAGCCTGGGCCGCACCGTGGACGACGCCCTCGGCGAGCTCGCCGAACGGCTGCCCTCGCGCGAGCTGATCGTCCTCGTCACCACCCTCGTCCTGTCCAACCGGGCGGGCGGCTCCGTCGTCAGCTCGCTGCGCAACCTCACCCAGACCCTGGAGGACCGCAAGGAGACCCGCCGCGAGGTGCGCACCATGCTCTCCGAGGTCAACGCCACCGCCTTCACCGTGCCGATGCTGGGCCTCGGCTCCCTCGTCCTGGTGAACTCCTCCAACGAGGGCGCCCTCGCCCGCGTCACCGGCTCCCCGCTCGGCCAGGCGCTGGTGCTGATCTCCCTCGGCCTCTACACCATCGGCTTCTTCGTCATTCGCCGCCTCGGCCGGATCGAAGTCTGAGGAAGGGAGGGAAACCGCCATGCTGCCCCTGCTCCTCGCGCTCCTCACGGCCGCGTCCGTCGCAGGCGTCCTGCTCGGCATCCGCATGATCCGCGCGGAGGCCAAGCTCCCCACCGACCTCACCCTCGCCCTGGAGATCGGCGCCACCCGCGTCTCCGCGGCGGGCTCCGCCGTCGACCGCCTCGGCATGCGGTTCGCCCCCCTCGTCCTGCGCCTGATGGGCCCCCGCCGCACCGACGCCAAACGCCGCCGCATCGACATGGCCGGCAACCCCGGCGGCCTCACCCTCAACCGCTACGCCGCCCGCCGCGCCGTCTACGGCTTCTTCGGCGCGTTCATGGCCCTGGTCTTCCTCACCACCGGCCACCCACTGATCGCGCTCGCCACCCTCGCCTTCGGCCTGCTGGCCGCCGACGCCCTCATCTGGCAGGCCATCCGCGACCGCAAGGACGTCATCGACCGCACCCTGCCCGACTTCCTCGACGTCCTCGCCGTCGTCGTCTCCGCGGGCCTCGGCTTCCGCCAGGCCCTGGACCGCGTCGCCGACAAGTACGAGGGCCCCTGGGCCGACGAACTCCGCATCACGCTGCGCCAGATGGACATGGGCGTCAGCCGCCGCCAGGCCTTCGACGAGCTGCGCCGCCGCAACAGCTCCGAACAGGTCGCCCAGTTCGTCTCGGCGCTCCAGCAGGGCGAGGAGCTCGGCTCCCCGATCGCCGAGACGCTCATCCAGCTCGCCACGGACATGCGCCGCACCGACGCCCAGAACGCCCGCCGCCGCGCCGCCAAGACCATCCCCAAGGCCACGATGGTCACCCTCGTCTTCATGCTCCCGGCCACGATGATCCTCATCGCCACCGGCATGTTCCTGGGCTCCGGCACCAACTTCGGCTCGATCCTGGGGCGCTGAGATGACCACGCCGCACACCCGGGGCTACCTGGAGGACGACGCCCCCGCCCCGCCCACCCTCCGCCTCCAGCTGGGCGCCCTGCAGACCCTGTGCCGCCAGACCTTCGCCGTCCGCCTGGCCGCCCTCCTCGTCGGCACGCCCTTCGCCCTCGCCCACACCACCACCGGCGCCCCCCGCTACGCGGCCCTCGCCGCCGGAGTCCTCGGCAGCACCGCCTCGTACGCCATGCTCCGCGACTGGCACCGCTTCGGCCCCCGCGTCCTTGCCCACCCGAGCCTCATGGCCCTGGACCTCCTCTTCGTCGCGACCCTCCTCCTCACCGCCTCCCCGGCCTCCCCGCTGGCCTACGCCACCGTCTGCACCCCCCTCCTCTCCGGCCTCCTCTACGGCTGGCGCGGCACCGGCGTCTTCACGGGCCTGCAACTGATCGTCCTCGTCACGGTGTTCCGCGCCTGGTCCCACCACCCCGGCGCCGGCGCCAACACCGTGCTCCTCGCCGGGTTCTGCGTCGCCGCCGGCATCATCGGCGTGACCCTGCGCAATCTGGTGTTCCGCTTCGGCGAAGCCGGCCAGGCCCTGGCCGAGGTCAACGCCCGCCTCGCGGTCACGGAGGCGGTCGCCTCCGAACGCGCCCGCCTGGCCCGCGAGATGCACGACTCGGTGGCGAAGACCCTGCACGGCCTGGCCCTCACGGCAGAGGCCCTGGCGGCCTCGGCGGACCGGGCCGACCCCGAGGCCCTGAAGCACCAGGCAGCCCTGGTGGCTTCGGCCGCCCGCCGGGCCGCCACGGAATCCCGCCATGTCCTCACGGACCTGCGCGCCCGCACGGACACCCACGCACCGACGGACCTGGCGGCGCAACTGAGCGCATACGCAGCAGACTTCACCACCCGCACGGCCATCCGCACCACACTGCACCTCACCGCACACCCGCACTGCTCCCCGTCCGCGATCCACCACCTCCTGGCCGTAACCTCCGAGGCGCTGGAGAACGCCCACCGCCACGCCCACGCGACCCACGTACACCTGACCCTGGAAGCATCCGAACCCGGCGGCCTCGTCCTCCGCATCGAGGACAACGGCACCGGCATCCCGCACCCGGTGTCGGCTCTGTCCGACCTGACGCATTCCGGCCACTTCGGCCTGCTGGGCATGGCGGAACGCGCCCGGGCGCTGGGCGGCGAACTCGACATCACCCGCCCGCCCCGCGGCGGCACGCGGATCGAACTCCACGCCCCCGCGCCCTTCACTCCCCAGAAGGAGGCCGCACATGCCTGACCAGGCACGCCCCCTACGGGTACTGGTGGCCGACGACAACCCGGTCGTCCGCGCGGGCCTGACCGCACTGCTCGACGCCCACCCCGGCATCGAGGTCGTCGCAACGGCCCCCGACGGCGACGCGGCCCTGACCCTGGCGGCCCGCCACCACCCCGACGTCATCCTCCTGGACGCCCGCATGCCGGGCACGGACGGCCTCACGGCCCTGCCGGAACTGGCCCGGCTGGCCCCGGTCCTGATGGTCACGTACAGCACGGAACCCGAGGTCATGCGGGAGGCCGCCCGCCGGGGCGCGAGCGGCTACCTGGTCCACGGCGGATTCACGACCCCGCAACTGATCGCCGCGGTACGCACGGCGGGAGCGACGGGCCGGGGTTCCGGCCCCCCTGTCCGGTCTTCACCCCTGCCCCCTCCTGAACCGAGCGATTTCCCTTCGCAGCTGCAACCACCCGTGGCACAGTCGTTGAAGGCACACTTCGCCCGGGCGACCGCTTTCGGCCGCCGCCCGCCCGACCACCGGGACTTTGGGCTGAGCTCACGGGAGGTGGAGGTCATGGATCTCATCGCGTCCGGCATGAACAACCGCCAGATCGCCGCCGCCTGCTTCATCAGCGAGAAGACGGTGAAGAACCACATCAACCGCATCTTCGCGAAACTGCACAGCGCCTCCCGCAGCGAAGCGATCGCCCACTGGCTCGGCACGGCCCACCAGGGATGGCCGGCATGACCCCACGCCCTCGCGGAAGTTGGGCCCCCGGGCCCACTCAAAGTAGACACCCTCTCACGTACGGTGTCGACGTCGGCTGTGCCACGGTACGGGAGGGCAGGGGTGATGAGCCGCTTCACGAGGTGGAGGAAGGCGGTTGTCTCCCGCATGCGGGGGGCAGGACGGGACGCGGGGGCGGGGTTCGTGGAGTATGCGGGGCTGATGATCATCATTGCGGGGATCTTTGTGATGATCGATCAGTTGGGGTTGGACGGCACCATCTCGAGTGCCATCGGCGACGCGGTGGACCGCGTGGTCGGCGGAGGCGGCTGAGCGTCGGTGATCTGCTCAGCGACCGAGGGCAGATGCTGCCTCTCTACATCTGGTTGACCGCGATTCTGCTCTTCGCAGCTCTCGCCTTCTTCGTGTTCGCCCAGGCGGCGTCCGCCCGTAACGGAGCCCAGTCCGCCGCGGACGCCGCCGCGCTGGCGGCCGCGCAGGACGCCCGTGACGAGCTGATGGACCGGCTGGGCGCCGACATAGGCACGGACGAGGGCTGGCTCGACTGGCTGGACGGCGATCTGCCGAACGACGCGGGCGCCGGCGCCGCCGCACAGGAACTGGCGGCCCAGAACGACTCGACCGTCCAGGGTGGAGCCCAACCGGTCATGCGCGACGGCTACCCCGGCTTCGAGGTGGCCGTACAGACGAACTACACCGTGGGCGACTCGATCATCCCCGGCACCGAGGGGCAGCACGCCCGCGCCCACGCCGTGGCGGTCATCCAGCCGCGGTGCGACTTCGCTCTCGACGCCGATCCCAAGAAACCCGTGGAACTGGACTGCGACGGCCAGACGGTGAACATCGATCCCACCGACTTCGAACCGGACGACCTCCCGGACGCGTCCGTGCTGTTCTCCGTGCATCTGGCCGAGTGAAAGGAACGCGTACCGATGACGTACCGGCACACCAGGAAGGGCCGCAGGGCGCTGAGCGCGGTGGCGATCACGGCTGGGCTGCTCCTCACGGTGGCCGGCTGCGGCGGAGGAGGAGACGAGGGTGACTCGAAGACACCTTCTTCGTCCGCCTCGTCCGACAAGAAGAGCGAGGACGAGTCCCCGGAGTCATCAACGACATCGGCTGACGACGCCTTGGTGACAACCAAGGGCGGGGACCTCACCGTCACCATCACATCGGCTGAGCGGGACCAGGGCGGGTTCGTCACTGTGTCGGGTCGGGTGACTAATGGGGGAAGCAGTTCATGGATGGGCGCCGATTGGAAGAGCAGCGAGACTGAGCTCGCAGGCAACGGTGGTTCATTGTCGGGTGCGAGCCTTGTTGATGAGAAGGGCAAGAAGAAGTACCTCGTCCTGCGAGACACCTCGGGGCGGTGTCTGTGCACGAAATTCTCCCGGCTGAGGTCGGGTGACACTGCGGACTGGTACGCCCAATTCCCCGCCCCGCCCGAGGACACCACGAAGGTCGACTTCCAGGTGGGCTCCATGCCCCCCGCCTCCATCGAGATCTCCGAGGGGTGACCCGTGGCCACCGTCCTGAGCGGCACGACAGTCGCCCTCCTCACCGCACTGGCCCTCTCCGCACCGACGCCCGCCCTCGCGGACGGCGGTGATCCGAGCCGGCCGCCCGGCACCGTCACCACCTCCCCGCCCCCCACGGTCGACCCGAACAGCCCCGGCCTCAAGCTCGCCGACGGGGCAACGCTCGCCGACGCCAAGGTGCTGGACATCAAGTCCGTCGTGGAGGACCTCGGCGGCGAGGAGCGTCGTGAGGACACCAACGAGAACGTCACCTTCGCGCTCCAGGCGGAGGTGCTGTTCCCCAAGGACAGCCCGAAGCTGAACCCCGAGGCCCGCTCGCGGATCGACGCGATCGCCACCGAGATCAAGAAGCAGAACGCGCAGGCCGTCCGCGTCTTCGGCTTCACCGACAACCTCGGCTCGTACGCCCACGGCCTGGTCCTCTCCAAGCGCCGCGCGGAGGCCGTGCACGACGAACTGGCCTCCCACCTCGACGGCGACGTCACCTTCGAGGTACGCGGCTACAGCGAGGACTACCCGATCGCCGACAACACGTCCGAACAGGGCCGCCGCAAGAACCGCCGCGTAGAGGTCTCCTTCCCCCGAAGCGATTCGACGTCGAACGACTCAGGCACGGTGTCGTAGCCGTCGAGGCACTCGTAGGTGTGAAGAGGGACGCGAAGACAACACCGACGGTCTCCGCCGGCGTCTACGTTCACGTCGTGGATGATCGCTACGTCATCGAACTGGAGCCGGAAGTCCGGCGCTGGCTCGACACCTTGCCCCCTTCGCAGTACCGCCAGGTGGAGGAGAAGGCAGACCTTCTTGCCTCGTTACCTACAACCTTGGGCGAGCCGAACTCGCGTAGTCTGGGCGAAGGGCTGCGTGAGCTGCGCTTCCACCTGGATGGGAATGCTGTGCGGGTGCCGTACTGGCTGGCTCCGGGGCGCCGCATCGTCCTTCTGACGGTCTTCCGCAAGACTCGGATGCGGGAGGAGGCGGAGGTCAAGCGCGCCAAGCAAGCCAAGGCGTTGTGCGAGGCGGAGCACGACCCCGCACACGAGGAGTTCACTCGCGATTTCCGGGAGGAACTGTGAGCCACACCCGCTGGAAACTGGCACGGGAACGGCAGCATGCCGCTGGGTACACCGAGCCTCCGGAAATCACCGCCGAGCGTGAGCAGATCCGACTGGCGCATGCCTTGGGGCAGCTCGTGTACGACCGGCGTACGGCTCTCGGTCTGGCACAGCCCGAGCTCGCAGAACGGCTGGGGATGACCGCCGAGGAGGTCGACGCGGTGGAACTCGGCGGGATGCTGCCCATTACGGCCGACCTCCTGGTTCGCCTTGCATCCGCATTGGACGTCACCGTGGACCTGCATGTCGTAGCCGGCGGCGACGGCCAGGTGGCCTTCGGAGAACGCGCGGCCTGACGCACGGACGTCGCACGGCGGGAAAGCCGCCCACGTACGGAAGGGGCCGGGCCGGTGCATCGCATGCCCGTTGCGTACGTCCGGCCTGGCGGACCCCGCCCTCGCCCGGATACGGCCATGTCAGGCGGCAACGGGCGGATGCACCGGCCCGGCCCCGACCCCGGCGACGGCCCGGCGCGTCACCCGGCGACGGCCCGGCGCGTCACCCGGACCAGCCGCATCCACCCCCACCGTTGTCCACATCGTTACCGCCCCACCCTCGCCCCCGCCCCACCCCGTCCCGTAAGTTCGGACCAAGGTAATTCGCGCAAGCAAAGCGACCGTTGCGCGGGCGGGCGGACGGGTCCCGCGCGGTGGAGGGGGCTGCGCGGTGCCCGCCGCGCAGCCCCGCTCACTCACCCCGCGCCACCACGACCGTCACCCCCGGCCGTACCCCCCACCCCGCCAACGCCCCGGCCTCCGCCTCCAGCACATGCCGCACCCACGGCCGCGGCAACCCCACCCGCCCCGGCCGCATCCTCCGCACCGCACGCACCCGCATCCCCCGGTCCAGATACGCCACATCCACGGCGAACCGCATCCCCACCGTGTGCACCGCGCGCGCCGGACTCAGCAGCAGCGCGCCCTCGATCCCGTCCCGCCCGAGCAACCCCCGCCGCCGCTCCCGCCGCGACGCGGCGATCTCAAGCGGCACCCGGGGCGAACCCGCCCCACCACGCACCACGAACGACGCCGACCCCATCCCCGCAACGTAGCGCGGGCCGCGGGCGGCGACAGCCGCCGGCGGCCCGGCATCGGAGAAAAGAGAACGGGCCGGTCCGTGGGGGGGAAACGGACCGGCCCGAGGGGGGGAGTTCCACCATAACCCTTCGTGAGGGGTGCTGCGTGCATCAGCGTCAAAAAACTACTCTCCGCAGTCGCCCAACCGCGACGCGCTGACCACGAAAACGCTCGTTCAGTCGGCCCGAATGGCTGAATCGCGTTGGATTCGAAGGCGCGCCGACCTCTCCGTAGACATGTTCACAGGTTTTACGTACGCATGTCGGAGGGTGGGTGTCGAGTCATCGGCGTGTTCCGAAGTACCCCGGGCGGGTGAACGCACGGGGAAGCCGCCTCAGCTCCCCCCTGCACCACACCACCCCGCTCGCCCCCACCCGAACTTCCCCTGGGCCGGGCCCACCCGGCCCACAGCGGTAGGCTTCGCCCCCCGGGACCGCCATTCGGACGGACAGTGCCGCCACGGCTGCGCGCAGCGCCACCACGGCCGCACGCAGCCACGGCTGCGCCCAGCGCCGCCACGGCCGCACGGATCCCGATCCACACGGAGGGGCTGACAATCTCGTGAACCTGCGCGACAACCTGCGCCGCCTGCTGGTCAGGGTCTACGCACGCAGGGTGGAGGGCCACCTCGACCACGCCCAGGTGCCCAAGCACATCGGCGTGATCATGGACGGCAACCGGCGCTGGGCGAAGGCCGCCGGCTCCACCACCGCACAGGGCCACCGCGCGGGCGCCGACAAGATCGAGGAGTTCCTCGGCTGGTGCAGCGAGACGGACGTCGAGGTCGTCACCCTCTGGCTGTTCTCCACGGACAACTTCGACCGCCCGCAGGAGGAGCTCGTCCCCCTCTTCGGGATCATCGAGGACGTCGCCCGCTCCCTCGCCTCTGACGGCCGCTGGCGCGTGCACCACGTCGGCGCTCTCGATCTGCTCCCGTCGGGGATGCAGACCGTGCTGAAGGAGGCCGAGGAGGCCACCGCGCAGGTCAAGGGGATAGTGGTCAACGTCGCCATCGGCTACGGCGGCCGCCAGGAGATCGCCGACGCCGTCCGGTCCATGCTGCACGACGCCCAGGAAAAGGGCACGACGATGGAGCAGCTCGCCGAGTCCGTCGACATCGACATGATCGGCCGGCACCTCTACACCAGCGACCAGCCCGACCCCGACCTGGTCATCCGCACCAGCGGCGAGCAGCGGCTTTCCGGCTTCATGCTCTGGCAGACCGCCCACTCGGAGTACTACTTCTGCGACGTGTTCTGGCCCGCCTTCCGCAAGGTCGACTTCCTGCGCGCCCTGCGCGACTACGCGGCCCGCCACCGCCGCTACGGCGGCTGACACCACCGCCGCTACGGCGGCTGACACCACCGCGTTCCGGCGGCCGGCGCAGGCTGACCGCCCGTCACGGCGTCCCCGTACTCCCACGTCGTACCCGTACGTCACCACCCGTTCACCGGCCCGCCCCCGCAACCCATGGCATGGCCGCGCGCCGAAGAGGGAATAAGCCAAACAGGTCGACACCCGAACCACGGGTGTCGTATCTCAGCGGACGGCACGGGGCCGTCCGCCCGGGAGGCCCTTTGCACCAGCCCGACCGTGCGGTCACAGCACGGACGCAGACGCGGAGGGCCGGTCGCCGGTCCTCGCGATGCGTGCATCGCGGCCGTCGACCGGTCCAGTTCCTCTCCGTCGCTCCCCGACCTCATCCGAGGGGGTACGTCCTTCCGTGGTGACCAGCACACAGCGCCGCAAGTCCGACCGGCGCACCTACGTTCTCGACACCAGCGTCCTGCTGGCCGACCCGAACGCCCTGACCCGCTTCGAGGAGCACGAGGTAGTGCTCCCGATCGTGGTGGTCACGGAGCTGGAGGCCAAGCGGCACCATCCCGAGCTCGGCTACTTCGCCCGGCAGGCCCTGCGCCTGCTGGACGACTACCGGGTGCGGTACGGACGCCTCGACGCCCCCATCCCGATCGGGGAGCTGGGCGGAACGATGCGGGTCGAGCTCAACCACTCGGACCCCAGCGTCCTGCCCAGCGGCTACCGCCTGGGGGACAACGACTCCCGCATCCTCGCGGTCGCCCGCAATCTGCAGGCCGAGGGGTTCGACGTCACCGTCGTGTCGAAGGACCTCCCGCTGCGGATCAAGGCGTCCTCGGTGGGCCTGCTCGCCGAGGAGTACCGCGCGGAGCTGGCCATCACGGACGCCTCCGGCTGGACGGGGATGTCCGAGCTGACCCTGCCGGGCGAACAGGTGGACGTCCTCTTCGAGGAGGGCCATGTCTACGTCCCGGAGGCGGCCGACCTGCCCGTGCACACGGGGCTGACGATCCAGTCGGAGCGCGGCAGGGCGCTCGGCCGGGTCACCGCCGAGGGCAACGTCCGGCTGGTGCGCGGGGACCGGGAGGCGTTCGGCATCAAGGGCCGCAGCGCCGAGCAGCGCGTCGCCCTCGACCTGCTGCTCGACCCGGACGTCGGGATCGTGTCGATGGGCGGCCGGGCCGGCACCGGCAAGTCGGCGCTGGCGCTGTGCGCCGGTCTGGAGGCGGTGCTCGAGCGCCGTCAGCACCAGAAGGTGATGGTCTTCCGGCCGCTGTACGCGGTGGGCGGGCAGGAGCTCGGCTATCTGCCGGGCAGCGAGGCCGAGAAGATGAGCCCCTGGGCGCAGGCGGTCTTCGACACCCTGTCGGCCGTGACGTCCCGCGAGGTCATCGAGGAGGTCACCGCCCGCGGCATGCTGGAGGTGCTGCCGCTGACGCACATCCGCGGCCGGTCCCTGCACGACGCGTTCGTGATCGTCGACGAGGCCCAGTCCCTGGAGCGGAACGTCCTGCTGACGGTGCTGTCCCGGATCGGCGCCAACTCGCGGGTGGTCCTCACCCACGACGTGGCGCAGCGGGACAACCTGCGGGTGGGCCGTTACGACGGCGTGGTGGCGGTCGTGGAGAAGCTGAAGGGGCACCCGCTCTTCGCCCATGTGACGCTGAACCGGTCCGAACGCTCGCAGATCGCCGCACTGGTGACCGAAATGCTGGAAGACGGACACATTTAGCGGCCGGTCGCGATTCGCCACGACACGTCGCGGCTCGCCACAACGCACCGCGGAAAGCCCAAGTCGCCGCAGAAAGTCCAAGTCACCGCGGAAAGCTCAACTCAACGCATAGGAACGGCAGTTGGCGCCGTCCGGCAGTAAGGCGAAAGAGCCTAGCCGGGCGGCGCCCCGCTGTGTGCGGTTTTCTGTGAATGCCCTGGGGTCGGCCGGGTGTGAGCTTTCACACTCAACTCCGAATTGATTCCCGGCGTCGGGTTACGGCAGAGTCTCGGTTCTGTCAGGCCCCGCATACGACACAGCCGTACCCCCAGCGGTTCGGCGCATCAGAGTCAGTACCAACTCCATAGAGCCGTCGTATGCCGCCCGAGCACCACACGGCGCTCCCGCCGCGGGAGTTCCCACCGGGCCCGTGCCTCCCGTGACCCCGCAGTTGGGAGGCCAGCGTCAAGGGGCACGATCGCGTCCGCCAGGGTCACCGAAGCGGGCGATGCTGGAAGGAAACCGTGTGAGCCGGATCTCGGTCCGGGGATTCGCAGTGGCCTCGGCCACGGCGGTCACCGCTGTCGGTAGCGTCGTCGGCGTTGCCTCGGGCAGTGTTGCCCAGAACAACGACGCCGAGGCGACCGCAGCCGACGCGACGCTCCTGTCGGACATCCCCGTGGGCACCCAGGCCCAGGTGCAGACCGCGTCCCTCGCGCAGCAGGCCGACGCCCAGGCCATCGCCGCGGACACCAGCGCCAGGAAGGACGCCGAGGAGGCCGCGCGCAAGGCGGCCGCCAAGTCCGCGGTCGCCAAGAAGGCGGCGGCCGAGAAGGCGGTGCAGGACGCCAAGGAGCGCGCGAAGGCGAAGAAGGACGCGGCCAGCCGCAGTGCCACCCGCGACGCCTCCTCCTTCGCCGTCCAGAGCTCGTACACGGTCGCGCAGGTCCAGGCGATCGCCCGGCAGATCGTGCCGAGCGGCCAGTTCCAGTGCTTCAGCAACATCGTGAACCACGAGTCGACCTGGAACTACCAGGCCACCAACCCGTCCTCGGGCGCGTACGGCCTCGTCCAGGCTCTGCCCGCGGGCAAGATGGCCTCCGCCGGTGCCGACTGGCGGACCAACCCGGCCACCCAGATCAAGTGGGGCCTGAACTACATGAACCAGCGCTACGGCAGCCCGTGCGACGCCTGGTCGTACTGGCAGGCGAACGGGAACTACTGACCCGTACCGCCGCGTCCGCCGGCGCCCTGCTCAACCCCGCGCAGCCCCTCCCCGTCCTAGGGGGAGGGGCTGTTGCCCTGTAGCGTCTGATCCGACAGCTTCGGGGGGAGTGGTGGGGAAGAGCGGGGGAAGAGGACGGATCATGTCACGAGTGCCTGAGTGGCTCGGGCGGGCCGGGGCCCGGCTGACCGAGCTGGGCGAACGGCTCGACGCGCGCCGCGCCGAGGTCGAACGCGAACAGGGCGCGCCGGGCGCGCCGTCCGACGGCGCGGAGGGCAGGTCCGGCGGCGCGTCCGCCGGGGCCGGGGCCGCCACCCCGGCGACATCCTCCGCTGCCACAGCCTCCGAGCCCTCCCCGCCTTCCGAGCCCTCCGACGCCGTACCGGTGAACACGCCGGACGGGCCGGACGGGCCGGGCTCGTCCGACACGCGGTGGGACGCCGAGGCGGAGGCCGGGGATCCGGCGCCCGGTACGGCCTCGGGCGGAGGCCCCGCCGGCGGGGCGGCCGCCGGCCCCACCGCGCTCGCCCCCGTCGTCGTACGCCCGCGACGGCCCGACCCCGCGCAGGCCGTGCCGTGGGGCGTGCGGGTCGCCGCCGAGGCCGGCTGGCGGCTGCTCGTGCTGGCCGGCACGGTGTGGGTGCTGATGCGGGTCATCAGCGCCGTACAGCTCGTCGTGCTGGCCTTCGTGGCCGCGCTGCTCGTCACGGCCGTACTGCAGCCCACGGTGGCCCGGCTGAGACGGCACGGCGTACCGCGCGGGCTGGCGACGGCGCTCACCGCGATCCTCGGCTTCGTCGTCATGGGGCTCATCGGATGGTTCGTCACCTGGCAGGTGATGGAGAACATCGACAACCTCTCCGACCAGGTCCAGGACGGCATCGACGATCTGCGCCTGTGGCTGCTGCACAGTCCGTTCCATGTGACGGACAAGCAGATCAACGCGATCGCGAAGAACCTGCGGGAGGCGATCGGCGCCAACACCGACCAGATCACGTCGGCGGGTCTGGAGGGTGTGACCGTCATCGTGGAGGCCCTCACGGGCATCCTGCTGACCATCTTCTCCACGCTGTTCCTGCTCTACGACGGCCGGCGGATCTGGGAGTGGACGCTCAAGCTGGTCCCGGCGGCGGCGCGGCCGGGGGTCGCGGGGGCGGGGCCGCAGGCCTGGCGCACGCTGACGGCGTATGTGCGCGGGACGGTGATCGTGGCGCTGATCGACGCCATCTTCATCGGGCTCGGGATCTACTTCCTCGACGTGCCGATGGCGGTGCCGCTGGCCGTGTTCATCTTCCTGTTCGCGTTCATCCCGCTGGTGGGCGCGGTCGTGTCGGGGGCGCTGGCAGTGGTGGTGGCGCTGGTGACGCAGGGCGTGTTCGCGGCGGTGATGACGCTGGCGGTGGTGCTGCTGGTGCAGCAGATCGAGGGCCACATCCTGCAGCCGTTCATTCTGGGGCGGGCGGTGCGGGTGCATCCGCTGGCGGTGGTGCTGTCGGTGGCCGCGGGGGGGATGGTGGCCGGGATCGGCGGTGCGGTGGTGGCGGTGCCGTTGGTCGCGGTGACCAACACGGTGGTGGGGTACCTGCGGGCGTACGCCGAGGGCGAGGCCCCCGACGACCCCGCCCCGAAGCCCCCGGCCGACCAGTAGTTTTCCGCCCCCGCCGCCCCTACCCTTCCCGCCCCTTGGACCCCGTGCGCAGTTCCCCGCGCCCCTGATAGGGGCGCGGGGAACTGCGCAATCTTTTGGGGGTTCGGGGGCTTGCCCCCGGGGTCGGGACGGGTAGGGGCGGCGGGGGCGAGGAACGCCTTGGCGCGAAACCTCGCGGAGGTTACTGCGCCAGTACCGCTTCCGCGTCCAGCGCCACGCCGACCGCTTCCACGACCGCCGCGATCTTGAACGCCTCCTGGATCACCTCGCGCTCGACGCCCGCCTTGCGGAGCACCTGCTCGTGCGAGTCCAGGCACATCCCGCAGCCATTGATCGCCGACACCGCGAACGACCACAGCTCGAAGTCGACCTTGTCGACCCCGGGGTTGCCGATGACGTTCATCCGCAGCCCGGCCCGCAGGGTGCCGTACTCGTGGTCCGACAGCAGATGCCGCGTCCGGTAGAACACGTTGTTCATCGCCATCACCGCCGCCGCGGACTTCGCCGCGGTGTACGCCTCCGGCGACAGGTTCGCCTTCGCCTCCGGCTCCAGCTCCCGCAGCACGATCGGGGACCGCGAGGCGATCGCGGTCGCCAGCACCGTGCCCCAGAGCTGCTGCACCGGCAGGTCGGAGTTGCCGATCACCGAACCGAGGTTCAGCTTCAGGTCCTTGGCGTAGTCCGGTATGGCGGACTTCAGCGCGTCGAGGGACATGAGGTCACTCACCCGCCAGCAGCGCGACCGGGTCGAGCGTCTCGTCGCCCTGCTTCCAGTTGCACGGGCACAGCTCGTCGGTCTGCAGCGCGTCGAGGACCCGCAGGACCTCCTTGGGGTTACGGCCCACGGACCCGGCGGTCACCATCGTGAACTGGATCTCGTTGTTCTGGTCCACGACGAACACCGCGCGCTGCGCGAAGCCGTCCTCGCCCTCGATGCCGAGCGCGCGCATCAGCTCGTGCTTGGAGTCGGCCATCATCGGGAACGGCAGGTCGGTCAGGTCCGGGTGGTCCTTGCGCCAGGCGTGGTGGACGAACTCGGAGTCGCCGGAGAAGCCGAGGATCTGCGCGTCACGGTCGGCGAACTCGTCGTTCAGCTTGCCGAACGCGGCGATCTCGGTCGGGCACACGAAGGTGAAGTCCTTGGGCCACGCGAAGACGATCTTCCACTTGCCCTCGTAGGTCTTGTGGTTGATCTGCTCGAACTCCTTGCCCTTCTCCAGGGAGACACAGGCGGTCAGTTCGAACTCGGGGAACTTGTCACCGACAGTGAGCACACGCTCTCCTTGCACGTAAGAAACGCCCCGTTCATCCGGCGCTTCTCATGGGTTGGACGTTGATGATCGTGGCACATGGTGCATTGATTCGGGAAATAGCTACACTCGGTCGTGTTGATCGGTGTCGTCTATCAGTGACCAAGGGTGAGATGCGTGGCCATGGCAGGGAGCGCGGGCAGAGCCGGAGCGAAGGCCCACGGACGCCGGCAGCCGAGCCTGTCCCAACTCCGCGCGTTCACCGCCGTCGCCGAGCACCTGCACTTCCGGGACGCCGCCGCCGCGATCGGCATGAGCCAGCCGGCGCTCTCCGGCGCCGTCTCCGCCCTGGAGGAGATCCTCGGTGTGACGCTGGTCGAGCGTACGACGCGCAAGGTGCTGCTCTCGCCCGCCGGTGAGCGCCTGGCCGTACGGGCCAAGGCGGTACTGGCGGAGGTCGGCGCGCTCCTGGAGGAGGCCGAGGCGGTGCGGGCGCCGTTCACCGGGGCGCTGCGACTGGGCGTCATCCCGACGGTCGCGCCCTATCTGCTGCCCACGGTCCTCGGCCTCGTCCACGAGCGCTACCCCGCCCTCGACCTCCAGGTGCACGAGGAGCAGACCGCCGGCCTGCTCGACGGCCTGGCCACCGGCCGCCTCGACCTGCTGCTGCTCGCGGTGCCCCTCGGCGTCCCCGGCGTCACCGAACTCCCGCTCTACGACGAGGACTTCGTGCTCGTCACCCCGCTGGACCACTCGCTCGGCGGCCGCGAGGGCATACCCCGCGCGGCGCTGCGCGAGCTCAACCTGCTGCTCCTGGACGAGGGGCACTGTCTGCGCGACCAGGCGCTCGACATCTGCCGGGAGGCGGGGCGCGCGGACGCCCCGGTCACGACGACGGCCGCGGGGCTCGCGACACTCGTCCAGCTCGTCGCCGGGGGACTGGGCGTCACCCTGCTGCCGCGCACGGCGCTCACGGTGGAGACCAGCCGCAACGGCAGCCTCCTGACGGGGTACTTCGCCGAGCCGGCACCGACCCGGAGGGTGGCCTTGGCGATGCGGGCGGGGGCGGCGCGGTCGGCCGAGTACACGGAACTGGCCGCAGCGCTCCGGGAAGCGCTGCGGCCGTTGCCGGTGCGGGTGGTGGGCGCCCCGTAGGGGCGCCGGCGAACTCACTCCGTCCGCAGGCCCTCCGGACGCATGAGCCGGAGCAGCGCCGGCAGGCTCAGTACCGTCACGGCGAGGACGACCCCCGCTCCGACGCCCGTCATCGACACCACGCTGCCCCAGTCCACCCGTATCGGTACGGAGGACATCTTCAGCAGCACCGCGCCCAGCGTCAGTCCGACCGCCGAGGCCAGCACCAGACCGAGGGCGACGGGGATCGCCGCCTGCCACAGCACCGACAGCGTCAGCGTCCGCCGCCGCGTGCCGAAGGCGACCAGCGCCGACAGCAGCCGCTTGCGCTCCCGCAACTGCTCCAGCTGCGACACCAGCAGGCTCGCCCCGATCAGCGCGAGCACACACGTCGCGCCGACGAACAGGCCGGTGCGGATGGCCTCGTACTGCCTGCTGGTCTCCGTCGACTGCCAGGTCCAGGCATCGGCGAACGGATCCACCTGGGCGGCCGTGGTCCGTACGTGCTCGGCGGCGTCCGGCACCGAGTGGTCCAGCTGGACGTACACATGACCGGAGAACGTGTGCAGCGCCTTGGCGGGCGCGGCCGAGGGGGTGACCAGCAGGCCCCAGATGGTGTTCTCGATCGCGTCGTGGCGCTGCTTCACCACCGGCAGTTCGCGGGGCACCGTCCAGGCCACCTCGGCGCCCCGCTCCACACCGCTGACGGACGGGTCGACGTACACCGTGTGGCCGGGCTTCGGCCAATCGGGCGCGACGCCGGCGCTCGGGTCCGACGTGGACGGCAGGGTGAAGACGTCACCGTCGTGGCAGGAGGGAAGCACGGCGATCTCGCGCAGGGAGGCGCACGAGCCGACGGTCATCTCGGTATCGCGCTCGGCGTCCTTGCGCCGCTCGCCGAGGGAGCCGACGGACAGCGCCACGGCCGACGACACGCCCTCGGTCCGCTGGAACCGCTCCTGGACCTTGCCGTCGAAGGTGTCGACCTTGCTCGCGTGGTTCAGGTCGACCTCCATCTGCGCGCGCAGGGGGTCCAGGCCGGTGTCCTTGGTGAAATCGTCCTGGACGCCCGCGAACAGCATCTGCAGGGCGATCGCCCCGGCCACCGCGACGGCGATCCCGTTGACCATGCGGGCCGCCGTGCCGCTGCTCAACTGGAGGCGGCGAACGGCGAGCTGCCAGGCCACGCCACCCGAGTTGAGCCGGCCGACCGCCGACTCCACGACCCACGGCAGCAGCGCCGTCACGCCGACCAGCAGCAGCAGCACGCCACCGATGACGAGGTACTGGTTGAAGTCGCCGTTGTCGTTGCCCTTGCCGATCATCGGGTAGAGCATCGCCAGGCCGGCCACCGGCGGCAGCAGCCGCCACCACAGCCGGCGCCGGGCCGGCTTCGCGGTACGCACCACGCCGAGCGGTTCGATGACGACACCGCGCAGCGCGAACAGCGTGACCAGGACCGCGGCAGCGGGCACCAGGACCGCGACCAGCGCGGCGAGCAGCGGCGAGGGATTGAGGTAGCTCGGGTACACGCTGATGCCGAACAGATCGATCAGGCCCGCGAGCTGCCGGCCGATCAGGAAGAACCCGGCACCGAAGAGCAGCCCGATCGCGGCCCC
The DNA here is from genome assembly GCF_036226765.1 of Streptomyces sp. NBC_00670. Taxonomy (NCBI): domain Bacteria; kingdom Bacillati; phylum Actinomycetota; class Actinomycetes; order Kitasatosporales; family Streptomycetaceae; genus Streptomyces; species Streptomyces sp. NBC_00670. Next base: position 4,699,063 of record NZ_CP109017.1, read on the forward strand.
CGCCAGCGCTTCGCCGGCCGCGATCCGCCGGGTCATGGCGCCGTCGGAGCCCACCAGCCGCAGCGCCGCGAGCCGCCGGTCGCGCCGCTCGCCGCCGAACCGCACCGCCGCCGCGATGAAGACGGCGACCGGCATCAGCAGCACCACGAAGACGACCAGGATGAGCAGCAGCAGGATCGGGGGCAGACCGTCGTCCTGCTGGGCCGCGACCTCGCCGAAGTGGTCGATCCGGCGCGTCGTCGAGTCCTGGCCGGCCCGCTGCGCGAGGTCGTCGGAGTGGGCGTAGTAGGCCAGTTCGGCCGGGCCGACGAGCCCGGACTCGCCGATCGTGCCGACCGTGCGGTAGGGCAGCCGCTCGCGCAGCAGCGCGCCGTCGCCCGAGGCCAGCAGCTTCTTCAGCGCGGGGGAGACGACCATCTCGCCGGCCTTCGGGAACGCCTCGACCCCCGGCGGCAGCGGTGCCTCGGGCCCCTCGGGCTGCAACAGCCGCCCGCGGACGTCGTCGTCGTGGAAGCTGGTGTCGACGTGCGCCACGACCAGGGTGTCGTCGGCGGCGGGGATCTTCTTCGTCGTCTCGAACGAGAAGTCGTACCGCGCGTCGTCGCGGTCGTGCCGTGCGCCGAGCACGTTGGGCACCGCGGTGGTGAGCAGCAGCAGCCCCACCCCGAGCCCGACGCCGACCGCCGTGAGCAGGGTCCGCGTCCAGCCCTCGCGGCCGCCGGTGACGGCGAACCGCGCGCCCATCGACAGGTCACGGATCCAGGTGCGCGCGTTCATACGACCCGCTCCATGTCCCGCGACTTGCCGTCCCGTACGACGATCTCGCGGTCGGAGTAGGCCGCGACCCGTGCCTCGTGCGTCACCAGCACCACGGCGGCGTTGGTGGACCTGGCCGCCTCGGTGAGCAACTCCATCACGCGCTCGCCGTTGAGCGAGTCCAGGGCGCCGGTCGGCTCGTCGGCGAACAGCACGCGCGGTCCGGTGACCAGCGCCCGGGCCACCGCGACCCGCTGGCCCTGACCGCCGGAGACCTCGCCGGGACGCTTCCTGCTCAGGTCGTCGACCTCGAGCCGTTCCATCCAGCCGAGCGCCGTCCGCTCGGCCTCCTTGCGGGAGGTGCCGTTCAGCCGCAGCGGCAGCGCGACGTTCTCCACGCAGGTCAGCTCCGGCACCAACTGCCCGAACTGGAAGACGAAGCCGAACTCCGAGCGGCGCAGCGCGCTGCGCTGGGCGTCGCTCATCGTGGCGAGCTCGCGCCCGTTGTACTGGATCGAACCGGAGTCGGGCGGCACGATGCCGGCCAGACAGTGCAGCAGCGTCGACTTGCCGGAGCCGGAGGGACCCATGACGGCGACGACCTCGCCGGGATGGATCGAGAACTCGGCGCCGTCCAGGGCCATCGTCGGGCCGTACGCCTTGCGCAGCTCCTCGGCCGCGAGCAGGGAGCCGGGGGGAGGGGTCATGAGGACACCGCCTGGGCGAGTTTGTCGAGGCGTGCGGCGGTCAGTTCCAGCCACCGCAGATCGGCCTCGAGATGGAAGAGGGCGTGGTCGCAGATGAGCTGGTCGGCGAGGTCGCCGTGGCGCTTGCGGTCGGTGAGGATCCGCATCATCCGCAGGTGCTCGGAGCGCTGGGTGTCCAGGATGTCGGCCGCGTTCCGGTGCGTGAGCAACGCGAGGACGACCTTGGTGTACAGCACCGACTGGAGGTACGGCTCGGGCTTCTCCGGTGACGCCAGCCACCGCTGTACGTCGGTGATCCCGGCCTCGGTGATGGCGTACCGCTTGCGCTCGGGACCGCCGCCCGCCTCGATGCCGTCGACTTCGACGAGCCCGTTCTTCAGCAGCCGGGACATCGTCGAGTAGACCTGGCCGTAGTGCAGCGGCCGGTCATGACCGAACTTCTCGTCAAAGGCCCGCTTGAGGTCGTAACCATGGCGGGGCCCGGACTCAAGGAGCCCGAGCAACGTGTGACCGATGGACATGCGGAGCACTGTACACACGGGGTATACCTACGGCGTATACACACAGTGTGTAGATCATGGTGGGGGGTGCGAAGCCGCAGGTGGGCCCGCATTGTCACAGTCTCGTGACGGCGCCTTCAGGCGGACGCGAGCCCTTCCCGCCCAGGGGCGCGGGGCTGTGTCGATATGCGGCTCCGCCGCGTGGGCGCGACAAGCCACGCACAACCCGCAGCCGCCGCACGAACAACAAGTCCCGAGCTCTCGGGCGCCGCGCAGCGAAAGGGGGAGGGGGCTACTCCTCGGAACCGCCAGGTTCCAAGGAGCCCCCACCCGCAGGCCGCCCCCGGCGCCGAATCGGCGCGGCCCCCCGAGGCAACCGCCCCGCCTCCCCCAGCGCCCGGCGCAACAGGAACTCGATCTGCGCGTTGGCGGAGCGCAGCTCATCCCCCGCCCACCGCGCCAGCGCCTCGTACACCAGCGGATCCAGCCGCAGCAGAACCTGCTTCCGCTGCTTCGCGGAGCCGGACGCGGACGGGGAACCGGACGCGGACCCCCGCACCCCCCGCGGACGCTCCGCGTCCTCCGAGGACGCGCTCACTGGTACAGCGACCCCGCGTTCAGCACCGGCTGCGGCGCCCGGTCCCCGCACAGCACCACCATCAGGTTCGACACCATCGCCGCCTTCCGCTCCTCGTCCAGCTCCACGATGTCCTGCTCGGCGATCCGGGCGAGCGCCGCCTCGACCATGCCGACCGCCCCGTCCACGATCTGCCGCCGGGCCGCCACGACCGCGCCCGCCTGCTGCCGCTGGAGCATCGCGGAGGCGATCTCGGGAGCGTACGCGAGGTGGGTGAAGCGGGACTCGACGATCTGCACGCCGGCCGCCTCCACGCGCGCGTGCAACTCGACGGCGAGCTTCTCGGTGATCTCCTCGGCGTTGCCGCGCAGCGAGAGCCCGCCCTCGTCGTGGGCGTCGTAGGGGTACTCGATGGCGATGTGGCGGACGGCGGCCTCGGTCTGCGTGGCGACGAACTCCACGTAGTTGTCCACCTCGAAGGAGGCCTGGGCGGTGTCGCGGACCTTCCAGACCACGACCGCGGCCAGTTCGATCGGGTTGCCGTAGGCGTCGTTGACCTTCAGGACGGCCGTCTCGTGGTTGCGCACCCGGGTGGAGATCTTGCGGCGCGAGGTGAAGGGGTTCACCCAGCGCAGACCGTCGTCCCGGATCGTCCCCCGGTACCGCCCGAAGAGCTGGACGACTCTCGCCTCACCGGGCGCGACCATGTTGAGCCCGCGCATGGCGATGACCGCCGAGAGGGCGACGACGATGCCGAGGACGATGAGGACGGCCTTGACGCCGACCGAGCTGAGCGCGGCGGCCGTCGCGAACAGGGCGACGGCGACGAGCAGCCCCACCAGACCGAGCAGCAGCGCGAGCCCGCCGCCGATGCTGTGCGCCGGGAACTCCCGTACGCGGGGCGCGGGCATCTCCGGAACGTCGGGCGCGCCGACGGCACCGGAGGCGCCGGGCCCACCGGGCGTGCCCGGGGTGGACGGTTCAGGTGTGGACGGATCGTGTGCGGACATGGAATCGGCCCCCGTTCTGAGCGTATGTGCGCGAGCACTTACTTACTATCTAAGTGATATCACTTTACCCATCCGGGCAACCCTTCACCCGCGCCCGCCGTCGGTTTCTTCGGACGGGTGCTGATTGTCACGTCCGATTAGAGGCGGAAGGACCGTATTTGACGGCCCGGTGTCACATCGTGCGGTGTTAGCTTTCGGAGCTGACTTGTGCGACGAACCTGTGTGACCGACGAGAGCGAAGCGGAGCGGATCTACTCATGGGACGAGCGGAAGAGAGACGAGCGCGGCAGCGCGGCGGCCGCCGCGCGGCTCCCCCCAACCGCTCGGCGCAGGCCCGCGAGGCCTCGTCGCCGTCCACGGCGGGTTCGGCGTCGGGCTCAGCAGCGGGCTCGGAGGCGGGCTCCGCGGCCGACTCCCCGGTGGGGGGCCGCGCCGCGGCCCGCCGGGCCGCCAAGGGCCGGGGCAAGGGCGGCCGGGCCGCCAAGAACGCCGGGAAGGGCCGCATACGCCGCCTCTTCACCTGGAAGAAGGTCCTCGGCACGTTCCTCGGCGTCTGCCTGCTCGGCATCGGCGCGTTCGTCGTGATGTACATGATGATCCAGATCCCCGAGGGGAACGCCGCCGCCCAGCTGCAGAGCAACATCTACAAGTACAGCGACGGCAAGATGCTCACCCGCAAGGGCGACGTCAACCGCGAGGAAGTGGACCTGTCGGACATCCCGAAGCAGGTCCAGAAGACGTTCGTCGCCGCCGAGAACAAGAGCTTCTACAACGACGGCGGCGTCGACCTCAAGGGCACCGCCCGCGGTCTGCTCAACACCGTCCGCGGCAGGGGCGCGCAGGGTGGTTCGACCATCACCCAGCAGTACGTCAAGAACTACTACCTGACGCAGGACCAGACGGTCACCCGCAAGCTCAAGGAACTGGTCATCTCGCTGAAGCTGGACCGGGAGAAGTCCAAGGACTACATCCTCGCCGGCTACATCAACACCAGTTACTACGGCCGCGGCGCCTACGGCATCCAGGCCGCCGCGCAGGCGTACTACCGCGTCGACGCCAAGGACCTCTCGGTCGACCAGGGCGCCTATCTCGCCGCGCTGCTCCAGGCGCCGAGCCAGTACGACTGGGCGGTCGCCACCGACACCGGCAAGAAGCTGGTCAAGGCCCGCTGGAACTACGTCCTCGACAACATGGTCGAGGAGGGCTGGCTGGACAAGGGCAAGCGCGACGCGTTGACGTTCCCGACGCCCAAGGACCCCAAGGCCGCCCCCGGCATGGAGGGCCAGACCGGTTATCTGGTGAACCTCGCCAACGCGCAGCTCGAGCGGCAGCTGATGAAGGAGCAGAACCTCACCCAGTCCGAGGCGGCGGCGAAGGTCGAGAACCAGGGCTGGACCATCACCCTGAACATCGACAGCAAGAAGCAGGCCGAGCTGGAGAAGGCGGTCAAGTCCCAGCTCACCAGCAAGCTCGACAAGAAGAAACGCAAGGTCGACGGTGACGTACAGGCCGGCGCCGTGTCCGTCGATCCGAAGACCGGCAAGGTCCTCGCGCTGTACGGCGGCATCGACTACGTCAAGCACTTCACCAACAACGCGACCCGCACGGACTACCAGCCCGCCTCCACCTTCAAGCCGGTCATCCTTGCCGCGGCCCTGGACCAGGGCGCGAAGACCCAGGACGGCAAGGACATCAACTCCACCACGATCTACGACGGCACCAGCAAGCGTCCGGTCGTGGGCAGCGCCATCGGCTTCGCCCCGGAGAACGAGGACGACCACGACTACGGCGACATCACCGTGCAGACGGCGATGAACGAGTCCGTCAACTCGGTCTTCGCGCAGATGGGTGTGGATGTCGGCATGGACAACGTGCTGAAGACCGCGGGCGATCTGGGCATGGACACCGACGGCCTGAAGGCGGTCCCCGCCCAGACCCTCGGCTCGATGGGCGCGAGCCCGCTGGAGATGGCCGGCGTCTACGCGACCCTGGACAACCACGGCAAGAAGGTCACGCCGTCGATCCTGAAGTCCGTGGAGCACAAGGACCAGGTGGTCGACCTGCCCGACCCGATCGGCGACCAGGTGATCAGCAAGGTGGCCGCCGACACGGTCACCTCGGTCCTGACCGGCGTGGTCGACGACGGCACGGCCCGCACCTCGGTCCGCGACAACCCCAAGCGCGACGACCAGCAGGTGGCCGGCAAGACGGGTACGTCGGACAACAACAAGTCGGCCTGGTTCACCGGCTACACGCCCGGACTGGTCACGTCCGTCGGCCTGTTCGGCGAGAGCGCCAAGAACCACAGCCAGGTGGCGATGTACGGCGCGGGCGGCCTGCCGCGCGTCAACGGCGGTGGCTATCCCGCGCAGATCTGGGCGGCGTACACGTTCGACGCGATGGGCAAGGTCACCAAGTTCGACCTGGACACCAAGGAGGGCGCGGCGGTCGAGAAGACGAGCTCGCCGACGATGAGCAACACGCCGTCCAACACCCCGTCCAACACGGCATCGAGCGAGCCCCCGGAGTCCGAGTCCCCCGACACGACCACGAGCCCGCCCGCGGGCGGCGACGAGGAGACCTCCAAGCCCCCCACCACCACGTCACCCCCCTCGAGCCCCAGCAACACGGCGTCCAACGGCGGCGAGGGCGACGACGAGGGAGACGACGAGGGCGGCGGCGGCAACTTGTTCGGCCAGAACAGAGAGTAAGAAAAGCGCAGTTCCCCAGCCCCGTTCTCAGGGGCGCGGGGAACTGCGCAAAACGGAGCGAAGCTCCGTAGGGGGGTCCGGGGGCGATGGGGGTCCCCCCTGCTCATGGGGGTACCCCCTGCTCGAGCGCAGCCGAGAGCTTGGGGGAGAAGTTGAGAGCTTGGGGGAGGGCAGGGGCGGCGGGGGCGAGACAAACAAGGGCGCACCCCCGCCAGGGGGTCACCCCCGGTTCAGCTCGAACCAGACGACCTTCCCCGTACTGAGCCGCGTCGCCCCCCACCTCCGCGCCAACCGGTTGACGAGATACAACCCCCGCCCCCCTTCGTCCGTCGCCCGCGCCTGCCGCAACCGCGGCAACTGCGGCACGTCGTCCCCCACCTCGCACCGCAGCACATCCGTCCGCAGCAACCGCAACGTGATCGGCCGCGACGCGTACCGCACCGCGTTGGTGACGACCTCACTCACCAGCAGCTCCACCGAGTCGGTCAGCTCCTCGAGCCCCCACCGGGACAGCGCCCGCCGGGCCAGCCGCCGGGCCCGGCCCGGCGCGGAGTCCTCGGGCTCCAGGAACCAGTACGCGACATCGCTCGGCGCGATCCCGTCGAACCGGGCGGCGAGCAGCGCGATGTCGTCGTCCCGGTCGCCGGGACCGAGCATGTCGAGCACCTCGTCGCACAGCGCCTCCAGCGGCGGCGGATGGTCGACACCGGTGAGCTGCGCCGTCGTCGCGAGCTTCTCGCGGAGCTGCTCGATACCGGTCCACACGTCCCGCAGCCGGGACTCCACCAGCCCGTCGGTGTAGAGCAGCAGCGTCGCCCCGGCGGGCGCGTCCAGCTCGACGGCCTCGAAGTCGACGCCGCCCACCCCGATCGGGGCGCCCGCGGGCACCCGCAGCACCTCCGCCCGGCCGCCCAGATGCAGCAGCACCGGCGGCGGATGCCCGGCGTTGGCGACGGTGATGCGGTGCGCGACCGGGTCGTAGACCGCGTAGAGGCAGGTCGCCATGCGGTCGGTGCCGAGCCGCTGGGCCTGCTCGTCGAGGTGGTGCAGCACCTCCTGCGGCGGCAGGTCGAGCCCGGCGAGGGTCTGCGCGGTGGTGCGGAGCTGGCCCATGATCGCCGCGGAGGTCATGGAGTGGCCCATGACGTCGCCGACGACGAGGGCGACCCGGCTGCCGGGCAGCGGGATCGCGTCGTACCAGTCGCCGCCGACCCGCGCGGTCTCCGCGGCCGGCAGATAGCGCGAGGCCAGCCGCACGCCGGTGCAGCGCGGCAGATGCTCGGGGAGCATCGTGCGCTGGAGCTCGTCGGCGATGTAGGCCTCGCGGCCGTACAGGACGGCCTTGTCGATGCCGAGCGCGCTGTGCGTGGCGAGCTGCGCGGCGACGAGCAGGTCGTCCGCCTCGAACGCGGGGCGCTCGGGGCGGCGCAGGAACAGGGCCGCGCCGATCACCCGGCGGCGGCCGCGCAGCGGGGCGAGGATCCCGTGCTGCCCGGGCGGGACGGGGAGGTCGTCGCCGAGGAGTTCGGGCAGCGCGTCGGCGGCGCCGGGGGCGTCGGCGAAGACCGGCCGCACCCCGCGCAGCACCTCGGCGAGCGCGCCGCCGGGGCGCACCTCGCACAGGTCGTTGGTGAGCCCGGCCAGCCCGGAGGACTCCGGCGCGGGTACCGGCAGGATGCCGTCCTCCACGTCCCGCTGCTGCGGGATGCGGTCGGTGCGGCGCAGCCGCAGCAGCAGGGGCCCGGTGGGTCGCTCGTCGCCGACGGGCAGCGGGTCGCGGAGGTAGACGAGGATCGCGTCGGAGAACGTCGGCACGGTGGCCCGGCACAGCCCCATGACGATCTCGTCGAGGTCGATGCCGCGGGCGATCCGGCGGGTCGCGGCGCCGACGAAGCGCAGCCGGTCGCCGTCCCGGCGCATCGGCATCGGGCCGTGCGGCGGCGCCGTCTGCCCCGTGCGGCGCTCCAGGCCGCCGGGCGTGGCGGGGGCGGCGGAGGTGCGCTCCTGGTCGCCGCCGCCGGGCTGTACGGGGATGGAGTCCGGCGTGGGGCGCGGGCGGTGCGGTCCGGGCTCCTCGGCGGCCGGCTGGGAGTGCTCGGGGCCGTCGTCCACCGGCAGCGGCGTGCCGGACGGCCGGGACGGGCCGCCGCCCTGGCCGCCGGCCGAGGCCTGCGACGCCGGTAGGGGGGTCACGGGCGTCCCGGGTGCTTCGGCGAGGGGGTCGCCCTCGCCGAACGGGCCGGGGGCGGCGGGGACACGCGGGAGCGCCCCGCGGGGGTCCGCGGGGCCGGCGCCCGGCTGGGGCGCGGGGACGGCTCCCGGCTGGGGCCGCTCATGGGATGTGGGCTGCTCCGTCACGCGTGTCGAATCCGTCCGTCGGGGGCTGAGCGCCGCGCGTGCAGTTCGTGCCGCAGAATTCCGGATACCCGCGACACCGGGTCGCGGAACAGGGTTCCCGCGTGCTCAGGGGCCGTTCTCGCCACACCACCGTACGACCGGCCGACGCTCCCGCCGGCATCTTCCTCGTACCCCTCGCTCACGTCCTGCCGCCCCTCGGTGACGTATGGTCAGGCCCGGCGCCCGCCGCGCGAGTTGCCGTGGTGCGCCCCTGCGGAGGACGATCCTACGGTTGCGCCTCGGGGGCGCAACAAGGGTCTCATGCGCCCGCGCGCAAGGACATGCGGTCCCGGACGCGACGTGCGCGCCGGTGTGCGCGTCCCGACACGCGGTTCCAGATGCGGCCCGTACGCCGGTGCGCGGGCGCGGACCTGCGGTTCCGGACGCGACCTGCGCGCCGCTGTGCGGGCCCGTGCGGGCCGTCCTCACCGGGCCGCCGGGGCGGGCGTACGGTCCCAGTCGTCCGGCAGCGCCGGTACCGGCCAGGCGGGGTCCGGGCGCCAGTGCTCCCAGCCGTCCGTGAACGGTGCGCCCCACGCCTGCACCCTCTCCTGCGCCGCCCGGCCGGCCTCCCGCACCCGGTCGGCGTCCGCCGCGTCCAGCAGGCCGTCCCGCAGGGCCTGCGCGAACTCGTCCTCGTCGCGCCAGCCCCAGCTGCGGTCCGGGTAGACGCACAGGTCCAGGAAATGGTCCTCGGAGTCCACACCGCCGGACCAACGGGTCAGCGGCTCCTCCAGATTGACGTACCAGTTCTTGAACCGCCAGCCCGGCTCCCAGAACAGCCACACCGACCAGGGCTCACCGGGCCGGGCCAGCTTGAGCACGCCGGTGCCGAACCAGCGGCCGCGGTGGGTGGTGCGGGGCGTGGTGTACCGGGTGGCCAGGGGCTCCAGGTGCACGGGCCTGCCGTCCGCGAGGGCGGGCCGGACGCACTCGGTGCCGGCCGCCAGCCAGACGGCGAGCAGTTCCTCGTCGTCCCGCACGACGGTGACGGGCCGGGCGATGTGAACACGGTCCCCGCCGTTCTCGCGATACCGCCACAGAATGGGCGTCCCGGTCTCCCACCGGGGCACCCCGGCACCCCGCTCCGTCTGCCTTACGGCTCCGTCCTCTGCCATGCGGAAATACTAGGCGCGCCCCTCAGGGGCGCGGGGAACCGCTAGGGACGGGTCATCCGGAGTACGTCGAGCGCCTCGTCCAACTGCTCCGCCGTCAGCACGCCCCGCTCCACATACCCCCCCTCCTCCACGACCTCCCGAATCGTCTTCCGCTCGGCCAAGGACCTCTTGGCCACCTTCGCCGCCTCCTCGTACCCCAGGTACTTGTTCAACGGCGTCACCACCGACGGCGAGGACTCCGCGTACTCCCGCGCCCGCTCCCGGTGCGCCACGATCCCGTCCACCGTCCGGTCCGCAAGGAGCCGCGCCACGTTCGCCAGCAGCCGCACCGACTCCAGCACGTTCTTCGCGATGACCGGCAGCATCACGTTCAGCTCGAAGTTGCCCGCGGCCCCGGCCGCCGCGACCGTCGCGTCGTTGCCGGTCACCTGCGCCGCGACCATCAGCACGGCCTCGGGAATGACCGGATTCACCTTCCCCGGCATGATCGAGGACCCCGGCTGCAGATCGGGCAGGCTGATCTCGGCCAGCCCGGTGCGCGGCCCGGAGGACATCCACCGCAGATCGTTGGCGATCTTCGTCAGGCCGACGGCGATGGTCCGCAGCTGCCCGCTGGTCTCGACGACGCCGTCCCGCGCGCCCTGCGCCTCGAAGTGGTTGCGCGCCTCGGTGAGCGGCAGCCCGGTGGCCCGGGCGACCTCGGCGATGACGGCGGCGGAGAAGCCGGGCGGGGTGTTGATGCCGGTGCCCACCGCCGTACCGCCCAGCGGCAGCTCGGCCAGCCGGGGGAGCGAGGCGCTCAGCCGCTCCACCCCGTACCGCACCTGCGCCGCGTACCCGCCGAACTCCTGGCCGAGCGTGACGGGCGTGGCGTCCATCAGATGCGTACGGCCGGACTTCACCACGTCCGCGAACTCCTCCGCCTTGCGCTCCAGCGAGGCGGCCAGGTGTTCGAGCGCGGGGATGAGGTCCCGGGTCACGGCCGCGGTGGCCGCGATGTGCAGGGAGGAGGGGAAGACGTCGTTGGAGGACTGCGAGGCGTTGACGTGGTCGTTGGGGTGCACGTCCCGGCCCAGTCGCTCGGTGGCGAGAGTGGCGATGACCTCGTTGGTGTTCATGTTCGACGAGGTCCCGGAGCCGGTCTGGAACACGTCGACCGGGAAGTGCTCGTCCCAGCGCCCCTCGGCGACCTCGGCGGCGGCGTCCGCGATGGCCTGCGCCACGTCCTTGTCGACGACCCCGAGCTCCGCGTTCACCTTGGCCGCGGCGCCCTTGATGCGGGCCAGCGCCTCGATGTGGGCGCGCTCGATGCGCTGCCCGGAGACGGGGAAGTTCTCCACGGCCCGCTGGGTCTGCGCCCGCCACTTCGCCCGGGCGGGCACGCGGACCTCGCCCATGGAGTCGTGCTCGATGCGGTAGTCGCGGCCGTCGTCCTGGTTGCTGTCGTCCCGGCTGCCGTCGTCCTGGTTGCCGTGGTCAGCAGTGTGCGTCGTCGTCATCGTCGTCGTACCTCCGAAGAACGTGAGCGTGCGCGGAACGCGGCGGTATTCCCGGGGAGCATGACGCGGACGGCCGGGCTCACGCCATCTTGAGCGACTTCACCATCTCGGCGAGGCGGGTGAACGAGGCCGTGCCCGTGACCACCGTCGTCGCGCCCTTGTCGTCCTCGTCCTTGAGGACGAGCGCGTCGTAGCGGCCGCCGGTGTAGTGCTGCCAGGTGCGGCCGCCGATCTCCTGGGTGGTCTTCGTGGCCTGGGAGCCCTGGCTGGCCTCGTCGATGAACAGGGCCGCCTTCTGAGTCGACTGCTCGATCGCCACGTATTGACCCTTCGGATCCTGGAAACCCAGGTGCCAGTGGTCGAAGGAGGTGCCGTCGAACCGGACCGAGGTCGCCTTCCAGCTCGCGGACAGTCCGCCGTCGGGCGCGGCGACGGGATACGAGGCCGCGCGCCGGGCGGTGAGGAGCTCCACGTCGTAGCTCACCCGCTTGACGTCGGGCTTCGAGTCGTCGTGCGGGATGAAGAGGTAGATGACTCCCGCCATCAGCCCGATGAGGGCCAGGGAGAGGATCATGTCCCGGACCGTCTTCTGCTTGCCGTTCGTACCTGCCACGCCTCTATCGTCGCAGGTACCCGGGCCCGCTCATCCGTGGGGCCCCCTGCTCATTCTGCTCACCTGGGGATACAGTCGGACCCATACCCTCATCCGGCCGTCGCCGTATCAGAAAGGTGCGCTCCGATGACCGAGAACCACCATCACCTGCCGTCCGAGCTCGAGGTTCCCTCCGAGGCGCCCGACCGCAACCTCGCCCTGGAGCTGGTCCGGGTCACCGAGGCCGCGGCCATGGCCGCGGGCCGCTGGGTCGGCCGCGGCGAGAAGAACGGGGCCGACGGCGCGGCCGTGCGCGCGATGCGCACCCTCGTCTCGACCGTCTCGATGAACGGCGTCGTCGTCATCGGCGAAGGCGAGAAGGACGAGGCCCCGATGCTGTTCAACGGGGAGCACGTCGGCGACGGGACCGGCCCCGAGTGCGACATCGCCGTCGACCCGATCGACGGCACCACGCTGACCGCCGGGGGCATGCCCAACGCCATCGCGGTGCTCGCCGCCGCCGACCGCGGCACGATGTTCGACCCGTCCGCCGTCTTCTACATGGACAAGCTGGTCACCGGCCCCGAGGCCGCCGACTACGTCGACATCAACGCCCCCGTGCCGGTCAACATCCGCCGGGTCGCCAAGGCGAAGAACTCCACGCCGGAGGACGTCACCGTCGTCATCCTCGACCGGCCGCGCCACGCGGGCCTGATCGAGGAGGTACGGGCCACCGGCGCGCGCATCAAGCTGATCTCCGACGGCGACGTGGCCGGCTCCATCCTCGCGCTGCGCGAGGGCACCGGCATCGACCTGCTGCTGGGCGTGGGCGGCACGCCCGAGGGCATCATCTCGGCCTGTGCGGTCAAGTGCCTGGGCGGCACCATCCAGGGCAAGCTGTGGCCCAAGGACGACGACGAACGGCAGCGGGCCCTCGACGCCGGGCACGACCTGGACCGGGTCCTGACCACGGACGACCTCGTCTCCGGCGAGAACGTCTTCTTCGTCGCCACGGGCATCACCGACGGCGAACTGCTGCGCGGGGTCCGCTACCGCTCGGAGACGGCCACGACGGACTCCATCGTCATGCGGTCCAAGTCCGGCACGGTGCGGCGGATCGACTCCGTCCACCGCCTGAGCAAGCTCCGGGCGTACTCGGCGATCGACTTCGATCGCGGGATGTAGGGAGGGGCGGGGACAGGGTGCCCGCGCCCCGTCAGGGGCGCGAGCAACCACGCACGACGCGCACCCGCCGACCGACAACAACCTCCCGAGCCATGAGGCGCCTTGGGGGTGAGTGGGCCGGCCCGCTCACCCCGCCGCCGCTATCCTCGCCCCCGCCGCCTTCTGCAGTTCCACGTCCCGCCGGCGGCGGCGGGCGAGGACAACTCGGCGCTCCGCGGCGGTCAGTCCGCCCCAGACCCCGTACGGCTCCGGCTGCATCAGCGCGTGCTCCCGGCACTCCACCATCACCGGACAGCGCGCGCACACCCGCTTCGCCGCCTCCTCGCGCGACAGCCGCGCGGCCGTCGGCTCCTTGGACGGTGCGAAGAACAGTCCTGCCTCGTCGCGCCGGCACACGGCCTCCGTGTGCCACGGGGCGTCCTGATCCCGCCCGGGCCCCCGCTGGGACGGAACTGCGGCGACCTGCAGGGACGAATGCGGCGGTTGCAGCACGGTCTACTCCTGACGACGGCTTCGCGAGCGAGAGACGATGCAGCAAGCCTTACCCGTTGTGCGTGGGCCTAAGCGTTGGGTTCCGACTCCGCCGCCTGCCGGTTCAGTGCCCGAGGTGCCGCCGCACCTTGCGATCGGCGTGCCTCAGCTTGCGGTCCACCGTGCGGTCGGCCTGCCTCAGCTTCCGCTCCACCCTGCGCTCCCAGCCGCCGTCGTACTTCCGGTCCAGTTTCCGGTCCAGCGTGCGCGAGACCCGGTCCGTCACCCGCTCCAGGATGTCCGCGACCATCCGGCCCCGCCGGGGCTTCGCCTCGACGTTGCCCAGGACCGCCCAGCCGTCCACGAAGACCGCCGGCGCCTGCGGGTCGCCCGAGTCCAGCGGGCTGACCTCGAAGTTGCCCAGCACACCACCGCCCGTGCCGCGCAGCGACACGTTCTCCGGGACGCGTATCTGCACGTCGCCGAAGACGGATATCGCCTTCACGACGATCTGCTGGTACTCGAACAGCGCCTCGCTCAGGTCTATCTCGACGCTGCCGAAGACCGCGTAGGCGTGGATCCGCCGGCCTGCCCGCCAGCGGCCCTTGCGCACCGCGCTGCTGAACACCGCCACCACGTTCTCGTCGGCCTCCGCGGGTATCGCGGCGGAGGGGCGGCTCGGCGGCGGGGCGGCCGCGCCGGACGGGCGGGTGCCGTGCGCGGCGGGCAGGTCCCGTACGAAGGCGTCGAGCTCGCCGACCGTCTTCGCCGCGAGCACGCCCTCGACGCGCTCGGCGTGCTCGTCCGCGGTGAGCCGGCCCTCGGCCAGGGCGTCGCGGAGCATGTCGGCGATGCGGTCCCGGTCGGCGTCCGAGCAGCGCAGCTCGGTCGGCGGCAGGGGCCGGACGCCGGCGGGGGAGTCGGGCCGGGCATCGGTCGGGGCGGGGCTCTTCTTCAGGTCCACGGCAGCAGCGTACCGAAACGCGATAGATCGCGACTAGCCCCTGTCGAAGCCTGTGGAAAACTCCCGCCCGGCCATGGAGCGAGTGTGCGGTGGGCGCGAAGTGAGCCTTACCTCACAACCTCCCCCTCACCGGCAGGTTCTACGCTGGTGGGCGCTGCCAATGGAGGCCGGCCGCCGTCGCTGAGGAAGCCCGCGGCGCGTCACGTCGAGTGAGGAATGGGCGAGAATGCCTGAGTTCGCGTACACCGATCTGCTCCCCATGGGAGAGGACACCACCCCCTACCGGCTGGTGACCTCCGAGGGTGTCTCCACCTTCGAGGCCGACGGGCGAACGTTCCTCAAGGTTGAGCCGGAGGCCCTGCGCAAGCTCGCCGAAGAGGCGATCCACGACATCCAGCACTATCTGCGCCCGGCCCACCTCGCCCAGCTGCGCCGCATCATCGACGACCCCGAGGCGTCCGGCAACGACAAGTTCGTCGCCCTGGACCTGCTGAAGAACGCCAACATCGCCGCCGCCGGCGTGCTGCCCATGTGCCAGGACACCGGTACCGCGATCGTCATGGGCAAGCGCGGCCAGAACGTGCTCACCGAGGGCGGTGACGAGGCGGCCCTGTCCCGGGGCATCTACGACGCCTACCACAACCTCAATCTGCGCTACTCCCAGATGGCCCCGCTGACCATGTGGGAGGAGAAGAACACCGGCTCCAACCTGCCCGCCCAGATCGAGCTGTACGCGACCGACGGCGGCGCCTACAAGTTCCTGTTCATGGCCAAGGGCGGCGGCAGCGCCAACAAGTCGTTCCTCTACCAGGAGACCAAGGCGGTCCTCAACGAGGGCTCCATGATGAAGTTCCTGGAGGAGAAGATCCGTTCGCTCGGCACGGCCGCCTGCCCGCCGTACCACCTGGCGATCGTCGTCGGCGGCACGAGCGCCGAGTACGCCCTGAAGACCGCCAAGTACGCCTCCGCGCACTACCTCGACGAGATCCCCGCCGAGGGCTCCCCGCTGGGCCACGGCTTCCGCGACAAGGAGCTGGAGGAGAAGGTCTTCGAGCTGACGCAGAAGATCGGCATCGGTGCCCAGTTCGGCGGCAAGTACTTCTGCCACGACGTCCGCGTCGTCCGGCTGCCCCGGCACGGCGCCTCCTGCCCCGTCGCCATCGCCGTCTCCTGCTCCGCCGACCGCCAGGCCGTCGCCAAGATCACCGCCGAGGGCGTCTTCCTGGAGCAGCTCGAGACCGACCCGGCGCGCTTCCTGCCGGAGACCACCGACGCGCACCTGGAGGAGTCCGGTGACGTCGTCAGGATCGACCTCAACCAGCCGATGGACGACATCCTCGCCGAGCTGACCAAGTACCCGGTCAAGACCCGGCTGTCGCTCTCCGGCCCGCTCGTCGTGGCCCGCGACATCGCCCACGCCAAGATCAAGGAGCGGCTGGACGCGGGCGAGGAGATGCCGCAGTACCTCAAGGACCACCCGGTCTACTACGCCGGCCCGGCCAAGACCCCCGAGGGCTACGCCTCCGGCTCCTTCGGTCCGACCACGGCCGGCCGCATGGACTCCTACGTCGAGCAGTTCCAGGCGGCGGGCGGCTCCAAGGTCATGCTCGCCAAGGGCAACCGCAGCAAGCAGGTCACCGACGCGTGCGACGCGCACGGCGGCTTCTACCTCGGCTCCATCGGCGGCCCGGCCGCCCGGCTCGCCCAGGACTGCATCAAGAAGGTCGAGGTCGTCGAGTACGAGGAGCTCGGCATGGAGGCGGTCTGGAAGATCGAGGTCGAGGACTTCCCGGCGTTCATCGTCGTCGACGACAAGGGCAACGACTTCTTCCAGGCCCCCGCCGAGCCGCCCACGTTCACGAGCATCCCGGTACGGGGCCCGGGGCTGGCCTGAGCCGCGCGGGGCACGGGGCACAGGTCCCGTGCGGGGCGCGGGGCCTACGCCTCGCGCCCCCCTTCCGTCCCGCCGTCGTGCTCCTCCTCCGCGAGCGCCGCGTCCAGGCGCTCGCGGGCACCCTCCAGCCAGGTGCGGCACACCTTCGCCAGTTCCTCCCCGCGCTCCCACAGCGTCAGGGACTCCTCCAGCGTCGTGCCCCCCGCCTCCAGCCGCCGGACGACCTCGATCAGCTCGTCCCGCGCCTGCTCGTAGCCGAGCGCCTCGCTCTTCTTCTTCCCGGCGTCCTTGGCCGTGCCGGTGTCCGTGCTGGTCATGCGCTCGCTCACTTCCCGCCGTCGCTGTCCGACTGCTTCCCGTCGCTCTCCACCCGTACGGAGAACTCGCCCTCCGCCACCCGCGCCCGTAGCAGCTCGTCCGCCGTGACCTCGTGCGCGGCGCGCACCACGTGCCCGTCGGCCCGTTGCAGCACCGCGTACCCGCGCTTGAGCGTCGCCGCCGGGGACAGGGCCACCACGCGCGCGTGGGTGTGCGACAGCTCCGACTCCGCGCGGCCGAGCAGATGCCCGAGCGTGCGCCGGGAGCGGTCGGTCAGCGAGGCGATGTGGTCGGCCCGCTCGTCCACCATGCGGTGCGGGTCCTCCATGCAGGGGCGCGCCAGCGCGTGCGCGAGCCCCCGTTCCTCCCGTTCGACGAACGCGTGTGCGCACCGCCGGGCCCGGTCGCGCAGCCCGCGCACCTTCTCCAGCTCCTCGCCGACGTCCGGTACGACCTTCTTCGCCGCGTCGGTCGGGGTGGAGGCGCGCAGGTCGGCCACGTAGTCCAGGAGCGGGGTGTCCGGTTCGTGGCCGATGGCCGAGACCACCGGCGTACGGCAGTCCGCGACCGTCCGTACGAGCTGCTCGTCGGAGAACGGCAGCAGGTCCTCCACGCTGCCGCCGCCGCGCGCCACGACGATCACGTCCACCTCCTCGTGCGCGTCGAGCTCCTTGACGGCCTGGACGACCTGGGGCACCGCGTGCACGCCCTGCACCGGCACGTTGCGCACCTCGAAGCGGACGGCGGGCCAGCGGTGCCGGGCGTTCTCCAGGACGTCCCGCTCGGCGGCCGAGGCCCGCCCGCACACCAGTCCGACGAGCTGGGGCAGGAAGGGCAGCGGCTTCTTGCGGCCGGGCGCGAACAGACCCTCGGCGGCGAGGGACTTCTTCAGCTGTTCGAGCCGCGCCAGCAGCTCGCCCACGCCCACCGGCCGTATCTCGGCGGCCCGCAGCGAGAGCTGCCCGCGTGGTGCGTACCACTCCGGTTTCGCGTGGACGACGACGCGGGCGCCCTCGCTCACCACGTCGGCCACGGCGTCGAACACCTGGCGGTAGCAGGTGACGCCGACCGAGATGTCGTGCGACGGGTCGCGCAGGGTCAGGAACACGACTCCGGCGCCCGGCCGGCGCGAGAGCTGGGTGATCTGACCCTCCACCCAGACCGCGCCGAGCCGGTCGATCCACCCCCCGATGAGCCGCGACACCTGTCCCACGGGCAGTGGAGTGTCGGCGGACGTGTTGACAGCCATGCGCCGAGCGTAACGGCCGGGTACGACAACACCGCCGGCGCCGCCCGGGAGCGGGGCGCCATGGGACCCCCCGGGCGCCCCCGCCCGCCCCGGTCCACCCCCGGGCCGTCCGCGGTGACGCCCTACGATGGGGAACATGAGCGCTTCGCCTGCCCGCCGCCGTGTCCTGCTCGCCGCCCCCCGTGGCTACTGCGCGGGCGTCGACCGCGCGGTGATCGCCGTCGAGAAGGCCCTGGAGCAGTACGGGGCCCCCGTCTACGTCCGCCACGAGATCGTGCACAACAAGTACGTCGTGCAGACCCTGGAGAAGAAGGGCGCGATCTTCGTCGAGCGCACGGAGGAGGTGCCGCCGGGCAACATCGTGATGTTCTCCGCGCACGGCGTCGCCCCGGTCGTCCACGAGGAGGCCGAGCGGGGCCGCCTCGCCACCATCGACGCGACCTGCCCCCTGGTGACCAAGGTCCACAAGGAGGCCGTCCGGTTCGCCAAGGACGACTACGACATCCTCCTGATCGGGCACGAGGGCCACGAGGAGGTCATCGGCACGTCCGGCGAGGCCCCCGAGCACATCACGCTCGTCGACGGCCCCGAGGACGTCGCCAACGTGGAGGTGCGCGACCCGTCGAAGGTCGTCTGGCTCTCCCAGACCACCCTCTCGGTGGACGAGACCATGGAGACCGTCGACGCCCTCAAGGGCAAGTTCCCGCAGCTCCTCTCGCCGCCGAGCGACGACATCTGCTACGCCACGCAGAACCGGCAGCTCGCCGTGAAGCAGATGGGCGCCGAGGCGGACCTCGTCATCGTGGTCGGCTCGCGCAACTCCTCGAACTCCAAGCGGCTGGTCGAGGTCGCCAAGCTCGCCGGGGCGCGCGCCGCGTACCTGGTCGACTTCGCGGACGAGATCGACGAGGTGTGGCTGGAGGGCGTCTCGACGGTGGGTGTGACGTCCGGGGCGTCGGTGCCGGAGGTGCTCGTCGAGCAAGTGCTCGAATGGCTCACGGGGCACGGCTTCGAGGACGTCGAGATCGTCAAGGCGGCGGAGGAGTCCATCGCCTTCTCCCTGCCCAAGGAGCTGCGCCGGGACCTCCGCGAGGAGGCGGCCGCCCTGGTGGCGGAGCGCAAGGGGGCGACGGGCTGACGGAGCGCCACGTAACGTAAGCCCATGCAGATCTTCGGTGTGGACATCGGCGGCTCCGGAATCAAGGGCGCCCCCGTGGACCTGGACAAGGGCGACCTCGCGGAGGAGCGCTGCAAGGTGCTCACCCCGCATCCGGCGACGCCGGACACGGTGGCCGACGGCGTGAAGCAGGTCGTCGACCACTTCGGGTGGACGGGGCCGGTGGGGGTCACGTTCCCGGGTGTCGTCACCGGCGGCAGCACGGTGCGTACGGCGGCGAACGTGGACGCGAGCTGGGTCGACACCGATGCGCGGGCGCTGCTGGGCGAGCGGCTGGGTGGGCTGCCGGTGACGGTGCTCAACGACGCCGACGCGGCGGGGGTCGCCGAGATGCGGTTCGGAGCGGGGCGGGGGCGCCGGGGCACGGTGATCCTGCTGACGTTCGGTACGGGCATCGGGAGTGCCGTCTTCACCGATGGCGTGTTGGTTCCGAACACGGAACTGGGTCACCTGGAGCTGAACGGTCACGATGCGGAGAAGCGGGCCTCCAGCAAGGTGAAGGAGGACGAGGACATGTCCTGGGAGCGGTGGGCGCGGCGGGTGCAGAAGTATCTGGCGCACGTGGAGATGCTGTTCTCGCCGGAGCTGTTCGTGATCGGTGGCGGGGTGAGCCGCAAGGCGCACAAGTTCCTGCCGCACGTCGAGGGCATCAGGGCGGCGATCGTTCCGGCGGAGCTGCAGAACAACGCGGGGATCGTGGGTGCGGCGATGAGGGCGGCCCAGCAACTCTGAGGCGCCCCGCGCAAGCAGGGTTTCGCCCCCGCCGCCCTTACCCTTCCCATCCCCAGGGGCTCCGCCCCTTCAACCCCGACGGGGGCTCCGCCCCCTGGACCCCCGAAACACAGGCACCGCGCCCCGGCCAGGGGCGGGGGGAACCGCGCGAGTAACCACGACGCGGGCGCGCCGTGGGAGCCGCCCCGCGCCACCCCTCCCGCTCAGCGCGCCGCCGGCCTCCCCGGCCGACGCGCCGCACCACCCCTCCCGGCTCCGCCGGAACCCCCGGCTCCGCCGGGCCGGGCCGCGCCGCCCGCACGGGCACCCGCCCCTGCCCGCCGTCGGCCGACCGCCCGTACCGCCACCACCACCCCCGCTACCAACGTCCCCCCGTACAGCCACCCCGCCTGTGTCGCGAGTGCGGTGATCAGGGCCATGAGGCGGCCTCCGAGGCCGCCGTCGCCGGGGACCACCGGGAGCAGACCGGTGCCGAAGGCGATCGGCGCCACCACCGGCGCCGTCAGCAGGTCGCCCGGCCGGATCCAGAGCGCCGTCAGTACGCACACCGGCAGGAACAGCACCCCGTACGCCGTCAACGAGCCCCCGAACAGCACCCGGTCCAGGAACCCCAGCACCAGCATCGCCGCCCCCGCGAACAGCCCCCCGCCCAGCCCGGTGAGCCGGGGGTTGGGCAGCCGCCGGGCCACCGGCCGGACAGCAGGCCGGACAGCAGGCCGGACGGCAGGCCGGACCGCGGCCCCCGAGCCCGACGGTCCGGGCCGTCGCGCCCCCGCCCCGCGCCCGCGCACGTCGCGCACGCCGGGCGCGACCGCCGGCCGCCGCCCGCCCTGCGGGGGCAGCGGCGCCCCGCGTCGCGGTCCGTACCGGGCAGACGGCGTCCTGTGTTGCTCCACCGGACCAACTTAGGTCGGACAATGTGCCGAATGGCCCCACAGACACGCCGTCGGCACGTCCCCGCCGCCGCGTTCGAGACGCCGCCGAACGCGCCCAGCCGCACGCCGTAGACTGGTGGATCGGCCCGCACCGCACCCCCGCCCGGCCCCGCAGTACCGGGCCCCGGGCCGCCCGGGAGCGGGCCACCGCCCCACCGCCCCACCACCTCATCCTCACGTACGGGAAGTCGCAACGTGTCGCTCACGATCGGAATCGTCGGTCTGCCCAATGTCGGCAAGTCGACCCTGTTCAACGCCCTGACCAAGAACGACGTGCTCGCGGCCAACTACCCGTTCGCCACGATTGAGCCCAACGTCGGCGTGGTCGGCGTCCCCGACCCCCGCCTGACGAAGTTGGCCGAGATCTTCTCCTCCCAGCGCGTGCTCCCGGCGACCGTCGACTTCGTCGACATCGCCGGCATCGTGCGCGGCGCCAGCGAGGGCGAGGGCCTGGGCAACAAGTTCCTCGCGAACATCCGTGAGTCCGACGCCATCTGCCAGGTCATCCGCGCCTTCAAGGACGAGAACGTCGTGCACGTCGACGGCAAGGTCTCGCCCAAGGACGACATCGAGACGATCAACACCGAGCTGATCCTCGCCGACCTCCAGACCGTCGAGAAGGTCCTGCCGCGCCTGCAGAAGGAGTCGCGGATCAAGAAGGACACCGCGCCCAAGGTGAAGGCCGTCGAGGAGGCCAAGGAGATCCTGGAGAAGGGCGACACGCTCTTCGCGCACGGCATCGTCCAGGGCACCGAGCGCAACGAACTCCTGCACGACCTGCACCTGCTCACCACCAAGCCCTTCCTCTACGTCTTCAACGTCGACGAGGACGAGCTGACCGACGAGGACTTCAAGAACGAGCAGCGCGCCCTGGTCGCCCCCGCCGAGGCGATCTTCCTCAACGCCAAGCTGGAGGCGGACCTCGCCGAGCTCGACGAGGACGAGGCCCTGGAACTCCTGCAGTCCGTCGGCCAGGACGAGCCCGGCCTCGCCACCCTCGCCCACGTCGGCTTCCGCACCCTCGGCCTCCAGACGTACCTGACGGCCGGCCCCAAGGAGTCCCGCGCCTGGACGATCAAGAAGGGCGCCACCGCCCCCGAGGCCGCCGGTGTCATCCACACCGACTTCCAGAAGGGCTTCATCAAGGCCGAGGTCATCTCCTTCGACGACCTGGTCGAGACCGGCTCCGTCACCGAGGCCCGCGCCAAGGGCAAGGCCCGCATGGAGGGCAAGGACTACGTCATGCAGGACGGCGACGTGGTCGAGTTCAGGTTCAACGTGTAGCCATCGGTCCGCCGAGGCACGGATCCGGTCCGGGGGCCCTTGCCGTCAGCCGCCCTGGGCGTGGTTCAGGACCAGGCGATCTCGCCGTCCCGGGAGACGAAGCGTCCGGTGCCCGCGCCGGGTCCCTCGGTGGCGAGGGCGACGATCGCGTCCGTCCCCTCGGTGACGGTCTGGGGGCCGCTGTGGCCGTTGAGGTCGGTCGCGGTGTAGCCGGGGTCGGCCGCGTTGACACGGATGCCCTTGAGTCCCTTGGCGTACTGCGTGGTCAGCATCGTCAGTGCCGCCTTCGAGGCGGTGTACAGCGGCACGATCACGTGCGACTCGGGCCGGTCGGGGTCGTGGGTGAAGGCGAGGGAGCCCATGCCGCTGCTGACGTTGATGACGACGGGGTCGTCCGAGCGGCGCAGCAGCGGCAGGAACGCGGTGGTGGCGCGGACGACGCCGATGACGTTGACGTCGAGGACGGCGAGGGCGTCGGCGGCGGTGAGGCCGCTGGGATCTCCGGCGGGGCCCTGCACACCGGCGTTGTTGATCAGGACGTCGATCCTGCCCTCGTGCGCGGCGACGTCCGCCGCGGCGGCGGCGACGGACGCGTCGTCGGTCACGTCGATGGTGACGTGGCGTGCGCCGAGCGCGGTGGCGGCGGCCTCGCCCCGCTCGCGGTCGCGGGCTCCGACGAGCACGGTGTGCCCCTGTTCGATCAGGCGGCGGGCGGTCTCGCGGCCGAGGCCCTTGTTGGCTCCGGTGATGAAGGTGATCGTCATGCGTTCGATCCTGGCCCCGCGGCCGGAGGCGGACCAGAGAAGGCTCGACGGTAGGAAGCCCAGTACCACCTTCACGCCCGCGCACACGAGCGGGAATGCCGGAGGATGGACGGTATGCCGACGACATCCGGAACCGGACTGGGTGCGATGATCCGCACGTGGCGGGACCGGCTGCCTCCCGCGGCCGCCGGGCTGCCCGTGGCACGCGGGCGCCGCACGGCCGGGCTGCGCCGCGAGGAGCTGGCCGACCTGGCCGGGGTCTCGGTCGACTACGTCGTGCGGCTGGAGCAGGGACGGGCCACGACACCCTCCGCGTCGGTGGCGGCGTCCCTGGCCCGCGCCCTGCGACTGTCCACCGCCGAGCGGGACCACCTCTACCGGCTGGCCCGGCTCGTGCCGCCGGCGGACGGCGCAGTCCCCGACCACCTTCCGCCCGGCGTGCAACGGGTGCTCGCCCGGCTCGGTGACGTGGTGGTCGCCGTGTTCGCGGCGGACTGGCAACTGCTCTGGTGGAACCGCGGGTGGGCCGCGCTGCTGGGCGACCCCTCCGCCGCGCCGCCGGGGCTGCGCAACTTCGCCCGCGACAGGTTCCCGGTGGACGACGGCCCCGCTCGTCTCGCGCTGTGGCCGGTGACCGAGGCGGATCGCGACGCCACCGACGCCGCCGTCGTCTCCGATCTGCGCCGCGCCACCGGACGTTTCCCCCGGGACGGCCGTCTGGCCGCGCTGATCCGCGATCTGGCCGCGGGCAACAGGAGGTTCGCCGAACTGTGGGCAACCGGAGCGGTGGCCGCGCACCGCGAGGACCACAAGACGATCGACCACCCGTCGGTGGGCCCGGTCACGGTGGACTGCGACGTCCTGAGCGACGGCGACTCCGAGCTCAAGATCGTCATCATGACCGCCGTGCCCGGCAGCGAGGACGAGACCAGGCTCCGGCTCACCGCCGTCGCCGGGCCGCCGGCCGCCGCACGCGCCTGACGGACGTTCCCCCGGCCCGGCGCGTGACGGGCGCGACGAGCCCGGCCTCGCCCGTGCGCCTCGGCATACGACCGCACCCGCCCCGACACGCATGGTGGCAGGATGCGGGGGACGGCGAGGGAGGGCGGGAAGCGTGGGGCGGGGTGAGCGGGAGGCGGTCGCGCGCGGACTGCGGCTGTACGAGGCGGCGCGTGGTGTCGCCGGCGACCACGGGCGGGCCGTCGAGGCGGTGCGGGCGGCGCTGCGGCCGCTGCACGACGAGGTCGTCGCCCGGGAACTCGACGCCCTCCCCGTCGCCCGGCTGCAGGACGTCACCGAGGGCCGGCTGCGTCTCGGCACCGTCGAGAAGAGCGGCCTCGGCACGGTGGGCCGGGTACTGGAGGCGGGACCGTACCGGCTGCGCCAGGTCCCCGGCGTCGGACAGCGCACCGTCACTCAGATCCTCGCGGCCGCCGCCCGGCTCGCCGAGGCCGTGCACGAGACCGTGGCGGTCCACATCGACGTGGACCGGCCCGAACCCCGCACCACCGCGCTCGTCATGGCCCTGCACGTCCTGGTGGAGGCCGGACCCGACGGGCGGCGCGCGGTCGACCGGGCCACCGCGCTGGCGGAGCGGCTCGGTCCGCTGCTGGCCGCGGCCCGGCCCGCGACCGGGGCCCTGCGGGGGCTGCTGGCGGGTGCGGAGAAGCGGGCGCGCGCCTGGGCCGCCGTCGACGAGCTGCGGTCGCTGGCCGACGAGGCGGACCGGAACGGGCTGCACGAGTCGTTCGCCCAGGCCTCGGTGGACCTGCTCCGGCCGCCGGACGAACTCGCCGCCTGGGCCGGCTTCGAGCTCCGCTCCGCCGAGTACTACAGCCTGCTCGCCGAGATCTCCGGGCGGGCGCCCGACACCGCCGCCGCCGAGGGCTTCCTGCCCGAGGAGGTCGCCGAACGGGTGCGCGGCGTACGCCTGGACGACTCGCTGCGCCGGGTCTCGCTCCGCGGCTACCAGGCCTTCGGCGCCCGGTTCGCCCTCGCGCAGCGCAAGGTGATACTCGGCGACGAGATGGGCCTCGGCAAGACCATCCAGGCCATCGCGGTACTGGCCCACCTGGCCGCCGAGGGGCGGGAGGCCGCCGGGGAGCGGCAGGCCGCCGGAGGGCGGGAACGCTTCCTCGTCGTCTGTCCGGCCGGCGTCCTCGTCAACTGGACGCGCGAGATCGAGGCCCGCAGCGCCCTGCGCGTCACCGTGCTCCACGGCCCCGACCGGCAGGACGCGTTCGCCGACTGGAAGGAGCGGGGCGGCGTCGGCGTCACCACGTTCGACGCGCTGCGCGGCTTCCCGGCGCCGGAGGCGGACGAGGTGGCGGCCCTCGTCGTCGACGAGGCGCACTCCGTGAAGAACCCGGAGGCCAAGAGGTCCAAGGCGGTCGCACTGTGGGCCGAACGCTGCCCGCGCGCCCTCTTCATGACCGGCACCCCGATGGAGAACCGGGTCGCGGAGTTCCGCAACCTGGTGCGGATGCTCGACCCCGGCGTCGCCGACGCACTGGACGGGGACGACGGACGGGGCGGGCAGGCGGCGCTGGGCGGGTCGGCCGTGCTGGTCGGTTCGGTCGCCTTCCGCAAGGCCGTCGCCCCCGTCTATCTGCGGCGCAACCAGGACGACGTCCTGACGGAACTGCCCAGCCTGCAGCAGACCGACGAGTGGGAGGAGCTCAGCGCCTCCGACGAGGAGGCGTACGGCGAGGCCGTGCGCGCCGGGAACTTCATGGCGATGCGCCGGGCCGCGTACGCGCGCCCCGAGAAGTCGGCCAAGCTGGAGCGGCTGCGGGAGATCGTCGAGGAGGCCGGGCAGAACGGCCAGCGGACGGTGGTCTTCTCCTACTTCAGGGACGTCCTGGACGTGGTACGGCAGACGCTCGCCTCCGGCGCCGCCCCGGTGTTCGGCCCGCTGATTGGGGACGTCCCGGCCGCGCGGCGCCAGCGGATCGTCGACGACTTCGCCGCGACCCCCGGGCCGGCCGTGCTGCTGGCGCAGATCCAGGCGGCGGGCGTCGGCCTCAACATGCAGGCCGCCTCCGTCGTCGTCCTGTGCGAACCGCAGATCAAGCCGACCCTGGAGCACCAGGCGGTGGCCCGGGCGCACCGTATGGGCCAGGTCCGGCCGGTCGGCGTGCACCGGCTGCTGGCCACCGGGGGAGTGGACGAGCGCCTGGTGCGGATGCTGGAGCGCAAGACCCGACTGTTCGACGCCTACGCCCGCCGCAGCGCGGTGGCCGAGGCGACGCCGGACGCGATCGACGTGTCCGACACGGAGCTGGCCCGGCGGATCGTCGAGGAGGAGCAGGCCCGCCTCGGCATGACCGACGCGAGCCCCACGGCGTCGGGATGAGCGGCGACGCGGGCGCCCGCGCGGGGATGAGCGCCGATGCGGGCCTGCGCGTCGGGATGAGCGGCGACGCGGGCGCCCCTCGCTCCGCCGCTACGCGAGTTCGGTCTGCGGTTCGCCGGGGCGCGGGCCCGGGAGCTTCGGCTCCGGGCTCCGGGAATCCGCGGCGGGCGCCGTCGCGGCGGGCGGCCCCTCCTTCCACCGCCTGGTGGTCCGCACGTAGTGGTGCACGACCGAGGCCATCGCGAGGAGCAGCAGCGGACCGAACAGCCAGGGGAGCCGCGCCAGTTCCGTCGGGAGATAGCGGTACGCCGTCAGCAGCGCCGCGAACACCACCGTCCCGTGGACGAGGAGCAGGGTGGCCGAGCGGTCCCAGCCGTGGCCGAGCGCCCGCATCCCCGCCTCGACCGTGAGCGCGAAGACGACCCCGGCGACGAGGTCCGCGCCGTAGTGGTAGCCGAAGCCCAGCGTCGCCGTGAGGGTGGCGACCAGCCAGAACGTGCCCGCGTACCGCATGAGGCGGGAGCCCTCGCGGGAGTGGATGAAGAGCGTGGTCGCCCACGCGGTGTGCAGGCTGGGCATGCAGTTGCGCGGGGTGATGGCGTCGAACGGGATGGGATGCGGCGAGCCGAGCGGCGGCGCGGTGTGCGGCCACAGCTGGGCCGCCGCCCACGACCCGCCGTCGGCACCGTAGGCGAAGACCGGCCCGACGACCGGGAAGATCATGTACACGGCCGGTCCGAGCAGGCCGATGACCAGGAACGTGCGCACCAGATGATGGCGCGGGAACCGGCGTTCGACCGCCACGTTCCGCAGCTGGTACAGCGCGACCAGGGCCGCGGCGAGCGGGAGCTGGCCGTAGACGAGGTGCAGGAGGTGCTCGCCGGCCGGTCCGCTCGCCTCGATGATCCGGCCCACCACCCACGAGGGGTTGCCCAGGGCGTGATCGGCGGTGGCGACGTACGGGTCGAGCACGGTCGGACGGGACTTGGAGGTGATGAGCAGCCAGGTGTCGCCCGTCTTGTGCCCGGACACCAGCAGCAGACCGAGCCCGGTCCCCTTCAGCAGCAGCGCGCGCTCCCGGCCGGTACGGCGGGTGAGACCGAGGACCGCGACGCCGAGCATCACCCACAGCGCGCCGTTGCCGAAGTTCATCTCCGCGCCGACCGCCCACCGCACCAGCAGGAAGACGACGTCGATGCCGACCGCGAGGCCCACCGCGACGAGCCGCTGCCGCCAGGTGAGCACCACCATGGTCAGCGCCAGACCGGCGTACAGCAGCGGTCCCGAGTGCGGCGCGAGGACCAGCTCGCGGGCCTGGTTGGTGAGCGGTCCCGGAAGGCCGTAGTGGCGTGCGGCGCACTCCAGCGCGACGAGGAACCCGAGGGTCCCCACCCCCGCCACGGTCCACAGCGTCACCCGCGGCCGACGGAGGACGGCCGACAGGGCGCCGTCGTTTCTTCGCCGGCCTATTCGTGTTGGTATGGAGTTCACGTGGTTGACCTGTTTATCCGAAGATGGCGGTGGGTGGGGATCTGGGACGTTTATTGCCGGTGATGCACCGGTTTGTGTGCAGAAGCCGGTCATTTGAGCTTGCTGTGAGTTCGAACATGCTACTTACCTTCGAAGAGTGGTGTCGTGGGGTGTCCGTTCCACGGCGGACGGGGGTCGGTCCGTGAGCGTCGGCCGGTCCGCGATGCGGGACAGGAACGCCGTCAGGGTGGAGCCGTTGACCTCCTCGAAGTGGTCGACGCCGGCCGCGCGCAGCGCCCGGACCGTGCGCACCCACTCCACCGGGTGGGAGAGCTGCCGGCTGAGCAGCCGTACCGCCTGCGCCGGGTCGAAGGGGGCGCCGGTGACGCTGGACATCACCGGGGTGTGGCCGGTGCGGAACCGGTACGTGCGCAGGTCCGCCGCGAACTCCCGGCCGGCCCCCGCCATCAGCGGTGTGTGGAAGGGACCGCCGGCCGCGATCGGCAGCACCCGGACGCCCGGGCGGCTCAGCGCCTTCGCCGCGAGGGCCAGCTGCGGCCGCTCGCCGGCCACCGTGACCCGGCGGTCGGTGTCGTGGTGGGCGACGTGCACCATGTGCAGCCCGGCGTCGCGCAGCGTCGCCTCGACGCGGTCCGCCGCCAGCCCGACGACGGCGACCATCGCGCCCCGCCGGACCCCGGCCATCAGCGCGGCGCGGCGCTCCACCAGCGCCAGACCCTCCATCAGGTCCAGTACGCCCGCGGCGACCAGCGCGTTGAACTCGCCGAGGCCGTGCCCGGCGACGTAGTCCCAGCCGCGGCCGTCGTGCGCGAGGTCCAGCCAGGACAGCGCGTTGACGAGGAAGACGGCCGGCTGCGCGTACCGGGTGTCGGCGAGCCGCTCGCCGGGGTCCTCGCGGCACAGCTCCACCACGGAGTGGCCGAGCAGTTCGCTCGCGGCCACCGTCTGCTGCGGGAACCGGGCGAACAGCCCTTCTCCCATGCCTTGGTGCGCTGCCCACTGGCCGGGGAAGACCAGACAGTGCATCTGTGGACGCTCCTTCACTTCAGGCGGGGGTCGCTCGTCGTCCCGAGGTGTGCGGTGCGCGGCCGGTGGCCTGCGTCCTCTCGGGCCGTCCTCGAAACTTTCCGGTCTCTTGGTGCCGCGCGGCCGGTGCCGGGCGGGGACGACCGCGCCCGCCGTGGCCGTGCGCATGAGGATCGCGGATGCTTTCGGCGACACGCGTCGGGGATTCCCGTCGCTGGGCGCGCTCCGACGGGCGGAGGGAACAATCGCCCAGGCGATCATTAACTCGTTCGCCTGGCGCTCCACATAATGTCAGCCCGGTCGACACCGGTCAATAAAAGTCAGACGATTCGATGTATCCGGTATTTCGGTGCAGGTCAGAGCGGCTAAGTGGGCGGTTGGGACCGTGGATTGACGCCACGAAAGGTTGCACGAACCTGTCGATCCCGGGCGGAAACGGGGACCTGAACAATGCTCAATTCCCCGCCCTTTACGATGCGCGTGATCTTGTCGAGTGGTTATTACTCGACGGTATCCGCGGGAAAGGGGGTGAGGTTTATCGAGCTGTGTCGAGCCGTGTCGAGCCGTGTCGATCTGGAGCGAGCCACGTCGAGGTGTTTCCGCGGGTGGGGCGTGGGTGAGGGCGCGCGCGGAGCAGTGGTCGCTGGGGCGTGCCGCACGGGCTGCCGAAAGTTTCGACAAGCCGGCAGGCGGGGCCGCGGTAACGGTTGGAGCGGTGTTGACGCTGCTTATAACGGGGAGAAAGTGCCTGGGTAAAGACCCTGTAAGGCATATGTCATCACTTCGAGTGATTCTCTGGCCTTTGCTTGCACAGTACAACTCGCGGTTGCCAGGCTGTTGCTGTCTGTACAACCTGAGGGGAGTGGCCAGTGACATTCGGTGAGCAGCCCGCGTATCTGCGCGTTGCGGGTGATCTCCGCAAGAAGATCGTCGACGGCTCGCTGCCACCGCACACCCGCCTCCCCTCCCAGGCCCGCATCCGTGAGGAGTACGGCGTCTCGGACACGGTCGCGCTCGAGGCGCGCAAGGTGCTCATGGCCGAGGGGCTGGTCGAGGGCCGCTCCGGGTCCGGTACGTACGTACGGGAGCGGCCGGTCCCGCGCCGTGTCGCCCGCTCCGGCTACCGCCCGGAGGGCGGGGCCACGCCCTTCCGCCAGGAGCAGGCCGACGGCGCCTCGCGCGGCACGTGGGAGTCGCGCAGCGAGCAGGCGGAGGCGAGCGCCGCGATCGCCGAGCGGCTGGACCTGCGGACCGGGGACCGGGTGATGCGGACGGCGTACGTGTTCCGGGAGGCGGGCGAGGCGATGATGCTCTCCACGTCCTGGGAACCGCTCGCGCTGACGGGGCGGACGCCGGTGATGCTGCCGGAGGAGGGGCCGCTCGGGGGGATGGGCGTCGTGGAGCGGATGGCCGCGATCGACGTCGTCGTGGACAACGTGACGGAGGAGGTGGGGGCGCGGCCGGGGCAGGCGGAGGAGTTGCTGGCGTTGGGTGGGGTGCCGGGGCATGTGGTGCTGGTGATTCAGCGGACGTTCTATGCGTCGGGGCGGCCGGTGGAGACGGCCGACCTGATCATTCCGGCGGACCGGTACCGGGCGTCTTACCACTTGGCGGTGAGGTAAGGGGGCCCAGCCCCTGTTCGGCGCGTTGTCGGCCGCCGGCCGGTGGGGGCCGTTCGCGCAGTTCCCCGTGCCCCTGAGAAGCGGGGGGCGCCCCACCGCTTTCAGAGGGCGCGGGGCTGTATCAATGTGCGGCTCCGCCGCGTGCGCGTGACAAGCCGCAACGCACCCGCACCCGCCGACACAGCGAACCCCCTCCCCGGAAGGCGCCCCGCCCGCAGGGCGAACCCTCCGCCCGCAGGGCGGACCCACTCGCCGGGAAGGCGCCCCCCGCCCGGAGGGCGACCGCCGTCCGCCGGGCGAGCCCGGGGGGCACAAGAAACCGGACGTTCTCGCGCGGAGCGCCCCCGCTCGCTTCGCGCTGCTGGGGGCGCACTCAACGGCGCATTCAGCCTCCCCCGTCCCCTCCGCCATGGCTTCGCCATGGCCAATTGGCACGGGTCCCGGCCTGCCTCTTTGTGAGAAACCGTATTCGCTGAGTAAAGGTAAGGCGTACGCTCGGGCATATGCGGAGTGCGGTTTCGTCGGGAGGGGCGGGATGAACGAGAGCACGGTGACGCTCCCCTGGCTCGTCGTGCGCCGGGACGACAACGGCAATCGCTACAGCGTCGGCCGCTATGCGACCCGGGCCGAGGCCCAGCGAATCGCGGACAGCCTCGACAGCCGCGGCCCCGAGCAGCAGCTCTACTGGGTCGAGTGCCTCGACGAACTCGACGAGGACGCCTCCGGCCGCCGGTAGTCGTCGATCCCGGCGGCGGCCGAACCCGGTAGCGGCCGGCCCCCGGCAGTCGCCCGCCCGTAGGCTCCCGCGCATGACCCCACCGATCGTCGTGGTCGCGGCCGCCCTCCTGGACGACGCCGGCCGCCTTCTCGCCGCCCGCCGCAGCGCGCCCCCCGAGCTCGCCGGCCGCTGGGAGCTCCCCGGCGGAAAGGTCGAACCGGGCGAGCACCCCGAGCACGCCCTCGTCCGCGAACTCCGCGAGGAACTCGGCGTCGACGCCGAACCGGTGGCGCGGGTGCCGGGAGAGTGGCCGCTGAAGCCCGGCTACGTCCTGCGCGTATGGACCACCCGCCTCCTGGCCGGCACCCCCGAGCCGCTGGAGGACCACGACCGGCTGCGCTGGCTCACCCCCGGTGAGATCTGGGACGTCGACTGGCTCGACCAGGACGTCCCGGCCGTACGCGCCGCATGCGCCGTACGGGAGGCGGACCCCACCCACTCCGCGCGGGGCGCGGTCAACACGGCGCCGATCCAGGGGGAGTGAGAGGTCGGGCGAACGGGGCGGAGGCCCGCGCCGGGCGCACCGAAGGGCGCGCGTGTGGGTGTGTATGGGCGCACGTGTCACCGGAGGCGCGTGGGGTTCGGGGGGCGCCAGGGACTGGCGCCCGGTACGCCGTTCGTGCCACAGTGCGCCCGCGTGCGCGGTACGGCCTCCCGGATATCGGGTATGTGCCCACTAACCCCACGAAACCGGACATGGGTGGGCTTCTGGCCTGGGAAGTGATCGGCGTGCTCGACACCGAAGGCGAATGCGCCGAGTGGACGTTCCCCGCGGACCCCGGCGCGGTGCGCAGCGCCCGGGGCGTCGTCCGGGGGCAGTTGCGCGCCTGGGGGCTCGACGATCTCGTCGACGTCACCGCGCTCCTCGTGAGCGAACTGGTCACCAACTCCCTGCGGCACGCCACGGGACCCATCGGCGTACGGCTCGTGCGGTCCTCCGGGGCGGCCCCCGGTCTGCTGGTCGAGGTCTCCGATCCGCTGCCCGACCTGCCGCGCGAGCGGACCGCGCGGCTCGACGAGGAGGGGGGCCGCGGGCTGTACCTGGTCGCCTCCTCCGCCCGGCGCTGGGGCACGCGCCCGGGCACCTCCGGCAAGACGGTCTGGTTCGAACTGGCGATCCCCGAAGGGCATTCCGGCGGACCGTCCGCCGGGCGCGCGGACGGCCTGACCGACTGAAACCGGCGGAGCAACCGGCTCGTACGCCGGCGCGCGTCCGTGGCGTGCGCCCGGGTGACGACCCCCACCGAGGGGCGTTGCGCCGGGGGGCGGCTCCGGGGCGCACGGGTCGCGGCCGATTCATGACGGTCGTCACGGAGGAACTGCGTGGTTCGACGGGGCGCCACCTGGTTAGAAGACTGGGAGTATGTCGCGGCCGGTCCAAAAACCATCGGGACCGTGCTGTGATCGTGAACACCGTGTTGTGCGGCGCCGTAGTGCTGGATACTGCGGGCAGCCGCCCCCGGTGACCGGTGCCGGACGCGGTGAGCTGGAGGGGACGGTTCGCGTGAGCGAGATACCAGCGAGGGCCACGGGCCCCGAGGGCCCGTCGGACGACGCGCGGGCGTGGGCGCGGGCCGCGGCCGACGCGTCCCGGCGCGCGTCCGCGGCTCCCGCCGAGGGCGCGACGAGCGGCCACGGAGACGCCGGGGACGCCCGCGCGTCCCGGGACGACCGGGACGCCCGCGCTTCCCGCAGCGACCGCGCCCCGCACAGCGAGCGCAGCGACCACGCCCCCCACGGCGAGCGCAACGCCCGCGCCCCGCACGGCGACCGCGACGCCCGCACTCCTCTGCGCTCCCAGGACGCCCCCGCCCCCCGGAGCCAGGACGCCCCCGCCCACCGGACCCAGGAAGAGCCGGGCGTTCCCACGGACCCCGGTCACTGGCAGAGCAACCCGCCCGGTTCCCTCTACGACTACATCAAGGTCGCCTCGTTCTCCGTCGGCCCCGACGGGCTCGTCGAGCAGTGGAGTCTGCGCGCCGAGCAGATCTTCGGCATCCCCGCCGAGCGGGCCATCGGCATGGACCCCATCGAGGCCTTCGTCGACCCCGATCTGCGCGAGCGCGGCCGCCGCAAGATGGCCGAAATCCTCGACGGCCGCGAGTGGACGGGACTGATCCCCTTCCGCGCCAAGGGCACCGCCCGCACGGCCGACGGCACCGAGGACACCGACGGCCTGGCCGAGGTCTATGTGATGCCCACCACGACGGAGGACGGCCGCCGGGCCGCCGTCTGCATCGTCGTGGACGTGCACACCCTGCGCAGCATCGAGACCGACCTCGCCGCCTCGCAGTCGATTTTCGGCCAATCCCCCTTCGGTTTCCTGCTGATCGACTCCGACCTGCGGGTCCGTCGCGCCAACAAGCGGTTCGCCTCCACGTTCGGCGGCACCCCCGAGGACCACCGCGGCCGTACCGTCCACGACTACCTGCTCACCCCGGAGGCCGACCGGGTGCGGGCGACGCTGCGCCGCGTGCTGGAGACCGGCGAGTCCATCACGGACATGCACATCACCGGCTTCGTCCCCGGCTCCGACCAGCGCAAGCACTGGTCCGTCAACCTCTACCGGGTGCACAGCGGCAGCGGCCGCCCCATCGGTGTCGCCTGGCTGGCCATCGACATCACCGCCCGCCGCGCCGCCGCCCGCGAGGCCGCCGCCGCCCGGCGCAACCTCGCCCTGCTGAACGAGGCCGGCGCCCGCATCGGCAACTCCCTCGACCTGGAGACCACCGCGCGCGAACTGCTCGACGTGGTGGTGCCCGGCTTCTGCGACCTCGCCGTCGTCGACCTCTACCAGGGGCTGCTCGCCGGCGACGAGACCCCGCCCGGGCACGCCGACGGCAGCGCCGAACTGCGCCGGGTCGCCTCCGCCAGCGCGGTCGCCGGCGCCCCGTTCACCGGCGGCCCGGCCCCGGTCGCCGTCGGCGGCGTCCACCACTACGCGTTCAACTCGCCCTGCGCCGACGCCCTGCGCACCGGCCGCCCCAAGAGCGTGCCCCCGCAGGAGGGCAGCCCGATACAGTCCACGCTCGCCGTGCCGATGGTCGCGCACGACACCGTCGTGGGGCTCGCCCAGTTCTCCCGTACGAAGGGCAGCGAGCCGTTCGGTGAACGCGACCGGGCGCTCGCCGTCGAACTCGCCGCACGCGCCGCGGTCTGCATCGACAACGCCCGCCTCTACCGCCGCGAGCACGAACGCGCCCTGATACTGCAGCGCTCGCTGCTGCCCCCAGGCGACCCGGAGGCCTCCGGCCTGGACATCGCCTGCCGCTATCTGCCGGGCAACGCGGCCACCGAGGTGGGCGGCGACTGGTTCGACGTCATCGAACTCCCCGGCCACCGCACCGCGTTGGTCGTCGGCGACGTCATGGGGCGCGGACTGCGCGCCGCCGTCGCGATGGGCGAACTCCGTACGGCCGTCCGCACGCTGGCCCAGCTCGACATCGAACCGGCCGAAGTGCTCAGCCAGTTGGACGAGATCGCCCGCGGCCTCGGCACCCCCAGCGGCGTCACGCAGGCCACCCGCACCGCGGCCCGCAAGCCGCGCGACGCCGACCTGTCCGAGGTCTACCTGGCGACATGCGTGTACGCCGTCTACGACTCGGTGACCCGGCGCTGCACCTTCGCCAACGCCGGCCACCTCCCGCCCGTCCTCGTCGAGCCCGGCGAGAGCGCGCTGATGCTCGACGTGCCGCCGGGCATGCCGCTCGGCGTGGGCGGCGAGCCGTTCGAGGAGGTGGAGGTCGAACTCCCCGAGGGCTCGCTCCTCGCCCTCTACACGGACGGCCTCGTCGAATCCCGCGACCACCCCCTCGACGAGGGCCTCCAGGCGTTCGTCGGCGCCCTCACGGACCCCTCGCAGCCGCTGGAGGACGTCTGCGACCACGTCCTGAGCACGCTCGACACACACCACGGCGAGGACGACATCGCCCTGCTGATGGCACGTGTCCAGGGCCTCCCGGCGGACTCCGTCGGCGACTGGACGCTGCCCCGCGAACCGCGCAGCGTCGGCCGCGCCCGCGAGTACGCCCGCGCCCAGCTCCTCTCCTGGGACCTGGAACCGCTGGTGGACACCGCGGAACTCCTCGTCAGCGAACTGGTCACCAACGCGCTGCGCTACGGCGAGGGCGAGATCCGCCTGCGCCTCCTCCTCGACCGCACGATGGTCTGCGAGGTCTGGGACGCCGGCCTGGTCCAGCCCCGCCGCCGCCGCGCCCGCGACACGGACGAGGGCGGCCGCGGCCTGCAACTGGTCGGCCTGCTCAGCGCCGCCTGGGGCTCCCGCCGCACCCCCCGCGGCAAGACGGTCTGGTTCGAACTCCCGCTCCCCGGCGCCGACACGACCCTCACGGACCCGGCGGAGGCGTTGCTGAGCCTCTTCTAGGCCCGTTCCACACCTGCCCTAGAAGGACAGCGGGGCGAGGGAGGCGCACAGGGAGGTCGGGAAGTCCGGCTCCCTGTGCTGCACGGCCGCGCAGCCCCCTGAGGTGGTGCGGAAGAACGGCTCCCAGCCCGACTTCTTCGCGCGGAAGAACCAGCGGTCGCCCAGCCGGGAGGAGCAGCCCGGCTCCGACGAGCCCGCGCAGGCGGGACCCGTGCGCCAGGAGAAGTCCAGCACCAGCCACCTGCCGTCGCAGTGCTCGGAGTCCCGGTAGGTGTGCGCGGGCGCGTCGACCGCCATCAGCGCCTGGTCGTAGGAGTCCGGGGTGCAGCCGGTGGCCGGGGGAGTGCAGCCGAGCTCGCCGCACAGGCGCAGGGCGGGCGGCTCGGCGCCGTCGCGCGTGAACCGGGTGTTGTAGCCGCTGAGGACGACGTCCCGGTTCCCGAGGGGCTCCGGCAGCCGGAGCCGGGCTGTGGCGGTGCGCTCCTTCGTGCACCCGGAGGAGCGGTCCCCGGACGGGGAGACGAAGGTGACCTGCACCCGTGCGAGGTCGTCCGTCATCGGCTCGGTGAGGACGGCCTTCAGATCCCGTACGCAGGCGTCGGCGCCGCTGGGCACCTGGGTGGCGAGGAGCAGCGTGCGGTCGCCGTCGTCGAGCCGGATTCCGGTGACGGCGGAGGGGGCCATCGTGGTCCACGGGATCGGTGCGGCGGTGGTCGGTGAGGCCGGTCCCGTGCTCCCGGCCACCCGGGTGCCGCACGCGGAGAGGAGGAGCGCGGCGAGAACGCCGAACAGGGCGGCCGCGGCCGTGGCCGCCCGTCGTCTTCCATCCGACCGTCGCACGAGCGCTCGATCCCCCCGCCGATACGTACGCGTTTTCGGCAGCCTATCCCTGTGGGACGGGCGCGGGGTTCGGTCCCGCTGAGCCCGGGTGGGAGGGGGCCGGGTTCAGTCCTGCCCGGGGCAGGCCCCTCCGGTCCGCTCCGCTGTGCCGCCGATGCGGGCGGTGACCTTCTCGGCGCACCGGCGCAGCGTCCGCAGCTCCTCCGGGTCGAGGGCGTCGACGAACAGGTCGCGCACCTTCGCCACATGCCCCGGTGCCGCTGCCACCAGGTGGTCGTGGCCGGCGGGGGTGAGGATGACGTGCGTGTACCGGCCGTCGCTCGGGTCGGGCTCGCGGCGCAGGATGCACCGCTTCTCGAGCCGGCTGACCAGGTGCGACAGCCGGGAGAGCTCCGCGTTGACGGAGGCCGCGAGCCCGCTCATGCGCATGCGGTGCCCGGGCTGCTCGGACAGCAGCGCCAGGACGTAGTACTCGAGGAAGCTGAGCCGGGAGTCGCGCTGGAGCTGGCATTCGAGCGCGGTGGGAAGCTGCTGGGCCAGCCCCATGAACGCACGCCACGCGGCGAGCTGGTCGGCGGTGAGCCAGCGGGGTTCGACCGCCTCGTCCTTCCCTGCAACAGGCATACGAACAGTTTAGGGTCTGGCATCCCGGAAGTCGCTTGAAGGTTCATGTGATCCTGGCTATGGTTTCGCATGAAGATTCAAGTCATGCCGTATGCCGTATCGAGAAGCATCGGGCGGCATCGAGCAGTACGGAGGAAGCACACATGAGCAATCTCAAGATCGCCGTCATCCTGGGCAGCACCCGTCCCGGCCGCAACGGGAAGGCCGTGGCGGACTGGGTCATGGCCAGGGCGAAGGAGCGCACGGAGGCCGAGTACGAGCTGATCGACCTCGCCGACCACCCGCTCCCGCACCTGGACGAGGCGGTCCCGGCCTCCCGGGGCGCCTACGCCGGCGAGCACACCAAGGCGTGGGCCGCGCTGATCGGGCGGTTCGACGGGTACGTCTTCATCACTCCCGAGTACAACCACTCCATCTCGGGTGTGCTGAAGAACGCGATCGACTACCTGTACGGCGAGTGGAACAACAAGGCCGCGGCCTTCGTCGCCTACGGCGGGCTCGGCGGTGCGCGGGCGATCGAGCACCTGCGGGGCATCGCGAGCGAGGTGCAGCTCGCGCACGTGCGCCAGCAGCTCTCCTTCTCCCTGCTCACGGACTTCGAGAACTACTCGGTCTTCACCCCCGCCGCGTACCACGACGGCGCGGCAGAGGTTATGTTCACGCAACTCGAGTCCTGGGCGGGCGCGCTGAAGACGGTGCGGGGCTGACGCGACAGGCGGCGCGCCTCACCTTCCTCACCCCCGGGCGAAGCCCCGGCCGGTGTCCTTGAGGGCGTCGACGAAGGCGCTGAAGGCCTGGGCGGGGAAGGTGAGGCGGGCGCGGGCGGGGGCCTTGGAGTCGCGGACGGCTATGCGGGCGGGGGAGTCCGCGACCTCCAGGCAGGCGTTGCCGTCGCCGCTGCCGGAGTAGGAGGACTTCTTCCAGTGGTCGTGCGTGGCCATCGGGATGCCTCACAGGTCCTTCGTCAGCAGGTGAATGAGGTCGCGCGAACGGTCGGGTTCGAGCGATACGGACTTCACTCTACGGAAAAGCGTTCGGAATACGCCGAGTTGTGCCTCGGAGTCGATGAAGAGCGAACCGTGCGGTCCGTCGCGCACCACGGTGTCCAGCTGCGGAACCGGCCCGCCCGCGTACACCATGGCCGCCGTGACGTCGGCGAAGTCGTCCAGTGCGAAGGGGATGACGCGCACGGTGACGTGGTCCGTTTCCGAGAGCTCCAGAATGCGGGCGAGCTGAACCCGTGAGGCGGCCCGGCCGCCGACCCTGATGCGCAATGCCGCTTCGTGGACCAGCACCTCGTACGGCACGGGTGACGGTCGCTCGATGATGGCGCGTCGCCGCATCCGGTGCTCCACCCGCAACTCGACCTCGTGCGGCGGTGGTTGTGGCACCCGGCAGGCGAAGAGCGCACGCGCGTAGTCCTCCGTTTGCAGGAGCCCCGGGACGTGCAGGAAGTCCACGTCCCACCGCTGGACCGCGTGATGCTCCAACTCCGACAGGTCCAGGAAGGACGTGGGCAGGCGCCCCCGGTACTCCTCCCACCAACCGCGTGTGCGGTCGGTCGCCATCTTCGCCAGGGCATCGACGAGCGGGTCGTCGGTGCACGCGTAATGGGCGGCGAGCCGCCGCAGTCTCTCCTCGCTCACTCCTGTGGTGCCGGCCTCGATCTGGCTGATCTGCACGGAGTTGACGCCCAGCATCGCCGCGGCCTCGCGGGAGCTGAGGCCTGCCGCGTCCCGGAGTCTGCGCAACTCGACCGCCAGACGCAGTTGCCGTGCTGTCGGCTCACGCCTGGTGCCCATCGACTGCTCCTCGTCCAACGTGCGCGGCAGCGCGACTCGTTCGGAGTCAGATTACGGGATGGGCTTGCCTCGGGTTAATTCTAATGTCTACCGTCGGTGATGCGGTGCACACTCATCGTGTTCCGGCGTGCCGGAAGCGCACCGCACCGTCCTGCCACGACGGCTGCGGCAGGCCACCGCCGCCCGACGACCCGCACCGCGCAGACAGGAGCCGACGCATGCCCGAAGCCGCTCTCCGTACAGGTCCCGAGCCCTGGGAGTACTGCCTGTACGTACCCAACGACCCCCGTGCCGTGACCGTCAGCCGTCGTACCCTCCGGCTGATCCTCACCATGCACGGTCTGATCCGCCTCGTGGACGTGGCCGAACTGCTCGCCGCCGAGCTGATCTCCAACGCCGTACGGCACACGAAGGGGCCCGCCGCGCTGCGACTGCGCTGGTCGGCGGGGGTGTTGCGGATCGGCGCGTGGGACGCCGACCCGGCGCCGCCCGAGCCGCCCGTGCCGTTGGAACGGATGGCGGAGCCGGCGGAGGACGGGCGCGGGCTGGCGCTGGTCATGGCCTGCGCCGACGTATGGGGCTGGCAGCCACTGTCGACGGAGGGCAACTGCGGGAAGGTCGTCTGGTGCGAGTTGGGCGCCGCGTAGGCCCGACTCACGTGTCGTACTCGCCCACCCAGGACCGCTTCAGGAGGGCCCTCGGGAGGTACTCGGACTCGACGTCGATCGGCATGTCGGCGTCGTATGCCATGCAGGCGAGGGCGAGCGGGGCCAGGGCGACGAGGCCCTCGGCGCTGCGGGAGCGGGCCTCGTTCGCCGTCCAGTACTCCTTGTGCCAGGTGAGCGCGTCGACCAGGGCCGCGTTGAACTGCTCCGGTTCGCGGCGCAGGTAGCGCTGGAAGAGGTCGAGGGGCGGGTACAGGATCTTCAGCATGAGCTCGGGGCCGGCGATCGGGGCGCGCTGCGGGTCCGTGCCGTCGACGGCGGTGACGAGGGTGTCCCAGACCGCCTGCCTGCCGAACCACAGGTGCTGGAGGGTCTCCACCCAGGGGTAGATGTACTCGTCGAACTCCGCGCCGGACTCGCGCAGGAAGGAGACCGGGACCTGGGCGAGCTGGTTGACCCGGTCGTTCTCCCGGCAGATCACCGCCAGATAGAAGGACGTCAGCCAGTTCCCGGCGTGGAGGTAGTCCGCCGGTCCGGTCGCGGGAAGCTGCTTGACCTCGCCCTTGCTGCCGATCCGGCACGCGACGGGGCCCTCCGCCGCCGTCCCGGCGGCGAACAGCGCGCTGCCGACCTGCGCCGCTGTGACCCACGCCTCCCAACTCGGGAACTCCGCGGCCCTGGGATCCGTCAGAGCCCGCCACTTGGCGACGGCGAGAGCACTCGGCAACGCGTCGTAGCGGTCGTCCTCGGAGGTTTCCATGTGGTCGAGGACGTCCTCGGCATTGCTGATGACCGGCGCCATGAGCTCGGCCGCGTTGTCGGTACGGAACTCGTGGCGGTCAATGCGGGTAACCACTTGCTCTCCTCGGATCAGATCTTCAAATGCTCGATGGTGGCACCGGCGTAGGAGTGGCCAGGGTTGTCGCTCGCCTTCACCAGAACGTACTGCAGCTTCCCATCCCTGAGAGCGGCACGCAGTTTCGCGGCGATCTCCGCGTCCTTACCGCCTCGGCTGGTCATCTCCGCGAGGATCGTGCGTATATAGGGCCTTGTTCCCTGCTTGACCCGCATGCCCTGGGCTCCGCCGTCGTGGGCGGTCGGGTCGGCCGGATCTGGGTCGGCCTTGCCCTGGCGCCAGTCCAGATCACCTGCGGGGGCCTTCTCCTCGACGATGAGGTAGTGGCCGTCCTCGTTGAGTTTGTACACGTCGTCGAACATGTTGGCCCCGTTGGGCGTCTGGGGCAGCTCCATGCGCTCCGCCCCCGCGAACTTCTCCGGGATGACGTGGTGCCTGGCCGCGGCCTCGCCGAGCCTCTCGGAGTGCTTGCTGTTGTTTGCGACACCTTCGAGGTGCTCGTCGTACGCGGCCCGGGCCTTCGCCAGCTCTTCCTCGTGCTTGACCGACGGCATCTCCTCGAATCTCCGCTCCGCGTTGAGCAGGTCGACCGAGAGCCTGCGGTTCCTCGCCGCTTCGTCGAGATGCGGAACACTGTGGTCGGGCGCCGTCTCCGGACCGAGGTGATCCGGATTGAACTTGACCTCCGTCGGCCCGTTCGGGAGGTCGTGCTTGGCGATCCATTCCCCGCTGGGCGTCTGGACGATCTGCGGCAGTTCCTGCCCGTCGACCAGGTCCTCGACGTTGTTGCGCTTGCCGGGGCCCCACTTGTCGTAGTGCTCCGCACGCCAGACCGGGTCCTCGTTGACCAGTCGTACGTGCTCACGCGTGATGGCGGCTCGCTCTTCCGCCGTCCGTTCGGCGGCCGGCTTGTCCCGGGCGGCCTCGTACTCGGCGCGGTGCTGAGCAGCCTCGTCGCCGTTGCGTGCCGCGTCGTCTCCGACGTTCCCCGCGTCGTCCAACCCGTTCCCGCCCGCCGGCGGTTCGCCGCCGTGGTGGGGGGTGGTGGTGTCGCCCGGGGTGTCGTGGTGGGGAGTCGTCGTGTCGCCCGGGCCGTCGTGGTGCGGGGTCGTGGCGTTGTCCGTGTGGCCCGGGGTGGACTGGGTGTCCGGGTGGTGGGTGCCCGGGGTGTCGTTGTGGCCGGTGTGGACCGGGTTGTCCAGTTCGTTGGTGGGGAGGTGGTCGGCCGTGCCGCCGGGGAGGTTGTCGCCGACCTTGCCGCCGGGGAAGTCGCCGCCGGCGTGGATCACCGGGGTGTGCGTGGCGTCGTCGCCGACGCGGCCGACGTCGCCCAGGTTGTCGTCCAGGCTGCTGCCGAGCTTGATGTGCTGGTGGCCGGCCTGTTCGGCCGTGTGGGTGCCGGCCCCGACCAGGGCCGGTTCCTTGACCGGGGTCGGGGTGTGCGGATTGTCCGCGCCGGACGTCGAGGGGCCGTGCTCGCCCAGGTCGTCCAGGTTGGGCTTGTCGACGACGTCCGTGGGGGCGTCGTCCGCCGCGTGGACGACGTTGCCCTGGTCGTCCAGGACGTTGCCGTGCGGGTCCAGGTACTGCGCCGGCGCGCCCGCCTCCGTCGGCAGCTTCGTCGTGCCCTCGGGCAACGCCACCGTGTGCTCGGGGAGCTGGAAGTTGCCGTCGGGCAGCTTGACCGCGCCCTCCGGGACCGCCGCCCCCTCGGGGAAGTGGAACGTGCCGTCGGGCAGCTTCAGTGCGCCCTCGGGAAGCGTGAACGCGTTGTCGGGCAGCTTGGGGATCTCGATGTTGCCGATGCCCTTGAGCGCCTTGCTGATGTCCCCGATCTTCGACAGGCCGGCGCCCGCGCCCTTCATGACGTACGTCATCGGGTCGATGACCTTGCCCGCCTTGCCGGCCACGGAGAGCGCCTTGGCAACCGCGCCCGCCTTGCCCGCACCCGAGGCAGCGGCTCCCGAGCCGCCGGTGAACACCGTGGTCAGGACGTTGAACGTGACCGCGCCGGCCGCCCGCGCGGGGTTCTTGCCCCACTCGTCCCACGCCACCAGCGCCTTGCCCGTCTCCTTCATCGCCGTCCGCGAATCACGCAGCCAGGAAGGGAGCTTGTCGTCGGGCAGGGTCCAGAAGAGGGTCGAGGCGCCGGGGATGGAGGAGATCACCAGACCCGTGGCCAGCTGCGCCAGGCCCTTCCACGCCTGGCCCATCGCCTCCCAGCCGCCGAAGCCGACCAGCGTGCCCAGGCCCTTGATCGTGCCCCACACCCCGTCCACGATCAGCCCGTCCCACACGAACGACTTGATCCAGTGGCCGACCTCCCACGCGTGGTGCTTCTCCTCCACCGGGTCGCCCCACGGCAGCTTCGCGTTCTTCAGGTCCTCCGCGTTGAACCCGTACTGGTCCTTGCGGTCCGAGCCGTCCCCCGCCACCATCTGCGTGCCGCCGAAGATCGCCGTGATCTTGTTGTGGCAGGTCCGCTCCGCCGCCCAGAACGCCGCGACCGTCGCCGTGATGTCGTCCCGGATCCCGTTGTGCTCGTCGACCTTGTCCTCGTCGTACTCCCAGTCGTCGTCGTCCTTCACGGAGTTGACGAAGGTTGTCGCCTTGGTCTTCAGCTCCACCAGCTTCGACACCAGCGGACGGATCTCGGTGGCATACGAGGACAGCGCCGACGACACCGTCTCCAGGTCCGTCGCGAAGTCCTCCGCACGGTCCTTCACCGGCTTCGTCGACGCGAAGAGCTGCTCCGCCTCCGGAGCCGTGTAGTACGCCGACAACCCCTGGAACTGGGAGTGCACATCACTACCGGTCGTGCGGACACTGCCCGCGTCCGTCTTCAACCCCTGATGCGCCAGTTCCAGTTGGAACAGGTCACCCGTGAACTGCGGTATCTGCTCGGGCTTGATCACGCGTTTTCACCCCCGTGTGTCCGTGGGTCTTCCCGTCGGACGAACTCGCGTCAAGTTCAGATCATCATACAAAGAGGTACTGACCCTGCCCCAGGGTTGTTACCGATGCGCCACAAATCTCCTCACCCGTAGGGGAGTTGGCCCGCGGCCCCGGTGGCCGACGTGTCCCGCCCCCGGTGAGCGCAACCGGGACAGCCCCTCCCGTCGTCCTCCCTCGCAACGCCGGCCACGAGAATCCCCTGGTCGGGACGATCGGGAGGGGACGGTTCGGGTGGGTCAGGCGGAGCAGACCGAGCAGGCGGAGCAGGCCGAGGAGCAGGCTGAGCAGACGGGGGGTGCGGCGCGCGGCAAGGCCCGCAGAAGACCCTGGGTCCGTTGGACCCGGCGCACGCTCATCGCCCTCGCGCTCCTCCTCGTTCTCCCGCTCCTCGCCATGCAGGCCACCCTCCGCTTCAACTACGCGGGCGACACCGCCGCCGGTACGTACACCCGTGACCGCGACGCACTCTGGCTCGGGCACGCCTGGGTGGACGGGCGGAAGACCGACGCCGACGTCACCGCGCTCGCCGGCCGGCTGAAGAAGACCGGCATCCGCGACCTGTACGTCCACACCGGGCCCCTGGAGCACGACGGCACCCTGCCCAAGTCGCTCTATCCGAAGGCCGGTTGGTTCCTGAAGGCCGTGCACCGCGAACTGCCGCACGTCCGGGTGCAGGCCTGGCTCGGGGACGTGCTCGCCACCGAGGGGCCGACCGGGATGCGGCTCACCGACGCCGCCACCCGCGACCACGTCGTCGCCTCCGCCCGCCAGATCCTCGACGCCGGCTTCCAGGGCGCCCACTTCGACCTGGAGCCCCTGCACTCCGGCGACCAGGACTACCTCCGCCTCCTCGACCGACTGCACCGCGTCACCGCGGACCACGACGCCCTGCTCTCCGTCGCCGCTCACCAGATCGACCCGCTCCCCGGCTTCCACTCCTTCTGGGGCACGGTCGCCGGACACCCCAAGTGGTGGTCGCAAAGCTACTTCGGGCAGGTCGCGCGCCGGGTCGACCAGATCGCCGTCATGTCGTACGACACCATGCAGCCGCTGGAGAGCACGTACGGCGGCTATGTCGCCGAGCAGACCTCGCTCGCCCTGGAGGCCACCCCGCCCGGCACCGACCTGCTGATGGGCCTGCCCTTCTACCACGAGAACCGGTTCGGTCACTGGGCGCACGCCGAGACCGTCCCGGGCGCCGTCCGCGGCGTCCGCCTCGGCCTGTCCCGCACCGACGCCGACCGCGCGAACTTCGGCGTCGCCCTGTACGTCGACTTCGCCGCGACGGAGGCGGACTGGACGGCGTACGGGGAGGACTGGGTGGACGGGGCCCACCGGGAAGCGGGTTCCTGACGGCCGCGAGTCAGGCTCCCGACGACCGGCGGCGGATCTTCGACCCCAGCCACACCAGCGGGTCGTACTTGCGGTCCGCCGCCCGCTCCTTCAGCGGGATCAGCGCGTTGTCCGTGATGTGGATGCCCTCCGGGC
Organism: Streptomyces sp. NBC_00670; assembly: GCF_036226765.1. Classification (NCBI taxonomy): domain Bacteria; kingdom Bacillati; phylum Actinomycetota; class Actinomycetes; order Kitasatosporales; family Streptomycetaceae; genus Streptomyces; species Streptomyces sp. NBC_00670. The sequence continues at coordinate 4,743,789 of NZ_CP109017.1, forward strand.
ACACCTCCGTGCAGCACTTGGTGATGTTGCAGTAGCCGAGCCCGTGCTCGTCCTGCGCGGTGCGCTTGCGGTCCAGGCCGGTGTCCTCGGCGGCGTCCAGCGGATGCATGTCCAGCTCCGCGACCCGCATCAGGAAGCGCGGTCCGGCGAAGGCCGGTTTGTTCTCCTCGTGGTCGCGGACGACGTGGCACGTGTCCTGGCACAGGAAGCACTCGATGCACTTGCGGAACTCCTGCGAGCGGTCCACGTCCTCCTGCATCATCCGGTACTCGCCCGGCGCCAGCTCGGCCGGCGGTACGAACGCCGGGACCTCCCGCGCCTTGGCGTAGTTGAAGCCGACGTCCGTCACCAGGTCCCGGACGACGGGGAAGGCACGCAGCGGTGTCACGGTGATCGTCTCGGCGCGGTCGAAGACGGACATACGGGTCATGCACATCAGCCGGGGCCGCCCGTTGATCTCCGCCGAGCACGAACCGCACTTGCCCGCCTTGCAGTTCCACCGCACCGCCAGGTCGGGCGCCTGGGTGGCCTGGATGCGGTGGATGATGTCGAGGACCACCTCGCCGTCGTTCACCTCCACCGAGAAGTCGGCGAGGCCGCCGCCGCGCACGTCGCCCCGCCACACCCGGAACCGGGCCTCGTAGCCGCTCATCGGACTCCTTCGAGGAAGCCCCGCCCTTCAAGGCGGAGAGGAATCGAGCCCCTGCGGAGCAGGGAAGTCCGGCTCGCCGCCAGGGCGAGCCGGTGTCTGCCGACTATTGGCCGGAACTCGTCACTCACTCGGAAACTGATAAGGTGCGAAACATGGTGCAGCGGGTAAAGCGGGCGTTTAAGTACCGCTTTTACCCTACGGACGAACAGGCAGCAGAGCTGTCCCGCACGTTCGGCTGCGTGCGTCTCGTGTACAACAAGGCCTTGGAGGAACGCACACGGGCCTGGTACGGCGAGCAACGCCGTATCTCCTACGTGCAGTCTTCCGCCGCGCTGACGCGGTGGAAGAAGACCGAGGAGCTGGCCTTCCTGACCGAGGTGTCCTCCGTCCCGCTCCAGCAGGCGCTGCGCCACCTTCAGGTGGCGTTCGGCAATTTCTTCGCGAAGCGGGCCAAGTACCCTCGGTACAAAGGCCGGAAGAAGACCCGCGCGTCGGCCGAGTACACTCGCTCCGCCTTCGCATGGCGTGACGGGGAACTGACGCTGGCGAAGATGACGGAACCGTTGAACATCCGTTGGTCGCGTCCGCTCCCCGAAGGGGCCAGGCCCACGACGGTGACGGTGTCCCGTGACAGCGCGGGACGCTGGTTCGTCTCGGTGCTCATCGAGGACACCCCCACGTCGGCGCCGGCCACCATGGACGCTGTCGGCATCGATGCGGGCATCACCTCGCTCGTAACGTTGTCGACCGGGGAAAAGATCGCCAACCCCCGACATGAGCGCCGGGACCGTGCCCGGTTGACCCGCGCCCAGCGTGAGCTGTCGCGGAAGGCGAAGGGCTCGACGAACCGGGAGAAGGCCCGGCGTAGGGTCGCCAAGGTCCATGCGCGGATCGCCGACCGGCGTCGCGACTTCCTGCACAAGCTGTCGACTCGACTCGTCCGTGAGAACCAAACGGTCGTGATCGAGGACCTCACCGTCCGCAACCTGCTGAAGAACGGCCGTCTCGCGCGCGCCATCTCGGATGCGGCCTGGACGGAACTCCGCATGATGCTGGAGTACAAGTGTGCCTGGTACGGGCGCGACCTCGTCGTGATCGACCGCTGGTTCCCCAGCTCGAAGTTGTGCGGGAACTGCGGCACGGTCCGAGAGAAACTGCCGTTGAACGTCCGCGAGTGGACGTGCGAGTGCGGCACTGTGCATGACCGCGACGTGAACGCGGCACGCAACATCCTGGCGGCCGGGCTGGCCGTGTCTGCCTGTGGAGACGGCGTAAGACCTCAACGGGAGTACCCCCGGACGGGGCAGTCGTCGGTGAAGCAGGAACCCCAGCGGGCGACCGCTGGAATCCCCCGCCTTTGGGCGCGGGAGGCAGTCAATCGTACAGCTCCTCCTCGGCCAGGTACTTGACCAGCTCCTCCTTCTCGAACAGGGCGAGCAGGTCCGGACGGATCGGTGTGGTGGTCTCGCGTACGAGCTCGATCTGGCCGCGCACCGGGTCGGTGGCCGCGAGTCCGCCGGTGGGGTCGGCGGGGCGGCACAGCAGGTTGACCGGGCGCCAGGCGTTGTCCATCTCCGGGTGGTCCTCGCGGGTGTGGCCGCCGCGCGACTCGGTGCGCTCCAGGGCCGCCCGCGCCACGCACTCGCTGACCAGCAGCATGTTCCGCAGGTCGAGGGCGAGGTGCCAGCCGGGGTTGAACTGCCGGTGCCCCTCGACGCCGGCCCGCCGGGCCCGTACCCGCAGCTCGGCCAGCTTCTCCAGGGCACGTTCCATCTCGGCCTGGCGGCGGATGATGCCGACCAGGTCGTTCATCGTCTGCTGCAGCTCCTGGTGGACGCCGTACGGGTTCTCCGGGGGCCGGCCGGCCCCCTCACCGTCCTCCTCGCCCGGCTCCGGGCCCTCCGCCGAGAACGGCCGCAGCGCCTCCGCCGCGGCCGCGTCGACCTGGGCGTCGTCCGCCACGGGACGCGCGTCCGCGTGGGATGCCGCGTGCTCGGCGGCGTGCCACCCGGCCCGCCGGCCGAAGACCAGCAGGTCGGACAGCGAGTTGCCGCCCAGCCGGTTGGAGCCGTGCATGCCGCCGGCCACCTCACCGGCCGCGAACAGCCCCGGCACCCCGCGCGCCGCCGCCGTGTCGGAGTCGACGGCGACGCCGCCCATCACGTAGTGGCAGGTGGGCCCGACCTCCATCGGCTCCGCCGTGATGTCGACGTCCGCCAGCTCCTTGAACTGGTGGTACATCGACGGCAGCCGCCGCCGGATCACCTCGGCCGGCATCCGCGTCGACACGTCGAGGAAGACCCCGCCGTGCGGGGAGCCGCGGCCCGCCTTGACCTCGGCGTTGATGGCCCGCGCCACCTCGTCGCGCGGGAGGAGTTCGGGGGGCCGCCGGTTGTGGTCCGGGTCGTCGTACCAGCGGTCGGCCTCCTCCTCCGACTCGGCGTACTTCTCCTTGAAGACGTCCGGGACGTAGTCGAACATGAACCGCTTGCCCTCGGAGTTGCGCAGCACCCCGCCGTCGCCGCGCACCGACTCGGTGACGAGGATGCCCTTGACCGACGGCGGCCAGACCATGCCCGTCGGGTGGAACTGCACGAACTCCATGTTCACCAGCGGCGCCCCCGCGAGCAGCGCCAGCGCGTGTCCGTCGCCCGTGTACTCCCACGAGTTCGACGTCACCTTGAAGGACTTGCCGATCCCGCCGGTCGCGATCACCACGGCCGGGGCCTCGAGGACGAAGAAGCGGCCGGACTCGCGCTCATAGGCGAAGACACCGGCGACGTTGCCGTCCGCGTCCTTGAGGATGCGGGTGACCGTGCACTCCTGGAAGACCTTCAGCCGGGTCTCGTAGCCGCCGGTCTCCTTCTTGTCCTCCTGCTGGAGCGAGACGACCTTCTGCTGGAGCGTGCGGATCAGTTCCAGGCCCGTGCGGTCGCCGACGTGCGCCAGGCGCGGGTACTCGTGCCCGCCGAAGTTGCGCTGCGAGATGCGGCCGTCGCCCGTACGGTCGAACAGCGCGCCCCAGGTCTCCAGTTCCCACACCCGGTCCGGGGCCTCACGGGCGTGCAGCTCGGCCATGCGCCACTGGTTGAGGAACTTGCCGCCGCGCATGGTGTCGCGGAAGTGCACCTGCCAGTTGTCGCCGGAGTTGACGTTGCCCATCGCGGCGGCGATGCCGCCCTCGGCCATCACCGTGTGCGCCTTGCCGAACAGCGACTTGCAGATCACCGCCGTCCGCGCGCCCCGCTCGCGCGCCTCGATCGCGGCGCGCAGCCCGGCGCCCCCGGCACCGACGACCACGACGTCCCACTGCTGCCGCTCCACCACCGTCATAAAGAATCCTGTTCAGTCGCCGAGAGTTCAGAAGTGGGCTCGGAGGTCTCAAAAGTGGGCTCGGGAGTCTCAGAAGAAGCGCGGATCGTCGAAGACCCCCGACGCCACCAGGTACACGTAGAAGTCCGCGACCGCCACGCTCACCAGCGACGCCCAGGCGAGCTGCATGTGCCGGGCGTTGAGCTTGCCCACGAACTGCCACGCCCGGTACCGCACCGGATGCCGGGAGAAGTGCCGCAGCTTGCCGCCGACGATGTGCCGGCAGGAGTGGCAGGACAGGGTGTACGCCCAGATCAGCGCGATATTGGCCAGGAAGACGAGGGTGCCGAGCCCCATGTGGCCCCAGGCGTAGTGCGCGTCGCGGAAGGAGAGGACCGTGTCGTAGGTCAGGACGCCCGCGACGAGGATGGCCGCGTAGAAGAAGTACCGGTGGACGTTCTGGAGGATCAGCGGGAAGCGGGTCTCACCGGTGTACTTGGCGTGCGGCTCGGCGACGGCGCAGGCGGGCGGGGAGGCCCAGAAGCCGCGGTAGTACGCCTTGCGGTAGTAGTAGCAGGTCAGCCGGAAGCCCAGCGGGAAGATCAGGATGATGATCGCCGGGGAGATGCCCCACCAGCCGCCGAACAGGTCCCCGTTGGGCCCCGCGTGCATCGGGCGGCACCGCTCGGCCAGGCACGGCGAGTAGAACGGCGAGACGTACGGGGCGGCGTAGTAGTCCGTGTCGGCGAAGGCCCGCCAGGTCGAGTAGACGATGAAGGCGAGCAGTCCGGCGGCGGTGGTGGCGGGCGCCAGCCACCAGCGGTCGGTGCGCAGATGGCGGACGCCGATCGCGGCGCGCGTACCGCCGCGCACGCCGCCGCTGCTCGGCCGGGGTTCCGTGGCGGGGGGCTCGGTACCGGTCGTCACCTGAGCCCCTCGTCGTCCGAGTCCGTCCACAGGGTGCTGTCGTACGGGGTGTCGGGGATCGTCAACAGCGGTGGGCGGAGCGGGCGTTCGGGTTCGGGGGCGGACTCGCGCAGCAGGGCGACGCTCTCGCGCAGATGGTCGGCGTCGGCCCGGACCCGGCGCATCTCCAGGCCGCCGGAGGAGCCGAGCTGCTGTTCCAGTCGGCGCAGCGACCTGACCAGGTCCTCGACACAGCGCTGAACGGTCGTCAGTTCGTCCTGTACGGACATGGGCGTGACCTCATTTCCGCGGGCCTTCGGGGCAGGGCCTGGGGGCGGCACGTACACGCGCCTGCGAGTGTCGCGCGTCACAGTGCGCCCTGGGAACCCGTGTGCACGGATTGACGGCGCGTGCGGTGGTGCCGGGCGCGCGGGGCGGTGTGCGAGCCGGGGCGGGTGCGCGGGGCGCGGGGCGCGGTGGGCCGAACGGGTGGGGTTCGGCGGGGGCGGCCGCCGTGTCGCTTGGGCGGGACCCGGCCCCGGCCATCTGATCGGAGGAGCCGACAAGAACGACAAGAGTGATGAAAGTGCCGAAGTCGAAGACGACGGACCACCGGAGGTGGCAGTGATGTCCCACGACGGCGTCCGGCCGCGCGCCCTGCGGCGCTCGGTCGCGTTCCTCCTCGCGGGCGCCCTCACGGTGTCCGCGCTCTCCGCGTGCAGCTCCGACGAGAAGGAGAACCGGCCACTGGCCGGCCAGGACATCGCCCCGGCCGCCCGCGCCCTCGTCGCCGACGGCGGCACCCTGCGCTGGGCGGTGGACGACGTGCCCGCCACCCTCAACACCTTCCAGGCGGACGCCGACGCCGCCACGAGCCGCGTCGCCGGTGCCGTACTGCCGTCGCTGTTCCGGCTCGACGCGCGGGGCCGGCCGCAGCCGAACCCCGCCTACCTGGAGTCGGCGAAGGTGGTCGACACCGAGCCGAGGCAGGTGGTCCTGTACCGGCTCAACCAGCAGGCCGTCTGGAGCGACGGCCGCGAGATCGGCGCCGCCGACTTCGCCGCGCAGTGGCGCGCCCTGTCCGGCAAGGACAGCGCGTACTGGACGGCCCGCAACGCCGGGTACGACCGCATCGCGAAGATCGAGCGCGGCCACGACGACCTCGAGGTGAAGGTCACCTTCGCCCGCCCCTACGCCGACTGGAAGTCGCTGTTCACGCCGCTGTACCCGAAGGAGGTCATGGGTACGCCGGACAGCTTCAACGACAGCGCCCGCAGCAGGCTGAAGGTGACGGCCGGGCCGTTCGCGCTGAAGAAGGTCGACCGCGAGGACGACGAGGTCACCCTCGTCCGCAACCCGCGCTGGTGGGGCTCCCCGGCCAAGCTCGACAAGATCGTGCTGCGGGCGGTCCCGCGCGACGAGCGGATCGAGGCGCTGGCCGAGGACAAGGTCGACCTCGCCGAGGTCGACCCCGACGACGCCGGCGAGATCACCGCCGCGCACGGCACGAGGAGCGGGGCGCCGTCGCAGGGGGCGGCGGGCGCGAAGGCGAAGAAGGACGCGCACAAGAAGAAGGAGGACGGCAAGGCGAAGGGTAGGACGGACGACGAGGCCAAGGGCGAGGACGAGAGCGGCGACCGGAGTGACGAGAAGAGCGACGGCAAGAGCGACGACAAGGGCGACGGCAAGAGCGACGGCAAGAGTGACGAGAAGGACGAGGCCGGGGCCGCCGCGCGGCGGAAGGCGCTGCGCCGGTACGTCGTCCGCAGCTCGCTCGAACCCGCCTACACCCAGCTCGCCCTCAACGGCTCCGAGGGCGCCCTCGCCGACGAACGGGTCCGCCGGGCCGTCGCCCGCGCCCTGGACCGTACCGAGCTGGCGGCGCTCGTGCTGAAGCCGCTGGGACTGCCCGCCGTGCCCGTCGGCAGCCACCTCGCGCTGGCCGGGCAGCCGGCGTACGAGGACAACAGTGGCGCGCTCGGCGGCCAGGACGCCAAGGAGGCCCGGGCACTGCTCGCCGACGCGGGCTGGGTGCTGGGCGGCCCGGTGAAGAAGGAGAAGAAGGACAAGGGCACGGCGGGGGGCAAGGCCGAGAAGGACGACAAGAAGTCCGACGAGGGCGACGACGACGGCACGTACATCGTCGGCGAGGACGACAAGCCCGGCGAGGCGGAGGGCTCCGGGAACGGCGACGGCTCCGGGCGCTCCGAGGAGCGCGCGGCCCGGTCCGCGGACGGCAAGCAGTACCTGGGCGAGCCCGGGACGGCACGGCGGGGCGGGGCCCCGGGCGCGTACGCCCCGAAGGGCACCGCGGCCCCGGCCCGCGCGGCCGACGCCGTACTGGCCAAGGACGGCGAGGCGCTGTCGCTGCGGTTCGTCCTGCCGTCGGGGCCGGGGTCGGCCTCGCTGCGGGCGGTGGGGAAGCGGATCGCGGAGATGCTGCGGAAGGTCGGCATCAGCACGAAGATCACCGAGGTGCCGGACGACAGCTACTTCAAGGACCACATCGCGTCCGGCGAGTACGACCTCGCGCTGTACTCCTGGCCCGCGACGGCGTTCCCGGCGACGGACGCGCGGCCGGTCTACGCGAAGCCCGTGCCGGGGGAGGACGGGGAGCTGAAGGTCGAGCAGAACTACACGCGGGTCGGTACGGACCAGATCGACCAGCTGTTCGACGAGGCGCTCGTCACGCTGGACCCGGAGAAGGAACGCGAGCTGATGCGCAAGGCGGACTCCCGCATCTGGGCCGGCGCGGCCTCCATCCCCCTCTATCAGCGCCCGCAGCTCACGGCGGCCCGGCCGAGCCTGGTCAACGTGGGTGCGTTCGGGTTCCGGTCGCCGGTGTACGAGGACATGGGGTACGCGACGAAGACCCCTGATCCGTCGGCGCCGTCCGCCACGTCGTCCTGACGCGGGTGGGTGGGGGGCGGCGGCCGGGTTCTCGCCCCCGCCGCCCCTACCCTTCCCATCCCTTCAAGGGGCTCCGCCCCTTGGACCCCGGGGGGCTCGGGTGGGTTCGGTGCGTGGGGGAGTGCGGGCGGGTGGGGTTTGATCGCGCAGTTCCCCGCGCCCCTTCAAAAGCAGGGGGCACCCTCCGCTTTCAAGGGGCGCGGGGCTGTATCGATCTGCGGCTCCGCCGCGTGGGCGCGACGAACCACGACGCACCCGCACCCCCGTTTTTTCGGGGGCGCGGGGAACTGCGCGACCAGCCACGACGGCCCCGCACTCGCCAACGCACCCCAGACTCCCGAGCACTCAGGCGCCCCCCGCCGGACGGCACACGCAGCCCCCGCCCGGAGGTCCCCCGTGCCCCCGCCCGGAGGGCACCCCGCACCCCCGCCCGGAGCGCACCCGGGGGTCGGAAGGGGAGCCCTTCAGGCCCGGACGGCCCGGGCCGGTGCCGGCACGTACCATGGTGTACGGCCGAGGCGTGCAATGCCCGGCATGGCCGGCGCGACACTGACGGACACGCCGGCCGTCCTCAATCCCGGGAGATACGCCTCACCATGGCTGTGACTGCTACGCGTCACGACATCCGCAACGTCGCCATCGTCGCCCACGTCGACCACGGCAAGACCACCCTCGTCGACGCCATGCTGAAGCAGGCCGGCGCCTTCGCCGCCCATCAGCTCGACCAGGTCGACGACCGGGTCATGGACTCGAACGACCTGGAGCGTGAGAAGGGCATCACGATCCTCGCCAAGAACACCGCGGTGAAGTATCACCCGAAGGCCGGCGGGGACCCCATCACCATCAACATCATCGACACCCCCGGCCACGCCGACTTCGGCGGCGAGGTCGAGCGCGGTCTGTCGATGGTGGACGCGGTCGTCCTCCTCGTCGACGCCTCCGAGGGCCCGCTCCCGCAGACCCGGTTCGTGCTGCGCAAGGCGCTCCAGGCCCGCCTGCCCGTGATCCTCTGCATCAACAAGACCGACCGCCCCGACTCGCGCATCGACGAGGTCGTGAACGAGGCGTACGACCTCTTCCTCGACCTGGACGCCGACGAGGAGCAGATCGAGTTCCCGATCGTCTACGCCTGCGCCCGCGACGGCATCGCCTCCCTCACCAAGCCCGAGGACGGCACCGTCCCGCAGGACAGCGACAGCCTGGAGCCGTTCTTCAGCACCCTGCTGGCGCACGTCCCGGCCCCCACGTACGACGAGAGCCTGCCGCTCCAGGCGCACGTCACCAACCTGGACGCCGACAACTTCCTCGGCCGTATCGCGCTGCTCCGCGTCGAGCAGGGCGAGCTGCGCAAGGGCCAGACGGTGGCGTGGATCAAGCGCGACGGCACCGTCGCCAACGTCCGCATCAGCGAGCTGATGATGACCGAGGCGCTCACCCGCAAGCCCGCCGAGAAGGCCGGCCCGGGCGACATCTGCGCCGTCGCCGGCATCCCGGACATCATGATCGGCGAGACCCTCGCCGACCCCGAGAACCCGATCGCGCTGCCGCTGATCACGGTCGACGAGCCGGCGATCTCCATGACCATCGGCACCAACACCTCGCCGCTGGTCGGCCGCGGCGGCACCGGCAAGGGCGCCGACGCGAAGGCCGCCGTCAAGGACCGCAAGGTCACCGCCCGCCAGGTCAAGGACCGCCTCGACCGCGAGCTCATCGGCAACGTCTCGCTCCGCGTGCTGGACACCGACCGTCCGGACGCCTGGGAGGTGCAGGGCCGCGGCGAGCTGGCGCTGGCCATCCTCGTCGAGACGATGCGCCGCGAGGGCTACGAGCTGACCGTCGGCAAGCCCCAGGTCGTCACCAAGGAGATCGACGGCAAGGTGCACGAGCCGGTCGAGCGCATGACGGTCGACGTGCCCGAGGAGCACATGGGCGCGGTCACGCAGCTCATGGGCGTCCGCAAGGGCCGCATGGACAACATGTCCAACCACGGTTCCGGCTGGGTGCGCATGGAGTTCGTGGTGCCCTCGCGCGGTCTGATCGGCTTCCGTACGGAGTTCCTGACGCAGACCCGCGGCACGGGCATCGGCCACTCCATCCACGAGGGCCACGAGCCCTGGTTCGGCACGCTCACCACGCGCAACAACGGCTCCCTGGTCGCCGACCGCTCCGGTGCCGTCACGGCGTTCGCCATGACGAACCTCCAGGAGCGCGGCGTGCTCTTCGTGGACCCGGGCACCGAGGTGTACGAGGGCATGATCGTCGGCGAGAACTCGCGCTCCGACGACATGGACGTCAACATCACCAAGGAGAAGAAGCTCACCAACATGCGCTCCTCCACGGCCGATGTGACGGAGTCGATCGTGCCGCCGCGCAAGCTGTCCCTCGAGCAGTCCCTGGAGTTCTGCCGCGACGACGAGTGCGTGGAGGTCACCCCGGAGGCGGTCCGCATCCGCAAGGTCGTCCTCGACCAGCGCGACCGCGCGCGGGCGGCGAGCCGGGCCAAGCACGGCTGATCCCCGCCCCCACCGCACCGGCGACGCCGGGCACTCCGCACCGCGGGGTGCCCGGCGTTTCCGTTCATTCGGGCAGGACGGCGCACGGGAGGGAATGAGACGAGCGGAACATAGGGAAAACCCTCTGCGACGGGTCCGGACCGGACCAGCGGCCTCCGTTCACCCGTAGCCTTTTCAGTGACTGCCCGGCGCAGGTCCCCCGGCAGTCGCGGACGGGCCCGGATGAAGCGCGTCACAGTACGCCCCGCGTCGGCCTCACCTCTGCGAGTGACGGCCCTGCACAGTGGGTAGGGACGCCGCAACCCATTTTCTCCTGTGATTCCCCTCTGGTTGTCCGGAATGCGGACACTCCACGCCGATAGATGTGTAACAAGTCCGTTTCGGAGTGATCTTTCACCAAACCCTTTGTCCGTATTTCGGAAGAAGTGGGCGCTAGGTGTGATCGAACCGAGACCTTTGAGGTGTGGTTCGGTTCCAGCCGATGGCAGATAGTTAGGCGCGTAGATGCTCGGAGCGAAGGGTCACGCGTCGGTAGGCCGGCGGCGACTCGCGAGCGGTGGGGGCACCTGACCATTGCAGGCACCGGTGACGGAGCCATGGCCTGTGCCCCACCATGCGGTGAACCATTGGACTCATGAGGAGGAACCCATGCGCGGTGCCAAGAGCGCCAAGTGGGTCGCGATAGCCGCGGTAGTGGCACTGGGTGCCACCGCCTGTGGCGGTGGCAACGACGACGGCGACAGCAAGGCCGCGGCCGACCCGAACGGCAAGTTCTCGGTCGAGGTGGGTGAGCCGCAGCACCCGTTGCAGCCGGCGAACACGATGGAGTCCAACGGCAGCATCGTTATCAAGTCGCTCTTCTCCGGGCTTGTCGACTACGACTCCAGCGGCAAGATCGTCATGGTCAACGCCCAGTCGGTCGACACGAAGGACAACAAGACCTTCACGGTCAAGCTGAAGTCCGGCTGGAAGTTCCACGACGGCACCCCGGTGACCGCCACGTCGTACGTCAAGGCGTGGAACTGGGCCGCCAGCCCGGCCAACAAGCAGACCAACAGCTTCTGGTTCTCCGACATCCAGGGCTACGACGACGTCGCCCCGGCCAAGGGCAAGGCCAAGGCGGACACCATGTCCGGGCTGAAGGTCGTCGACGACAACACCTTCACCATCACGCTGTCGAAGCCGATCCCGTACTTCGTGTACAAGCTCGGCTACGAGGTCTTCGACCCGCTGCCGGAGTCCTTCTACAAGGACCCGAAGGCCGCGGGCGAGCACCCGGTCGGCAACGGCCCGTACAAGTTCGTCAGCTGGCAGCACAACAAGCAGATCGAGGTCGCCAAGTACGACGGCTACAAGGGTCCGAACGCCGCCAAGAACGGCGGAGTGGTCTTCAAGAACTACTCCAAGCTCGAGACGGCCTACCAGGACCTGAAGTCCGGCAACCTCGACGTGATGCGCCAGGTCGCCCCGCGTGACCTGCCGGTGTACAAGCAGGACCTCGGCGACCGCGCCGTGGACCAGTCGTACTCCGCGATCCAGACCATCGCCGTCGCCTTCTACACCAAGCAGTGGAAGGACATCGACCCCAAGGTCCTCCAGGGCCTGTCGATGGCGATCGACCGCGACACCATCACCAAGACCGTGCTTCAGGGCACGCGTGAGCCCGCCACCGGCTGGGTCGCCAAGGGTGTCCTCGGCTACCAGCCGGACGCCGCCGGCGACATCACCAAGTACGACCCGGCCAAGGCCAAGGCCCTCATCAAGGAGGGTGGCGGCGTCCCGGGCAACAAGATCTCCATCCAGTACAACGCGGACGGCGGTCACAAGGAGTGGGTGGAGGCCGTCTGCGGCTCCATCACCAAGGCCACCGGCGTGAAGTGCACCGGCGACTCCAAGCCCGACTTCCAGTCGGACACCAACGCGCGTGACAACAAGCAGGTCAAGTCGCTGTACCGCTCCGGCTGGGTGCTGGACTACCCGTTCATCTCCAACTTCATCCGCGACCTGTTCGGCACCAAGTCCGACGGCAACCAGGGCGGCTTCTCGAACAAGAAGGTCGACGACCTGATCGCCAAGGCCGACGCCGCCGGCACGCTGGAGGAGTCGGAGAAGCTGTACCAGCAGGTCGAGAAGGAGCTGGTCAACTACATGCCGAGCATCCCGCTCTGGTACTACAAGGTCAACGCGGGCTACTCGGAGAAGGTCTCGGGCGTGAAGTACGCCCAGGACGGCGACCCGATCCTGACCGGCATTCAGGTCAAGAAGTAACCGCTGACGACAGTGTGAGCCGTGCCGCACCCGCGCGGGGTGCGGCACGGTGTCGGCCGGAAGGCCGGGGGGCCCTTTTCGCCGCGTACGTACGGAATCCGTAGGGGAAGCCGCTCGTATGGGGCGAAAGGGGCCTGCCGCTGTAACTGACATGGAGGCACCATGGGGCGCTACGTCGCGCGGCGACTGCTCCAGATGATCCCGGTCTTCATCGGGACGACCCTGCTCATCTTTCTGATGGTCTACGCCCTGCCCGGCGACCCGGTGCGTGGGCTTTTCGGCGACAAGGGCGCCGACCCGGCGGTCCTCAAAGCGCTGCGGCACGAGTACGGCCTGGACCAGCCCGTCCTGGTCCAGTACTGGCACTACATGAAGGACATGGTCCTTCACCTCGACTTCGGCACGGAGATCGCCAGCGGCCGCCCGGTGACCGAGATCCTCGGTGACGCCTTCCCGGTGACCCTGCGTCTGGCCGGCATGGCCTTCGCCATCGAGGCGGTCCTCGGCATCGTGCTCGGCGTCATCTCCGGCATGCGCGCGGGCAAGGCGGTCGACACCGTCATCCTCGTCGTGACGCTGCTGCTGATCTCGATCCCGATCTTCGTGCTCGGCTACATCTTCCAGACGGTGTTCGCCTTCAAGCTGAACCTGCTGGATCCCTCGGTGAGCGACGCCACCGATTACAGCCAGCTACTGATGCCCGCCATCGTGCTGGCCAGCGTCTCGCTCGCGTACGTCGCACGGCTGACGCGTACCTCGGTGGCGGAGAACCTGCGGGCCGACTACATGCGCACGGCCATCGCCAAGGGGCTGCCGCGCCGCCGCGTGGTCGGGGTGCACCTGATGCGCAACTCGCTCATCCCGGTCGTCACCTTCCTCGGTACCGACCTCGGCGCCCTGATGGGCGGCGCGATCGTGACCGAGGGCATCTTCAACATCCACGGCGTCGGAGGCACGATCTACCAGGCGATCATCCGCCGTGAGGGCACCACGCTGGTCGGGCTGGTCACCATCCTCGTCCTCGTGTACCTCTTCTGCAGCCTGATCGTCGACCTCCTCTACGCGGTTCTGGACCCGAGGATCCGTTATGCCTGAGCTGACCACATCGGCCGACGAGGCCACGAAGGACGCGGCGGCCGCCGCCGCCGGCGCCCCACTGCCCGAACCCAAGCCGGAGAAGACCCGCAGCCTGTGGGGCGACGCCTGGCTGGACCTGCGCACCAACTGGATCTTCATCCTCTCCGCGGTGCTCATCCTGCTGCTGCTGGTGATGGCGGCCTGGCCGGGCCTGTTCACGAACGCCGATCCGAACAACAAGGACCTGGCCAACCACTATCTCCAGCACCCGCACTACGGCAGCGTGTTCTCGGCCGACTGGCTGGGCTACGACGCCCAGGGCCGCAGCGTGTACGCCCGCGCCATCTACGGCACCCGTGCCTCGCTGCTCGTGGGCGCCGGCACCACCGTCGTGGTGGTGCTCTTCGGCGGCCTGATGGGCATGATCGCCGGTTACTTCGGCGGCTGGATCGACGCCGTGCTGTCCCGGGTGACGGACATGTTCATGGGCATCCCGTTCCTGCTCGGTGCCATGGTGGCCCTGAACTCCTTCACCGACCGCTCGATCCCGGTCGTCATCGGAGCCCTGGCCTTCCTCGGCTGGACACAGACGGCCCGTGTGATGCGCGGTTCCGTCATCACCGTCAAGTCGACGGACTACGTCCAGGCGGCCAAGGCACTCGGTGCCGGAACGGGGCGCATCCTCTTCCGCCATGTGCTGCCCAACGCGGTGGCGCCGGTCATCGTCGTCGCCACCATCTCGCTCGGCATCTACATCGGTGCCGAGGCGACGCTGTCGTTCCTGGGCCTCGGCCTGGACGGCGTGTCGTGGGGCAACGACATCTCCGACGGCGGCAACTCGATCCGGGTCGCGCAGTACATCATGCTGTACCCGTCGATCATGCTCAGCATCACGGTGCTGGCGTTCATCATGCTCGGTGAGGCCGTCCGCAACGCCCTCGACCCGAAGACGCGCTGAGGGAGGCGTACGTGACCACCATCGAAGAGACCACCCCCGTGCCGTCGCCCCGCGACGCCGGGGCCGACGGCGGGCCGCTGCTCGACGTGCGCGACCTGCACGTGGAGTTCCACACCCGCGAGGGCGTCGTCAAGGCCGTCAACGGCGTGAACTACAGCGTCGGCGCGGGCGAGACCCTCGCCGTGCTGGGCGAGTCCGGCTCCGGCAAGTCCGTGACCGCGCAGGCGATCATGGGCATCCTGGACATGCCGCCCGGGAAGATCCCCCAGGGCGAGATCCGCTTCCGCGGGCAGGACATGCTCACCATGTCCGCCGAGGAGCGCCGCAAGATCCGCGGCCGCCGGATCGCGATGATCTTCCAGGACGCGCTGTCCTCGCTCAACCCGGTGCTGACCGTCGGCTACCAGCTCGGCGAGATGTTCCGCGTCCACCAGGGCATGTCCAAGAAGGACGCCAAGGCCAAGGCGATCGAGCTGATGGACCGGGTGAAGATCCCGGCCGCCGCGGCCCGGATCAACGACTACCCGCACCAGTTCTCCGGCGGTATGCGCCAGCGCATCATGATCGCCATGGCGCTGGCCCTGGAGCCGGAGCTGATCATCGCCGACGAGCCGACCACGGCCCTCGACGTGACGGTCCAGGCCCAGGTCATGGACCTGCTCGCGGAGCTCCAGCGCGAGTTCAACATGGGCCTCATCCTGATCACCCACGACCTCGGCGTCGTCGCCGACGTCGCGGACAAGATCGCCGTGATGTACGCGGGCCGGATCGTCGAGCAGGCGCCCGTGCACGAGCTGTACAAGCGCCCGGCGCACCCGTACACCCGCGGTCTGCTGGACTCGATCCCGCGCCTGGACCAGAAGGGCCAGGAGCTCTACGCGATCAAGGGCCTGCCGCCCAACCTGCTGCGCATCCCGTCCGGCTGCGCCTTCAACCCGCGCTGCCCCAAGGCCCGGGACATCTGCACCACCGAGGTGCCGCGCCTGTTCCAGGTCACCGAGCAGGACGGCACCGAACTGCCGGGCCGCGCCTCGGCGTGCCACTTCTGGGAGGAGACGATCCATGGCTGAGCTCAGCAAGAACGACGAGCGGCAGGACGCCACGCCGAACGTCTCCAAGGTCGAGACGGCGGACACGCACTCCGAGGCGGAGTCCGTCGCCGCGCTCGAGGCACCCGTCGGCCGCGGCGAGCCGATCCTTCAGGTGCGGGACCTGAAGAAGCACTTCCCGCTGACCCAGGGCATCCTGTTCAAGCGGCAGATCGGCGCGGTCAAGGCCGTCGACGGCGTCTCCTTCGACCTGTACCAGGGCGAGACGCTGGGCATCGTGGGCGAGTCCGGCTGCGGCAAGTCGACGGTCGCCAAGCTCCTGATGAACCTGGAGCGGGCCACGGCCGGCGAGGTCTTCTACAAGGGCCAGGACATCACCAAGCTGTCGGGCCGCGCGCTGACCGCCGTGCGCCGCAACATCCAGATGGTGTTCCAGGACCCGTACACCTCGCTCAACCCCCGTATGACGGTGGGTGACATCATCGGGGAGCCCTTCGACATCCACCCGGAGGCGGCACCCAAGGGCGACCGCCGCCGCCGGGTGCGCGAGCTCCTGGACGTCGTCGGCCTCAACCCCGAGTACATCAACCGCTACCCGCACCAGTTCTCCGGCGGTCAGCGCCAGCGCATCGGCATCGCCCGCGGCCTCGCGCTCAACCCGGAGATCATCATCTGCGACGAGCCGGTCTCCGCGCTGGACGTGTCCGTCCAGGCGCAGGTCATCAACCTGATGGAGCGACTGCAGGACGAGTTCAACCTGTCCTACATCTTCATCGCGCACGACCTGTCGATCGTCCGGCACATCTCGGACCGGGTGGGCGTGATGTACCTCGGCCGGATGGCCGAGATCGGCACGGACGAGCAGATCTACGAGCACCCGACGCACCCCTACACGCAGGCGCTGCTCTCCGCGGTGCCCGTGCCGGACCCCGAGGAGCGCGAGGGCCGCGAGCGGATCATCCTCACCGGCGACGTCCCCTCACCGGCCAACCCGCCCTCCGGCTGCCGCTTCCGCACCCGCTGCTGGAAGGCCCAGGACAAGTGCGCCGAGCAGGAACCGCTGCTCGCGATCCCCGAACGCTTCAAGGGCACGACCACCCCGGCAGCCCACGAGTCGGCCTGCCACTTCGCCGAGGAAAAGGACATCGTCGGCGCGGCTTGAGGGTTCGCACGTTCGCGGCTGGGTTCCCGGCACCCCTGCATGGGGGTCGCCGGGAACCGGTGCGTTCGGGGGGCGCGAGCGGGGGTCGCGCCCCTGGAGGGGCGCGGGGAACTGCGCGAGCAACCACGACGCACCCGTACCCGCCCCGCAAGCCACACCCCCCCGAGCTCTGACGCGCCCGCGCCCGGCGCCAACCCCACGTCACGCCGGGGTCCGCGCCCGCGCCCAGTGGCAGGCGACAGCCGCCTCCGGGCCGCCGCCCAGGACTCCCGGGTCCTGCGTACGGCAGGCGCCCGCCACCCCCGCCCGCTCCGCCTCCCCGCTCGCCAGCACCGGACAGCGGGCGTGGAACCGGCAGCCCCCCGGTATCTGCGAGGGATCCGGCGCCTCCCCGGCGAGAACCACCGGCTCGCCGGGAGAATCCGGCAGCACCGACAACAACGCCCGCGTGTACGGATGCCGCGGCGCCGACAGCACCTGCTCGACCTCCCCGGTCTCCACGATCCGCCCGAGGTACATCACCGCCACCCGGTCCGCGATGTTCCACGCGAGCCCCAGATCGTGCGTCACGACCAGCGCCGAAAGACCCAGTTCGTCGCGCAGCCGCAGCAGCAGCGCGAGGATCTCCCCACGCACGGACGCGTCAAGGGACGCCACCGGCTCGTCGGCGACGATGAGTTCGGGCTCCAGGACGAGCGCCCCCGCGATCACCACCCGCTGCCGCTGCCCCCCGGACAGCTCGTGCGGATGACGCAGCAGGAACCGCTCGGGCGGCCGCAGCCCCGCCCGGGACAGCGCCCCGGTGACGGCGGCCCGCTCGTCCCCGGCGTACCCGTGGATGCGCAGCCCCTCGGCGACCGCGTCGTACACCGTGTGCCGCGGATTGAGGGAGCCGGAGGGGTCCTGGAGCACCAGCTGCACCCGCCGCCGGTACGCCTTCAGCGCCCGGGAGGAGTACGTGAGCGGCGCCCCCGCGAACGTGACCTGCCCGGACGTCGGCCGGACCAGACCGAGCAGCGCCCGCGCCAGCGTCGTCTTGCCGCACCCGGACTCGCCGACGAGGGCCACGATCTCCCCGGCCCCGATGTCCAGTTCGACGCCGTCCACCGCACGGGCCGGGGCGGCGCCGTGCCGTCCGGGGAAGGTGACGTGCAGCCCCCGTGCGCCGAGCAGGGGCGGGGCAGTCGTCGTCATGTACCGCTCCTCGTCTCCCCGGCGACCGGAGCCGCCGGTCCCGGCACGGCCGGCCGTACGTGCACGCACGCGGCCCGGTGTCCCGGCGCCGCCTCCCGGGGCGCCGGGTCCTCCTCCGCGCACCCCGGCAGCGCCACCGGGCAGCGCGGGTGGAACGCGCAGCCGCCGGGCAGCGCGGCCGGGTCGGGCGGGTCGCCGGCCAGACCGCGCGGGGCGAAGCGGGAGGCCGGGTCGCCGATGCGCGGGAAGGCCGCCGACAGCGCCCGGCCGTACGGATGCCGGGCGTGTTCGTGCACCGTCCGGGCGGGCCCCTCCTCGACCACCCGCCCCGCGTACATCACCGCCAGCCGGTCACAGGTGTCGGCGAGCACCGCCAGATCGTGGCTGATCATGATCAGCCCCACGTCCTGCTCCGCGACCAGCCCTTCGATCAGCCGCAGCACCTGCGCCTGGATCATCACGTCAAGGGCGGTGGTCGGCTCGTCCGCGACGATCAGCCGGGGATCGCAGGCCAGCGCCATGGCGATCATCACGCGCTGGCGCTGCCCGCCGGACAGCTCGTGCGGATACGCCGAGGCCCGTGCGGCCGGCAGTCCCACCTGTTCCAGCAGTTCCCCGGCCCGGCGCCGGGCCGCGGCCCCGCTCTCCTTGCGGTGCAGCAGGATCGGCTCGGCGATCTGGTCGCCGATGCGGTGCACGGGGTTGAGGGAGTGCATCGCCCCCTGGAAGACGATCGAGGCACCGGCCCACCGCACCGCCCGCACCCGCCCCCACCGCATCGTCAGCACGTCCTCGCCGTCCAGCAGGACCTCCCCGGTGACCCGGGTCCCGGCCGGGAGCAGCCGCAGCAGGGCGAGCGCCAGCGTGGACTTGCCCGAGCCCGACTCGCCCGCCACCCCGAGCTTCCGCCCGGCCTCCAGGGTCAGGTCGACGCCCCGTACCGCGGCCGCCCCGCCCGGATACGTCACCCTGAGGTCCCGCACGTCCAGCAGCGTCAACGCGTCACTCCCAGCCTGGGGTTGAGGACGGACTCCACCGCGCGCCCGCACAGGGTGAACGCCAGCGCCACCACGGCGATGGCGATGCCCGGCGGCACCAGGTACCACCAGTCGCCGGAACTGACCGCGCCCGCCTCGCGCGCGTCCTGGAGCAGCCCGCCCCAGGACACCACCGACGGATCGCCGAGCCCGAGGAAGGCAAGCGTCGCCTCGTTGAGGATGGAGAGGGAGACCATCAGGGTGGTCTGGGCGAGCACCAGCGGCATCACGTTGGGCAGCACGTGCCGGGACATGACGTGCCAGTGCCCGCCGCCGAGCGCCTTCGCGCGCTCGATGTACGGCCGCGACTCCACCGCCAGCGTCTGGGCGCGGACGAGGCGGGCCGTGGTCGGCCAGGACGTGACGCCGATCGCGAGGACCACCGTGCCGAGCGAGCGGGACATCACGGTGGCGAGCGCGATGGCGAGGACGAGCGTGGGCATCACCAGGAACCAGTCCGTGACGCGCATCAGCACGGTCGCCCACGCGCCCCGGAAGTGCCCGGCGGTGATCCCCACAAGGGCGCCGATCGCCACCGACAGCACCGCGGCGAGCAGGCCCACAAGGAGCGAGACCCGTGAGCCCCAGACGACCAGGCCGAGCAGATTGCGGCCGTACCGGTCGGCGCCCAGCGGGAACGCGCCGCTCGGCCCCTGGAGCGGCCGGCCCGGTGCGTCGGTCACGCTCGACACGTCGGAGCCGACCGTCAGCGGCGCGGTCAGTGCGACCAGCGCGAACAGCACGAGCACGGCCAGGCCGACCAGTCCTGAGCGGTGGGTGCGGTACTGGCGCCAGAACCGGGCGGCGGCCCGGCGCCGGCGCTGCCACGCGAGCGCGCGCGGGCCGGCGCCGGGGCGGGGGCCGGGGCCGGGGCCGGTGGCGATGTCGGGTTCTGTCTCCGGCTCGGGGTCCGGCCCGGCGGGCGGGGGAGTGGCTTCGGTCGTCATCGGCCCACCCGGGGGTCGAGCAGCGGATACACCAGGTCGGCCAGCGTGTTCATGATGATCACCGCCGAGGCGAAGAAGAGGAACAGACCCTGCACCAGCGGCAGATCGGGCACGCTCAGCGCCTGGTAGAACAGGCCGCCCAGCCCCGGCCAGGAGAACACCGTCTCGACGAGGATCACCCCCGCGACCGTCCGGCCGAGGTTGACGAAGACCAGGGTCACCGTCGGCAGCAGTGCGTTCGGCACCGCGTGCCGGCGCCGTACCAGGTCGTCCCTGAGCCCCTTGGCGCGCGCGGTCGTCAGATAGTCGCTGCCCATCTCGTCGAGCAGCGCCGAGCGGGTGACCAGCAGGGTCTGCCCGTACTCGACGGCGACCAGCGTGACGACGGGGAGGACGAGGTGGTGGACGACGTCCAGGACGTGGCCGAAGCCGTGGGTGCCGGCCGACTCCATGCCGCCGGTCGGGAAGAGCCCCGGGATCGGGCCGGCGCCGACCGAGAACACGATGATGAGCAGCAGGCCCAGCCAGAACGACGGCACCGAGTACAGGGTCAGGGCGAGGCCCGTGTTCAGACGGTCGCCGAGCCGGCCGTGGCGCCAGGCGGAGCGGGTGCCGAGGGTGATGCCGAGGGCGGTGTAGAGGACGAAGGCGGTGCCGGTGAGGAGGAGGGTGTTCGGCAGGGCTTCGGTGATCTTGTCGAGTACGGGGGTGCGGAACTGGTAGGAGGTGCCGAGGTCGCCGGTGAGGGCCTTGGCGCAGTAGTCGGTGAACTGGTGCCAGAGGGGGAGGTCGAGGCCGAATTCGCGGCGGTACGCCGCGAGTTGCCGCGCGGAGGTGGGGCGGCCGCCGGTCATCGTCTTGACCGGGTCGCCGGGGATGAGGCGGAAGAGGAAGAAGCCGGTGACGAGGACGGCGAGGAGGGAGACGAGGGCGCCGGCGAGTTTTCCGGTGACGTAGCGGAGGTAGGCGGTGGGGGTTGTCGCGCTGCGCGCGGGCTTCGACGTGGGGGTGTCGGTGTCGCGGACCGGCACGGGGCCGGCGCCGGCGGTCACGGTCGCCTCCCGGCGGGGCTTGGCATGTTTTGTTCGCCCCCGCCGCCCCTACCCGTCCCGTCCTCAACCTGGGGGCTCCGCCCCCAGGCCCCCCGGGGGGTGGAGGAGCCGGGGGTGGGTGGGAAGGGCTCGGGTGGGTGGGGCCTTCTCGCGCAGTTCCCCGCGCCCCTGAAGGGGCGCGGTTGCTCGCGCCCGCGGGGCGGAGCCGCAGATGGACACAGTCCCGCGTCCCTGCTTTTAAGGGGCGCGGGGAACTGCGCGATCAGCCACGATCCACCCGCGCCCGTCCCACAACCCTCGTTCGTCCCGCTCATCGCCTACTCACGGTCCTCTGCCGTGGCCCTGCGCCGCAGGGCCAGTACCGCGCCGACGCCCACCAGCACCACGACCCCCGCGACCACCCCGATGACCACCCCCGTCGAAGAGGAGCCGTCCGACGAACCGTCGGACTTGGCCGGCTTCGCCGACCACCAGCTCCAGTAGCCGTCCTGGCCGTAGATGTTGCCCGCCTTGGCCGGCATCGTTCGGATCCCGGCGATCTGGTCGGTCCGGTAGGCCTCCACGGCGTTGGGGTACGCCATGACGTTCATGTACCCGAGGTCGTACAGCCGCGACTCCATCCGCTTGACGAGGTCGGCCCGCCGGGCGGGATCGTACTCGGCGAGCTGGCGGGCGTAGAGCGAGTCGTACGTCTTGTCGCAGATGAAGTTGTCGGTCGCGCCGGTCTCCTTCGGCGTGGCCGGCAGGGCGCCGCAGGTGTGGATGGACAGGACGAAGTCCGGGTCGGGATTGACGGACCAGCCGTCGAAGGCGAGATCGTACGTGCCGGCCAGCCACGGGTCGGACACGTTGTCGAGGCAGTCGAGCGTGACGCCGATGCCCAGCTTGCCCCACCACTCCTTGAGGTACTGGCCGACCGCCTTGTCGTTCGGGTCGGTGGCGTGGCACAGGAGCCGGTAGCTGAGCGGCTTGCCGTCCTTGCCGAGCCGTTTGCCCGCGGCGTTCTTCTTGTAGCCGGCCTCGTCCAGGAGCCGGGCGGCCTCCGCCGGGTCGTAGCCGAGCTCCTGGTCGGCCGAGGGCTTCCAGAAGTACGTGGAGAAGCGCGGCGGTATGTACCCCGCCCCCTCGACCGCGTGGCCCTGGAACACCTTGTCGACGAGCGTCTCGCGGTCGACCGCCCGGAAGAGCGCCTGCCGTACCTTCAGGTCGCGCAGCGAGGGGTCGCCGTCGCCCATGGCCGTGCCGTCCTTGGCCCGCGCGCCCGGGTTGACGGCGAGGGCGTAGAAGCGGCGCCCCGGCGCGTCGTTGACCTTGATGTCGGGCTGGTGCGCGAGCGAGGCGGACTGCGCGGGGGTGAGGCCGCTGACGAACGACACCTCGCCCTTGCGCAGCGCCGCGACGGCCGCGTCACCGTCCTTGTAGTACTTGAAGACCAGCTCGTCGAACTTCGGTGCGCCGCGCCAGAATTTCTTGTTGGCCTTCATGCGGACGTAGCTGTCGGCCTTGTATCCCGTGAGGACGTACGGGCCGTCGCCCACGACCGGGAACGTCTTGTCGTTGTTGAACTTGGCGAGGTCCCCGACCTTGGACCAGACGTGCTCCGGCACGATCGGCACGTCCAGCGCGGTCATCGTGGCCTGCGGCTTCTTCAGCTCGACGACGAGCCGGGTGGGGCTCGGTGCCGTCACCTTCCGGAAGTTGCCGACGAAGCTGCCGTTCGCGGTGGCCGCCGCCTCGTCGGTCATCATCTTGTTGAACGTCCAGGCCGCGTCCTTGGCGGTGACCTTCTGCCCGTCGGACCACGTGGCGTCGGAGCGGATGGTGTACGTCCAGGTCAGCTTGTCCGCGGAGGACGACCACTTGGTGGCGAGGCCGGGGACGGGGTGCGCGTCCCCGGGGTCGTAGTCGGTCAGGTATTCGTACATCAGCCGGATGATGCTCGTACTGGACAGACGGACCGCCAGGAACGGGCTCAGCGAGTCGACGCTCTGCGCCACCGCGACCGTGAGGACCTTCTTGCCCTCCTCGGCCTCGGCCCGCCGGGGCGAGGGGTTCAGGGGCGTGGCGAGCGCGGCCGAGAGGACCAGGGCGCTCGCTCCGGCGAGCGCGGCGAACCGCAGCACCGCCGGGCGTGCGGCCCGCCCACCCCGTGTGCCCGGCGGTTCCCGGTGCCCTCTGCCGTGTCGGACTCTCGCGCTCATGGTTGCGACCTCATGTCATCACTCGCACAGGAACGGCTGGTTGGACTGTGTTCGGTCTCCGTCGGGAGGGTGGCGGCGGCTGGGTCGATGAGTGTGTCTATCAGCGCCGCTCCGGGCCCGTCAACGGTGCGTGAACTGCCCATGTGGCCTGCGGAAACGTCGAGTTGACGGTCATGTTCCGGACATTGGTTCAGACCGCTGAAGGGCCCCTGGTGGAGCCGTGACGGATGGTGCGCGTGAGGTCGTACGGCGGACGGTGCGCCCGCCGCGTCGATGGGCCGGACGGTGCCGCCTGCCGCGTCCCTGGGCCGGACGGGGGACGCACAACTCGTACGGGCGGGCTGAATGTGCGTGATGTCCGGTAAGGGGAAAGGGTGGCGGGTGAAGCGCCGCATGCCGGTGTCGGCGCCCGGCGCGTACCCGAGGAGGCACCATGCAGGGAGCCGCACCCGTCCGCTGGACCGCCGCCCTCGCCGTTCTCCTGCTCACCGCGACCGGCTGCGGCTCGCCCGCCGCCGCCGACGGCGGCCCCGGCGTGCTCAGCTCCTCCTGGGGCGACCCGCAGAACCCGCTGGAGCCGGCCAACACCAACGAGGTGCAGGGCGGCAAGGTGCTCGACATGATCTTCCGCGGCCTCAAGCGGTACGACCCGAGGACCGGCGCCGCCGAGAACATGCTCGCGGAGCGGATCGAGACCGAGGACGCCCGCACCTATACCGTCACCGTCAAGGACGGCTGGACCTTCAGCAACGGCGAGAAGGTCACCGCCCGCTCCTTCGTCGACGCCTGGAACTACGGCGCCGGCCTGAAGAACAACCAGAAGTGCGCCTACTTCTTCGGCTACATCGACGGCTACGACAAGGTCCACCCCGAGTCCGGCAAGCAGACCGCCGACACCCTCTCCGGGCTCAGGGTCACCGGCCCGCGCACCTTCACCGTCCGCCTCAACCAGAGCTTCTCCGGCTTCCCCGACACCCTCGGCTACGCCGCCTTCGCCCCGCTGCCCCGCGCGTTCTTCACCGACCACGCCGCCTGGCTGGAGAAGCCGGTCGGCAACGGGCCCTACCGCGTGAAGTCGTACGTCAGGGGCGCGCAGATGTCGCTGCGCACCTGGGACGGCTACCCCGGCCCCGACAAGGCGAGGAACCGCGGCGTCGACCTCAAGGTGTACACCGACAGCAACACCGCCTACACCGACCTGATGTCCGGCAACCTCGACCTCGCCGACGACATCCCCGCCGCCCAGCTCAAGAACGTCAGGAGCGATCTTCAGGGCCGGTACATCAACGTCCCGGCCGGCATCCTGCAGACCCTCGCCTTCCCGTTCTACGACGGGAAATGGGACAAGCCCGGCATGGAGAAGGTCCGCACCGGCCTGTCCATGGCCATCGACCGCGACCAGATCTCCCGCACCATCTTCCGCGGCACCCGCACCCCCGCCACCGACTGGACCTCACCCGTCCTCGGCACGGAGGGCGGCTACCGGGAGGGCCTGTGCGGCGAGGCCTGCCGCTACGACCCGAAACGGGCGAAGGCGCTGGTCAAGGAGGGCGGCGGACTGCCCGGCGGGCGCTTGCGGCTCACATACAACGCCGACACCGGCTCCCACAAGGCGTGGGTCGACGCCGTCTGCCACTCCATCAACAACGCGCTCGACGACGACCGGGCCTGCGTCGCCAATCCCGTCGGCACCTTCGCCGACTACCGCAACCAGATCACCCAGAAGAAGATCGCCGGGCCCTTCCGGGCGGGCTGGCAGATGGACTACCCGCTCATCCAGAACTTCCTCCAGCCGCTCTACTACACGGGCGCCTCCTCCAACGACGGCAAGTGGTCCAGCGAGACGTTCGACGCTCTCGTCGACAGGGCCAACGCCGCCACCGACCAGGCCACCTCCGTGCAGCTGTTCCAGCAGGCGGAGGAGGTGGTCCGGGACCAGATGGCCGCCATCCCGCTCTGGTACCAGAACGGCAGCGCGGGCTACTCGGGCCGGCTCTCGGGTGTGGCACTCAACCCGTTCAGCGTGCCGGTGTACGACCGGATCGAGGTGAGCTGACCAGCCATGGGCCAGTACGTGCTGCGGCGACTGCTGCAAATGATCCCCGTCTTCGTCGGCGCCACCCTGCTGATCTTCCTCATGGTCAACGTCATGGGGGACCCCGTCGCCGGACTCTGCGGCGACAAGGCGTGCGACGCCGCCACCGCCGCCCGGCTCAGGGCGGAGTTCGGCCTCGACCGCCCCGTGTGGCAGCAGTACCTGACATACATGGGCAACGTCTTCACCGGCGACTTCGGCACCGCGTTCAACGGGCAGGAGGTCACCGCGCTGATGGCGGCGTCCTTCCCGGTCACCGCGCGGCTCACCCTGGTGGCGATCGTCTTCGAGGTCGTCCTCGGCGTCACCCTGGGCGTCGTCACGGGGCTGCGGCGCGGCCGGCCCGTCGACACCGGGGTGCTGATGCTCAGCCTCGTCGTCATCTCCGTCCCCACCTTCGTCACCGGCCTGCTGCTGCAACTGCTGCTCGGGGTGCAGTGGCACTGGATCACGCCGTCCGTCTCCCTGGCGGCGAGCTACGACGAGCTGATCGTGCCCGGCCTCGTCCTGGCCTCCGTCTCCCTCGCCTACGTCACCCGGCTCACCCGCACCTCGATCGCGGAGAACCTGCGGGCCGACCACGTCCGCACCGCCGTCGCCAAGGGGCTGCCGCGCCGCCGGGTGATCGTCCGGCATCTGCTGCGGACCTCGCTGATCCCCGTGGTCACCTTCATCGGCTCCGACATCGGGGCGCTGATGGGCGGGGCGATCGTCACCGAGCGGATCTTCAACATCCACGGCGTCGGCTTCCAGCTCTACCAGGGAATCCTGCGCCAGAACACGCAGACCGTCGTCGGCTTCGTGACGGTCCTGGTGCTGGTCTTCCTCGCCGCGAACCTGCTCGTGGACCTGCTGTACGCCGTACTCGACCCGAGGATCCGCTATGCCTGAGCGCCCTTACGAGCCGATCGAGCCGTACGAGGCTTTTGAGCCGGAGGCTCTCGGGGCGGGGGCCTCGGCGGACGGTGCCGTCGCCCCCACCGGCACCGGCGGCACGATGGATCTCGCGGTGGGAGAGGCGGCGACGCTTCAGCGCCCGCCGGAGGCCGAGCCGAATGCCCCGGGTCCCGCCGCGGGGAAGACGGCGAAGCCCCGCTCCCTCTGGTCCGACGCCTGGCACGACCTGCGGCGCAACCCCGTCTTCCTCGTCTCCGCGCTCGTCATCCTCTTCCTCCTCGTCATCTCCGTGCGCCCCTCGCTCATCGCCCCCGGCGACCCGCTCTCCTGCGACCTGGCCAACGCCCAGGAGGGCTCCCGCCCGGGACACCCCTTCGGCTTCGACGGCCAGGGCTGCGACGTCTACGTCCGGACCGTGTACGGCACCCGGATCTCCATCGGTGTCGGAGTGCTCGCCACGGCCGGGGTCGCGCTGCTCGGCTCGGTGCTCGGCGGGCTCGCCGGGTACTTCGGCGGGGTCGGGGACGCGGTGCTGTCCCGCCTGACCGACGTGTTCTTCGCGATCCCGGTCGTCCTCGGCGGCCTGGTCCTGCTCTCCGTCGTCACCAGCGACACGATCTGGCCCGTCGTCGGCTTCATGGTGCTGCTCGGCTGGCCGCAGATCTCCCGGATCGCCCGCGGCTCGGTCCTGACCGTGGGGCGGCACGACTACATCCAGGCCGCCCGTGCGCTCGGCGCCTCCCACACCCGGCTGCTGCTGCGGCACATCGCGCCCAACGCCGTCGCCCCCGTGATCGTCGTCGCGACCATCGCGCTCGGCACGTACATCGCGCTGGAGGCGACCCTG
This sequence comes from Streptomyces sp. NBC_00670, assembly GCF_036226765.1. NCBI lineage: Bacteria > Bacillati > Actinomycetota > Actinomycetes > Kitasatosporales > Streptomycetaceae > Streptomyces > Streptomyces sp. NBC_00670. The sequence goes on from NZ_CP109017.1 coordinate 4,770,866, forward strand.
TCCTACGTCGGCGTCGGGCTCCGTCCGCCCACGGTGAGCTGGGGCATCGACATCTCGGCCGCCTCCCCGTACATCCGCCAGGCCCCGCACATGCTGCTGTGGCCCGCCGGAGCGCTGGCGCTCACCGTGCTGGCGTTCATCATGCTCGGCGACGCGGTGCGCGACGCCCTCGACCCGAAGCTGAGGTGAGGCATGTGGCCCTGCTGCTCGACGTACGCGATCTGCACGTGGAGTTCCGCACCCGGGACGGCGTCGCCCGTGCCGTCAACGGCGTGAACCTGCGGGTGGCGGCGGGGGAGACGCTGGCCGTGCTCGGCGAGTCCGGCTCGGGCAAGTCCGTCACCGCGCAGGCCGTCATGGGCATCCTCGACACCCCGCCGGGCCGCGTCACCGGCGGCGAGGTCCGCTTCAAGGGGCGTGACCTGCTCGCCCTCCCCGAGGAGGAGCGCCGCAGGCTGCGCGGCGCCGAGATGGCGATGATCTTCCAGGACGCGCTCTCCGCCCTCAACCCCGTCCTCACCGTCGGCGACCAGCTCGGCGAGATGTTCACCGTCCACCGCGGCATGTCCCGGCGCGACGCCCGCGCGAAGGCCGTCGAACTGATGGACAGGGTCCGTATCCCGGCCGCCGCCCAGCGCGTACGGGACTATCCGCACCAGTTCTCGGGCGGCATGCGCCAGCGCGTGATGATCGCGATGGCGCTCGCGCTGGAACCCGCGCTGATCATCGCCGACGAACCGACGACCGCGCTCGACGTCACCGTGCAGGCGCAGGTCATGGACCTGCTCGCCGAGCTGCGGCGGGAGTACGCGATGGGGCTCGTCCTCATCACCCACGACCTCGGGGTCGTCGCCGACGTGGCCGACCGGATCGCCGTGATGTACGCGGGCCGGATCGTCGAGGAGGCGCCGGTCCACGACCTCTACAAGGCCCCGGCCCACCCGTACACCAGGGGCCTGCTCGACTCCATCCCCCGCCTGGACCGCAAGGGCGCCGAGCTGCACGCCATCCGGGGCCTGCCGCCGAGCCTCACCGACATCCCGCCCGGCTGCGCCTTCCACCCGCGCTGCCCGCGCGCCCGGGACGTGTGCCTGACCGACGAGCCGCCGCTGTACGAGGCGGGCGAGGACCGGGGCAGCGCCTGCCACTTCTGGAGGGAGTGCCTGCATGACGCCACCTGAACCGGTGTCCGAACCGATCCTCGAAGTGACCGGGCTGGCCAGGCACTACCCGCTCACCCGGGGCGTACTGCGCCGCCGGGCGGCCGGCGCGGTACGGGCCGTCGACGGCGTCGACCTCACCCTTCGCGCGGGCGAGACCCTGGGCGTCGTCGGCGAGTCCGGCTGCGGCAAGTCCACGCTCGCCCGCCTCCTCGTCCACCTGGAGCGCCCCACCGCGGGCCGCATCCGCTACCGCGGCGAGGACGTCACCGGCCTGTCCGGCCGCGCGCTCAAGGCGGTGCGGCGCAACGTCCAGATGGTGTTCCAGGACCCGTACACCTCGCTCAACCCCCGGATGACGGTGGGCGACATCGTCGGGGAGCCGTACGAGATCCACCCCGAGGCGGCCCCGAAGGGCGAACGGCGCCGGAAGGTACGGGAGTTGCTGGACGTGGTCGGCCTCAACCCCGAGCACGTCAACCGCTACCCGCACCAGTTCTCCGGCGGCCAGCGCCAGCGCATCGGCATCGCGCGGGCGTTGGCGCTGCGCCCGGAGATCGTCGTCGCCGACGAACCGGTCTCCGCGCTCGACGTCTCGGTCCAGGCCCAGGTGATGAACCTGCTGTCCCGCCTCCAGGGGGAGTTCGGCCTCTCCTACGTCTTCATCGCGCACGACCTGTCGGTGGTACGGCACATCTCGGACCGGGTCGGGGTGATGTACCTCGGCCGCATCGTGGAGACGGGCACGGACACGGAGATCTACGACCACCCGACCCACCCGTACACCCAGGCCCTGCTCTCCGCGGTCCCGGTCCCCGACCCGACGGCCCGCACCCGCCACGACCGCATCATCCTCACGGGCGACGTCCCGTCCCCGGCCGGCATCCCGACGGGCTGCCGCTTCCGCACGCGCTGCTTCAAGGCGGAGCCGCGCTGCGAGGCGGAGTCCCCCCTCCTGCGAATCCACGGCACAACACCGATGCCCCACCCCTCGGCGTGCCACTTCGCGGCGGAGCGGGCGGTGGGCGCGGGGTAGGTACGCCCCGTGAGGGGCAGTCTGTTCGGCGGTTGGTGACCAACCCAGGGGCCGCGCCCCTTCGGGGGCGCGGGGAACTGCGCGATCAGCCACGATCCACCCGCACCCGCCCCCCCCACAGCCCCCCGAGCTACTAGGCCCCCAGAACCGCCCCCCGCAGCACCCCCTCACACCACGCCTCGAACGTCGTCGCCCCGACGACAACCCCCGCACCGCTACGAGAAACCGCCCCGTCCAACCCCTCGTTCCGCGCCCGCATCATGTCCACCATCCCCGACGTGAACGCCTCCGGCACCCCACGGGACGTGAACACCGCCGCATAGTCCGCCAGCGACACCTGCTCGTACCGCACGGGCCGCCCAAGCACCTCGGACACGATCCGCGCCCGGTCGGCCGCGGTCAGGTCCTCGGGACCGAGGACCGGGACCTCCCCCGTCCCCGTCCACGACCGGTCGAGCAGCAACCGCACCGCCGCCGCCGCGATGTCCGCCGTCGCGACCGGCGGCTCCGGCCGGTCCGCCGGCACCGTGTCCGTGAAGACCCCGCGCTCGCGGATCGGCCCCGCCTGCCGCAGCAGGTTGTCGATGAACGTCGCACAGGCGAGCGCCCGGTAGGCGACCCCCGAGCCCGCGATCAGGTCGTCCATGGCCAGCGAGGCCGTGACGAGCCCGGCCCGGTCGGCGACGGGCGTACCCCGCCCGACCGAGGACACGGCGACCACCCGCTGCACGCCGTGCGCGGTGAACGCCTTCGCCGCGGGCCGCGTGAACCCGGAGTACGCCTCCTCCAGGCTCGCCGCCAGCGGATTCGGCGGCACGACCCAGAAGACCGCGTCGACCCCGTCGAACGCACGGTCGACGACCTCGGCGTCACCGTGCGAGCCCACGACGACGTCGACCCGGTCGCGGACGTCGTCCGGGAGCTTCGCGGGGTCGCGCACGATCACCCGCAGGTCCTCGCCCCGCGCGGGGGCTTCGTCGAGGAGGTTGCGCAGCACCTGGCTGCCGATGGCGCCCGTGGGCGTGGTGATGAGGATCATGCGGTCAAGTCTTCGCGCGCCTCCGCCCACGCGTCCAATACCCTTGCCCGCCGATTGATGCCCGGCAGGTATCAATGCGGGCCGCCATGGATACCCTTCAGGTATGGACCTCGATCTGCGCAAGCTGCGCTACTTCGTCGCGGTCGCCGAGCACCGCCACTTCGGCCGCGCGGCCGAGCAGCTCTACATCGCGCAGCCGGTCCTCAGCCGGCAGATCCGCGCCTTCGAGCGCGAGCTGGGCTGCGCGCTCCTCACCCGCACCACCCGCAACGTCGAGCTGACGCCGGCGGGGGAGCAGCTGCACGAGGAGGCGCGCCGGGTCCTCGGCACCGTCGACGCGGCGGTCCGGCGGGTACACGAGGCCGACCGGGGCGTCGCACGCCTCGCCGTCGCCTTCGCCCCCGGGCTGCACGTCTCGGAGGCGGTCCGCGCCTTCACGGCGGCCCGCCCGGGCGTGGAGATCGACCTCGTCCCGCTTCAGTGGCACGACCAGCACGCCCCGCTTCGCGACGGCCGCGCCCACGTCGGCTTCCTGCGCAGGCCGTTCGACGACGAAGGGCTGCACACGATCCCCATCGGCCACGAGGCGAAGGTCGCGTGCCTGCCCGCGGCCCACCCGCTGGCCGACCGCACCTCGCTGACCTGGGCGGACCTGGCGGACGAGAAGATCCTCGACGCGCAGCAGCGCCGCACGGCCTCCGTCGAGGAGAAGTTCGAACTCATCGCCGCCGGGTACGGCATCGGCCTCGGCCCGCTGAGCGTGGCCCGCACCTACTCGCGCCCCGACCTCGTCCCCGTCCCGATCACGGACGCCGACCCGTACGAGACATGCCTGGCGGCCCCGGAGGACAGCCGGGACGAACGCCTGCGCGACTTCCTGGAGATCGCGACGAAGGTGTTGCGCGGGTAACGCGCCCTCGCGCGCGTCGTCGCATGCTCGTCCTCGCGCGCCGCGCCCTCGCGTGCCGGGGCGGGCCGCTCCGGTGCCGTGCCGTGAGCGGCCCGCCTCCGTCCCCGGATTCCTACGCGAGCCCCAACGACCTTCGCAGGAACTCCAGTTGCAGTCGCAGCAGATTCTCCGCGACCGTCTCCTGCGGGGTCATGTGCGTGACGCCCGACAGCGGCAGCACCTCGTGCGGCCGCCCGGCGGCCAGCAGGGCCGACGACAGCCGCAGGGAGTGCGCGACGACGACGTTGTCGTCCGCGAGGCCGTGAATGATCATCATCGGCCGGTGCGGGCCCTCCGCCGCGTCGACGAGCCCCGCGTCGTCGAGGAGCGAGTTGCGCCGGTAGACCTCCGGCTGCTCGCCGGGCAGGCCCAGGTACCGCTCCTGGTAGTGCGTGTCGTACAGCCGCAGATCGGTGACCGGAGCCCCGACCACCGCCGCGTGGAAGACGTCCGGGCGGCGCAGCGCGCCGAGCGCGGCGAGGTACCCGCCGAAGGACCAGCCGCGGATCGCGACCCGGTCCAGATCGAGCGGGAACTCCTCGGCGAGCGCGTGCAGCGCGTCGACCTGGTCCTGGAGGACGACGTCCGCGAGCTCGTCCCGTACGGCCTTCTCCCACGCCGGGGAGCGGCCCGGCGTGCCCCGCCCGTCCGCGACGACCACCGCGAAGCCCTGGTCGGCGAACCACTGCGAGGTGAGGTGCGGGTTGTGCGCGGCGAGCACCCGCTGGCCGTGCGGACCGCCGTAGGGGTCCATCAGGACGGGCAAACGGGGACCGCCGGTCTCACGGGGGTAGTCCGTAGGCATAAGCACGGCGCATGGGATTTTCCGTGCGCCCCCCTCTACGAGGCTCACGCGCGGGGAGAAATTCGGACTTTCCGCGTACGACGCCACGGTCGCCGTCGGCTTGCCGTCGCGAAGTACCTGCACACGGGCGCCCGGCCGGTCCAACACCGCGCTGACCAGCACGGTCACGCCCCCGGCGCGCACCGCCGAGTGCACGCCGGGCTCCTGCGAAACGCGCTCCACCCCGAGCTCGTTCACCCGGTGGACGTGCACCTCGCCGAGCTCCGGGTCGGCCGCCCCCGCCCCGGCGGAGGCCGAGACCAGGACGTCGTCGGCGCCGACGTCAAGTACCGCCCGCACATGCAACTGCGGCCCGGTCAACGGGCGTTCGCCGACCGCGAGGACCCGCGCCCCGCCCTCGTCGGCGATCCGCACGAGCTGTCCGGAGGGGCTCCAGCACGGCACCCCGGGGAAAAGATCAAGCCAAGTTGGATCTTCGTCGGCGTGCACCATCCGGGTCGCTCCGGTGTTCGGATCGACCGCGAGAATCAGTTGACTGCGCTGGTCGCGGGCCTGCACGAGGATGAGCGGCGCACCCGCCGCTGACCAGTGCACTCGCGCCACATAGGGGTAGCCGGCGCGGTCCCAGACCACCTCCGTGCGCACTCCGTCCAGGCCGAGCACGAACAGCCGTACGTCCGCGTTGTCCGTACCCGCAGAGGGGTACGCGACGGGCTGCGGAGCCCGGCCCGGATGCGCCGGGTCGGAGATCCACCACCGCTGCACGGGGGTGTCGTCCACCCGCGCGACCAGCAACCGGTCCGAATCCGGGGACCACCAGAACCCGCGAGAACGGGACATTTCCTCGGCCGCGACGAACTCCGCGAGACCGTACGAAACGCCCTCCGACTCCGGTTCCAGCAGCGCCCGGTCGTCCTCGCCCTCCGCGCCCACGACCCGCAGCGCGCCCCCGGCGACATAGGCGACATGCCGCCCGTCCGGGGACGGACGCGGATCGACCACCGGTCCCGCGGCGGGCAGTTCGCGCGCCGTACCGGCCCGCAGCTCGGCCGTGAAAAGCCGCCCTGACAAGGCGAAAGACGCCAACTCGACGGCGCCGTCGGTGGCGTAGCCGACGATGCCGGCGCCGCCCTCACGGCTGCGCTCGCGCCGTGCGCGCTCCTCCGGCGGCAACTGCTCGTCGGCGCCCGCGAGCAGGGCCGCGGGGTCGGCCGCGAGCCGCTCCGCGCCCTCCTCCATGTCGAGAACCCACAGCTGCTGCACCCGGTCGGTCCCGGTCGCGGACCGCAGGAACGCGACCCGCGACCCGTCCGGCGCGACCGTGAACGCACGGGGCGCGCCGAGGGTGAAGCGTTGCGTACGCGCGTGCTGGCGCGGGAAGGAAAGTGGCTCGGTCGTCATGCCCCGACCATATTGGCCATGCGCCCCCTTGTGCGGCCGTGCGCGGGACGATGCGCGCGCCCGGATAGTTATGATCACAAGCGCATAGTGGGTATGAACCCGCTGGCTGCTGTACGGATATGTCTGCCCCCATAGTCCGACCCCCCGCGTCCCTGGGATCTTTGGAGGTGAACCGCCGTGGCACTCTCGATTTCGGCGGTGGTGCTGCTGGCGATCATCGTCGTTCTGCTGATCAGGAAGTCAGGCCTGAAGGGCGGACACGCGGTGGTCTGCGTGCTCCTCGGCTTCTACCTCGCCTCCTCGACGATCGCCCCGACGATCAACGACCTGACGACGAACATCGCGGGGATGATCGGCAGCATCAAGTTCTGACACGGGTCCCCGAGCGGCGCCTCCGCACCCCGGAGGCCCCCGGGCCCCGCCAGGACGGGACACGGGCCCCGAACCCGGGGTCCGGGGCCCGTGCGGTGACCTTCCCGCTGTCCGGCTGCCCCGGATGCGCCCGCGTATGCCGGCAAGCTCATACGTCTCCCTCGCTGATCGGGTCAGCCATAGACTGCGGCGGAAGTCGAGGGGGGAGCACGATCATGGACTTCGATGACGCCCTGCGCAGAGCGCGGAGCCAGGCCGATCAAGCCGCTACGGAGGAGCAGAGCGAGCAGCAGTGCGTTGCCCGAGTGATTGCGGCGTCGGAACAACGGATCGCGAAGGTGTTCGCCGAAGCCAGGTCTCACCTGCCGAGGGAACACCCCCGGCAGGTATTGCAGTTGCGCGCACGCACAGGGAGGTTCGCACGGGGCCGCTTCGACGTGATCGGACGGCTGTGGCCGCTGGGTAGCCTGCTCTATGCGGAAGACGGAACCCTCTACGACCCGTCTCGTTCCTTCGGTGGAGCAGGACTGGCACCCATGAGGGCGGGCGACCCGCGGATCGCCGGCCGTTTGCATGGAAACGCCGACCTGCTTGCCTGGCTGCGAGGCGGCGGCGTCGCCCCCGAGACCATGGTCTGCACGGAGGGCGAGCCTATGAGGATCGCTGACGCGGTTGCGGTGACCAAGACGATCGTGCGGCTTGACGGCGGCTCCGGACTCGGCGGCCTTGATCGGGGCACGTTCTTCGGTTACCTGAAGACATCGAGTGGACCGTTCAGGGCCGACGAGGCGGGATCCCTCCTCGTAACCGTCAAGGAAGCCGGCGCTGAATCCATGGGCTTTTCCGTCCCTTACGAGTACAACGACGTCAACCTGTTCTTCGAGGAAGCCGTGGCGCACTCGGTCATGAACTTGACCAGGCGCTGAACTGAGGCGCGCCCCGCACCGGAGATGCGCCTTCCCGAACTCCAAACTCCGCGCCCCGAGGCGGAGTCGGGACGCGGCCTGCACCTCGTCGAGGCGCTGGCCGACCGCTGGGGGGTCACCGAGGAACGATTCCCCTGCAAAACGGTCTGGGCGGAACTGCCCGTTCAGGCACCGGAGCACGGATTCGCGGGCTCCGGTGGGCCCAGCGCCTGAAAGACAAAGGACGTCGGGAAAGCACCCGTACCAAGCCCCACCCCTCCCGCCCGTAAGCGGCGAAGGCACTGGTCACTCGGGTGGGTGAACATCCCCGGCTCCGCTGGATTTGGCGAGCGCCGACGGTCCACGCTCAGCACGAGCACGACACACACCGGACATACGTCGGCCCCCGCCCGGGACTTGCACTCCCAACGCGAGGGCCTGACCACCAAGGAACACCAGACTTCCCGATGGATACCCAAAACCCTAGCGTGCCCCCGCACGCCCCGTCCCGTACGACGGACGACAACCACCCGAACCAGGACCGGCACCGGGACGGCCACTGGGCGAACCGCCCCGGCGGGCTCCTCCACGACAACACCCGCCACACCACCCGCTTCACGGTGATCGGCAACCACCTCGCCCAGCACCGCCAGTTGTCCTTGCTGGCGATCGGGCTCGCCGTGCACCTCCAGTCGCTGCCGAAGGGCACCCGCGTCGACATCAAGACGCTCGCCGCCCGCTTCCCCGAGGGCGCGACCCGGATCGCGGCCGCCCTGCGCGAACTGGAGGCCCACGGCTATCTGCGCCGCTCCCGCGAACGCGCCCCCGACGGCCGCATCGTTTCCCGCACGGTCTCCTGCAACCAGCCGGGCGCCACCCGCCGCCCCCACGAGCCCTCGGCGAAACCCCGCTCGAAGTCGCACGAGAGGCGAGCCGCCCGTAAGCCGCTTCCCGCCGTCCCGCAGCCCGCGTATCCCGCCCCCACCCTCCTTCAGAAGGCCACGGACCTCCTCGCGGGCCTGCACCGCCGCGACCCCGCCCGAGCGCCACCCGCTCCAGAACTGCCCCGGCTGCGACCACGCGTTCAGGGCTCCCGAGCCGGGCCGCTGCCGCGCTTGCCGAATCGACCCCCAGGAGGCCGCCTAGCATGAACGTGACGATCCTTGCCCGAGCCCGTGGGCACACACGACGAGGAGCGAGCGCCATGACCATCGCACCCGACGACGCGCAGCAGGGCGCCTCCCACTACCGGGCCATGCGCGACTTCCTGCAGTCCATGGACGACACGCTGCCCGGCAAGTTCGAGATCACCAAGGAAGGGATCGTCCACGACATGATGTCGCCGGGAGGTCCGCACGAAGTCACTGCCGCCCACGTCAGCCGTCGTCTGGAGAGGGTCATGCCTGGCGAGCTCCTGGCCCACAACGGCACCCCCGACGTGGAGGACGAGCCCGAGAACATCATGCGCCACCCGGACGTGATGGTGATCGCCTGGTCCGACCTGGACGTCGAAGGGTCGATCGACCCGCTTACGGTCATGGCCGCCGTCGAGATCGTCTCCCGCTCCAACCCCGACAACGACTGGATCGGCAAGACGCGGGACTACCCCCTGCTCGGCATCCCCGTCTACGCGATCTTCGACCCTCGTACCGGCACCGGCGCCGTCTTCACCGACATCCATCCCACCCCGGACGGCCCCCGCTACGCCACCCGCAAGGACTTCGTGTACGGCGAGGACGTCACCATCGGCGAGTGGACGATCCCGACGGACGGTCTGCCGCGCTACCGGGACTGACGGGGTCCGCAGCGGCCTCCGTCGCCTCGGCACAGGGGAGTGCGGGCACCGCTCGCGCCCGCCTGGCATGCGGCAGGGCTTCGTTGCGTACGCCGGAGAGGACCTCGTGCGGGCCCAGGCCCTCGGGGTGGCGGCGGACCGCGCGTATCCACCAGACCACGACGGCCAGGCAGGCGCCGGGGACGAGGAAGCCGGCCAGCGTGGTCGCCGGGTCGGCGGCCAGGGCGTACGCCACGTCCCGGTAGCCGACGCCCCGTACGGCCTCCGTTCCGGCGGAGGCGGCGCGGAGGGCGGCGTCGGGCAGGGCGGTGCCCGCGACGAACCACAGCAGGGCGAAGGGGAGGCCGAGCAGGGCGGCCCGTAGCGACAGCGCGCCGGTCCCCGGCCTGTCGCCGCTTCCCGTGACCAGCTTCAGCAGCAGCACGTGCTTGCCGGGGGTCGCGCCGCTCCAGCGCGGCACCACCACGAACCAGACCAGCCAGACGAGAAGCGGAACCCACGGCACCGGGTCCGGGCCCAGGACGAGGAAGACGAGCACGGCGAGGGACCCGGCCAGCAGGACGACGCCCGTCACGTCGAGCAGCAGTGCGACCAGGCGTCGGCCGAAGGGAACCCTCAGCGGGTCGAGGGCGCGCGCGTCCAGCGTGCTCAGGTCCGGCAGCGCGCGGGCCAGGGGCCCGGCCAGTGCCCAGCCGAGGGCCGCGCCCGCCGTGTTGGCGAGCAGATCGTCCACGGCGAAGAGGCGGTAGGGGCAGTCGTAGAGCCCGTACAGGCCGGTGAACTGCGTGACCTCGAAGAAGAGCGACCCGGCGAGGCCCGCCAGGGTGGCGGCCACCGGCCCCCGCCGGGCGTGCACGCGCACGAAGACCCCGAGCGGGAGCAGCAGGGCCAGGTTGAACACCGTCTGCCAGACCGCCGGGTTGCCGAGCACCAGGTCGTGGAAGGTGACGCGGTGGTGCGCCTCCTTCCAGATGTCGCCGACGAAACTGCCCGGCATCCACTGCGGGTGCGCGAACGAGGGGTACTTGGCGCACACGTCCACGGACGCGGACGGCAGCGGCACGATCGTCAGACAGAAGGCCGTGAGCGCGTAGTACACGCCCCCGAACAGCGAGAACGTGCGCCAGCGCGTCATCACCCCGTGCCGCCGGTAGACCACGACGGCCATCGGCACGAGCAGCAGCAGGGCGAGCCCCGGGAAGAGCAGGGCGGCCGTACGTATGGGCAACAGATAGGAGTCCGTCACGGCTCGCACTATACACAGCACGTATACATGCGGTGTATAGATCTTGGTGCGAGGTTCGTGCGGGCGGGAGGCGGGTGGGTTCCTCCGGCTAGGCGGGGGTGGGTTCTCCCGGCTGGGCCGGGCGCAGGCCGTCGAAGAGGACGTGGAGCATGCGGGCGCGGGACGGCGGGGAGTCCGCCGAGGCCGCGGCGATGCCGTAGGTCAGGCGGAGGATGTCGCGGGTCTCGATGTCCTCGCGGACCGTGCCCGCCTCCTTCGCCGCGTCCACCAGCGTCTCCGCCGCGTCCATGAACCGGTCCTTGTAGCGCAGCAGCAGGTCGGGGGTCTGGGAGAGGGAGAGCGCCGTCTTGAACGTCGTGGCGATGCCGCGCTGTTCGAGTGCGTCGACGAGGTGTTCGCGCACCCAGCGCTCCAGCGCCCTGCCCGGCGCCTCCTGCTCGGCGAGCTTCGCCGCGCGGTCCGCGAGCGCCGCGATGTCCGGGCCGTAGACCGCCGCGACCAGGGTCTCGCGGGTGGGAAAGTGCCGGTACAGCGTGCCGGGGCCGACCCCGGCACGGCGCGCGACGACGTCCAGCGGTGCGTCCACGCCCAGTTCGGCGAAGGTCTCGCGCGCGGTCGCCACGAGGTGGTCGTAGTTGCGGCGCGCGTCGGCCCGCATCGGCCGCGGCTGCGACGGTGCCTCGTTCATCGGGGCCTCCTTCACGGGTTCCTCCACTGAGCCACTGAGCACGGAAACGGACGTCTTCTCCGCTTGGCTTTGCCCAAGCGGAGACTTTCTCCGTATAGTCGTCGTCGTGAGCAAGCGGAGGAACTCTCCGTTTGCCGCTTCCTGCTTCCTCTCCGGGAGATCGTCCCATGCGCTACCGCACCCTCGGCCGCACAGGCATCCAGGTCAGCCCCTACGCGCTCGGCACCATGAACTTCGGCGCCCTCGCCAACGCCGACCACGACGAAACGGTCCGCATCATCCACAAGGCGCTCGACGCCGGCATCAACCTGATCGACACGGCCGACAACTACTCCCACGGCGAGTCGGAGCGGATCGTCGGCAAGGCGCTCAAGGGGCGCCGCGACGACGTCGTCCTCGCCACCAAGTTCTCCAACCCCATGGGGGACGGTCCCAACCGGCGGGGCGCCTCGCGCCGGTACCTCATGACCGCCGTCGAGGACTCGCTGCGGCGGCTGGAGACCGACCACATCGATCTGTACCAGTACCACTACCCCGACGACGAGACCGATCTGGAGGAGACGCTCTCCGCGCTCACGGATCTGGTCCGGGCCGGGAAGGTGCGGGCGATCGGTACCTCCAAGCAGCCCCCCTCGGGGCTCGTCGAGGCGCACTGGATCTCCGAGCGGCAGGGGCTGGCGCGCTTCCGCAGCGAACAGCCGTACTACTCGATACTCAACCGGGGCATCGAGCGTGAGCTGCTCCCCGTCACCCAGCGGCTCGGCATGGGCACGCTCGTGTGGAGCCCGCTGGCGCAGGGGCTGCTGACCGGGCGCGTACGCAAGGGGCAGGCGTCGACGCTGAGCCGGAGCGGGCCGTGGTTCGCGCACCTCGGGGACGAGCGGCGCATCGACGCGGTGGAGCGGCTGGTGCCGGTCGCGGAGGAGGCGGGCGTTTCGCTGACGCACATGGCGGTCGCGTTCGTGCTGGCGCATCCGGGGGTGACGGCGGCGCTGCTCGGGCCACGGACGGAGGAGCAGTTCGACGATCTGCTGGCGGGGGTGGGGATCGAACTGAGCGACGACGTGCTCGACCGGATCGACGAGGTGGTGCCGCCGGGGGTGGATGTCGGGGCCATCCAGATGGGGTACCGGCCGCCGGCGTTGCTGCGGGCGGGGCTGCGGAGGCGGGGAGTGGGGGAGCGGGCGGCGGCGGAGGGGTGAGCGGGGCGGGGGTTCGCCTGGTCGCGCAGTTCCCCGAGCCCCTGGAAGCAGGGGGCGCCCCCCCCTTTCGAGGGGCGCGGGGAACTGCGCGACAAGCCACGACGCACCCGCACCCGTTGACGCGCCCCACCCCCCGAGCTCTCCCGCGCCCCGCCCCGGCAGGGGCAAGGGGCCGCGCCCCTTGGTACGCGGGGCGCGTCGCCCGCCTCGTAGGGTGGGGCCATGACCGATCTCCCCGACCGGCGTCTTCTGCTCGTGCACGCGCACCCGGACGACGAGTCGATCAACAACGGCGCGACCATGGCCCGGTACGCCGCCGAAGGGGCGCACGTCACCCTGGTCACCTGCACCCGCGGCGAACGCGGCGAGGTGATCCCGGACGCGCTCGCCCACCTCGCCGGCGACCCCGACCTGCTCGGCGCCCACCGGCTGCGCGAGCTCGCCGCCGCGATGGGCACCCTGGGCGTGACGGACGTACGTCTGCTCGGCGGCCCCGGCCGCTACCGCGACTCCGGGATGATGGGGCTGCCCGACAACGAGGACCCCGACTGCCTCTGGCAGGCGGACCTCGACGAGGCCGCCGGACACCTCGTCGAGGTGATCCGCGAGGTACGCCCCCAGGTCCTCGTCACCTACGACGACAATGGCGGCTACGGCCACCCCGACCACATCAAGGCCCACCGCATCGCCATGCGCGCCGCCGAACTCGCCGCCGACGCCACCGCCTTCCCGGCGGCGGGGGAGCCCTGGGAGATCGCCAAGGTCTACTGGAACCGGGTTCCCCGGCCGTACGCCGAGGACGCCTTCGCCCGGCTCGCACAGGCGCTGCCCGAGCTCCCGTTCGACTCGGCGGGGAGCATCGCCGACGTTCCCGGGGTCGTGGCGGACGAGCGCGTCACCGCCGAGATCGACGGCACCGCGTTCGCCGTCGCGAAGGCCGCCGCGATGCGCGCCCACGCCACCCAGATCGACGTCGTCGAGCCCTGGTTCGCGCTCTCCAACCACCTCGCGCAGCCCCTGTTCACCACCGAGTTCTACGAGTTGGCACGCGGTGAGCGGGGTACCGAAGGAGACGCCGGGCGGGAACAGGACCTGTTCGAAGGCGTGAACGGAGGGAGCGAGGCATGAGTCCACGTACGCCGGGCGGACCGGGCCCCGGCAGCGGGCTCGCGCAGCCGCTGTCCATGCCGTCGCCCGGGCGGGCGGTCGCCTACCTGGGACTGTTCGTCCTCGGCGCGGTCGTCGGCGCCGCCGGTACGCTCGTGCAACCGGGCTGGTTCCCCGGCGGGTTGCTGCTCGCGCTGGCCGGAGCCGCCGGGCTCTTCCTCGGCGGCTCGCGCGCCCTGAACACCCGTGCGGGAGCCGTCGCGCCCGCCGCCGGCTGGATGATCGCCGTCATCCTGCTCACCGCCAGCCGGCCCGAGGGCGACTTCCTGTTCGGCGCCGGGATCGGCTCGTACCTCTTCCTGCTCGGCGGCATCGTCGTCGCTGTGATGTGCGCCACGCTTGCCCAGGGACGGCAACCCGACGGGCCCCGTGCCCGACTTGCCAAGTGACGTACCACTTCGCCGCTTCATCTCCGTGCGGGTCCCGTGGGAGTTTCCCCGGTGGACGCGCTCGGGGGACCTGAAGCGGCCAGTATCGTGGTGCGCGCCGCCGCGCCTGCCCCGGGCGCTCGCTCCCGTGCGAGCAGGGGGACTCCCACTGTGAGGTCGCGGCCGGCGGTGAAGCCAACCGGGAGAACCTGCCTTGAGTCGTGAAACTGACAGTTCGTCCGCCGGGCGCAACGGGCGCAACGGGCGCGGCGGTGCCGCGTACCCGTCGGGCACGCCGCCGTACGGCACCCCCACGGCTTCCGAGGACGGCGCCGACGCGGGTCGCGGCGGTGCCCGGCCGGAGGAGCGCAAGACCGAGACCACGCTGACCACGCGCATCCGCATCAACATCCCCGGATCGCGGCCCATTCCGCCGGTCGTGATGCGTACGCCGGTGGCCGGTGACGCGTCCGCGGCGACGGGTGGCGCGGAGGGCGGAGGCGCCGGTTCCGCGTCCGTGTCCGGTTCCGCCTCCGACGACCTCGGCGGTCCGGCCGATCCGGAGACCACCGGGTCGATGCGGGCGCTCGGCGCGTACGACGGGGCGGGGAGCCCCGGTGCTCCCGGTGTCTCCGGTGGTACGGGCACGGCCGAGTTCCCTGCCGTGACGCCGCAGTCGTCCCCGGCCCCGGCCCCGGCCGAGGAGAAGGAGAAGACGAGCGACTGGTTCGCCCCGCGCAAGTCCTCCTCCGGTAACCCGGGGACGTCCGGGACCTCCGGGGCGTCAGGAGCCTCTGGGGCATCCGGGACGTCAGGGGCCTCCGGTGCGTCCGGGACCTCCGCCGTGTCCGGGAACAGGGCGCAGCAGGGCGGCGGGGCGCCGGCCGCCGGTCCGGCCGCCGGTCCGTCCGCCGGTGGACCGGCAGGGTCCGGCCTCGGCAACGGCGGTGCGCGGCCCGGCGGTTCCGGCTCCCGCCCCGGTGGCACGAACGGCGCCGGGCTCCCCGGTGCCACCGGCGGCCCCGTCGCCCCGGGCCACGGCGGCGGCACCGGTTCCTTCGACGTCTCCGCGGCCCTCGCCGCGGCCTCCCAGCGCGGCGACGCGGACGCCGACGCCGTGGACACGTCCGTGGGCGCCTACGGTCCCGACGGCGAGGCGTACCCGTCCTCCCCGGAGGACACCGGCTCGTATGCCGTCGGCGGCGGTGAAACGTATGGCGGTGAGCCGTACGGCGGCGAACCCTTCGGGGCACCCGGGGCACCCGGGGCACCCGGGACCCCCGGCGACCCGTACGCGACCGGCTCCCCGGAGGACACCGGTTCCTTCCCGGTGGGCGGCGCCCCCGACGGCGGCCGGCCGCACCCGGACGACCTCCCGTACTTCTCCCAGGCCGGCGGCCCACGCGCCGACGGCGGCGCCCCGGCCGGACCGACCACCGGACCGGCCACGGGTGACACCCCGCTCGCCGACCTCCCCGTCCGGCGCGCGCCCGGCGGCCCGGCGGGCCAGGGTGTTCAGGGCGACCGGGCCGCCGCACAGGGCGCACTGCCCGGCGGCGGGCTCAGCGACGACACCGCTGTGCTCACCCCACAGCACCCCGTACCCGGCGGCCAGGGCTACGGG
Organism: Streptomyces sp. NBC_00670; assembly: GCF_036226765.1. Classification (NCBI taxonomy): domain Bacteria; kingdom Bacillati; phylum Actinomycetota; class Actinomycetes; order Kitasatosporales; family Streptomycetaceae; genus Streptomyces; species Streptomyces sp. NBC_00670. The sequence goes on from NZ_CP109017.1 coordinate 4,786,623, forward strand.
GCCGGCGACAACGTCTCCGGACACACCCTGACCAGCGGTATCCCGGTCATCCCGTCCGAGGGCCAGGGCGGCCGGCCCTTCGGCGGCCCGGGCGGCGGCGAGCCCTCGGGCCCGCACACGCCCCCGAAACTGCCGGACGCGCCCCAGCCGAAGCCGGCCCCCTCCGGGCAGGGCGGGAACGCCAAGGCCGCCGCCAAGCCGGCCAAGAAGAAGCGCCGCGGCAAGCTCCCGCTGCTCGTCGGCGTGCTGGTCTTCGCCGGCGGGGTCGCGTACGGCGCGGGTCTGCTGATGAACCACTCCGACGTGCCCAAGGGCACCACCGTGCTCGGCGTCGACATCGGCGGCGGCACCCGCGACGAGGCCGTCCAGAAGCTGGATGCGGCGCTCGGCGACCGTACGAACAAGGCGATGAAGCTGAGCGTCGGCGGCGACACCGTCAGCCTCAAGCCCGACCAGTCGGGCCTCCAGCTCGACAGCAAGGCCACCGTGGCCGACGCCGCGCACAGCGACTACAACCCGGTGTCGGTGGTCGGTTCGCTGTTCGGGCAGAAGCGGGTCGTGGAGCCGGTCATGCCGGTCGACGAGGAGAAGCTGCGGGCGGCGCTGGAACAGGCCGCGGGCAGCGCCGGCGCCAACGACGGCACGATCAAGTTCGAGCCGGGCAAGGCGGTCCCCGTGTACGGCAGGAGCGGCCAGGGCATCGACGTCGCCAAGTCCACGCAGGCCGTCCAGGAGGCGTACCGGACCCAGGTGGAGACGGGTACGGCGGCCACGGTGAAGGTGCCGACGACGGCCAAGGAGCCGACGGTCACCAAGGCCGAGGTGGACCGCGAGATGAAGGCGTTCGCGGAGCCGGCCATGTCGGGGCTCGTGACCGTGAAGACGGCGGACGGCGTGCACCAGGTGTCGTTCAGCCCGGAGAACTCCCTGTGGAAGTTCCTCCGCGTCAAGGCCGTCGACGGCAAGCTGGTCGACTACTACGACCGGCCGGCGCTGAAGAAGCTGTACGGCGACACGTTCGACGGCGTGCTGATCACCCGCGGTTCGGGGCAGAAGACGGCGGTGACGGTCGAGGACGTCATCAACACCCTCCGCCCGGCGCTGCTGAGCAAGACGAACCGGGTCGCGGTCATCGACACGAACCCGAACTGAGCGGAAGTGGTGAGGAGGGGGTGGCGTCCACCGGGACGCCGCCCCCTTTCGTTCGTGGGCGGCCTCCGTGCGTGCCGCGCGTGGCACGCTCGTCCGCGTGCGGCCGCCTCCGCGTGTCCCCCGCGCGGCCCGGCATGACATCTGTCATCGCATAGTCGGGATGCGCGGCACTGCCTCCGGCGCGTTCCGCCCGGGAGCATTGCATGCATGACGATGACAACGGGGGCGTCGGCCCGGCAACAGGACGTCGCGGTGGGGTTCGATTGCGTCAGCAAGGCATACGGTGACGTACGCGCCGTCGACGGGCTCAGCCTCACCCTGCACCCGGGCGAGACCGTGGCCCTCCTCGGCCCGAACGGCGCCGGCAAGTCCACCACCCTCGACCTCCTCCTCGGCCTCAAGCACCCCGACTCCGGCACGGTCCGGGTCTTCGGCACCGGCCCCCGCGAGGCGATAGTCGCCGGCCGCGTCGGCGCGATGCTCCAGAGCGGCGGACTGATGGACGAGGTCACCGTCGCCGAACTCGTCACGCTGGCCTGCGCGCTGCACCCGAGGCCGTACCCGGTCTCGGACGTGCTCGCCCGCGCCGGCGTCACGCAGATCGCCGACCGCAAGGTCGACAAGCTCTCCGGCGGCCAGGAGCAACGCGTCCGCTTCGCGCTCGCCACCGCGGGCGACAGCGACCTGATCGTCCTCGACGAGCCGACCACCGGCATGGACGTCACCGCCCGCCAGGCCTTCTGGGCCACCATGCGCGACCAGGCCGACCAGGGCCGCACGGTCCTGTTCGCCACCCACTACCTGGAGGAGGCCGACGCGATGGCGGACCGCGTCCTCGTCCTGCACCGCGGCCGGCTCCTGGCCGACGGCACCGCCGCCGAGATCAAGGCCAAGGCGGGCGCCCGCCGGATCTCCTTCGACCTGGACGGCGAGATCGACGAACCGGCGCTGCGCGCACTGCCGTTCCTCACCACGCTCACGGTGTCCCACGGCGGCTCCGCCGCGGGCTCGGGAGGGACCGTCCGCATGCAGTCCACCGACGCCGACGCCACCATGCACGCCGTGTACGGACTCGGCCTCTACCCCCGCAACCTCGAAGTCGCCGGCCTCGGACTCGAGCAGGCCTTCGTCGCCCTCACCACCGCCGAGGAGGCCAAGCAGTCGTGAACAGCCTCATCAAACTGGAACTGACCCGCGCCCTGCGCAACCGCAAGTTCCTGTTCTTCTCCGTCGTCTACCCGTCCGTGCTGTTCCTGCTCATCGCGGGCAGCGCCGACGACAGCACGAAGGTCGACGGCACGGGCCTGACCCTGCCGACGTACATGATGGTCTCGATGGCGTCCTTCGGCGCGCTCACCGCCGTCCTGATGGGCAACAGCGAACGCATAGCGAAGGAGCGGGAGAACGGCTGGGTGCGGCAACTGCGGCTGACCACCCTGCCCGGGCGCGGCTACGTCCTGGCCAAGACCGCGGGCGCGGCCGTCGTCAGTCTGCCGTCCATCGTCGTCGTCTTCGCCGTCGCCGCCGTCGTGAAGGACGTGCGGCTGGACGCCTGGCAGTGGCTCGCGCTCACCGGCGCGATCTGGGCCGGCAGCCTCGTCTTCGCGGCGCTCGGCGTCGCCATCGGTTACCTCGCGAGCGGGGACGCGGTCCGCCCGATCACGATGATCGTCTACTTCGGCCTGTCCATACTCGGCGGCCTGTGGATGCCGACGACCACGTTCCCCCAGTGGCTGCAGGACATGGCCAAGTGGGTGCCGACCCACGCATACGCTGCCCTGGGACAGGCGATCGAGCAGAGTCAGGCCCCGCACGCCATGGACATCGTCGTCCTCGCCATCTTCTTCGCCCTGTTCACCGGCGGTGCGGCCTGGCTGTACCGGAAGGACACGCTGAAGGCGTGAGCACGATGACGGACAACCCGCCGTACGACGACGAGGCAGAGTCGGACCGCCTGGTGCGCATGGGGCAGTCGCCCCGCAACCGGCGCGAGCTGCTGCGCAAGGCCCTCTGGATCGGCATCTGGCTGGTCTTCCTCAACTCCCCGTTCGCCGACCTGCTCTCCGGCGACCACAGCACCGCCGGGAGGGTGGGCGGCTGGCTCGGGATCGCCGTGTTCGTCGGCCTCTACCTCGCGCTGGTCTCCCGGAACATGGGCGGCAGACCGTTCCCCCGGTGGCTGGTCGTCGGCATCATCGTCGCCCTCGGCGCGCTGGCGGCCCTGCTGCCGCTCACGCTCGGCCCGCACTGGGTCGGCCTGTTCGTGTACGTCTCCGTCGCCTGCGGGATGGCGCTCCCGCTGCGCACGGCGTACTGGGCGATCCCGGGGACGACGGCGCTGATGGCGCTCGTCGTGGGGTACGTGGACTCGGACCAGCTCAGCGGGATGGTCCTGCTGACGCTGCTCATCGGGTTCGCGATGACCAGTGTCAGCCAGCTGGTGCGGACCACGATCGAGCTGCGCCGGGCCCGTGCCACGGTCGCCCAGCTCGCCGCGAACGAGGAGCGGCTGCGGCTCGCCCGCGATCTGCACGACCTGCTGGGGCACTCGCTGTCCCTGATCACCCTCAAGAGCGAGCTGGCGGGCCGGATGCTGCCGGCCCATCCCGACAAGGCGGCCCAGCAGGTCGCCGACATCGAGAGCGTCAGCCGGCAGGCGCTGGTCGACGTGCGCGAGGCGGTCAGCGGCTACCGGCGGCCCCGGCTGGCGGCGGAACTCGCGGGTGCGCAGGTCGCGCTGGCGGCGGCGGGCGTCACCGCGGACCTGCCCGCCGAGCCCGGTCTCGACGGGGTCCCGGAGGAGAGCGAGTCGGCGCTCGCCTGGGCGCTGCGCGAGGCGGTCACCAACGTCGTACGGCACAGCGGGGCCCGTCGGTGCGTGGTGTCCCTGGTGCGGCGGCAGACGCTGGACGGGCCGGTGCTGGAGCTGTCCGTCGAGGACGACGGAGCGGGCGGTGTCACCGGCGCGGCCGGTGCGGCGTCCTCCGGCGGCGGGCACGGCAACGGGCTGACGGGGCTGACCGAACGGCTCCAGAAGGCGGGCGGTTCGCTGGCGGCGGGCCGGGTGGGCCGGTCGGGTCAGGCCGGCCCGGCGGGGCAGCCGGGCAAGGCGGCCGGGCGCGGGTTCCGGTTGGTGGCCCGGGTGCCGGCGGGGGTCCCGGCGGACGTGGCCGGGGAGACCGGCGGGGCCGGGGACACCGTAGGATCCCGGGCATGAGCCGCACGATCAAGGTCCTGCTGGCGGAGGACCAGTCCATGGTCCGCGAGGCGCTGGCCGCGCTGCTGGGGCTGGAGGAGGACATCGAGGTCGTCGCCCAGGTGGCACGCGGTGACGAGGTACTGGCGGCGGTGCGGGAGCACGCCGTGGACGTGGCACTGCTGGACATCGAGATGCCGGGGGCCACCGGGATCGAGGCGGCGGCACAGGTGCACCGGGAACTGCCGGGGGTCAAGCTCGTCGTCCTCACGACGTTCGGGCGGCCCGGGTATCTGCGCAGCGCGATGGAGTCGGGCGCGGACGCGTTCCTGGTCAAGGACGCGCCGGCGGCGCAGCTCGCGGAGGCGGTGCGCAAGGTGCTGGCGGGGGAGCGGGTGATCGACCCCACGCTCGCGGCGGCGGCCCTCGCGGAGGGCGCGAACCCGCTGACCGACCGGGAGCGGGAGGTGCTGCGGGCGGCGGCCGACGGAGCGACGAACGCGGAACTGGCGACGGCACTGCACCTGTCCCAGGGGACGGTGCGGAACTATCTCTCCACGGCCATCCAGAAACTGACCGCCCGCAACCGAACGGAAGCGGTTCGGATAGCCCGGGAGAAGGGCTGGCTGTAGGCCGGGGCGCCTAGTAGCTCGGGGGGTGCGGTGTGTTGGCGGCTGCGGGCGGAGTGTGGTTGCTCGCGCAGTTCCCCGCGCCCCTAAAAAACCAGGGGGCGCCCCCTTGCTTTTTAGGGGCGCGGGGAACTGCGCGACAAGCCACAACGGACCCGCAGCCGCCACACCACAGAAGCCCCCGAGCTACTAGGCGCCCCGGCGCCCCCGCGCGCTTCGGGCGCCGACGGGGGCGCGCCCCTCAGTTCAAGCGGGCCCTCGCCGCCCGCGCCTCCGCGCGGACGGCCCGGGCCGCGGGCCCGTCCATCACCCGCACCACCTCCGCGTACGCCTCCAACTCCGCCGCCCCCGCGAGGAACTCCCCCCTGAGCACGAGCGTGCGCGCGTACTCGTAGCGCAGACGGGCCGGATGCGACGGCAGGCACAGTGACAGCCGCAGCGCCCACAGGGCGACATCGGACCGCTCGGGCCGCGCCGCCGCCCACGCGCGCACGTTGTTCAGGACGCGGAGCACGATGTCCAGCGGATCCGCCGGCGTCAGCATCGCCGGATCGAGCACCGCCCCCGTTGCCCCGGCGACCAGCAGCTCCGCATCGTCGCCGGTCAGCACGTGCCCGCCGGCGAACGGATCCACCAGCACCTGCTCGGCGCCCGACCCGAACCCGACCACGAAGTGCCCCGGCAGCGCCACGCCGTACACCGGCGCACCGGCCCGCCGGGCGACCTCCATCCAGAGCACCGAGAGCAGGATCGGCAGCCCGCGCCGGCGTCGCAGCACCTCGTGCAGCAGGGACGACTCCAGCCGCTGGTAGTCGGCCGGTGCCCCGGCGAACCCGTGGCGCCCGCCGAGGAGTTCGGCCAGGGCCGTCGCCCAGGAGCGCGGCCCGCCGGGGCGGAACGGCAGCTGCCCGGCGAGTTCGTCGAGTCGGATGTCGACGGCGTCCATCCCGGCGTCGTCCAGCGTGCCGTCCGCCGCCGCGCCCACGAGCAGGCAGAGCGCGGCCAGGTCGGGCCGCTCGGCCCGGGCCTCCTCCGCGAACCGCCGCCGTACCTCCTCGCTCCGCTCCGGCCCCGGCGGAATCGGCCGCACCGTCGGCCACAGGCCCGCCACGGCTCAGCCGGCCCGGCCGGGGGCGCCGTCACCGGCGGGCTCCCGGAAGTGGTGGTACGAGTGGTGCGCGGCGAACCCGAGCCGCCGGTAGAGCGCGCGGGCCCGGTCGTTGTCCGACTCCACCTGGAGCCAGGCCGCCGAGGCGCCCTCCTGGAGCGCGCGCCCGGCCAGCGCGGCCATCACCGCCGTGGCGAGCCCGCGCCGGCGCAGCGCGGGGTCGACCTCGACCGCCGCGAACCCGGCCCACCGCCCGTCCACGACGAGCCGCCCGATCGCTGCGGGCGTCGCGCCCTCCGCCCCCGAGTCACCGGCGCCGGGAACGGTCGCGAACCACACCGACGGCCCACTGCCGAGTACCCGCAGCGCGACCTCGCCGATTCCCTTGCGCTGGTAGCGCCGCAGCCATGCCTCGTCGGCGGTGCGGGACAGCAGGACGTCCTCGGGCGCCGTCGGCCCCGGCTCGCGGTCGACGAGCGGGGCGAGCGCGCCGGTCCACAGCTCGGCCGTCACCTCGCGCCGCCAGCCACGTTCCGTCAACTTGGCGCACAGTGCCTCCTGCGTGCCCTCGCCGCCCGTCGCCGCCTGCACGTACGCGGGCAGCCCGCGCGCCGCGTACCAGCGCCGTACGGCCGTGAGCGCGTTGTCGAGCGGCAACCCGGGGTCGCCGAGCGGCAGCGCCGAGTTGGCCCGGCGGGTGAACCCGGAGGCCGCCCGCAGTTCCCACTCGCCGAGCCGCTCCCGCTCCACCGGCTGCCAGGCCCTGGCCGCGACGCGCGCCAGCTCGCCGTACGACGCGGCGGGGCCCCGGCGACGCGCCCGGGCGGCCGGTACGACCTTGCCCGCGACCAGCGTCCGAGCCGCGATCCGGACGGTCTCGCCGTCCCGTCGTGTGATCAGCAGCACACCGTCGTCCCATGATGTGAGAACGCCAACCGTGTCGGTGAACTTCCCACCCTCGGCGGCATGTTCGGTCCTGCGTCGCACTGAGACGCGTTTGCCCACGTCAGCGGCGGTGATGCGGACCTCGAGCCGCCCGCCCGCAGAGATTTCCACAGGTCGGTCCACCCCTCCTGTTCGGATCATGCCCAGGAACGGAGATACTAGGTGCGGGCATCGACGACGCCGCGCTCCCGCGCGCCAGGCGGCGGAGCCTGAGGAGGCCCGCCAGCGCCCAATCGAGGAGGAACGACAGCGTGACCTACGTCATCGCAGAGCCTTGTGTCGACGTCAAGGACAAGGCGTGCATCGAGGAGTGCCCGGTCGACTGCATCTACGAGGGCAAACGGTCCTTGTACATCCACCCGGACGAATGCGTCGACTGTGGAGCCTGTGAACCGGTCTGCCCGGTCGAGGCGATCTTCTACGAGGACGACACTCCGGAGGAGTGGAAGGACTACTACAAGGCGAACGTCGAGTTCTTCGACGAGCTCGGCTCGCCCGGCGGGGCCAGCAAGCTGGGTCTGATCGAGCGCGACCACCCGTTCGTCGCGGCGCTGCCCCCGATGAACCAGTAGCCGTCGCAGGAACAACGCGTCGCGGCACGCTCGCACCATCCGCGCGCGTGCCGCCCCGGTCCCGTACGGCGCCCGCCGCGCCGTGCGGGACCGAGGCGTTCGGGGCCCCGCCCCGAGCACGCAGAGAAGAAAGAGAGCCGATCCCGTGTCCGCAGTCTCCGACCCCCCTCCCGCCGCCCGCCGCCACCCTTCCACGGAGTCGCTTCGCGACCGGCTTCCTGACTTCCCCTGGGACAAGCTCGCGCCGTACAAGGCGACGGCCGCCGCGCACCCGGACGGGATCGTCGACCTGTCCGTCGGCACCCCGGTGGACCCGGTGCCCGAGCTGATCCAGAAGGCGCTGGTCGCCGCGGCCGACTCGCCGGGCTACCCGACGGTCTGGGGCACCCCCGCACTGCGGGACGCGATCACCGGCTGGGCGGAGCGCCGGCTCGGCGGCCGGGACCTGACCGACCGGCACGTGCTGCCGATCGTCGGCTCCAAGGAACTGGTGGCCTGGCTGCCGACCCAGCTGGGCCTCGGCCCCGGCGACACGGTCGCGTACCCGCGTCTCGCGTACCCGACGTACGAGGTCGGCGCCCGGCTGGCCCGCGCCGAGCACGTGGCGTACGACGATCCCACCGAGCTGGACCCGGCCGGTCTGAAGCTGCTGTGGCTCAACTCGCCGTCGAACCCGACAGGGCGGGTGCTGGCCAAGGAGGAGCTGGCCCGGATCGTGGCCTGGGCGCGGGAGCACGGCGTGCTCGTCGTCTCCGACGAGTGCTACCTGGAGCTGGGCTGGGAGGCCGACCCGGTCTCGGTCCTGCACCCGGACGTGTGCGGCGGCTCCTACGACGGCATCGTCGCCGTCCACTCCCTGTCCAAGCGGTCCAACCTGGCCGGCTACCGCGCGGCGTTCCTCGTCGGCGACCCGGCGGTGCTCGGACCGCTGCTGGAGATCCGCAAGCACGGCGGCATGATGACCCCGGCGCCGACCCAGGCCGCGGTGGTCGCCGCGCTCTCCGACGACGCGCACGTGCGCGAGCAGCGGGAGCGGTACGCGGCACGGCGCTCGGAGCTGCGCGAGGCGCTCCTCGCGCACGGCTTCCGGATCGAGCACAGCGAGGCGAGCCTGTACCTGTGGGCGACGCGCGACGAGTCGTGCTGGGACACGGTCGGCCACCTCGCCGGCCTGGGCATCCTCGTCGCCCCCGGCGACTTCTACGGCCCCGCCGGCGCCCGCTTCGTCCGCGTGGCCCTGACCGCCACGGACGACCGGATCGCCGCCGCAGCCGCCCGGCTGCGGCAGAGCTGACCAGCAGCCGCCGCTGGCCTCACCCGCCGTCGGCGAGGCGCTGGATGGTGGCGCCCAGCCAGGCCTCCAGCTCGGCGGGGTCGCCGAGTGCGGAGCGCAGGACCCGGCGGCGGGTCGAGACGCCGAGCACGAACGCGTCGATCGCCGCCGCCCGGTCGCGGGCCTCGGTCTCGTCCAGGCCGCTCGCGCGCAGATGGCGGAGCAGCGGCTGAAGTGACTGGGCGTCGAGGAACGCGGCCAGCGCCTCCGCCGCCTCCGGGCGCTCGCCGGACGCGCGTTGCAGTACGAGCAGCGGATCCTCGCCGGGCGGGCCGGACCAGCGCCGTACGATGCTCGCCGCGAGGCGTGCCCCGAGCGTGGAAAGGTCGCCGTCGAAGGAGTCGGAGACCGGGATCTCCACCCGCGTCGCCGCCAGGAACAGGCCCTCCTTGCCGCCGAAATAGCGCGTGATGAGGTTGGGCGACACCCCCGCCGCGTCGGCCACGCCCTTGACCGCGACCGCCCCGTATCCGTGCCGGGCGAACTGGCGCCGGGCGTGCTCCAGAATCCGCTGCCTGGTCGCGGCCGCGTCACGAGAACTCATGCGATCGACCATACAGGCCATGTGTACGCTGATACACATCATGTGTATGGTCGTACACATGACCGACGAACTGCGTGAGCGCCTCCGGCGGACGCGACGCGTGCACACCCCGTGGAGCGTCGACGGGACGCGCGGCGTCACCGGCTCGCGTCTCGACGCCCTGCTCGACCACTGGGCGAACGGCTACGACTGGGCCCCGCACGAGCGCCGCATCGACGCGCTCCCCTGGGTGACGGTGCGCACCGGTGACACGGAGCTGCGCCTGATCCACCAGCGGTCCGCCGACCCCGGCGCGCCGGTCGTCGTCCTGCTGCACGGCTGGCCGGACTCGGTGCTGCGCTTCGAACGCCTTCTGCCGCTGCTCATGGACCTGCATGTGGTGGTGCCCGCGCTGCCGGGCTTCCCCTTCGCGCCTGCGCTCACCACTCCCGGAATGTCGGCGAACCGGATCGCCAGAATCGTCGCGGACGCGCTCGAACAGCTCGGTCACGCGCGGTACACGGTCTCCGGCGGCGATGTGGGCGGCACCGTCGCCGAACTCCTCGCCGCCGCCCACCCGGACCGCGTGACCGCCCTGCACCTGACGAACGTCGCCCCGCAGCACGCCTTCACGGCGGACCCGGCCCGGCTCGCGCCCGACGCGGTGGCCTATCTGGACCGGGCGGCGCGGTGGTTCCGGGCCGAGGGCGGGTACATCGCGGAGCAGTCGACGCGGCCGAACACCCTCGCCGTCGCCCTCGGCGACTCGCCCGCCGGACTCGCGGCATGGCTCGTCGAGAAGCTGGAGTCCTGGTCCGACGCCTCGGCCTTCACCCCCGACGAGCTGCTCACCTGGGTCACCGCCTACTGGGTCACCGGCACCATCGGCACGTCCTTCGCCACCTACACCGAACCGGTCGAACTCCCCGCACGCATCGGCACGCCCACCGTCTTCTCCGTCTTCCCGCACGACACCAAACCGGAACCGCGCAGCTACGCCGAGGCGTTCCTGAACGTGCGCGCCTACGTGGAGCATCCCGCCGGCGGCCACTTCGCGGCCTGGGAACAACCCGCGGCCTACGCCGCCGACGTGCGCCGCGCGATCGCGCTGGACGGCTGAACCGACGGGCCGCCGCGCGCAAGGAGAAACCCCCGGGTCCGGGACCCGGGGGCTTCGTGTGGTGTGGAGCGGTGTCAGTGGAGCGGCAGGCCGTCCACCGGCAGGCCGCCGGCCGGGGCCGCCTTCGTGGCGGAGGACGCCACGTCACCCAGCGCGCCGCCGGCCTGGCCCGCGGCCTCGCCCGCGGTCTTCTGCGCCACCGGGACCGCCGTCTTGACGACCTTGCCACCGGCCTTGCCCGCGGCCGGCACCGCCTTCTTGACCGTCTTGCCGCCCGTGTCACCCGCCATGCCGGTGACGTGCTGGGCGGTGGCGTCGACGTTGTTGGCGACGTGCGCACCGTCCAGCGCGGTCACACCACCGAGGTCGGGCGTGGCGGGCAGGGCCGTCGTCGCCGCGCTGGCGGAACCGGCCGCACCGACCACGGGCGCCGCTCCGGCTGCGACGATCAGCGCGGCACGGGCGATCCGACGGGTCAGGGGGAGGGACATGTTGCTCCTTCGGACGGAAGAAAAACGGTGGGGAACCGGTGCGATTCGGCAGTTGATCGCCCCGGGTCGGACGCAGTGACTACCGCTTCAGGGCCCCGAAGGTTGCGGCGGACCCCGGTAAAGAGTTGGCAATGCATCGCATTATCGGGCGGGCGGAAATACGGGCAAAAGAGTCATCGGGAAAGGGGTGCCGATTCCCCGCATCCCTTTCCCCGCAAGGAATTTCAGCGGGGCACGGCAGACGCGCCCCGGGCCGTCCGGCAACCCGTCGTCACTCGCCGGCGTCGCCCCGCCGTGTCGCTCCCAGGGCTGAAGACCCGTACGACTGCCCGAGACGGCGCACGGCCCGGTGGCGGCCGGTGCACGGGCGACCGGTCCGCCGTCGGCCTCCCCGGTCCGCCGTCGGTCCCCGGCCTACCCCCTCCGTCCTCAGTCCCCGGTGGCGATCCGGACGACCTTCGCCCCCGAACCGCCCGCTGCCGCACCCCCGTTCTTCGCGTCGTCCCCGACCCCGGCGCCCTGCCGGGGTCTTCCGACCGTCCGCCACTCGTCGGCGTATCCGTCGCGCGACCACTCTCGGCCCGCGTAGGACACCTTGGCGATGTGCAGGGCCGAGGAGTTGGCCACCGCCCAGTGCGCCAGCTCCCAGCCCTCCCGCCGCGTACCACCGGACGGTGCCCCGCGCGGCACCGGCACGGTCACGGCGGCGTGCGCGTCCCGGGCGCCCCGGCCGGCGGTGGCCGGGGTCGCCGTGACGGAGGCCCGCACCTGTGCCGCCGCCGGCCGGAGCACGTCCCGCCCGAAGTCCCGTACGAGCGCCGCACGGACCGCGTCCGGGCCGCCGTCCGGGGTCGGCGCCGGGCGCCCCTCGCAGGTGAGCGCGGCCGCCGAGCGGCCGGTCAGCGCGGTGGCGAGCACTCTGGCGTCCGGTTCGTGCCGGGCGTACGCGCGGGGGAAGCCGCTGCGCTGCACCCGCTGCGCGGCCACCGTCAGCGGCAGCTTCGCGTACCCCGGCACCTCGACCAGGCGGTCGTAGAACGCGCCCGCCGCGTACGCCGGGTCCATGATCTGTCTCTTCGTGCCCCACCCCTGCGAGGGGCGCTGCTGGAACAGGCCGAGCGAATCCCGGTCCCCGTGCCCGAGGTTGTGCAGGCCCGACTCCTGAAGCGCCGTCGCCAGCGCGATGGTGACCGCTCGTTCCGGCAGGCCCCGGGTGGTGCCCACGGCGGAGATCGTCGCCGCGTTCTCCGTCTGTTCCGGCGTGAACTCGTACGACTTCCCGCCGCCGTGCCCCGCCACGACCCGGCAGCGGGGCGCGCCCCCGCCCCCGGCGAGGTACTGCACGGTCAGATAGCCCGCGAGGGCGGCCAGCACGGCGAGCGCCGCCCCCCAGCGCAGGAGCCGGCCACGCCGGAGGAAGCCGGGGGAGGGGCGGCGGCCGGGAGCGGTCGAGCGGGCCGGGGGACGGGCTGGAGTGAGGTCTGGGGAGAGGGACGGTTCTGACACGGCGTACAAGGTACGCGACAGTACGCAGTCGTGAGCGAGCCTGTGGACAACTTCCGGAACGGTCCGTTCCGCCGGTCGTGGCAACGGCCCGCCCCCTCGCCCGCGTTAGGGTCGGGCCATGCACGACACCCCGCTCGACCTCACGCAGGACGCCGCGCGGCTCACCGCGCGACTCGTCGACCTCCCCTCCGAGAGCGGCACCGAGAAGCCGCTCGCCGACGCGGTCGAGGCCGCGCTGCGCGCCCTGCCGCACCTCACCGTCGACCGCCACGGCAACAACGTCGTGGCCCGGACGGAACTGGGCCGCTCCGAGCGTGTCGTCCTCGCGGGCCACATCGACACCGTCCCCCTCGCCGACAACGTCCCCTCGCGACTGGACGAGGACGGCGTGCTGTGGGGCTGCGGCACCTGCGACATGAAGTCGGGCGTGGCGGTCCAGCTGCGCATCGCCGCGACCGTCCCGGACCCCAATCGCGATCTGACCTTCGTTTTTTACGACAACGAGGAGGTCGCCGCCCACCTCAACGGTCTGCGGCACGTGGCCGAGGCGCACCCCGACTGGCTGCGCGGCGACTTCGCCGTACTGCTGGAGCCCTCCGACGGCGAGGTCGAGGGCGGCTGTCAGGGCACCCTGCGGGTGCTGCTGAAGACCTCCGGCGAGCGCGCCCACTCCGCGCGCAGTTGGATGGGCTCCAACGCCATCCATGCCGCCGCCCCGATCCTGGCCCGGCTCGCCACCTACGAGCCCCGCTACCCGGTGATCGACGGCCTGGAGTACCGCGAGGGCCTCAACGCCGTCGGGATCTCCGGCGGCGTCGCCGGCAACGTCATCCCGGACGCGTGCGTGGTCACCGTCAACTTCCGCTACGCGCCCGACCGCAGCGAGGAGGAGGCACTCACGCACGTGCGGGAGGTCTTCGCGGACTGCGGGGTCGAGGAGTTCGTCGTGGACGACCACAGCCCCGGCGCGCTGCCCGGCCTCTCGCACCCGGCCGCGGCCGCCTTCATCGAGGCCGTCGGCGGCACCCCGCAACCCAAGTACGGCTGGACGGACGTCTCCCGCTTCAGCGCGCTCGGCATCCCCGCGGTCAACTACGGCCCCGGCAACCCGCACTTGGCCCACAAGCGCGACGAACGCGTGGACACGGCGAAGATCCTGGCCGCCGAGGAGCGCCTGCGCGCCTGGCTGACGGCATGACCGGGCATGCGCGGGTCCCCCGCCGGTAACCCGTGTGGATCTAGGCTGAAGTGGTACGACCGGTCGAGCGGAGGGAGCGCGTATGCCTACCGGCAACCCCGAGGGCAAGAAGGTGCCACCGGACGAGACGCGTGAGGGACCGGTGCTCCGCAGGCGGGGCCAGGTGCAGGAGAGCACCACGGACCAGCGGCTGCTGGACGAGCGCGCGCCGACCGACTGGGTCCACACCGACCCCTGGCGGGTCCTGCGGATCCAGTCGGAGTTCATCGAGGGCTTCGGCACCCTGGCCGAACTGCCGCCCGCGATCAGTGTGTTCGGCTCGGCCCGGACCCCGGTGGACTCACCGGAGTACGAGGCGGGCGTACGGCTCGGACGGGGCCTGGTGGAGGCCGGCTTCGCGGTGATCACCGGGGGCGGGCCCGGGGCGATGGAGGCGGCCAACAAGGGCGCCTGCGAGGCGCGGGGCGTCTCGGTCGGCCTCGGCATCGAGCTGCCCTTCGAACAGGGCCTGAACCCGTACGTCGACGTCGGTCTCAACTTCCGCTACTTCTTCGTGCGGAAGATGATGTTCGTCAAGTACGCCCAGGGCTTCGTGGTCCTCCCCGGCGGCCTCGGCACCCTCGACGAGCTCTTCGAGGCGCTCACCCTCGTCCAGACCCGCAAGGTCACCCGCTTCCCGATCGTCCTCTTCGGCAGCGCGTACTGGGGCGGCCTCGTCGACTGGCTCCAGAACACCCTCATCGCCCAGGGCAAGGCCTCCCAGACCGACCTCACCTTGTTCCACGTCACGGACGACGTGGAGGAGGCGGTGGCACTGGTGTCGAAGGAGGCGGGAAGGTAGCCGGCCCGGGAAGACACGGCATCCGGAGGAGGGCGTGCGCCCGGGCGGCCCGTCACTCCGGGCGTCGTGCGGTGGTGAACCGTCGCCCGTAGGCGGCGGGACTGACCGACAACTCCCGCGCGAAGACCCGGCGGAGACTCTCGTAGTTCGGGAAGCCGGCCAGGGAAGCCGCCCGCGTCGCGGCGTACCCCTGGTCGAGCAGTGACTTCGCCAGGTCGAACCGGATCGACTCGACGTACCGGGCCGGCGTGGTGCCCAGCTCCTCCCGGAACAGCCTCGTGAGGTGCCGCGGGCTGAGATGCAGGCGCGCGGCCAGTCCGGCGAGGGAGTAGTCGCCGGACGGATCCGCCGTGACCAGGTCGACGACACCGCGCAGCGCGGGCGACCGTGGCGGAGACCCCCGCAGCGACGCGGAGAACTGCGACTGGCCGCCCGGCCTCTGCAGGTAGACGACGAGGGAGCGGGCCACCTCCCGGCCGAGCTCGGGCCCGTGGTCCTCCTCGACGAGGGCGAGCGCGAGATCGATGCCCGCGGAGACACCCGCGGAGGTGTACACGGTGCCGTCACGGACGTAGATCGCGTCGGGTTCCACACGGGCCTCCGGATGCCGGGCCGCGAGTTCGCCCGCGATCTTCCAGTGGGTGGTCGCCCGTCTGCCGTCCAGGAGCCCGGCCGCGCCCAGGACGAAGGCACCGGAGCACACGGAGGCGACGCGGCCGGACCGGGCCGCGAGCCCCCCGGCGGCCTCGACCAGTTCCCGGGTGACGGCGGTCCTGGGATAGATGTCGCCGCCCGGCATCAGGAACGTACCGGGGTCCGGCTGTCCGGCGGCATCGCCGTCGACGGTGATCCGCATCCCGATCGAGGAGGTGACGTCGGCACCCGACGCCGACACCAGGGCGATCCGGTAGTCCGCACCGAGCAGGTTCGCCTCCCCGAACACCTCGGCGGGGCCGACGACGTCGAGCGATTTCACCCCGTCGTAGACGAGGATCGCCACCCGATGCGGGCCGGCGCTCACGGACCCATCCTGGGATGACCGGATCCGGGTGGTTCATGGCCGTACCGAGGCGGCGCCGGGGGCCGTGTGGTCGGCATGGTGGGGAACGGGCGCATGTCCCACTCGTAACACATCGCACGGGAAAGCACGGACACCATGACCGAGATCATCGCGGGGGTGGAGATCCCCGACACCTCCGCAGCCACGGAGGCCGAGAATTTCCTCCGGAAGACAACGAGTCCCCTGCTCCTCCACCATTCCCGGCGGGTGTTCCTCTTCGGTTCCCTGCACGCACGCGAGAGGGATCTGCGGCCCGATCCCGAGCTGCTCTACATCGCGGCGATGTTCCACGACGCGGGCCTGGTGGTCCCGTTCTCCACGACGCCGCAGCGCTTCGAACTGGACGGCGCCGACCACGCGCGCGCGTTCCTGCGGGACAGGGGGTTCTCGCGGAGTGCCGCCGAGGTGGTCTGGACGGCGATCGCCCTGCACACGACGCCGGGACTGCCCGCCCGGATGGGCCCCGAGACGGCCGCCACGAACTACGGCGTGCTGACCGACGCGATCGGCTGGGGACTGGACAGACTGGGAGAGGACCAAGTGGAGCACGTCGTCGCCGCTCATCCGCGTGGCCAATTCAAGGAGGAGTTCCTGCGGGCGTTCTACGACGGCCTGAAGGAGCGCCCGGACACCACGTACGGGACCGTCAACGCGGACATCCTGGAGCACTTCGTTCCCGGATTCCGCCGTACGTCCATGGTCGAGCGCGTCCTCGACGCCCCCTGGCCGAGCTGGCCGGGCCGCGGCATGCCACGACAGGAAATGCCGCAACAGGAAATGCCGCAACAGGAACTCCACACCAGGAAAGGAAGAATCATGCGAGCCATCACCGTCCGAGAGCGCGAGGCCGGGGTCGCGGGGCTGACCCAGGAGGACGTCCCCCGCCCCCACGCCTCCGAGAACGACGTCATCGTGCGGGTGCACGCCGCGGGCTTCACCCGGGGAGAGCTCGACTGGCCCGCGACCTGGACCGACCGCGCCGGCCGCGACCGCACCCCGAGCGTGCCCGGCCACGAGGTCTCGGGGGTGGTGACGGAACTCGGCTACGGAACGACCGGCCTCACCGTCGGCCAGCGGGTCTTCGGACCGACCGACTGGACCCGCGACGGCTCGCTCGCGGAGTACGTCGCGGTGGAGGCCCGCAACCTCGCGCCCCTCCCCGCGGACATCCCGCACACGGTCGCGGCCGCACTGCCGATCTCGGGACTGACCGCGTGGCAGGGGCTGTTCGAGCACGCCCGGCTCGCCGCCGGTCAGACCGTGCTGATTCACGGCGCCGCCGGCGGTGTCGGCTCGCTCGCGGTCCAGCTCGCCCACGAGGCGGGGGCCCACGTGATCGGCACGGGACGCCTCGCCGACCGGGACATCGTGCGCGACCTGGGCGCGCAGGCCTTCCTCGATCTGGAAGACGACAGGTGGGAGGATGCCGGGCCCGTCGACGTCGTGTTCGACGTGATCGGCGGCGACATCCTCGACCGCTCCGCCCGGCTCGTGCGGGCCGGTGGCACGCTCGTCACCATCGCCCACCCGCCCACCGCACGCCCCGAGGATGGGCGGGCCGTCTTCTTCGTCGTGGAACCGGACCGCGCACGCCTCACCGACCTCGCCCGACGCGTGCGCGAGGGCCGGCTCCGGGTGAGAGTCGGCGCGGTCCGGCCGCTGGCCGAGGCCGCCGACGCGTTCGCCTCACGACAGCGCGTCGCCGGCCGCACCGTCATCCGGGTCGCCGAGGACTGAGCGCACGGCGAAGACGCCTGTCGGACCCCGCCCCGCGAGCCGCCGGGAGGGACCTCTCCGGTCCGTCCCGGCCGGGCCACCGACCTCACCGGCCGATCCGGACGACAGGCCCTACGCCAGCCCCCGCCGCGCAACCGCCGGCCCCGCCCACCCCGCGATCGCGGACACCATGTCCAGCACCTGCCGCGTCTCCGCCACCTCATGCACCCGGTACACCCGGGCCCCCAACCACGCCGACACCGCCGTCGTCGCCAACGTCCCCACCACCCGCTCCTTCACCGGCCGGTCCAACGTCTCCCCCACGAAGTCCTTGTTGGACAACGACACCAGCACCGGCCACCCCGTCTCCACCATCTCCCCCAGCCGCCGCGTCGCCTCCAGACTGTGCCGCGTGTTCTTCCCGAAGTCGTGCCCCGGATCGATCAGCACCGACTCCCTCGGCACCCCCAGCGACACCGCCCGCTCGGCCAGCCCGAGCGTCACCCGCAGGATGTCCGCCATGACGTCGTCGTACGTCACCCGGTGCGGCCGCGTCCGCGGCTCGGCACCCCCCGCGTGCGTGCACACCAGCCCCACGCCGTACCGCGCCGCGACCTCCGCGAGTCCCGGATCGACGCCGCCCCACGCGTCGTTGAGCAGATCGGCCCCCGCCTCGCAGACCGCCTCACCGACCTCGGCCCGCCAGGTGTCGACGCTGATGACCACGTCCGGGAAGCGCCGTCGCACCTCCGCGACGAAACCGACCGTCCGCCGCGCCTCCTCCTCGGCCGTCACCTCCTCGCCGGGACCGGCCTTGACCCCGCCGATGTCGATGACGGCGGCACCCTCCGACACCGCCTGCTCCACGCGCGCGAGGGCCGGCTCGTCGCGGAACGTCGCTCCCTGGTCGTAGAAGGAGTCCGGGGTCCGGTTGACGATCGCCATGATCACCGGCTCGTGCTCGCCGAATTCACGCCCGCCCAGCCTGAGCATCCCCTGTGACCTCTTCCCGTACGTCCGCTTTGTTGACCGCCTGCGACCCTAACTGTCGGACCCGCATGGCACGATCGGACGCGAGCGGTCCCCAGACCCTCAGGACGAGCACTTCCCAGACCCTCACGAACCGAGAGCGTGGACCCGGCGATGTTGATGTTTCTGTTCCTGGTCGTCGCGCTCGCCGTCGTGGTCGCCGCGGTGACACTGGCCGTGGTGGGCGGCGGCGAGAGCGCGGCCCTGCCCGAGGCGGCGCCGGAGCGGCTGATGGACCCGCTGCCCCCGGACCGGCCGGTGAACAGGGCGGACGTGGAGGGCCTGCGTTTCCCGCTCGCCGCCCGCGGCTACCGCATGGCCGACGTCGACGACGCCCTCGGCCGCCTCGGCGCCGAGCTCGCCGAGCGGGACGCCCGCATCGCCGACCTGGAGTCCGCGCTGGCCGGTGCGCGTACGGCTGGTCCGGTGCCGCTGGACAAGCCCGACGAGGAGGGCCGGCGGTGACCGCCGGCGAGGCCCTGGCGGGCGCGGACGGTCGCTTGCGCTGCCCGTGGGCGCTGTCCACCGAGGACTACGTGAAGTACCACGACGAGGAATGGGGCCGGCCCGTCCACGGCGACGACGCGCTGTACGAGCGGCTCAGCCTGGAGGCGTTCCAGTCGGGGCTGTCCTGGATCACGATCCTGCGCCGCCGCGAGGGGTTCCGGGCGGCGTTCGCCGACTTCAAGATCGCGGCGGTGGCGGAGTTCACGGAGGCGGACGCGGAGCGGCTGCTGGGGGACGCGGGGATCATCCGGAACCGCCTGAAGATCGACGCGACGCTCGCGAACGCGCGGGTGCTGGCGGGGTGGGCGCCGGGGGAGCTGGACGGGCTGATCTGGTCGTACGCGCCGGAGGCGGAGGGGCGGGCGGTGCCGGAGACGCTCGCCGATGTGCCGGCGGTGACGCCGGAGTCGACGGCGCTGTCCAAGGCGCTGAAGAAGCGGGGGCTGCGGTTCGTGGGCCCCACGACGGCGTACGCGCTGATGCAGGCGTGCGGCCTGGTCAACGACCACCTGGCGCAGTGCGCCGCCCGGACGTGACCTCCGGGGGCGAGAAGAACCCGGGCGAGCCCCCACCCCTCACCGCCCCGAAAACCTCGGCTCGCGTTTCGTCGTGAACGCCTGGACCGCCGCCGCATGGTCCTCCGACGAGCCCGCCCGGGTCTGCAACTCGTCCTCCTTCTCCAGCGCCTCCGACAGCGAGTGCGACAACCCGAACGCCACCGACTCCTTCAGCGCCGCGTACGCCAGCGTCGGCCCCTCGGCCAGCCCCCGCGCCACCGCCTCCGCCTCCCCCCGCAGCTCCGCCCCCGGCACCACCCGGTTCGCGATCCCCAGCTCCCGCGCCTCCTGCGCCCGCATCTTCCGCGGGAACATCAGCAGGTCCATCGCCCGCCCGGGCCCCACCACCCGCGGCAGCGTCCAAGAGATCCCGGAGTCCGCGGTCAGCGCGACCGCCGCGAACGACGTGTTGAACGACGCCGTGTCCGCCACGATCCGGTAGTCCGCCGCGAGCGCGAACCCGAAGCCCGCCCCCGCCGCGACCCCGTTCACCGCGGCGACCACCGGCTTCGGCGCCCCCGCCAGCGCCCGCACGATCGGGTTGTAGTGCTCCCGCACGGTGGACATCGTCCGCCCGGCCCCGCTCTCCCGGTCCGCGGCGAGGAGCTTCTCGTGCTCCTTGAGGTCCTGGCCCACGCAGAACGCCCGGTCCCCGGCCGCGGTGAGCAGAATCGCCCGGACGGCCGAGTCCTCGGCCGCCGCACGCGCCGCGTCCCGCAGTGCCTCCTTGGTGACGACGTTCAGCGCGTTCATCGCCTCCGGGCGGTTCAGCACGATCGTCGCGAGCCCGTCGTTCACCTCGTACAGCACGGTGTCGGCCATGGCGTCCCCTCGATGCAGGTCGTAGTGCGGTCCGGTGCGGCAGCGCGACGTACCCGCCGGTATGTCCGGCCCGTACGTCCGCTCCGAAGGACAGCATGGCGGAGTTCTCCCGCGGCCGACCGGCGGGCGCGTGTGACCTGCGTCAAAGAACCGGGAGGCGGCTCCGGCACCGAAATGGGCCGCCGGGCGGCGAAGTATCGCAGCAGCATCGCCGAATTGAGTGGTTTTGCTCGCGCGCGTTGCCCAAGCGATGCCGACTGATGTTGGTCATCGGGTCCTGAGATGCGGGATAATGGCCAGGAAGCAATGTGTTCGATGCCGGTGTCGTGTGTCCTTCGAGGGACCGCGTGCCCTTTCGCGGGGGCCGTCGGCTGACGATGACCTGGTTTCAGGAAGGGGTACGAGCATGGCGGCCATGAAGCCGCGGACGGGTGATGGCCCGCTCGAGGTGACCAAGGAGGGGCGGGGCATCGTCATGCGCGTTCCGCTCGAAGGCGGCGGCCGGCTCGTCGTCGAGCTGACCCCGGACGAGGCCGACGCGCTCGGCGACGCCCTCAAGAAGGTCGTCGGCTGACGCGCGAGCGGCCCTTACCCCCTTCAGTGGCCCAGGCATCGATACGACGATGTCTGGGCCGCTCCCTGTCCCGGACCCGATCCCGCTCCCTGTCCCGGACCCCTCCCCGGCCGGCTGCGCACCGCCGCGACCGGCTCGCTCAGCGCTTGACCGCGCACAGCAGGCCGTCGCCCACCGGCAGCAGCGACGGCACCAGGTCCTGGCTCTCGCGCACCGCCCGCAGCAGCTCCCGCAGCCGGACCACCTCGGCCGGCTGCGGACCGGAGTCGATCGTGCGGCCGTCGGCGAAGACGCCCTCGAAGACGACGAGCCCACCGGGCCGCAGCAGGCGCAACGATTCGGCGAGATAGTCCAGGCACTCCATGCGGTCGCCGTCGCAGAACACCAGGTCGTAGCCCGCGTCGGCGAGCCGGGGCAGCACGTCCAGGGCGCGGCCGGGGATGAACCGGGCCCGGTTGCTGGCGAAGCCGGCCGCGCGGAAGGCCTGCCGGGCGAACTGCTGGCGCTCGGGCTCCGGGTCCACCGTGGTCAGCACGCCGTCCGGGCGCATGCCGTGCAGCAGATGGATGCCCGACACGCCGGTGCCGGTGCCGATCTCCGCCACGGCCTTGGCGTCCACGGTGGCCGCGAGCAACCGCAGGGCCGCACCCGCGCCGGGCGACACCGAGCGCAGCCCTGCCTCCCGGGCCCGCTCCCGGGCCCAGTGCAGCGCGTCGTCCTCGGCGACAAAGGCGTCGGCGAACGCCCAGCTCGTCTGCCGGTTGGCGGTAATGACCCTCTCCTGTCCCCGTTGTTGCCTCGGCGTGACTGTATCCGTTGGCGTCGGGAACCCGCAGATGGGACCGGGCGTTAAAAGGGGCGAGGAAGACGACGGGGGAGTGAGCGGGGGCAGGAGATGGCGAAGTGCGCCGAGCAAGTGCTGACGCAGCCGTATGAGCCGGATCAGCGCGTATCAAATTCTCGTAAAACCGCTTATCCGGAGCTAACGGGCGGGGTGGCTATGGTAGGGGCTCCACTGGACACCACCAGAGCCGACAGGGGAGGTGCGGCCGCGCCCGAGGAACGGGGAGGAGCGTTTCGCCGACTCCTCGGCTCGGCGGGCAGGCCGAAATCCGTGACCAACACCGCTGACAGCATCCAGGCTGCCGACTCCGCTCAGACAGCGACCTTCTCCACTGAAGCGGACTCGCAGGCGTGGACTCCGCCCACCTGGGAGGAGATCGTCAGCACGCACAGCGGCCGTGTCTACCGGCTCGCCTACCGCCTGACGGGCAACCAGCACGACGCCGAGGACCTCACCCAGGAGGTCTTCGTCCGCGTCTTCCGCTCCCTGTCGACGTACACGCCCGGCACCTTCGAGGGCTGGCTGCACCGCATCACCACCAACCTGTTCCTCGACATGGTCCGCCGCAAGCAGCGCATCCGCTTCGACGCCCTGGGCGACGACGCGGCCGAGCGCCTGCCCAGCCGCGAGCCCACCCCCCAGCAGGTCTTCAACGACGCGCACTTCGACGCGGACGTGCAGCAGGCGCTCGACACCCTCGCGCCCGAGTTCCGCGCGGCCGTCGTCCTGTGCGACATCGAGGGCCTCTCCTACGAGGAGATCGCCGCCACGCTCGGCGTCAAGCTCGGCACGGTCCGCTCCCGGATCCACCGCGGCCGCTCCCAGCTGCGCAAGGCGCTCGCCCACCGGTCGCCGGAGGCGCGTGCCGAGAAGCGGCGCGGGTTCGCCTTCCCGGGAGTGCCCGCGCTGGGAGGAGGGGGCGCGACCGCGTGAGTGGATCACGTCGTCCCACACCGGCCGAGCAGCATCTGGGCGACCGGCTCTCCGCCCTGGTGGACGGAGAACTCGGTCATGAGTCGCGTGAGCGCGTCCTGGCGCACCTCGCCACCTGTGCGAAGTGCAAGGCCGAGGCGGACGCCCAGCGGCAGCTGAAGAGCGTCTTCGCGCAGGCCGCGCCGCCGCCGCCCTCCGAGAGCTTCCTGGCCCGTCTCCAGGGCCTGCCCGCCGGGGGCGACTCCGGCGACGGCGGCTCGCCGTTCGGCGTCACGGGCCCCGGCGGGGCCGGGGGCGCGCGCGGCGGCCGTCCGGGGCGGGTCTCCCCGGAGGCCGGGCTGTTCGGCGTCTCCGCCGACCCCTTCCGCTACGTCCCCTCGGGCGCCCACGCGACCGCGCTGTCCCCCTCCGAGGGCCATGCGCTGTCCGGCGACCCCGACGGTGACCGCGGCTTCCGCATCGCCCATGTGGGCCGGCCCGAGGAGCGGCCGGCCTCGCGCGGGCTGCGGTTCGCGTTCGTCGCGGCCGGGGCGGTGTCGCTGGCCGCGATCGCGCTCGGCGGGGTGACCGCGGGAAGCCCCGCGGACACGGCGTCGGATGCGCGGGGCGGGGCGGGGGCCGGCAGCAACGTCAGCCCCGCGCAGAGCGCGGGCGCGGGGGCAACGGCGGCCGAGGGGCGCCGGCGGCGTACCGGGCCGTTGCTCGCGCAGGGGAGGCGGGTGCCGGAGGGGTCTGCCGCGGTGTCCGTGGGTGCGCCGTTGTTGCCGGGGGCCGGGGGTGCGCAGGCGGAGGAGGCGTCGCAGGTGCTGACGGCGCCGGTGGAGGCGGTTGCCGTCTCCCCGCTGATCCGCCCCCTGTCGGCGACGCCGCCGTTCTCGCTCGGTACGTGGCCCACGACGCCGGTCCTGACGCCACCGCCGCTGCCCTGACGGGGGCGGGGAAAGGTTCGGGGAGCACCCCTGGTTGAATCCGGTCGGGCGCTTCGATGGAGGACACCATGAACCAGGACGGCGACCTCGAGCCGGACCTCTCCCAGCCGGCCGTCACCACCACCCCCGCCCCACCCCCCTGGCACCGCTACGACCCCTGGTCCCCCACCCCCTTCCGGCACGCCCCCGCACCCCCACCCCGCCGCCCGCGGCCACAACGCCGCACCCTCGTCGCCACCACCCTCGCCGTCCTCCTCCTCTCCGGCACCGCCGGCCTCGCCACCGGCGCCTACCTGGAGCACGAGAACCTCCGCGCCACGCTCCCGGAGACCGGCGGGGACACCCCGGCCCGCCCCGCCCGCAGCGTCACCGACATCGCCGCCCACGCCCTCCCCGGCGTCGTCACCCTCCATGTCCGCGGCGTCGGCGAACAGGACACCGGCACCGGCTTTGTCTTCGACACCCACGGCCGCATCCTGACCAACAACCACGTCGTCGCCCCCGGCGACTCCGACGGCGGCGAGATATCCGTGACGTTCACCGACGGCCGCACCGCCCGCGCCACCGTCGTCGGCCGGGACGCCCACTCCGACCTGGCCGTCGTCGAGGTCGAGAACGCCCGGGGCCTCACCCCGCTCCCCCTCGGCGACTCCGACGACGTCCGCGTCGGCGACCCGGTCGTGGCGATCGGCGCCCCCTTCGACCTGCCGGGCACCGTCACCTCCGGCATCGTCAGTGCCACGAAGCGCTCCGTCACGGCGGACGGCGAGAAGGGCGAGGACGACGACGTGTCGTACACCGACGCGCTCCAGACCGACGCCCCGATCAACCCCGGCAACTCCGGCGGCCCGCTCCTGGACGGCCGCGCCCGCGTCATCGGCATCAACTCCGCCATCCGCGCCGCCGACGGCGACTCGGGCGCCGAGGAGGGCCGGAGCGGCTCGATAGGGCTCGGCTTCGCCATCCCCGTCAACCACGCCCGGCAGGTCGCCGGGGAACTGATCGCCAAGGACCGCGCCGGGGGCGCCGGCTGAGCGCCGCCAAAACCTCACAGGACATACGAACTCACAGGAACGGGGCGAACGCCCCGTCCCACAAGGGGCACGGCAGGGCGAACGCGGCGTGTACACGCGGTACGGCGGCCCGGGCAGTACCGGTGTCCGGGTGTCGCCGGGTACCGTGGACCCGGCCCGGACCACGGAGGACGCGACCAGAAGGCCGCCGACG
Organism: Streptomyces sp. NBC_00670; assembly: GCF_036226765.1. NCBI lineage: Bacteria > Bacillati > Actinomycetota > Actinomycetes > Kitasatosporales > Streptomycetaceae > Streptomyces > Streptomyces sp. NBC_00670. Next base: position 4,811,435 of record NZ_CP109017.1, read on the forward strand.
GACTGCCCGAGGGCCGCGGACATCGCGAGGAGCTTCAGGTGTTCAATGACATAGGACCGTTCGAGCTGGTGACGATCGTCGTCCTGGCTGTGCTCGTCTTCGGTCCGGACAAGCTCCCGAAGGTCATCCAGGACACGATGCGGACGATCCGCAAGATCCGCGAGTTCTCGGAGAGCGCCAAGCAGGACATCCGCAACGAGCTCGGCCCGGAGTTCAAGGACTTCGAGTTCGAGGACCTCAACCCCAAGACGTTCATCCGCAAGCAGCTGGAGAACGACGAGCTGGGGCTGAAGGAGATCCGCAACGGCTTCGACCTGAAGAAGGAGATGGCCGAGGTCGCGGACGCCGTGCACAGCGAGCCCGAGGCGGCGGGCGCCGGCGCGGGTGGCTCCGGCGGCAGCATCGACATGCGGAAGAAGCCGGAGCTCACGAAGAAGGCCACGCCGGAGGACCGGCCGCCCTTCGACGCGGACGCGACCTGACCGACACCCGGCCGGCGTCCGCGACCGTCGCCCTGCCGTCGTCCGCGACCGGCACCCCGCCCGCGCACGCCGTGCGCCCCGCGTGCGCCCCGGCCCGCGTGTCGGGCCCCCGACCGGCGCCCGTACGACGTGCACGAGGCCGTACGCGCCGGGTGTTTCCCGGCCGCCCGGGAAGCTGTGGCTATGCTGCCCAGTTGTTGTGCGGACCAGAAATGAGCGAGGACGCCCGTGGGGGGCGGGCCGCTCGGGTCCCGCCAGGAACTGAGGAGGCGTCCGGGTACATGGAGACGACGAGTCGGGTGGGCGCGCAGGCGCCGGCCGCGGAGGACGGACAACAGGTCCCCTCCGCCCGGCGTACGGTCGACGGCTACCTGCGCGCGCCCTTCCCTTGGTACGGCCTCGACGAGGCGTTCACGGGCCCGCGCTGGCTGATGCAGGTGGGCACCGCCGCGGACGGCGCGGTGGAGCACGGTTCGATCGGGCACGGTGACGAGCCGTCCATCCGTCACGAGACGACGGAGGACGAGAAGGAACGGTTCGCGGTCGTGGTGACGGTCGCCGCGCACCCAGGCCGGCGCAGTCCGGACGGCACGGGGCAGCTGGAGGCCACGTCGGTGTCCTCCGCGGCCTGGCTCGCGGGCGCGGGGCTGCTGACCTGCACCTGGCCCGGACAGCTGGACCACACGCTGCGGGACGACTGGCTGGCGCAGCAGACCGAGACGGCGTGGATCCTCGCGGACGATCTCGACGGCCCCGAGTGGTCCTCGCTGTCCCTGCCGGTGGACGGCGTGCCGACGCCGTTCCACTACCGGGAGTCCGAGTTCGGCTGGGTGCTGGCCGGCTCCACGGAGCAGGGGGTGCACGTGGGGGCGTACGGGCGCGGGATGAGCGCGTACGGTCTTGGCTTCGCCGTCGCGGATATCGGCGCTTACGCCTAGTGCTGTGACCCGGGAGAGTTCGCCGGGTGGCGACTCCGGCACACCGTCCGGCGAGGCAGCCGACTTCACCGGGGCGGTCCGCGACATCGACGTAGTACTCGACACGATCGGCGGCGACACCGTCGAGCGCTCGCTCAACGGGCTCCGCCCAGGCGGGCGCCTCGTGACGGCGGTCGCCGAGTCGGACACGGAGCTCATCGCGAAGTTCGAGACGGTCGGCATGCGCTTCAGCGGCATCGCGGGCGACCCCGATCCGGTCGCCCTGCGAGGCCTCGTCGAACTCGTCGAACAGGGCAGACTTCGGGTCTGAACGACCAGCAGCGGGCCGGAGCGTCCACGGCAAGGTTGCGGTGACAGGAGTCAGAGTTTGAACTATGTCCGGGACGGACATAGTGTCGGTGGCGTGCAGTCTCAGACGTCGCTCGGTTCCGAGGTGATTCTTTCGACCGCCGAGGAGGTCTTGCGTCGGCATGGGCCGTCGAAGGCCACGGTTGTGGACGTGGCGCGGGCACTCGGCGTCAGCCACACGGCGGTCTACCGGTACTTTCCCTCGAAGGCCGCGTTGCGGGAGGCCGTCGCACGGCGTTGGTTGAAGCACGTCAACGACGAACTCCTGGCCGTCGTCGGCGAGTCGCGGCTGGCATCGCCAGACCGTCTCCGGGCTTGGCTTGTCACCCTGTTCACGGTGAAGCGGACCTTGGCGTCTGAGGATCCGGAACTGTTCGCGATGTACGGGACCTTGTTGGCCGAGCAGAGCGGCGCGGCTGAGGAGCACGTGGCCGACTTGCTCGCCCAGTTGCGGACCATCGTCGGCGACGGTGTCGCTGCCGGTGATTTCACCACGACGAGTCCTGAGGAGACCGCCCAAGCTGTCCTCGAGGCCACCACCCGCTTTCACCACCCGGCGCATGCCGCCGAATGGTCCACACCGGGAATGGACGCGGGCCTGGACCGGATCTGCACCTTGCTGCTCGACGGGTTGTCGGCTTCGTGACCGTGTCCCCCGTCGGACGCATCAGGTCAGCGAAGCTGGATGCCACCTGACCAGACGTGCCGAATCCGTGTCGTCGCCCGGATGTCCGTGGTGGGGTCGTCGTCGGTGAGCAGGAAGTCGGCGCGGCGGCCCACTGCGATGACTCCGCGGTCGGCCAGGCCGAACACCTCGGCCGGCCGGACGGTGGCCGCGCGCAGCGCTTCCACCGGTGACAGGCCGGCATCGACGAGGAGCCGCAGCTCCTGGTGCATCGCCTCGCCGTACGGCGGGGAGAACGGCGCGGACGGGTCACCGTTCGCGTCGGTACCGGCAAGCACGGTCGCGCCCGCCTCGTGCAGGCGGCGAACGGAGAGCCGGGCGTTCTCGTAGTCGAGGGGCAGCCGAGAGCCGACGGCCGTCTGAATACCCCGCATCATCACCAGCGTCGGCGAGGTGACCAGGACGCGGCGCGCGAGGTCGGCGCTGATCACCGCCTCCAGTGGTACGTGGGTCACGACGTCCGTGCCCGCTTCGACGGCCATCTGGTAGGCGGCTGCGGAAGTGGCATGCGCGATGGCCTTCAGCCCGTGGCTGTGCGCCGAGCGAACGAGGGCCGTCACTGTTTCGGGAGTGAAGGCGCTCATGCCGGCCGGCCCGGCGGGCTCGACCAGGATCTTCAGGTAGTCCACACCGTCGCGGGCTCGGCTCGCCACGAATGCCTCCGCGGCTTCGGGACCGGGTACGGCGATGTGATCGGGATATCCCATCGCGGTGATCGGCCCGGAACCCGGAGCAACGGCGGGATAGCCCGCGCTGAACAGGTCGGTGAGCCCGTCACGATGACGCAGCGACAGCGTTTCCCGAGGACGCGGCGTGGCCATGTCGAGCGCCGTGGTGACACCCCAGTGACCACATGATTCCAGTGCTGCCCTCGCTTGGACGTGCAGATGAGTGTCGATCAGCCCTGGCAGTAGTGCGCCCGCACCGGCGTCGATCGTCCGCGCTCCCCGCACCGGGTCCGCCACGATTCGGCCTCGGTCGATGTGAACCGGGCGTGGCGGGGTGAGACCGGTGCCGTCGAAGACGCGGGCATTCTCAATCGTGAGGGGTTCCAATGGTGCGCTTCCTTGCGGCTCGGATCACGGTGAGTGCGCGGGGTGTCGTTCTGGTCGGTGCCAAACGTTCAGAAGATCGCGAGGGGCGTGACGGGCAGTCCTGTCGCGCCGGTGACCGGGATGGTTCCCAGGACGAACAGAAAGCTGTAGCGACCGAGTTCGCGGCAGGTCCGGCTCAGCTCGTCCAGTTCGGGCCCGTCCACGAGCGGCATGCCGAGCCGGCCGAGTGCGATCCTGTGCACGGCGATCGACCCTCCGGGCACGATCGGCGGTTTGTCGCTGATATCGCCGACGAACAGCGAGACCTCGTGGTCCCCGAGCCACCTGACGGCGTCGAGGGTCAGGATCGGCATCGATGCGGCCGTCTCCGGGGACAAGGTCCAACCACCGCGGACCACCAGCGCGTCACCGGATTCGACGTGGACGCCGCCGCGTTGCTCTGCCTCGTCGAGATCTGCGGCACTCACATGATGATCCGCTTCCAGCGCGCCGCCCGGCGCGAGGTCGAGCAGCACGCCACGGGTGAGGATTCCCGTGGTCAGCGGCGTGGACGAACTCTGGCGCAGGGTTCCGCCGGTGATCACCTGATCGGCCGGTATCCCCGGATACACCATGCCGTCGCAGTTGACGTGCGCCAGCGCGTCGACGTGGGTCGAATGCTGATGGTGCACGTTGATCGTGAGCATGTCGGTGAACGCGGCCGAGGCGGTGCCCGCGAAGGTCAGGGTTTGCGTGACCGCCGGAGGCATCATGTGTCCGCCGGAACCGAACGCACCACCCAGTGGCACCGGGACGATCGGAACGGCAAGGGAGACAACGCGCCCTGTTCTCGCCTCCGCGACGGCATGGGCGCGTACGTCATCGGTGATGAAGTTCAACGTGCCCAGTTCGTCGTCCAGGCCCCAACGGCCCCAGTTGCTGGGCCCGGCTTCGTTGTTGCGACCGTCCGTCATCGGTTGCCCGCCTCGAGTAACACCCTGTGGCCGGCCGCGGGGTGCGCGGCGCGGGATCTTGCTACCTGCATGGAGCTAGCCTAGGGTGGCGGCGCTCAGGTTTCAAGATCTGAAATCTGAATCATGTCACCCGAGAGGGGCTGCTGATCATGGCTACGCTGGTGGTAGGTGCCCGGGGACACGTGGGCGGCGCGGTATTGACCGGGCTGCTGGCCGCCGGTGAGGTGGTGCGCGCGTCCAGCCGTGCGCCACAACCCGGAGACTTCCCTGAAGGTGTCGAGGTCGTCCGTGCCGATCTGACCGACCCCGCCTCCTGGCCGGAGGTCCTGACCGGTATGCGCAAGGTATTCCTGTATGCGCACCCGGAGACCGCGACGGAATTCACAGCCGTGGCGCGGGATGCGGGTGTGGAGCACGTGGTGCTGCTGTCCTCCAGTTCGGTACTGCTCCCGGACGCGGCGTCCAATCCGATCGCCCAGCGGCACATCGCGGTGGAGCGTGCACTGGACGAGATCGGGTTGGCTCGCACCTTCGTGCGGCCGGGCTACTTCGCGACCAACACGCTGCGCTGGCGGTCCATCCGCACTGAACGCGTGCTGCGCACCGCCTTCCCCGACGCCACCTCCTCACCGGTACATGAACGCGATATCGCCGACGTAGCCGTGCGGGCGCTGCTGGATGACACCCACCGCCAGGACGCCCACGCGGTGCTGGGGGCGGGACCGGTGACGCAGCGGGAGCAGGTGGCCGCGATCGCTGAGGCGCTGGGCGAGCCGGTGCGTGTGGACGAGGTGGACGTCGACACCTACCGTGCCGAACTGCTCGCCGAACTACCCGTACCCCTGGTGGAACGTCTGCTCCAGTCCCGGGGCAGTGTGCCTTCGCTGCCGGCCGACCTGGCTACCGACGCGGTTCCCGAGATGCTCGGTAGGCCCGCGTTGACGTTCGCCGAGTGGGCGCGCGATCATGCCACCGACTTCCGCTGAGCGCTTCCCGGTCCGTCATGAACCGGGACACCGTGGGCCTGACTGATGATGCGTGAGGTCGACGAGCTGCTCAGCGTCGATGATCCAGCCTGGCCGCTCCTCCTTTTCATCCGCCAGTTCGTGTGGATGGACCAGCGAGTGAAGGGCTTGCCCAGCACCAGCTGCGGATGCGCGGGTCGGGGGACGCGCCTTCCCGCCGCAGGGGGTGCGTCGCAGTGCGGCTGCGGGCCGGATTGGGTTGCTCGCGCCCGCGCGGTGGAGCCGCACAGTGCCACAACCCGCGCCCCTTCGGGGCGCGGGCCTCTGCCTCTGCTGAGCTCTAGAACTTGTTCTTCGGGGTGATGCCCAGCGTCATGCCGGCCAGGCCGCGCTGGCGGCCGCCGAGCTTGCCGGCGATGGCGCGGAGGGCGGTGCCGGCGGGGGAGCCGGGGTCGCTGAGGACCACCGGCTTGCCCTCGTCGCCGCCCTCGCGCAGGCGGACGTCGATCGGGATGGAGCCGAGGACGGGGACCGTGGCGCCGGTGGTGCGGGTGAGGCCGTCGGCGACCGTCTGGCCGCCGCCCGTGCCGAACACGTCGACCATCTCGCCGCAGTGCGGGCACGGCAGGCCCGACATGTTCTCGACCACGCCGACGATCTTCTGGTGGGTCTGTACGGCGATGGAACCGGCCCGCTCGGCCACCTCGGCCGCCGCCTGCTGGGGCGTCGTCACGACGAGGATCTCGGCGTTCGGCACCAGCTGGGCCACGGAGATGGCGATGTCACCGGTGCCGGGCGGGAGGTCGAGCAGCAGGACGTCCAGGTCGCCCCAGTAGACGTCCGCCAGGAACTGCTGCAGGGCGCGGTGCAGCATCGGGCCGCGCCAGACGACGGGGGCGTTGCCCGGGGTGAACATGCCGATGGAGATGACCTTCACGCCGTTGGCGGACGGCGGCATGATCATGTTCTCGACCTGGGTGGGACGGCCGTCCGCACCCAGCATGCGCGGCACGCTGTGGCCGTAGATGTCGGCGTCGACGACGCCCACCTTCAGCCCGTCGGCCGCCATGGCCGCCGCCAGGTTGACCGTGACGGAGGACTTGCCGACGCCGCCCTTGCCGGAGGCCACCGCGTAGACACGGGTGAGCGAGCCGGGCTTGGCGAAGGGGACCTCGCGTTCGGCCTGGCCGCCGCGCAGGGCGGACGCCAGCTCCTTGCGCTGCTCGTCGCTCATCACGTCCAGCGTGACGTCGACCCGGGTGACGCCCTCCACGCGGGAGACCGCCTCGGTCACGCCCTGGGTGATCGTGTCGCGCATCGGACAGCCGGAGACCGTCAGGTACACGGTCACGGCGACCGCGCCGTCCGCGCCGATCTCCACCGATTTGACCATCCCCAGCTCGGTGATGGGTCGATGGATCTCGGGGTCGTTCACCGTCGCCAGTGCCTCGCGCACCGCGTCTTCCGTAGCCATGTCCACGATGGTACGGCGCCGTGCGGGGCCCTCGGGCGGTACGTCAGCGGTCTTCTGCGTCACGTCCGCGCCCGGGGCCGGGCGGGAGCCGGTCCGGCCTCGGCGGGAGGTCCCGGTGGCGGCCTGAGCGGCCCTCGGCGCGGCCCTCCGGGTGGCCGTCGCGGCGGTCCTCCAGTTCCTTGACGAGGTCCTGGAGTTCGGAGCGGATCCAGTCGCGGGTCGCCACCTCGCCGAGCCCGATGCGCAGCGCGGCGATCTCCCGCGTCAGGTACTCGGTGTCGGCGATGGAGCGCTCGTTCTGCTTGCGGTCCTGTTCGAGGTTGACCCGGTCGCGGTCGTCCTGCCGGTTCTGCGCCAGCAGGATCAGCGGGGCGGCGTACGAGGCCTGCAGGGACAGCGCCAGGGTCAGGAAGATGAACGGATACTCGTCGAACCGCAGGGCGGAGGGCGCGGCGACGTTCCACACCACCCACAGGATGATGACGACCGTCATCCAGACGATGAACCGCCCGGTGCCGAGGAAACGTGCGATGCGTTCGGACAGGCGTCCGAACGCCTCCGGGTCCCATTCCGGCAGCAGCCGGCGGCGCGGCGGGCGCGGCTGGTCCAGCCGGGCGCGCGTGCGGGAGCTCGCGGTGGCGCCCGCGGGGGTGCGCTCGCGCGTCTCGCGGTCAGGAGTCACCGGGCGCCCCCTCCCCGAGGTGGAACTCCGTCTCGCGCCAGTCCTCGGGCAGCATGTGGTCCAGGACGTCGTCCACCGTCACCGCGCCGAGGAGCGAGCCGGACTCGTCGACGACGGGCGCGGCCACCATGTCGTACGTGGCGAAGAACCCGGCGACCACGGGCAGGGCGTCGTCCGGGGCCAGCGACTGCAGGTCGTCGTCGATGATCGAACTGACGAGCGTGTACGGGGGATCGCGCAGCAGCCGCTGGAAGTGGACGGTGCCGAGGTACTTGCCGGTCGGGGTGTCGTCCGGCGGCCTGCATACGTACACCTGTGCGGCGAGCGCGGGGGAGAGGTCCCGGTTGCGGACCCGGGCGAGCGCGTCGGCGACGGTGTCGTCGGGCCTGAGGATGATCGGTTCCGTCGTCATCAGACCGCCGGCCGTGTGCTCCTCGTACGACATCAGCCGGCGCATGTCGGCCGCGTCGCCGGGCGCCATCAGGCTCAGCAGCCGCTCCTTGTCGTTCTCGGGGAGCTCGGCGAGCAGGTCGGCGGCGTCGTCGGGATCCATCGCCTCCAGGACGTCGGCGGCGCGTTCCTCCTTGAGCTTGCCGAGGATCTCGATCTGGTCGTCCTCGGGCAGCTCCTCCAGGACGTCGGCGAGGCGGTCGTCGTCCAGGGCGGCGGCGACCTCGGCGCGGCGCTTGGCGGAGAGGTGGTGCAGGACGTTGGCGAGGTCGGCGGGGCGCAGCTGTTCGAAGGTGGCGAGCAGGTTCTCGGCGCCCTGGCCGTGCTCCTCCAGGGAGAACCCGGTGACGGCGGACCATTCGACGGTGAGGGTCTCGCCCCGGTTGCGGCGGAAGGCCCCGCTCCGGCCGCGCCTGCGGACGAAGACGCGGTCGATCTCCCAGTCCCGGCGGGCGGGGAGCTGCTGCACCGACAGGTCGAGGACGGTGACGTCGTCGCCGCCCTCGACCAGCGTCACCCGGCGGTCGAGCAGCTCGCCGAAGACCAGCCGTTCGGTGGGGCGCTGTTCGAACCGGCGTACGTTGAGCACGCCGGTGGAGATGACCTGACCGGACTCGATGCTCGTCACACGGGTCATGGGCAGGAAGATACGGCGCCGGGTCGACAGCTCGACGACCAGCCCGAGCAGCCGCGGGGGGAGCCGGCCCACCCGGAACATGACGACGAGATCGCGGACGCGGCCCACCTGGTCACCGGTCGGGTCGAAGACGGCGACGCCGGCCAGGTGCGAGACGAAGATCCGGGGGGCGCTTGCCGCCATCCGCGCGCCTCCTTCTCGTGCCGTGCGTCCTGTGCGTGCCCTGCGTGCCCTGCGTGCCCTGCGTGCCCTGCGGGCCGTGCGCGCTGGGCGCACTGCGCCTTTCTGCGCCCTCTGTGCCTGTCCTGTTCCCGACTGCCCGCTGAGACCGGGTTCAGGCTAGCCGGTCCCGGTACGGAACGTCCTGGTGAGGGGTCCGGACGGACAGGCTCCGGTAGCGGCGCGGCACACCGGTACGCTGCGGTACGCCGATGGCGGATCACACGAGAGGCATCCCACCTGTGAGTGCAACTCCCCTGGGCCGTAACCGCAGAACCGCGCTCGCGGGTGCGCTGTGTGCCGGACTGGTGGTGACGGGGACGGGGCTCACGGGCTGTGGCGAGGACCCGGACGCGGGCACCAACGGGGTGGGCAAGCTGCCGGCCGAGCAGATCCACAAGCGGACGCTCGCGGCGGCGGAGGCGGCGGACACGGTGCGGCTGTCGGGCGCGGTGGTGAGCGGGAAGACGACGTACAAGCTCGACATAAAGCTGTCGGACGACGGTGCCTCGGGGGCGGTGACCGCCGAGGACGCGACGTTCCGGTTGCTGCGGGTCGGGGAGCAGCTCTATCTGAAGGCCAACGCGGCGTTCTGGGAGCAGGAGGACGGCGGGAGCAAGGGCGCGGCGGGGACGGTGGCGGAGAAGCTGGGCGGCAAGTACGTGAAGGTGCCGGACGAGGATCCGGCGTACAAGCGGTTCAGCGGGTTCACCGACAAGGACACGCTGTTGACGGGGTTGCTCGCGTTGCACGGGGGGTTGTCCACGGACGGGCGGCACGAGGTGGACGGGGTGCGGACGGTGCGGGTCGCCGGGGGCGACGGGTCGGGGGGCGCACTGGACGTCTCCCTGGAGGGGAAGCCGTACCCCCTTCGGCTCTCCCGCGCCGGTAACGCGGGCGCGCTCACCCTCACCGACTGGAACAAACCCTTCACCCCCAAACCACCCCCCACCAACGAGACCGTCGACTACGGCACCGACCTCCCCACGACGTGAACGCCCCGAAGGGGCGGGGGTGTGTCTGTCGCGCGGCTCCGCCGCGGAGGGCGCCCCGTAAGGGGCGCGGGGAACTGCGCGAGCAACCACGACGCACCCGCACCCGCCGAACATCCCCCACCTCCCGGGCTCTTGGGCGCTCCGCCGACAACGCACCGCACCCCGGGGTAACCGTCACGGGAGCTTCGCGAACCGGCGCTCAGGGGGGACCCCCATCGCCCACCCGTGCCGCCCTTAGCGGCACGCATGCCCGCAGGCTGGGCGGGTGAGGTCGGCCGGGGGAGCCGGCTGCTCAGCGAGGGCGCCGGCGGCGCCACAGGAGCCGGGGGAGTGCCGCCGGCACCGGCCCCCGCGTCGTCACCGGCGCCTCCACCGGCACCGCCGCCAGCGACCCCGACGGCAACCCCCCGGGCGAGCCCGCCGGCTCCAGCCGCAGCACCCGGCACTCCCGCGCCCACCTCCCCGGCATCGCCTCCCCGTCCACCGCGTTCAGCCGCTTCCCCTTGAGCTCGGCCACCGCGGCCTCCCACGCCGCGGATTCCGGCGCCAGCTCCACCACCCGCGCCGGCCAGCTCACGAGCCGCCCGCCCTTGTCCTTGCTGCGCACCGTCACCACCGCGTCGCCCCCGTCGACGAGTCCCGGCAGCGGCTGCTCCCCGGGCCCGTCGCCGACGACGCACGCCGCGCCCTCGTGCCAGACGTGCCACAGCGCACGCGTCGGACCGGGCGCCGCGTCGTCCCCGCCGTCCGCCGCGAGCACACCGCCGCGCACCCAGATCAGCCCGGACTTCTTCGTGGCCTCCTCTACGAGGGCCCGCGCGAGCAGCTCATTCGTCATGCGCTCAGGGTATAGCGGCCGTTCACAGCCATCCGTTGCGCTTCAGCGTGCGGTGGATGGTCAGACACAGGGCGACCGTGACGCACATGACGACCGGGTAGCCGTACCGCCAGTGCAGTTCGGGCATGTGCTTGAAGTTCATGCCGTACACCCCGCAGACCATCGTCGGCACGGCGATGATCGCCGCCCAGGACGTGATCTTGCGCATGTCCTCGTTCTGCGCGACGGACGCCTGTGCGAGGTTGGCCTGGAGGATGGAGTTCAGCAGCTCGTCGAAGCCGACGACCTGCTCCTGCACCCGGGCCAGGTGGTCGGCGACGTCGCGGAAGTACTTCTGGATGTCCGGGTCGATCAGCCGCATCGGCCGCTCGCTGAGCAGCTGCATCGGCCGCAGCAGCGGCGAGACGGCCCGCTTGAACTCCAGCACCTCGCGCTTGAGCTGGTAGATCTGCCCGGCGTCGGTACCCCGCGGAGTGCCCTTGCGGCCCGGCGAGAACACCTCCGTCTCCACCTCGTCGATGTCGTCCTGCATGGCGTCCGCGACCGCGATGTAGCCGTCGACGACGTGGTCGGCGATCGCGTGCAGCACCGCCGAGGGGCCCTTGGCCAGCAGTTCCGGGTCGCGCTGCAGCCGGTTGCGCAGCGCCCGCAGCGAGCCCTGCCCGCCGTGCCGGACGGTGATGAAGAAGTCCCGGCCGGTGAAGCACATGACCTCGCCGGTCTCCACGACCTCGCTGGTGGCGGTGAGCCGGTCGTGCTCGACGTAGTGGATGGTCTTGAAGACGGTGAACAGCGTGTCGTCGTACCGCTCCAGCTTGGGCCGCTGGTGGGCGGTGACGGCGTCCTCCACGGCCAGCGGGTGCAGTCCGAACTCGCTCGCGAGCGCGGCGAATTCGGCGCCGGTCGGCTCGTGCAGGCCGATCCACGCGAAGCCGCCGTCCCGCCGCACGAGGCGCATCGCCTCCTGCGGGGTCAGCCGGCCCGGCGTCTCGACACGGGCGCCGTCGCGGTAGACGGCGCAGTCGACGACGGCGGACGGCGTGGCGGGGTCGCGGGTGGCGTCATAGGTGCCGTTGTCCTTGCGGCCGGCCGGGCGGGACGGGCGGACCACGGCACGCAGGTCACGGATCATCGACATGGCAGGCTCCTTCGCGGGGCGGGCAACGAAAGGCCGCTACGAGGGGTGGAACTGCCCGGAATGAGGACGTTCTGACGTGAGGGGTTTCGGCACGTCCACAAAGCGGGGAGCACCGCGCCGTCGCGGTGGCGAGCTTCGCTGCTGATACAGGTCAGATGCGATCAGGCAGACCAGGCAGACCAGGCAGATCGGGCAGGTCCGACAGATCAAGCAGGGCGAAACGCACGTGCTCTTCCGTGGTGCGCGCAGCGTCGAGGTGACAGCCGGCCGGGAGAATGTGGAGTGGCCGGGAGGACCGCGTCAGCGGCGGGAAGAGCGGGTGGTACTGCACGGTCGACTTCGGTCCATGCCAGCCCCACCTCCTCCGGCCGGTCCCCCGTGGGGGACGATCCATTTCCCTTGTTTAAGGGTGCCCCGTGTAGGGGAGTTTCATGGGCGTCGGGGCCTGAGCGCCACGCTTCTGCGTGCTGCCCCGAACGACCGGCTCAGCGTATCAGCCGACCGGCACGTCAAGGCGCCGGTTTGCCCTGTACTGGCGAGTTCTATGCTCGCGGCATGGCAGATGTTCTCCCTCTGGTCGAGGCCCGGCTGCACACCGCGCTGGGCGAACCGGACGCGCGCGCGGCGGTCACCTTCCTCGGCACGGACCGCGTCGAGGTGCTGCGTTTCACCGACGGGGACGTCGTCCGCTACGCCACGCTCGGCATGTCCGCGCAGCCGATGAGCGACCCCACCGCGGCCCTCGCCGACCCGGTGCAGGGGCCGCGCGCGGAGCTGGTCCTCTCCGTCCGCGCCGGGCGCGCCGACACCGACAAGGTGCTCCGCCCGCTCGCCGTACTGGCCGCGTCCCCGCAGGTGGAGGGCGTGGTGGTGGCTCCGGGCGGCTCGCTCGACGTGGGCGAGCCGCTGTGGCCGGGCGCGCCCTTCACCTCCGTGCTGGTCGCGGAGCCGGGCGGTCTGGTCGAGGACCTGGAGCTGGACGCGCCGCTGGACCCCGTACGGTTCCTGCCGCTGCTGCCCATGACGCCGAACGAGGCCGCGTGGAAGCGCGTGCACGGCGCGGGCGCCCTCCAGGAACGCTGGCTGACGCACGGGACGGACCTGCGGGACCCCGCCCGCGGGTCCGTCCCGCTCACGTGACCGATCTCACCAACGGTCCGGCCGTACCGCTCAGTTGACGAAAACGGTGACCCCGTCCTCGGTGGCGTGCGCGGGCTCGAGTTCTTCTGCCTCGTGGGTGAGGGCCCGGCGCCGTACGACGACGACCAGCGCGCCCACCACGGCCGTGCCGGCGGCGACCACGAACGGGACGTGGACGTCGGTCCACTCCTCGATCTTCGGCGCGAAGTAGGGCGCGGCCGCCGCGGCGAACCAGCGCACGAAGTTGTACCCGGCGCTCGCCACCGGGCGCGGCGCGTCCGACACGCCCAGCGCCAGCTCGGTGTAGACGGTGTTGTTCACGCCGATGAAGGCACCGGACAGGATCGTGCACACGACGGCGGTGGTGTGGTCGCCGTAGCCGAGGACGAGGACGTCGGCCGCGAGCAGCACCAGCGAACCGCCGAGTACCTTCAGCGAGCCGAACCGCTTCTGCATGCGCGGCGCCACGATCACCGAGAAGACGGCGAGCAGCACGCCCCAGGCGAAGAACACGGCACCGGACTTGTACGGCGTCATGTTCAGCACGAACGGGGTGAAGGCCAGCACAGTGAAGAACGTGTAGTTGTAGAAGAACGCCGAGACGGCCGCCGACGCCAGGCCGCCGTGCCCGAGCGCCTTGAGCGGGTCGAGCAGTGAGGTCTTGCGGGCCGGCTTGGGCTGGTCCTTCAGGAACACCGTGATGCACAGGAAGCCGATGGCCATCAGGAACGCGGTGCCGAAGAAGGGGTAGCGCCAACTGGCGTCGCCGAGCAGCGCACCCAGCAGAGGGCCGCAGGCCATGCCGAGGCCCAGGGCGGACTCGTAGAGCAGGATCGCCGCCGCACTGCCGCCGGCCGCGGCGCCGACGATGACGGCGAGCGCCGTCGAGACGAACAGGGCGTTGCCGAGCCCCCACCCGGCCCGGAACCCGACCAGCTCCCCGACCGAGCCCGAGGTGCCGGCGAGCGCCGCGAAGACGACCACGAACGCCAGTCCGACGAGCAGCGTCCGGCGCCCGCCGATCCGGCTGGAGACGAACCCGGTCACCAGCATCGCCACGGCGGTGATCAGGAAGTAGGAGGTGAACAGGAGTGAGACCTGGCTCGCCGTGGCGTCCAGGCCCTTGGCGATGGACGGCAGGATCGGGTCGACGAGCCCGATGCCCATGAAGGCGACGACGGAGGCGCCGGCCGTCGCCCAGACGGCCTTCGGCTGCCGCAGGAGACCACCGGCTCCCGCGTCGAACGGGTCCTCCTCGGCGGGAGTCCGGGTACTGCTGCGCATGCGCTGCGCTCCTTCCCGACATGGAACGACGACCGGGGCGGGGACCCCGGAGAGGGCCGAACAGATGGTTGGCAATTACACAAAATAACTTAGCTGCGCTAATTAATGCAATGTGCACCTAGTCACGGTCGTGGAGGGCGGGCCTTCCGCGCCGCCCGGACGGGTGATCGTCCTTGACGCGGCGCGGCCCGGGGAGGACCGTTGGGCCTTATGAGGGGCGAACCCAGTTGCCCGAAGTGCGGTGGCCGGGTCAGGGCTCCCGGACTCTTCGCCGACTCCTGGCAGTGCGACGTGCACGGGACGGTGCACCCGCTCCAGCCCGTGATACCGCCCAGCGTCGAGGCCCTCGGTGTCGTGGTGCACCGGGCCCGGGTCCCGGTGTGGATGCCGTGGCCGCTGTCGGTCGGCTGGCTGTTCACGGGCGTCGCCTGCGCCGGCGACGACCGCAGCGGCGGCCGCGCGACGGCCGTCGCCTGCTCCGGTCCCGGACCACTGGGCGGCGTCGGCGAGATGATCCTGGTCGCCGAGGAACTGGGCGTCGGCCTCGGCGCGCGCTACGCGGGCGTCGACGGCCCCGACCCCGGCCCCTACCTGAACGTGGAGAAACCGCCGCAGGCCAAGGTCCTGGCGGCGGGCCGCCCCGCCCCCCTCTGGCATGTCACCGGCGCCCCCGACGACCGCGCGGTCTTCGCGGGCGAGGCGCGCGGACTGTGGCTCTGGGCGGTCGTCTGGCCCGAGCAGACGGGCCTGCTCATGTACGACGAACTGGTCCTGACCGACCTGCGCGACGCGGGCGCGGAGGTCGACCTACTGCCGTGCGGGGCGCTGTCGCCGCGGCTGCTGGAGCCGTAGGGGGGGCGTGGGCGGGGCCGCGCGCCGGGGGCGGGGGGGGGATGAGTCACGGGATCTCGCGTGGAGAGGGGCTGCCCGTTCCGGGCCACGTGAGGCGGGGTCGGCTCCCCGTGGAGGGCGGGTGGTCGCGCCCCGTTATCCTTGAGCGTCCCCAGCCGTCCCGCCCGCCCGGAGCAGCACCTCGTGCGCATCGACCTGCACACCCACTCCACCGCCTCCGACGGCACGGACACCCCCGCCGCACTCGTCCGCAACGCGGCCGCCGCCGGACTGGACGTCGTCGCGCTCACCGACCACGACACCACCCGCGGCCACGCCGAGGCCCTCGCCGCCCTGCCGAGCGGCCTCACCCTCGTGACCGGCGCGGAGCTCTCCTGCCGCATCGGCGGCGTCAGCATGCACATGCTGGCCTACCTCTTCGACCCGGAGGAGCCCGCGCTGCTCGCCGAGCGCGAGCTCGTGCGCGACGACCGCGTTCCCCGCGCCAAGGCCATGATCGCCAGGCTCAACGACCTCGGTGTCCCCGTCACCTGGGACCAGGTGGCCCGTATCGCAGGCGACGGCTCCGTCGGCCGCCCCCACCTCGCCTCCGCGCTCGTCGAACTCGGCGTCGTCCCGACCGTCGGCGACGCGTTCACCCAGGACTGGCTGGCCGACGGCGGCCGCGCGCACGTGGAGAAGCACGAGACCGACCCCTTCGAGGCGATCCGCCTCGTCAAGGCGGCCGGCGGCGTCACCGTCTTCGCGCACCCGGCCGCGAGCAAGCGGGGGCGCACCGTCCCGGAGTCCGCGATCGCGGAGATGGCCGCGGCGGGACTGGACGGCATCGAGGTCGACCACATGGACCACGACCCCGACACCCGTGCCCGGCTGCGCGGCCTGGCCAAGGAGCTGGGCCTGCTGCCCACGGGGTCCAGCGACTACCACGGCACCCGCAAGACCGTCGCCCTCGGCGAGTACGCGACGGATCCCGAGGTCTACGGCGAGATCACCCGCCGCGCCACGGGGGCGTTCCCCGTCCCGGGCGCGGGCGGATCGTGACACGCCGGGATCTGCGCGGGGGGTTCGTGCGTCGGTAGCCGGGCCGATCGGGGCGTGCCCCGACGTGACGGCACCGGCCCGACGGCTCCGGTCCGGGAGCGCGCTGCGGTAACCGGGACCGGCTCTGTCCGGGCCGGGCCGGCCCTGTTCCGCCCCGGGGCGTCTGCGTTCCGGCCGGTACCGGTCCCGGCCCTTTCGGTCGGTGGCGGCTCCGATCTGACGGGGGCCGGTTGCGTTCCGACCGGGCTCGGATCCGTTCGGATCGCGGTCGGATCGGGTTCCGACCAGGACCGGACCGGTTCCGGCTGAGGAGGGATCGGTTCCGGCAGGGGCATACCGGTTGCGGCAGGGCTCATACGGGTTCCGGCCGGGCCGTGCCCCTGAATCCGGTCGAGTCCAAGCTCTGATCCCCGGCCCGCCGCGCCCCCGTTCGGGGCCGGTCTGCGCTGGGTCCCGGTGCGGGGCCGGCTCACGCCGCCTCTCGGTTCGTGGCTGGTCCGCGCAGGACCCCGGTTCGGGTCTGGCTCACGCCGCGACCTGGTTCGGGCCCGGTCCGCACCGCGCCCCGGCTCGGGGTCGGCTCGCGCCGCGGCCTTGTTCGGGTCCGGCCCGCGACCTGGTCCGCGCTTCGGCTCGCGTCCGGTCACGTGTCGTGGTCGTGGCTCCCGCCGTACGCGACGCTCCCGCAGCGGGGTCGGTCACCCGAGTCCCGACGTGAGCCTCCGGTTCGGCGCGGACCGGGCTCGGCGCGGGCCGACTGCCGGGCCCTGAACTCGACGCGGGCCGAGTCCACGGACCAACCGACGGGCCCGCCCTATGGCCACCGCGCGGGCCCGGCCCCGTCGAACCCCACGTCCCCCCCCACAGGCCCCGGCGGCCGGCCGCCACCACTCCGCACTCACCCACCCACCCATCCATCCACCCATCCACCCAGTTCCTCACTCACTCACCGCAAGGCCTCTCCCCATGTTCGACCTCGCCGTCTTCGGCTCCCTCTTCCTGACCCTCTTCGTCATCATGGATCCCCCGGGCATCACCCCGATCTTCCTCGCCCTCACCGCGGGCCGTCCCGGCAAGGTGCAGCGCCGGATGGCGTTGCAGGCCGTGTGCGTGGCCGGCGGCGTCATCGCCGTGTTCGGTGTACTGGGCCACCAGATCCTCGACTACCTGCACGTCTCCGTCCCGGCCCTGATGATCGCCGGCGGTCTGCTGCTGCTCCTCATCGCGCTGGACCTGCTCACCGGCAAGACCGACGAGCCGAAGCAGACGAAGGACGTGAACGTCGCCCTCGTCCCGCTCGGAATGCCGCTGCTGGCGGGGCCCGGCGCGATCGTGTCGGTGATCCTCGCCGTGCAGCGCGCCGACGGCGTGAGCGCGCAGGTGTCGGTGTGGGCGGCGATCCTCGCGATCCACGTCGTGCTGTGGCTGGTGATGCGCTACTCGCTGCTGATCATCAGGGTGATCAAGGACGGCGGCGTCGTCCTGGTGACCCGCCTGGCCGGGATGATGCTCTCCGCGATCGCCGTCCAGCAGATCATCAACGGCGTCACGCAGGTGATCAAGGGAGCCTGACACCGACTCCACTCGGCGCACGACAAAGCCCCTGTACGGCACCGTGCCGTACAGGGGCATGCGTTGCGTTGCGTCGGGTACGTCGTTACGAGGCGGGCGTGTCGGCCGGGCGGATCCACAGGCGCTGCCCAATCGCGGCGGCCTGTTGCACGATCTGATTGACGGAGGCGGCGTCCACGACGGTGGTGTCCACGGGCGTGCCGTCGACGTCGTCGAGGTGCATGATTTCGAAGCGCAAGGGCTTCTCCCTTCGTCTGGTCATCCTCCAGGGGAGAACTACTGGTGAGTGTGAGGGGCGGGGCGACGGCGCGTCCCGTCCACGTACGTATGCAACGGCATGCTTCCAACAAACATTCCCTACGCTAAAGAAAATTTTCGACCGTCTAATTACCGGCGAGTACGGCGGCGGTTGAACTGCCCTCATGGGCGTATCGTCCGATCATTTCCTCGCACAACTCATCGGGACCGGTTGTGTTCGCTGCGTGACGACCGGGACAATGGACGCGATGAACGACGACGACCTCACGGCGCTCGGCGCCCGCATCGACCGTACGAACGAGCTGCTGCAGCGCATGCTCGCCGAGGTGGCGAAGACGCCCTCGACCCACGCGATCTTCGTCGACGCCGGCTACCTCTACGCGGCGGCGGGGCGACTGGTCGCCGGCACCGAGGACCGGCGGTCGTTCGACGTCGACGCCGAGGGACTGATCGAGGCGCTCATCGACAAGGCCCGCACGATCTTCGCCGACAGCCGGCTGCTGCGGGTCTACTGGTACGACGGCGCCCGGCGCCGCATCCACACCGCCGAGCAGCAGTCCATCGCCGAACTGCCCGACGTGAAGGTCAGGCTGGGCAACCTCAACGCCAACAACCAGCAGAAGGGCGTCGACTCCCTCATCCGATCCGACCTGGAGTCCCTCGCCCGGCACCGCGCCATCAGCGACGCCGCGCTGCTCGGCGGCGACGAGGACCTGGTCTCGGCGGTCGAGGCCGCGCAGGGCTACGGCGCCCGGGTCCATCTGTGGGGCATCGAGGCACCGGAGGGCCGCAACCAGGCCGAGCCCCTGCTCTGGGAGGTCGACAGCCAGCGCACGCTCGACCTGGACTTCTTCAAGCCGTACGTGTCCCGGCGGACCGCGGCGACGTACGAGGCGTCGCCCGCGGTCCGGCCCACGCGGGAGGACGTGCGGTTCGTGGGGGCGCAGATCGCGGCGAAGTGGCTGGCGGCGCGGGGCCGCGACTCGCTGCGGGAGCTGCTGCCCGGCCACCCCTATCTGCCGGGCTCGGTCGACCAGGACCTGCTGGTGGAGGCGGAGGGGCTGCTCCAGTACTCACTGCGCGGCCAGGCGGACCTGCGCCGGGCGCTGCGGGACGGCTTCTGGGAGCACTTGCAGGCGCAGTACTGAGCCCGCAGCACTGAGCCGGACGCCCCTCCTCCCCCCTCTCCCGCTTCTTCAGTTGATCGTGCTGTCCCAGAAGTCGACGAGTGCGCGGGCGGTCTCCCGGGGGCGGTCGGTGTTGGGGGAGTGGTCGGCGCCGGCGACGATCGTGCGGCGGGCGTCGAGCCGGACGGCCATCTCGTCCAGCAGGGGAACGGGCCAGGCGTCGTCGTGGTCGCCGGAGACGACGTGCTTGGGCAGCGGGACGGCGGCGAGTTCGGCGACGCGGTCGGGTTCGGTGCACAGTTGCCGGCCGGTGGCGAGGAGCTGGGCGGGGCTGCCGGCGAGCCAGCGGCGACGGAGGTCGTCGCGGTCGCCGAGACCGGAGTCGAGCGCGCCGGTGTCCGGGTGCTCGGCGTGCTCGCGGTCCTCGGGGGTCTCCATCAGCTGGATGGCGTTCCACACCTGGGCCATGTCCATCACCGAGAGCGCGTCGCGCAGCAGCTTGACGCGCTGCTGCTGGGACGCGGAGATCTGCGCGGGGCCGGAGGACATGAGGGTGAGCGAGCGGAACGGGGCGGGGTCGAGCAGGACGGCGGCGCGGGCGATCTGGCCGCCGAGGGAGTGGCCGAGGAGGTGGACGGGGCCGGCGGCGCCCAGGGCGGTGGCCTGGGCGAGGACGTCGCGGGCCAACTCGCTCTGTGCGTACGGGGCTTCGTCCTCCTGGGGACCGGGGGTGCCGTACTGGCCGCGGCCGTCCACGGCGACGGCGCGGTAGCCGGCGGCGGTGAGGTGGGGGAGGAGGTCGATGAAGTCCTCCTTGCTGCCGGTGAAGCCGGGGAGGAGGAGGGCGGTGCCGTGGGTGGGGGTGCCGGCGTCGAGGACGGCGAAGGAGCCGCGGGGAGTGGGGAGGGAGTGGGAGCGGGTGCCAGGGGGCGGGGCGAAGCTCGACGGACGGCTCATACGCCCGAGGCTATCGCCCCTGGCCCCCGGCCCATCCCGGCCATCCCAGGGGCGCGGGAACTGCGCGAGCAACCATGACCGCACCCGCACCCGCACCCGCCACGCACCGCCATCCCCCAAGCCGTCCGCGTCCGTGACACGAAGTCGGCCCGGTTCACGATCACGTGATCGTGAACCGGGCCGACTCCCAGGCCTGGGTCCCGCGAGGGCTCAGCCCTCCGCCGGTTCCGTGGACGCCGCCGCCTTCTTCCGGGTGCGGCGCGGCTTCGCCGGCTCCTCGGCCGCCTGGGCCGGGATGTCCGGCTCGGCAGCCGCGGCCTTGCGCGTACGCCGACGCGGCTTGGCCTCCGCGGCCTCGGCCGCGACCTCGGGCTCGGCCGCGTCCGAAGCCGCGACGGCCTTCTTCCGCGCCCGGCGAGGCTTGGCCTCGCTGTCCTCCACAGCCGCTGTCGCCTTGCGCGGCCGACGCGCCTTCGGCGCCTCGGCCGACTCCGTCGACTCGGCGGTCTCGACGGCCGCCTCCGCGGCCTTACGGGTCCGCCGGCGCGGCTTCTCCGCCGCCTCCGACTCCTCCGCCGCCTGCGCCGGAATCACCGCGGCCCCGGCGGTCTCGACCGCCGCCTCCGCCGTCTTCCGCGTCGTCCGCCGGCGCGGCTTGGCCTCGACGGCCTCCGCCGTGTCGAGCGCCGTCTCCGCGGCCTCCGCCGACGCCGCGGTCTTCCGTGTACGGCGACGAGGCGCCGTCGGAGCCTCGGTGCCCGCCTCCGGAGCGCCCTGCGCGACCTCCACGGCCTCCGCCGTCTTCCGCGTCGTCCGCCGGCGCGGCTTCGCCTCGACGGCCTCGGCCGCGTCGACCGCCGCCTCGGCCGGCTCGGCCGCCTTCCGCGTCCGCCGGCGACGCGGCGCCGTCACGGCCTCCGCCTCAGCCGACGGAGCCGTCACCTCGGGCGCCTCGGCAACGACAGGCCCGTCGGTGACCTCGGTCACCACCTCCGGCACCACCGCTTCCGCCGACGCCCCGGACCGCGTCCGCCGACGCCGCCGCGGCGCACGCCCGGCGGCGGGCTCCGCTCGCTCCGTGACCTCCGCACCGCTCGCACTGCCCGCACTGTCCGTCGGCGCAACCGTCGGCTGCGCCGCCTCCGCGTCGAGCGGCGCCCCACCGCGCGTACGCCGGCGCCGACGCGGCGTCCGCGCCGGGCGCTCGCGCTCCCGCTCGCGGTCACGCTCCCGCTCGCGCTCCACCGTGTCGCGCCCCCCGCGCGCACCCCGGCCGCCGCGCGCCCCGCGGCCGCCGGTCTCGCCCAGGTCCTCGATCTCCTCCGCCGCCAGCCCGGCGCGCGTGCGCTCCGAGCGCGGCAGGACACCCTTGGTGCCCTCGGGGATGGAGAGGTCGGAGAACAGGTGCGGGGACGTCGAGTACGTCTCCACCGGGTCGTGGTAGTCCAGACCCAGCGCCTTGTTGATCAGCTGCCAGCGCGGGATGTCGTCCCAGTCGACGAACGTGATCGCCGTACCCGACGCGCCCGCGCGGCCCGTACGGCCGGTGCGGTGCAGATACGTCTTCTCGTCCTCGGGGGACTGGTAGTTGATGACGTGCGTGACGCCCTCGACGTCGATGCCGCGCGCGGCCACGTCCGTGCAGACCAGCACGTCGACCTTGCCGTTGCGGAACGCGCGCAGCGCCTGCTCACGCGCGCCCTGGCCGAGGTCGCCGTGGACCGCGCCGGAGGCGAACCCGCGGCGCTGCAACTGCTCGGCGATGTCGGCGGCCGTCCGCTTGGTGCGGCAGAAGATCATCGCGAGCTTGCGGCCCTCGGACTGCAGTATCCGTGCGACCATCTCCGGCTTGTCCATGGAGTGCGCGCGGTAGACGAACTGCTTGATGTTGGCCAGCGTCACGCCCTCGTCGTCCGGCGCGGCGGCGCGGATGTGCGTGGGCTGCGACATGTACCGGCGGGCCAGGCCGATGACCGCGCCCGGCATGGTCGCGGAGAACAGCATGGTCTGCCGGCGCTGCGGCAGCATGGCGATGATCTTCTCGACGTCGGGCAGGAAGCCGAGGTCGAGCATCTCGTCGGCCTCGTCGAGGACGAGACACTTGACGTGCTTGAGGTTCAGCTTCTTCTGGCCGGCCAGGTCGAGCAGCCGCCCGGGCGTGCCGACGACCACGTCGACGCCCTTCTTCAGGGCCTCGACCTGCGGCTCGTAGGCGCGCCCGCCGTAGATCGCGGTGACGCGCACATTGCGCACCTTGCCGGCGGTCAACAGGTCGTTGGTGACCTGGACGCACAGCTCGCGGGTGGGCACCACGACGAGTGCCTGCGGGGTGTCGGTGACGTCCTCGGGGCGGGCGCGGCCCGCCTCGACGTCGGCGGGGACGCTGACGCGCTCCAGGAGCGGGAGCCCGAAGCCGAGCGTCTTGCCGGTGCCGGTCTTGGCCTGGCCGATGACGTCGGTGCCGGAGAGGGCGACGGGGAGCGTCATCTCCTGGATGGGGAAGGGGGTGATGATGCCGACGGCCTCAAGGGCCTCGGCCGTCTCGGGGAGGATTCCGAGCTCTCGGAAAGTCGTAGTCAGGGTGCTGCCTCTTCTGTGTGCGCGGCGCGAGGCGAGCGTGGGGGTCGTGACGTCCGACCGTGCCGGGGACGACGGCCGGCCTTCGAAGGCCGGGCCGGGTGGCACGGGACGGGACCACAGCCGACGCTCTCGGGCCTGTCCGGCAGGCCCAGCGCTCGTACCGCTGAGGGACCCTCCCGAATGGCGTACGCACAGTGCCGTACGGCCGAGGAGGGCTGTCGGGTCGGAGCCGATCGGGCCACCGACCGGGCATCCTCATTCGTGCGGCCCGTCGCATACTTGGCGGGCCAATACCACCATACCCCGGATTCCCGCACATGCCAGGGCCGGTTTCGTGACGTAGTCGTCGTCACACCGGCCGACCGGGCTGACCAGGGCTTCCCCCGGGCGGTGAGCGGACTATTGTGCGCTCCATGACGACCTCTGACAACGCCTCCGACACCGCGGCGCCCACCGCCGAAGGCACTCCCGCGCCGACCGGCATCGCCGCACGCGACTGGGCCGACGCCTCCGCCGACCCCCAGTACCGGGCCGCGGTGGCGGACCTGCTGGGTGCGCTGGCGTACGGGGAGCTGGCCGCGTTCGAGCGGCTGGCGGAGGACGCCAAGCTGGCGCCCACGCTCGCCGACAAGGCGGAGCTGGCCAAGATGGCGTCGGCGGAGTTCCACCACTTCGAGCAGTTGCGCGACCGGCTCGCGGAGATCGGCGTGGAGCCGACGGAGGCGATGGAGCCGTTCGTCGCCGCGCTCGACGGCTTCCACCGGCAGACGGCACCCTCGGACTGGCTGGAGGGGCTGGTCAAGGCGTACGTCGGCGACTCGATCGCCAGTGACTTCTACCGGGAGGTCGCGGCGCGGCTCGACACGGACACGCGTGAACTGGTGCTCGCCGTCCTCGACGACACGGGGCACGCGGGCTTCGCCGTGGAGAAGGTGCGCGCCGCGATCGACGCCGAGCCGCGCGTCGGCGGCCGGCTCGCGCTGTGGGCGCGGCGGCTGATGGGGGAGGCGCTGTCGCAGTCGCAGCGGGTGGTGGCGGACCGCGACGCGCTGTCGACGATGCTGGTGGGCGGCGTCGCGGACGGTTTCGACCTGGCGGAGGTCGGCCGGATGTTCTCCCGCATCACGGAGGCGCACACGAAGAGGATGGCGGCGCTGGGCCTCGCGGCCTGACAGCCGCGGCCCGCTTCGAGGAGCGCTGCCCCTTGCACCCCGAGCGCCTGACGGCTCGGGGGTGCTTGTCGTCCGGCGACCGCGCGTGGGCGGGGCTTCTCGCGCCCACGCGGCGGAGCCGCACATCGGCACAGCCCCGCGCCCCTGAAGAGACGGGGCGACGGGGGCGGGAAACCGCCTACGCCGTCGTCGCTGAGTGCCGACGGCGGAACCGCTTCTCGGGACGCAGCAGCAGCGACACGGACGCCGCCGCGACCACCGCCGCCCCCAGCAGGCTCACCAGCGCATGCCCCGCCCCCACCGCACTGTGCGCGAGGAACGCCCCGAACAACCCCCCGGCCACCCCCGTCGGCAGCACGAGGCGGCGCCCCGGGAGCCGGTGCGGCAGACGGTACGCGGCGGCCCAGGCGAGGGCGAAACCGAGCAACGCGGAGCCCAGCGCTTCCAAGATCATGGTCGGGTTCCCTCCCGCACGGCCGGGTGCAAATCGGTCGTAGCCGGTCTACCCCGGGGCCACGGAAAGCAACCCTCCTCTGTGGCGGAGATGTGTGCCCCCTGTGTGGACGCGCGCATGCGGAAGGGGCCCGGAACGACGTACGTTCCGGGCCCCTCCGCGCGTCCTGCGGCGCGCCCTACAGCGCGCTGAACCCCACCCGACGGGCGGTCGGCTCACCGATCTCCACGTACGCCAGGCGGTCGGCCGGGACGAGGACCTTGCGGCCGTGTTCGTCCACGAGGCTCAGCAGCTGCGACTTCCCGGCCAGTGCCTCGGCCACGGCGCGCTCGACCTCCTCGGCACTCTGACCGCTCTCCAGAACGATCTCGCGGGGCGCGTGCTGCACGCCGATCTTGACCTCCACGGCTTCAACCCTCCGACGGTCAGTGAAGTGCGCGATCTCCCGCGCCGTACCCCGCACACATTAGCCCGGTGAGGGGACGGACACGCTCCGCCGGGCAACGCCAGGAGCGAACAGCGGACGGGAACAAACGCGCGCGGGCGGCCGGACCGCTCGGCGCGGACGCTCCCGCGCCCTCAGCGGGACTGCTCGTGCCCCTGCTCGTGGCCCTGTTCGTGTCCCTGCTCGCTCCCGTGCAGCGGGAAGCCGGCGATGCCGCGCCAGGCCAGCGAGGTCAGGAGCTGCACCGCCTGGTCGCGCGGCACGCTGCGGTCGCTGTGCAGCCAGGAACGGGCCACCACCTGGGCGAGCCCGCCGAGGCCCGAGGCGAGCAGCATCGACTCGGCCCGGGAGAGCCCGGTGTCCTCGGCGATGACGTCGCAGATCGCCTCGGCGCACTCGTTCGTCACCTTGTCGACGCGCTCGCGCACGGCCGGTTCGTTCGTCAGGTCCGACTCGAACACCAGCCGGAAGGCGCCGCCGTCGTCCTCGACGTAGGCGAAATAGGCGTCCATCGTCGCCCGGACGCGCTGCTTGTTGTCCGTCGTCGAGGCCAGCGCGTGGCGCACGGACTGGATCAGGGACTCGCAGTGCTGGTCGAGGAGGGCGAGGTAGAGGTCCAGCTTGCCCGGGAAGTGCTGGTAGAGGACCGGCTTGCTGACGCCGGCGCGCTCGGCGATGTCGTCCATCGCGGCCGAGTGGTAGCCCTGCGCCACGAAGACTTCCTGAGCGGCGCCCAGCAGCTGGTTCCGTCGGGCACGGCGCGGCAGCCGCGTACCCCGCGGGCGTGCCGCCTCTGTCTGCTCGATGGCTGTCACGCCGCCTCCCACTTTCGTCCACGTGCGGTGTACACCGCGCCGCCATCGTACTTTTGGGTAACCGTGGTGTGCGCGGTGCGAGCGCAGAATTTCACGGACCGGACAGCGCCGGGAGCGGCGCGGATCCGCCCGCTACGGGGCGTACGGGGGCGAACCGGCGCCCGGGGTGGCGCCGGTCCGCGCCCCCGCCCACGACCGCGCACCGGCGGAGGCGTCCTCGCTGCGCCCCCGCTCGGCGGTAGTCGATCGAACCTGTCTTCGGGTGGCGCCGCTCAGCGGTAGTCGTCCTCGTCGAGTTCCACGACGCGGGCCTGTTCCGCCAGGTCCGCCTCGTTGGCGCGGTCCGCGTCGTCCCCGCTCGGCACGTCGTCCCGTCGCGGGGCGACGTCCGCGAGCTGCTCGGCGGCGTCGCCCTCCGGCGCCTCCACGTCGATCTCGGTGGTGCCGGTGTCGCCGTCCTCGTCCTCGAAGGTGTCGGGATCGGTGGGGTCGACGGTCATGGCGGGCTCCCTTCCAGTGACCGGTATGCGGCCTCGTCCGTGTCCGTCGCCAGGTACCCGAACCTGTGAGGGCGAACACATGAGCCCCCGCGTGATCGTCTCGTAACATTGCCGCATGTCTTCGACCGAGCTGCCGGCCGCACCGGCCACGACCACCGTTCTGCCGAAGGTCGCGCCCGTCAGGGTCGCGGAGGGCGAGGCGCTCAGGTCGGTGTCGCTGCCCGGGGTCACCCTGACGGTGCGGTCGAGACAGCCGGCCCGCGAGGGGCTGCCGCCCGCGCTGTACGTGCACGGACTCGGCGGTTCCTCGCAGAACTGGTCGGCGCTGATGCCGCTGCTCGACGACGTCGTCGACAGCGAGGCCGTCGACCTGCCGGGCTTCGGCGACTCCCCGCCGCCGGACGACGGCAACTACTCGATCACCGCGCACGCCCGCGCGGTGATCCGCTTCCTGGACGCCTCCGGGCGCGGGCCCGTGCACCTGTTCGGCAACTCGATGGGCGGCGCGATCGTCACCCGGGTGGCCGCCGCCCGTCCCGACCTCGTCCGTACGCTCACGCTCGTCTCGCCCGCGCTCCCCGAGCTGCGGGTGCAGCGCAGCGCGGTGCCCACCGGGCTGCTCGCCGTGCCCGGCGTCGCGGCCCTGTTCACCCGCTACACCCGGCAGTGGACGGCCGAGCAGCGGGTCCGCGGCGTGATGGCGCTCTGCTACGGCGACCCCGCCCGCGTCACCCAGGACGGGTTCCGACACGCGGTGGAGGAAATGGAACGGCGGATGCGGCTGCCGTACATGTGGGACGCGATGGCCCGCTCGACGCGCGGTCTGGTGAACGCCTACACGCTGGGCGGACAGCACGGGCTGTGGCGGCAGGCCGAACGTGTGCTCGCCCCGACGCTCCTCGTCTACGGCGGCCGGGACCAGCTCGTCGGCTTCCGCATGGCCGCGCGTGCGGCCCGCGCCTTCCGCGACTCCCGTATGTTGACCCTGCCGGAGGCGGGACACGTGGCGATGATGGAGTACCCGGAACGGGTCGCGGCCGCGTTCCGCGACCTGTTGAGGGACACGGGGGCGCAGGCGTCCGCGGCGGAGTCCGTGTCCGCTTCCGTGTCCGCGGGTGCTGGGCCGGTGACCGGTGTGACTGATACGACCGATGCGGGGAGCTGAGGCGCGGCGTGGGACGACACAGCCGCAAGCGAGGGAACGACAAGACAGCCCGTAAGGGCGGCAAACGGGACGCGGGCGAGGCGGCGGGCCCGGCAGCGGCGGGTCCGGCAGCGACGGCGAGGCCGTCGGGGCCGGGAGCCCCGGCCGAGCCGGTCACCCAGGCCGGCCTGCCGCGCCGGCCCCCCGCACGGGACGGTGCCGGGGTCGCCGGTCCGGGCCCGGTCCGCGCACCGGGAGGGCCGGGAGGCCCACGGTTCGTGGGTGGTGCGCAGGCGGGCGGGGCGCCTCGCCCGGCGGACGGGACGCCCGCGCACGGCGTCCCGCGTTTCGCGGACGGTACGCCCGCCCACGGCGTCCCGCGTTTTTCCGACGGCACCCCCGCGCACGGCGTCCCCCGGTTCGGGGACGGCACCCCGGCTGGGGGCGTTCCGAGGCTGCCCGACGGTACGCCCGCGCACGGCGTCCCGTACTTCCCCGACGGCACCCCCGCGCACGGCGTCCCCCGGTTCGGGGACGGCACCCCGGCTGGGGGCGTTCCGAGGCTGCCCGACGGTACGCCCGCGCAGGGCTTCCCGCGGTTGTCCGACGGCACGCCGGCCGGTGGGGTGCCTCGGTTCGGGGGCGGGACCCCCGCGCACGGCGTGCCGCGTGTGCAGGGCGGGCCCCCCGCGCAGGGCGGCCCCCGGACGCCCGCCCACGGCGTCCCGCGAGTACGCGGCGGGCACCCCGAGCAGCGGGAGCCCGGCGGTGGCTGGGGTCGGGTCGGTGCGGTGTCCGCGCGGGGTGCGGCCCCGGCGGCCGGGAGCCCGGCCGGTGCCGCGCCCGCACCCGCACCCGCCGCGCGGCCCTCGCGCGGCCCCCGGCAGGAGTACCTCGACGCGTTCGGCGAGAACGCCGACGGGCGCCGTGACACCGACGGCCGCCGCGAGAGCCAGGACGACACCGGCACCCGCCCCCGTACCCCCACCGCGCCCGACGTCGTCCCCGCGCGCCGGGCCGCCGGCAAGGGCCGTACCTTCACCGGCGTCGCGGCCGCCGCCGTCACCACCGTGCTGGCCGTCGTCGTCGCGGGCCAGGTCGCGGACGGACGCGGTGAGGGCTCCGCACGCGCCCAGTCCGCCACCGACCGCGCCCGCGACATCCGGGGCGCAGGCGGCGCCGGAGCCGCCGCGTCGCCCTCCGCCTCCCCGAGCGCCGCACCGCTGACGTACGCGCAGAAGATGGCCAAGGTGTACCCGCTCTCGGCCGACAGCAAGGGCTCCGGGAAGTTCGCCGCCGTCCCCGGCACCGACAAGGCACCGGGGCCCGGACGGACGTACACCTACCGGGTGGACGTCGAGAAGGGGCTCGGTCTGGACGCCGCCCTGTTCGCCGAGGCCGTGCAGACGACACTCAACGACGACCGCAGCTGGGCCCACGGCGGCGACCTCGCCTTCGCACGCGTCTCCTCCGGCAAGCCCGACTTCGTCATCACGCTGGCCAGTTCCGGCACGACCGCCGACTGGTGCGCCAAGTCCGGCCTCGACACCACCGAGGACAACGTCTCGTGCGACTCGGCCGCCACCGAGCGCGTGATGATCAACGCCTACCGCTGGGCCCAGGGCTCGAAGACGTACGGCGACGACCACATCTACGCCTACCGGCAGATGCTGATCAACCACGAGGTCGGCCACCGGCTCGGCCGCGGCCACGTCAACTGCGAGAAGGACGGCGAACTCGCGCCGGTCATGCAGCAGCAGACCAAGTTCCTCGACCACGACGGCATCCACTGCCTGGCCAACCCCTGGCCGTACCCGAAGGGTTGAGGCACCGCCGGGCGGAGGGGCGGCGCGCGGACCGGTGCGCACGGCTGATGTCAGATTGACATAAGGAGTGCGCCCGTTCTAATTTCGGCGCATGCCGTCCCGCCGTCCCGCCCCCCGCGCCGCCATCGAACTGGCGCTCATCGGCGTGACCGCACTCTGCGTGGCCGACATTCACTGTCGCTGACGCCCGCCCCGGCGCGCGTCGGCAGTCTCCTCCGTCGTGTCCGTCGTCCGTCCGTGTCCACCGCCGTGACCTGATTCTGTTCCGGTCATGTCCGTCGGCACGGTTCACTCGGCCCGACGGTCTCCATCGACGACGTACGACGACCCGTCGCCAGGGCAGACGCCTGCTGCTCCTCGTCTCACTCCTCGTACCGCCGTCTCGCGATCCGGGACGGCATGCGAGAACTCCCCTGAGAGGTCGTCATTCCGATGCGCCAACCGTCCCGCACCCGCACTCCGCGCCGCCTGGCAGCGGCGTCCCTCGGCCTGGTCGTGGCAGCGGGTGTCGCCGCCTGCGGTCCGGAGGACAACGATGCCAAGGGCGCCGGCGGCGACTCCACGCCCCACAAGGGCGGCACCCTCACCGTGCTCAACTCCCAGCCGCAGACCGACTTCGACCCGGCCCGGCTCTACACCTCCGGCGGCGGCAACGTCCCGTCCCTGGTCTTCCGCACCCTCACCACCCGCAACCGCGAGAACGGCGCCGCCGGTGCGAAGGTCGTTCCCGACCTCGCCACCGACACCGGCCGCCCGAACAAGGATGCGACCGTGTGGACGTACACCCTCAAGAAGGGGCTGAAGTACGAGGACGGCACCGCCATCACCGCCGCCGACATCAAGTACGGCATCGAACGCTCCTTCGCCCCCGAGCTCTCCGGCGGCGCCCCCTATCTGCGCGACTGGTTGGTCGGCGCGGCCGACTACCAGGGGCCGTACAAGGACAAGGGCAAGGGCGGTCTCGACGCGATCGGGACGCCGGACGAGCGGACCCTCGTCTTCCATCTCAACAAGCCCGAGGGCGAGTTCCCCTACCTCGCCACGCAGACCCAGTTCGCGCCCGTCCCGAAGGCCAAGGACACCGGCACGAAGTACGAGGAGCACCCGGTCTCGTCCGGCCCCTACAAGGTCGTCAAGAACGAGAACGACGGCGAGCGGCTGACCCTGGAGCGCAACACGCACTGGTCCGCCGCCACCGACGCCGAGCGCAAGGCGTACCCGGACCGGATCGACGTACGCTCCGGGCTCGACTCCTCCGTGATCAACCAACGGCTGTCCGCGTCCCAAGGGGCGGACGCGGCGGCCGTCACGACGGACACCAACCTCGGTCCGGCCGAGCTCGCCAAGGTCAGCGGCGACAAGAAGCTCGCCGCGCGCGTCGGCACGGGCCACTTCGGCTACACCGACTACCTGGCCTTCAACCCGAAGGTGAAGCCGTTCGACGACCCCAAGGTGCGCCAGGCCGTCGCCTACGCCGTCGACCGGTCCTCCGTCGTCAACGCGGCCGGAGGCTCCGCGCTCGCCGAGCCCGCGACCACCTTCCTGCCCGACCAGAAGTCCTTCGGCCACACCCCGTACGACCTCTTCCCGGCCGGCAAGTCCGGCAACGCGGCCAAGGCGAAGGAGCTGCTGAAGGAGGCCGGCCACCCGGACGGACTGACGATCACGCTCACCCACTCCAACGCCAAGGACTTCGAGACCAGCCCGGAGATCGCCACCGCCGTCCAGGACGCCCTGAAGAAGGCCGGGTTCACCGTCCGGCTGCAGGGCCTGGAGGACAACGACTACAGCGACCGGATCCAGGACACCAAGACCGAACCCGGCCTCTTCCTCGCCCACTGGGGCGCCGACTGGCCCTCCGGCGGCCCCTTCCTCGCCCCCATCTTCGACGGGCGGCAGATCGTGAAGGACGGCGCCAACTTCAACTCCGGCTTCCTGAACGACACCGCCGTCAACTCCGAGATCGACGCCATCAACAAGCTCACCGACCTCGACGCGGCCGCGCAGCGGTGGGGCGCGCTGGACAAGAAGATCGCCGAGCAGGCGCTCGTCGTGCCGCTGTTCCACCCCGTCTACAAGCGGCTCTACGGCGAGGACGTCAAGAACGTCGTGATCAGCGACTGGACCGGCGTCCTCGACATCTCCCAGGTCGCGGTGAAGTGACGCCGTGAGCGAGGCATTTCTCGTCACCGAGGCCGCCGAGGCCGCCGAGGGCCCCGGCGGCTCCGGCCGCTCCGCAACCTCCGGGACCGGGTCGGCGCCGGGTGCGCCCGCCCCCGTCCCGGCGGCCTCGGGGGCCCGCCAGTTCTGGCGGCGGCTGCGCACGCGGCGCGCCGCCCTCGTCGCGGGCGGCGTCGTCGCCCTGCTCGTCCTGGTCGCGTTCGCCGCGCCCCTGCTCACCGCGCTCGAGGGCCAGGACCCGACCACCTATCACCCCTCCTTGGTGGACTCCGCGCGCGGCGGCGTCCCCGTCGGACCGCTGGGCGGCATCGGCGGCGACCACTGGCTCGGCGTCGAACCGCAGACCGGGCGCGACCTGTTCGCCCGGCTCGTGTACGGGGCCCGGGTCTCGCTGGGCGTCGCCCTGGCCGCGACCGTCGTACAGGTCGCCATCGGCGTCCTGATCGGCGTCGCCGCGGCGCTCGGCAACCGCTGGCTCGACCAGGTGCTGAGCCGGGCCACCGACATCATCATCGCCATGCCGCTGATGATCATGGCCCTGGCGCTGCTGGCGATCGTCCCCGACGACTTCCCGCGGCCCGTGCTGGTCTCGCTGGTCATCGGGTTCGTGGCCTGGGGCGGCATCGCCAAGATCGCCCGCGCCCAGACGCTGACCCTGAAGCAGCTCGACCATGTCGCGGCCGCCCGGCTGAGCGGCTGGGGCACCTGGCGCGTCGCCCGACGCGAGCTGCTGCCGGGGCTGGCCGCGCCCGTCATCACCTACGCGGCGCTCATGGTGCCGAGCAACATCACCATCGAGGCCGCCCTGTCCTTCCTCGGCGTGGGCGTACGGCCGCCGACGCCGTCCTGGGGGGAGATGCTGACCTCGGCCAACGTCTGGTACGCGGCGGCGCCGCAGTACCTGCTGCTGCCGGCCGGCGCGCTGTTCGTGACGGTGCTGGCGCTCACCGTCCTCGGCGACGGCGTGCGCACGGCCCTCGACCCGCGCGCGGCGTCCCGGCTGCGGGTGGGGACGGGGCGACGGCGGGAGAAGCGGGCGGCGGCGGAGGCCGCAGGGTCCGGTTCCGCGGGCGAGGATGTCGCAGGGTCCGGTTCCGCGGCCGAGGGTGCCGCCCGTGAGGAGGGTGCCGCATGAGCGGGTTCGGTGGGTTCGCGCTGCGGCGTGCCGTCGGGGCCGTCGTCACGCTGATCGCCATCTCGGCGATCATCTACGTCATCTTCTACGCCACCCCCGGCAACGTCGCCCAGATCACCTGCGGCCCGCGCTGCTCGCCCGCCCAGGTGCACCAGGTCGCCGAGCAGCTCCGCCTCGACGACCCGCTCTACCTGCGCTACTGGCACTTCCTCCAGGGCATCGCCGTCGGCCAGGACTACTCCACCGGCACCTCCGTCGAGCACTGCTCGGCGCCCTGCCTCGGACTGTCGTACCGCAGCGACCAGCAGGTCACGCAGATCATCCTGGCCAAGCTGCCCGTCAGCCTGTCGCTGGTGGTCGGCGCCATGGTGCTGTGGCTGCTGCTCGGCGTCGGCACGGGTGTGCTCTCCGCCTGGCGACGCGGCCGGTTCACCGAGCGCGCGCTGACCGGGGCGACCCTCGCCGGCATGGCCACGCCCGTCTTCGTCATCGGGCTCGTGCTGATGATCGTCGTCTGCGGGCAGTGGGAGCTGCTGCCGTTCCCGCAGTACGTGGCCTTCACCGAGGACCCCGAACAGTGGGCGTGGAACCTGCTGCTGCCCTGGCTGACCCTCGCGCTCGGCGAGGCGGCGTTCTTCGCCCGAATGACCCGGGCGGCGGTCCTGGAGACCCTCGCGGAGGACCACATCCGCACCTTCCGGGCCTACGGCGTCGGCGAGCGGGCGATAGTCGGCCGGCACGCGCTGCGCGGGGCGCTCGCGCCCGTGATCGCGCTCAACGCCAACGACTTCGGGGCGGCCGTCGGCGGTGCGGTGCTGACCGAGACGCTGTTCGGACTGCCCGGCATCGGACAGGAACTGGTGCACGCCGTGGACGTCGTCGACCTGCCGGTCGTGGTCGGGATGGTCCTGGTCATCGGCTTCTTCGTGGTGCTGGCCAACGCCGTCGCGGACGTGCTGTACGCGGTGGCCGACCGACGGGTGGTGCTGTCATGAGTCCGGTGAACCCGAGTCCGGTGAACCCGAGTCCGGCGGGCCTCGTGGTCGTGGACGGGCTGACCGTCGACTTCGGCGGGCTGCCGGCCGTCGACGGGCTCTCCTTCACGCTGGCGGAGGGCGCCGCCCTCGGGCTGGTCGGGGAGTCCGGCTCCGGCAAGTCGACGGTCGCCTCGGCGCTGCTGGGACTGCACCGCGGCACGGGCGCCGTCGTCGGCGGTTCGGTGCGGGTGGCCGGCGTCGATCCGGCGCGGGCCTCCGACGAGGAACTGCGGCGGCTGCGCGGCGGCACGGCGGCTATGGTCTTCCAGGACCCGCTGTCCTCCCTTGACCCGTACTACGCGATCGGCGACCAGATCGCCGAGGTCTACCGCGTGCACACGCGCGCCTCCCGGCGTGCGGCACGCGCGCGTGCCGTCGAGGTGCTCGACCGGGTCGGCATCCCCGACGCCGTACGACGCTCCCGGGCACGCCCGCACGAGTTCAGCGGCGGCATGCGGCAGCGGGCGCTCATCGCCATGGCGCTGGCCTGCGCACCGCGGCTGCTGATCGCCGACGAGCCGACGACGGCGCTCGACGTCACCGTCCAGGCCCAGATCCTCGACCTGCTGCACACCCTGCGGCAGGAGACGGGGATGGGGCTGCTGCTGGTCACCCATGACGTGGGCGTCGCCGCCGAGAGCGTCGACGAGGTGCTGGTCATGCGGCACGGGCGGGCGGTCGAGCACGGTCCGGCCGGCGAGGTGCTGGCGGCGCCCGCGCAGGCGTACACGCGGGAGCTGCTGGCGGCGGTGCCGCGGGTGGACGCGCCGAGGGCGCGGCCCGGTGCACGGGTCCTCGGGGGCGCGGCCGGTGAGGACGAGGGCGAGGTGGTGCTGGAGGCGGTGGGGCTGCGGCGTGAGTTCGGGCGCGGCAGGCGCGCGGTCACCGCCGTGGACGACGTGTCGCTGACGGTGCGCCGGGGCGAGACCCTCGGCGTGGTGGGGGAGAGCGGCAGCGGGAAGACCACGCTCGGCCGGATGCTGGTCGGGCTGCTGGAGCCGACGGCCGGCGAGGTGCGGTACGAGGGCTGGCCGCACACGGGTGTCCGGCCCGCCGTCCAGATGGTGTTCCAGGACCCCGTCTCCTCCCTCAACCCCCGTCGCAGCGTGGGCGAGTCGATAGCGGACCCGCTCAGGGCGCGGGCGGCGCGGGCGGCGCGGGGAGCACGTGGGGCCGGCGATACGGGGAAGGCCGGTGAGGCCGGTAGGGCTGGAAAGACCGGCGAGGCCGGTGACGCTGGAAAGGCTGGTGGGGCGCCGGAGACCCGTGAGGCGCGGGAAACGCGCATTCAAGGGCGCGTGCGTGAACTGCTGGCGCGCGTGGGGCTCGACCCGGCGCACTACGACCGCTATCCGCACGAGTTCAGCGGCGGTCAGCGTCAGCGCATCGGCATCGCCCGCGCGCTGGCCGCCGATCCCGAGGTCATCGTCTGCGACGAGCCGGTCTCCGCGCTGGACGTCACCACACAGGCCCAGGTCGTCGCCCTGCTCGGCGAGTTGCAGAGCGAACTGGGCCTGGCGCTCGTCTTCGTCGCGCACGACCTGGCCGTCGTACGGCAGGTCAGCGACCGGGTCGCGGTGATGCGGCACGGCCGGCTCGTCGAGTACGGCCCGGCCGACCAGGTGTACGACGCCCCCGGCGATCCGTACACCAGGGCGCTGCTGGCCGCCGTCCCGGCGCTCGACCCGGCGGTCGCGGTACGCCGGCGCGCGGTGCGGAGCGAAGGCGAGCCGGAGGCGGCGGCCGAGGAAGCGGCGAACGAGGAATCGGCGGTCATATGACAAAACCGCACGTCGTGATCGCCTAGCGCGGCCAACGCGGCCCGTCCGGGAAAGTTACGACGGTTCACCCCTTTTGGTGGCGCGATGGACAACCGTCCATCGCGCCACCGGCATGTCCGCATACGTTCTTCCCGCTGCGAGCCGCCGGACAACGGCGGCTCCCCACACGGGAGATCGGGGATGCACTCGTGCGCATCGGACTGCTGACGGAGGGTGGTTATCCGTACGTGAGCGGTGACGCCAGGCTCTGGTGCGACCGGCTCGTGCGCGGGCTCGCGCGGCACGAGTTCCATGTCTACGCGCTCAGTCGCAGCCGGCGGCAGGAGGACGAGGGCTGGATCCCGCTGCCGCCCCAGGTGACCCGGGTGCGCACCGCCCCGCTGTGGACCGTCGCGGACGACGGCGCCACCCACGGCCGCGATCTGCGCGGCCGCCGTGCCCTGCGCCGCTTCAGCGAGGCGTACGCCGACCTCGCACGCGCGGTCTGCGAAGGGGGCCGTGCGGACGGCCGCGATTGCTCGGACGGCTGTACGGACGGCTGTACGGGCGGCCCGGACGGCTGTACGGGCGACTGTCAGGCGGACCGTTTCGGCAACGCGCTGTACGTCCTCGCCGACCTCGCCCGCGAGGAGGGCGGACTGGGGAGCGCACTGCGCTCGGAGGGCGCGTTGCGCATCTGGGAGCGCGCCTGCCGTGCGCCCGGAGCCGCGCGCACGGCGCACGGAGCGCGCGTGGCCGAACTCCTCACCGTGGCACGGCACGTCGAACGCGCCCTGCGCCCCCTCTCCCTGGACTGGTACGAGGACGCCGGGCTCGGCGCGGTCGACCTCTGCCACGCCACGGCGGGCGGCTCCGCCGCCCTGCCCGCCCTGCTCGCCCGGCACTTCTCGGGGGTGCCCCTCGTGGTCACCGAGTACGGCGTCCCGCTCCGGGCGCACTACCTCGCCACCGCCGACGCGCCCCCCGCCGTACGCGCGCTGCTCGCCTCCTTCCACGGTCTGCTCGCCGCCGAGGTGTACCGGCGGGCCGCCCGCATCACCCCCGGCAACGCCCACGTCCGCCGCTGGCAGGAACGCCTCGGCGCCGACCGGGCCAGGCTGCGCACGGTCTACCCCGGCATGGAGGCGTCCCGCTTCGCCGAGGCGGCCGGTTCCGGCGACGGGAGCGAGGCGGCCGGTTCCGGTGAAGGGGGCGAGGCGGCCGGTTCCGGCGAGGGGGGCGAGGCGGACACGCTGGTCTGGGTGGGGCGCGTCGAGCCCGCCAAGGACCTGGTCTCCCTCCTCCACGCCTTCGCCGAGGTCCGCACCCACGTGCCGAAGGCCCGTCTGCGCATCGTCGGCGCCGCCGCGGGCGCCGAGGGCCGGGCCTACCTCGACCACTGCCGGGCCCTGGCCGCCCGGCTCCTCCCGGACCACGGCCCCGAGGACGCCCACGGCCGCCCGGTCTCCTTCGAGGAGGCCGGCGGAGCGGACGCCCCCGACCTCGCGGCGGTGTACGCCGCCGGAGCGGTCGTCGTCCTCTCCAGCGTCGTCGAGGGCTTCCCCGTCAGCCTGGTCGAAGCCATGTTCTGCGCCCGTGCCACGGTCTCCACCGACGTGGGCGCCGTGGTGGAGGTCATCGGCGGCACGGGCCTGGTCGTACCCCCGCGCGAACCGGGGGCGCTCGCGCAGGCGTGCGTGGCGCTGCTGCGCGACCCCGAACGGCGCTCGCGCCTCGGCGCGGCCGCCCGCGCACGCGCCCTCGAACTGTTCACCGTGGAGCAGAACGTCACGGCATTCGACGGCATTTACCTCGACGTCGTCTCGCACTCCCCGCGCCGCCGGGTGTTCGTCGACGACAGGGGCGCGCCGCTTCCCTTCGGCACCCCCGCCGAGGCCCACCTCCCCGGCAACTGGACCGGCCCCCGCCGCCCGTCCCGGCGCGCCCCCCAGTGGGCCTCGGACATCACCCCGCCCGCCACCTTCGCCCAGCGGCCGGTACCGGCGCGAGAGGGCGCCGCCCGATGAGCGACCTGCGCACCGACCACGAAGCACCCGGATCCTGGACCGGACCGGGCCCCGGGACGGGGGAGGAGGCCGCGACCACCCCCCGGCCCGGCACCGCCGACCCGGTCAAGGCCCTGATGCGCCGGCACCACGACCTCTGCGCCCGTGCCGTCGACCCCCTGGAGATCGCCGCCGGTCTCGAGGCGCACGGCGTGACCGACCGCACCGCCGCCCGCTTCCGGCACCGTGACGTCTTCTCGCTCGCCGAGGAGATGCACGCCCGCTTCCCCCGGGACCCCGATGACACGGCCTCGGACCTTCCCCCCGCCCCCCGCCCCACCCCCCACCCCGCCCCGGCCCTGCTCGCCCTGCTGCCGGGCCTGCTGTGCGCGGCGACCGTCGTCGGAACGCGGCTCACCGACGGCAGGCCCCGCCTCGCCGTGGCCGCCGCGGGCGCCCTGTTCGTGGCACTCGCCCTGCGCGCCGCCCTCCGCCGGGGCCCCCTGGCCGGCCCGTACCCCACCTCCTCCGGTGCGCACTTCTGGACCGTCTGGCTACTGGCGTACGCCTTCCTCGGCGACGGCCTGCTCGGCGAGGGCCTGACCGGCGGCCCCGACGGCCCCTGGTCCCCCGCCACCGCCCCCCTCCTCGCCCTCACCCTCGCCTGCGCCCCCGCCGTGTGGTGCGCCCGGCTGTTCACGGCCCTGGCCGGGCGCCGCCTCGGCACCAGCCGTGCCCTGGACGACTTCGCGGCCTCCGCCCGCCCCCTCCTCCTCGGCGCCTTCACCCTCTTCCTAGGCGCCCTCCTCGCCCTCCTCGCCCTGTGCGGCGCGCTGCTCGACGCGCACCCCGCGTACGCCGGCGCGGGTGCCCTCGGCGCGCTCCTCCTGCTCGCCCGGCTGCTCACCGCGCACGGCTTCCCCCACGCCCCGGCTGCCGCACTCGCCACCGCCGGTGCCACCGAGGGCCTGGCCCTGGCCAGCGTCTTCGCCTCGCGCCTCCCCGGCTGCACCCTCCTCTCCGTCCCGGTCCAGACCCTCACCGACACCTGGGGACCGGGCGCCGTCCCCGCACTGGCCTGCGGCACCACCGCCACCGCCCTGCTGGTCCATGCCACCCGCACGCTGACCCGGGCCTCGGCCCACGCCGCGCCGTATGAACCCCGCTGACGCCACCCCCCGCCCCACCCGCGGCCGGGCCCGTGCACCGCGCCGGGGCCATCCGCACCCGCACAACCCCCTTGAAGGAGAAACCCAGATGATCACCTCCCGACCCGGAACCCCCGGTGAGTCCGTCACGGGAGGCGCCCGATGAGGGTCCTGCTGATCGGAGCCAACGGATACCTCGGCCGCTTCGTCGCCGACCGTCTGCTCGCCGACCCCGCCGTGCAGCTCACCGCGCTCGGCCGCGGCGACGACGCCGACGTACGGTTCGACCTCGCCACCGGCAGCCCCGGCGCACTCACCCGCTTCCTGGACGCCGTCCACCCCGGGGTCGTCATCAACTGCGCCGGCGCCACCCGCGGCGGTGCCCGCGAGCTGACCCGCCACAACACCGTCGCCGTCGCCACCGTCTGCGAGGCCCTGCGCCGCAGCGGCTGCGGTGCCCGGCTCGTGCAGATCGGCTGCGGTGCCGAGTACGGCCCGAGCCAGCCCGGCTCCTCCACCGCCGAGGACTCGGTGCCCCGGCCCGGCGGCCCGTACGGCGTCAGCAAACTCGCCGCCACCGAACTCGTCCTCGGCTCCGGTCTGGACGCCGTCGTCCTGCGTGTCTTCTCCCCGGCCGGCCCTGGCACCCCCGCCGGATCACCGCTCGGGCGGCTCGCCGAGGCCATGCGCCGGGCCATGCAGTCCGGCGACGGCGAACTGAAACTCGGCGGCCTCGGCATCCAGCGCGACTTCATCGACGTCCGCGACGTGGCCCGCGCCGTCCACGCGGCCTCCCTCTCCGCCGCCCAGGGCGTCATCAACATCGGATCCGGCCGTGCCGTCCGGCTGCGCGACGCGGCGGCCGTCCTCGCCCGCGTGGCCGGCTTCGGCGGCGCACTGCACGAGATCGACGCCCCGCCCGGCCCCGTCCGCGCCGTCATCGGCCACCCCCGCGGCGAATCGGACCACGCCGCCCCGGCCTCCCTGCCGTACCCGGACGGCTGCGGCAGCTGGCAGCAGGCCGACGTGCGCACCGCCCGCGACAGGCTCGGCTGGCGCCCCCGCATCAACCTCGAGGAGTCCCTCGCCGACATCTGGATGGAGGCCGCGTGCCGTATCTGACCTCCACCACCACCGGCACCAGACGCACCCACCTGGGCCCCGGCGTCGGCGTCCCCGGCTACGCACACCCCCTCCTCGCCCCCGACCAGTGGAACGCCCTCGCCCGCCCCGGCACCCCTCTCCACTGGACCGTCCTCAACGTGCACGACGGCCCCGGCATCTGTCCCGACCCGCGTTGTCTGGAGGCGGCCGGCCGGCTCCGCAACGCCGGCGTCCGCGTCCTCGGCCGGCTCGACGCCGCCTACGGCAGACGTCCCTCCGGCGAGCTGCTGTCCGACGCCCGGCGCTACCTCGACTGGTACCGCGTCGACGGCTTCCTGCTGCGCCGCTGCCCCGCGCACCGCGAAGCCCTGCCCGGAATCCGGCGCACGACCGCCGCGCTCCGCGCCCTCCGTGACGAGTGCCACCTCGTCCTCGGACACGGCACCCACCCGCACCCCGGCTATGCCGACCTCGCCGACCAATTGGTCACCTTCCAGGGCCCCTGGAGCGAGTACCGCTGGTCGCAGGTGGCCGAGTGGACCGCCGAGCATCCGCCGGAGCGCTTCTGCCACTTCGTCCACGGACTGCCCCGCGGCCACCTCGACGAGGCCCTGCGCATCGCCCGCTGGCACGGCGCGAACACCGTCTACTTCACCGACCGCACGGATCGCGGTGGCCGAGTGGACCCCTGGGAGACCATGCCCGGCTACTGGGACACCATCGTCTCGCGCCTCGGAACGGGTGTCTCGGAATGAAGAAGGGCGTGGCAGTGTTGCAGGGAGAACAACCGTAGTGATTGACCGACCAACGGAGTCCCCGTGTCGCTGCCACCCCTGGTCGAGCCGGCCGACGAGCTCACCGTAGACGAGGTTCGCAGGTACTCCCGCCACCTGATCATCCCCGACGTCGGGATGGACGGGCAGAAGCGGCTGAAGAACGCCAAGGTGCTCTTTGTGGGCGCCGGTGGCCTTGGCTCGCCCGGTCTGATGTACCTGGCGGCCGCGGGCGTGGGCACGCTCGGCATCGTGGAGTTCGACGAGGTCGACGAGTCGAACCTGCAGCGTCAGGTCATCCACAGCCAGGCCGACATCGGCCGTCCCAAGGCCGAGTCCGCCCGCGACAGCATCAAGGGCATCAACCCGTTCGTGAACGTGGTCCTGCACCAGGAGCGGCTCGAGGCCGACAACGTGATGGACCTGTTCAGCCAGTACGACCTGATCATCGACGGCACGGACAACTTCGCGACCCGCTACCTGGTCAACGACGCCTGTGTGCTGCTGAACAAGCCGTACGTCTGGGGTTCGATCTACCGCTTCGACGGCCAGGCCTCGGTCTTCTGGTCCGAGCACGGCCCCTGCTACCGCTGCCTCTACCCGGAGCCCCCGCCCCCCGGCATGGTCCCCTCCTGCGCCGAGGGCGGCGTCCTCGGCGTGCTGTGCGCGTCCATCGGCTCCATCCAGGCCAACGAGGCCATCAAGCTCCTCGCGGGCATCGGCGAGCCGCTGGTCGGCCGCCTGATGATCTACGACGCCCTGGAGATGCAGTACCGCCAGGTCAAGGTCCGCAAGGACCCCGACTGCGCGATCTGCGGCGACAACCCGACCGTCACCGAACTCATCGACTACGAGGCCTTCTGCGGCGTCGTGTCCGAGGAGGCCCAGGCAGCGGCCGCCGATTCCACGATCACTCCCAAGCAGCTCAAGGAGTGGATCGACGACGGCGAGAACCTCGAGCTCATCGACGTGCGCGAGCCGAACGAGTTCGAGATCGTCTCCATCCCGGGCGCCCGTCTGATTCCAAAGAACGAGTTCATCATGGGCAACGCCCTGGAGAGCCTCCCGCAGGACAAGAAGATCGTCTTGAACTGCAAGACGGGTGTCCGCAGTGCGGAAGTCCTCGCGATCCTGAAGTCCGCCGGCTTCTCCGACGCCGTGCACGTCGGCGGCGGGGTCATCGGCTGGGTCAACCAGATCGAGCCGGACAAGCCGGTCTACTAGACCGCGCCAGCTCCCCTCGCCGTGGCCCTCACGGGCCGCGTGACCTTCCGGGCGGCGGGGGTGCCGGACACCGCTGGTGTGCGGCACCCCCGCCGTCGTCATGAGCAGACCTTGCCGTCCTTCGGCACCGTCCCGTTCAGCAGGTAGGAGTCCACCGCCGCGTCCACGCAGTCGCTGCCGCTCCCGTACGCTCCATGACCCTCGCCCTTCCAGGTGAGCTCCACCCCGACGCCCTTGCCCAGTTCGTCGGCCATCCGCCGGGCACCCTCGTAGGGCGTGGCCGGGTCCCCGGTGTTGCCCACCAGCAGGATCGGGTCGGCCCCCGGCGCACTGACTTCCGGAGTGTCGTACTGCCCGGCCACCGGCCAGTCGTGGCACCAGCCGGCCGTGTCCCAGCCCAGGAAGTCGCCGAACACGGGCGAGATCTCCTCGAACCGCGCGAGCCGCTTCCTCGTCTCGGCGGGCGTCGGCCGCTGCTTGTCGTCCAGACACGATATGGCCCGTTGGGCGTGGCTCGACGTGCCGTAGTGCCCCGAGGCGTCCCGCTCGTTGTAGCCGTCGGCCAGGGCCAACAGCGCGGAGCCGTCGCCGTTCTCGGCGGACTTCAGGGCGGCGGTGAGCGTGGGCCAGCCGTCCTCGCTGTACAGCGGGAGCACGATGCCGGTCAGCGCGAGGGTCTCGGTCAGTTCGCGGCCGGACGAGGTCGGCAGCGGCTTGGCGTCGAGCCGGTCGAGCAGGTCGGCGATCTTCCGCGTCCCCTCCTTCGGGTCCTGCCCGGTGGACTTCAGGTAGTCGTTGAGCGCCCGCTGGAAGCCCTGGGTCTGGTTGAGCGCGTGTCCGACGGTGTCCGCCGTCGGGTCCACGACCGCGTCGAGGATCACGCGCCCCACGTTCTTGGGGAAGAGGTGCGCGTAGACACCGCCCAGTTCGGTGCCGTAGGAGATGCCGAAGTAGTGCATCGAGTCGTCGCCGAGCACCTGGCGCATCAGGTCCATGTCGCGTGCCGTGTCGGTCGTGGACACGTGGGACAGCAGCGAACCGGTGGACTTCTCGCAGTCCTGGCCGAAGTCGGCCGCGTCCTCGAGGAACGCCTTCTCCTCGGCGGCGTCGTCCGGAGTGGCGTCGACCTCCTCGGCCGCCTGGATCTCCTTGTCGTCGCGGCAGCGGACGCCCTCGCTGGCGCCCGTACCGCGCGGGTCCCAGCTGACCAGGTCGTAGCGCTCGTGGAGCCGGTCGACCGTGGTGCCGTACGAGGGCAGCGTGGAGACCCCGGAGCCGCCGGGCCCGCCGAAGTTGAACAGCAGCGAGCCGAGCCGCTTGCCGTTGCCGCCGGTGGCCTTCGAACGGATCAGTGCGAGCCCTATCGTCCTGCCGTCCGGTTTCGCGTAGTCCAGCGGCACCTTGATCGTCGCGCACTGCCATCCGTCGCCCGGCGCGGGGGAGTCGGCGGTGCCCTTGCACCGGCCCCAGTCCGGATCCTGACCGGTCAGCGAGGCCGGCAGCCCCGAGGATGCCCCGCCCGACCGCTTGTCGCCCGTGTCCTCCTTCCCGGTGTCGGACGAGCCCGAGCTGCAGCCCCCCGCCAGCAGGGCGGCGGCGGCCGCCAGAGCCGTCCACCGTGCGTAACGCGCCATGTGCCCTTCCCCCTCACAAGCCGTCCGCATCGGTTGCACGGACCGCGGTCAGGCCATAGTAGGCGGACCGCGCCGAAGCCGTGCGAGCCTGTGGATAACTCTCTGACCTGCGGCTTTGTGGGCTCGAGGTGGCGGGAACCGGGACGGTCCCGGCCTTTCCTACAGCGCTTCCCGGCGGGTGAGGTGGTTGAAGAACAGCCAGCCCGGCAGCACCGGCAGCCACAGCGTCAGCAGCCGGTAGAGCAGGACCGCGGGGGCCGCGACCTCCTTCGGCAGCCCGACGGCGATCAGGCCGACGGTCAGGGTCGCCTCCACGGCGCCCACACCGCCCGGGGTCGGCGCGGCGGAGCCCAGCGCGTTGCCGGCGAGGAAGACGACCGCGACGCTGGCGATGCTCAGCGAGGTCGAACCGTCGCCGAACGCGCGGATCGACGCGTCCAGGCACATCACGAAGCAGGCGGTCAGGAGCAGCATCCCGCCGATGCCCGTGATCAGCTTCTGCGGCCGCTGCAGCACGTCGAGCATGCGCGGCACGACGCCCGCGAACAGCGACCGCACCCGCGTGACCACGAACTTCCGCAGGAACGGCACCGATGTGACCACGAGCACCAGCACCGCGACCGTCAGCAGGCCTGCGATGACGGTCCGGGACGGGGAGAGCGACGGCGTCTTCTCGGTGCCGGTGAGATACCCGAACGACAACAGCATCAGGATGTGGCAGCCCAGCCCGAACAGCTGGGAGGCGCCCACACTGGCCACCGCCAGCCCCGGCCGCACGCCCGCCCGCTGCAGGAACCGGGTGTTGAGCGCGACACCGCCGACCGCGGCCGGCGCGACGATCTTGACGAACGAGCCGGCCACCTGCGCGGCCACGGTCCGCGGGAACGGCACCCGCTCCGGCACGAACCCCAGCAGGCTCATCGCGGCGGCGACATAGCTCAGCGCCGAGAAGCCCACGGCAGCGGCGACCCAGCCCCACTGCGCGTTCTCGAACAGCGTG
Organism: Streptomyces sp. NBC_00670; assembly: GCF_036226765.1. Taxonomy (NCBI): domain Bacteria; kingdom Bacillati; phylum Actinomycetota; class Actinomycetes; order Kitasatosporales; family Streptomycetaceae; genus Streptomyces; species Streptomyces sp. NBC_00670. Next base: position 4,855,463 of record NZ_CP109017.1, read on the forward strand.
TCGAACTCGATGTGGGTGAGCTGTGTGAGCAGGAAGTACGCGCCGATGGCGCCCGCGATGAAGCTGATGAGCGTGCGCGGCCGCACCCGCTCCAGACGGACCGGCTCCACCGGGGCCTGCGGGCGGATCCGCAGCACCTGGTGGCGGATCTGGCTGAGCAGATCCTCCTCGCGCGCCTCTTCCAGGGCGTCGTCGATCGCGCGTTTCTGCGCCCGCTGCTCGGCCCGCACGGCCTTCTTGTCGGGCCGCTCGTCCTTGTCCAGCCGGACGGCGGTGCTGCCGGTCCGTTCGGCGGCCTCCCCGGCCGGCGGCTCGGGCTGCTCGTCCCGGGCGGGCCTGGACTGCCGGTACGCCTCCAGGACGGCCTCGCGCTCGCGTTCCGCCCGCTCCCGGCCGAGTCTGCGCAGTGTCGCGCGCGTGGCGCGGGTCAGCGCGATCGGCTGGAGCATCGGCAGACAGTCGGCGACCGCATCGGGCCCGAGGACCTCCACGGCCGCGGCGACCGCGCGCTCCGCGCCGACCCGCAGCCCGAACGTCGTCAGCAGCTGCGCGATGTCCATGCGCAGCACCAGGTCACCGGCCGCGATCTCCCCGCCGCGCAGATCGGTCAGGATGACCGTGCCGGAACGGTCGACCAGGACGGCGTCGCCCGCCAGCCTGCGGTGCGCGATCCGGCGCGACTGCAGGGAGCGCACCTGCTGCCAGGTGTCGTGCATCAGTTCGTCGGTGATCCGCGCGTCGTCCAGCGAGTCCAGGGTGCGACCGCCGGTGTGCTCGTAGACCAGCATCACGGCGTCGGGACCCAGCTCGGAGGTGGCGATCAGCTTCGGCGCGTTGGCTCCGGCCGCGATGGCCGCGTAGGCCAGCAGGGCCTCCTGCTCCAGCGCCTGGCGCAGCGACTGCAGACTGCTGCGGGTGGTGATGCCGCGCAGTGTCAGCCGCCGCCAGGCCCGGTAGAAGAACCCTTGGGCCTGCTGCTCCCGGTCGACGACCGTGACGTCCAGCGGCGGACCGTCCTCCAGGGTGACGAAGTAGCGCCGGCCGCGGTCGCTGTTCTCCAGGCTGTCCGGGAACTCCTCGCGGGCCGCCGTCAGCGGATGGAACCCGACCGTGCGCAGCCCCGCCATCAGCGTCCGGCCGGTGGGACGCACGTTCGGGGAGCCGACCGCGTACAGCGTGCCGTAGGCGACGCTCCAGCCGATCAGCACCGTCAGGATGATCGAGAAGGGGGTGGTGTAGCCCGTGACGAGCATGGAGAACGCGTCCAGGAGCAGCACCACCCACAGCACGGCCCGCCAGCGGGGCCTGCGGGACATCCCGACGGCCGTCATATAGGCGATGACGGGGGCGAGGTAGCCGTGCACCGGGTCGGTCAGGGCGTGCGTGTCGCCGGGGGAGGGCTGCGTGAGCGCCTCCTGGATGGAGTGGGGGGCCGCCTGGGCGACCCACAGGTCGGTGGCGAGCGTCACTCCGTGCGCGAGGACGGCGGCCAGTACACCGTCGGCGATGCGCAGCCCGTCGCGCTTGATCAGCCGTTCGATCGCGAAGGCGACCGGGACCAGCAGGATCGCGATGCTCGACGCCAGGCCGGCGAGCTTGATCAGCAGGTCGGGTGCCTGTCCGGTGCCCTTGTTGATGTCCTGTTCGAGCCCCGAGGTGGTGCCGTGCGCGAAGGCCGCGATCATCAGCAGGACGACGACCGCGAGGAGCCCCACCCCCAGCCGCATGAGGTCCGAGGGACGGTGCACGCGCGCGGGGAGCAGCGGTTCGTCGCCCTCCACCTCGTCGTTGTAGATGTCCTCGCCCGGATCCGGTCCCGCGCCGGAGGCCCCGGCGGCGTCCGTGTCGTGGTCGTGCTCGCTGTTGTCCGGTCCGCTGTCGTGCGGCGCGGCGGTGTCCGGGCGCGACGACGCCTCAGAGGTGCCCTCCGCGCTCTCGGAATGCACACCCTGCTGTCTCATCGTCTCTTCTTGGTCTCGTATCACCTGTCACCGCCCGCACGATGGTGGCATGCCCGTCCGACATACGGGGTCATCAGGGTGCACATGCGGGAGCGCACAGTCTGCCCGACGTCCTCCTCGGGAGCGAGGGACGGCCCCGGCCGCCCCGCCTCCCATTGTCGGTGGCGTCGTGCAGGATGGGACGGATGAGCGAGGAGAGCCTTCCGGCGGGTGCCGTGCCGGAGTACGCGGAGCGGGTCCTCGAGGTCGCCGAGCTGATTCCGCCGGGGCGCGTGATGACGTACGGGGACGTCGCGGAGTGGCTCGAGGACGGCGGGCCGCGCCAGGTCGGCCGGGTGATGGCCCTGTACGGGGGCGCGGTCCCCTGGTGGCGTGTCGTGCGCGCCGACGGCGTGCTGCTGCCGGGAAGCGAACTGAGAGCCCTCGGCCACTACCGGGAGGAGGGCACGCCCCTGAGGGAGGCCGGCCGGGCCGCCGAGGGACATGTGCCCCGCCTCGACATGGCCCGGGCGCGCTGGGACGGCACCGGGCATCTCTCGGGACGGGCCTGATGCCCGCGAATGTCCGCGCAGGCGGCGTGCGGCCCGTGACCCGTACGGGGGACAGAGGGCACTTCCGGGACATGACGTACGTTCGTGCGGTGAGGAACGCATGCGGTCCCTGTGCCCGCGGAGGCGCCCGGGAACAACCGGAAGGCATTCTTCCGGCGGTGCCACCGGCGTAACGTCGCCGGCACGCGCCGCCCTCACCCCACGGCCCCCGCCCGCCACGCGCGGCACCCCGCCCACCCGTACCAGCACCAGGACCGGCGAACCACGTGAGCTCCTCTTCCTCCACCAGGCGCCTGCCGCACCCCCCGGTGCGGCAGGGGAACCGTGGCGCTTACCGACTGGTCCGTACCCCGCCGGCCCGGCCCGCTCCCCCTCGTCTGGACGCCGGTCAGCGGGCGGTGGTTGACCACGGCACCGGCCCGCTCCTCGTCCTCGCGGGCCCCGGCACCGGCAAGACGACCACACTGGTGGAGTCCGTGGCCGCCCGGATCGCCCGCGGCACGGACCCGGAACGCATCCTGGTGCTCACGTTCAGCCGCAAGGCGGCCGTCGAACTGCGCGACCGCATGGCGCTGCGGATCGGCGCGGAACGGGCACCCCGGGCCACCACGTTCCACTCCTTCGGCTACGCCCTGGTCCGCGCCCACCAGGACAGCGGCCTGTTCGTGGAACCGCTGCGGCTGCTGTCCGGACCCGAACAGGACGTCACCGTGCGCGAGCTGCTGGCCGGCCAGCCCGGCCTGGAACGGCTCGGCCTCGCCCATGTGCGCTGGCCCGACGACCTGCGCGCCTGCCTGACCACCAGAGGCTTCGCCGACGAGGTCCGCGCGGTCCTGGCCCGCAGCCGCGAGCTCGGCCTCGACCCCGCCGCCCTGGAGGCGTTCGCCCGCCGCATCGGCCGCCCCGACTGGCTGGCCGCCTCCGCCTTCCTCGCCGAGTACCTGGACGTCCTCGACCTCCAGGGCGTCGTCGACTACGCGGAACTCGTCCACCGCGCGGTGCTCCTCGCCCGCCGCCCCGAGGTGGCCGAGCAGCTCGCCGCCCAGTACGACGCCGTCTACGTGGACGAGTACCAGGACACCGATCCGGCCCAGGTACGGCTGCTGCACGCGCTCGCCGGCGGCGGCCGCACCCTGGTCGCGTTCGGCGACCCGGACCAGTCGATCTACGCCTTCCGGGGCGCCGACGTGGGCGGCATCCTCCAGTTCCCCGACGCCTTCGCGCGCGCGGACGGCCGCCCGGCCCCGGTCCGGGTCCTGACGACGTCCCGCAGGTCCGGCGCCGCGCTGCTCGCCGCCACCCGCCTGCTCACCCGGCGGATGCCCCTGACCCGCCTCCCGGCCGAGAAGGTGCGCGCCCACCGGGAACTGACGGCGGCACGCGAGGGCGGCCGCGTCGAGGTCCGCACCTACCCCACGGCCGGCACGGAGCTGGACAACATCGCCGACATCCTGCGCCGCGCCCACCTGGAGGACGGCGTCCCGTGGGGCGAGATGGCCGTCCTGGTCCGCGCCGGCGCCCGCAGCGTCCCGGGCGTCCGCCGCGCCCTCACCGCCGCGGGCGTCCCGCTGGACGTCGACGGCGACGATCTCCCGCTGCGCCACGAGCCCGCGGTGGCCCCCCTGCTGACGGCCCTCAGGGCGGTCGCCCGCGCGGAGGCCGCGGGCGGTGACGGAGCGGACGAAACGGATACAGGAGGCGCCCAGAACGCGGAGGACGTCCCGGCCGGCTGCTGGCTCGACACCGAGACCGCGCTCACGCTGCTCGCCTCGCCCCTGGCCGGCATGGACGCCGCCGACCTGCGCCGCCTCGGCCGCGCGCTGCGCGAGGAGGAGCGCGCCGCCGGCAGCCCCGTGCCGCCGCCGTCCGACGAGCTGCTCACGCGGGCCCTGGCCGAGCCGGAGCGCCTGGTGGCGCACGACCCGGCGTACGCGCGCGGGGCGCAGCGCCTGGGCGCGCTGCTGCGGCGCACCCGCGAGCGCCTCGCGGGCGGCGGGACCGCCGAGGAGGCCCTCTGGGAGCTGTGGAACGGCACCCCCTGGCCGCAACGCCTGGAGCGGTCCTCGCGGCGCGGCGGCGCGGCCGGCCGCAACGCCGACCGCGACCTGGACGCCGTGTGCGCCCTGTTCGCGACCGCCGCGCGCGCGGAGGAGCGTGTCGGCGGACGCGGCGCCCTGAACTTCCTGGAGGAGATCGAGGCCCAGGACATCGCCGCCGACACGCTCACCCGCAGGGCGGTGCGCCCCGACGCCGTCCGCCTGATGACCGCGCACCGCTCCAAGGGCCTGGAATGGCACCTGGTGGTCGTCGCCGGCGTCCAGGAGGGGCTGTGGCCCGACCTGCGCCGCCGCGGCTCCCTGCTGGAGGCCGACCGCATCGGCCGCGACGGGCTCGCCGAACCGCTCAGCCAGGGCGCGCTCCTCGCGGAGGAGCGACGGCTCTTCTACGTGGCCGCCACGCGCGCGAAGGAGCGCCTCGTCGTCACCGCCGTGAAGGCGCCCGCCGACGACGGCGACCAGCCCTCCCGCTTCCTCACCGAGCTCGGCGTCGAGCCCCGGGACGTCACCGGCCGTCCCCGCCGCCCGCTGTCGGTCTCCGCGCTCGTCGCCGAACTGCGCGCCACCACCGTCGACCCCGAGGCCTCCCCGGTGCTGCGGGAGGCCGCCGCCCGGCGCCTGGCCCGGCTCGCCGCGCTCACCGACGAGGACGGCCGCCCCCTGGTCCCCTCCGCGCATCCCTACCGCTGGTGGGGCATGTTCGAGCCGACCGAGAGCAAGGTGCCGCTGCGCGACCGGGACAAGCCCGTCGCGCTCTCCGGAAGCGCCCTGGACCAGCTCGCCCGCACCTGCGCCCTGCAGTGGTTCCTGGGGCGTGAGGTGAAGGCCGACGCACCCGCCACCGCCGCCCAGGGCTTCGGCAACGTGGTGCATGTCCTCGCCGACGAGGTCGCCTCCGGCCGCACCCCCGCCGACCTGGAGGTGCTGATGGAACGGCTGGACTCGGTGTGGAACGCGCTCGCCTTCGACGCCCCCTGGAAGTCGGACCAGGAGAAGGCCCACGCGCGCGTGGCGCTCGAACGCTTCCTGACGTGGCACATCGACTCGGGCGGAGTCAGGGCCGGCCGTTCCGCGGTCGCCAGCGAACAGGACTTCGACGTCACCCTGGAGGCCGGTGACTACGAGGTGCGCATCCGCGGCAGCATGGACCGCGTCGAGACGGACGGCGAGGGCCGCGCCTATGTCGTCGACTTCAAGACCGGCAAACAGGCGCCCAGCGCCGCAGAGGTCGCCCGCCACCCCCAGCTCGCCGTCTACCAGCTCGCCGTCCGCGAGGGCGCGGTCGACGACGTGTTCGACGGCACCCGTCCCGAGCCGGGCGGCGCCGAGCTCGTCCACCTCCGTCAGGGTGCCGCCAGGAAGGACGGCGGCGAGATTCTGCCCAAGGTGCAGTCCCAGGAGCCCCTGGAGGGGCAGTGGGTCGGCGAGCTGCTGGCCACCGCCGCCGGCAAGGTCCTCGACGAACGGTTCTCGCCGACGGCGGGGCAGCACTGCGCGCACTGTGCCTTCCGGGCCTCGTGCAGCGCCCGTCCGGAGGGACGGCACGTGGTGGAGTGAGGCCCCGGGCGCCCGCGTGACGGACCACACCACCCGTGCCGACCTGCGCTTCCTCCGCCCCGAGGGCCGATCGTGGTCTTCGTTGTCAGTGGCCGCCGTTAGCCTCGTTCCATGCCCGCCCGTATCACCGACCCCGAGCAGCTCAAGGAGCTCCTCGGCATCCCGTTCACCCCGGAGCAGACGGCCTGCATCACCGCGCCGCCCGCCCCGCAGGTGATCGTGGCCGGAGCCGGCTCGGGCAAGACGACGGTGATGGCCGCGCGCGTGGTGTGGCTGGTCGGCACCGGCCAGGTCGCCCCCGAACAGGTGCTCGGGCTGACCTTCACCAACAAGGCCGCGGGCGAACTCGCCGAACGCGTCCGCAAGGCCCTGGTCGGGGCCGGCGTCACCGACCCCGACGCGATCGACCCGGACAACCCGCCCGGCGAACCGCTGATCTCCACGTACCACGCCTTCGCCGGCCGGCTGCTCACCGACCACGGGCTGCGCATCGGGCTGGAACCGACCTCCCGCCTGCTCGCCGACGCCACCCGCTACCAGCTCGCCGCCCGCGTGCTCCGCGAGGCGCCCGGCCCCTACCCCGCCCTGACCCGGTCCTTCCCCGACCTGGTCGGCGACCTCCTCGCGCTGGACTCCGAACTCGCCGAGCACCTGGTGCGGCCCGAGGACGTCCAGGCGTACGACACCGGGCTGCTGGACACCCTGGAGGGCGTCCGGCTCGGCAACGCCGACCTGCGCAAGGTCCCCGAGGCGGCCGCCGCCCGCCGCTCCCTGGCCGGACTGGTGGCCCGCTACCGCGCCGCCAAACGCGAGCGGGACCTGCTCGACTTCGGCGACCAGATCGCCCTCTCCGCCGCCCTGGCGGGCCTGCCCGAGGTCGGCCGGATCCTGCGGGACGAGTTCCGCGTGGTGCTCCTCGACGAGTACCAGGACACCTCCGTCGCCCAGCGCGTCCTGCTCTCCGGGCTCTTCGGCGGCGGTACCGGCCACCCCGTCACCGCCGTCGGCGACCCCTGCCAGGCGATCTACGGCTGGCGCGGCGCCTCCGTCGCCAACCTGGACGACTTCCCCGAGCACTTCCCGCGTGCCGACGGCCGCCCCGCCACCCGCCAGGCGCTCAGCGAGAACCGGCGCAGCGGCGGCCGCCTCCTCGACCTCGCCAACGGCCTCGCCGCGCCCCTGCGGGCCATGCACGCGGGCGTGGAGGCACTGCGCCCGGCACCGGGCGCCGAACGCGACGGACAGGTCCGCTGTGCCCTGCTGCGCACCCACGCCGAGGAGATCGACTGGATCGCCGACGCGATCGCCCACCTGGTGCGCACCGGGAAGGAACCCGGCGAGATCGCGGTCCTGTGCCGCACGGCCGGTGACTTCGCCGAGATCCAGGGCGCCCTCGTCGCCCGTGACGTGCCCGTGGAGGTCGTCGGCCTCTCCGGGCTGCTGCATCTGCCCGAGGTCGCCGATCTGGTGGCCGTCTGCGAGGTGCTCCAGGACCCGGGCGCCAACGCCTCCCTGGTCCGCCTGCTCACCGGCCCGCGCTGGCGGATCGGCCCGCGCGACCTGGCCCTGCTGGGGCGGCGCGCCCGGCTGCTCGTGTCCCACGCGCGCGTGGCCGACGACGACCCCGATGCGCGCCTGGCCGCGGCGGTCGAGGGCGTCGACCCCACCGAGGTGATCTCGCTCGCGGACGCCCTCGACACCTTCCTGGAGCTGCCCCTGGAGGCGGAGCGCGAGGACGACGGACTGCCGTTCTCGGCCGACGCCCGCGTACGGTTCGCGCGGCTCGCCGCCGAACTGCGCGACCTGCGCCGCTCGCTCGCCGACCCGCTGATGGACGTCCTGCACCGCGTGCTCGCCGTCACCGGTCTGGAGGTCGAACTGTCCGCCTCCCCGCACGCGCTGGCCGCCCGCCGCCGCGAGACCCTGGCCAACTTCCTGGACGTCGCCGCCTCCTTCGCCGCCAACGAACCCGAGGCGAGCCTGCTGGCCTTCCTGGGGTTCCTGCGCACCGCCGCACAGTACGAGAAGGGCCTGGACAACGCGCTGCCCGGCGGCGAGAACACCGTCAAGGTACTCACCGCCCACAAGTCCAAGGGCCTGGAGTGGGACGTCGTCGCCGTCCCCGGACTGGTCACCGGCACCTTCCCGAGCACCCAGGGGCGTGAGAAGTGGACCGCCCAGGGCAAGGTGCTGCCGCACCCGCTGCGCGGCGACGCCGACACGCTCCCCGAGGTGGAGTCATGGGACTCCCGGGGGCTGCGCGCCTTCCACGAGGCGATGAAGGAGCACCAGCTCACCGAGGAGCTGCGCCTCGGCTACGTCACCTTCACCCGGCCCCGGTCGCTGCTGCTCGGCTCCGGTCACTGGTGGGGCCCGTCCCAGAAGAAGCCCCGCGGCCCCTCCGGCTTCCTCACGGCCCTGTACGAACACTGCGCCGCCGGGCACGGCGAGATCGAGGCCTGGGCGGAACCGCCGGCCGAGGACGAGGAGAACCCCGCCCTGCGCGCGGCCGCCGCCGACCAGGCCTGGCCGCTCCCGCTGGACGAGGCGGCACTGGCCCGCCGCCGGGCCGCCGCCGAGACCGTACTGGCGCACCTGGACCGCACGCTCGCGCACCCGCGGGAGGCGGCCGCCCGCCCCGGGGCCGCACACGACCCGTCCCTGCCCCCGTCCTCCTACGAGGACCCGGACTGGCCGCCGCCGGACGACGAGCCGCCCTACGACCTGCCGGACGACGAGCCGCTCTACGACCTGCCGGACGACGAGCCCCCTTACGAGCCGCCCTACGACGAGCCGGTCCCCGAGGAGGGCACCGGCGCCGGCACCTCCGACTGGGACGCGTGGACGGCCGACCGCCCCGTCGTGCCGCACCAGGCCCCGGCCCCCGAGGCACCGGCGGACCCGGAGCGGGTGCCCCGGTCCCGTCTCGGCGACCTGGCCGGTGGCGATCCGCTGACCCCCGAGGAGGCCCGCACGCTCGCCTCCTGGGACCGCGACCTCGACGCGCTCACCGGCGAGCTGCTGCGGGCCCGCGCGAACGTCACCGAGGTCGTCCTCCCGGCCTCGCTGACCGCCTCGCAGCTGATGAGACTGGCCGCCGACCCCGACGGCCTCGCGCAGGAACTCGCCCGCCCCATGCCCCGCCCCCCGCAGCCGGCCGCCCGCCGGGGTACCCGGTTCCACGCCTGGATCGAAACCCGGTTCGAGGCCCTGCGACTGCCGATGCTGGAACCCGAGGAGCTGCCCGGCACCGAGGCGGAGATCGCCGACGAGCGCGATCTGGAGGCCCTCAAGGAGGCCTTCGCACGCACGCCCTACGCCCACCGCACCCCGTACCGCGTGGAGGCCCCCTTCCAGCTGGGCATCGCCGGACGTGTCGTACGGGGTCGCATCGACGCCGTCTACCGAGAGGGCGAGGGCGACGCGGCGACGTACGAGATCGTCGACTGGAAGACCAACCGGGCGCCCACCGCCGACCCGCTGCAGCTGGCCGTGTACCGGGTGGCCTGGGCCGAGCAGCAGGGCGTGCCCCTGGAGCGGGTCACGGCCGCGTTCGTGTACGTGCGCGGCGGCGAGGTCGTACGGCCGCGGAATCTGCCCGGCCGTGCCGAACTGGAGCGGCTCCTCGGCGCCGACGAGGCCGACGAGCGGGTCGGCGAGCGGACCGGCGGACGGGCCGGGGCGGAGCCCTCGCCGTCGGCCGGGGACGACGGGTCGTTCGGCGGCGGCACCGCAATGATCATCGGTGAACCCGAAACGATCACCGACGGTGTCCCGCCGCCCACCGGCGAACCGCCGGGCGGGGATGTCGGTCCAGGCCGTTAGGCTCGTGGGTATGAGCACCACCCCGGACAGCGCCGTCCGCACGTACATCGACCGTCACCGCGCCGCCTTCCTCGACGACCTCATGGAGTGGCTGCGCATCCCGTCGGTGTCCGCGCAGCCCGAGCACGCCCCGGACGTACGGCGCAGCGCCGAGTGGCTCGCCGCCCGGCTGGCGGAGACCGGCTTCCCGACCGCCGAGGTGTGGCCCACGCCGGGCGCCCCCGCCGTCTTCGCCGAGTGGCCCTCCGAGGACCCGGACGCGCCCACCGTGCTCGTCTACGGCCACCACGACGTGCAGCCCGCCGCCCGCGAGGACGGCTGGGACGGCGACCCCTTCGTGCCGGAGATCCGCGGCGACCGCCTGTACGCGCGCGGGGCCGCGGACGACAAGGGCCAGGTGTTCTTCCACACACTGGGCGTCCGCGCGCACCTGGCAGCCACCGGGCGCGACACCCCCGCCGTCCATCTCAAACTGCTGATCGAGGGCGAGGAGGAATCCGGCTCCCCGCACTTCCGGACCCTCGTCGAGGAGAACGCCGACCGGCTCGCCGCCGACGCCGTGATCATCTCCGACACCGGCATGTGGTCCGAGGACACCCCCACGGTCTGCACGGGCATGCGCGGCCTCGCCGAGTGCGAGATCGTCCTGCACGGCCCCGACCAGGACATCCACTCCGGCTCGTTCGGGGGCGCGGTCCCCAATCCGGCCACCGCCGTCGCCCGCCTGGTCGCCGCGCTGCACGACGAGCACGCGCGCGTGGCGGTCCCCGGCTTCTACGACGGTGTGGCCGAACTCACCGACCGCGAGCGCGCCCTCTTCGCCGAGCTGCCCTTCGACGAGGAGCGGTGGCTGCGCACCGCGAGATCCACGGCCACCCACGGAGAGGCCGGCTACACCACCCTGGAGCGCGTCTGGGCCCGCCCCACCGCCGAGGTCAACGGCATCGGCGGGGGCTACCAGGGGCCCGGGAGCAAGACCGTCGTCCCGTCCTCGGCGCGGGTCAAGCTGTCCTTCCGGCTGGTCGCCGGGCAGGACCCCGACCACATCGAGAAGGCGGTGCGCACCTGGGCCGTCGACCAGGTGCCCGCCGGAATCCGCTGCGAAATCACCTTCGGCCCGGCCACCCGCCCGTGCCTGACCCCGCTGGACCACCCGGCGCTGCGGTCGGTCGTACGGGCGATGGGCCGGGCCTTCGGGCAGCCGGTCCGGTACACCCGGGAGGGCGGCTCCGGCCCCGCCGCCGACCTCCAGGAGGTGCTCGGCGCCCCGGTGCTGTTCCTCGGCATCTCCGTGCCCTCCGACGGCTGGCACGCACCGAACGAGAAGGTCGAGCTCGACCTGCTCCTCAAGGGCGCCGAGACCGGCGCCCACCTGTGGAGCGACCTCGGGGAGAACTGGCGCCATGAGGGGTGAGCGTCCCGCAGGGCGGACCGGCCGCCGCCCCCGCCCACGGGCGCGGCACACTGGAGGAACCGCCCCGGACACCCCGAACCCGCCGGACCCGGTCGCCTCCCGCCGTACGTCCCGCTGAACCGCCCACCCGAATCCACCGCTGCACTGGGGGAGTTGGAAGCACCTGTGACCACCTGGACCGACCACACCGCCGACCGCGACCGGCCCGTCTCACTCACCGCCCCGAGCGGCGTCGACCGGGCCGCCCACCACCGGCTCGACGAGGCATGGCTCGCGGCGGCCTGGAGCCACCCCTCGACGCGCTGCTTCGTGGTCTCCGGCGGCCAGGTCCTCATCGACGAGACGGAGGACGGCAGGACCGAGCTGGTCATGACGCCGTCCTTCGAGGCCCCGCTGACCGAGGCGCACCGCTATTTCCTCGGCACGGACGACGACGGAGTGAGCTACTTCGCGCTCCAGAAGGACGCGCTGCCGGGCCGCTTCGACCAGTCCGCACGCCCCGCCGGGCTGCGCGAGGCCGGGCTGCTGCTGTCCCCGCGGGACGCGGGCCTGATGGTGCACGCGGTCGCCCTGGAGAACTGGCAGCGGCTGCACCGCTACTGCTCCCGCTGCGGCGAACGCACGGTGATCGCGGCGGCCGGCCACATCCGCCGCTGCCCCGCGTGCGGCGCCGAGCACTACCCGCGCACCGACCCCGCCGTGATCATGGCGGTCACGGACGACCAGGACCGCATCCTGCTCGGCCGCCAGGTGCACTGGCCCGAGGGGCGCTTCTCCACGCTCGCCGGATTCGTCGAGCCGGGGGAGTCCATCGAGCAGTCCGTGCGCCGGGAGGTCTTCGAGGAGGCCGGCATCACCGTCGGCGAGGTCCAGTACGTCGCCAGCCAGCCCTGGCCCTTCCCCTCCAGCCTCATGCTCGGCTTCATGGCCCAGGCCACCGACACCGACATCAACGTCGACGGCGACGAGATCCACGAGGCGCGCTGGTTCTCCCGCGAGGACCTGCGGGCCGGCTTCGAGTCCGGCGAGGTCCTCCCGCCGTACGGCATCTCGATCGCGGCCCGTCTGATCGAACTGTGGTACGGCAAGCCGCTGCCGACCAGGGCCGTCTGAGGCGGGAGACCGCCGCCGGACGCGAGCACGCGCGAAGGCCCCCGCACCTGCGGGGGCCTTCGCGCGTGAAAAGGGGGGACGGGGGTGGGCGTCAGGCGGCCATGGCCTGCTTGACCTGGGCCAGGGACGGGTTGGTCATCACGGTCTCGGAGCCGGAGGGGGAGACGACCAGGACGGTCGGAACCGTCTGATTGCCGTCGTTCACCTTCTCCACGAACGCCGCGGACCGCGGGTCCTGCTCGATGTTGATCTCGTCGTACGAGATGCCCTCACGGTTCATTTGGCTTTTCAGCCGGCGGCAGTAGCCGCACCACGTGGTGCTGTACATCGTCACAGTGCCCGACATGTCGGTCCGTGCTCCTTCTCTCGTCAATGAGCGGGATGCGTGATCGCTGACGTGTTGAACGCATGTGAAGGTTCTGTCATTCCCGGGCGTGGCCGCTAGCCCTGCCGACGCGAGGACGGACGGTATTAGTACGACTACGGACGCCTCCCTGTGGACAACCCGCCGCACCCGTCCCCGCCGACCTGGCAGCATGGCGGGGTGACAGCAGCAACGCATTCCCCCCTCTTCCCACGGGTACCGGACTCCCCGGACGCCGTGCTCGACGGGCTCGACCCCGAGCAGCGCGCCGTGGCCACGGCGCTGCACGGCCCGGTGTGCGTGCTGGCCGGGGCCGGGACGGGCAAGACGCGGGCGATCACCCACCGCATCGCCTACGGGGTGCGCGCCGGCATCCTCCAGCCCTCCAGCGTGCTCGCCGTCACCTTCACCAACCGCGCCGCGGGCGAGATGCGCGGCCGGCTGCGTCAGCTCGGCGCCGCCGGCGTCCAGGCCCGTACGTTCCACTCCGCGGCCCTTCGCCAGTTGCAGTACTTCTGGCCGAAGGCGGTCGGCGGCCCCCTGCCCCGGATCGTCGACCGCAAGATCCAGCTCGTCGCGGACGCGGCCGCCGCCTCCCGCATCCGCCTCGACCGCAACGAGCTGCGGGACGTCACCGCCGAGATCGAGTGGTCCAAGGTCACCCAGACCGTCCCCGGCGACTACGCCGCGGCGGCCGCCAAGGCCTCCCGCGAAGCCCCCCGCGACCCCGCCGAGATCGCCAAGCTCTACGAGGCCTACGAGGAGATCAAGCGCGACCGCGCCGTCATCGACTTCGAGGACGTGCTGCTGCTCACCGTCGGCATCCTCCAGGACCGGCGGGACGTCGCCGAGCAGGTCCGCGCCCAGTACCAGCACTTCGTGGTCGACGAGTACCAGGACGTCAGCCCCCTCCAGCAGCGCCTGCTGGAGCTGTGGCTCGGCGACCGCGACGACCTGTGCGTCGTCGGCGACGCCAGCCAGACCATCTACTCCTTCACCGGCGCCACCCCCGACCATCTGCTCGACTTCCGGGTCCGCCACCCCGGGGCCACCGTCGTCAAACTCGTCCGCGACTACCGCTCCACACCCCAGGTGGTCCACCTCGCCAACGGACTGCTCTCCCAGGCCCGCGGCCGCGCCGCCGACCACCGACTGGAGCTCGTCTCGCAACGCCCCGCGGGGCCCGAGCCCTCCTACGCCGACTACGCCGACGAACCCTCCGAGGCCGAGGGCGCCGCCCGCCATGTGCGCGCACTGCTGGACGCCGGGGTCCCCGCGGCGGAGATCGCGATCCTGTTCCGCACCAACTCCCAGTCCGAGACGTACGAACAGGCACTGGCCGACGCCGGGATCCCCTACCAGCTGCGCGGCGCCGAGCGCTTCTTCGACCGGCCCGAGGTGCGCAGAGCGATCCTCGCCCTGCGCGCCGCCGCCCGCTTCGGGGCCAACGACTCCCGGCTCGACGACGTGGACGACCTGCCCTCCCAGGTGCGTGCCGTGCTCTCCGGCGAGGGCTGGACCGCAGAACCGCCGGCCGGCTCCGGCGCGGTCAGGGAACGCTGGGAGTCGCTGGCCGCGCTGGTGCACCTCGCCCGCGATGTCGCTGCCGCCGGGCCGGCCGTCACTCTTGCCGACCTCGTCGCCGAACTGGACGAACGGGCCGGCGCCCAGCACGCCCCCACGGTGCAGGGCGTCACCCTCGCCTCACTGCACTCCGCCAAGGGACTGGAGTGGGACGTCGTCTTCCTGGTCGGTGTAGCCGAGGGGATGATGCCCATCAGCTACGCCAAGACCGACGAGCAGGTGGAGGAGGAGCGCCGGCTCCTCTACGTCGGCGTCACCCGTGCGCGGGAACGTCTCTTCGTCTCCTGGGCGCTCTCCCGCTCGCCCGGCGGGCGCCCCAACCGCCGTCCCAGCCGGTTCCTCGACGGGCTGCGCCCCGGCTCGACCGCGGCGGGGAGCAGGAGCGGCGGCGCGGGGGGTGCCGGGGGAGTGGAGCGCGGCTTCGGTTCCGCCGTCCGCGGCGGTGCGGCGGGTGCCGTGCCGGCCGCGCGCCGCACCCGCCGGACGGTGGCCCGCTGCAAGGTCTGCGGCCGCACCCTGACCGAGGCCGGCGAGATGAAGCTGATGCGCTGCGAGGACTGCCCCTCCGACATGGACGAGGGGCTGTACGAGCGGCTGCGGGAGTGGCGGGCCGTGCAGGCGGGGCGCAGCGGACAGCCGGCCTTCTGCGTGTTCACCGACAGGACGCTCATGGCGATCGCCGAGACCGTGCCCGAGGAGCCGGAGGAGCTGGCGCGGATTCCCGGCGTCGGCATGCGGAAGTACAAGCGGTACGGAGCCGATGTGCTGGCCATCTGCGCAGGCCAGGAGGTTGGGGAGGGGGAGGAGGAAGTTTGAGCCCAACTCGTCGAAAAAATAGTTTGCGCATGCCCGGGGAATCCCCATAGGTTCTAAGCCACGGGGACGGCGGCCTTCTCCAAGGCCCCGATTCCGTGTTGTACTTGCACATCCGAACGGATCGGCTCACCACCGGTCCCAGAGACGCCGAAGGGAGGCGAGTCCAGTGATCAGCATCAACAGCAGCTTCGTCAGCACCGCCAAAATGACCGATCGCTCGGCCGTCTCCGCGTGCACGCAGGGCGTCTCGAACCTGGGCACCGGTGTGTCCGGCATTCGTGTCGGCCGTCCGGTCTCCTCCCTGCCTCTCTCGGGCCTTCCCGTCCGTGAGCGCGATGAGCGACCGACCAAGGCACTGGAAGCAGTAGTGGCACAGGCGCAGGCCTATGCCTTTGCCGCCGCCGGTGCCGGATTCCGGAAGCAGACGACGCAGCACCACCTGATGTGGGCCTTCCGCGGGCCTGAACCCTGGAGTGATCCAGCCTGATCGCCGATCAGGCAGGCGCCTTCAGGGCCGCGGAACCCAACCGGGATCCGCGGCCCTTCTGTTTGTCCCGCACCGGGACCGGCAGCCGAAGGACCTCGGGACAAGAAAGACCCGGTACCAGCCGCCACCCGGCCCCACAGGGCCGGACCGACCAGACGAGGAAGACGAACCGTGCAACTCGAAGCGCACGTCCCGTCCGTACCGCCTTCCGACACGATCCCCAAGCCCGTCCTTCCGGAGGACCCCACCTTGACTCCGCTCACCGCGCTCACCGCGCTCGACGACGCCATCGAGAACCTCGGTGTGCCCGTCCCGTGCCGCTCGTACGACCCGGAGGTCTTCTTCGCCGAGTCGCCGGCGGACGTCGAGTACGCCAAGTCGCTCTGCCGCACCTGCCCGCTCGTCGACGCCTGCCTCGCCGGCGCCAAGGAGCGCCGCGAGCCCTGGGGTGTCTGGGGTGGCGAACTGTTCGTCCAGGGCGTCGTCGTCGCCCGGAAGCGGCCGCGTGGCCGCCCGCGCAAGAACCCGGTCACGGCATGAACGCCCCCGGCACGATCAACCGTCCCCTCACGCTCGACCCCACGAAGCAGGCCCCGATGAAGCCGTCCACCAGCGAGCCGACCGGCTCCGCGATCGAAGACGTCACCACCACCGGTGCGAACGACTCGCGCCAGAACAGGACCCGCGAGATGCAACTCATCCCAGAAGCCCTGGCTCGTGCGCATATGCACGACCGACTGCGCGAGGCCGAGCGGGAACGCCGGGCCGTGCGCCTGGCGGTGGCCCGCCGGATGCAGCGCCGGGCCGAGCGCGCGTCGCTGCGCGCCCGCCGCGCGCTGGCCATGGCCGTGATGCAGTGACCCACGACAGCCGCCGCCGACACCGACGTCGCCGACGGTGATTCCACCCGGGGGCCGGTCCACCAGGACCGGCCCCCGGTCCCGTTCCCGTACCCCGCGCGCACCCCGCGCCCGCCGGGGCGCACCAGGGCCGGCGGTACCGGCCCGGTCTCGCGGTCGTGCCCCGCCCGGTCAGGCCTGTGCCGCCGACCGTTCCCCGGAGCCGTCACCGAGCCCGTCCCCGGCCTTCTGCTGTCCGGGGAGCTGCACCGCCTCGCTCTCCTCGTCGTCCACGGCCTCGTCGGCCTCGTCGGCCTCGTCGGCCTCGTCGACCTCCGCGAACTCCTCCGTGACGTCCTCCGCCGCCTCCACCAGGTCGTCCGCGTCCTCCTCGGAGGCGAAGCCCGGCAGCCACTGTTCCAGTTCCTCGCGCAGCCGTACCGTCGCCCCCAGCTGGCACAGCACGCCGATCGTGCTGAGGGTGACCCGGTGGATCAGCAGGTACGACGGGGGCAGATTGAGCTTCTTGCCCAGCTGATAGGCGGGGGAGCGGGGGTCCGCCACCCGGGCCGCCTGACTGCGCATCCAGCCGCGGGTGAAGGTGAACTCCTCGACCCTCGCGGGTTCGATGATGGGCAGGAGGTAGTCCAGGACCGCGTCCGGATCCAGATCGATGGACTCCCTGACGAAGCCTTCCTCGCGCAGATGCGTGTAGACGAAGTCGGCGTCGCCCTCGAGCGTCCTCCGCAGCGAGCGGCCTATCGGCGCCGGCAGACCCCCGGGGAGCCGGTCGACCGTGCCGAAGTCCAGGACGCCGAGCCGCCAGTCGTCCTCGCCCTCCGGCCCGCCGGGCAGCAGCCGGAAGTTGCCCGGGTGCGGGTCGGCGTGGAGCAGGCCGGTGCGGGCCGGTCCGGAGAAGAGGAAGCGGGCCAGCAACTGGCCGGCGCGGTCGCGCTGCTCCTGGGTGCCGTTGGAGATGATCTCCGACAGTGGTGTCCCGTCCATCCACTCGGTCACCAGCACCTGCTCGCACTGGTGCACCACCGCCGGCACCACCACGTCCGGGTCGTCCGCGAACTCCTCCGCGTGCGCCTGCTGTGCCGCCGCCTCCAGGTCGTAGTCCAGTTCCTCGGAGACCCGGTCGCGCAATTCGGTGATCAGCGGCTTGATGTCCATGCCCGGGACCAGCGGACCGAGCAGCCGGGCGAACCGGCTGAGCTGGTTCAGATCCGAGAGCAGCGCGTCGCCCGCGCCCGGGTACTGCACCTTGACCGCCACCTCGCGGCCGTCGTGCCACACCGCCCGGTGCACCTGGCCGATGGACGCGGCCGCGGACGGCTTGTCCTCGAACTCCAGGAACAGCTCCTGCCAGTCCTCGCCCAGCCGTTCCGCCAGCACGGCGTGGACGGTGCGCGTCGGCATCGGAGGGGCCGCCTCCTGGAGCTTCGTGAGCGCGGCACGGTAGGGCCCGGCGACCTCCTCGGGCAGCGCCGACTCGAAGACGGACAGGGCCTGCCCGAACTTCATGGCACCGCCCTTGAGCTCGCCGAGGACCTTGAACAACTGGTCCGCGGTGCGCTGCTGGAGCTCACGGCCCACGAGCTCCGCCGACTCGCCGACGATCCGTTTGCCAAGTCCCCAGGTCGCCCGTCCGGCGAAGCCGAGCGGGAGCGCGGCGAGCTTGGCGGTCCGGGTGACCGCCTTGCGGGGAAGATCAGACATGCGCCCTCCAAGTCCTGGACAACCGTGTCGCGGGTGCCTTGCGGGACACCTCCGTCGACGGCTGCCGCACCGCCATTGTCGCGCGTGATCCGCCGTCCTCCGCGGCCTGTGCCCTGTTACCTTTCTCCGCCGTCTCTCCGTCGCCCTTTCGCGCCGCGCCGCAGGCGCACCCTGGGTGGCCCCACACCGGGCGCGCGTGCCAGTCGAGCCGGGGCACCGAGGCCTCCCAGCGGGCCCCGGCGCTCGCCGGGGACTGTCCGTCGAGGAAGGCCAGCGCGTGTCCGGCGGCGAGCGAGGCGACCGCGGCCGCCAGTGCCAGGTCGCAGGCCTGCCCCTGACGCGGGCGGCCCGAGCGCCACTGGGCGACCAGCCGCGGCCAGGTCTCGTCCCGGTCGGAGCGGTCCCGGTCCAGACAGCCCGCGCAGGCGGTCTCCCCGGGCAGGACCAGCGGTCCGACCACGCCCGTGCCCTCGACGACACCCGCGTACAGATGAGGAGTCCCGGAGGCGAGCAGCGGCTCGGCGGCGGCCGGGTCCGGGGCGTGGACCGCGAGCCCGTCGCGCGGGGCGAGCACCACCAGGTTCAGACCTGGGTCGGCCGCACCGCCGGTCCGTGCGGCGGTGGGCCGACGGCCCCGGGGCCGGTCGGGAGCCGCCCGGCGCACCGCCCGCCGGGCCGCCTCGTCCCGGCGCTCGCCGACCGACTCCGCCGGCAGCCCGCCCGGCGCCACGTCCCACGGCTCGACCCGCCCGATGTCCCGCACCTCCACCTGACCCACCCCCGCGCCCGCCAGTAGCGAGGCCAGGACGACGCCGACCCGTCCGGCCCCTCTGACCTGCACCCGCAGCGACCGGCGGGCGGCGAGCCGGCTCAGTCCGGCGCCCGGCTCGCGGGCGACGAGCGACAGGGAGGCGAGGTCGGGCCGGAGCCGGTCCAGCACCTCCTTCTTCTCCCGCAGCTCGGCGCCCTCCGGGCCGCCGCCCGTCGCGTCGTCCAGCAGGCCGGACGCGGAGAGCCGTGCCACGAGCGTGTCCACATGACCGTCCGGCAGCCCCATCCGCCGGCTCTCGTCCCGCAGCAGGGGCAGTCCCCGGGTGCCGTCGAGCAGGCCGAGCAGACTGCCCGTCGCCGTGTCCACCGGCCCCACCACCATGGCGTGCGCGGGAGCCATCCCGAACTGCACGGTGTTCAGATCCCGCCAGCCGCGCCGCAGCGCGGGCTTCACCATCGGATGCATCACAGTCCCCCGTCGTCGTGTCGTCGCGTGTTCGCCGACGAGTGCCAGCATGCCGTGCCGGCGGCGAACCCTGCCCCGAGTTGTCCACAGGCGCGAGCATTCGTCGTACAGGTCCTATAAGTCGTACCGGTCGCATGACGAAGTGGTACCGGTCGCACGACGCGCCCAAGGCCACTCGCCAACCGCGTCCGGAAGGAGGACTTCCCCCCTGCGCAGCGGGTAACGTCTGGGCGTGCCCGCCGATCCACCGCACCGCGCAGCCGAACCACAGCGCAGCACGACGAGCCCGCCGCTGGGCGGCCCGGCGACGAGCGCGATCGAGGTGCGCAGAAGCGCGCGACGGCGCCGCACGGTCTCCGCGTACCGCGAGGGTGATCGCACCGTCGTGCTGATCCCCGCCCGGATGTCCGAGGCGGAGGAGCAGCGCTGGGTCACCGTCATGCTCGACAAACTGGCCGCCCAGGAGAGCAGGCGCCGGCTGGGCGACGCCGAGCTGGCCGAACGCGCCGAGCGGCTGTCGTCGCAGTACTTCGAGGGGCGGGCCCGGCCCACCAGCGTCCGCTGGGTCACCAACCAGAACACCCGCTGGGGCTCCTGCACCCCCGCCGAGGGCAGCATCCGCCTCTCGCACCGCCTGCGGGACATGCCCGAGTACGTCGTCGACTACGTCCTCCTGCACGAACTCGCGCATCTGCTGGTCCCCGGGCACGGGCCCCGTTTCTGGCGGCTCCTGGAGGCCTATCCGCGCACGGAGCGGGCCCGCGGCTACCTCGAGGGGGTCGCCGCCGCCGGCCGGCTGCCGCACCAGCCCGAACCTTCGGGCGCATAGCCGCGCGACGGTTCCACGGCGTCCGGCGGACAGTTCCGGACCCCGCCCCGGTTGTGTACCGGGTCTGTACCGGCCTCCTCCGATGTCGGACTTTGCCGTTAGCCTGGCGCGACGCACTCGCACTCGGGATGGGGGACGGTCGTTACGCATGGCCAGGGAATTCCAACGCGGCCACAAGGCCAGGATCAGTGACCTCACCGCGGGAACGGATCTGTACGTGGGCGTGCAGATCGCCGGTCCCGGACTGACGTTCGACATCAGCTGCTTCGGGCTCGACGCCGACGAGCGGCTCTCGGACGACCGGTACTTCGTCTTCTTCAACCAGCCGAAGACGCCCGAGGAGTCCATTCAGCTGCTCGGCGCCCAGGCGGGCGACACGGAGTCCTTCCGGGTGACGCTGGACCGGATCCCGCCGCAGATCCAGAAGCTGTCGTTCACCGCGACGCTCGACGGAGCCGGCCAGATGTCGCAGATCGGCCCCGGCTATCTGCGCATCGTCGCGGGCGGCGAGGAGGTCGCCCGCTACCCGTTCAGCGGCTCCGAGTTCAGCACGGAGCGGGCCGTCATGCTCGGCGACTTCTACCTCAAGGACGTCTGGCGGTTCGCCGCCGTCGGCCAGGGCTTCGACGGCGGACTCGACGCGCTGCTGAAGAACTTCGGCGGCGAGGTGCTCGAGGAGGAGGAGCCGGCCCCGCAGCAGCAGCCGCAGTCCGGCGCCGCCCCCGGCTTCGCCCCGCCGCCCCAGGTCGCGGCACCCCCGGCCTTCGGCGCCCCCGCCACCCCGGCGGCCCCGCAGCCCCCGGCGCCCGCGCCGGCCCCCGTCCCGCCCCCGGCCCCCGCGCCGCAGCCCGCACCGCAGGGCTTCGCACCGCCCCAGGGCGGCGGCACGCCACCGCCCGCCCCGGCGCCCGCACCCCCGGTGCACGCCGCGCCGACCATCGTCGCGCCGCTGAACACCCCGCCCGTCGGCACCGTGCCGCCTCCCGCCCCCGCCCCGTACGCGCAACCTCCCGGCCCGCCCGGTCCTCCCGGCCCGCCGCCCGGCTACGGCCAGCAGCCGCCCGCCCCGTCGGCCCCGATGCCGCCCGGCTACGGCCAGCAGGGCCCGCCCGCACCCCCCGGGTACGGGCAGCAGCCCCCGCAGGCGCCCCCCGGCTACGGCCAGGTCCCCGGCCAGCCCGGAGCTCCCGGCGTGCCCGGCGCGCCCGCCCCCTACGGCGTGCCCCAGGGTGCCCCGCAGGGCGGCGCGGGCGTCACCGCCGCGCTCCAGGCGTACCGCGAGGCCCCCACCGGTCAGCGCTGGACGCAGCAGAACAAGAAGCTCGTCCGCGTCGACCTCGGCGTCGGCGGCCAGCCCGTGCTCGCCCGCCAGGGCAGCATGGTGCTGTACCAGGGCAAGGTCGACTTCGGCTACAAGGGCGCGGGCTTCGCCGGCCGCATCGTGGGCAACGCCACCGGCCAGGAGATGCAGCTGATGCGCTGCACCGGCCAGGGCCAGGTGTTCCTCGCCGAGGGCGCCGCCCATCTGCACCCCGTCGAGCTCCAGGGCGACGCGATCTGCGTCTCCGCGGAGAACGTCCTCGCCTTCGACGAGTCCCTCCAGTACGAGGTCCGCCGCATCGAGGGCCACGGCATCCCCGGCGGCGCGCTGTTCACCATGCAGTTCCAGGGCACCGGCACCCTCGTCGTCAAGACGCACGGCACGCCGGTGGTGCTCCCGGTGACCCCGACCACGTTCGCCGACTGCAACGCGGTCGTCGCCTGGTCCGCCGCCTCCCAGGTGATCGTCTCCAGCCAGGTGCGGATGCGCCGCAACGCCTATCCCGGGGACACCGGCGAGAGCGTCAACCTCCAGTTCCGCGGCGCGCCCGGCAACTTCATCGTCGTCCAGCCGTACGAGGTCTAGGGGAGCCCGTCATGAACCAGCCACTCGCGGGCTACGCCCCCGCACCCGTCACCGCCCGCATGGAGAACCACGGCAGTCACATGCTCAAGGTCGCCATGCAGAGCGGAAGCGACCTCCTCGCGCGCGTGGGCTCGATGGTCGCCTACGAGGGATTCATCCAGTACGAGCCCAACCCGCCGGCCGTCCGGCAGATCGCCCGTGACTGGGCCACCGGCGAGGGCGCGCCCCTGATGAAGTGCTCCGGTGACGGACTGCTCTACCTCGCCGACTACGGGGCGGACGTCGTCGTCATCAACCTCAACGGTGACGCGATCTCCGTCAACGCCACCAATCTGCTCGCCTTCGACGCGCATCTGTCGTGGGGCGTCGAACGCGTCAAGGGGCTCGCCAAGTTCGCCGGGCAGGGCCTGTGGAACACCAAGATCTCCGGGCAGGGCTGGGTCGCGCTGACCTCCCGGGGCACCCCGATCGTCGTCGACTGCGGCGGCGGCGAGGACGAGACGTACGTCGACCCCGACGCGCTCGTCGCCTGGTCCCCGAACCTCAAGGTGAAGGGAAAGCGCAGCTTCAAGGCGTCCTCGCTGATCGGGCGGGGCAGCGGCGAGGCTTATCAGATGGCGTTCTCCGGGCAGGGCATCGTCGTGGTGCAGCCCAGCGAGGACAGCACCGACCGCCTCCGGATCCGGGGCTGAGGGGGAGCGACCCACACCATGCAGAGTTCTCTTTTCGCCCACAACGACCAGCAGACCCAGGAGCGCTACAGCCTGCAGAACGCGCAGCTGCTGCGCGTCGTCCTGGAGGGGCACGACGACGTCCTGGCCCGCAAGGGCACGATGGTCGCCTACCAGGGGCTCGTCGAGTTCGACGCCGAGTACCAGCACGGCGGCAGGCGACGCGCGCGTGCGCACACCGGCGAGGGCCTGGACCTGATGCGCTGCCACGGTCAGGGCATCGTCTACCTCGCCAACCTGGCCCAGTACGTGCACCTGGTGGACGTCGAGCAGGACGGCCTCACCGTCGACAGCGCCTACGTCCTCGCGATGGACTCCTCGCTGCACCACGAGGTCATCGCCGTCGACAGCCAGTACGGCATCTCCGGCTCCGGCAAGTACCAGCTCAACATCACCGGACACGGCAAGGTCGCCCTGATGACCTCCGGCGCCCCGCTGATGATGCAGGTCACGCCCGACAAGTACGTCAACTGCGACGCCGACGCCATCGTTGCCTGGTCCACCGGGCTGCGGGTGCAGATGCAGGC
Organism: Streptomyces sp. NBC_00670; assembly: GCF_036226765.1. Taxonomy (NCBI): domain Bacteria; kingdom Bacillati; phylum Actinomycetota; class Actinomycetes; order Kitasatosporales; family Streptomycetaceae; genus Streptomyces; species Streptomyces sp. NBC_00670. The sequence continues at coordinate 4,878,983 of NZ_CP109017.1, forward strand.
CCAGACGCACTCCTCGGGGGTGTGGCGGCGCCGCGGCAACACCGGTGAGGGCTGGGAGCTCAGCTTCATGGGCAGCGGCTACGCGCTCGTCCAGCCCAGCGAGCTGCTGCCGCCGCAGAACGCGGTGATCGGCCAGGGCCTCGCCGCCCAATTCGGCATGGGCCAGCAGGGCGCCCGCGGCCAGAACCAGGGCAACGTCTGGAGCTGACCCCGGCAGACAGCGGTAAGGGGCGCCCGCCATGGCGGGCGCCCCTTACTCGTGCACGTTACTCGTACCGTTACTCGCGCCCGGCCGTCAGAGTCCGGCCCGCGTCGCCTCCAGCAGCCGGACGACCGAGTCGTCCGCCACGTCCGCCACCGCGTCGTACGGGAACCAGCGCAGGTCGAGCGATTCCTCGCTGATCGCCTCGACCGCCCCCTTTGGGGCGAGCGCCGCGTACTGGACGTCGAGGTGCCACGCGCACGGCGTGTGGTGCCGGTCCAGCCGCACCGGCCCGCCCGGCAGCAGCGTCAGCCCCGCGATGCCGGACTCCTCCGTCGCCTCGCGCAGCGCCGACGCCGCCAGGGAGGCGTCCTCGGGCTCGCAGTGGCCGCCCATCTGCAGCCAGATGCGCAGCTTCCGGTGCAGGGTCAGCAGCACGCGCCCGCGCGAGGGGTCGATCACCATGGCGCTCGCCGTGAGGTGCCCGTCCCGGCAGGCCTTCCACATGCCGTCCGGATGAGCCGCGAGGTGGTCCAGGTAGAGCCGGCGCAGCGCGTCCTGCTCCGGGTCCTGGTCCTCGTAGCCCTTGAGGACAAGGACGGCGTCGTCGAACAGGCTCACTCGGCGCCGTCGCCCTTGCTGTCGTTCTCGCCCTTGTCGTCGCCCTTGCCGCCCTTGCCGCCCTTGCCGTCGTCCCCGTCCGCGGAGCCGTCGTCGTCCTTCTTCAGGTCGGGCTTCGTGTCGGGCTTGTGCGCCGCCTCGCCGAGCATCTTGTCCAGCTCGGAGAAGTCCAGCTGCTCGTGGTGGACGAAGCCGTCCGGGTCGTCCAGGTCGGAGGCGTTCGGCAGCATGTCCGGGTGCGCCCACAGCGCGTCCCGGCCGTCCACACCGCGTGCGTCGGCCAGCGACGCCCACAGCCGGGAGGCGTCCCGCAGCCGGCGCGGGCGCAGCTGCAGACCGATGAGCGTGGCGAACGTCTGTTCGGCCGGGCCGCCCGAGGCGCGGCGCCTGCGCAGCGTCTCGCGCAGCGCGTCCGCCGACGACAGGCGCGGCTTGGCCGCCGCGTGCACGACCGCGTCCACCCAGCCCTCGACCAGCGCCAGCGCCGTCTCCAGACGGGCCAGGGCGGCCTTCTGCTCCGGGGTGTCCTCCGGCTGGAACATGCCCTGCTGGAGCGCCTGCTGCAGCTCCTCGGGGTTCTGCGGGTCGAACTGGCCGACCACGTCCTCCAGCTTCGCGGTGTCGACCTTGATCCCGCGCGCGTACCCCTCGACGGCACCGAAGAGGTGCGAGCGCAGCCACGGCACATGGGCGAACAGCCGCTGGTGGGCGGCCTCGCGCAGGGCCAGGTACAGCCGTACCTCCTCCATCGGCACGCCCAGGTCCTTGCCGAAGCCCTCGATGTTCAGCGGCAGCAGCGCGGCCTTGCCGGCCGGGCCGAGCGGCAGGCCGATGTCGGTCGAGCCGACGACCTCGCCCGCGAGCACGCCGACGGCCTGCCCGATCTGCGTGCCGAACATGGCGCCGCCCATCGAGCGCATCATGCCGATGAGGGGACCGGCCATCGCCTGCATCTCCTCCGGCAGGACATCGCCCATGGCCGCGCCGACGCGCTCGGCGACCGGGTCCACCAGGTCCTTCCACACCGGCAGCGTCGCCTCGACCCACTCCGCGCGGCTCCAGGCCACGGCGGTGCCCGCACCCGACGGCAGGGACGTCGCGTCGTCGAGCCACAGGTCGGCCAGGCGGACGGCCTCCTGGACCGCCGCACGCTCGGCGGGGCCCACGCTCGCGTCCTTGGTGCCGTTCGGTGCGCCCTGGGCGACCGTCTGGCGGGCGATCTGCTGGGCCATGTCCCAGTTCACCGGCCCGCCCTCGTAGGAGAGCATCTGGCCGAGCTGCTGGAACGCGGCCCCCAGATCGCTGGGGTTCAGGGAACCGAACATCGCTGCGAACGGGTTGTCGGCGCCGGCGCCGCCGGCTCCGGGCGACCCGAAACCGAACGGATTGGCCGGTCCCTGACCACCACCGCTCTGCTGGTCCTTCTTCTTGCCCTCGTCGCCGTCGTCCGGCTCCTCCGGCGGAAGGCCGAATCCGAATGGGGTGTCACTCACGGGGTTCCTCGGCTGGTTGGGCCACCGGCTCTCACTCCGGCGGCTGGCTGCCCGACAACACCACCCAGCGTAGACACCTGGACCGGTTCGGGCCTCGGTGCGTCGCCGACTCCTGGGCTGCGGCAGGATGGATGCCACCCGGTGCGCACGCGTCCACCGCCTGCGTACCGTCGCGCTCGTACTGAAGACAACCGCTGGAGACGCCCGGTGAGTTCCCCAGATCCGCAGGTTCGCGCAGCGCGAAACCACACAACCGGCCCGGCCGGCCGCGGCCCCGTCGTCGCGGTCACCGGTGCCGCGACCGGGGTCGGAGCCCTGCTCACCGAGCGGCTCGCCGCCTCGGACGAGATCGGACAGGTGATCGCGCTCGACGAGCGGCGCGGCGAGTGCGCCGCCGCCCAGTGGCACGTCCTCGACGTGCGCGACCCGGCCATCGCGGAGAAGCTGCGCGGCGCGGACGTCGTCGTCCACCTGGCCCTCGACCTGGATCTCGAGACCGACGCCGCCGCCCGGACGGCCTACAACGTCCGGGGGACGCAGACCGTGCTGACCGCCGCCGCGGCGGCCGGGGTGCACCGGGTGGTGCTCTGCACCTCCGCGATGGTCTACGGGGCACTGCCGGACAACGAGCTGCCGCTCTCCGAGGACGCCGAGCTGCGGGCCACCGCGGAGGCGACCGGGGTGGGCGACCTGCTGGAGATCGAACGGCTGGCCCGGCGGGCCCCGCGCGCGCACCCCGGGCTCAACGTGACCGTCGTCCGCCCCGCCGTCCTGGTCGGCGGCACGGACACCGCGCTGACCAGGTACTTCGAGTCGCCCCGACTGCTCGTCGTCGCCGGGTCGCGGCCCGCCTGGCAGTTCTGCCACGTCGAGGATCTGTGCGGGGCGCTGGAGTACGCCGTCCTGGAGAAGGCCGACGGGGAACTCGCCGTCGGCTGCGACGGCTGGCTGGAGCAGGAGGAGGTCGAGGAGCTCAGCGGCATCCGGCGCATGGAGCTGCCGTCGGCCGTGGCGCTGGGCGCGGCGGCGCGGCTGCACCGCATCGGGCTCACCCCGTCGCCCGCGGGCGACCTCGCCTACACGATGTACCCCTGGGTGGTGAGCGGGAGCCGGCTGCACGACGCGGGCTGGCGGCCGCGCTGGACCAACGAGGAGGTGCTCGCGGCGCTCCTGGAGGAGGTCTCCGGACGGCACACGGTGGCCGGACGGCGGCTGGGCCGCAAGGACGCGACGGCGGCGGGCGCGGCGGGGGCGACGGTGGCGCTGCTGGGCGCGGCGGCGGTCGTACGGCGGGCGCGCAAGGCGCGGCGGCGGTAGACGGCTCGGGGCGCGCTGGACGCCGGACGCCGGGCATCGGACATCGGACGCCGGGCGCCGGGTGTGCGCGGCCGGTTGCCGGATGATCCGGTCGTACGTTCCCTGGTTGTCGGTGCCGTGCGGCACGATGGGGGGATGGCTGGTATCCAGGAGCACCCCGGTGAGCGCGCGGCCGGGGATCCCATCAAGTTGCTCGGCATCCGTGACACGCCGCTCTCCGTCGACGAGGTCTTCCGGGCCGTGGGGGACGACGCCGCCGGAGGCACCGCGCTGTTCGTCGGCACCGTGCGCGACCACGACGGTGGGGCCGACGTCGACGCCCTGTCGTACTCGGGCCACCCGAGCGCCGAGGCCGAGCTGCGGCGCGTGGCCGAGAAGGTCGTCGCCGACTACCCCGTGCGCGCGCTGGCCGCGGTCCACCGGGTGGGAGACCTGACCGTCGGCGACCTCGCCGTCGTCGTCGCCGTGGCCTGCCCGCACCGCGGCGAGGCCTTCGAGGCGTGCCGGAAGCTGATCGACGACCTCAAGCACGAGGTGCCCATCTGGAAGCACCAGACGTTCTCCGACGGGACGGAGGAATGGGTGGGCGCCGACGCCTGCTGATCCGCTGCCCCCGGCCCGCGCGCCCGCCGCTCCACGCTCCCGCGACACGCGCCGGCCGCCCCCTCCGGAGGCGTGACCCACCCCCTGGCATGCGCGTTAGCATGCGGATGATTAATCTGTTGATCAGTCAGTCGCGGACGCTCAAGGGGTTGGGAGGTCGGCATGGCGGCGCTCGCCTGGTTGCTGATTCCGTTCGTTGCCGCGATCGGTGCCGGACTGTGGGGCGGCTGGGCCGGCCGGAACCGCAAGACCATCGGTGACGGTTCCGAACTCGCCGGATACGCCCGCTTCCGCGAGGCCATGGAGAAGCCCCGCACCGGGGTCTGAGGCCCCGCGGCGCACGGCCGGACCCGCCGGCGTCCTCAGGGGCGTCGGCGCCCCTCGCGCTCCGGAAAGGGCGCTCGCGCCCAGGAAAGGGAGCCGGCGTCCCTCTCGCCCCGGACGGACGGCCCCGACGGTGCGCCTACAGGTGCGTCCCGTACTGTCGTTCCATGCCACGCCGCACCGCGACGATGCTCGCCTCCACCTTGATGCTGATCGCACTCCTGTGCGCGGGGGTGTTCATCAAAGTGCCGTACGCGGAGATGTCCCCGGGGCCCACGGTGAACACGCTCGGCGACCACGACGGCGAGCCGGTGCTGCAGATCTCCGGGCACAAGACCTACGGGACGAGCGGTCACCTCAACATGACCACCGTCCGCGTCACCAGTGCCGACTACAAGATGAACCTCGTGGAGGCCGTCTACGGGTGGCTCGCGCACGACGACAAGGTCGTCCCGCACGACACGCTCTACCCCGACGGCAAGACGGAGGAGCAGTCCACCCAGGAGAACGCGGAGGAGTTCAGCCAGTCCCAGGAGAGCGCCAAGGTGGCCGCCCTCAAGGAGCTCGGCATCCCCGTCGAGTCCTGGGTGATCGTCTCGACCGTCCTCAAGGACTCCCCGGCCGAGGGCAGGCTGCACGCCGGTGACGTGATCAAGGCCGTCGACGGCACGGCGGTGAAGGCCCCCGACGACGTCGCCGACCTGGTCACCAAGCACAAGCCCGGCGAGAAGGTCTCCTTCACCATCGTCCCCGCCAAGGAGCAGGCCGCCGCCGAGAAGGAGCACCGGAAGGCGACGAAGACGGAGCAGGTGACGATCACCACCGCCACGTCCGACGACACGGGCGCCGAGCGCGCCATCGTCGGGATCTCCGCCGGAACCGATCACACGTTCCCGTTCTCCATCGACATCAAGCTCGCCGACGTCGGCGGACCGAGCGCCGGTCTGATGTTCGCCCTCGGCATCTACGACAAGCTCACCCCCGGCAGCCTGACCGGCGGCACGTTCGTGGCGGGCACCGGGACCATCGACGACGCGGGCAAGGTGGGCCCCATCGGCGGCGTGGAGATGAAGACCGTCGGGGCGCGCGACAAGGGCGCCCGCTACTTCCTGACGCCCAAGGACAACTGCGCCGCCGCCGCGAAGGACACCCCCGACGGGCTCACGCTCGTCAAGGTGGACACCATCGGCGACGCCCTGGACGCCCTGAAGGACATCCGTGGCGGTCACACCGACGACCTGCCGAAGTGCACCACCAAGGGATGAGCACCACCGGACGGTGACGCCCGGCACGCGCGCGTGCGCACGCGTGCCGGGCAGGAACGCCTCTCGGGGAGGACCGGGCGTCAGTCCTCGAACGTCGCCGCCAGCGCCTCCGCGAGACCCGGCACCAGGTCCGCCCCCGTGAGCACCTCCGAGGGCGCGTCCTTCTCCCGCAGCCGCAGCGCGGACTCGCGGGTGCCGTCCCGCAGCACGGCGACCGTCATGCGCACCTCCTGCCGGTCCGGGTGCTCGGCGACCCACTGGTTCAGCCGGGACTCGTCCAGGTCGCCGGGGACCGCGGCCTCGGCCGACGGCGGCAGCATCAGGCGCTCCACCGTGAGCGCGCAGCCGGCCACCGCGTCGGGCCAGGCGATGGTGCCGAGGAACTCGTCCAGCGGCCGGTCCGCGGAGATCTCCTCCTGTTCGATGGGGGTGAGACCGGCGGTGGCCCCGGGTTCGTCGTCCAGGCCGAGCTGCGCCGCGAGGGAGGGTTCCTGGGCCCGCAGCCGGGCGGTGTCGACGAGGGCGAAGAGGCGAGCGGGCTGGTCCCAGCCGAGGCCCGAGGCGTACTCGTCGATCTCGAGTACGGCCCGGGTGAGGGGGGTCGCTGCCATGGGAGTGTTGGACATGGTCACAATCCTCTCTCGTTAATCCCCGGATCCGGGAACCGGTTAAAGCATGAGTAAGTTGCATAGGTGAGGCCCCGCGATCTCGGGAGACGACCGGGGCCGGCCGACGGGGGTCCGCGCGCACGACAGCGGCGGGGGCCGACCGACCAACAGCGACTTCGAGGTGCACACCTTGGCTTTCCAGATGCCGGACCGCGGCGGAGGCCCGACGGGGCCACGGATCAGAGTGGGCCGCCCGTCCCGGCGTGTCCGGACCCTGCTGATGACGCTCGGCGTCCTGGCCGTCCTCGGCATGGCGTTCACCATGTTCGCCGGGTTCTGGACGGACTGGCTGTGGTACCGGTCGGTGCACTACTCGTCGGTGTTCACCACCACTCTGTGGACCAAGATCGGCCTCTTCTTCGTCTTCGGCCTTCTGATGGCGATCGCGGTCGGCGTCAACATCTGGCTCGCCCACCGGCTCCGCCCGCCGCTGAGCGCCATGTCGGCGGAGCAGCAGAGCCTGGACCGCTACCGCATGGGCATCGCCCCGTACAAGAAGTGGCTGCTGCTCGGCATCACCGCCCTGGTCGGCCTGATCGCCGGCGCCTCCGCGGCCGGCCAGTGGCGCACCTGGCTGATGTGGGTCAACGGCGTGCCGTTCCACCAGAAGGACCCCCAGTTCCATCTGGACGTCTCCTTCTACGCCTTCGACCTGCCCTGGTACCGCTTCCTGCTCGGCTTCGGCTTCGCCGCCGCCGTGCTCTCCCTGATCGCCGCCGCGCTCACCCACTACCTCTACGGCGGCCTGCGGGTCACCAGCCCCGGCGCGCACGCCACGGCCGCCGCGACCGGCCACCTCTCGGTGCTGCTCGGTGTCTTCGTGGCACTCAAGGCGGTCGCCTACTGGCTCGACCGGTACGGCCTCGCGGTCAAGTCCAGCGACTTCAAGGCCACCGGCAACTGGACCGGCCTGAGGTACGTCGACGCCAATGCCTATCTGCCGGCCAAGACGATCCTGTTCTGCATCGCCGTCATCTGCGCGCTGCTGTTCTTCGCCACCCTGTGGCGGCGCACCTGGCAGCTGCCCGTCATCGGCTTCGGCCTGATGGTGCTCTCCGCCATCCTCATCGGCGGCCTCTACCCGGCGATCGTGCAGAAGTTCCAGGTCCAGCCGAACGAGCAGGCCAAGGAAGCGCCCTACGTCGCCAAGAACATCAAGGCGACCCGTGAGGCGTACGGCATCGACGACGCCGAGGTCTCCGAGTACGCGGGCAAGGGCAAGACCAGCGACGGAGACCAGCTCCGCAAGGACGCCGACGCCGCCGCGAGCCTGCGGGTGCTGGACCCCAACATCGTCTCGCCGACGTTCCAGCAGATGCAGCAGGTCAAGAACTACTACGCCTTCCCGACCAACCTGGACGTCGACCGCTACACCGGCAAGGACGGCAAGGAACAGGACACGGTCGTCGGTCTGCGGGAGCTGAACCTCGACGGCATCCCGAAGAACAACTGGATCAACGACCACTTCCGCTACACCCACGGCTACGGCGTCGTCGCCGCCAAGGGCACGACCGCCGACAGCAACGGCCAGCCCGTGTACACCGAGTCCGGTCTGCCCTCCACCGGTGACCTGCCGACGCACGAACAGCGGGTCTACTACGGCGAGAAGACCACCACGTACTCGATCGTCGGCGGTCCCCAGAAGGAGATCGACTACTCCGACGACAAGGGCGAGAAGGCCTACACCTACAAGGGCGACAGCGGCGTCAGCCTCTCCAACCCGATCAACCGGGCCGCGTACGCGGTGGCGTTCAGCGAACCGCAGATGCTGTACTCCGGGGCCATCGGCGACGGCTCGCGCATCCTGTACAACCGCACGCCCAAGGAACGCGTCGAGGCCGTGGCCCCCTGGCTGACGATCGACGGCGACGCCTACCCGGCGGTGGTCGACGGCAGGATCCAGTGGATCGTCGACGCCTACACCACCACCAACGGCTATCCGTACGCCTCCCGCACCACCCTGGGCGACACGACGGCGGACTCGCTCACCGCGGCCAACAACCAGCGGGCGGTGGTGGCCCAGCAGAACCGGGTCAACTACATCCGCAACTCGGTCAAGGCGACGGTCGACGCGTACAGCGGCGAGGTGAAGCTCTACCAGTGGGACACGAAGGACCCCGTCCTCAAGACGTGGATGAAGGCCTTCCCGAACACGGTGCAGCCGAAGAAGGAGATCTCCTCCGACCTGATGGCCCATCTCCGCTACCCCCAGGACCTGTTCAAGGTCCAGCGGGAACTGCTCACCCGCTATCACGTGAAGGACGCCCAGACGTTCCTCAGCGGCAGCGAGGTGTGGCAGGTGCCGAACGACCCGACCAACAAGTCGGGCGACGCGGTGCCGCCGTACTACCTGAGCATGAAGATGCCGGACCAGCAGTCGCAGGCGTTCTCACTGACGACGACGTTCACGCCCAACGGGCGGGACAACCTCAGTGCCTTCATGGCGGTCGATTCCGAGGCCGGCACGAAGGACTACGGCAGGATCAGAATCCTGCAACTGACGAGTGCGACGGCCGACGGCCCCAAACAGGTGCAGAGCCAGTTCAACTCGAACTCCCAGGAGAACATCACCGAGTTCATCAGACAGGTGAGAAACGGTGACTCGGAGATCGAGTACGGCAACCTCCTGACGGTCCCGCTCGACGGAGGACTGCTCTACGTGGAGCCGGTCTACGTACGCGGTGGCGGACTGAAACTGCCACTGCTGCGCAAGGTGCTGATGACCTACAACGGCAGAACGGCCTTCGAGAACACGCTGGACGAGGCCCTGGACAAACTCTTCGCCACCGACGGCTCGACGACCAAGCCGCCGGACTCCGACCAGGACACCACCACACCGCCGGACACCAGCAACCCGACGGTCAAGGATGCGCTCAGCGACGCCCAGAAGGCCTTCACCGCCGGCCAGGAAGCCCTCAAGAAGGGCGACTGGGAGGCGTACGGCAAGGCGCAGCAGGACCTTCAGGACGCGCTGAAGAAGGCGGAGGACGCGCAGTCCGAGGCCGCCAAGAGCGGCTCCGGCGGCAGCAAGAGCAGTGCCGGCAAAGGCGGTGACAGCGGCTGATCCGATGTCCCTCCCCGCGCCGTGATACGGTGAATACACAACGGCGCGGGGTGGAGCAGCTCGGTAGCTCGCTGGGCTCATAACCCAGAGGTCGCAGGTTCAAATCCTGTCCCCGCTACTCATGACGAAGGCCCGGATCCTCAAAGGATCCGGGCCTTCGTGTTGTGTTGACCCCGTAGTGAACTCCCAGGTGCGGAACGCCACCTTCCGGTGAGTGTGGTTCCTCTCCTCTGACACCTGCGAACGCATGTGCCGACCTGCGCAGCAGCCGTGCTGCGCCGGGGAGTTGGGCGCGCTGTGTTTGACTTGTCTCTCTGTGGGCATGTCGACAAAACGCTGTAGTGACCTCACTGGCTGCGGTATACCAGGTGTACCCAGGTTGCAGGTGGTGCGACGATGGACGTTATGGGGGACAAGGCAACTCTGTTCGAGACAGGGCGGTTTGGGCGGCCTTCCGAGGCTTTCGGGGCTTCCGAGGTTTCTGACGTCTCCGGACGGGACGAGACCACGGAGGTCGCCGAGGAGTTGGCCGAGGAGGCGCGTCGGCGCGCGGCGGCGGAGGCCGGCGACGTCGAGGCGATGAGCGTCCTCGGCAGCATGCTGCTGCGCCGCGGTGATCTCGACGGAGCCGAGCCCCAGCTGCGCGCCGCCACCGCCGCGGGTGACCGGGCCGCCGCCAACAACCTCGGGGTCCTGCTCCACCAGCGGGGCTACCCCGACGAGGCCGCGGGCTGGTGGCGCATCGCCGCCGTCGCCGGCTCCACCGCCGCCGCGCACGCCCTCGGGCGGCACCACCGCGAGCGCGGTGACGAACCGGCGGCCGAGTACTGGCTGCGCCAGTCCGCCGAACAGGGACACATGCTCGGCGCCTACGCCCTCGCCGACCTGCTGGAACACCGCGGCGACGCGGGCAGCGAGCACTGGATGCGCGTCGCCGCCCAGCGCGGCCACCGGGAGGCCGCGTACCGGCTGGCCCGGGCGCTGGACCGGGGCGCGGACGCGGCCGGGGACGGCCTGGGCATCGCACCGAACGCCGGCGGCAGAGGGGGCGCGAGAGGCGCACCACCGGGCCCGCGGGGTACGGACGTACGCGCGGCGCGGACCAAGGGCGCCGACCGCGCCGGGCGGGCGCCGCTCGAGGAGGCCGAACAGTGGTACCGGCAGGCCGCCGCGCGCGGCCACCGGCGGGCCGCGCTGCACCTCGGCGCGATCCTGGAGAAGCGCGGTCAGCTCAAGGAGGCGGGCCGCTGGTATCTGACGTCCGCCAAGGACGGCGAGGCGCGTGCCGCCTGCGCACTCGGCTTCCTGCTGCGCGACGCGGGGGACACCGAGAGCGCCGCCGTGTGGTGGCTGCGGGCCGCCCAGGAGGGCGACGGCAACGCGGCCAACGCGCTGGGCGCGCTGCACGCCGAGCGCGGGGAGACGCAGACCGCCGAGCGGTGGTACCGGGCCGCCATGGACGCCGGTGACGTCAACGGCGCGTACAACCTCGGGCTGCTCTGCGCCGAGCAGGGGCGGACCGGGCCGGCCGAGCAGTGGTACCGCCGTGCCGCGTACGCCGGGCACCGGGAGGCGGCGAACGCGCTCGCCGTGCTGCTGCTCCAGGGCGGTGACGCGGCCGGGGCCGAGCCGTGGTTCTCCAAGGCGGCGGAGTCGGGCAGCGTGGACGCCGCGTTCAACCTGGGGATCCTCTACGCGGGGCGTGGCCAGGAGCGGGCCGCGCTCGGCTGGTACGAGCGGGCGGCCGCCGCCGGGCACACCGAGGCGGCGTTGCAGGTCGGGATGGCGCGGCTGCGGGACGGGGAGGAGCAGGAGGCCGAGCGGCATCTGCGCTGCGCCGCGGGGGGCGGCAGCGCGGAGGCGGCGTACCGGCTCGCCACGGTGCTCGACGCGCGCCGGCCGCCCGCGCCCGCGCACGAGCTGGGGGAGCCCGCACGGGAGAAGAGCGAGTGCGAGGAGTGGTACGAGCGGGCGGCGTCCCAGGGGCACCGGCGCGCGCAGGTGCGGGTGGGGATGCTCGCGGCCGGGCGGGGCGAGGTCGTGGAGGCGGCGCGGTGGTACCGGGCCGCGGCGGAGGCGGGGTCGCGGAACGGGGCGTTCAACCTGGGGCTGCTGCTGGCGCGGGAGGGGAGCGAGCCGGAGGCGGCGCTGTGGTGGACGCGGGCGGCCGACGCGGGGCACGGGCGCGCGGCGCTGCGGCTCGCGCTGGTGTACGCGCGGCGCGGCGAGCTGGCGGAGGGGCAGCGCTGGGCGGACCGGGCGGTGGAACTGGGGCCGGGCGAGGTCGCGGAGCGGGCGGCGCGGCTGCGGGACGCGTTGCGCGAGGAGCTCTCGGCCTAGGGTCCGTCCCCGGACCCCGCACGGCGGGAAACCCCGTAAGCAGGAACCCCGTAAGCGGGAACCCGGAAGGGAAGCGATTTGCTTCCGCTCTCCCTCTTGACGTAACGTTGTGTTCGTCGACGCGGGGTGGAGCAGCTCGGTAGCTCGCTGGGCTCATAACCCAGAGGTCGCAGGTTCAAATCCTGTCCCCGCTACTGAAGGCCGAAGGCCGGAATCCGTAAGGGTTCCGGCCTTCGGTGCGTTCAGGAGGCCTGTGGGGTGTTCAGGACCCCTTCGGCGAGTTCAGGAGGGGCCGGCGGGGACGCGTCCCGGCCCTGGCTGGGGCCGTCGTCGGCTCAGGCCTTCGCCGCGCAGTTCGGGCAGAGACCGCGGTAGGTGACCTCGACGTCCGACACCGTGAAGCCGAACCGCTCCGAGTCGGGGAGGTCGGCCAGCGGGTTGCCCGACGGGTGGACGTCGCGGATCGAGCCGCAGCCCGCGCACACCAGGTGGTGGTGGGGGCGGTGCGCGTTCGGGTCGTACCGCTTGGCGCGCTTGTCCGTGGCGACCTCGAGCACCTCGCCCAGCGAGACCAGCTCGCCGAGGGTGTTGTAGACCGTCGCCCGGGAGATCTCCGGCAGCTTCACCGCGGCACGCGCGTGCACCTCGTCGGCCGTCAGATGGACGTGCTCGCCGTCGAGGACCTCGGCCACCACGCGCCGCTGCGCGGTCATGCGCCATCCGCGTCCACGCAGACGTTCCAGTAGGTCACTCATGGTTTCCAGCCTAACAGCAAGGGTCCCGGATCCTGAACAGGTGTGATTCTGGAGCTCAACTTGACTTGGACTAAGTCCAACGTAGGATCGGTTACGGATCTGGCCGCCGGGCATCCCGGACATCCCCGGCCGGAGACCCGATTTCGCACAGCATGGAGGCGCACGTGACGCAGGGACCGCTGACCACCGAGGCCGGTGCCCCGGTTGCCGACAACCAGAACAGCGAGACCGCGGGCGTCGGCGGTCCCGTGCTCGTCCAGGACCAGCTCCTCCTGGAGAAGCTGGCCCACTTCAACCGGGAGCGCGTCCCGGAGCGCGTGGTGCACGCCCGCGGCGCCGGCGCGTACGGCACCTTCACGGTGACCGCCGACGTCACGCGGTACACGCGCGCCGCGTTCCTCTCCGAGGTCGGCAAGCAGACCGAGACGTTCCTGCGCTTCTCGACCGTGGCCGGCAACCTCGGTGCCGCGGACGCCGTCCGCGACCCGCGCGGCTTCGCGCTGAAGTTCTACACCGAGGAGGGCAACTACGACCTCGTCGGCAACAACACCCCGGTGTTCTTCATCCGGGACGCCATCAAGTTCCCCGACTTCATCCACACCCAGAAGCGCGACCCGTACACCGGTTCGACCGAGATGGACAACGTGTGGGACTTCTGGGGGCTGTCCCCGGAGTCCACGCACCAGGTGACCTGGGTCTTCGGCGACCGCGGCATCCCGGCGTCGTACCGCCACATGGACGGCTTCGGCTCGCACACCTACCAGTGGAACAACGAGGCCGGCGAGGTCTTCTGGGTCAAGTACCACTTCAAGACCGACCAGGGGATCAAGTGCCTCACCCAGGAGGAGGCCAACCGGCTCGCCGGTGAGGACCCCGACTCCCACCAGCGGGACCTGCGCCAGTCGATCGAGCGCGGCGACTTCCCGTCCTGGACCGTCGGCGTGCAGATCATGCCCGCCGCCGAGGCCGCCACGTACCGCTTCAACCCGTTCGACGTGACCAAGGTCTGGCCGCACGCGGACTACCCGGTCATCGAGATCGGCAAGCTGGAGCTCAACCGCAACCCGGAGAACGTGTTCGCCGAGGTCGAGCAGTCGATCTTCTCCCCGGCGCACTTCGTGCCCGGTATCGGTCCCTCCCCGGACAAGATGCTCCAGGGCCGGCTGTTCGCCTACGGCGACGCGCACCGCTACCGCGTCGGCATCAACGCCGACCACCTGCCGGTGAACCGCCCGCACGCCACCGAGGCGCGCACCAACTCCCGGGACGGCCACCTGTACGACGGCCGCCACAAGGGCGCGAAGAACTACGAGCCGAACAGCTTCGGCGGGCCGTTCCAGACGGACCGTCCGCTGTGGCAGCCGATCCCGGTCACCGGCGCGACCGGCGACGCCGCGGCGCCGCTGCACGCCGAGGACGACGACTTCGTGCAGGCCGGCGACCTCTACCGGCTGATGACGGAGGAGGAGAAGGGCCGCCTGATCGGCAACCTGGCCGGCGCGATCTCCCAGGTCTCGCGCGAGGACATCGTCGAGCGCGCGATCGGCAACTTCCGCAACGCCGACCCCGACTTCGGCAAGCGACTGGAGGCCGCGGTCCAGGCCCTGCGTGGCTGACCAGGAGAGGCGCGGTGCCCGTGCGGGGTTCGCCCGCACGGGCACCGACGCATGTCAGGCCGCCGGCACCGGCTGCCGGGCCGGGGACCAGCAGCGCAGGATGTCGCGGACCGAGACGATGCCGGCGGGCTCGTCGCGGTCCATGACGATCAGGTGGCGGAAGCCGCCGTGGGTCATGGCGCGGGCCGCTTCCTCCAGGGTCCAGGAGGGAGCGGCGAAGACGACGTCGGTGGTGGTGTGGGCGTGGGCCGGCTCGGCGTCGGGGCTCAGGCCCCGGCCGACGGCGTTGAGGATGTCGCGTTCGGTGAGGATGCCGAGGCCGCCGGCGTCCGGGTCGAGGACGACGGCCGCCCCGACGCGCCGGGCGGACATCAGTGCGGCTGCCTGCCGCAGGGTGTGTGCGGGGCCGATGGTGAGGACGACCGTGCTCATGGCGTCCCGGACGAGCATGGCGTGAGCCACCTCCTACGAGTTCCGGATCGGTCCACCCCCGCGCGCCGGGGGACGGCGGCGATCGCCCGTGAAGGGATTCACAAGTTCACAAGTGGGGGGATTCTCAGAGTCGCAGGCAAAGGGCGGGTCAACAAGAGGGCGTGCGCGGCGAATTCGGGCGCGCGGGCGAAGAGGAAGCGCGGGCGCGTGCGGCCAACGGGGGGCGCTCGCCGCGCCTCGGTCGCGCTGGGGCGCTCGGCGCACCGCCCCGCTTCAGTACCGCTCGTTCAGGTGATCCAGCAGCTCGTCGTGGAGCAGGCCGTTCGACGCGGCGGCGTTGCCGCTGTGCGGGCCCGGACGGCCGTCGAGCCCCGTGAAGCTGCCGCCCGCCTCGGTCACGATGATCGCGTTCGCCGCCATGTCCCACAGCGACAGCTCCGGCTCCGCGCACAGGTCGACCGAGCCCTCGGCGACCATCATGTACGGCCAGAAGTCGCCGTACGCGCGCGTGCGCCACACCTTGCGGGTCAGGTCGAGGAAGCCGTTCAGCCGGCCGCGCTCCTCCCAGCCGCCGAGCGAGGAGTACGCGAAGGAGGCGTCGGACAGCCGCGAGACGCCCGAGACGCGCAGCCGGGACGCCGAGGACAGGCTGCGCCCGGTGAACGCGCCGTGCCCCTTCGCAGCCCACCAGCGGCGGCCGAGCGCGGGGGCGGAGACCAGGCCGACGACGGGTTCGAAGCCCCCCTCACTCGCCTCCGTCAGCGCGATCAGCGTCGCCCAGACGGGCACCCCGCGCACATAGTTCTTGGTGCCGTCGATCGGGTCGACGACCCAGCGGCGCGGACCCGTGCCCTCGACGCCGTACTCCTCGCCGAGGACCGCGTCCCGCGGCCGGGCCCGCTGGAGCTGACCGCGGATCAACTCCTCGGCCGACTTGTCGGCCTCGCTCACCGGCGTCATGTCCGGCTTGGTCTCGACCTTGAGGTCGAGCGCCTTGAACCGGTCCATCGTCGCGGCATCGGCGGCATCCGCGAGGACGTGGGCGAGACGCAGGTCATCGAGATAGTCGGCCATGACTGCACGGTATCTTCCACGCTCGCGCCGGGGCCAGCAGGGCGGCCGGGGTGGCGGGGCCCGCGGGGCGGCGGGGCCGGGCCGCCGCGCGTCGAAGGTGCCTCCACGCCCCGCCCGTCCGAGGCCTTGACAGTACGTGCGGGGGCGTCAACTGTGGGCGACAGGAGTGGCCGTATCCGGGAGGCGACGATGCCTGCAGCGCGGGAGTCCCTGCTCGACGCCGCCTTCTCGGCGCTCGCGAACCGGCCGTGGCCCGGCGTGCGCATGGTGGACGTGGCCGCCGCGGCGGGCGTCTCCCGGCAGACGCTCTACAACGAGTTCGGCAGCAAGGAGGGACTCTCCCGCGCCTTGGTGCGGCGCGAGGCCGACGCCTATCTCGCCGGTGTCGAGCGCGTCCTCGCCACGCCCGCCGAGGGCCGTGAACGGCTCACCGGGCTCGCCGAGTGGACCCTGTCCGCCGCCCGCGGCAACCCCCTCGTACGCGCCATGCTCACCGGCTGCTGGGGCGAGCGGCTCCCCGCGCCGACGCTGTCGGCGGTGCCGTCGTCCTCCGCGGTGCCCGCGCAGCGGCGGGCCGACGGGCCGCTGCCCTCGCCCTCCGACTTCGTGACGCTGGTCCGCGACCGCACCGTGGCCGCGCTCTCCGGGCCCGGCGTCACGAAACTGGAGCTCCTGGAGATCGCCCGGTCCGCCGAGCTCGTGGTGCGGCTCTCGCTGTCGTGCGTCGCGGCGCCGCCGGGCGACGGCTCGGTCACCGACCTCGTCCGCACGGCGCTGCCACGCCAGTTGAGGTGAGGCCCGGGCAGGTGCTCCTCAGTGCGCGGAACCCGAGAGCTGGAGCCCGATCACGCCGATGATCACGAAACTGATCGACACGATCTTGAGCGTGGAGACCAGGTCGCCCAGGAACACCATGCCGTAGATCGCCGTGCCCGCCGCGCCGATGCCCGTCCACACCGCGTACGCCGGGCCCACGTCGAGCTTGCGCAGCGACAGGGTCAGCAGACCGAAGCTGCCGAGGGCGAAGCAGCAGAAGGCGATGGTGGGCCAGAGCCGGGTGAAACCGTGGGACAGCTTGAGGCACACGGCGAAGCCGGTCTCCAGGATCCCGGCGACGATGACCAGCAGCCACGCCATGTGCTGTCCCTCCGTAACTCCGCGTCCCGCGCCGCCGACCCCGCGCTCGCGCCGCTCCGCACGCCCTGTGACTGCTTCGTTCGGTTCGCCCGGCCGCGTCCGACCGGTGCGATTATGCCTTTACCGGCCGCGTACGGGTGCAAACACGATCTCGGTCATGCGCCGCGCACGCCGGGGGGAAACAGTTGTGCGAGGCGGCTCAGTCGCCCTCCGTGCGCTCCCGGGTCGCCAGCAGCCGGCGCAGCGAGTACAGCCGGGCCGGGTCGGCGTGGCCCTCGGCCACCCAGTCGTCCAGCGCGCAGTCCGGCTCGTCGTGGCTGCACGCGCGCGGGCAGTCCTCCGTGCCCGCCTCCAGGTCGGGGAAGGCGTGGATGACGCGGGACGGGTCGATGTGCGCGAGCCCGAACGACCGTACGCCCGGGGTGTCGACGACCCAGCCGCGGCCGCCCGCCAGCGGGAGCGCCAGCGCGGAGGTGGTGGTGTGCCGGCCGCGGCCCGTCACCGCGTTGACATGGCCCGTCGTACGCCGTCGCTCCTCGGGCACCAGCGCGTTGACCAGCGTTGTCTTGCCCACCCCGGAGTGCCCGACGAACGCCGTGACCTTGCCGTCCAGTTCGGCCCGTACGCGGTCGGCGGCGTCGCCGTTCTCCAGTTCCTCGCGGCTGGTGACGACGTACGGGATGTCCAGGTCGCCGTAGAGCTCGAGGAGTTGGTCCGGCGGGGCGAGGTCGGACTTGGTGAGGACGAGGAACGGGGTGAGGCCACCGTCGAACGCCGCGACCAGACAGCGGTCGATCAGCCGGGGGCGCGGCTCGGGGTCGGCGAGGGCGGTGACGATGGCGAGCTGGTCGGCGTTGGCGACGACCACGCGCTCGTAGGGATCGTCGTCGTCGGCCGTGCGGCGCAGCACCGAGGTGCGCTCCTCGATGCGGACGATGCGGGCGAGGGTGTCCTTGGCGCCGGACAGGTCCCCGACCAGGGCCACCCGGTCGCCGACGACCGCCGCCTTGCGGCCCAGTTCCCGGGCCTTCATCGCCAGCACGGTCCGGTCCTCGACCAGGCAGGTCAGCCGGCCCCGGTCGACGGTGAGGACCAGGCCCTCGGCCGCGTCCTCGTGCTTGGGCCTGATGTGGGTGCGCGGCCGGTTGCCCCTGCGGTTGGGGCGGCTGCGGATGTCGTCCTCGTCGGTGTGCTTGCCGTAACGGCGCATGGTCCCGGTCCGCCCGTCAGTTCCCGAGCATCCCGGCCCACAGTTCGGGGAAGTCCGGCAGGGTCTTGGCCGTCGTCGCCACGTTCTCGATCTCCACGCCCTCGACCGCCAGGCCGATGATCGCACCGGCCGTGGCCATGCGGTGGTCGTCGTAGGTGTGGAAGACCCCGCCGTGCAGCGGGCGCGGGCGGATGTGCAGCCCGTCGGCGGTCTCGGTGACGTCCCCGCCGAGTTCGTTGATCTCCTTGGTGAGCGCGGCCAGCCGGTCCGTCTCGTGCAGCCGCAGATGGGCGACGCCGCGCAGGGTCGACGGGGAGTCGGCGAGGGCGGCGACGGCCGCGATGCCGGGGGTCAGCTCGCCGACCTCGCCGAGGTCCACCTCGATGCCGTGCACGGCACCCGAACCGGTGAACTCCAGACCGCGCTCGGTCAGTTCGCAGGAGCCACCCATCTCGGTGAAGATCTCCCGCAGCCGGTCGCCGGGCTGGGTGGTGTGCTCGGGCCAGTCGGGGATGACGACCGTGCCGCCGGTGACCAGGGCGGCGGCGAGGAACGGCTGCGCGTTCGACAGGTCCGGCTCGATGGTCAGGTCCCGGCCGAGCAGCGCGCCGGGCGTCACCCGCCACACGTTGGGCTCGCCGCCCGACTCCGGGGTGTCCACCTGGGCGCCGACCGCGCGGAGCATGTCCACCGTCATCCGGATGTGCGGCAGGGACGGCAGCGAGGAGCCGGTGTGGCGGACCTCGACGCCCTGGTTGAAGCGCGGTGCGGAGAGCAGCAGCGCCGAGACGAACTGGGACGAGGAGGAGGCGTCGATCTCGACCGGGCCGCCGTCCAGGGCGCCGCCGCCGTGCACGGTGAGGGGAAGCGCGCCGCGGCCCTCGTCGTCGATGCGGGCGCCGAGGGCGCGCAGCGCGTCGATCACGCCGTGCAGGGGGCGTTCGTACGAGCGGGGGTCGCCGTCGAAGCGGACGGGGCCGTCGGCGAGGGTGGCGACGGGGGGGAGGAAGCGCATGACCGTGCCGGCGTTGCCGACGTCCACCGTGGCGGGGCCGTGGAGGGTGGAGGGGATGACGCGCCAGGCCTCGCCCGGGCCGGTGGCGGTGCCGGTGCCCGTGCCGGAGTCCACGTGGGTGGTCGCGGAGTTCGACGACACCGTCTCCTCGATGCCGACGCCCATCGCGCGCAGGGCGCCGGCCATGAGGAGGGTGTCGCGGGAGCGGAGGGGGCGGCGGAGCCAGCCGGGTTCGGAGGCGAGGGCGGCGAGGACGAGGGCGCGATTGGTGACCGACTTGGACCCCGGTACGTGGACCGTCGCGTCGACGGCTCCGCGCGCGTGGGGAGCGGGCCAGAGGGCGGTGTGGGCGGGGGTTGCGGTCATGGGGCGCAGTCTAGTGGCTGGGGGTGGGGGCGGATCTTGATCGCGTGAGGGTGATTCGCTCCCGTGCCCGTTGCAGGACGGCCCCCAGGGGGCTTCGCCCCGCGCACCCCCGAAGGGCTACTCGGATCAGAGTTCCAGGAGCCAGCGTGTGCCGCCCACCAGTGCGCACAGCGAGACCGCGTGGAAGAGGAACAGCCAGAGGGCCGGGGGGACGTTCGTGAGGCGGGAGAGCTGGTCGGCGTCGGAGTCGCCGGCGTTGCCGCGGCGGCGCTTGGCCTGGAGTTCGAAGGCCGGGCGTACGCCGCCGAGGAGCAGGAACCACACCACCGCGTACGCGAACGCCGCCTGCACCTGGGCACCGGTCAGCCACGACACCGCCAGGAACAGGCCGCCGGTGACGACCACCGTCAGGACGCCGTACGCGTTGCGGATCATCACGAGCATCACCAGCAGCAGTGCCGTCGCCAGCCACAGCAGTGCCGTGATGTGCCCGGCCGCGAGCAGCGCGGCGCCCCCGAGGCCCAGCAGCGGGGGAGCGGTGTAGCCCGCGGCGGCCGTCAGGATCATGCCGAGGCCGTGCGGCTTGCCCCGGCTCACCGTGAGACCGCTGGTGTCCGAGTGCAGGCGTATGCCCGTCAGCGTGCGCCCGCTGAGCAGCGCCACCAGACCGTGGCCGCCCTCGTGGGCGATGGTGATGGCGTTGCGCGAGACCCGCCAGACCCCGTGCGGGACGACGGCCGCCAGCGCGGCGGCCAGCGTGACCAGCACCACCCACAGATCCGGGTCGGGCTGGACGCCGAAGAGCCGGTCCCAGAGCTCCGGCAGCGAGGGGATGGCTTGACTGTTCATGATCGGTGGTGGCTCCGGGAGGTCGGGCCGGGCGGGGACGGCGCCCGGCGTCGTCGTTGAGGGGCGGCGGGCCGGCCTGGCAGTGTGGCACGTATGTGCGGACGGTATGCGGCGAGTCGTGGACCCGAGGATCTCGCAGGAATCTTTGAGATAGAGCTGGGGGTCCCGAACCCCCAGGAGGTGCAGGACCCCCAGGAGTCCACCGGGCCCCTCGTGCCCGACTACAACGTGGCCCCCACCAAGGAGGTCCTCGTCGTCCTCGACCGCCCCCTGAAGGACGCCGCCTCGCCGCGTCCGGTTCGCCAGCTGCGCCGGCTTCGCTGGGGGCTCGTGCCGGCCTGGGCGAAGTCGCCCGAGGGCGCGGCCCGGATGATCAACGCGCGGGCCGAGACCGTGCACGAGAAGCCCGCCTACCGCCAGGCCTTCGCCGCCCGGCGCTGCATCCTCCCCGCCGACGGCTACTACGAGTGGGTCACCGGCAGGGAGGAGCGGGACCTGGAGGTGGAGGGGAAGCGGAAGCGGGCGCGCAAGCAGCCGTACTTCGTGACGCCCGCCGACGGGTCGGTGTTCGCGATGGCCGGGCTGTACGAGTTCTGGCGCGACCGTACGCTCCCGGACGGGCATCCCCGGGCCTGGTGGGTGACGTGCTCCGTGATCACCACGGAGGCCGAGACCGCACCGCTCGC
This sequence comes from Streptomyces sp. NBC_00670, assembly GCF_036226765.1. Taxonomy (NCBI): domain Bacteria; kingdom Bacillati; phylum Actinomycetota; class Actinomycetes; order Kitasatosporales; family Streptomycetaceae; genus Streptomyces; species Streptomyces sp. NBC_00670. The sequence continues at coordinate 4,900,020 of NZ_CP109017.1, forward strand.
CGTGCCGCCGCAGGAGGGCCCCAAGGCGCTCGCCGACATCCACCCCCGCATGCCGCTGATGCTGACGCCGGACCGGTGGGACGCCTGGCTGGACCCGCGCCGCACCGACACCGCCGAGCTGCGCGAGCTGCTCGTGCCGCCGCCGGAGGGGCTCATGCGGGCGTACCCGGTAGGCACCGCGGTGAGCAACGTCCGCAACAACGGCCCCGAACTGCTGAAGGAACTGTCGGGCCCGGAGGAGGGCACGCTCTTCTGACCCGCTCCTCTGACCCGCTCCCGTGACCCCGCCGTCTCCCCTCCCCTCCCCTCCCCTCCCTCCGCCGCCGCCCCCGAGGCGGCACCATGGCCGGGTGACCACCCCCGCGACAGCCACCACGGAAACCGTCGACACACCGGCCGGACCCGCCCGTCTCACCTGGCACCCCGCCCGCGCCCCCCGCCTCGTCCTCGCCGTCGGCCACGGCGCGGGCGGTGGCATCGAGGCACGTGATCTGCGGGCGCTCGCCGCCGAACTGCCCCGCCACGGCGTGAGCGTGGCCCTCGTCGAGCAGCCCTGGCGGGTCGCCGGCAAGAAGGTGGCGCCGGCGCCGAAGACCCTGGACACCGCCTGGCGTGCCCTGTGGCCCGCGCTGGCCGCCCCCGGCCTCCCCGTGATCGCCGCGGGCCGCAGCGCGGGCGCCCGCGTCGCCTGCCGCACCGCCGGGGAGCTCGGCGCGCACGCCGTCCTCGCGCTGAGCTTTCCGCTGCACCCGCCGGGCCGTCCCGAGAAGTCCCGCGCCGCCGAACTGCTCGGGACCCGGGTCCCCACCCTCGTCGTCCAGGGCGGCAGGGACCCCTTCGGCCGGCCCGAGGAGTTCCCCGAAGGGCGTCACGAGCTCGTCGAGGTGCCGCACGCCGATCACGGCTTCGCCGTGCCCAAACGGGCGGAACTCGGCCAGGAGGAGGCCCTGGAGATCCTCGCGGCGGCCGTCGTGCGGTGGACCGCGTCACTCGGATGACGCCCGGGAATGCCGGGCGTGCGCCCCGCGTTGTGCGGATCGGACGGCGCCGACGGCGACCGGACGGCGTGGCGGAAGGCGTCCTCGCCGCCGGTACCGGACAGGAGCCACCACACGGCACGGCGCTACCGTGCCGACCGTCCGAGGAGAGGAAGTCCGCCGCATGGGTTCGACCATCTGCCCGAGCCGTCGCAGCAGCGCCGACCTGGATTGGACGGTTCTGCACGCGACGAAGACCGCCCCTGTTCGGGCGGCGGGCGGGCCGGATCGTCGTCTATCCTCCGATTCGAGTGGGACCGCTCTCGGTCCCGCACCGACACTCGAGGAGGTGGGTCCGGTCACCGGTACCGACGCAGGGACCGAAAACGGCCAGGCGGAGCAGCCCGAGGGCCGGGGCACGAGCACGGGTCCGGCCGGGGCGCCGGCCGCCGAGTCGACCGCGGAGCGCAGCGCGCGCTTCGAGCGGGACGCGCTCGAGTTCCTCGACCAGATGTACTCGGCCGCGCTGCGCATGACGCGCAACCCGGCCGACGCCGAGGACCTGGTGCAGGAGACGTACGCGAAGGCGTACGCGTCCTTCCACCAGTTCCGCGAGGGCACCAACCTGAAGGCCTGGCTCTACCGGATCCTCACCAACACGTTCATCAACTCGTACCGCAAGAAGCAGCGCGAGCCCCAGCGCAGCGCGGCCGAGGAGATCGAGGACTGGCAGCTCGCCCGCGCCGAGTCGCACATGTCGACGGGTCTGCGCTCCGCGGAGTCGCAGGCGCTCGACCACCTGCCCGACTCGGACGTGAAGTCGGCGCTGCAGGCGATCCCCGAGGAGTTCCGCATCGCCGTCTATCTCGCCGATGTAGAGGGCTTTGCCTACAAGGAGATCGCGGACATCATGGGGACACCCATCGGTACGGTGATGTCCCGGCTGCACCGGGGCCGCCGTCAACTGCGCGGCATGCTCGAGGACTACGCCCGTGAGCGCGGACTGGTCCCGGCCGGCGCCGGAGAGTCGAACGAAGCGAAAGGCTCGGGCTCATGAGCTGCGGAGAGCCGCACGAGACGGATTGCAGCGAGATCCTGGACCATCTCTACGAGTTCCTCGACCACGAGATGCCGGACTCCGACTGCACCAAGTTCGAGCACCACTTCGAGGAGTGCTCGCCGTGCCTGGAGAAGTACGGCCTGGAGCAGGCCGTGAAGAAGCTGGTCAAGCGTTGCTGCGGCCATGACGACGTGCCGACCGACCTGCGGTCCAAGGTCATGGGGCGGATCGACCTGATCCGCTCCGGCCAGACCGTGCCGGAGCACGACGTCGCGACGGGACCCCAGGAGAGCTGAGTCCCGACCGGCGGAACGCGTGCGGGGCGGCCCCGTGCCGGAGTACGGGGTCCCGCGCCCCTCGCACCCCGGTTCCGCCCCCCCGTACGACGCACGCACCGCCTCCCGCGCCGCCGCGCGCCCGGCGCGCACGCCTTCGCGCCGCTCCCCCCGCTCACGCGGCACTCCCCTCCACCACGGGCCTTACCGGGCCCGTCGATGGGTAACCCATGGGTAATGAGCGCCCGTCCGGCGGTACGTGGTTGGATGCGAGCAGGGCCACGTGCGGGGCCGTACGGGACCGCGCAGGACGGCGGCTCCGTGGCCACGCGGACGTCAGGGAAGCGACAGGCGGGAAGCGCAAGGACTGGCAGGCGGGAATCGTGAGGATCTTCGGCAAGGGACGGCACCGGCCCTCCGCCTCCTGGCGGCAGGCCACCGACCGCGCGTTCACGCTGATCGGGGACGGCCGCTACGAGGACGCGGGCGCGCTGCTGACCCGCGCCGCGGACCTGGAACCCTGGCTGTCGGAGTCGTGGTTCAACCTGGCCCTGCTGCACAAGTTCCGGCACGACTGGGAACAGGCGAGGGCGGCCGGGCTGCGGGCCGTGGCGCTGCTGGACCGCGAGGCGGGCGCTCCCGACTGGTGGAACGTCGGCATCGCGGCCACCGCCCTTCAGGACTGGCCGCTGGCCCGCCGCGCCTGGCAGGCCTACGGGCTGCACGTGCCCGGCGGTGCGAGCGTCGCCGGTGAGCCGGCCGGGATGGACCTGGGCAGCGCGGCCGTACGGCTGTCGCCCGAGGGCGAGGCCGAGGTGGTGTGGGGGCGCCGACTCGACCCCGCGCGGATGGAGGTGCTCTCCATTCCGCTGCCGTCCTCCGGGCGCCGCTGGGGCGAGGTCGTGCTGCACGACGGCGTGCCGCACGGGGAGCGGACCACGGCCGCCGGGCACGCCTTCCCCGTCTTCGACGAGATCGAGCTGTGGGCGCCCTCGCCGGTGCCGACGTGGGTGGTGCTCCTGGAGGCGGACACCGAGGCGGACCGCGACGCACTGGAGCGGCTCGCGGCCGACGCCGGGTACGCCGCCGAGGACTGGTCGTCGTCGGTGCGGCTGCTGTGCCGGCTGTGCTCGGAGTCCCGGATGCCCTCCGACGAGGGCGACGGCGAGCACCTCGACCCGCACGACCACAGCGAGCCCGGCCACCCCGGGCCGCTCGGCCACCGCACGGACGGCCAGCTCTGGGTGCCCGAACGCGAGTGCGGACTCGCGGCGCCCGCCGCGCTGGTGCGCGGACTGCTCGACGGCTGGGTCGCGGACTCCCCGGACTCGCGCGGCTGGCGGGATCTCGAAGAGGTCTGCTGAGCACTCGCCCCGAGCCGGGCTGAGCACTCGCCCCGAGCCGGGCTGAGCACTCGCCCCGGGCCGGGCGGCCGCTCCCCGTAGGCTATGCGGGACAACTCGGCGGTTCCCCCGCGGTTCCTCCGAGAAGACACAGTCCCCGAGAAGACACAGTCCCCGAGAAGACACAGTGCAGGAAGGCGTACGTCGGCCATGGCCCAGCAGGACACCGATCAGCAGCAGGCGGGCGTGCTCCCCGTCGACGACGAGGGGTACGTCATCGACACGGAGGACTGCGAGGAGCGTGAGGCCGCCTACCGCGAGCGCGGCACCTCCCGGCCGATCACCGTCGTCGGCAACCCGGTGCTGCACAAGGAGTGCAGGGACGTCACGGAGTTCGACGACGAGCTGGCGAAGCTGGTCGACGACATGTTCGCCAGCCAGCGCACCGCCGAGGGCGTGGGCCTGGCCGCCAACCAGGTCGGCGTCGACCTGAAGGTGTTCGTCTACGACTGCCCGGACGACGAGGGCGTGCGGCACGTGGGCGTCATCTGCAACCCCAAGCTCGTCGAACTCCCCGCGGAGCGGCGCCGGCTGGACGACAACAACGAGGGCTGCCTCTCCGTGCCGACCGCCTACGTCTCGCTGGCCCGCCCCGACTACGCCGAGGTGACCGGGCAGGACGAGAAGGGCAACCCGGTCCGGGTGCGCGGTACGGGCTACTTCGCGCGCTGCCTGCAGCACGAGACGGACCACCTGTACGGCTACCTGTACATCGACCGGCTGTCCAAGCGCGACCGCAAGGACGCGCTGCGGCAGATGGCCGAGAACGAGCCGCGCTACCCGATCGTGGCGAACGACTGACCCACGCACGACCGAAGCAGACCGAACACGACCGATTGTGATCGGAACAGGCTCGAACGAAGGCCGAAAGAAACCGTAATTGGCTGAATACCGCGGAGCTCACGCGGAGTCCGCGTAGAGCTCACGCGAGTTCGCGCGGTGTCCCTGACGCCCGGCCGGGAGATCCCTCCCCGGCCGGGCGTTGTTCGTCTGGGGGTTCACATGCCACTCGTGAAATGAACGCGGCAAATCCATTCCCAAAATGGTCAGTTGTGTAGCTGAATGGAAAGCGCGGGGATACGCAACGGCGCGCGCCCGGGCACGGGGGGAGCGGTGCGACGCCATCCGGCTGCTGAGAGGGGTTTGTTCGTGCCAGCTTTCCCACACAGCACTTCACTCACCACCACCGCGGTCACGGTTCCACCGGCGCTCGCGCTCCCGGTGATCGAGGCCGCGTTTCCCCGGCAACTGCACCCGTATTGGCCCCGGCTCCAGGAGAACACCCGTTCCTGGTTGCGGGAAAGGCGGCTCATGCCGGCGGAGAAGGTGCGCGAATATGCCGACGGTCTGTGCTACACGGATCTGATGGCCGGCTACTACCTCGGCGCCCCCGACGACGTCCTCCAGGCGATAGGGGACTACAGCGCCTGGTTCTTCGTCTGGGACGACCGCCACGACCGCGACGTGGTCCACCGCAGGTCCGCCGCCTGGCGCCGGCTGCGGATCCGGCTGCACACGGCGCTGGACTCACCCGCGTCCCATCTGCACCACGAGGACTCGCTGGTCGCGGCGTTCGCGGACAGCGTGCTCCGGCTCTACGCGTTCTGCGGACGGAACTGGAACGCCCGCTTCGCCCGGCACTTCCACGCCGTGATCGAGGCCTACGACCGGGAGTTCCACAACCGCCTCCGGGGCCGGGTCCCCACGGTCGAGGAATACCTCGAACTGCGCCGGCTCACCTTCGCCCACTGGATCTGGACCGACCTCCTGGAGCCGAGCGCGGGCCGGGAATTACCGGACCCCGTACGGAAACACCCCGCATACCGGCGGGCGGCCCTGCTCAGCCAGGAATTCGCCGCCTGGTACAACGACCTGTGTTCCCTTCCCAAGGAAATCGCCGGGAACGAGGTGCACAATCTCGGCATCAGCCTCGTACGGCACCGGGAAATGACACTTCCCGAAGCCGTCCGGGAACTCAGGCGGCGGATCACGGACTGCATCGACGAATTCCTGGTCGCCGAACGGGAGGCGCTGCGCTTCGCCGACACGCTCGACGACGGCACCGTCCCCGGAAAAGAACTCAGCATCGCCGTGAAATGCTGCGTCACCAATATGCGGAACTGGTTCAGCACCGTCTACTGGTTCCATCACGAATCCGGCCGGTACCGCGTCGACAGCTGGGAGGACCGCGCCACACCCCCGTACGTCACGAACGAAGCGGAAGGTGAGAAATGACCCTCGAATCGAGCATCCAGCCGGCCACGCCCGAGCCCCGCACCGCCGTCCCGCTGCCCGACCCGCCGCTCGCGGGCGGCGCCGTCCCGCTCCTCGGCCACGGCTGGAAACTGGTCCGCGACCCCCTCGGCTTCCTCTCGCGGCTGCGCGCCGACGGCGACGTCGTACGCCTCAGGCTCGGCCCGAAGACCGTGTACGCCGTCACCACCCCGGCGCTCACCGGCGCCGTTGCCCTCAGCCACGACTACAAGATCGGCGGCCCGCTCTGGGAGTCCCTGGAGGGCCTGCTCGGCAAGGAGGGCGTCGCCACCGCCAACGGGCCGACCCACCGGCGCCAGCGGCGCACCATCCAGCCCGCCTTCCGGCTCGACGTGATCCCCGAGTACGGGCCGATCATGGAGGAGGAGGCGCACGCCCTCACGACGCGCTGGCGCCCCGGCGAGACCGTCGACTGCACCTCCGAGTCCTTCCGCATCGCCGTGCGCATCGCCGCCCGCTGTCTGCTGCGCGGCGAGTACATGGACGAGCGCGCCGAACGGCTGTGCGTCGCCCTCGCCACCGTCTTCCGCGGCATGTACCGGCGCATGGTGATACCCGCCGGACCGCTCTACCGGCTGCCCCTCCCGGCCAACCGCGCATTCGACCGGGCACTGGCCGATCTGCACCTCCTGGTCGACGAGATCGTCGCCGAACGCCGGGCATCCGGTCAAAAGCCGGACGATTTGCTGACCGCATTGCTGGCGGCGAAGGACGGGAATGGCGAGCCCATCGGGGAACAGGAGATCCACGACCAGGTCGTCGCGATACTCACCCCCGGCAGCGAAACCGTGGCCTCCACGATCATGTGGCTGCTCCAGGTTCTCGCGGCCCACCCGGAACAGGCCGAAAAGGTCCGCGCGGAAGTCGAATCCGTCACCGGCGGCAGGCCCGTCGCATTCGCGGACGTACGCAGCCTCAGGCACACCAACAATGTCGTCGTCGAGGCGATGCGGCTGCGCCCCGCCGTATGGATTCTCACCCGCCGGGCGGTGACCGACACGGAACTCGGTGGCTACCGCATTCCGGCCGGGGCCGACATCGTCTACAGCCCGTACGCGATCCAGCGCGATGCGAAGTCCTACGACCACAACCTGGAGTTCGACCCCGACCGGTGGCTTCCGGAACGCGTCGGAAGCGTTCCCAAGCACGCCATGAGCCCGTTCAGCACGGGCAACCGCAAATGCCCCAGCGACCACTTCTCCATGGCGCAGCTCACGCTGATCACGGCCACGGTGGCCCGCACCTGGCACCTGGAGCAGGTGGCCGGCTCCAACGACGAGACCCGGGTGGGCATCACCCTGCGCCCGCACCGGCTGCTGCTGCGGCCCGTACGGAGGTGAGCCGGGGGCGCGTACGGCGGTGAGGCGCCCGGCGGGGGCGTGCGGGACGGGTGAACACCCGACGCGCACGCCCCCGCCGGCTGCGGCCGCCGTCCCCGGGCCCCGCTCAGGCCGCCGTCCCCGGGTCCTCGGCCCCGGCCACCGGTCCCGGTCCCGGCCCCCGGAACGTGCGCCGGTACGCCTGCGGGGTCGTCCCCAGCGCGCGCACGAACTGGTGCCGCAGCGCGGCCGCGTTGCCGAACCCGGTGCGGCCCGCGATCGCGTCCGTGGTCTCGTCCGTGCCCTCCAGCAGCCGCTGCGCCAGCAGCACCCGCTGGCGCAGGATCCAGCGGTACGGCGTCGTGCCCGTCTCCTGCTGGAAGCGGCGGGCGAAGGTACGCGGCGACATGTGGGCGCGGGCGGCGAGCTGCTCGACGGTGACCTCCTCGTCCAGGTGCCGCTCCATCCACACCAGCACCTCGCCCACGGTGTCGCACGGAGTGCGGGGCAGCGGGCGCTCGATGAACTGGGCCTGCCCGCCGTCCCGGTGCGGCGGCACCACCATCCGCCGGGCGATCCGGTTCGCCACCTCCGGCCCCTGCTCCTTGCGCACCAGGTGCAGACAGGCGTCGATCCCGGCGGCCGTACCGGCGGAGGTGATCACCGGGTCCTCGTCCACGTACAGCACGTCCGGCTCGACCCGCGCCCGCGGGTAACGCCGGGCCAGCGTGTCCGCGTGCCGCCAGTGCGCCGAGCAGCGCCGCCCGTCGAGCAGCCCGGCCGCGCCCAGTACGAAGACGCCGGAGCACACGCTGAGCACCCGGGCGCCCCGGCCGGCGGCGTCGCGCAGCGCACGGAGCAGCTCGGGCGGATAGGCGCGGCTCTCGAAGCCGTTCCCGGCGGGTACGGCGATCAGGTCGGCCTCGGCCAACCGCTCCAGGCCGTACGGCGTCGAGAACGTCAGCCCCGGCACATGGGTGCCCAGCCGCGGGCCCTCGGCGGAGACCACCGCGAAGTCGTACACGGGCAGCCCCTCGTCGCTCCGGTCGATGCCGAAGACCTCGCAGACGACGGCCAGCTCGAAGGGGTGGACGCCGTCCAGCATGACGGCGGCGACGTTGCGCAGCATGCGGACAAGTGTGCCTCGGCGATGGCAGGAAATCGAGGGTGTACGGCAGTCCTGCCACTGACGCGGAGGAGGCGGCGGCGCGAAGGTGGAGCACATGGACACGACGCACGCACAAGCACTCATCGGAATGGTGGCCGTCCTCGGCCTCCTGGCCCTCATCACCCTGCCCGCCCTGATCGGCGTCGTCCACGACTGGCGTGTGGACCGGCAGCTCAGGGCGGCGCGGGGACGGCAGGAGGCCGAGCGGGAGAGCGGTCAGAAGTCCTCGTCGAAGCCGACCGAGCCCTCCACCGCGACCTGGTACGCCGACGCCCGCCGCTCGAAGAAGTTGGTCAACTCCTGAACGCCCTGGAGCTCCATGAAGGAGAACGGGTTCTCCGCGCCGTACACCGGAGCGAAGCCGAGCCGGCTCAGCCGCTGATCGGCGACGCACTCCAGGTACTGCCGCATGGAGTCGGTGTTCATCCCCGGGAGGCCGTCACCGCACAGGTCGCGCGCGAACTGCAGCTCGGCCTCGACGGCCTCCGTAAGCATGTCGGTCACCTGCCGGCCCAATTCCTCGTCGAAGAGGTCCGGCTCCTCCTTGCGGACGGTGTCGACGACGTCGAACGCGAACGACATGTGCATCGTCTCGTCCCGGAACACCCAGTTGGTGCCGGTGGCCAGGCCGTGCAGCAGGCCCCGGCCGCGGAACCAGTAGACGTAGGCGAACGCGCCGTAGAAGAACAGCCCCTCGATGCACGCGGCGAAGCAGATCAGGTTGAGGAGGAAGCGTCGGCGGTCGGCCTTGGTCTCCAGGCGGTCGATCGACTCGACCGAGTCCATCCACCGGAAGCAGAACTCGGCCTTCTCCCGGATGGACGGGATGTTCTCCACGGCCGCGAAGGCGGCGGCCCGGTCGTCCGGGTCGGGCAGATAGGTGTCAAGGAGCGTCAGATAGAACTGGACGTGCACGGCCTCCTCGAAGAGCTGGCGGGACAGGTACAGCCGCGCCTCCGGGGAGTTGATGTGCTTGTACAGCGTCAGCACCAGGTTGTTCGCGACGATCGAGTCGCCGGTGGCGAAGAAGGCCACCAGGCGGCCGATCAGATGCTGCTCCTCGGGGCTGAGCCTCGCCAGGTCGGCGACGTCCGAGTGGAGGTCGACCTCCTCGACGTGCCAGGTGTTCTTGATGGCGTCCCGGTAGCGCTCGTAGAAGTCGGGATAGCGCATGGGGCGCAGGGTGAGCTCGAAGCCCGGGTCGAGCAGGTTCTTGGTGGGGTTCGCGGGGGTCTCGGTGGACATCACTGGCAGGCCTCGCAGGACTCGGGGTTTTCCAGGGAGCAGGCGACCGCTTCGGGGTCCGGAGCGGCCGGTGCGGCGGGGGCGGTGGCCGCGGTGGCCCGTGCCGCGCGGGCGATACGGGTGGCCGGGCGGGAGCGCAGGTAGTACGTCGTCTTCAGCCCGGACCTCCAGGCGTAGGCGTACATGGAGGAGAGCTTCCCGATGGTCGGCGTCTCCAGGAACAGGTTCAGCGACTGGGCCTGGTCGAGGTACGGGGTGCGGGCGGCGGCCATGTCGATCAGGCCGCGCTGCGGGATCTCCCAGGCGGTGCGGTACAGCGCGCGCACGTCCTCGGGGATCCAGGAGAAGCCCTGCACCGAGCCGTTCGCCTCGCGCAGCGCCTCCCGGGTGCGCGCGTCCCACACGCCGAGTCGCTTGAGGTCGTCCACCAGGTACGAGTTGACCTGGAGGAACTCGCCCGACAGCGTCTCGCGTTTGAACAGGTTGGACACCTGCGGCTCGACGCACTCGTAGACACCGGCGAGCGAGGCGATGGTCGCGGTCGGCGCGATGGCAAGCAGCAGCGAGTTGCGCAGCCCGGTCGTCGCCATGCGTTCCCGCAGCGCGGCCCAGCGCTCCGGCCAGGTGTGCTCGACGCCGTAGTGGTCGGGGTGCAGTACGCCCCGGGCCGTACGGGTCTTCTTCCAGGCCGGCGCGGGGCCGTGGCGCTCGGCGAGGTCGGCGGAGGTCTCGTACGCGGCGAGCATGATCCGCTCGGCGATGCGGGTGGACAGGGCCTTCGCCCCGGGGGAGTCGAAGGGCAGGCGCAGCCGGAAGAACACGTCCTGGAGCCCCATGGCACCGAGCCCCACCGGGCGCCAGCGGGCGTTGGAGCGGCCCGCCTGCTCGGTCGGGTAGAAGTTGATGTCGACGACCCGGTCGAGGAAGGTCACGGCGGTGCGGACGGTGGCGTCCAGCCGCTCCCAGTCGAGGTCCCCGTCCCGGACGAACGCGCCGAGGTTGACCGAGCCCAGATTGCAGACCGCCGTCTCCCCGTCGTCCGTGACCTCCAGGATCTCCGTGCAGAGGTTCGAGGAGTGGACGACGTGGCCGGGCTCGGCGGTCTGGTTCGCGGTCCGGTTGGCGGTGTCCTTGAAGGTCATCCAGCCGTTGCCGGTGCTCGCGAGCGTACGCATCATGCGGCCGTACAGCTCACGGGCGGGCAGTGTCCTCCGGGCGAGCCCCGCCTCCTCCGCCCTGCGGTAGGCGACGTCGAACTCGGCGCCCCACAGGTCGGTCAGCTCCGGCACGTCGGCGGGGGAGAACAGCGACCAGGTGCCGTCGGCGTCCACCCGGCGCATGAACTCGTCCGGGATCCAGTGCGCGAGGTTCAGGTTGTGCGTGCGGCGGGCGTCCTCGCCGGTGTTGTCCCGCAGCTCCAGGAACTCCTCGACGTCCGCGTGCCAGGTCTCCAGGTAGACCGCCGCCGCGCCCTTGCGCCGGCCGCCCTGGTTCACGGCGGCCACCGAGGCGTCCAGCGTCTTCAGGAACGGGACGATGCCGTTGGAGTGCCCGTTGGTGCCGCGGATCAGCGAACCCCGGGCGCGGACGCGGGAGTAGGCGATGCCGATGCCGCCGGCGTGCTTGGAGAGCCGGGCGACCTGGTGGAGGCGGTCGTAGAGGGAGTCCAGCTCGTCCTTGGGGGAGTCCAGGAGGTAGCAGGACGACATCTGGGCGTGCCGGGTGCCGGAGTTGAAGAGGGTGGGGGAGGAGGGGAGGTAGTCCAGGCGGCTCATCAGGCCGTACAGGGCGGCGACCTCGTCCACGGACCGCGTGCTGTCGTCCTCGGCGAGTCCGCAGGCGACCCGCAGCAGGAAGTGCTGCGGCGTCTCGACGGCCTTGCGGGTGAGCGGGTGGCGCAGCAGATAGCGGCTGTGCAGGGTGCGCAGGCCGAAGTAGCCGAAGCGGTCGTCGGCGTCCGGGTCGATCAGCGCGTCCAGGCGGTCCGCGTGCAGCCGTACGAACGCGGCGGTGCGGTCGGCGATCAGGCCCTCGCGGTGGCCGGTGGCGACGGAGTCGGTGAAGGAGACGACGCCCTGCGAGGCGGCCTCGGCGCGGATGCCGAGGGTCAGCAGCCTGGCGGCCAGCCGGGAGTGGGCCGGGTCCTCGGAGATCAGCCCGGCGGCCGCCTCCGTGGCCAGCTCGCGCAGCTCGGCCTCGTCGGCGTGGGCGGACCGGCCGCGCAGGGCCGCGGCGGCGACCCGGCCGGGGTCGGCGCCCTGGAGGTCGACGGTCAGCGCGGTGAGGGTGCGCAGCAGGGCGGCGCCGGGGCCGTCGGGTTCCCCGACCGCCGGGGGCGCCGGGGCGGGAACCGCCGGGGCGATGGTCATGGGTGCTCTCCCTCGTTCGGCACGGGCCATGACGAGGACAGGGAGCAACACGGTGGCGCGCGGGTGCGCCGGGTCGCGTCCCCGGCCCATTCCACGAGGCCCGGACGTCGGGCACCCGGCCGGACGGCCGGGCGCACTGCCGGCAGGTCCTCGGACTCACCTCGACGCGCGTACGCGTGGATACACCGTTGCGGGACAGCTCCGGATTCACACCGGATTCCCCTGCGGCGGCAGCGTGCTGAGCATACATGTTGTGGCGGACGGCCGGTTGAGGGACCAGATGTTGTGTCGGACGCGGGCAGGGAGTCTCGGGAGGGCGGCCCGGCACGAATCCCGGGGAGGCGGCCCACGCGCGAACCCCGGGGAGGCGGCGCACGCACCAAGGCCGCGACCGCCCCCGAGGGGCAGCCGCGGCCTTCCGCGCACGTGGCGCGTATCGCGACGACTAGTGCGACGTCCCCGCCGTCGCCGGCGGGAGCTCCGGCTCGACGCCGGCGTCGCCGACGTCCACCGTGTAGTCGTCCGCCGTCGTCTCGTCGACGCCCTCCGGCGCCTTCGCCGCCCGCAGGACGAACGTCAGCACCACCGTCACCACCACGTTCAGCACGAACGCGGTCAGACCGATGTAGCCGATCTCCCCGATGCCGGGGATCTCGTCCGAGGACCCGCCGAAGTGCTTCTGCGTCGGCGAGGCCACGCCGTACGCGGCCACCGTGCCGTACACCATGCCGACCGCCCAGCCGGCCAGCAGCGCCCAGCGGTGGAACCAGCGGGTGAACAGGCCGCCCACCAGCGCGGGGAACGTCTGCAGGATCCAGATGCCGCCGAGCAGCTGGAAGTTGATCGCCACCGTCTTGTCCATCGTCAGGACGAAGACCAGCGCGCCCACCTTGACCAGCAGCGAGACGAACTTGGAGACCTGGGCCTCCTGCTTCGGCGTCGCGTCCGGCTTGATGAAGTCCTTGTAGATGTTGCGGGTGAAGAGGTTCGCCGCCGCGATCGACATGATCGCCGCCGGCACCAGCGCGCCGATCCCGATGGCCGCGAAGGCCACACCCGCGAACCAGTCGGGGAACATGTTCTCGAACAGCTGCGGGATGGCCAGCTGGCCGTTCTTCACGGAGATCCCGTCCGCGATCGCCATGAAGCCCAGCAGCGCCAGCAGACCCAGCATCAGCGAGTACAGCGGCAGGATCGTGGTGTTGCGCCGGATCACCTCACGGCTGCGCGAGGAGAGCGTCGCCGTGATCGAGTGCGGGTACATGAACAGTGCCAGCGCCGAGCCGAGCGCGAGCGTGGCGTACGTCCACTGTCCGCCTGCGGCCGGGATCACGCCGCCCGCGCCCGCCTTCGCGAACTTCTCGCCCGCCGAGGCGAAGATGTCGTCGAAGCCGCCGAGCTTGATCGGGATGTAGATGATCGCGACCGCGATGACGATGTAGATGAGCGCGTCCTTGACGAACGCGATCAGCGCGGGGGCCCGCAGTCCGGAGGAGTACGTGTACGCGGCCAGGACGCCGAAGGCGATCAGCAGCGGCAGGTCCTTCACGAACCAGTTGGTGTTCTCGCCCCCGCCCACGCCCATCACGTCGAGCACCGCCTGGATGCCGACGAGCTGGAGCGCGATGTACGGCATCGTCGCCAGGATGCCGGTCACGGCCACCGCGAGCGAGAGCCCCTTGGAGCCGAACCGCCCGCGCACGAAGTCGGAGGTGGTGACGTACCCGTGCCGGTGGCTGACGGACCACAGGCGCGGCAGGAAGGTGAAGACCAGCGGGTACACCAGGATGGTGTACGGCACGGCGAAGAACCCGGAGGCGCCCGCCGCGTAGATCGCGGCCGGGACGGCCACGAAGGTGTACGCGGTGTAGAGGTCGCCGCCCAGCAGGAACCAGGTGATCCAGGTGCCGAACGACCGTCCGCCCAGACCCCATTCGTCCAGGCTGTGCTCGTTCTCGGCCTTGCGCCAGCGGGCCGCGAGGAAGCCCATCGCGGTGACCAGCACGAAGAAGAAGATGAAGACGCCGAGTGCGACGCCGTTCACGCCGTCCTTCATTCCGCCGCACCTCCCTTCGAGGAGGCCGCCGAGGCCGCGGAGGCGTCACGGGAGGCCCGCCCGCGCTGGTCGAACTGCCACAGCTTGTAGGCGGTCACCGTCAGCACGGTGGAGATGAGCACCCACAGCATCTGGTACCAGTAGAAGAACGGGATGCCGATGAACGTCGGGTCGGTCTTGGCGTACGAACCGACCCACAGCATCGCCACGAACGGCGCGACGAGGCAGAGGCCGATGGCGACCCGCAAGGGCGTCACCACCCCTCTGCCGACTCCTGGGGCATCTGACATGTGCGGCTCCGTCCCCTCGCTGGTCAACCGGGCAATGCGCAGGGAAATCTAGGTCACCGCGTCCAGGGAACGGAACCCTTGTCCGCATAACGGTTGGGGAAGGCGACGAAAAGGGGACAGGTGGTCACGGTAGGTCACGCACCCGTCCCGAACATGGCGTGAGCCCGGGAGCCGCTCAGTCCAGCGGCCGCTTGAGCCGAGCCACGAACTTGTACCGGTCGCCCCGGTACACCGACCGCACCCACTCCACCGGCCGGCCCTCCTTGTCCAGGGAGTGGCGGGAGAGCATCAGCATCGGCAGCCCCACGTCCGTGCCGAGCAGCCCGGCCTCGCGCGGCGTGGCCAGCGACGTCTCGATCGTCTCCTCGGCCTCCGCGAGGTGGATGCCGTAGACCTCGGCCAGCGCGGTGTAGAGCGAGGTGTACTTCACCAGCGAGCGGCGCAGCGCCGGGAAGCGCTTGGCCGACAGATGGGTCGTCTCTATGGCCATCGGCTCGGCGTTGGCCATGCGCAGCCGTTCGATGCGCAGCACCCGGCCGCCGGCGGTGATGTCGAGGAGCTCCGCGAGCCGGTCGTCGGCGGTGATGTACCCGATGTCCAGGAGCTGGGAGGTGGGCTCCAGGCCCTGTGCGCGCATGTCCTCGGTGTACGAGGTCAGTTGCAGGGCCTGCGACACCTTCGGCTTGGCCACGAACGTGCCCTTGCCCTGGATGCGCTCGAGCCGTCCCTCGACGACGAGTTCCTGCAGCGCCTGGCGCACGGTCGTGCGCGAGGTGTCGAACTCCGAGGCCAGCGTGCGCTCGGGCGGGACCGGGGTGCCGGGCGGCAGGGTGCGGGTCATGTCGAGCAGGTGCTTCTTCAGGCGGTAGTACTTCGGCACGCGCGCCGTACGGACGGGTGCTCCGCCCTCGCTCTCCGCACTGCTGACGTCGGTGCTCATGCTCCGCCTTCCCGGCTCGGTGCCGCGGGGGCCGACGGGTCCCGCCGGTCACGGCTCACATCGTGGCACGGCTTCGTGTGGGTGACTCCACACGTTCCGTGAGGGGATCCCGCGCACGCGTGCCGGGGACCTCCTTTGTATACCGCCAGCCGACCGCGGTGGTCTAGTCCACCGTCCGCCCAGTGGTCCACCCAGTGGTACACCCACCGGAACCGCTGCCGACCTGGCCTTTTCGCATCCTTCCTACGTAAAGGTTCTTGCATATGTAGGTCCCATAACGGACGCCTCACGCGGGCTCCAACGCCCTTGACACTCCTATTGGTCCGGGCCAAGCTCCCCCTACTGGTCTACACCACTGGACCAGGTCCCGGCCCCACGGGCAACGCACGTACGCGGCACGTCGCCGCGCAGCACTTCGTCGCGGCACGCCGAGGGGGACAGGGGGGTTCGTGGCATCCCTGAGGAGGGTGGCGTGAAGCGCAAGCTGACAGCCGCGATCGGTATCGCGGGCATGATGGTCTCCATCGCGGCGTGCGGGGGCAGTGACGACGGGGACTCGGCCAAGGGCGCGGACGCCAAGGAGCTGACCGTCTGGCTCACGGTGGACGCGCAGAACAACTGGCCGGCGCTGGTCAAGGCCGCCGACAAGGCGGTGCAGAAGAAGCACCCCGGCATCAAGATCAAGCACGAGTACTACGGCTGGCCCGACAAGAACACCAAGCTCGACGCCGTCCTCGCCACCGACAAGGCGCCGGACGTGGTCGAGATGGGCAACACCGAGATGCTCGGTTACATGGTCAAGGGCGCCTTCGCCCCCGTCGACGCGGCGAAGTTCGACAACTCCGACGCCTGGCTGGACGGCCTGAAGGCCTCCGTCACCTACGAGGGCAAGACCTACGGCGTGCCGTACTACGCCGGCGGCCGCGTCGCCAACTGGCGCAAGGACGTGGCGGCTTCGGTCGGGGTCAAGACGCCCCCGAAGACGTACAAGGAGCTGACCGCCGCCCTCGACAAGATCCAGAAGAAGGAGGGCTCGAAGTTCAGCGCCTGGTACCAGCCCACCCGTGACTGGTACGCGGCCATGTCCTTCGTCTACGACGCGGGCGGCTCCATCGCCAAGGAGGACGGCGGCACCTGGAAGGCCAACCTCTCCTCGCCCGAGTCCCTCAAGGGCCTGAACGAGTTCAAGAACGTCGTCGACACGTACATGCACGGCGACAAGACCAAGGACGAGTCCGACCGTTACATCGTCTACGGCCAGGGCAAGTCGGCGATGATCTTCGGTGCGGCGTGGGAGGGCGCAACCTCGGCCGACCCGAAGAACGACAAGACCGGCAAGCTCAAGGACAACCTCGAGAACTTCGTGATGCCGGGTCCGTCCGGCAAGAACATGCCCGTCTTCCTGGGCGGTTCGGACCTCGCGATCCCGGTGAAGTCCAAGGCGCAGGGCGTGGCCGCCGAGTGGATCAACGCGTTCACCGGCAAGGACGGCCAGAAGGGCCTGATCGCCAAGGGCAACCTGCCCAACAACAAGACCGACCTCGCGACCCTGAAGGACGACCCGGCCACCGCGGTCCCGGCCACCGCGGCCGAGTCCAACTGGTTCGTGCCGATGGCGCCCGGGTGGGGCCAGGTCGAGAAGGCGCAGGTGCTCCAGACGATGCTGCAGAACATCGGCACCGGCAAGAAGTCCGTCGAGGCCGCCGCCAAGGAGGCGGACGCCGCGATCGACAAGGTCATCAACACGAAGTGACCCGGCAGGGGCCCCGTCGACGGCGACGGGGCCCCGCCCGGCGTGCGCGGCGGGCCCCGCGCGCCGGCCGGGCGGTGAAGGCCGGCCGCAGAACGCCGGGCACCCCGGGGCGGCCGTACGGCACGGGGGTCCGTACGGCCGCGGGGGCGCCCTCCGCGGGGCCCGGTGGCGGAGCGACGCCCGTGCGGCCCTACCGCCTCCGCAGGACGCCGTGCGGCCGTACCGCCCCCGCAGGACCCCGCCCGGCCCCGCAGGGCCAGCCCGGCCCCGCAGGGCGACGCAGGGCCAACCCGGCCCCGCCCGGCCCCGCCGGGGCCGTACCCCGCACGACCCCGTACGACCTGAGGGACCGCTGAGGAGCGCGCGATGAGTGCCGCCAACACCACCACCCCTGCCAAGGTGCCGCCCCCGCGGCAGGCGCCGCCGCCACCACCGGACGTCCCGGGCCGTCCCCGCAAGCCGCGTGCGGCGGCCGGGGCCGCGGTGCCCTGGGGACTGCTCGCGCCCTGTCTGCTGGTCCTCGTCGTCGTCCTCGGCTATCCGCTGGTCCGTCTGGTCACGCTCTCGTTCCAGAAGTTCGGCCAGTCGCAGCTGTGGGGCTTCCAGCCGGCCGAGTCCGTCGGCTTCGACAACTTCGCCACCGTGCTGGGCGACAGCGAGTTCTGGGCGGTCGTCGTCCGCACCATCGTCTTCGCCGGCGGCAGCGTCATCTTCACGATGGTCGTCGGCATGCTGATCGCCCTGCTGCTCCAGCGGGTCTCCGGCTGGGTGAAGACGCTGGTCAACATCGCCCTCGTGGCCAGCTGGGGCATGCCCGTCATCGTGGCCACCACCGTCTTCAAATGGCTGTTCGACTCCGACTACGGCGTCTTCAACGCACTGCTGAGCAAGCTCCCCGGCGTCGACCTGGTCGGCCACAACTGGTTCGCCAGCGGGCCGCAGGGCCTCGCCGTGATCATGCTGCTCGTGGTGTGGGGCGCGGTGCCGTTCGTCGTCATCACCCTCGGCGCCGGACTCACCCAGGTGCCCAAGGAGATGGAGGAGGCGGCCCGCCTGGACGGCGCCGGCGCGTGGGGCGTCTTCCGCTACGTCACGCTGCCGATCCTCAAGCCGATCATCGTGATGCTGACGACCCTCTCCGTCATCTGGGACATGGGCGTCTTCCCCCAGGTGTTCGTCATGCGCAACGGCCACCCGGAGGCCGAGTTCCAGGTCCTCACCACGTACTCCTACGACAAGGCGTTCGTGGTCAACGACTACGGCCAGGGCTCCGCGATCGCCCTGGTCACCGTGGTGCTGCTGCTCGGCGTCGTCGCCGTCTACATGCGCCAGATGCTGAAGATCGGAGAGGTCGAATGAGCGCGACCGCCCTGCCCCCGAAGACCACCGCCGGTCCGGGAGCCACCGGGCCCAAGGCCGCCGGACGGGCCGCCGCGCCCCGGCGCGTGCGGCGCACCAGGGCCGGCTGGAACGTCCTCGGGCTGCTGGTCTTCCTGATCGTCGGCTTCCCGGTCTACTGGATGCTCAACACGGCGGTGAAGCCCGCCAAGGACGCCATCGACCCCGACCCCAGCCTGCTGCCGACCGGGCTGACCCTGTCCAACTTCCGCCGGGCGCTGGACATCGCCGACTTCTGGGGTCCGGTCGGCCGCAGCCTGATCGTCTCCCTGACCGTGGTGCTCATCGGCATCGCCGTCGGCATGCTGGCCGCGCTCGCCATCTCCCGGTTCGCCTTCCGCGGCCGCAAGGTGGTCATCGTCGCCATCCTGGCGGTGCAGATGATCCCGCTGGTCGCCATGATCATCCCGGTCTTCCTGCTCCTCAACGACCTCGACCAGTACGACAAGCTGTCCGGTCTGATCCTCACGTATCTGACCTTCATCCTCCCGTTCACGGTCTGGACCCTGCGCGGCTTCATCGTCAACATCCCGCGCGAACTGGAGGAGGCGGCCATGGTCGACGGCTGCTCCCGCACCGGCGCCTTCGTCCGCGTGGTCTTCCCGCTGCTCGCGCCCGGACTCGTCGCCACCTCCGTCTACGGCTTCATCCAGGCGTGGAACGAGTACCTCTACGCCCTGATGCTGATGAGCCAGCAGAAGCAGACCGCGACCGTCTGGCTCGCCAACTTCACCACCAAGCACGGCACCGAATACGCCCCCATGATGGCCGGAGCCACCATGATGGCCATACCGATCGTCGTGCTCTTCCTCCTCGTCCAGCGCAAGATGGCCGCGGGTCTCACCGCGGGCGCCGTGAAGGGATAACGCCACCCGATGACGACTTTCGCCAGCGGCACCGACACTCTCACGCGCGACGCCCTCACGGTCCTGCAGCCCGGATTCACCGGGACGACCGCCCCCGACTGGCTGCTGCGCCGGCTCGGCGAGGGGCTCGCCTCCGTCGGCCTCTTCGGCCGCAACATCGCCTCGCCCGCGCAGCTGGCCGCCCTCACCGCCCAGCTGCGCGCCGAACGCGACGACGTCCTCGTCGCGATCGACGAGGAGGGCGGCGACGTGACCCGCCTGGAGGTCCGCGCCGGTTCCTCCTTCCCCGGCAACCACGCCCTCGGCGCCGTCGACGACGTCGAACTGACGACCGAGGTGGCCCGCGAACTCGGCCGCCGGCTGGCCGCCTGCGGCGTCAACCTCAACTGGGCGCCCTCCGCGGACGTCAACTCCAACCCCGCCAACCCCGTCATCGGCGTCCGCTCCTTCGGCGCCGACCCGGAGCTGGTGGCCCGGCACACCGCCGCGTACGTCACCGGGCTGCAGTCCGCCGGGGTCGCCGCCTGCACCAAGCACTTCCCCGGGCACGGCGACACCGCGGTCGACTCCCACCTCGCGCTGCCGCGCATCGACGCGGACGCGGAGGTCCTGCGGGCGCGCGAACTCGCTCCGTTCCGGGCCGCGATCGGCGCCGGCACGAAGGCCGTGATGAGCGCCCACATCCTGGTCCCGGCCCTGGACGCGCAGCGCCCGGCGACCCTGTCCGGCGGCATCCTGACCGACCTGCTGCGCAAGGAACTCGGCTACGAGGGCCTGATCGTCACCGACGGCATGGAGATGCGGGCGATCGCCGCGACGTACGGCATCGAGCGGGGCAGCGCCCTCGCGATCGCCGCGGGTGCGGACGCCATCTGCGTGGGCGGGGGGCTCGCCGACGACGAGACGGTACGGCGGCTGCGGGACGCGCTGGTGGACGCGGTGCGCACCGGGGCGCTCGCCGAGTCGCGGCTGGCGGACGCGGCACGGAGGGTGCGGGAGCTGGCGGGGTGGACGGCGGGGGGTGTGGTGGCCGGTGCGTCCGCCGGTGCCGAGGGGCCGGGTGTGGACGTCGGCCTGATCGCCGCCCGGCGTGCGCTCACCGTGACCCGGTCGCCGGACTTCGTCCCGCTGACCGAGGCTCCGTACGTCGCCGCGTTCACGCCCGTCGCCAACATCGCGGTGGGCGACGAGACGCCGTGGGGTGTGGCGGCGGAGCTGGCCCGGCTGCTGCCGGGGACCGTGACGGGGGCGTTCACGGGGGAGAGCGCGGGGGTGGAGGCGCTGGCGGCGGCCGGGGGGCGGCGGGTGGTCGCGGTGGTGCGTGACGAGCACCGGTATCCCTGGATGGGGGAGGCGGTACGGACGCTGCTGGCTGCCCGCCCGGACACGGTGGTGGTGGAGATGGGCGTCCCGCAGGCCGCCCCCCGCGCCACGCTCCACGTGGCGACGCACGGGGCGGCGAGGGTCTGCGGCGTGGCAGCCGCGGAGGCGATCACGGGTTCGACGGCCTGAGGGCCCCCCGGGGATTTCCCCCGGCCCCCCACAAAAGATGCGCGGTCCCCCGCGCCCCTGAAAGCAGGGCCGCGCCCCTGCTTTCAGGGGCGCGGGGAACTGCGCGACCAGCCAAGAACCCGCCCGCACCCGTCAACGAGCCCCACCCACCCGAGCTCTCCCGCGCCCCTTCCCTCCCGGGCGCCCCGCCCTAAATCCCCTGCCACGCCGGCTTGTTGGTGAACGCGTGGCGGAAGTAGTCCGCCAGCTTCAGTTTCGACGCCGCCCCCTCGTCCACCACCACCGTCGCGTGTGCGTGCAACTGCAACGCCGACGCCGGACACACCGCCGCCACCGCCCCCTCCACCGTCGCCGCCACCGCATCCGCCTTCCCCTCGCCCGTGGCGAGCAGCACCAGATGCCGCGCTTCCAGAATCGTCCCGATCCCCTGCGTGATCACATGGTGCGGGACCTGCGCGATCTCCCCGTCGAAGAACCGCGCGTTGTCCACCCGCGTCTGCTCCGTCAACGTCTTGATCCGCGTCCGCGACGCCAGCGACGAGCACGGCTCGTTGAACCCGATGTGCCCGTCCGTCCCGATCCCCAGCAGCTGCAGGTCCACCCCGCCGGCCCCCGCCAGCGCCGCGTCGTACGTCTCGCACGCCGCCTGCACGTCCTCGGCCGTCCCGTCGGGCCCCATGAACGCGTCCATGCCGATCCCGAGCGGCCGGAGCACCTCGCGCGCGAGTACGGAGCGGTAGGACTCGGGGTGCTCGGCCGGCAGCCCCACGTACTCGTCGAGCTGGGCGATCCGCACCCGGGAGGTGTCCACCTCACCGGCGCGCACCTTCGCCCCGAGGGCCTGGTACACCGGCAGGGGGGTCGATCCGGTCGCCACGCCGAGCAGGGCGTCGGGCTTGCGCCCGACCAGCCGGACGATGGCTTCCGCGACGAGCTCGCCGCCCGCCGCGGCGTCGGGGACGATGACAACTTCCACGCTGGCCTGCCGATCTGCCGAGAGGGTCGCTATGTGGTTTAGACCAATCTAGCAGAGCGACCCCCGCCGGGGCAGGGCCCGCGAGGACCCCGCGCGAACACCGTGCCCACCCGACGCGACGTGCGGGAAAAGGCGAAAGAAACATCCCGTCATGCATGGACACACGCGCGTGCGGCCAGCGACAATGGGCCTTGGCCAGGCATGGTCTAGTCCACGCTTCCACCCTCCGAACGGACGCGCGGACGGGCCACTCACCGGCCGACGACCGCACTTCCGTCCTCCCCGCACAGGAGGGCGGACCGAGGAACCGGCGCTCTCTGCCCTGACTGCACCGGCTCCTCACCTTCGGCCGAACGGGACCGCACACCCACGGCCGATGCTGCTCCGGGCTGCGGTGCCGGGAGGGTTGAGGGTCCCTCCCAGGCGCCGCGGCCCGCGGGTGTCTCCGGTCCGCGAGTGCTTCCGGCCCGCGGGTGTCGCCGGCCCCGAATCGGGCGAATGCGGGCAGTGTCCGCACCCCCGGGTACGCTCGGCACGTGCCCTCCATGAACGAACTCGTACGCCAGCACACGGCCCTCGGCGACTCCGACCTCGAGTGGCTCCACCTGCTGGTCTCGGAGTGGCAGCTGCTCTCCGACCTCTCCTTCGCCGACCTCGTCCTGTGGGTCCCCACCAGCGACGGCACCCGGTACGTCTCGGTCGCCCAGATGCGCCCCAACACCGGCCCCACCTCGTACCAGGACGACATGGTCGGCCACCTCGTCCCGCGCGGCCGCCGCCCGCTGCTCGACGCCGCCCTGGACGAGGGGCGCATCGTCCGCGAGGGCGACCCCGAGTGGCGCGAGGAGGTCCCGGTCCGCGTCGAGTCCATCCCCGTACGGCGCGAGGGGCGTGTCCTCGGCGTCATCGCGCGCAACACCAACCTGCTCACCGTGCGCACCCCGAGCCGCCTCGAACTGACCTATCTCCAGAGCGCCTCCGACCTCGCCCAGATGATCGCGGCCGGCTCCTTCCCCTTCCCGGACCAGCAGGTCGACATGGACGCCGCCCCGCGCGTCGGCGACGGCCTGGTCCGGCTGGACGCGGACGGCATCGTCCAGTACGCCTCGCCCAACGCCCTGTCGGCGTACCACCGCATGGGCCTCGCCTCCGACCTCGTGGGTCATCACCTCGGGCAGACGACGGCCGAACTCGCGCCCACCCGGGGCCCGGTGGACGAGGCGCTGGCCAAGGTGGCCAGCGGCTGGGCGCCGCGCGAGTTCG
The DNA here is from genome assembly GCF_036226765.1 of Streptomyces sp. NBC_00670. NCBI lineage: Bacteria > Bacillati > Actinomycetota > Actinomycetes > Kitasatosporales > Streptomycetaceae > Streptomyces > Streptomyces sp. NBC_00670. Next base: position 4,923,164 of record NZ_CP109017.1, read on the forward strand.
AGATCGAGGCCAGGGACGGAGTGATCCAGTTCCGCGCCATCCCGCTCAAACCCAAGGGCGTGCGCATCGGTTCCCTGGTCCTGCTCCGGGATGTCACGGAACTGCGCCGCCGTGAGCGCGAGTTGATCACCAAGGACGCCACCATCCGGGAGATCCACCACCGGGTGAAGAACAACCTCCAGACGGTCGCCGCGCTGCTGCGGCTCCAGGCCCGCCGCATCGACTCCGAGCGGGGCCGGGAGGCGCTGGAGGAGGCCGTCCGCAGGGTCGGCTCGATCGCCATCGTCCATGAGACGCTGTCTCAGAACCTGGACGAGCGGGTGGAGTTCGACGAGATCGCCGACCGGGTGCTCGCCATGGTCGCCGAGATCTCCCCGGGCAAGGTCACCGGCCGGCGCACCGGACACTTCGGCATCCTGGACGCGGAGGTCGCCACTCCGCTCTCCATGGTCCTCACCGAAGTCCTGCAGAACGCCCTGGAGCACGGCTTCGGCCCGGGCGAGACCGGCGTGGTCGAGGTCTCGGCGGTCCGCGGGGGCACGTCGAAGGAGGCCCGGCTGCTGGTCACCGTGCAGGACGACGGGGTGGGTCTGCCCGAGGGCTTCGACCCGCACCGCTCGGGCAACCTCGGTCTGCAGATCGTCCGGACCCTGGTGGAGGGGGAGTTGGGCGGCACCTTCGACATGGTCCCGGCGGCGACCGGACGCGGCACCCGAGTCATCCTGGACATCCCCATCCGGGCCCAGAAGTAGCCCGGTGCGGCCGGGAGCCGGCCGTACCGGCGCGGGGTCGCACCGGAAAGCAGCGAGCCCCGGACCAGAAGGTCCGGGGCTCAACTACTGCTTGCTTCAAGCGCATCGGGGGTACTGCGCGCTGCGGCTCGGGGGCGGGAGATGCGTGCTCGCTGCACGCGCCGCCGGGCTCGGGCTCGTACGGGGTGGGTGTGTCAGGCGGAGGCCTGACGGGCCCGGTTGCGGGCGGCGCGGCGCTTCATGGCGCGGCGCTCGTCCTCGCTGAGACCACCCCAGACGCCGGAGTCCTGACCGGACTCGAGCGCCCACTGCAGACACTGATCCATCACGGGGCAGCGCCGGCAGACGGCCTTGGCTTCCTCGATCTGCAGCAGCGCAGGACCGGTGTTGCCGATGGGGAAGAACAGCTCGGGGTCTTCCTCGCGGCAAACGGCGTTGTGACGCCAGTCCATGGCTGCTACCTCTCCTTGGTATTACGTGCGGTTGCTTGTGAATGTGAACGCTTTCACGAATCCCCCGACAAGTGAAGGGCCGACCGTCAGCCACACTGCGGCGGTCCTGGTTTCGAGGAGGGATTCGGGCTCTTAGGGGGGCCGGTGTTGCGTGCCGTCCCGAGCGCCACGTAGAGACTCGCAAACCTCAGCGGCGGATACAACCCCTTCCGGAAAGTTTTTTTTGATTCCTTGGTGTCGACTAGGTCACAGCCGTACTTCCAAGGGGTGGACCCTGGCCTAAACGTTCGAGTGAAAGGACTTTGGCCCGTTCTGCTCACACAATCACACGCAGTGCACGGCGTACGCCTGTGAACGCCACGCTGGTACGCAGTCCGAGGTGGTCGCCGTCCATCTGGAGGGGCAGTGGCACCTTCGAATGCAAGGTGAAGTCCGTCAGGTCGTGCAGTGACACCGCATGCTTCCCGCGGGGTCCGCGCTCGGGGGACGAAGTGAGCAACTGGGTCGCATACCGGGCAACCGCGGCCGTCGACATACGGCTGAGCCCGAGGATGTCGAGTCCGGTATCGAACGAGGCCTTAGGTGACGCGTACACCGGGCGATTGCCGAGAAACGTCCACGGCGAGGTGTTGCAGATGATCGACAGCACCAGATCCGTGACCGGCTCCTCGCCGGGCCGCTCCAGTGTGATCGTTCCGTGCCGGCGGTGGGGTTCGTCCAGAAACTGACGGACGACCTGGCGCAGATACAGCGCATGGGTCGACCGCCGGCCCCGCTCGCGCTGCTGTTCGACCCGGCCGATCACGCCCGCGTCGAAGCCCAGCCCCGCGCAGAAGGTGAACCAGCGGGCCGACACCGACTCGTCGTCCGTGCCGGGCACGCCGGAGGCCCGGCCGAGGCCGATGGTGCGCTCGCTGCCCTCGCGCAGCGCGTCGAGCAGGGCGCCGGTGGCCTCCACGGCGTCGTTGGGCAGGCCGAGGGCGCGGGCGAAGACGTTGGTGGAGCCGCCCGGGACCACGGCGAGGCCGGGCAGTTCGTCCGGGTCGGGCCCGTGGTGCAGCAGGCCGTTGACGACCTCGTTGACCGTGCCGTCGCCGCCGAGGGCGACGACCAGGTCTATGTCCTCGCTCTCCGCGGCCTGCCTGCCGAGGTCGCGGGCGTGGCCGCGGTACTGGGTCATGACCGCCTCGAGCTTCATCTCGCTCGCCAGCGCGTGGATCAGGACGTCACGCGTACGTGCGCTTGTGGTGGTTGCCGCCGGATTGACCACGAGAAGTGCACGCATGCGATGCAGGTTACCTACCGGGTGGTACTCGGCCCAGCCCGAGGGTGTCCTCGGCCCCGGGGAACGGGCCGTGGAGTGGCCCGGCGCGGGACCCCCGGCGGCCGGAATGGGCCCGCACGTCAGGGCTACCCTTCAAGGGTGAGCGCTGAGCAGAAATCCGCCCCGGACACCGACCCCGCCGCCGAGAAGCCCGACGGTCCCGTCGGACCGCGTCCCGCGCGGCTGACCGCCGCGGCGGCGCTGTGCGCGCTGGAGGGGCTCGCCCTGGCCGCCGGCGGGGTGTGGATGCTCGTCCTGGGGGCGGCCGGCGACTCCGGCGACCGGCAGACGGGGATCACCGGCGGCGTCACGCTGGTCGTGCTCGCGCTGCTGCCGCTGCTGGCCGCGCGCGGGCTGCTGCTGCGGCGCGGCTGGAGCCGGGGGCCGGCCGTGATCACGCAGATCATGGCGCTGCCGGTGGCCTACAGCCTGTTGCAGGCCGACAGTGTGGCGATCCCCGCGGGCATCGTCCTCGCGGTGGTGGCGATCACGGCGCTGGTCCTGCTGGTCAACCCCGCGACGACGAAGGCACTGGGCATCAAGGGCCCGGGCCGCGCCGAACCGAAGTAGTACGACGACGCGGGGCCCGCGCTCCCGACGCCGTGCCCCGCCGCCCCCTACTCCTCCACCAGCAGCTTCTCCCGGAGCTGGGCCAGCGTGCGGGCCAGCAGGCGGGAGACGTGCATCTGCGAGATGCCGACCTCCTGCGCGATCTGCGACTGGGTCATGTTGGCGAAGAACCGCAGCAGCAGGATCCGCTTCTCGCGCGGCGGGAGGTCCTCGAGGAGCGGCTTGAGCGACTCCCGGTACTCCACGCCCTCCAGCGCCTCGTCCTCCGCGCCGAGCGTGTCCGCGACCGCCGGGGACTCGTCGTCGGTGTCGGGGACGTCCAGCGACAGCGTGGAGTACGCGTTGGCGGACTCCAGGCCCTCCAGCACCTCCTCCTCGGAGATGGCCAGCTTCTCGGCCAGCTCGTGCACCGTGGGGGAGCGGCCGTGCAGCTGGGAGAGTTCCGCCGTGGCCGTGGTGAGCGCCAGGCGCAGCTCCTGCAGCCGGCGCGGGACGCGCACCGCCCAGCCCTTGTCGCGGAAGTGCCGCTTGATCTCGCCGACCACCGTCGGCGTCGCGTACGTGGAGAACTCCACGCCCCGGTCGGGGTCGAACCGGTCGACCGACTTGATCAGCCCGATGGTGGCGACCTGTGTGAGGTCGTCCAGCGGCTCGCCGCGGTTGCGGAACCGGCGCGCGAGGTGCTCCACGAGCGGCAGATGCATCCGGACCAGCCGGTTGCGCAGCTCCGCGTACTCCGGGCTGCCCGCCGGCAGGGCGCGCAGTTCGACGAACATCGCCCGTGCGCCGCTGCGGTCCGTGGGGTCGTGCTGTGTGTGCTGCCCGTGTTGTGCGTGCTGCCCGGGCTGTGCGTGCTGCCCGTGCGGGGCGTGCTCCGTGTGCTGCGGGGTCTCCCGCACGCCCTGCTCGGCGTTCCGCTCGTGCTCGCTCATCGTCTGGCCCGTCACCCTTCCCCGAGCTCCCGACCCCGCTGGAACAGGGAAAACCCCGATCGACGCCGGTGTGGGCGCGCCACGGGAGACGCCCTCCTGCCCCCGCTGTCCGCCGGCCGGGACACCGACCGCGGAGGACTCCTCCTCCGGATGCGGCCGGGCCTGCTCGGGGATGCCGTCGATGCCCTCCGCCGCGCGCGGCGGCCCGCCCGGGCCGCCGTCGCCCTCGGCGGGCGGTTTCCGTGTGCCGCGCTGTTCGTCCCGCACCGGCCCGTCCCCGTTCGTCACGCCGGCCCGGGTCCCGCGCCGCGCTGTTTGTAGAGGCTGATGGACACGACCTTGTCGTCGGAGACCGCCGAGGAGACCTTGCCCGCCAGGGCCGACAGCACGGTCCAGGCGAACGTGTCGCGGGACGGGGCGTGGCCGTCGGTGGTCGGGGCCGACACCGTGACCTCGAGAGAGTCGTCGACCAGCCGGAAGACGCAGCTGAGCACCGAGCCGGGCACGGCCTGCTGGAGCAGGATCGCGCAGGCCTCGTCGACTGCGATGCGCAGGTCCTCGATCTCGTCGAGGGTGAAGTCCAAACGGGCCGCGAGACCGGCGGTGGCCGTGCGCAGCACCGACAGGTAGGCCCCGGCAGCCGGCAGCCGGACTTCCACGAAGTCCTGGGTCGCGGGATCGCCTGCGATCTGGGACACCCTCACCTCCAAGGTGGTACAAGCATTCTGGGGGCCGAGGGTCGCCCCTCGGGTGGCGCACCACTGGTGCAGCGGTGACGCTACCGCGCTCGGCGTTTTCTGTCCCCGGGACCCCAGCCCCTTGCTGTCACTCATAGTAAACACGCGAACACGCACAGTGGCTAGGGGGTGGGCGGGCCCAATTGGGAAGAGCGCGCGCCGGATTGACGTACCCAGACGTCAGACCGCCGAACCGTCCGGCTCAGGGTCGCACACGAGGCGACCGGATCGGGACGTTCAGACGAGGACGTGGTCGACGAAGCACCAGCGCCAGTCCTCCCCGGGCTCGAACGTACGCATCACGGGGTGCCCGCTCTCCTTGTAGTGCGCCGTGGCGTGCCGGTTGGGCGAGGAGTCGCAGCAGGCGACATGGCCGCACCCCAGGCACATCCGCAGCTGCACCGGGTGCGTGCCCTCCGCGAGGCACTCCTGGCACGTCTCGTGCGACGGTGCGGGTTCGGGGTGCGGCAGCGCGTCGGTGTGCGTGCACTGTTTCATGATTGCCAGGTTACGACGGGCCCGCGGGGGACCGCGCGGAGAATGAGGGCGGGCGCAGGACGATGCACGTATTCCCACTGCTGTTGCTGGTCGCGGGCAGTGCCGCGGTCGCCGGGGCGGCCCGGCGCACCGCCGTCCCCGCTCCGCTCCTCCTGGTCGCCGCCGGACTCGCGGTCTCCTACCTCCCCGGGGTGCCCGGCTACGCGCTCGACCCCGAGATCGTCCTGCCGCTGCTGCTGCCGCCCCTGCTCTACACGGCGGCCACCGACAGCTCCTACCTCGACCTGCGGGCCCAACGGCGGCCGATCATGCTGCTGTCGGTCGGCTACGTGCTCTTCGCCACCCTGGCCGTCGGCTGGGCGGCGTACCTGCTCATCCCGGGGCTGCCGCTGCCGGCCGCCCTGGTGCTGGGCGCGGTGGTGGCACCCCCGGACGCGGTGGCGGCGACCGCGGTGGCCCGCCGGCTCGGACTGCCCTCCCGGCTGACGACGATCCTCCAGGGCGAGTCCCTGGTGAACGACGCCACCGCGATCACCGCCTACAAGGTGGCGCTGGCCGCCGCCGTCGGCGAGGGCGCCACCTGGGCCGACGGCCTGGAGGAGTTCCTGCTCGCCGCGGTCGGCGGAGTCGTCGTCGGACTGCTCCTCATGGTGCCTCTGCACTGGCTGCGCACCCGCCTCAAGGAGGCGCTGCTGCAGAACACCCTCTCCCTGCTCATCCCGTTCGTCGCCTACGCGGTCGCCGAACAGCTGCACGCCTCCGGAGTGCTCGCCGTGGTCGTCGTCGCCCTCTACCTGGGCCACCACAACTGGGAGGTCGACTTCGCCACCCGGCTCCAGGAGGAGGCGGTGTGGAAGATGGTGGCGTTCCTGCTCGAGTCCTCGGTGTTCGCGCTCATCGGACTGCAGCTTCCCGTCGTCCTCAAGGGGCTCGGCGAGAACGAGGGCACCAGGGCGGCGGTCTACGCGGTCGTCATCTTCCTGGTGGTCGTCGCCGTCCGATTCGCCTGGGTGTTCCCCAGCACCTTCCTGCCCCGGGCGCTCTCCGCCCGCGTGCGGCGCAACGAGGAGAACCCCACCTGGAAGAGCCCGCTCATCATCGGCTGGGCCGGCATGCGCGGCGTGGTCTCGCTCGCCGTCGCCTTCTCCGTCCCGCTCACCGTGCACGGCGGCGCCCCCTTCCCCGAGCGGAACCTGATCCTCTTCCTGACGTTCACCACCGTGATCGGCACCCTGGTGGTGCAGGGCCTCACCCTGCCCCCGTTGATCCGCCGGCTCCGGCTGCCCCGGCCCGACCCGCAGAGCGAGACGCTCGCCGAGGCCAACGCCCAGGCGCAGGCCTCCCGCGCCGCCGAACAGCGCCTGCACGACCTCCTCACCGACGAGCGCAACGCCCTGCCGCCGCCCCTGGCCGACCGGCTGCGCGAGGTCATGGAGCGCCGCCGCAACGCCGTCTGGGAGCGCCTGGGCTCGGTCAACCCGGTCACCGGGGAGAGCGTCGACGACACCTACCGCCGGCTGTCCCGGGAGATGATCGGCGCCGAGCGGGAGATGTTCGTGAGGCTGCGCGACGGCCGCTACATCGACGACGAGATGCTCCGCACCCTGCTGCGCCGCCTCGACCTGGAGGAGGCGGCGGCGTACCGGGAGACCACCTGAGCCGTACCGTGTGCCTCAGGTGAAGGGGCGGCCGGTGACCACCGCCGCGAGTGTCGTCCCGCGCGGGAAGACGCCCTCTTCCGTCAGCGTGAGGAGCCCGGACAGCATTTTGGCCACATACAGCCGCTCGACGGGCAGCCCGTGCCGCTCCTCGAAGTCCTGTGCGAAGGCCTCCAGGGCGGGCGTCGTACGGCCGTAGCCGCCGCAGTGGAAGCGGTTCTCCAGCCACCAGTCGCCGCGCCGCCCGCCGAACGCCCGCTCCTGGAGGGCGGCCGTCTCACCGGCCAGGAAACCGCCCTTGAGCACCGCCACTCCCAGGGCCCGCTGTTCCGGGCCGAGCCCCGCCGCCAGCCCGGCCAGCGTGCCGCCGGTGCCGCACGCCACGGCGACGACGTCCGCACGGCCGCGCAGCTCCTCGCCGAGCGCCCGGCAGCCGCGCACGGCCCGGGAGTTGCTGCCGCCCTCGGGCACCACGTACGCGTCCTCGGCGCCCGCCGCGCGCAGCAGGGCGGCCAGCGTCTCCGGCTCGGTCTTGCGCCGGTACGCCGCCCGGTCGGTGAAGTGCAGCCGCATGCCGTCGGCCGCGCAGCGCGCCAGGGAGGCGTTGAGGGGCCGCCCGGCCAGCTCCTGCCCGCGCACCACCCCCACCGTCTCCAGCCCCAGCAGCCGGCCCGCGGCGGCGGTGGCGCGCAGGTGGTTGGAGTAGGCGCCCCCGAAGGTGACCACAAGCCGTCCGGCCGCCGCGGCGAGATTGGGCGCGAGCTTGCGCCACTTGTTGCCGACGATCTCCGGGTGGATCAGATCGTCCCGCTTCAGCACGAGCCGCACGCCGTGCCGTGCGAACCGCTCGTCCTCGACGTCCTGGAGGGGCGAGGGCAGCCGGGGGCGCAGGGCGGCGACGTCCGGCGGGCCGGGCGCGCCGGACGCGTCGGGGACGTGGGGGCCGGTCATCCGGCCATTGTCCGCGTACGTCCCGACGGCCGCCCACGCACCCGCCACGCGCGCGTGGCGGTCGGCGAGGGGCGGGGCGGACGGCAAGGGGGCCCCGCCCGTACGCGCCGGCGCGCCTACTTCAGCCGGTCCCCGATGCGCTTGCGCATCGACGCCATGGTGAACCCCCGCGGGTCTATCTTCCCCGGCTGCCACTCCAGGTGCCCGATCACGGACCGCTCCGTCCACCCGTGATGCCGGCACACCGCCGCCGAGACCCGCTCGATGGCCTCCAACTGTGCCTTGGGCCACGGGTCCTCGCCGTCGCCCAGGTTCTCGCACTCGAACCCGTAGAAGTGCCGGTTGCCGTCGGTGTTCGCCTCGTTGTCGTGCGGCAGCGCCTTCTCGGCGACGACCGCGCGCAGCACGTCGTCGTCCCCGAGCCCGGCGTGGTTGGCGCGGCCGTACCCGACGAGGTGGACCACGCCGTCCTTGGTGATCACCCCGTGGCACAGCGGCCCCGGCAGGCCCGAGTAGCCCTTGCGGCACAGCTCCACCGTGGCGGCGGCGCCCGAGGTGACCGTGTGATGGATCATCACGCCGTTCACCGGCCCCCAGGGGCCCTTGTGGTTGCGGTTGTGGTGCTTCCAGTCGCCGACCTCGACGACGGTGACGCCCTCGTCCCTGAGTGCGTGCAGGAACGCGGTCGCGGACATGGGTGAGGCCATGCCGCCTCCTCACGTGCGGTGGGCGGCCGCCTTCCGCGCCGCCCGGCAACGGACCTTGTACCGGGGACGGTCGCCCTCAACCACCGTTCGGACGGCGGTGCGAGGGGTTTCGGCCAGTGACGGGGACCCCCGGGCGGCAGCGGATCCGCAGTGTGCCCACACCCGCAATGATCCATTCCCCCTCTTTCGTGTAATAGCACCGCCACCGTCCGTGATGGAAGGCTTGTCCCCGCAGGTCAGTGCATCATCGGGAGGGCGAAAGTACATGTCGGTAGGCGAAGAGGTCCGCGCGGAGCAGACCCGTCCCCAGCAGAGTCTCGGCACATCCGCCGCGCGGAACCTGGCCACGACCACCAAGTCCGTGCCCCAGATGCAGGAGATCAGCTCGCGCTGGCTGCTGCGGATGCTGCCGTGGGTGGATCTTCAGGGCGGCACGTACCGGGTGAACCGCCGGCTCAGCTATGCCGTCGGAGACGGCCGTGTCACCTTCGTGAAGACCGGTGACCAGGTCAGTGTCATCCCCGCGGAGCTCGGCGAACTGCCGGCCCTGCGGTCGTACGACGACGAGGAGGTACTCGGCGAACTCGCCCAGCGCTGCAGGCAGCGCGAGATCGAGGCGGGCCAGATCATCGCCTCCTTCGGCAGCCAGGTCGACGAGGTGTTCCTCATCGCCCACGGCAAGGTCGAGAAGATCGGCAGCGGCCCCTACGGGGGCGACGTGGTGCTCGGAGTCCTCGCCGACGGCGCGTACTTCGGCGAGCAGACGCTCCTGGACCCGGAGGCGATCTGGGAGTACACGGCCCGCGCGGCCACCGCGTGCACCGTGCTCACGCTCCCGCGCCGGGACGTCGAACAGCTCGCGGAACGCTCCGACTCGCTGCGCGAACACCTGAGCAACCGCCGGTCGATCCCCGCGCAGCGCACCAACAAGTACGGCGAGAAGGAGGTCGACCTCTCCTCCGGCCACTCCGGCGAGGCGGACATCCCGCACACGTTCGTCGACTACGAGGCCGCCCCGCGCGAGTACGAACTGAGCATCGCCCAGACGGTGCTGCGCATCCACACGCGCGTGGCCGACCTCTACAACCAGCCCATGAACCAGACCGAGCAGCAGCTCCGGCTGACGGTCGAGGCGCTGAAGGAGCGCCAGGAACACGAGCTGGTCAACAACCGGGAGTTCGGGCTGCTGCACAACTGCGAGTACGACCAGCGGCTCCAGCCGCACGACGGCGTGCCCAGCCCGGACGACATGGACGAACTCCTCAGCCGCCGGCGCGGATCCAAACTGTTCCTCGCCCACCCCAAGGCCATCGCCGCCTTCGGCCGCGAGTGCAACAAGCGCGGACTCGTCCCCGAGAGCATCGACGTCGCGGGCAACCGCATCCCCACCTGGCGGGGGGTGCCCATCTTCCCGTGCAACAAGATCCCGGTCAGCGACACCCGGACGACCTCGATCATCTGCATGCGTACCGGAGAGGAGGAACAGGGCGTCATCGGGCTGCGGCAGTCGGGCATCCCGGACGAGATCGAGCCCAGCCTGTCGGTGCGCTTCATGGGCATCAACGAACAGGCCATCATCAAGTACCTGGTGACGGCCTACTACTCGGCGGCCGTCATGGTGCCCGACGCGCTCGGCATCCTGGAGAACGTCGAGATCGGCCGCTGGCAGTGACCTCGGCGCCGCGGCACGCAGTGTCCCCGCCCGAAGGGGCGGGTACACCCCGGGGGTACGCGCCCGGCACCGCTGCGGGCGTCACCGTCCGCCGGGCCGCCGGAGGGGAGACCCTCCGGACGGCCCGGCCCCGGCGAGGGGGAGGCACTCCATGGGTGAGTTCATGACGGACACCAGAAGGAACCCGGCAGGACCCGCCCAACCGGCGGACCTGCAGGCCCCGGCGGCGCCGGTGGAGGCCACCGGCCGGAGCACTCCCGCCCCCCGGGCGAGACCGGCCGTCCGCTCCGGGCCGGCCGACGGCCAGGAGGCCGCGGCGATCCTGGACCGCACCCGGACCGTGGTCGACCCGGAGCTACGGCGGGCGGTGGAGTCGCTGCCGCCGTCCATGCGCCGGATCGGGCTCTACCACTTCGGCTGGCAGCACGCGGACGGCAGTCCCGCCGCGGGCAACGCGGGCAAGGCCATACGGCCCGCGCTGGTGCTGACCGCGGCGGCGACGCTCGGCGGCCACCGGCAGGCGGCGGTCCGGGCCGCGGCCGCCGTGGAGCTGGTGCACAACTTCACCCTGCTCCACGACGACGTGATGGACCGGGACACCACCCGCCGGCACCGCCCCACCGCATGGACGGTGTTCGGCGACTCCGACGCGATCCTCGCCGGGGACGCGTTGCAGGCGCTCGCCCATCGGCTGCTCGCCGAGGACCCGCATCCGGCCTCCGCTGCCGCCGCCGCCCGGCTCGCCACCTGCGTCGTCGAACTGTGCGCCGGACAGCACGCGGACACGGCTCTGGAGAACCGCCGCCCCGAGGACGTCACCCTCGAGGAGGTGCTCGCCATGGCCGAGGCCAAGACGGGGGCACTGCTGGGCTGCGCCTGCGCGATGGGCGCGCTGTACGCGGGGGCGCCGCACGAGGAGGTCGAGGCGCTGGACGCCTTCGGCCGGCAGGCCGGTCTGGCCTTCCAGCTCATCGACGACGTCATCGGCATCTGGGGAGACCCGAGTCGCACCGGCAAGCCGGCCGGGGCGGATCTGATCGCCCGCAAGAAGTCCCTGCCGGTCGTCTCGGCGCTGGCCTCCGGCACCCCGGCGGCGGCCGAACTGGCCGAGCTCTACGCGGCCCCGTTCCAGGAGGGGGACCTGGAACGCACGGTGCTGGCCGTCGAGCACGCGGGCGGCCGCGACTGGGCGCAGGCCCAGGCCGCCGACCGGATGGCCCGGGCGGTGGACGAACTGTCCCGCGCGGTCCCGGACCCGGAATCGGCGGGCGGCCTCCTGGCCCTGGCCGAATTCGTGACCCGGCGCAGAACCTGAGGCACCTGGGGCAGCCCGCGGGGAACGGGCGGACCCAGGGGAAACGGGCAGGCCCGAGGGGAGGGTGGCCCGAGGAACGGGGGGAGTGAGAAGGCCCCGCGGGCGTACGGTCCCTGACCCCGTACGCCCGCGGACAGCCCCGGTCACTTCGGCTCGGCACCCGGTGCCGATAAGGTCAACACCCGTACATACTGGGGCTGTTGGCGGCGAAGGGGCGGGGCGATGGGTGTGGCGATCCGTAGGGCGGGGGAGGGGGACCGCGGGCTGGTCGTCCGGCTGCTGGACGAGGCGTTCCAGGACGACCCGGTCAGCGGGTGGGTCTTCCCCGGGGAGGACCACCGTCGTACCACGCACCACCGGCTGATGGCCGCCTTCACCGACATCGTGCTCGCCGAGGGCCGTATCGACCTCGTCGAGGACGGCACGGGGTGCGCGCTGTGGTTGTCCGTACCGGCGGCCGAGCCCGCCGACGCCGCCGACGCGGCGGGGGACGAGGCGGTGCGGCTGCGCGAGCAGGCCGATCCGGACAACGAGCGTGTCGAGTTGATCGCCCGGCTGATGGCCGAGGTGCACCCGGCGGGCCGGGCCCACGCGTATCTGTGGATGGTCGGTGTGACGCCCGGACATCAGGGCCGGGGCCTGGGCACGGCGCTGATCCGGCGGGCTCTGGACCGCTGCGACAGGGAGGGCCTGCCCGCCTATCTGGAGGCGAGCAGCCTGCGCAGCATCGGGCTGTACGAGCGGCTGGGCTTCGCCGCCACCGGCCGCACCCTCGACCTGCCCGACGGCCCGCGCATGTGGCCGATGTGGCGCGAGCCGCGCGGCTGATCCGCCCTCAGGCGTCGCCGCGGGGCTGGTTGAAGCGCAGCATGTTGCCGGCCGGGTCGCGGAAGGCGCAGTCGCGCACCCCGTACGGCTGGTCCATGGGCTCCTGGAGCACCTCGGCGCCGGAGGCCTCGACGCGGGCGAAGAGGGCGTCGCAGTCGTCGGTGGAGAAGATGACGCCGCGCAGCAGCCCCTTGGCGAGGAGTTCGGCCATGGCCTGGCGGTCGGCGGGGGAGGCGTCCGGGTTGGCGGCCGGCGGTTCGAGCACGATCTCCACCCCGGGCTGGACCGGCGAGCCGACGGTCACCCAGCGCATCCCCTCGAACCCGACGTCGTTGCGGACCTCCAGGCCGAGGACGTCGCGGTAGAAGGCGAGTGCCTTGTCGTGGTCGTCGACGGCGATGAAGCACTGCGAGAGTCTGACATCCATGCGCCCACGCTAACCCGGGGGCAGCCGGAACCGGCGGGTCAGGACGGCTCGGTGAACCGAGGCGGCGCCCCGACGCGCAGCGGACGGGTCAGGTTCTTCGCCACGCACGGCGGGATCGGCGCGCTCTCCTCGTGCGGGCGGGCCCGGTAGGCGCTCGGCGTCTCCCCCACGAGCTGCGTGAACCGGGAGCTGAACGACCCGAGCGAGGTGCAGCCGACCGCGAGGCACACCTCGGTCACCGTCAGATCGCCCCGCCTCAGCAGGGCCTTGGCGCGCTCGACACGGCGGGTCATCAGGTAGCCGTAGGGGGTCTCCCCGTAGGCGGCGCGGAACCGGCGTTGGAAGTGCCCGGCGGACATCAGCGCCGTCCGGGCCAGCTCCGCCATGTCCAGCGGCTCGGCGTACTCCCGGTCCATCCGGTCCCGCGCCCGCCGCAACCGCACCAGTTCGTCGAGGTCCACGCCGCCAGCATCGCACGCCCCCGGCCCACCGGGGAGAGGCCGGGGGAACAGCGCGTCACCGCCCGGCCGGGGGCGGGCGGAATACCCCTGGGGGTATGCCTGTTAGGGTGAAGCAACAGATACCCCGGGGGGTACAGCGTCCGGAAGGAGTCATGAGCCGTGTTCTTCGTCGACACCCTGGAATTCGAGGGACTGGGCAACCGCAGCTATCTGGCCGGCGGGTCCGACGCGGCGGTGGTCGTGGACCCGCCGCGGGACATCGACCAGGTCATGGCCGCGGCGGCCCGCCGCGGGGTGCGCATCGCCTTCGTGGCCGAGACCCATGTGCACAACGACTACGTCACCGGCGGCCTGGAGCTGGCGCGTCTCACCGGCGCCCGCTACCTGGTGCCGGCCGCGGCGCACGTGTCGTTCGAGCGCACCCCGGTCGCCGACGGCGACACGGTGACGGTGGACGAGGGCTTGGCGCTGCGCGCCCTCGCCACTCCCGGGCACACCCCGCACCACACCTCCTACGCCCTGACCGAGGGCGGCCGCGGTGTGGCGGTGTTCACCGGCGGCTCGCTGCTCATCGGCACCGTCGGCCGTCCGGACCTGGTCGAGCCGCGGCTGACCGAGCAGCTGGCCCGCGCACAACACGCCTCCGCCCACCGGCTGGCCGACGAGCTGGACGACGAGGTGCCGGTGCTGCCCACGCACGGGTTCGGCAGCTTCTGCTCCTCCTCGCAGGCCGAGGGGGACGCGACCACGATCGGCAGGGAGCGCGAGACCAATGACGCGCTGACCCTGGACGTGGACACCTTCGTGACCCGGATGCTCGCCGGGCTGGAGGACGTGCCCGCCTACTACGCGCACATGGCCCCGGCCAACGCCGCGGGCCCGGCCCCGGTCGACCTCACCCCGCCGAGGCGGGCGGACGCCGAGGAGATCGCCTCCCGGCTGGCCGCGGGCGAGTGGGTGGTGGACCTGCGCAGCCGCACGGCCTTCGCCGAGGGGCACGTGGCCGGGTCGTTCAACTTCGAGGGCGAGGGAAAGCTCGCCACCTATCTGGCCTGGCTGATCCCGTGGGGCAGGCCCGTCACCCTGCTCGCCGAGGATCCGGAGCAGCTCGCCGCCGCGCAGCGGGAGCTGACCCGGGTGGGCATCGACCGCCCGGGCGCCGCCGCCACCGGCGACCCGGCCGGCTGGATCCGCGAGGGCGAGCGGCTCGCCTCCTTCCCCCGCGCCCGCTTCGCCGACCTCGCCGACGTGCGTGAGCGCGGCGACGACGTGGTCGTCCTGGACGTGCGCCGGGGCTCGGAGCGCGCGGGCGGCCGCATCGACGGCTCGGTCCACATCCCGATCCACGAGCTGTACGGCCGCGTCGGCGACGTACCGCCCGGGACGGTGTGGGTGCACTGCGCCGGCGGGATGCGCGCGGCGATCGCCGCCTCCCTGCTCGACGCCGCGGGCCGCGACGTGGTCGCCGTCGACGACGGCTTCGACGCCGCCACGGAGGCGGGACTGACCCTCACTCGTCCCGACGGCGCCGACTGACGCGCCCGTCCGGTGTCCTGACGGCATCGGCCGGCGCGTCCGTCCGTCGTCCTGACGGCATCGGCCGGCGCGCCCTTCCGTCGTCCCGACGGCACCGACCGGTGCGCCCTTCCGTCGTCCCGACGGCACCGACCGGTGCCCCCTCCGCGTCCCGTCCTCCGTACGAAAGCGATCACACGATGTTCTCCCTTCTCCGCCGCGGCCCCGGCCGTCCCACGTCCCGGCTGTCTCCCCAGCCGGTGCCCGGGGCCGGTGTCATGGCGTGAGTGTGCTGATACTCGCCCTGATCGCGGGGGCGGTGGTCGGGCTCGCGCTCGGCGCGCTCGGCGGGGGCGGCAGCGTCCTGGCGGTGCCCGCGCTGATCTACCTGCTCGGCTTCACACCGGCCGCCGCGACCACCGCCGGTCTGATCATCGTCACGGCAACCTCGCTCACCGCCCTGTACGCCCACGCCCGCGACGGCAACGTCCGCTGGAGAGCCGGTGCCCTGTTCGCCGCGGCCGGACTCCTGCCCGCGGCCGCGGCGGGAGCCGCGGCATCCCGCCTGCCCCAGCCGGTGCTGACCGCCGCGTTCGCTGTCGTCGCCGCCCTCGCCGCCGTCGGGATGCTGCGCCCCAGCCCCAGCCCCAGCCCCAGCCCCAACCGCACCGCTACCACCGGCCCAGCGGCCGGCGGGGCGGGGCCCGCCAGGGCCGCCGGTGCCGGTGCGGGGCTGGGCGCGCTGACCGGTCTGCTCGGTGTCGGCGGCGGCTTCCTCGCCGTACCGGCCCTGGTCACCGTGCTGGTGTTCGAGATGCAGGCCGCCGTGGGTACCAGCCTGCTGGTCATCTCGGCGAACTCGCTGGCTTCCCTGGCCACCCGCGGCGCCACCACCGCGGGTGTCGACTGGGCGGTGCTCGGCCCCTTCACCGGGGCGGCGATCCTGGGCGCCTGGGACGGCAAGCGCCTGGCCGCCAAGGTCACCGGCACCCTGCTGCGACGCATCTTCGCCGTCGTCCTGCTGGCCGTGGCGGCCTTCATGCTCGTCGACGCCCTCGTCTGACGGGGCTTGACATGCGACCGGGCGCCGCGGACCGCGGGTCAGGCGAGGGAGAGGAACAGCTTCTCCAGCCGGGAACGCATCTGCTCCCGGTCGCCGGAGGCGGCCATGTCCGCGTCGGTCAGGCAGTGCTCCAGACCGGTGGCGATGATCGCGAAGCCGGCCTTGTCGAGGGCCCGGGACGCCGCGGCGAGCTGGGTGACGACGTCCTCGCAGTCCCGCCCCTCCTCGATCATCCTGATCACCCCGGCGATCTGGCCCTGCGCCCGGCGCAGCCGGTTGACCACGGCCTTCAGTTCCTCGGCCGCCATCGTCAGTTCCACAACCCACGCTCCCCTCGAGATACCCCCTTGGGTATCCTATTCGACGGGGTAACCCGAACCAAGCAAAGGAAAGTCCCCGTGGCACCCACCACTCTCACCGCCGATCAGGCCGGCGCCCGCCTGCACGAACTGACCGTCATAGACGTGCGCACCCCCGGCGAATACGCCTCCGGCCACCTGCCCGGCGCCCACAACATCCCCCTCGACCACCTCGATGCCGCCCTCCCCGCCCTGAGGACGGCCGCGGACAGCGGCGAACTCCTCCTCGTGTGCGCCTCCGGTGCCCGCTCCGCGACCGCCTGCCGGCGCCTGGCCGACCAGGGCATCACCGCGGCCACGCTCACCGGCGGCACCACCGCGTGGGCGCGGCTCGGCCACGACATCCACCGGCCTGCCGGCACCCGCACCACCTGGGTCATGGAGCGTCAGGTCCGCCTCGCCGCCGGAACACTGGTCCTGACCGGCCTGCTCGCCGGCCGGCGCTGGAACGGGGCCCGTTGGCTCTCCGCGGGCGTCGCCGGCGGCCTGGTCTTCTCCGCCCTCACCGACACCTGCGGCATGGCCAGGATCCTCGCCACGCTCCCCCACAACCGGCCCCGGGCGACGGATCTGGAGACCACCCTCGCCGGACTGCTGAACGGCTGACGCCCCCTCTCGACGACATGGAAGCGGCCCGACCGGATGCCCGGTCGGGCCGCTTCCGTCACCGCTCCGACCAGGCACGCGGTCCCTCCCGGGAGTGCGGCCGGATCGCCTGCGGTTCAGGCCTTCTTGGTCTCCCAGAAGATCTTGTCGATCTGGGCGATGTAGTCCAGGGCCTTCTGGCCGGTGGCCGGGTCCGTGGAGGCCTTGGCGGCCGAGAGGGCCTTCAGGGTGTCGTTGACGAGCTGGTGCAGCTCCGGGTACTTCTCGAAGTGCGGAGCCTTGAAGTAGTCGCTCCACAGCACCGAGACGTGGTGCTTGGCCAGCTCGGCGCGCTGCTCCTTGATGATGGTGGCGCGCGTCTGGTAGTGCGGGTCGTCGTTGCCGGCCATCTTCTCCTGCACGGCCTTGACCGACTCCGCCTCGATCCGGGCCTGGGCGGGGTCGTAGACACCGCAGGGCAGGTCGCAGTGGGCGCTGACCGTGACCTTGGGGGCAAACAGGCGGGAGAGCATTGAGCTGTCCTTCCTCGTGATCGTCTTCTCACGTGGGAGATTACTCCGTGGGGGACCGGTTTTCGCGAGTGCCCCCATGGGCTTACGACAAAAGTCCGGGGCCAGACTGGGACTGGTGGACCATAGACCGGGGAGGTGGCCGTGATGCCGGAACTGTCGCAGGAGACCGAGCGCACCAGAGCCGTACTGCCGTTCGGGGCGGCCGAGGTGTCGGGGCCGTCGATGGTGCCCACGCTGCACCACGGCGACCGGCTCGTCGTCCAGTACGGGGCCAGGGTCCGCCCCGGGGACGTCGTGGTCCTGCGCCATCCGTTCCAGCAGGATCTGCTGGTCGTCAAGCGCGCCGTCGAGCGGCGCGAGGGTGGCTGGTGGGTGCTCGGCGACAACCCCTACGCCGGCGGGGACAGTACCGACTACGGGGTCGTGCCGCAGGAGCTCGTGCTCGCCAGGGTGCGGCTGCGCTACCGTCCGCTGCCCGCGGGGCGCTCCCCGCTGGCGCTGGTGCGCTGGGCGTTCTCGGCCGTGCGGCCGGTGCTGGCCGACCGGTCGGCCTCCACACGCTTGCGCGCCCGGTAGGCGGCCACGTTCGCCCGGGTGGCGCAGCGGTCGGAGCAGTAGCGGCGGGAGCGGTTGGTCGAGGTGTCCAGGTAGGCGTTGCGGCACGGGCCGGCCTCGCACAGGCCGAGGCGGTCCACGCCGTGCTCGGTCAGGTGGAACGCCAGCCCCATCGCGGCGATCGCCGCGTAGCCGGCGGTGGCGTTCGACGGGTGGTCGGCCAGGTGCATGTGCCACAGCGGGCGGCCGTCGTCGTCGCGGTGGTCGTGTCCGGAGATCTGCGGGCTGACCGGGAACTCCAGCAGCAGTGAGTTGAGCAGGTCGACGGCGAGCGTCTCGTCCCCGTCGTTCGCCGCCTCGAAGACCGCGCGGAGGCGGGCGCGGACCGAGCGGAACCGGGTGACGTCGGCGTCGGTGGTGCGGCGGGCCGCCGACTGGTTGGCCCCGAACAGGGCGCGTACGGCGTCCACCGAGGTGAGCGAGTCCTTGCCCCGGGCCGGTTCCTCGCTGTTGACGAGCCGGACGGCATAGTCCGAGTAATAGGCCAGTTCCACTTGTAGTCCTTACGAGCGCGCTCTATCGTCGTGCGTACGGTTGGGTAACAGCCGATCGTGCGTCCAGGGTATTACGTGTGGGGAATCCCGGCGGGGCGCGAGGCGGCGGGAGCGGACGGAGGACACGGAGGATCATGACGACGCTCGACACGGCAACGGGAGACACGGCTCCGGCGGACACCACGGCGGCGGCCGGCTGGGACTCCTGGCAGGAGAGCTGGGACCGGCAGCAGGAGTGGTACATGCCGGACCGGGAAGACCGCTTCCGGATCATGCTGGACATGGTGGAGGCCCTCACCGGCCCCGCGCCCCGCGTCCTCGACCTCGCCTGCGGCACCGGCACCATCACCGCCCGGCTCCTCGCCCGCTTCCCCGACGCCACCAGCACCGGCGTCGACCTCGACCCCGCGCTGCTCACCATCGCCCGCGGCACCTTCGAGGGCGACAGGCGGGTGACCTTCGTCGAGGCCGACCTGAAGGACCCCGACTGGCCCAAGCGGCTCCCGTACGACTCCTACGACGCCGTCCTGACCGCCACCGCCCTGCACTGGCTGCACAAGGACCCCCTCGCGGCACTCTACGGACGCCTCGCGGGGCTCGTCCGCGACGGCGGTGTCTTCATGAACGCGGACCACATGATCGACGAGACCACGCCCCGGATCAACGCGGCCGAGCGCGCCCAGCGCCACGCCCGCATGGACGAGGCCAGGCGGGCCGGCGCCGTCGACTGGGCCGACTGGTGGCGGCGGGCCGCCGAGGACCCGGCGCTCGCCGGACCCACCGCCCGCCGCTTCGAGATCTACGGCGAGCACGCCGACGGCGACGAGCCCTCCGCGCGGTGGCACGCGCGCGTGCTGCGCGAGAAGGGGTTCGCCGAGGCACGCCCGGTGTGGTGCTCCCCGTCGGACACGCTGCTGCTCGCCCTCAAGTAGGGGGACGCGGCGAGGGGCGGTACGGATCTCCCGTACCGCCCCTCGCCGTACCGCCGCCACTTGCGACCGCGT
This sequence comes from Streptomyces sp. NBC_00670, assembly GCF_036226765.1. Classification (NCBI taxonomy): domain Bacteria; kingdom Bacillati; phylum Actinomycetota; class Actinomycetes; order Kitasatosporales; family Streptomycetaceae; genus Streptomyces; species Streptomyces sp. NBC_00670. The sequence goes on from NZ_CP109017.1 coordinate 4,942,616, forward strand.
CAGAGCACCTTCGACAGGAACGACTTCGTGCGCTCGTGCTGCGGGTCGGTCAGGACCTGGCGCGGATGGCCGGACTCGACCACCACACCGTCGTCCATGAAGACCAGCGAGTCGCCGACCTCACGGGCGAAGCCCATCTCGTGGGTGACGACGATCATCGTCATCCCGTCCTCCGCGAGGTCCCGCATCACGTCGAGCACCTCGCCGACCAGCTCCGGGTCGAGCGCCGAGGTCGGCTCGTCGAACAGCATCAGCTTCGGCTGCATCGCCAGCGCACGGGCGATGGCGACACGCTGCTGCTGGCCGCCGGAGAGCTGCGCCGGGTAGTGGCCGGTGCGGTCGCCGAGGCCGACGCGGTCCAGGAGCCGCTGGGCGCGCTCGCGGGCCACGGCCTTGGTCTCGCGCTTGACCTGGACCGGCGCCTCCATGACGTTCTCCAGCGCCGTCATGTGCGGGAAGAGGTTGAAGCGCTGGAACACCATGCCGATGTCCCGCCGCTGCGCCGCGACCTCCGACTCCTTCAGCTCGTAGAGCTTGTCGCCCTTCTGCCGGTAGCCGACCAGGTCGCCGTCGACGTAGAGCCGGCCGGCGCTGATCTTCTCCAGGTGGTTGATGCACCGCAGGAAGGTGGACTTGCCGGAGCCGGACGGGCCGATCAGGCAGAACACCTCGCGCGGGTTCACCTCCAGGTCGATGCCCTTGAGGATGTGCGCGAGCCCGAAGGACTTGTGCACGCCCTCGGCCCGGACCATCGGACCGCCGCTGCCGCCCGTGGCGATGTCCTTGCTCAGACTGGTCATCGGGCCACCTCCGGACGGCGGAACGAACCGAACTGACGGAGGTTGCGCCGCAGCCGCTGCAGCGGGGTCGGCGGCAGGCTGCGCGTCGAGCCGCGGGCGTAACGCCGCTCCAGGTAGTACTGGCCGACGCTGAAGACGCTGGTGAGGATCAGGTACCAGATCGAGGCGACGAAGTACATCTCGACCACCGCGAGCGAGGTGCTGGAGATGTCCGTGGAGCGCTTGATCACCTCGTTGAACTGCACCGCGTACGCCAGCGACGAGGTCTTCAGCATGTTGATGAACTCGTTGCCGGTCGGCGGCACGATCACCCGCATCGCCTGCGGCAGCACCACCCGCCGCAGCGTCTTGGCCTGCGTCATGCCCAGCGCGTGCGAGGCCTCGGTCTGGCCCGTGTCGACCGACTGGATGCCGGCCCGGACGATCTCCGACATGTACGCGGCCTCATTGAGGCCCAGGCCCAGCAGCGCCGCCAGGAACGGCGTCATCACCTGGTTCATCTCGTCCTTGTAGAACCCCAGGTTCAGGATGGGGAAGATGAGCGAGATGTTGTACCAGAGGAGCAGCTGGACCAGCACCGGAGTGCCGCGGAAGAACCAGATGTAGAACCACGACACCGTGCTGGTGACCGGGTTCGACGACATCCGCATCACGGCGAGGATCACGCCGAGCACCAGGCCGAGCAGCATGGCCAGCACCGAGATGTACAGCGTGTGCCAGACGCCCGACAGGATGGTGCCGTCGGTCAGGTAGTCCGGGATGACGTCGTAGTGGATCTCCGCGTTGGAGAACGCGATGCCGATCAGCACCAGGATGGCGACGACGGCGGCGCCGGCCACCCAGCGGCCGTAGTGGCGCACCGGGATGGCCTTGATCTGTTCCGGCGGCACCGGCGCCGGAACCTTGTCGACAATGTCGGTCACGGGTGACTGCCCTTCGCTCTCGTCGTTTCCGCGCCGAGGCTCAGGAGCCACCGTTGATCTTGGCCTCGGTGACGCCGCCGTCCGTGACGTTCCACTTCTCGAGGATCTTCTTGTACTCGCCGTTCTTGATGATGGCGTCCACGGCCGCCTGGAGCGCGTCGCGCAGCTGGGTGTTCTTCTTGTCGACGCCGATGCCGTACGGGCCCGCCTCGATCTGGTCGCCGATGACCTCGAAGTCCTTGCCGCCGCCGGAGGTCTTGGCGTTGTAGGCCGCGACGGGGAAGTCGTTGAGATCGGCGACGGAGGCGCCCTGCTTCAGACGGAGCAGCGCCTCGGGGTCGGTGTCGAAGGTCTGCAGCGTGATGGCCTTCTTGCCGTCCTCCTTGCACTTCTTGTTCTGCGCCTTGGCGACGCCCTCGGAGGTGGTGCCGCGCTGCAGGGCGACGACCCTGCCGCACAGGTCGTCCAGGGTCTTGATGCCCTTGGGGTTGCCCTTCTGGACGAGGATCGAGGTGCCGGCGGTGAAGTAGTCGACGAAGTCGATGCCGTCGCCGGCCTTCTTGCCGTTGTCCGAGTCGATGCCGTTCTGGCGGTCCTTGGTGTCGTTCATCGCCGACATGATCACCTGGGTGCGGCCGGCCTGCAGACCCACGATGAGCTGGTCGAACTTGCCGTTCTGGAACTGGAACTTCACGCCCAGCTGCTTGCCGAGGGCGTCGGCGATGTCCGGGTCGATGCCGGTGGCCTTGCCGTCCTTCATGAACTCGACCGGCGGGTAGGCGATGTCCGAGCCGACCTTGATGACCCCGGCCTTGCGTATGTCGGAGGGGAGCTTGTCGGCGAGCGGGGCCGAGGACGACGAGGAGCTCGAGTCCGAGCCGCTGTCGCTGCCCTTGTCGGTCTGGTCACCGCAGCCGGCAAGCAGCAGGGTGCCCGCGACCGCGAGGGCGCCGACCGCGGCTGTCCGGGAGCGCGCGGCGGTCGTACGACGGGTGGTGCCTGCGGTCATGGTGGGTTCCTCCGGCGGGGTGGATGGAGCTGCCGATGGGTCGACGAGAACACACACCTTCGGGTGTCGCGACCTCGTGTGATGACGGCATCTTGCCATTCGGACTTCGCCAGTCAGGTGACTCGCCATGTCAAAATCGGATAACGGGTGACCCCCGAACCGTGCGAGCCCGGACATCGCGACCGGACCATCTGCGGAAATCCCCCGTTCCGGCCGGAAGATCTTCTGGCCATCTCAGGATGTGGCTGTTCGTTACATCGCTTTCACGCCAGGTTGAGCGTTTACCCACACTTTGAAAAGACTTGTTGCGATGTGTGCGGATCGGTTCCGTCATCAGCATGTGATCTTTGCTTGCATGTGATCTTGGCTGTACGGACTCGTCCGGACTCGTCGCCGACGGCCTCCGTCCGGTAAGAAGGTTCTTTACACCCCTCATCCGGGGCTCAGGGCGCGTGTGCGGCGCGCCCGTCGCGTGTGTGCCCGCGCGTATCACTCATCGGGGCCTCACGCGGTGCCCGCCCACCCCTCACCAGGAGTGGTCACCCTCAATCCAAGAAGACCTAAGGGGTATCAAGAAGTGGCAGCCGAGATCGTCAACCCTCGCAGCGACAGCGGTGCGGCGCAGGACGGCGGGGCGGAGCCCCTCGATTCCTTCGACGCCTTCGACCCGGCGTTCGCGCTGCACCGCGGCGGCAAGATGGCCGTCCAGGCCACCGTTCCGGTCCGGGACAGGGACGACCTGTCCCTCGCCTACACCCCCGGTGTCGCGAAGGTGTGCAGCGCCATCGCGGAACAGCCGGAACTCGTCCATGACTACACGTGGAAGTCCGCCGTCGTCGCCGTCGTCACCGACGGCACGGCCGTCCTCGGTCTCGGGGACATCGGTCCCGAGGCCTCCCTCCCGGTGATGGAGGGCAAGGCGATCCTGTTCAAGCAGTTCGGCGGCGTCGACGCGGTGCCGATCGCGCTCGACTGCACCGGAGTGGACGAGATCGTCGAGACCGTCGCCCGGCTCGCGCCCTCCTTCGGCGGCATCAACCTGGAGGACATCTCCGCGCCCCGGTGCTTCGAGATCGAGCGCCGGCTCCAGGAGCGCCTCGACATTCCCGTCTTCCACGACGACCAGCACGGCACGGCGGTCGTGACGCTGGCCGCGCTGCGCAACGCCGCCCGGCTGACCGGGCGCACGCTGGGGCAGCTGCGTGCGGTGATCTCCGGGGCGGGGGCGGCCGGGGTCGCCATCGCCAAGATGCTCGTCGAGGCCGGCATCGGCGACGTCGCCGTGGCCGACCGCAAGGGCGTCGTCTCGCGCGACCGCGAGGATCTGACGCCGGTCAAGCGGGAGCTGGCCGCGCTCACCAACAAGGCCGGGCTGTCCGGCTCGCTGGAGTCCGCCCTCGCCGGCGCCGACGTCTTCATCGGCGTCTCCGGCGGTACGGTGCCGGAGCCGGCGGTGGCCTCGATGGCGGACGGCGCGTTCGTGTTCGCCATGGCCAACCCGAACCCCGAGGTGCACCCGGAGGTCGCGCACAAGTACGCGGCCGTCGTCGCCACGGGGCGGTCCGACTTCCCCAACCAGATCAACAACGTGCTGGCCTTTCCCGGGATCTTCGCGGGGGCGCTGCAGGTGCGGGCCTCGCGGATCACGGAGGGGATGAAGATCGCGGCGGCGGAGGCGTTGGCGGCGGTCGTCGGCGACGACCTCGCGGCGGACTACGTGATTCCCTCGCCGTTCGACGAGCGGGTCGCTCCGGCGGTGACGGCGGCGGTGGCCGCGGCGGCGCGGGCGGAGGGGGTTGCTCGGCGCTGACGCCGACGGCGCGCCCGTAAGGGCCGCGGGGACCGCGCGACCAGCCCCCGACCACGCGCAGACGCGAGCGGTGCGCGGGGCTGGTCGGTGGGCGCCGCGGGGCGCGCGTTCCGCGCGTCCCACGGGACGCGTGTCACAGCGCGGGTTGGTTCCGTGGGCTGGTGGCGGAGCCTATGGTCGGGGGCATGTTCGCTGCCTATGCTGCTCGAATCGACCGTGACCAGCCGTTGTCGGGACTTGAGTTGGGGGAGCGGCCGGCCCCCGAGCGCAAGCCCGGGTGGACGACCGTGAACGTCAGGGCCGCCTCCCTGAATCATCACGACCTCTGGTCCCTGCGAGGCGTCGGTCTCCCCGAGGGCGCGCTCCCGATGATCCTCGGCTGTGACGCCGCCGGTGTCGACGAGGACGGCAACGAGGTCGTCGTCCACTCCGTCATCGGCCAGAGCGGTCACGGCGTCGGCCCCGACGAGCCCCGCTCCATCCTCACCGAGCGCTACCAGGGCACCTTCGCCGAACAGGTCTCCGTCCCCACCTGGAACCTCCTCCCCAAGCCGAAGGAACTCTCCTTCGCGGAGGCCGCCTGCCTGCCCACCGCATGGCTGACCGCCTACCGCATGCTCTTCACCAACGCGGGCGTACGCCCCGGCGACTCCGTGCTCGTGCAGGGCGCCGGCGGCGGTGTCGCGACCGCCGCGATCGTGCTCGGCAAGGCGGCGGGACTGCGTGTCTTCGCCACCAGCCGGGACGAGGCCAAGCGCAAGCGGGCTGTCGAACTCGGCGCCGTGGAGGCGCTGGAGACCGGGGCGCGGCTGCCGCAGCGCGTCGACGCCGTCCTCGAAACCGTGGGCGCGGCGACCTGGTCCCACTCCGTGAAGTCCCTGCGCCCCGGCGGAACCGTCGTCATCTCCGGTGCCACCAGCGGCGACCGGCCCTCGCACGCCGAACTCACCCGCATCTTCTTCCTCGAGCTCAAGGTCGTCGGCTCGACCATGGGCAGCAAGGACGAGCTGGAGGACCTGCTCTCCTTCTGCGCCGCCACCGGCGTCCGGCCCGTCATCGACGAGGTCCTCCCGCTGGACCGCGCGCGGGACGCCTTCGCCCGCATGGAGGCCGGCGACCAGTTCGGCAAGCTCGTGCTGACCAACGGCTGACACCTCCCCGTCCGTCCACCCGTCTCCGTCAACCATGGTTGACACCCTCCCTGTCGTCAACCTACGTTGACGTCATGACGGATGCAACGGATCTCGCCGAGCGCGCCGGCGACCGTGACCCGCGGGTCGGACTGCGGGCGGTCGCCGCGCTGCGGACCCTCCTCGAACAGCTCGAGGTGGTCCAGGTGCGCAGTGCGCGCAATCAGGGCTGGTCGTGGCAGGAGATCGCCGCGGAACTCGGCGTCAGCAGGCAGGCCGTGCACAAGAAACACGGGAGGCGATGATGTTCGAACGGTTCACCGAGGACGCCCGGGCCGTGGTCACCGGCGCGGTCGAGCACTGCGCCCGGTCCGGGGAACGGCACGTGGACGAGACACACCTCCTGCTCGCCCTCCTCGACCGCGAGGGCAGCCGCGGCTCCTTCGCGCTGGCCGCGCTCGGACTGCCCGGCCGGCGCGAAGCGGTCGTGCACGACCTGGCCGAGGCCCGCCGCAGGGGCGGTCTCACCCGCGCCGACGCGGATGCCCTCAACGACCTCGGCATCGACCTCACCGAGATCATCTCCCGCGTCGAGGAGACCCACGGTCCCGGCGCCCTCGCGGCGGCCGGCAAGGACACCGGCCGACGCCGGGCCGGGCACCGGCCCTTCACCCGAGGGGCCAAGGAGGTGCTGACGGGCGCCCTGCGCGCCGCCGTCGCCCGCCACGACCGGTGCATTGGGGACCAGCATCTGCTGCTCGCCCTGACCGCCCGCCCCGGAATCCCCTCCGAGGTGCTGGCCGACCACGGCGTCACCCACGCATCCCTGACCCGGGTCCTCTACGGCCCCGGCCCCGGCCAGGCCCGCGCGAGCTGATCCCCGGCCGGCCGACGCCTGCCGCGTCGGCCCGGTCCGGCTCCGCCCGGTCCGGCCCCCGCGCGGCCGGCTACACCTTCGGCGTCCGGAGTATCGCGCCGATGTGGGCCGCCGCCGTGGACAGATGGCGGCGGGCGTCGCGGAGCTGGTCCTCGGAGACGCCGTGGTCCCGGGCCGCGTCGCGGATGTCGTCGCGGAAGCGGTCCAGGAGCCGGTCGAGGTCGCGGGCCGGCTCTCCCGTGGGGGACTCGTGGGCCCAGGCCGGTTCGTAGGCGGCGGGGAACTCCTCCGGGGTGACCGTGTACTCCGGCTCGGGCCGGCCGGGGCGGGACGGGGACGCGTCCCCCTGCTCAGGGCGTCCGAAACCGAAGTCCTTGCCGAGGTCCTTCCCGAACTCCTTGCCGAAGACCTTGCCGAACTCGCCGAACTCCTTGGCCAGTTCGCTCAGGCCCTCGCGGACGCCGGTGGGCCAGTCGCCGCGCTCGAAGTGTTCCTGGGCGTGCTCCTGGACCCGCTTGGCGATCCGCTGCATCTCCTCCTGCGCCTGGGCGCGGGCGTGCTCCTGGGCCTCCTTGGCCTGGCGGCGGGCCCGCTGGGCCTCCTCGCGGGCCCGGCGACTCTCGTCCTTCGCCCGCCTGGCCTGCTCCTTCCACTCCTGCTTGACGCGCCGCATCTCCTCCTTCGCGGCCCGCCACGATTCCCCGTCCTCGGCCCAGTCGCGCGACTCCCAGGGCGTCTCCTGCTTCTTGCGGCCGCCCCGGGCCTGGCTGACCGCCGCCTGCATCTCCCGGCGCAGATCGCCCGCGGCGCCCCGGACGTCCGCGCGGATCTCGGCGGCCAGCTCCGCCACCGACTCCCGGATCTCCAGTTCGAGGTCGGCCAGTTCGCCGCTGCGCCCGGCCAGTTCCGCACGGCCCGCGTCGGTGATCGAGTACACCTTGCGGCCGCCCTCGGTGGTGTGGGTGACCAGCCCCTCGGCCTCCAGCTTGGCGAGGCGGGGGTAGACGGTGCCGGCCGAGGGGGCGTAGAGCCCCTGGAAGCGCTCCTCCAGCAGCCGGATCACCTCGTAGCCGTGGCGCGGGGCCTCGTCCAGCAACTTGAGGAGATACAGCCGCAGCCGGCCGTGGGCGAAGACGGGGGCCATGTCAGAGCACCTTCTTGTCGGTCGGGCCGTCCGCGGTCGGGCCGTGCGTGGTCGGGCCGTGCGTGGTCGCGTCGCTCGAAGAGCCGCCCGGGGCGGAGTCGGTCGGGGAGGGCGCGTTCGGGGCGGGAGTGTGGTCGTCGGTGGGGCCAGGGGGTGGTGGGGTGTCCCACGGCTCGTCGTCGCTCGGGCGGCGCAGGAGGGCGATGGAGCCGGAGACGGTGGTCGCCTTGAGCCGGCCGGTGCCGCCGCCGAGCCGGCCCGTGATCCTCTTCGTACCCCACTGCCCGGTCACCCGGAGGTCGTCGAACGCGTTGGAGACCGCGCCGCCCGCCGTGTTCGCCTCCACCTCCGCGTCGGCCGGGTGAGCGAGGCGGACGGCGATCTCGCCCGAGACGTTGGTCAGCCGGGCGTCCGTGGGGCCGCCGGCCGGGTCCAGGTCCAGGATGATCGCGCCGCTCACCGAGTCCGCCTTGACGAAGGGCGAGGCACCCTCGACGACGGTGAGGTCGCCGGAGACCGAGTTGAGCCGCTGTTCGCCGGTGACGGCCTGCGTCTCCACGTTCCCCGACACCGTCGTCGCCCGCAGGGGGCCGGAGATGCCCACGAGTGTCGCATCGCCCGTGACGCCCTTGACCTCCGTGGTCTGCTCGATGCCCGAGACCATCGCGTGGGCGCCGATCACGCCGACCTCCACGCGGGTGCCGGCCGGTACCGCGAGGGTGACCTCGGCGGAGCGGCGCCAGCCCTTGCGGTCGAGCCACTTCAGGAAGCCGCGCCAGGGGAGGTCGTCGTACGCGACGGTGAGGGTGCCGTGCTGGTGCGTCACCGTCAGCGGGGGACCCTCTATGCCGGAGACCTCGAGGCGGGCGGTGGAGTCCTCCGTGCCCATGACGTTCACCGTGCCGTTGACGATGCGGACGTGCAGGGACGTCACGGGGTCGTCGAAGGTGAGCTTTCCCGGCTCTGCGACGGACCACTCGGACATGGTGGTGACCTCCTCGGCGTTGGCTCGCGTCATATCGCGTCCTCGATACACACGATATATCGTGCAGTCGGGAAGTCAAGACACCCCTTCAGGTGAACAGCCGGGGAGGAAACGGGAGGAATCTGCCTACCGTGAGGGCATGTCGACGGATGCGGGTGCCGCGCGCGGTGCGGCCGGTGGTGTGTTGCTGCTCTGCCGGGCGCGGCCCGATGCCGTCGCGCCCGTGGTGCCGGTGCTGCGCGAGCGGGTGGGGCTCGCGGAGGCGGGGGACGGGTGGACGGTGCTGGTGCCGGAGGGGGAGCCGTGGCGGGGTGGGGAGACCGTCGAGCGGGTCGCCACGGGATGGGCGTTCGCGCTGGCGGTGGGGGTGTCCTGGCCGGTGCTCGCGGTGTGGTGGGACGCGGACCGCTGTGGGTGTGTGCTGGCGTCCGGGTTTCGGCGGCCTGTGGGGTATGTGTGGCTGGCCAATGGGACGGCGGTGGGGGAGGACGAGGCGATGCGGACGCTGGGGGAGCAGTTGGGGGTGGAGGAGCCAGAGGGTGCGGGGGCGTTGTTGGCGCTTGCGCGGACGGATTCCGCTGTGGATGGGAGGGGGCGGGTGCGGGGGTTCGTTGGCGTGCTGGAGGGGGTGGGGGTGCGGTTGCCTGAAGGGATGGTGGTGGGGGAGCCGCTTCGGCGGGGGCTTGGGGAGGTTGTGCCGGGGGCGGCGATGGGGGGTGTGGAGCCGGCGGTGGGGGCGGCGGTGGGGAGTGGGGCGAGGGTTGTTGCGTTGGTGCAGGTGGGGGTGGGGGTGCCGGTAATTGTTTGGGGGGTGTGGCGACGGCGGGCGGGATGGGTCGTGGCGGGGGTCTTGTTGGTGGTGGATGGGGTGGTGGGGGGTTTGCGGGTGGGGTGGGGCGCCTAATAGCTCGGGGTGGGCGGGGTCGCGGGTGCGGGTGCGTCGTGTCTTGTCGCGCAGTTCGCCGCGCCCCTTGCCGGGCGCCCCGGCCCCCCGGTTCTCGTCAGTCCTCGTCCTCCTCGTCGTCCAGCCGGGCCAGCCAGGTGGCCAGGCGTTCTACGGGGACTTCGAAGTCGGGGTTGAGGTCGACGAACGTGCGGAGTTGTTCGGCGAGCCACTCGAAGGTGACCTCCTCCTCGCCGCGCCGCTTCTCCAGTTCCTCGATGCCACGGTCGGTGAAGTACATGGGGCCAAGGATATGGCGGCAAGACGGCCGGGCCCGCACCCCCGGGAAGGGGTGCGGGCCCGGCCGTCGTCGACTCGGCGTTACGCCTCGAACACCTCGCGGACCAGCTGCTCCTGCTCCGCCTGGTGCCGCTTCGCGGAACCCACGGCGGGGGAGGAGGAGTGCGGCCGGGAGATGCGGCGCAGGCGCTCGCTGTGCGGGACGTCCGCGCCGACCGCCAGGTCCAGGTGGTCGATCAGGTTGAGCGCGATGAACGGCCAGGCACCCTGGTTCGCCGGCTCCTCCTGCGTCCACAGGTACTTCTCGGCGTTCGGGTACTTGGCGATCTCCGCCTGGAGCTCGGCACCCGGCAGCGGGTACAGGCGCTCGATGCGGATGATGGCCGTGTCGTGCGCGCCGCGCTTCTGACGCTCGGCGGCGAGGTCGTAGTAGACCTTGCCCGCGCAGAAGACGACCTTCTTGACGGCGGCCGGGTCGACCGTGTCGTCACCGATGACCGGACGGAACTGGCCGGTGGTGAACTCCTCCGCCTTCGAGGCCGCCGCCTTCAGGCGCAGCATCGACTTCGGGGTGAAGACGACCAGCGGCTTGTGGTGCGGGTTGTGCACCTGCCACCGCAGGAGGTGGAAGTAGTTCGACGGCAGCGTCGGCTGGGCGACCGTCATGTTGTTCTGCGCGCACAGCTGGAGGAACCGCTCGATGCGGGCCGAGGAGTGGTCCGGGCCCTGGCCCTCGTAGCCGTGCGGGAGCAGCAGCGTGACGCCGGAGGTCTGGCCCCACTTCTGCTCGGCGGCCGAGATGTACTCGTCCACCACCGACTGGGCACCGTTGACGAAGTCGCCGAACTGCGCCTCCCACATCACCAGCGCGTCCGGACGGGCGAGCGAGTAGCCGTACTCGAAGCCCATGACCGCGTACTCGGAGAGCAGCGAGTCGTAGACGTTGTAGCGGGCCTGCTCCTGCGACAGGTACAGCAGCGGGGTGTAGTCCTCGCCGGTCTCGCGGTCGATCAGGACCGCGTGGCGCTGGCCGAACGTGCCGCGGCGGGAGTCCTGCCCGGACAGGCGCACCGGGGTGCCCTCCAGGAGGAGGGAGCCGATGGCGAGGGTCTCGCCCATGCCCCAGTCGATCGTGCCGTCCTCGACCATCGACGCCCGGCGCTGGAGCTGCGGCAGCAGGCGCGGGTGGACGGTGAAGTGGTCGGGGATGTTGACCTGGGACTCGGCGATCCGCTTGACGACCTCCGTGGAGATCGCGGTGCTGACGGAGACCGGGAACTCGGCCTGCGGGTCGGGCGAGTGCGGGGCGGCCGGCTGCGCGGTGGCCTCGCGGACCTCCGTGAAGACCTTCTCCAGCTGGCCCTGGTAGTCCTGGAGCGCCTGCTCGGCCTCCTCCAGGGTGATGTCGCCGCGACCGATGAGGGACTCGGTGTAGAGCTTGCGCACCGAGCGCTTCTTGTCGATCAGGTCGTACATCAGCGGCTGGGTGAAGGCCGGGTTGTCCGACTCGTTGTGACCGCGGCGGCGGTAGCAGATGAGGTCGATCACCACGTCCTTGTTGAACGCCTGGCGGAACTCGAAGGCGAGCCGCGCCACGCGCACGACGGCCTCCGGGTCGTCGCCGTTCACGTGGAAGATCGGGGCCTCGATCATGCGGGCCACGTCCGTGGCGTACATGGACGAGCGCGAGGACTCCGGGGCGGCGGTGAAGCCGACCTGGTTGTTGATGACGATGTGCACCGTGCCGCCGGTGCGGTAGCCGCGCAGCTGCGACATGTTCAGGGTCTCGGCCACCACGCCCTGGCCCGCGAAGGCCGCGTCGCCGTGGATCGCCACCGGCATGACCGTGAAGTCGGTGCCGCCCTTGTTGATGATGTCCTGCTTGGCGCGGGTGATGCCCTCGATGACCGGGTCGACCGTCTCCAGGTGGGAGGGGTTCGCGGCCAGCGAGACGCGGATCTGCTCGCCGTCCAGACCGGTGAAGGTGCCCTCGGCACCCAGGTGGTACTTGACGTCGCCGGAGCCGTGCATCGACTTCGGGTCGAGGTTGCCCTCGAACTCGCGGAAGATCTGCGCGTACGACTTGCCGACGATGTTCGCCAGCACGTTCAGCCGGCCGCGGTGGGCCATGCCGATGACGACCTCGTCCAGGCGCGACTCGGCGGCCGAGTCCAGCACGGCGTCGAGCAGCGGGATGACGGACTCGCCGCCCTCCAGGGAGAACCGCTTCTGGCCGACGTACTTCGTCTGCAGGAAGGTCTCGAAGGCCTCCGCCGCGTTCAGCCGGCGCAGGATGCGCAGCTGCTCCTCGCGCTCGGGCTTGCTGTGCGGGCGCTCGATGCGGTCCTGGATCCACTTGCGCTGCTTGGGGTCCTGGATGTGCATGAACTCGATGCCGGTCGTACGGCAGTACGAGTCGCGCAGCACGCCGAGGATGTCGCGCAGCTTCATCAGGGACTTGCCCGCGAAGCCGCCGACCGCGAACTCGCGCTCCAGGTCCCACAGGGTGAGCCCGTGCTCGGTGATGTCCAGGTCGGGGTGCTTGCGCTGCTGGTACTCCAGCGGGTCGGTGTCGGCCATGACGTGGCCGCGGACCCGGTAGGAGTGGATCAGCTCGAAGACGCGGGCGGCCTTGGTGACGTCGTCGTCGTGGCTGGCGTCGATGTCCTTGAGCCAGCGGACCGGCTCGTAGGGGATGCGCAGCGCCTTGAAGATCTCGTCGTAGAACTCGTTCTCGCCGAGCAGCAGGTTGGCGACGATCCGCAGGAACTCGCCGGAGGCGGCGCCCTGGATGACCCGGTGGTCGTACGTCGAGGTGAGGGTCATCACCTTGGAGACGCCCAGCTTGTTCAGGGTGTCCTGGGAGGTGCCCTGGAACTCGGCCGGGTAGTCCATGGAGCCGACGCCCATGATGACCGACTGGCCGGGCATCAGCCGCGGCACGGAGTGGACGGTGCCCAGGCCGCCGGGGTTGGTCAGGGAGACCGTGACGCCGCTGAAGTCCTCCATCGTCAGCTTGCCCTCGCGGGCGCGGCGGACGATGTCCTCGTAGGCCTGCCAGAACTCGAAGAAGTTCAGCGTCTCGGCCTTCTTGATGCCGGCGACGACGAGCTGGCGGTCGCCGTTGGGCTTCACCAGGTCGATCGCCAGGCCGAAGGTGACGTGCTCCGGCTTGACGAGGGTCGGCTTGCCGTCCTTCTCCGCGTAGTGCCAGTTCATCGACGGCATGGCCTTGATGGCCTGCACCATCGCGTAGCCGATGAGGTGGGTGAAGGAGATCTTCCCGCCCCGGGCCCGCTTGAGGTGGTTGTTGATGACGATGCGGTTGTCGAACAGCAGCTTCACCGGGACCGCGCGCACGGACGTGGCCGTGGGCATCTCCAGGGAGGCGTTCATGTTCTTCGCCACGGCCGCGGAGGGACCGCGCAGCGTCACGTACTCGGGGCCCTGGGGGGCCTCGGTGGCCGGGGCCGCCTTGGCGGCCGGTGCGGCCTTGGCGGCGGCGGCCGGCTTCGCGGGGGCCGCCGCAGCGGGCTTCGCGGCCTGCTTGGCCGGTGCGGCGGCGGGCGCGGCCGTCGGCGTGGCGGGCTGCGCGGGGGCGGCCGGCTGCGCGGCGCGCGGCGCCGGAGCGACCGGCTGCGCCGGGGTGGTGGGAGCGGCGTCGGTCCGCGCGGCCCCCGCGGCCGCGTCACCCGCCGGAGCCGGGGTGGCAGCCGCCCCCGGCTTGTAGTCCGCGAAGAAGTCCCACCAGGCGCGGTCTACCGAATTCGGGTCCTGGAGGTACTGCTGATAGATCTCGTCGACGAGCCACTCATTGGCACCGAACGAGGCCGCGGGGTTCTTCCCGGCTTGGTCGGTCTCGGTGGAGATGCTCGAGTTACTGGGGGACTGTGGCGACACGGCGGCAACCGCCCTCTTCCGCTTCACAAGGTGATGGACAGCGGGAATAAAGGCTACGCCTCCGTGACCGGGAAGGTGAGGTCGGGCCGGTTCATCGTCACGTACATCACATTCAAAACCGTGTTTCGCCGTCGGAATTGGCGGGAAACAAGCGCGGTTACGGTCGAAAAGGGTACGGGAGCCCGAGGGAGCGGCGCACGCGCGGCCTCCCGGGGGAGCGGCGGCGGTCGGACCGGGGCCCGGTCCGCCGCTCCGCGCGGTGGCCCGGTGGCCTTGATCACACGTGTCCACGCCGTGCCCGGGCGTGCCGGGGCAGCCGGTGGATCATGCGGCTCCGCTGCGCACTTTACGTCAACTTGGCGAAGAGGGAAGCCCGGGAAGGGTGACCCGGATGCGGCAGCCCCGCTCGCTTTCGGCCACGCCGATCCGGCCACCGTGCAGGTCCACCGCCCAGCGCGCGATCGCCAGCCCCAGACCCGTGCCGCCGTCGCTGCCGGGCCCGTGCGGGGAGCGGACCGCGCCCCGGTTGAACCGCTCGAACACCCGGTGCCACTCGGAGCGCGGAATGCCCGGCCCCTCGTCGAGCACCTCCAGGTCGAGCGAGTCCGGCGCCTGCCCCGGCCGCGCCCTGACCGTCACCCTGCCGTGCGGGGGGCTGTGCTTGACGGCGTTGTCGATGAGGTTCGCCATGACCTGGTGGATGCGCTCCGGATCCGCGTGCGCGGTCAGCTCCGGCGGATGGACGTCGAGGTGCAGATGGACGTCCTTGCGGGTGTGACCGCCGGAGCCGGAGGCGATGCCCGCCCGCGCGGAGGCCACCATGTTGGCCTCCTTCAGCATCTCGGCCAGGTACGGCCACACCTCGAAGCGACGTTTCTTCAGCGGGACGACGCCGTTGTCCAGCCGGGAGAGGTCCAGCAGCGTCTCCACCAGGCGGCCGAGCCGCTCGGTCTGCCGCAGCGCCGTGCGCATCGTCTCGGGATCGGCCTCGGTGACGCCGTCCACGATGTTCTCCAGCACCGCGCGCAGCCCCGCGATGGGCGTGCGCAGCTCGTGCGAGACGTTCGCCACCAGCTCCTTGCGCCGGCTGTCCTGCGCCTCCAGCTCGTCGGCCATGCGGTTGATCGTCTGCGCCAGGTCGCCCAGCTCGTCGCGGCGGTTCTCGCGCACCCGGCGGGTGTAGTCGCCGTGCGAGATGGAGCGGGCCACGGCGTTCATCTCGTCCAGCGGGGCGGTCAGTGAGTGCGCCACGAACTGGGTGATCAGCAGGGTGGCGATCACCGAGAAGACGGTGATGAAGCGCAGCTCGGTCTGGGTCCGCACGGCGATCATCAGCAGACCGGTGGTGATGAAGACGGAGACGACGACCAGCGTGCCGAGCTTGGTCTTGACGGAGAAGGGCCACAGACCGCGGCCGGACTCGTGTTCGGGACCGGGGCCCGGCCCGGTGGCCGTGCCGTACCCGGTCGCGCCTCTCGACGTCCTCGGGGCGCGTCCGGGGCGTGCCTTGCGCCCTGCGGACGTCGGTTTTCGGGGGCGCGCCCTGCCGGACCCGCGCGCCGCGGCCGCCACGCGTCCGAAGACCGCGCCCCGGCGCGTTCCACCGGCACCGCTCATCGCTTCCAGCCCCCTTCGGCTGCCCGGCTCCCGCGGGAATCCGGCGGCGCTGCCGCCGGGAGCCGGGCGGGAGAGCCCGCTCAGGGCGTCGGCGTCTCCAGCGCGTAGCCCACACCGTGCACCGTGCGGATCCGCTCCGCACCGATCTTCCGCCGCAGCGCCTTGATGTGGCTGTCCACGGTCCGCGTCCCGGACGCGTCCGCCCAGTCCCACACCTCGGCGAGCAGCTGCTCGCGCGAGAGTACGGCACGCGGGGTGTTGGCGAGGCACACCAGCAGGTCGAACTCGGTGGGCGTCAGATGCACGTCCTCGCTGCGCACCCGGACCCGGCGCTGTGCGTGGTCGATCTCCAGTTCGCCCAGGCGGAGGATGCCCGAGCGCGGAGTCGTCGCGGCGAGCGCGGCCCGCTCCACCCGGCGCAGCAGGACGTGCACCCGGGCGGCCAGTTCCCGCATGGAGAACGGCTTGGTCATGTAGTCGTCGGCGCCGACGCCGAGACCGACCAGCATGTCGGTCTCGTCGTCCCGCGCGGTGAGCATCAGCACCGGCACCGGGCGCTGGGCCTGCACCCGGCGGCAGACCTCGAGCCCGTCGAAGCCGGGCAGCATGATGTCGAGGATCAGCAGATCGGGCTGCCAGGCTTCGGCGGTGTCCACCGCGGACGGGCCGTCGCCCGCCGTTTGCACGAGAAATCCCTCGGCGCGCAGACGGGTCGCGATGGCATCGACGATCGTCTGGTCGTCCTCGACCACCAGAACCCGGCGCTGTGCGCCGTTCGTCGTCGCCGTGCCGTTGTGGGAGGTGTGTGTCTGCTCCATCGCCCGCCCCTGGGGTTGCTTTCCGGAATCCGTGGGGTGATCCCATGTCTGCGGTGACGCGTCGTTGTGCTTTGAATGATCCGCGTCAGGGGAGCAGCGTACGGGCAGTAACACTCGCCCGGCTATCCGGGTCGGACCGCCAGGTGAACCACGTCGGGAACGCCCCGGGCAACGGGGATCTCTTCGGTACGCACCTGTTGGAACCCGGCATTCCGTAGGGTTCCTTCAAATTCCGGAGAGGGCTGTGCGGACCATACGGCGAGTACTCCACCGGGTCTCAACACCCTTGCGCAGCTTGCCAGTCCGGGAGGCGAGTAGAGGGTTTCGTTGTCCTCGGTGACGGTCCAGTCGGGGCCGTTGTCGATGTCCAGGCAGAGGGCGTCGTATGTGTCCGATGTCTCATTGACGTAAGTGATCAGATCCGCTTCGAGGATGCGGGTGCGGGGGTCCGCGCGGGCGTCGGCGGTGTAGGGGGAGAGGGGGCCGGTGCGGTGCCAGTCGATGACGGCGGGTTCGCGTTCCACGACCGTGATGGGGCCCCAGCGGGGGTCGGCGGCGGCGTGGGCGAGGGAGAAGCCGACGCCGAGGCCGCCGATGAGGACGGCGGGGTTTTCCCGACCTCCGGTCAGGGCTTCGTGGGCCGCGTCGACGAGGCGGCGTTCGGAGCGGCCGTCGGAGGTGTCCATGAGGAAGCAGCCGTTGGCGATGATCTGGAGGTGGGGGCCGTGGCGGCGGAGGGTGATGTCGCCGGCGGGACCGGGGCGGGTGTCGAGGGTGACGGGGGGTTCGGTGGGGTTGTGGTCCGGGTGGGGCATGGGGTCATTGTGAGGTGACGGGAGTTGGGCGGGGGATTTTTTTCGCCCCCCGCGCAGACAGCGCGCGCCCCCGACCCTCGCGGGGGTGGAGTCGTGATCGCTGTGGGCGAACGGCCGTGGGGGAACATTCGGGGGCTCAGGTGCATTGAGTCGGCATAGCTCAACTTCGCTGTCGAGAGGAAGATCATGGCTGCTGAGTCCCCGTCGTCCACGCCGTTCGCCCTTCCCGTGCTGCCGCTCGACGACGAGGTCGTCCTGCCGGGCATGGTCGTGCCGCTGGACCTGAGTGATTCCGACGTACGCGCCGCCGTGGAGGCGGCGCAGGCCGCCGCCGGGGGAAGTCCCGGGAAGCCGCGCGTGCTGCTCGTGCCGCGCGTCGACGGCACCTACGCCGGCACCGGCGTCCTCGGCACCGTCGAGCAGGTCGGCCGGCTCGCGGACGGCGACCCCGGCGCCCTCGTCCGGGCCCGGAGCCGCGTACGGATCGGCGCCGGTACGACCGGCCCGGGCGCCGCGCTCTGGGTCGAGGGCACCCGGATCGAGGAGACCGTGCCCGAGCCGCTGCCGGGGCACGTCACCGAACTGATGAAGGAGTACAAGGCGCTCGCCACCGCGTGGCTGCGCAAGCGCGGTGCCTGGCAGGTCGTCGACCGGGTGCAGGCCATCGACGACGTGTCCGCGCTCGGCGACAACTCCGGTTACTCGCCCTTCCTGACCACCGAGCAGAAGGTCGAGCTGCTCGAGACCGCCGACCCGGTCGCGCGGCTCAAGCTCGCCACCCAGCACCTGCGCGACCACCTCGCCGAGCAGGACGTCGCCGAGACGATCGCCAAGGACGTCCAGGAGGGCGTCGACAAGCAGCAGCGCGAGTTCCTGCTGCGCCGTCAGCTCGAGGCCGTCCGCAAGGAACTGCGCGAGATCAACGGCGAGAAGGACGGCGAGGAGTCCGACGACTACCGCGCCCGCGTCGAGGCCGCCGACCTGCCCGAGAAGGTCCGCGAGGCCGCGCTCAAGGAGGTCGACAAGCTGGAGCGCTCCAGCGACCAGTCCCCCGAGGGCTCCTGGATCCGCACCTGGCTCGACACGGTCCTGGAGCTGCCGTGGAACGAGCGCACCGAGGACGCGTACGACATCCAGGGCGCCAAGGCGGTCCTGGACGCCGAGCACTCCGGTCTGGAGGACGTCAAGGAGCGGATCACCGAGTACCTCGCGGTGCGCAAGCGCCGTACCGACCGCGGACTCGGAGTGATCGGCGGCCGGCGCGGCGGTGCCGTGCTCGCGCTGGTCGGCCCGCCCGGGGTCGGCAAGACCTCGCTCGGCGAGAGCGTCGCCCACGCGATGGGGCGCACGTTCGTCCGCGTCGCGCTCGGCGGCGTCCGGGACGAGGCGGAGATCCGCGGCCACCGGCGTACGTACGTCGGCGCGCTGCCCGGCCGCATCGTACGGGCGATCAAGGAGGCGGGGTCCATGAACCCGGTCGTCCTCCTCGACGAGATCGACAAGGTCGGCTCCGACTTCCGGGGCGACCCGGCCGCAGCCCTGCTCGAAGTCCTCGACCCCGCGCAGAACCACACCTTCCGGGACCACTACCTGGAGGTCGAACTCGACCTGAGCGACGTCGTCTTCCTGGCCACCGCCAACGTGCTGGAGGCCATTCCGGAGGCGCTGCTCGACCGGATGGAACTGGTCCGGCTCGACGGCTACACCGAGGACGAGAAGGTCGTCATCGCCCGCGACCACCTGCTTCCGCGCCAGCTGGAGCGGGCGGGCCTGGCCGTCGAGGAGGTCACGATCGACGAGGGCGCGCTGCGCCGGCTGGCCGGTGAGTACACCCGGGAGGCGGGTGTGCGCACCCTGGAGCGGTCGATCGCCCGGCTGCTGCGCAAGGTCGCCGCCCAGCACGAACTGGGCGAGCGCGAGCTGCCCTTCACGGTCGGTGCGGACGATCTGCGGGCGCTGATCGGGCGGCCGCACCACGTGCCCGAGTCCGCCCAGGACCCGGCCGAGCGGCGCACCGCCGTGCCGGGGGTCGCGACCGGGCTCGCGGTCACCGGGGCGGGGGGCGACGTCCTCTTCGTGGAGGCGTCGCTGGCCGATCCCGAGACCGGGGCGGCGGGACTGACGCTGACCGGGCAGCTCGGCGACGTGATGAAGGAGTCGGCGCAGATCGCGCTGAGCTTCCTGCGGTCGCACGGGGCGGAGCTGGAGCTGCCGGTGGGTGACCTCAAGGACCGGGGGGTGCACATTCACTTCCCGGCGGGGGCCGTGCCGAAGGACGGGCCGAGTGCGGGGGTCACGATGACCACGGCGTTGGCCTCGCTGCTGAGCGGGCGGCTCGTGCGGACGGATGTGGCGATGACGGGGGAGGTGTCGCTGACCGGGCGGGTCTTGCCGATCGGGGGCGTGAAGCAGAAGTTGCTGGCGGCGCATCGG
Source organism: Streptomyces sp. NBC_00670 (assembly GCF_036226765.1). Lineage (NCBI taxonomy): Bacteria > Bacillati > Actinomycetota > Actinomycetes > Kitasatosporales > Streptomycetaceae > Streptomyces > Streptomyces sp. NBC_00670. The sequence continues at coordinate 4,962,060 of NZ_CP109017.1, forward strand.
GCGGGGGTGACGACGGTGATCATCCCGAAGCGGAACGAGGCGGATCTGGATGAGGTGCCGGCGGAGGTGCTGTCCAAGCTGGAGGTGCATCCGGTGACGGATGTGCGGCAGGTGCTGGAGTTGGCGCTGGCGCCGGTGGATGTCTCTCGGGATGCGGCGCCGGTGGCTGCGTGAGGGGTGGGGTGCGGCGGGGCAGTTTTTCGCCCCCGCCGCCCCTACCCTTCCCGTTCCCGGGGGCTTCGCCCCCGGACCCCCTTGGAAAGACTGCGCAGTTCCGGTGGGTCGGTGGTCCGGCGTGCACTGCCTGGCGTGTCCTGGCGGCACGGGAGACTACGCACGGAGACCCGGGCCCGGGAAGGGGGGCCGGAGGCTGCCGTTGGTCTACGCCTGCGAAATACTGGCGGAACTGCGGCAACGGCCACGCGTGGCGGAGACTTTCAGTACGGCGGAACCAGCTCGGGAGTGCTGACGTGCACGAGGACGGAACCAGGGAGGGCGGGTCCGGCACCGTCCGGACGGCGCCGGTGTCCGGCGGTGAGCAGGCCCCGCCGGAATTCCTCGCCCTGGAGCGGGAGTTGACCATGCTGATGCGGCGCGCCAGGGCCCAGCAGGGCGAGATGGCGCGCGAGGTCCACCCCGATCTGGAGCCCGCCGCGTACGGGCTGCTCGTACGGCTCGAGGAGTGCGGGCGGCAGCGGGCGACGGATCTCGCGGCGTTCGTCGGGGTGGGCAAGGCGACGATGTCCCGCCAGCTGCGGGCGCTGGAGGAACTCGGCCTCGTCGCCCGCGAACCGGACCCGGCGGACGGGCGCGCCTGGCTCGTCCACCTCACGGAGGAGGGCGGCCGGCGGGTCGCGAGCGTACGGGTGGCGCGGCGGGCGCGGTATGTGCGGAAGCTCGCGCACTGGGATGCGCGAGAGGTGGCTGAGCTGGCGAGGCTGTTGCGGGAGTTGAACCGGGGGATCACGGGGTGGGAGGAGGACGGCGCGGACGGCGCCTCATAGCTCGGGGGTACGGGTTGTTGGGCGGCTGCGGGTGGTTCGTGGTTGCTCGCGCCCACGCGGCGGAGCCGCACATCGACACAGCCTCGCGCCCCTGAAGACCTGGGGGCGCCCCCTGCTTTTAGGGGGCGCGGGGAACTGCGCGACCAGCCCCCACCGACCCGCGGCCGACAACGCGCCCCAGAGTTTGGTCACAGCTCCACGAACACCACCGTCGCGTCGTCATGCGTCTTCGCCGCGCCCAACCGGGCGCGGGCCTCCGCATCGCCGCGCTCCAACTCCCGCACCCGCTCCACCAACACCCCCGCACCCTCCCCCCGCAGCACCCCGAACAGCTCCCCCCACCCGCCCTCCCCGAACGTCTCCACCCACCGCCCCGCCCCGTCCGTCAGGGCGGCCAGCGCCCGGACGGACCCCCGCGGCACCGTCCCGCTCACCGCCCGCCCCGCCACCCCCGGATCCGCGGCCGCCGTGAAGAAGCCGCCCTCCTTGTTGCGCAGCGTCCCGTCCACCACCGCCGCCGAGGTGAGCGCCGTGCGCGGCAGACGGGCCAGGCGGTCGTCGAGGACCGGCGTGACCGTCCCGTCCGTCGACTCCAGCAACAGCACCGCGTCGCACAGGACCAGGTACTCCACCACCGCCTCGTCCCAGCGCGCCACCGCCACGGTTGCCTGCGGCGTGCGCGGGTGAGAAAGGTCACAGGTCGTGGCGTGTGCGTCCGCCGTGCGGGAAATCGCCGCGGACAGCACCTGTGGCAGCGACAGATCCCGCCGGGAAACGGACAGTTCGGTCAGGGCACCGCCCAGCCGCGCACAGAACCACGGCACCGAGTGCGTACATCCCGGCTCGGCCGCCGGCGGCGTCACCCCGTCCAGTACCGCCAGCGCGCCGCCCTGTCCCGAGGCGGGCAGCGCGAGGGCGGCGAAGTCCTCGTTGGGACGGCCGGGGCCGGCGGGTTCCGAGATCAGTTCCGTACGCATCCGGCCAGTCTGCACGAGCCCTTCACAGGGTTCACAAAAGCCCGTCATTCGCCGCCGGAAGGGCGCGGACACCCGCTCCCGCCGCCGGATTTGGCACCGATTGATGGGATCCGGTGAAGCGTGGCGGCGAATATTGCCAAAGCGCGGCCCCGACGTCCAACCGGCCCGCCGCGCACCGCTCTGGCACACGCCGGAGGAACTTGCCCGCCAACTCCCCGCCGGGGTTCACTCCTTCGGGTGGCGGGCCGGGCGAAGTGGGGCCACTGCCCAGCGCCACTGGGAGGGTCGGGAGCCGTACCGGGACGACCCGCCCCCGTGACGGGACGTCGTCCGGGCCCTTGGTAGACGAGTCAGGAATGCGAGCACCGGTGCAGAAAACGCGGCCTCGGCGCCCAGGCAAGCAGACGCCTCCCGCACAGGACGGCGCCTCCTCCGAGTCCGTGGGAAGGGGACGGCCCACGCACGTCCGCAACCGGCTGATCGTCGCGGTGGCCGTGGTGGCCGCCGCCGTCGCCGGTGCCGGCGCGCCGAGCGTCGTCGCCGCCTCGGGCGACCTCAACGACTCCCAGAGCCTCGTCACGCTGGGCGCGCAGACCCGGGACGCGCTCTCCCTCGCGCACTCCCTGGCCGACGAACGCGACCAGATCACCGTCTTCGTCGCCGCCGGACGCCCCAAGTCCAAGGCGCCCGGCGAGCAGCAGAGCGCCCGTGTCGACCGGCAGATCGAGGAGCTGCGCGCCGACCCCGACCTTCCCACTGGGCTGCGCACCGCCCTCGACGACGTCGCCGCCGTCCGCCGGGCCGCCCTCACCGGCAAGAGCGGCGCCCTCGACACCCACCGCGCCTACACCGACGCCCTCGGCGAGCTCCACGCCCTGGCCGAGGAGCTCGCCGAGAAGATGCCGCCCCGGGCCGGCTCCGGCGACCACGCGCTCGCCTCGCTCGACACCGCCGTCCAGCAGGCCGGCGCCGCCCGGGGACTGCTGCTGGCCGCGCTCGCCGTCCCGCACGGCACGCAGACCGTCATCGACCCGATCACCGGGCTGCCGACCACGACCAGCACGGCCACGGCCGCCGACGCCAAGCAGCGCGACGCGCTCAGCGCCGCCGCCCAGCAGGCCGACGTCCGCTCCGACGCCGCCGTCGCCGCATTCCGCGCCACCGCGACCGGCGCCGCGAAGAACACGTACGACACCACGGTCACCGGGCCCGAGGTCGCCACCGCCGAGAAGTACCTGACGCGCCTCACCGACCAGCCCACCCTCTCCGACAGCGACCTCGGCACCAGCGGCACCAAGCTGGAGACGGCCCTGTCCGCCCGCATCGACGCGATGCGCGGCGCCGAGTCCTCCCTCTACGAGCGCCGCGGCACGGACCTCGAACAGCTGCGCGACGACGACGTCACCGCGCTGGAGATCCGCATCGCCGTCCTCGGCGCGCTCGTCCTCGTCGCCGTCGCCATCGCCACCGCGCTCGCCCGCAGCCTCACCCGGCCGCTCGCCGTGCTGCGCAAGGGCTCCGCGCGGCTGGCCGGCGACCCGGCCACGGAGGAGCCGGTCAAGTTCACCGGCCGCAACGACGAGTTCGCGCAGGTCGTCCGCTCCGTCAACGCGCTGCACGCGCACGCCCTCGCCCTCCAGGAGCGCGTCGGCACGCTGGAGAGCGACCGCAAGCACCTCATCGACAAGCGGCAGTCCGTCGCCGACGAACGGCAGCGGCTGCGCGCCGAACTCGATGCGGCGGGCCAGCAGTTGGAGCAGGCCCGCAACAGCATCCACGGCACGTTCGTCAACCTCGCGCTGCGCACGCTCGCCCTCGTGGAGCGCCAGCTCGGCGTCATCGAGGGGCTGGAGGAGCGCGAGCAGGACCCCGAGCGGCTCGGCACGCTCTTCAAGCTCGACCACCTCGCCACCGTCATGCGCCGGCACAGCGAGAATCTCCTCGTCCTCGCCGGCGCGGAACACGGGCAGCAGCACGCCGGGCCGGTGCCGCTGGTCGACGTGGTGCGGGCCGCCGTCAGCGAGATCGAGCGGTACGACCGTGTCCGCATCGCCGCGCTGCCGCCGCACGCGCACGTCACCGGGTTCGCCGCGGACGACCTCTCGCACCTCCTCGCCGAACTGTTGGAGAACGCCACGTCGTTCTCGCCGCCGGACGCGCCCGTGGAGATCTCCGGGTGGCTGCTGGAGAACGGCGAGGTCATGCTCTCCGTCCAGGACGAGGGCATCGGCATCACCCCCGACCGGCTGACCCGGCTCAACGCCCGGCTCTCCGACTTCGACCCGGAGCAGCCGTACGGCACGGAGGACGGCGAAGGGCTCGGGCTCGGTCTGTACGTCGTCGCCCGGCTCGCCCACCGGCACGGGGTGCGGGTGCGGCTGCGCGGGCAGCAGCAGAGCGGCAGCACGGTCGTCGCGGTGCTGCCGGAGGCGCTGATGGCCGGCGCGGAGGCGACGGCGGTCGCCGCGCCCTCGGCCGCCTCCGGCACGGAGGCGCTGCGCCTGCCGGGCGCCGGCGCCGAGGCCAACGGCAACGTCCTGCCGCCCCGCCAACGCCCCACGGCTCCTGAACCGCCCGGCGACGAGGACCCCCTGATCGCGGCGGCGGAAGCGACGATCCGCGCGCAGGAGGCGGAGACGGCGACGGACCCGGGCGAGCCCGGGACGACGGATGCCGCGGCCGCGGAGGGCGTACGGGACGGCGGGGCCGCCGAGGCCGACGTCACCGAGCGGCACGACGGGGCCGTCGGACACGACGGGACCCCCGAAGGCGGCGATGCCGCGCAACGCGGCAGTCATGGCGCCGTCGTGCCCGGGGCGCGGTCCGGGGCGGACGCCGAGGGCGTCTCCCCGGAGACGACCATGGAGCTGCTCGCGCCGACGCCCCCGGCGGAGCCGGCCCAGGACGCCCAGGACGCCCAGGACCCCCGGGACCACTCCGCCCCACCGCCCTCCGGGCCGACCGTCGGCGAGTTCCCGGCCGATGCGTCCGGCGCCGATGCGCCCGGCGCCGAGGCCCGTGGCGCCGAGGCCCGTGGCGGTGGGCCCTACTCCATAGGCCCCGACAGCCACGAACGCAGCGACGCGGAGGGTGACGCGCCGGCGCCCGTACCCGCGCCGGCCCGTGCGCCCCGGCTCACCGCCAAGGGGCTGCCCAAACGCACGCCCCGTATCTCCACGCCCGTCGAGGCACCCCGGGCCCGGTCCGGCGGCGTGGACGCCGAGGCGCTGCGGCGCCGGCTCGGCGGCTTCCACCAGGGCGCACGGAAGGGCGCCCGGGCCGCCGAGGAGGAGATCGCCGAGCGGACCGGACAGACCGCCCGGCCCGGTCAGGGCACCGCGCCCGCGCCCGGCACCACGGACCACGGCTCCGCACAGGACACCGCGGCCGTGGACACATCGGGGGGCACCGTCGAGGAGGCAAGCAGTTGACCGCGTCCACTACCTACGGACTGAGCAGCGAAGCCCGCAACCTTCAGTGGCTGCTGACCAACCTCGTCGAGGAGGTGCCCGGCATCCTCTCGGTGGCGGTGGTCTCCTCCGACGGTCTGCTGCTGCTCTCCTCCGACCCCGGAGCCGTCGCCGTGGCCCGCACCGCCGGCGGTGACACCCCCGCAGGGCCCCGCGGCTCCTCCGCCGACCTCGCCACCATCGTCTCCGGCATCGGCAGCCTCACCATCGGCGCCGCCAAGCTGGTCGGGTACGGCGAGGTCAAGCACACCATGGTCGCGATGGACGAGGGCAGCCTCTTCGTCATGTCGATCAGCGACGGCTCCCTGCTCGGCGTGCACGGTTCCGCGGACTGCGACATGAGCGTCGTCGCGTACCACATGGCCCTCTTCGTCGGCCGGGCCGGCCACGTCCTCACCCCCGAACTCCGCAGCGAGCTGCGCAAGTCGCTGGAGACCGACGAGGACGCGCGGCCGGGAGGCGATCGATGACCGCCACCGCCACGTCCGGGGACGCGCCCCGGAAACTCCCCGTCCGCGGCGGCGACCGCAAACCCGCCCGGGTGCGCCCCTACTCGCTCACCGGTGGCCGCACCCGCTTCGGGCACGTCCTGCTCGTGGAGACCTTCGTCGCCGCACTCGAGGCCCCCGAGGAACGCCGTGAACTGACCAATGGTTCACTTGCCTCCCGCGTGATGCCCGAGATGCGGGCCATCGTCGAACTCTGCCGCCGCATGCGGACGGTGGCCGAGATCGCGGCCCTGCTCAAGATGCCGCTCGGCGTGGTCCGGGTGCTGCTGAGCGACCTCGCGGACCAGGGAAAGATCCGTGTGTACGGAACCGGTCACGGCCCCGGACAGCCGGACCGCGCGCTGCTGGAAAGGGTGCTGAGTGGACTCCGCCGTCTCTGACGCCACCGTGGCGGGCGTCGCACGCGACGCCGCCTCCCCGGGCGTCGCCCCGCTCCTCGACGACGAGGAGCAGCTCCAACCCTGGCAGAAGGACCGCACCCGCGCGCCCATCGCCACGAAGATCGTCGTCGCGGGCGGCTTCGGCGTCGGCAAGACCACCCTCGTCACCGCCGTCTCCGAGATCACGCCGCTGCAGACCGAGGCGCTGATGACGGAGGCGAGCGCGGAGACCGACGACCTGTCGGACACCCCGCAGAAGCTCACCACCACCGTGGCCATGGACTACGGCCGCCTCACGCTCGACGACGACCTGGTCCTCTACGTCTTCGGCACCCCCGGCCAGCAGCGGTTCTGGTTCATGTGGGACGACCTGGTGCGCGGCGCGATCGGCGCGGTCGTCCTCGCCGACACCCGGCGGCTCGCGGACTGCTTCCCGGCCCTCGACTACTTCGAGAGCTGCGGGCTGCCGTACATCGTCGCCGTCAACCACTTCGACGGCAGCGAGCGGTACGAACCGGAGGACGTGCGCGAAGCGTTGACGATCCCGCCGCACATCCCTGTAATGATCATGGACGCGCGGCGGCGGATCTCGGCGATCGAGACGCTGCTGGGGCTCGTACGCCATGCCCTGGAGATGTCGCCCGAATAGCGTCACGCCTGAAGCAGCACATCCAGAGCCGTAGCCGTAGGGAGACAGCAGCCGCATGCGGAAGATACTCGTCGTCGGAGCCGGTCAGTCCGGGCTCCAGCTCGCCCTCGGCCTCCAGTCGCACGGATACGAGGTCACCCTCATGTCCAACCGGACCGCGGACGAGATCCGCTCCGGGCGGGTCATGTCGACGCAGTGCATGTTCCACACCGCGCTCCAGCACGAGCGCGATCTGGGGCTCAACTTCTGGGAGTCCCAGGCCCCGCGCATCGAAGGGCTCGGCGTCTCCGTCGCCGCCCCCGGCTCCTACGACAGCGGGCCCGCCCAGCGCGCCATCGACTGGGTCGGCCGGCTCGACGGCCACGCCCAGTCCGTCGACCAGCGGGTGAAGATGGCCGGCTGGATGGAGACCTTCGCGCAGCGCGGCGGCCAGCTCGTCATCCACGGGGCGGCCGTCGGCGACCTCGACTACTTCTCCCGCACGTACGACCTCGTCCTCGTCGCGGCCGGCAAGGGCGAACTGGTGTCGATGTTCGGCCGCGACGCCGCCCGCTCCCCCTACCGCGAGCCGCAGCGCGCCCTCGCCGTCGCCTATGTGCACGGGCTCGGGCCGCGCCCCGAGCACCCGGACTACGACGCCGTGCGCTGCAACCTCGTGCCCGGGGTGGGCGAGCTGTTCGTGATGCCGACGTACACGACGTCCGGGCGCGCCGACATCCTGTTCTGGGAGGGCATACCCGGTGGGCCGCTCGACGTCTTCCAAGGGGTCAAGGACCCGTCCGAACACCTCTCGCTGACGCTGGAGTTGATGGAGCGGTACACGCCGTGGGAGTACGCGCGGGCGACGAAGGTCGAACTGACGGACGCGGGGGGTACGTTGGCGGGGCGGTATGCGCCGACCGTGCGGAATCCGGTGGGGGTGCTGCCGTCCGGAGGGCTGGTGCTGGGGGTCGCCGACGTGGTCGTCGCCAACGACCCCATCACGGGGCAGGGGTCGAACTCGGCGTCCAAGTGTGCGGCGTCCTATCTGGAGTCGATAGTGGAGCGGGGGGAGGAGCCGTTCGACGAGGAGTGGATGCGGGGGGTGTTCGAGCGGTACTGGGCGACCGCGCGGCATGTGACGAAGTGGACGAACGCGATGCTCGCTCCGCCGCCGGAGCATGTGTTGGGTCTGATCGGTGCGGCGGGGGAGTCGGCGCCGGTCGCGGACCGGTTCGCCAACGGGTTCAATGACCCGGCGGACTTCGAGAACTTCTTCTACGAGCCGGAGAAGACGGCGGCGTACCTGGGGTCTGTGGCCGGGGGGTGACCCCCGGGGAGGGGTTCGTTGGCGGGTGCGGGTGCGTCGTGGCTGGTCGCGCAGTTCCCCGCGCCCCTGGCCGGCTGCCGTGACGGTTACCCCGGTGTGCGGTCACGCGGGGCGGACCGCGCCCAGTACCGGGGCCGTGGCCAAGGGGGTCATGGTGATCGTCGCGCCGGGGCGGGGGGCCTGTACCACCATGCCGTGGCCCGCGTACAGCGCCACATGTGTCGCGTCGGGGTGGTAGAGGACCAGGTCCCCGGGGCGCAGCGCGGTCAGCGGTACGTGGGGGAGGTCGGCCCACTGGGACTGGCTCGTGCGGGGGATGGGGTGGCCCGCCGCCCGCCACGCCTCCGACGTCAGCCCCGAGCAGTCGTACGACGACGGCCCCGCCGCCCCCCACCGGTATGGCTTGCCGATCTGGTCGACGGCGTACCGCAGCGCCTCCGCCCCCGCGGCCGACGACGGCCGCCCGTCGTCGCCCACCGCCCCGGAGGTGAGCAGCTCGTTCTGCGCGGCGGCCGTCCGCTCCTGCTCCAGCCGGGTCACCTCCGCGAGCCGCTCCGGGCTCAGCGAGGCGAGGAGCTTCTCGACGGCACCGAGTTTCGTGCGGACGGTGTCGCGGTCCTTCCGCCGCTGGTCGGCGAGGGTCTGCTGCCGGTTCAGCGCGCGCCGCGCGGCATGCGCGAGGGCGTCGGCGCGACGGGCCCCGCCGGACAGCCGGGTCACCGTCTCGGCCCGCTCGCGCGCGAGCCGGCCGACCACGTGCGCCTGGTCGAGGAACCGCTGCGGATCGCGGGCGAGCAGCAGCCGTACGTAGGGGGAGAGGCCGGAGACGCCCTGGTACTGCTGCCGGGCGAGCCGTCCCGCCGCCCCGCGGCCGTCGTCGAGAGAGCGCCGGGCAGCGGCGAGCTCGCCGTCCAGCTTCGCCGACTCCGTGCGCTGCCGGGCGAGTTTCTCGGCGGTGGCGTTGTACGTCTCGGTGGCCTGCTCGGCGCCCCGGTACAGCTCCGAGAGGTCGGTCAGGAGCTCGGACAGCGGCCGTTCCTCCGGTGCGGGGTCGGCCGCCGCGCGGGTCGGCGCCAGTACGACCGAGGCGGTCACCGCCGCCGTGCAGACCAGACGGAGCAGGCGTCCTGACACGTCATCACCTCCGGAGGCGGACGGCCCCTCCGCCCGCGCACCGGCAGGATCATGTGACCGCGACCCGGGCGCCTCCCGGGTGGTCGCATCGGAGCAGCCGGGTCACCCTTCGGAGCGGTCCCCGCCGTCCCCCGGCGTGGCGTCCGGCGCGGAGGCGCCCGGCGGCGTACGGGACGCCGTCGGCCCGGGGTTCGACCATGGCCAACGCGGCCCGCGCCCCCCGCTGTCGCCCTCGGCGTCGAACTCGTACCGCCACCTCTGGCTCAGCCCCGTCCGGCCGCGCCCGTACTGGACCCGCCGGTAGACCAGCACCGTCGGCGGGCCGCCCGCGGCGTCCGGGACCGGGACCCGGTAGGTCTTCGGGGGGTGCCCGGTCAGGCCCAGCAGCACGGGCAGGACGCGCCCGTCCAGCGGGCCGCCCACGAAGGGGGTGTCTGCGCTCTTCACCCCACCAGTCTCACCCGTCTCCGCCCGGACGAGCCCTACAGCAGGTGCGCCGCGTCGGCGAGGACCGGAGCCATCCGGCGGGCCAGCGCCCCGACCGGGCCCTCGGCGCTCTCCATCGCCAGCGCCCGCCGCACCACCGCGGCGGTCGCCTCGTCGCGCCCGGCGGCGGTGACCAGGCACGCCATGAACTGCTCGACCAGCCAGTCGCGCAGTTCCCCGGCCGACGGCCGCTTGCCCTCGTCGAGCCAGATGAGGGAGGCCGCCTCCACCGAGGTGATCCACATGCGGACCGTCATCCGCAGCCGGGGACTCGGCCCGGGGGCTTCGAGGTGGTTCAGGATGTGCTCGGCGGCGACCCGGCGCACCCCGTCGACGATCGCCGTCGTGCGCGAGGTCTCCACGACGCTGCCGCCCTGGAGCAGCGCGCTGAATCCGGCGTCGTGGCCGTCCACGAAGGCCAGGTAGCGGTCCAGGGCGCGGCCCAGCCGCTCGGTGAGCGGGCCCACGGGCGGCTCGGCGAAGCAGTGCTCCAGCTCCTCGGCGGCCGAGCGCAGCGCGGCCTCGTACAGCTGCTGCTTGCCGCCGGGGAAGTAGCGGTAGACCAGCGGCCGCGAGACCCCGGCCGCCTCGGCCACGTCGTCCAGCGAGACGTCCTCGGGCACCCGGTGCGCGAACAGCGAGAGCGCGGCGGTGAGCAGCTGGCTGCGCCGCTCCTCGACACTGAGCCGGCGGTACGCGCGCGGCGCACGGGTCGTCGGAGCGGCCTCGGAGGTCATGGCCCGAGCGTAACGCGGGGCGGCCGGGCACCTCCCGTCCGCCCTTCACGGCCTTCCGCGACACCCGTCAGGCCTACGCCAGCAGTCCCGACGACTTCCACAGCCGGCGGCCGGCGCCGCGCAGGACGCCGATGTCGTCCAGGAAGTCCGTCAGCCGCTTGGAGCCCGTCTGCATGACCTCCTTGCGGTGGCCGCTCGCCTTCACCTGCGCCATCGCCTCGCGCCGGTCCAGGCCCACGTTGGTGTACACCTCGGGGTTGACGAAGGCGACGGAGAAGACCCGGGCGAACTCGCCGGAGGTGACCCGGGTGAACTCCTGCGACCAGCGCGGCGCGGTCATCATCTGCCGGCGCAGCTCCTCGCGGGCGTACCGCACGTGCCGCGCCTCCTCCACGACGTGGATCCGCGTGACCCCGCGGATCAGCGGCTGCACGCGCTCGTCGGGGAAGGTCAGCCGCTGCATCCAGTCGAGGACCTCCTCGCCGAGCAGGGTCGCGGTGAAGGAGCCGGGTGTGGTGGAGATCGTCTTGAACAGCCGGCCCAGGTTCTGGTGGGTCCGGCTCACCGGGTACCAGGGGGTGCCGCCGCGCGAGATCAGCCGGGCGAACATCTTGGAGTGCCGGCACTCGTCCTCGATCTCGGTGAGCGCGTACCGCACGTGCGCGCTCGTCGCCGCCTTGTCGTAGATGTGGCGGCAGAGCAGCTGCATCAGGATGATCTCGAACCAGATGCCGAGCGAGGCGAGCGCCGCCGCTTCGTGCTGGGAGAGCAGGATGCGCTGCTCCTCGCTCATCCGCTTCCACAGCGGGGTGCCGTACAGCGACACCAGCTCCGGCGGCCAGAACCACTTGCCCTCCTCGAAGGGGGCCTCCCAGTCCAGCTCCTTGTCGGGATCGAAGGAGTGCTTGGCGGAGGAGTCGAGCAGCCGCTTCGCCACCTGCTCCCGGTCCTTGAGCAGGCCGAGCGCGTCGCGCAGCACCTCGGCCTCCGTCACGGTCGTCATGCGTTCCCACCTCGTCGTACGTGCGTACCTGCGTACGTGCGTATGGAGTTCGTGTCGCCGCCCAGCGGGCACCCGGACTTGGGTTACCGGTGGTTACCTACGGCCCGACTCTTATGAGACTGCTTGTCAGCAAGGACGTCAATCCCCCGCGTCCCACTTCCCACGTACTTCGCACACTCCCCGGCGGGTGAGCGCTACGGCGACTGTCGGCGCGCGTCCGCCGCCTTGTCGGCGAGCACCGCCTCCATCACCGCACGGGCGATCGGCGCCGCGTCCCCGCCCCCGCTGATCTCGCCCCGCGCCCCCGCATCCTCCACCACCACCGCGACCGCCACCGCCGGGGCCGGCGCGTCCTCGCCCCGCGCCCAGGAGATGAACCAGGCGTACGGCGTCCCCGCGTTGCCCACGCCGTGCTGCGCGGTGCCCGTCTTGCCGCCCACGACCGCCCCGGGAATCGCCGCGTTGGTGCCGGTGCCCTCCTCCACCACGCCCGTCATCAGCTCCCGCAGCCGCTCGGCCGTCCGCTGCCGCATCGCCCGGTGCAGGCTGCGCGGCCGGGTGGCGGACAGGGTGGTGCCGGCCGCGGTCGTGGTCCGCTCCACGAGATACGGCACCGGGACCGTGCCGTCGCCCGCCACCGCCGAGGCGATCATCGCCATCTGCAGCGGGGTGGCCCGGGTGTCGTACTGCCCGATCGACGACAGCGCCAGCTGCGCCCGGTCCTGCTTCACGGCGAACGTGGACCGTGCCACCGGGAACGGCACCCGCAGCCCCGCGTCGTTGAACCCGAAGGAGGCCGCCGTACGTGCCATCGCCTCCACCCCGACCCGCACGCCGAGCTTGGCGAACACCGTGTTGCAGGACCACTCGAAGGCGTACCGCACGGAGGCGTCCGCGCAGCCGTCCACCTCGTTGGTCAGCCGGGTCCGGGTGCCGGGCAGCGTGTACGGGTCCGGGGAGGCCGTCTCGGCGTCCAGATCGTCGACCACACCGGTGTCGAGGGCCGCCGCGGCCGTGACCACCTTGAACGTGGAGCCCGGGGGATAGGTCTGGTCGATCGCCCGGTTCAGCATCGGCCGGTCCGGGTCGCCGCCCAGCCGCCGCCAGGCCCGTGCCGAGGCGTCCCCCGTGCCCGACAGCTCACCCGGGTCGTACGACGGCACCGACACCAGCGCCAGGATCCGCCCCGTCACCGGGTCGAGGGCCGCCACCGCCCCGTGCCGCCCGGCCAGTCCTTCGTAGGCCGCGCGCTGGGCGTCCGGGTCGATCGTCGTCACCACCGTGCCGCCGGTGGAGCGGGCGCGGGTGAGGCCGTGCAGGAGGGGGAGCGCGGCGAGCCCCGGGTCCGTGCCGGCGAGCAGCCCGTCCTGGGCGTGCTCCAGCAGCGTGGTGCCGTACACCTGCGAGGCGAAGCCGGTGACCGGGGCGTACAGCGGGCCGTCGGTGTACGTCCGCGCGTACCGGAACATCCCGCCGGTGTCGCGCGAGCCGGTCACCGGGTCGCCGCCGACCAGGACGTCACCGCGCGGCTGCCCCCAACGGGCGATGTCGGTGCGGCGGTTGGCGGGGTTGCCGGCGTAGTCGTCGGACCGTACGAGCTGCACGCGCACCACGTTGACGAGCAGCGCCACCAGCAGCAGCGCGCACAGCAGCGCGGCGCGGCGGATGTACCGGGTCATGGGGCCGCCGTTCCGTCTTTGTCGGGGGAGGCCGCGGGGCTGTGCTGGGAGGCCGGTGTCCTGCCGCCGGGCGCGGCGCCCGCCTCGCTCTCGTCGCGCCGGGCGGAGTCACTGAGCCGGATCAGCAGCGCGACGATGATCCAGTTGGTGACCAGCGACGACCCGCCCTGCGCCAGGAACGGCATCGCCATCCCGGTGAGCGGGATCAGCCCCGTCACCCCGCCCGCGATCACGAACACCTGCAACGCCAGGATCGAGGCGAGCCCCACGGCCAGCAGCCGGCCGAACGGGTCGCGCAGCGCGAGCCCGGCCCGGTAGCCGCGCTCCACCAGCAGCGCGTACAGCCCGAACACCGCGACCAGCCCCGCAAGGCCCAGCTCCTCCCCGGCCGTGGCCAGGATGAAGTCCGACTTGGCGGCGAAGCCGATGAGGATCGAGTGACCGGCGCCGAGGCCGGTGCCGAGCAGCCCGCCCGCGGCGAACGCGAACAGCGACTGGGCGAGCTGGTTGGGGCCCTGGCCCGCCTCGATGGAGGCGAAGGGGTGCAGCCAGTCCTCCACCCGCCCGTGCACATGCGGCTCCAGCCGCCCCACCGCCAGCGCACCGGCCACCGCCAGCAGCAGCCCGACGGCCACCCAGCCGGTGCGCCCGGTGGCGACGTACAGCAGGACGACGAACAGCCCGAAGAACAGCAGCGAGGTGCCGAGGTCCCGCTCCAGCACCAGGACCCCCACGCTGAGCAGCCAGATCGCCACGACCGGCCCGAGCACCCGCCCGGTGGGGAACTGCAACCGCCACAGCCGGCGCCCGGCGTACGCCAGCGCGTGCCCGTTGGCGGCGAGATACCCGGCGAAGAACACCGCAAGGAGCACCTTCGCGAACTCGCCCGGCTGCAACGAGAACCCGGCGATCCGCACCCAGATCCGGGCGCCGTTCACCGCCGGGAAGAAGATCGGCACGGTCAGCAGGGCGAGCGCCCCGACGACGCTCACGTACGCGTACCGCTGCAGCACCCGGTGGTCGTCCAGCACGACGACCACCACGATGAACAGCGCGACGCCGAGGGTGGACCAGTTGAGCTGGGTCGGCGCGGCGGCGTCACCCGGCGTCTCCAGGTCCAGCCGGTAGATCAGCACCAGCCCGAGCCCGTTCAGCAGCACGGCGATGGGCAGCAGCACGGGGTCCGCGAGCGGCGCCCGGAACCGCACGGCGAGATGCGCGAGCAGCGCGAGGACGGCCAGCCCGGCCCCGTACCCGGCCGCCCCCGGCGGCACGGCACCGTGCCGCGCGAGCCCCACCGCGCAGTACCCGCACACGGACAGCACCACGGCAAGCGAAATGAGCAAGACCTCGACCCCACGCCATCCGGTCCGCCGCATATTCGCAACATACCGGCATGAATAGGATGGAGGGTAAGGGGCGCGCCCCCAAAGGGGCGCGGGGAACTGCGCGAGAAGTCCCCACCCACCCGCACCCGGCAACGCACCCAACGGGGTCGAAGGGGCGGAGCCCCTTGAAGGGACGGGAAGGGTAGGGGCGGCGGGGGCGAGAAAACCCGGCCGAACCCCCCACCTTGCCCCCACCCCGCACCCCCTGTTCCCATGGAACGAGGGGGTGAGCACCCGTATGACCCAACTCCGCGTCACGCCGTCCCGCCACCACACCCACGACCGCCTCTACGTCCACCACCCCGACGGCACCACCCTCGCCTGGTACGACCGGGACACCTCCCGCGTCAACCTCCTCGACACCGCCCTCCAGGACGCCGTCCTGGAAACCCTCGCCCCCTTCCTCACCGGCCCCGTCACCGTCGGCCCGCCCCCCGTCCCCACCCCCGCGGACCTCGCCCGCCTCGCCCTCCACCCCGACGACGACCTCGCCCCCAACCGCCCCGGCGAGGCCCTCCTCGTCGCCCTGGACCGCACCCCCGCCCGCCACCGCCACCCCGCCGTCGCCCGCCTCCGCCCCGACCCCCGCCGCCACGCCCTCACCGCCGAGCAGACGGTCGGCGACACCCTGGACGCCCTGGACGGCGCCGGCTGGCACGTCCTGCACTCCCTCCCGCTCCCCGGCGGCGACCGCATCCACCACCTGGCCATCGGCCCCGGCGGCCTCCTCTGTATCCACGCGCTCCCCGCCCACCGGCAGCGCGTCCTGGTCGCCGACCCCATGGTCACCACGGGCCGCCGCGAGGCGGAGCCCCTGCTGCGCCGTCTGCGCGCCGACGCCCGCCGTGCCGCGTACGCCCTGACGGCCGAGGTCACCCCGCTCCTCGCCGTCGTCGCCCCGGCGCGGCTGGAGGTCACCGCCCCGCCCCGCGACGGCCTGCGCGTCCTGCACGCCACGGACCTGTCCGGCACCCTCGCCCACCTGGGCGGCGTCCTGAAACCGGCGGACGCGGAGTCCCTGTACGCCCTGGCCCGCGACCGCCACACCTGGGCACGCCTCTGAGGGCCCGAGAGACCCGTGGCTCCGAGGGACCCGTGGCTCCGAGGGGCCCGAGGGACCCGAGGCTCACGGCAGTTCCGGTGCCGTCCCCTCCGCCTCGCACAGGGGCGCCATCAGATCCCCGTAGTCCCGCAGCCGCGGCGCCAGGTCCGCGGCCCGGAAGGCGAGCCGCTCCGGCGCCCCGCACTCGGCGACCTCCTCCCAGGTCACCGGCGTCGAGACCAGCGGCTCGCGGCGGGCCCGCAGGGTGTAGGGGGCGGCCGTGGTCTTCTTCGCCGCGTTCTGGCTCCAGTCCACGAACACCTTCCCCGGCCGCAGGCTGCGGGTCATCCGGTGCAGGACCAGCTCCGGCATGGCCTTCTCCGCCTCCACCGCGAGCCGTTTGGCGTACTCCGTCGCCCGTTCGGACGGCACCGGCGCGATCGCCGCCAGCAGATGCAGCCCCTTGGACCCGGAGGTCTTCGCGTACGCCGTGACCCCGTCCGCCGCCAGCCGCTCGCGCAGCCACAGCGCGACCTCGCAGCACTCCACGACCGTCGCCGGAGCTCCCGGGTCCAGATCGAGGACCAGCCGGTCCGCCTCGCCCGGCGCCTGGGCCCGCCACTGCGGGGTGTGGAACTCGGTCACCTGGTTCGCCGCCCACATCAGCGACGGCAGGTCCTGTACGACGACCTGCCGTGCCGGCCCCTCCGAACGCGGCACCTCGGCCGTGGTGACCCACTCGGGCGTCCCCGGCGGCACGCTCTTGACGAAGAACAGCTGGCCGTCCGGCCCGTCCGGATACCGCAGGAAGGACAGCGGGCGGTCGCGCAGATGGGGGAGCAGGGCCTCGGCGGTGGTGGCGTAGTAGTGCAGCAGCTCGCCCTTGGTGAAGCCGGTCGCCGGGTGCAGCACCTTCTCCAGATTGCTGAGCGCGAGCCGCCGCCCCTCCACCTCTGTCATCGGCGTCATACGATGACAATCCCACGAAACCGGGGCATAACGTCTGTACACCGTCCGCATACCGCCGCCGTACTCGACTCGGAAGGGTGCTGTACGTGAGATCCATATGGAACGGCGCCATCTCGTTCGGCCTGGTCAGCATCCCGATCAAGCTGGTGAACGCCACCGAGAGCCACTCCGTCTCCTTCCGCCAGATCCACACGGAGGACGGCGGCCGCATCCGCTACCGCAAGGTCTGCGAGCTGGAGGACCGCGAGGTCACCTCCTCCGAGATCGGCAAGGGGTACGAGGACGCGGACGGTTCGATCGTCCCGATCACGGACGAGGACCTGGCCCAGCTGCCGATCCCGACGACCCGGACCATCGAGATCGTCGCCTTCGTCCCGGCCGACCGCATCGACCCGCTCCAGATGGGCGCGGCCTACTACCTCGGCGCCAACGGCGTCCCGGCCGCGAAGCCGTACACGCTCCTGCGCGAGGCGCTGAAGCGGAGCAACCGGGTCGCCATCGCGAAGTACGCGCTGCGGGGGCGGGAGCGGCTCGGCATGCTCCGGGTGGTGGACGACGTGATCGCCATGCACGGCCTGCTCTGGCCCGACGAGATCCGCGCCCCGGAGGGCGTCGCCCCGGACGCGAACGTCACCGTCCGCGACAAGGAACTCGACCTCGCGGACGCTCTGATGGACACGCTGGGCGAGGTCGACCTGAACGACCTCCACGACGACTACCGGGAAGCGGTCGAGGAACTCATCGCCGCGAAGGTCTCCGGCGGAGAGCCCCGGGAAACCCCGGGTCCGGCCCGCAGCGGCAAGGTCCTGGACCTGATGGCAGCGCTGGAGAGCAGCGTCCGCGCGGCACAGCAGTCCCGCGCGGAACCTGCCGGGGACGAGGAGGAACACGCGGAGGTCAGAAACCTCCCGAAGAAGAAGACCCCGGCGAAGAAGACAACGGCGGCGAAGAAGCCTGCGGCAGCGAAGAAGTCAGCAACCACCAAGAAACCCGCAACGAAGAAAACCACCCCCCGCAAACGCTCCGCGTGATGAGGGGCGCGGGGCTGTGCTGGATCTGCGGCTCCGCCGCGGGGTGCGCGAGCAGTAACCGTGCCCCTGTAAGGGGCGCGGGACTGTGTCCATGTGCGGCTACCGCCGCGCGGGCGCGAGAAGTCCCCACCCACCCGCACCCGACCACGCACCCCCGGGGTCCAAGGGGCGGAGCCCCTTGAAAGGAAGGGAAGGGCAGGGGCGGCGGGGGCGAAAAAACTCCCGGGCGAACCCACCCCCGCACCCCCCGGGCGAACCCCCCACCTCAGAAGCCCCCCGCACCCCACCTCCGCAAGGCCAACACCGCGTTGTGCCCCCCGAACCCGAACGAGTTGCTCAACGCGACACCACCCCCCGGCCCCCCAACCTCCCGCGGAGCGCCCCGCACCACATCCAGCTCCACCGCCCCGTCCACCACCTCACAGCCCACAGTCGGCGGAATCACCCCCTCCGCCAACGTCAACACCGTCACCACCGCCTCCACCCCACCCGCGGCCCCCTGCAAGTGCCCCACGGCACCCTTGACGGCAGTCACCGGCACCACCCCGCCCAGAACACCTCGCACCGCCTCCGCCTCCGCGAGATCCCCCTCCACCGTCCCCGTCGCATGCGCGTTCACATGCACGACATCCACCGCGTGCGCCCCCGCATCCCGCAACGCCCGCCGCAACGCCACCGCCACCCCGCTCCCGGAGGGATCCGGCGCCGCCATGTGGTGGGCGTCCGCCGACAGCCCCCAGCCCGCCGCCTCGCAGTAGATCCGCGCCCCCCGCGCCCGCGCGTGCTCCTCCGCCTCCAGGAGCAGGAACCCGGCTCCCTCCCCGTTCACGAACCCGTTGCGGTCCTTGGCGAACGGCCGCGACGGCGAGGTCCCCTCCTCCAGCCCGTGCGTGGACAGCGCCCGCATCGACGCGAACGACGCCATGATCGCCGGCGTCACCACCGCCTCCGCACCCCCGGCGAGCACCGCGTCGACATGCCCGTACCGGATCCGGTCGATCGCCTGTCCGATCGCCTCCGTGCCGGACGCGCACGCGCTGGTCACCGTGCGCGCCTCGCCGGTGATCCGCAGCGCCAGCGACACCTGGGAGGCGGCCTGCGAGGGCACGCACATCGGTGTGGTCAGCGGCGACACCGCGCGCGGCCCCTTCTCCCGCAGCCTGCGGTCGCCACCGACGAGGACGGACGCGTCCCCGAGGATCGCCCCGACCGACACCCCGACCCGCTCCGGGTCGAGCCCGCTCTCCACCGTGCCGGCGACGTCGAACCCGGCGTCCCGCCAGGCCTCCCGCGCCGCGAGCACCGCGAACTGTGCGGCCCGGTTCATCCGCCGGGCCTGTGTGCGCGGCAGCAGGGCCGCCGGGTCCACGGGGACGGTCCCGGCGATGCGCACCGGCAGCCCCGCGAACTCCTCACCCTCCAACTCGCGTATGCCGCACCGCCCGTCGAGCAGCCCCTGCCACAGCTCGGCCACCCCGACGCCGAGTGGCGTGATCGCCCCGAGTCCGGTGACCACGACCCGGCGCGGCACGACCCCGCCCGCCGACCGCCGGGGGCGCGGGTGGTGCCGTACGAGCCGGTCGGTGCGGGCGGCCCCGGCGGCCAGCTCGCGCAACTCGTCGTCGGAGAGCGGCTGTTCGGAACGGTTCTCCAGGTCCCGGTACCAGCCGCCCCAGCGGCGTACGTACGTCTCCTCCTCGGCGCGCGGGTCCACCACCCGCAGCGTGGTGACCCGGTCGCCGTCCCGGAAGCCGACGGCGTCCAGATCGCTGGAGGTGACCAGGGGGATGCGGCTGACGTCCATGCGCCGGCAGGCGACGATGACGTCGCCGGAGCGGGCGAGCAACTCCTCGCGGTCCGTGCCGCCGAGCGGCGGGCGGAGGGTGACGCGGATGGTCTCCGGGGACTCCGGCACGGTGTGCGTCACCACGAACCAGCGGTCGGCGGCCACGTCCCGCCCGGACAGGGCGAGCAGGTCACCGGGGACGACCTCGCCGGTGGTCACGGTGTGCGGCTGGAAGTAGGGGACGTGGGGGACGTACGGGGAGCCGGGGGTGTCGGAGGAGCCGGGGGTGTCGGAGGCGGCGGTGCGGACCGGACGGCGAGCTGCGTCGTGCATGTCGTGCATGGGGAGGCTGCTTCCTGTGGCGTGGGTGGTGGCCGGCAGGGGGAACCGCCCTGCCGGGTACCCTCCTTCGCAGTGTGCCCGTCCGCCAGGACCGCTCCGTCTTCCGTACGAGGCCGCCACGCGCCCAACTCTGGCGCTTTCCAGCCAAGTTCACGCACGGGTGGCGTGAACGGTGTGCCAGATCTCACAATCCATGACAAAACGGATCTTGACAGACCGCCCGTGACTGTCGACTCCCGTCACCCTCCGTCAACGCGCCTCGGGCGGACGTGACTTGATCCGCATGCCCGGGCGGCGGCGGTGGACGGTGACGTAGGACAGCCCGTCCGGGCCGGCGGCGAGGCGGCGGGTCGAGCCGTGCGGCAGCCAGCACAGGGCGCCCTCCGCGAGCGGTACGACGGTGCCCCCGCCCCCGGGGGACTCCAGTCGGCCGCCGCCCGCGACGACGAGGAGCAGCACGTCGAGATCCGGCTCCATGTGGGTGTCGACTCCCTGGTCCGGCGGCAGGTGCACGAGGTTGGCGTCGAGCTGGCGCCCGGACTCGGCGAGCCGCCACAGCGCGCCCGCCGGGGCGGACGGCTGCGCGGCGAGGGCCTGGACGTCGCACAGCAGGCTCGGCACGGGGGCCGGGCCGGGGTCCGTCTCGTGCGCCTCGGGCGTCGGCGGCATCGGCGTTCCTCTCGTCCCACTCGTCACGCGCGTCTGAACTGCGCCTGATTATTACATGTACCATTTGGAGAAACTGAGCAGCCGAGTGCCAACGGGAAGAGACGGGAAGAAGGGTGATCGCCGTGCCCGCACACCAGGAGAGCGCACCGCTCTCCCCGCGCCGCCGAGCCGTGTTCGACGCCGTGCGGGAGGCGTCCGCCCCGGTCGGCATCACCGAGGTCGCCGAGCGGCTCGGCGTGCACCCCAACACCGTCCGGTTCCACCTCGACGCGCTGGTGGCGCAGGGCCGTGTGGAGCGGACGCTGGAACAGCCGTCCGGTCCCGGCCGCCCGCGCACCGTCCACACCGCCCGGCGCGGCATGGACCGGGGCGGCGCACGTCACTACCAGCTCCTGGCCCGGGTGCTGGTCAGCCGGCTGGCGTCCGCCGGGCCCGCGACCGAGGCGGCCGCCGAGGCCATCGAAGCGGGCCGGGACTGGGGCCGCCATCTGGTCGAACCGTTCGTCCCGTCCCGTCGCCCCACGGCACGGGAGTCGGTCGAGCGGGTCACCGCCATGCTCGACGACCTGGGCTTTGCCCCGCGGCCCGACGGCCACGACGCCGACAGCCCCGACCGGATCCGGCTGCGGCACTGCCCCTTCCTCGAACTCGCCGAGGAGTACGGCAGGGTCGTCTGCCCGCTCCACCTCGGCCTGATGCAGGGCGCACTGGCCGAACTGCGCGCCCCCGTCGAGGCCGCGCGCCTGGAACCGTTCGCGGAACCGGACGCGTGCGTCGCACACCTGACCCCCGCCCGAGCGGCGTGACGCACCCCACTCCCCGACCACTCCTCTCGACCCCCGGAAGACAGCGAAACGATGAACCCGACCTCCGCCGCCGTAGCAGGCGCCGTCACCTTCCTCTGGCTGGGAATGGTGCTGGCGATCTCCTTCCTGGAGGCGCCCTTGAAGTTCCGGGCGCCCGGGGTGACGATCCCCGTCGGGCTCGGCATCGGCCGTATCGTCTTCCGCGCGCTCAACCTCACGGAGGCGGTCCTGGCGGTCGTCGCCCTCGTGGCGACAGCCGTGGGCAGCCCCTCGGCGGCGATCGTCACGCTCCTCGCCGTCGCCGCGGTGGTGCTGGCCGGGCAGCTTCTCGTCGTACGGCCCCGGCTGAACCGGCGCTCCGACGCGGTGCTCGCCGGCGAGGACCCGGCCCTGCGCCGTTCCCGTGCGCATCTGTACTACGTGGGTCTTGAGTTGGTGAAGGTCGTGGCACTGCTCGCGCTGGGCTGCACGGTACTGGCGACGACGACGGGCTGATCCGGCGTCCGCCGCTCGCCGTCTTCAGGTGCCGTCCCGGACGTCGTAGACCAGCAGTCCGTCGTCGCGGAGCCGGGCGCCGGGTGTGGGCCGGTGGGAGGTGAGCCGGCCGTCGTGCATGAGG
Organism: Streptomyces sp. NBC_00670; assembly: GCF_036226765.1. Lineage (NCBI taxonomy): Bacteria > Bacillati > Actinomycetota > Actinomycetes > Kitasatosporales > Streptomycetaceae > Streptomyces > Streptomyces sp. NBC_00670. The sequence continues at coordinate 4,984,049 of NZ_CP109017.1, forward strand.
TGGAACACCTCGCTGCCGCGGGCGAGGACCGCGAAGTCCGCGATCAGCCGCCGGTGGCAGCGCCACCACACCGACTCCGCGCACATCACGGCGGTACGGGTGGTCGCGGCCTCGCGCAGCAGGTCGTCCATCGCCGCGACGAACTCCGGGTCGCGGGTGTAACCGGCGTAGCCGCGGAAGGACGCGTTCTCCCAGAAGGTGTCGGGGGAGTCGGGCGCCGCCCGCCGGAAGCCGCCGAGCCGCTGTTCCCACCGGTAGTCGAGCCCGCGGCGGGGCAGCCAGCGCGCGAGCGCGTCGCGGCCGGCGTCCGGGTTGCGGCGGCTGCCCGGGGCGGTGCGGACGTCCACGACGGCGGCCACCCGGGCGCCGCCCAGCAGCCCGGCCAGCTCCTCCTCACCGGCGGTGCCGTGCCCGAAGGTGAGCAGCGGCTCGGGGGCTCCGTCCGGCACGTCAGTCGCGCTTGGCCACGGTGAGCAGTACGGCGGCGTCCTCGAGGGCCTCCAGCCCGTGCCGCGCCTGCGGAACGGTGAGCAGATCCCCGTTCCGCCCCTCCCACGAGGTCTCCCCGCTGGTGAGCCGCACCCGCCCGCGCAGTACGAGCAGCGTCGCCTCGCCCGGGTTCTCGTGCTCGGAGAGCGAGGTCCCGGCGGTCAGCGCGAGCACCGTCTGCCGCAACACGTTCTCGTGCCCACCGTGCACGGTGGTGGCACTGCGCCCGGTGGAGGCGGCGGCGGCACGCTCAAGGTGCTCGCGGACAAGGGCGTCGAGTGAGATCTTCTGCATGTCCACCAGTGTCCGTGCACTCGCCCGGCCCACGCCACCGAAGCTGCGCCGTACCCCGCCACTGTTCGAGCCGGGCGATGCGCTCACGCCGACACTCGGCCGTGTCCAGGTAGTCCCCGTGACGGCCCCGTGAGGGTGTCAGACCTGGCCGTAACCGCCGTCGACCTGGTAGTCGGCGCCGTTGACGTGGGAGGCCGCGTCCGAGGCGACGAAGGCGATCACGGCGGCGACCTCCTCCGCGGTACCGGCCCGGGTCATCGGGGTCCCGGTGCCCATCGTGGCGACGAGCGCCTCGCGTTCCTCCGCGGTGGCGGCCAGCTGCGCGATACCGGGCGTATCCGTCGGGCCCGGGCTCACCACGTTCACCCGGATCCCGCGTGGGGTCAGCTCAAGGGCCCAGGTACGGGCGAGAGCGCGGACCCCGGCCTTGGAGGCCGCGTAGAGACTCCGCCCGCGCGACGCCTTGTGCGCGGCCATCGAGCCGGTGAGGACGATGACACCACCGTCCGCCAGCAGCGGCAGCGCCTTCTGGACGGTCATGACCGTGCCGGTGATGTTGACGTCGAAGACCGTCCTGATGACGTCCTCGGTGATGGTTCCCAGCGGTGCGGTCGCGATCGCCGCCGCGTTGACGACCAGCGCGTCCAGCCGGCCGCTGCGCCGCTCCACCTGTGCGAAGAGCCGGTCGAGGTCGTCGGCCGAGCGCGAGTCGGCCCGCACCCCGATGACCTCACCCGGTATGTCCGCGGCCGCCGCCGTCAGGGCGTCCTGGTCCCGTCCCGTGATGTAGACGGTGCCGCCCCCTTCGGCGATCTTCCGCGCGGTGACGTGGCCGATACCGGCACTTCCACCCGTCACTACCGCGACCTTGTCGTGAAATGCGTTGCTCATGGAGCTCGTCGTCCGTTCGTCTGGGTAGCCGTCCTGGCCGGGACGTCGTGCAAGACGTCCCGGAAAAGTCCTGAGGAACACAGGAGGTAGGAGCCTGCGCCTCGTGCCGACACCGGTGCCAGAAGCCTGCTGGTACTGGTACTGGCAGCACCAGGCCGACGCCTCCCGGCTCTGGCACAGTGGATCTGTGCCGACAACCACGAACCGGACCGAACTACGGGATTTCCTGCGCTCACGACGCGCGCGGGTCTCACCCGAGGACGTCGGCATACCCGCGACAGTGCGTCGGCGCACCCCCGGACTGCGCCGCGAGGAGGTCGCCCAGCTGGCCGGTGTCGGCATCACCTGGTACACGTGGCTGGAGCAGGGACGGCCGATCAACGTCAGCTCGCAGGTGCTCGACGCGGTGGCCCGCACGCTGTTCCTGGATGCCGCCGAGCGCGACCACCTCTACCGACTGGCCGAGGTTCCCCAGCCTCCGGCCGTCAGTGATCCGCCGACCGAGCTCCCCGGCCACCTCGACAGCGTCCTGGGAGCCCTGGACCCGTTGCCCGCCATGCTGGTCGACGCCCGCACCGACGTGCTGCGCTGGAACCGCGCATACGCGGCCCTGCACCCCGCTCTGGTCAGTGCTCCGCCCGGCGAGCGCAACACCCTCTGGCAGCTCTTCGCGGCACCGGAGGGGCAGCCCCGCATCGTCAACCGCGACGAGCAGGCCCCCGAGGCCGTGGCAGGGTTCCGCTATCGCTACAGCCAGAACGCGGGCGACCGGCGATGGCAGGACTTCGTCGCCCGTCTGTGCACCGTCAGCCCGCTGTTCTCCCGGCTCTGGGCCACGCACGACGTCGCTCCGCCGCACCTGTGCGACAAGCGCTACGACATCACGGGGATCGGCGAAGTGAGCCTGCGTGCCACCAGCATGGAACTGACCGACCACCCCGGTGTCCGCCTCGTCGTCCAGACCCCCACCGACAGACGCAGCCGCGAGAACATCGACCGTCTGCTACGCCGGGCGACGCACCTGTGACGAATGGACCGAGGCCCGGGCATGGGCCAGGCTGCACCATCTCGGTCCTGGACGAACTCGGCGCCCGCAGCGGACTGGACCGGTCGCGGTGCGCGATCGACTTCGTCGGCGTCCGGACCCTCGAAGGGGCGTGACCGCCGGCGTCTCGGCAGCGGATCACCACACTCCCGGCAGTACCGCCGAGCCGTCACACGGAATCTGGGCGCCTGTCCGCGTGAGGCCGGCGGACAGGCGCAGTACCCCTACCGCCCCAGCGCCCCCAGTACGGCCTCCACCTGTCGTACCGGCTCCGCTCCCGCCACCCGCAGGACGATCGTGTCCGCGCCGGCGGCGGTCAGTTCGCGTACGCGGTCGGCGGCGTCCTCCGCGCGGCCGGAGACGGTGAAGACCTCCTCCGCCGGGCGGCCGAGCCAGGCGGCCTGGCCCTCCGTGTGCGGGCGGAGGGTCTCGGCGGCGCGGGCCGGGTCGTCGTCCACGCAGGTGAAGGCGAGCACCGTCAGGGTGTGGTCCGGGCCCGCGCCGCCCTTGGTGACCAGCGCCCGGGCCGACTCCACCTCGCGGGGGCCGTGACCCTCCGCGATCACCGTGCCGTCGGCGACCCGCCCGGACAGCTCCAGCGAGCGCGGCCGCACCACGCCCGCGACCACCGGCGGCGGTTCGGCCGGCGGATGCACCAACTGGACGCCGTCCAGCCGTACTTCCCGGCCCGCCAGCTCGACCCGCTCGCCGCGCAGCAGCGCCCGTACGGACGTGATCGTCTCCTCGAGCAGCGCGAGCGGGGAGCGCGGGGCGACGCCGACCGCCGTCATCCACTCCCGCACGCCGTGCCCGATCCCGGAGACCAGCCGACCCGGGAACACCCGTGCCAGCGTGGCCAGTTCCATGGCGAGCAGCGCCGGGCTGCGCAGCGGCGCGGGCGTGATCCCGATGCCGACCCGCAGCCGCTCGGTCGCCCCCAGCGCCACGGCCGCCGCCGACACGCCCCCGTTCCAGCCGAGGTCCTCGACGACCCAGAGGTCGTCCACGCCGAGCGCCTCGACCTCCCGCGCGAACCCCGGCAGCCCTTCGGGCGCCCAGTCCCGGTCGTACATCACGCCGATGCGCACGCCGATCCGAGCGCCGTTACGAACAGTCGTCGTCATGGACGGCAACCTATGCGCCGTTCGGCGGGATGATCAACGCTCGGGACACCGTCGGCAACCGTTCCCGCCTCCGCCACCGCGCCCACGCCCGGCATTCACCGCGCCTCAGCACGCTCGGCACGACATCCCGGCAGGTCACGGGCACCCCACCGCGCAGCGGGAGCTGACATGGCACACAGCGGCAACGGACACCACCACCATCACCACCCCCATGGCCACAGCCACGGGCACGGGCACGGGGGCGCCGAGCCCGACGCCGTCCCGGCCGCCTTCGACATGACCGTTCCCGACGAGGAACTGTCGCCCCAGCAGCTCTCCCGGCGCGCGATGGTGCGCCGCGCCGGTCTGCTCGGCGCCGGCCTCGCCGCCGGCGGCGTGCTCGGCGGCGTCGGCGCCGGTCAGGCCGCCGCGCAGACCGCGCCCGCCTCCGACCAGTCCCGCCGGGAGTCCCGCTCCGGCCGCTACCTGTGGCTGGCCGGCGACCACCACATCCACACCCAGTACAGCTCCGACGCCAAGTACCGCGTCATCGACCAGGTACGCCAGGCCAACGCGCACGGCCTGGACTGGATGGTCGTCACCGACCACGCGAGCGAGCAGCACGCCAAGATCGGTGTGGAGAAGGTCAACCCCGACATCGTCGCCGCCCGCGACGCGATCGAGGACACGCTCGTCTTCCAGGGCCTGGAGTGGAACATCCCGGCCGCCGAGCACGGCACCGTCTTCGTGCACCCCGGCCGCAACGAGGTCGCCGTCCTCAAGCAGTTCGAGGCGACGTACGACGGCGGTCTGAACAAGGCCACCGCGAGCACGCCGGCCAACGAGGCCCTCGCCATCGCGGGTATCGACTTCCTCGCCGCGCAGGTCCGCCGTCGCAAGGTCAAGGACGCGCTGTTCCTCGCCAACCACCCCGCCCGCAAGGGCATCGACTCCCCGCACGAGATCCGCGGCTGGCGCGACGCCCAGCCGGACATCGCGGTCGGCATGGAGGGCGCCCCCGGCCACCAGGCCGGCGGCCTGCCCGCCCCGCACGGCCCCGGCTCCGCGCGCGGCATCTACGACAACAGCCCCAGTGCCGACTCCTTCGCCGGCTACCCGCTGGAGAGCTACCGCACCTGGGGCGGCTTCGACTGGATGACCGCCACGGTCGGCGGCCTGTGGGACAGCCTGCTCGCCGAGGGCAAGCCCTGGTGGATCACGGCCAACTCCGACTCCCACAACGTCTACGCCGACACCGCCGTACGCGGTCCGAACAGCGACTTCGCCGCCAACGGCCGCTACGACGACCCGGTCTACGGCGGTGACCTCAACCTCACCGACACGGACTTCTGGCCGGGCCAGTACTCCCGAACGCACGTCGGCGCGGCCTCCTTCTCGTACCAGTCGGTGATGGACGGCATCCGCGCCGGCCGCGTCTGGGTCGACCACGGCGCCCTCATCAGCGGCCTCGACGCCCGGCTGCGCGGCGGCGGCCGGGAGACCACGCTCGGCGGCTCGCTGCACGTACGCAAGGGCAGCAAGGTCGACCTGGTCGTCGAGATCAGCTTGGCCAACGGCCCCAACTGGGCCCAGTTCACGCCGAAGCTGGCCCGCGTGGACGTCATCCGGGGCGCGGTCACCGGTGCCGTCTCCGACAAGGACACGTTCACGACACCGGACACGAAGGTGGTCAAGTCCTTCGAGGTCAACAAGGCCACGGGCACCGTCCGCCTGACGTACTCGCTCGGCCGCGTCGACCGTCCGGTGTACGTGCGGCTGCGCGGGACGGACGGCAACCGGTCGGCGGTCGGGGTGCACGGGGCGGCTGTGGACCCGGTGGGCCCGGCGCTGGACGTCGTCGGCGACGCCGACCCGTGGAAGGACCTGTGGTTCTACTCCAACCCGATGTGGGTCCTGCCCGCATGACCACCGTGTCGTCACCCGGCGTCCGCACCGTGATCGGTGTGGACGCCGGCTCCGCGCCCCTGCGCGAGGCCGACCACCTGATCCACGACCTGGTGGCCGCCCTCGCCCTCCCGCCCACGACGATCGCCTGCACCCACCCCGTGCGCACCGGCCCCCGCCCCCACCTGGCGACGACGTTCGCCCTGCCGGACGAGGCCACGGCACGGGCGGTGTGGCACCGCCTGGTGGCCCACCTCGCGTCGACCGCCCCGGAGACGGGCGCGGCCTACGCCGAACTCCGCCACGGTTCGCCGGAGTTGGCGGACGCGGCGGCCCAGGCCGCCCGGCAGCACGCCCACCGCGAGTCCGGCCGCGCTGTGCTCTACCCCGGCGCGGACACCGTCACCGGCACGGTCACCCTGGAACACCTCCTCACCCACACGGCGATCGAAAGGGCAACGATCCTGGGCACCCCCGAACCCCCCGCCCCCACGGCGCAGATCGACACCCGCGCCCACGTACGCCCCACCTGGCACACCGGCCACCTCACCCTCGCCCTCACCCCGGCCCCAGCGGGCCGCCTGGCCCCGTTCGAGGTCCCGAATCCGACGCCTTGTTGTGTGGATCACGGGTGAGGGAGCGGGACCGGTCTGCCTCATGTGCCGGACGGAGATTGGTCCGGGGCATGCACAATCACAGCTGTCGGTGAGCCAGGCCGGGCACGGCTGAGGAGCAACGGGAGTGGACTGGGATGACCCTTGTCATCGAATTGCGGCGGGGGTTCCTGTCCTCCCGGACCGCACGGAAGCCAGGGCTGCGTCCCGCAGCAGGGACGCTGGAGCGGGTAGTCGTCGACGACGAGTTCTGGACGGCCATCGAGCGGCTGGGCCGACACCGGCTGCCGACCCTGCCGGCGTCGATCCCTACGGTGACACCAGGCTCAGCGGTGAGGCAGCCGACCGGGTGGTGCGAGAGTTGGAGGACGCGGATCTCACACGGCTGAGAGGTGCGGAGCACAAGGTCATGACGACGCTGCTGGACTGGGGGCTCCGTTGCCGCGCGGACGGAGACCTGCGCATCGCCATCTCGGGCGATTAGCCCGCGACGCTCCATCGTCTGAGCGTCGGTACGGGTGCCCGCTGACCGACGCGGAGTGAGTCCCCGCACCGCCGGCTCAGCACATTGCGCCGCACTCCGCCCACACCGTCTTGCCCGGCCCGTTGACGCGGGGTTCCGCGCCCCAGCGGTCGGACAGGGCCGCGACGAGGAGGAGGCCGCGTCCGGACTCCTGGTCACCGGGCGGTTTACGGAGCGACAGCAGCGGTACGCGCTCGCCGCGCGCGTCGGACACCTCGACGCGCACGAGCCGCCCGGTGGCGACGAGCCGCACGGCGAAGTCCCGCCCCGGCACGCACCCGTGCCGTACGGCGTTGGCGACGAGCTCGGCGGTGACGAGCGTGACGGTCTCGTTGACGTCCGAGCCGTACGGGAAGCCCCAGGCATCGAGCCGGTGCGCCACGAGCCGCCGCGCGAGCCGCGCGCCGCGCGGGGTGGAGGTGAACCGCATGGCGAACTCAAGGCGTGCGGCGACCGGTTCCGTGACGGGGGAGGGGTGTTCGTTCATGCCCCCACCGTCGACCCCGCGAGCATGCCGCGACGAGCCCCGACGCGCCCACACGCACCCCTGTGGGCATCGGGGCGTCCGGTGTGGGCGACGGGTGGCAGCCGGCGCGGCAACTGGCATGGCCACCTCATGAGTTGACCGCGTCGTTCCCCACCGGGTCGCGGGAAACCGCGCCCCGGTGCCGCCCGCTGCCCTATAAATCCCTGGAGAAAGAACCCGACCAAACCAAACCCCGCGCGCGAGCGCGGTGTTGGCCGCCACTCGTTCGAGTGATGCGAGGGGGGTACGGCCGGAAACGTGCGGTACGTTCGCCGCAAGTACCCCACACCGGACACAGAACGGCCCCCGGCAGGACGGCAATCCGAACCGAGGGCCTGACCATTCAGGAAGACTAGGACTTTCCCTCATGGCTGACCCGCAGTCTAACGGGGCGCTGCCCGCGCACCCGTGCCCTCCCCGCCTCCCGAACGCCCCGCGCGCCGGAGTCGTCCACCTCCGCCACCGGCACACCGAGCGCTACACGGTGGTCGGCAACCACCTCGCGCAACACCGCGAGCTGTCGGCGACGGCGATCGGTCTGGCCGTCCACATCCAGTCACTGCCGGACGGCGCCCCGGTCACCGTCAAGGCCCTGGCCGCCCGCTTCAGCGAAGGCGAGACGAGGATCGCCCGCGCCCTGAACGAGCTGGTGAGGGCGGGCTACCTGGTCCGCACCCGCACCCGCGACACCACGGGCCGCATCACCACCCGCACGCTGTTCAAGGAGCACCCGGGCGCCACACAACCCCCCGAGCGGAACCCCTCCACACACAGGGAGCCTCGTACCCCCACCCCGCCCCCGCCGCCTCCTGCCACGGGCCCGGCAGCGGAACTCCTCTCCCGCCTGCGCCTGACCGACCCCAGGCTGCTCCTCTCCACCCGCGACGTACACGAGCTGGTTCCCGCCGTAACGGCCTGGCTGGCCCAGGACGCGACCCCCGCCCAGATCACCCGCACCCTCACCGCCGGCCTCCCCCCGGCCCAGGTCCCCATCCACCACCCGTCCCGCTTCCTGGCCCACCGCCTGACCACGCTGCTGCCACCCCCACTCCCCACGGCACCCCGGGGCGCCGACAGCCCCGGCTCCCCACGCCCCGCCCCGCTGATCAACTGCGACGGCTGCGACCGCGCCTTCCGCTCCCACGACCTGAAGGCACGCTGCGGCAACTGCCGCGCTCAGCAGGAACGTACGGCGGCGTAACCAAGCAACCGCACACGAGGACGCGACGGAGGCGCCGGCGAATGGACGACGACAACGAAGAAATCCCCGGCTGCGCCCCCGCCGGCGAAACACCGGCGGACCAGATCCCCGGCGTCCTCCGTGCTTTCGGCCGCCAGTTGAAGCGGTTCCGTCTCCGCGCCGACCTCGACCGCCCGGCCTTCGGCGCCCTCGTCGGCTACGCCCCGAAGACGATCGCGGCGTACGAACAGGGCCGCCGGGTGCCCCCGCCGGCGTTCATCGATCTGGCCGACAACGTCTTGGACGCAGGCGGCGTCCTGGGCGAGATGAAGGAAGCAGTAGCACAAGCTCAGTACCCCGTGTTCTTCCGTGACGCCGCCAAATTGGAGGCGGACGCGGTCGAGGTACAGGTCTATGCCAACCAGGCAGTACCGGGCCTGCTCCAGACCGAGGAGTACGCGCGTGCCGTGTTTGGTATGGGGCGGCCGCTCATGGACGAGGAGACCATCGAACAACAAGTCATGGCAAGGCTGGCGCGGCAGTCCCTCTTCGCTCGGAGGCCGGCGCCCTTGCTGGGCTTTGTTCTGGACGAGTCAGTGCTGTGCCGACCCTTCGGGGGCAGAGGCACCCTGCGCGGGCAGTTGGAACATCTCCTCCTCGTGGGGCAGTACCGCAATGTGGAGATCCAGGTGTTACCTCTGGACCGGGAGGACAACGCCGCAGTTGACGGCCCGTTCACGGTCTTGCACTGTGAGAACGGAGACCAGATCGGTTACCTGGAGGCGCAGGGGCGGAGCACAATCGTCACGGATCGAACCGAGGTCCGCGGCATCGTGTGCCGTTACGGGATCATCCGGGCACAAGCTCTCACCCCGAGTGAGTCCTTGACCTTCATCGTGAAGTCGCTGGGAGAGATGTGAACTTCGAAAAGACCGCCGACGAGCTGACCCCACTCGTATGGTTCAAGAGCAGCTACAGCGGCGCACAGGGGGGCGAATGTGTAGAGGTGGCGATCCGCTCCCGCGCTATCCATGTCCGCGACTCCAAGGACACCGCACGTGCCGGGCTGGCCATGGGCGAGGATGCTTGGAAGGGCTTCATCCGCTTCGCGGCTAAGCGGTATTCCTGAACCGCAGTCGTACGTGAGTTGTCCTGCGACCATTGACGAAACTGGTCGCAGGGCAATCTAGGACGGATGGCACCACGTGAACCCGGGCCCCCACGTGGTTCAGTGTGCGAATGAATCACGACACGCGTGCTGGCGTCGACTGCGCTCAATCCACGGGGACGTTTGAAACGACGAGTGTTCAGTCCTGTTCAGCCCATTGAGCTCGGATGCGCGCCTCATTTCGGCGTGGCTTCCCCATTCCCCCGATAAATGATCTTGCCATTCAGCTCCGCGAACCCCAGCGACCGGTAGAAGGCCCGCGCCCCCGGATTGTCCCGGTCCGTCATCCACTCCACGCGGCTGCACCCCGGACGTGCTGCCGCGATGGTGTGCAACTCGGTCATCAGGCGGGCGCCAACGCCGTGGCGGCGGAGGGAGTCGCGAACGTAGAGCTCCTTGAGGAAGAGGGAATGCGAGGAGCCGGCCGCCGGCCAGAGGAAGGAGTAGGCGGCGAGGCCCACGAGTCCACCCGTCTCGTCTTCGACGACCAGTGCGGAGGCGAGAGGTGGGGAGCCGAAGAGAGCTTCTTCCACCTGCGCCCGGCGTTGCTCGAAGGGCTGGATGGCTGTGGACCCGTAGAACCGTTCGATCTCTTCGATCAGCGTGGCCAGAGCCGCGGTGTCATCCTTCTTGGCGGGGCGAATCGTCGTGCGCGTGGAGGTTGTCGAGGTCATCGCTGGGCATCTCCGTACGGTGTTCGTCGTTCGGTTCGTCGGCTTCAACGGCCGGATCATGCGGCGGGGCACGATGTGGTGCTCTCATGGAAGGGCCGTTGCCGTCTGTACGTCGCCCCAGCCGTGGTGTCGCAGGGAGTTCCGCACATGGCGTATGAGGTATTCCAGGTCCGCGCAGTACACGGACGGGTTTCGATAGCCGTTTGCCGTGCTGAAACGGTGCGGGAGGTAACCACCACCGCAGACCTCCACCAGCGGGCAACTCTGACACTTCTCCGCGAGAGCCTCTCTCCCGTACAGCCGGTGTTGCAGTTTGGGGTGGTCCAAGGCGTTGTCGAAGGAGTGCCGGAAGACGTCAAGGCCGAGCCAGGAGGCGCCCTCACCAACGGACCGCAAGGTGTCCACGCCCTCGATGGCGCCGTCGGACTCGATGACGACGGTTGCCGAGGGTGCCAGGCCGAGTGTCTCCACCGAACCGCGGACGCCCGAACCGAGAGCGACGATGTCCTCCAGCATTCGCACGCTGTGCCGATGGTCCGGACGGGAGAGCCAGGCGTCGTAGACGCGGCTCAGCCAGAGCCCGTACTCGGGCACGCCGGGGTCGCCGCGGGGCGGCGGAGCGTCGTGGGTGGCGTGGGGGAGCCCGAAGTCGATGCTGGGCGGATCGAAGGCGGCCAGGTAGTCGTGGACCTCGACCGGGTCGTTGGCGAGGTCCACCACGGCGAGCAGGCCGGCGAACAGGTGTGGTCGGGTGCGTAGCAGTCGGATGCCGCGGACGGCCGAGGCGGCGCTCGACCGTGCGGAGTGAGTGAGACGGTGCCGGTCGTTCGCGCTGGGCGGGCCGTCGAGGCTGACGCCGACCGTCACTTCGTACCGCTCGAAGAGGTCGAGCCATGCCTCGGACAGAAGCGTTCCATTGGTCTGCAGTTCGAAGCGTGCGGTGAGGGTGTGCGGAATCTCCTCGCGCATGGCATCGAGGAGTCTCGCCAGGTGACGAGGGCCGGCGAGCAGGGGTTCGCCGCCGTGCAGGATCACGTGTACGGCGGGCAGGCTGTGGCGTGCGGCGTGTTCCGCGATGCGGCGTGCGGCTGCTCGGGCCACCAGGGCGTCCATCCGGGCGGGCAGGTTTCGCCATGCCTGGTCGGCGGAGCGGAAGACGTAGCAGTAGTCGCAGTCGATGTTGCAGCGATTCGCGACCTTGAGGACGTAGGACGAGAAGGGCGCCGGCTGTCGGGGCATCTGCCGCTGCGGTTCAGGAGGGACGGGGCCGGATCAGCGAAGCCGCGTGAGTGCCGACGCCGAAGCGGTCCGGCGTGTCCCGCTCGGCTGCGAGGCGCCGCCGTACGCGCTCGGCGACCTGGTCCAGGACCGGGTTGTCGGTCACTGGGTCGAGGGCGTGACGCGTCGAGAGGGTGAAGGTGTCCAGTGGTAAGGAAGCGCTCGTGGGTGACGTCATCCAACACCTCTCGTGAGGTCGGCGCCGGGAACTTCGGCGCTGGGCGACAGCGATGGTTGAAACGACAGACCGTTGTGCAACGTAGCAGTCCTGCGGCACTCGCTGGGATACGGATACTGGCCAGCGCAGCATTGCCCCTGTGCCTGTCCGCGGGAAACGACTGGGACCCGGCTCACCCCATCTGTCCCGCCAATAGCGCTTCGATGCCGTCGGCCGACGCGTCAAGAGACAACCGCCGGTAGACGTCGATGGCTTGGAGCAGTGTTCCGATGGCCTCGGGTGAATCGGCGCCGTCGGTCGCGCGGAGGCAGCGGCCGATGCCTTCCAGCGCCCGTGCCTCCTCCAGCGGGCAGCGGATGGCCTGGGCGAGCTCCAGCGCTTGGGTGAAATGCTCGCGTGCACGCGCCATGTCGCCGTGCGTGTGCAGGAGTGTTCCCCAGTGATTCAGGACTTCTGCCTCACCGCATCTGTCTCCCAGTCCCCGTTCGATCTCCAGGCTTCGCTCGAAGGCCGCCGCGGCGAGGTCGCGGTCACCCACGGCCGCGTGAGCGGCTCCCAGTTCGGTGAGTGCGGCAGCCTCGCCTCCTCGGCTGCCGAGGTCGCGATATGCGCGCAGAGCCTCCTCCAGACTGCGGATCGCCGCTGCCGTGTCGCCCGAGAGGCGTTCCAGCACCCCGAGATGACGCGTGCTGGTGGCACGGCCGAAGCGTTCGCCCAGTTCCGTGAAGTGCTCCAGCGCCAGAGCGTGGGACTCGCGTGCCCCTGTCAGATCACCGGTGAGTCGACTCGCTACCCCCAACTCGTTGAGAGCGTAGGCCTGGTGCACCCGGTCGTCGAGCGCCGAGTAGAGACCAAGCGCTTCACGGTGCAGGCGCCGCCCCTGTTCATACGCTCCGGTCAGGCAGTGGACGACACCCATGTCACGCAACGAGTTGGCCTCGCCGTACCGGTCGCCGAGTTCGCGGTAGATCGAGAGGGCCTCGGACTGGGCATCGATGGCGGCGTCGAAGTCACTGGTCTGGCGGCGGACCATACCGAGGTCGGCGAGCGCGTTGGCCTGCCCCAGCCGGTGTCCCACTTGCCGGTACAAGCTCAGCGCCTGGATCTGTGCCTGGGCCGATGCCTCGTTGTCCGCGGTCAGGTACCAGACGATGCCCGCTTGATTGAGGGCGTCAGCACGCCCGAGGTGATCACTCAACGCCTCATATCGCGTGGCCGCTTCCTCCAGGGCAGCCGAGGCATCGACGTAGGAACCCATGAACCGTCGTACGACACCGAGTTCGGCGAGGGCTCCTGCCAGGGCCCGCTCGTCACCGGTCTGCCGAGCGGCCTGGGCGGCGGTCCGGTGCAGTGCGACCGCCTGGTCCCAGGGGCCGGCCTGTCGCAGGAACGGTGCCATGGCGGCGGACAGCCGCACGACGAGTGGATACAGCGCGAGGTCGTTCGCGCGCCGGATGCACGCCAGGATGTTGGGCCGTTCGGTCTCCAGCCAGCGCAGAGCCGCCGCACGTGAGTCCATGGCCGGTGTTTCGGTCCGAGGCGCTTCGTCCGGTGGGGATGGGGTCTCCGCACCGCCGCGTACCAAGTGGGCGTTGGCTGCGGTGAGGGCGACCAGGTAGTACGTGCTCACGCGGCGGATGGTGTCGACGGATTCCATGCTGTCTCCCTCGTCAGCCTGGCCAGTGGGACCGGAGAGACCGGTGCCGCCAGTGAGGCCGCGCGCGTAGTCACGCAGCAGGTCGTGCAGTCGGTAACGGCCGCCGGGGTGTTCATCGATCAGGTGGGCGTCGTAGAGGCCGTCGAGGTACTCACGGGCCACCACTGCCGGGATCCCGCCGATGGCCGCGCCGGTGAAGGTATCGAGGTCCGTGCCCGGGTAGGCCCCGAGCCGTTGGAAGAAGCGTTGGCATTCGGGTGAAAGATCACGGATGGAGAGATCAAACGTCGCGGCGACCGCCCGCTCCCCGGCCCGCAGTTCCGTCAGGCGGTCCCTGGCGGCGACCAGTCGCTCACGCAGATCCTCGGCCTGCCAGGACGGGTGGTGGCGCAGCCGTGCGGCCAGCAGTGACACACCGAGGGGCAGGCATCCGCAGAGCTGGACCAACTCCCTGAGTACCTGGAGGTCAAGGTTCTCCGCTGGGCGAGCGCTGAGTCGTATGAACAGATCCACCGCGTGGTCGGGGGACAGAGCCCGCACCGGTAGTACGACTTCCTCGTCCGCCACCAGCCTTTTGCGACTGGTCACCAGAACGAGGCAGTCGCCTCCACCGGGCAGGAGCGGCTCATACTGTCGGTAACTGGCCGCGTTGTCGAGAATGAGCAGAGTCTTCCTGCCGGAGAGCCGACTGCGCCACATGGCGGCACGGGCCTCGGTGACGGCGCCCATGTCGTCGCCGACCGGTATCTGCTGTGTGGGTACGCCAATGGCGGTGAGCAACGAGGAAAGGGCCTCGTCGGACCGCACGGGGTTGCGGCCGGCGGTGTGGCCGTTGAGGTTGACGAACAGTTGCCCGTCCGGAAACCGGTCGGCGAGCAGGTGACCGGCGTGCACGGCGAAGGTCGTCTTGCCGACGCCGGGCATTCCGTCGATCACGTGCACCGGCAGGGTGTCACCAACCTCCTGAGCGCCGTGGACCGAGCGCACCAGCGAGTCGAGTTCGGCCGTGCGATCGGTGAACGCCGTGGTGTCGCGCGGCAGGGAGCGCAGGACCAGTGCGGCGCCGGGGGCGTTCAATCCGTCGCCCGAGGTCGCCGTGGGGTCCGGTGAGTTCCCTGGACTCCGTTGACCGTCGAGGGTGGTGAGGACCGTAGCCAGACCGGCCGCGACGACGCCCAGGAGTAGAAACGAAGCCCACGGGTGCTGCTGTAATCGGCCTAATCCCAGGGGCCAATGGCCCTGCTCGGACACCGCGTTCGTGACGAGTCCGGTGAGCAGCGTGGTTACCGTCCCGATGGTGGCGACGGCCGCGATCACCAACCCCCTGCGGGGCCTCACGACGGGCGCCCCGTGGAAGTGGACGCACTCGTACGGCCGGATGTTGTTGCTTCTTCGTCCTCACCGAACACTCGGTCAACCCCCGCGATTGAATCCTCACCGAGTGTAATCGGAACAGTTCGATGAGTCCTGGTCAAGACCGACAGTCAGACAGGCCTTGGCGGTGACGACCGATTCGCAGTGGTTGGCAAGAAGCGAGAGGCATGGCCGCCCTTCGGTGACTCGCCGTGCACGTATAACTCGGCTTATTATAGGTCGATTTATACGTACCTGTGCCCCTGTCCTGTGGAACGGTGTGCGACAGTTGGGCGCGTCGACCGGACAGGGGCGCGCGCACCGCGACGGCACTGGATCACTCGGCCTACGCCGTCCTACCGTGGCCGCCATGAGTAATCAGTCGTCGGGGGCCGTCGCGCCCGTCGGGCCGTATGAGCCGCCCTACTACGTGGCTGTGTTCAGCACCGTGCGTACGCGGGAGCAGGACGGTTATCGGGAGACCAACGCGCGTATGGAGGAGTTGGTGCGGGGGGTGCCCGGGTTCTTGGGGATGGATCATGCGCAGACTCCTGGTGGGCTGGGCATCACCGTCGGGTACTTCCGGGACGCCGACGCGCTCGCCGAGTGGCGGCGCGATGCCGAGCACCGGGCGGCGCAGGAGCGTGGGCGGGCCGAGTGGTACGAGAGCTACACCTTGCACGTGGCGAAGGTGGAGCGGAGTCATGGGTTCACGAGGGGGGCGCGGTCCTCGCGGGGGACCGTGGCGGACTGACGCCCGCTGGGCCGGGGCAGGGCCGTCCGGCCGGGGGTGAGGGCCGTCCGGCCCATGCGGTGGGGGTGGCGGGGGCCGGAGCATGGGTGGTGACCGGCAGGGAGGCCGCGGGTCGGGGAGGTGTCACGGGGCTCGTGTCCGAGGTCCGCTTCCCGGGTTCACCGGCCGTCACGGCTCAGTCTTCTCGTCTGCGGGGGCCGTGGCGGGCGGGCGGGCTCCCTGGCCGGTCGCCGTCCGGGCCACCCACCTGCCACCTCCGGACGGTGGTTCGCCCCGCCCCCGGCGCCGGTGCGTTCGTGCGCTGGCCGCCCCCGGCGCGCCGGTCGTCCCGGGGGCGCGGCGGACGCACGGGCCCCGCCCGCCCCGGCGGGGCCGACGCTCCCACGGGCCCCGGCCGGCCGGGACGGCCCGCCGGCGGTCGCCCGAGGCGCACCCCGCGTCCACGCACACGAAAGAGGCACCATGAACGCTTCGCGTCCCACCGTCGCCCGTGCGCTCACCAGGTCGGTCGGCGTGGCGCTGCTGGCCGGCGGGCCCGTCATGCTGCTGCGCGGACTCGGCGGGCGTCGCCAGATCCGTGCCGAACTGGCCGCCCAGCGGATCACGTTCCCGGACAGCGGTCTGCCCGCCGAACTCGCCCGCCACGCCGGCTCCCCGGTCGGGACCGGGCCCCAGGCCCACGCCTACGCCGCCCTCATCAAGGACCACCTCGCCCACGCCACCCACGGCCGCACCTACGCCGAGATCACCGAGGAGCTCCAGTCGACCGGCGGTGACGACGAGAAACTCACCCGGCTCCGCCAGACCGCTTTCATGGGCGAGACCCTGCGCGCCTCCCTCCTCTCCGCCTACCAGGCCTGGCACCTCACCACCCTCGTCACCGGCCTCGGCACCCTCCTCACCGGCCTGGGCGCGGCCCTGCTCGCCGCCCCGCCCTCCCCTGCGCGCCCGTCACGGTGAGGCGTTCCGGGAGCGATGTCAGACCCTGCCTCTAGTGTCGGAGACGACGCCAACGCGACCGCCCTGGTCGCCCGTTGAGAGGACGCCCCGTGCGCGCACTGCCGAGGACCGAGGACGACTACCCGGCCATGCTGGTCATCCGTACCGACTACCGGGAGGACGAGGCCTGGCAGCGGGTGCGGGACGCGCTGGACCAGCCCTGGGTGCTCGACGAGCACGACAGTGTCAAGGAGGAGATCCTCTTCGTCGAGGATCCTGCCTGGGCGGACGCGGAGCCCTCCGCCGTTCTCGCCGCCCTCACCGCGCCCGAGGAGGACGGCGGGGAGCCGGTCGAGTGCGGCTGGGCGGTGGTCTTCCTCGCCGACCGCACCGGCATGGAGCACGCGCGGCCGTCGCTGCTCGCGGTGAGCACCGACCCCGAGGAGGAGACGGCACCGTTCCGCATAGCGGCCCGCGTGACCCCGCACGAGATGCACTGCAACCTGACGATCGCCAACATGGACTTCGAGGACTTCGAGGGGTGGGACGGGGAGTTGGTTTCCTGAAACACGGAGGGGGCGGGCCTCTCGCTCACTGCTTGGTGGCCCGGGTCAGTTCCAGGTAGTCGGGGGGCGGAACAGTTCGTACTCCGCCACCTTCTCGAAGCCCATGCCCGCGTACACGGACGCGCCCAGGCTGCTGGCCTGCAGCGTGCCGACGTGCAGTCCGCGGCGCCGGCCCTCCGCCAGCGCGGCGGCGGTGAGTGCCGCGCCGATGCCCCGGCGGCGGTACGCCTCGGCCGTCGCGACGATGTAGACCCCGGCCACCCCATGGGCGTCGAACAGGAGGGCCGTGCCCACGGCCCGCCCGTCGGCGCGCGCGACGAAGCGGACGGCGCGCGGGTCCTTCGCCCAGTCCTCCTCGATGCGTACGGAGGCGTCGACCAGCTCCGGGCCCACCCCGAAAGAGGGGCCGTACGTACGTACCCACTCGCCGCAGGTCGCGGGGTCCGTGCCCTCCAGCACCTCGATCTCCACCCCGGGCGGCGTCGGCACCTCGGCCACCCGGTCGAGCGCGACGGCCATGACGGGCATGGCGCCGACCCGCTCGAACCCCTCCCGGGCCAGCAGGTCGACGGTTCCGGGCGCGCTGTCCGGTGCCACCCACCACAGCCAGGGCACACCCGCGAGCGCCGTCCGGGCGCGGGCGAGCGCCTGCGCCGCCCCGGCCTCGTCGCGCAGCCGGAGCACCCCGTTGAGCTGGGTGTGCGCGAGGCCGCTGCGGTAGTGCGCGAGGTCGTCGTCGCTGCGACCCGCCGCGCCCCAACCCAGCCAGTACGCACGGCAGTTGGCGAGTTGCGGGGCAAGCTCGTCGACGCCCTTCACGGCGCTCTGCACGGTCATGCCCGCAAACCTACCCGGCCGCTCGCGGCGGACGTCGCCGCGCACGCCGTGTACCGGCCGGAGTGGCGGGCATGACGAGCGGGCACGGCTCGGCGACGCCCCGGCCTTCGCCGCCGGGGCACCGGGCAGCGGGCACCGACGCGGCGGCCGGCGCGTGACCTGCGGCCCGCGTGACCCGCGGCCCGCCGGGGCCGCTCCCCGGGCGGTGACCGGCGGGGACGTCACGACGGGTGGGCCGGCAAACCGCCCCGGCCCGCGCCCCGGCCCCGGCTCCGGGCTCCGGCCCGCGCCCCGGCTCCGGCGCTACAGCTTGTTCAGCTTGGCGTACGGGCTGGGGATCCGCGCCTGCGTCGCACCGAAGTCGACGAGGGCCGCGACCCCCTCCTCCATGCCGACGACCCGGCCGAGGCCGTACATGTCGTGCGTGACCCGGTCGCCCACGGCGAAGTGCTTGGGCGGCGGGGGGACCGGAGCCTTGAAGGGGCTCGTGGGCAGATGGCGTCTGGGTACCACTGGCTTTGTCATCGTCTCCAGTATGCGCCCTGGTCCGCCACCGTCCGCGCGAGAAGGCTCAGCGCGGCCTGCGAGGCCGACCCCGTTTCCGTGGTGACGACGGTCAGCCGCTGGTCGGGCGCGTGCGTGAGGAGCAGCGTCTGCTGGTTGACCACCAGGTCGCCGACGTGCGGGTGCCGCATCAGATGCTCGGTGCTGTCGCACGCCCGCACCCGGTGGTCCGCCCACATCGACGCGAACTCCGGACTGCGGGTGACCAGCTCGCCGACGAGCGTGCTCAGCTCGCGGTCCTCCGGATACCGGCCCGCCGTCAGCCGCAGATGGCCGACCACGGCGTGCGCCTTGGCCTTCCAGCGCGGGTACAGCTCACGGGTGTGCGGGTCCAGGAACACCAGCCGGGCCATGTTCGGCCGCTCGCCGGGCCGGTCCGGGGCCTCCGGGTCGAGATGGCCGGCGAACAGGGCGTGCCCGAGCGCGTTCCAGGCCAGTACGTCGCTGCGCCGGCCCAGCAGCAGGGCGGGCACGTGCGCCAGCGTCGCCAGGATCTGCGCGGTGGCGGGCGCGACCCGCTCGGCCGGGGGCGGCGGCGCGGGCCGGCTCCGCCGGGGCCTGGTCAGGGTGCGCAGGTGCTCGTGCTCGTCCGGGTCGAGCCGCAGGGCGCGGGCGATGCCGTCGATCACCTCGTTCGAGGCGTTCAGCGACTGGCCCTGCTCCAGCCGGACGTAGTACGAGGCGCTGACCCCGGCCAGGCCCGCGACCTCCTCGCGCCGCAGCCCCGGCACCCGGCGCCGTTCGCCGTAGGTGTGCAGGCCGACGTCCTCCGGGCGCAGCCGGGCCCGGCAGGCCTGCAGATACTCGGCGAGCTGTGCTGATCCGCTCATGTCCGCCAGTATGCGTCGGCCGGCCGCGCGGAGCCTGACCACGTCAGTGGTAGGAAAGGCCCGGTCTGGCCGGGGGCCCGCGTCCGGGACGACGGTGGACGGGTCCGCTCCGAGGGGTCCGCCCCCGCGACCTCCACCGGAGCCTTCCCCGACCGCACAGGAGAAGGACAGGCATGTCCACGCACACGGCCCCACCCCCCTCAGCGTCCGCGCCCCCCGGCGGGGCGGAGGGCGCCGCCCCCGCCGCCCACCTCGACGCTCCCGCCGCGCACCTCGATCCGGCCGGGTTCGCCTTCGCCCGCAGCGCCTGGCTGCCGGTCTCCCCGGAGCGGGTGTACGACCTCGTCAGCGAGGTGTCGCACATCGGCCTGTGGAGCCCGAACGCCTCGCGGGTCCGCTACGACGACGGCGCCGGCCCGCGCCCGGGCGCCTGGTTCGGCGGCCACAACCGCGGCGGCGGCCGGGAGTGGGACAGCAGGTCCCAGGTGCTCACCGCACGCCCCGGCGCCGAGTTCGCCTACGTCGTGGGCGGGACCGCCGACGGCATCGTGCGCTGGCGGTGGACCATGCGCGCGGACGGCCCGGGCTCCCTCGTCACCCAGCACTGGCAGCTGCTGCGGATGGACCCGGTACTGGGCGCCACCCGGCGCGAGGTCGAGGCGCTCCGCGACGCGATGGCGGCGAGCGCGGAGACGACCCTCACGGCACTGGCCAAGTGGCTGCACACCACCCCGCACACCACTTCGCGCACCACGACGGGCGCGGGGACCACCACCGACGGAAAGGACGCCGCCGATGTCACCGACGTCATCGCTTGACCTGGGCTCCGTCACCCTCGACCGGGTCCTGGAGTACGCCGGCCCGGTGGGGATGTCACCGGACACGTTCTTCCCCGACAGCGCCCCGCCGATGTGGAGGGACGAGCGCAACCCGGTCGTCCCGCACTTCCTGGACGACGACTCCGGCATCGTCCGCGCGGCGATCCAGACGTGGGTCCTGCGCAGCGGCGGCCGGACGATCCTCATCGACACCGGCGTCGGCAACGACAAGGAGCGGCCGCACGTGCCGCTGTGGTCGGGCCGGAAGTCGGGCTTCCTGGCGAGCCTGGCGGCGGTGGGGGTGCGTCCGGAGGACGTCGACGTCGTCGTCAACACGCATCTGCACAACGACCACGTCGGGTGGAACACCGTGTGGGAGGACGGGGAGTGGGTGCCGACCTTCCCACGCGCCCGCTATCTGATGCCCGCGCGGGACTTCACCTACTGGGACCCGGCCGAGCGGCGCGACGCGGCCGGGGGCCCGCACCACCTGAACGTGTTCGAGGACAGCGTGGCGCCGGTGCACCGGGCCGGGCTCGTGGACCTGTGGGACGGCGAGCACGTGATCGACGAACACCTGCGGCTGGTCGCGGCGCCGGGACACACGCCGGGCTCGTCCGCCGTCCTGCTCGAATCGGCGGGGGCGCGGGCGATGTTCGTGGGCGACCTGGTGCACACCCCGGTCCAGCTCGCGCACCCGCACGTGAACAGCTGCTTCTGCGAGGACCCCGAGCAGGCGCGGGCGACCCGCAGGTCGCTGCTGGCCCGGGCCGCCGACGAGCGGTCGCTGCTCTTCCCGGCGCACTTCGCGGGCGGCGGCGGGGTCCGGGTGCGGCCGTCCGGAGCGGGCTTCGCGCTCACGGAGTGGGCGCCGTTCACGGCCCCGGAGGGGACGGTGGAGGCATGAGCGCCGACGGGCACGCCCACGTCGAGGTGACGGTCGACGCGGGCCGGGTGCGCGGCCGGATCACCGACGGCACCGCCGTGTTCCACGCCGTCCCGTACGCCGCCGCACCGCACGGCGCCGACCGGTTCGCGCCCCCGCGGCCGGCGGAGCCCTGGCCGGGCGTCCGGGACGCGACGGAACCCGGCCCGACGGCCCCCCAGCCCAAGCGCGACGCCTTCGGCAGCCTGGACATGTCGCCGTACTTCGGCCCGGGATGGCTGCCGGGGGAGGAGTACCTGTCGCTCGACGTCCGCACCCCCGCGGACCGGACGGCCACGGCACTGCCCGTGATGGTCTTCGTCCACGGCGGCGGCTTCGTCGCGGGCTCGACGCGCAGCCCGCTCTACGACGGAACGGCCTTCGCCCGCGACGGAGTCGTCCTGGTCACCGTCAACTACCGCCTGAACGTGGCGGGTTTCCTGCACCTGCCCGACGCGCCCGACAACCGCGGTCTGCTGGACGTGCTGGCCGCGCTCGACTGGGTCGGCCGCAACATCGCCGCGTTCGGCGGCGACCCGGGCAACGTGACGGTGTTCGGCCAGTCCGCGGGCGCGACCCTGCTCGCGGCGCTGCTGGCCACGGGGCGCGCGGACGGTGTCGTACGCCGGGCGATCCTCCAGAGCGGCAGCGGCACGGGGGCGTTCAGCCGCGCCCAGGCGGGCCTGGTCACCCGACGGCTCGCCGAGGAGCTGGGCGTGCCCGGCACCGCCGCCGCCCTCGCCGGCGTGCCGGACGCCGACCTGGTGGCGGCCTGCGGGGCACTGGGCGGCATCGACCTGACGGCCGGCGGCACACCGGACCCCATGCTGGGGCTGAGCCCGTTCAGCGTCGTCGCCGACGAACAGGCGGCGACGGCGCTCGCCCGGGGCCGCGCGCACGGCGTCGACCTCATGGTCGGCACCAACAGCGACGAGGGGAACCTGTACCTCGTGCCGCTGGGCCGCCTCGCCACGAGCACCTGGCAGGACGTGCACGACACGGCCGCCCGGATGTCCCCGGACCCGGCGGCGACGGTCGCCGCGTACCGCCGCGCCCGCCCGGCCGCGCCGCCCGGCGAGATCCGCTCGGCCCTCCTCGCCGAGGGCCTGTTCGGCGCGGGCACCCGGGCCCTCGTCCGGCCCGGCACCCACGTCTACGAGTTCACCTGGCGGTCCTCACAACTGGGCGCGACCCACGCGACGGAACTTCCCTTCGTCTTCGACACCGCGCACCTGCCCGCCCTGACGGGAGCGGCCGGCCTCCTCGGCACCACACCCCCGCCCCCCGACCTGGCCCGCCGCATGCACGAGACCTGGATCCGGTTCGCGTCGACCGGCGACCCGGGCTGGGAACCGTACGGCGAGAAGGGGACCCGTATGCGGATGGGCGAGACCTGGGCGGTGACGGCCGGCGAGTGACCGCGGGCCCGGGGCCGGCCACCGGCGGCCGGCCCCGAGTCGTACGTACACACGCGTCCCCGCTCAACGAATGGTGGAGGCGGCCGGGTGCGCCGGGGCAGCCTGCCGTGTAGTGCAGAAATCCATCAAGGGATGGATGACAGGACCCAGAACGGCTGAAAAACTCAAGCCAGAGTTCCTGATTCAAACATCTCTGCCACCGGCGAACAGCAGCGCTCCGGCGGGGCTGGATCGCTGGTCTCTCGAAGGGTGCGTCACTGCTGGCACGCTGGGCCGATTCCGTTTCGCAGCAGACCGGGGGAGTGGCTTGCGCATCCAAATTCTGGGCCCTGTTTTCGTGGACGACGAGGGGCAGATACGCGCCATTCGAGCCAACAAGGTGCGGGCCCTGCTCGCCACCCTCGCCCTGGAGGCGGGGCGGGCCGTCTCCAGCGAGGACCTCGTCGACGAACTGTGGTCCGGGACCGCCATCGGCAACGCCCGCAACGCGCTCCAGGCGACCGTGACCCGGCTGCGCAGGGCCATCGAGCCCGCCGCGCGCCGGCGCGGCGGCTCCGTGCTGCGCGGGGTCAACAACGGCTACCTGCTGGAGATGTCCCCGGAGCACGTGGACGGCAACCGGTTCCTCGAACTGGCCGCCCAGGGGGCCGCGCACCTGGGGACCCGGCCCGCACGCGCGCTGGAACTCCTCCAGTCCGCCCTCGACGTGTGGCACGGCCCCGCCCTCCTCGACGCGGGCGACGGACTGCGCGTACGCGGTGCGGCGGCCCTCTTCGACGAACGCCGGCTCACCGTCCGCGAGGACCTGGTCAGTGCCCTGCTGGCGGTCGGCGACGAGGCCCGGGCGATCGCGGAGCTGCGCCGGCTCGTCGCCCTCCACCCCCAACGGGAACGGTTCTGCGAGCTGTTGATGCTCGCGCTCTACCGCACGGGCCGACAGGGCGAGGCACTGGACCTGTTCCGGTGGGCCAGGCGGCGGCTCGACGAGGAGTTGGGCATCCGGCCGGGCGCACCGCTCCAGCGCCTGCACGCCGAGATCCTGGCGCAGGACCCGGCGCTGCGGCTGCCCGCCGCGGTCCTGCCGGGCCAGGGCGTACCGGCGGCGGTCCGGTAGTGGGCGGCGAGGAGAGCACGCCCGTACATGCGGGCGTGCCGAGCGAAGCCGTGCCGAACGAAGCCGTGCCGATCGAAGCGGTGCCGAACGAAGCCATGGCGAACGAAGCCGTGGCGATCGTGGGGATCGGCGCCCTTTATCCGGGCGCCGTCGGGCCCGGTCGGTTCTGGGAAGGGAGGAACCGGGAAGCTCCCGCACCACAATCCCCCGAACCGGCCCCGACCCTGGACGACATACGCGTCGACGTCGCCCGCTTCGGGATTCCGCCCGCCCAGGCCGGGGCGATGGCCCGTATGCAGCTCCTCATGCTTGAAGCGGCACGCCAGTGCCTGGCGGACGCCGGCCATCCCGGGCGCCCGCTGCCCGCGGACCGTACGGACGTCGTCACCGGCACCTGCTTCGGCCTGGACCGCCAGCACGCCAACGCGACCCGGATCGAGGCCGCCCGTTACGCCCGCGAGGTCGAACGGGCGGCCGTGGCGCAGGGCGTCGACGGGGCGACGGCACAGGCGGCCGCCGGGGAACTGCGCGCGCTGGTGGCCCGGCACACGGGCGCCTCCCCGCACGACCGGGTGGGGGAGATGGCCAGTACCATCCCCGCCCGCATCGCCACCGCGTTCCGCCTCCACGGCCGTACCCTCGCGGTCGAGTCGGCGGACGCGACCTCCTTCGTCGCCCTCGACCACGCCGTGCACAACCTTCGCCGGGGGGTGTCCGACGCGGTCCTCGTGGTCGTGGGGCAGCGGTGGGAGAGCCCCGTCGTCACCGAGGGGCTGCGGGCCAAAGGGCTCGTGGGGAAGGGAAGTTCCGGCGGTACCGGCCGCCTCGGCGAGGGTGTCGGTGCCCTGCTGCTCAAACGGTCGTCCGATGCCGTACGGGACGGCGACCGGATCTACGCCGAGATCCTCGACTCCGCCCTCCGCCACGACCCCCGCCCGGGCGCCTTCCGTCCCTCGCGCGACACCGGGCTGCGCCGCTCGCTCGCCCGGGAGTCCCTGCGCGCGGCCGGGGTGGCACCGGACTCGGTGACGCATGTGGAGTCGGTCGACACCGCGGACCCGGCGGACCCGGCGGAGCAGGCCGTGGGCGGGGTGCGGGACCGGCTCGGCAACACCTTCGCCAACGCGGGCGTCGCCGCCGTCACCGAGGTCGCCCTCGCCCTGCACCACCGGCGGATCCCGGCCCGGAACGAGGCGACTCCGCGCCGGGCCGTGGTGCGCGGCTCCTCGCTCACCGGGACCGTCTGCCACCTCGTACTCCAGGAACACGACAGGCCCCACGAGGCGGCACCACCCGTACGGGCCTCCCCGCGCCCCACATCCGAACCCGCAGCCACGTCCGAACCCGTCTTTGCACCCGCCGCCGAACCCGTCGCCGTCGTCGCCCTCGCCGGCCGGTTCGCCGGGGCCGCCGACGCCGAGAGCTTCTGGAAGGTGGTCGGTTCCGGCGAGACCCGTATCGGCCCCGTCCCGCAGACCGTGCTCGACCGGGACCTGTACTACGCGCCCGGCGCCCTCAGCCTCACCCACAGCTACACCGACCAGGGCGGTCATGTCCCGGTGCCCGAGGGGCCGTACGGGGACGCGCGGATCATCCCGGTGCGCCGCGCGGCCATGGACGACACCCAGCGGCTCGCGCTCGCCGTGGCCGCCGAACTGTTCCAGGGGCGCGGCGCGGGACGGCTCGCGGGCGGCAGGGGCATCGTCGCCATCGGCACCAACCTGGGCCTGACGCGCGAGCGCCGCGCCCATGCCCGGCGGGCCCTGCGCGCCTGGGACGACGCGGTGGAACACCTCACCGCGCTCGACGGTTGCTCCCCGGCCGTCAAGAAGGCCCTGCGGGCGGCGCTGCCCGAGGTGCCGGGGGACGACGCCACATCACCGGCCGCCCTCGACGGCTGCCTCGCGAGCGGTGTCGCCGCCCTGCTGGCCAACGAGTACCGGCTCGACGCCGTACCCCTCGGCGTGGAGGCCGCGTGCGCCTCCTCCCTCGCGGCGCTCGACGTCTGCGTCGGCGCGCTGCGCCGGGGAACGGCGGACTACGCCGTCACCGGCGGCGTCGAACTCGCCTGCAACACCCGCGACATGGTGCTCTGCTCGGCCCTCGGACTGCTCTCGCACAGCCGCAACGCCCCCTTCGACCAGGGAGCCGACGGCTTCACCCCGGGCGACGGCTGCGGCCTCTTCCTCCTCAAGCGGTACGCCGACGCGCGCGCCGACGGCGACGAGATCCTCGGCGTCGTCCGCGGCATCGGCGCCTCCAACGACGCCAAGTCACTGATCGCCCCGGACCTGGAGGGCCAGCTGCTCGCCATGCGGCGGGCGTTCGCGGAGGCGGGGTTCGGACCGGCCGACGTCGACTACCTGGAGGCCCACGGCACCGGCACCAAGGTCGGCGACCGGGTCGAGATCGCCGCCGCGGCCCGGATGTACGGGGGCGAGCGGCGGGCCCGGCCGCTGCGGGTCGGGTCGGCGAAGTCGTCCTTCGGGCACACGTTCGCCGCCGCCGGGAGCGCCGGGCTGCTGCGCACCCTGCTCGCGATGCGGGCCGGGACGCTGCCGCCCAATGCCAACCTGCGCGCCCTCAACCCGGCGCTCGATCTCGACGCCGTCCCCGCCGAAGTCCTGACCCGGCCCGCGCCCTGGGCCCGGCAGCCCGGGCAGCCGAGGCGGGCGGCGGTCAGCTCCTTCGGCACCGGCGGCATCAACTACCACGTACTCGTCGAGGAACACCTGGACGAACACCTGGACGGAGCGCCATGAGCGGTGACACCAAGGGCGGTTCGGGCTTCGAGTCAGACCCGGAGTGCGAGGAGATGCGTGCCATGGTGCTCGCGTTCGCCCGGCGCGAGCTGGCCGGACCGTACGGCGCGGCACACGCCGGGTTCGACGCCGACGACTTCCGCCGGCGCTGGCGGCTCGCCGGGGCGCAGGGCCTGGTGGGCGGCGCGGTGCCCGTCGAGTACGGCGGCAGCGGTCTGGACGCGGTCGCCTCCTCGGCCGTCATGGAGGCGCTCGGGCAGGGCACCGAGGACACCGGCTTCGCCTTCTCCGTCGCCGCCCACCTCTTCGCCTCGCTCATGCCGATCGTCGAGTTCGGCACGGAGGAGCAGAAGCGCACCTGGCTGCCCGCGCTCTGCTCGGGGGAGCGGATCGCCGCGCACGGCATCACCGAGCCGGAGGCCGGCTCCGACGCGCTCCACCTGCGCACCCGCGCGGAACGCAAGGGCGACGCGTATGTGCTGACCGGCGGCAAGTGCTTCACGACCAACGCGCCCGTCGCCGACGTGTTCGTCGTCCAGGCGGCGACCGAACCGGACGGCGGCTTCTTCGGGCTGACGGCGTTCCTCGTCGAGGCCGGCACCCCCGGGCTCGCCGTGGGCCCGGTCTACGACAAGGTCGGGCTGCGCGGCTCGCCCACGGCCGACGTCCACTTCGACGGCTGTGTGGTGCCCGCGAGCCGGGTGCTCGGTGCCGAGGGCGCGGGGGCGAGCGTGTTCTCCGCGTCGATGAAGTGGGAGCGCGTCTGCCTGTTCGCGGTCTACCTGGGCGCGATGCGCCGCATCCTGGACTCCACGATCGCCCACGCCACCGCGCGCGAGCAGTTCGGTGCGCCCATCGGCCACTTCCAGGCGGTCAGCCACCGGATCGTCGACATGACGCTGCGCCTGGAGTCCGCCCGGGCCCTGCTGCACCGGGCCGCGGGGCAGCTCGCGCGGGGTTGCGAGGACGAGATCGCCCCGGCCCTCGCCAAGCTCGCGGTGAGCGAGGCCGCCGTGCAACTGGGCCTGGACGCCGTCCAGGTGCGGGGCGGCCTGGGGATGGTCGCCGGGGAGGCCGAGACGTTCCTGCGTGACGCCCTGCCCGCCCGCGTCTTCTCCGGCACCAACGAGATCCAGAAGAACAACATCGCCCGCGCGCTGGGACTGGGGAACGCGCCGGGCGGACGACGGCCCGGAAGCCGTCACCGCTGACAGCCACCCCGCCACCCCCGCCGCCCTCATGGAAGGAGATCCGCCGTGACGGTCATCATCCACCGCATCCAGCTCCTCGACGGCGTCGCACCCGAGCGCTTCGAGGCCTGGGTGCGGGACGTCGACTACGCGGCCTGCCCCGAGCTGCCCAGCGTCCTCGCCTTCGGCGTCCAGCGGGTGGCGGACACCCCTGCGTCCTACTTCGAGATCATCGAGGTGAGCAGTCGGGAGGAGTTCGCGCGGGACATGGAAAGCGCGCGGTTCCGGCGGCTGGAGTCGGACTTCGGCCACCTGGCGAAGGTCGTCGAGGAAGTGACCGGGGAGCGGATCGGGGACGGATACCGGGCAGGTCGAAACGCTTACTGAATTTCTTTCAGCAGGCCGTACCGTCCCGGTCGCCTGAATTTCGTCCAATGATGGAAATGAGGCCCGACTCGTAGGCGACGGCCACCGCCTGGGCGCGCGTGCCCACCCCGAGTTTTCGCAGCAGATGGTGAACGTGGGACCGTACCGTCGCCGCGGAAATGGACATCTTCTCGGCTATCTCGCCATTGGACTTCCCCTGTGCGAGCAGCACAATGACCTCCGATTCCCGTGGGGTCAGGGTGCCGAGGAGTCCCGCCGCGGGCGCCGGGGGGACGGCGTCCGACAGCCGGTGCAGGCTCGGCCTGGCCTCCTCCGGCATGACCAGGGCCGCGCCGGCGCTCACCGTCCGCAGGACGTGGACCAGTTCGTCGGCCGAGGTGTCCGGGCTCAGCACCGCCCGGACGCCGACGCGCAGGGCCTCGATGGAGCGGGGCGCGTACTCGGCCTTCGCGATCAGCACCACCTTCGTGCCGGCCGACAGCGCGGCGAGCTCCCGTTTGTGCTCCACGGTCAGCGCGGGGGACACGATCACCAGGACATCGGGTTCCTGCTGTGCGGCGGCCGCCGCGGAGCCGGGACCGGTCGTGTTGCCGACGACGGTGATGTCGGCCTGCTGATCGAGCAGCGCGCGCATCCCGGCGCCCAGGATCGCATCCTCGCAAGCCACGAGTACGCGAATGTTCACCGACTGCCTCCCATGAGGTGGGACCGGGGCGGGTGCATGGGTGAATGACCCGACGTGGCCCGGGTGTGCGTTGGTCGCAGATGCCCTCATCGGGCGATGGCAGGTTTTACCGTCCAGGTGAACCGACACGCGGCTTTCGATTGTGATCGCTTGCGGTGGTGCAAAGTCCGTGCCTCCCCCGAGAGGGCGCCGCAGCGCTCTTCCGACACTCCTTGCTGCCTGGGGCGACTGATTGTGTCAGTCGTCTTTGTTCCCCGCAATATTCCGCATAGGCCGCCTTCGTCGGCGGGGGAGCGAAAACGAGCCACCCCGGTTTGCCGAGGTTTGTTGAATCGCTGACGTTCTCGTCCCCGGAAAACGTCATACGTGCCGCAGCGCGCGGGACGGGGCGAGCCGGTGCGAGGGCGGGAACGCCGCGACCGCGTGCCCCAGCCGGCTCACGAAGAACGCCCGCCCCGGCAGACCCAGCCGCCGTTCGAACGCGGCGCGGACGTCGTCGTGCTGGAGGACGATGCTCACGGGGTGCAGCGCCAGACCGGCGCGGGTCGCGCCGAGCCAGTAACCGGCCAGGGCGGCACCGGCGCGGAGCCCGGACCCGGCGTCGGGCACCCGGTCACCGGGACCGCCGGAGCCGCCGGGGCCGTCTGGGCCGCCGGAATCACCGGGACCGTCGCACCGCTCGAAGCACAGCGCGACGATCGCGGGGGTGCCCCGGACCGCGGCGGCGAGCTGCCGGGCGAGGAACCGGTCGTAGCCCACGTGCCGCAGCAGCCGCATGGTCGCGGGCGCCAGCGCGGCCCGCATGCCCCATCGGCGCGGCGGCGACATCGCCCCGAAGAGCTGGCCGAGCGTGAAGCCGTCGCCGCCGCGCTCGGCGTCGGCCTCGTCGCGGCGGATGTATGCGTGCGTCTCCCGCCAGGCGGCGAGGTGGGCGAAGTCGCGCCCGCCGTACCGGGCGACCAGGCCCGCGACGGCGGCCCGTTCGGCGTCGGTCACCAGGTGGTGGACGGTGACGCGGGGGTGCGTGCGGAACAGCGACGGCTCCGGGTCGGGCGACGACAGCCGTGCGAGGACGGCGGGGTCGATCGCCTCGGCGCGGTACGGGCCCCGGTTGGTGTGCCGGGCGCGCACGGTGTCGCGCAGCGCGGCGAGGCCGTCCGGGTCGGCGGGCGCGGGGGACAGGCGGACGACGCACAGCGGTCGCCAGGCGCGCGGCCACCGGTCGCCGAAGAGCCCGTCGTCGCCGGTGTCCTCCCGGCCGAGGAAGCGGATGCCGTCGGCCCGCCAGCCCTGGGCGGCCAGGGCCCGCGCCAGGATCTCCCCGTACGCGCCGCAGCTCAGCAGCATCTCGACCTCGTGCGCCGGGAGCGCGGTGAGCCGCCGCGCGCGGTCCAGCGCGAGGACCAGGTACTCGCTCCGGCGCGGCAGGCCGGGACCGTCCCCGGCCCGTTCGCCGGGGGCCGCCGTCGCCAGCAGCGCCGCCGCCGTGCACCGGGTGGCCGCGTCGGTCGCCCACCCGACGCCCCACGGCTGGCAGTTGTGCGACGACGGGCTGCGGGCGGCGATCCCGGTGGCCACCTGGAGGGCGTCCTGGAAGGCCACGTCCGTCCGGCCACCAGGGGTGGGCGGGGTGGCGGAGCCCGCGGAGGACGCCGATGCCGATGCCGATGTCATGGACCCGAACTCCTATCGCCACACCAACGCGACCGAGTAGCCGTCGACTTCACGCGCCCAGCTGTCGAAACACGTCCCGTCCGTCCGGCCCGTGCCGTGCGCGCCGTCCGTCCCGTCTTCCCGGGACAGATGGCGTACGAGACCCGGCCCCGCACGCCACGAGAAGCGGCCGTCGGCCCGCCAGTCGGTCAGCTCGACCTCCCGGGGGTCGACGCGCAGGCCGAAGCCGAAGTGCTTGAGGACCGCCTCCTTGCACGTCCAGCGCAGGGCGGGCGGCATGGCGCGCAGCCCGGCGGACTCCGCGTCCCGCGCCGCACCGGAGGAGGGGGCGAGCAGCTCCGAGAGCAGCGGGGGCATCCGCCGGGTGTGCTCGACGTCGATGCCGACGGCACGCGGCCCGCACACGGCGACGGCGAAGTCCACGGAGTGCGACAGCCCCACCTCGACGGGGGACCCCCTCTCCACGGGAAGCGCGACCCGCGGCCGGCCCGCCCGCAGCCCGTCCGCGACGGCGCCGATGCGCACGTCACGCGTGCCGGTCCGCTCGCCGAAGTGCCGCCCCCGGTACGCGCACACGCCGTGCTTGAGCGCGAGCCGTCCCGCCAGCCACTCCAGGCGCCGCTTGGGGAGCGAGAGCTGTCGCAGCCTCGCGGCCTCGGCCGGGCCGAGGTGCCGGGACTCCAGCGCCGTACGGGCCCGTTCGTCGAGCGTGCGCAGCCGGGCGATGGAGACGACGGCGAGCGTCAGCGGTCCGCGCACATGGCACACGTACAGCGGCCGCGCCGGATCGAGGACCAGGCGGTCGTCGAGCCCGGCCACCGCGCCACGGACCGGCGGCGCGGTCCCGGTGGGGTGGGCCGTGGGCACGCGCGCGGCGGAGCCCATGTCAGCGGTCCACGGGCGGCGGCAGCAGGAACGGGTAGGGGCGGCGCAGCACCTTGAAGTGCCAGAGGCGGTCGGCGGTGCGCAGCCGCTGGATCAGCTCCCACATCCGGGCGTCGCCCCGGTAGTAGGCGGCGACCTCCGCCGCCGTGATCGGCTCCGCCAGCCGGCCGTTGGCCTGGTCCAGGAAGGCCGGGATCAGCGCGTCCAGGCGCTCCTTGTGGAGGTTGCCGAGGAAGTCCAGGAGGACACCGCGGGTGTCGTAGAACTTGTCGAAGATCGACTTGGTCATCGACAGCCGGACGACGTCGCGCAGCACCCACGGCAGCGAGGTGAAGAACAGCCGGACGTCGAGCTTCTCCCGGCCCCGGGCGTCCCGCATGAGGGGCGTGGTGATGTCCAGGTACACCAATTCCCCGCCCACGTCGACCCAGTTGGAGGCCTGCGCGTCGAGGCCCAGGGTGGGGGAGACGGTCCGGTCCAGCTGGTCGAGGAAGCGGGAGAAGAAGTCCTTGGCCCAGGTCTCGTCCTCGGTGTGCAGCAGCCGGGAGCACAACCGCCGCTCCGGCAGTTCGCGCTGCACGCAGTACGCCACGATCCGGCCGCCGGGCAGGGGCGTGTGCCACACCTCGGTGTCGGCGACGCGCAGACCGCTGTCGGTGAGGCGGCGCAGATACTCGTCGAGCCCCTGCCGGTAGCGCGCGAAGCGCGTGCGGTCGGAGAAGACGGGCAGCCGCTTGCAGGCGTAGGCGCCCTGTTCGGTGCGGAGCCGGAGCACCAGGGTGACCTCGCCGTGGCCCAGGATGTCCAGGGAGCTGTCGTCGGCGGTGCGCAGCGCCTCGCGCACCCGCAGTTCGAGGCGGCCGAGTTCGTCGTGGGGAACCGTGAAGGACATGGGCATCGACCTTTACGTCTGCGGGTCCCGCACCGTGCGCGGACCCTTCACGTCTGCGTGTCCGTCCGGGCTTCGAGGGGGACGGATGTGGGGCCGGCCGGTGCACGGCGGTGCACCACGATCAGATGGATGGCGGCGGCGAAGAACGCGGCGTCCAGCACGAGGATCTGCGGCACGCTGCTCACCAGGATGAACACGAAGCAGACCAGCATCAGCAACTGCCCGTAGAGCGCGGGGAGCACCAGTTCCCGGTTGCGGATCAGCACCAGTCCGCTCACGACCATCGCGGCCGCGACGAACACGGTGACGCCCGTCGGGTGGCCGTCGAGCCAGTCGGTGAAGCCGCCGAGCACGGCGACACCGTGGTTGGCGTCGGCGGCGTCGTCCAGGCGCTGCTCCACCGACTCGATCTCCGGGAAGAACTTGCCGATGCCCGCGATGATGTAGAGGACGCCGACGACACGCTGCAGTATCAGGATTCGTTTCGTCACCTGTCGGATTCTTCCGATGTCGGGGCCGGCCGGCCGGGGGTCTTTCCGGACAAGGTGTGGCGGGAAGCAGCACAAGTCATCGGCGGAGTACGGCCGTTCACGCGGCCGTCAGGACCAGTACGGCGTTCTGGCCGCCGAAGCCGAACGAGTTGCTCACCGCCACCCGCACGTCCCGCCGGCGCGGGGACCCGGCGACCACGTCCAGTTCGACGCCGGGGTCGGGCTCCTCCAGGTTGGCCGTCGGCGGTACGGTCCCGTGCTCCAGGGTGAGCACGGTCAGCGCGGCCTCGATCGCGCCGGCCGCCCCCAGCGTGTGCCCGAGGACGCCCTTGGCCGAGGTCACGGCCGCGCCCTCGCCCAGGACCTTGCGCACCGCCCGCGCCTCGGCCGCGTCGTTGAGCGGGGTGGACGTGCCGTGGGCGTTGACGTGGTCGACCTCGTCGGGCATGACGTCCGCCGCGGCCAGCGCCGTACGCAGGGCGCGGATCACACCGTTGCCCTCGGGGTCGGGGGCGGTCATGTGGTGGGCGTCGGCCGTGGCCCCGTAGCCGGCCACCCTCGCGCGGACCCGGGCGCCCCGGGCGCGGGCGTCCGCCTCGCGCTCCAGGACCAGCATGCCGCTGCCCTCGCCGATGACGAACCCGTCCCGGCCGGCGTCGAACGGCCGCGAGGCGGTGGCCGGCCGGTCCAGCCGTGCCGTCGACAGCGCGCCCATCTGGGCGAACCCGGTCACCATCAGCGGGCTCACGCCGGCCTCGCCGCCGCCCGCGAGGACGACGTCGCAAGCGCCGTCGCGCAGGAGGTGCAGCGCGGCGCCGATCGCGGTGGCCCCGGACGCGCAGGCCGTCGCCGTCACGAAGTTGGGGCCCGTGGCGCGCAGGTCCATGGCCAGGTGACCGGCGACCATGTTGGGCACCAGCATCGGGATCAGCAGCGCGGACACCGCCTGCGGCCCCTGCTCCAGCATGCGCCGGTGCTGGGCCTCCCACGTCGCCACGCCGCCCAGACCGCAGCCGACGACCACGCCGACGCGCGCGCCGTCCCACGTCCCCGGGTCGAGACCGGAGTCGGCGACGGCCTCGCGGGCCGCGGTGAGCGCGAGCTGGGTGAACCGGTCCTGGGTCAGCGCACTGCGCCGCCCCACGTGTGTGCGCGGCGAGAAGCCCGGGACCGTGCAGGAGATGTCCACGGGCAGCCCGGCCAGCGCCGGGTTCCGGGCGGCGGCCGACGCGCCCGCGCACACCCCGCGCCAGGTGTCCTCGACGCCGATGCCGGCGGCGGTGACCAGGCCGATCCCGGTGACGGCGACGGCGGGCGGGGTGGCGGCGGGTGCGGTCATGACGAGGCCGTGGAGGCCGCGTGCTGTTCCAGGAGCTGGGCGACCCGGCCGATCGTGTCGCCGGGCGAGGCCGCGTCGTCGTCGAGGTGCACACCGAACTCCGACTGGATCACCAGCAGCAGCTCCACCAGGAACAGGGAATCCATGTCGAGTTCCTCGAACGTGGTGTCCGGGCCGATCTCGTCGCGCTCCACCTCGAAACGGTCGACGAGAAGGCCGACCAGCCTGTCGTACATCGCGCTCATGGGATGCGCCCCACCTTTCCCCAAGGCCCGTCCCGCGCGCCGCCGGGACCGGGGAGCGGGGACGAACGCGCGTTCGCGTGCCGGGAGTTCGCCGTACGAGTCTGTGCTCCGGGGCTGACCGCCCGCTGACCGATGACTGACCGCTCGCTGACGGGCCGGCCGCGTCAGCGAGCGGTCAGCGCGCGGTCAGTCATCGGTCAGGCCCCCGGGCGAGACTCGGGCTCGGACAAGTGGCTTCCGGCGGACGAGGAGCGCATGTGGTGGCACGTCGTACGGACACCGGTCGCACGGACACCCGTGGCACGCACACCGACCGCGCCGCCGTCCTGGCCGGCGTCGGGAGCTGTCTGCCGTCCCGGGTCGTGTCCAACGACGAGCTGGCCGGGCGTCTGGACACCTCGGACGCGTGGATACGCTCCCGGACCGGCATCGCACGGCGTCATGCCGCCGCGCCCGGCACGGCCACCTCCGACCTCGCCGTCGGCGCGGGCGCGAAAGCCCTCAAGTCCTCGGGCGAGCCGTCCGTGGACGCCGTGATCGTGGCCACGACCACGCCGGACCGCCCCTGCCCGGCCACCGCCCCGGTCGTGGCCGCCCGGCTCGGCATGACGGGGACGGCCGCCTACGACGTCTCCGCCGTCTGCACCGGCTTCGTCTACGCGCTGGCCACCGCCGCGGGCCTCATCCACGCGGAGGTGGCCGACCGGGTCCTGGTGATCGGCGCGGAGACCTTCTCCACCCTCCTGAACCCCGACGACCGCTCCACCTCCGTGATCTTCGGGGACGGGGCCGGCGCCGTCGTCCTGCGCTCCGGCACTCCCGCCGAACCCGGCGCGCTCGGCCCCTTCGACCTGGGCAGCGACGGAGAGGGCGAGGACCTCATCACCGTGCCGGCGGGCGGCTCGCGCCAGCGGCTGTCCGGGGCGGCGCCGGGCCCGGGCGAGGAGTTCTTCACCATGCGCGGCAAGGAGGTGTTCCGGCACGCCGTCCACCGCATGACCGGGTCGGCGAAGGCGGTCCTCGACCGGGCGGGCTGGACCGCCGACGACGTCGACCACCTGGTCGGCCACCAGGCCAACCTGCGCATCAGCCGGCACGTCGCGGAGGGGCTCGGGCTCCCCCGGGAGCGGTGCTTCCACAACATCGCCGAGGTGGGGAACACGGCGGCCGCGTCCATCCCCCTCGCCCTCGACCAGGCGCACGCCCAAGGGGTGCTGCGGCCGGGCCGGCGGGTGCTGCTCACCGCCTTCGGCGGCGGGCTGACCTGGGGCTCGGCAGTGCTGACCTGGCCGCGTCTGGACCGGTCCTGAAGGGCTGGGCCCGCCCGAAGACGAGAGAGAGCAGGACCGACCATGAGCACCCAGCAGTCCATCATCGACCACATCGCCGAGGCCTGGCTCGACGGCGACGCCGACGGGCTCGACGCCCAGGTCCCCCTCGCCGAGCTCAACATCATCGACTCCGCCGAGATCTTCTCCCTGGTGCACTACCTCCAGGACCGGTTCCGCGTCACGGTCCCGCTGCGGGAGGTCTCCCCGGCCAACTTCCGGACCGT
This sequence comes from Streptomyces sp. NBC_00670, assembly GCF_036226765.1. Taxonomy (NCBI): domain Bacteria; kingdom Bacillati; phylum Actinomycetota; class Actinomycetes; order Kitasatosporales; family Streptomycetaceae; genus Streptomyces; species Streptomyces sp. NBC_00670. The sequence goes on from NZ_CP109017.1 coordinate 5,019,797, forward strand.
CGAGGCGATCGCGTCCCTCGTCGAACGGCTCCAGCACGAGCGGGAGGGCGTCCGATGACGAGCGCGACGCGGGACACGCGGCAGGGGAACGCGGGGGAGCGCCCCGACCGGGAGGCCGTCCACCGGCAGGTCGTGGACATCGTCGCCTCGCGGACGCTGTACGAGGAGTCCTACCTCCTGCCCGACAGCCACTTCGAGGCGGACCTCGGGATCGACTCGGTGATCCTCGAATCCGTCCTCGTCTCGGTCAACGACCACTTCGCGCTGAGCCCGCCGCTGGCCGAGGGCCCCGCGACGATCCGCGAACTCGTCGACGCGGTGGTGCGGGCCCTGGGGGACGGCGCCGCCGTGGCGCCCGTGGAGGCGACGGATTCCGCCGACACCGTACTGGAGACCGTCCTCGCCGCCGCCGGACGGCACACCGCCTACCAGCGCCACCAACTCCCCGTCGACGCCGACCTGGAGAGCGAGCTCGGCATCGACTCCGTCCTCCTCGCCTCCGTCGTCGCCGACGCCGCACGCCGGCTCGGCCTCGCCGAGAGCCTCGCCGACGGCCTGACGGACTCCCTCGGCGCGACGACACTGCGCGGGCTCGCCACCGCACTGCGCACCGCCCGCGACGCCACCCCACCACCCGTGCCCCCCGCACCCGCTCCCGCCCCCACCACGGACGCCGGCCCCACGGGCGCCACCCCCGAGTGGGACAGCCGCTCGATGAAGGACTTCGTCGAGGAGCGCGACCCCGACCTGTTCGCCAAGACCCGCGGCTTCGCCACGTATCTGCGGCGGCGGAAGGCCGAACACCTCTACTGGTACGGCATGCCGCTGCGCTCCCGGTGCGGCAACCGGGCCGTCATCTTCGACGAACTCACCGGCCGCGAGCGCGAGTTCCTCATGTTCGCCTCCAACAACTACCTCGGCCTCGCCAACCACCCCCAGGTGATCGAGGCGATCTGCGACGCCACCCGCACCTACGGGGCCACCCACACCGGCTCCCGCTTCATCGGCGGCACCAACACCCTGCACAAGGAACTGGAACGCCGGCTCGCCGCCTTCAAGCAGCGCCCGGCCTGCGTCGTCTATCCCGGCGGCTACGCGGCCAACCTGGGCGCGATCTCCGCGCTGGTCAAGAGCTACGACACCCTCGTGGTCGACCGGCTCAACCACATGAGCATCGTCGACGGCGCCCGGCTCTCCGGCGGCATCCGCAAGATCTACCAGCACAACGACATGGCCGACCTGGAACGCATCCTCAAGCGCGCCGACGACCGCTCCGGAGGCCGGCTCATCGTGGCCGACGGCGTGTTCAGCATGCACGGCGACCTCTGCGACCTGCCCGAGATCGTCCGCCTGGCCAAGGAGCACGACGCCCGCGTCCTGATCGACGACGCCCACGCCACCGGCGTCCTCGGCGAGCGGGGCTCCGGGACCACCGAGCACTTCGGCCTCAAGGGCGAGGTCGACCTCGAACTCGGCACGATGAGCAAGGCGCTGGCCGGCATGGGCGGCTTCGTCGTCGGCGAGGAGGAGGTGATCGAGTACCTCCGCTACTACTCGAACTCCTACGTTTTCGCCGCCAACATCCCCGCCGGGGTGGCCGCGGGGCTGATCGCGGCGATCGACGTCATCGAGGCGGAGCCCGAGCGGATCACCCGGCTGTGGTCCAACATCCGCTTCCTGCATGGTCAGTTGGCCGACGCCGGCTTCGACCTGGAGAACACGCGCAGCGCCATCCTGCCCCTCGTCGTCGGCGACGAACGCAGGGCGATGGAGATGGGGCGCGCGGTGCGGGCCCGGGGCCTGTACTGCCAGACGGTGGTCTTCCCGGGGGTGCCGCTCGGCGACGCCCGGCTGCGGGTGAGCGTCACCTGCGAGCACACCCGCCAGGACCTGGAGAACGCCGCCGGGATCTTCGTCGAGGCGGCCCGCGAGACCGGCGTGCTGCCCTCGGCGGCGTGAGGCGGGGGTGACGGTGACGGAAACAGACGTGACGCACACCACGGGCGAGTCCGACCTCGCGCTGATCCGGCTGCCGCGCACCCTCCCCCCGGAGCGGGCGGACCGCCCCGCCCTCGTGGGGGAGCGGACCGTGACCCACGGCGAACTGCGGGCGTCCGTCGCCTCCGTGGCCTCCGGGCTGCTCGGCCTCGGTGCCGCGGTCGGCGACCGGGTGGCCATCTGGGCGGACAAGGGGCCGCGCTACGCCGAGGCGATCCTCGGCGCCCTCCAGGCGGGCTGCGCCTACGTCCCCCTCGACGGCGGCCAGCCGGTGGGCCGGGTCCGTACGATCCTCGCCGACTGCGCACCGGTGGCCCTGTTCACCGACCGCCGCCACTGGGAGCAGCTGTCCGGCCACCTGCTGCCGGACTCCCTCAGGACGGTCGTCGTCTCCGAGGACGGGGACGGGCACGGGCACGGGGACGAGGCCGGGTGCGGAGCCGGGGAAACGGGGACGGCGGGCGGGCGTCCGGGCGCCCCCGTCCGGACCTGGGCGGAGTTCACCGCCGCCCGGCACCTCGTCCTCCTGCCCACCCCGCACCGCGACGACCTCGCCGCGCTGCTCTACACCTCCGGCTCGACCGGCACCCCCAAGGGCGTCCGCATCAGCTACCGCAACCTGGCGGCCTTCATCCGGTGGGCGCGCTCCGAACTGCTCGTCGGCCCGGACGACGTCTTCGCCAACCACGCCTCCTTCAACTTCGACCTGTCCACCTTCGACCTGTTCACCGCGCTGTCGGCCGGGGCCCGCGTCTGGATCGTCCCCGACGACCACGCCCGCGACCCCGGCGCCCTCGCCGCGGGCATCCGCGCGCACGGGGTCACCGTCTGGTACTCCGTGCCGTCGGTGCTGCACCTGCTCACCGCCTCCGGTGCGCTCACCCCCGGGGTGGTCCGCACCCTGCGCCACGTCCTGTTCGCGGGCGAGGTCTTCCCGATCGGACAACTGCGCGCCCTGGCGGCGCTGTTGCCGCCCGGCACGGAGCTGTACAACCTGTACGGCCCCACCGAGACCAACGTCTGCACCTACCACCGGGTCCGCCCCGCGGACCTGCACCGCACCGAACCCGTGCCGATCGGCCGGCCGGTCACCGGCGCCCGGGTGTCCGTCGTCGACGAGGACGGACGCGTGCTCGACGGGCCGGACGCCTTCGGCGAGCTGATCGTCGAGGGCGACTGCGTCACGCCCGGCTACTGGCGCCGGGAGTCCGAACCCGCCGCCGAGGACCACTGGCGGCACCGCCACGCCACCGGTGACCTCGTCTCCTACGAGGGGGACGAACTGGTCTACCGGGGCCGCAAGGACCGCATGGTCAAGGTGTCCGGCTACCGGATCGAACTGGGTGAGATCGAGGCCGCCGTGCTCCGGCACCCCGACATCGCCGACGCGGCCGTCGTCCTCGACACGGCGGGCGCCGACCGGCGCATCGCCCTCTACTACACGCTGCGGACCCCCGGCCGGGGGCCCGGCCTCGTCGCGCTCAAGCGGCACTGCGCGCGGTTCCTGCCGCGCTACATGCTCCCGCGGACGGCGACCCGCCTCGACGAGCTGCCGCGCAACGCCAACGGCAAGACGGACTACCGCCGGCTGTCCGGGACCGCCGGCGCGGCCCGGCCGGCGCGGGCCCTGCCCGGAAGGTGACGGAGACGCATATGAACCATGGCCCGACCGGCCCGTACGGGCGGGGCGCGGAACCGACGACGGTTGCCGGGCTCCTGCGACACCACCGCGAGCGTCGCCCGGACGCCCTCGCGTACCGCTTCCTGACCGGGGCCGGGGATTCCGACGGCGAGTCGGTCAGCTACCGCCAACTCGACTCGCGCGTGCGGGCGGTGGCCGCGCTCCTCCAGCGCGAGCACCTGGCCGGGAAGCCGGTCCTGCTGCTCCACCCGCCGGGGCTCGACTACGTCGCCGCGTTCCTCGGCTGCCTGTACGCGGGCGCCGTCGCCGTCCCCGCCTACCCGCCGGACACCCGGCGGTTCGGCCAGACCATGCCCCGGCTCGCCGCGATCGCCCGGGACGCGCGGGCCACGCACGCGCTGACGACGCGGGAGATCTCCCGCTTCGTGGCCGGCCGGCCCGGCGACCTCGCCGCGTTCGGCCTGGGCGGGCTGCGCTGGCTGGTGACCGGCGGCGCCGACACCGCCGGGGCGGAGGACTGGCGCGATCCGGGTCCGGTCCGGCAGGGCCCGGCATTCCTCCAGTACACCTCCGGCTCGACCTCGTCGCCCAAGGGCGTCATGGTCGGCGACGACAACCTGCTGCACAACCTCCGCGCGATCCACCGGCGGCTGGAGCACGACGCCGACTCGGCGATGGTCTCGTGGCTGCCGCCGTACCACGACATGGGCCTTATTGGCGGCATCCTGACCCCGCTGTACGGGGGGTTCCCGGCGCATCTGATGGCACCCATGACCTTCGTCCGGCGGCCGCTGCTGTGGCTGGAGACGCTGTCCCGCACCCGCGCCTCCACCAGCGTCGCGCCCAACTTCGGCTTCGAGACGTGCGTCCGCCGGATCACGGACGAGCAGCGCGCGGGGCTGGACCTGAGCGGGTGGCGGCTGGCGCTGAACGGGGCGGAGCCGGTGCGCGCCGACACCCTGCGGCGCTTCACCGACCGGTTCGCGCCCTGCGGCTTCCGGGAGGAGGCGCTGCTGCCGTGCTACGGGCTCGCCGAGGCCACGCTGATGGTGACCGGGGTCCGGGCGGGCGTGGCGCCCACCGTCGGGTCGTTCGCCGCCCGGGAGCTGGGCGACGGCACGGTCCGGCCCGTGCCGGGCGGCGGTGGGGGGCGGGTGACCGAGGTCGTCGGCTGCGGTCCGGTCGTCGACGGTGTGGACGTCGCGATCGTCGACCCGGGCACCCGGCGGCGGGTCCCCTCGGGGGACGGAAGCGGTGGCGGAGGCGGTGGCCGGGTCGGGGAGATCTGGCTCGCCGGGGGCAGCGTCGCCCACGGCTACTGGCGCCGGCCCGAGGCGACGGAGGAGGCGTTCGGGGCGCGTATCGAGGGCATCGGGGGCATCGGGGGTGAGGACGGCGGCCGGTGGCTCCGCACGGGAGACCTCGGCTTCGTGCGCGACGGCGAACTGTACGTCGTCGGCCGCACCAAGGACGTCGTCATCGTGCAGGGCCGCAACCACTACCCGCACGACATCGAGCTGACGGCCGAGCGCACGGACCCGCGCCTGCGCACCGGCTGCGGCGCGGTGTTCGCCGTCGAGGTGGACGGCGCCGAGGAACTGGTCGTCGCCCACGAGGTCGAGGGGCGGCGGGTGGACGACGCGCCCGCGCTGCTGGCCCGGTTGCGCACCGCCATCGCCGAGGCGCACGAGGTCACCCCGCACGCCGTCGTCCTGCTCAAGCGCTCGACGGCGCACAAGACGACCAGCGGCAAGATCCAACGCCAGGCGTGCCGACGGGACTTCCTCGACCTGGGCCTGTCGGTGGTGGCGGCGAGCGTGACCCGGGGCGTGGGGGCCCCGCCCCCCTCCGCCGACGCACTGGCCGCACTGCCGCCCGCCCGGCGCCGGCGCCGGGTGCTCGACGCGGTCACCGAGACCCTCACCGGGGTCGCCCCGACGGACGACCCCCCGGACATCACCGACTGGACCTTCGCCGAACTGAACCTCGACCATCCGACGCTCCTGACCGCCGTACGCGACCTGGAACAACGGCTCGGCGTACCGATCCCGTACGGCGAACTGCTCGTACGCCCACGAGTGACGACACTGCTGTCACTCCTGCTGAACGAGGACACCAAGGACACCGAGGACACCGAGGACACCGAGCACGCCCCCACGCCCACCGAGGACTCCGCGGCGGCCACGCCCCACACCCCCGAGGCCGTCGAGGAGTGGCTGACCCAACGCGTCGCCACCCGCCTGGACCTCCCGCCGACGTCGATCGACCCCCACCAGCCCCTGACCTCCCTCGGCCTGGACTCCAAGCAGGCCGTGGAACTCGTCTCGGAACTCGCCGCACTGACCCACCGCACCCTCACGACGGCCACGGTCTTCGACCACCCCACAATCCGTGCCCTGTCCGCCCACACGGCCACGGCCCCCGCCGCCCGGTCCGCGGCTCCCGTGGCTGCGGCACCCGAGCCGGAAGCCGGTGTCGTGCACGGCGCCGGGGCCGGGCGCCCCGGCCCCGACGAACCCGTCGCCGTCGTCGGGATCGGGTGCCGGTTTCCCGGTGCGCCCGATGTGGACGGGTTCTGGCGGCTGCTCGTGGACGGGCGGGACGCCGTTGGCGAGGTGCCCCGGGAGCGGTGGGACGGCGCCGGGGTGGACGCGCCGGGGTACGGGGGGTTCCTCGACGGGGTCGACGGGTTCGACGCGCGGTTGTTCGGGATGTCGGCGCGGGAGGCCGCCCGTACCGACCCGCAGCAGCGGCTGCTGCTGGAGGTCGCGCGGCAGACGCTTGACGACGCCGGGCTCGACCCGGCGCGGCTCGCCGGCACCGCCACCGGCGTCTTCGTCGGCATCAGCAGCCACGACTACTCCGCGCTCCAGATGAGCCGCCCCGAGGCCATCGACGTCCACGGTGCCACCGGCAACGCCCACTCCCTCGCCGCGAACCGGCTGTCGTACACGCTCGACCTGCACGGACCGAGCCTCGCCGTCGACACGGCGTGCTCCTCGTCCCTCCTCGCCGTCCACCTCGCCTGCGAGAGCCTGCGCCGCGGGGAGTGCGGCGCGGCGCTCGCCGGCGGGGTGAACCTCATGCTCACCCCCGGCCTCTCCGTGGCGTTCGCGTCCGGCGGCATGCTGTCGCCGGACGGCCGCTGCCGCACCTTCGACGACGCGGCCGACGGCTATGTGCGCGGCGAGGGCGCCGGCCTCGTCCTGCTGAAGCCGCTCGCCGCCGCACTGGCCGACGGCGACCGGATCCACGCCGTGCTCCGGGGCTCGGCGACCGGACACGGCGGCCGGAGCAACGGCCTGACGGCGCCCCGGGGTTCGGCGCAGCAGGACGTCTGCGCACGGGCCCTCGACCGTGCCGGGCTCACCCCGGGCGAGGTGCAGTACGTCGAGGCGCACGGCACCGGGACCCCGCTCGGCGACCCCGTCGAGTGGGAGGCGCTGGCCGCCGTCTACGGCCGGGACCGCCCGGCGGACGCGCCCTGCCTCGTCGGCTCGGTCAAGACCAACATCGGGCACCTGGAGGCGGCCGCGGGCATCGCCGGACTGATCAAGGCGGCCCTCGTCGTCCGCCACCGCCAGGTCCCGCCGACCCTGCACCTGCGCACCCCCAACCGCCACCTGGTGCCGGACGCGGCCCTCGCCGTACCGACCCGGCTCACGGACCTCCCCGGCTCCCCGCAGGCGCCCGTCGCCCGCGCCGCCGTCAGCTCCTTCGGATTCGGCGGCGCCACCGCGCACGTCGTCCTCGAAGCCGCTCCCGCGCCGGTCCGGGACGACACCGCCCCGCCGCACCGCCCCGTCCACGCCCTCTGCCTCTCGGCCCACACCCCCACCGCCCTCACCGCCCTGGCCACCCACTGGCGCACCCACCTCGCCGCCGACCCGGAGGCGGACCTCGCGGCGCTCTGCGCCACCGCGCAGACGGGCCGCCCCCGGCTCGCCCACCGCGCGGTCCTCACCGGCCGCTCGGCCGGGGAACTGGACGCCGCGCTCGACGCCCTGGTGCGCGGCGAGGCGTCGACCGCCGTCGTCCGCGACCGGGTCCGCACCGGCCCGGCACCCAAGGTCGCGTTCCTCTTCAGCGGCCAGGGCACCCAGTACACCGGCATGGGCAAGGGCCTCTACGACACCCACGGCGGCTTCGCCCGCACCCTCGACCGCGCCGACGCCGTACTGCGGCCGTACCTCGAACTCCCGCTGCCGGAGCTGCTGTTCGCCGACGAGGGCACGGCCCTGCTGGGCTCCACCCGGTACTGCCAGCCCGCCCTCGTCGCGCTGGAGGTGGCCCTGGCCGAGCTGTGGACGTCGCTCGGCGTCCGGCCGGCCGCGCTGCTCGGCCACAGCATCGGGGCGTACGGCGCCGCGTGCGTGGCCGGGGTCCTGTCGCTGGAGGACGCCCTCACCCTGGCGGCGGTGCGCGGCCGGCACATGGACGAGCAGCCGGGCGACGGCGCGATGCTCGCGTGCTCCGGACCGGCCGACGTGATCCGCTCGGTGGCGGAAGGGTTCGCCTCCGTTTCCGTGGCCGCCGTCAACGGCCCGGGGCGGCTCGTCCTGTCCGGCGCCCGGGAGGAGACCGACGCGGCCCGGGCCCTGCTCCAGGAGCGGGGCGTCGTGGTCCGGCCGCTGGCCGTCTCGCACGCCTTCCACTCCCCGCTGATGGCCGGCGCGGCCGCCCCGCTGCGGGAGGCCGCCCGTGCCGTCCGCTTCGCGGAGCCCCGCATCCCGTGGATCTCCGACGCCACCGGCGAGCCGGTCACCGGCCGCATCGGCGGCGACGAACTCGCCGCACACCTGCTCGGCACCGTCCGCTTCGCCGACGGCCTCGCGACCCTGCGCCGCCTGGGCTGCGACACGTTCGTCGAGATCGGCCCGCACCCCACCCTGCTCAGCCTGGCCCGCACAGCTACCCCGCCGGACACCGACCACCCGACGCTGTGGCTCCCCTCCCTGCGCAGGGGCGCACCGGACCCGGCGGACGGCGCCGACTGGGAGACCCTGCTGCGGTCGCTCGGCCGCCTCCACTGCGCCGGCGGCGACGTCGACTGGGCGGCGCTCGACGAAGGGCACCGGCGCCCGCGCGTGCCCATACCGCACACGGTCCTGGAACGGCAGTCGTACTGGTTCACCCCGCCAACGGCGACGCCCGCGCAGCCTGTAGAGGAGGCACCAGCCGTGACGACACACGAACGCACGACCGGCGACGCCGAGTCGACGCCCCCGGCGGACCGCACCGACCCGCTTCAGGACCTCCTCGCCCACGTCGCCCGCGTCTGCTCCTTCCCCGTCGACCAGATCGCCCCCGACGCCCACCTCGGCCGGGACCTCGGCTTCGACTCCCTCATGCGCACCGAACTGGAACGCGCGCTGGCCCGTGCGTACCCCGGCGTCCTGGAGCGCCACCGGGGCTCCGGCTCCCTCCCGGAGGACCCGACCGTCCGCCAGCTCGCGGACGCACTCGGTTCCCGGGCCCTACGGACGGCCCCCACCATCGACGCCGCCCCCGACCCCGAGGCCCCCACCGTCCACCAGGAACGCACCTTCGAGGAGTGGCCCGAGTACGCCGAACTCCAGGGCCGGCTCCGCCAGGCCCGCTCCGGCGGCGCCAACCCCTACGGCCGCACCCACGAGGGCCACAACGCGGGGCACGCCACCGTCGACGGCCGTACCGTGCTGAACTTCGCCTCCTTCAACTACCTCGCCCTCTCCCACCACCCCCGCGTCCGCAGGGCCGCGCAGGAGGCCATCGACCGCTACGGCACGTCCAGTTCGGCCACGCCCCTGCTGTGCGGGGAAACGCCGCTGCACCACGAACTGGACGCCGAGATCGCCTCGTTCCTCGGCACGGAGGACGCGATCGTGTTCGCCGGCGGCCACGCCACCAACGTGGCCACCATCGGCCACCTCCTCGGCCCCGACGACCTCGTCCTGCACGACGAGTGGATCCACGACAGCGCCGTACGCGGCAGCATCCTGTCCGGTGCCCGGCGCCGCCCGTTCCCGCACAACGACTGGCGGGCCCTGGACGCCATGCTGGACGCCCAGCGCGCCCACCACCGCCGGGCCCTCGTGCTCATCGAGGGCGCCTACAGCCAGGACGGCGACATCCCCGACCTGCGCCGGTTCATCGAGGTCAAGAAGCGCCACGGCGCCATGCTGATGATCGACGAGGCGCACTCGCTCGGCGTCCTGGGCCGCACGGGCCGGGGCATCGGCGAGTACTTCGGCGTCGACCGCGGCGACGTCGACCTGTGGATGGGCACGCTCAGCAAGGCCCTCGGCAGCCTCGGCGGCTACATCGCCGCCCGCGGCCCGCTCGTCGAATACCTGCGGTTCACCGCCCCGCTGCACATCTTCTCCACCGGCATCTCCCCGGCGAACACCGCCGCCGCCCTGGAGGCGATCCGGGTCCTCAAGGACGATCCGCGCCGGGTGGCCCGGCTGCGCCGGCTGGCCGAGCACTTCCGCGACGAGGCCCGCGCCCGCGGCCTCGACATCGGCGTCTCGCGCGCCTCCGCCGTCGTCCCGGTCGTCATCGGCGACTGGGAGCGGACCATGGCGCTCTCCCACACCCTGCTGGAGCACGGCGTGAACGTCATGCCCATCGGCTACCCGGCCGTCGCCCGCGACGAGTGCCGCCTGCGCTTCTTCCTCAACGCCGACCACACCGAAGAAGACCTGGACCATTCCCTCGACCTCCTGGGGCGTGCCATGGCAGACCGGACGAGCGTGACGGCACCGAAGACCGGCGAGGCGGCGCCGGACACGACGGCCGACCGCGCCGCGACCGACACCCGCCCCGAACCCGCCCCGCGCCACCCCTCCGCCCCCGTCCCCGACTCCGGCCCCGACGTCCTCGTCGCGGGCGCGAGCGGCTTCATCGGCGGGCACCTGACCCGGCGGCTGGCCGAACACGGCCACCGCGTCCGGGTCCTGGTCCGCGACGGCAGCGACCGCTCCGCCTTCGACGGGGCCGACGTCGAGATCGTCACCGGCGACCTCGCCGACCCCGACAGTCTGCGCCGCGCCACGGCCGGCGTACGGCACGTCTACAACTGCACCGGGATGTCGGCCGACTGGGGCCCCTGGGAGGAGTTCCGGGGCGTCAACGTCGACGGCAGCCGCCGCCTCGCCGAGGCCGCGCACCACGCGGGCACCGTCGAACGGTTCCTGCACGTCAGCACCACCGACGTCTACGGCTACCCGGCCACCCCCTGCGACGAGTCCGCGCCGCCGCGCGACATCGGGCTGCCGTACAACCGCAGCAAGCTGCTCGGCGAACGCGCCGTGCGCGAGACGGCCGAGCGGACCGGACTGCCGCTGACCGTCGTCCGGCCGGTCTCCGTCTACGGTCCGCGCAGCAAGGACTTCGTCATCGAGATCGCGACCCTGCTGCTCGCCAAGCAGATGGTGTACATCCGCCGGGGCGACGTCCCCGCCGGGCTCGTCTACGTGGGCAACCTGGTCGACGGCATGATCGCCGCCTGCGGCTCGGAGACGGCGGCCGGGCGCACGTACAACCTGCGCGACGCCGACCTGACGACCTGGCGGGAGTACGTCGAGGCGCTGGCCCACGGCCTCGGCGTCAAGCCGCCCGCCGTCAGCCTGCCGACCCCGCTCGCGCGCGGGGTGGCCACGGCGTCCGAGAAGCTCTACGGCGCCCTGCGGGTGAAGGCCCGCCCGGTGCTCACCCGGCACGCCGTCCACCTCTTCGACCGCGACCAGTCGTACGCCATCGACCGCGCCCGCGACGACTTCGGCTTCAAGAGCGAGGTCGGCTTCCAGGAGGGCATGGACCTCACCCTGGCCTGGCTGAACTCGCCCGAGGGCCGCAAGTACGTGCCTCGGTGATCCGGACGGCTCCGACGACCTTCGAACCGAGACGACCGAGGACTGCGAGGACTCACGTGCCCATTACCGAGCGACCGCCGGGGCCGCCCGCCACGACCCCGCGGTCACCCACCGCCTGGTTCCCGGGCCTCACCCCCGAAGGCGGGTCCCACGCCGCCCCGCTCCGCCTGATCTGCGTCCCCTACGCGGGCGGCACCGCCTCCGTCTACCGGGGCTGGGAGGCCGCACTCGGCACGGGCGTGCGCGTCGTCCCCGTCGCCCTGCCCGGCCGGGGCCTCCGGCTGCGCGAACCGCCCTACTCGGCCATGCGCCCCCTGGCCCGCGACCTCGCCGACGCCCTCACCGACTGCGCACTCACCCACGACTACGCCCTGTTCGGCCACAGCATGGGCGCGCTGCTGGCCTACGAGGTCGCCTGCGAGCTGCGTACCCGCGGCCACGAGGCGCCCCGGCACCTGTTCGTGTCCGGCAGCGCGGCACCCCACCTCTACGGCGACCGCGCGGACCGGACCCTGTCCGACGCCGACCTGCGCTGGCTGGTCCACGACCTCGGCGGCCTCGGCGACGACCCCGCCGTCGCCGGTGCCTACCTGGACCGGCGGCTGCCGGTGCTGCGCGCCGACCTCACCGTCTGCGAGGAGTACCGCTGGACGCCGCGGCCCCCGCTGGACTGCCCCACGACCGCGTTCTCGGCCGACCGCGACCCCGTCGCACCCCGCCCCGCCGTGGAGGCGTGGCGCGCGTACACCACCGGCTCCCTCCTCCACCACCACCTGGAGGGCGACCACTTCTTCCTCAACGGCCCCGCCCGCCCGGCGCTCCTGCGCGCGGTCCGGGACGAACTCGCCCGGCACGCCGAGCCGGAGCCCCCAAGGACCCCCGACACCCCGAAGAGGGATTCCCCATGGATCTGCTGAGCCTGGCCAGGACCGTCAAACACCGGGTGGAGGCACCCCTCACGGACGCGCTGTCCCTGGCGCGGATTGCCACCGACCCGCGCAACCCCGTCCTGCTGACCCTGTCGACCGCGCTGGTCAACCCGCTCTACCGGGCGGCCTTCCTCGCCTCCGCCGCGGGCTCCGGCGTCCTCGGCTGCCTCGCCGTACGCCCCTGCGACCTCGACAGCCTCGCCGAGTACCTGGAGGTCCCCCAGGACGACCGCCCCCGGCTGCGGGCCTGGCTCGACACCGGCGTCCGGCTCGGCGAACTGGGCACCCGCGAGGGCTGCTACCGGCTCAGGAGCCCCGCCGCCAGGCTGCTCGCCCTGCCGGGCAACGACGCCGTCGCCGCCACCCTGGAGGAGATCCTCCGCTTCCACGTGCCGGTCCTCCTCGACGCCCCCCGCATGCTCTCCGCCGGCCGCCGCTTCTCGCTGGCCGACCAGGACGGCACCGTCATCGCCCGCTCCTCCCTCGCGCTGCGCGCGATGGTCGAGGCCGCCCTCGACCGGACCCTCGACCGGGAGGGCCCCGTCCGCCTCCTGGAGGTCGGCTGCGGCACCGGCGCCCACGTCCGGTACGCCGCCGAGGCCAACCCCCGGCTCACCGCCGTCGCCGTCGACCTGCAGGAGGACGTCGCCGCGCGGGCCGCCGACAACATGGCCGCCTGGGGCCTCGCCGACCGGGTGGAGACCCGGCAGGGCGACCTGCGCACGCTGGACCTGCAACCGCAGTTCGACCTGGTCACCCTGCACAACAACATCTACTACTTCCCCGAGGACGAGCGCGTCGAGGCGCTGCGCCGGGCCCGCGCCCTGCTCGCCCCCGGCGGCCGGCTGCTGCTCACCACGTCGTGCCGGGGCGGCGGCAACGCCGGACTCGACGTGCTCAACCTCTGGTTCACCTACGCCGACTTCGGCGGCCCGCTGCCCCACGCGGACGACCTGGCCGCGCAGTTGGCGGAGGCGGGCTTCACCGACGTACGGGCCACGCGGATCGTCCCGGGCCAGCCGTTCCGCGCGTTCACCGGCACCAGTACGGGATCCGGCGCCGGATCCCCCTCCTCCGTCCGGAGCGTCCCGTCCGTCCAGAGCGTCTGAGCAGGCCAGGAGCACCCGGAGACCCCGGAGCCCCAGGAGACCCAGGAGACCCCCGCATGGAAACCCGATCCGACAGCGCCCGCGCCGCCTCCAAGGCCCCGCACGCCGACCTCGTCCTCACCCTGGGCCACGGCCACGCCACCGTCGAGACGGCGGGGGGCAAGGCGACCCGGCTGGCGGAGATGACCGGTGCCGGACTCCCGGTACCGCCCGCCTTCTGCCTCACCACCGCACTGTTCGACCTCTTCCTCCGCGAGACCGGCCTGGCCGCCGAGATCCGCGCCGCCGAGGCCCGCGGCGCGGACAGCCGCACCGTCCGCGAGCTGATCACCGCCCGGGAGCTGCCCGAGCCCCTCGCCCGTACCGTCCTCGCCGCCTACGCGGACCTCGGCCGCCCGCGCGTCGCCGTCCGCTCGTCCGCCTGCCGGGAGGACGCCGCCGACCGGTCGTTCGCCGGACAGCACGACACCGTCCTGGACGTCTCCGGCGACCAGGCGCTGCTGGACGCGGTGAAGACCTGCTGGGCCTCGCTCTGGTCCGACCGCGCGGCGGCCTACCGGGACGGCGGCGCGGCGGGCTCCATCGCCGTGGTCGTGCAGGAGATGGTGCACGCCGACGTAAGCGGGGTGCTGTTCACCGTCGACCCGGTCGGCGGCCGCCCGCACCGCATGGTGGTGGAGGCCTGCTGCGGCCTGGGGGAGGGGCTGGTCTCCGGGCGGGTCTCCAGCGACTTCTTCGCCGTCGACGACCGCACCCTGGAGGTGGTCGAGGAGCGCGTCCGCTACAAGGTCACCAAGTGCGCCTCCGTGACCCCCGGCACCATCGGCATGACCAAGGTCGACGCCGCCGACCGCGACGCCCCCTGCCTGACCGGGGAACAGCTCACCGCGCTCGCCCGGCTCGCCCTCGACGTCCGCGCCCACTACGGCACCGAGCAGGACATCGAGTGGGCCCTGCGGGACGGCACGCTGTACCTGCTGCAGACCCGGCCGATCACCACCCGCCCCCGTCAGACCCCCCGCGAGGAACGGCACAGCCCGTACGTCGCCCCCCAGCCGGAGGCGGTGCAGCAGGGCACCCTGTGGTCCCGCATGGACATCGGCGAGATCTTCGTCGGCCTGATGTCACCGCTCGGCCTCAGCTTCGCCCGCTACTACCAGGAGCACGTGCACCGCGACTGCGCCGCCGCCCTCGGCGTCCGCGACACCGGCGACGTCGACCTGCACATGGGCTACCTCCAGGGCCACGTCTACCTCAACATCTCCTACACCGCCCATCTGCTGGGCCAGTGCCTGCCCACCCGCGACCAGCGCCACTTCACCAGCCGCTTCGTCAGCGAGGAGGCCGACCTCTCCACGTACGAGAACCCCTTCGGCACCTTCCCCGGCGGCCTGGAGGACCTGCTCTCCACCCTGCACTGGGTGCGCGCCACCGCCACCGAGATGCTGACGATGACGCACCGCGCCGAGGAGATGGTCACCACCCGGCTCTACGAGTTCGACCGCGCCCGGCGCCTGGACCTCACCCGCATGAGCCGCCGCGAGCTGCACGCCGAACTCACCCGCTACCTCGGCTTCTTCCACGACGCCCACGTCGGCTACATGCCGTACTACATCAACGCGTTCGGCTTCTACGGAGTCCTCACCGAGCTGTGCGGGAAGTGGCTCGGGGCCGAGGGCGACAACCTGCAGAACCGCCTCAAGACGGACATGTCCAGCCTGCGGACGGTCGCCTCCGCCCAGGAGATCTGGAAGGTCGCCCAGGCCGCGAAGGCCCGCCCCCGGGTCATGGAGATCATCGACGGGTCGCCCCTGGAGGAGATCGCGGGCCGGCTGCGCGCCGACGACGAGGGCCGCGCCTTCTGGACGGCCGAGATGGAACCCTTCCTGCGCGCCAACGGCACCCGCAGCCGCCAGGAGATGGAGCTCACCCACCCGCGCTGGATCGACGACCCCTCGTACCTCTTCCAGATGATCCGCCGCTACGCCGCCGACGGCTTCACCGTCGAGGACATCATGGGCCGCAGCCGGGCCAGGGCCGAGGGCGACGTCCGGGCGGCCGTACGCGCCCTGCCCCTGCGGCAGCGCCGCACGCTGGAGACGGTCATCTCGCTCTACCGGCTGTGCAGCGAACTGCGCGAGACCACCCGCATGTCCATGGTCACGTCGATCTGGCTGGTCCGGAACGTGGTCTACGAGGTCGGGCGGCGGCTCGTCGAGGAGGGCGTCCTGCACTCGGCGGACGAGGTGGCGTACCTCGACTTCGAGGACGTCCGCGCGTACCTGGCCGGGGTGCGCCCGGCCCGGGAGGCGTTCCCCCGCGCGGAACTGGACGAACGGCGGCGCCTGCACGACTACCACAACCGGCTGCCCGAGCCGCCCCTGACGTTCGTCGGCGAGCACGACCCGACCCGGCCGGCACGGCGCGGAGCCGGCGCGGCGGGCGGGACGCGTGCGGAGGGGAGCGGGTCCGGCACCGCGGGCGGGACCCGCCTGGAAGGGCTGGGCTCCAGCCCGGGCCGCATCGTCGGCCGGGCCCGCATCGTGGAGGACCTGGTCTGGCAGGCCGACGAGTTCCAGCCGGGAGAGATCCTGGTCACCCGCTACACCGACGCCTCCTGGACCCCGCTGTTCGCCATCGCCGGCGGCGTGGTCACCGACATCGGCTCGATGCTCTCGCACAGCTCCATCGTGTCGCGGGAGTTCAACGTGCCGTCGGTCGTCAACACCAAGGACGCGACGCAGCGCCTCCGCACCGGCGACACGGTCGTGGTCGACGGCGACCGGGGGACCGTCGAGGTCGTCGAGTCGGCCGAGGGCTGAGTTCCCCGTACGCATCCGCCAGCCAGTACACCGCACCCGGCCCCTCCGGGCGCGGCGACGAGAGGAGAACAGCCCGATGATCCCCAACCAGTGGTACCCGATCCTGCAGACGGGCGACATCGCACGCGACAAACCCACCGGGGTGCGCCGCATGGGCGAGGAACTCGTCCTGTGGCGCGATCTGGACGGCAACCTCGTCTGCCAGACGGCGCGTTGCCCGCACAAGGGCGCCAACATCGGCGACGGCCGCCTCAAGGGCAACACCGTCGAGTGCCCGTACCACGGCTTCCGCTTCGACGCCGAGGGCACCTGCAAGGTGGTGCCCGCGCTGGGCTCCGGCGCCCGCATCCCCGCCTCGCTCAAGCTGCGGACGTACCCCGTGCGCGAGCAGCACGGCCTGGTCTGGCTGTGGTGGGGGGACGACCGCGAGGAACTCCCGGCGATCGAACTGCCGGCCGAACTCGTGGACAACTCCCGGCCCTACGAGACCATTTCGTGGACCCGGCCGCTCCACTACACCCGCTACATCGAAAGCCTGCTCGAGTTCTACCACGTGACCTTCGTGCACCGGGACCACTGGACGAACAACATCGACTACACGTTCATGTACGGCACCGCGCGCAAGCTCTGGACGGACGGCCGCGACCGCTACCTGGCCGCCAACAGGATCGTCAACCACAAGGTCGAGGTCGACGGCACCACCATCCGCTCCACCTTCGACCAGTGCGAGGAGGCCAACCCGGAGAACACCTCCCACTTCAATCTGATCTACCAGGCGCCCGGGCTGACCCATGTCAAGACCGGCCTGCTGGAGATCACCACCTGGCTCACGCCCATCGACGACGAGAACACCCTGGCCATCATGCGGCTGTACGAGTACCCGATGCTGCGGGCCATGGTCCCCTTCAAGCCGCTGCGGCCCTGGGTGCTGCGGGCCTCGCTGCTCATGGAGCGGCTCGTCCAGGACCCGCAGGACGTGGGCATCATGCTCCGCCAGGAGCCCAAGGTGAGCGAGCGCGGGGTGAACAAGTTCATCGCGGTCGACGAGATGAACGCGAAGTTCTTGCAGATGCGGGACCGGCTGAAGGCGGAGGCGGCGGCGCACGCGGAGGCGCGGGCGAGCGAGGAGGAGACCCCGGCCAGGCCTGCGGACGAGGCCACGCCCGGCAAGGCCACGCCCGCCTCCCGCGCCCGGCGCACCCCCAAGCCGAAGCCCCGCACGGACGACCTGGCCGAGGCCCGGTCGTAGGCCCCCGTCCCGAACCCCACGACCCACGCACCGCGAACGGAAGGGGAGCGACCCATGGCCGAGGCGACCGGGCACGAAGGAAACGACGGGCCCCCGGAAGAGGACCGGAACCCGGACCGGACGAGCCCCCGTGACCTGCTCATGGAAACGGTCGCCCAGGCCATGCTCACCCTGGCCCGGGGCCGCGACGTCCTCGACCGCTGCCTCGACGACGACGGGGGCGTGGACGACTTCGGCTACGACCCCGAACTCACCGACGACGTCCTGCTGCCACCGCTCAGGCGGCTCTACGAGAAGTACTTCCGGGTCGACGTCGAAGGCCTGGAGCACGTACCCGCCGAGGGCGGCGCCCTCGTCGTCGCCAACCACTCCGGCACCCTGCCGCTGGACGCGCTGATGCTCCAGGTCGCCCTGCGCGACCACCACCCCGCCCACCGGGCGCTCCGGCTGCTCGCCGCCGACCTGGTCTTCGTGCTGCCGGTACTGCGCACACTGGCCCGCAAGGCCGGCCACACCGCCGCCCGTATGGACGGCGCGCTGCGGCTGCTGGAACGCGGCGAGCTGGTCGGCGTCATGCCCGAGGGCTACAAGGGGCTCGGCAAGCCGTTCGCCGAGCGGTACCGGCTGCGCCCCTTCGGCCGGGGCGGCTTCGCGGCCCTGGCGCTGCGCACCGGGAGCCCCCTGGTGCCCTGCTCCATCGTCGGGGCCGAGGAGATCTACCCGATGCTCGCCGACGCCCGCCCGCTGGCCCGGCGCCTGGGCCTGCCGTACTTCCCGATCACACCCGCGTTCCCGCTGCTGGGCCCGCTGGGCGCGGTGCCGCTGCCGACGAAGTGGACGATCCGCTTCGGCGAACCGATCCGCACGGACCACTACTCGGCCGAGACGCTTGAGGACCCCATGTTCGTCCACAAGCTCTCGGACGAGGTCCGCGACACCATCCAGGAGACGCTGACGGAGATGGTGCGCGGACGGACCGGACTCTTCGGGTAGCCGCTCAGCACCCGGCCGACTGTTCGAGATCCGACTGGCCGGTCAGGAAACGAGCCGCACGAACGGGGTCGCCTCACCGATCTTCCGGTAGGCGGCCTCGCTGCCGTCCGTGGGGAACCCCATGAGCTGGGCCAGCCGGCGGGCGGCCCGCGGATGCCGGCGGGCGTAGTCGACCATGACGTCACCGCCCTCGGCGGCGGACAGGAAGTGCGCGGTGACGGCGACCCGTCGCCGGCCGAACTGGAGGGCGACGTCCGGCCGTTGGCGCACGTTCTGGTACCAGTCGGACTTCGGCCCGAACCCGGAGGCGACGGTCCAGGTGTCCTTCTCCTTGTCGTACGACACGACTTCGAGCACCACCTGACGGGCGAGCCCGGACTTGCGTCCGGTGTGGTGCAGCAGCAGGAACCGCTTGCCGAGCAGCGGCCCGAGCCCGGCGCGGTACAGCCGGATGGGCAGGCGGAACGCCACCCGTCGCCATCCGGTGGGGGGCTGGGGCCGACGGGAGGGGGCTTCGTGGGACATGGTCACCTTTCTGCCGTGGCGGTGGTGGTGGGGGAGGGGGAAGGAGCGGCACCGGAGGCGCGGGAGCCGGTGTGCGGACGGCCCCGGCGACGCGTCCGGACCCGGAAGATCACCAGCCCGACCGCGGCGAACGAACCGGCCCAGAGAAGCCCCAGTCCGAGGTGGCCCCACAGGGCCGTGTCCCCGAAGGCGCCGCCGGCCGCGAACTGCATGGGACCGAAGGACGGGAACCACTGCAGGACGGGCTTGTTGGCGAGCGGGTTGCCGAGCGGGTTCTGCAGGAAGGTGTCCATCAGGGCACCCATGATGATGAGGAAGAACCCCTCCAGATCGCGTTTGACGAGCACACCGAGGAGCAACCCGAGGGCCCCGTAGGTGAGGGCGATGACGGTGAACCCGGCGAGCACGGCGCACCAACCGCCCGGCGAGGGACGCCAGAAGAACAGGATGGCGACGGCGGTGTAGAGGGCGATCGACAGGGCGACCACGGCGACGGCGAGGGTCTTGGCACCGATGAGCGTGGCCTGCCGGAACCCGGCGAACACCAGCCGCCGGTCGAAGGCGAGCGCCTTGCGGACGGCGTCGAAGACGACGAACCCGGCGATCATCGTCAGGGAGTTGAGCCCCGCCGTGATGAGGGTGAGATGACCGCCCTCGACGTGCAGGACCTCCCCGGTGGAGTACAGCTTGAAGTCCAGCGTCTCGCCGGAGGCGAGGGCGTCCATGAGCAGGTACCAGGCGGGCACGAACAGCAGGAGCAGCAGCCCGGCGAGCCGGTTGCGGGTCTGGTCGCGGACGGAGAACCGCAGGGCGGTGGAGAACTGCCCGTAGCCGGGCCGGAGTTCGTTCGCATCGTTCGCACTAGGCATGCGCGTGCCGCTCCTTCCCCGTGGAAACCCCGTCCCGGGGCGCGAGCCGCCCGTCCGCGAGATCGGCCAGCACATCGAACCGATCCTGCTCGAACACGAGATGAGTGATGACAACGACGGCCGTGCGATTGCTGCGCAACTCATCGACAAGATCCCAGAACCGCACATAGGTCTCCCAGTCGAACCCCTGATAGGGCTCGTCGAGGAGCAGCAGACCGGGATCGTGGAGCAGGGCGAGGGTGAGGTTGAGCTTCTGCCGGGTACCGCCGGACAGCTCACCGGCGACGGTCCCGGCGTACCGCTCGTACCCGAGGAGTCGCAGGAGTTCCTGCCCCCTGCGCAGGTCGGGCAGCCGATGGGCGGCGGCGAAGTACCGCAGATGTTGCTCGACGGTGAGCGCGGCATTGAGCACGGGCTCCTGCGGGCAGTACCCGAGCGCACCGGACAGGGAGACTTCCCCACGATCGGGGGAAAGGGTCCCGGCGAGAATCTTCAACAAGGTGGATTTCCCGGCCCCGTTCTCCCCGACGACGCCGACGAGCTGCCCCGGCGCGACGGTGAGCTCGGCACCGCGCAGCACGGACCGCTTCCCGTAGGACTTGTGCACGTCACGGGCGCGCAGCACGGGCGCGGACGCGGTTCCGTCGGACATACGAGACCTCCTTCTGGGACCTGGGACCTGGGACCTAGGGCTGCTCGGTGGACCCCTCCGGGGGCGAAGCGCCGAGCCCGCCCGCGTACACGCCGAGCATCTCGGCCCCCCAACGGGCCATGCCGTCGGCGGAAAGGGGATCGCTGCCGAGGACGTCGGCGAGCCGGTCGCGCAGCAGAAAGACGGCGAGGTCATTGGCGAGCAGAAAGGCGGCCCGCACGTCCGCGTCCCGCCCGGGCACGGCGACCCCGGCGGCCACGAGCCCGTCCAGCGCCTCCCGGCTGAGCTGGAACAACCGCTGAAAGAGCTTGCGCCCGGCCTCGGAATCACCGAGCAGCAACCGGCGCAGGTAACCGGGCAGCGGCGACCCATCGGGCAGATACCGCCCGAACACCTCGCTGAGAAGCCCCGAGGAGGCGCCGGGATCAACCAGCTCGGCCCCGCCCTCCCCGGCCAGCTCCCCCAGCATCCCCTCGAACACCTCGAGAACGTACCGGTCGACCTCCTGCCGCAACCCGTCCTTCGACCCGAAGTGATGCAGCACGAGCCCCGGCGACACCCCCGCGGCCTCGGCAATCTGCCGCACGGTGACCACATCGGCCCCCCGCTCACCGAACAACCGCAGGGCCTCATCCCGAATAACAGCCCGAGCGGTCCGATCCTCAGCGGCGACAACTGAACGCATGTACAGCATCCTAAACAGACGTTCAGTCAGGCGTCCAGGGGGCGCCGGACCGGGCCCGGTGATCCCCCCCTCGAACCGTGTGATCACAGCGGGTTGGCGCACGAAAACACCCGTGCGCCGACCCGCCCACCTCTGCGACCATCCCCGAATGGCACACCATCTCGAATCGCTGGTCCTCCGGCACACCCACCGCCTCGTGACTCCGACCGGCTCCGCCGGAGAAGGAGTCGTTGAGGGAGGGGCCGTCGGAGAAGGGACCACCGCCGCCCGGCAGCTCGACGCGGCGCTGACCTCCGTGGGCTTCAAGCTCTCGGCGGAGCTGCTGGACCGGCTGTCGCGGCTGTCCGAGGCCGCCGTCGTGCACACCGCCCGGCGGACGCTGCGCACCGTGGGCGAGATGGTGGGCGACCACGTACGGCACAACGCGTACTTCATCGACTTCCCGGCCAACGTGCCGGACACCGAGGAGTTCTGGGCGGAGTGCGTGGCGAAGGCCCTCGGCGACGAGACGTCGCGCGAGAACACGCTGAAGCAGCTGAAGCGCGGCGCACTGAACCTGCTCGGCCTCCCCACGTACGGCCGCTACCAGCACACCTACGAGGAGATGCTCGCCGCACAGGACGAGCTGATCGCCGCGGCGGGCGACCGGATCACCGTCCTGCACCTCGGCCGCGACCTGGACGACGAACTCACCGACCTCTACCTGGCCCTGGCCGGCAGCACGACCCCGCTGGGCGAGGACGACCTGACCGACCTCAAGACCCTCGCTGTGCGGTGCGCTCTCGGCCCTCAGCCGGAGGCGATACCGGTCCGGGAGAACCGGGCGGTCGTCAACGAGGCCCGGCTCGGCATCGGCGCGGACCTCCTCCTCGACACCGTCACCGACGTACTGCGCCTGGCCTGCGCTTTGTCGGGTGGCGACGTAACGCTCCAGGAGCCGACCCGGTTCCGCACCCTGCCCCGCCCGCTGCGCAGGGCACTGCTCGCCGGCCTCGACGCCGTCGTCGCCGCGAACCCCGCGAAGCTCGCCGACGTACACGCGCACCGGGAGCCGTTCAAGCGGCTCGGCGAGCGCCTCCACCCGCACGAGTACCCGCGCTGGCCGCACGCCGCCGACGTGTTCGCGGTCGCGCGCGGCGAGAAGCAGGCGCGGTCCTTCGACAGCCGGCTCGAGAAGCTCCTCGACGAGTTCGACGTCCTCGGCGCGGTGAAGCTGCTGAAGTCCGCCCCCGGCAAGCTCTTCCGCACCCTGGACCTCCTGCTGCGCATCGCCGCCGACCAGAAGGAACGGGACGCGGTGGTGGCCGCTTCGGTGGAGGCCGCCCCCCAGGTCTCCGGCCGGGTCGTACTGTCGGTGCGCGAGCACCTCCACAACCGGGCACGGGAGACCGACGAACCCCGGATCTTCGTCAACCGCCGGGGCCGCGCCTGGGTGACCCCCGACTTCCGGGCACCCCTGCCGGACGCCGACCGCGACCGCCTGATCACCGCCCTGGACGCCGAGATACGCCGCCGGCTCCCGACCCCGGACCGCGTGCTGCTCGACCCGGACGTCCTCGACGTCGCCCTCCCCCTCAGCGGCCGCGCCACCGCCGCCGGACTCGGCGTACTGCCGCGCGGATCGACCTCCCCGGTCGACGGCGACCAGCTGCGCTTCTTCGTGTACTGGAAACAGTCCGAGACCCGGACCGACTACGACCTCTCGGCCCTGCTTCTCCACGCCGACTACAGCACCGACTCCTGGCTCTCCTACACCTCCCTCAAGACCGTCGGCGGCGAGCACTCGGGCGACATCACCGAAGCACCCGACGGGGCCTCGGAGTTCATCAACCTGTCCCTCGGCCGAGTGCGCAGCACCTTCATCGTCCCGCAGGTGAACATCTTCTCCGGCGAGGGCTTCGAGGAGGTCGAGGAGTCGTTCTTCGGCTTCATGCTGCGCGACGGCGAACAGAAGGGCCGGCCCTTCGAACCGCGCACGGCACGGATGAAGTCGGACCTGCGCGGAACGGGCCGGGTGGCACTACCGCTGGCGTTCCAGCGCGGCGACGACGGCCGCTGGCGCGCGAAGTGGCTGCACATGTACCGGAAGGGCATCACGTCGGCCAACCGCGTCGAGGAGAACCAGCTCTCCGTGGCCAAGGCGGTCCGCGCGATCGTGGAACGCGAACAGCTCATGGTGCGCTACCTGATCGACCTCCTGCCCGCCGACACGACGACCGTGCACGAGTGGGACGGCACGTCCCTCCCGGCCGAGCCCGTGACCTACATCGGCCTCGAACGCCCCGAGGGCCTGCACCCGGACTCGCAGATCATCACCCTCGAAAACCTGCGCGACCTGATCCCCTCCTGAGTGCTAGCGTTACCCACGGCGAGGCCATGAAAGGGCTTCCTTCTCAACCTCTTCGAATGAACAAGTTCTTTCGCTCTCCTCGCCGCCGACTGCAACTGGGAGGCGCCCACTGGGCGCCTCCCAGTTCTCGTGGCGCTGACGTCGGAACCGAGTCGGAACACCGACTGCGACGGGATTGTCATACCGTCCGACTAACCTGCGTCGTATGGGGCTTGGCGACATCGGACACGAAGACATCCTCGCGGCGACCGAAGAGTTCCGCCGGCTGGGCCGGGACAACTTCCTCCAGACGTACGGATTCGGACGGGCCACGTCCTACGAGCTGGTCCTGGACGGTCTCCGCTACGACTCGAAGGCCATCGTCGGCGTCGCCCACGGGCACGCCACCGGCGACTTCCTGCGCGCGCGGGACTTCAGCGGCGGCGCGGCCACGGTGGCACGCCGCCTGCACGAACTCGGCTTCGTGGTGGCACCCGGGGAGCCGTCCTGGAACCGAGCCACCCTCCTGGAGCGGCTCAGGAAACTCAGGGTCTCCCGCGGCCCCGGAAACGCATCCCCCAGCCGTCACCAGCCATTGAGCCTCCTGTGGGCGATGGCGCGCACAGCCGACGAACAGCCCCGCATGACCCCATGGCCGACTTTCCGAGACGAAGTCGGCCCCCTGCTCCTCGAATTCGGCCTTCCCAACGCGAAGGCGACACCGGAGTACCCCTTCTGGCACCTACGGGGCAGCGGACTGTGGGAAGTCGAGAGAATACCCACCGAGCGGGCCGACGAGATGCCGAAGGCGAGCCTCCTCGACGCACACCACCCGCAGGCTGGCTTCAAGCGCGAGGTCGCAGACCTCCTACGAGACCCGGTGACCCGTCTCGACGTCATCGCCACGCTCTGCGACACGTACCTCGAGGACGTCGACCGCCCAACCCTCTTCCGCCGCATCGGCCTGCACGGATACACCACGGCCACCGGTCTGCTGAGCGCGGCGCCGGAGGACGAGAGCACCGCGGCCGACCTGGACGAGCACGACCGACGAACCGGCCCCGCACCCCGCCGCGACACCACCCGCTTTGAGATCGTCCGCGACGAAGCCCTGGCCAGAAAAGTCAAGGAACTCGAAAAGGACCGCTGCCAGATCTGCGGCACGGCACTCCGCTACCTGAACCGCCCGTACAGCGAAGCAGCGCACATAAGAGGCCTGGGCGAACCCCACCGAGGCCCCGACGAACTGCACAACCTCCTATGCCTCTGCGCCAACTGCCACGTCCTCTTCGACGGCCTGGAGATCTACATCGACCCCGACGGCCTGGTCAGAGGAACGAGAACCGAACGAACCCCCCATCCCCTCCGCCGCAACCCCCATCACCCGACGGACGAGGCACACGTCGCCTACCACCGCAAACTGTGCAAGGCCAACGTCGGTAAGCCTGCCGTCGGCTGACCTGGACTTCAGCCTCCGCACCCAGATCCTCCCGCCCGGCCGCGTTGAGCGAGGTCGGCACGCGGCCTTGTCCGGGTCCGGTCCGGGGACGCAGACCCGAGTTCGTGTGTGCGCGGTCGCCGCAAGGCGTAGTGTCGGTGTGCCTGCACCGGCGCTGTTGCCGACTCCGCCTGGCGTCTGGTCGCCGTGACCGATGCACTCGGAACCCGGCCGCTGATCACAGAGCTGATGGGTGCGGAGGTGGTGGCAGGGAGCCGCCCGATGACGTACCAGTACGGTTCGGCTGCGGGCGAGTGGCCGGAAGGGGGAAAAGAGTGAGCTTCCGCCAGCAACTGGCAGATGCTCTGGACGAGTTGATGATCGCGCAGTCGCTTCCGGCAGACGCTGCGGAGTCGCTGGCCCGCTGGCTGGCCGATCCGGACCGGGGCGGTCGGTACGCCCGGGGCACCGGGGCACACAGCATCACCTTCGTCCCGTCGAGCTGGAAGGCGATTGAGCCCTGGCCGGCATCCCTTGGCGACCGGTCGGTGACCGGGGTGCGCGCGGTGAGCCGGGATGACGTGGCGGCCGTGGCGGAAGCCGCGTCGCGGTCGGGGAACTGGGCCGAGGCCTTCATCGCCGGCCAGGTCTGGGGCTACGGACGCAGGGGCTATGGCCCGGGCCGGACCGGGAAAGTGCTCAAGCACTCGCAACACGGCGAAGTCTTCAGGGACGCGGTGTCCCTGCTACAGGACAAGGGCGGGCTCGCGGCGTACGAGAAGCTGAACGGGGTGCACCGGCTCGGGCCGGCCTTCCTCACCAAGTTCCTCTACTTCGCGGGCCTGGTCCTGCCCGGCACCAAGGGCCTGTCCCCGCTGATCCTCGACATGAAGCTGGCACGAGTTCTCCGGCGGCACGCCACGAGGGTCGGGCATGCCGCGGGCTACGAGTGGGCCGGTCCGATCGCCAGACGGATCTGGCGTGACGGCGGCTGGACCCCTCACCGGTACGACGTCTATCTGCGGTGGATGTACGCGGTCAACGACCGGCTCACCGCTGAGGTGAACGGTTGGCCCGCGTCCCCGGACATCCTCGAACTGGCGCTCTTCGACGGCGCCTGGAAGCCCGCGGAGCAGTAGCCCGGCGGCGACCCGGTTGGCGGAACGAACGGCACCGAGGTGCCGGATGCCGACATGCTTCGAGGCGCGGGCCGTAGCTGCACAGGCTCGCCAAACCTGCCGACCACCGGCCCCGGAACACACCCCACATTCATCCCCGGCCTCGGGCGGGAGTGTCTCCGTAGAGGGCGCTGATGTCGATCAGGAGGATGTCGCGGCGGCGCCGTGCCGCTTCGAGGGCGTCGGAGTGGAAGCCGTGCAGGGAGAAGAGGGCGAGGACCGCGTCGTCGGACCGGTGTCCTTGGCCGGCGAGGAGGCTGCGGATGTGTTCGAGGCGCTCGATGTCCTTGAGTCCGCGCGGCTGGACGGTGGCCTTGGCCTCGCCGATCAGGGTGATGCCCACCCGCGGGCTCTGGGGGCGCTCGCCGGGCGCCAGTGCCAGGACGTCGACCTCGTGCCTGGTCCGGGCGGCCGGGTCGGCGATTTCCGCCGAGCCCACGGCACCGAGCGCCAGTCCGGCCTCGTCGCAGGCGAAGGAACGGGCCCATTCACGTGCGGTCGCCTCGAAGTGCGGGCCGAGGATCTTGGAGTGGTACGTCGGCCGGGACGACTGCCACACCTGGTCACCACGCCGCCGCTCCACCATGTCGGCCATGGGGAGGGTGACCAGCTGGTTGAAACGGATCACGGGGTCCGCGACGGTGATGACCGGATGACGCGCCTTGAGCAGGTCCTGTTCCTTGCGGAGGTACCCGGTGGACTCCAGTACCTCCAGCGGCGCGACCATGGCGGAGCGGGCCCGTTCCAGCATTGAGCCGACCTTGGCCGGGGTCGACGCCCCGCGCGCCACCGCGGACAGTACGTCGTAGTACAGCGTGCGGTGGGTGATCCGCGGGTCCTCGCGCAGCAGGTACTCCGCCTCCATCCGCGAATAGAGCGCGCGACCAGGGTCGAGCAGGGTGCGCGGCACCCAGTCATCGAACTCCGCCACGCTCTGCGGCGCCGGACCGGCGGCCAGGGCTCGGTAGCCGGGCGCCCCGCCCAGGACGGCGTCCACCTGCAGCGCGACCGCCGGGTCCTCGATCCCCCAGTGGGTCCGTGCGGTGCGGTAGTCGAAGGCGGGCAGCCGCAGATCGAGCACCGCACGGCCGCGCAGCGGCTTGGTGCCGGAAAGCAGCTCGGACATCACACTCATCGCGGAGCCGCACAGCACGATCCGGCCGCCGGGCGCCTTGCCGGACTGCGACCGGTCGTACAGCAACTGCAGAAACCCTGGGATCTCCGGGGAGTGCTGCATCAGGTAGGGCAGCTCGTCGATGACGATCAGCGGCGCGCCCGAGGCCCGGTTCACCACCTCTAGGGCGGCGGTGAGCACCTCCCGCCAGTCGTCCAGCCGCATCGAACCGGAGGGCACTCCCGCGTGGGCGGCGATCGCCTCGGTGAACCGGTGCAGCGCCGGTACTCGGCCCTCCTCCTGTACGGCGGTCAGATACAGCCCGCCCACAGCCTCCGTGAGGGCTTCCAGCAGGAACGACTTCCCGTTCCGCCGACGCCCCGAAACGATGGCCAGCCGCAGTTCGGAGGCCGGGTCAGCGAGAAAGCCGTCCAGGAGCCGCCACTCGTGAACCCGGTCCAGCAGCTGCGGTGGCTTTGCAGATAGTCCAGGCATGCGGGTGCTCTTTCCGTTCAGGCTGACCTTAACTAATCGAGAGTCACTCTAACGCGGCCCACGCTGCCAGCGGAGGTGATCCTGCTGCGCCCAAGAGGCTGGCGACGGTCTTCCAGACCCTCTTACGGTGCGCCGGCCATGCTGAACGTGCCGTTTGCGGCATTGCTGTCAGAGTGAGCGGCTACGCTCCCCGGACATGACCGACACAGCCCCAACAGGGGCGGCACGCGACGCCTCCGTCGTCGTGGCCCGAGACGCGGACGGCACGGTCGCCGTCCTCACCGCCGATTTCCCTCGGCACGGCGGCGAGTACATGTTCCTGCCCGGCGGACGCCGGGAGGACGGCGAGACGCCGGAACAGTGCGCGCAGCGCGAGCTGCGCGAGGAAGCCGGCGTCACCGCACAGACCTTGCGCTCCCTCGGCTCGTACGCCCTCACCCTGAACTCCACCGCTCGCCTCGACCTCTTCCTGGCCGAGGGCCTCACCCGCGGCCCGCAGCAGCTCACGCCCGGCGAGGAGGTCTTCAGGCTCATGTGGTGGCCCATGCCGGACGCGGTCCGGGCTGCCATCGAGGGACGCTTCCTGCTCCAGGGAGGCCCACTGGCGCTGCTGCTGGCCCAACAGGTCATCACGGTCTGAGCCGAGCCGATCAGGGGCGCCGCCCGAGAGCCCGGTCGCGGCATCGCCCGCCTCGACGGCGGGCGTCGACCTGGGGTCTCTCGTCGCTGGGCTGGTTGCGGCACCCCGACCGTGCCCTACAGCAGGTGGTCGGCCTTACCGGCCTTGATTTCGGTAATGAGAGTACGCAGAGCTTCGAGGGAATCGGTGAGGTAACGGTCCTCCTGACCGGCGACGGCTATGTAACCGTTGCCGTCGGCGTCGGTGCCCAGGCGGAAGCAGTTGCTCGCGTCCTGGCAGAAGGGGTCTTCCCAGGTGATGTCAGACATGGGTCAACTCTCCTAAAGACTGCGGGAAATAGAGTGCATCAGATCGAGGCTCCCCTGAGGCGTGAGCGCGATCCTCTGCATCTCGTCGAGTTGCAGACGGTACTTGCACAGGTGGGCGCCTGAATAAAGGAACTCTCCTGCCGTGGTGCGATCCAGCTGAACGGTGTCGAGCGCGGGCACCGGCCCGAGGGCGTAAAGGATCGACTGACCGGATCCGGGGAACGCCCCGGCGGAGAAGGGGATGGCCTGGATCGTGACGTTGTCGCGCTCCGCGGCCGCCATGAGATGACTGAGCTGGTCTCGCAGCACGGAGCGTCCACCGACCTCGATCCGCAAAGCAGCCTCGTGGATGATGAGCGCGTAGTCCGGAGCTTCGGGCCGGTCGATGACCTGGTGCCTCCGCACACGGTGGGACACCCGGGCCTCGAACTCCTCGGCCGGCAGCGGCGGGATGGCGGCCTGGAAAAGGGCGCGGGCGTAGGCGTCGGTCTGGAACTGCCCCGGCATGTGCGTCATCGTGCTCACGCGCAGCCCCTTGGCGTGCCACTCCAACTCGGCGATGTCCAGGAAGGTGGAGGGCAGGAGATCGCGATACTCCTCCCACCAGCCGGCCGTGCGGTCGCCACACATGAAGACCAGCGCATCCACCAACTTCTGGTCCGTGCACTCGTACCGGAAGGCAATGCGCCGGACACGCTCCGGGCTGACGCCGTGGCGTCCGGCCTCGGTGCTGGTGATGACGGTCCGCTTCGTCTCCAGCAGCGCGGCGGCTTGCTCGGTCGACAGTCCGGCCTCTTCCCGCAGTTTGCGCAGCTCCGCTCCCAGACGCTGCTGACGTGCGGTCGGATGGCTCCTCGGCGGCATGTCTTCCCTCTCGTCGCGTGCGGCTCAGTCTGCCGCGAGACAGGGTCCGTTCCAACGGACCTACGGGACTTGGTAGCACATGTACCCCCGCTGCTCTACTGTGAGTATCGCGCACGCTACACACCGCAATGCCGGAAGCGCACCGCGCGAGCATGCCCGTCCGCCCTGGGACGGGTGCGCCCGCGACCAGGGCGGCAGGCCACCGGCGACCTCGAATCCCGCACGTCAACAACGGAGTTCGCCATGCCCGAGATCCCCCTCGTCCCCGCCCACTGGCGCTTCCCCGCCCGGCCCGCCTCCGTACAACGCGCCCGCCAGGCAGTGGTTGAGTCACTGCCACACGCCCTCCGCCCCCACCTCGGGGACGACCTTCGCCTGCTGACCTCCGAGTTGGTCACCAACGCGATCCGCCACGGCACCTGCCCGGAGGACGAGAACCGGATCGAACTCGTCCTGTGGCCGGCCGACGGCCACTACTGGCTCGCCGTCTCCGACCCCGGCACCGGCAAGCCCGTGGTGGGCCACCCGACCCCGGATTCCGAGGGCGGCCGAGGCCTCTTCCTCGTCGACCACCTCGCCACGAGCTGGACGGTCCGCCCCCGCCCGACGCGAGGAACGTCGGTGATCGCGGGCCTGTGCCTGCCCGAAGGCGGCTGACCAGGCGGACTGCCCGTCAGACGTGGAGGCCGACCGGGGGCCGATCCCCGCGCCCTGCGAAGGACGCACCCGACGCCGATGACGCCGGCGTCTCAGCTCGTCGAAAAGCCGATCTCCGCGATGTCCTGCGAGAGATCGGCCACGGCGATCCCCGGGTTCAACGCGCGGACCACGTCCTCGGTCAGCGGACGGGAGGCGAAGACGTGACGAACGGCCTCCAGGCCGACCGGCACCTCGTGATAGTCCTCGGCCCATCGCCGGAACGCTTCGGGGGAGCGGTCCACCAACAACTGGAAGAGGTAGCCGGCACCATCCGGATCCTCCGTCGTCACCTCGGGGAAATCGATCGTTCCCGCCTTCCAGCGGTCGTCGACCGTCTCCCGCCACATACAGGCGGTGACGACAGGCATCCCGTCCTCATCGGTGAACGCCGGTTCCAGGACGTAGGGACGGAAGACCTCCGGAACCTCGTCGACCACTCCGGGCCAAGGCCCGTCCTCCGTCGCATAGGGACTCATGGGCGATTCGTGATCGAATCCCCGCACGTAGGCCCCGGCGGCGGAAAAGACGATCGCGTACTCGTCGCCCGACCCGCTCCGCATCGAAGCCATCGACTCGGCCTCGGACCAGCGGTCGTCGAAGGAGTGACGACGACTCTCCCACTCGGGGCTCAGGATCGCCTCCAGGACGGCCATGGAGCGACAGTGCTCACGGAGGACACGTATGTCAGGAAGGCGTCGAGCAACGTCATGAACGGTCACCCGCTCATCCAAGCGCACACATGCGACGCGCCAGGTTCCTGTTTGCGTACACGGCTCCGGAGGGCTCTTCGACCTCAGACGTGTGCGCAGGTCACAGTCCTTCAACTGCCTCTAGCAGCTCGCTTGTCCATGGATAGTCCACAACTGCGGTCGGCGTCGTGCGCACGCTTTACGTCGGCCTTCCCCTCATGGATGTATGGCTTGGACCGTTGCGAGTGCTGGCCGTTGCTGCACCCCCACTGCTATGCCGCTGGCACCAGCACCCTGGAAGATGCGGTTCTCATGGACCGTATGCCGATGTGGGCGCGCGGCTTTCGTCCTCCGGGGCTCGGTAACGAGCGAACTAAGGCAGCCGCCCGCGACTTGACACACTTTCATTTACAAAGTATTCACAATTCCTACGTGTGGTGAACGTCGTCCCCAGCTTGACGCTGCGGCCACCGTTGCCCACGCAGCCAGCTACTACGAGATGAGGCAAAGTGACCGGGTCGGCTTCCACTCGCACCACCTATCAGCTTGATGGCCGTCGGGTCACTGTCGCTGACCTCCTGCAAGCAGGACTGCTCCAGGAAGGAGAGCCGCTAACCTTCGAGCGGCCGCGAGTAGGCAAGACCTATAGCGCGCTTGTCACCGATCGTGGCTGGATCCAACTCGTGGACGGCCGGGAGTTCCGCTCGCCCTCACGTGCCGCAGCCGCTGCTGTGAGCACGGGCACCTTCGACGGATGGCACGCCTGGGCACTCTCTGATGGGCAAACCCTGGATCAGCTGCGGCAGCGCTTCCTGGACGCAGCCGCGGAAGGCTCCGCTCAGGAACCGCAAGACGACGGTGTGACAACCACCGTGAGAACCCGCCACCAGCGTCTCAAGAACGCGAGGGAACAGGCTGAGGCGGGCAATCCAGAATCCCTAACTGTGAGCGATTTGCTGGGCTGGTGGGGCGTGCAGAGGCGTGGGAGCTCGATCACTCAGCAGATCCGCGCCGAGCTGGACAACCACAGCCTGCTTACCTCGCCGGCCTTCGACAAAGTGCCCATCGACGCCACGGTTCATCTCGTCGTCCCACCGAGCGACGACGTGCCCACGATCGACGAGTCGGATGCCGTCGCATCGGTGGTCGATACCGCTGGGCCAGAGGATGAACGTCCCGAAGTCGGACTCCCTGTCGGCAGCCTTCACTCTGCCCTCGCAGGCGTCGATTCGTTGCCCCCTTCAGCCACCTTCGAGCAGGCAATCACCTTGATGGCCATCAACGACTACTCGCAGATCCCGATACTCGAAGGTCCCCGCAAGCTCCGAGGCGCTGTCACTTGGAAGTCGATCGCCAAGACGCGTCATGTCAGTCCCGACGCGAAGCTTCCCGATGCGGTCGTCGACGCGCCCGTCGTTTCCTACTCCCTAGACCTGATCGACATTCTTCCCCTCCTGGAGGAATCCGAGTTCGTCCTCGTCAAGGATGAGACGAACAAGATCGCGGGCATCGTCACGGCGAGTGATGTAGCGGGAGCCTACGGCAGCATGGCCACCCCATTCTTCCTCGTAGGCGAACTCGATCAACGTCTGCGCCAGGTCATTGCGGATAGCTTTGAGGTGAAACAGGTCATCGAGTGGTGCGACGCCGATAATTCGCGCGGTATCACTTGCTTCGACGATCTGTCTTTCGGTGACTACCTGTGGGTATTGAGAAACCCTAAGGCGTGGGAACTACTCGGCTGGCCTTTGGACCGCAAGATCTTCACCGATCGGCTAGACGAGATCCGGGAGATACGCAACGACCTTATGCACTTCAACCCGGACCCGCTGCTCGACGACGCGGTGCAGAAGATCCGCTACGCAATCAATCTGGTTCGAGAGTGCGCAGATTCTGCGCGTTGACACTCCGCCTTGGGCCCGAACTGTGCCGACCAATGGAAGACGCGGATGCCGAAGGGCCTCGACCATAAGGCCCCGACCACGATCAGTCGGGGCCCGCATTTGGCTAAGGAACAGCTCCACTCCATCATCGACTATCGGCTGCTGATCGTTTCGTAGACCATAGCAGTCAGGGCCTTCAGCAATGGGCCGTTTTTGTCTCCCGCAGCGCTGTAGACATCACGGTTCTACTCGAACGAAACTTCGCGGTCGGTCAGCGCGGACACTAGGGCAATGCGCAGGTCGGGAGACTCGGCGAATACTCTCTTGCAATTCGCTAGCACCTGACTAGCGAGGCCTTCAATTTCTAACACAAAACCCAGCAGGCTCTCCAGTCAGGACACCTGAGATGCTTTCGAGTACGTCTGTACATACGCCAAGACCCCGGCCTCAGCGTTTCCGCTGGTGACGGGGTCTTTGGGCACCTGATCCAAGGTGCCCCCGGCAGGATTCGAACCTGCGCACACGGCTCCGGAGTGATTGTGCCGATCATGCGTCGCATCTGCTCCGACCTGCGGCGGAGCAGATGCGACGACTGCGGGAGCACCGACTGTGTCGGAGGTGTGTCGCGGCTCCCAGAGGTGCGCCGCTGAGCGGTGCTGAGGTTCGTCGCGCGGCTTCGCTTTCCAGCGCCGAGTGCACACCCGTAAGGCCATGGGCCCGCACCGCTTCCACTGCCGACCAACAGGCTTCTCTTGGCCCCGCTCAGGGAGCGCTCAGACCTTTCCTTCCTTGCGAGCGGCCCGCCGCACCTTCATCGACTGCCAGCGAGCCGACCACCAAGAAGGCCGCCACAACTGCCACCAGCGCGGCAGGTACCAGAGGTCCACCTGACACGCCTCCACGTACTCCTCCATGCGTTCCCAAAACTCGTTGGCCCTCTCCTTGTTCACACGAGAGCCCGGTCCGCGCCTGACGTTCAACGCAACCACCACTAGAGCTGCTTCGTAGCCAGCCTGTCGGGGCTTGTCGTTGCCCACCAACATCAGCTCGGCTAGTGCATCCTGCATGGCCGCATGTGCGTTAAGCACGCGGTCTGCTGACTGACGTTGCGACGCGTAAAAGAAGGGCGTGAACCGCAAGTACGCCCACTCGCTTTGTCGGTACATCGCTACGAAGGCGTTGATCACACAGCTCTGGAAGTGGGCATACACTGCTCGCCGTTCTTCGCGTCCACCAAGTCTCGTCCGCCCGTTCGCCTGGAAGGATTTCCCGAGCGCTGTGCCCGCAGCGCGTCCCAGACCTGACGCTGCCGCGCTCATCGGTTCGACCATGGCCGACATCTCACATCCGGCGAGACACGGTCGCAGAGCAGACGGCCATGTTGCTACCGAACAGTGACGATTGTCGCTGGAAGGCACTGTGAGTCGCTGACGCACCTCACACCTACACTCCGCTCATGGACAAGGGAGCGATCTCACGGGACGACATTGAGCGACTCTGTCGGGGATCTTGAGGACCGAGCTCATTTGCCTTGTCGCCACCAGCATTCCCAGGTCAGGTCGCGTGAGTCGAGGTAGAGCTGGAACGCTGTGAGACCTCTGGGGTTATGGGGATGCGCTCGTGAGGCGAGGCGTTCGATGTTGATGGCGATGCCGGTCAGGATGTGTTGGACGTGGGTCTTTCGGTGGTCGTGGTAGCGGCTTCGGCGGGCTCGGTGGGCGTTGACGAGTTCGCAGATGGTGCCTTCGATGCCGGACCGGGTGGCGTAGAGCCGTTTCCATCGGGGGTCCTGCTGGTCGGTGCGGTTTCCGGCCTGGAGTTCGTGCAGGTGGCGGGGGAGGAAGTTCACGGTGCGGGCGGACTTTCCCCGGGTGCAGGCAGGGCGGTCCGGACAGGGGTCGCACTGCCGTGAGGCGAACCGGACGACGGTGTAGGGCGCCATGGCCGGGGCCTCGATCCAGGTGGTGCTGGTCCGGCCGTTGGGGCAGGTGACCTGGCGCCGACCGAAGTCGATGGTGAAGTCGTCGCGGGTGAAGCCGGTCTGCTCCTTCTTCTGCCATGCTCCGCTCGCCTTGACCGGTCCGACGAGCTGGACGCTGTGGTCGCGTGCGGAGTTGTTCAGCAGGGCGGTGGAGATGTAGCCGCCGTCGACCAGGTGCTGTGCGGGCAGCAGTCGGCGGTCGCGGAGTCGGGTGTGGCGCGCAGGGCCTGGGTGTCCCGGGTGGGGCTGGTGGTGGCGATGTCCGTGATCAGGTTGACGCGGGCGGCCGCGTCGCAGGTCTCGGTGACGTGGACCAGATAGCCGCTCCAGCGGGTGTTGCCGCGGATGGCCCGGCGTGCGTCCAGGTCGTAGGGCGAGATGATCCGGACGGCTCCTTTGGGCCGGCCGTCCTTCTCGGTGCGGGGACGCAGGACGCCGCGAGTATCGACGAGGAAGTTCTGCACCATGATCTGTCGCAGAGCCTCGGTCTGGGGGCCGCGACGGTGGGGCGGCAGGATCTGCAGGAGCCGGCAGGCATCCGCTCCGGCCTGCTTGAGACGGGTGGCGGGGTGGCTGGGCTGGGCGGGCAGGCGGACCGGTCGGCCGTAACGGGTGGTCCATTCGGCGTCCACCAGGTCGTCCAGGACCTGGGGTGATTCGCGGGAGGCTTCTTCCAGCGCGGCGCGGACCGCTTCGAGGACCAGTTCCAGGCGGGTGAGTTCCCTGGCGGCGGACAGGATCTGGGTGGATTCGGTCCGCTGCCTTCCGCGTTCCTTGATCATTCCTGCTTCACGTAACCGGTCCAGGGCCAGGGACAGGAGCTGGTCGGCACGGCCGTCCTGGCCGAGGCGGTCACGGAAGTCCGTGAGCACGCTGTGGTGGAAGCCGGGGTCGTCCAGGCTCATCGCGAGGGCGTACTTGAAGTCGATCCGGCACCGTACCGCCTCGGCCACCTGCCGGTCGGAGAGATTGAGCAGGAACTGCAGCACGCAGACCATGGCCAGTTGGGCCGGCGACAGCCCGGGGCGCCCGTCACGGGGATACCAGGACAGGAAGTCCTCGTCGCTCCACAGCCCGTCGAGATGATCACGTACCCACATCGCGGTGGTCCCACGAGGATTACTCGCGCGAGCCGTCCGAGCGGTGAGCTCTGGCACTACCGCACCGGACCGAGGACGAATGGACACTGATCACCCCATGAGGACACACGCCTGCATCGAACCAGCCGAAGCATCCCGAACCATCCACGCCCTTGTCCGGGGAACCTCAAGATCCCCGACAGAGTCGCTCAAGCCCTACCAGAGCCGGTACCAGCCTGTGTGATTTGCCGATCTACCCCGGCTCGGGACGATAGGCTGCCGCTCCTACTACTGACTACAAGGGGGAATATTGACCATGGGTAATGGCAACGGCTCTGACGCTCTATTGGAAGGTCTGGAGCCGTCGGATCCCTTCCGTCTTGTAGCTGAAAAATGCAAAGAAACGGGTGCCGAATTCACAATAGCAGGCGGGGGGTCGCAGGTTGACCTGAGGGTTGCGATTCCCAATGGTCGACAGAAGCGGTGGCGTCGCTTGTCTCGCGATCAGGCGCGGTCGTTCTTGGTGAACCCGATTACCGAGGTCACGTATCTCGGCGACCTTGATGCATGTCTCTTTAAGGATACGCGAACGATCGAGGCATCGATTCAGATACACGGGACGGGTCCTCGACTTGAGCGCGGCGTGTTTGACATTCCTGGCATTCGAAAGCTGGATGACGGTCAACTTCCTCTGGATGAAGAATTGGAGGAGTTGAAGTCGTCCGACAACGATTCCGGCGATCGGGTACGGCCGGGTGATGATTGGGTGCTCGATATCGAGCAGCCTCCAGGGTCCTCTTACAAAGTTGAGTTGGGGACTGCCAGGGAGCGCTTCATAGATTTCACCACACGATTCCATCGTCCTGGTATGCGGGGTGTCGTCTACTTCGGGAGGCCGCAAATCCGCGACAAGTTTCCTACCCTGCGACTGGTGGATGTGGATGTAACGCGTCATGACGAAGCTCTTCAACTTCTGACCAGGGTGTCCGATGCTCTGTTCTTTGAGATTGACCTGCGCTTCGACGTGCCTCTCAAGTTGGCGGCGGCGCGTGACAGGGTGCGACGGCAGCGTCGCCGGTTCGTGAACCGCGGTGATGTCGCAGGTGTCGGTGTAAGGGCTCCCCGAACCGCGTACTCGGAGAAGCCGCTGAGTCTTTACTGGTATGGAAGGGCCTCGACTGGCGTACCCCTGCTCGAATTTCTTGCCTACTATCAGGTTCTTGAGTACTACTTCCCTAGCTACGGGCGTCGAGACATTCTTGATAAATTGCGTCATGAACTGCGCGACCCTCGTTTTGAGATAGAGGATGATGCGCATCTTTCTCGTGTATTGATGCTTGCGTCACAAGCGGGTAAGGGTTTTGGAAGTGAGCGGGATCAGCTTAAGGCGACAGTTAAAGGTTGCGTGACGGAGGAGCATCTGAAGGAGTTCCTGGGATCTGATGCAGACTTCGGTGACCATTTCGACGGTAAAGCGCTGAAAGGGGTTGCGCGAATCGACCTTAAAGATCGTCGCAACGATCTACTGGGTCAAGTAGCTAACCGCGTCTATGACATTCGGTGCCGAATCGTTCACACTAAAGAGGACGGTGGAGAGTCGGCCGCAGAGATCCTGCTCCCGTTCTCTAGGGAGGCCGAGTCTCTAGGTCCGGATATCGAGTTGGTGAAATTCCTTGCGCAAAAGTGCCTGATAGCGGGTGCCTCCAGACTGCACGGTTGACCGCTGAGGGAGACCCGTCAAAGGGAGGTGGCGCGTAGCTAGCCCGGGCGGGCGTCGCTGCCGTCGCGGTAGCGACTCCGCCTCGGCTGGCTGCCCACCCGATCGCCGGCAAGGGCGAGTAGAGCCTGGCTGGACCCTGGGCCGTGAGTGTGTCGGAGGTGTGTCGCGAACGCTGAGAGACAACGAGAGAGGGCGGGAGTCAGTGAGACTGACTCCCGCCCTCTTCTGTAGCCATCCGCCCTGGTCAGCGCTTGATTTCTGCTGTTCCTAGGCGAGTGCCCCCGGCAGGATTCGAACCTGCGCACACGGCTCCGGAGCCCAGGTGAGAGATACGCGCCATCAGGGCTCTGACCTGCGGCGCAGACTCCGGCGAAGCGGGCGTCGAGCAAGATCATTACGTCCCTATTACGCGGGCCACCTGTCGGCCGGTGCGTCCGCGCCGTATGGTCGAAGCATGATCTCGGGCAGCGGCGGGGGACCGGTCGACGGCGGCACGGAGTTCACGGCGGAGGGTCTGGCGACCGTACTCCACGAAGCATGCGCGACGACTGGACTCGACTCCCGCGGCGCCGAGTTGCTGCGGCTCGGGTCGAACGCGGTCTACCGCCTGTCGTCGTTACCGGTCATCGTCCGCATCGCCCGTGACCCGGCGGTTCTGGCGGAGATGGAACGGGCTGTAAATGTGGCCCGGTGGCTGGAGGTGCAGGGCTTCCCCGCCGCCCGGGTGCCGGCTTCGGTGAGGCAACCGCTGGTCGTCGGCGGCCTGGTGGTCACCTTCTGGGAGAGCGTCCAGGAGAACGAGGAGTACGCGACGCTCGGCGAGCTGGCCGACCTGCTGCGCCGTCTGCACTGGCTCGAAGAGCCGGAATCCCTGCGCCTGCCGTACTTCGATCCGATGGCCAAGCTGACGGCGTCCCTCGACGGACTGGACTCCGTGGCCGAGGAGGACCGGGCCTTCCTGGAGGAGCGAGCGGCCAAGCTCTCCAAGGATTACGACCGGCTGGATTTCGTCCTTCCCCTCGGCATGATCCACGGAGATGCCAACATCGGGAACGTCCTTCGGCACCGGGAAGGGCAAGCGGTACTCATCGACCTGGACGGCTTCGCGCTCGCTCCACGTGAATGGGACCTCATCCTGACAGCGATCTATCACGACCGTTACGGGTGGCACTCAAAGACGGAATACGCGGAGTTCGTCCACCGGTACGGCTTCGACATTCTGAACTGGCCTGGCTATGAGACCTTGGCCGACCTTCGGGAGCTGATGATGGTGGCATGGGTCGGTCACCAGGTCGGAACGAGCAAGCATTCTGCCGCTGAGTTCGCCCGTCGGGTGCGCTCCCTGAGGACAGGCGAGGGGCGCGAGGAGTGGAAACCGTTCTGAGGGCGCGCTCCCGCTGAGGCTGGTACTCATGGTTCGGCGTACTGCTCCGAAGCGACCCACAATCTGTGGTCGCGGGCCTGCTCTCCAAGTTCACGCGCCGCGCTGCTTCGGCCGGCCGCGCTGAGGTTTCGGCGGAACTCGGCCAGGTAGCTGATGCACCGCGCCGACTTGAGCTGTTCTCCGAGATCCAGGGCGTCGAGTGCTACGCGACATGCCTCCTCGACGTCCCCGGCCCGTAGATGGGCGTCGGCCAGAACCATGGTCGCGAAGAAGTCGCTCCGTACGTGACTGCCGCTCATGGCGTTCTCGGCGTGGGCGACGGCTCGACGGGCGCTGTTCACGTCACGGAAGCAGTGGGCGGCTTCGGCGGCAAGCTCGGCTTCGTCGAAGTAGCTGATCCACTCAGGCTCGTCCTCGTTGTTCCGGCTCTCAAGCGCCTTGGTCGCCGCACTCAGGGCGGCTTCGCAGGCAGCGACATCGCCTGTTCGCGCCAGGGCTCGGGCCTCCATCGCATGGAACTGTGCGCGCAACGTCGGTGTAGCCACCGGAGAGATGCCCATGAGCGCGGCCCGGGCGAGAGTGGCCGCCTCGGTGTACCGCCCCAGGAACGTCGCCTGATGGCTCATCGCTGAAAGGATGCTGCCCGCGAGGCGGCGGTCGTTGGCGTCCTGGGCGAACCGAAGGGCCTGGAGGAAGTACCGCTGCGCGAGTCCGTGGTGACAGGCGTCGTAGGACATCCAGCCAGCCAGGAGGGTCGCTTCCGCCACCGTGGAGAAGAGAACCCGGCCCACCTGTTCCGTGTACCGGCCTCGCAGGAGCGGGGTCACATCGTTGGTGAGGTACTGGATGACCGAGTGACGCGCGTGATCTCCGCCGAACTGGTCGTCGAGCTGGGCGAACATGTCTGCCGTGGTCTTAATGGCTGCCACGTCACCGAGACCGACTTGGGGGCCTTCGGTAGGTGGCCGGGGGATGCCCGGCTCGGGTGCCACCAGCCACCGGAGGGACGCCTCGTTCCATGCGGGCTCGGACGGCTCCGCGGTGAGCAACGGGTCGAATCGGTTCAGATCGGCACGCCACAGTTCGCCGACCGTCCGAATGGCGTCATCCGGGCTCGCGGGATAGGCGGCATCGAGCACTGCGCTGCCTCTGAGTTCCCCGTGGGTCAGTCCGAGTTCGGCCGCGCTGGTGGCGAACGCGTCACACAGAAGCGGGCCGTAGAAGTCGTCCGGGGTGCTGTGCCCATTCTCCCAACTGGCGATACGCCGCTTCACGCTGGCGTCCGACGGGAGTTGGTGGCCGCGCTGGGCGGCGGCCTGCCGCAGTTCCCTTACTAGTCGTGGCTGGCTCCAGCCCCGTCCCGTGCGAGCCTCACGTAAGCGGACATTGGTCGGCTTCAAGGCGCCTTTCACTCCCTGCGTGATGCCGGTGCGACAACTCTCGGGGTTCCGTTACTGAATGTACGTACTGGTGATCGCCTTGTGCAGGCGGTAAACGGAGCTTGTCTGTCAGGAAGGGGGGAGGACGGGGGATGACGCGTCGTGCGTGGACGCGTCATCCCCCGTCACCTCTCGTCATCTGCCCTGGTCAGTGCTCCATCGGGAGTCTGGACGTACGGCGGCATCGGGGCCGCACCGTAGTCCGACTGAAGGTGAGACGACGTGCAAAGGATGACCAGGCGCGGCATGGAATGGCTGTCTGCCGCGGCGGACGACCCGGTTCAGTGCCGACAGGTGTGGACGGATGACCCGCGGATGCCGTGCCTGCTCGCGACGGGCCGCTTCTTCGACGTGGTGAGCGTTGAACAGCGGCTCGGCTTGGAGATGTTCGATCGGCTCATGCGCAGTGGCCTTCCGTTCGGTCCGTCGGTCGTCGACCGCAAGGCGCAGCGCGTCGGGTTCTTCCTCGGCTCGCAGAGCCGCGACGCCTTCGCGCACTACCTCGCACGCGAAACCCCCTCCCCGCCGTCATATCGGTACCTGAGCCATGGCTCCGCGGTCGTGGTGCCCGGCCCCATCCCGCTTTCCGGCGACCGCTACCAGTGGCTCCGCGCGCCGATGCGTCGGCCAGAGGCAAACCCGCTGCGGCCGGTTGCCCTCGCTACCGCGCTGGTGGCCTCCGCTGAACTTCTGGCGAGGATCGACCGCTTCGACGAGCAGTACCCGACGCCTTACGTGGCGGTCGCTGCGCTCCCTGAGGAGACGACCACCGATGCAGGGTGATCCGGAGACTGGGCACGACTCTGCCACGTGGTCGCCCCTCGACAGCGACGGATGGTACGCGGCCCGAAACGCGACCACCGCACTACGGGATGCCCTCGTACGCGCGGGCCTGGAAAAGGACTTCCCGTACCTGCGTGCGGACTTGAACGCCTTCGGGCACGGCCTCGTCGAGCTGGGCCGGGTGTCCCCGGACACGGCCGAACGCCTCGCGGAGCTGCTCCGCCTGGCGCTGGCAAGCGGCTTCGGTGGGGAACGCGGCGGCGTTGAGCAGGCGCTGGCCAACGCCAACGAGCACAAGGGAAGGACCTGACGCCATGACCGACCGGCGAGGAGTGGTGGCCAAGCGTGCGGAAGACTTGTCGCCCGGCGTGCCCTACGTCCGCGGCTGGAACCGCGCCCGGCGAAGCGCCGGCACGCTGGCGGATCAGCTCGTGCTGCTTGGGCTGGAGTCCGACTTTCCCGGCCTAGTGGCCGACGTGAACGTCTTCGGCGAGGGGCTGGTGCACCTCGGCACCGTGCGCCCTGAAGCGGCCGAACTGCTGGCGCAACTGATCACGGCAGGACTGGAAGCGGAGCTACGCGGCACAACGGCAGAGCTGCCTACGACCACTCGGCGCGAAGCGTCTGCTGCCTGAGTTCTGTGGACGCTGGTTACGTAAGCGTCATGAGCCCCCTGATGCCCTCGGTATATATGTCGGTCTGCCGCTCGGCCGGGACCGGCGCCCCAGCGCCGCAGCCCGGACGAAGCGGCAGACCGACATGTGACATCAGGTTGGGAAGCTCGAGTCTTCTAGCGGCAGTTGCTGCGATGACCTGCGGCGGGACTGTACTCCAGCTCCCCGGGGAGCCGCGGACGGCCCAGGACGACCAACCTGCAGCGCTCCTCCCCAGTCGGCGGCCCGTTCAGCTTCGTACGCTCAGCCAACTCGTCTGCGGTACAGCGCTGCGGGGATCGATGAGAGATCCCTCGTCCTTACCAGAGCACCACTGGATCACCAAAATCCTGCGCGCCGCAGATGGTTCGTGATGGGATGTCCATCGGCGTAATGGCATGAGTGAGACACCGGCATGAATGGCGTAGAAGTGACTGGGCCTACAGCAGATGACCTCGACAAGGATCAACTTGATCAGCTTCACGCAGCAACCTTGAAAGCTTCCGAAGCATGTCTTGAGCTTAAGAAACTGTGTGCATTGATTCTGGTCCCCGTCGGAACCATCATCACTTCCTTCGGGGACAAGAAACCTGGCGCCTCTCTATTCACGGCAGGGTTCTTGGTAATTGCGGCTTTCTGGATAGCCGACAGTTTTAGCTATTTCTACCAAAGGAAGCTGAGAGCGCTCATGGTTCCCATTTGGGCACGCAGGGCGGAACGCTGTCCCGAAGAGAATGTCAAGATTCCAGAAACAGAAGCTGTCGGTCGCCTTCGCGCGGCCTTCAACGCTTCTATGGCATACTATCTAGTCCTAGGCCTGCTGTTCGCCCTGGCTGCGTGGGCCTACGCGGTTGGCTGGCTTGATGGATAGGGTGTGACCTGGTGCGCTACTTCGTTAGTTATGCGAGGCGTGATAATAGCATTGCGCGGCTACACCAAATCCGCGCCCTCCTGAGCGACGCTGATTACGTTTACATAGACGACCTGGAACCTCACGTACCGGATACCGACCGAAGTAAGGCTGTAATCGATGCACTAACAGAGGCAAACGTATTTGTCGCTGTCGCGTCGAGCAATTACCTGAATACCGAGTGGACTCGCTGGGAATTTGAGACTGCGCTATACATGAAAATCACGATGACAGCGCTTATTTCTGATACCACTCTCGTGCGATACGGTGAAGCTTGCTGGCCGTGGCCTGGCTACCTGCCACCCGAAGGCCGTCAGCCTTTGTTGCCGGACCAGCCTTACGTGAGCGAATGAGCGGCGAGTCCACTCAAGCTACCACAACGACTCCGGAGGCTTCTCGGGTTCCAGGTAACGTCGCTGTTTCAGGACTGCGTTTGCGCCTCGCCGAGCAAGGTCAGTCCACGGATAACCTACCGCGCCCTGACCAGCGTGCTAGGAGTTAGATCAATACCTGACACGCTGTGGCGCACGGTCGCGCCGATCGGCGGACCTTATGAAACCGGCTGCTAGGGTTTTCAGATGTTCAGGTTGTTGATCTCAGGTACCTAGGCCACAATAAAGTGCTCCGTCGCGCCAGATTGCGACGGAGTGAGCTTAACTAAGAATTCCCACAATTGGGCTCAGGGCGTGTTGTGGCTACGTCTCCATTGGGGACTTCCGCGACGAGTTTGCCTGAGCTTATACGCTGACCGAGATTTTTGGCCGCCATCCCAAATCCTTCGAGGGAATTCAGTTCGC
This sequence comes from Streptomyces sp. NBC_00670, assembly GCF_036226765.1. Classification (NCBI taxonomy): domain Bacteria; kingdom Bacillati; phylum Actinomycetota; class Actinomycetes; order Kitasatosporales; family Streptomycetaceae; genus Streptomyces; species Streptomyces sp. NBC_00670. The sequence continues at coordinate 5,063,509 of NZ_CP109017.1, forward strand.
GAAGCGTGGTTCCTCGTGCCCACTTGGCTCCCTGGGTGTCTTCGAATACTAGAGCTGTCGATATCGGTTGTTCAACGTCGGCACCAGCGTGCTTTGCCAGAAGGTCAAAAGCCGCACGCAGGGTCTTCTTGGTGAACACCATTTGCGTACAAGGGGGCAAGCTCGCTGAGGTGTACTCCGCATTCACCTCGTGCAATTTCAGACCGGACTTTTTGGCGGAAATTGGGCCTGATGGCCACTCGGGAAACGTGAACCTCACCGTCAGCTGATAGATTGCATCGGGTGATCGATTGCTGACGACGGCAACTTCCCCCTTGGCGGGTTGACTGTTGGTGTACCAGAAGCCCACCTGCAGTGCCTGTGACCGATGCTCCCGTTCGTTTTGATCCTTATTGATTGCCTGTTGGTCGCGCAGCGCAAGCCCTGTGTAGTAGGTGGCAAGCGCCGAAACGACCAGCCCAACCACAGCTGCGATGGCTGAGGCAAAGGTGCCCCACGATGAGAGCCAAGCAGCCCGCCGTTCTGCTGGGTCGGGGGGAGGCGTTGGAACCGTCCGAGTCGCCGAGCGAAGCGCCACGCTCCGAACGATCGACGTCCTCCAACGCGGTGTGCGGGCCGGCCTGGTGACGCTGGGTTGCACACGTTGCTGAATGGCTGTCCGTGTCCGGGCGCGCCGGAGCCGTGCGCGAGCCCCGGATGTCCCTGCTCGCTGACCCCGCGATGTCATAACGCCCCCTCACATCTGAGAGGGGCATTATGCGGGATTGCAGGCCTCCCGGGTGCCGATGTGATCAGGACAAGTGCTCAGGTGCGGCGCTTAGTTGGCGTACGCCTTGCCGCAACACGACAAGAAACACCCCATCTTGCCTGAGGTCCAGCCTCGGGTGGTAACCCGTATGACGGGAGCCCCCTGACCTGCGGCTTCATGTTTGGCTGGTGAGACTTGCCTGTCACTGTCGGTTGTCGTCGAGTGGCCTCGGGGGGCCTCGGACGGCCCGCAGACGGCCCCGGGCTCGCTGCGCTCACACTCTCCGAAACAGATACACCCCGATGATCTCGCCCTGGATCTTCACGTGCTGCCCCGACGAGAACACCTTGTCTCGCGACTCCTCGGCGAGCTGGACGTACAGGTACTGAGCAGTGTGTAGCTCCCAACCCTCGTCCTCGATCTTCGAGAGCAGGTCACTGCGTGGAGAGGGTGACACGGCCGGGTGTTCGCGCCTGACCTCGGAGAGAGGGAAGTCGATCAATCTGCCTGCCGTACGCTTCGGTATCTCAGCCTCGAACCACCCATCGCCCCGCTCAAAGGCCTGCCGCGCCGCTTCCACCAACATTTGGTGCACATCGTCGAGTCGATCGTTGTGCCGACGGACGCTCTCAGCTTCCCGGGCGTCAGCTTCCGACACGATCTGCTTCTGCCTGCGCTGCCACCGTTCCTCGATGCCCATGCGCCCCCCAATCTCAGGCCTTGTCTGAGCCCAAGTACAGCAGTCCTACGGGGCCCATCGTCGCTAAAGCCAGCTCGCCACGGCAGGATGCCGTGCCCACAGATCCGCAGGCACGGACAAGGTGCGCTAGGTGACGTGGACTGGAGGCTCTCTCCTTGAGGTGCTTCCGACCGACCTGACGTGGTGAGGCCGTGGTTACTCTCGGAGCTCAAGCCGCATGAGTTCGCGAAACTGGCCGACGAGCCGTTGCATCGTGTCCAGGTCGTCGGCTTCTGTGGCCACCCGCCATTCCGTGGCGAACCGGCGGGCGTCGTCGCTGCCGAACGCATGGAGAGCGATGAGGGCCTCCATGCTCATTTCGATGCGTTTGGTCTTCGTCCAGTACCGCTCTACCTCACGGAGCTTTCTGACCTTGCGCGCCTGCCCGTACCTAAGGCGGCGCACATCCAGGATGGCTACGCGCAGTGCCGCAAAGTACGCGTCACGCCGCTCCTTGCGCAGATAAGCGCGTTGCTCGGCTTGTTGCGACTGGGCAACCAGGCGCTCTGCGTGTGCTCTACCCTGGGCTCCCGCGAGCCACGTGAACACGACTCCTATGGCTCCCGAGACTCCGGTGACCACTGGGGCTATCCACTCCGATGCCATGCGTTCATCGTGCCCAGGTGAGCACGCGTCCAAGGCGACCTGATCGGCGTTGGCTGCCCGCCGCACGGCCACGGCGTCGGCGTAGCGCTTAGAAGGCGCCCGGTGCCTGCGACACCATGATGTCCTGACCTGCAGCTTTGACCGAGTCAACGTGTGCGGGCACCGAACTTCGACACACATTCGACTGTGGGTGCGAGAAAGACGTCTCACTGGCTCCCCGGACGTCTCGCCTCAGAGGCTGAGACCAGGACTCAGCGATTCGCGCATGGCGACGCGAAGTTGGCGGAACGCATCGTCGTAAGGGACGTGGATGGCCTGCCAGTCTGCGGAGTCATCACTCACGACGACGTTGGTCGTGGCGATGGCTACTCGCATTGCTCTCAACCGGTCGTAGGCCTCGTGGGCAGCGCTGTACACGCTTGATGGCGCCACCAGGTATAACTCGTATCGCGCTGCCATCACATGGCGTGAGCGGAAGGCTGCGACTACTTCGGCGTTCGCGATGGGTGTCGAACGGCTCAGCGCGAGCGCCTGTAGCGCGGCCTCGGTCTCGGTGAGCGCAGTGAGGTAGCGGACGTAAGCCGTGCGTTGTAGTTCTACGTGGTGGCTTCCTCGCTCGCGCCTGGCACGAACAGCTTCAACGACGAGTGTCGAGCCCACACCGAGCACGGCGCCGCTCAACGTGCTGATCAAGGTTAACCATTCCACTCGGTTAACGTACGAGCAGAGCACAGAGGCCAACAGGCGCACCGTCAGCGCTTTGTGGCATGGGAGCTCAGGCAGCGGCGTGGACTGCAGCCGACCCGAGGCCTTCTACGAGAAGGCCACGGCCCGGTAGATCTTGGCAACTCACTAGAGCGCGAAGCTGAGTTGGTTGTATGCTCGCCGGTTCACCTCCTGGCAGCGAGTGAGCGGAGAAGCGGTTATGGCGGACATCGAGAAGATGGTGGCTCAGCTCGATGAGCTGATTGGACAGTACGAAGAATTTATCCGTCCGCCGCGTGCTGAGGGCGCCGACAGCTCGAATCAGGCAAGGCTGTTGGTGAGCAGGCTTGAATCTGCGATCGATCGGCTCGCGCTACCTGGCAGTAGCTATGTGAAGCAGCTCGATCTTCACCGGAGCGAGAAGCGTACTAGATACAAGATTCACGATGTATACAGCATTGCTCTTGGTCTCCGTGATGACCTCAAGGCAGGGTGGACTGAGTCGGTTATTGAGTTGGTGCATGCCGATACTCATAGCGATTACCTTGAAATGTCGGACACCTTGCTCGGCTCAGGATATAAGGATGCAGCCGCAGTAATCGTAGGGACAGCTCTTGAAGTTCACATCCGGGCACTGTGTGTGAAGCATGGTGTTGACATTGAGCTAGCTGACGGAGCGCCGAAGAAGGCAAACACAATGAACGCTGACCTAAAAAAAGCAGACGTCTACGCTACGTTGCAGGAGAAGCAAGTTACAGCTTGGATGGACCTCCGGAACCAGGCCGCACACGGAAACTATGAAAAGTACGACATCACAGAAGTTCGGGCCCTGGCAAACGGCGTTCGCGACTTCATGCTCAAATACCCGGCATAGTTCGAGAGGACCAATGATGGTTGAAATTCAGAAGATGGTGGACCAGCTCAATTTTCTGATCAAGGCATCCGAGAACTATGCAGGCGATCAACTTTGGTCTCTCGTTGATACAGGTACGAGTGACCCAACTGTGCTGTCTAACAGGCTTGAATCAGCTATTGAGAGAGCCACATGGCCAGGTTCGTCTTACATGAAGCAGCTCGACATCGCTCGTCGCAGGGCGCAACCAAATCGGCTCATCGAAGTGCGCCACGTTGCTTTGGGGCTACGCGATGACTTGGTTGCCGGATGGGTTGAGTCGGTCGTCGAGTTGGTACACGCCGACACCTACAGCGACTACCTGGAGATGGCGGACGGTCTTCTCGCCAAGGGGTACAAGGACGCGGCAGCGGTCATCACGGGGACGTCCCTCGAAGTCCACGTTCGCGCACTCTGCGTGAAGAGCGGAGTGGCCACCGCAGTGGCAGGCAAGCCGAAGAAGGCAGATACGATGAACGCCGACCTCAAGAAGGCCGGCGTGTACGACGGGTTGCAGCAAAAGCAGGTCACCGCCTGGATGGACCTCCGGAACAAGGCTGCGCACGGGAACTACGGTGACTACGACGAGCACCAGGTGCGGCTGTTCATCGACGGGGTGCAAGCCTTCCTGATGAAGTACCCGGCTTAGGCGAACCCTGCCATGCTGCCGGCGCCGTCGACCAGAGCAACCCATGCTGGCCGCCCCGCGACGCAGGTGACGAAGGGCTCAGCTTGCACGACCTCTTCGTCCCGAAGCAACTTGGGCGGTGGCTCGACCTTGGGCCGGTGTACCCCTCACCTGCTGTGATGGTCCGTAGGTGTGCGAGGGTGTCCGCCGCAGTCCGTCGGCGTTGTCACGCAGTTAGACAGCCCTGCTCTCGGTGCGCCGCTAAGCGGGTCTTCTGTTCCAGTCGTCTAGGTGGGCACGCGCTACGGTCGGACCGCGGCTTCGCTGAGCTGGGCCTCCAACATCGCTATGTGCTCAAATCCCATGCCGGGGGTCTTGGCCAGTGGGACAATGGCATCCAGGGCCTTTCAACGGTCTGGGTTCGTACGGCGGTTCCTGGAGGTTGCAAGGGTGGCAGCAAGATCGACAAATCGGGTAAAGCTCTCACAGTCCGCAAAAGACATACTCTGGTCGGAATCTGGCGGCCACTGTCAAAATCCGGGATGTCGAGTTGATCTACATGCCTTTGTAGACCAGGTGCACGTGGCGGAGCTTGCACACATCATTCCAGCAAGTACCAAGGGGCCTCGCGCAACAGAGGGTCCGGACCTCACCGAGTCAGAGCGTGCTGACCCGACGAACATTCTCGTACTGTGCCCTACATGCCACACCATGATTGACAAGGGCCCTAGTCAGTACCCTGCGGGAATATTGCGCCGCTGGAAAGAGCGGAGTCAGCGAGCGCGTGCCATCGCCTTCGGGACGCCGCAGTTCACGTCGAGGGATGAAGCGCGAGCCGCCATAGAACCCCTCCTGGGCGCCAACCGGGCAGTCTTTCAGCTATATGGCCCACTCGATGACGTATTCGATGACACCCGCGCCGATCAATGGAGTCGACATGTGGTGGATACGGTCATCCCAAATAACAGAGCCTTGCTGGACCTCCTGCAATCGAATCGTGACTTGCTGACAGTCGCAGAGAAGGCAACTCTCGATATTTTTGCCATACATGCGCAGCAGCTTGAGGAGCGTCACCTGGAGGGGAACTGGACTCCAGGGTCCACGCGATTCCCGGAGGGGATAGACTCGATTATGAAGGGTGATACATGAGCATCCGATCGTGGGTGGTCAAACAGCTCAAGGACTCCGGGAGAAGCGTCCAGGCTGTCGGCGACTGCGGTGTGAGGGTGGTGCGCGCAGGCCGGCCAGATGCTACCGGGTACTGCGTGGAGCCGGACAGCTTGCCATTTACCGTGCCAATGCTTGAAGAGGCGCTTGGAAATCTCCCCGAAGTGGGCATGGTAATCGTGACCAGACGGCCGGTTGACCCTGATGTCCATTCACGGGCACTGGAACTTGGTGTTTGTGTGGATACTTTCGGCGGCTTCAATCGTGCGATCACATTCCTCGATGACATCTCTGATTACGTCCACCCTGAAGAGTCATATTTCAGGAAGCGCATGTTTTCCACAAGAGCTGTGATCTCCGTGATTCGCCGAGGCCATCGGGCCTGGGAGCTGCAGCGAACCAATGGGCTCCGATCGTTGACCGTGGTGACCCATGACCGCTACGAGCTGACCGATGAAGGATTCTCCCAAATTCTTGACGAGTACCCAAGTCTCGACATCGATGCCCTGGTTATCACGAACCCGTCAGCACAAGGATTCGGGAAGCGGGTGGTTACTAGCGCTCGCGAAGCCAATGTTCCCCTGTATAGATTGGATGACTTTGCCAGTAAAGTCCGCGATAGATGGACCTGAGGCGACGTTGGCCAATCCTCGATGAGCTATGCGAGTGCGCCGCCGGCTTCCCCGGCATGGAGATCTGGGTCTTCGGATCGATGCTGCGGTCGGAGCAACCACGCGATTTGGATGTTTTGATCATCTACGGTTGCCGAGAGGATGTGACCAGCATCCGAAAAATGGGATATTGGGAACTTTCATTGCCGCCTGTGGAAATCATTGCTATGACCCGCGATGAGGAATCACACTACGACTTCATAAACATAACTAATGCTAGGCGACTTATTGCAGCTTGAGTCCTCGGCCGGGCTGGCGACGGGCGGCCCACAGCATCCTACTGGAGCGCATCGCCCAGTTTGTCAGCCACACCAGTCAGGCGACGACGAAGGCTGTCTATCGGAAGCAGCTTCGGCCGGGTTAGACACTCAGGTGCCGTCACAGGCGTTAAGTGGCTATCAGATGTCAAGCTGGCGCGTCCGTAGTGGTAGGAGTCGCTTCTAGTTTCTCAACGTCGCCGATTAGTTCACGTACGCTCTGGTAACGCTCAGCAACATCATGTGCTGTACATTTCCGCACGATCCGACTCGGCGCATTTGTTTGAGACATCAGGGCTTCCCTGCCGGTGAATATGTAGGAAAGCACCCATCCGATCGCATAGATTTCATTGCAAACGTCGTATTCTTTGAAGCTGAGCAGTAGGGGGTCCAGGATTGTTCCGCGCGTCTCGGTCCTCGTCCGGGTGTATTCTGAATTCCTGTCTTTTACCAGGCCGAAGTCTGAGAGCTTCACGAGAACGGCGTTGCCATCGAAGGTCTTCACCAGGACGTTTTGTAGGCTTACGTCGCGATGGAGTAGGTCCTTGCTGTGGATATAATTTATGCCGTACAAGAATTGAAGCGCAATTCTCTTCCGTGAGGAGAATGGTAGCTGATTATTGCGCCTCTTGATGTAGTTCCGAAGCGTGGATTCGCAGAACTCCATTTTGTATTCGTTTCGATTTTCGTCGAATTGAAAGACCTGGACGATGTAAGGGAAGCTCAGTTCTTTGAGGATCTCGAACTCTTTCCGGAAACGGAAAAGGTCGCGTTCCCCCAGGTCCTTGTTGGCGCGCTTAAGTGCGAATTTGATTCCATAGTCAGCGTCGGTGAATGAGAAGACCTTTGCGTACGACCCCTCGCCGATCAGCTGCAACTGATTGCGTTCTGCGGACTTCTTGAGTTTGATCTCGGTGTCTGGGCGAGAAAAAACCGGCGCTTAAGAGAGTGGAGAAAATCGTTCACTTCTCTGGCCAGTGCGAGCATTTGTCTGCTGTTCTCGGCCCAGTAATGCTTGGTCGTCTCAGCTCTGTCGTTTATGGACTCAAAATGCCCGTTCAGTCGCTCGTGAAGGCTAGCGAAAGCGCGACCGAAGCGCGCGTCACTCACGTAAAGACGCAGGAATGCATTCGAAACATTCATGTCCGCGTACCTCTGTGAGAGGTCGGCCAACATCAACTCGGTCGGGTCAGCCACTTCTCTATTCCTATCCTCTGCCTGTATTTGACGGTTACGTCAAACGTGAGCGGCTATTTCTGCAAGTCTTCTCGATTTCGCTATTCAGTCAGGCTAAGGGGTGACTAGGGGTGACGGGGTGAGAATCCAGGAATTGCCAGGCGGAGTGGCCCGCCCACACCACTCTCCCTAGCTCCCGTCCCGTCCGCCGTCGACCCACACACCGTGGAGCGGGCGTGGTTCATGGCGTCCAGGTGGAGCGCGCCACTGTACGAACGACCTGGACGCCATGGGCCGCGTCTGCTCGGCTTTGCCTGGGTCGACGGTGGACGGGATGGGAGCCCGCCACGCTCACCACGATGTGCCCGCGGCCGGGAACGGCGCCCCCTCCCACCCGGTGCCGACCGATCCCTCGCCGGAGGCATCGTCCTTGACCTGCGGGGAACATCCCGCCATTGCACGCAGCGCGCCGCCGGGCGCGGCCAGCCGGGGCGCAGACAGGAGGCAGGCCGCGCCGCAGAGGCGGCGCGCGCCCGCGCCGGGCGCGGGCCTTGATTACGTGAAGAAGATCTGAGCCACCGAGGGTTCAGTTACAGCCTGAACTGCAGTTCCAACTCGTCACCCGGCAGGTGGAACTCCTCCAGAGCCAAGGGCTTGTCCGCCTCTGTGAGCGTCACGCGGATGACGTGTAGGAGGGGTACCCCGTCAGTGAGTCGGAGGGCCTGGGCCTGGTCCGGTAGGGGCATGCGGGTGCGGACGTATTCCGTGAAGTGGAGTTCGTGCCCCAGGTCGGCGAGCGCGCCGTAGAGCTCCGGCGCCGGCGGTGGTGCCTCCTCCTCGTACTTCGTGTCGATCAGTACCGAGAACGGCACGTACGTCCGGTGGAGTTGGCGCAAGCGGCCATTGTCTGCCGTCTGTAGGGCGTCGTACGTGAACATCGGCTCGCCCGGTGGGATTCGGAGTACGTCCGCCAGGGCCAGCGGGGCGTCAGTGCGGGTGGCTAGGGGCGGCTCGGCGTCGGTCCAGCGGATGCCGTCGGCCTCGACGTAGCGGCCGTCGGGGGCTCGGCGTACGCCGCGCGGGCGCGTGTGGCTGGGGCGGCTGTGGGGGGAGCGGGCGAAGGTGCCGCGGCCCATGATGGCCTCGACGAGACCTGATGCCCGTAGTTCGGAGAGGCCCTGACGGACTGTGGGACGCGTCACGCCGAACTGCTTCGCCAACGCTTCCTCCGACGGGAGCGGTTGGCCGGCCGGGAATGTGCCGTCCAGGATGCCATCGCGCAGGTAATCGGCGATCTGCCGATACTTCGGCTGCGTGTTCTTCGGCGGCATGCGGGCCCTCCGTGGCCGTGGCGTCTGCGGCTGTGCGTCGGCGTAGACGGCTCGTCTACGAGCGTGCACAGCTTCTCTCATCCCTAGGCGGTTGACAACCCGTAGTACGGGTTGCACTCTTGTCTGCGTCGCCCGTACTACGGGTGGTCTAGCAACCCGGAGGATTCGCCTCTGGGTGCCAGAGAAGAGGAGATCCGAAAAAGTGGCAAGCCTTCCGATCGACACCGCGAAGTTCACGGGGATCATCTGCGCCGTGCCCCCGGCTCCGCGGGTCGCCAACCGAGAGACCGGTCAGCTTCGCGTCGACCGCGAGACCGGCAAGACCCTGTACCAAGTCGGCCTCTGCCTGATGGCCGGGGCGTCGGCGGACGTCGTGAACGTGAGCGTGGCCGGTGAACCGAGCGGCGTGCAGCTCGGCATGCCGGTGGCCGTGCGGGACCTGGTCGCCACGCCGTGGGAGAACGAGGGGCGGCACGGGATCGCGTTCCGTGCGGCGGAGATCCGACCCCTGAACGCTCCCGCTCCGGCGGGTAAGGGGGCCGCGCAGTGATGAAGTTGGCCTCCACCACTTCGGCCGGTGTGACCGGGCCGAATTGGGTTCTGGTGGTGGCCGCAGTGCTGGTGTCGGGCCTGCTCATCGCGGGCCCGGCGCTGCGCCGCCGCTACCCCGTTGCCTGGTGGCTGTTACTCGGCTTCCCTGTCGCCGCCTTCCGCGTCACGCAGACCTGGCGGCCTCTGATGGCCGGGTGCGGGCTCGCTGTCAGTCGGCGGCCTGCACTGACGATCGTGTCCGGGCTCGTCGGAAACGGGGCGTCTCCGCCTCAGCCGCGGGTGCCGCGTCGCGGTCTCATACGCCCGACCTCCGGTGGCTTCGTGCTGCTGGTGCGGCTGTTACCCGGACAGGTGCCGGAGGACTTCGTCAAGGCTGCGCCTGCCATGGCGGAGGACTGGCAGGTTCACGCGGTGCGGGTGACCTCCTGGAAGCCGGGGGTCGTACGGATCGTCGCCTCCGCCGCAGACCCGTTGGCCGCTCCACGGATACCGAAGCAGCAGGGCCCTGGCCATCTGCTCCGGGTGACCGTGGGTGCGCTGGAGACTGGGGACGCGTGGGTGCTGGACCTGCGGCGCGTGCCTCACTGGCTGATCGTGGGTGCCACCCGTTCCGGCAAGTCCACGCTGATCAACGCCCTCGTCGCGAGGCTGGCTCCGCAATCCGTCGCCCTCGTCGGGATTGACTGCAAGGGCGGCATGGAACTGTCCCTCTACGAACCCCGGTTGTCCGCCCTCGCGACCAACCGGGAGCAGGCGGTCCGACTGCTGGCCGCACTCGTTGACCTGACCCTCGACCGCATGACCATCTGCCGCGCGGCTCGCGTGCGCAACATCTGGGGCCTGCCGGACAAGGAACGCCCGGTCCCCGTCGTCGTGATCGTCGATGAGCTCGCGGAACTGTTCCTCGTCGCGAACCGGAACGAGAAAGACGAAGCGCAGGCGGCCGGTACGGCGTTGATCCGACTAGCCCAACTCGGCGCGGCCCTCGGTGTGTTCCTCGTCGTCGCCGGCCAACGTGTCGGCTCCGACCTGGGGCCAGGCGTCACCGCACTGCGGGCACAGCTCGGCGGCCGGGTCTGCCATCGCGTCGCCGACCCCGGTACGGCCGAAATGGCGCTCGGGGATCTGAATCCCGACGCCCTGAAGGCGGCGCAAGCCATCACCCCGGAACAGGCCGGGACGGCCGTCCTCGCCTCCGGCGACGGCTGGGAACGCGCGCGGTCCCATCTGATCACGGAGGCGGAAGCGGAAGCCGTCGCCGCCGAGTACGCGCACCTGACACCCGTCCTGTCCGAACTGCACGTCGAAGCGCCGTGAAAGGGGCCTGCCGTGCTCGTGTCCATGTCCGCCGTCCTGCTGCTGGGCCTGCTGATCTGGTTCCTTCTGCGCATCCGGTACCTGCGGTGGGCCGACGCGCTGCTCTGCGGAGCCTTCGGCTTCCTGCTCTCCAAGACCGTGGCCGCGCCGTTCGCTCAGGCCTTCCTCGACGGCGTGAACGGTTTCCTCGGCCAACTCCGCTTCTGAAACGACCTGTTGACGCGAGAGAGGAACAACCAATGTCCGCATACGTCATCCGCTCCGGTGACCGTGCCGCGTTCCTGGCCGGTCTGCGGGAGCTGATCGACTTCCTGACAGCCAACTCCGCGGTCGTCGTACCGCGCCACGCATCCATCGTCGTCCTGGTCGACGCGTGCGACTCCGACGGGCGGCGAGAGGGAGTGGAGTCCGTCGCCGCTCCACTCGGCGTGCCGACGGAAGACCTCGGCCAGGGCTACTTCAACGCTCGCCGCGAATTCGGACCGATCGCGTACGTCGCCGTCGCGACCCCGGCAAAGGAGCGGCAGTGATCGCCCGTATGACGGGCTCCCGACGGGGCGCGAAGTCGCCAAACCCGACCCCGTCAGGAACCCACTCCATCCGCCACATGAGCAGTGAAAGGAGCACTCACACTTTGACCAGCGCGCATCATTCGCGCAAATCCCCGCTGCCCGACTGCGAACTCAGGCAGCGCGACTCGGAGGTCTCGACCTGCGCCGGCAAGGAACAGGTCGTCCTCGTCGGGCTCGACGACACCGAACAGCGCCTGTGCCCCGCGCACGCCGCGGCGCTCTGGCTCACGGACCCGACGTTCCGCTTCAGCGCCAAGACTCGGCCGGAGGGCATCTCAGCCGTGATGGCGCATGCGTTCGGTGGTGGGGGTGATCGCCGATGACCACGAACCTCACGACGAACGTTGCTGCCCTGGTCGCCAGGGCGTTAGAGGCGGACTTCGCGGCCTGGCGCCGGAACATCGTCCGCGTCGGTGGCTGCACCAACCCGATTCACCTGGTCGGCGCGGCGACCGTCTACGACACGACTACAGGCGCGGTTCTGCGCTCCTATGGGTCTGACGTCTACGGCGGTCGCTTGCTCGTCGCGTGCGGCAACCGACGCGCGACGGTCTGCCCGGCCTGCTCAGGCCTGTACCGGGCGGACACGTACCAACTCATCCGGGCCGGGCTCGTCGGCGGCAAGAACGTCACGGAGGCGGTGAGCGGGTACCCGCGCGTGTTCGCCACGCTCACCGCTCCCGGCTTCGGCCCCGTTCACACACGGCGGGAACGCGACGGGCGCGTACGGGCCTGTCGTCCCCGTCGGGTGGGGGAGTCGTGTCCCCATGGTCGGCCAACCGGATGCCGTGAGCGTCACTCGACGGACGATCTCCGTCTCGGCGAGCCGCTCTGTCCGCGCTGCTACGACTACGCGGGCGCTGTCCTCTGGCACGCGTTCGCCGGTCGGCTCTGGCATCGCTTCGGGCTGGAGCTGCGGCGGGAGGTTGCACGGCGTGCCGGGCTATCGCGGACGGAGTTCGGGGAAGTCGCCCGGCTCTCGTACGCGAAGGTCTCCGAGTACCAGCGGCGCGGCCTGGTCCACTTCCATGGCGTGATCCGCCTCGACGGACCGGACGGACCCGACTCGCCCCCGCCGGGCTGGGCGACCGTGCCACTCCTGATCGACGCCGTGCGGGAGGTGGCCGGTCGGGTGCGGCTGACCGCTCCGGGGGCGGAAGTCGTCGGCCCGCGGGAGCTCCGCTTCGGCACGCAGGTCGACGTACGACCGGTCGCCTCGTACGGCAGGGATGAGAGGGAGCGGCCTGCCCCCGCGGCGGCCGTGGCGGGCTACATCGCCAAGTACGCCACGAAAGGAGCGGAGTCCGCCGGGGCAGTAGACGGCCGGATCTACCACGCGCGGGACATGGTCATGCTGCCCGTACGTGCGCACGTGCTGCGCATGATCGGCACGTGCTGGTGGCTCGGCGGCCTGCCGGAGTTCGAGCCGCTCGGGCTGCGCCGTTGGGCCCACATGCTCGGGTACGGCGGGCACTTCTCCACCAAGTCACGCCGCTACTCGACCACACTGACCGCCCTCCGGCAGGCCCGTGCCGATCACCGTGCGGAGCAGCAGCGGGCGTCGCTTGGCCTGGCCGATGGCCCGACTGTCACGGTCGGTCGGTGGCGTTATGCGGGGCGCGGCTATTCGCCGGCGGCGGCACTCCTTGCCGCTTCCGTGAGGGAAGGCGGTGGTCGCGATGGCGCGTGACAGCCGCGCGAAGACTGCCGAACTGCTCACCGTCCGGCAGGTGCTCGACGAACTGGGCGGCATCTCGCGGCGCACCTTCTACCGCTGGCGGGAACTGCGGCTCGCTCCGCCCTGTATCCGGCTGCCCAACGGGGAGCTCCGGGTTCGGCGGGACGTGCTCAACGACTGGCTGGAGGAGCGGGCGGAGGGGGCGGCGTCGTGAAGTCGTACAAGGTCTCCGTCTGGAAGATCTCAGTCAACAAGACGACCAAGAAACCGACCTACCTCGTGCGCTGGGTGGTCGACGGACAACCGTTCAGCGAGTCGTACAAGACCAAGACGCTGGCCGACCGCTTTCGCGCCAAGCTGGTGCGGGCGCTCGATAAAGGCGAGCCATTCGACACCGTCACCGGTTTGCCCGACTCGCTGCGAGGGGGCAAGGCGGCGCTGTCCTCCCTCGACCTTGCGGTGAAGTACGTGGATGCCCGCTGGGCGGAGGCGTCGGCGAAGCAACGGGACAGCATGACCGATGCGCTGGCGACGGTCGTTCCTGTCCTGGTGAAGCCGGGGCGGGGGCGGCCCGCTCCCGAGGTGTTACGGCGGGCACTGCGCTCGTACGTCCTGCCCGTACCCCGTAGGGAGCGGGAGCGGCCGGAGGAGATCGCCGCGGCGGCGAAGTGGATTGAGAAGGCGTCGCTTCCCGTGGCGGAGCTGCAAGAGATCAGCCGGGCGCATGACCTGATCGACGCGCTGGGCCGGAGGCTGGACGGCAAGCCCGCGGCGACGCAGACGTACCGGCGGCGGCGTGCCGTGGTCTTCAACGCGCTGGAGTATGCGGTGGAGTTGGAACACCTGCCGTCCAATCCGCTGAGTCGGGTCCGCCGCAAGCGGGGCAAGCGGGCGCTGCAGGAGGTTGACCGCCGGGTGGTGGTCAATCCTCGGCAGGCTCGGGAACTGCTGACCGCGCTCACGTATGTGGGCGGCTACGACCGGGCGAGCGGCCGGCGGCTGCGGGCGTTCTTCGGCTGCCTGTACTACGCGGCCATGCGGCCGGGGGAGGCGCTCGGCCTTCGCCGCTCCGACTGCACGCTTTCGGCGTCGGGCTGGGGCCGTATCGAGCTGGCGGAGACCCGTCCCACTGCGGGGAAAGCGTGGACGGACACCGGGGAAGCGCACGATCGGCGCGGCCTGAAGCAGCGGGCCCACGGTGAGGTGCGGACCGTGCCGATTCCGCCTCCGCTGGTGCGGCTGCTCCGCGAGCACCTGGACGAGTTCGGCACGGCGGATGACGGTCGACTGTTCTCCAGCGAGCGGGGCAATGTGATCGCTGCCTCGTCGTACTCGCGGGCGTGGAAGCAGGCGCGAGAACTGGCGCTCGTCCCCGACCAGGTGTCCTCGGTCTTGGCCTTCCGTCCGTACGACCTCCGGCACGCGGGCGTCTCCCAGTGGCTCAACTCCGGAGTGCCGGCGCCGGAGGTCGCCGCTCGCGCGGGCCACTCTGTTGACGTCCTCCTGAAGATCTATGCGAAGTGCATCGACGGCCAGGAACAGGAGATGAACGACCGGATCATGCAGGGGCTGGGGGAGGGGGACGACCCAACGCACTGACAACCGAACATGATCGACCGATGGAAGCCCCGGGCTGCGAGAGCCCGGGGCTTCGGCTCGTCCACGTATGGTCCACAGGGCTACTCTCAAGGGCCTGCGAAACGGTCTCTGACCTGCCGCGAAGCCCTTCAAGATCAACACGCTATTACAACGTGATCACTGGCAAACGGCTGCTTTCGGCGGCATCCGCCTGCACATACGCGAAGACCCCGCACTCAGCTAACGCGCTGGTGGCGGGGTCTTTGGGCACCTCATCCGAGGTGCCCCCGGCAGGATTCGAACCTGCGCACACGGCTCCGGAGGCCGTTGCTCTATCCCCTGAGCTACGGGGGCGTGTCGGCCGCGGTTCGTGTTGCTTGCGGCGACGGGTAGAACACTACCAGCTCCTTCGGCGTGGTCATGAACGGGTTTTGGGGGTGGACGTGTCGGGTGCGGGGGCACCCCAGCAGGCCGGGGCGCCCCCCGGTCCCTTCCCCGCCGACCCCGACGGCCTCGGAGGTGTCCACAAACGCGCCCCCCACCCCCCCCACCCGGGTCGGAAGTAGGCAAAACCCGGACGCCGCCCCCCGTCCCGACCTACTCTCGAGTTGTGTCAGGCGCGTCCGGCCGGGTGCTTGTTGTGGACGACAACAAGGTCATCCGGCAGCTGATCAGGGTCAACCTCGAGCTGGAGGGCATCGAGGTCGTGACCGCGGCCGATGGTGTCGAGTGTCTGGATGTCGTGCATCGGGTGCGGCCCGATGTCGTCACCCTTGATGTGGTCATGCCCCGGCTCGATGGGCTGCGGACTGCTGCCCGGCTGCGGGGCGATCCCCGTACCCGGCATCTACCGCTCGCTGTCGTCAGTGCCTGTACGCAGTACGAGGTCGAGAGCGGGCTCGACGTCGGCGTCGATGTCTTTCTTGCCAAGCCGTTCGATCCCGAGGAGCTCGTGCGGGTCGTCCGGGAGCTGCTGGAGCGGCCCCGGGGGAGCGGTGCCGAGGGGTCGGCCTCCCGGGGGGCCGGGGCGCAGTCCGCCCCCTGAAGCCCGGAGCCGTCCGCTAAAGCCCGGAGCCGTCCACAACCACGCCGCCCCCGTCCACATCCCGATACCCCGCCCTTATCCACTCGCCTTCCCACCCCCCTCCTCCCCTACCCTTGTCCCGTGACCCCCGTCGAGCTCTCCCGTACCGTGCTGCGCGCGGTGCGGTCCGCTGTCGACGACGGGGAGCTGAGCGTGGCCGTTCCCGTGCGTGCCGTTGTCACGCCCCCGGGGCCCGGGGGTTCCGGGGACTACGCCACCAACATCGCGCTCCAGCTCGCCCGGGATGCCGGGCGGCCGCCCCTCCACGTCGCCGAGATCCTCCGGCCCCGGCTTCGCCGGGCAGACGGCGTCGCCGACGTCGTCGTCAGTGGGCCCGGGTTTCTCAACATCCACCTCGCCGACGACCTCGCCGCCTCCGCCCTCGTGCGGCAGATCGGCCAAGAGGGAAGCCGGTACGGGTACTCCGACGAGCTCGCCGGCGAAGAGCCCGTCGCGCTTCGCATCCCCTACGACATCCGCGCCGAAGTCGTCGCCGACTCCCTCGTGCGGATCATCGCCAGCCAGGGCGGGCGGGCCGAGGTCGCGCACGGGGAGCCCGTCACGCTGCGGCCCGTGCCCGCCGGGGAGGACCCCGCGCCGCTCGGCGGGGACGCCTCCCGCTGGGCGCTGCTGCACCCCGCCCCGCACGACCGGCCCCGGATCACCGCCGACCACCTCGTGCAGCGTGAGAGCAATCCGCTGTTCCGCGTGCGCTACGCGCATGCGCGGGCGCGCGCCCTCGCGCGCGGCGCCGCCCGGCTGCACCTCACGCCCGAGCCCGGGGCCGTGGACGTCCCCGGCGCCCAGCCCCTGCTGCACGCGCTCGCCGAGTACCCGGGCGCCCTCTCGCGCGCCGCGCACCACCGCGCGCCCGACCGGCTCGCCCGGCACCTCGTCACCACCGCCGACGCCTTCCTCGCCGTCCAGCACACCGTGCTGCCCCTCGGCGACGAGAAACCCTCGGCCGCCCACCGCGCCCGGCTCGCGCTCGCCGAAGCCGCCGGGACGGTGCTGGCCGGTGGCCTGTCCCTGCTCGGCATCAGCGCACCCGTCCACCTCTGAGGTCAGAGGTTCAGGAGCTAGAGAGAAGCCCATGAGTCGTTCCGCACATCCCGCCGGGCCCCGGCACGCCGACGTCCTTCCCGAAGGGCGCTCCGTAGCAAGCGCAGCCCCGCCCGCCGACCCCAACGCCCTCGACCCCAAGGTGTGGGCCCAGACCGTCGCCCGGAACGCGGACGGTGTCGTCACCGTCGGCGGCGTTGACGTCAACGCGCTCGCCGCCCAGGTCGGCACGCCGGCCTACGTCCTCGACGAGGCCGACTTCCGGGCCCGGGCGCGCGCCTGGCGCACCGCCTTCGGGCACGACGCCGACGTCTTCTACGCCGGCAAGGCCTTCCTCTCCCGCGCCGTCGTGCGCTGGCTGGACGAGGAAGGGCTCAACCTGGACGTGTGCTCGGGAGGCGAGCTCGCCACCGCGCTGTCCGCGGGGCTCTCCCCGGACCGCATCGCCTTCCACGGGAACAACAAGACGCCGGCCGAGATCCGCCGGGCCGTCGAGGCCGGGGTCGGGCGGATCGTGCTCGACTCCTTCCAGGAGATCGTGCGCGTCGCCCACATCGCCCGCGAGCTGGACAAGCGCCAGCGCGTGCAGATCCGCGTCACCGTCGGCGTCGAGGCGCACACCCACGAGTTCATCGCCACCGCCCACGAGGACCAGAAGTTCGGCATCCCGCTGGCCGGCGGGCAGGCCGCCGAGGCCGTGCGGCGGGCGCTCCAGCTCGACTCGCTGGACGTCATCGGCATCCACTCCCACATCGGGTCGCAGATCTTCGACATGTCCGGGTTCGAGGTCGCCGCCCACCGGGTGGTGGGGCTGCTCAAGGACATCCGTGACGAGCACGGCGTCGAGCTGCCCGAGATCGACCTCGGCGGCGGGCTCGGCATCGCGTACACCAGCGAGGACGACCCCCGCGAGCCGCACGAGATCGCCAAGGCGCTCACCGAGATCGTCACCCGGGAGTGCGAGTCCGCCCGGCTGCGCACGCCGCGCATCTCCGTCGAGCCGGGACGCGCCATCGCCGGCCCCACCACCTTCACGCTGTACGAGGTCGGCACCGTCAAGCCGCTGGAAGGACTGCGGACGTACGTCTCCGTCGACGGCGGCATGTCCGACAACATCCGTACCGCGCTGTACGACGCCGAGTACAGCGTCGCCCTGGCCTCCCGTACGAGCGACGCCGAGCCGATGCTCGTCCGCGTCGTCGGCAAGCACTGCGAGAGCGGCGACATCGTGGTCAAGGACGCGTTCCTGCCGGCCGACCTCGCGCCCGGTGACCTCATCGCCGTCCCCGCCACCGGCGCCTACTGCCGTTCCATGGCCAGCAACTACAACCACGCGCTGCGGCCGCCGGTCGTCGCCGTGCGCGACGGCGAGGCGCGGGTCATCGTGCGCCGCGAGAGCGAGGAGGACCTGCTGCGGCTCGACGTCGGCTGAACCCCTCGTCAACCGCTCCACGGCGGAAGGCGGAAGATCTTCCGCCTTCCGCCGTCGCGACAATGAAATGCATGTCTCACAATCCGGACCAAGGGCAGGAATTCCGGTCCGGTGCGTGAGACTGGTGGGACCTGGACGGTATGAGGAAACGAGGTCGGATGATGCGTACGCGTCCGCTGAAAGTGGCGCTGCTGGGCTGTGGGGTAGTCGGCTCAGAGGTGGCGCGCATCATGACGACGCACGCGGAGGACCTCGCCGCCCGGATCGGCGCCCCCCTCGAACTCGCCGGAGTCGCCGTCCGCCGGCCCGCCAAGGTCCGCGAGGGCATCGACCCCGCCCTGGTCACCACCGACGCCACCGCCCTCGTCAAACGCGGCGACATCGACGTCGTGGTGGAGGTCATCGGGGGGATCGAGCCCGCCCGCACCCTCATCACCACCGCGTTCGAGCACGGCGCCTCCGTCGTCTCCGCCAACAAGGCGCTCCTCGCCCAGGACGGCGCCGCGCTGCACGCCGCCGCCACCGAGCACGGCCGGGACCTCTACTACGAGGCCGCCGTCGCCGGCGCCATCCCGCTGATCCGGCCGCTGCGCGAGTCCCTCGCCGGCGACAAGGTCGACCGCGTCCTCGGCATCGTCAACGGCACCACCAACTTCATCCTCGACAAGATGGACTCCACCGGCGCCGGCTACCAGGAGGCCCTGGACGAGGCCACCGCGCTCGGGTACGCCGAGGCCGACCCGACCGCCGACGTCGAGGGCTTCGACGCCGCCGCCAAGGCCGCCATCCTCGCCGGGATCGCCTTCCACACCCGCGTGCGCCTGGACGACGTCTACCGCGAGGGCATGACCGAGGTCACCGCCGCCGACTTCGCCTCCGCCAAGGAGATGGGCTGCACCATCAAGCTGCTCGCCATCTGCGAGCGGGCGGCCGACGGCGGCTCGGTCACCGCGCGCGTGCACCCCGCGATGATCCCGCTCAGCCATCCGCTGGCCTCCGTGCGCGGCGCCTACAACGCCGTCTTCGTCGAGTCCGAGGCCGCCGGGCAGCTGATGTTCTACGGCCCCGGCGCGGGCGGCGCGCCCACCGCCTCCGCGGTCCTCGGCGACCTGGTCGCCGTCTGCCGCAACCGGCTGCACGGCACCACCGGGCCCGGCGAGTCCGCGTACACCCGGCTGCCGGTCTCGCCGATGGGCGAGGTGGTCACGCGGTACCACATCAGCCTGGACGTCGCCGACAAACCGGGCGTCCTCGCCCAGGTGGCCACCGTGTTCGCCGAGCACGGCGTCTCGATCGACACCGTCCGCCAGCAGAGCCGGCCGGACGGGGACGGCGAGGCCTCCCTCGTCGTCGTCACCCATCGCGCGTCCGACGCCGCCCTCACCGGCGTCGTCGAGGCGCTGCGCAGCCTCGACACCGTGCGGGGCGTCGCCAGCATCATGCGGGTTGAAGGAGAGTAACCAGCAATGACCCACCAGTGGCGCGGAATCATCGAGGAGTACCGGGACCGGCTGCCGGTCTCCGACACCACCGAGGTCGTCACGCTCCGCGAGGGCGGCACGCCGCTCGTACCCGCGCAGGTGCTCTCCGAGCGCACGGGCTGCGAGGTCCACCTGAAGGTGGAGGGCGCCAACCCGACCGGTTCCTTCAAGGACCGCGGCATGACGATGGCCATCACGCGGGCCAAGGAGGAGGGCGCCAAGGCAGTCATCTGTGCCTCCACGGGCAACACCTCCGCCTCCGCCGCCGCCTACGCCGTACGCGCCGGGATGGTCTCCGCGGTGCTCGTGCCGCAGGGCAAGATCGCACTCGGCAAGATGGGCCAGGCCCTCGTCCACGGCGCCAAGATCCTCCAGGTCGACGGCAACTTCGACGACTGTCTGACGCTCGCGCGCTCGCTCTCCGACAACTACCCGGTGGCGCTGGTCAATTCGGTCAACCCGGTACGGATCGAGGGTCAGAAGACCGCCGCCTTCGAGATCGTGGACATGCTGGGCGACGCCCCGGACATCCACGTCCTGCCGGTCGGCAACGCGGGCAACATCACGGCCTACTGGAAGGGCTACACCGAGTACGCCGCCGACGGCGTGGCCTCCCGCACGCCCCGCATGTGGGGCTTCCAGGCCTCCGGCTCGGCGCCGATCGTGCGCGGCGAGGTCGTCAAGGACCCGTCGACGATCGCCACCGCCATCCGCATCGGCAACCCGGCGTCCTGGCAGTACGCGCTGGCCGCGCGGGACGAGTCGGGCGGCGCCATCGACGAGGTGACGGACCGCGAGATCCTGCGCGCCTACCGGCTGTTGGCGGCGCAGGAGGGCGTCTTCGTGGAGCCGGCCTCGGCCGCTTCGGTCGCCGGTCTGCTGAAGGCGGCCGAGCAGGGCAAGGTCGACCCGGGCCAGCGGATCGTCTGCACGGTGACCGGCAACGGGCTCAAGGACCCCGACTGGGCGGTCGCCGGAGCGCCGCAGCCGGTCACCGTGCCGGTCGACGCGGCGACGGCGGCGGAGCGGCTCGGGCTCGCGTAAGGGGGAGTCGTACGGCGGGACCGCCCGCACCCCCCGCCGTCGTGGTCGCGACGGTGCGGGGGTGCACGGCGGAGGAGGCGACACGCATCGTGCGCCTCCCGTGCGCCCTATGTCGCCACTGAACCCACCTTCGATAGGCTGTACTGAACCCGCCCGCCGCATATGCCGCGGTGTCGCGCCCTTCGCGCGACCCCACGCGGCCGGTTCCGGTGCCCGCCAGGCGCCTGCCGGGTCGCTCCGCGGCCGTACGCGGCCGATGGGTCCCCGTACGTATTGCCCGTACGTACCGAAACCTCCACATCCGCAGCAGACATCCCGCAGCACAGGTCCCGCATTCGAATGCCGGTCGCGCGCCTCCCCCGCGTCGAACGCCATTCGACAGTCCCGCAGTTCAAGGAGAGTCATCGAGCGATGGCCGGTCCAGCGTTCCGCGCCGCCGCCGTCCGGGTGCGCGTCCCCGCCACCAGTGCCAACCTCGGCCCGGGCTTCGACGCCCTCGGCCTCGCGCTGGGGCTCTACGACGACGTGGTCGTCCGGGTGGCCGACTCAGGGCTGCACATCGACATCGCGGGGGAGGGCAGCGAGACCCTGCCCCGCGACGAGAGCCATCTTCTCGTCCGCGCCCTGCGCACCGCCTTCGACGTGCTGGGCGGACAGCCCCGCGGCCTGGAGATCGTGTGCGCCAACCGCATCCCGCACGGCCGCGGCCTCGGCTCCTCCTCCGCCGCCATCTGCGCCGGCATCGTCGCCGCGCGGGCGGTGACCATAGGCGGCGAGGCCAGGCTCGACGACACCGCGCTGCTCGAGCTGGCCACCGAGATCGAGGGCCACCCCGACAACGTCGCCGCCTGTCTGCTCGGCGGTTTCACGCTCTCCTGGATGGACGCCGGCGCCGCCCGGGCCATCAGGACCGAACCGGCCGATTCCATCGTTCCGGTGGTTTTCGTGCCCGGAAAACCGGTACTGACCGAGACCGCGCGCGGACTGCTCCCGCGCACCGTCCCGCACGTCGACGCCGCCGCCAACGCGGGCCGCGCCGCCCTGCTCGTCGAGGCGCTGACCCGGCGCCCCGAACTGCTGCTGCCCGCCACCGAGGACCGCCTCCACCAGGAGTACCGCGCCCCGGCCATGCCGGAGAGCGCCGCGCTGGTGGAGCGGCTGCGCGGGGACGGCGTCCCGGCGGTCATCTCCGGCGCCGGACCCACCGTGCTGGCCCTCGCCGACGCGGCGAGCGCCGACAAGGTCGCCGATCTGGCGGGCCCCGGCTGGGCCGCCAACCGGCTGGAACTCGACGGCACCGGGGCGAGCGTGCTGCCGCTCGCCGCCCCCGGTGCGGAGGCCGGACCCGGGGCCGGTACCGAGGCCGGTGCCGGGCGATAACCACCCACAGCGTCCGGTTGCCGGATTTCGAGAGGGGGAATGTTTGTTGGATCCGGTAGTGTTAACCTCAAGTCTGCACCCGACCCCGCCATGGCGAGGTGCTTCGTGTCCCCGTCCGGGACAGACATTCTTCCGGGAGCCTCCCAAGCCGCACCGTGTTCCGTACGACGTATGCGGGCAGTACGCCGTACGGCAACGCTGAGCTGCTTGCCGGGCACGCTCCGGAACCGGCGTGAGCCAGCCGCGTGACACCGACACCACGTGCCACCGCTCAGGCAAGCGCCATCACCAGCAATCTCCTCCGCCGCGTTGGCGGACCACCGCCCCGGCACGATCCGACAGCATCGGACCGAAGCCGGACAGCACAACCGGTCGCCGAGCCAGACAGGCCGACGTCCGCTCCAGGGAAGGACCCTTCGTGAGCGACACCACCGATCTGATGGGCGCACGTGTCGAGGACACCGCTGCCGCGCCCGCCACGGACGCCTCCGCGCCTGCCACCGGTGCCGGCTCCCGGCGGCGCCGTGGCACCGGCCTCGAGGGCATGGTGCTGGCCGAGCTGCAGCAGGTCGCCTCGGGCCTCGGCATCAGGGGCACCGCGCGGATGCGCAAGAGCCAGCTGATCGAGGTCATCAAGGAGGCGCAGGCCGCCGGGGGAGCCCCCGCCAAGGCCACCGCGCCCGCCGTCGCGGACGCCGCGGGCGAGACCAAGCCGAAGCGCCGGGCCACCTCCCGTACGCGTACCGGCGACGAGGCCGCGCCCGTCGCCAAGAAGGCCGAGCAGCCCGCCGAGCAGGCCGCCTCCCAGCAGCAGATCGACATCCCCGGCCAGCCGGCGGGTGGCGAGGCCCCCGCCGAGCGCCGCCGGCGCCGTGCGACCGCCGAGGCCGGCAGCCCCGAGACGGCCGCCGCCGAGGCCCGCACCGAGCCCAAGGCCGAGACCCCCGCCCCGCAGCAGAACCAGGGCCAGCAGAACCAGGGCCAGGGCGGCGAGGGCCGGGGCGGCGACGGCGACCAGGGCGGCGACGGCCGTCAGGGCCGGCAGAGCCGCCGCGAGCGCGGCCGTGACCGCGGTGACCGGGACCGTGACCGCGGCGACCGGGGTGACCGCGGCGACCGCGACCGCGGTGACCGCCGGAACAAGGGCGACGACCAGAACAACCAGCAGCGCGGCCAGCAGAACAACCAGCAGCGCGGTGGTGGCGGCCAGCAGGACGACGGCTACGACGACGACGGAGGCGGCCGCCGCGGCCGTCGCGGCCGGTACCGGGACCGCAGGGGCCGGCGCGGGCGCGACGACGTGCAGGAGCCGCAGATCAACGAGGACGACGTCCTGATCCCCGTCGCGGGCATCCTGGACATCCTCGACAACTACGCCTTCATCCGCACCTCCGGCTACCTGCCCGGCCCGAACGACGTCTACGTCTCCCTGGCCCAGGTCCGCAAGAAC
Source organism: Streptomyces sp. NBC_00670 (assembly GCF_036226765.1). Lineage (NCBI taxonomy): Bacteria > Bacillati > Actinomycetota > Actinomycetes > Kitasatosporales > Streptomycetaceae > Streptomyces > Streptomyces sp. NBC_00670. Next base: position 5,087,059 of record NZ_CP109017.1, read on the forward strand.
GGCCTGCGCAAGGGCGACCACGTCACCGGCGCGGTCCGCCAGCCCAAGGAGGGCGAGCGCCGCGAGAAGTTCAACGCGCTGGTCCGCCTGGACTCCGTCAACGGCATGGCGCCCGAACACGGCCGCGGCCGCCCGGAGTTCAACAAGCTCACCCCGCTGTACCCGCAGGACCGCCTCCGCCTGGAGACGGACCCCGGTGTGCTGACGACCCGGATCATCGACCTGGTCTCGCCCATCGGCAAGGGCCAGCGCGGTCTGATCGTGGCCCCGCCGAAGACCGGCAAGACCATGATCATGCAGGCGGTCGCCAACGCGATCACGCACAACAACCCCGAGTGCCACCTGATGGTCGTCCTGGTCGACGAGCGTCCGGAAGAGGTCACCGACATGCAGCGGTCGGTCAAGGGCGAGGTCATCTCCTCGACCTTCGACCGCCCGGCCGAGGACCACACCACGGTCGCCGAGCTCGCCATCGAGCGCGCCAAGCGCCTGGTGGAGCTGGGCCACGACGTCGTCGTGCTGCTCGACTCGATCACCCGTCTGGGCCGCGCGTACAACCTCGCCGCCCCGGCCTCCGGCCGCATCCTCTCCGGTGGTGTCGACTCGACCGCCCTGTACCCGCCGAAGCGCTTCTTCGGTGCGGCCCGCAACATCGAGGACGGCGGCTCGCTGACCATCCTCGCCACCGCCCTGGTGGACACCGGGTCCCGCATGGACGAGGTGATCTTCGAGGAGTTCAAGGGCACCGGCAACATGGAGCTCAAGCTCGACCGGAAGCTCGCCGACAAGCGCATCTTCCCCGCGGTGGACGTCGACGCGTCCGGCACCCGCAAGGAGGAGATCCTCCTCGGCAGCGACGAGCTGGCCATCACCTGGAAGCTGCGCCGGGTGCTGCACGCGCTCGACTCGCAGCAGGCGATCGAACTGCTCCTCGACAAGATGAAGCAGACCAAGTCGAACGCCGAGTTCCTGATGCAGATCCAGAAGACGACGCCGGCGCCGGGCAACGGCGACTGAGCGCAGACGCCCCGAAGACAAGAGGGGTGGACGGCCGTACGGCGGCCGTCCACCCCTCTTGTCGCGTGCCCGGGCCGGTGTTCGTGAGGTGACAAACCGCACACAGGGGGCACAACGGTGTGTGCAACCCTATGTCGGCTTTCGCCGTCTCCCCGAACGGAGTGACCATGGGGGGACGACCCGACGCGAACCGAGGAGCACATGCCCGCCGACACCACACCGGACGCCGTGACCCCGGACACCGGTCCCACGGGCCCCGAAGGCCCCGGGGGCTCCCGACGGGGCGGGAACAGAGGCCGCCGCCGCAAGCCGCTCAGCGCGCGGCGCAAGGCCCTGCGCGTCACGTCCTGGGTCGCCTTCGGCATCCTCGTCCTCGGCGGCACCGGCGTCGGCTACCTGTACCTCAAGCTCAACGGCAACATCCGCAGCATCGACCTCAACCAGGCGCTGGGCGGGCACCGCCCCTCCGACGTCGACAACGGCTCCGAGGACATCCTCGTCCTGGGCTCCGACACCCGTTCCGGCAGCAACAAGAAGCTGGGCGGCGGCAGCGACGACGGCACGGCACGCTCCGACACGGCGATGATCGTGCACGTGTACGAGGGCCACAGGAAGGCGAGCGTCGTCTCCATCCCGCGCGACACCCTCGTCGACCGTCCCGCGTGCACCGGCGCCGACGGCGGCGACCGTCCCGCCGCGTCCGGCGTGATGTTCAACTCCGCGTACTCCACCGGGGGCGCCGCCTGCGCCGTCAAGACCGTCGAGACGATGACCGGCATCCGGATGGACCACTTCCTCGAGGTCGACTTCGCGGGCTTCCAGAAGCTCATCGACGAACTCGGCGGGGTCGAGGTGACGACGACCAAGGCCATCGACGACCCCGACAGCCACCTCGACCTCCCCGCTGGCACGCACCGGCTCGACGGCGAGCAGGCGCTCGGGCTCGTCCGGACGCGGCACGGGGTGGGCGACGGGTCCGACCTCGGGCGGATCCAGCTCCAGCAGGCGTTCATGAAGGCGCTGGTCACCCAGGTGAGGCAGCTCGGGGTGCTGACGAGTCCGAAGAAGCTGTACGACCTCGCGGACACGGCGACGAAGGCGGTGACCACGGACTCCGACCTGGGGTCCGTGAAGGACCTGGTGTCCTTCGCCGGGGGCCTGAAGGGCATCGGCGCGGACCGGATGAACATGGTCACGATGCCGGTCCGCTACGACCCGGCGAACGGGAACCGGGTGCTTGTGGACGAGGCCAAGGCCTCGCAGGTCTGGACGGCGCTGAAGGGGGACAAGGCGATCCCCTCCGCCGCGACGGAAGGGACCGCCTCCGGCGAGGCGAAGGGGGTCGTGTCCGGGTCCTGACGGGATTTTCTCGCCCCCGCCGCCCCTACCCTTCCCATCCTTGACAAGGGGCTCCGCCCCTTGGACCCCGGAGAGCTCGGGTGGGTGGGGATGAGTGGGGGCTGCGGGTGGGTGGGGACTTCTCGCGCAGTTCCCCGCGCCCCTGAAAAGCAGGGGGCGCGCCCAGTCTTCTAGGGGCGCGGGGAACTGCGCGAGCAACCACGAACCCACCCGCACCCGGCAACGCACCCGGACCCCACCCCCAGTCGCCGGAATATCTGGCCGCAACCCCCCGTTTTGGGGGATGCGGCCAGTTGCTGGCAGACTGGCACGTCGGCTCCGGTTCACGCTCCGCATCCCGCGGCTGCGACCCGGCGCCCTCCCGAACCTAGGAGACACCTTGAAGCGCGACATCCACCCCGAGTACGTCGAGACGCAGGTCAGCTGCACCTGTGGCGCGTCGTTCACCACTCGCAGCACCATCGAGTCCGGCACCATCCGGGCCGAGGTCTGCTCCGAGTGCCACCCGTTCTACACGGGCAAGCAGAAGATCCTCGACACCGGTGGCCGCGTGGCCCGCTTCGAGGCCCGCTTCGGCAAGGCTGCCGCTGCCAAGAAGTAGCGAGCCCACAGCGCCGGTCCCCGGGTTCCCGCCGTCATGGTGGGGGCGCCGGGGCCGGCGCTTTGCGGTGCAGCCACTGTTCGTCATTTCACATGGGAGCCGGAGATGTTCGAGGCGGTCGAGGAACTCGTCGGTGAGCACGCCGACCTGGAGACGAAGCTCGCCGACCCTGCCGTGCACGCCGACCAGGCCAACGCGCGCAGGCTCAACAAGCGCTACGCCGAGCTGACCCCGATCGTCGCCACCTACCGTTCCTGGAAGCGGGCCGGCGACGACATCGGCACCGCCCGCGAGCTCGCCGCCGACGACCCCGACTTCGCCGCCGAGGTCAAGGAGCTGGAGCAGCAGCGCGAGGAGCTGACCGAGAAGCTGCGGCTGCTGCTCGTCCCGCGCGACCCCAGCGACGACAAGGACGTCATCCTCGAGATCAAGGCCGGCGCCGGCGGCGACGAGTCCGCCCTGTTCGCCGGGGACCTGCTGCGCATGTATCTGCGCTACGCCGAGCGCGTCGGCTGGAAGACCGAGATCATCGACGCCACCGAGTCCGAGCTCGGCGGCTACAAGGACGTCCAGGTCGCGGTGAAGGCCCGCGGGCAGATCGAGCCCGGGCAGGGCGTGTGGGCGCGGCTGAAGTACGAGGGCGGCGTGCACCGTGTGCAGCGCGTCCCGGCGACCGAGTCGCAGGGCCGTATCCACACCTCCGCCGCCGGTGTGCTCGTCACGCCCGAGGCGGAGGAGGTCGACGTCGAGATCAACCCGAACGACCTCCGGATCGACGTCTACCGGTCCTCCGGTCCCGGCGGGCAGTCGGTCAACACCACCGACTCCGCGGTCCGCATCACGCACCTCCCGACCGGTGTCGTCGCCTCCTGCCAGAACGAGAAGAGCCAGCTGCAGAACAAGGAGCAGGCGCTGCGTATCCTGCGCTCCAGGCTCCTCGCGGCGGCCCAGGAGGAGGCGGAGAAGGAGGCCGCGGACGCCCGCCGCAGCCAGGTCCGCACCGTCGACCGCTCCGAGAAGATCCGTACGTACAACTTCCCGGAGAACCGCATCTCGGACCACCGGGTCGGCTTCAAGGCGTACAACCTGGACCAGGTCCTGGACGGCGAGCTCGGCGCGGTCATCCAGGCCTGCGTCGACGCCGACTCGGCGGCCAAGCTCGCCGCCGCGTAGGGCGGGCCGCAGCGCAGGGACGTACGAACACAGTGACCGGAGGACGAGCGGTGCAGCCTAACCCCGGGGGGCGGACCCCCAGCCCCCGCAGCCTGCTGCTCGCCGAGGTGGCCCAGGCCACCCAGCGGCTCGCCGACGCCGGCGTGCCCTCGCCGCGCACCGACGCCGAGGAGCTCGCCGCGTTCGTGCACGGCGTCAAGCGGGGGCAGCTGCACACCGTCAAGGACGCCGACTTCGACGCCCGGTACTGGGAGGTCGTCGCCCGGCGCGAGGCCCGCGAACCGCTCCAGCACATCACCGGACGGGCCTTCTTCCGCTATCTGGAGCTCCAGGTCGGCCCCGGCGTCTTCGTGCCCCGCCCGGAGACCGAGTCCGTCGTCGGCTGGGCCATAGACGCCGTACGGGCCATGGACGTCGTCGAGCCGTGCATCGTCGACCTGTGCACCGGCTCCGGCGCCATCGCGCTCGCGCTGGCCCAGGAGGTCCCGCGCTCGCGCGTGTACGCCGTGGAGCTGAGCGAGGACGCCCACGAGTGGGCGCGCAAGAACATGGAGGGCTCCAGGGTCGAGCTGCGCCAGGGCAACGCACTGACCGCCTTCCCCGACCTCGACGGACAGGTCGACCTCGTCGTCTCCAACCCGCCGTACATCCCGCTCACCGAGTGGGAGTACGTCGCCCCCGAGGCCCGCGACCACGACCCCGACCTCGCCCTGTTCTCCGGCGAGGATGGCCTCGACCTCATCCGGGGCCTGGAACGCACCGCGCACCGGCTGCTGCGGCCCGGCGGGGTCGTCGTCGTCGAGCACGCCGACACGCAGGGCGGCCAGGTGCCGTGGATCTTCGCCGAGGAGAAGGGCTGGGCCGACGCGGCCGACCACCCCGACCTCAACAACCGGCCGCGGTTCGCGACCGCCCGCAAGGCGCTGCCGTGAACCGGCCCGCGCCCCTGACGACACCGATGCAGTACGCGTACGAGGAGGCCCCCTAGATGGCACGGCGATACGACACCAACGACGCCACCGACCGCGCGACCGGGCTGCGCGAGGCGGCCTCCGCCGTGCGCAGGGGCGAGCTCGTGGTGCTCCCGACCGACACCGTCTACGGCATCGGCGCCGACGCCTTCTCCGCGGAGGCCGTCGGCGACCTGCTGGAGGCCAAGGGGCGCGGCCGGAACATGCCCTCGCCCGTCCTCATCGGCTCCCCGAACACCCTGCACGGGCTCGTCACCGACTTCTCCGAGATGGCCTGGGAGCTCGTCGACGCGTTCTGGCCGGGCGCGCTCACGCTCGTCGCCAAGCACCAGCCGTCGTTGCAGTGGGACCTCGGCGAGACCCGGGGCACGGTCGCCGTGCGCATGCCGCTGCACCCCGTCGCCATCGAGCTGCTCACCGAGGTCGGCCCCATGGCCGTCTCCTCCGCCAACCTCACCGGGCACCCGGCGCCGGAGGACTGCGACGCCGCGCAGGAGATGCTCGGCGACTCCGTCTCCGTCTACCTCGACGGCGGGCCCACCCCCGGCAACGTGCCGTCCTCCATCGTCGACGTCACCGGCAAGGTGCCGGTACTGCTGCGCCAGGGCGCGCTCTCGGCGGAGGACCTGCGCAAGGTCGTACCCGACCTCGAGGTGGCGAATTGACGGCCCCTGAATCCCCCGAGCTCTCGGCTGCGCTCGAGCAGGGGGGACCCCCATGCGTGGCATAGGCAACGGCGACGGCACGTGGAGCCCGGTGTACGGCGCTCCCCGCGACACCTTCCGCATCCTCCACGTCAGCACCGGCAACGTGTGCCGCTCGCCGATCACCGAGCGGCTGACCCGGCACGCCCTGGCCGACCGGCTCGGCGATCCGCTGTGGGGCGGGCTCGTCGTGGAGAGCGCGGGCACGTGGGGGCACGAGGGGGCGCCCATGGAGGCCAACGCGGAGACCGTGCTGGCCGACTTCGGGGCGGACGCGTCGGGGTTCGTGGGGCGGGAGCTGCTCGACGAGCACGTCATCGAGGCCGACCTGGTGCTGACCGCGACCCGGGACCACCGGGCGCAGGTGATCTCCATGGGGCACTCGGCGGGATTGCGGACGTTCACGCTGAAGGAGTTCACGCGGCTGGTGAACGCGATCGACATGGCGACGCTGCCGCCGCTCGAGGACGGGGTGGTGGGCCGCGCCCGCGCGCTGGTCCGTGCGGCGGCGGCGCTCCGCGGCTGGCTGCTGGCGCCGACGGCGGAGGCGGACGAGGTGTACGACCCGTACGGGGCGCCCCTGCCGTTCTTCCGCTCCATCGGCGAAGAGATAAACGAGGCCCTGGACCCGGTCGTCACCGCCCTGACCGGAGTCCCCGCCCGCGCGTGAGCCGCCGGGCACGCGCAGGAGCCGCCGGGTACGCGTGGGGGCCGCGTCCCCCCCCGTGGTCGCGCCGTGGCAGGGCGCCCGGAGGCGGCGGCCCGGCCCCGGGCTTACCGTGGGAGCACGTCGCCGTCGCCCCCCGGAGTACCCCATGACGGTCGCACCCCCCGCACGCACCCTCCGCCGCCAGGACCCCCAGCTCGCCGACATCCTGCTCGGCGAGCTCACCCGGCAGTCCACCGGCCTCCAGCTCATCGCCGCCGAGAACTTCACCTCTCCCGCCGTGCTGGAAGCCCTCGGCTCGCCCCTCGCCAACAAGTACGCCGAGGGCTACCCCGCCGCCCGCCACCACGGCGGCTGCGAGATCGTCGACGCCGCCGAACGCCTCGCCGTGGACCGCGCCAAAACCCTCTTCGGCGCCGAGCACGCCAACGTGCAGCCGCACTCCGGTTCCTCCGCCGTCCTCGCTGCCTACGCGGCGCTCCTCCGCCCCGGCGACACCGTCCTCGCCATGGGCCTCCCCTTCGGCGGTCACCTCACCCACGGCTCGCCCGCCAACTTCTCCGGCCGCTGGTTCGACTTCGTCGGCTACGGCGTCGACGCCGACAGCGGCCTGATCGACTACGCCCAGGTCCGCGCCCTCGCGCACGCCCACCGCCCCAAGGCGATCGTCTGCGGCTCGATCTCCTACCCCCGCCACCTCGACTACGCAGCCTTCCGCGCCGTCGCCGACGAGGTGGGCGCCCACCTCATCGCCGACGCCGCCCACCCCATCGGCCTCGTCGCCGGGGGAGCGGCACCCAGCCCCGTGCCCTACGCCGACGTCGTCTGCGCCACCACCCACAAGGTGCTGCGCGGCCCCCGCGGCGGCATGCTGCTGTGCGGCGCCGACCTCGCCGAGCGCATCGACCGCGCCGTCTTCCCGTTCACCCAGGCCGGGGCCCAGATGAACGCCATCGCCGCGAAGGCCGTCGCGTTCGGCGAGGCGGCGACCCCCGCCTTCGCCGACTACGCCCACCAGGTCGTCGTCAACGCCCGCGCGCTCGCCGCCGCCCTGGCCGCCGAGGGGCTCACGGTCACCACCGGCGGCACCGACACCCACCTGCTCACCGTCGACCCCGCCCCGCTCGGGGTCGACGCCCGCACCGCCCGCGGCCGGCTCGCCGCCGCCGGCCTCGTCCTGGACACCTGCGCCCTGCCGTACGGCGACGCCCGCGGTCTGCGGCTCGGCACCGCCGCGGTGACCACGCAGGGGATGGGGGAGGCCGAGATGGGGCGGATCGGGCGGCTGTTCGGCGCCGCGCTCACGGAAAACGGCCTGGCCGGCGAGGGCGCGGAAAGCAGGCGCGTGCGCGACGCCGTCGTCGAGCTCACGGGGAGATATCCGCCCTATCCACCGCAACCGGCCCCGTAATCCGGCGGGAACCGGGTAGGCGCGGCCCGTGCACAGCCACACGTGCAACCATCGTCGCTACCCGTAAGTCCTCACCCATATGCACGACACAGCTAGGGTGTGGGGCTGAGGATGGCCAGCGAGACCTGTGGGGAAGCCCGTGCGTGAATACCTCCTGACGCTCTGCATCACGGCCGCGGTGACGTATCTGCTGACAGGACCGGTACGGAAGTTCGCGATCGTGGCCGGAGCCATGCCGGAGATCCGCGCCCGGGACGTGCACCGAGAACCCACCCCCCGCCTCGGCGGCATCGCGATGTTCTTCGGACTGTGCGCGGGACTGCTGGTCGCGGACCATCTGACCAACCTCAACGCGGTCTTCTCCAACTCCAACGAGCCGCGCGCCCTGCTCTCCGGAGCCGCGCTGATCTGGCTGATCGGCGTCCTCGACGACAAGTTCGAGATCGACGCGCTGATCAAGCTCGGCGGCCAGATGATCGCCGCCGGTGTGATGGTGGTCCAGGGTCTGACCATCCTGTGGCTGCCCATCCCGGGCGTCGGACTGTTCGCGCTCACCCAGTGGCAGGGCACGCTGCTCACGGTCGCGCTCGTCGTCATCACCATCAACGCGGTCAACTTCGTCGACGGCCTCGACGGTCTCGCCGCCGGCATGGTGTGCATCGCGTCCGCCGCGTTCTTCATGTACGCGTACCGCATCTGGTACGGCTACGGCCTGGAGGCGGCGGCCCCGGCGACCCTGTTCGCGGCCATCCTGATGGGCATGTGCCTGGGCTTCCTGCCGCACAACATGCATCCCGCGCGGATCTTCATGGGCGACTCGGGGTCGATGCTGATCGGGCTCGTGCTGGCGGCGGGTGCCATCTCCATCACCGGGCAGATCGACCCGGACGCGATGAACCTCTTCTCCGGTTCGGAGCGCAACACCGTGCACCAGACGGTGCCCGTCTACATCCCGCTGCTGCTGCCGCTGACGATCATCGCGGTGCCGGCGGCCGACCTGGTGCTGGCGATCGTGCGGCGCACCTGGCGGGGCCAGTCCCCGTTCGCGGCGGACCGGGGGCATCTGCACCACCGGCTCCTGGAGATCGGGCACTCGCACAGCCGGGCGGTGCTGATCATGTACTTCTGGTCGGCGCTGATCGCGTTCGGGGCGCTGGCATACTCGGTGAACTCGGCGTCGATGTGGATCGTGCTGGGGATCGTGGCGCTGAGCGCGGTGGGGCTCGTCCTGCTGTTGCTGCCGCGGTTCCGGCCGCGCGCCCCCAGGTGGGCCCAGCGGATCGTGCCGCCCCGCTACCGGCGGCGGAAGTACCTGGCCTCCGCGGAGTGCCCCGAGGAGACGGACGGCACGGCCGGGGCCGGGACCGAGCCGGACGTGGAGCCGCGCACGCCCGTCGCCGCCGGGGCGCACGGGGCCAGCGCGCTGGGGATCCGGGGCCGGCGGTGACCGTTCGCGCCGCCCTCGCGCCACCCCCGCACAACCTCCCCGTGACGGTCTCAAGGTAAGAATCTGACTAACGCGTTGCCAAGACGTGGGGGTGCGAAGCGGGGCAATACCAGACAAGTGGCCCCCGTAATCGCGCAGACGCGCAGGTTCACCCTCATGTGTGACACCTGGCACACCAACCAGGTAAAGACCTCATCAAATAGTTTGTGATACGGTTCACGAGAACCCAGGACAGAGCCGAGAGCCGTCAATCGACGGCCTCTCGTCGGCCTCTCCATCGAGAGGTTCGGCCTCGTCCCGGGACTACGCTCGTCCATGACGACACCTGCCCCCACCAGCAATGCGGAGTAGCCGCCATGCCGTCCAATGACGCCCGGAACCTGTTGCAGACCGCTGTGCCCACAGCGGCTGCCGGCGCGATCGCCGTCGCGGTCAGCGCCGGGGTCGCCGGCGGCAAGGGCGCCATCGGCGCCGCGGTCGGCGTGGTGCTCGCCATCCTCTTCATGGGAATCGGTCTGTACGTCCTGCAGTGGACGGCGAAATCGCTTCCGTACCTGTTCCAGGCCATGGGGTTGATGCTGTACGTCGCCCAACTCCTGCTGCTGATCATCTTCATGGGGCTCTTCAAGGACACGAGCCTGTTCAACCCCAGGGCCTTCGCCGCGGGACTCGTCGTGTCCACGCTCGTGTGGATGGCGGCGCAGGCCCGGGCGCACATGAAGGCGAAGATCTTCTACGTCGAACCCGACTCGGAGCGGAGCGACCGGCCCACGACCACAGGGTCGAGGCCGTGAGGGATAGGGCCGAGATAAAGCCGACCAGGAGACCCTGCTATCGTCCGGTGCCAACTGCGGCATCGCGGGCGCGGGCACAAGAGCTGACGCCTGCTCAATCGCGAGGCTCAATGCCCCTCAGCCGCCCCCACATCCGTAACACCAGTCCAGTGCCGACCCGCGGCCGCTCGCCGCGCCGACACAACGAGGTTGCCCTACCCATGCGCCACGCTGAAGGAGCCCGCGGTGAGTGCTGACCCGACGCAGGTGCTCGCCTTCGAGACCGACTGCCACATCTTCGACGGCTGTGGCTTCCCCGCTCCGGGCCTGCACTCGTTCCTGTTCGAGCCCCTGTGGGGCGACGCGGACAGCAACTTGTATTTCAACAAGACGATGCTGCTCGCGCTGCTCGGCTCGTTGGTCATCGTCGGGTTCTTCTGGGCCGCCTTCGCCCGGCCGAAGGTCGTACCGGGCAAGCTGCAGATGATCGCCGAGGCCGGCTACGACTTCGTCCGCCGCGGCATCGTCTACGAGACGATCGGCAAGCGCGAGGGCGAGAAGTACGTGCCCTTCATGGTCTCGCTGTTCTTCTTCGTCTGGATGATGAACCTCTGGTCCATCGTCCCGCTCGCCGCCTTCCCGGTGACGGCGATCATCTCGTACCCGCTGGTCCTCGCGGTGATCGTCTGGTTGACCTGGGTCATCCTGACCTTCAAGCGGCAGGGTTTCGTCGGCTTCTTCAAGAACGTCACGGGCTACGACCCCTCCATCGGTCCCGTGCTGCCGCTGTCGATGACCATCGAGTTCTTCTCGAACCTGTTCATCCGGCCGTTCACGCACGCCGTGCGGCTCTTCGCGAACATGTTCGCGGGCCACACCCTGCTGCTGCTCTTCACCATCGCCAGCTGGTACCTGCTGAACGGCATCGGCATCGCCTACGCCGGCGTCTCGTTCGTCATGGTCCTGGTGATGACGTTGTTCGAGCTCTTCATCCAGGCCGTCCAGGCGTACGTCTTCGTCCTCCTGGCCTGCAGCTACGTCCAGGGTGCGCTCGCCGAGCACCACTGAGCACCCCGGCTCCCACCCCCTCTCGTCCGGTGGCCAACCCCCACCGGTCCGCAAAGAAAAGGAAGAACTGGCATGTCCCAGACCCTTGCCGCTGTTTCCGGCTCGCTCGGCTCCATCGGTTACGGCCTCGCTGCCATTGGTCCCGGTGTCGGTATCGGCATCATCTTCGGCAACGGCACCCAGGCCCTGGCCCGTCAGCCCGAGGCCGCCGGTCTGATCCGCGCCAACCAGATCCTCGGCTTCGCCTTCTGTGAGGCCCTGGCGCTGATCGGTCTGGTCATGCCGTTCGTCTTCGGCAAGTGACCTGCTGATTCAGCCCAGCCGACTAGACGAAAGGCACTGATGTGAGCCCCCTGGTTCAGCTCGCGGCGGCGGAGGCGGAGAACCCCCTCGTCCCGCCGATCCCCGAGCTCGTCATCGGCCTGATCGCCTTCGTCATCGTCTTCGGCTTCCTCTTCAAGAAGCTCCTCCCGAACATCAACAAGGTTCTGGAAGAGCGTCGGGAAGCCATCGAGGGCGGTATCGAGAAGGCCGAGGCCGCGCAGACCGAGGCCCAGAGCGTCCTCGAGCAGTACAAGGCCCAGCTCGCCGAGGCCCGGCACGAGGCCGCGCGGCTCCGCCAGGAGGCGCAGGAGCAGGGTGCCGCGCTCATCGCCGAGATGCGCGCGGAGGGCCAGCGGCAGCGTGAGGAGATCATCGCCGCCGGTCACGCGCAGATCGAGGCGGACCGCAAGGCCGCCGCGCACACGCTGCGGCAGGACGTCGGCCGGCTCGCCACCGACCTCGCCGGCAAGCTCGTGGGCGAGTCCCTGGAGGACCACGCCCGGCAGAGCCGTGTGATCGACCGCTTCCTCGACGAGCTCGAGGACAAGGCCGACGCCCCGTCGAAGGCCGAGGCGGCTCGATGACCGCACACGGAGCGAGCCGTGAGGCGCTGGCCGCCGCACGCGAGCGCCTCGACGCGCTGACCGACTCGACGGCCGCCGACCCCGGCGCGCTCGCCGACGAGTTGGCCGCCGTCACGGCGCTGCTCGACCGCGAGGTCGGCCTGCGCCGGGTCCTCACCGACCCGGCGCAGCCCGCCGAGGCCAAGGCCCAGCTGGCCCAGCGGCTGCTGGCCGGCCAGGTCGGCGGCTCCGCGCTCGACCTCGTGTCCGGCACGGTGCGCTCCCGCTGGTCGCGCTCGCGCGACCTGGTGGACGTGCTGGAGGAGCTGGCGAACATCGCCGACCTCACCGCCGCGCAGCGGAACGGCACGCTGGACGAGGTGGAGGACGAGCTGTTCCGGTTCGCCCGGATCGTCGTCTCCAGCGCCGGACTGCGGTCCGCGCTCACCGACAGCGCCGCCCCGGCGTCGTCCAAGAGCGAGCTGCTGCACCGTCTGCTCGGCGGCCGGGCCAAGCCCGTCACCGAGCGTCTGGTGACGCGACTCGTCACCGCGCCCCGGGGACGTAGCCTGGAGTCGGGACTCGAGTCCCTGTCCAGGCTCGCCGCCGAGCGGCGGGACCGGATGGTCGCGGTCGTCACCTCGGCGGTGCCGTTGAGCGACCCGCAGAAGCAGCGCCTGGGCGCCGCCCTCGCGAAGCTCTACGGCCGCCCGATGCACCTCAACCTCGACGTCGACCCCGAGGTCGTCGGCGGGATCCGGGTGCAGGTCGGTGACGAGGTCATCAACGGGTCGATCGCGGACCGGCTCGAGGACGCCACCCGCCGCATGGCCGGCTGACCAGGCCGGCCGGCACCGCACACGACGTAGTAATACGGCCCGCGTTGGGCCGTGCAGAGGATTCACCTCGTTCATGGGGGGAGTCCGGAGTCTTGAGAATCCCCCCAAAGTGAAACTTCGGGCCCAACAAGGAGAGCAGGGAACCCAGATGGCGGAGCTCACGATCCGGCCGGAGGAGATCCGGGACGCACTGGAGAACTTCGTCCAGTCGTACCAGCCGGACGCGGCCTCGCGCGAGGAGGTCGGTACGGTCACCCTTGCCGGCGACGGCATCGCGAAGGTCGAGGGGCTGCCCTCGGCCATGGCCAACGAACTGCTGAAGTTCGAGGACGGCACCCTCGGTCTCGCCCTCAACCTCGAGGAGCGCGAGATCGGCTGCGTCGTCCTCGGCGAGTTCAACGGCATCGAGGAGGGCCAGCCGGTCACCCGCACCGGCGAGGTCCTGTCGGTCCCCGTGGGCGAGGGCTACCTCGGCCGCGTCGTCGACCCGCTCGGCAACCCGATCGACGGTCTCGGCGAGATCGAGACGTCCGGCCGCCGCGCCCTCGAACTGCAGGCCCCCACGGTCATGCAGCGCAAGTCGGTGCACGAGCCGATGGAGACCGGCTACAAGGCCGTCGACGCCATGACCCCGGTCGGCCGCGGCCAGCGTCAGCTGATCATCGGTGACCGCCAGACCGGCAAGACCGCCCTGGCCGTCGACACGATCATCAACCAGCGCGACAACTGGCGCTCGGGCGACCCGAAGAAGCAGGTCCGCTGCGTCTACGTCGCCATCGGCCAGAAGGGCTCGACGATCGCCTCCGTGCGGGGCGCCCTCGAGGAGTCCGGCGCGCTGGAGTACACGACCATCGTCGCCGCCCCGGCGTCCGACCCGGCCGGCTTCAAGTACCTGGCGCCGTACACCGGCTCGGCCATCGGCCAGCAGTGGATGTACGAGGGCAAGCACGTCCTCATCATCTTCGACGACCTCTCCAAGCAGGCCGACGCCTACCGCGCCGTCTCCCTGCTGCTGCGCCGTCCGCCGGGCCGCGAGGCCTACCCGGGCGACGTCTTCTACCTGCACTCCCGCCTGCTGGAGCGCTGCGCCAAGCTCTCCGACGACCTGGGCGCCGGTTCGATGACCGGTCTGCCGATCGTCGAGACCAAGGCCAACGACGTCTCGGCGTTCATCCCGACCAACGTCATCTCCATCACCGACGGCCAGTGCTTCCTGGAGTCGGACCTGTTCAACGCCGGTCAGCGCCCCGCGCTGAACGTCGGTATCTCCGTCTCCCGAGTCGGCGGCAGCGCGCAGCACAAGGCGATGAAGCAGGTCTCCGGCCGACTGCGCCTCGACCTCGCCCAGTACCGCGAGCTGGAGGCGTTCGCCGCCTTCGGTTCCGACCTGGACGCCGCGTCGAAGTCGCAGCTGGAGCGCGGTCAGCGGCTGGTGGAGCTGCTCAAGCAGCCCCAGTACCAGCCGATGCCGACCGAGGACCAGGTCGTCTCCGTCTGGGCCGGCACCACCGGCAAGATGGACGACGTGCCGGTCGCCGACATCCGCCGCTTCGAGAAGGAGCTCCTGGAGCACCTGCACCGCAAGGAGCAGGGCCTCATGACCTCCATCAAGGAGGGCGGCAAGATGTCCGACGACACCCTGCAGGCCGTCGGCGACGCCATCGCCGAGTTCAAGAAGCAGTTCGAGACCTCGGACGGCAAGCTCCTCGGCGAGGATGCCCCGGCCGCGGCCAAGTGACGTAAGGAAGGGACCTGACTCATGGGAGCCCAGCTCCGGGTCTACAAGCGTCGCATCCGATCCGTCACCGCGACCAAGAAGATCACCAAGGCGATGGAGATGATCGCCGCCTCGCGTGTCGTCAAGGCGCAGCGCAAGGTGGCGGCCTCCACGCCGTACGCGACCGAGCTCACCCGCGCGGTCACGGCGGTCGGCACCGGTTCGAACACCAAGCACCCGCTGACCACGCAGGCCGAGACGGTCACGCGGTCCGCGGTGTTGCTCCTGACCAGCGACCGCGGTCTGGCCGGCGCCTTCAACTCCAACGCCATCAAGGCCGCGGAGCAGCTCACCGAGCGCCTGGAGCGCGAGGGCAAGCAGGTCGACACGTACATCGTCGGCCGGCGTGGCCTCGCCCACTACAACTTCCGTGAGCGCAAGGTCGCGGAGTCGTGGGCCGGGTTCACCGACGAGCCGACGTACGCGGACGCCAAGAAGGTCGCGGCCCCGCTGATCGAGGCCATCGAGAAGGACACGGCGGACGGCGGCGTGGACGAACTCCACCTCGTCTTCACCGAGTTCGTCTCGATGATGACGCAGACGGCGCTCGACGCCCGGCTGCTGCCGCTCAGCCTCGACGAGGTGGCCACGGAGTCGACAGCGAAGGACGAGATTCTTCCGCTGTACGACTTCGAGCCGTCGGCGGAGGACGTCCTCGACGCCCTGCTGCCGCGCTACGTCGAGAGCCGGATCTACAACGCGCTGCTCCAGTCGGCCGCCTCCAAGCACGCCGCCACGCGGCGCGCGATGAAGTCGGCCACCGACAACGCCGGAGAGCTCATCGAGACGCTGTCCCGGCTTGCCAACGCGGCCCGCCAGGCCGAAATCACCCAGGAAATCAGCGAGATCGTCGGTGGCTCCGCAGCCCTGGCCGACGCGACCGCGGGGAAGTGACAGGTAATGACGACGACAGTTGAGACGGCCGTTGCCACGGGCCGCGTCGCCCGGGTCATCGGCCCGGTCGTCGACGTGGAGTTCCCCGTCGACGCCATGCCGGAGATCTACAACGCCCTTCACGTCGAGGTGGCCGACCCGGCCCAGGACGGCGCGAAGAAGACGCTGACCCTGGAGGTCGCCCAGCACCTGGGTGACGGCCTGGTCCGCACGATCTCGATGCAGCCCACCGACGGCCTGGTCCGCCAGGCCCCGGTCACCGACACCGGCACGGGCATCACCGTCCCGGTCGGCGACTTCACCAAGGGCAAGGTGTTCAACACCCTCGGCGAGGTGCTGAACGTCGACGAGAAGTACGAGGGCGAGCGCTGGTCGATCCACCGCAAGGCCCCGAACTTCGACGAGCTCGAGTCGAAGACCGAGATGTTCGAGACCGGCGTCAAGGTCATCGACCTGCTCACCCCGTACGTCAAGGGCGGCAAGATCGGTCTGTTCGGCGGTGCCGGCGTCGGCAAGACGGTGCTCATCCAGGAGATGATCTACCGCGTCGCCAACAACCACGACGGTGTCTCCGTGTTCGCCGGTGTCGGCGAGCGCACCCGTGAGGGCAACGACCTCATCGAGGAGATGGCCGACTCGGGCGTCATCGACAAGACCGCGCTGGTCTTCGGCCAGATGGACGAGCCCCCGGGCACCCGTCTGCGCGTCGCGCTGGCCGGCCTGACGATGGCCGAGTACTTCCGTGACGTCCAGAAGCAGGACGTGCTGTTCTTCATCGACAACATCTTCCGCTTCACCCAGGCCGGTTCCGAGGTCTCGACCCTGCTCGGCCGCATGCCCTCCGCGGTGGGCTACCAGCCGAACCTGGCCGACGAGATGGGCCTCCTCCAGGAGCGCATCACCTCGACCCGCGGTCACTCGATCACCTCGATGCAGGCGATCTACGTCCCCGCGGACGACCTGACCGACCCGGCCCCGGCCACCACGTTCGCCCACCTCGACGCGACGACGGTGCTCTCCCGTCCGATCTCGGAGAAGGGCATCTACCCGGCCGTGGACCCGCTGGACTCCACGTCCCGCATCCTGGACCCCCGCTACATCGCGGCGGACCACTACAACACCGCGATGCGCGTCAAGACGGTCCTGCAGAAGTACAAGGACCTCCAGGACATCATCGCGATCCTCGGTATCGACGAGCTCGGCGAGGAGGACAAGCTCACCGTCCACCGCGCCCGTCGGGTCGAGCGCTTCCTGTCCCAGAACACCCACGTCGCCAAGCAGTTCACCGGCGTCGACGGGTCGGACGTGCCGCTGGACGAGTCGATCGCCGCGTTCAACGCGATCATCGACGGCGAGTACGACCACTTCCCCGAGCAGGCGTTCTTCCTGTGCGGTGGAATCGAGGACCTGAAGAACAACGCGAAGGAGCTGGGCGTCTCCTGAGCCCGGTGCTCGCGGCGGAGGGGGCGGGGGTCGTCCCCGTCCCCTCCTCCACGCCCATTAGACTTGTAACCAACACCCGGCATCACCGCCGGGTGGTGACCCGAGGAGCCACCCTTGGCTGCTGAGCTGCACGTCGAGCTGGTCGCCGCCGACCGCCAGGTCTGGTCCGGCGAGGCCACCCTGGTCGTCGCGCGCACCACCTCCGGCGACATCGGCGTCATGCCCGGTCACCAGCCGCTGCTCGGTGTGCTGGAGTCGGGCCCCGTGACCATCCGTACGAGTGAAGGGGGAACGGTCGTCGCCGCGGTGCACGGCGGTTTCCTCTCCTTCGCGGACGACAAGCTGTCGCTGCTGGCCGAGATCGCCGAGCTGTCGGACGAGATCGACGTCCAGCGCGCGGAGCGGGCGCTCGAGCGCGCGAAGTCGGACGCGGACGCGTCCGCCGAGCGCCGCGCGGACGTCCGACTGCGTGCGGTGTCGGCACACTGACCGCCCCGCACATGCCCTGACACCCCTCAGCCGCGGCCGGTACCGGATTGCTCCGGTGCCGGCCGCGGCTGAGGCGAATCCGGATGTTTTTTCCGTTCCGTTACCTGATCCGACGGCCTGGGACATGGCCGGGGAGACGAGGAGGTCGGTGCCGATGGTCCTCGCCCTGACTGTGTGCGGAGCGGTGATCGCGCTCCTGGCCGTCGCGCTCTTCGTCTTCGGCCTCAGACGCCGGCTGATCCAGCGCTCGGGCGGCACCTTCGACTGCAGCCTGCGCTGGGACGTTCCCGAGAAGACCGACACCAGCGGCAAGGGCTGGGGATACGGCATCGCGCGCTACAACGGCGACCGCGTCGAGTGGTTCCGCGTCTTCTCCTACGCGCCCCGTCCGCGCCGCATGCTGGAGCGCTCGGCCATCGAGGTGGCCGGCCGCCGCGCCCCCGAGGGCGAGGAGGAGCTGGCGCTGCTCTCCGAGGCCGTCATCCTGACCTGTCTGCACCGCGGGGTGCGCCTTGAGCTGGCGATGAGCGACGACGCGCTGACGGGCTTCCTGGCGTGGCTGGAGGCGGCGCCGCCGGGGCAGCGAGTGAATGTGGCCTGAGCCCGCGTACTTCTGGCAGACGTGCATCGGCCCCCTTCCCGTGTGAGCGAGCGGGAAGGGGGCCGACGTGTGCGGGGTGAGCCGTGGGGCTAGTTCAGCCCGTTGTTGATCGCGCTCACCAGCTCACCATTGCTGGTGTCACCGCTGAAGTCCCAGAAGAACGCGCCTCCCAGGCTCTGGTTCTTGGCCCACGACATCTTCGTGCCGATGGTGGCCGGGGTGTCGTACGACCACCAGTTGGTGCCGCAGTGCGCGTACGCCGTGCCCGCGATCGTGCCGGTGGCGGGGCAGGAGGTCTTGAGGACCTTGTAGTCCTCGATGCCCTGCTCGTACGTGCCCGCCGCCGGACCCGTGGCCGAGCCGCCCGGGGCGTCCTGGGTGACGCCGGTCCAGCCGCGGCCGTAGAAGCCGATCCCGATGAGCAGCTTGCTCGCCGGGACGCCCTTCGCCTTGTACTTGGCGATCGCGTCGGCCGTGGTGAAGCCGGGCGTCGGGATGCCGTTGTACGAGGTGAGCGGGGAGTGCGGGGCGGTCGGGCCGTCCGCGTCGAAGGCGCCGAAGAAGTCGTACGTCATCACGTTGTACCAGTCGACGTACTGGGCGGCGCCCGCGTAGTCGGCGGCGTCGATCTTGCCGCCGCTGGTGCCGTCGGCCGTGACGGCCGAGGTGACCAGGTTGTTGCTGCCGAACTTGGCGCGCAGGGCCTGCATCAGGTTCTTGTAGGCCGAGGCGCCGCTGGAGTCGCAGGACAGCCCGCAGGCGTTGGGGTACTCCCAGTCGATGTCGATGCCGTCGAAGACGTCGGCCCAGCGCGGGTCCTCGACCAGGTTGTAGCAGGACTCGGCGAACGCTGCCGGGTTCTTCGCGGCCTCGCCGAAGCCGCCGGACCAGGTCCAGCCGCCGAAGGACCAGATGACCTTGATGTTCGGGTACTTGGCCTTCAGCTCGCGCAGCTGGTTGAAGTTGCCGCGCAGCGGCTGGTCCCAGGTGTCGGCGACGCCGCTGACGGACTGGTCGGCGGTGAACGCCTTGTCGTAGTCGGCGTAGGAGTCGCCGATGGCGCACTTGCCGCCGGTGACGTTGCCGAAGGCGTAGTTGATGTGGGTGATCTTCGACGCGGAGCCGGAGGTCACGATGTTCTTGACGTTGTAGTTGCGCCCGTAGGTGCCCCACTCGGTGAAGTAGCCGAGCTTCACCTTGCCGCCGGTGTTGCCGCCGTCGTCCCCGTCACCGGGGTCGGTGGTGCCGCCGCCGGTGGTGTGGACCTTCACCGCGCCGCTGGGGGAGCCGGTCTGGTCGGCGGTGTCGCGGGCCTGGACGGTGTACGAGTAGTCGGTGCCGGCGGTGAGGCCGGTGTCCGTGTACGAGGTGGACGTGACGGTCCCGACCGTCTTGCCGTCGCGCAGGACGTCGTAGTTCTTGACGCCCTTGTCGTCACTGGCCGCGCTCCAGGAGAGCTTGACCGAGGTGTCGGTGACGGAGGAGGCGGTGGGGGTGCCCGGCGCGGAGGGCGGGTTGTCGCCGGGGACCGTGGTGCCGCCGTCGCAGCTCGCGCCGTTGAGCGTACAGGCGCTGGGGGAGCCGGAACCGGAGCCGTTGAAGCCGAAGGAGAGGGAGGCGCCGGGGGCGAGGGTGCCGTTGTAGGACTTGTTCTTGGCGGTCCAGTGGTTGCCGGAGTGGGTGACGTCCGCGTCCCAGGCGGAGGTCACGGACGTCCCGGAGGGGAAGTCCCACTCGATCGTCCAGGAGCTGATGCTGCTGGTGCCGGTGTTCTTGACGGTCCACTTGCCCTCGAAGCCGGTGCCCCAGTCCTGGGTCTTGGCGTAGGTGGCGGTGGCCGAGGTGGCGGCTTGGGCGGGGCTCGCGAGGCCGACGAGCCCGGCGAGGGGGAGAAGCAGGGTCGCGAAACCTGCGGCAGCCCGGTGTCTGAAGCGCATCCGCGCCTCCTTGTGTGGGGTTGTCGGGGGCATGACTGTGCACGCTGCCGCGAGAGTAGAAAGGTCTGGACCATCCGTCAATAGGTCTGGACCACTCTCGGTGCCATGGGCACGGCCCGGTCACACAAGCCCGCCCGCACCACGACGACGGCGGTACGGGCGGGAAGACGTGAACTGCGGTGAGAAGTGGCTCAGCGCTCCCCGCCCGGCACCCACAACACGTCTCCGGTCTCCAGGTTGGCGACGCGGGCCAGGATGAACAGGAGATCGGAGAGCCGGTTGAGGTAGGTCGCGGTGAGCGGGTTCATCGTGTCGCCGTGCGCCTCCAGGGCCGTCCACGTCGAACGCTCGGCTCGCCGCACCACCGTGCACGCCTGGTGCAGCAGGGCCGCGCCCGGGGTGCCGCCGGGCAGGATGAAGGAACGCAGCTTCTCCAGCCGCTCGTTGAACCGGTCGCAGTCCGCCTCGAGCCGGTCGACGTAGAACTGCTCCACCCTCAGCGGCGGGAACTCCGGGTTCTCCACCACGGGCGTCGACAGATCCGCCCCCACGTCGAACAGGTCGTTCTGCACCCGGGTGAGCACCCGGACGACGTCCGCCTCCAGCCCCCCGAGCGCGATCGCCGTCCCGACCACCGCGTTCGCCTCATTGGCGTCCGCGTACGCCGCAATCCGGGCATCGGTCTTGGGCACCCGGCTCATGTCACCGAGATGGGTGGCCCCCTTGTCGCCGGTCCGGGTGTAGATACGCGTGAGATTGACCATGCGGCCAGGGTAATCAGGCCCCTGCCGTCCGGAACACATGTGTGCCCGCCGCCACGGCGAGCGCCGCGAAGGCGACCGCGACGAGGGTGCCGTACAGCATGTGCGCGGTCGCGTACTGGCCCATGTAGGCGTCCCGGACCGCGTCCACCAGGTAGCGGAACGGGACGAAGTGCGAGAGCACGTCCAGCCAGGCCGGTGCCAGGGTCATCGGGAGCATCAGACCGGACAGCAGCATCGACGGCATCGACAGGGTGCTGACCAGCGGGCCGAACTCCTGCGGCGTGGCGACCTTCATCGCCATCGCGTACGACAGCGAGGCCAGCGCGACCGTGAGCAGGGCGACGAACGCGAAGCCGATCAGCACCCCCGTCAGCGGGGCCCGCAGCCCCATCACCAGTGCGGCCAGCACCAGCAGTACCGCCTGGACGACGAAGACGGTGGCGTCCCGCAGCACCCGGCCGAGGAGGAGGGCGAGCCGGCTGACCGGTGTCACCCGCATCCGCTCCACCACCCCCTGCCCCTTCTCCATGATGACCGTGAACCCAGCGAACAGGGCGCCGAAAAGACCGAGTTGGAGCAGCAGCCCGGGGACGAGCACCTGCCAGGAGCTGCCCCCGCCGCCCAGCGGGAGCCCGGTCAGCAGCGGTCCGAAGAAGAGCAGGTAGAGCAGCGGCGTCAACACCCCGAACAGCAGCGCGAAGCGGGACCGCAGGGACTGGCGCAGATGGCGGCCGTAGACGAGGGCCGTGTCGTGGAGGAGGCGGTTGGTCATGTCGGCTGTCCTGCCTGTCCTATACGGAGACGGGGGCGGCGTCGGCCGGAGCGGGACGCCGGCCGGTGATCGCGAGGAACGTGTCCTGGAGCGTGGCGTCGATCGAGCCGCCGTGCGCCAGCTTGAGCGCGGTCGGGGTGCCCTCGGCGACGACCACGCCGTGGTCGACGATCACCAGGCGGTCGGAGAGGGCGTCGGCCTCGTCGAGGTAGTGGGTGGTCAGGAAGACCGTCGTGCCGTGCGCGTCGCGCAGCCGCCGGATCAGGTCCCACAGGTCGGCGCGGCTGCGGGGGTCCAGGCCGGTGGTGGGCTCGTCGAGGAAGAGCACCCTCGGGTGGTGGGTGAGCGCCATCGCGATGTCCAGGCGGCGCCGCTGGCCACCGGAGAGGGCCCCGCACCTGCGGTCCAGCAGCCCGGTGAGATCCAGCTCGCGGGCCAGTTCCTCGGCGCGCCCGGCCGCCTCCGCCTTCGGCAGGCGGTACAGCCGGGCCTGCGTGACCAGCTCCTCCCGCACGGTGATGCCCGGATCGACGCCGCCGGACTGGGCGACGTATCCGCACGCCCGCCGCACCCCGGCCGGATCGCCGGCCAGGTCGTGTCCGGCGACGGTGGCCGCACCGCCGGTGGGGGTGAGCAGGGTCGTGAGCATGCGCAGGGTCGTGGTCTTGCCCGCGCCGTTCGGGCCGAGGAAACCCAGAATCTCGCCCTCGTGGACGGTCAGGTCGACACCGCGCACGGCTTCCACGGGGCCGCGCTTGGTGGTGAAGGTGCGGGCCAGTCCGGCCGCGCTGATGACGGGTGCCATGCCCTACAGAAAAACAGAGGAACTGAAAGATTGCAATGACTCCAAAATTTCAGTCCACCCAAGCCCGACTAGGATGCGGGCATGGCTGAAGGGCTCAGGGAGCGGAAGAAGCGGCAGACCAGGCAGTACATCTCGGATGTCGCCACCGGGCTCTTCGTCGAGCGGGGCTTCGACGCGGTGACGGTCGCGGAGGTCGCCGAGGCGGCGGACGTCTCCGTCAACACCGTCTACAACTACTTCCCCGCCAAGGAGGACCTGTTCCTCGACCGCTCCGCGGGGATGGTCGACCGGCTCTCCCGCTGGGTGCGGGGGCGAGGGCGGGGCGAGTCCGCGGTCGGCGCGGTCCTGCGCGAGTTGCGCGAGGAGGTCGAGGCGGTCTCGCCCCGGGTCGGACTGCTCCCCGGATACGCCGCGTTCACGCGCGTCATCGAGGAGGCGCCCACCCTGCGGACCCGGATGTGGGCCCTCGCCCAGGAGGCCCAGACCGACCTGGAGCGGACCCTGCGCGAGGAGACCGGGGCCGCCGACGACGACCCCCTGCCGCACCTGATGGCCGGGCAGATCTCCTGGGTGCACACGACTCTCACGGCCGTGATCGGGCGGGAGATGAGGGCCGGGCGGGACGTGCGGGAAGTGTCGCGCGAGGTGTTGGGGCTGCTCGACGACATCGAGGAGCTGTTGAGCGACCGGGTGCTCAACTACGCCGTTCGGGGCATGGAATGGACCGAGTCGGTGTGATGTCCGTCAAGTGAGACGTGACCCGCGTTACTTAGCGGTCACAGACGGGCGAACGGGCGCTAGGGTCCGCCGAGAGGACTGGTGACGCGCGTACTGACACCCCGTCCGCGCCCGCCGACACACCGGCGGGCGCCGGCCGCACGCGGCTCACGCGAATGGCGTACACCGGCACCGTACGCACCTCGGGGGGATCACCCGCAGGAGTGAATTCGGTATCGGTTCGCCAACAACCAGCAACCGGACCGCCCATCAGGCAGTCAGGAGTTGCATCGGAGTCGCATCAGACTTGCACCACCACGGACAACGGAGTTCGACACCGCACTCTCGGGGAGCGCATATGCACATCAGGGGCGACCACGCCGGGCTGGTCGTCGGGGGCCGCCTCGACGTCCGGAGCGCGGCGGACGCCCGTACGGTCCTGCACTCGGCCGTCGACGACGGAGTCGGCGACCTGGTGCTCGACCTGTCCGAACTGGACTCCTGGGACGCCACCGGACTCGGCGTCATCATGGGAGCCCACCGGCGGGCCGGGCGGTGCGGCAGGCGGCTCGTCCTGCGCGGCGTCCCGCCCCAGATGCAGCGGCTGCTGGTCGCCACCCGGCTGCACCGCATCCTGGCCATCGAGGGCGGCATCGGCGTGGAGTCGCTGCCCCGCGTCTGAGCGGCCGCCCGCGGGCCGGTTCCTGCCCGGCGTACGGCACCGGGCAGGGGCGTACGTCTCGTCGCGAACCGTACGACGCGCCCAATCCTCATGAAGCCGTGATGTTGCGGACCGCCCGGTACCCCGACTGTTCCGCGATACTGTGCGAAGGTTTAGGGTTCGGCTGCCCGCCGCCCGTCAGCCCGGGCGGGTACCGGACCAGAAGCGACAGCGCGGTGTGCGGCAAGGCCGGGAGGGTTTTCGGCACACGACGCTTTTGGGGGCTAGAACCGATGGACCCGAACAACGCCGGACCCGAGGAGTACGGCCACGACGGTGACGGCCGCGACGGCCGTGAGGACGGTGACGGCCAGGGCCGCACCGCCCGGCGCCCGCCCAGGGACTCCCTCACCGCCGACTTCGGCCAGCACGCGCCCGCTCCGGCCCGCACCGTCCAGCTCGTCGCGGGCGAGTTCCTGCTCACCGTCAACCCGGTGGACGGCAGCGAGATCGAGAACCGCCCGCCGCGGGAACGCCCCGGACACCCGGGACTCCCCGAGCGGCCCGCCAAGTACGGCACCGCCCGCCGAGCCGAGCGCGAGCGCGCCGCCCGGCCGCCCGTGCCGCCGGGCCCCACGCTCCCGGACTCCGGACTGCTCCAGCGCGAGGACGCGCACGAGCGGCTCGTCGGGCTGCTGGCCCGCGGCCGCTCCGTCCGCCTCGTCGGCGCCCGGGGCTCGGGCCGCACCGTCCTGCTGGACGCCGTCGCCGGGGACTGCGCCGACCTCGCCCCCGACGGCGTCGTCCGCCTCTGCGGCCACCGGCGCACCGCCGACGAGCTGCTGGACGACCTCTACCACGCCGTGTACGACGCCCCCGAGTACCGTCCGGGCCGCGACGAACTGCGCGAGGCCCTCGCCGAGATCGGCGCCGTCGTCCTCCTCGACGACCTCGAGTTCGGCGGCGCCGCCCTCGACGACCTCCTCGATGCCACCCCCGAGTGCGCCTACCTCTGCGCCGTCACGCCCGACGTGCCCGCCCCCTCGGCCGAGGCCGCCTTCGAGGACGTCGAACTGGGCGGACTGGACCGCGCCGGCTGCGTCGAACTCCTGGAGCGGGCCGTCGGCCGCGTCCTCACCGAGGAGGAGTCCAACTGGGCCGGCGACCTCCTCTTCGAGTCCGAGGGGCTCCCGCTGCGCTTCAAGCAGGCCGGGGCGCTGCTGCGGCAGCGGGACCGGCTGCGCCTGGAGGCCGAGGCGTTCGACGAGTACGGCGTCTTCGAGGACGCCAAGGCCGGGGCCGACGCCGTCCAGGACACCGCGCCCGAGCCCGGCACCGGCGACGAGGAGCCGCTGCCCCCGCTCGCCGAGGCCGCGGCGGCCGCCCCGCTGCTCGCCTCCCGGCTGAGCCGCTCGGCTCGCGAGACCCTGCAGTTCGCGGTCGCGCTCGACGGCGAGGTCCCGCACCTCACCCACCTCCCCGCGCTCGTCGACGACACCCACGCGGACGCCGCACTCGCCGAGCTGGCCGGCTGCGCGCTGGTCACCCCGGTCGGCGCGCGCTACCGGCTCGCCGCCGGGGTCCTGGAGCAGCTGGTGGCCGCCGGGTACGACACGGCGGCCGAGGAGCACCTGCTGACCGCCGCCCGGCACTACGCCTGGTGGGCCGGGCACCCCTCGGTCACGCCCGAGCGGGTCTCGGCCGAGGCCGACGCCGTGCTGGCCGCGCTCACCGCGCTGGTGCCGCTCACCGCGCCGGTGGAGGAGCACGCCGAGGATGCCTCCGCATGGGAGGCCGGCGAGGAGGCGGAGAGCCCCGTCGCCGTGCGGCTCGCCCGGCAGGCCGCGCCCGCGTTCGCCGCGGGGCTGCGGTGGAGCGCCTGGGAGCGGGCGCTGCGGGCGGGCGCGGAGGCCTCGCGGCTGGCGGGGGAGGTGGCCGACCAGGCGTACTTCCACCACGAGCTGGGCGTCCTCGCCCTCTGCGAGGGCCAGTTGGACCGGGCGCGGGCCGAGCTGGAGACGTCCGTCGGGCTGCGGGGTGCGGTCGCCGACCGGCGGGGGACCGTCGCGGGGCGGCGGGCGCTGGCGCTCGTCGACGACCGGGCGGGGACGGCGCCGGGGGCGGCGCTCGTACTGGCCTCCGACTTCGACGCCGTCGTGGAGCCGGCGGGCGAGGAACCCTCGGTGGGGGGTTCCTCGGCGGCGTGGCCTCCGGTGGGGGACACCGCGACGTTGGTGTCGTACCGGGCGGTGGCGGCGCTGCCGCCGGGGGGTGGTGCCGGTGCCGCTGTCGGCGGGCGTCGGCAAGGCGGGCTCCGTGGGGTGGCGCGCGGGACCCGGCGCAACCTCGTTGCCGCGGGGGCGGGGGCGCTGCTCGTGGCCGTGCTCGGCACGGTGGTGACGCTGGGGGCGACCTCCGACAACGACCACAACGAGAACGCGCCCTCCGAGCGGATCGGGGTCGATCCGTCGATCGGTCAGGACAGTGGGGACGACAGTCTGGGCGGGGACACGGCGAAGAAGGACGGCGACGGGGCGGGGAACGGCGGGAAGGTGGCGGCGCCGTCGGATCCGGGTCCTGACGGGACGTACGGGACGGCGGACGACCCGTCGCCGTCGTCGTCGGCCTCCTCCTCGCCGTCGGCGACGCGGTCGTCGTCCACGGGCAAGGGCCACGGTGGGGGCGGGAAGGAACACGGCGGGGGTGGGGGCGGGGACGACCGGCCGTCCAAGCCGGCCTCGCCGACGAAGTCGACGCCCGAGGGCACGCCTTCCTCCTCGACTTCGTCGAGTACGTCGCCGGGCACGTCCGAGTCGCCGTCGGGGACGGCCACGGAGGATCCGTCCATGACCAACTCGGCGTCCTCGTCATCCAGTACGACGGTGACGAGCAGTGCGCCGGAGCCGGGTTCGTCGGGGGCGACGCCGACGATCTGACCCCGGGTGCGCCCGGGGGCTTGTTCCTCGCCCCCGCCGCCCCTACCCGTCCCATCCCCCAGGGGCTCCGCCCCTTCGACCCCGAGGGGGGAGGGGGACTGTGGGTGGGTGCAGGCGCGTTGTGGTTGCTCGCGCAGTTCCCCGCGCCCCTGTCAGGGGCGCGGGGAACTGCGCGAAACGGGGCGGAGCCCCGTGTGGGGTCCAAGGGGCGGAGCCCCTTGTGCGGATGGGATGGGTAGGGGCGGCGGGGGCGAAGGAAGGTCGGGGAGGGCCGGGGATCAAGAGGGCCCCGGGGGTCAGAACAGGCGGAGTTTGTCGTCCTCGATGCCGCGGAGTGCGTCGTAGTCCAGGATGTGGCAGCCGATGCCGCGGTCCGCCGCCAGGACCCGCGCCTGCGGCTTGATCTCCTGCGCCGCGAACACCCCCCGCACCGGCGCCAGATGCGGATCCCGGTTCAGCAGATCCAGGTACCGCGTCAACTGCTCGACCCCGTCGATCTCCCCCCGCCGCTTGATCTCCACGGCGACGGTCCCGCCGTCGCCGTCCCGGCACAGGATGTCCACCGGCCCGATCGCCGTCATGTACTCGCGCCGGATGAGCGTGTAACCGTCCCCCAGCGTCTCGATCCGGTCCGCGAGCAGTTCCTGAAGGTGTGCTTCCACGCCGTCCTTGATCAGCCCGGGGTCCACCCCGAGTTCGTGCGAGGAGTCGTGGAGGATCTCCTCCATCGTGATGATGAGCTTCTCGCCCGCCTTGTTCACGACGGTCCACACCCCCGCCTCCTCACCACTGCCCTCCTTGAGGGTGCAGGGCGGAGACATCCAGTTCAGAGGCTTGTAGGCCCGGTCGTCCGCATGGATCGACACACTGCCGTCGGCCTTCACGAGGATCAGACGGGGCGCCGAGGGAAGGTGGGCGGTGAGCCGGCCCGCGTAGTCGACGGAGCACCGGGCGATGACGAGACGCATGGTGCGCAACGCTACTCGACGCGCCCGCTCCCGCGCGATCCGACCATGCCTGCGGACTATTCGCGCACGTCGGCGCGGTTCTTGTCGTCTTCAACCGCCCTACTGACGCTTCCTGTTCGCGGATGGCCGATTGTGTGCCCACCGGGGGGCGGCCGTATCCCCGTTTTCCTGGTGCGGCCACGTTTGGTTGCTTACCGTAGAAACAGGAGGTCGCGGGCCATGTACGCAGCGTGTTGACGCCCGGGCCTCTCCGCCCTGTCCGTCGGCCCCCGCGCACCGGGGGTGTGAGAGGAGAACCCATGTCGCTCGACGTCTCACCGGCCCTACTCGAAAAGGCCGAGCGAGGCGAGGTCGACGAAGCGGAATTCGTCGACTGCGTCCGGACCTCCCTGCCCTTCGCCTGGGAGATGATCAGCTCCCTGGTGGCCCAGCTGAAGGTGGACGGCGGCTCGTTCGCCGACAACCAGACGCCGCCGCCGGACGAGCACGCGCGCGGCGAGCTGCTGCGCGCGCTCGCCAGTGACGCGATACGCGGCGCACTGCAGCGCCACTTCGGGGTGCGACTGGCCTTCCAGAACTGCCACCGGGTGGCGGTGTTCCCGCTGGACTCCTCGGTGGACGAACGCCTGGCCCGTTTCACCTCGGTCCGCAGCCAGTTGCTCAACCAGTCCCCGGAACTCCGGGACTGCTGAGCGGGTGTGACGCGGTACGGCCTGCCGCCCCGGGTGCGGAGGGAGCGTATGCGGGGGGAGAGATCCCCGCTCCTCCCGCGACGGTGCGGCAGGCACCCCGGTGGCCCGGGAGGCGGTCGCCCCGGTGGCCCGGGAGGCGGTCGCCCCGGCGGCTACCCCAGCTGCGGAAGCACCTCCGCGCCCAGCCGCCGTACGTTCTCCTCGGTGGCCGCGAGGTCGCCCGAACCCTCCACGAGCAGCGCGAAGCGGGTGATGCCGGTCCGTTCCGACGTCGCCGCCAGCCGGTCGGCGCACCGCCGCGGCGTGCCCACCGGGTGCAGCTCGCACAGCAGTTCCGTGTACGCCAGCGGGTCCCGCATCGCGCGCACCCGGCCGTCCACCGTGACATGTGCCCCGAGGCCCTGCCGCAGCCAGCCCGGCATCGCCTTGGTGAGCGTCTCCACCGCGTCGCCGTCGCGGTCGGCGAGCTGGCAGACCCCGGCCGAGACATGGCCGGCCCCCGCGATCACGTCCCCGGAGACACCGGCGGCCCGTGCGTGGCGCTGCCACAGGGAGACCATCGCGGCCTTGTCCTCGTCCCCGCAGTGCATCCCGAGCAGCATCGGCAGCCCGCGCTCGGCGGCGAGCCGGACGCTGGCGGGCGAGGTGCACGCGACGACGACCTCGGGTCCCGGGTCCTCCGTCAGCGACTCCGACGGGCGGGGCACGACGGGGACCTCACGGAAGGTGAATCGTTCCCCCGAGGCGGCGACGGCGGGTTCCGTCAGCCAGCGCACCAGCAGATCGAGTGATTCCGGGAACCCCTTCTCGTACGCCTCCAGACCGGCGCCGAAGACCTCCAGGTCCACCCAGGGACCGCCGCGCCCCACCCCGAGGGTGAATCTGCCGCCCGAGGTGAGGTGCAGCAGCGCGGCCTGTTCGCCGAGCGCCACGGGGTGCGCGGTGGGCAGGACGCTGACCGCCGTGCCGACCCGGATGCGGCGGGTGCGGCCGAGCAGCAGCGCGGCCAGGGTGATGGCCGACGGGCACGTGCCGTACGGCACGAAGTGGTGCTCGGCCAGCCAGACCGCGTCGAGCCCCGCCTCCTCGGCGACCTCCGCCGTCCGCACGGCCCGGTGCAGCGCCTCCCCGGGGCCCTGGCCCGGGAACTGGGCCGCGAGTACAAAACTTCCGACATGCATGGTGCTTCCTGCTTCCTTGGCCCCGACGTGGAGCTCCCCCGCAGGGCATAACTGCCTGACATGTGCCGAAGTCACGGCTTGGCGGCGCAATTTGCGGATTGTCTTCTCAATGGGCCGTTCGGCCTCTCCGTCGGCCTTTCAACGGGCCGCCCGGCGCCGCGTAACCTGGATCGGACCCCGTACCCGGACCCGTGAGGTGTGCTGTGTCCCCGCGTCGCAACCGACCCAAGGGCGGCGGCTCGTCCGGCCGGAGTGCCGACGAGGACGCGCCCGGCCGTTACGGCGGCTGGCACTCCACCGAGAGCTGGCAGGGCGAGGAGTGGATCGTGCGCCATGTCGCGGGCGCCTCGGCCCAGGGCAAGACCTACCGCTGCCCCGGCTGCGACCAGCTCATCCCCTCCGGCGTCCCGCACGTCGTGGCCTGGCCCGACCACGCGGGCGTCGACGACCGCCGGCACTGGCACAAGGCGTGCTGGAACGCGCGGGACCGCCGCACCACGCGGGTGCAGCGGTCCCGTAACGCGCCCAGGTTCTGAGGACCGGCCGGTTCTCGGCGTACGCCGTCGCCATCCCGTCGTACGCCGGTCGGATCCGTCGTACGCCGGTCAGACGTCCCGCTTCTCCAACAGCACGTACGCGCCGGCGAAGGCGAGGGCGTTGACGCCGAGCATGATCCACAGCGGGTCCCAGCCCTTGGGGCCGGTCCGGGTCAGCGAGTTGTCGTAGAAGATGCTGAGCTGGTTCGGGATCGAGTACTCGAACAGCGACTGCTGGAGGCCCTGGAGGGAGTCCGAGAACAGGAACAGGGCGATCACCAGCGGGGCCAGCACCAGTCCGATCATCAGCGTGATCGCGCCCGCCGAGTGCCGGATGACCGAGCCGACCAGCAGCGAGAGCAGCCCCAGGAGCGCCACGTAGAGCGAGATGCCGACGGTCGCTTTCAGCCACTCCGCGCCGGTGGGCTCCCGGCCGCCGTGCGACTCCAGGATCGACACCTGGAAGAGGGCGACGAGCGAGGTGGCCACCAGCGTCACCACGAACGCCAGGGTGAAGAACACGATCGACTTCGCCGCGAGCACCCGGCCGCGGCCCGGGCACGCGGTCATGGTGGTGCGGATCATGCCGGTGCCGTACTCGGAGGCGGTGGTCAGCACGCCGAGGGTGATGACGCAGATGGAACCGGTCAGCACACCGGCGAAGCCGAGCGCCAGCGCCGTCTCGTCGCCCAGCTCGGAGTCCGAGGCGGTGACGGCGACGGTGAACAGCAGTCCCATTCCGAACATCAGGAACAGGAACACCCCGATCGTCCACACCGTGGACCGCACCGACCGGATCTTGGTCCACTCGGAGGCGAGGGCGTGCCCGAGGTGGGTGCGGACGACGGGGATCGGCGAGGTGTACGAGGCTCCGGGCGCCGTGTGCCAGGAGGGACCGGGCGCGGCCTGCTGCGGCATCGGGGGCTGGGGCGTACTCATCGGTTGTCCTCGCTGTCGCGCTTGGTGAGGTCGGCGGGGGCGGGGGCGGCCGACGCGGCGGGGACCGCGTCGGCGGGGGTGGGGGCGGGAGTGGCCGGGGCGGGCGCGGGCGCCGCGGCGGCGGGCCGGTCGGCCGACTGCGGGGCGGCGGGCTGCGGCTGCGGGGCGGTGGCGGCCGGCGGCTGTGCGGCTACGGCGGGCTGTGCGGCCGGGGCGGCGTACGGGTTCGGGGCGGCCTGGGCCGGGGGGCCCTGCGGGGCGGCCGGGGCGGGCTGCGCGTACGGGTTCGCGGGCGCGCCGTACGGGCCCGCCGGGGGTTGTCCCGGCTGTCCCGGCTGCCCCGGTGCGAACTGCTGGGGCGGCGGCGGGGCGTACCAGCCCGACTGGCCCTGCCCCGGCACCGGCACCGCCGGCTGCGTCCCGGGCGGCAGCGGCTGCTGGAGCCCGGCCTTCTGGTCGGTGGTCGAGCGGTAGTCGACGGCGGCCTGCGTCATCCGCATGTACGCCTCCTCCAGCGACGCCTGGTGCGGGGAGAGCTCCCACAGCCGTACGTCGGCGGAGTGCGCGAGGTCGCTGATCCGCGGCAGCGGCAGCCCCGTCACCCGCAGCGCGCCGTCCTGCTCCGGCAGCACGTGACCGCCGGCCTCGGTCAGCGCGGAGGTCAGCTTCTCCCGCTGCTGCTGTTCGCCGTCGGGGGTGCGGACGCGGGCGAAGTCGGCGGAGTTGGCCGAGATGAAGTCCCCCACGCTCATGTCGGCGAGCAGCTGGCCGCGGCCGATGACGACGAGGTGGTCGGCGGTCAGCGCCATCTCGCTCATCAGGTGGGAGGAGACGAAGACGGTGCGGCCCTCCGCCGCGAGCGACTTCATCAGGTTCCGCACCCAGAGGATGCCCTCCGGGTCGAGGCCGTTGACCGGCTCGTCGAAGAGGAGGACCTGCGGGTCGCCGAGGAGCGCGGCGGCGATGCCGAGGCGCTGGCCCATGCCCAGCGAGAAGCCCTTGGAGCGGCGTTTGGCGACGGCCTGGAGGCCGACGACGCCGAGCACCTCGTCGACGCGGCGCTGCGGGATGCCGGAGAGCTGCGCGAGGCTGAGGAGGTGGTTGCGGGCGCTGCGGCCGCCGTGCACGGCCTTGGCGTCCAGCAGGGCGCCGACGTGGCGGGCGGCGTTGGGGAGCTTGCGGTAGGGGTGGCCGCCGATGGTGACGTGGCCGGCGGTGGGGTTGTCCAGGCCGAGGATCATCCGCATGGTGGTGGATTTGCCGGAGCCGTTGGGACCGAGGAAGCCGGTCACCATGCCCGGCCGGACCTGGAAGGAAAGGTTGTGCACGGCCGTCTTGTCGCCGTAGCGCTTGGTCAGGCCGACTGCCTCGATCATTCTCCGCACCCATCGAAAGGATCAGGACGTACGTACGTCGGGGCGGACGCCCCCGTAAGGGTTAGGAGAATAACGGGCCACTGACGGTTCCCGCCGGGTCAGTACGGTTCGGGGACGGCATTTCCTTCGCCCCCGCCGCCCTTACCCGTCCCATCCCTTCAAGGGGCTCCGCCCCTTGGACCCCGAAACGGGGCTTCGCCCCGTTGCGCAGTTCCCCGCGCCCCTTGAATCGTCCCGTCACGCATCCCGTTGCCGCAGCACCGCATAGCCGCCCGCCAGGGCAGCCAGGACCCAGAGGAGCATGATGCCGAGGCCGCCCCAGGGGCCGTAGGGCGGGTTGTCGGAGGCCTGGGGGACGACCTGCATGATGCGGCTGCCCGCCTGGTCGGGCAGGAACTGGCCGACCTTCTTCGTCACCGACACGTTCCCCAGGATGTTCGAGATCAGGAAGAAGAACGGCATCAGGATGCCGAGCGACAGCATGGGGGAGCGCAGCATCGCCGCCACCCCCATCGAGAACATCGCGATCAGCGTCATGTACAGCCCCCCGCCGATCACCGCCCGCAACACCCCCGGCTCGCCCAGCGACGTCCGGTGCGGCCCCAGCATCGCCTGGCCGAGGAAGAACGCGACGAAGCTGGTCACCATGCCGACCACCAGCGCCAGTATCGTCGCCACCCCGATCTTGCTGAACAGGAACGTCGCCCGCCGCGGCACCGCCGCCAGCGACGTACGGATCATGCCGGTGCTGTACTCGTTGGACACGACGAGCACCCCGAACACGATCATCGCGAGCTGTCCGAGCGTCATCCCGGCGAAGCTGATGAACGTCGGATCGAAGGTGGTGCGGTCGCGCCGGCTCATGTTGCCGAACTCGTGCCGGGACAGCGCCGAGATGAGCATGCCGAGCGCGACGGTGACGACCACCGCGAGCGAGAGCGTCCACACCGTGGACGCCACCGACCGGATCTTCGTCCACTCGGAGCGGATGACCTGGGTCGTCGCCATCGTCAGCCCACCTTCTTCCAGCTCTCGCGGTCCTCGCCCCACTCCCGGGCCGGCCCGGGCCCGGAGTGCGCGTGGTACTCGACGGACTCGGCGGTCAGCCGCATGAACGCCTCCTCCAGCGAGGCCTGCCGGGGGCTGAGCTCGTGCAGCACGAGACCGTGCCGCGCGGCCAGCTCGCCGATCCGCGCGGCCTCGTCGCCGTCGACCTCCAGCGCCCCGCCGCCCGCCTCGACGACCGTGATCCCGGCCTCGTGCAGCGCGTCGAGGAGCTGCTCGTACTGGGGGGAGCGGATCCGTACGTAGGCGCGGGAGTTGCGGGCGAT
Organism: Streptomyces sp. NBC_00670; assembly: GCF_036226765.1. Lineage (NCBI taxonomy): Bacteria > Bacillati > Actinomycetota > Actinomycetes > Kitasatosporales > Streptomycetaceae > Streptomyces > Streptomyces sp. NBC_00670. The sequence goes on from NZ_CP109017.1 coordinate 5,120,795, forward strand.
GAAGTCGGCCATCGTGGTGTCGGCGAGCAGCCGGCCCTGGCCGATGACGACGAGGTGGTCGGCGGTCAGTGCCATCTCGCTCATCAGATGGGAGGAGACGAAGACCGTACGGCCCTGCGCGGCAAGGGACTTCATCAGCGTACGGATCCAGTGGATGCCCTCGGGGTCGAGCCCGTTGACCGGCTCGTCGAACATCAGGATCCGCGGATCGCCGAGGAGCGCGGCGGCGATGCCCAGGCGCTGGCCCATGCCGAGGGAGAACCCCTTGGCCTTCTTGCGGGCGACGGAGGTCAGCCCGACCGTGTCCAGGACCTCGTGGACGCGGGCGGCGGGGATGCCGTTGCTCTGCGCCAGGCAGAGCAGGTGGTTGTAGGCGCTGCGGCCGCCGTGCATGGCCTTGGCGTCGAGGAGGGCGCCGATGTACTTCAGCGGGTCCGCGAGCTCCTCGTAGCGCCGGCCGTCGATGCGGACCTGGCCCTCGGTGGGGCGGTCCAGGCCGAGCATCATCCGCATGGTGGTGGACTTGCCGGCGCCGTTGGGGCCGAGGAAGCCGGTGACCACGCCGGGGCGGACCGTGAAGGTGAGGTGGTCCACCGCCAGTTTCTCGCCGTAGCGCTTGGTCAGGCCCTCGAGCTCGATCATGCGTGCCACGCTAGAACGGCGGGAAGCCCTCCGCCACCCGAAGTGGCGAAGGGCTTCCCGCACCGTACGAGAACCGCGTGAGAGGTGAAACCTCCTGCTGCCTCCTGTGACTACCGGGACTGCTGCGCCGGCACCCCGCGGGAGATCGGCTCGTCCTCGGCCGGGGAACCGGCGGCGGCCACCGCGGCACCCGTGAGCGTCGCCAGCATCTCGCGCACGTTGGTCAGCTGCGCGTTGATCGAGTCGCGGCGGTTGGTGAGGGCGGCCAGCTCGCGCTCGGATTCCGAACGGATCCGGTCGGCCTTGGCGTTGGCGTCGGCCACGATGTCCTCGGCCTGGCGCTGGGCCGTCTCCACCGTCTGGCGGGCGCGGCGCTCGGCGTCCGTGCGCAGCTTCTCCGCCTCCAGGCGCAGCTGCTCCGCGCGGTGCTCGATCTCCGCGAGCCGCTTCTCGGCCTTGGCCTGACGGGAGGCCAGGTCGCGCTCGGACTGCTCGCGGCGCTTGGCCAGGTTCGTCTCGAAGTCGGCGGCGGCCTGCGCGGCCTTGGCGCGCGTCTCCTCGAAGAGGGCGTCCGCCTCCTCGCGCTTGGACTGCGCGTCCTTCTGGGCCTCGGCGCGCAGCTGGGAGGCGTCGCTCTTGGCCTTCTCGACGATGCGGACGCCCTCGTCCTCGGCCTTGGACTTGCGCTCCGCGGCGAACGACTCCGCGTCGTTGCGCACCTGCTGGGCCGCCGACTCGGCGAGCTCGCGGTGCTGCTCAGCGGCCCGGCGGGCCTCCTCGCGCAGGTCCTTCGCCTCTTCCTCGGCGAGGCGCAGGATCTTCTCGACGCGCGCACCGAGACCGGCGTACGACGGCTCGGCGTCGGTGACCTGGGCCTGGGCGTTCTGCGTCTCGAGGTGGAGCTCCTCGATGCGCTTTTCCAGTGCGGTGATGCGGGCCAGCGCGCTGTCACGGTCGGAGACGAGCTTGGAGATGCGTTCGTCCACCTGAGCGCGGTCGTACCCACGCCGCACAAGCTCGAAGCCGTAGGGGGAAGTGTCGCTCATGGGGTTCCTGTCGAAAGAGACCGGTGAGGTGATAGAGGGAATCCTAGGCGCCGAAGCGGTGTGTCATCGAGCGGATACGTGTTTGATCTGGAGAATGACACTCCTTTCGGGTGGCTGACTGTCGGAACCCTTGCCAGCGCCTGTGCGTTACGCCCCGTCGAGTACGGAATGTGCGCCCCTGGCTACCCTTCTGACGCCTTGCCACCCGAACGAGGTCCGACGACGGCCGCCGCCTTGACCCCGGAGTCCTTGCCGCCGCCCGGCGCCTCGAACGACTCCAGCGCCTCCAGGACGTCCTGCACGCGGGAGATCTCGGCGTTGATGTCCTGGCGCCGGCGCACCAGGATCTCCAGCTCCCGCTTGCCCTCCTCGACCGCCTGCCGTGCCTCGCGGATCGCCTCGGCCTTGATCTCCTCCGCCTCGGCGACCAGCTTGGCCTTCTTCTGCTCGGCCTCCTTGAGCAGCCCCTCGGCCTTCTTCACGGCGGCGATACGCACCTTGCTCGCCTCGGAGTTGGCCTCCGAGACCAGCTCCTTGGCCTTGTCGCGGGCCTCGGTGAGCTGTTCCTCGGCCGCCTTCACCAGCGCGTCGCACCGCTCGCCCGCCGACTTCATCGCCTCGGCCGACTCGCGCCGCGCCCGCTCGTGCAGTTCCTCGATCTCGGTGGTGATGCGGTCGCGCAGCTCCTCCGCCCGCTCCCTTATGGCCGTCGCGTCCCGGCGCGCGCCCACGAGCAGCTCGTCGGCGTCCGCGCGGGCCCGCTCCACCAGGCCGTTGCCCTCGACGGTGGCCTCCGAGACCAGCCGGTCGGCCTCCGTACGGGCGGCGCCCACCATGCTGTCGGCCTGGCTCTCGGCGTCCGCCGTGGTGCGCTGGGCGTTCTGCTGGGCCTCGGCGAGGAGCTTGTCGGCCTCGGCGGCCGTCTCCGTGATGAGGGTGTCGACCTGCTCGGCCGCCTCCGAACGCCGCTTGTTGGCCTCCTTGCGGGCCTCGTCCAGCGTCCGCTCGGCCTCCTCGCGCGCCTCGGTGGTGAGCCGCTCCGCCTCGGCCCGCATCCGCTCGGCGTGCTGCTGGGCCGAGCCGACCGTCTCGGCGGCCTCGGCGCGCAGCCGCTCCGCCTCCTCGGAGGCGTCCCCGACCAGCCGCTCGGCCCGGGCCACGGACTCCGCCCGCACCCGCTCCGCCTCGGCGTTCGTCTCGCCGAGGACGCGCTCGGCCTCCGCGTTGGTCTCCGTGGTCAGGCGCTCGGCCTCCGCGCGCGCCTCGTTGATGAGGGTGTCCGCCTGCGTCGCCGCGTCCGACCGGATGCGGTTGGCGTCCTCCCGTGCCTCCGCACGCGTCCGCGAGGCGTCCTGGTCGGCATTGGCGATGGTGTCCGAGGCCTCGGTGCGCACCCGCTGGGCGTGGTCCGCGGCGTCCGCGCGCACCCGCTCCGCCTCGGCGGCCGCCTCGGCCAGCGAACGCTCGGCCAGCGCCGCCGCCGTCTCGCGCTCCTCGGCCGCCTCCCGGCGCAGCCGGCTCGCGTCCTCCGCGGCCCGCTCGCGCTCGGCGTAGGCGTCGGCGCGGACCCGGTCGGACTCCTCCTCGGCCTCCCGCCGGGTACGCTCCGCCGCGTGCTCGGCGGCACTGCGCAGCCCGGCGATCTCCTCCTGCGCCTGCTCGTGCAGCCCCGCCACCGCGTCGCGGACCTGCTGGGCGGTCTGTTCGGCGGCCGAGACCATCTCGGTGGCCCGCCGGTCCGCCTCCTCCACCAGCCGCTCGGCCTCGGCCTGCGCCTCCTCGACCCGGGCCCGCGCCACCGCGAGGAGCTCCTCGCTCTGCTCGCCGGCCCGCTCCCGCTCCTGGTCGGCCTCCCGGCGGGCGGCGCCGAGCAGTTCCTCGGCCTCGCGGCGGCGCCGGGCGGCCTCCTCCTGCGCGGCCGCCAGCGTCTCGGTGGCCTCCGTGTTCAGCCGCTCGGCCGCGGCCTGCGCCTCGGCCCGCACCCGGTCGGCGGTGTCCTGCGCCTCCGCCTTGAGCCGCTCGGCCTCCGCCGACGCCTCCGAACGCAGCCGTACGGCGACGGACTCGCCCTCCGCGCGGGAGGCGGAGGCGTCGGCCGCGGCCTCGTCGCGCAGCCGTTCGGCCTCCGCCTCGGCCTGCGCCTGGAGCGTACGGATCCGCTCGGCGGCCTCCGCGCGCAGCCGCTCGGTCTCCTCCGCGGCCTCCCGGCGCAGCCGCTCGGCCTCCTGGCGGGCGTCGTTCAGCGCCTGCTCGGCGGCGGTGACCCGCTGCTCGGCCTCCTCCTTGAGCCGCGTCAGCTCCTCGGCGGCCTCCTCGCGCCGGGCCTCGACGCCCCGCTCGGTCTCCTCGCGCAGCTCGCGCGCGGCCCGCTCGGCGTCCTCCTTGAGCGCCTCCGCCTGCTCGGTGGCCTCGGCACGGTGTCGCTCGGCCTCCTTGCGGGTGCGCTCCAGGGTCTCCTCGGCCTGCCGGCGCAGACTCGAGGCGCGCTCGATGGCCTCGGTGCGCACCTTCTCGCTGTCCGTGGCCGCGGTCGTCCGCAGCTCGTCGGCGTCCGCCTTGGCCTTGGCCAGCAGCTCCTCGGCGGTCCTGGCCGCCTCCTCGATCTGCTGGACGGCCTCCCGCCGGGCCTCGGAGCGGATCTTCTCGCCCTCCGCGACCGCGTCGGCCCGCAGCTGCTCGGCCTCGCCGCGCAGCCGGCGGGCCTCCTCCTGCAGCTCGACCGTCTTGGCCCGGTACTCCTTGGTGTCGTCCTTCGCCGCGCCCTTGAGCTCCTCGGCGATGTCGTGCGCCTCGGCGCGCAGCCGGTCCGCCTCCGTCTCCGCCTCCCGGCGGATCCGCTCGGCCTCCTCGGCGGCGGCCTTGGTGGTCGCCTTGGCGTCGTCCGACGCCTTGTTCAGCACGTCCTCCGCCGTACGGGCGGTCTTGGCGAGCTGGGAGGCGGTCTCCTCGGCGGTGATGCTGCGGGCCTTCTCGGCCGCCTCCGCGACGATCTTCTCCGCCTCGGCGCGCGCGTCCGCGACGACCTGCTCGGCCTCCGCCTTGGTGGACTCCGCCTCCTTGGTGGCCTCGCTGACCAGCCGGGCGACCTGCTCCTTCGCCGTACGGGTGCGCTGCTCGTTGGCCGACTCCGCGCCCGCCAGCGCCTTGGCGGCGGCCTCCTTGGCCTCCGCGACGACCTTGTCGGCCTCCGCGCGGGCCTCGCGCAGCGCCGCCTCGGCCTCGCTCATCCGCTGCTCGGCACCCCGGCTCAGCTCGGTGGCCTGGCGGCGGGCGGCGTCCGACTCAGACGCGGTGGCGGAGCGCAGCTGCTCGGCGTGGTCGGTGGCCTCCTGGGCCTGCGTGGAGGCGGCGTTCAGCAGCCGCTCGGCCTCGGCACGGGCCCGGCGCAGGATCTGGTCGGCCTCGGCGCGGGCCGCCTCCGCGTCGCCCTGGAGCCGCTGGCGGGCCTCGGCGGCGATCCGCTCGGCCTCGGCGCGGGCGGCGGCCAGCGCCTGCTCGGCCTCGGCCCGCGACTCGTCAAGGAGCCGCCGGGCCTGCGACTCGGTACGGGCGCGGAGCTGCTCGGCCCACGCCACGTTCTCGTTGACGTGCGACTCGACGGTCTGCCGGCGCTCGGCCAACTCCTGGTCGAGCTGCTGGCGGCGGTTGACCGCCTCCTGGTGCAGCTCCGCCTGGAGCCGCGCGGCCTGCTCGGCGTGCTCCTGGAGGATGCGCTGGGTCTGCGCGCGGGCCTGGCTCAGCTCCCGCTCCGCCTCGCTGCGCAGCTGGTCGGCCTGCGCCTGGGCATTGCGGAGCATCTGCTCGGCCTGGTAGCCGATGTCCGTCCCGTCGTAGGCGGGCCGGGACATGAGCGTGCGGCGCGCCTCGTGCAGCTTGGCGCGCAGCACCTCGACCTGGTAGCCGAGGTCCTCGGCGTGCTGAATCGCCTTTTCCCGCTCGGTCTTCAGCCGTTCCATCTCGGCCTCGAACCGAGAGAGGTGGTCGACGTCAGCCGCCGGCTCTCGCTCCTGGCGTTCGTAGCCCCGCACTGCGCGGTCCCATCCGTCCCCTGGTCGCAAGCTTGGTCCAACCGAGCTCCGTCCATCCGCCGAACGGGGCCCCCGGGGAATGGTGTCAGATCAACGGCGGAGCACGGGCTGCTGCCCCGACGCTCGTCCCCCGAAACCCGGACCCCGGCAAGCGGCCACGCGCTCCCGCACACTCGCGGGAGGCACGACCGCCCCCAACCCTACCGGCCCCTATGTACGTCGGTCAGTGCTCCGCCGACTCAACAGCCGCCGAAGTGACCAGTTCTGTCAGTACGCCATGACAGTCCTTGGGGTGCAGGAAGGTGATCCGCGACCCCATGGAGCCGCTCCGTGGCTCCTCGTACAGGACGCGTACGCCCTTGTCCCGGATGTCCGCCGCCTCGGTGTCGACGTCCGCCGTGCCGAAGGCGATGTGGTGCACTCCCTCGCCATTTTTGGCCAGCCACTTGGCGACGGTGGAGTCCTCGCGGACGGGTTCGAGCAGTTGGAGGTAGGAGGCGCCGCCGTCGTCCGTGCCGTTGATCCGCAGCATGGCCTCGCGCACGCCCTGTGCCTCGTTGACCTCGGTGTGGAACACCTCGAAGCCGTACGTGGCCCGGTAGAACTCGACGGTCGCGTCGAGGTCGTGACAGGCGATCCCGATGTGGTCGATTCGCGTCAGCATGGTGACAGTGGAGCGCTCCGCGGATGGTTACGCAACGTGCGCGCGATCACACTGAAAGAGCGGTGACGGCACGGAGTGCCACTCAGTACATTCGAAGTAAACCCTCGTTCACTTCCACTCACTCCTCGGCAGTGCAGCCGGTAAGGGGATCGCAGCTCATGACCGGAACGAACAGCACGACCTCGGTGATCGTCGCGGGCGCGCGCACGCCCATGGGGCGCCTGCTGGGCTCCCTGAAGTCCTTCTCCGGAGCCGATCTCGGCGGCTTCGCGATCAAGGCCGCCCTCGACCGCGCGGGCATCGGCGGCGACCAGGTGCAGTACGTGATCATGGGCCAGGTACTCCAGGCCGGGGCGGGCCAGATCCCGGCGCGGCAGGCCGCGGTCAAGGCCGGCATCCCGATGAGCGTCCCGGCGCTCACCATCAACAAGGTGTGCCTGTCCGGTCTCGACGCCATCGCGCTCGCCGACCAGCTGATCCGCGCCGGGGAGTTCGACGTGATCGTCGCCGGCGGCCAGGAGTCCATGACCAACGCCCCGCACCTGCTGCCGAAGTCCCGCGAGGGCTACAAGTACGGCGCCGTCCAGATGCTCGACGCGATGGCGTACGACGGCCTCACCGACTCCTTCGAGAACATCGCCATGGGCGAGTCCACCGAGAAGCACAACACCCGGCTCGGCATCGCCCGCGAGGCGCAGGACGAGATCGCCGCGCTCTCCCACCAGCGGGCCGCCGCCGCCCAGAAGAACGGCCTGTTCGAGGCCGAGATCACCCCCGTGGAGATCCCGCAGCGCAAGGGCGAGCCGGTCGTCTTCAGCAAGGACGAGGGCATCCGGCCCGAGACGACCGCCGAGTCGCTCGGCAAGCTGCGCCCCGCGTTCAGCAGGGACGGCACGATCACCGCGGGCTCCTCCTCGCAGATCTCCGACGGCGCCGCGGCCGTCGTCGTGATGAGCAGGGCCAAGGCCGAGGAGCTGGGCCTGGAGTGGATCGCCGAGATCGGCGCCCACGGCAACGTGGCCGGGCCGGACAACTCCCTGCAGTCCCAGCCGTCGAACGCGATCCGTCACGCGCTCGGCAAGGAGGGCCTGGAGATCGGCGACCTCGACCTCATCGAGATCAACGAGGCCTTCGCGGCCGTCGCCGTGCAGTCAATGAAGGACCTGGGGATCTCCTCCGAAAAGGTGAATGTGAACGGTGGCGCGATCGCGCTCGGTCACCCCATCGGCATGTCCGGCGCACGGCTCGTCCTGCACCTGGCGCTGGAGCTGAAGCGGCGCGGCGGCGGGGTCGGCGCGGCGGCGCTGTGCGGGGGCGGCGGCCAGGGCGACGCGCTGATCCTGCGGGTACGGGGCGCCTGACGCCTGTAGGTCTGTTCCGGTCCGGGCCCGGGTGCCCGCCGCATGTCTGAAACGGAGTCGTGATGCAGGACGTCGCCACGCTGGTCGCCCAGGCGAGGGAGGGCCGGCCGCGTGCCGTGGCCCGGCTGATCTCCCTGGTGGAGGGGGCGTCCCCGCAGCTCAGGGAGGTCATGGCCGCGCTCGCCCCGCTCACCGGCGGAGCGTACGTGGTGGGGCTCACGGGGTCGCCGGGAGTCGGCAAGTCGACGTCCACGTCGGCGCTGGTCACCGCGTACCGCAGGGCCGGGAAGCGGGTCGGCGTGCTCGCCGTCGACCCGTCCTCGCCGTTCTCCGGGGGCGCGCTGCTCGGCGACCGGGTGCGGATGTCGGAGCACGCCTCCGATCCCGGCGTGTACATCCGTTCGATGGCGACGCGCGGGCACCTGGGCGGACTCGCCTGGGCGGCGCCCCAGGCGATCCGGGTACTGGACGCGGCGGGCTGCGAGGTGATCCTCGTCGAGACGGTGGGTGTCGGGCAGTCGGAGGTGGAGATCGCCTCGCAGGCCGACACCTCGGTGGTCCTGCTGGCGCCCGGGATGGGCGACGGCATCCAGGCCGCCAAGGCGGGCATCCTCGAGATCGGCGACGTCTACGTCGTCAACAAGGCCGACCGCGACGGTGCCGACGCGACGGCCCGCGAGCTGAACCACATGCTCGGCCTCGGCGAGGCACGGGGCCCGGGCGACTGGCGCCCCCCGATCGTCAAGACGGTCGCCGCACGCGGCGAGGGCGTCGAGGAGGTCGTCGAGGCGCTGGAGAAGCACCGGGCGTGGATGGAGGAGCGGGACGTACTGGCCGAGCGCCGCCGGGCGCGGGCGGCGCGCGAGGTCGAGACCATCGCGGTCACGGCGCTGCGGGAACGCATCGGCGACCTGCATGGAGACCGCCGCCTGAGCGCCCTGGCGGACCGCATCGTAGGGGGCGAACTGGATCCTTATGGGGCGGCGGACGAGTTGGTGGAGGGGCTGGTCGGGGGCGCCCCGTAAGGGGCGCGGACTGGTCGCGCAGTTCCCCGCGCCCCTGAAGGCCCCTGCGGGGCCTCATAGGGGCGCGGGGAACTGCGCGAGAAGCACCCACCGGCCGGCAGCCGACAACGCACCGGGGGTCCGGGGGCGGAGCCCCCCGGGGTCGGGAAGGGAAGGGGCGGCGGGGGCGAGGAAAAGGGCCCCGTGGCACCCCCGCCTACGGGTGACCGGCGGTCACGTCCGTGTCGCGCAGACCGACCGTCCAGTCCCGCTCACCCCCGCCGGAGGCGACCGCCTCCGCCTCCCACCCCCGCTCGTCCAGCTCCACGGACGTCACCGCCCCCTTCGACGCGACCGCCCGCGCCGCCTCCTCCGCCGAGGTCGACGCCCCCTTCAACGCCCCCCGCGCCTCCGCCACGTCCTCCGCGTCCTCGTGCTCGACCCGCACCCCCGTCACCTTCCCGCTCTCCGGGTCCACCCGCACGTCACGCCAGGAGTCGTCCGAGGACAGCACCTCCACCGACCACACCGCGTGGTCCAGCTCGGCCTCCACCACCGCGCCCGGTGTGTGCCGCACCGCCGCCGCGATCGCCTCGGCGGCGGTCACCTTCGCGGAGGACATGGCGACGGAGTCGTCGTCGCGCCCGTCGTCGTCCCGGTCGTCGTCGCGCCCGTGACGCCCGTCGTCGTCGCGGTCCTCACGCCGGTCGTCGTCCCGTCCGTCACGCCGGTCGTCGTCCCGCCCGGCCGACGACGAAGACCGGTCCGAGGAGCCGGCCCCGGCCCCCGCCCCGCCGTCGTCCGCGACGGCCAGCGCCGTCGCCGTACCGCCCCCCACCAGCACCGCCGCCGTGACGACCGCCAGTACGATGTTCCGCTTCATGCTCTTCCTCCGTGACGATGAGCGACCGTGCGACCCCGCAGGGCCGATGACACGCACCACCGTCGCCCACCCACGCTGAGCGCAACCTGAAGCCACCTGAAGAACCCTTCAGGTTCGCTCTGTCACGCTGGACGCGTGCGCCTGTTGATCGTGGAGGACGAGAAGCGGCTCGCCCTGTCGCTCGCGAAGGGCCTGACCGCCGAGGGCTACGCCGTGGACGTCGTCCACGACGGCCGCGAGGGCCTGCACCGGGCCACCGAGGGACCGTACGACCTGGTCGTTCTCGACATCATGCTGCCCGGCATGAACGGCTACCGGATCTGCGCCGCCCTGCGCGCCGCCGGCCACGACGTGCCGATCCTCATGCTCACCGCGAAGGACGGCGAGTACGACGAGGCCGAGGGCCTGGACACCGGCGCCGACGACTACCTCACCAAGCCGTTCTCCTACGTCGTCCTCGTCGCCCGGGTGAAGGCCCTGCTGCGCCGCCGCGCCCGCCCGGGCCCCTCGCCCGTGCACGTCCGCGGCGGCCTGACCGTCGACACCGCCGCCCGCCGTGTGCTGCGCGACGGCACCGAGGTCGCCCTGACCGCCAAGGAGTTCGCCGTCCTGGAACACCTGGTCGTGCGCGCGGGCGAAGTGGTCTCCAAGGCCGAGATCCTCGACCACGTCTGGGACTTCGCCTACGACGGCGACCCCAACATCGTCGAGGTCTACATCAGCGCCCTGCGCCGCAAGCTGGGCGCCGAGCGCATCCGGACCGTGCGCGGCGCCGGGTACCGGCTGGAGGCGCGGTGACCCGGTGGCGGCCGTTCGGCTCCGTACGGGCGCGGGCCACGCTCGCCGCGACCTGCGTGGTGGCCGTCGCGCTGCTCGCCGCCGGGGCCGCGCTGGTGCTGTCGCTGCGCGCCAACCTCGTCGGGCAGGCGGATACCCAGGCCGAGTCCGCCGCCCGCCGGGTCGCCTCCCAGCTGGCCGCGGGCATCGCCTACGCCAGGCTCGACTGGCCGGACGAGGAGGACCACCCGGTACGGGTGGCGGACGAATGGGGCCGGCCGGTGGCGGCCAGTGAGGACCTGCGGGCCGTCGACGGCACCCCCGTGCACGTCGTACGCACCACGCCCACCCCCACCCCGAGCGCCTCCGCCACGTCGGGCCCTTCCGGCGGCTCGGACGACGACGGTTCCGGCGACGAATCCGACGACCACGGCGGCGACCGTACCGACGACCACCACGGCGGTGGCCGCGGCGGTGACGACGACAACGCCGCCGGCGGTGACGACGAGGACGACGACCCCGCCGTCGGCGAGATCTCCGACGACGTCACGCACACCGCCGGCACCGCCACCGTCGACGACGACACCCGCGACTACCGGTTCGCCGCCCTGGAGGTCACCACCCCCGGCGACGTCACCCTCACCGTCCGGGCCGGCGCCCCGCTCGACGCCGAGCAGGGCGCGGTCGGCACCGCCCTGACGACGCTCGCGGTCGGACTGCCGCTGCTGCTCCTGACCGTGGCCGGGGTGACCTGGCTGGTGACCCGGCGCGCCCTGCGCCCGGTGGAGGGCATCCGCGCCGAGATGGCCGCGATCACCGCCTCCGAGGACCTGGCCCGCCGGGTCCCCGTGCCCGGCACCGGCGACGAGGTCGCCCGGCTGGCCCGTACGACCAACCGGACGCTCACCGCCCTGGAGGCGTCGGTGGAGCGGCAGCGGCGGTTCGTCGCGGACGCCTCGCACGAGCTGCGCAGCCCGCTGGCCTCCCTGCGCACCCAGCTCGAAGTGGGCGCCGCCCACCCGGAGCTGCTCGACGTGGACGGGGCCGTCGAGGACACCGTGCGGCTCCAGCACCTCGCCGCCGACCTGCTGCTGCTCGCCCGGCTGGACGCGGGGGAGCGGCCGGGCGACGCACGCGTCCCCCTGGACGCGCTGGCCCGGGAGGCGGCACGGGGCCGGGAGGCAGTCGTGGTTGAGCAGGCCGAGGAGGTCGCGGTCACCGGGTCCCGGGGGCAGTTGGCCCGGGTCCTGGCCAACCTGCTGGACAACGGCCGGCGGCACGCCCGGCAGCGGGTCACGGTGACCGTGCGCCGGGACGGCGACCGCGCCGTCGTCACCGTCGCGGACGACGGTCCCGGCATCCCCGCCGACCAGCGTGAACGCGTCTTCGAACGGTTCGTCCGGCTGGACGACGCCCGCGCCCGCGACGACGGCGGCACGGGCCTCGGGCTGGCCATCGCCAGGGACATCGCCCGCCGCCACGGCGGCACCCTGACGGCCGCGGAGGCCCCCGGCGGCGGAGCCCTGTTCACGCTGCGCCTGCCGGTGGCGCCCGATTAGCAACGCCGCTCCCGCACGCCCGGCGACGGGAACCCGGTGCCTACCGGCGCCGGCACCCCGCCCCGCCGCGGCGCACCGTCACGGCTTGCCGCGCTGCGTCCGCAGCTGCTCCGCGATCGGCCGCAGCGACTTGTGCAGCTGCTCCAGGTCCTCCTGCGACAGCAGATCGATGAAGTGCCGCCGGACGGAGGCGACATGGTGGGGCGCCACCTTCTGCATCATGTCCATGCCATGTGCGGTCAGCACCGCGAAGAGCCCGCGGCGGTCGGACTCGCAGTTCTCGCGCCGCACCAGGTCGGCGTTCTCCATGCGGGTGATCTGGTGCGAAAGCCGGCTCTTGGACTGCAGGGTGGCGGCCGCGAGGTCGCTCATCCGCATCCGTACGCCCTCCGACTCGGAGAGGTTCACCAGGATCTCGTAGTCGTTGATTGTCAGGCCGAACGGCTGCAGGTCCTTCTCGAGCTGGTACGTCAACAGCCTGTTGACCTCCAGGTGGGTGCGCCAGGCGCACTGCTCCGCATCGGTCAGCCAGCGGGTGGCCGTCTCGGTCTCCATGGATGAAGTCTACCTAAAAGGTTGAATGACGAACTAGTGAGGGGTGGTGACGTGCGGCAACGAGTACGCGCACCCGTTCGACGTCACCCTCCGCAGACTACCGCTCACAGCCCGAAGCGACGCTGGAGATCACCCAGCTGTCCGGGAAGACGCGGTGACCCCGCTCCCTGCCCCTGCCCATGACCCCCGGGTGCCCCGCCCCCGCCGGGCACACCCGGCTCCGCCGGCACCGCCCCCGTCGCCTGCTCCGCCATCAGAGCCTCGGAGGACTGCAGCAGCACCGTGCCTGCCCCCACGAACTCGAACTGGTGCTCCTCCCCGGAGGCCCCGCCGATCCCCGTCATCGCACGTAGACCGCCCATCACCCCCGTCAGATAGCCGTGGTCGTAGTGGTGGCAGGGCGAGGGGCAGTCGGCCCACCCGACCAGTGCCTGCGGGTCCACCCGGATCGGCGGCTCCATGAACACCACCGGACCGTTGGAGGCCGCCACGAACTTGCCCGTGCCGATGAGCGTCAGGAACCCCGGAACGATCGACTGCTTCAGCGCGAGAGTTGGCTGAAAAGCGAGAAGATTGCCCGAGCGAATGGTCAGATTGCCGTCCTCCAGGTCGTACGAGTTGACGTCGAAGGCCCGGTCGGCCAGGAGCATCTTGCCCGAGCCCTCCGCCACCACCCAGTCGCTCGCGTGCAAAGGCGAATGGAACGACGTACGCACCAGACGGTCCAGCCGGCCGTGCCCGATGCCGTTGAAGTCGATCGACCCGTAGTAGGCGATCATCTTCCCCTTCTGCAGGAACCACTGGCCGCCCTTGAGTTCCACGCAGAAGGTGTACGCGTTGACGTTGTCGTCCACCGGCAGCGTCATGGGGTCGTGGACCACCGGCCCGCCGGGCACACCGGGCATTCCGTAGCCGCTCACAGCTTCTCCTCCGACGCCTGCACGTATACCGAGCCACTGCCGCTCAGCTCCAGCTGGAAGGCCTCGCCCGAGCCGCGGCCCACCATGTCCCGCCAGCCCAGCGCCGTCGACAGCTTGTTGCGCACGTCGCCGTGATGGGCGACGTAGGCCTGCGGGTCCACATGGACCGGGCGCTGCGGGGTGATCGGCACCTCGAACACCCCGCCGTGCGCCATCACCGCCACCGCGCCGTGCCCCTTCAGACTCGTGGTGAACAGGCCCTGCCCGGTGACCTGCCCGCGCACCATGCCCATCACCCCGCCCTGCGAGCCCAGGAACACCGTGCCCTGCTGGAGCGCGCCGTCGAAGGCGAGCAACCGGTCCGCCTCCACGTACAAGGTGTCCCCGGCGAGCTGGATCACCTGGACGTGATGGCCGCCGTGCCCGAACAGCACCGTGCCGCTGCCCTCCACCGTCATCAGCGGTGTCGCCTCGTTGGCCACCCGGCGGCCGATCATCGACATCAGCCCGCCCTGACCGCCCTGCATGTTGGGCGTGAAGGACACCTCACCCTTGTACGCGAGCATCGCGCCCCGCTGACTGAACAGCCGCTGCCCCGGCGCGACCGTCGCCTCGACCATCTTCGAGTTGATCTCACGGAACGGCATCTCACACATCCCCCGCGATCATGTTCCGCTCGCTCGGCTGCACATACACCAGGCCGTCCCCCTCGAACCGGATCTGGAACGCCTCGCCGCCGCCCTCGCCCATGAACGTGCGGAACGTCACCCCCGACTGGAAGGACTGCCGGACGTTCCCCTGGTGCGCGATGTACGCCCCCGGATCCACCGTCAGCGGATACTGCGCGCTCACCCGCAGCACCACCGCCGGACCGTCCGACAGCAGGGCCGCCTGTCCGTGCCCCTCCACCGTCGTGGTGAACAGCCCGTTGCCCTGCGAGGCGCCGCGCAGCCCCGTGAACGTCGTCCCCGTGCGCAGGCCGGCGTCCGTGACGAGCAGGTTGCTGGACTCGACGTACAACGTGTCCCCCTGGAGGGAGACGAGATTTATCTCGGAGGCGCGGTCGGCGAACCAGCAGGTGCCGTGCCCGCGCGCCTCCATCACCGTCATCTGCTCGCCGGTGAGCCGCCGGGTCACCATCCCCCGCAGGCCCTCACCGCCGCCGCTGAGCTTCTTGAAGGCGATCTGCCCGTCGTACGCGACCATGGAGCCGTTCTTCGCCTTCACGGCGTCGCCGGTCATGTCGACGGCCAGCACCTTGCTGCCTTGGAGTCGGAAGGTTGCCACGCTGCGAAGGTAGCCGTCCTACGGGTGGAGACAACACCACCCGTAGGTGGAGTCCGCCCCTGAATCCATCCCTTAAGGGGCGCCCGGTCCCCGCCGCCGAGCTCCGCCGGCCCTTCCGCCGAGCCCCGCCCGTCCTCCCGGTGAACGGCGCCCGGCACCCCCTGAGGAAGGGCCCGGCCCCGGCAATGCCAGAATGGGGCAGCGCTTGTGCGCCCGTTCACAAGCCGTCCCGAGCCGTGGCGCCCCCGCGCCGCGCCCGCCCCCGTCATCCGACGTCTCCCACGAGGTGATCCGTGGACATCAAGACCGCCACCGCCCTGCGCCGGCTCCGACTGGTCTCCGCCCCCGAGGCCATCTCCTTCCTGCTCCTCCTCGTCTGCTCCGTGCTGAAGCGGACCACGGACTTCAACGCGGTGCCCGTGATGGGCGCGATCCACGGACTCCTCTTCGTCCTCTACGTGATCTTCTGGGCCGACGCCTGGAACCGGGCCAAGTGGAGCCTCGGCACCGCCGCGCTCTACTTCGTCCTCTCCGTCCTGCCCACCGGCGGCTTCTTCGCCGAGCGCAAGCTGCGCCGGGAGGCCGAGGACGCCGTGATCGCCGCCCGCGCCCGCCGCGAAGGGGTGGTCGGCGCATGATCGTCGCCTTCTCCGTGACGCCGCTGGGCGTCGGCGAGGACGTGGGGGAGTACGTCGCCGACGCCGTCCGGGTCGTCCGCGCCTCCGGACTGCCGCACCGCACCGACGCCATGTTCACCTCGATCGAGGGCGAGTGGGACGAGGTCATGGACGTCGTCAAGCGCGCGGTCGCCGCCGTCGAGGCGCGCGCCCCGCGCGTCTCCCTCGTGCTGAAGGCGGACCTCCGCCCCGGCGTCACCGACGGCCTCACCAGCAAGGTCGCCACCGTCGAGCGTCACCTCTCGGCGGATCCCACGCCCTCCGGGGACTGAGCCCCGCCGCCCCCCGCCAGCAGCGCGATCCCGAGCGGCGTCCGCTCGTACAGCACCTGGTGGCCGTAGCGCCGTGAGAGCAGCAGCCCGGCCTCGCGCAGCGTCGCCAGATGCGCCGAGACCGACGAGGGCGCGAGCCGCAGCCGGTGGGCGAGCGCGGTGGTGCCGGCCGGCTCGTCCAGCGCGGCGAGCACGGCCGCCCGGCCGCGCCCCAGCAGCCGTACCAGCGCCTGAGGCGTTCCCTCGGCCGGCTCCGCCCACAGCCCGCCGATGCCGCGCGCCGGATAGACGAGCGTCGGCTGCCACGGCGGCTCGAACGTACTGACGACGTCCGGCCACACGAAGACGCTCGGCATCAGCACGAGCCCCCGCCCGTCCAGGCGCCGCTCGTGCTCCCCCCGGTACTCGACGGTCAGCGTCCCCGCGTGCCAGCCGAACCGCCGGTTGATCTCCGGCAGCAGCCCCCCGAGCCCCACCTCCGCCAGCCGCCGCGAATGGAACGCCACGTCGGCCTCCAGCAGCGCCCGCAGCCGGGGCCAGTCCGGGGCGACGAGGGTGTACCAGACCTCCTCCACCGCGTCCGCCAGCTCCCGGATCATCCGCACCGGGTCGGCGAGCCAGGCCCGGCCGTACGCCGACTCCAGCGCCCCCGGTGTGTCCGCGAGCGACCGCGCGGTGTCCTCGCGCGCCGCCTCCGGGTCGGCCGCGCGCACCGCCGCGATCTCCTCCTCGAACCGGGCCGAGGGCCCGATCGGCGGCGGGGACAGCCAGTCCGGGGTGTGCCCGAAGCGGGGCATCAGCAGCCACAGCGGCGTCAGGTCAAGACGCGCCACGGCCGGCGCGACCCGGCGCAGCCAGCGCGCGTGATACCCGTGCCGCTCCGGCCGCTTCAGCGTCCGTACGACGTCCTGCGTCTCCCACAGGGGCGACACGGCGAACCGGCAGGACAGGAAGTCCTCCTCGGCGAAGTGCAGCCGCGAGGGCACGACCACCTCCAGGATTCGGCGACAGCCGAAACTTTAGGCGGCCCGGCGGGCGACGTTCACGCTGGCCGCCATGGCCCACGACGAAGCCGCGCCTGCGGAGGAGGCCGCCCCCGGCGGCTACACCCGCGTCCTGCGCGTGCCCGAGTTCCGCGCGGTGTTCGCCGCGCACACCCTCTCCCTCCTCGGCGTCGTCGTCAGCGAGATCGCCCTCTCCGTCCTCGTCTACGACCTCACCGGCTCGCCGCTGCTCAGCGCGCTGACCTTCGCACTCGGCTTTCTGCCGTACGTCGTCGGCGGCACCCTGCTCGCCGGGGTCGCCGACCGGTTTCCCGCCCGCCGCGTCCTGGTCGTCTGCGACCTGCTCTGCGCGGGCTGCGTGGCCGTCATGACGATCCCCGGCACCCACATCGCCGTCCTGCTCGCCCTGCGCTGCGCGCTCGCGGTCGTCTCGCCCGTCTTCCAGGGCACCCGCATGGCGACCCTCGCCGACGTCCTGGGCGACGGCGACCTCTTCGTGCTCGGCCGCTCGCTGCTGCGGATCGTCTCCCAGAGCGCGCTCCTGGTCGGCTACGGATGCGGCGGACTGCTGCTCACCGTGCTCACCCCGCGCCACGCCCTGGTGATCACCGTCGGCACCTTCCTCTCCTCCGCGCTGCTGCTGCGGCTCGGCACCCGGCGCCGCCCGGCCCGTGCCGCCGGACGCGACGGCGCGGACGCCGGTGCCCAGGCCGCAGGTCCGGTGGCCGGCGCCCGGCGCGTGCTCGCCGATCGCCGCACCCGCGTGCTGCTCCTGCTGTTCTGGGTGCCGCCGATGTTCACCGTCGTCCCCGAGGCGCTGGCCGCCCCGTACGCCGACCGGATCGGCGCCGGGTCCACCGGGCTCGGGCTGCTGATGTGCGCGCTGCCCGTCGGCACCATCGCCGGTGAGCTGTTCGCGGGGGCGCGGCTGCGCCCGGCCACCCGCGAGCGCGTGACACTGCCGCTGCTCTCCTTCATGCTGCTGCCCTACCTCGGCTACGCCCTCGCCCCCGGCCTCGGCTGGACCCTGTTCCTGCTGGCGCTCTCCGGCGCCGGATCCGCGTACACACTCGGCCTGGACCAGTGGTTCGTGGCCGCGGTGCCGGAGGAACTGCGGGGCCGCGCCATGACGCTCAACACGGCCGGGCTGATGACCGTGCAGGGCGTCGGGATGGCGCTCGCGGGCGTCGTCGCGCAGTTCGCCGGGGTGCCCGCCACGGTGGCCGGCGCCGGGGCGCTCGGCACGCTCGTCTGCGTCCTGCTGGCGGCCCAGGCCCGGCGCGGGGAGCGCGCGGCGGACGCATACCGAAAGAATGGGCGACCGAACAGCGAGACGGGGCTGACCACCATGTGACCGGCCGGTAAGGTCTGGTGCCGTGCCAAAGCCCCTCGGTCTCTCCTTCGACCCCATCGCGCGCGCCGACGAACACTGGAAGCAGCGGTGGGGCAGCGTGCCCTCCATGGCGGCGATCACCTCGATCATGCGGGCCCAGCAGATCCTGCTCGCCGAGGTCGACGCGGTCGTCAAACCGTACGGACTGACGTTCGCGCGGTACGAGGCGCTGGTGCTGCTCACGTTCTCGAAGTCCGGCGAGCTGCCGATGTCCAAGATCGGCGAGCGGCTCATGGTGCATCCGACCTCCGTCACCAACACCGTCGACCGGCTGGTGACGTCGGGCCTTGTCGCCAAGCGCCCCAACCCCAACGACGGCCGCGGCACCCTCGCCTCCATCACCGACAAGGGCCGCGAGGTGTGCGACGCCGCCACCCGCGAGCTGATGGCGATGGACTTCGGCCTGGGCGCGTACGACGCGGAGGAGTGCCAGGAGATCTTCGCGATGCTGCGGCCGCTGCGGGTGGCGGCGCACGACTTCGAGGACGAGTGACAGGGCCCCGTCAGGGGTGTCGTACGCCACCGGGGGTGCCGGAAGATCGGGCCCACTCGCTCGTTACGCTCGTACCCATGAAGAAAAGCGTGTTGACCCGGTACAGGGTGATGGCCTACGTCACCGGTGTGCTCCTGGTCCTGCTGTGCCTCAGCATGATCGCCAAGTACGGGTTCGACGTCGACGGTGCCGCGGACTTCACCCGGGTCGTCGCCATCGCACACGGCTGGCTCTACGTCGTGTACCTCGTGTTCGCCTTCGACCTGGGCGCCAAGGCGAAGTGGCCGGTGGCCAAGCAGCTGTGGGTCCTGTTGGCGGGCACCGTGCCGACCGCGGCCTTCTTCGTGGAGCGCCGGATCAGCCACGAGCTGGAGCCGAAGCTCGCGCAGGACGCGGCGCCGGCCGCCGCCAAGGCGTAGCGAGGGCCCTCCCGCCGCCGTACGGGCACACGTACGGCGGTCCCCCATCGACATTTACTTGGACGTCCTAGTAAATTCGGGGGTATGGACGCTGACGCCATCGAGGAGGGCCGCCGTCGCTGGCAGGCCCGTTACGACGCCTCCCGCACCCGCGACGCCGACTTCAGCACGCTCTCCGGCGACCCCGTGGACCCGGTCTACGGGCCCCGGCCCGGCGACACCTACGAGGGCTTCGAACGGATCGGCTGGCCGGGGGAGTACCCCTTCACCCGCGGCCTGTACCCGACCGGCTACCGCGGGCGGACGTGGACGATCCGGCAGTTCGCCGGGTTCGGCAACGCCGAGCAGACCAACGAGCGCTACAAGATGATCCTCGCCAACGGCGGCGGGGGACTGTCGGTCGCGTTCGACATGCCCACGCTCATGGGCCGCGACTCCGACGACCCGCGCTCGCTCGGCGAGGTCGGGCACTGCGGTGTGGCGATCGACTCGGCGGCCGACATGGAGGTCCTCTTCAAGGACATCCCGCTCGGCGACGTGACGACGTCCATGACGATCAGCGGGCCCGCCGTGCCCGTCTTCTGCATGTACCTGGTCGCCGCCGAGCGGCAGGGCGTGGACCCGGGCGTCCTCAACGGCACCTTGCAGACGGACATCTTCAAGGAGTACATCGCGCAGAAGGAGTGGCTCTTCCAGCCCGAGCCGCATCTGCGGCTCATCGGCGACCTGATGGAGCACTGCGCCGCCCGCATCCCCGCGTACAAGCCGCTGTCCGTCTCCGGCTACCACATCCGCGAGGCCGGTTCCACGGCCGCGCAGGAGCTCGCGTACACCCTCGCGGACGGGTTCGGGTACGTCGAGCTGGGCCTCTCGCGCGGTCTGGACGTGAACGTGTTCGCCCCGGGGCTGTCCTTCTTCTTCGACGCGCACGTCGACTTCTTCGAGGAGATAGCCAAGTTCCGGGCCGCCCGGCGGATCTGGGCGCGCTGGATGCGGGACGTGTACGGGGCGACGTCGGAGAAGGCGCAGTGGCTGCGCTTCCACACGCAGACCGCCGGGGTCTCGCTGACCGCGCAGCAGCCGTACAACAACGTGGTGCGGACGGCGGTGGAGGCGCTGGCGGCGGTGCTCGGCGGCACGAACTCGCTGCACACCAACGCGCTCGACGAGACGCTGGCGCTGCCGTCCGAGCAGGCGGCGGAGATCGCGCTGCGCACGCAGCAGGTGCTGATGGAGGAGACCGGGGTCGGCAATGTGGCCGACCCGCTGGGCGGGTCCTGGTACGTCGAGCAGCTGACCGACCGGATCGAGGCGGACGCGGAGAAGATCTTCGAGCAGATCAGGGAACGGGGGCTGCGGGCGCATCCGGACGGCCGGCACCCGATCGGTCCGATCACCTCGGGGATCCTGCGCGGGATCGAGGACGGGTGGTTCACGGGGGAGATCGCGGAGTCGGCGTTCCGGTACCAGCGGGCGCTGGAGAAGGGCGACAAGCGGGTCGTGGGCGTCAACGCGCACACCGGGTCGGTCACCGGGGACCTGGAGATCCTGCGGGTCAGCCATGAGGTGGAGCGGGAGCAGGTGCGGGTGCTCGGTGAGCGGCGGGCGGCGCGGGACGATGCGGCGGTGCGGGGCGCGCTCGACGCGATGCTCGCGGCGGCGCGGGGTGGGTCGAACATGGTCGAGCCCATGCTGGACGCGGTGCGGGCGGAGGCGACGCTGGGCGAGATCTGCGACGCGCTCCGCGAGGAATGGGGCGTCTACACGGAACCCCCGGGCTTCTGACGGCCCGAAGGGGCGAGGGGCTGTGTCTCTGCACGGCTCCGCCGCGGGGGCGCCCCGCAAGGGGCGCGGGGCTGTGTTGTCTGCGCGGCTCCGCCGCGGGGGCGCGGGCGACTGTGCGCCCCGTTAGGGGCGCGGGGAACTGCGCGAGCAACCACGACGTAGCTGCACTCGCCGAACATCGCCCGCCCCCCGAGCTCTTGGGCGCTCCGCGCCCCCCGGGTGGTGCCCCGTTCACACCCCCGCCAGGCCCTCCAGCAGCAGTCTCGTGAACGCCGACGCCCACGCCGCGTCCGCCGGCTGGCCGCTCACCAGCGTGCGGTGGACCACCGCCCCCGCCACCACGTCGAAGATGAGATCCGCCGCCCGCGCCGCCGCCCCCGCGTCCGGTTCCGCGGGGAGTTCGCCGCGGGCCGTCGCGCGGGCCCGCCCCTCCACCACCAGCCGCTTCTGCCGCTCCACGATCGACGTCCGGATCCGCTCCCGCAGCGGCGCGTCCCGCGTGGCCTCGGCGACCACCGCCATCAGCGCCGTCTTGGTCTCCGGCCGGTCCAGGATCGCGGCGAACTGCCGCACCACGCCCTCGACGTCCGCCGCCAGGCTGCCCCGGTCCGGCAGTTCGAGCTCGTCGAAGAGGACGGCGACCGCGTCCACGACGAGCTCGTTCTTGCCCGCCCACCGCCGGTACAGCGTGGTCTTCGCCACGCCCGCCCGCGTCGCCACGTCGCCGAGGGTCAGCCGGGACCAGCCCAGGTCGACCAGTGCCGCCCGCGTCGCCTCGAGGATCGCGGCGTCCGCGGCGGCGCTGCGGGGGCGCCCGGCGGGACGGGACGCGGAGGGGTGTTCGGGCATGTCAGTGACCATATCCGGCCGCTCGGCGGCCGGTATGCGTCAGTGTTGTGAAGTCGTGAGGGAGATCACCGGAAGAGGGCTCACGGCCGCCCCGCACCCCGGTTACGCTACGAGCCGTAGCGAAAAGCGACGACCACGGCGCCGGGTGGGGACCCGGCGTACTGCGCCGGGTGGGGACCCGGCGCACCCGCGCACGATCCCCCCGGATCGGACGCGGGGACCACGCGTGTGCGCGGAAGGGGGAGGATGTACTCATGCAGCCACGGAACATGTCCATGAGCGGAGTCGTCGACCTCGCCGCGGTGAAGGCGGCCCAGGAGGCCAAGGCGAAGGCGGAGCAGGCGCGCGCCGAAGCCGCCCGGCGGGGCGACACGGGGGCGGTGTCCCCCGCGGACCTGGTGCTCGACGTCGACGAGGCCGGGTTCGAACGTGACGTACTGCAGCGCTCCACCGAGGTACCCGTCGTCATCGACTTCTGGGCCGAGTGGTGCGAGCCCTGCAAGCAGTTGAGCCCGGTCCTGGAGCGGCTGGCCGTCGAGTACAACGGCCGGTTCCTGCTCGCCAAGGTCGATGTCGACGCCAACCAGATGCTGATGCAGCAGTTCGGCATCCAGGGCATCCCGGCGGTCTTCGCCGTCGTCGCCGGCCAGGCGCTGCCCCTGTTCCAGGGCGCGGCGGGCGAGCAGCAGATCCGGGAAACCCTTGACCAGCTCGTCCAGGTCGCCGAGCAGCGGTTCGGGCTGACGGGGCTGACCGTCGACCCGGACGCGGTGCCCGGCGGGCGCCCGGCCGACGCGGAGGCCCCGGCCGGCCCGTACGACGCCCTGCTGGAGGCCGCCGTCAGCGCCCTGGACTCGGGCGACCTGGCGGGCGCCGTGGCGGCGTACAAGAACGTGCTGAGCGACGATCCCGGCAACCCTGAGGCGAAGCTGGGCCTCGCGCAGGCCGAGCTGCTCCAGCGGGTGCAGGGTCTGGACCCGCAGAAGGTGCGTCAGGAGGCCGCCGAGAAGCCCTCTGACGTGGCCGCGCAGATCGCCGCCGCCGACTTGGATCTGGTGGGCGGTCATGTGGAGGACGCCTTCGGCCGGCTGACCGACACGGTGCGCCGCACGGCCGGTGACGACCGGGACGCGGTGCGGGTGCGGCTCCTCGAACTGTTCGAGGTCGTCGGGGCCGAGGACCCCCGGGTGACGATGGCGCGCAGGGCGCTCGCCCGGGCCCTGTTCTGACCGGTTTACGCGTCTTGCTGATGACCTGTCGCTAAACATCGGGTGCTGTGATGCCCCGGTGAAAATTCGCCGACCGAGTGGCGCAGGCGGCCGCGCTTTGCCAAAACTTGGCAATCGCGGCCGCTGTTACTCCGAGTAAATCGACCTTGTTGGTCTGTCGGTGTCTGTCCGTACTTCAACCAGTTCGTCGCCCCGCTTTGTGCCACCGAGCGTCGCCGTCCGGCGCCGTCGCGTCGTGGCGCGGTTATCCCGCCGTTACTAGCGAGTAACGAACCCCCTTGCGGGGGCGGCCGGAATGCACCACGATCGGCGACGCTCGGTCCAATGCCGTACCCCGCAGCCAGCCGGGTCGCGGAGCGTCTTGGGTCCCCACCGGGCAGGGGCCGGCGACAGTGACGCCGGTTCCTGGACAGGGGGGTCTCCGCCGTCCGGTGGAGCCTGTCCGGCAGGTTGTGCGTGATGCGTGTCAGGCGCGACCAGTGGTTGTCGCTCGGGGGTGATCGCCGGTGATCCGGGCGCGGTCCGTGCCCGGCGCCACGGGCGCTCTCCTTACCGAGGACGTAGCACTTCTCCCATCCCTGCCCGGGCTCGGCCGCCTACTCGGGGGCAGCCGGGGTCAGGAGATGTACGTCCGAGAAGGAGGAAATGATGGAGTCCCAGGTGCGTGGCGGGACCAGATGGAAGCGGTTCGCTGTGGTCATGGTGCCCAGCGTGGCCGCTGCCGCAGCTATCGGTGTGAGTCTGGCCCAGGGCGCGCTGGCCGCGTCCTTCAGCGTGTCCGGCCAGGAGTTCAAGGTGCGGGCCGGCCACCTCGAGGGTCAGGGCTTCGCGCAGTACGGCGGCGTCGACAGCGGTTACACGACGACCGAGGGCAAGGAAAAGACGGTCCACCCCGTCGCGATCTCGTCGTTCAAGAACGCCGAAATCACGAACATGTGCCAGTCGGTCAAGACGACGATCCCGCTCATCGGGAAGACGTTCTACCTCCGACTGGAAGCCGGGCCCGACGCGAACCACAAGGTGGAGGCCAAGAACCTCTACATCGATGTGGCCCAGCTCGACGCCGATGCGACGTTCAAGAACATCGACATCGGCGTGGCCGTCAAGGACCAGACCAAGGGTCCTGCCGTCAAGAGCGGTGAGAACGCGCTGCCGGGCGGCTTCGCCCAGCAGGCGACCTCGGCCGACCTGACGGACGTCAAGCAGACGGCCTGGGCGACCACGGCCGGCACCTTCAAGCTCAGCGGCCTGAAGATGCGGCTCGGCACGGACGCCGACATGGAGTGCTTCTGACGGCTCCCGCGGCACGGGTGCCTTGGGGCAACTGAGGCATCGAGGGGGTGGGGAGGCCCCGGCTTCCCCACCCCGGTTCCCGGCCGGCGCCGCGCTCCGGGCATCCTTGCACCCTTCGACTTCCGGCTTACCGTCCCCATGGCCGAGCCGGTACGTACCTCCACCGGACCCAGGGAGCTGTTTTCCATGAGTGCCGAGACCCCGGTCCGACGCGACGGGACCTTCACCCGGATGCGTCTGGGCTTCCGCGCCTGGCGGGGCAGCCGGCCTTTCTGGGCGGGCCTTCTCACCGCGCTCGGCGGAGTGCCGATCGCCTACTTCCCGTATGCCACGCTCAAGCTGGGCACCATGTCGGTCACCATGTCGACGACGGCGGGCTCCGCCTCACTGATCATCGGTGTGCTGCTGGTCACGCTGGGGCTGACGATGTGGTTCCAGAAGGCCACCCGGGTCTTCGCCGGAGTCGCGGCGATCATCCTGGGCCTGGTGTCCCTGGTGGTGTCCAACATCGGCGGGTTCGTGGTCGGCTTCCTGCTGGCGATGCTCGGCGGCGCCCTGGCCATCTCCTGGGTGCCCAGCAAGGCCAAGCCCGAGCGGGCCAAGGCCGAGCCGGACGCCGGGCAGCAGGACCCGGGCGGCGAGGCCGCCGTCCCGCCCGCCGTACCCGCCGCCGACGAGCCGGGGACGCCGCACGCCTCCGCCGACGGCCCGGCGGCGCCGTACACCCCGCGTCCGCCGCACTCTTCCGCCGGCGAGGGCACCCCGGACGCCCACGGCTTCGAGGACCAGGACGGGGGGTACCGTGTCCGCTGACGAGGCGCGCGACATCGCCGCGCCCCCGAGAACCGGGCCGCGCCACGCGGCCCCGAGGAAGCCGCTGTTCACCCGCTTCCACGTGCCGGCCGGCAAGGCGATAGCGCTGGCGGCGATGCCGACGGCGGTCCTCATGGGGATGGGGCTCACGCCGACGCTCGCCACCGCCGACGACCAGCCGTCGCCCTCCAAGACCCTGTCGGCCGAGGAGTACAAGGACTGCGTGGACGCACTGGCCTCCGCGTCGGCCTCGCCGTCCGCGTCGGAATCGGCCAAGGACAAGGCCGAGGCCGAGGACAAGGACACCGAGTCGGGGAAGGCGGACGAGAAGACGGGCTCGTCGTCCTCCGACGACTCGAAGGGTTCCACGTCCGACGGCTCGAAGGGCTCCTCGGATTCGGCGGACACGTCGGGCTCCGGATCCTCCGGTTCCTCGTCGACATCGAACTCCGACTCGGGCTCCTCCTCGTCCTCCTCGTCCTCTTCCTCGGATTCAGGTTCCGAGGACAAGGGCGCGGGCGACGACAAGAGCGAGCCGTCCGCCTCTCCCTCCGCCTCCGCGAGCGGCGGTGGCGGGCTGCTGCAGGGCATCGGCGACGCCCTGAAGGACATCCTCACCCCGGGCGACGACGCCGCGGACTCCGGCGACACCTCGTCGGCCACCCCGGACCCCTCGGCGTCCAAGACGGCCGACGACGCCGCCGCCAAGGCGAAGGAGACCACCAAGAAGGTCACCGACACGGCCGGGGACGCCGTCAAGGACGTCACCGACACGGCGACCGAGGCGGCGGGGGACGCGGCTCAGAAGGCCACCGAGAAGGCCAAGGAGGCGGCGGAGGAGGCCACGTCCTCGCCGTCCCCCTCCAGCTCGGCCGACCCCAGCCCGTCCGCCTCCGCGAGCGACGGCACCGACCCGGACGACTGCCCGGTGGCCACCGACGCCGAGGGCGGCGTCGACAACCAGGTGCTCCTCCCCGACGACCCCTGGCACCTCCAGGCCAGCTCGCTGACGCTGAAGGGCGCCGACTACAAGGGCATCGTCGAGGTCAGGACCGCCGACGGCACCACCAAGAAGGTCCTCAAGTACGTCATCTCCGCCGGCACCGACATCGGCGACCTGCACCAGACGGTGCTCGACCCGCGGACCGGCACGACGCACCACGTCCAGGCCGCCAAGGGCTCGATCTCGACCATCACCGACGGCGACACCGTCATGTACACCGAGAGCATCTCCGGCAATCTGCTCGGCCTCATCCCGATCACGTTCGACCCGGAGCACCCGCCGCCGCTGAACATCCCGCTGATCTACTTCACCCACGTCGAGGTCGTCCAGGCCGGCCAGTTCGGCGGCACCCTGCACATCCCCGGTCTGCACCAGTACACGACCGACGGCTGACCCACCGACCCCCCCCGGGAGCCGCAACGGACTGTGGCCCGGTATCCGCCGGTGAGGCGGGTACCGGGCCACAGCCCTGCTGTCCTGTGCGCGCCCCCCGGCGCGGTGCGGCTAGCCGCGGTCCCCCTCGCCCAGGTGGAGCACGCGCACCATGTTGGTGGTGCCGGAGACGCCGGGCGGGGAGCCGGCGGTGACGATCACGATGTCACCGGCGTTGAACCGCTTGAGCCGGATCATCTCCTGGTCGACCAGGTCGACCATCTCGTCCGTGGTGTTCACGAACGGCACCACGTGCGACTCCACGCCCCAGCTCAGCGCGAGCTGGTTGCGTGTCGACTCGTCGGTGGTGAAGGCCAGGATCGGCTGGGCCGCGCGGTAGCGGGAGAGCCGGCGGGCGGTGTCGCCGGACTGGGTGAAGGCCACCAGCCCCTTGCCGCCCAGGAAGTCGGCGATCTCGGCGGCCGCACGGGCCACCGAACCGCCCTGCGTGCGCGGCTTCTTGCCCGGGACCAGCGGCTGAAGCCCCTTGGAGAGCAGTTCCTCCTCGGCCGCGGCGACGATCTTCGACATCGTCTTGACCGTCTCGACCGGGTACGCGCCCACGCTCGACTCGGCCGACAGCATCACCGCGTCCGCGCCGTCCAGGATCGCGTTGGCCACGTCGGACGCCTCGGCGCGGGTGGGCCGGGAGTTGGTGATCATCGACTCCATCATCTGGGTCGCCACGATCACCGGCTTGGCGTTGCGGCGGCACAGCTCGATGAGCCGCTTCTGCACCATCGGGACCTTCTCCAGCGGGTACTCCACGGCAAGGTCGCCGCGGGCCACCATCACGCCGTCGAAGGCCATCACGACGGCCTCCATGTTCGCCACCGCCTGCGGCTTCTCGACCTTGGCGACGACGGGGACCCGGCGGCCCTCCTCGTCCATGACCCGGTGCACGTCCTTGACGTCGTCGGCGTCGCGCACGAAGGAGAGCGCCACCAGGTCGCAGCCCATGCGCAGCGCGAAGCGCAGGTCGTCGATGTCCTTCTCGGACAGCGCCGGGACGTTCACCGCCGCGCCGGGCAGGTTGATGCCCTTGTGGTCGGAGATGACACCGCCCTCGATGACGATGCTGCGCACCCGGGGGCCCTCGACGTCCAGGACCTTCAGCTCGACGTTGCCGTCGTTGATCAGGATCTGGTCGCCCTTGGAGACGTCGCCGGGCAGGCCCTTGTACGTCGTGCCGCAGATCGACTTGTCGCCCGGCACGTCCTCGGTGGTGATGGTGAACTCGTCACCGCGCACCAGCTCGACCGGGCCCTCGGCGAAGGTCTCCAGCCGGATCTTCGGGCCCTGGAGGTCGGCGAGGACACCGATGGCCCTGCCCGTCTCCTGGGAGGCGGCGCGGACGCGGTCGTAACGCCCCTGGTGCTCGGCGTGCGAACCGTGGCTGAAGTTGAAGCGGGCCACGTTCATGCCGGCCTCGATCAGCGCGACGAGCTGCTCGTGGGAGTCGACCGCGGGGCCGAGAGTACAGACGATTTTCGAACGGCGCATGGGGCGATCCTATCGGTTTGTTTCGCTACGGAATATTCCGTCGGGCGGAAGCTACAAATGCGCGGGTTGCCGCTCAGGTGTGGTCCTCCAGGGCGGTCCCGTCCGCGACCAATGCGTAGGTCTGGGTGGCGATTTCCATCTCCTCGTCGGTGGGTACGACGGCGACGGCGACCCGCGCGGAGTCCGGCGAGATCAGCCGCGCCTCCCCGGAGCGCACCGCGTTGCGCTCCTCGTCGACCGCCAGGCCGAAGACGTCCAGGCCCTCGATCGCGGCCCGCCGCACCGCCGCCGCGTTCTCGCCCACGCCCGCGGTGAAGGCCACCGCGTCCACCCGCCCGAGCACCGCGCAGTA
Organism: Streptomyces sp. NBC_00670; assembly: GCF_036226765.1. Lineage (NCBI taxonomy): Bacteria > Bacillati > Actinomycetota > Actinomycetes > Kitasatosporales > Streptomycetaceae > Streptomyces > Streptomyces sp. NBC_00670. Next base: position 5,149,038 of record NZ_CP109017.1, read on the forward strand.
CGCGCCGATGTACTTCCGCAGCCGGTGGACGTAGAGGTCGAAGGCGAGCCGCGCCTGCGCGTCGCCCGCGTCGATCCGCCGCTGGATCTCCCGCATGTCGTTGTCGCCGCAGAGACCGAACAGTCCGCTCCGCTTGTTCAGGAGCGTGTCGATCTCGTCCATGGACATCCCGCCCACCCGCCGCAGATGGAAGATGACCGCGGGGTCCATGTCGCCCGAGCGGGTACCCATCACCAGCCCCTCCAAAGGCGTCAGCCCCATGGAGGTGTCCACGCACACCCCGCCCCGCACGGCCGAGGCAGACGCCCCGTTGCCCAGGTGCAGCACGATCACGTTGACGTCCTCGGGCGCCCTGTCCAGCAGCTTCGCGGCGGCCCGGGAGACGTAGGCGTGCGAGGTGCCGTGGAAGCCGTAGCGGCGCACCCGGAACCGGTCGGCGATCTTGGTGTCGATCGCGTAGCGGGCGGCGTGCTCCGGCATCGTCGTGTGGAACGCGGTGTCGAACACGGCGACCTGCGGCAGGTCCGGGCGCAGCCCCAGGGCGGTGCGGATGCCGGTGAGGTTGGCCGGGTTGTGCAGCGGCGCCACCGGGATCAGCCGTTCGATCTCGGTGAGCACGGCGTCGTCGATCACGGTGGGCTCGGTGAAGAACATCCCGCCGTGCACCACGCGGTGCCCGATCGCGGCCAGGTCGGGGGAGTCCAGGCCGAGGCCGTCGGCGGCGAGCTCCTCGGCGACGGCGCCGAGCGCGGCCTCGTGGTCGGCGATCGGCCCGCTGCGCTCACGGGTGGCGTCCGCGTCGCCCTCCGTGGCGAGCCGGGTGTGCTTGAGGTGGGAGGTCTGCTCGCCGATGCGCTCCACCAGGCCGACGGCGAGCCGGCTGCGGTCGCGCATGTCCAGGAGCTGGTACTTCACCGACGAGGAGCCGGAGTTGAGGACGAGGACGCGGGTCGCGTTCGAGGAAGCTGTCTCGGTCCTGGGGGCTGTCGCGGTCACGGGGGCTGATGCTCTCTGTCGAAGGTGGCGGGGGAGTGGCGGTGAGGTGGCGAACGGCGGCCGGCGTGTGCCGGGACCCGGAGCCGCCCGGATCCGCCGGGCCGTCGGGCTCAGTTCGCCGGGGTCTGCGCCTGGATCGCGGTGATGGCGACGGTGTTCACGATGTCGCCGACCAAGGCCCCGCGGGACAGGTCGTTGACCGGCTTGCGCAGCCCCTGGAGGACCGGTCCGACGGCGATCGCGCCGGCCGAGCGCTGCACGGCCTTGTAGGTGTTGTTGCCGGTGTTCAGGTCCGGGAAGATCAGCACCGTCGCCTGCCCGGCCACCTCGGATCCGGGCAGCTTGGTCGCCGCGACCGAGGGCTCCACCGCGGCGTCGTACTGGATCGGCCCCTCGATCCGCAGATCGGGCCGGCGCGCGCGGACCAGCTCGGTCGCCTCGCGCACCTTGTCGACGTCCGCGCCGGAGCCCGAGCTGCCGGTGGAGTACGACAGCATCGCGATCCGCGGCGACACGCCGAACCGCGCGGCCGTGGCCGCCGACTGCGTGGCGATGTCGGCCAGCTGCTCGGCGTCGGGATCGGGGTTGACCGCGCAGTCGCCGTAGACCAGCACCTTGTCGGCCAGGCACATGAAGAACACCGACGAGACGATCGAGGCGTCCGGCCGCGTCTTGATGATCTCGAACGCGGGCCGGATCGTCGCCGCCGTGGAGTGCACGGACCCCGACACCATCCCGTCGGCCAGCCCCTCCTGCACCATCAGGGTGCCGAAGTAGTTGACGTCCGAGACGACGTCGTACGCCAGCTCGACCGTGACCCCCTTGTGGGCGCGCACGGCGGCGTACCGCTGGGCGAAGGACTCCCGCAGCTCGGAGGTGGCCGGATCGATCAGCAGTGCGTCGCCGAGGTCGACGCCGAGGTCGGCGGCCTTCTTGCGGATCGCGTCCACCGGGCCGAGCAGCGTCAGGTCGCACACGCCCCGGCGCAGCAGCACCTCGGCAGCGTGCAGCACCCGCTCCTCGGTGCCCTCCGGGAGCACGACCCGGCGCTTGTCGGAGCGGGCCTGTTCGAGCAGCTCGTGTTCGAACATCATCGGCGTGACCCGGCCGGTGCTCGGCGCCGAGACCCGGGTGAGCAGGTCGGCGGTGTCGACATGCCGTTCGAACAGACCGAGCGCGGTCTCCGCCTTGCGCGGGGTGGCCGCGTTCAGCTTGCCCTCCAGGGAGAACAGCTCGGCGGCGGTGGGGAAGCTGCCGCCGGGCACGGAGAGCACCGGGGTGCCGGGCGCGAGGCGGGCGGCCAGGGTGAGGATCTCCGGACTCGGCACCTCGTTCAGGGTGAGCAGCACGCCCGCGATCGGCGGGGTGCCGGCGCTGTGCGCGGCGAGCGCCCCGACGACCAGGTCCGCGCGGTCCCCCGGCGTGACGACCAGGCAGCCCGGGGTCAGCGCGGGCAGCAGGTTCGGCAGCATGGCGCCGCCGAAGACGAAGTCGAGCGCGTCCCGGGCCAGCCCCGAGTCGTCGCCCAGCACCACCGTGGCGCCGAGCGCCTGCGTGATCTGCGCGACGGTCGGCGCGGACAGCGCGGGCTCGTCGGGCAGCACGTAGCCGGGCACCGGGAGCAGCGGGCCGAGCCGCTCCGCGATGAGGTCGCGGTCGGCCCGGTCCACCCGGTTGGCCACCATGGCGAGCACGTCGCAGCCCAGGCCCTGGTAGGCGCGGTGGGCGTTGCGGGTCTCGGCGAGCACGGACTCGGCGGACTGCCCCCGGCCGCCGACCACGGGTATCACCGGCGCGCCGAACTCGTTGGCGAGCCGGGCGTTGAGCGCCAGCTCGTCCGGGAGCTGCGTGGCGGCGAAGTCGGTGCCGAGGACGAGGACGACGTCGTAGTCCCGGGCGACCCGGTGGAACCGGTCGACGAGCGTGGAGACCAGCTCGTCCGTGCCGCGCTCGGCCTGGAGCGCGGACGCCTCGTGGTAGTCCATGCCGTAGACGGTCGCCGCGTCCTGGGCGAGCCGGTAGCGGGAGCGCAGCAGCTCGAACATGCGGTCGGGGCCGTCGTGGACGAGTGGCCGGAACACGCCCACCCGGTCGACCCGGCGGGTCAGCAGCTCCATGACCCCCAGTTCGACGACCTGGCGGCCGTCGCCGCGGTCGATCCCGGTCACGTACACGCTGCGCGTCACGCGTGCGCTCCTTCTCGGTTGCGTCGGTCGGTCGGACTGTGGGGTGGGGCTGTGTGGTGTGCCTCCGCCGGTGTGCGCAGAAGCCTCTTGACAGTACCCCCGGGGCTGGATAAGGCGCCCGTCAGTACGGGTGACGGGGCTGCGCGCATCGGGTGAACCGGAGGCGCGCCGCAGCGTGTCGTGGGGCGTGAAACAATCGAGGTGGCTCACAGGTACCGAAGCGAGCAGGAGACACAGCACGATGCGCATCGGAGTTCTCACCGCCGGCGGCGACTGTCCGGGGCTGAACGCAGTGATCCGGTCGGTCGTGCACCGGGCGGTCGCACAGTACGACGACGAGGTGATCGGCTTCGAGGACGGCTACGCAGGCCTCCTTGACGGCCACTACCGCACCCTCGACCTCAACGCCGTCAGCGGCATCCTGGCCCGCGGCGGCACGATCCTCGGCTCCTCCCGCCTGGAGCGCGACCGGCTGCGCGAGGCCTGCGAGAACGCCTCCGACATGATCCACGAGTTCGGCATCGACGCGCTCATCCCGATCGGCGGCGAAGGCACGCTGACGGCCGCCCGGATGCTGTCGGACGCGGGGCTGCCGGTCGTGGGCGTGCCCAAGACGATCGACAACGACATCTCCTCGACCGACCGCACGTTCGGCTTCGACACGGCCGTCGGCGTCGCCACCGAGGCGATGGACCGGCTGAAGACCACCGCCGAGTCCCACCAGCGGGTCATGGTCGTCGAGGTCATGGGCCGGCACGCGGGCTGGATCGCCCTGGAGTCCGGCATGGCCGCCGGCGCCCACGGCATCTGCCTGCCCGAGCGGGCCTTCGACCCGGCCGACCTGGTCAAGATGGTCGAGGAGCGGTTCGCGCGCGGCAAGAAGTTCGCGGTGATCTGCGTCGCCGAGGGCGCGCACCCGGTGGACGGCTCGATGGACTACGGCCACGGCGAGATCGACAAGTTCGGCCACGAGCGGTTCCAGGGCATCGGGACGGCACTGGCGTACGAGCTGGAGCGCCGGCTCGGCAAGGAGGCCAAGCCGGTCATCCTCGGTCACGTCCAGCGCGGCGGCGTGCCGACGGCGTACGACCGCGTCCTCGCGACGCGCTTCGGCTGGCACGCGGTGGAGGCGGCTCACCGGGGCGAGTTCGGCCGCATGACGTCCCTGCGCGGCACGGACATCATCATGGTCCCCCTGGCCCAGGCGGTAACGGAACTGAAGACGGTCCCGAAGGACCGGATGGAAGAGGCGGAGTCGGTGTTCTAGGGGGACGGTGTTCTGGGTGGGGCGGGAGCGCGCCGTTGGGGGCGCCCCCGTCAGGGGCGCGGGGAACTGCGCGAGAAGTCCCCACCCACCCGCACCCTCGTACGCCCCTGATCCGCCCGAGCTCGACCGGGGTTGTAGGGGCGGAGCCCCTAAGGGATGGGACGGGTAGGGGCGGCGGGGGCGAAGACCCCCTACCCCCGCCCCACCATCTCCCAGAACACCCCCACCACCCGCTCGAGAAACTCCCGCCCCGCGTCCCCGGACGCCGTCGCCGCCACCCCCGCGAACCCCCCAGCCACCGGCGTCGGCACCAACTCCCCCCGATACGACGCATGCATCTCCGCCAGCACCTCCTCAATCACCCGCCGATGCAGCGGCACCACCTTCCCCACCTGCCGCACATACCCCTGCCACCGCGTAGTGACAGCCCCCCGCAACAGCTCCGCGAGCCGCGCCTCCCGCCCCGTCACGGTGACGAAGTCCGGCAGCGACAGCTCCAGCACGTCGGCCAGCGCCGCCGACTGCCGGTCGGTGCCGCGCCACTCACCCGCCTCCTCCATCCGTACGTACGCGACCAGTTCGACCCCGACTGCATGTGCGACGTCCTCCGGCGCGAGCCCCCGTGCCACGCGGTGCTCGCGCAACGTCCGCGGCGCGCCGACGAGTTCGCCGGGCGCGCACCACAGGACGCCGGCGAGGGCGACGAGTTCGGAGGAGGTGGGGGTGGCGTCCCCGTGCTCCCAGGCGATCACGAGGTCGGGGGTGACGTACGGCAGCCCGAACGAGGCGCGCATGCCGTAGGCGACGTGTTCGGGGGCCATGCCGAGGGCTGCGCGGAGGCGGCGGGCGGCGAGGGCGTCGAAGGGGGGAGTGGGGGGCGGGGGCTGCGGGACGTGTGGTCGGTGCGGCACGGGGCCAACGTAGGGGTTCGGGGCTGCGGTGACTACGTTCTGTTCGGCCACACTCACGGATTGTAGGAAGCTACGGTTCGGGGGGCGCCGTGACGTTTTTTCGCCCCCGCCGCCCCTACCCGTCCCATCCCTTAGGGGCTCCGCCCCTACAACCCCGGTCGAGCTCGGGTGGGTGGGGTTGAGTGGGGAGTGCGGGTGGGTGGGTGGTTGCTCGCGCCCACCGCGGCGGAGCCGCGCAGACAACACAGCCCCGCGCCCCTTACGGGGCGCCCTGTCACCGGTTCAGCAGTGCCTCCAGCGCTGCCCCCGTCGCCGGATGGCTGGCCATCAGTGTTGCCGCGCCGGCGGGCGACGGCGCCTCCGTCGGTGGCCAGTTCTGCTCGCAGCCCAGCAGGCGCGCCACCGCGTCCGTGGTGGACCGGTGGGTGCGGAGCAGTGCGCTGCCGGACGGGCGTGCCGTCGGCTGCGCCGGCGACGCGGCCGGGGCCGCTCGCCACGGGGGGACCCATGTGTCGAGCTCCGCCAGCCGCCCCGGGAAGATCCGCCCGGCCTCGCGGATCAGCAGCGGGGCCGGACCGGCCCCGCCCGCCCGCAGTGACGTGATCAGCGTCGGCAGCCACGGCAGCAGCACCGCGTCCGGCAGCCGCCCGAACGCGTGGGACACCGACTCCACCACGAAGTCCGCGAGCTGCGGCACCGGCTCCAGCGCGTGCAGGAACCCGCTCAGATAGCGCGGGTAGGACGGCACCACCAGCGGGTTGCCCAGCAGCTCGTCGCACCGCCGCCGCAGTTCCGCCCGCGACAGCCGGCCCAGATGCACCTGTGCCGCCCACAGCAGCGCCACCTTCGCCGGCTCCTCCGGATGCGACTGCGCGACCGCCAGCTCCAGCTGCGTCCGGTCGCAGCCCAGCGACAGCGCGAGCCCCTCCATGCCGAACAGGAAGCCCAGCGTCGCCGCGACCTGCTCCACCGTCGCTTCCTCGTCGGTGAACGCCGTCGGCAGCAGCGTGCAGTAGTGGGCGTAACCGGTCCGGACGAAGGACTCCACCCACCCCGGCAGCTCCGGCACGCTGGTGCGGTAGTACGCGAGCAGCCGCCGCACCCGGCGCAGCACTTCCGGTGCCCCGTCGACGCTGCGCTCGGTCGCCAGGACCTCCAGCGCCCGCGTGCCCAGCTCGTCGGCGAGGCGGCGGCTGCCCAGGTACAGCACCGCGTCCTCGACCGCCCCCAGCACCGTCGCCGTCGTCGCCCGCGGTGCGTACGCCGTGCGCCGCAGCCGCTGCTCCAGCACCTGTTCGATGCTGACGCCCTCGTAGCCGAGCTCGATCAGGGACCGCTGGTGGGTGCCGAGCGCCAGGTCCCAGGACTCCTGCAACGACCGTTCGCCCAGCGTCCGTTCGCCCATGATCGGGCGGGCGGCGCCCTGCGGCATCAGATACCGCAGCATCCACAGCACGTCGGAGCAGCGCGCCAGCTCGGGCCGGCCCGCGATGTCCAGCAACGCCCGCTGCACACCCCGCTGTTGCAGCTTCATGCCGAGCGGTGCGAGCCGGTCGTGGACGTCGCGGGCGAGCGGCGGCAGGGCGTCGTAGCCGACCTGTCCGATCCGGTCGCCGCCCATCATGATCTCGACGAGCCGCCGCACGTCGCGCCGCCCCGGCACCCGGTCCTTCTCGATGCACGTGACGGCCGCGTCCTGGAAGTCGTACGGCGTGGGCTTGGCCCGGTCGCGCATCCCGGCCAGCAGGATCGACGTCTCGAACACGGCGATGGCGTCGGCCGTGGAGGCGAGGTAGCCGCTCCGGCGCGCGGCCCGCACGATCTCCACCGACCAGCCGAGCAGCTCCGCCTCGTCCACGCCGTCGAGCACGGGCGGTCGTCTCAGGAAGCCCGAGAGCCGGTCCGGCGCCGGGTCTCCGACCGTGGCCGGGGGGAGCGCGGGCGCCGGCTTCGCGGCCGCCTTCTTCTTCGCCCCCGCCTGCCCGGCCAGCCGGTACGGCTTCACTTTCGTCCGCCGGACGTTCTTCGCCCACTCCGTCGCCGCGATCGACACCGAACCGGCCGCGAGCCCGAACTGCGCCTCGATCGCCGCATGGCTGGACGGGATCAGCCCGTGCTGCCAGGTGCTGCCGCTCGGCGGGCTGATCCGATACGTGTCGGTGCCGTCGACCCCGAACTCCGCGACCCTGCTGGCCGCGTGGAAGGCCCCGCACACGTAGAGGCAGTCCGCCGGGTCCGTGCCGGTCGCGGACAGGTGCTCCCGCATCCGGGTCCACATGTACCGCTCGCGGTCCTCGTCCACCCGCACCCGCCCGGCGTCCCCGGGCGCCAGCCGCCGGAACAGGCTGCCGATCAGCAGCATCACCTGACGGTAGGTGTCGTGGTCGGCGGCGGCGTCGCCGAGCGGCACCTCGACGTACTGATGCCACCACTCCGACCAGTGCCGCACCCGCCCGTGCCGCAGCAGATGCTCCTCCAGCTCCGCGAACCGGGGCCGCAGATCGCCGATCTCCACGCCGACCGCGTCACCGTGCAACGCGGCCTCCTCCTCGGCCGACGGCGCGTCCGGGTCCGCGGGCCCGGGCTCCGCGCCGTCGCCGTCCGGCGTCTCGCGCGCCTGCCACTGGAAGACGTGGTCCGAGGAGCGGTCGACGAGGACCAGCTCGACACCCGGCGTGTCCAGCGCGTACGCGATCGCCTGGTACTCCGCCGACGCCTCGGTGATCGGCGCGACCACCGACAGCGGCGCCCACTCGACCGGCAGCCCCGCCACCTCACTGGCGAACGCCTGCACCGCCACCGGCAGGCGGCAGTTGCGCAACTCGGTCAGCAGCGGCGCCATGTCCTCGCACAGCTCCAGGTACACCACCTTCGGCTGCTTCTCCCGCAGCCGTCGCGCCATCGCCAGCGCCGAGGCGGGCGAGTGGTGGCAGACGGGGAAGATCTCCAGCGGCTCGCGCACCGCCCGGTCCACGTCGTCGACGATGCCGAGCAGGATGCCCTCCAGCGCGCCCGGCCCGTCGGCGAACTCCGTGGCCGCCTCGTGGAGTTGCGCGCGCAGTGCCCCGAACGGGCCCTTCGCCGCCACCGTCGCCGTCCCGGCGCCTGCGGTCTCCGCCGCGCTCACGACAGGGTCGCGATCGCGTCGCGGCCGCCCTCGAGGAACTCCGGCCAGGAGCCGCCCTCCTCCGTGCTGCGCGGCTCGACCACGCCGTGCAGGTACTTGTTGAGGATGGCCAGGTCCTCCGGCGCGCGCCGGGCCAGCGACCCGACCAGCGAGGAGGCGAGCGTACGGGCGCTCAGCGCGCTCTCGCCGAAGAAGTTGCTGTGCAGGATCGCGTCCTCCAGCACGCCGATCTGCTCGGCCGTGGACAGCGCCGACTCCAGCTTCTCGTCGTCGCTGCCGGCCGCGGCGGCCGAGGCCCGCAGGTCGGCGAAGCTGCGCAGCAGCACGTCCAGCAGCGTGGGCGGCACGTCCAGCTCTATCCGGTGCCGGCGCAGCAGCTCCTCGGTGCGGAAGCGGACGATCTCCGCCTCGCTCTTCTTGTTGGTCACCACCGGGATGCGGACGAAGTTGAAGCGGCGCTTGAGCGCGGACGACAGGTCGTTGACGCCCCGGTCGCGGCTGTTGGCGGTCGCGATGACGGAGAAGCCGGGCCTGGCGAAGACGATGTTGTCGCTGTCGTTGTCACTGCCCAGCTCGGGGACCGAGATGTACTTCTCGGACAGGATCGAGATGAGCGCGTCCTGCACGTCACTGGTGGAGCGGGTGAGCTCCTCGAAGCGGCCGATCGCGCCGGTCTCCATCGCCGTCATGATCGGGGAGGGGATCATCGACTCCCGGGACTGCCCCTTGGCGATCACCATGGAGACGTTCCACGAGTACTTGATGTGGTCCTCCGTGGTGCCGGCCGTGCCCTGCACCACCAGCGTGGAGTTGCGGGAGATCGCCGCGGACAGCAGCTCGGCCAGCCAGCTCTTGCCGGTGCCGGGGTCGCCGATCAGCAGCAGCCCGCGGTCCGAGGCCAGCGTCACGATGGACCGCTCGACGAAGCTGCGGTCGCCGAACCACTTCTGCGTCACCTCCCGGTCCAGGCCGTCGGCGCGCTCGGAACCGAGGATGAACAGGCGGACCATCTTGGGCGACAGCCGCCAGGAGAACGGCTTGGGGCCGTCGTCGACCGACTCCAGCCAGTCCAGCTCCTCGGCGTACTTGATCTCGGCGGGGGCGCGCAACAGGTCGGACATGATGAGCCTTTCGGAACGTGTGTGAGCAAGTGGGTGAAGAGCGAAGAGCGAAGAGCGAAGAGCGAAGAGCGGGGAAGGCGCAGGGCCGACTCAGGTCAGGAACGCCTTCAGCTCGTGCACGAGCTTGCGGATGTGACCGGAGAGCACCGGCGTCCCCAGGTCCTTGAACCGCTCCCGGAACCACGGGTTGACGCTGCCGCGCCCCGAGCTGGTCACCGAGCCGACCGGGATGAACTTGGCCCCGGAACGGTGGATCGCGGCCATCGACTCGAACAGCGGCTCGGTCTGCCACTCGTAGAAGTCGGATATCCAGACGACGACGGTGTTGCGCGGCTCCGCGATCTTCGGCTGGGCCAGCGCCATCGCGACCGTGCCGTCCGTCCCGCCGCCCAGGTTGGTGCGCAGCAGGGTCTCGAAGGGGTCGTGCACCCAGGGGGTGAGATCGAGCGCCTGGGTGTCGTACGCGATCAGATGGACGTCGACCTTGGGCAGCCCGGCGAAGATCGACGCCAGGATGGTGCAGTTGACCATGGAGTCGACCATCGAACCCGACTGGTCCACCACCACGATCAGCCGCTGCGGCGTCGTCTTGCGGGCGGTGTGCCGGTAGTAGAGGCGGTCGACGTAGAGCCGCTCCTCCTCCGGGTCCCAGTTGGTCAGGTTCTTCCAGATCGTGCGGTCCAGGTCCAGGTTGCGGTAGACCCGCTTCGGCGGGACCGACCGGTCCAGGGCGCCGACCGTGGCCTTCTCCACCTGGGTGCGCAGCACCTCGGCGACCTCGTCGACGAAGCGGCGGATCAGCGCCTTGGCGTTGGCCAGGGCGACGCCGGACAGGTTGTCCTTGTCCCGCAGGAGCTGCTCCATCAGCGACATGCTCGGCGTCAGCTGCGAGGCCAGCCTGGGGTCGGCGAGCACCTCGCGCAGCCGCATCCGCTTGACGAGGTCGGCCTCGATGGCGCCCAGTTCCGGGCCGATGGCCGGAATGAGCGTGCTCAGGTCGGGTGTCGGGGCGCCGAAGCCGGTGCCGGTCGGGCTGACGCCACCCGGACTCGATCCGGCCGGGCGTCCGCCGCCGCCCCGCAGTCCGCCGGGCGCGCAGCCCAGCGCGCGCTCCAGCCAGCCCGCGTCGGCCTGCCAGCGCGCCAGCTGCCCGGCGGTGACCGTCCCGGAGCCGGCGGAGAAGACGTTGAGCAGCACCTTGGACACCAGCGCCGCGCGCCGCACCTCGGCCGCCCGGTCCCGCCCGCCGTCGCCCTCGGCGGCGTCGGCGTTGTCGGGCTCGGGCACCATCAACCGGTCGAACTCGTCGGCCAGTTCGGGGTGGCGCTGCACGACCGAGTCGACGGACGCCTTCGGGTCGAGCAGCGCGGGCGGCAGCCCGATGTCCTTGACGACGGCGAGGCTCGACGACTCCAGCGCGGGCTGCTCCTCGGGGTCGAACAGCTGGGCGAGCAGCCGCCAGTAGAGCACCTGACGGCGGGTCTCGTGCGGGTTCGCCTCCGGGGCTTCGGGGGCGGTCGTTCCGACGACGGGCTCAGCGGCGTCGGTGGTGCCGGCCACGGCGGTGGGTTCGGTCACGGCGGCGGTTTCGGTCGTCCCGGCGGTCTCGTTCGGCTCGGTCATTTGCGCAGCAGCCTTCCGGCGCGCTCGCGCAGGACCGTCACCGCGTCCGTCGCCGCCTTCTCCGCCTTGATCCCGGCCTTGTCGGTGGTGCCGCCCGCCCACGCCCCCGCGTGCACGGCGACGGGCTTCTTCCGTACGGTCGTCTCGACGGCCAGCGGCTGGAGCCGGAACCGTCCGGCGTCCCAGCGCAGCAGCGCGATGCACGCGTGCGACGCCGCCACGGCCTCCGGGGTGAGCGGCCCGGCATCCGGCACGCGGTCGGTGTCGACGACGAGACGGTGACCGGCGACGGTGAACGTCAGGACCCCGCTGTCCTTGTCCCGCTCGCTCTCATAGCCCTCCAGGAACACCGGTTCCGCGAGCCGCGCGGGGTGCCGGTCCAGCGGCGCCGTCGCCGCGGCGCCCGCGGTGGGCAGGGCGACGCGGGCGGTGGCGAAGGCGTCGGCGGGCTCGCCCCGGCGGGCGTATTCCTCGCCCCACACCAGGTCGCCCTCGTCGGTGACCGGCATGTCGGTGACGTCCATCGCACGGCCCTCGCCGACCGCCGCCAGCAGCGACAGGTGCGGGCGCAGCAACTGCCAGACGCCGGCCCCGACGACCGTGTCGGGCTTCGGCACCGAGACCCCGGCCCGCACCAGGCGGGGCGCCGAGCCGTCGGCGGGCTCCAGGATCGCGTGCACCTGGGCCTGTGCGGCCGTCGCGTGTTCGTGCAGGTCGACGCCGAGCGGCAGCAGCCGGCCGGTGACCGTGCCGGACGGGGCCGCGCCGGCGGCGCCGGGCACGGTCAGCAGCATCGCCCGCGACCACAGGTCGCCCCAGCGGCGCTCGGGCACCCGCTCCAGGGCGGCGCCCGGGCAGGAGGCGGCGAGCTCGAACGCCAGTCCGTCCAGCAGCGTCGCCAGGCGGCGCAGCGACGGCTCCGGGAGCATCGCGGAGACGACGGGGGCGGCGCCCGCGACCACGTCGTGGTCGAGGTTGCGCCAGCCCGTGCGGGCCAGGTCGCAGAGCCAGGAGCGGGCGGCGACCAGCAGGTTCGCCGGCTGCGGCGCGGCGGGCGACGGTTCCGGGGCCGCGTCGTGCGGACGGCCGGTCAACTCCTCGCCGCGGGCCGTCAGCGCGTCGTGGACGGAGCCGAGGAGTGCCGTGCGGGCGGCGGCGAGGGCGGTGAAGTGGTCCTCGCCGGCGGCGCCGGCCGCGGCCTTCTCGGCCGCCTCCGTGGTCCGGGCGGCCAGCGGCGAGGCGGCCAGGGCGGCGGCGAAGGTCTGCAGATCGGCGGCCTGGGTGGGCGTCGGGCGCAGCAGGCCGCCGACGAGGGCACGGTCCAGGGCGGCGACGGCGTCCAGGGCGTCGTCCAGGCCGGGGACGGGGGCGCCGAGAAGGGTGGCGTCCGGGTCAGCGTCCTCGGGGCCGGTGTCCGTGGCGGGTGCCGTTCCCCTGGTGGGCGGGAACCAGTGCATCTCCGGGGACGGGGTGGTGCTGGGCGGGAGTTCCAGGTAGGCGAGGTGGCGCAGGAAGCGGCTGAAGACGGAGGCGGCGGCCTTGTCGGCGGCCGGCTGGGGCCGGGTCGCGCTCATCTCGGCGGCGATGCTCGCCGCCGTCGGCTCCTCGCCGGTGTCGGTGGGGTCCAGGCGGAGGTAGCGGGCGACGCGGGTGGGGCCGTACTGGAGTACGGCCTCCTTGATCAGGGCCAGGATGTGGTTGCAGAAGCCGCCGCGGGCGCCGCCGCAGGGGCGGTTGTTGTTGGTGCTGCAGGCGTATGCGTAGGTGCCGGTGGCGACCGACGAGACGTAGACCCGTTCGATGTCCGAGCCGCTGGAGACGACGCCCTGGAGGCGGCCGTCGGCCAGTTCGACGAACGGGACCTTGGCGAGTTTGCGTGGCCGGGCGGGTGGGGTCACCCGGGCCGTGCTTGCCGTTTCCCACTCCGACAACGCGTCATCTCCTTTTCGGTGCGTGGGGGTTGCTGCCGGGGGGTGTGTGCGGGCATGCCTCGGTGACCCCCCTCGCGGCAGAACCGCGGTACGGGAATGAAGCTAGCGGGGGGTACTGACAATGGGGGTCGGTGCGGGTGGGGTGCGGCTGGGTGGGGGTGCGCGTTCGGGGGGTTCGCCCCCGCCGCCCCTACCCTTCCCATCCCCCAGGGGCTCCGCCCCTTCGACCCCGGGGGACTTGGGGTGGGTGGGACGGACGCGGGAGAGCTCGGGCGGGCGGGGTTGTAGGGCGAGTGCGGGCGCGTTTGGCGTCTCGCGCAGTTCCCCGCGCCCCTGGGCGGTGGGTGGTGCTGCCTGGCTTTCGGGTGCGGGTGCGTCTCGGTCGCCCGCGCAGTTCCCCGCGCCCCAGCGGGGCGCACCAGTCCAGCCACGACTTACCCGCGCCCAAAAACCGGCAGTCACCACCCCCCACCTAGGGGCGCGGGGAACTGCGCGAGCAACCACGATCCACCCGCACTCGAAGAACCGGCAGTCACCAGCCCCACCCAGGTCCGCGGGACTGTAACGATCGGCGGCTCCGCCGCGTGGGCGCGACAAGCCGCCTTCCCCCCCGTACCCGAAGAACCGGCCGTAGGCCGAGCCCTCCGCATGGGGTGACTTACCGCGTCCAGCGGTAGATGAGTTCCGGGCGGCCCACTTGGCCGTACTGGGGGCTTCGGGTGGCGCGGCCCGCGCCGACCAGGTGTTCCAGGTATCGCCGCGCCGTGATCCGCGAGATCCCCACCGTCTCCGCGAGCCCCGCCGCGGTGAGCCCCTCCGGCGCCGCCTCCCGCAACGTCTTCGTGACGCGCTCCAGCGTCGGACCGCTCAACCCCTTCGGCAGCGCCGCCGGCCCCGGCGCGCGCAGCGCGGCCAGCGCGCGGTCCACCTCGTCCTGCCCGCTCGCCTCGCCCACCGTCGCGTGGAACTCCGCGTACCGCACCAACCGGTCCCGCAGCGTCGCGAAGGTGAACGGTTTCAGCACGTACTGCACCACCCCCAGCGACACCCCCTCCCGCACCACCGCCAGATCCCGCGCGGAGGTCACCGCTATGACGTCCGCATGGTGCCCCGCCGCCCGCAGCGAGCGGGCGAGCTGCAACCCGTGCACGTCCGGCAGGTGGAGGTCGAGCAGGAGCAGATCCACCGGCATCCGGTCCAGCGCGCGCCGCGCCTCCGCACCGGTGTGCGCCTTCCCGACCGCGACGAACCCCGGCACCCGTCCGACGTACATCACATGCGCGTCCGCCGCGACGGGATCGTCCTCCACGACCAGCACCCGGATCACCTCGGCCCCGCCGACCCCAGCCGTGCCCGTCACGCGCCCTCACCTCCCGCCGAAGCCGCACCGCCAGGCGCCCCCGAGGCCGCCCCCGCGGCCGCCCCCACCGTAGGCAACGGCAGCCGCGCCTCGAACTCCGCCCCGCCCCCGTCCGCCCGTGCCACCGACAGCCGGCCCGCGTGCCGCTGCACGGTCTGGCGCACCAGGGCGAGCCCCAGGCCGCGTCCGCCGGGACCGGCCGGCTTGGTCGACCAGCCGCGCCGGAACACCGTCTCCACGTGCTCCGGATCCACCCCGGCCCCCGTGTCCGCGACCCGCAGCACCAGCGCGGGTCCGTCCGTGTCGTCGGTGTGTGCCGTCACGGTCACCCGCGCGCCCACCGAGCCCTGCGCCGCGTCGACCGCGTTGTCGATCAGGTTGCCGAGGATCGTCACCAGGTCGCGGGGCGGCAGGGACGGCGGCAGGAGCCCGTCGTCGATGCCGCTGTCCTCGCTGACCACCAGCTCCACGCCCCGCTCGTTGGCCAGCGCCGCCTTGCCGAGCAGCAGTGCGGCGAGCACCGGCTCGCTGACGGCGGCGACGACCTGGTCGGTCAGTTCCTGGGCCAGCTCCAGCTCGGCGGTGGCGAAGTCGACGGCCTCCTCCGCGCGGCCCAGCTCGATCAGCGAGACCACCGTGTGCAGCCGGTTGGCCGCCTCGTGCGCCTGCGAGCGCAGCGCCAGCGTGAAGCCGCGCTCGGAGTCCAGCTCGCCCATGAGCGACTGCAGCTCGGTGACGTCCCGCAGGGTCA
Source organism: Streptomyces sp. NBC_00670 (assembly GCF_036226765.1). NCBI lineage: Bacteria > Bacillati > Actinomycetota > Actinomycetes > Kitasatosporales > Streptomycetaceae > Streptomyces > Streptomyces sp. NBC_00670. Next base: position 5,164,311 of record NZ_CP109017.1, read on the forward strand.
CCACCGTGCCCCGGCGCTCCCCGCCGGAGACGGGGGAGGTGTTCACCGCCAGCACCCGGTCGGCCGTCAGATGGATCTCGTCCACCCGTGGCTGCGACGACAGCAGTACCCCCGTCAGCGGCGCCGGCAGCCCCAGCTCGGCCACCGACCGCCCCACCACCTCGCCGCGCACCCCGAGCAGCTCCCGCCCGCCGTCGTTGATGAGTGCCACCCGGTACTGCCCGTCCAGCATCAGCAGCCCCTCGCGCACCGCGTGCAGCGCCGCCTCGTGGTAGTCGTGCATCCGGCTCAGCTCGGCGGCGTTCATCCCGTGGGTGGAGCGCCGCAGCCGCGCGTTGATCACATAGGTGCCGACGGCACCCAGTGCCAACGCCCCGCCGGCCGCGCCGGCGAGCGCGGTGACCTGGTCGTGGATGCGCTGCGAGATCGCCTCCACCCGTATCCCGGCGCTGACCAGGCCGACGATCTCGCCGTGGTCCCGGATCGGGGTGACGGCCCGTACGGACAGCCCGAGGGTGCCCTTGTACGTCTCGGTGAAGGTGTGCCCCGCGAGCGCCGGGGCGGTGTTGCCGACGAACTTCCGTCCGATCAGGTCCGGGGTGGGGTGGGTCCAGCGGATGGCCTGCGGATTCATGATCGTCACGAAGTCCACGCCGGTGTGCCGCTGGACGCGCAGCGCGTACGGCTGGAGCGTGCTCGACGGGTCCGGGGTGCGGATCGCCGCCCGCACCGAGGGGGAGTCGGCGACCGAGCGGGTCACGGCGAGCGCCTGCCGGGTCGCCGCCTCCGTGGCCTGATCCCGATCACTGAGGTAGGTGAAGAGCGCGTAGCCGCCGACCAGCACCGCGACCAGTACCGCCTGCATGGCGAAGAGCTGCCCGGCCAGGCTGCGGGGCCTGGGAAGGCGGGCGAGCACGCCGTTGAGAGTGGCTGGAAGGGGCATGCCGCCAGTGTGCCTCTCGGTGTAAGCGTGAACTAAATGAACGGAAGCGTGACCGCCCTCACAGCGCCGCGGGATAGTCGCCGCATCCCCCGGACGTGAGCCGCACGCCGGTGATGCCGACGACGTCGTCAAAGGAGGGCAGCAGTGTCCAGCACCCCCGACACGGCACCTGCCGCACCCGCCAGCAAGCGGGACCGCACCCACTACCTCTACCTCGCGGTGATCGCCGCGGTGGTGCTCGGCGTCGCCGTCGGGTTCATCGCACCGGACTTCGCCAAGGAGCTGAAGCCGATCGGGACCGGCTTCGTCAACCTGATCAAGATGATGATCTCGCCGATCATCTTCTGCACGATCGTGCTCGGTGTCGGCTCGGTCCGCAAGGCGGCGAAGGTCGGCAAGGTCGGCGGGCTCGCGCTCGGCTACTTCATCGTGATGTCGTTCGTCGCGCTGGCGATCGGCCTCGTGGTGGGCAACCTCGTCCACCCCGGCAGCGGCATGCACCTGACCGAGGCGGTCAAGGGCGTCGGCCACGACCAGGCGGCGGCCGCGGCCGAGGGCCCCGTGGACTTCGTCCTCGGCATCATCCCGACCAGCCTGGTCTCCGCGTTCACCGAGGGTCAGGTGCTCCAGACGCTGCTGGTCGCGCTGCTCGTCGGATTCGCGCTCCAGGCCCTGGGCAACGCCGGGCAGCCGGTGCTGCGCGGTATCGAGCACATCCAGCGGCTGGTCTTCCGCGTCCTGTCCATGATCATGTGGGCGGCGCCGGTCGGCGCGTTCGGCGCGATGGCGGCCGTCGTCGGCGAGACCGGCGTGGACGCGCTGAAGGCGCTCGCGACGATCATGCTCGGCTTCTACGCGACCTGTGTGCTGTTCGTCTTCGTCGTGCTCGGCGCGATGGTGCGGGTGGTCGCCGGGGTGAACATCTTCCAGCTCTTCAAGTACCTGGGCCGGGAGTTCCTGCTGATCCTGTCCACCTCCTCGTCGGAGTCCGCGCTGCCGCGGCTCATCGCGAAGATGGAGCACCTGGGCGTGAGCCGGCCGGTCGTCGGCATCACCGTGCCGACCGGCTACTCCTTCAACCTCGACGGCACGATGATCTACCTGACGATGGCGTCGCTGTTCATCGCCGACGCGATGGACCAGCCGCTGTCCATCGGGCAGCAGATCACCCTGCTGCTGTTCATGATGGTCGCGTCCAAGGGCGCCGCGGGCGTCACCGGGGCGGGCCTGGCCACGCTGGCGGGCGCCCTGCAGTCCCACAAGCCGGCGCTCGTCGACGGCGTCGGCCTCATCGTCGGCATCGACCGCTTCATGAGCGAGGCGCGGGCGCTGACGAACTTCGCGGGGAACGCGGTGGCGACGCTGCTGATCGGGACGTGGACGGGGGAGGTCGACAAGGAGCGGGTCGGCCGGGTGCTGGCCGGCGACCTCCCGTTCGACGAGCGCCTGCTCGTCGACAGCGGAGACCCCGCGCCGGCGGACGCGGCGGACGCGGCGGAGCCGCGGGAGGACGGCGAGAAGGAGCTGGCCAAGGCGTAGGCGCACCTCGAAAAGACGCGCGGTTCCTCGCGCCCCTGATCAGGGGCGCGGGGAACTCCCTTGCCTTGACGCCGACGTCAACGATTAACGTCACTCCCATGCGAATCGGCGAACTCGCGGCACGCAGCGGCACCACCACCCGCACCCTGCGCTACTACGAATCCCGCGGCCTGCTCCCCGCCCGCCGCGGCGACAACGGCTACCGCACCTACGACGAGACCGACCTCACCCTCCTCCGCCAGATCAGAACCCTCCAGGACTTCGGGTTCGACCTGGAGGAGACCCGTCCCTTCGTGGAGTGCCTGCGCGCCGGTCACCCGTCCGGCGACGCCTGCCCCGCCTCACTCGCCGTCTACCGCAGCAAACTCGCCGAGCTCGACACCCTCATCGCCGAGCTCGGCGCCGTACGCCGAAAGGTCGCCGGCGAACTGGAACGGGCCGAACGGACCCGCGACCGGCTGTCGGCCGAAGCAGAGGTTCCGGGCGGCCCGGAACCCGTGTGCGAACTGGGAGGACGGACATCGTGATCAAGGCAGCCGGCGTCACCGAGGTGACGGACGCGGACTTCACGGAACAGGTCATCGAGGCGGAACTGCCGGTACTCGTGGAATTCACCGCCGACTGGTGCCCCCCGTGCCGCCAGATGGGCCCGGTACTGGGCGCACTCGCCGAGGAGGAGAGCGGCCGGCTCAAGGTCGTGCAGCTCGACGTGGACACCAACCCGGAAACCACCAACGCCTACCGGGTGCTGTCCATGCCGACCTTCATGGTCTTCCGCGACGGTGAGCCGGTGCGCTCCATGGTGGGGGCGCGCCCCGAGCGCCGGTTGCGCGAGGAACTCGCGGACGCGGACGTGTTGTGATGATGTCTGCCTGAGCGGCGGGACAAAAAATCCCCCGGGCGATTGCGCCCGGGGGATTTCTCTGCGTATATTCAATGGTTCGCGACTTCGCCAAAAAAGGGTCGCGAAAGCATTGATGACCTCAGTATATCCGGCCGGGAGCGGAATTGTCAAACACGGGATCGCAATCAGGATCACGCACGGAAGCGCACGCGGATTTCACCGACCGGGAAATGCGCCGTGAGCAGGAATTCATGGACGACCTGTACGCGCGCGTGGACCGGCTGCGGGGCGCCACCGAGACCGCCGTCGACGACGCCCTCGCCCAGGGCCACACCCCCATGCAGGCCCGCCTGGAGCGGGACATCCTCGTCGCCGAACGCTCCGGGCTGCTGGCCGCGCTCAACGCCGTCGACGGCTCGCTCTGCTTCGGCCGCATCGACCTCACCTCCGGTGAGGCCCACCACATCGGCCGCCTCGGGCTGCGCGCCGACGATGCCGAGCGCACGCCCGTCCTCATCGACTGGCGGGCCCCGGTCGCCCGCCCCTTCTACCTGGCCACCGGCCACACCCCGATGGGCCTGCGCCGCCGTCGGCACATCGGCACCGACGGCCGCCGCGTCACCGAACTGCACGACGAGATCCTCGACCTCGCCGACACCGAGCGCACCGGCCACGAGGACCCCACGGGTGACGCCGTACTGCTCGCCGCGCTGGGCTCCGCCCGCACCGGGCGGATGGGCGACATCGTGCGGACCATCCAGGCCGACCAGGACCGCATCATCCGCGCCCCGCACCAGGGCGTCCTCGTCGTGGAGGGCGGCCCCGGCACCGGCAAGACGGCCGTCGCCCTGCACCGGGCCGCCTATCTGCTCTACGAGCACCGGGAGCTGCTCGCCCGCCGGGCCGTCCTCATCGTCGGCCCCAACCCGGCCTTCCTCGGCTACATCGGCGAGGTGCTGCCCGCGCTCGGCGAGACCGGCGTCCTGCTCGCCACGGTCGGCGAGCTGTTCCCCGGCGTGAAGGCCACGGCCGTCGACACGGCTCGTGCCGCCGCCGTCAAGGGCGGCCTCGCGATGGCGGACGCGCTCGCCCGGGCCGTCGCCGACCGGCAGGCGCTGCCCGACCCCGTCGTCACCATCGAGCACGACCGGGACGTGCTCCTGCTCGACGCCGGACTCGTCCAGGTCGCCCGCGACCGCACCCGTGCGGCGAAGCTGCCGCACAACGCGGCCCGCGAACACTTCGAGGGCCACATCCTCAACACGCTCACCGACATGGTCGCGGAGCGCATCGGCACCGACCCCTACGACGGCACCAACCTCCTCGACCCCAGCGACATCACCCAGATCCGCGACGAACTGGCCGAGAACCCTCAGGTGTGGTCCGCCATCGACGAACTGTGGCCGGTGCTGACCCCGCAGCGCCTGGTCGCGGACTTCCTCGCCGCCCCCGAGGCCTACCTCCCCGCCGAGGACGCCGACGCCGTACGCCGCCCCGTCACCCGCGCCTGGACCCCCGCCGACGTGCCGCTCCTCGACGAGGCGGCCGAACTGCTCGGCGAGGACGACCGGGCGGTCCGCGCCCGCGCCGAACGCGAGCGCGCGGCGCAGGTGTCGTACGCGCAGGGCGTGCTCGACATGTCGTACGCCTCCCGCACCTACGAGTTCGAGGACAAGGAGGAGGACGACCCCGAGAGCTCCGAGGTGCTCTCCGCGCACGACATCATCGACGCCGAGCGCTTCGCCGAGCGCCAGGAGGAGGACGACCACCGCAGCGCCGCCGAGCGCGCCGCGGCCGACCGGACGTGGGCGTTCGGCCACATCGTCGTCGACGAGGCGCAGGAACTGTCGCCGATGGCCTGGCGGTTGCTGATGCGGCGCAGCCCGACCCGGGCGATGACGCTGGTCGGCGACCCCGCGCAGACGGCGGAGGAGGCGGGGGTGGGCAACTGGTCCGGCATCCTCGAGCCGTACGTCGGCGACCGCTGGGAGCACACCCGGCTGGACGTCAACTACCGCACGCCCGCCGAGATCATGGAGCTCGCGGCGGCGGTCGTCCGCGCGGCCGACCCGTCCTTCGAGCCGCCGAGGTCGGTACGGGCCACGGGAACGAAGCCGTGGATCCGTCGGGTGGGCGCCGGTGACCTGCCCGAAGCGGTGGGCAAGGCGGCAGCCGAACTGACCCCCGAGGAGGGCCGCCTCGCGGTGATCGCCCCGCGCGCCCTGCACCGGAGGCTGGCCGCCCACCTCCCCGACGTCACGGCGGCCACGGAGCCGGACCTCACCCACACGGTCGTCCTCCTGGACCCGCGCGGCGCCAAGGGCCTGGAATTCGACGCGGTCCTGGTCGTCGAACCGTCCGCCTACAGCACGAGCGACCTGTACGTGGCCCTGACCCGGGCGACACAGAGCCTGGGCATCGTGCACACGGGAGAACTGCCGGCGGGCCTGACGAACGCCTGACGCACTGGGCCCCTGCCCGGCCGGCCGCCACGCCGGCCGGGCAGGCCCGTTCCCGGGCCGAACCCGTCAGCAATCCTTGCCGAACCCGTCGTCAATCCTTGCGTCCGGTCGCGGCGAGGGCGACGCCGAGACCGATCATGGTCAGCCCACCGGCACCGCCGACCAGGGAGAGCCGCCGCGGCGAACGGCCGAACCAGCCCCGGGCGCCGGCCGCGGCCAGCCCCCACACCGTGTCGGAGACAAGGGCGATGAGGTTGAAGACCAGCCCGAGCGCCAGCATCTGCCCCATGACATGACCGTGCTCCCGGTCGACGAACTGCGGCAGTACGGCGGCGAAGAACACGAGGGTCTTCGGGTTGGTCACCCCGACCGCGAACCCTTCCCCGAACGTCCGCAGGCGGCCGTGCGCGGCCGCCCCGACGCCCGCGACCGCGGCCCGCAGCGAACCACGCTCCCGCCACGCCTTGACGCCGAGACGGACGAGGTAGGCGGCGCCCGCCAGCTTGAGGACGGTGAAGACGAGGGCCGAGCGCTCCACGACCGCCCCGACCCCGAACGCCACGGCCACGACGAGCAGATAGGCACCGAACGTGTTCCCGGCGACCGTGACCACCGCGACGCGCCGCCCGTGCGCCAACGCCCTGCCGACGACGAACAGCACACTCGGCCCGGGAACCACGATCAGCAGGAACGACACGGCGGCGAAGGCGAGCAGATGGTCGACGGACACCATGTCACCCATGCAAGCACGGGGAAGCCACGCCGCTCCAACGGTATTTCCCGGACCGCGGACGGGGGACGGGGGACGGCGGGACTGCGGACGGCGAGGACCGCGCTCGACGTGGCCCACGGGACAATGCCTCTCGTGAACTCCACGGTCGCCGTAGCCCTGATCACTTCCGTGTCCACGCTCACCGCCGCCGCGCTGGCGGGCTGGGTCTCGGCCCGGACGACCGCCAGGCAGCTACGGCACCAGGCTGCCCTGGCGCGCGAGGAGCGCGCCGAGCGCCGTGCGACCGACCACAGGGAAACCCGCCGCGAGGCCTACGAACGCTTCCTGACCCGCGCCGACGCCGCCTACCGCCTGCTGGACGAACACTGGCTGGCCACGTCACCTGCCGCCCCACCGGCCGCCGAAGCCGGCTTCGCCGCACGCCGGGCACTGGACGAGGCCTGCGTCCGCGTCCGCCTGGTGGGCCCCGAGCCCGTCGCGGAGCGGGCGGTGGCGGTGGTACGCGGCATAGGCGAGGAGTTCCGCGCCCACGTACACGCCACGGGCCCGTCCCCCGACACCGGGTCCCGCGCCCGGGCTCTACGAGCCCGTTCCTCCACGACCGGCGACTTCATCTCGGCCGCGCGCGCGGCCCTGGAGGACGGGTGACGCCGCCGCCTCAGATGGTCGGGGTGTCGTCGACGACCGGCCGGTGGATCTCGACGACCGGCTTCCAGCCCGTGGAGAACTCGATGAAGTCCGCGCGGGTGGGGTAGGTGTCGATCGCGCGGCGGTCACGCTTGGGGCTGTCGCTCGCCTTGCGGCCCCGGGGGATCTGCTCCTCGAAGATGTCGACCTTCACGTCGGGGACCTCCTTGAGGCCCTGGCGCCAGATCTGCACGATGTCGGCGCCGAACGCCTGCCGGGCCGCGGCGTAGAGGGCGGTGAGGGAACCCTTGTCCCCGCCGGGGACGAACAGTGCCAGATCCAGTACGACACCGGCGGACTGAAGGACCTCGATGGTCACCGGGCCGTTCTCGTCGGCCACGTAGACGCCGGCTTCGTTCTCGTCGTCGGGAAGGCAGGAGACCTCTTCCTGGAACACGGTCCTCGCCGTGATCGAGCCGCCCTCGAAATCCCCGCCGGGCTTGGTCAGAAAAGCAGGGACATAGCAGTCGGGAAGCTTGAGTTCTGCCGTGTCGGCGGAAACGAAAAACCTGTCCTGCACGCCGAGCTTCGTCACCTCTTCCAGCGAGAGGCGGCGAGCGGCGATCTTCTCCGTGTTCACGCTTTCCCTTTCAGGTTGCAGTGTCCCTCAGAGGGAGGACGCTACCACGAAACCCCGAGGTCAACTGCGCAGTAATCACTGGGTAGGTGACCTCCGGCGACCCGTCCGAGAGGCCCGTGGAGCGAGTCCTGGCGGGCCGGGAACACGCCCCCGCCGGGCCGTGTCCCTCGCCGTGGTGTCGGAGATCGGCTGACGGTTGCGATTCGGTACGTTGGGCGACACGAGGTACTAAAGAGAATTTGCGGCGGATATCGCTCGTATTCCCTCTGGGGGAATGGCGCCCAAGGCGATCGCAGCCCGGGAAGCCGGTTCGAGGTCTTACGCCGGCCGCAGCCACACCGTCGACAGTGGGGGCAGGGTCAGGGTCAGGCTGGCGGGGCGGCCGTGCCAGGGGTGGGGGGTTGGTTTCACCGGGTGGGGGTTCTGGGCGCCGGAACCGCCGTACGAGGGCGCGTCCGTGTTCAGGGCCTCGTGCCAGGCCGGGACGTCCTCCGGGACGCCCAGGCGGTAGTTCTCGCGGGTCACGGGAGAGAAGTGGGAGACCGCGAGGAGGGGGGTGCCCTCCTTGTCGTAGCGGAGGAAGGCGAAGACGTTGTCCTCCGCCGCGTCCCCCGTCACCCAGGAGAAGCCGTCGGGGGAGGCGTCCCGTTCCCACAGCGCCGGGGTGTCGCGGTAGACCGTGTTGAGGTCGCGCACCAGGTCGCGCACGCCGCGGTGGTCCGGTTCCGCGCCGTACGCCGGGTCGAGCAGCCACCAGTCGGGGCCGTGCGCCTCCGACCATTCGGCGCCCTGAGCGAACTCCTGGCCCATGAAGAGCAGTTGCTTTCCGGGGTGGGCCCACATGAAGGCCAGGTACGCCCGCTCGTTGGCCCGCTGCTGCCACCAGTCGCCCGGCATCTTGCTCACCAGCGAGCCCTTGCCGTGCACCACCTCGTCGTGCGAGATGGGGAGCACGTAGTTCTCGCTGTACGCGTACACCATCGAGAACGTCATCTCGTTGTGGTGGTACTTGCGGTGGATCGGGTCGTGGCTCATGTAGTCCAGCGAGTCGTGCATCCAGCCCATGTTCCACTTCAGCCCGAACCCGAGCCCGCCGAAGCCGCCCGGGCCCTGGTGGTGGGTGGCCCGGGTGACGCCGTCCCACGCCGTGGACTCCTCGGCGACCGTCACGACGCCGGGGCAGCGGCGGTACACCGTCGCGTTCATCTCCTGGAGGAACGCCACCGCGTCCAGGTTCTCCCGGCCGCCGTGCTCGTTCGGCGTCCACTGGCCCGGCTCGCGCGAGTAGTCCAGGTAGAGCATGGAGGCGACGGCGTCCACGCGCAGGCCGTCGATGTGGAACTCCTCGCACCAGTACACGGCGTTGGCGACCAGGAAGTTCCGTACTTCGTTGCGGCCGTAGTCGAATTCGAGGGTGCCCCAGTCGGGGTGGGCCGCCCGCAGCGGGTCCGCCGGTTCGTACAGCGGACGGCCGTCGAACTCCGCCAGCGCCCACGCGTCGCGCGGGAAGTGCGCCGGCACCCAGTCCATCAGGACGCCTATCCCGGCCCGGTGCAGCGCGTCTATCAGGTACTTGAAGTCGTCGGGCGTGCCGAGCCGGGCCGTGGGCGCGTAGAAGCCCGTCACCTGGTAGCCCCAGGAGCCGCCGAAGGGGTGCTCCGCCACCGGCAGCAGCTCCACGTGCGTGAAGCCGAGGTCCGCGACATACGCGGGGAGCTGCTCGGCCAGCTGCCGGTACGTGAGGCCCGGGCGCCAGGACGGCAGATGGACCTCGTACACCGAGAACGGGGCCTCGTGCGCCGGGCGTTCGCCGCGCCGCGCCAGCCACTCCGCGTCGTCCCACTCGTGGTGCGAGGCCGTGACGATCGACGACGTGGCGGGCGGCACCTCGGTGCGACGGGCCAGCGGGTCGGCGCGCAGCGTCCTCGAGCCGTCCGGGCGCGTGATCTCGAACTTGTACAGCTCGCCCTCGCCGATCCCCGGCACGAACAGCTCCCACACCCCGGAGGAGCCGAGCGAACGCATCGGGAACGCGGTGGCGTCCCAGAAGTTGAAGGTCCCCGCCACGCGTACGCCCCGCGCGTTCGGCGCCCACACGCTGAACCTGGTGCCCCGCACGCCCTGGTGCGTCATCGGCTCGGCGCCCAGCACCTTCCACAGCTCCTCGTGCCGGCCCTCGCCGATCAGATGCAGGTCGAACTCGCCGAGCGTGGGCAGGAAGCGGTAGGCGTCCTCCGTCTCCACCGTCGTCTCCTCGTACGCGACGATCAGCCGGTACTCCGGTACGTCACGGAGGGGCAGGACCCCGGTGAAGAAGCCGTCGCCGTCGTCGTGGAGCTCGGCCCGCACTTCCCCGGTGACCACGGTCACGGCCCGCGCGTACGGGCGCAGCGCGCGGAACACCACCCCGCCGGAGACGGGGTGCGCCCCGAGCACGGAGTGCGGCGCGTGGTGCGTGCCCTCCAGCAGCCGCGCGCGGTCCTCCGCGTGCACGGCGGGGGAGACGGCCACCTCGCCGTGCACGGGGGAGGGGGCGGTGGTGGGCTGCGGCTCCTGTGCCTGTGCCGGTGCCGGTGCGGGTGCGGACGGCTTCTTCTTCCCCGGTACCGGCTTCTTCGCCGGAGGCTTGGCGACGGCGGCCTTCTTCACCGCGGCCTTCTTCACCGCGACCTCTTCCGCTGCGGCCTTCTTCGTCGCAGCCTTCTTCGCGACGGTCTTCTTCGCCGCCGACTTCGCCACGGCGGCCTTCTTCGTCACGGCCGCCTTCTTCGCGGCCGGCTCCTTCTTCTTGCTCACCGCCTTCTTGCCCACCGCCTTCTTCCCGGCGGCAGCCTTCTTGCCGCCGCCTGCCGGGCTTCCGGTGGCGCCGTTCTGGGGGGTGCTGTCGTCGGAGGAAGAGCGGGGGGTCACGGGCGGGGCCTCCTCGGCGGGTACGGCGGCGGTTGCGTCGTTGGGAAGAGCGGCGGCGTCACGGCGGCGTCGGGTCGGCGTCACGACGACGCGTCGGCGGCCAGCCTGCGCACCGCCGCCATCGGTACGGGCAGCCAGTCCGGTCGGTGCCGTGCCTCGTACAGGACCTCGTAGACCGCCTTGTCGGTCTCGTAGGCCCGCAGGAGCACCGGTTCGGTGCGCGGGTCGACGCCCGCGACCTCCCCGTACCCGGTGCAGTACGCCGCCCGGCAGGCGTCCGCCCAGTCGGCGGCGCGCGGCGCGGCCGACGGCTCGGTGGACGGTACGGAGTGGGCGGCGTAGTCGAAGGAGCGCAGCATCCCGGCGATGTCGCGGGCCACCGGCTGCGGCAGCCGCCGCTCGGTGAGCGGCTTGGACGGCTCGCCCTCGAAGTCGATCAGCGACCACGCCCCGGACGCCGACCGCAGGCACTGCCCCAGGTGCAGATCGCCGTGGATGCGCTGCGCGGTCCAGGTGCGCCCCTCGGCGGCGAGGTCGCCCAGCGCGTCGAAGGCGGAGCGCAGCGCGGGGGCGTACGGCTGGAGCGCGGGGACGGCCTGCGCGGTCGCCTCCAGCCGCTCGGTCATGCCGTCGACCAGCGGCCGTATCTGCGGATGCCCCAGCGTGAGGGTGGGCAGCGCGCGGGCCAGCGCGGTGTGCACCTCGGCGGTGGCCCGGCCCAGCGCCCGCGCCTCGGCGGCGAAGTCCTCGCCCTTGGCCAGCTCCCGCAGCGCCAGCTCCCAGCCGTCACAGGCGCCCTGCACGAAGGGTTGCAGTACGCCGAGGACGTACGGTCCCTCGGCGGGGTCGGCCCCGGAGGCGAAGTCGGCGCGTCCCTCCGACGCCCCGGCGGCGAAGCCGGACCGCTCCGCCGGGACCCCGTCGGCCAGGTCCGCCAGCAGCCACCCCGTCGGCGCCGGCACCCGGGGACAGTGCTCACGCGCCAGCGCGAGCGGCAGTTCGAGATCGGGGTTGATGCCCGGCACGATGCGCCGGAGCAGCTTCAGGATGAACGTATCTCCATAGATGATCGAGGAGTTCGACTGCTCCGCGGTCGCCACCCGCGGCACCAGCTCCTCGCGTATCTCCTGGTGCGCGTCCCGCTCGAAGCGCAGCGCGCCGATGCGGGCCCGGGTGCGTATCGCCTCCAGGAGCAGTTCCGCGCAGCGGGCGTCGTACAGCGCCTCGTAGACGGTCCGTCCGGCGAGCGGGCCCCGTTCCACATGGCCGATCAGCGCGGGTGCCAGCCGGGGCGGCAGCACCTCGCGCACGCCTATGAGGAGCTGGTAGCAGTCGCCGGGGTGGGCCGGGGAACCCTGGGCGGCGGGCTGGTGGGCGCGGACCATGAGGTGGAGCAGGCCGAAACGCGAGCCCACGGGCAGCAACTCGGTGGCGGCGACCAGTGAGAACCCGGTGACGGGGCGGCCCTTGCCCGCGAACCAGCGCTGCCGTGGCAGCCACTCGCGCAGCAGCGGGTCGAGGGACGCGAGGAGGCCGGGGCTGGTCGTGACGGTGGCGGCACGGGTGACGGCTTCCGACATGGCGTGCGTCCTTTCCCCGGGGTGGTCGGGGTCGTCTCTACTGCGTGCCCCGGGCAGGACGAGGGAAACGCCCCGCCGGGGCCTGCCACGTGCGTGTACCGGTTCGGTGGGCCCGCGACGGACCCCCCGGTCCGACGCTCAGCCGGCGTCCCTCCGCAACCGGAACCAATAGAACCCGTGCCCCGCCAGCGTCAACAAATACGGCAGCTGTCCGATGGCCGGAAAACGCACCCCGCCGATCAGCTCCACCGGGTGGCGTCCCTGGAAGGCCTGGAGGTCGAGTTCGGTGGGCTGGGCGAAGCGGGAGAAGTTGTGCACGCACAGGACGAGGTCGTCGCCGTGTTCGCGCAGGAAGGCCAGGACGGCCGGGTTGGAGGAGGGAAGTTCGGTGTAGGAGCCGAGGCCGAAGGCGGGGTTCTGCTTGCGGATCTCGATCATCCGCCGGGTCCAGTGCAGCAGGGAGGACGGCGAGGACATGGACGCCTCGACGTTGGTGACCTGGTAGCCGTAGACCGGGTCCATGATCGTGGGCAGGAACAGCCGCCCGGGGTCGCAGGAGGAGAAGCCCGCGTTGCGGTCGGGTGTCCACTGCATGGGGGTGCGCACCGCGTCGCGGTCGCCGAGCCAGATGTTGTCGCCCATGCCGATCTCGTCGCCGTAGTAGAGGATCGGCGAGCCGGGCAGGGACAGCAGCAGCGCGGTGAACAGTTCGATCTGGTTGCGGTCGTTGTCCAGGAGGGGCGCGAGGCGGCGGCGGATGCCGATGTTGGCGCGCATCCGCGGGTCCTTGGCGTACTCGGCCCACATGTAGTCGCGTTCCTCGTCGGTGACCATCTCCAGGGTCAGCTCGTCGTGGTTGCGCAGGAAGATCCCCCACTGGCAGTTGGCGGGGATCTCCGGGGTCTTCGCCAGGATCTCCGACACCGGGTAGCGCGATTCGCGCCGCACCGCCATGAAGATGCGGGGCATGACGGGGAAGTGGAACGCCATGTGGCACTCGTCGCCGCCGGTGCTGTAGTCGCCGAAGTAGTCGACCACGTCCTCCGGCCACTGGTTCGCCTCGGCCAGCACCACCGTGTCCGGGTAGTGCGTGTCGATCTCCTTGCGCACCCGCTTGAGGAACTCGTGCGTGGCCGGGAGGTTCTCGCAGTTGGTGCCCTCCTCCTGGTAGAGGTACGGCACCGCGTCGAGCCGGAAGCCGTCGATCCCCAGGTCCAGCCAGAACCGCAGCGCGGAGATCATCTCCTCCTGCACGGCCGGGTTCTCGTAGTTCAGGTCGGGCTGGTGGGAGAAGAACCGGTGCCAGTAGTACTGCTTGCGGACCGGGTCGAAGGTCCAGTTGGAGGCCTCGGTGTCGACGAAGATGATCCGCGCGTCCTGGTACTGCTTGTCGTCGTCGGCCCAGACGTAGTAGTCGCCGTAGGGGCCGTCGGGGTCCTTGCGGGACTCCTGGAACCACGGATGCTGATCGCTCGTGTGGTTCATGACGAAGTCGATGATCACGCGCATGCCCCGCTGGTGGGCCGCGTCGACGAACTCGACGAAGTCCGCCAGGTCCCCGAACTCGGGGAGGACGGCGGTGTAGTCGGAGACGTCGTAACCGCCGTCGCGCAGTGGAGACTTGAAGAACGGCGGCAGCCACAGGCAGTCGATGCCGAGCCACTGGAGGTAGTCGAGTTTGGCGGTGATCCCCTTGAGGTCGCCGATGCCGTCGCCGTTGCTGTCCTGGAAGGAGCGGACCAGGACTTCGTAGAAGACGGCGCGTTTGAACCAGTCCGGGTCCCGGTCCTTGGCGGGGGTGTCCTCGAAGGTGTCCGGGACGGGCTCGTTGACGATCATGGTGTGGGTGACCCTCCGATCTGCGGTGAGGACGGTCGCAGGACGGTCAGCACGTGTGCCGGCCTGTCGCCCGGCTCCAGTCGCACATAGTTGGCCCTGCCCCAGGAATAGGTGTCACCGGTGAGCTCGTCGCGCACCGGCACCACCTCGTGCCAGTCGAGGCCGAGGTGCGGCATGTCCAACGACACCGTCGCCTCCTGGGTGTGGTACGGGTCCAGGTTCACGACCACCAGAACCGTGTTCGATCCCCGCTGTTTCGAATAGACGACGACCTCTTCCTTGTCGGCGTGGTGGAAGTGCAGGTCGCGCAGTTGCCGGAGGGCCGGACTGCGCCTGCGTATCGCGTTCAGCTCGGTGATCAGCCCGGCGATGCTGCGGCCCTCGCGCTCGGCGGCGGCCCAGTCGCGGGGCCGCAGTTGGTACTTCTCGGAGTCGAGGTACTCCTCGCTGCCCGGGCGCAGCGGGGTGTTCTCGCACAGTTCGTAGCCGCTGTAGATGCCCCACGTCGGGGACAGGGTCGCGGCCAGGATGGCGCGGACGGCGAAGGCGGGGCGGCCGCCGTGCTGGAGGTAGGCGTGCAGGATGTCGGGAGTGTTGGCGAAGAAGTTCGGCCGCATGTACGCGGCCGCCTCACCGGAGAGTTCGGTGAGGTACTCCGTCAGCTCCTCCTTGGTGGTGCGCCAGGTGAAGTACGTGTACGACTGCTGGAAACCGATGGCGCCCAGGGTGTGCATCATCGCGGGCCGTGTGAACGCCTCCGCCAGGAAGATCACGTCCGGGTCTCGGCCGTTGATCTCGCCGATCACCCGCTCCCAGAACACCACCGGCTTGGTGTGCGGGTTGTCCACCCGGAAGATCCGCACCCCGTGCGCCATCCAGTGCCGCAGCACCCGTACCGTCTCCGCGACGATGCCGTCCATGTCCGCGTCGAACGCGATCGGGTAGATGTCCTGGTACTTCTTCGGCGGGTTCTCCGCGTACGCGATCGAACCGTCGCTGCGGTGGTGGAACCACTCCGGATGCTTCTCCACCCACGGGTGGTCGGGAGAGCACTGCAACGCGAAGTCCAGGGCCACCTCCAGGCCCAGTTCCCCGGCCCGGGCGACGAACGCGTCGAAGTCGTCGAGAGTGCCGAGCGCCGGGTTGACGGCGTCGTGGCCGCCCTCGGGCGAGCCGATCGCCCAGGGCACGCCCACGTCGTCCGGGCCGGCCGACAGGGTGTTGTTGGGGCCCTTGCGGAAGGTGGTGCCGATGGGGTGGATGGGCGGGAGGTAGACGACGTCGAAGCCCATGTCCGCGATGGCCGGAAGTCGCTCGGCAGCGGTCCGGAAGGTGCCGTGCGCCGACGGGTCCAGGCCCCCGTTCTCGCTGCGCGGGAAGAACTCGTACCAGGAGCCGTAGAGCGCCCGCTCCCGCTCCACCTGGAGGGGGAGTTCCTCCGAGGCGCTGACCGGGTCCCGCAGCGGGTGGCGGGCCAGCACCCGGTCCACCTCGGGGGTGAGCGCCGCCGCGAGCCGGGAGGCGGGCGGACGGCCGGTGTCGCGCAGGGCCGCCACGGCGGCTTCCAGTACCGCCCTGGCCTGCGCGTACTCCTCCGGCACACCCCCGGCGGCCCGCTCGTACAGCCGGGCGCCCTCCTCCAGGACCAGCTCGGTGTCCTGCCCCGCGGGCACCTTGATCCCGGCGTGGTGCCGCCAGGTGGAGACGGGGTCGCCCCACGCCTCCACCCGGTACGTCCAGCGGCCCTCGGCCGGGACCACGACCCGGGCGCCCCAGCGGTCCGTGCCGGGGGCGAGCTCGCGCATCGGGGTCCAGGGGCCCGGGCGGCCCTCCGGGTCCGTGAGGACGACGTTGGCGGCGACGGCGTCGTGGCCCTCGCGGAAGACGGTGGCCGAGATCTCGAACTCCTCGTCCACCACCGCCTTGGCCGGCCGCCGGCCACGGAGGACGGCCGGTGCCACGTCCAGGACGGGGATGCGCCCGACGACGGGGGCGGCGGGGGCGGGGGCCGACGGGGAGACGGCCGACGGGGTCGAGGTCGGAGTCGAACCGAGTGCCGAACCGGCACTCGCCCCGGGCGTCGAACCGGATATCGAACTGGTGTGCGCCGAGGCCGCCCCGGGCGTGGCGCCCGGCGCGGATGCCCCCGGGCCCGGTGGACCGGCGGTGGTGGTGCCGGGGCCGGTGGTGCCGGCGGGGCCGGGGGAACCGGTGGTCGGGGTTGCCGACGTGTGGTGCGTGGCGGGCATGACCGCTCCTGTCCGCTGCGAACGTGGGTGGGCGGCTGGCGGGTGTGGTGTGTGGTGCGGGGCCTGCGGGACGTACCGGAGGAGCCTTCCCACCCTGTTCGGGTGAGCAATCCGGCACTTTGTTAACTACTCACGCGTATGTCTACGTTCAAACCCGGTCGAGTCGGCCATGTTCGAGAAGCGGCCGAATTTTGCCGGGGCATGGACGGGCGCGGGCGGGCGCGGACGGGCTCGCACAGGCGCGGGCCGGGGGGCGGAAGGGGGAGGTGGGGGCGGAGTATCCGGTGTGTTTTCTTCGCCCCGTGCGCGGTACTGACGCAACGCGCCGCCTTGCGCCGTGGTTGCCCGGCCGTCGGCGCCGTTACCGTCGTGAGTGACGAGGGACGCACGCACAGTGCGCCCCGAAGCCGCGTACGCCCCTGGTGAAGGTGGGACTTTTGAAGGCCATCCGCAGGTTCACCGTCCGTCCCGTACTCCCCGACGCCCTCAAGCCACTGAGCGACCTCGCCCGTAATCTGCGCTGGTCGTGGCAGGCCGAGACCCGTGATCTCTTCCGGTCCGTGGACCCCGAACGGTGGGCCGCCGCGGGCGGCGACCCCGTGCGGCTCCTGGGCAGCGTCCCGTCCGCGCGCCTTGCCGAACTGGCCGGGGACCGCCGGTTCCTGCGCCGGCTGTCCGCCGCCGCCGACGACCTCGCCGACTACACGAGCGGCGACCGCTGGTACCAGAGCCAGGAGCGGTCGGCCGAGCTGCCGGCCGCGATCGCCTACTTCTCGCCGGAGTTCGGCATCACGGCCGCGCTGCCGCAGTACTCCGGCGGCCTCGGCATCCTGGCCGGCGACCATCTCAAGGCCGCCAGCGACCTCGGCGTCCCGCTGATCGGCGTCGGCCTGCTCTACCGGCACGGCTACTTCCGCCAGTCCCTCTCCCGCGACGGCTGGCAGCAGGAGCACTACCCGGTGCTCGACCCGCACGAGCTGGCCCTCGCCCCGCTCACCGAGGAGGACGGCACGCCGTGCCACGTCACCCTCGCGCTGCCCGGCGGGCGCCGGCTGACCGCCCGGATCTGGCTGGCCCGGGTCGGCAGGATCCCGCTGCTCCTGCTCGACTCGGACGTCGAGGAGAACGACCTCGGCGAGCGCGACGTCACCGACCGGCTCTACGGCGGCGGCAGCGAGCACCGGCTGCTCCAGGAGATGCTGCTCGGCATAGGGGGTGTCCGCGCGGTGCGCACGTACTGCCGGCTCACCGGCCACCCCGCGCCGGAGGTCTTCCACACCAACGAGGGGCACGCCGGGTTCCTCGGCCTGGAGCGGATCGCCGAGCTGTCCGACGCCGGGCTCGACTTCGACGCCGCCCTGGAGGCCGTCCGCGCGGGCACGGTGTTCACCACGCACACCCCCGTCCCGGCCGGCATCGACCGCTTCGACCGCGAACTGGTCGCCCGCCACTTCGGCCCCGACGCCGAACTGCCCGGCATCGACGTCCACCGCATCCTCCACCTGGGGATGGAGAGCTACGCCGGGGGCGAGCCCAACCTGTTCAACATGGCCGTGATGGGGCTGCGTCTCGGCCAGCGGGCCAACGGGGTCTCGCTGCTGCACGGCCACGTCAGCCGGGAGATGTTCTCCGGACTGTGGCCGGGATTCGACGCCGAGGAGGTGCCGATCACCTCCGTCACCAACGGCGTGCACGCGCCGACCTGGGTGGCGCCCGAGGTGGTCCGGCTCGGCGCCCGGCAGATCGGGGCGCAGCGCGCCGAGGACGCCATGACCGTCGGCGGCTCCGACCGCTGGGACTCGGTCGCGGACATCGCCGACCAGGACATCTGGGAGCTGCGCCGGGTGCTGCGCGAGAAGCTGGTGCTGGAGGTGCGGACGCGGCTGCGCGCCTCCTGGCGGCAGCGCGGCGCCGGCACGGCCGAGCTCGGCTGGATCGACGACGTCCTCGACCCGGACGTGCTGACCATCGGCTTCGCCCGCCGCGTCCCCTCGTACAAGCGGCTCACGCTGATGCTGCGCGACCGGGACCGGCTGATGGAGCTGCTGCTGCATCCGGAGCGGCCGGTGCAGATCGTCGTCGCGGGCAAGGCGCACCCGGCGGACGACGGCGGCAAGCGGCTGATCCAGGAGCTGGTCAGGTTCGCCGACGACCCCCGGGTGCGGCACCGCATCGTCTTCCTGCCCGACTACGGCATGGCGATGGCGCAGAAGCTCTACCCCGGCTGCGACGTGTGGCTGAACAACCCGCTGCGGCCGCTGGAGGCGTGCGGCACCAGCGGGATGAAGGCCGCGCTCAACGGCTGCCTCAACCTGTCCGTCCTGGACGGCTGGTGGGACGAGTGGTACCAGCCCGACTTCGGCTGGGCCATCCCCACGGCGGACGGCGCCGCCACCGACGACGACCGGCGCGACGAGCTGGAGGCGGCGGCGCTGTACGACCTGCTGGAGCACCGGGTCGCGCCCCGCTTCTACGAGCGCGGCCGGGGCGGGCTGCCCGACCGCTGGATCCAGATGGTCCGCCAGACCCTCACCCACCTCGGCCCGAAGGTGCTGGCCGGGCGGATGGTCCGGGAGTACGTGGAGCGGCTGTACGCCCCCGCCGCCCGGGCCCACCGGGCGCTCACCCCGGAGGCGGCGCGCGAGCTGGCCGCCTGGAAGGCGCGGGTGCGGGGCGCCTGGTCGCGGGTCACGGTCGAGCACGTCGAGACGTCCTCGGCGGCGGACCGGGCGGACCGGGCCGAGCTGGGCGCGTCCCTCGGGGTACGGGTCCGGGTGGGCCTCGGCGAGCTGGCCCCGGACGACGTCGAGGTGCAGGTCGTCTCCGGTCGCGTCGACGCGGAGGACCGTATCGCGGACGCGTCGGTGGTCCCGCTGAAACCGGCGGGCGGCGGCGAGGAGGGCCGCTGGGTCTACGAGGGCCCGCTCTCCCTGGACCGCGCGGGCCCCTTCGGCTACACGGTCCGCATCCTCCCCTCCCACCCGCTCCTGGCCTCGCCCACCGAGCTCGGCCTGCTCGCGGTGCCGCCGGAGGGCGCGGGGGAGGGGGCCGGGGTGCTGATGCGGTGACCCGTGAGCCGTCGGCGCCGACCAGTTGCAGAGCGGCGAGCGACGGGACGCCGGCCGGCTGACCCGCGGCCGTGCGGGGGCGTCTCAGAGCGGGAACGAGACACCGGTGAGGTGCTCCGAGACGTCCCAGAGCCGGGCCGCGAGGGCCGGGTCCTGCGCGGTCGCCGAGCGGGGGATGAGCCGGGGCGCGCCGCGCATGTGGGCGAGGTGGGAGGGGCCGGCGAAGCTGTCGCCGGGCAGGTCGGCCACGGCGGCGTAGAGCAGCGGCAGCGCGCCCTGGTCACGGCTCTGGGCCAGCAGGCGGAGCGTGAGCGCGAGCATGAGGTCGGACGGGCGGCGTCCGCCGCTGGGGTAGAGGCCGGTCGCGACCAGGCCGGGGTGGGCCGCGTGCGCCAGGACCCGGGAGCCGGCGGCGGTCAGCCGGCGTTGGAGCTCCGCCGTGAACAGCAGGTTGGCCAGCTTGGAGTCGTTGTAGGCGCGGAGCGTCTTGAACGGCCGCCGCTCCCAGTGGAGGTCGTCCAGGTCCAGCCGGGCCCTCCGCTCGGCCTGCGAGGCGGCCGTGACCACCCGGCCGGTCAGGTGCGGCAGCAGCAGGTTGGTCAGGGCGAAGTGACCGAGGTGGTTGACGCCGAACATCAGCTCGAAGCCGTCGGCGGTGCGGGTCAGCGACTGCGCCGAGGCCCCGGCGTTGTTGAGCAGCAGGTCGACGGGGCCGTCCCAGCCCGCGGCGAACGCGTGCACCGAGGACAGGTCGGCGAGGTCGAGGACCCGGACCTCCGTCGTGCCCGGCATGCCCGCGGCGGCCGCCTTGCCCCGCTCGGCGCTGCGCACCGCGAGGACCACATGGGCCCCGGCCGCCGCCAGCGCGTGGGCGGCGGACCGCCCGATGCCGTTGCTCGCGCCCGTGACGATCGCGGTGGTGTCGGCCAGATCGGGGAGGTCCCGGACAGTGAATGTAGTCATGGCAAACAATGTAGGCGTCGCAAACTTATGTAGTCAATGGAAACAAGGGGCCGGAGAGCGGAAAAGTAGGCGGTGCAAACACGGTGGTTAGACTGCGGACCATGACGACCCGCCCCTATCACCACGGCCACCTGCGCACCACGCTGCTCGCCGAGGCCGAGCGCGCCCTGCGGGAGGACGGCGTCGATGGGCTGTCGCTGCGGGAACTCGCACGCCGGGCGGGCGTCAGCCACGCCGCGCCGCGCCGCCACTTCCCCGACCGGCAGGCGTTGCTCGACGCCCTCGGGGAGGCGGGGTTCGTACGGCTCGGCGACGAGATGCTCGGCGCCGTCGCGGACGCCGGACCGGAGCGCGAGACCCGGCTGCGGGCGATGGCGGTCGCGTACGTACGGTTCGCGGTGCGCGACAGCGCCCTGCTGGACGTCATGTTCGCGAAGAAGAAGGGCGGGGAGCCGGTGGAGATGGGGGAGGGGGCCCTGCGGCTGTTCGCCGCCGTGGGCGAGGTGATCCGCGAGGCGCAGGCCGCCGGGGTGCTCCCGGCGGGCGACCCCGAGCGGCTCCGCCTGCTCCTCGTCGCCATGCTCCAGGGCATCGCCGTACTGGTGACCTCCGGCCGGGCACCCGTCGGCCTGGCGGACTCCCTGGCCGCCGACGCGGTCGCCCTCTTCACGGGCGCCGCGGAGCAGACGGGAATGTGAGGACAGGCCCTAGAGCAGCCCCGCCTCGTTCTCGGCCGCCGTCAGCCGGCGCAGCACCGCGCCGCAGCGGCGGGCGTACGCGTGCTGAAGGCCCCGTACCGCCGGGCCGCCCGCCCGCGCGTACCACTTCGCCGGCCGGCTGAACGCCGTCACCGTCAGCCACACCGTGCCGTCCCCGGTGCGGTCGAGCACGAACGACTCCTCGCCCTGCTCCGGATGCCCCTGCAGGGTGCCGTACGCCCAGCCCCGGCGGCGCGGCTCGTCCAGCGTCCACACCACCCGGCACGGCGCCTTGATCAGCCCGCCCAGTACGACGGTGACGTCGACACCGGGTGCCGCCGCCGGTGTTCCGTCGCTGATGCCGACGCCCACCGCCCGGTGCATCTCCCAGCTGAACAGCGCCTCGGTGGCGCGGCGGAACACCCCCTCGCCCTCGCCGACGCGCGAGCGCACGTGCAGACGGTGGTACCCGGGCGGGCAGTGCTCGGGCTCCCGCGTCGCGCCGACATCCTCGTACGTGAACGACATGGGGCCCAAGGGTAGAGCCGCCCCCGGCGCGGTTCGCGCCGGGGGCGGCTCACCTGGACGAGTGTCGTGACTAGTTCACGTTGACGGCGCTCCAGGCCGCCTTCACCGCGTTGTACTCGGTGCTGCTGGAGCCGTACAGGGCCGACGCCGCGCTCAGGGTCGCCGTACGGGCGCCGGAGTACTTGGTGGTCGACGTCATGTACGTGGTGAGCGCCTTGTACCAGATCTGCAGCGCCTTGGCGCGGCCGATGCCGGTGACCGTGGAGCCGTTGGACGTCGGCGAGTTGTAGCTGACGCCGTTGATCGTCTTCGCGCCGCTGCCCTCGGACAGCAGGTAGAAGAAGTGGTTGGCGACGCCGGACGAGTAGTGCACGTCCTTGTTGCCCACGGAGGAGGACCAGTAGTCCGCGGAGCCGCCGTCCTTGCTGGGCTTGTCCATGTAGCGCAGCGGCGAGCCGTCGCCGTTGATGTCGATCTCCTCGCCGATGAGGTAGTCGCCCTTGTCGGCCGAGTTGTTGGCGTAGAACTCCACGCCGGTGCCGAAGATGTCCGAGGTGGCCTCGTTCAGACCGCCGGACTCACCGCTGTAGTTGAGGCCCGCCGTGGCCGAGGTGACGCCGTGGCTCATCTCGTGGCCGGCGACGTCCAGCGCGGTCAGCGGGTGGTTGTTCCCGGAGCCGTCGCCGTACGTCATGCAGAAGCAGCTGTCGTCCCAGAACGCGTTGACGTAGTTGCTGCCGTAGTGGACCCGGGAGTACGCGCCCACGCCGTTGTTCTTGATGCCGTTGCGGTTGAACGTGCTCTTGTAGAAGTCCCAGGTCTCCTGCGCGCCGTAGGCCGCGTCGGCGGCGGCCGTCTGGTCGGTGGAGGAGCTGGAGGCCGCGCCCGTGCCCCACACGTCGTCCGCGTCGGTGAACAGCGTGCCGGTGCCGGAGGTGCGGTGGGCCAGGTTGTACGTCTTGTGGCCGCCGCGCGTGGTGTCGTACAGCTGGTAGGTCGAGCCGGACTTGGTGGTGCTCAGGGTGACGGTCCCCGAGTACAGGGTCTTGCCGGTGCCGGTCTCGATGCCCTGGTACTCGTAGAGCTTCTTGCCGGTGGCGGCGTCCGTGATGACGTGCAGCTCGTTGGGGGTGCCGTCGTCCTGGAGGCCGCCGACGACCGTCTCGTACGCCAGCACGGGGGTGCCGCTCGCCGCCCAGATCACCTTGCGGGGGGCGCGGTCGGCGTCGGTCTGCGCGGAGCCGGCGTCCTTCGCGGCGGTCAGGGCCTGCTTCTCGGCCGTGGAGGCGGCGATCTTCGCCGTCACCGAGGCGACCTTGATGGTGGCCTTCGTCGCCCTGGTCACACTCTTCGTCGCGCCGGAGGCGGACTCGTGCACGACCAGGTCGCCGCCGAGCACCGGCAGGCCGGCGTAGGTGCGCTCGTAGCGGGTGTGGACGGTGCCGTCGGCGTCCTTGACGACGTCTCTGACGACCAGCTTCTCCTTGGCGCCGAGACCTATCTGCTTCGCCGTCTCGGGGGCGGCGGCCTCGGCCTGCCGGACGAGGCTCGTGCGTGCGCTCGCCGACAGCTTCAGCGGTGCCGCGGCGAGGGTGGAACCGCCCTGGTCGGCGGGGGTCTGTGCGGCTGCCCCGGTGGTCAGACCGGTGGTCAGCAGGGCTCCGGCCGCGACGGCGGTGGCGATGGCCAGAGTGGTGCGCTTGTGACGCGCGTAGAGGGGAGTCACGCAAGCTCCTTGTGTGGGGGTGCCCGTGAGGCGTGGGGGGCCTCGCGGACGGGTGAAGTTGCGGTGCGGTGAGCCGTGCGCTGGAAGAGTGACATTGAAGACGTGTGCATGTCAGGACCCTGTCGGGACGTTGGCCGAAAATCGTCCGGCAAGTGAAGATCGGTGTACGCAATGCGGAACGGATCACTTGTCGGGCGCGGTGGCCGCCGACGGGGGCGCGGTGGGGCGGCTTCGGCGGGCTCGTGGTAGGCGGTTGCGTGAAGGACGGCCTGCGTGCGTTGAATTGAGCGTGCGTCAGCCCCGGGCGCCGATTGCTCCCGCCCGTGCTCAGTCGGCGTGCCCCGACCGTGCGCCGCGTGTCTCTCCCGTACCTTCCGCCGCTCCCGTCACACCGGCCGAATCGGCCCCGGTGGCCGAAACCTTTCCCTCGCCGTGCCAGGAGTGCCACAGCGCCGCATACGCCCCGTCCGCCGCCACCAGGCCCTCGTGCGTGCCCAGCTCGGTGAGCCGGCCGTCCTCCATCACCGCCACCCGGTCCGCGTCGTGCGCGGTGTGCAGCCGGTGCGCGATCGCGATGACCGCGTACGGCCGGTGCTCCGGGCCGCTCTCCAGTAAGAAGGCCACCGGCGCGACGGGTACGGCCGGCCACGGCGTCCACGAGGTGGCGCTGCGGAGCGCCGGCCTCTGAACTCGTGGGGCGCCTGATGGCTCGGGTGGGTCGGTCCGTTGGCGAGTGCGGGCGGGGTGTGGCTGGTCGCGCAGTTCCCCGCGCCCCTTACGGGGCACGTTCCTCCGACGTTCCTTCGACGACCGTTCCTACGCCAGGCTCTCCCGCCAGGCCCGGTGCAGGGCCGAGAAGCGGCCCGTGCCGGCGATCAGGGTGGCGGGGGTGCCGTCCTCCACCACGCGGCCGTGTTCCATCACCAGCACCCGGTCCGCGATCTCCACCGTCGACAGCCGGTGGGCGATGACCACCGCCGTACGGCCCCGCAGCACCGTCTCCATCGCCCGCTGCACCGCACGCTCGCCCGGTACGTCCAGCGAGCTGGTCGCCTCGTCGAGGATCAGCACCCCGGGGTCGGCGAGCAACGCGCGGGCGAAGGCGACCAGTTGGCGCTGGCCCGCCGAGATGCGGCCGCCCCGTTTGCGGACGTCCGTGTCGTAGCCGTCGGGCAGCGCGGCGATGAAGTCGTGCGCGCCGATCGCCTTCGCGGCCCGCTCGATCTCCTCCCGGGTCGCGTCCGGGCGTCCCAGCGCGATGTTCTCCGCGACCGAGCCGGAGAACAGGAACGCCTCCTGCGTCACCATCACCACGCCCCGCCGCAGCTCCGCCGTGCTCAGTGCGCGCAGGTCGACGCCGTCGAGCAGTACCCGGCCCTCGGTCGGGTCGTAGAAGCGGGCCAGCAGCTTCGCCAGCGTCGACTTGCCCGCGCCGGTCGAGCCGACCACCGCCACCGTCTGCCCGGCCGGCAGCGTCAGCGAGAAGCGGGGCAGCACCTCGCCGCCCGTGCGGTACGCGAACCGCACGCCGTCGAACACCACCTCGCGCCCCGGCAGTTCCGACGGGGCCGGCGGCAGCGGCAGCGGTTCGGCGGGCTCCGGCACCGAGGGCCGCTGCGCCAGCAGCCCCGCGATCTTCTCCAGCGAGGCCGCCGCCGAGTGGTAGGAGTTGAGGAACATGCCGAGCCGGTCTATCGGGTCGTACAGCCGCCGCAGATACAGCACGGCCGCCGCCAGCACACCCAGCGCCAGCGTGCCGTCCGCCACCCGGTAGGCGCCCCACAGCACCATCCCGGCCACCGCCGTGTTCGCCACCAGCCGGGAGCCGATGACATAGCGGGCCATCTCCAGCATGCCGTCGCCGTTGGCGCGGGCGTGACGCTGGTTCAGGACGCGGAAGTCGGCGTCGTTGACGGCCTCGCGGCGGAACGCGCGGACCGGACGGATGCCGTTCATCGTCTCCGCGAACTTCACGATCACCGCCGCGATCGCCGTCGACCGCAGCCGGAACACCCGGCCCACCCGGCGCCGGTACATCCGCACCAGTCCGTACAGCGGCACGAACGAGGCCACCGCGACCGCGCCCAGGCCGAGGTCGAGCCAGAGCAGCAGCGCCGAGATGTAGACGAAGGAGAGGATCACCATGACCAGCTCCTGCAACCCCTCGTTGAGGAGCTCGCGCAGGGACTCGACGTCGGTCGTGGAGCGGGAGATCAGCCGTCCCGAGGTGTAGCGCTCGTGGAAGTCGATGCTCAGCGCCTGGGCGTGCCGGAAGATCCGGCCGCGCAGGTCGAGCAGCACGTCCTGGCTGACCCGGGCGGAGGCGGCGATGAACGCGTACTGCAACGCGCCGGAGGCCGCCGCGGCGACCAGATAGCCGACGGCCACCGCGATCAGCGGCCCGTGCCGGCCGTCCCGGAACGCGGGCACGGCCCGGTCGATGGCGTACGCCACGAGCAGCGGACCGACCTGCGCGGCCGCCTGCTGGACCAGGAGCAGGGCGACGGTGAGCACGACGCGGGGGCGCATCGGTGCGAGCAGGGAGCGCAGGAGGGCGCCGGTCGCGCCGGGCGGGGCGGGGAGGGCGTCCCGGTCGAACGGGTCGCCGGAGCCCGCCGGCCCGGACGGGCCGCCGGGGACCGCGGCGGTGCCGTCCTCCGCGGCCTCCTCGTCGTTCGGTCCGGCGGCGGTCGTGGGTGCGGTCATCGGCGGACCTCCGGTTCCGTTGCCGGGGCGGTGGGTGCGGCGGGTGCGGCAGGCGTCGCGGACGGGGTGGCGTCGGCAGGGGGCGGCGCCGGCTCCGGACCCGGCGCCGGTTCCGGCTCCGCCTCCGTTCCCGACATCAGGTGGGCGTACTCCGGGTTGTCCCGCAGGAGTTCGTGATGCGTGCCGACGGCGGTGATGCGGCCGGCGGAGAGCAGCGCGACCCGGTCGGCGAGGAGGACCGTGGAGGGGCGGTGGGCGACGACCAGTGCCGTCGTGCCGGCCAGTACCCGGCGCAGCGCCGCCTCGACCGCGGCCTCCGTGTGGACGTCCAGCGCGGACAGCGGGTCGTCCAGGACGAGGAAGCGGGGCCGGCCGACGACCGCGCGGGCCAGCGCCAGCCGCTGGCGCTGGCCGCCGGACAGGGTCAGGCCCTGCTCGCCGACCTGCGTCCCGGTCCCCTGCGGCAACCCGTGCACGAAGTCCGCCTGCGCCACGGCGAGCGCCCGCTCCAGTTCGGGTTCGCCCGCCGTGTCCGGGGCGCCCATCAGGACGTTCTCGCCCGCGGACGCCGAGAACAGCGTGGGCTCCTCGAACGCCACGGCCACCAGCGTGCGCAGCTCCTGTCTCGGCATCGCGGTGATGTCCCGCCCGTCGAGGGTGATCCGCCCCTCCGTCGCCTCGTGCAGCCGGGGGACGAGCGCCGTCAGCGTCGTCTTGCCGCTGCCCGTCGCCCCGACCAGGGCCATCGTCTCGCCGGGCCGGATGTGCAGGTCGATGCGGTCCAGGACGGGCGGGGAGTCCGCCGGGGCGTCCGGATAGCGGAACCGCACCCCGTCGAACAGCACGCCGTCGGGCGGGCCGATGGGGCCGCCGGAGCCGCCGGAGCCGCCGGAGCCGACCGGATCGACAGCCCGTTCCTTGTCCGCCGCCGCCTCTTCCTCCTCGTCCTCCGTCATCACCTCGAAGTACCGTGCCGTCGCCGTCGCCGCCTCCTGGCTCATCGCCAGCAGGAAGCCGATGGAGTCCACCGGCCAGCGCAGCGCCAGCGCCGTCGACAGGAAGGCGACCAGCGTGCCCGCGGACAGGCTGCCGTCCGCCACCCGCACCGTCCCGAGGACGAGCGCCGCGCCGATCGCCAGTTCGGGCAGGGTGACCATCACCGCGAAGATCGACGCCAGCAGCCGCGCCTTCGCCAGCTCCGTCCCGCGCAGCGCGCCCGACAGCTCGCGGAAGGCGCGCGCCTGGCTGCGGTGCCGGCCGAAGCCCTTGACGATCCGGATGCCGAGCACGCTTTCCTCGACCACGGTGGTCAGATCGCCCACCTGGTCCTGCGCCCTTCGCGCCACCAGCGAGTACCGTCGCTCGAACATCGCGCACACGATCATCACCGGCACCGCGGGCCCCAGGATCACCAGCCCGAGCGCCCAGTCCTGGGCCAGCATGATGACCACGCCCACCAGGATCGTCACGCCGTTGACCAGCAGGAACGTCAACGGGAAGGCGAGGAACTGGCGCAGCAGCATCAGATCCGTCGTCCCACGGGACAGCAACTGCCCGGACGCCCACCGGTCGTGGAACGCCACCGGCAGCCGCTGGAGGTGCCGGTACAGGTCGGCCCGCATGTCCGCCTCCACCTGCGACAGCGGACGTGCCACCAGCCACCGCCGCAGCCCGAACAGCAGCGCCTCGGCGACCCCGAGCAGCAGCAGATACAGCGCGCCCAGCCACACCCCCCGCGGGTCCCGGTCCGCGACCGGGCCGTCCACCATCCACTTCAGGACCAGCGGGATCACCAGCCCCACGCACGAGGCGACGATCGCGACGAACGCGGCCGTGAACAGCCGCACCCGCACCGGCCGCACGTACGGCCACAGGCGCAGCAGGGTGCGGACGGCGGAGCGGTCGGTGGGTCGGTCGGTGGGTCGGTCGGTGGGTCGGTCGGTGGGGGTGGCACGGGTCTCGGACATCAGGAGCGACTGTACGGATCGCCACTGACAGTGCCCACCGAGTTTCGGCCGGACCCCGCTGGTCCGAAGGACCTACGCCCCCCCAGGTCCGCGCCCCGCCGGGCCCCAGGTCCGCGCTCCGCCGGGCCCCAGGTCCACGCCCCGCCGGGCCCCAGGTCCGCGCTCCGCCGGGCCCCCGGCGCACGGCTCGCGGGGCCCCCGCCGCCCCGTCCGGTCGTACCCCCGCATCAACCGATCGGACGATGCCGGTCCGAGCGGGACGGGCGATGTGCCGGCGCCCCGCCCGCCGCCACCCTGGAGTCATGTCCGCCATCCCGGTCTCCACCTCCGTCTCCTCCTCCGCCTCCGCCAAGCCCGTCGTCGAGGTCAGCGGCCTGCGCAAGTCCTACGGCGGCCGGAACGTCGTCGACGGTGTCTCCTTCACCGTCGAGGAGGGCGAGATCTTCGGCGTCCTCGGCCCGAACGGCGCCGGCAAGACCACCACCGTCGAGTGCGTCGAGGGCCTGCGGGTGCCCGACGCCGGCCGGGTCCGGGTCGCCGGGCTCGACCCCGTCGCCGACCACGAGCAGGTCACCCGGGTCCTCGGCGTCCAGCTCCAGCAATCCGAACTCCAGGCCAAACTCACCGTCCGCGAGGCCCTGGAGCTGTACGCCTCCTTCGCCCCGCACCCCGCCGACTGGCGCCCCCTGGCCGAACGCCTGGGCCTGGACGCCCAGCTCACCACCCGGTTCGCGAAGCTGTCCGGCGGCCAGAAGCAGCGGCTGTTCATCGCACTCGCCCTGATCGGCGACCCCCGTGTCGTCGTCCTGGACGAACTGACCACCGGACTCGACCCGCGCGCCCGGCGCGACACCTGGCAGCTCATCGAGGACGTCCGCGCGGGCGGCGTCACCGTCCTGCTCGTCACCCACTTCATGGAGGAGGCGCAGCGGCTCTGCGACCGGATCGCCGTCCTCGACAAGGGCCGGATCGCCGCCCTGGACACCCCGCAGGGCCTGATCCGGCGCTCGGCGGGCGCCACCGTCATCAGCTTCACCCCGTCCGCCCCCCTGGACGAGGAACTGCTCACCGCGCTCCCCGAGCTGGCCTCGGTCGCGCACAAGGACGGCCGGCTCACCCTGTCCGGCACCGACGCCACCGTCGACGCCGTCCTCACCCTCCTCGCCCGCCACCGCATCACCGCCCACCAGCTCCGCGTCACCGACGCCACGCTCGACGACGCGTTCCTCGACCTCACGGAGGACGTGGCATGAACACCGCGCTGCTCAACCCCGCCGTCCTGCGCACCGAGGTCCGCCTCTTCCGCCGCGAACCCGGCGCCCTCTTCTGGATCGTCTGCTTCCCCGCCCTCCTGCTGGCGATCCTCGGCTCCATCCCCTCCTTCCGGCAGCACGACGACGCCCTCGGCGGGCTCCGCCTCGTCGACACCTATGTGCCCGTCACCGTGCTGCTCGGCATGATCCTCGGCGGGTTGCAGGGCATGCCGCAGGTCCTCACCGGCTACCGGGAGCGCGGCATCCTGCGCCGGATGTCCACCACACCGGTCCGGCCCGCCGCGCTGCTCCTCGCCCACATGGTGGTCTTCGCGGGCGCGGCCCTCGCCTCCGCGCTGCTCGCGCTCCTCGTCGGCCGGCTCGCCTTCGACGTGCGGCTGCCCGCGCAGGGCTTCGGGTACGCGGTCGCACTGCTGCTCGCCGTCGCGGTCGCGCTCGCGCTCGGCTCGCTGGTCTCCGCGCTGTCCCGCACCACGAAGATCGCCGGAGCGGTCGGCAGCGCGGTGCTGTTCCCGATGATGTTCTGCGCGGGGCTGTGGGTGCCGGTGCAGAACATGCCGGACGTCCTGGCCCGGATCGTCGAGTGGACGCCCTTCGGCGCCGCCGCCCAGGCCCTGAACCAGGCCGCCGCCGGGGACTGGCCCGGCTGGTCCCACCTGGGCGTGCTCGCCGCCTGGACGGTGCTGCTCACCGCCGGGGCCGCGCGCTGGTTCCGCTGGGAATGAGCGGCGGGACGGGCCGGGACATGCCGGACACTGGGTCCATGACGAGCCCCACGCACCCGCAGTACCGGGCCTCCTTCGACGTCTGGGGGCCCTGGGTGCTGCTGGCCGCGGGCGTCGTCGCGGCGGCCCTCTCCGCGGCGCCCATCGGGATGAGCCGGTCCGCGACGCTCCTCTGCGCCGTCCTGGTACCCGTGGGGATCGCGCTCCAGCTCTACTGGGGACGGTCCAAGCGCAGGCACCCGGGCCCGAGCCGGACCGGTGCCCTCCTCTACTTCCTGCGCTGGTCCCTCGCCTTCGTACTGACCTGGGCCAACCCGTTCTTCGCGTTCTACGCCGTGATCGGCTACTACACCGCGCCCCGGGAGCTGCCGCACCGGCTGGTGATGCCCGGGCTCGTCCTCACCGCCGTCACCATGGCCGGCAGCGAGATCGGCGGCTGGCCGCCGCACGGACTGGTCCTCTGGCTCGGCTTCTTCCTCGTCCTGGGCGTCAACGTCTGCATGGTCGGCGTGTTCACCCGGTACGCCGAGCAGGAGCAGGCCCGCGCCGCCACCCAGGCCGAGACCATCGGGGAACTCGAACGCACCAACACCGCGCTCCAGCAGGCCCTCGACGAGAACGCGGCCCTGCACGCCCAGTTGCTCCTCCAGGCCCGCGAGGCGGGCATCGCCGACGAACGCCGACGGCTCGCCGCCGAGATCCACGACACCCTCGCCCAGGGCCTGACCGGCATCATCGCCCAGCTCCAGGTGGTCGCCGGCACCTCCGACCCGGCCACCGCCCGCACCCACGTGGAGCGCGCCGCCGCGCTGGCCCGGCACAGCCTCGGCGAGGCCCGCCGCTCCGTGCACAACCTCGCCCCCGTCGCCCTCGCCGCCGACGGGCTGCCCGAGGCACTCCAGAAGACGGTCGCCGAATGGGGCGAACGCAACGGGGCGCGCGCCGACTTCACCGTCACCGGCACCGCCGAGCACCTCCACGACGAGGTCTCCGCGACCCTGCTCCGCATCGCCGAGGAGGCCCTCTCCAACGCCGCCCGGCACGCCCGCGCCGGCCGGGTCGGCGTCACCCTGTCCTTCATGGGCGACGAGGTCAGCCTCGACGTCCGCGACGACGGCACGGGGTTCGACCCGGCCGCCGTCCCCGCCCGCACCCGCGCCGGCGGCTTCGGTCTCGACGGCATGCGGGCCCGCGCCGAGCGGATCGCGGGCTCCGTCGCCGTCGAGTCCGAGCCGGGGCAGGGCACGGCGGTGTCGGCTCGCGTACCGTTGGTGCGCCATGAGCGATGACTCCGCCTCCGACACGCCCATTTCCCTGCTCGTCGTCGACGACCACCCCGTCGTACGGGACGGGCTGCGCGGCATGTTCGAGTCCGCGCCCGGGTTCACGGTGCTGGGGGAGGCGTCGGGCGGGGTCGAGGCGGTCGAGCGGGCCGTCGCGCTCGATCCGGACGTGGTGCTGATGGATCTGCGGATGCCGGGCGGGTCGGGGGTGGAGGCGATCCGGGAGCTGGGGCGGCGGGGGGTGCGGGCGAAGGTGCTCGTGCTGACGACGTACGACACGGACTCCGACACGTTGCCGGCGATCGAGGCCGGGGCCACGGGCTATCTGCTCAAGGACGCGCCGCGGGAGGAACTGTTCACCGCGGTGCGGGCCGCTGCGCGGGGGCGGACGGTGCTGTCGCCGGCGGTGGCCACGCGGTTGGTGTCGGCGGTGCGGGCGCCGGGGCCGGGGGGTGAGCCGTTGTCCTCCCGCGAGCGGGAGGTCCTGGCGCTCGTCGCCAAGGGGACGTCGAACCGGGAGATCGCGCGGGCGCTGTTCATCAGTGAGGCGACGGTGAAGACGCATCTGACGCACCTGTACGCCAAGCTCGGCGTGAAGGACCGCGCGGCGGCGGTGGCCGCGGCCTACGACCGCGGAATCCTGGGGTAACCCCTCGATTCCCTCGCCCCCGCCGCCCCTACCCGTCCCATCCCCAGGGGCTCCGCCCCTTCGACCCCGGAAGAGCGCGCGGGGGAGAGGGGGTGGGTGGGGTGCGTGGGCGGGTGCGGGTGGGTGGATGGTTGCTCGCGCAGTTCCCCGCGCCCCTGAAAGACCGGGGGAACCCCCGGCTTTCAAGGGGCGCGGGGAACTGCGCGACAAGCCACGATGGACCCGCAGCCGCCCACGCACCCCACCCCCCGAGCTCTCCCGCTTCCGGGGTCCAAGGGGCGGAGCCCCTTGTGGGGGATGGGGCGGGTAGGGGCGGCGGGGGCGAGGAAAATCGCCTACGCCACCACCCGCAGCAGCAGTACCGTCCGCCCCGGCACCGTCACCGCCGTACCCCCCGCGTACACCTCCCCGGGAGCCGCATCCTGCGGCTCCCGCCCCGTGTCGACGACCACCTCGTACCGCTCCCCCCACGGCACCCCCGGCAACACGAACGACACCCCCTCACCCCCCGCGTGCAGCACCGCGAGGAAGCTGTCGTCCACCACCGGCTCCCCCCGCGCGTCCCGCCCCGGAATGTCCCGCCCCGACAGATACATCCCCAGCGTCGCCGCCGGCGCGTACCAGTCCCGCTCCGTCATCTCCTCCCCCCGCGCCGTGAACCACGCCAGGTCCCGCAGCCCGTCCCGCAGTCCGTCCGCCGAATGCGCCCGCCCGGAGAAGAACGCCCGCCGCCGCAGCACGGGATGCGCGTGCCGCAGCGCGATCAGACGCGAGGTCAGGTCGCACAGCGCCCGCCACCCGGGCTCGTCCAGCAGGCTCCAGTCGACCCACCCGGTCTCGTTGTCCTGGCAGTACGCGTTGTTGTTGCCGCCCTGCGTCCGCCCCATCTCGTCGCCCGCGACGAGCATCGGCACCCCCGTGGACAGCAGCAGCGTCGTCAGCAGGTTGCGCAGCTGCCGGCGCCGCAGTGCCCGTACCCCCTCGTCGTCCGTCTCGCCCTCTACGCCGCAGTTCCAGGACCGGTTGTCGTCGTTGCCGTCCCGGTTGCCCTCCCCGTTGGCCTCGTTGTGCTTGCGCTCGTAGGAGACGAGGTCCCGCAGCGTGAAACCGTCGTGCGCGGTGACGAAGTTGACGGAGGCGTACGGACGGCGCCCGCCCCACGCGTACAGGTCGCTGGAGCCGGAGAGCCGGTAGCCCATCTCCCGCACGTCCGGCAGCGCGTGCCGCCAGAAGTCGCGCACGGCGTCCCGGTAGCGGTCGTTCCACTCCGTCCACAGCGGCGGGAACGCGCCCACCTGGTAGCCGCCGGAGCCGACGTCCCACGGCTCGGCGATCAGCTTCACCCGGCGCAGCACCGGGTCCTGGGCGATCACCGCGAGGAACGGCGAGAGCATGTCGACGTCGTGCATCGAGCGGGCCAGCGCCGCCGCCAGGTCGAAGCGGAAGCCGTCGACGCCCATCTCCGTCACCCAGTAGCGCAGCGAGTCGGTGATCAGGCGCAGCACGTGCGGCTGGACGACGTGCAGGGTGTTGCCGCAGCCGGTGTAGTCGGCGTACCGCCGCGCGTCCGCCTGGAGGCGGTAGTAGCCGCGGTTGTCGATGCCCTTGAGGGACAGCGTCGGACCCAGCTCGCCCGCCTCCGCCGTGTGGTTGTAGACCACGTCGAGGATGACCTCGATCCCGGCCGCGTGCAGCGCGCGCACCATCCGCTTGAACTCGCCGACCTGCTGCCCCGCCGTCCCGGAGGCCGCGTACGCCGCGTGCGGGGCGAAGTAGCCGATGGAGTTGTACCCCCAGTGGTTGCGCAGGCCCCGGCGCAGCAGATGGTCCTCGTGCGCGAACTGGTGCACGGGCAGCAGCTCCACCGCCGTCACGCCGAGCCGCGTGAGGTGCGCGAGGGCCGCCGGGTGCGCGAGGCCGGCGTACGTGCCGCGCAGCTCGGGCGGGATCCCCGGGTGCAGCCTGGTGAAGCCGCGCACGTGCAGCTCGTACAGGACGGTGTCCGCCCAGGGGGTCTTGGGCCGGTGGTCGTCGGCCCAGTCGTCGCCGTCGTGGACGACGACGCCCTTGGGGACGTACGGCGCGGAGTCCCGCTCGTCGCGCACGGTGTCGGCGACGTGCTGCTCGGGCCAGTCCCGTACGTGCCCGTACACCTCCGCCGGCAGCGCGAACTCACCGTCCACCGCACGGGCGTACGGGTCGAGGAGCAGCTTGGCCGGGTTCCAGCGGGCGCCGGTCCACGGGTCCCAGCGGCCGTGCACCCGGTAGCCGTAGCGCTGCCCGGGGCGGACGCCGGGCACGAAGCCGTGCCAGATCTCGTGCGTCAGCTCGGCCAGCGGCACCCGGGTCTCCCTGTATTCGGGGCCTCGCTCGTCGAACAGACACAGCTCCACCGCCTCCGCCCCACCCGCCCACAGCGCGAAGTTGGTGCCCACGGTGCCGTCCGGTCCGGTGCGGAACCGCGCGCCGAGCGGGGTCGGCGCCCCCGGCCACACCGGTGGTGCGGGCGCCTCGCGCGGGGCGCCGTTCAGCACGGCGTCCCGGCGGCGCGCGTGCCCCGCCGCTCTCTGTACTGCCTCCTGCTCGGCTGCGCTCGACACCGGTAGGCCTCCCGCGGCTCCGTGGGGCGACGCGGAAAAGGGCGCACGGCGTCCCGGCCGCGGCACCTCGTCGCGTCGTCCTCCCCAAGGTTCTGCCCAGAGCGTGGCACGCACTCACGTTTCCCGGGGTGGCCGAAGCGGTGACATGACAGGTGGGGGCACCCGCGGGGCCCGAACCCCGCGCGCACCCCGGCGCACCGGCGTTCGGCGCGAATTGGGACTGAACAGTGACAATCACGGGGGCCCGGCGGGCCCGGCCGTGTGATTCATTTGCGCAGTACGCGCGTATGACGCGCTGGAGTGCGGGCCTCGACAGGCCGTGCGAGGGGAGAACGACAAGTGAACAGACGACCGATCCAGGGGGCGTCGGTTGGCGCACGGATACGCGGCGGCAGGGGGACGGTCCGGGCGGCGCTGCTCGGCTCACTGCTGCTCGCGGTGACCGCGTGCGGCGGGGGCGGAGGGTCCGACGCGGACTCGGCGAGCGGCGGCAAGGACGCGGGCAGCGCGAAGAGCGCCTCCCCGCAGGCCGTCGTGACGATCGCGCCGAAGAACGGCGCGGACGACGTGGCCACCACCGGGGCGCTGAAGGTCACCGCGGCCAAGGGCAAACTGACGAAGGTGAGCGTCGAGGACGCCAAGGGCCGCGAGGTCGACGGGAAGATAACCGGCGGGGGCGCCACCTGGACGCCCTCGGGCCACCTGGCCACCCACACCCGCTACACCGTCAGCGCGGTCGCCAAGGACTCCGGCGGCCGCAGCACCACCCAGAAGTCCAGCTTCACCACGCTGACCCCGAAGGCCACCTTCACCGGCACCTTCACTCCGGAGGACGGCAGCAAGGTCGGCGTCGGGATGCCGTTCTCGGTCAACTTCACCCGGGGCATCACGCACCCGGAGGACGTCGAGAAGGCGATCACGATCAAGACCGAGCCGGCCGTCGAGGTCCGCGGCCACTGGTTCGGCAACGACCGGCTCGACTTCCGGCCCAAGGAGTACTGGAAGCCCGGCACGAAGGTCAGCGTCACGCTGAACCTCGACGGCGTCGAGGGCCGGGCCGGCGTCTACGGCAAGCAGGCCAAGACGGTCGACTTCACGATCGGGCGCAGCCAGATCTCCACGGTCGACGTCAAGACCCAGAAGATGACCGTCCGCCGCGACGGCAAGGTCATCAAGACCATCCCGGTCACCACCGGCAAGCCCGGCTACGACACGTGGAACGGCCAGATGGTCATCACCGAGCGCCTCACGGTGACCCGGATGAACGGCGAGACGGTCGGCTACGGCGGCGAGTACGACATCAAGGACGTCCCGCACGCCATGCGCCTGACCACCTCCGGCACGTTCATCCACGGCAACTACTGGGGCGGCGGCACCTTCGGCAACTACGCCTCCAGCCACGGCTGCATCGGCCTGCGCGACGTCAAGGGCGGCTACGACAGCGGCGTCTCGGCGGCATGGTTCTTCAACCGCTCCATGGCCGGCGACGTGGTGGTGGTCAAGCACTCCCACGACAAGACGGTGTCCCCGGACAACGGCTTGAACGGCTGGAACATGTCCTGGGAGGACTGGACCGCCTGATCAAGGGGCGCGGGGAACTGCGCATCTTTTGGGGGTCCGGGGGCTTGCCCCCGGGGACGGGAAGGGTAGGGGCGGCGGGGGCGAAAAAAGCCCTCCCGCCCCCACCCCCCCGCACTCTCAGACGAACTCCGCCTTCCCCGGCCCCTCCTCCACAAAGGACCGCATCCCCCGCTCACGATCCTCCGTGGCGAACAACCCCGCGAACCACCCCCGCTCAACGGCAAGCCCCGTCTCGATGTCGGTCTCAAGACCCGCATCGACGGACTCCTTCGCCGCGCGCAGCGCGATCGCCGGCCCCCGCGCCAACCGCGCCGCCCACGCACGCGCCGCCTCGTACACCTCCCCGGCCGGAACGACCCGGTCCACGAGCCCCAGCGCCAAGGCCTCGTCCGCCTTGACCTGACGCCCCGTGAAGATCAGGTCCTTCGCCCGGGACGGCCCGATCAGCCGGGACAGCCGCTGGGTGCCACCCGCACCCGGAATCAGCCCGAGCAGGATCTCCGGCTGGCCCAGCTTCGCGTTGTCCGCGGCGATGCGATGGTCCGCGCAGAGCGCCAACTCGCAGCCCCCGCCCAGCGCGTACCCCGTCACGGCGGCCACGACCGGCTTGGGGATGCGGGCCACGGCGGTGAAGGACTCCTGGAGGGCGCGGGCGCGCAGGACCATCGCGGCGTGGTCCATGGCCCGCATCTCCTTGATGTCCGCGCCGGCCGCGAACACCTTCTCCCCGCCGTAGAGGATCACCGCCCGTACGTCGGCGCGGCCCCCCGCCTCCTCCGCGAGCTCCTTGATCCGGTCCTGCGTGGCCACGTCCAACGCGTTCATCGGCGGCCGGTCCAGCCGGATCGTACCGATGCCTTCGGCGACTTCGAGATGTACGGTCATGCACGCAGGTTAACGCGCGCTAACGACAATGCCGCCAGTGCCCGGCGCCCCTCACCACCGCCACCGTGTCCCGCTCGTTATGCCGCCCCCCTTGCAGTTGACACGGTGTCTCATCCGGCGTCGTGTGGGTGGATTCCGTGTGAACCGGCCCGTAGCTTCCGCCGGGCGGTCATGATGAGGGCATGGCGGGGCTGGAGGGCATCGATCAGCCGCGGGGGCAAGGGCGTGCGACCGCCGCGCGCTGGACGCCCGCGGTCGAGGACGAACGGGCGTTGAAGGCGCTGGACCTGTTCGGCGACCCCACGGAGGCGGAGGTTCCGCT
Source organism: Streptomyces sp. NBC_00670 (assembly GCF_036226765.1). Classification (NCBI taxonomy): domain Bacteria; kingdom Bacillati; phylum Actinomycetota; class Actinomycetes; order Kitasatosporales; family Streptomycetaceae; genus Streptomyces; species Streptomyces sp. NBC_00670. The sequence goes on from NZ_CP109017.1 coordinate 5,201,652, forward strand.
CCCGTCGCTGCCGGAGTCCGCCGCCACCGCCCGCCGTCTCGCCCAGGTCGTCCTGCTGCGGCACTGGGGGCTCGGACCCAAGCTGACGGAGGACGCCGTCCTGCTCGTCTCGGAGCTGGTGGGCAACGCCGTACGGCACACCGGCGCCCGCGCCTTCGGACTGCGGATGCGGCGCCGTCGCGGCCGGATCCGGGTGGAGGTGCGGGACCCCTCCCGCGGCCTGCCCTGTCTCATGCCGGTCCAGGAACTCGACGTCAGCGGCCGCGGGCTCTTCCTCGTCAACGAGCTCTCCGACCGCTGGGGCGTGGACCTGCTCCCGCTCGGCAAGACGACGTGGTTCGAGATGCGCGCGCCGTGACGGCGCACCGCCGATCCGGCGGGCAAGCGCATCCGCGACCCACCCCCACCCGCCGTACGGGCGAATAGGCAGGTTTTAGGACGAGAAGTCCTTAAATGGTGCGGGTGAACACCCCGTCCCCCGCCCGCCGCCAGGCCCTCCGCGCCGGCGCCGGACTCGCCGCGGCCGCCGCCCTCACCGGCACGGGCGCCGCCTGCTCGGCCACCGGCCCCTCCGCCACGACGGCCGCCGCCGCGTCTCCGCCGACCGGCACCACCCGCCCCCCGACCGGCACCCCCACCCCCACGGCGACCCCCGCGACCCCCCGCGCCTACCCCGGCCTCCCCGCCCAGATCACCCACGGTCCCCGCACCGGCCCCGGCGTCGCCCTCACCTTCCACGGGCAGGGAGACCCCGCCCTTGCCGAGGCCCTCCTGCGCGCCGCCGAGCGGTCCGGCGCCCGTGTCACCGTCCTGGCCGTCGGCGACTGGCTCGACGCCCACCCCGCGCTCGCCCGCCGCGTCCTCGACGGCGGCCACGACCTGGGCAACCACACCCAGCGCCACCTCGCCGTCAACACCCTGTCCGAGGCGGACGCCGCCGCCGAGATCGAGGAGTGCGCCCGGCGCCTGCGCCGGCTCACCGGCTCCATCGGCACCTGGTTCCGCCCCTCGCGCGCCCCCACCGCCTCCCCGCTCGTCGTACGCCTGGCCCGCCGCGCGGGCTACCCGCACGTGCTGTCGTACGACGTCGACTCCCTCGACCACACCGACCCGGGCGCCGACGCCGTCACCCGCACGGTCCTCGACGAGGTCCGCCCCGGTTCCGTGGTGAGCCTGCACCTCGGCCACCCGGACACCGTCGCCGCCCTCCCCGCCCTCCTGACCGGACTCGACCACCGCGGCCTGCGCGCGGTGACCACCACGGAGCTGCTGAGCCGATGACCCCCACCACCCGCACCCCCACCACCCGCACCCCCGCCACCCGCACCCCCGCCCCTCGCACCCGCGTGTTCCTCGCCACCGCCCTTCTCCTCGCCCTCGCCCCCCTCGCGGGCTGCGGCGACGACACCGCCGGCAGCGCGGCCCACCAGGCCGCCGCACCCAGCGCGTCCCCGAAGGCCGCCGCCCACGCGAAGGCCGCCCCCGACGCCCTCCCCGGCATGCCGCCGCTCCTCGACCCCAAGGACGTCTACGCCGCCGACCGCCCCGGGATGCTCTCCCCGGTCGTCAAGGACTTCCCCTCCCGCGTCTACGTCCCCAACACCGAGTCGGACACCGTCACCGTCATCGACCCGAAGACGTACAAGGTGACCGACACCATCCCCGTCGGCCGGCAGCCGCAGCACGTCGTGCCGTCCTGGGACCTGAAGACGCTGTGGGTCAACAACGACAAGGGCAACAGCCTCACCCCCATCGACCCGAAGACGGGGAAGGCGGGCGAACCGGTCGACGTCCACGACCCCTACAACCTCTACTTCACGCCGAACGGCAAGTACGCCGTCGTCATGGCCTCCCTCGACCGCGAACTGGTCTTCCGGGACGCCCACACCATGAAGACCGTCCACACCGAGCCGGTGAGCTGCTACGGCGTCAACCACGCCGACTTCTCGCCCGACGGCCGCTACTTCATCGTCTCCTGCGAGTTCAGCGGCGAACTCCTCAAGGTCGACACCGAGAGGATGAAGGTCGTCGCCAAGCAGAAGCTGCCGTTCGACGGCGCCATGCCGCAGGACGTCAAGATCGCGCCCGACGGCGGCCGCTTCTACATCGCCGACATGAAGGCGAACGGCATGTGGGTCCTGGACGGCGACAGCTTCGCGCGGCCCACCTTCCTGCCCACCGGCAAGGGCTGCCACGGCCTGTACGTCGGCCGCGACTCGCGCGAGATGTACATCTCCAACCGGGGCGAGGGCACCGTCTCCGTCTTCGACTTCAAGAAGAACGAGCTGACCAAGAAGTGGCACCTGCCCGACGGCGGCAGCCCCGACATGGGCGGTGTCTCCGCCGATGGAGAAGTCCTGTGGCTGTCGGGCCGCTACGACGCCGAGGTCTACGCGATCGACACCCGCACGGGGAAGCAGCTCGCCCGTATCAAGGTCGGCAAGGGCCCGCACGGCCTCGCCGTCTACCCCCAGCCGGGCCGCTACTCCCTCGGCCACACCGGCGTCTTCCGCTGACCCCCCGGCGCTCCGGAAAGGACCGCACTTGAGTCTCCGGCTACCGGAAGGTCCAGACTCGCCGACGTGACCGAGAACAGCACCGCACCGCTCACCATCGGCGAGCTGGCCCGGGCCACCGGACTGCCGGTGCGCACCATCCGCCACTGGTCGGACGAGGGCGCCCTGCCGCCCGTGGCCCGCTCACCCGGCGGCTACCGGCTGTACGACGCCGCGAGCGTCGCCCGCCTGGAGCTGATCCGCACCCTGCGCCAACTGGGCCTCGGCCTGGCCGACGTGCGCCGGGTGCTGTCCGGCGAGAGCAGCGTCGCCGAGCTGGCGGCCGCCCACGTCGCCGCGCTGGACGCGCGGATCCGGGCGCTGCGGGTGACCCGTGCGGTGCTGTCGACCGTGGCGAAACGCGGTTCCAGCGCGGAGGAGACGACCCTGATGAACAGACTGGCCCGGCTGTCCGCCGCCGAACGCGGCAGGATCCTGCGAGAGTTCGTGGACGAGACGTTCCACGGACTGGACACCGCCGACCCGGCGATCCGGGACCGCATGAGTTCCCTGACCGCCGACCTGCCCGACGACCCCACACCCGCCCAGGTGGACGCCTGGGTGGAGCTGGCCGAACTGCTCCAGGACCCCGGCTTCCGGGCCGAGATGCGCACGGCGGCCGAGCTCCAGGCCGCCGACCACGGCGAGGGCGCCCCCGCCGGGCAGTCCATGTGGTTCGCCCGGCGGCTGGTGCAGCAGGGCGCCGAGGGCCGCCGGCGCGGCATCGACCCCGCCTCGCCCGAGGCCGACGCCGTTCTCGGCGAACTGATCGGCGACGCCGACCCCGTCGCCGTGCTCGAACGGCTGGAGCTGATGACGGCCGGCCGGGTCGCCCGCTACCGCGAGTTGCTGGTCACGGTGCGGACCGGCACCCCCGCCGCCGCCCGCCGCGAGGAGTTCGCCTGGGTGGTCGCCGCACTGCGCGCCCGCGCGGGCCGTTAATCTGGCCTGCGTCAACAGGACACGCCCGTACGGCGGCACCGCGGGTGCCCGGCGGCGGACAAGGCACCACAGAAGGGGGCCGATCGGTGGCGGACATCGAGGCAGCGCGCAAGGAGTTCCAGCGGATCGACACGGACGGCGACGGGTTCATCACCGCCGCGGAGTTCAAGTCCGCCCTGGCGCAGGGAGGGGACTGGAACGTCACCGAGTCGGTGGCCGAGTCCGTCATCGCCAGCCGCGACCTCAACGGCGACAAGGTGCTGTCGTTCGACGAGTTCTGGACGTACCTCAACAAGTGACGTCATGCGTGCGGGGCACCCGTCGGATCCCGGCAGGGTGCTCCGCACGCGTACGACGGGTCAGCCCCGGCGCGTCCGCGTCACCCGCACGCTCCAGCGGCCCTCCCGCCTCTCCAGCGCCAGTGGCAGGTCGAAGCACTTGCTCACCAGGTCGTCGGTGAGCACCTCCGCCACCGGGCCGCGCGCCAGCGCCCCGCCCTCGCGCAGCAGCAGCGCGTGGTCCGTGCCCGGCGGCAGCTCCTCCAGGTGGTGGGTGACCAGGACCGTCGCCAGCCGGGGGTGCTCCTCCCGCAGCGTGTCCAGCGCCTCGATCAGCTGCTCCCGGCCCGGCAGGTCGAGCCCGGTGGCCGGTTCGTCGAGCAGCAGCAGCCGCGGCTCGGGCATCAGCGCGCGGGCGATCAGCACCCGGCCGCGCTCGCCCTGCGACAGCGTCGTCCAGCGGGCCTCCCGCCGGTCCGCCAGCCCCAGCGTGCCGGTCAGCCGGTCCGCCCGTTCCTCCTGCTCCGGCGTCGGCGCCCACCGCGGCTGCGGTTCCACGGAGTTGGTCAGCCCGGTCAGTACGACGTCCCGCACCCGCAGCGCCGAACGCAGCGGATGCCGGGGGTTGACGTGCCCGACCAGGGACCGCAGCTCCCGCAGGTCCACCGTGCCCAGCCGGCGGCCCAGTACCTCCACCGTGCCGTGCGTGGGGTGGACGAGCGCGCCCAGCAGGCTCAGCAGGGTCGTCTTGCCGGCCCCGTTGGCGCCGAGCAGCGCCCAGTGCTCGCCGGTGCGCACGGTGAGCGAGACGTCCCGCAGCAGCGGCCGCCCGTCCCGTACGACATGGACGTCCCGGGCGTCCAGGACCACCGTGTCCGTGCCGCCGCCGCTCCTCGTGCCCTCGCCCCTCACGCTCCTGTTCATCACGCCCCCGCCCGGTTGACCGCCGACAGCACCGCGTGCACGGACGCCGCCAGCACCGAGGTGTCCCGGCCCGCGCCCCACGCGGTGGCGCCGTCCACCCGGCACTCGGCGTAGGCGACCGCCTCGCCGTCCGTGCCGGGGCCCGCCGCGTGCTCGGCGAAGTCCCGCACCTCCACCGCGATCCCGGCCCCGGCCAGCGCGTCGGCGAACGCCGACAGCGGACCGTTGCCGGTGCCCTCGTGGTCGCCACTCCGGCCGTCCCGCTCCAGCGTGCACACGAACCGGTGCGTCCCGGACGGCTCCTGCGTCGCCGACCAGGCGGCCAGCCGCACCGCGCCCTCCCGGCCCGGCGCCAGGTACGCCGCCTCGAACAGCGCGTACAGCTCCGCCGCCGTCGCCTCCCGGCCGCTGTCGTCGGTGGCCCGCTGGACCACCTTCGAGAAGTCCGGCCGCATCCGGGCCGGCAGGTCCACGCCGTGCCCGGTCCGCAGCAGATACGCCATCCCGCCCTTGCCCGACTGCGAGTTGACGCGGATCACCGCCTCGTACGAGCGCCCCAGGTCCGCCGGGTCGACCGGCAGGTACGGCACCGCCCACGGCGCCTCGCGCTCCGGCACCCCCAGTTCGGCGGCCCGCTTGGCGTGCGCGGCGAACCCCTTGTCGATGGCGTCCTGGTGGGTGCCGGAGAACGCCGTGTGGACCAGCTCACCGGCGTACGGATGGCGCGGGTGCACCGGCAGCCGGTTGCAGTGCTCCACCGTCGCCCGCACCGCGTCGATGTCGCTCAGGTCGACCATCGGGTCGACGCCCTGCGCGAACAGGTTGAGCGCCAGCGTCACCAGGTCGACGTTGCCGGTGCGCTCCCCGTTGCCGAACAGACAGCCCTCCACCCGCTGCGCCCCGGCCAGCACCGCGAGTTCGGCGCAGGCGACGCCCGTACCGCGGTCGTTGTGCGGATGGACGGAGAGGATGACGGAGTCCCGGCGGGCCAGCTGGCGGTGGACGTACTCGATCTGGTCGGCGTAGACGTTGGGCGTGGCGATCTCCACCGTTGCGGGGAGGTTGTGGGTGACCGGACGGTCGGGGCTCGCGTCCCAGAACTCGGTCAGCTCGTCGCACAGTTCGAGCACGTAGTCGGGCTCGGTCAGGTTGAACGTCTCGGGCGAGAACTGGAAGCGCACGTGTCCGCGCAGCCCGTCCGCGCGGCGGGCCATGCGCTCGGCGGCCTCCCGCACGGTCCGCCGCACCTCGTCCCGGTCCCGCCCGAGCACGACCTCCCGCCACACCGGCGAGGTCGCGATGTACAGATGGACGACGGCCCGGTCCAGCCCCTCGATCGCGTCGAACGTGGTGTCGATCAGCTCCGGCCGGGCGGGCGTGAACACGACGGGCGTGACGTCGTCCGGGACGGCACCGTCCTCCACCAGGTGCCGCACGAAGTCGAAGTCGGTACGGCTGGCGGAGGGATAGCCGACCTCGATCTCCTTGAACCCCCTCCCGGTGAGCAGGTCGAAGAAGCGGCGCTTGCGCGGGGTGTCCATCGGCTCGGCGAGCGCCTGGTTGCCGTCGCGCAGATCGACCGGCACCCACAGCGGGGCGCGCGAGAACCGGGCGGCGGGCCAGCTCCGCTCCTCGACGGGGACCCGCACGCGCTCCTCGAAGGGGCGGTAGCGGTGGTACGGCATGGGACTGGGCCGCTGCGGATTCCAGGGCTCCTGGGCGGGCGGACGGCCTTCGTGGGTGATGCTCATGCTGGTCTGCGACTGCCTTCGGCTCGGTCGGACGGCGACCGGCGGCACGGCGGAACCCCGCGGCGGGGTGCCGGTCGTGGTCAGACCCCGCCGCGGCAGCCGAGAAGAAGCAGACCGCGGTACGTCATGGCGGTACGCTACCCACACCTCAGCTCCTCAGACAAGTGGTGACCGTCAGCCGCCGTCCACGTAAGGTGCCCCCATGCCCCTAGACGCCGTCCGCCCCAGCCCGCTCGTCGAACAGGCCGCGGACCGGCTGCGCGCGCAGATCACCGGCGGACAGTGGCCGGTCGGCACCAAGCTCCCGGGGGAGACCACGCTGGCCAAGGAGCTCGGCGTCGGCCGCTCCACGGTCCGCGAGGCGCTGCGCGCCCTCGCCGGCGCCGGACTGGTCCGGGCACGGCAGGGTGCCGGCGTCTTCGTCACCGCCACCGAACCCGCCGAGGACTGGCCCGCCCGATTGCGACGCGCCGCCGTCACCGACGTCTACGAGGTCCGCCTCGGCGTCGAGGTCCACGCCGCCGCCCTCGCCGCCGCCCGCCGCACCCCCGAGGACACCGCCGCGCTCCGGACCGCCCTGGCGGGCCGCCGCACGGCCGCCGCCGGCGACGACGCGGCCTTCGTCGACGCCGACATCGCCCTGCACGCGGCCGTCGTCACCGCCGCGCACAACCCCGTCCTCGCCGACCTCTTCACCGAGTTCATTCCCACCCTCCGCCGCGGCCTGATCGAGATGCTCGACCTCGTCGGCCTGCGCACGACGGACCCCAACACGGGCGACGACACCCACGAGGCCCTGGTCGAAGCGATCACCCGGGGCGACGCCGAGGCGGCGTCGACGGTCCTGCGCGAGGAACTGGAAGGAACGCTGGGCCTGTTGCGCCGGGCGTGAGGCCCCGGTCCCCGTCAGGCGTCGTCCGCCCATTTCTTCAGCGCGGCTTTACTGCTGAAGTCGGCGACGTCCTTGTCGTGCGGGTCGGAGGTGTACTGGTGGAAGCGCCACTTGGCCTTGATGCGGGGCTCGCCCGCTGTCACGTAGTCGGCGATCCAGAGGCCGTCGCCGGCGTAGGAGGTGGTGTCGACGTTGAGCCAGAAATTCCGGTTGCAATAGAGCAGGACCCGGTGGTTCGGCCGGAGCGATTTCACCTTGCGGATGAAGCTGTCCTTCTCCGCGTTGCTCGCGTGGGTGCCGTCGCCTGTGGTCTCCCAGTCGACGGCGAGGAGGTCGCTGCCCTTCTCGGGCGCGTGTTTGACGAAGTACTCGGCCTGGGCGGTGAGATTGCCCGGCCAGAGGAAGTGGTAGAAGCCGACGACGAGCCCGGCGTCACGGGCGTGCTCGGTCTGGGCGGACAGCCGGGGGTTGATGTACGAGCGGCCCTCGGTCGCCTTGATGAAGGCGAAGGAGAGGCCGTCCGTGTCGAAGGAAGAGGACTGGTAGGCGCTGACGTCGATGCCTCGCAGCATGGGGGGACTCCTCGAAGTGTGCGGTGGGGGAGGGGAGTTGCCGCCCGTCCACCCTGGCATGAGGCTGGTGCCCCGTGTGCGCGGAACCCTCACACGGCGAGGTGGTCGTACTAACACTCGATGATGTTGACAGCGCGCCCGCCGCGAGCCGTCCTGACGGACGTGCAGGCCCCGGAGGGGGCCCTCCCGTCGCCGGCCGGTCGGTTCGGGACCCACCGTTCTTCACCGTCATGGCTACGGCACCTCCGGGTTCGTCGCGTCGGCCGCGGAGGGTCCCGGGGAGCCGGCGGTGGCCGCGGTGCCGGGTACCCAGGTGTCCCCGTCCGGGTTCTGTCCGGGCGCGGCCTCGTCCCGTTCATGGTCGGCCTGCTCGGCCTGCTCGGCCTGCTCGACCAGGGCGTCCGGGCCCCGGACCAGGCGGTGGGGTGGATGTCCGAGAGCGGGATCGCCTGGGTGTCGTCGACGCTGTCCGGCAGCTGTACCAGCCCGACGTGGGCGTACGGGATCCTGGCCTACTCGGCCCGCAGCCCGTCCAGCCCGTCCAGCCCGCCCGCGGCCTCCGCGCCGCCGAAGAACACGGTGCCGGCCCGTGGTCCCTGCGGGTTCGCGTTGTCGCACGGTGCGCGGATGCGAGAGGGGCGTACCGGATCTCACGAGAAAGTGCGTCAACGGTGAGAGGGGCCGACCGGCGTGCCGCTGGCGATCCGCGCGCAGCGGTCGGGAATCAAGGTGTGATCGCTGAATGCGGCGCTTTCGAGCGCGAAATCAGTCATGCCGGCCGAGGTGCCCGGGAGGGGCACTGCCTTGTCACCGGCCGCGGGCCGGACGGCGCTGAGCCAACGTCACTGGGCCACCTCGCCGTCGCACCGGTCAGTGACCGGTCGCCAGGTCTCCGTCGTCCTCACTGTCGCCGTCGTCACCGGTGTCCGCCGCGGCGTCGGCTGCGCCCAGTGCCGCACCCAGTGAGGAGAAGTCCAGGATCTCGGCGGCCTCGCGCCTGGTCCGTTCCGCGGTGCGGGCGGCGATCGCGGGCAGGTCGCCTCGTTCGGCTATCAGCTGGTCGTAGATCGGGGCGACGGCTTGGGCGGCGAGAGACACGTTGTACAGACCTACTTCTGTGTGTGACACGGGACGGAGGGCGGCGAGTGCGGTCAACCGCTGTGCGCGGCCGAATCGCACGCCTCCGCGCCTGCCAGGTGAACCCGGGCAGGCCAGATCTCCGCTACCCGCCCCCTCGCCCTTCACACCCCGGCACACCGCACTGGAATGCGCATCGGCCCCGCTCGCCATCAGCGGCTCTCCCGGCGGGTCGGCGGCTGGTCTGCGGGTACTTGCGCACGCGGTGGCGGCAACACGGCGGTCACCGGGGCTGGTGAGGAGCGGGTGGTATGACGCAGGAGGTCGAATCGCTCGGCTGGGCGGTGCTGATCGCCGGGGCGGTGATGGCCGCGGCCCTCGTCTTCCATCCCGTGAGCGAGCGCATCCGGGTGCCCGCCCCCGCCTTCTTCCTCCTCGCCGCGGCCGTGGTCTCCGATCTGGTGCCCGGCCTCCGGACGATTCCCCTGGACATGGTGCAGCGGCTGGTCACGGTCGCGTTGATCTTCGTCCTGCTGGACGGAGGTGCGTCGCTGGGCTGGCGCCGGCTGCGGCCGTCCCTGGCGGCGGCGTCCTGGATGGGGCTGGGCGGCACCGTCGTGATCGCCGCGGCGACCGGCACGCTGGCCCATCTGTTCCTCGGCCTTCCGTGGGAGCCGGCACTGCTGCTCGGCATCGCGCTGGCACCGACCGATCCGGCGGCGGTCTTCTCCGCCCTGGGGCGCAAGGAGATCGCCGGGCGCAGTGGCACGCTGCTGAACGGCGAGGCCGGTCTGAACGACCCGGCCGGCATCGCCCTGCTCACCGCGGTGCTCGAACTGGGCGGCCGGACCGGTGGGGCCGCGGTCGGGCATGTCGCCTGGGTCTTCGTCGAGCAGATCGCCGTCGGGACGGCCGTCGGCGTGGCAGGCGGGCTGGCGCTGCTGCGGCTCCTGCGCCGAGTGCGGCTGCCCGGCCAGGGCCTCTACTCCCTGTCCGTCATGGCGGGCGCACTGGTGATCTACGGAGTGGCGACCGTGGCGCACGGCTCCGGCTTCCTGGCGGTGTTCACCGCAGGGGTGGTGCTGGCCGACAGAGGGGTGCCGTTCGAACGGGAGATCGAGCGGTTTCATGACGCGCTGTCCAGCCTCGGCGAGATCGCGGCCTTCACCGCACTCGGCCTGACCGTCACGCTGGCGGATTTCGACAACCTCGGGGCCTGGGGCGACGGCGCGGTCATGGCCGTGATCACGCTCGTCCTGGTCCGCCCGGTGGTCATGATGCTGATGCTGCGGCCGGTACGGCTGCGGACCGGGGAGCGGGTCTTCCTCTCCCTGACCGGGCTGAAGGGCGCCGTGCCGATCCTGCTGGGCAGCTTCCTGCTCACCGAGCACACCACCCACGGCCGCTCCCTCTACGACATCGTCTTCGTCGTGGTCGCCGCCTCCATCCTCGTCCAGGGAACCCTCATCCCCTGGCTCGCCCGGCGCTGCCATGTGTCCCTGCGCTCCACGCCGCTGCGACCGTGGCCGCTCGGCATCCGGTTCCGGTCACCACCCACCGGCATACGGCGCTACCGCGTCCGGCCCGGCGCGACGGCCCAGAACACGCGCGTCGACGACCTCGACCTGCCGGCCGACGTCTGGATCGCGCTCGTCATCAGAAAGGGAGAGCTCCTCACCCTGCATCCCGACACCCGTTTGGACGCCGAGGACGAGGTCGTCCTGGTCACGGACCCGGAGTCGGAGGGACCCGACGACGGCGTGGCGCAGGTCTTCGGGGCGGCCTGAAACAGCACCACCGCGCAACCCGTCACGGACTGAGCCGCTCGCCCGGCGCGTCACCACCACTGCCCGGCGCGTCGCCACCGACTCGACCGCCGTCGAGCCGCCTTCGAGGAAGGAAGTCGCTGTGCCCATACCCGCGCCAGTTTCCTCCGCATCCCGCGGCGGGTGCGCATGACGGCGCGTAGGACACCGCAAGCAGAGGGACGGAACGGACGGGGTGCCGCGCGCACCCGCCTGGCCTCCGGTCTACGGCTGTTCGTGCTGTCCGTCCGCCGTGCTGCTCGCCGGGGTCGGCGCGATCGGCCGGCCTTTCGGCTGGGTGATGCTGACCACGACGTTGGGCCCGACGGCCCATCTGCTGCTGGCCCACCCCGATTCGGTCGGCGCACGACTGCGCAGTGCCGTTCTGGACCATGCCGCGGCGATCGTTGCCGGCCCCGGCCGCCTCGCCGCCCTCGGACTGTGGGGCCATGCGTCGGCCGCCGCCCAAGAGCACGACAGCGCGCGCTCTCGGGCCGGACGGTGCGTGCGGTGTGCGGCAGCGAGCCGGCCTCCGTGGCTCCCGACGATGACGTCGACCGTGCGGTGCAGCTGATGCGTGCCGAGGCTGTTCGCCGGCTGCCGGTCGTCGAGGACGGGCGCCCTGTCGGCATCGTCGCGTTGGGCGACCTCACCGTCGAACGCGATCCCACCTCGGCGCTGGGCGACATCAGCGCGGCCGAACCGAGCGCCTGATCAGATCAGAACGGCGTCAGTGACAGCACCGCCGCAGCCGGGAGTGCCTGGTGATTCGATCGCCCCGCCGCTGAGCAAACGGCACGAACGACGGCGACAGGCCGTTGTCCGGCATCGGGTCTGTCGCGGATCGGCAGGGGGCGGAATGCCGGCCCCTGGTACCCGAGGGTACGGAGCAGGAGCTGGTCATCTGCCGCTGTCCCGGACTGAACGCGACTCCTGCCAAGACACCGACGGCCGGCACTGTCAGTTGCACCGATGCCAGGCGGTGTCCCACGTGTACCCGTAGGTGGGCAACGTGTAGAAGTCGTCCACGGTCGACATGGTGTCGCCCGGTGGCCGTGGTGGACGGAGGGAAAGTGGGTGTCCGGCGAAGCTCTGCGGTGATCTGTCGGAGACACGTCAGGATCCTGTAGGGTTTGCGACGGTGTGCCGGGAAGCCTGGTCGGCGAGCAGAGGACAGATCTCTCTTCCGATCGGGGGCTTCTCACCGTGGTCCTGGTACTGGTGTTCGGTGCCGCGTTGCTGGTGGCGGTGCTGTTGTCCGGGCTCGCCGCCCGCACGGTGCTGTCGACGTCCTTCCTCTTCCTGACGGGCGGTGCGCTGGTCGGCGACGGTTTTCTCGGACTGGTCCACATCACGCCTGACAGCGGGATCGTGTCCGTGACGGCCGATCTCGCCCTGTTCTCAGTGCTCTTCACCGACGGCATGCACGTGTCACTGCCGAAGCTGCGTACGAACTGGCGGAACCCCGCACGCGCCCTGGGCCTGGGCATGCCGCTCGCGTTCGTCTTCATGGCACTGGCCACCCACTACCTGGTGGGCTTCGACTGGACGACGTCCTTCCTGGTGGGCGCGGTCCTGGCGCCGACCGACCCGGTGTTCGCCTCGGCGATCGTGGGCCGTGCGGAGGTCCCGGCCAAACTGCGCCAGTTGCTGAACGTGGAGAGCGGCGTCAACGACGGGCTGGCCCTCCCGGCCGTCCTGGTCCTGATCGCCGCGGCCGGGCCCGCGACCGCCGGTACGGAGCCGTCCCCGGGGCGGACCGGGCTGGAGCTGCTGCTGGGACTGCTATGCGGCGTCGTGCTTCCTCTGCTGGTCAGCGGGCTGGCCCGGTTCCGACTGCTGGGAGCGGAGCCGAAACTCCAGCCGCTGCTCCCACTGGCCACCGGGATCCTCCTGTACGCCGGCTGTCACCTGACGCACGCCAACCCCTATCTGGCAGCCTTCTCGGCGGGGGCGGTCCTCGCTCATGTGTCCCCGGAGGCGCAGAAGTCCTTCGAGTCGTTGGGCGAGGATCTGGCGGAGCTGGCGAAGTTCGCGGCACTGCTGGTCTTCGGTGCTCTGTTGACCCCTCAGCTGTTCGGTGACCTGTCGCCAGGCGGTTGTGCGGCCGTGGTCCTGGCGATCCTCCTGGTCCGTCCGGCCTCGCTGCTGCTGTCCCTGCTCGGTACGGCGCTCTCACGGCGGGAAAGGCTGGTCGCTGCCTGGTTCGGCCCGAAGGGATTCGCGTCCGTGGTGTACGGACTGCTTGTCCTGCGGTCCGGAATTCCCCAGGCCGAAGAGGCTTTCACGCTCGTCGCGGTCTGCATCGCCGTCTCGATCGTCGCGCACAGCTCGACGGACGTGCCGATCGCCCGCGCTTTCGACGTCGAGGATCTGGCGGGCACCGGCGACACCTCCCGAGGCATCCCGGCACAAGCACTCCCGGCAGACGGAGGATCGTGAACGACTGGCACAGCTGGGCCGCCGTCGTCGTGTTCGTCGGCGCGTACGCCCTGATCATCAGCGAAAAGATCCACCGGGTCGCCGTCGCCCTGGGCGGCGCGGGTCTGATGTTGGCGATCGGGGCGACCGACGACGGCTCGGCCTTCTACTCCGAGGAGTCCGGCATCGACTGGAACGTCATCTTCCTGCTGATGGGCATGATGATGATCGTCGGAGTGCTGAAGAAGACCGGCCTGTTCGAGTACCTGGCCATCTGGGCGACGAAGCGGGCACGTGCCAGACCCTTCCGGGTGATGGCCATGCTGGTCGTGATCACCGCCCTCGCCTCGGCCCTGCTCGACAACGTCACCACAGTCCTGCTGATCGCCCCGGTCACCCTGCTGGTCTGCGAACGCCTCGCGCTGCCCGCCGCCCCGTTCCTGATCGCCGAGGTGCTGGCCTCCAACATCGGCGGTGTCGCCACCCTGGTGGGAGATCCACCGAACATCATCATCGGCAGCCGCGCCGGCCTCGCCTTCGACGACTTCTTGCTCCACCTCGCCCCGCTGGTGGCCGTCCTGGTCGTGGTGCTCCTGCTCCTGTGCCGGGTGATGTTCCGCAAGGCCTTCGTCTACGACGGAGAACGCGCGGCCGAGATCATGGCGCTCCAGGAACGGGAGGCGATCAGGGACCCCCGGCTGCTCGTCCAGGGCCTGGCCGTGCTGACCCTGGTGGTCGCCGGGTTCGTCCTCCACCCCGTACTCCACTACGAGCCGAGTGTCGTCGCCCTGCTCGGGGCGGGGCTGCTCGTCGCCGTCTCCACCGTGGACACCGCAGAGGTCCTGGCCGAGGTCGAGTGGCCCACCCTGGCCTTCTTCGCCGGACTCTTCGTCATGATCGGCGGCCTCATCGACACCGGTGTCGTCGGCGAGGTCTCGCGAGGTCTCGCGGACCTCCTCGGCGGCGACGAACTCGGCGGTTCCCTGACGCTGCTGGGCGGCTCGGCGGTCCTGTCCGGCGTCGTCGACAACATTCCGTACGTCGCCACCATGGCTCCCCTCACCAGCGACCTGGTCCAGGACATGGGCGGCGGCAGCGACCACGTGCTGTGGTGGGCCCTTGCTCTCGGGGCCGACCTCGGTGGCAACGCCACGGCCATCGGTGCCTCCGCCAACGTCGTCGTCCTCGGCATCGCCGAGCGCAGCGGTCGGCCCATCGGCTTCTGGCAGTTCACCAAGTACGGTCTCGTCGTCACCGCGGCGACCGTGGCGCTCTCCCTGGGCTACATATGGCTGCGCTACTTCCTGCCGGCCTGAAGCGAGTGCGGCTCCATGGCGGCCGACGGATCGGCGGCGGCGCTCCGCGACTGCCGAGGACCGGCCTCCTGCGGCTCTTCCAAAGGACGTGGAGAGCCGGCGGGCAGGCAGGAGAAGAGGCCCAGGAGCAGGCCGAGTATGGCCGCGGCGCCGAGGACACGCCCCGCACGACGCAACCGGTCCCGGGTGCCCAGGTGCCGCCATGCCGGACCGGGCCGGTCGTCCAGGCGCCACAGTTCGCCCACGGCATCACCGCTCCTGGTTCCGCGGCCGTTTCCGCGCGGGGCGGCCCGCTCCCCTGCCGAGGGCTCCCGGGGAGCGGACCTGAGTATGGCTTCCTCGCTGTCTGTGAGGAATTTCTCCCACACGGACTCGGGAACGGGGTCCAGCACTGCTGCCTCCTTCGTGCCCTGTCTTCTCACGGCCGGTGTGTAGCCACCGGCTGGTGCATGTCTCCGTCGAGACGGACGAAGGGGATCGCGCGGCCCGCCTCACGCAACGACGACTCGCTGCTGTCACAGGACAGTCCCCGGAACGCGCACAGACGCCGGGTGGACCGGGGATGCCGCCCGACGTGGCGCGCCGTGATCTCGGCGCCTTCGTCCGGAGTGAGGAACCGTGCGGTGACGGCGTGGTGGCGGTTGCCGAACTGCAGGACTGTTTTCGGCTGCGCGCGCAGGTCGCGGTACCACTCGGCGTCGGTACTCAAGCCGGCGGCGACCACCCAGCTGCGGCGTGACGGTTCGTACGCCACGACTTCGACGACGGCCCGGCGGTCGTACCCGGTTTCGTGGCCCACATGGTGCAGCAGGACGAATCGCCTGCTGAGGAGGGGCCCGAGGCCTATCCGGAAGAGAAGCACGGACGCGCGGGCGGCCGGACTTCGCCAGTCGGTAGGAGTGGGGGGCCGGATGGTGCTCGTGTCTTCGCGCGTCGTTCTCACCTTCTTCGGGACAGACGGCGTCCGTTTCCGGCGCCGGTTCGGCGTAGCGGTCGGCAACAGCTACTTCATAAAGAAAAATTTTGCATAGTCTAAGGCGGTGAGGGGCGCTCAGGAAGGGAAGGGTGGAGCGTCTGCCAGTCACCGTGAGAGCGCTGGAGTGCGTCATGAGCGTGAACAGGCCGACGGCCGGCTCGGTGATGCTGTCCTGCATGCCGCTGGCGGCCATGGCCGTCGTGGCGGTCGCGGACGTCGTCGCCGGACCGGGCGTGGGTTTCCTGCCGCTGGTCTCGCTGGGACCGGCTTTCGCCGGCCTGGTCGGCGGATGGCGGCGCACGGCGCTGATCGGTGCGATGGCCCTCGCACTCTGTGCGGGACTCGGTCTCTACGACGGCCTGTTCGAGGGGCGCCGGGGGCTCACCGCGCTGGCGTCGGTGGCGGGAGTCACCGCCGCGGGCGTCGCGGCCGCTGTGATGCGGTCCCGCCGGGAGGCCGAACTGGCCGGCATGCGGTTGATCGCCGAGGCCGCCCAGCGGGTCCTCCTGCGCCCGGTGCAGCGGACCGCCGGCCCGCTCCAAGTGGCCGTCTCCTACACGTCCGCCGTTGCCGAGGCCCGTATCGGCGGCGACCTCTACGAGGTGGTCGCGTCGCCGCACGGCGTCCGGGTGATCGTGGGAGATGTGCAGGGCAAGGGACTGGCCGCCGTGGAAACGGCCGCGGTGGTGCTCGGCGCCTTCCGGGAAGCCGCCCATGACGAGCCCTCGCTCCTGGGGCTGGGTAAGCGCCTGGAGCGCAGCGTTTCACGGGATCCGGAGGGGGAGAAGTTCGTCACCGCCGTCCTGGCCGAGATCGGCTCCGGCGGCGAGGCGGCCGTCCTCAGCTTCGGACACCCCGCCCCGATGGTCGTATGCGCGGACGGCACCGTCCACTTCCCGCAGCCGCCGTCCTACGCACTGCCTCTGGGTCTGGGCGCCTACGCAGCCGATGACCCGGAACCGTACCGGGTCGGCTTCGTGCCGGGCGACCAGATGCTGCTCTACACCGACGGCGTCACCGAGGCCCGCGACGACACCGGTTCGTTCTATCCGCTCGCCGACCGGGCGCACCTGCTTGAGGAATCCGACGCGCACCGTGCCCTGGAGGGAGTGCGCGAGGACCTCCTGCGGCACACCGCGGGACCGTTGCACGACGACGCGGCCATGCTCCTGCTGCGCTATCACGGACACGGTCGGGGCGAGGGCGGGTACCTGCCCGGCGCCTGAACGGGCGACGATTTCGGCACGGTAGAAAGGACACATGCAGATGCCGGAACACAGGTCCCTCGAAGGGATCACCGACGATGTCGACACGGTCACCCGGGCGGTACTCACCGCTTCCCGACTGCTGGTGGCGGTCTCCGCACGGTCGCTCGCCGCGGTGGAGGAGCGGGTCACCGTGCCCCAGTTCCGGATGCTCGTCGTGCTGTCCACCCGGGGCGCCACCAAACTGGTCGCGCTCGCCGACCTGCTCCAGGTCGCGCCGTCGACGGCCATGCGCATGGTGGACCGGCTCATCGCGGCCGGCCTCGCGGACCGGCAGGCCAATCCTGGCAACCGCCGGGAGACGCTGCTGCGGCTCACGCCGGAAGGACGGCGCACGGTCGAGTACGTCACGGCCCGGCGGCGTGCGGAGATCGCCGCGATCGTCGAGAAGCTCAGACCGGTGCAGCGGCTGGCGCTCATCGAAGCCCTGGCCGCCTTCAACGAGGCGGGTGGGGAGTCCGCCGCTCTCGCCGCCGATGCCGGGGTGTTCCCCCTCGGCTGGGCGGTGGACACCGCGGCCGTACCCGAGGCTTGACGGTCGCCGGACTCCGGTCAGAAGAGGCCGGCTCTTCTGCGCCCGTCCATTTTTTGCATAGTGCAAGAGGGGTACGGATGCCAGGTTTCGCCGCCATGTGCCTGCGGGGTGTGCGGACCGAGATGGTGCGTCGGCTCCGTCCGGGGCGGTGGAACGCCTCCCCGGGACGCGCCCGAGAAGGGCACGGGAAGTGGGGGGATCACATGCGTACCTGGCGCCGGGCTCCGGCCCCCGCCGAGCGGCACGTGAGGACTCATGTCCGCTCCATGGTGTGGGGGCCGGCGGAGTTCGTGGGCCTGCCGCCGTGGTGTTTGGTCGGTGAGGGAGTCCTCGCCGGCGTGCTGGGCGCGGGAGCGGTCGTGGGCACGGCCCTCCTCGGTGCCTGGACCGGCAGACCCGCGCTCGCGAGCGGCGAGGCGGGCGTGGTGTGCGCTCTGGCGCTCGCCCTCTACCTGCTGCTGATACGGGCAGGCCGGGCACTGGTGGGCATCGTCGCCGTACTGGGCGTGTGCCTCGCTCTCCAGGCGCCTCAGGCCGCCGCGGGCGTAGTCCTCGCGGAACGGGGAGAGGTGCAGTCCGTGGTCGTGACGTCCGTACGGACCAGGGCCCAGTCACTTGATGGACGGGGCCGTTATGTCTGTTCGGTGGCGGACCGCGACGGCGTACCCCTCGCGGTCCGTATCTGGCGAGGATGCGGGCGGACCACGCGCCCCGGGGACGCGCTCGCCATCGTCCATGATCCGATGGGGCGGGTCCCTCCCCGCGGGGTCACAACCAGGGCGGGAGCAATCGGGGCGCTACGGGGCCTCGGCGGCTGGGCCACGGCTCTGGTGGTCGGGTGTGTGACCGCGGTGGTGCGGTCCTTCCGGCTGTCTCTGCCGCCCGCCCCCGTGGCCGGTGGAGACGCCGACGGAGCGGAGGGATGAACCCTTCTCTTCGCCGGTGGGCCCGCGGGTCACCGACGCCCCCGCCACCTGCCGGACGGGGACGGATGCCCTGTCCGGCCGTCATCCGTACGTCGGATGTGCCGCCGCGTCGTGCACCGCGCGCAGGGCGCTCTGGTGGCTGAGCCACCCGACCGGTCCGCCGTATGCCGGGTCGAGCACCGGCACCCCGGTGCCCGCCGATGCCAGTAGGGCGTGCAGAGCCTGGGCGAGGGGTTGGTCGACGGTGACGGGCGCGGGCGGCTCGGCGAGTTCTCCGATGCGTGCCGGAGCCGCGTCAGGCTGTTCCGCCAGGGCCTCGGCCACCGCCTGGGCGGTGACGACACCGACGTACTTCCCGGCGTCGTCGAGTACCGGCAGCGCACCGTGTCCGGACAGTCTCAGCAGGTCGGCGGCGTCCGTGAGGGCCATGGACGACGGCAGGGGCGAGGGCA
Source organism: Streptomyces sp. NBC_00670 (assembly GCF_036226765.1). Lineage (NCBI taxonomy): Bacteria > Bacillati > Actinomycetota > Actinomycetes > Kitasatosporales > Streptomycetaceae > Streptomyces > Streptomyces sp. NBC_00670. The sequence goes on from NZ_CP109017.1 coordinate 5,220,339, forward strand.
GGGTCTCCATGACGGCACCGACCCGCTGGGCGCCGATCCGCGCGCCGCGGACGGGGCCTTCCATGTCGATGCCGCGGCGGCGCAGTTTGAGGGTGTAGATGGTGTCGCGGGTCAGCAGGCGGCTGGTGGCGGTTGCCAGCACGATGGCCAGCATCAGCGGCAGGATGATCGAGTACTCGCCGGTCAGCTCGAAGAGGATCACCACGGCGGTGATCGGGGCCCGGGAGGCACCCGCGAAGACGGCGCCCATCCCGACCAGCGCGTAAGCGCCCACCGCGCCGGCTGTGCCGGGCAGCAGGTCGTGGACACCGATGCCGTACGCCGCGCCGAGCATCGCGCCGATGAACAGGCTGGGCGCGAAGACGCCGCCCGAGCCGCCGATTCCGATGGTCAGGCTGGTCGCCAGCATCTTGCCCACCAACAGCAGCAGCAGGAACCCGATCGCATAGCCGCCCTCGGTGGCCCTCTCCAGGACCGGGTAGCCGACGCCGTACATCTGGGGCAGGGCCAGCAGTACCAGCCCGAGCGCCAGTCCGCCGACTGCCGGGCGAGGCCACTCCGGGCCGCGCCAGAGCCAGTCGCAGGCGTCCTCGACCAGATACAGGAAGCGCGAGAAGCCCACGCCGACCATGGCGGCGACGACTCCGAGCAGGGCGAACAGACCGTACTGGGGCAGGTGGGCGACGTGGAAGTCCGGCAGGTCCAGGAAAGCGGTGTCGCCGAAGGCCGCCCGGCCGATCACGCTGGCGGTGACGCTGGCCAGCACCGTCGCCCCGAACGCCTCCGCGCTGAAGGTGCCCAGGATCAGCTCCATGGCGAAGAAGACGCCGGCCAGCGGGGCGTTGAAGGTGGCCGCGATGCCGCCCGCAGCGCCGCAGGCGACCAGGAGCTTCATCCGTCCCTCGGTCGCCGCCGTCATGCGGCCGAGCGTCGAGCCGAGCGCCGAGCCGATCTGCACGATCGGTCCCTCGCGTCCGACCGAGCCGCCGGAGCCGATGGTCAAGGCGGAGGCCAGCGTCTTGACGACGGCGACCTTGGGACTGATCCGTCCGCCGCGCTGGGCGACGGCGAGCATGACCTCCGGTACCCCGTGTCCGCGGGCCTCCCGGGCGAACCGGTCCACCAGCGGCCCGTACAGCAGGCCGCCCACCACGGGCGCGAGGAGCACGACGTACCGGCCGAGCCACGGCACGTGCGGGTTGTCCGCACCGGTGGTGGCCGCGTAGTCGGCGTGGCCGGAGAAGAGGTGCGTGAACGCCTGGATGCACCAGCGGAAGACGACCGAGCCCGCACCCGCACCGGCTCCGATGACCACCGCGAGGAACATCGGGAGCCAGGGCGCGGAGCGCAGTCTCGCCCCTCTTCTCGCCGGGAACGGGCCGCCCGGTGCCGCACTGATCACTTGTTCCGCGTGCTTGCTGTCGATGGTCGGCCCACTGCCTCGCATTGCTTCCCCTTCCATACTTTTGCATTATGCAAAACCTGTCAAGCGGGCATCTCGCCGGGGTTTCGGTGTGGTGCCGTGGAAGGCGGTACGTCGGGCAGGGCTCGGGGCGTGGGAAGCGCGGTCGTCGCCGCGCGGGGTGGGAGCCGCGACGAGGTCGACGGCCGAGGCCCGGGCCGCCGTGCGTTCCCGTCCGGTGGTGCCGTGCTTGCTCGTCGTCGGCCGTCGGGTGTTGTCGGCGTCCTTTTCCCGGGCGACGGCCGCTCCGCCGCTCGACGGGACCTCGGCACGGTCGGCCGTGTGCCTCGCGGCTGTCCGGGGTACCTGGGTTGCCTCGTGCAGCAGCCCGTCCAGCAGGAGATCACATGGACCCACGCACGCAACCCGCCGGCTGGATCGAGACGATCGGCTGGCTGAGTCTCGGCGTTGCTTTCGCCAGTGCGCTGATCATCGCCTTCGACATCTTCGGACGCGGATACCGCCAGAAGATGTGGATCATGAATCTGGTCTTCCCGATCACCGCGCTGTACTGGGGCCCGGTCGCTCTCTGGTTCTACTTCACTCGTGGGCGGCGCGACTCCGTGCCGGTGATCGAGGAGCGGGGGCAGCCCGATCCGGGAGAAGTGCCGGGCTGGGTCGTGCAGTCGAAGGCGATCAGTCACTGTGGGGCGGGGTGCACGCTCGGTGACATCCTCGGTGAATGGCTGGTCTACGCCTCCGGCCTCGCGATCGCGGGCAAGGCCCTGTACGCGGACTTCGTTCTCGACTTCGCTTTCGCCTGGCTCCTCGGCGTGGTCTTCCAGTACTTCACTATCGCGCCGATGCGTGACGTCAGCAGGGCTCGGGGGATCTGGCTCGCGATCAAGGCCGACACCCTGTCGATCCTCGCGTTCCAGGTGGGCCTCTTCCTCGGCATGTGGGTCTATCAAGAGGTGATCTTCTCGCCGGGGCTGCCCAAGACGACGGCTGCCTACTGGATGCTGATGCAGGTGTCGATGGTGGTGGGTTTCTTCACGGCGTGGCCGGTGAACGCCTGGCTGGTCCGCGTCGGCTGGAAGGAGAAGATGTGAGCAGTCCGGTCCGGCTCACGATGTGCGCCTGTGCGTCGGGGCGGCCGATCAGCAAAGCGAGCGACGGAATGATCACGAGTTACTGCACTGTGCCGTGAGGAGCCCGGCGACAGCGGATACCTGTATCCCTGCGAGGACCCTGAGCAGGGAAGGCCCCGACAGCGCCGAAAGATACGAACGTACTGGTCAGGGCCTATGCGTCTTAGCACTCGATGATGTTGACAGCGAGCCCGCCGCGCGCCGTCTCCTTGTACTTGACCGACATGTCCGCGCCCGTGTCCTTCATCGTCTTGATGACCTTGTCCAGGGAGACCTTGTGGGAGCCGTCGCCGCGCATGGCCATGCGGGCGGCGGTGACCGCCTTCACCGCGGCCATGCCGTTGCGTTCGATGCAGGGGATCTGGACGAGGCCGCCGACCGGGTCGCAGGTGAGGCCCAGGTTGTGTTCCATGCCGATCTCGGCGGCGTTCTCCACCTGCTCCGGGGAGCCGCCGAGCACCTCGGCGAGGGCGCCGGCCGCCATCGAGCAGGCGGAGCCGACCTCGCCCTGGCAGCCGACCTCGGCGCCGGAGATCGAGGCGTTCTCCTTGAAGAGCATGCCGATCGCGCCGGCCGCGAGCAGGAAGCGGACGACACCCTCCTCGTCGGCGCCCGGCACGAAGTCCATGTAGTAGTGGAGCACCGCCGGGATGATCCCGGCCGCGCCGTTGGTCGGGGCGGTCACCACCCGGCCGCCGGCCGCGTTCTCCTCGTTGACGGCCATCGCGTAGAGGGTGATCCACTCCATCGCCAGGGTCGCCGGGTCGCCCTCCGAGCGCAGCTTGCGCGCGGTGTTCGCGGCGCGGCGGCGCACCTTCAGACCGCCGGGCAGGATGCCCTCGCGGGACATGCCGCGCGCCACGCAGGCCTTCATCACGCGCCAGATCTCAAGGAGCCCGGCGCGGATCTCCTCCTCGGTGCGCCAGGACAGCTCGTTCTCCAGCATCAGCGCGGAGATGGACAGACCCGTCTCCTTCGTCAGGCGCAGCAGCTCGTCGCCCGTGCGGAAGGGGTACTTCAGGACGGTGTCGTCCAGCTTGATGCGGTCGGCGCCGACCGCCTCCTCGTCGACGACGAAGCCGCCGCCCACCGAGTAGTACGTCCTGGTCAGCAGCTCGGCGCCGGAGGCGTCGTACGCCCACAGGGTCATGCCGTTGGCGTGGTAGGGGAGGGCCTTGCGGCGGTGCAGGACGAGGTCGTCGTCGTAGGAGAAGGGGATCTCGTGGTCGCCCAGCAGGTTCAGGCGGCCCGACTCCTTGATCGCCTCGACCCGGTCGTCGGCGCGTTCGACGTCCACCGTGCGCGGGGAGGCGCCCTCCAGGCCGAGCAGCACCGCCTTGGGGGTGCCGTGGCCGTGGCCGGTGGCGCCCAGGGAGCCGTACAGCTCGGCGCGGACCGAGGCGGCGGGGTCCAGCAGGCCCTCGTTGCGCAGCCGGCGCGCGAACATGCGGGCCGCGCGCATCGGACCGACCGTGTGGGAGCTGGACGGGCCGATGCCGATCGAGAACAGGTCGAAGACCGAGATGGCCACGGGCGGACTCCTCTGGGCGGGGTGGTGCGAGGCGGGGCCGCCGCTCCCGCGCGGGTGTGGGCGCGGGCGCGGCGGCCGGGGTCCGGGGCGCGCGGGTTGCGGCGCGCCCCGGGGGTGCGGGCGTACGACGGTGCGTGCGCCCCCACAGGGCGTACGGCGGCGCGTGCGCCCTTGGACGTACTACTTGCGCACGCCCGGGTACAGCGGGTGCGTCGCGACGAGTGCCGCGACACGCGCCTTCAACGCCTCCGCGTCGAACGACGGCTTCAGCGCCTCGGCGATGACGTCCGCGACCTCCGCGAAGTCCCGCGCCTCGAAGCCGCGCGTGGCGAGCGCGGGCGTGCCGATGCGCAGCCCGGAGGTGACCATCGGCGGACGCGGGTCGTCGGGGACGGCGTTGCGGTTGACCGTGATGCCGATCTCGTGCAGCCGGTCCTCCGCCTGCTGCCCGTCCAGCGCGGAGTCGCGCAGGTCGACCAGGACCAGGTGGACGTCGGTCCCGCCGGACAGCACGGACACGCCGTGCTCCCGGACGTCGTCCCGCACCAGCCGTTCGGCCAGGACGCGGGCGCCCTCCAGCGTACGACGCTGGCGGTCGGCGAACTCCTCCGAAGCCGCCACCTTGAAGGCGACGGCCTTCGCGGCGATCACGTGCTCCAGCGGGCCACCCTGCTGACCGGGGAAGACGGCCGAGTTGATCTTCTTGGCCAGCTCGGCCGTGGAGAGGATCACACCGCCGCGCGGGCCGCCCAGCGTCTTGTGGGTGGTCGTGGTGACGACGTGCGCGTGCGGGACGGGGCTGGGGTGCAGCCCCGCCGCGACCAGACCGGCGAAGTGCGCCATGTCGACCATCAGATACGCGCCGACCTCGTCCGCGATCCGGCGGAACGCGGCGAAGTCCAGCTGCCGGGGGTACGCCGACCAGCCGGCCACGATCAGCTTCGGCCGGGACTCCTTGGCGAGCCGTTCGACCTCGGCCATGTCGACCTGACCGGTCTCGCCGTCGACGTGGTAGGCGACCACGTCGTAGAGCTTGCCGGAGAAGTTGATCCGCATGCCGTGGGTCAGGTGCCCGCCGTGTGCGAGGTCGAGCCCCATGATCGTGTCGCCGGGCTTGAGCAGCGCGAACATCGCGGCGGCGTTGGCCTGCGCGCCGGAGTGCGGCTGCACGTTGGCGTGCTCGGCGCCGAACAGCGCCTTCACGCGGTCGATCGCGATCTGCTCGACGACGTCGACGTGCTCGCAGCCGCCGTAGTAGCGGCGGCCCGGGTAGCCCTCGGCGTACTTGTTGGTGAGGACCGAGCCCTGGGCCTCCATGACCGCGACCGGGGCGAAGTTCTCCGAGGCGATCATCTCGAGGGTGGACTGCTGGCGGTCCAGCTCGGCGTCGACCGCGGCGGCCACGTCGGGGTCCAGCTCGTGCAGTGGGACGTTGAGCAGGGACACTGAAGACTGGGCGGACTGGGGGGACAACGGTGACATGGGTGGGATCCTCAGCCGGCGATGAAGGCGGTGTACTCGTCCGCGGAGAGCAGGTCGTCCGGGGTGCCGGTGATCCGCACCTTGAACAGCCAGCCGCCCTCGAAGGGCGCGGAGTTCACCAGCGACGGGTCGCCGACCACGTCGTCGTTGACCTCGGTGACCTCACCGGTGACCGGGGAGTACAGGTCGCTGACCGACTTGGTGGACTCCAGTTCGCCGCAGGTCTCGCCCGCGGTGACGGTGGCGCCGACGTCGGGGAGCTGGACGAAGACGACGTCGCCGAGCGCGTTGGCCGCGTGCTCGGTGATGCCGACCGTCGAGACGCCGTCCACGGCGTCCGACAGCCACTCGTGCTCCTTGCTGTAGCGCAGCTGCTGGGGGTTGTCGCTCATGGCTGGATTCTCCTGTACGCGGGGAATGGGGTGGGAATGGGGGGTGTGGGGGACGGGCGTGAAGTGGCTTGAGGTACGGGTGTGGGGCGGGCGCCCGGACGTGCGCCCAGTCTCCATGTCCCGGGCGCCCGGCGCGCGCAGAACCGTGCCGGGCCGTTCCGGGGTGCTCCCGGTTGCCCTGCCTGCTCGGCTGCGTCGTTACTTGCGGCGCTTGTAGAACGGCAGCGCCACGACCTCGAACGGCTCGTGGCTGCCGCGGATGTCCACCGCGACGCCGGGGGCGCCCGGCGCGGCGTGCGCGGCGTCGACGTAGGCCATGGCGATCGGCCTGCCGAGCGTGGGGGAGGGCGCGCCCGAGGTGACCTCGCCGATCACCGTGCCGTCCGCGACGACCGGGTAGCCGGCGCGCGGCACCCGGCGGCCCTCGGCGGCCAGCCCGACGAGCACCCGCGGCGGGTTCTGCTCGGCCCGTTCGGCGGCCGCGGTCAGCGCCTCGCGGCCGACGAAGTCGCCCTCCTTGCCGAACTTGACCACCCGGCCGAGTCCGGCGTCGAACGGGGTGAGCCCGGTGGTCAGCTCGTGCCCGTACAGCGGCATGCCGGCCTCCAGGCGCAGCGTGTCCCGGCAGGACAGCCCGCACGGCACGAGCCCCGCGGACGCGCCGGCCTCGGTGAGTGCCTGCCACAGCTTCTCCGCGTCGGCGGGGGCGACGAACAGTTCGAAGCCGTCCTCGCCGGTGTAGCCGGTGCGGGCGATCAGCGCGGGGACGCCGGCGACGGTGCCGGGGAGGCCGGCGTAGTACTTCAGGCCGTCGAGGTCGGCGTCGGTCAGGGAGGCGAGGATGCCGGGGGAGGCGGGGCCCTGGACGGCGAGGAGCGCGTAGGCGTCCCGGTCGTCGCGCACCTCGGCGTCGAAGCCGGCGGCGCGTTCGGTGAGCGCGTCGAGGACGGTCTGCGCGTTGGAGGCGTTGGCGACGACCAGGTACTCCGTGTCGGCGAGCCGGTAGACGATCAGGTCGTCGAGGATGCCGCCGTCCGCGCGGCAGATCATGGTGTAGCGGGCGCGGCCGACGGCGACCGAGCGGAGGTCGCCGACCAGGGCGTGGTTGAGGACGGCGGCGGCGTCCGGGCCGGTGACGGCGATCTCGCCCATGTGAGAGAGGTCGAACAGGCCGGCCCGGGTGCGGACGGCGAGGTGTTCCTCGCGTTCGGAGCCGTAGCGCAGGGGCATGTCCCAGCCGGCGAAGTCGGTCATGGTGGCGCCGAGGGAGCGGTGCAGGGCGTCGAGGGCGGTGCGGCGGGGGGTGGCGGGGGTGCCGGGGGTGGTGCTGCTCATCGGTCGTTCTCCCGGGTGGAGGGTGGCGAGACGGGTGTGGACGGGCATCGCGGAGTACGACTGCGACTGCCTGTCCTCCCCATCTGTCATCGGAACCTGAGAGCTTCGCCGTGACCCGGTGACGGGGTCGTGGCTTGCACCTTGGGTGGGACCGCCGGGGTCGTGTCGTCGGCGGTCCGCTTTTCAGATGTGCCTCGCCCGCGCGGTAACTGGGCCTGAGAGATTCAAGGGAGTGCTTGCTCCTTCGGCGCCCCGGTCACAGCCCTCGGGCCGGGGACTCTCCCGCGCGGATTCAAACGGCCGGTATGCGGTTGGGGCGCCATCATCGCATGCGCGCGGAGCGGGAGAGCTCGGGTGGGTGGGATGCGTGCGGCGAGTGCGGGTGGGTGGGGACTGCGCGAGCGACCACGAACCACCCGCAGAACCCCACCCCCGCTCTGTAGCAGGCCTGTTGCACGAGGCGGACCTGTTGGAGAGACGCCGTGCATTACCTTTTCTTTACGCTCGGCGGGGAAGGGACTCGCATGTCCCGGAGGGAGACGATCAGGGTGGACAGGTCCACGGCGTACGGCACGACACCGGCCCTCGCACTGCCCGACCGGACAACGGTCGCGCTGCCGCCACAACCGACCGCCCCCGTCGTCCGCGACCTCCGCGACCGCGCCGGCCGCACCCCCCACGGCCTGACCTTCGCCCCCCACGACGTCGTCGTCGTCACCGGCCTCCCCGGCAGCGGCAAGTCCACGCTGATGCACCGCGCCGTACGCGGCCACCGCATCGACTCGCAGGACACCCGCGACCGCTGGGACGCCCGCACCCCCCGCCTCCTCCCGTACGCCGTCTACCGCCCCCTCGTCCGGCTCGCCCACTACGCCGGACTGCGGCGCGCGGTCCGCGCCGGCGGCGGCGTGGTCGTGCACGACTGCGGCACGCAAGCCTGGGTGCGCGGCTGGCTCGCCCGCGAGGCCCGCCGCCGCGGCGGCGCCCTGCACCTGCTGATCCTCGACGTCGGCGCCGACCAGGCCCGCGCGGGCCAGCGCGAGCGCGGCCGGGGCGTCTCGCCGTACGCCTTCCTCCGGCACCGCAGGGCCGCGCGACGGCTGCTGCGCGCGGTCGAGCGCGGCACGCTCCCCGAGGGCTGCGCCTCCGCCACGCTCCTGGACCGCCCCGCCGCGGACGCCCTGCGCAGGATCGAATTCGAGGGCGACCGGTAACCCCACCGGGGGATAAGGTTTCGTGCCGGAACGGCACACACCGGCAGGGCAGGGCGGTAGAGACACACATGGACATCCCGGCACAGGCGCACCCGCAACCCCACCCCCACGGCGGCTGGCCCGGCAACGAGCTGGAGGAGGTGCTCTCCGCCTCCCTCGGTGTGCCCTCCGCCGGCGCCCGCATCGTCGAGGTGCTGACCCGCAGCTTCCTCTGGGTCCCGCTCCCCAACGGCCGCGGCGCGCACGGCGGTCCGCTCGACCTGCCCACCCTGGAACTGGACGGCCAGGTCTACGTCCCCGTCTTCAGCTCCGAGGAACAGTTCCGCCAGGTCGTCGGCGCGCACATGGGGTTCACCATCGCCCCCGCCGTGGAGTTCGCGCGCGGGCTGCCCCCGCAGGTGGGCCTCGCCGTCAACCCGGACGGCGTGCTCGGCATCCCGCTGCCGCCCGACGCCGTGGCCGAACTGTGCCGGGGCGGCCGTACGCCGCTGGACGGCCCCGCCTCCGGCGGCCGCGTCCGGCTGTTCGAGCCGGACTGGCAGGACGACCCGGTGGACCTCCTCGCCGCCGCCTCCGCCGAGTTCGCCGCGACCGGCATCGTGCTCTCCGCCCGCCGCTGCCTGGCCGCGATCGAGACGGCCGACCCCGTCATGTTCGTCGGCGTCGAACTCGCCTCCCGGGACCCCGAGGCGCACACGGTCCCCCTGGACGCCCTCGGCCGCGCCCTGGCCAAGGCCCCCGTCGCCACCCCCGTCAACATGGTCTTCCTGGACGCCGCCCAGGACCCCGTCTGCGACTGGCTGAGGGAGAACGTCCGCCCCTTCTACCAACTGGGCTACTGACAGCGCCCCGTGAAGGGCCGCGCTCCCCGACCCACCCCCCAGCCGTCGGCAGACCTTAAGCTGTCCCCAGCCAATGTCTCGCGAAGGGGCGGTAGAAGGTGAGCGCGTCGGGCACGGCCGCGGCCGGGCAGGTCGAGCACATGCTGCGCCAAGTCACGCCCGGGCGTTACGACGCCTACGAGGCGCTGCTCCGCGCGCTCGCGGCGCCCTCTTCCGGCCATCTCTGGATGCTGCTGTGGCAGGGACGGACCGGCTCGCCCGACGCCCAGTACGGGACGATGGAGGTCGGCGGCTTCCCGTACGCCCCCTGTGTGACGTCCGCGCAGGAGCTGTCGGCCAGCGGCTGGAACCGTTCCTACGAGGTGGTCGACGGCCTTGAGGCGGCCCGCGCCCTCTACCCCGACCACTACGGCCTGTGGCTCAATCCGCACGCCCCCGGCGGCGGCGTCGGCGTCCCCTGGCTGGATCTGCGCCGGATCGCCACGGGGCTGGACAGGCAGCCGGCCGGACCGCTGCGGATGAGTGAACCGGCCATCGAGATCCCGCAGTTCTACGCCCTGCTCACGCAGAACGCGCACCGCACCCCCGCGGTGCGCGCGCTGCGCCGCGCCTGGGTGCAGCCCGCGCTCGGCGCGCCGTACCTCGCCATCGGCCTGGACGTCTACGAGGCCTCGCCGCCCGCGGTGGACGCGGTGCGCACGATGATGCGGCAGTCGGTCGTCGCCGTGCCGGACGGGCTGCCCGTCTCCACCGTCGCGCTCTCCGACCCGCACGATCCCGTCGCGATGTGGCTGCGCGCCCGGGCCCGGCCGTTCTACGACCGCGAGGCCCACGCCCCGGCCGGTGCGCCCGCCTCCGGCTACGGCTACCCGCACACGCCCGGATACTGAGACACGCGTACGCTGCCGCGTGAAGGCTGCTCATCGTACCTTCACGTTAACTCCGTGTTTCTTCGCGCGTAGATGGCAACGGAAGGATCGGTTCCGTTCGGCTATCGGGTCCCATGCCCCAATTGCCCCTCGTCCGGCTCCCGTTACCCACTGTCCGCATAACGGAACACCTCAAAGAGCATCACGGTTGCGCATCCATTCACCGTCAACCCTGGCAACAGATCGCCGGAGCGTTGAAGACTCCCGCACCAGGGGAGCGTTCGCTCCCGTGTACGACGGACTGATCACGCCGCTACGAGCGGCAAGTGCGGGCCGGCTACCGCCGGTTGAGAGGGGTCCCTGCCAGATGACGGCACCATTGCACGAGCCGACCGCGGAAGCGGCTCCGAGTGCGGCCGAGGAAGCGGCGGTTCAAGGCGCCGGTACGAAGGCCGTACAGGGGCGTTCCCTGGGCCGGATCGCCTGGGAGCGCCTGAAGCGGGACAAGCTCGCCCTGACGGGGGGCGTCGTCGTACTCCTGCTGATCCTGGTCGCGATCTTCGCTCCGCTGCTGGCCGGGCAGGACCCCGACGCCTACCACGAGAACCTGATCGACCCGCTGTTCGGCACCCCCACCGGGTCCCTGGGCGGCATCAGCGGCGACCACCTCCTCGGTGTCGAGCCCGTCAACGGCCGCGACATCTTCGCCCGCATCATCTACGGCTCCCGGATCTCGCTCCTCGTCGGCTTCCTGTCGGCCCTGGTGGCCGTGGTCCTCGGCACCGTCCTCGGCATCCTCGCCGGCTTCTTCGGCGGCTGGGTCGACGCCGTCGTCAGCCGCGTCATGGACGGTCTGCTCGCCTTCCCGCAGCTGCTGTTCATCATCGCCCTGGTCTCGGTGATGCCGAACAACATGCTGGGCCTGTCCGGCACCGGCGTGCGCGTGTTCGTGATGATCCTCGTCATCGGCTTCTTCGGCTGGCCGTACATCGGCCGTGTGGTGCGCGGCCAGACGCTGTCCATGCGCGAACGCGAGTACGTCGAGGCGGCCCGCTCGCTGGGTGCCGGCCGCTTCTACATCCTGTTCAAGGAGCTGCTGCCCAACCTGGTCGCGCCCATCATCGTGTACACGACGATGATGATCCCGACCAACATCCTCACCGAGGCGGCGCTCAGCTTCCTGGGCGTGGGCGTCAAGCCGCCCACCTCCTCCTGGGGGCAGATGCTCTCCACCGCGATCGACTACTACGAGTCGGACCCCATGTTCATGGTGGTCCCCGGCGTGGCGATCTTCATCACCGTCCTTGCCTTCAACCTCTTCGGCGACGGCGTGCGTGACGCGCTCGACCCGAAGGGTTCCCGCTGAACTGCCGTACCCCCTACTGAGGTTCGCGAATTGTCCGCGAGCCGATTGACATCCGGAGGATCCGAGATCGTGACTACCCAACGCACCACAGGGCGGCGCAAGCAGGCGGCGGCCGCCGCGATCGCGGTCGCCGCGCTGCTGAGCACGGCGGCGTGCGGCGGCAACGACGACAGCGACGGCGGTTCGAAGAGCGGCGCGGCCGGTTTCGACGCGGCCAACAACAAGGTCGCCCAGGCCTCGCTGGCCAAGAAGGGCGGCGAGCTCAAGTTCGCCAGCGTCCAGGACGCCGACTCGTGGGACACCACCCGTGGCTACTACGGCTTCATGTGGAACTTCTCCCGCTACTACAGCCGTCAGCTGCTGACGTACAAGACGGAGCCGGGCACCACGGGCGCCGAGCTGACCCCCGACCTCGCCGCCGACATGGGCAAGGTCTCGGACGACGGCAAGACCTACACCTTCACCCTGCGTGACGGCGTCACGTGGGAGGACGGCAAGGCCATCACCGCCCAGGACATCAAGTACGGCATCGAGCGCCAGTGGGCCCAGGACGTGCTGTCCGGCGGTCCGGTCTACATGAAGGACGTCCTCGACCCCAAGGGCGAGTACAAGGGCCCCTACAAGGACAGCTCCAAGGACCACCTGGGTCTGAAGGCGATCGACACGCCGGACGAGAAGACCATCGTCTTCCACCTGCCGAAGGCCAACTCGGACTTCCTCCAGATGCTGGCGCTGACCTCGTCCTCGCCGGTCCGCCAGGACAAGGACACCAAGTCCAAGTACGGTCTGCACCCGTTCTCCTCGGGCCCGTACAAGTTCCAGTCCTACGCGCCCGGCAAGAACCTGATGCTGGTGCGCAACACCAACTGGAAGGCCTCCTCGGACCCGGTCCGCAAGGCCTACCCGGACAAGGTCAGCATCAAGTTCTTCACCAACGCCAACGACCTGGACTCGCGTCTGATCAACGGCGACTACGACATCGACCTGGCCCAGACCGGTCTGTCCCCGCAGGGCCGCTCCACCGCCCTGAAGGAGCACAAGGCCAACGTCGACAACCCGGTCTCCGGCTACATCCGTTACGCGGTCTTCCCGCAGAACGTGAAGCCGTTCGACAACGAGCACTGCCGCAAGGCCGTGATCTACGGCGCCGACCACGTCTCCCTGCAGACCGCGCGCGGCGGCCCGCAGGCCGGCGGTGACATCGGCACCAACATGCTCCCGCCGTCGGTGCCGGGTGCCGAGGGCCAGAAGTACGACCCGTACAAGCTGGCGACGGACAACAAGAACGGCAACGTCGAGAAGGCCAAGGAAGAGCTGAAGGCCTGCGGCAAGCCGAACGGCTTCAAGACCACCATCGCGGTCCGCAACAACAAGCCGGTCGAGGTGGCCACCGCCACGTCGATGCAGGCCTCGCTGAAGAAGGTCGGCATCACCGTCGACATCGACCAGTACGACGGCTCGCAGACCGCCGGCATCATCGGCAGCCCCTCGAACGTGAAGAAGAAGGGCTACGGCATCATCATCATGGGCTGGGGCCCGGACTTCCCGTCCGTCCAGGGCTTCGGTCTGCCGCTGTGGGACAGCAAGTACATCCTCGAGAGCGGCAACAACAACTTCGCCATGATCAAGGACAAGGCGATCGACGGACTCTTCGACGACTACAACAAGACGCTCGAGGACTCCAAGAAGGCCGAGATCGCCACGGAGATCAACCACAAGGTCATGGAGGGCGGCTACTACCTGCCCTTCGTCTTCGAGAAGTTCATCAACTGGCGCGGTTCGAACGTGGCCAACGTGTACACGACGGGTGCGTACAGCGGTATGTACGACTTCGTCAACATGGGCCTGAAGTCCACGAAGTAAATCCCGGCACACCCGCCGAACGGCACGAAAGGCAGGTGAAGGCCGGCGCGGCGTGACCGCGGGCCGCCGGAAGACCTCCGGCGGCCCGCGGTCCGCGGCGGGCCGTAAGCTGTGCTCGCTTACCTCATCAGGCGGCTGCTCGCCGCCGCAGTGATGCTGGTGGTCATCATCGTGGTGGTCTTCAGCATCTTCTTCCTCGTCCCCAAATGGGCGGGCGTCGACATCGCCACGAGCTTCGTGGGCAAGCAGGCGGACCCCGCCTCGGTCGAGGCCGTACGGGAGAAGCTCGGCCTGGCCGACCCGATCTACTCCCAGGTCTGGGAGTTCTTCAAGGGCATCTTCGTCGGCCGCACCTACTCGGGCGGCGGCGACGTCACGAACTGCGCCGCGCCCTGCTTCGGCTACTCGTTCCGCAGCGAGCAGTCCGTCTGGCCGGTGCTGACCGACCGCTTCCCGGTGACCCTGGGCCTGGCGCTCGGTGCCGCCGTGCTGTGGCTGGTCTTCGGTGTCGCGGCGGGTGTGCTCTCCGCGCTCAAGCGCGGCAGCATCTGGGACCGCGGCGCGATGGTCGTCGCGCTCAGCGGTGTCTCGCTCCCCATCTACTTCACCGGCCTGCTCTCGCTCGCCATCTTCAGCTACGGACTGGGCTGGATCGACGGGCAGTACGTGCCCCTCAAGGACGGCTTCGGCGGCTGGCTCGGCGGCATGATCCTGCCCTGGATCACCCTCGCCTTCCTCTACGCGGCGATGTACGCCCGGATCACCCGCGCCACCATGCTGGAGATCCTCGGCGAGGACTACATCCGCACCGCCCGCGCAAAGGGCCTGCGCGAGCCGGTCGTCATCCGCAAGCACGCCATGCGCTCCACGATGACCCCCATCCTCACCATGCTCGGCATGGACCTCGGCGCCCTCATCGGCGGCGCGATCCTCACCGAGACCACGTTCAGCCTGCCCGGCCTCGGACAGAAGGTGCTCGACGCGATCAAGAACCAGGACCTGCCCTTCATCCTGGGCGTCACCCTGATCACCTCGCTCGCGGTGCTCGTCGCCAACCTCGTCGTGGACATCCTGTACGCCGTCATCGACCCCCGAGTGAGGCTGGCATGACCGACATCGGCAAGAGCGGAGCGGCGGTCGGCGAGCCGCGGGCCGTCAAGGACTCGCCGGCACCCTCCGCCTTCCTGGAAGTGCGCGACCTGAAGGTGCACTTCCCGACCGACGACGGCCTGGTCAAGTCCGTCGACGGGCTCAGCTTCCAGCTGGAGAAGGGCAAGACCCTCGGCATCGTGGGCGAGTCCGGCTCCGGCAAGTCGGTGACCTCGCTCGGCATCATGGGCCTGCACACCGCCGGCCAGTACGGCAAGCGCAAGGCGCGGATATCCGGCGAGATCTGGCTGGACGGCACCGAGCTGCTGTCCGCCGACCCCGACCACGTGCGCAAGCTGCGCGGCCGGCAGATGTCGATGATCTTCCAGGACCCGCTGTCCGCGATGCACCCGTACTACACGATCGGGCAGCAGATCGTGGAGGCGTACCGGGTCCACCACGACGTCGACAAGAAGACCGCCAAGCGGCGCGCGGTGGAGATGCTCGACCGGGTCGGCATCCCGCAGCCCGACAAGCGCGTCGACAGCTACCCGCACGAGTTCTCCGGCGGTATGCGCCAGCGCGCGATGATCGCGATGTCGCTGGTCAACAACCCCGAGCTGCTCATCGCGGACGAGCCGACGACCGCCCTGGACGTCACCGTCCAGGCGCAGATCCTCGACCTCATCCGCGACCTGCAGACGGAGTTCGGCTCCGCGGTCATCATCATCACCCACGACCTGGGCGTCGTCGCCGAGCTCGCCGACGACCTGCTGGTGATGTACGCGGGCCGCTGCGTGGAGCGCGGACCGGCCGAGAAGGTGTTCTACGAGCCCCGCCACCCCTACACCTGGGGCCTGCTCGGCTCGATGCCGCGGCTCGACCGCGAACAGCAGGAACGCCTCATCCCGGTCAAGGGCTCCCCGCCCTCCCTGATCAACGTGCCGTCCGGCTGCGCCTTCAACCCGCGCTGCCCGTACGCGGACGTCCCCAAGGACGATCTGACCCGCACGGTCCGCCCCGAGCTGGCCGAGGTGGGCAGCCGGCACTGGGCCGCCTGCCACATGAGCACGGAGCAGCGGGAGCGCATCTGGACCGAAGAGATCGCCCCGAAGCTGTGAGCGAGGACAAAGCTGTGACCACTCCCGCCAAGAGCGAAGGCGCGACCCTCACCAAGGACGCCGCGAGCGGCGAGACGCTGCTGAAGGTGACCGGTCTGCAGAAGCACTTCCCGATCCGCAAGGGCCTGCTCCAGCGGCAGGTCGGCGCGGTCCGGGCGGTCGACGGACTCGACTTCGAGGTGCGCCGGGGCGAGACCCTGGGCGTCGTCGGCGAGTCCGGCTGCGGCAAGTCCACGATGGGCCGGCTCATCACCCGGCTGCTCGAACCGACCGCGGGAAAGGTCGACTTCGAGGGCAAGGACATCACGCACCTCGGCGTCGGCGGCATGCGCCCGCTGCGCCGCGACGTGCAGATGATCTTCCAGGACCCGTACTCGTCGCTGAACCCGCGCCACACCATCGGCACGATCATCGGCGCTCCCTTCAAGCTCCAGGGCGTCTCGCCCGAGGGCGGCGTCAAGAAGGAAGTGCAGCGGCTGCTGTCGGTCGTGGGCCTCAGCCCCGAGCACTACAACCGCTACCCGCACGAGTTCTCCGGCGGCCAGCGGCAGCGCATCGGCATCGCCCGTGCCCTCGCGCTCCGCCCCAAGCTGGTCGTGGCGGACGAGCCGGTCTCCGCGCTCGACGTGTCGATCCAGGCCCAGGTCGTCAACCTGCTCGACGACCTCCAGCAGGAGCTGGGCCTGACGTACGTGATCATCGCGCACGACCTGTCCGTCGTCCGGCACGTCTCCGACCGCATCGCCGTGATGTACCTCGGCAAGATCGTGGAGCTGGCCGACCGCGACCTGCTCTACAAGACGCCGATGCACCCGTACACCAAGGCGCTGATGTCGGCGGTGCCGATCCCGGACCCGTCGCGCAAGTCGGCCAAGAGCGAGCGCATCCTGCTCCAGGGCGACGTGCCCTCGCCGATCGCGCCGCCGAGCGGCTGCCGGTTCCACACCCGGTGCTGGAAGGCGACGGAGATCTGCCGCACCACCGAGCCGCCGCTGCTCCAGCTGCGGCCGGGCCAGCAGGTGGCCTGCCACCACCCGGAGAACTTCGCCGACCAGGCGCCGCAGGACACCGTGCTGCTGCGGGACGCGAAGAAGGCGGCCGAGACGGTCTCCGACGAGGCGCTCGCGGAGTCCGCGGCCACGTCGGCGGCGGTGGCGGCCGAGGTGGCGGAGGAGCCGGCGCCCGCGCCGGAGGAGACGCCCGTCGCCAAGGACGCCGACGTCTCGAAGGGCGCCTCCGCCGCGGCGGAGGACGCCTCCGGCGCGGCGAAGGGTGCGGCGGAGAAGCCGGGGCTGGCCAAGGACGTCACCAAGGTGACGGGCGAGGCCGCCGCGTCGAAGGCGGCCGACGCCGCTGACACCTCCGACGCTTCCGACACCGACACCGACACCGACACCGACGCCGCCGACGGTGAGGCCGGTGCCGAGGGTCAGGAGTCAACTCCGAAGTAACGCATGACGAGTTGGCAAAGTCATGTACATGCCTGAACGGGAGAGCGCAGAGTCGTCCCGCACGCCCGATCGAACGATCGATCGGCCCACGCGCGAAAGGGACGACCCATGGCACTCTCCCGTTCGGCACGTCTGCTGACCCTCGCCACCGCGGCGGCCTCCTTCCTCGTCGTCGCCGCCGGTGCGCACCCCGCCCCCGGCGCCCCCGGCATCGGTGACAGCTACTTCCCCCAGCTCGGCAACGGCGGCTTCGACGCCCGCCACTACGACCTGAGCGTCGCCTACGACCCGGACACCGACCGCCTCGACGGACGGACCACCCTCACCGCCCGGGCCACCCAGAACCTCTCCTCCTTCGACCTCGACCTGCAGAAGCTGGAGGTCACCCGCGTCGACGTCAACGGCAGACGTGCGACGTTCGCCCGCGAGGGGCACGAGATCCGCATCACCCCGCGCTCGCCCCTCGCCAAGGGCCGCACCTTCACCGTCTCCGTCACCTACGGCGGCATACCCGAGCCGCTGGGCGGGCCCATCGTCTTCGGCTCCTCCTACGGGTGGATGAAGACCGACGACGGCGTCTTCGTGGCCTGCGAGCCCAACGCCGCCTCCACGTGGTTCCCCTCCAGCGACCACCCCTCCGACAAGGCCACCTACGACATCCGCATCAAGGCCCCGCGCGGCCTGACCGGCGTCTCCAACGGACGGCTGGTCTCCACCCGGGACCGCGGCGACTCCACCTACGCCCACTGGCGCGAGAGCCGGCCCATGGCCTCCTACCTGGCCACCGCCACCATCGGGAAGTTCGACGTCAGGACGGGCCGCACCCCCGCCGGCACCCCGATCTACGTCGCCGTCGACCCGGTCCTGAAGAACAGCAACAACGTCGACGTCTACGCCGTCACCGCCGAGGCGACGGACTACTGGTCCGAGGTCTTCGGTCCGTACCCCTTCGAGGAGACCGGGGCGATCGTCGACGACATGCCCCAGGCCGGCTTCTCGCTGGAGGTGCAGTCCAAGCCCGCCTACTCGGCCGTCCGCAGTGCGTCGACCATCGTGCACGAGCTGGCCCACCAGTGGTTCGGCGACTCCGTCTCCGTCAAGCACTGGAAGGACATCTGGCTCAACGAGGGCTTCGCCACCTACGCCCAGTGGCTGTGGGCCGAGCACCAGGGCACCCGCTCGGCGCACGACTCCTTCCTCGCCGACTACGACTCCCGCCCGGCGGACAGCGCGTTCTGGCAGGTGAAGGTGGCCGACCCGCAGCGCGACACCATGTTCGCCTCCGCCGTCTACGACCGGGGCGCGATGACCCTCCAGGTGCTGCGCGAACGCATCGGCGACCGGGCCTTCTTCCGGCTGCTGCCCGCCTGGACCCGGCTGCACCGCTACGGCAACGCGGAGACGGCCGACTTCGTCCGCCTCGCCGAGAAGATCTCCGGGCAGCGGCTCGTCGACCTCTTCGACACCTGGCTCTACTCCACGGGCAGGCCCGAGCTCTCCTAGACGCCCACTATGTAAGACGTTTTCGGTCGTGGGCCTTGTTTTGGAAGGTCCACGGCTGGAAGCGAGTAAGAATGGAAGGGTGCTCCAGCAACTGTTCAGCCCGTCCGTCCAGCACACGCTGGACCTCGTCGGCATCTTCGTCTTCGCGATCTCCGGTGCGCTGCTGGCCGTGCGCAAGAACTTCGACGTCTTCGGCATCGCCGTGCTCGCGGAGGTCACCGCGCTCGGCGGCGGCCTCTTCCGCGATCTGATCATCGGTGCCGTGCCGCCGGCCGCCTTCACCGACAAGGGGTACTTCGTCACCCCGCTCTGCGCCGCGCTGCTGGTCTTCTTCCTCCACCCGCAGGTGGAGCGGATCCAGGGCGCGGTCAACGTCTTCGACGCGGCCGGTCTCGGCCTGTTCTGCGTCGCCGGCACGACGAAGGCGTACGAGTACGGGCTCAACCTCACCGCCTCGGCCGCGCTCGGGCTGGCCACCGCGGTGGGCGGGGGAGTGCTGCGGGACGTCCTCGCCAACGAGGTGCCCTCGCTGCTGCGCTGGGACCGCGATCTGTACGCGGTGCCGGCGATCGTCGGCGCGTGCATGGTCGCCGTCTTCCTCCACTACGACGTGCTGACCGCGTTCACCACGGCGTTCGCGGTGACCACGGCCTTCGTCCTGCGGCTGCTCGCCCTGCGCTTCCACTGGCGGGCCCCGCGGGCGTGGAACCGGCGCTCGACGGTGCGGGAGGTGCCGGAGGAGGCCTCCACGCCGGCCGGGGCCGGCGAGCCGGGCGCGTCGGCGGCCGAGGCGGGCGAACGAGAGAAAGCTACCGCTTAGTATTTGCCTGTTGTACGGTTCTTCCATGTCAGACGCACCCACCGCACCGCCCGTCGCTCCCGCCGCCCGGGCCACGATCGGCGACAGCGAGTTCGACCGGGACACCCGGGTCACCCGACGCGACCCCGACGTCCCCGGTGTCTACGACATCGACCTCTCCGCCGGCTGGACGATCCTGAACGCGGTCAACGGCGGCTATCTCCTCGCGGTCCTCGGCCGCGCCCTCGCGGACACGCTGCCGCACGCCGACCCGTTCACCGTCTCCGCGCACTACCTCACCGCCTCCCGCCCCGGCCCCTCGGTTGTCCGCACGGACGTCGTCCGCACCGGCCGCACCCTCTCCACCGGCCAGGCCTCCCTCTTCCAGTACGACGACGAGGGGCGGGAGGTCGAGCGGATCCGCGTCCTCGCCTCCTACGGCGACCTGGACGCCCTCCCCGACGACGTCCGCACCTCCGCCGAGCCGCCCGCGATCCCGCCGCCCGACCAGTGCTTCGGCTCCGGCGACTCGCCCACCCCGGTCTTCGGCGCCTCGACGTTCACCGAGCGGGTGACGGCCCGGGTGGACCCCGCGACCCTGGGCTGGGCGCTGGGCTCCCCGTCCGGCAAGGGCGAGATGCGCGCCTGGTTCGGCCTGGCCGACGGCCGCGACGCCGACCCGCTCTCGCTGCTGCTGGCGGTCGACGCGCTGCCCCCGACCGCCTTCGAACTCGGCCTCTCCGGCTGGGTCCCCACCGTCGAACTCACCGTCCACGTCCGCGCCCGCCCGGCCCCCGGCCCGCTGCGGGTCTCGATCACCACCCGCAACCTGGCCGGCGGCTTCCTGGAGGAGGACGCCGAGGTCTGGGACGCCTCCGACCGCCTGGTCGCCCAGTCCCGCCAACTGGCGAGGGTGCGGCTGTAGGGGGACCCGTGGGCCCTCAGCCGTCCAGCCAGTGACGTCGGCCGATGCTGATGAGCCGCAACTGGCGGGCGGCCACCCGGGCCACGCGGTCGCGCGCGCGGCCGGCCGCGTCCCGCTGCTCGGCGGTCGTGGCTCCCTCGGTCCCCTCGGTCCCCTCCGCCCCTTCGGTTTCTTCGGATCCTTCCGCCTCTTCCGTCTCTTCCGCCTCACTGGCCTCCAGGAAGAGTGAGGCCGTCACCAGCATCTGGTCGACGTAGAGCTCCGCGAGCATCAGCAGGTCGTCGTCGCTCCAGCCCGCGGACTCCGGCTGCCCGGCGAGCTCGCCGCGCACCTCCTCGGCGAACCGGGCCAGTTCCCGGCGTATCGCCTCCCGCACCGGCGCCACCCCGCCGTGCCGCTCACGGGCGACGAACCGCACGTGCGCGGGGTGCGCCTCCACGTGCCGGGAGATCAACTCGACGGCGCGGGCGATGCGTTCCTCGCTGTCGCCGGGGACGGACACCGTCGCGCCGATCATCGGGTGCAGCGAGCCGAGCGCCTCCTCGACGAGCGCGACGCCGAGGTCGGCCGTCGAACGGAAGTGCCGGTAGAAGGCGGTCGGTGCGACCCCCACCGCCCGCGTGACCTCCCGCAGCCCCAGGCTGCTCAGGCTCTGCTCCTCCAGCAGCCCGAGCGCGGCGTCCAGGAGCGCCCGGCGGGTCCTCTGCTTCTGGGCCTGGCGGACACCGAAAGTGTGACTCATGCCATGCAGTTAACAACTGTTCTCCGTACTTGGAAAGTCATGAGTCGCCCTAGACTGGGAAGTCAGTGAACAACTGTAATCCGCAACGGTTCACCGAAGGGGGTCCCGTCCCATGCTGCTCCTCGTCGCCGCACTCCTGCTGCTGGGCACCGTGCTCGGCACCGTCGCCCACGCCCCGCTCCCCGTCACCCTCGTCGCCGCGGGCGTCATCGCGCTCTGGCTCACGGTCTTCGCCGTCCGCGAGCGGTACGGGCGCCGGCGCCACACCTCGGCGCACTGACGTCCGCCGTCCACCTCCAACCGTCTGGAGCTGACCGCACCATGGAACTCACCGCCACACCGACCCGGCGCACCGGCAAGCGGGACACCGACGGCATGGCCGTGGCGTCCTTCGTCCTCGGCCTGCTCGGCCTGCTGGTCCTCAACCTCTTCCTGGGCCCCATCGCCATCGTCCTGGCGTCGGTCGCGCTCTGGCGAGGCACCAAGCGCCCGGGCCGAGCGATCCTCGGCCTCACCCTGGGTGTGGCCGACCTGATCGTCCTGGTCACCTTGATGCAGGCCGACAACACGGTCTCCTGGAGCTTCTGACCGGGGCACTCGTCGCCAACCCCCACCCACCGCCCGCCAAAGCGAGCGCGGCGCCCCCGTAGAATTCGCCTCACCATGGCATACCTCGACCACGCCGCCACCACGCCCATGCTCCCCGAGGCCGCGGCGGCGCTGACCGCCCAGCTCGGGATCACCGGCAACGCGTCCTCCCTCCACGCATCCGGCCGCAGGGCCCGCCGCACGGTCGAGGAGTCCCGCGAATCCCTCGCCGAGGCGCTCGGCGCCCGCCCCAGCGAGGTCGTGTTCACCTCCGGCGGCACCGAGGCCGACAACCTCGCCGTCAAGGGCCTGTACTGGTCCCGCCGCGCCGCCGACCCCCGCCGCACCCGCGTCCTCGCCAGCCCCGTCGAGCACCACGCCGTCCTGGACGCCGTCCACTGGCTCGGCGAACGCGAGGGCGCCACCGTCGAGTACCTCCCCGTCGACACCTACGGCAGGGTCCACCCCGAGGCGCTGCGCGAGGCCCTCGCCCGCAACCCCCAGGACGTGGCGCTCGCCACGGTCATGTGGGCCAACAACGAGATCGGCACCCTCTTCCCGGTCACCGAACTGGCCGAGGTGGCGCGGGAGTTCGACGTGCCGCTGCACGCCGACGCCGTCCAGGCCTTCGGCCAGGTCCCGGTGGACTTCGCCGCCTCCGGCCTCGCCGCGATGACCGTCTCCGGTCACAAGATCGGCGGCCCGTACGGCATCGGCGCGCTGGTCCTCGGCCGTGACCAGGACCCCGTCCCCGTGCTGCACGGCGGCGGCCAGGAGCGGCACGTGCGCTCCGGCACGCTCGACGTACCCGCGATCGCCTCCTTCGCCGTCGCGGGCCGGCTCGCCGCCGAGCGGCGCGAGGAGTTCGCCCGGGAGATCGGCGCCCTGCGCGACCAGCTCGTCGACGCCGTCCGGACGGCCGTCCCCGACGCGCTTCTCGGCGGCGACCCCGCTCCGGGGGGCCGGCTGCCCGCCAACGCGCACTTCACCTTCCCCGGCTGCGAGGGCGACTCCCTGCTGCTCCTGCTGGACGCCCAGGGCATCGAGTGCTCCACCGGCTCCGCCTGCACGGCGGGCGTCGCCCAGCCCAGCCACGTCCTCCTCGCCACCGGCACCGACCCCGACCTCGCCCGCGGCACCCTGCGCTTCTCCCTCGGCCACACGTCCACCGAGGCCGACGTGGCGGCCGTCGCCAAGGCGATCGGCCCGGCCGTGGAACGCGCCCGCACGGCGGGCCTCACATAACTCGCGTCAAGCCCGGTCGCCTACGCCGCGGCGGCCGTACGCGCCCTGCGCACCAGCTTCATGTACCGGTCCCAGTCCCAGTACCGCCCGGGATCGGTGTGGTCCGTGCCCGGCACCTCCACATGGCCGATGATGTGCGTGCGGTCGACGGGTATCGCGTACCGCGCGCAGATCGCCGCCGTCAGCCGCGCCGACGCCTCGTACATCGCGTCCGTGAACGAGGACGCCTTCTCCACGAAGCCCTCGTGCTCTATGCCGATGCTCCGCTCGTTGTACTTCCGGTTGCCCGCGTGGAACGCCACGTCCAGTTCGCGGATCATCTGCGCGACATGGCCGTCCTTGCGTATGACGTAGTGCGCCGCCGCCTTGTGCGAGGGGTCCTGGAAGACGTTGACCGCGCTGCTGTAGCTGCCCTGGGTGACGTGGATGATCACCCGGTCGATGGGGTAGTCGTCGGGCCGGTCCGCCCGCCGCAGATTGGCGGAGGCGGCGGCTATCCACTGGGCGCCCCGGTAGTCGACCGCGCCGCCCTCGCGCGGCCGCTCCACGCCCGGCAGCCGCCACCACAGGTGCGACAGCTCGTCCCGGGCCAGTACGACCGTGCCCAGCGCGGCCGCCGCGCCGCCGACGAGCAGCGCCCGCCGCCCGAGCCGCCGGTCGCCGTCGTCCTCGGACGTCCGCGGGCGCTCCGTCTTCTCCTCCGTCTGTTCAGCCCCCATGTACGGGAGAACGGATATCCGGGGGTTCCGGTTCCCGCCGACCCGTACCCTGGAGGGGCTATGACTGACGACACCCCGCAGCGCCCCCGCCCCCTTCGCGTCCTCGCCGCCATGTCCGGCGGGGTCGACTCCGCCGTCGCCGCCGCCCGCGCCGCGGAAGCGGGCCACGACGTCACCGGCGTCCACCTCGCGCTCTCCGCGAACCCGCAGTCGTTCCGTACGGGCGCGCGGGGCTGTTGCACCATCGAGGACTCGCGGGACGCCCGCCGCGCCGCGGACGTCATCGGCATCCCGTTCTACGTCTGGGACCTCGCCGAGCGGTTCCGCGAGGACGTGGTGGAGGACTTCGTCGCCGAGTACGAGGCCGGCCGCACCCCCAACCCCTGTCTGCGCTGCAACGAGAGGATCAAGTTCGCCGCGCTGCTCGACAAGGCGCTCGCGCTCGGCTTCGACGCGGTCTGCACCGGCCACTACGCCCAGGTGATCCTGCGCGAGGACGGCACCCGCGAACTGCACCGCGCCTCCGACATGGCCAAGGACCAGTCGTACGTCCTCGGCGTGCTGGACGACAGGCAGCTCGCCCACGCCATGTTCCCGCTCGGCGACACGGTGACGACGAAGGACGAGATCCGCGCGGAGGCCGAGCGCCGGGGCCTGGCCGTGGCCAGGAAGCCCGACTCGCACGACATCTGCTTCATCGCCGACGGCGACACCCAGGGCTTCCTCGCGAACCGCCTGGGCCGGGCGGAGGGCGACATCGTCGACGAGTCCGGCGCCAAGGTGGGCAGCCACGAGGGCGCTTACGGGTTCACCATCGGCCAGCGCAAGGGCCTGCGCCTGGGCACCCCGGCCGCCGACGGCAAGCCGCGCTACGTCCTGGACATCTCCCCGGTGACGAACACGGTCACGGTCGGCCCGGCCGCCGCCCTGGACGTCGACGCCCTCACCGCCGTCAAGCCCCGCTGGTGCGGCGCGGCCCCCTCGGGCCCCGGCACCTACACGGCCCAACTCCGCGCCCACGGCGGCGAGACGGAGGTGACGGCCGAGCTGGTGGACGGCCTCCTGGAGGTCGCCTTCACCGCCCCCGTCCGCGGCGTCGCCCCCGGCCAGGCCATCGTCCTGTACGACGGCACACGGGTCGTCGGCTCCGCCACGATCGCCTCGACGCGGCGGGCGACGGCGGCGGTGGGCTGAGCCCGGCCCACGGTTCCCGGAGAACGGAAGGCGGCCGCCCGCGCGCCGTGCGCGGGCGGCCGCTCCCCTCGCCGGGTCACACGGTGATGGTGAACGCCTGGATCCACTCGTTGTTGTCGTGGGTTCCGGCGTAGGTGAACGGGTATCCGGCGTCGGGCTGGTCGCACTCCAGATTGAGCCAGTCGCCGTCGTGGATGTAGGTGGTGTCGCAGACGTTGCCCTTGCCGCCGTCGACGCTGATGGAGAAGCCCAGCATGTGCGGGGCGTCCTTCTTGGTGCTGCCGACGTAGTTGTCGCTGCCGTCGGCGGCGGTCTCGAACGGATCGAAGTACTTCCCCGAGCCGTCGGTCGAGTCGGGGTTGTAGACGAAGGCGCGGTTGGTGACGCCCTTCGTGCCGGCGACGGCGATGTTGACGGCCGTGATCGTCCCCTTGCCCGGTGTGCCGGCCGGCTGGCCGTCGCACGCCGCCTTCGTCCAGCCGTCGCCCGCCACGAACGCCCGGTAGCAGACGTGCCGCCCGCCCGGGTCCTGCGCGGCGAGCTGCTTGACGGCGGTCGCCGCGGTCGTCTCCGGGGCCTTGGTCTCCTTGTCCTTCGCGCCCCCGCCGCCACCACCGCCCCCGCCGCCGTCCCCCGCGCCGGCCGAGGACTGGCCCTCGGGGGAGGAGGGCTGGGCGGCGGGGCTCTCGGGTGCCTTGAGGGAGGGCGCGGCGGAGGGCGGCAGGGTGCCGACGTCGGCCGCGGCCACCTTCTCGGTGGCCGCGGTGCGCACCTGCGGCTTGTAGGAGATCCACAGCATGACGAAGGCGATCGCCAGGGCCAGGAAGAGCCCGAGGAAGGTGGCCAGCCAGCGCGGCAGGAACCCCCGCTGGACGTAGGTGCCCTCCGTCTTCAGCGGCGTCACACCGGACCGCTGCACGTTCAGCGCGTACGGCCGGGACTCCTTGGCGCCGAACCAGATGATCTGCCGCGGCTTCAGCACCGTCTTCACGAACGCCGCACGGCCCGGCTCGATCTGCACATTGCTCGGCCGGATCTCGTACGACAACTGGTCGCCGTTGTCGCTGCCGCTCACCGAGGCCGTCAGCCTGGTGTTGCCCAGGTTGTCCACGGCCAGCTTCGGACGCCCCCGGAAGCGGCCCTTGACCGTCGGCGGCACCAGTTCCGCCCGTACCTCCGTGAACGGAGTGACCGTGACGTTCCCCTCCGGGACGGTCGTCGCCTCCGGGTGCTCCGTCGGCGTGATCCGCACCCCGTACGGATGGGGGCCCGCCGTCGCGTCCGGCGTGCGCGGCGGAGCGAACGTCAGCTCCACCGACCCCGTCGTACCCGGGTACAGCCGGAGCGTCTGCGGCTCCACCGCGGTCCAGGGCGCGAGGGAACCGACCGCCTCGAAGCGGTACTCGTCCACCACGTCACCGGTGTTGCGCAGCCGCAGCCGTACCGTCGTACTGCCACCCGGGTCCACGGTCGCGGAGGCGGGTTCCAGGGAAGTCCAAAGGCTCACTCCCGGACGTTAAACGCGACGCCGGTACCCGGTCAGGAAGCCCAGGGGCAGGGAAGGTGCCCGAAGAGGCGGGAGTCGTTGCCCCGCCTCCCGTTCCGCCGCACGGCCCGTGCGGTCAGGGCTTGCGGCCGACGCCGCACCACATCGGGAGCGGGCCCGTGTCCGTGACGGTCCCGGCGTCCGGGCGCCACTGGGGGAGTTCGACGACCCCGGGCTCCAGGAGCTCGGTGCCCTGGAAGAAACGGGTGACGCGGTCGTGCGTGCGCGGGGTGGCGCCCGCGTGCTCGTCGGCGCGCTCGTTGTAGACCCGCATCGACTCCGCGACCTCCTCGGCGGCGATGTCCGAGGCCGGGTGGGAGACGACGAGATGACTGCCGGAAGGCAGGGCGTCCAGGAGGGCCGCGGTCAGCGCGAACGGGTCGTCGGCGTCCGGGATGTACTGCAGCACGGCGATGAGCATGAGGCCGACCGGCTGCGAGAGGTCCAGCGTCGCGGCGGCCCGTTCCAGGATGTGGTCCACCTCGCGCAGATCGGCCTGGACGTAGTCCGTCGCCCCGTCGCGGCCGCTGACCAGCAGCGCCTCGGCGTGGGCCAGGACGACCGGGTCGTTGTCCACGTAGACGACCCGGGCGCCGGGGTCGGCCCGCTGCGCCACCTCGTGGGTGTTGTCCGCCGCGGGTATGCCGGTGCCGATGTCGAGGAACTGCCGGATTCCCGCGGTGGCCGACAGCTCGCGCACCGCACGGCCGAGGAAGGCCCGGTTGGCGCGGACGGCCTGGATGATGCGCGGGTTGGCCGCGGCGGCCAGCTCGGCCGCCTCCTGGTCGACGGGGTAGTTGTCCTTGCCCCCCAGCCACGCGTTGTAGACCCGGGCGGGGTGCGCCACGGAGGAGTTGATCAGCATGCCGCTTGCCGGCCGTTCGTTCACAGTGCTGGACTCCCTCGTCGCCGTCGCGTTCCGCGGCACACCCTAACCCGAGGGCCTCGGCAACATACCGGTGCGGGCGGCCGGTTGACGGCGACGTGGGCGACGACGGTCAGGCCTCCGCCGCCCCCTTGATCCCCTCCAGGGTGGCCTCCATGCCCGTGGCCAGCTCTCCCAGACGGTGGGCGATGATCGCCTCCTCCTGGTCGGGGGCGCGGTCGATGAACACGCTCAGGCCCGAGGGGGCGGGGCCGAGGGTGACCGACTGGCGCAGCGCCGTGCCGCCCCCGGGCGTGGGGGTGAGGGCGAAGGACCATGTGGCCATGGGGGCCGTGGTGTCCTTCGCGGGGCTGCTGTAGAGCCCCTCGGTGTCCAGGACGCACCAGGTGAGCGTCCGTTGCGGAGCGCACTGTGTGAATTCCGACGTCGTACGCCACTCGCCGACGACGGGGTGGCGGTTGTGCCCGACGTAACGGACGCCCGGCGCCGGGCCGGCGGCACCGTCCTGCCACTCCACCCGTTCCAGTTCCGGGCTCCACCCCGTCATCGCCTCGACGTCCGTCACGATCTCCCACACCCGTGCCGGATCGGCGGCGATGTGCACCTCGCGCCGGGCCCCGGGCCGGTCGGTGTACCGCATGCTGTCTCCCCGCGCGGCCGCGGTCGTGCGCCGCGCCCGCAGCGGGATCCTAGACAGCCGCCGGGGCGTCAACTCCCCGCAGGACGTGTTCGGTCGGTCACAGCGATCTCACTTCGGACACCAGGCGAGCGGCCGTCGGCACCGCGATCCCGTGCCGCCCGGCGGCGCGGAGCACGGCCCCGCCGATCGCGTCCAGCTCCAGCGCGCGGCCCGCCTCCGCGTCGCGCTGCATCGACGACTTCATGTCGGCCGGGCACGCGTCGAACATCGCCAGGCTGCGGGCCGCGTCGAGCGGCGCCCCCTCCGCACGGCCGACGGCGGTGGTCTCGTCGATCAGGGCGAGCAGCTCCTGACGGTGCTCCGTGCGCACCGGGCCGGCGCCCGTGCCGTACCGCGTGGTGAGCAGGGCGAACGGGGCGAGGAAGGCCAGCTTCGCCCAGAGGATCGCGGTCTCCGACTCCGCGACGCGGGCCCGGAGCCCGGCGGCCTCCAGGACGGCGGCCACTTCGGTGAGCGGGCGCGCGGTGCGGCCCGCGAGGTCGATGTCGGCGAACGGGCTGCCGTGCTCGATCACGCCGGGCGCGACCCGGGTCGACTCGACGCGGATGACGCCGGCCGCGACCCGCTCCGCGCCGTAGCGCCGGCGCAGCGCCTCCGGGTGCTCGACGCCGTTGAGGAGCGGCAGGACCAGCGCGTCCGGGCCCAGTACGGCCGCCGGTACCCGCTCCAGGGCCGCCTCCAGGCTGGTGTGCTTGACGGCCACCACGCACAGGTCTACCGGTTCGCGCAGCTCGGTACCGGCCGCCACCTCGGCGGTGAAGTCCCCGAACCGCCCGCTGCGCACCCGGATCCCGTCCTCGCGCAGGGTCTTGGCGGTCGTCTCGCCGGCCAGGCAGATCACCCGGTGCCCGGCCCGGGACAGCAGTGCGGCGAGCAGTCCGCCGACGCCGCCGGGGCCGAGGACGGCCACGGTCCACGGGCGGCGGGCATCGGCGGCGGATTCCGTGCGGTCCGGTGCGGTGCTGCTGGGCATGCGGCGGTGTCCCTCCGGTCGGGGGCCCGGCCCCGGTGGCCGGAAACGCGTCCCCGCTGGACGGCAACACGGCCCGGCCGCCCCGCATTTCCGCCACCGGCGGGAGCGCCCCGGCTCAGGCCCCGAGGAACTCCGCCAGCACGGGAGCGAGGGCCTCCGGGTCGACCATGTGGTTCTGCCCCTCCAGACAGCGGTACGCGGCGTCGGGGACCGCGTCCGCCACCGCCCGCGCCGCCTCGCGCAGCCAGGCAGGGCTCGCCCCGCCGGCCACGGCGAGCACCGGCACCCCGATCCGCGCCAGCCGGTCGCGGGGGACCCGGCCGCCGTCGCCCATCACGGCGTCGTCGTACGCGAGCGTCGGCGCGACCGCCTCCATGTCGGGCCACATGGGGGAGGTGCGGGCGTTCGCGATCATCTCCGGGGCGAGGCCGGTGAGCGCCAGGAACAGCTCCACCGCGTCCCCGCGCCGGCCCTGCTCCAGCGCCTCGGTGAGCCGCGCGGTGTACCGCGCGCGCTCGTCCGCCCCGTCGTCCGACAGCGCGAACGGCGGCTCGTAGACGGCGACCCGCGTCACGCCCGGCAGCCCGCTCACCGCCGCCTGAAGGGCGAGCGCGCCGCCCGACGAGATGCCGTACAGCGCGGCGCTGCCGCCCACCGCGCCGATCAGCGCCCCGAGGTCCTCCACCTCGCGGGCGACCGCGTACGGCGCGGTGTCCCCGCTGCCGCCGCGGCCCCGGCGGTCGTAGGCGACCACCTCGAAACGGTCCGCCAGCCGCGCGGCCAGCGGCGCCGTCGTCGCGCCCGTCGACATCGCTCCGCTCACCAGGACGACCGCCGGGCCCCGCCCGGTGCGCGTGTACGCGAGTCGGGTGCCGTCGCTGGAGGTGACCTTCTTGTCCATGGCTGCCATGTCTCAGGAGACTGCCACGGGCGCGGCGCTCCCGCCCGCGACACGGCCAGAACTCAGGAGCCCGCCGTGCCGGCCACCTCCACCTCGTAGAAGCACAGGTGGTCCTTGATCGCGGCCACGTCCGGCTTCGGGTCCGGGTACGCCCAGACCAGGTCGGCGGCGTCCGGCAGCGACCAGTAGGAGGCCGTCCCCTTGAAGGGGCAGACCGTGTGGGTCTCCGACGGCGTCAGCAGGTCGAGCCGTACGTCCTCGGGGGGCAGGTAGTAGCGCGGGGGACAGCCGGTCTCGCGCAGCACGAGCGGACGGTCGCTCTCGGCCAGCACCTGGCCGCCGTGCACCACGCGCACACGCTCGTCACTCTGTTCGACGGTGATGATGTGTCCTTGGCTCATGCCGGTTCAGCACGCGCCCGGGCCCCGTTCTTCCCGCCCGGGGGCGGGATTTTCCCGCGTACCGTGGTCGCCATGCGAATCTGCGTCTTCCTCTCCGCCGCCGACCTCGACGACCGCTACACCCGTCCCGCCCGCGAGTTCGCGGAACTGCTCGGCAAGGGCGGTCACACCCTGGTCTGGGGCGGCTCGGACGCCGGTCTGATGAAGGTGGTCGCCGACGGCGTCCAGGAGGCGGGCGGACGGCTGTGCGGGGTCTCCGTCGACTTCCTCTCGCACAAGGTGCGCCCCGGCGTCGACGACATGGTGGTCGCCCGGGACCTCGCCGAACGCAAGCGGTTGCTGCTGGAGAAGGGCGACGCCGTCGTCATCATGGTCGGCGGCACGGGCACGCTCGACGAGGCGACCGAGATCCTCGAACTGAAGAAGCACGGCCACACCGACAAGCCGGTGGTCCTCCTCAACACGGCCGGCTTCTACGACGGCCTGAAGCAGCAGTTCCACCGCATGGAAGCCGAAGGCTTCCTCCCCCGCCCCCTGGCCGACCTGGTCTTCTTCGCGGAGGAGCCGGTGGGGGCGCTGGCGTATCTGGAGGAGAGCCTGGGCGTCGAGTGAGCCGTCGGAGCGGGGCGCGGTGATCAGCCAATCGTCGGAGGGCGGACCCGCCGCCTCCGCATAGCCGGTACACAGCCTTCACTCAGTCGTCGCAAGCGTTTTCGCCCTCTGCCGGGGCGGTCCGGGTGGGCGGGCCGCTTCGACGGGGGGCGTTTTTCGGACGTGCGCACCGGTGCCGTCGATGATCGTCCTCTTTCTGAAGCGTTCACGTCATGTCTACAGTGACTCCGCCGGCTCGATCACGAACAAACGTTCGATATTCGACGTTCGACGAGAGGACCCCCCACCCCATGCTGACGTTCACGGCAGCCCTCCGTACGGCGGCGGTCGCCGCGGCCCTGGCCACGGTCGCCGTCACCGCACCGCAGGCGGTGGCCGCACAGGACCCCGCCCCGACGGTCTCCGCCAAGGCCGACGCCACCACCCGGGCCATCGCCAAGAGCGATCCGCAGGCCGTCGCGGCGGCCACGGTGTGCGGCTCCGGCTACGCGCTGTCCAAGGCCGTCCCGCTGCCCCTCGGCACCGACCCGAACCTGCGCCTGGGCACCCTCTTCGCCTACGAGAACGGCGGCAAGGGGTGCGCCATCCTCGACAACAACGTGGGCAAGTCGCAGTACATGTACCTGCGCGTCTGCAAGGCGGGCGGCACGAGCTGCGACACCGACACCGGCAGCTTCAGCCAGTACGCGGGCCCCGTCTACGTCTCGAGCTTCGCCTGCGCGCCGGTCACCGCCAGGATGGGCAACAGCTCCGGCAGCCTCTACATCGACTACGCGTCCGACTACGTGTTCCCCTGCGGCTGAGAAGGAGCACCGAGATGGACGAGAAGGTCCTCGCCGCCCAGAAATGGGTGAACGCCACCTACGGCAGTGTCAGCGGCTACAAGAAATGCCCGGAGGACGGCGCCACCGGATGGGCGACCATGTTCTCGCTCACCCGGGGCCTCCAGGTCGAACTGGGCATCACCGCCCTCTCCGACAGCTTCGGCCCCACCACCCTGTCCAGACTGTCGGCCCTCGGGGACATCGGCCCGTCGACGTCGAACCGGAACATCGTCCGCATCGTGCAGAGCGCCCTGTTCTGCAAGGGCTACTGGGGCGGCAACGAGGACGGGACGTACGACGACGCCACCACGGCCTCCGTCACCCAGCTCAAACGCAACGCCGGCTTCCCCGTCCCCTCCGACGGAAGGGTGCAGCCGAAGATCTTCAAGGCGCTGCTGACCATGGACGCCTACTCGCTGCTGTCGGGCGGCACCGAGGAGGTGCGCACGATCCAGCAGTGGCTCAACAGCAGCTATCTGAACAAGTCCACCTTCTTCCTCATCCCCTGCGACGGCCATTACACCCGGGACGTCCAGACCGCCCTGATGAAGGCGCTGCAGTACGAGTTCGGCGTCCCCGAGGACCAGGCGACCGGGAACTTCGGCCCCTCGACCCAGGCCGGGCTGCGCAGCCACGAGGTGTCCGAGGACGACACCGGCATCTTCGTCAAACTCTTCAGCGCCGCCTGTGTCTTCAACGGCAGCGTCGGCTCCACGTCCACCGTGTTCAAGACCACGTTCGACCCGGCCCTGACCGAGTACGTGCGCGCCTTCCAGAAGTTCTCCGCGCTCACCGTCAACGGCCGCGGCGACTACGAGACATGGGCCCAGCTGCTGGTCTCGATGGGCGACCCCGACCGGCCCGCCGGCGCCTGCGACACCCGCTTCCACATCAGCGTCGACCGGGCCAGGGCCCTGGTCTCGGGCGGCTACACGGTCGTCGGCCGCTATCTGGACGAGGATCCGGACAGCACGCTCGACAAGGAGATCCAGCCCGGGGAACTGGACGCCATCTTCGACGGCGGCATGCGGGTCTTCCCCATCTCCCAGTACGGCGCCCGCTCGCTGGCCGACTTCACCTTCTCGCAGGGCTACACGCACGCGCAGAAGGCGCACGACCGCGCCGTCGGATACGGCTTCAACACCGGCACCGTGATCTACTTCGCCGTCGACTACGACGCCACGGACCCCGAGATCACCAGCAACATCGTCCCGTACTTCAACGGCGTCCAGTCGGGCCTGGCCAGCCGTGGGAAACGCTATGTCGCCGGCGTGTACGGCTCCCGGAACGTCTGCTCACGGGTGAGCGCGGAGGCGTACGCGCGCTACTCGTTCGTCTCCGGAATGTCCTGGGGATTCTCCGGGAACCTCGGCTTCCCGATGCCGGAGAACTGGTCCTTCACCCAGATCAAGGAATTCCGGTTCAGCGCGAGCCAGACCGACTCCTTCGACCTGGACCGCGACGTCCAGCGGCCGGGCGCCGACCGCGGGGTGGGGCGCGACGGCGTCGGCTCCACCGAATCCCCGGTCGCCGGATACGTGCAGTACATCGCCGACCTGTACAGCACCGCCGTGCGGTACAACAAGGGCAATCCGAGCCTGCGCGTCATGGAATACCTGCGCTATCCCCGCTACGTCGACCTCTACAGCGGCTGGAAGACCCTGATCGGCGACGTCGACCGCGACTGGATCGCCTACGCCGACGACAACGGGCCCGAGCGGGTCACGAGTTTCACCGACCCGTCGTACGGCGTGACCGTCCACGCCGACCACTTCGGCGCCACCGCCAACGCCTTCTACCTCAAGGGCAGCGGCTCCGGAACCGGCGCCAACCGGGGGGACTTCGGCGGCTGGGGCGGCGATCTCACCACCTTCTACGGGGACTGGCGCAACAACGCCGATTCCTACGCCTCCGGTTACGCCTTCTGCATGGACCGGCTCGCCAAACTCAACGTCACCTCGTCGTTCTCCTTCGGGGACATGGTGGAGGACGTCGACGGCTACCTCGTCGGAACGGCCGTGAAGAACGGGGCCCGCATCGACGAGGAGGTGCGGTCGCTCATCGGTGGCAACGGCCATCTGCGCCGGTTCACCGACTACTTCGCCCAGCGGCACGGCAGCAGCGTCGCGCACGCGGAGGACACCGCGCGGACCATGCTCGTCGACGTCGGGGACGACGACGTCCTGGACGCCATGCGCACCCAGGCGATCCGGCAGGTCTCGGGATGGAACACACTGCTGCCCGGATACCTCACGGACGGAAAACTCGATCCGTACCTCCAGGGCTATGCGGAGACCCTGCAGAAACTGGCCGACCAGGAAGGCTGAGCGGCGGCCGGGAACGGGGCCCCGCGGCCGCCGGCCGGAAACAGTGGTGGAAACGTGCTGACCTTCTTCGTCGTGTGCCTGTGGCTCGCCCTCGGCGCCCTGCTGACCGGTGCCGTCGTCCGGCTGCTGCCGGGCGGCCCCACGGTCCGGTGGGCGGCCGCGGCCGCGGGGTTCCTGCTCTGCGCGCTGGCGCTGTACCTGTGGGGCGCCTCGCACATGTTCGCGACGGACATCGAGGAGACCTGCACCCTGCAACACCACCAGCCACTGGACCCGGCCTACGGCCACACCTCGCTCGTCCCGCTGCACCGCGAGTGCAACGCGCACTTCGACCTCGTCCCGCCCTACGTGAATCCCGGCGTCCTCGCCTACCTCGTGGCCTGCGTCTGCTGCCTGGGGGCGGCCGTGCGGGCCCGGTTCGCGGGGCACCGGAATCCGGCCGGAGGCCGGGAAAGGAACACTGAGGCACAGTGAACGATCACAGCGAGAAACTGGGCCGCCGCGGCTTCCTCACGGCCGTGGGCCTCGTCGGGGCGACCTCCGCCCTCTCCCTCGGCTTCGCCCCGGCCGCCACCGCGTCCCCCCGGGCCGCGGCCGGCGCCACGGGCGGCCACTGGTCCGGCGGCCGCTCGGCGAACGGATGGGCCGTCAAGGACGGCGCCGGCGGCTCCGACGGCATCGGGGTCCACCGCGTCGAGGGCTCGAACGCGTCCGTGGCGCTGCTGGCGGGGGACGTGGCCACCGTCCTGCTGCACGTCACGCGCCGCTTCCACTACGAGATCCGCACCCTGAAGGCGGGGGACGTGCACGGCCACACGACGGACCGGTCCGTGCGCGCCGACCAGGAGTCGAACTACCTGTCCGGGACGGCCGTCGCGCTCTGCCCCGACCTCTACCCGGCCGGTGCGCGGGGCGGGCTCTTCCCCCACGAGATCGCCGTCGTACGGGACATCCTCGCCGAGTGCGAGGCAGTGGTGCGGTGGGGCGGCGACGACCCGGACGTGCCGAAGGAGGGCCACTTCCAGATCGACGTGCGCCCCGGCGACGCGGCGCTGCGGAAGCTGGCGGACACGATCGAGAAATGGAACCGCACGCCCGGGAAGGGAGCCGGAGCAACCAACGCGTTCACCCCCCAACGCCTCCGCGCGGCCAAGGCCATGCGCACACGCCAACGAGGGGCCTGACGGGGGCTGCGCCCCCGGACCCCCCGGGGACGATGGGGTCCCCCTGCTCGAACGAAGTTGAGAGCTTGGGGGAGGGCAGGGGCGGCGGGGGCGAGGAAAAATGCGAGCATGACCGCATGGCTACACATGTGATCACCGGCGCCGGCTCCGGCATCGGCGCCGCCGTCGCCCGGCGGCTCCACACCCGCGGCGACGACCTCGTCCTGCACGCACGGGACGCCGCCCGCGCCACGGACCTCGCCGCCGAGTTCCCCGGCGCCCACACCCTCGTCGGCGACCTCGCCGATCCCGCCCGGCTCTCCTGGGCCTTCTCCCACCAGTCGCTCCCCGACCGCGTCGACTCCCTCCTGCACATCGCCGGCGTCATCGAACTCGGCACGGTCGGCGAACTCACCCCCAAGGCCTGGCGCCACCAGCTCGACGTCAACCTGCTGGCCCCCGCCGAGCTGACCCGCCACTTCCTGCCGCAGCTGCGCACCACCCGCGGCCACGTCGTCTTCGTCAACTCCGGCTCCGGCCTGAACGCGCACGCCGGCTGGTCCGGGTACGCCGCCTCCAAGCACGCACTGAAGGCCCTCGCGGACGCGCTCCGCGAGGAGGAGCACGCGGCCGGCGTCCGCGTCACCTCCGTCTACCCGGGTCGCACCGCCAGCCCCATGCAGGTCAAGGTGCACCAGCAGGAGGGCAGGAGCTACGACCCGGAGCGCTGGATCGACCCCGAGTCCGTCGCCACCACCATCCTGATGGCACTCGACCTGCCCCGCGACGCCGAGGTCAACGACCTGACGGTACGCCCGGGACGGTGACTTCGCCGGGCCCGTCGATCCCCTCGGCCCCCTCGGCCCCCTCGGCCCCCTCGGCCCCCTCGGCCCCCTCGGCCTCCTCGGCTCTCTCGGCCGCGGCCCACGCCGCGTAGTCCGTGGGCGTCCGCCCGTACCGGCCGCGGAAGACGCGGGCGAAGTGACCGCTGTCGGCGAACTGCCAGCGGGCGGCGATGTCCGCGACGGTCATGCGCCGGTGCGGGGCGGCCAGGAGCGCGCGGCGCGCCTCCTCCAGACGGCGGTCCCTGATGTAGGCGCTCAGCGGCTGCCCCTCGCGCGCGAAGGCCCGTTGCAGGGTGCGCACGGAGACGTTCAGTTCCCGGGCGACGGCCGAGGGGGAGAGGGCGGGGTCGGTGAGCCGCCGGTCGGCCAGCTCCCGCGCGGCCTGGGCCAGCGCCGGCGACAGCCGGGGCTCCACGTCGTCGATGCCGCCCAGGACCACGGCACGGGCCAGCTCGGCGAGGGTGGCGCGGGCGGCGTCGAGCCCGGCGGGGCCGAGGCGGTCCAGCATCCGGCCCACCGCGGCGGCGTGCGCGGTCAGCAGCCGCACCTCGGCGGTGCCGCCGGGACCGGAGGCCGTACGGCCCCGCCCGTGCCGGATCTCCGCGGCGGGCAGCACGAGCATCCGGACGGCGGTGCGCGGCGCCGCCGCGAAGTGCGACAGCCGCCCCGTCTGCACCAGCACCCGGCCGGCCGGCGCCGTGTGCTCGGCCCCTCCCGGCTCCCCGAGCCGCCAGGCACCCCGGTGGACGATCCACAGCCGTACGTGGTCGTCGGAGCCCACCCCCGGGCCCACCGTCCGCAGGGCCGCCGCGTTCTCGAAGCGGTTGAACATCGCGTCCCGCAGCCGGAACCCGCGGGACCGCGCCCCGAAACCGGCGACGGTCGCCCGGCTGAAGGGTGCCAGCGGGAACGCCTCGCCCATCCGGGACCGCCACAGGCGGGCGAAGTCGCCGAAGGCGTGGGCGCCGCTCAGGTCCACCGAGAACGTGCCGTTCATCGTCTCCTCGTTGCCGCGTGTCCGCGGTGCCGTGCGTCTCCGGTGCCGCGCGTCTCCGGTGCCGCGCGTCTGTGCTGTCGCGGATCTCCGGTTCGGACTGTCGTGCGAGTCCGAGCCCTCGGGACCGGGGCGTTCCTATGGTGTCGAGGTGCCGGCGTCAAGGCGTGCCGGCCCGTGTCCCCATGAGAGTAATGAGTCAACGAGGTGGCGAGTTGAGCACGATCGTGATCGTCGGCGCGGGCCCGCAGCTGGGCCGGGCGATCGGCCGGCGGTTCGGCGCCGAGGGATTCGACGTGGCACTGGTCGCCCGCAACCGCACGACCCTGGAGGAGGTGGCCGGCGACCTGGCCGGCGCGGGCGTCCGGGCCGAGGTGTTCCCCGCCGACGTCACCGACCGCCCCGCCCTGCACGCGGCGCTGACCGCCGCCGAGGAGCGGCTCGGGCCGATCGACGTCCTCGAGTACTCGCCCGCGCCGAGCCCGGCCGACCTGCGCCGGGCGCCGCTCGTCGAAGCCACCGAGGTCACCGTCGACTCGGTCCTGGCCCAGCTCGACCTCTATCTGCTCGGCGGCGTCGCCGCGGTGCGGCACGTGCTGCCCGGCATGAGGGCGCGCGGCACGGGGACGATCCTGGTCACCAGCGGCGCGGGCTCCGGGCCGATCGTCGCCCCGCACGTGGCCAACGTGCAGATCGCCACCGGCGGGATGCGCAACTGGATCCTCAATCTGCACGCCGCGCTCGTCGGCACCGGCGTCTACGCCGCCCACGTGGCGATCGCCGCCTTCATCGGCCAGGGCGGCCACGACTCGCGGCCGGAGACGATCGCCGACGCCTACTGGCGGCTGCACACGGAGCGCGCCGAGGCCGAGTACGTCGTCCAGGACCTGCCGGACGACTACCTGGAACGGGGCCTGGCGGACAAGTTCCTGGAGTCCTGAGCCGACCCCGCCCCTCTGGCGGGTGAGGGTCCGCCACCCGGGCGGTCGACAGGGCGCCCGCGCCACGCTCTAGGCTTCCCGCGTGAGTGAGAACAGCCAGTTCAGGTTCGGCCCCGCCACCGGCGTCGGCTCCCTGCCGGGCGGGGACGCGCGGGAGGCCGCGAAGACCGCCACCGGGTCCTTCGAGGATTTCCCCTTCCTCCCCGAACTGCCGGCCCGCGGCCCCGGCGCGGACATGATCGGCCGCACCGCCGGGATGCTCGTCGAGCTCTACGCGCGCGTGGAGCCCAGCGGCTGGCGGATCGGGGACCGCCCCGGGCGGGACACCGGACGGGCCCGCTCCTGGCTGGGCGAGGACCTCGACGCCCTGGAGGAGTTCACCCAGGGCTACGAGGGCCCCCTCAAGGTGCAGGCCGTGGGCCCCTGGACGCTCGCCGCCGCCCTGGAGCTGCGCAACGGCGAGGCCGCCCTCTCCGACGCCGGTGCCTGCCGCGACCTGGCCGGCTCGCTCGCCGAGGGGCTGCGGGCGCACCTCGCGGAGCTGCGCCGCCGGGTGCCGGGCGCGCGCCTCGTGCTCCAGCTCGACGAGCCGTCCCTCACCGCCGTCCTGCGCGGCCAGGTCCGCACCGCCAGCGGCTACCGCACCCACCGCGCCCCGGACCGCCAGGTCGTCGAGGCGACCCTGCGCGACGTCGTCGGCGTCCACGAGGCCGGACCCGTCGTCGTCCACTCCTGCGCCCCCGACGTGCCCTTCGCACTGCTGCGCCGGGCCGGTGCGGCGGCCGTCTCCTTCGACTTCTCGCTGCTCACCGAGCGTGACGACGACATGCTCGGGGAAGCCGTGGAGGCGGGGACCCGGCTCTTCGCCGGTGTCGTGCCCGGCACGGACGCCCCGTTGTCGGACCCTGCCGGTAGCGTCATGGGTGTCAGGACGCTGTGGCGCAGGCTGGGGCTGTCTCCGGGGCTTCTCGCGGAGACGGTCACGGTCACTCCGGCGTGCGGACTCGCGGGCGCGTCCCCCGAGTACGCGCGCCGGGCGCTGGCCCACTGCGCCCGGGCGGCGAGGTCCCTCGCGGACGACCCAGAGTAACGGGAGGACAACACGGTGGCCGGCGACAAGCAAGCCCAGACCACGGCGGTGCCCGCGCAGGCACGGGAGCAGCACGTCCGGCTCGCCGAGCAGATCGAGGAGCACCGCTTCCGGTACTACGTGAAGGACGCTCCGGTCGTCAGCGACGCGGAGTTCGACCGGCTGCTGCGCGAGCTGCAGGAGCTGGAGGAGCGCTACCCCGAGCTGCGCACGCCCGACTCGCCCACGCAGAAGGTCGCGGGCGCGTACGAGACGGAGTTCACCTCCGTCCGCCACCGCGAGCGCATGCTGTCGCTGGACAACACGTTCAACGACGAGGACCTCGCCGCCTGGACCGAACGCATCGCCAAGGAACTCGGCAGCCAGGAGTACCACTTCCTGTGCGAGCTCAAGGTCGACGGCCTCGCCGTCAACCTCACCTACGAGCACGGCCGCCTCACCCGCGCCGCCACCCGCGGGGACGGCCGCACCGGCGAGGACATCACCCCGAACGTGCGCACGATCGCCGAGATCCCCGACCGGCTGCACGGCGAGGAGGTGCCGGACGTCGTGGAGATCCGCGGCGAGGTCTACTTCCCGATGGAGAAGTTCCAGGAGCTCAACGCCCGCCTCGTCGAGGCCGGCGACAAGCCCTTCGCCAACCCGCGCAACGCGGCGGCCGGTTCGCTGCGCCAGAAGGACCCCCGGGTCACCGCCACCCGCCCCCTGCACATGGTGGTGCACGGCATCGGCGCCCTTCAGGGCTTCGACGGCATGACACGCCTCTCCCAGGCGTACGAGCTGCTGAAGACCTGGGGCCTGCCCACCTCGCCGCACAACCGGGTGGTCGACGACCTCGCGGGCGTACGGGAGTTCATCGCGTACTACGGCGAGAACCGCCACTCCGTGGCGCACGAGATCGACGGGGCCGTCGTCAAGCTCGACGAGATTCCCCTCCAGGGCCGCCTCGGCTCCACCTCCCGCGCCCCGCGCTGGGCCATCGCGTACAAGTATGCGCCGGAGGAGGTCAACACCAAGCTCGTCAACATCCGCGTCGGCGTGGGCCGTACGGGACGGGTGACGCCGTACGCCCAGGTCGAACCGGTGACGGTGGCCGGGAGCGAGGTCGAGTTCGCCACGCTGCACAACCAGGACGTGGTCAGGGCCAAGGGCGTCCTCATCGGCGACACGGTGGTGCTGCGCAAGGCCGGTGACGTCATCCCCGAGATCCTCGGCCCCGTCGCCGACCTGCGGGACGGCAGCGAGCGGGAGTTCGTGATGCCCGCCGACTGCCCCGAGTGCGGGACGCCGCTGCGGCCCATGAAGGAGGGCGACGTCGACCTGCGCTGCCCCAACTCCCGGGCCTGCCCCGCCCAGTTGCGCGAACGGCTGTTCTACCTCGCGGGCCGCAAGTCGCTGGACATCGAGCACTTCGGGTACGTCGCCGCCGCGGCCCTGACCAGACCGCTGGAGCCCGCCGAGCCGCCGCTCACCGACGAGGGCGATCTGTTCGACCTCACCATGGAGCAGCTGCTTCCCATCAAGGCGTACGTCCTCGACCAGGACAGCGGACTGCCCAAGCGGGACCCGAAGACCGGCGAGGAGAAGATCGCCACGGTCTTCGCCAACCAGCAGGGCGAGCCGCGCAAGAACGCCGTCGCCATGCTGGAGAACATCGCCGCCGCGAAGGAACGCCCGCTGGCGCGCGTGCTCACGGGGCTGTCCATCCGCCATGTCGGCCCCGTCGCCGCCGAGGCGCTGGCCCGTGAGTTCCGCTCGGTGGACCGCATCGAGGCGGCCAGTGAGGAGGAACTGGCGGCCACGGAGGGCGTCGGCCCGATCATCGCCGCCTCCCTCACGCAGTGGTTCGCCGAGGACTGGCACCGCGAGATCCTGCGCAAGTGGAAGGCGGCCGGGGTCCGCATGGAGGAGGAGCACACCGGCGAGGACGAGGGGCCGCGCCCGCTGGAGGGGCTCACCGTCGTCGTCACCGGCACGCTCGAACACCACACGCGGGACGGGGCGAAGGAGGCCCTGCAGAGCAGAGGCGCCAAGGTCACGGGGTCGGTCTCCAAGAAGACGTCGTTCGTCGTCGTCGGCGACAGCCCCGGATCGAAGTACGACAAGGCGATGCAGCTGAAGGTGCCGGTGCTGAACGAGGACGGATTCGCCGTCCTGCTGGAGCGCGGACCGGAAGCCGCGGCCGAAGTCGCGCTTCCGACCGAGGAGTAGCGGTTGAAGGCCACCCGTTCGGCGCATACCAGATGCATACGGGTGGCCGGGTCGCATTCGGGCAACCGTGGCCGACCGCTGCCCGTGGAAGCCTTACGCGGCCTACTGTTGAGAGGTACGCCTGCCGTGCCCCGCTGCGTGGTGGGTTTTTGGACGTGGTGCCGCCGGCAGTCGTCGCCGGCACCGGGCCGCGAACGCGTGGGCACCGCCGGCTGTGAGAGGGACGGGAATGGAACCGAGCGAGAGCGCCGCCCCGGACGCGCGGCCGCGCGTCCGCCGGATCTCCGGCGCCTGGCGCCGAGCCACCCGGACGGCGTCGCGCTCGCGCGACGCCGGGGCGATACGGGACCCGGGCGCCGTCAGCGCCCCGGACACCGCCGAGGACGCCGCTGCGGGCGCCCTGGGCGGGGCGGGCGCGCCGGGTGCTGCGGGTCGGACGGGCGCACCGGGCGTCGCGGGCGCGGCGGGTTTCTCGAGCGGGCCGGGTGCCGCCGGTGCGCCGGGCGCCGGAAGGGCTCCGGGTCTCCCGAGCAGGCCGGGCGCCGCGGGCATGCCGCGCGCCGCGGACGCCTCGGGGGCGGCGGGTCGGCCGGGTGCCGGGGGCGCATCGAGTGCCCCGGACGCGCGTGCGGTGTCCGGCACTCCGGGTGCTCCGGGTGTCGCCGGTGCTCAGGGGATCGCGCGTGCGCGGGGTGTCGCGGGCGGGGCCGGGGGTCCCGGTGCCTGGGGTGCTTCCGGGGGCGGGGCCGTGCCGGGGCAGGGCGGGTCCGGACTGGGCCGGATGGCGCGGTGGGGGCAGGGCGCGTCCGGGACCGGCGGGGCGGCCGGGCCGGGTGGCGCGCATCCGTTGGAGCGGGGGGAGCGAGGGCCCTCGTGGCCGTCGTTGCCGGGGGCCGTTGTCGGGGTCGCCGCCATCGTGCTCGGTGCCGGGTTCTACCGGGCGTTCGACGGGCATCACGCCCTCTTCCCGTCCGGCACCGTCGGCTGGTCGCTCGCGCTGCTGACCGGTGTCATCGTGGGCCATCTCGTGGCGCTCGGCCGCTCCCGCTGGTCCGGCGGCACCGGTTCCGGCGCCGCCCTCACCCTCGCCGTCCTGCTGCTCTACGGCTGGGTCGCCGCCGGCATGATCAGCCTCACCACCGTCGTCCTGGTCGGCATCGCCCGGCCGGGCCGCTGGCGGCAGGGCGTCCTGCACGGCGCGGTGGACATCCTCGGCATCGGCACCGGCGCCCTGCTGCTGGCCGCCTGCGGCCGCGTCCCCTCCGTCGAACATCCCTGGAACCCCGGCACCTGGACGCTCGCCACCGCGCCCCAGGTCGCCCTGGTCGCCTGCTCCTACCTCGTCGTCACCCGCGCCCTGCTGTGGTTCCTGCACGGGCCGCGCGGCGGGCACCTGCCCACCGTCGCCCGCACCGCGCTGGTCAGACAGGGGCTGCTCGCCGTCGCCCTGCTCGGCATCACCCCGCTGATCTGCGTCGTCGCCGAGGCCCGGCCGCTGCTGCTGCCGCTGTTCGCCATCCCTCTCATCGCGCTCGACTCCACCCTGTGGATCGCCCGCGTCCGCGCCGAGGAACAACTGCGCGACCCGCTGACCGGACTGCCCAACCGCCAGTGGCTCCTGGAGCGCACCTGGAGCGCGCTCGACGACGCCGAACGCATCGGGGCGCGCTCCGCGCTCATGCTGATCGACCTCGACCGGTTCCGTTCCGTCAACGACACCCTCGGCCATCTCGCGGGCGACCGGCTGCTCCTCCAGATCGCCGAGCGGCTGCGCCTCGCGCTGCCCCGCGGCGCCGAGGCCGCACGGCTCGGCGGCGACGAGTTCGCCGTGTTACTGCCGGTCGCGGACTCCACGACGTCCGCCTCGCGCGTCGCCCGCAACCTCGTCGTCGCCCTCAGCTCCCCGCTCGACCTCGACGGACTCACCCTCGTCCTGGAGGCCAGCGCCGGGCTCGCGGTCTTCCCCGACCACTCCACCGACGCCGAAGGGCTGCTGCGCCGCGCCGACGTGGCGATGTACCAGGCGAAACGTGACCGCACGGGCGTCGAGGTGTACGAGTCCAAGCGGGACTCCAACACCCCCGACCGGCTCGGCCTGCTGGGCGATCTGCGGCGCGCGCTCGACGCGCACGAGGTGCAGCTGCACTACCAGCCCAAGGTCCGCTTCGACGGCGAGGTCGCCGGGCTGGAGGCGCTGGTGCGGTGGGTGCACCCCGAGCGCGGGAGGGTGCCGCCGGACGAGTTCATCGCCATCGCCGAGTCCTCCGGGCTGATGCCGCACCTGACCGAGTACGTCCTGGAGACCGCGCTCGAACAGGTGGCCGCGTGGCGGGGGCAGGGGCTGCTGGTGCCGGTCGCGGTGAACGTCTCGCCGCGTGACGTCCACACCCCCGGGTTCGCCGGGTCCGTCGCCGCGCGGCTGGCCCGGCACGGGGTGCCGGCGGGGGCGTTGCAGCTGGAGATCACCGAGCATGTGCTGCTCGAGGATCCGCAGCGGGCGGCGGACACGTTGGCGGCGCTGGCCGGGCACGGGGTGAAGATGTCGCTGGACGACTTCGGGACCGGGTACTCGTCGTTGGTGCATCTGCGGCGGCTGCCGGTGAGTGAGCTGAAGATCGACCGGTCGTTCGTGGCGCGGTTGGCTGTCGACACGGAGGATGCGGAGATCGTGCGGTGCACGATCGATCTCGCGCACTCGCTGGGGCTGCTGGTCGTCGCCGAGGGTGTCGAGGACGACGAGACGTGGGAGCGGTTGCGGGACCTGCGGTGTGACGCGGTGCAGGGGTGGTTGGTGTCGGCGGCGATGCCGGCGGAGGAGACGACGGCGTGGCTCCGGGCGCGGGGGGCTCCGCGGCGGGCTCCGGCC
Source organism: Streptomyces sp. NBC_00670 (assembly GCF_036226765.1). Lineage (NCBI taxonomy): Bacteria > Bacillati > Actinomycetota > Actinomycetes > Kitasatosporales > Streptomycetaceae > Streptomyces > Streptomyces sp. NBC_00670. Next base: position 5,264,442 of record NZ_CP109017.1, read on the forward strand.
GCGCCGGCGCTCCCGGCTGCCGCCGGCGACGAATAGCCTGCGGCTCGCTCGGGGGTGGGTGGGGGTTCGCCCGGGAGTTTTTTCGCCCCCGCCGCCCCTGCCCTTCCCATCCCTTCAAGGGGCTCCGCCCCTTGGACCCCGGGGGGTGCGTTCTCGGCTGACCGCCGGTGGGGACTTCTCGCGCAGTTCCCCGCGCCCCTGAAGGGGCACGGTGACTGCTCGCGCACACCGCGGCGGAGCCGCGCAGACATGACAGCCCCGCGCCCTGAAAAGCAGGGGGCGCCCCGTTGCTTTTCAGGGGCGCGGGGAACTGCGCGAGCAGCCACGAGCCCACCCGCAGCCGCCGAACGACCTGCACCTCCCGAGCTCTTCCGCGCCCCCGCAACAAACCGATGCACCCCCACCCCGCCCCGCCCCATAGGATTGGGGCCAAACCGCACGCACTCACTCAGAGGAACGCTGCATGCCTGGCATCACGCGCGAGGAGGTCGCCCACCTCGCCCGGCTGGCGCGTCTGGAGCTGAAGCCCGAAGAGCTCGACCACTTCGCGGGACAGCTGGACGACATCATCGGCGCGGTCGCCCGCGTCGCCGAGGTCGCCGACCAAGACGTACCGCCGACCTCCCACCCGCTGCCGCTGACGAACGTCATGCGCGCGGACGAGGTCCGTCCGTCGCTCACCCCCGAGCAGGCGCTCTCCGGCGCCCCGGCCCAGGAGCAGCAGCGTTTCAAGGTGCCGCAGATCCTGGGGGAGGAGTAACCGCCATGAGCGACATCATCAAGCTCACCGCCGCCGAGACGGCCGCGAAGATCGCCTCCGGCGAGCTCACCGCCGTCGAGGTCACCGAGGCCCACCTCGCCCGGATCGAGGCCGTCGACGAGAAGGTGCACGCCTTCCTGCACGTCGACCGCGAGGGCGCCCTCGCCCAGGCCCGCGCCGTGGACGAGAAGCGGGCCAGGGGCGAGCAACTCGGGCCGCTGGCCGGTGTGCCCCTCGCGCTGAAGGACATCTTCACCACCGAGGGCATCCCGACCACCGTCGGCTCCAAGATCCTCGAGGGCTGGATTCCGCCGTACGACGCGACGCTCACCAGGCGCCTCAAGGACGCCGACGTCGTCATCCTCGGCAAGACCAACATGGATGAGTTCGCCATGGGGTCCAGTACGGAAAACAGCGCTTACGGGCCGACCGGGAATCCGTGGGACCTGACCCGGATCCCCGGCGGCTCCGGCGGCGGGTCCTCCGCCGCGCTCGCCGCCCACATGGCCCCGCTCGCCATCGGCACCGACACCGGCGGCTCCATCCGCCAGCCGGCCGCCGTCACCGGCACCGTCGGCGTCAAGCCGACGTACGGCGCGGTCTCCCGCTACGGCATGGTGGCGTTCTCCTCCTCGCTCGACCAGGGCGGACCCTGCGCCCGTACGGTCCTGGACGCGGCCCTGCTGCACGAGGTGATCGCCGGGCACGACCCGCTGGACTCCACGTCGATCGACGAGCCGGTCCCGCCGGTCGTCGAGGCCGCCCGCAACGGCAGCGTGGCCGGTATGCGCGTCGGCGTCGTCAAGCAATTCCGCGGCGAGGGCTACCAGGCCGGTGTCGTCCAGCGGTTCGACGAGTCCGTCGCGCTCCTCAGGGAACTGGGCGCCGAGATCGTCGAGCTGGACTGCCCGTCCTTCGACCTCGCACTGTCGGCGTACTACCTGATCGCGCCCTCCGAGTGCTCCTCCAACCTCGCCCGCTTCGACGGCCTGCGCTACGGCGCGCGCGTCGGCGACGACGGCACGCACTCGGCCGAGGAGGTCACCTCGCTGACCCGCGAGGCCGGCTTCGGCGCCGAGGTCAAGCGCCGCATCATGCTGGGCACGTACGCCCTGTCCAGCGGCTACTACGACGCCTACTACGGCAGCGCCCAGAAGGTCCGTACGCTCATCAAGCAGGACTTCGACAAGGCGTTCGAGCAGGTCGACGTGATCGTCTCCCCGACGACCCCGACCACCGCCTTCGCGATCGGCGAGCGCGCCGACGACCCGATGGCGATGTACCTGGCCGACCTGTGCACCATCCCGACCAACCTCGCGGGCAACGCCGCGATGTCGCTGCCCTGCGGCCTCGCCCCCGAGGACAACCTGCCGGTCGGGCTGCAGATCATCGCCCCGGCCCTGAAGGACGACCGCCTGTACAAGGTGGGTGCCGCCGTCGAGGCCGCCTTCGTGGAAAGGTGGGGTCACCCACTGATCGAGGAGGCACCGTCGCTGTGAGCAACGCACTGTCCAAGGCCAAGGGTTTCAAGAAGTCCCGGACCGGTCTGTACGTCTCGATGGCCACGTCGGCGTTCGGCGCCCTCGGTGCCTACAAGCAGATCAAGAAGGCCCGTGACGACCACGACACGCTGCGACTGATCGACGCCGTTGTGACCGGCGCCGCGGTCGTCACCAACCTCGCCATCCTCTACCGCGAGCTGAAGCGGCTGGGCGACGACGACGTCCTGCTGGGCTGAGAGGGAAGTTTCACCGTGACCACCACGACCGACCTGGTGTCGTACGAGGACGCACTCGCGTCCTACGACCCCGTCATGGGCCTCGAGGTCCATGTCGAACTCGGCACCAAGACGAAGATGTTCTGCGGGTGCTCCACGGAGCTGGGCGCCGAGCCCAACTCGCAGACCTGCCCCACCTGCCTCGGCATGCCCGGCGCGCTCCCGGTCGTCAACGCGACCGGGGTCGAGTCGGCCATCCGGATCGGCCTCGCGCTCAACTGCGAGATCGCCGAGTGGTGCCGCTTCGCCCGGAAGAACTACTTCTATCCGGACATGCCGAAGAACTTCCAGACCTCCCAGTACGACGAGCCGATCGCCTTCGACGGCTATCTCGACGTACAGCTGGAGGACGGCGAGGTCTTCCGGGTGCAGATCGAGCGCGCCCACATGGAGGAGGACACCGGCAAGTCGCTGCACGTCGGCGGTGCGACGGGCCGTATCCACGGCGCCTCGCACTCCTTGCTCGACTACAACCGGGCCGGCATCCCGCTCATCGAGATCGTCACCAAGCCGATCGAGGGCGCCGGCGAGCGGGCCCCCGAGGTCGCGCGGGCCTACGTCCGCGAGCTGCGCGAGGTCATCCGGGCGCTCGGCGTGTCCGACGCCCGCATGGAGATGGGCCAGATGCGCTGCGACGTCAACCTGTCGCTGCGCCCGCACGGCCGGGAGAAGTTCGGCACCCGCAGCGAGACGAAGAACGTCAACTCGCTGCGGTCCGTCGAGCGCGCCGCCCGCTTCGAGATCCAGCGGCACGCCGCCGTTCTCGACGCCGGCGGCACGATCATCCAGGAGACCCGGCACTTCCACGAGGACACGGGGTCCACGACCTCCGGCCGCGTGAAGGAGGAGGCCGAGGACTACCGGTACTTCCCCGAGCCGGACCTCGTCCCGGTCGCCCCGTCCCGCGCGTGGGTCGAGGAGATCCGGGGCTCGCTGCCCGAGCTGCCGCTGGTGCGCCGCAACCGGCTCCGCGAGGAGTGGGGCATCTCCGGCTTCGACATGCAGGCGATTCTCAACGCCGGCGCGCTGGAGCCGATCGTCGCCACGATCGACGCCGGCGCGGACGCCGCCTCCGCCCGCAAGTGGTGGATGGGCGAGCTGGCCCGCAGCGCCAACGAGTCCCAGAAGGCGCTGGACGAGCTGGCGATCACGCCGGAGCAGGTCGCGCGGGTCACCGAGCTGGTGACCAAGGGCGACCTGAACGACAAGCTGGCCCGTCAGGTCATCGAGGGCGTGCTGGCCGGCGAGGGCACGCCGGACGAGGTCGTCGACAAGCGGGGTCTGAAGGTCGTCTCCGACGAGGGTGCCCTCGGCACCGCCGTCGACGAGGCGATCGCCGGCAACCCCGGCGTCGCGGACAAGATCCGCGGCGGCAAGGTGGCCGCGGCCGGCGCGCTGGTCGGCGCCGTCATGAAGGCCACGCGCGGCCAGGCCGACGCCGCCCGCGTCAAGGAGCTCATCCTTGAGAAGCTGGGCGTCACCGAGGGCTGAGCGGGGCGTATCCGTACGTCAGTGAAGGGGGTGCACCGAGTCCGGTGCGCCCCCTTCCGGCATCCGGAGGTCCGGACGGACGGCGCCGGTGCGTGCCCTGCGAGTCGTTCCGTATTCCTGTGAGGAACGCCACGATCACGACAAACGATCATTTCCTCCTGCAACAGTGAACGAGCAGTGTTCAAGCGTTCTTTGCGGGCCGTTCGTTTTATTCCCGGCTGACTTCGGGCAAAGATCCACAATTCCCCCAGGGGGTACGTCCGTGGCAGCCCTCGCACGCTGGTGTGTCCGGCGGCGCCTCGCCGCCGTTCTGCTGTGGTTGACCGCGTTCGCGGGCGTCTTCACCGCCGCGACCGTCGCGGGAACCGCCTACTCCAACGACTACGGAGTCTCCGGCACCGAGTCCAGCCAGGCCGGCCGGCTGCTCCACGAGGGCTTCCCCGGCACCGACGGCGACGGCGACACCGTCGTGTGGCACACCACCGGCACCACCGTGCGCGCCGCCGACGTCGAACAGACGATGACCCGCACCCTGGACCGGCTCGCCGACCTCCCCGGCATCGCCTCCGTGACCGGCCCCTACGAGGACGGCCGGAACGCGCAGATCAGCCACGACGGCCACACCGCCTACGCCACCGTCACCTTCGAGGACCCCTCGCAGGACATCACCGAGGGCCAGGCACGGGCCGTCGTCGACACCGCGAAGTCCGCCGAGACCGACGGACTCCAGGTCGAACTGGGCGGCAGCGCCGTCACGCTCACCGAGTCCGCCGGCGGGCACCTCGCCGAGATCGTCGGCGTGCTCGTCGCCGCCGCGGTGCTGCTCGTCGCGTTCGGCTCGCCCGCCGCCGCACTGCTCCCCATCGCCACCGCGCTGGTCGGCGTCGGCACCGCCTACGCCGGCATCGGGCTGCTCGGCCACGCCATGACCGTCGCCGACTTCGCCCCCATGCTCGGCATGCTGATCGGCCTCGGCGTCGGCATCGACTACGCGCTGTTCCTCGTCACCCGGCACCGCAGGGGCCTCAAACGCGGGCTGTCCGTGGCCGACGCGGCCCAGGAGGCCGTCGCCACCACCGGACGCGCGGTGGTGTTCGCGGGCGCGACCGTGTGCATCGCGCTGCTCGGCATGCTCATCCTCCGGTTGGGCTTCCTCAACGGCGTCGCGATCGCCGCCGCGCTGACCGTCGTGCTCACCGTCGCCGCCTCCGTGACCCTGCTGCCCGCCCTGCTGTCGTACACCGGCATGCGGGCGCTCAGCCGCCGCGAACGCCGGCACCTGGCCGAACACGGGCCCGAACCGGAGGTGCCCACCGGGTTCGCCGCCCGCTGGTCCGCCTTCGTCGAACGCCACCCCAGGCTCCTCGGCGCCCTCGCACTCGTCGTCATGGCCGTCCTCGCCCTGCCCACCCTCTCGCTGCGCCTCGGCACCTCCGACGCCGGCAGCGATCCGAAGGAGACGACCACCCGGCAGGCGTACGACCTCCTCGCCGACGGCTTCGGCCCCGGCGTCAATGGCCCGCTCACCCTCGTCACCCACGTCGACGACGCCGAGGACCGGCTGATTCTGGACAACCTCGCCGCCACCCTGCGCACCACCCCCGACGTCGCCTCGGTCTCCCCGGCCACCTACAACCCCGGAGGGAACACCGCCTACCTCACCGTGGTCCCGGAGTCCGCCCCGCAGTCGCAGCGCACCAGCGACCTCGTGGACCGGCTGCGCACCGAGGTGCTGCCCCGCGCCGAGTCCGGCACCGGGCTCGACGTGAAGGTCGGCGGGGTCACCGCCGGGTACGACGACTTCGCGAGCGTCATCGTCGGCAAACTCCCGCTCTTCGTCGGCGTGGTGATCGGCCTGGGCTGCGTCCTGCTGCTGCTCGCCTTCCGGTCCCTGGCCATCCCGCTCAAGGCCGCCGCGATGAACGTCGCCGCCGTCGCCGCCGCGTTCGGCGTCGTCGTCGCCGTCTTCCAGTGGGGCTGGGGCAGCGAACTCCTCGGCCTCGGCCGGGCCGGGCCCATCGAGCCCTTCCTGCCCGTGATCATGGTCTCGGTGCTGTTCGGGCTCTCCATGGACTACCAGGTCTTTCTGGTCAGCCGGATGTACGAGGAGTGGCTGGAAACCGGCGACAACCGGCGCGCGGTACGCGTCGGCCTCGCCGAGACCGGCCGCGTCATCAACTCCGCCGCGGTCATCATGATCTCCGTCTTCCTCGCCTTCGTCCTCAGCGGCGACCGGACGATCGCCATGTTCGGCATCGCGCTCGCCGCCGCCGTCGCCCTCGACGCGTTCGTGCTGCGCACGCTGCTCGTGCCCGCCCTGATGCATCTGCTCGGCAGCGCCAACTGGTGGCTGCCGCGCGGCCTCGACGCCCGCCTGCCCCGCCTCAGCATCGAGCCGCCTCAGTGCCGTGCGACACTGCCCGCGGTCCCCGGGCACGGCACGGACGACGCCGCGCTCGCGGAGGAAGTGGACGCACTGGTGAAGGAGCGGCAGGACGATGTACGCGACATCCCTGGGTGACGACGGGGCCGAACTGCGCCCCCTGGAGCCGTGGCACGCCGAGGAGTTCCTCGCCCACCTCGACCGCGGGCGCGAGTTCATCGGTCAGCACATCCCCTTCGGCGAGCAGCAGACGGACGTCGGCTCCGCGCGGGAGCTGCTGACGATGTACGCCCACCGGCGCGCCGACGACGCCGGCAGCCTGCACGGCATCTGGCTGGACGGGAAGCTGGTGGGCGGTGTGCTGTTCCGCACCTTCGACGCGGCCCAGGGCACCGCCGAGGTCGGCTGCTGGCTGGAGCCGGCGGTGGTGGGGCGGGGTCTGGTCACCCGGGCCGTGCGCGTGCTCCTCGACTGGGCGTTTGACGCGCGCGGCATCCACCGTGTGGAGTGGCGGGCGTCGTCCGCCAACACACCCAGCATCAACGTGGCGCGACGGCTGGGCATGCGCCGGGACGGCGTACTGCGCGAGAACAACCTGTACCGGGGCGCCCGGCAGGACCTCGAGGTGTGGTCCCTGCTCGCCCCCGAATGGCGGGAGGCCCGCGCGGCCGGCGCCGCCGCAGACCATGGGGACCCCCGTTAAGGGACCTCTCAGAGAGCGTACGTACGGTGCGGAGTTATGGGATCCAAGACAGTTGACGAGGCCGGGGCGACCGTGACCGGCGCCGAGGCGAAGACCGGGGCCGAGGCGGCGGACACGACGGCGCCGGCCGAGGCGACCCCGCCGGCCGCGGAGCCGGAGCAGACGGCCGCCACGGAGCCCGAAGCGGGCACCGCGGAGGAGGACGCGACGGACGGCGACCCGAAGGAAGCCGGCCCCTCCGGGGTCGGCCAGGGCGCCGGCGCGATCGTCTCCGCGGCGCTCGGTGTGGTCTCGCTCACCGGCAGCTGGGCCGGCACGGTGGCCTCCGCCCGCGAGACGCTCGTCGGGCAGCTCCAGACCTCGTCCTCGGCGAGCGTCGGCACGCAGATCAAGGAGGTCTACGGCGACGCCTGGCACGCCACCGCGCTGTGGGGCGGCCTCTTCGCCCTCCTCGCGCTGGTCGTCGGCGTCGTCGTCCTCGCCCGCCCCGCCTTCGGCGCCCCGGGCCGCCCGCAGGCCCCCTGGATCAAGTCGGTCGCCTGGGGCGGCGTCGCCCTGGGCGTCCTCGGCCTGCTCCTCGCGGTGGCGAAGTACACGGACATCATCCTCGGCCTGCCGTCGACGAGCTGAGCGGAACGGGGACCGCCCTGGCGACGCCCTACTCGACCCTCAGCTCCAGGATCCGGTCGTCGCCCTTCTTCGGGTCGCCGCGGCCGTCCGTGTTGCTCGTGGTGAGCCAGAGCCTGTCGCCGCCCGCGGCGACCACCGTGCGCAGGCGGCCGTAGTCGCCCTTCAGGAACGACTGCGGGTCCGCCGACGCCTTCGTGCCGTCGAGCGGGATGCGCCACAGGCGTTGGCCCTTCAGACCGGCCATCCAGAGGGAGCCCTCGGCGTAGGCGATGCCGCTGGGGGAGGCCTCGTCCGTGTGCCACTGGGCGAGCGGGTCGTGGAACTTCGCGTCGTCCGCCGTACCCTCCGCGTCCGGCCAGCCGTAGTTCGCGCCGGGCTCGATCGCGTTCAGCTCGTCCCACGTGTCCTGCCCGAACTCCGAGGCGAACAGGCGCTGCTCGTCGTCCCAGGCCAGGCCCTGGACGTTGCGGTGGCCGTACGTGTACACGACCGAGTCCTCGAACGGGTTGCCCGGGGCCGGCTCGCCGTCCGGGGTCATGCGCAGGATCTTGCCGCCCAGCGACTTCCGGTACTGCGCGAGGCCCCGCTCGCCGGACTCGCCGGTGCCCACGTACAGCATCTTGTCGGGGCCGAAGGCGATCCGGCCGCCGTTGTGGATGTAGCCCTTCGGGATGCCCTTGAACACCGTGTCGGGGGCGCCGAGCTGCTCCCCGGCCGGCTTCTTCGGGTCGTACAGCATGCGGGCGACGCGGTTGTCGGAGTCGGTCGTGAAGTAGGCGTACACGAGGTGGTCGGAGGCGTACGCGGGGGAGAGGGCGATGCCGAGGAGGCCGCCCTCGCCGTTCGCGGAGACGCCGGTGACGGAGCCCAGCGTCGTCTTCTTGCCGGTCTTGTCGTCGACGCGGGTGAGGGTGCCCTCGTCCCGGGAGGAGACGAGCAGCCCGCCGCCGGGCAGCGGGGCGAGGCCCCAGGGGGAGTCGAGGCCGTCGGCGACCGTGCGCAGCACCTTCACCGAGCCCTTGGCGGGCGGCGTGTGCGTCGCCGTCGCGGAAGGGCCGGCGGTACGGCCGGCGGAGGCGCTCGTACGGCCGCCGTCCGGCCCGTCCGAGCCGCCGCCGGAGCAGCCCGCCGTCAGCAGGAGGGCGGCGACCGCCAGCGCGGCCGCGGTGGGTCGAGAACGCACGATCGGGTCCCTTCGCCGGGGCTGCGCGGCACGGCCGCGCCGTGAAGGGAAGCGTACGTCGCCGGGAGCGGCCCCCGTCGCGGGTCGCGCGGGCCCGCTCACGGCACGTGCCGCCCCGGGCGCGCCCTCAGTCCCACGACCCCTGCGCCGGGGGCAGGCCCGCCACCTCCGCCAGGTCCTCCTCCGCCAGCCGCACCCCGGCCGCCGCCGCGTTCTCGGCCGCCCAGCCGGGCCGCTTCGTGCCCGGAACCGGCACCACGTGCGGGCCCTGCGCCAGCGTCCAGGCCAGGGCCACCTGCGCGGCGCTCACCCCGTCCCCGTGCCGGCGCGCGATCCGCCGCAGCCCCGCCACGATCGGCTGGTTCGCCGCCATCATCTCGGCCGTGAAGCGCGGATGCCGGGCCCGCAGATCGTCCGGCTCGAACCCCTCGCCCGGCCGCAGCGTCCCCGTCAGGAACCCGTTGCCCAGCGGCATCGCCGCCAGGAACCCCACCCCGCGCGCCGCACACCACGGCAGCAGCGTCCGCAGCGCCTCGGGCGACCACACCGACAGCTCGGCCTGGACCGCGCTCACCGGGAACACCTGCTGCACCCGCTCCAGTTGCCGCACCGTCCCGTCGTACAGCCCCGCCCGGGAGCGCCGGCCGCCGAGGACGTCCATCGCGCACAGCCCCAGCGCCCGCACCTTCCCGGCCCGCACCAGGTCCGCCATCGCGCCCCACGTCTCCTCCACGGGCACCTCGGGGTCCGCGCGGTGCAGCTGGTACAGGTCGATGACGTCCGTGTGCAGCCGCCGCAGCGACGCGTCGCAGGCCCGCCGCACGTAGCCGGGGCGGCCGTTGGCCACGATGTGCTGCTCGCCGGCCAGCAGCCCCACCTTGGTGGAGACGAAGGCCTCCGCCCGCCGCTCCTTCAGCACCCGGCCGATCAGCAGCTCGTTGGTGAACGGCCCGTACATGTCCGCCGTGTCCAGCAGCGTCACCCCGGCGTCCAGCGCCCGGTGGACCGTCCGCAACGACTCCTCGCCCCGCCGCCGCGACGCGGTGTACGCCCAGCTCATCGGCATGCACCCGAGCCCCACGGCCCCCACCTCGAGCCCCGCCGCGCCCATCGTCCTGCGCTCCACCTGGCCGTACCCTCCCCTGTCCGGCCCACCAACCTAACCGTTGCCGCGCACAGGAGTTCGCATAGCCTCCTGGCATGACCGACGACGTGTGGCTGCCCATTCCGCCCGAGGAGATCGACCGGCTCCCCGAGGGGTTCCGCTACCTCTTCTGGGACGGGGGTGAGGACGGCGCGCAGGAGTTCCCCGGCGACCCCGCCGACTGCGCGGTGTACGTGGTGCCGTACATGAAGCCGCAGGCCGTGCGCGTCAGGCCGCTTCAGGCGCTGCGCAACGTGCGCGTGGTGCAGACGCTGACCGCCGGCGTCGACGACGTGGCGGGCCGGCTGTCCGCGCTGCCGCCCGGCGTACGGCTCTGCAACGCGCGCGGGGTGCACGAGGCGAGCACCGCCGAGCTCGCGCTCACCCTGATCCTCGCCTCCCTGCGCGGCGTCCCCGGCTTCGTCCGCGCCCAGGACGAGGGGCGCTGGACGAGCGGCTTCCACCCCGCGCTCGCCGACCGGTCCGTGCTCATCGTCGGCTACGGAGCCATCGGCAGCGCCATCGAGGACCGGCTCGAACCGTTCGAGGTGGCGCGGGTCGCGCGCGTCGCGCGCTCCGCGCGCACGACGGCGCGCGGCCCCGTGCACCCGATCGCCGCCCTGCCCGAACTCCTGCCGGAGGCGGACGTGGTGGTGCTGGTGACCCCGCTCACCGAGGAGACCAGGGGACTGGTCGACGCCGGGTTCCTGACCCGCATGAAGGACGGCGCGCTGCTGGTCAACGTGGGGCGCGGCGGCGTCGTCGACACGAAGGCGCTGCTCACCGAGGTGGAGACCGGCCGGATCACCGCCGCACTCGACGTCACCGACCCCGAACCGCTGCCCCCGGGGCACCCGTTGTGGTCCGCGCCCGGCGTGCTGATCAGCCCGCACGTCGGCGGCCCCACCTCGGCCTTCCTGCCCCGCGCCAAGCGGCTCCTGACCGACCAGCTCACCCGGCTGGTGAACCGCGAGCCGCTGCGCAACGTGGTCCTCACCACGGGTGACTGAACGCACCGGACGCCCCCGGGCGGGCGGTCGTCCGCCCGGGGGCGCACGACCAGCGCGTACGGGACCCGTGCCGCGCGCCGACCCCGCTCCGTGCACGCTCCGCAGCCCCCCGGAAGCGGTCCGTGCCCGCATCCTCGCTGGTCGTCACGGAGCGTAGAGAGACTATGTCCCTGAGTGACGATCCTGGTGTATCGTCCCGGGAAGGGGCTGCGCCGTGCTCGATTCGGCGCGGGGGACGAGGGAACGACCAGCGACTGGGACTGCGAGGGGGGCGACGGACGATGCACGGCCGGACCACCATCACCGATCCGACGCGACAGGGCGCGCGCCGACGAACCGTGCGCGCGGCACCACGACGAACCGTGCGCGCGGCACCCGGACACACCCGCGGCGGCCCGCACCACCACGGGCCCGCCCTTCGCAGGCGCCACGCACACCGGCGGAACCGCGGTGCCGCCCCGACCCGGACCGGGTGGGACCGGTGAGCTCGCCCGGGGCCCTGCCGGTCCGCCGCCGGGCGCCGCGCGGCCGCCCGAGCCCGGTCCCGCAGCTGCTCCTCGCCCTGCTCTGCGGGGGATACGCCGTGGGTGCCGCGCTCGGCTGGGGCTCGCAGCGGCTCGCGCTCTTCATGGGCGACTTCGGGCTGAGCATCGCGGCGGGCGCCGCCGCCGTCTCCTGCCTGCTCCGCGCGCGCTCCCGCCGCAGCCGCTTTCGACCCGCCTGGCTGCTGTTCTCGGTCTCCTCCACCATGGCCGCCCTCGGCAACGGCGTCTGGGGCTGGTACGAGGTCGTCCTCCAACGCCCGGTGCCCAGCCCGAGTTGGGCGGACCTGTTCTTCCTGTGCTTCGCGCCGCCCGCCATCGTGGGCCTGCTGGTGCTCGCCAAACGGCCCGTGACCAGGGCCGGCTGGGTCTGCCTCGCGCTGGACGCGTGGCTGATCGGCGGCTCACTGCTCACCCTGTCGTGGAGCCTCGCGCTCGCCCAGGCCGCCCGGTTCGACGGACCGAGCGTCGCCCACACCGCGCTCTCGCTCGCCTACCCGCTGCTGGACATCGCCCTGGTGAGCATGGTCCTCGCGCTGCACTTCCGGCGCTCCGCGGTGAACCGCTCCGCCGTCAACACCGCGATCGGCGCGCTCGGCCTGACGGTCGCGTGCGACGCCTTGTTCACCTCGCCGCTGCTGCACAACGCCTACCACTCCGGCCAACTGCTCGACGCGGGCTGGTTCTCCGGCTCCCTGCTGCTCGCCTACGCCCCCTGGGTCGGCACCCGCACCGACGAGGGGTACGGCGAGGCGCACACCCGGGTGGTGCACGCCCATGTGCCGGGCGCCGGCGCACCGGCCCATGAACACACCAGGACGGGGCTGACGCAGGAGCACACCAGGACCGACGCCGTCCAGGCCCACCCCGCCGGACAGCCTTACCCCGTCGGGCAGGTCCGTCCTGCCGGGCAGGCGCACCCGCACCCGCACTCCCACCCGTATCCGTATCCGGCGGAGCCGGGCCACGGCCGGTATCCGGTCACCCGCCCTCTCACCGGCTCGCTCGCCGCGCTCACGCCCTACCTGGCCGCCGCCGTCTGCACCCTGGGGATCCTCTACAACCTCCTCGACGGCCGCAGCGTCGACCGCGTCGTGCTGCTCACCGCCGGCGCCGTCGTGCTCGCCCTCCTGGCCCGCCAGGGCATCATGCTGCGCGACAACATCACGCTCACCCACGAACTGGCCCAGAAGGAGAACCACTTCCGCTCCCTGGTGCAGGGCTCCAGCGACGTCATCATGATCGCCGCCCCCAGCGGCGTCCTGCGCTACGTCTCCCCGGCCGCCGCGGGGGTCTACGGCCGGCCCGCGGAAGAGCTGGTCGGCACCGAACTCGCCGGTCTCATCCACCCCGAGGACCTCGGCTGCGTGGTGCACGAGGTGCGCCGCTTCCTCGCCGCCAGCCCCCTGGAGGAGCCCACCACCCGCATCGAGTGCCGCTTCCGCTCCGGCGACGGCGGCTGGCTCAACGTCGAGTCCACCGTCAACCGCCACCACGGCGGCCTCATCTTCAACAGCCGGGACGTCACCGAACGCGTGCGCCTGCAGGCCCAGTTGCAGCACAACGCCGAGCACGACCCGCTCACCGACCTGCCCAACCGCGCCCTGTTCACCCGGCGCGTGCGGCAGGCGCTCTCCGGCCGCCGCGCCTCGGACCGCGGCCCCGCCCTGCGCGGCACGGCGGTGCTCTTCATCGACCTGGACGGCTTCAAGGCCGTCAACGACACCATCGGCCACCAGGCGGGGGACGAACTGCTCGTCCAGGCCGCCCGCCGGCTCCAGGACTCCCTGAGACAGGGCGACACCGCCGCCCGGCTCGGCGGGGACGAGTTCGCCGCCCTCATCACCGGCGACGGCACCCGCGACCTCGCCGCCAGGGAACGCCACATAGAAGAGCTGGCCGACCGCCTGCGCGTGGGCCTCTCACAGCCGTACACCATCGACGGCAACGATGTCCGCGTCGCCGCCTCCATCGGCGTCGCCTTCGCCGAACCCGGCCTCGGCGCGGGCGAGTTGCTGCGCAATGCCGACCTCGCCATGTACCGCGCCAAGGCGGCCGGCAAGAACCGCGTCGAGCTGTACGCGCCCCAGATGCAGCAGGACGTCGTCCGCAAGGCCGAACTGGCCGGCCGGCTGCGGGCCGCGCTGCACGACGGCGAGTTCCTGCTGCTGCACCAGCCCGTCGTGGCCCTCGCCGACGGCCGGATCTCGTCGGTCGCCGCCCAGGCCCGCTGGCGCTCCGCCCAGGGCGTGCTGTTCACCCCGGGCGAGTTCCTGCGCGTCGCCGAGGACGGCGAGCGGGCCGCCGAGCTGTACCGGCGGCTGCTAGAACGGGCCGTCACCCAGGCCGCCGAGCGCACCGCCTCCGGGATCGCCGCGCCCGTCACCGTCCGGCTGGCCGCCCGCCGGCTCCTGGACCGCACCCTGCCTCCCGGGTCCGTCGAGGGGCTGCTCACCCGGCACGGACTCGCCTCCGGTGCCCTGATCCTGGAACTGGCCGACATCGACGCCCGGGTGCCCCTGGAGGAACTGGAGCGCCGGCTCGGCGCCCTGCGCCGGCTCGGCGTACGGATCGCGCTCGACGGCGTCGGCAGCGGGCAGACGACGATCGCCGCGCTGCGCCGGCTCCCCGTCGACATCCTCCGGCTCGACCGGGGGCTGGTCGAGGGGGTCGTCGAGTCGGCCCGGCTGCACAAGATCACCAGCGGACTGCTCCGGATCGCCACCGACCTGGGGCTGCAGTCCGTGGCCGACGGGGTGGACCTGCCCGAGCAGGTCGTCACCCTGCGCGCCATGGGCTGTACCCACGGCCAGGGCCTGGTCTTCTCCGGCCCGCTGGACGAGTACCGGCTGCGCCGGGCGCTCACCCGCGGCCACTACCCGGTGCCGCACGGACCGGCCGAGCCCGTTCTCGCGGGCAGCGGCGCGGGCGTCTACGCGCACGGCCTCCCGGCGGTGCTCGGCGGCGCCGCCACGGCCGGGGCGCTCGGGGGCGCGGCGTCCGCCCTCGGCGGCACGAAGGCCGGGCTCGGCGGCGCGACGGCAAGCCTCGGCGGCACGGCCGTCCTGGGTGGCGGTACCGCCCTTCGCCCACATGATGAGACTCCCGTCCCACCCACTTGACAGTCGGTGCGCCCCAGGGAGAGGGTCAGTTCCATGCGCACCCGAATTCTCGTACTTGGACAGCGCGTCGGCTGAAGCTGGGCCCGACCGGACCACCCGGAATCCCCAGCGACCGCACCCGGCGCGCTCCCCTCGCTTGCCTCCTGGCACGAGGGGTTTTTTGTTGCACAGGCACCAGCCGCACCGCAGTTGAAGTCCGCACAAACCTCGCAAAAACCCTCAGCATCGAGAAGAGAATGCCGATGACCGAGCAGGCCTCCGGGGCCCACCATCCGCAGCCGCGGCCCCGTTCCTCCGGACAGCAGCCGTCCGCCCCCGAGCAGGTGACGGGCGCGCAGTCCCTCATCCGCTCGCTCGAGGAGGTCGGCGCCGACACGGTATTCGGCATTCCCGGCGGCACGATCCTTCCGGCGTACGACCCGATGATGGACTCCACCAAGGTCCGCCACGTCCTGGTCCGCCACGAGCAGGGCGCCGGCCACGCGGCCACCGGCTACGCGCAGGCCACCGGCAAGGTCGGCGTCTGCATGGCGACCTCGGGCCCCGGCGCCACCAACCTGGTCACCCCGCTGGCCGACGCCAACCTGGACTCCGTCCCGCTGGTCGCGATCACCGGTCAGGTGGCGTCCTCCGCGATCGGCACGGACGCCTTCCAGGAGGCGGACATCGTCGGCATCAGCATGCCGATCACCAAGCACAGCTGGCTGGTCACCAACGCCGACGACATCCCGCGGATGATCGCCCAGGCGTTCCACGTCGCCTCCACCGGCCGCCCCGGCCCGGTCCTGGTCGACATCCCCAAGGACATCCTCCAGGCGAAGACCACCTTCTCCTGGCCGCCGGTCATGGACCTGCCCGGCTACCGCCCGGTCACCAAGCCGCACGCCAAGCAGATCCGCGAGGCGGCCAAGCTGATCACCGCCGCCAAGCGGCCCGTCCTCTACGTCGGCGGCGGCGTCATCAAGGCCAAGGCCACCGCCGAGCTGAAGGTCCTCGCCGAGCTCACCGGAGCCCCCGTCACCACCACCCTGATGGGGCTCGGCGCGTTCCCGGACAGCCACCCGCTGCACGTGGGAATGCCCGGCATGCACGGCAGCGTCACCGCCGTCACCGCGCTGCAGAAGGCCGACCTGATCGTCGCCCTCGGCGCCCGCTTCGACGACCGCGTCACCGGCAAGCTGGACAGCTTCGCCCCGCACGCCAAGGTCGTCCACGCCGACATCGACCCCGCCGAGATCGGCAAGAACCGCGTCGCCGACGTGCCGATCGTCGGCGACGCCCGCGAGGTCCTCGCCGACTTGATCCAGGCCGTCCAGAAGGAGCACGCCGACGGCCAGCAGGGCGAGGCCGCCAGGTCCAGGTACGCAGCCTGGTGGAAGGACCTCAACCGCTGGCGCGAGACCTACCCGCTCGGCTACGACCAGCCCGCGGACGGCTCGCTCTCCCCGCAAGCGGTCATCGAGCGCATCGGACAGCTCGCTCCCGAGGACACGATCTTCACGGCGGGCGTCGGCCAGCACCAGATGTGGTCCGCGCACTTCATCAAGTACGAGCAGCCCGCCACCTGGCTCAACTCCGGCGGCGCCGGAACCATGGGCTACGCGGTCCCGGCCGCGATGGGCGCCAAGGCCGGACAGCCCGGCCGCACGGTCTGGGCCATCGACGGCGACGGCTGCTTCCAGATGACCAACCAGGAACTCACCACCTGCGCCCTGAACAACATCCCGATCAAGGTCGCCATCATCAACAACGGCGCCCTGGGGATGGTCCGCCAGTGGCAGACCCTGTTCTACAACCAGCGGTACTCCAACACGGTCCTGCACTCGGGTCCGGACGACGTCAACCCGGAGGCCAAGGGCACCCGCGTCCCCGACTTCGTCAAGCTGTCGGAGGCCATGGGCTGCTACGCCATCCGCTGCGAGCGCCCCGAGGACCTGGACAAGGTCATCGAGGAGGCCAACTCGGTCAACGACCGCCCCGTGGTCGTGGACTTCATCGTCCACGAGGACGCCATGGTGTGGCCGATGGTCGCCGCCGGCACCTCCAACGACGAGATCATGGCCGCCCGGGACGTCCGCCCCGACTTCGGCGACAACGAGGACGACTGAGAGCCCCGGAGAGCTTCGGGTCACCCCGCGCGTCACCCGCACGGCACCCGCGCGCACACGCGAACTCAGCGGACTTCAGGGACTTCAGGAAGGTACGCCCGTCATGTCCACCAAGCACACGCTCTCGGTCCTGGTCGAGAACACCCCCGGCATCCTGGCCCGGATCGCCGCGCTCTTCTCCCGCCGCGGCTTCAACATCGACTCGCTCGCCGTCGGCGTCACCGAACACCCCGACATCTCCCGCATCACCATCGTGGTGAGCGTCGAGGACCTGCCGCTCGAACAGGTGACCAAGCAGCTCAACAAGCTCGTCAACGTGCTCAAGATCGTCGAGCTGGAGCCGGCCCAGGCCGTCCAGCGCGAACTGGTCCTGGTCAAGGTGCGCGCCGACAACGAGACGCGCTCCCAGATCACCGAGATCGTCCAGCTCTTCCGCGCCAAGACCGTCGACGTCTCCCCGGAGGCCGTCACCATCGAGGCCACCGGCTCCAGCGACAAGCTGACCGCCATGCTCCGGATGCTGGAGCAGTACGGCATCAAGGAGCTGGTCCAGTCCGGCACCATCGCCATCGGCCGCGGCGCCCGCTCGATCACCGACCGCTCGCTGCGCGCGCTCGACCGCTCGGCCTGACGCCCCGCCAGGCCCGCCCCGGGCGGCCGGAACGACCGGCCGCCCGCACCGGCGGTACCCGCGGGCAGTGGCCCGGTACCACTTGCCCGCCGCGCCGCCCGCATTACGAGACCCCCCGGCTTCCCGCCCCCGCACCGGCATACGGTGGGACGCAACACCCGCACACCAAGGAGTGAACCGAAAGTGGCCGAGCTGTTCTACGACGCTGACGCCGACCTGTCCATCATCCAGGGCCGCAAGGTCGCGGTCATCGGTTACGGCAGCCAGGGCCACGCCCACGCGCTGTCGCTGCGTGACTCGGGTGTCGACGTCCGTGTCGGTCTGCACGAGGGTTCGAAGTCCAAGGCCAAGGCCGAGGAGCAGGGCCTGCGCGTGGTCAGCCCCGCCGAGGCGGCCGCCGAGGCCGACGTCATCATGATCCTCGTGCCGGACCCGATCCAGGCCCAGGTCTACGAGGAGCACATCGCCCCGAACCTGAACGACGGCGACGCGCTGTTCTTCGGCCACGGCCTGAACATCCGCTACGGCTTCATCAAGCCCCCGGCCGGCGTCGACGTGTGCATGGTCGCCCCCAAGGGCCCGGGCCACCTGGTGCGCCGTCAGTACGAGGAGGGCCGCGGCGTTCCCTGTATCGTCGCCGTCGAGCAGGACGCCTCCGGCAACGGCTTCGCGCTGGCCCTGTCGTACGCCAAGGGCATCGGCGGCACCCGCGCCGGCGTCATCAAGACGACCTTCACCGAGGAGACCGAGACCGACCTGTTCGGCGAGCAGGCCGTGCTCTGCGGCGGCACCGCGGCCCTGGTCAAGGCGGGCTTCGAGACGTTGACCGAGGCGGGCTACCAGCCGGAGATCGCCTACTTCGAGTGCATGCACGAGCTGAAGCTCATCGTCGACCTCATGTACGAGGGCGGCCTGGAGAAGATGCGCTGGTCCATCTCGGAGACCGCCGAGTGGGGCGACTACGTCACCGGCCCGCGGATCATCACCGACGCCACCAAGGCCGAGATGAAGAAGGTCCTCGCCGAGATCCAGGACGGCTCGTTCGCCAAGAACTGGATGGACGAGTACCACGGCGGTCTGAAGAAGTACAACGAGTACAAGCAGCAGGACTCCGAGCACCTGCTCGAGACCACCGGCAAGGAGCTGCGCAAGCTCATGAGCTGGGTCAACGAGGACGCGTAAGCCCTCGGGGAGCGATCGGGGCGGGGCGGCACCGCCCGGTCCCGGTCCGCTCCGGCCGGCGTCGTCCGCACGACGCCGGCCCACCCGCCCTCCCACGGACGGGTGATCCTCGTGATGAGGCGCATGACGCCCTCGCCGCGCCACTAGACTGCAGCACTAATACGCGTCAGGCCCACAGCGTCGTGCGTCTTCCACGCGGCCCAGCGACACCGGGGAAGCGCGAGCCCGCCCTTTCCCGACGCCGCTTCCCTCCCACCGCCTGCGGCCGTCGGGACGGCCGTCCGCATTGGACATGTGAGGACTCACGTGAGCTCGAAACCTGTCGTACTCATCGCCGAAGAGCTGTCGCCCGCCACCGTGGACGCGCTGGGCCCGGACTTCGAGATCCGGCACTGCAACGGGGCGGACCGGGCCGAACTGCTCCCGGCCCTCGCCGACGTCGACGCCATCCTGATCCGCTCCGCGACGAAGGTCGACGCCGAGGCCGTCGCCGCCGCCCACAAGCTCAAGGTCGTCGCCCGTGCCGGCGTGGGCCTGGACAACGTGGACGTCTCCGCCGCCACCAAGGCCGGCGTGATGGTCGTCAACGCGCCGACCTCCAACATCGTCACCGCCGCCGAGCTCGCCTGCGGTCTGATCGTCTCCACCGCGCGCAACATCCCGCAGGCCAACGCCGCGCTCAAGAACGGCGAGTGGAAGCGCAGCAAGTACACCGGTGTCGAGCTCGCCGAGAAGACGCTCGGCGTCGTCGGCCTCGGCCGCATCGGGGCGCTCGTCGCGCAGCGCATGTCCGCGTTCGGCATGAAGGTCGTCGCCTACGACCCCTACGTGCAGCCCGCCCGCGCCGCCCAGATGGGCGTCAAGGTCGTGACCCTCGACGAGCTGCTCGAGGTCTCCGACTTCATCACCGTCCACCTGCCCAAGACCCCCGAGACGCTCGGCCTCATCGGCGACGAGGCGCTGCGCAAGGTCAAGCCCAGCGTGCGCATCGTCAACGCCGCGCGCGGCGGCATCGTCGACGAGGAGGCGCTGTACGCGGCGCTGAAGGAGGGCCGGGTCGCCGGCGCCGGTCTCGACGTGTACGCCAAGGAGCCGTGCACGGACTCCCCGCTGTTCGAGCTCGACCAGGTCGTCTGCACCCCGCACCTGGGCGCCTCCACGGACGAGGCGCAGGAGAAGGCGGGCATCGCGGTCGCCAAGTCGGTGCGGCTCGCCCTCGCCGGTGAGCTCGTGCCCGACGCGGTCAACGTCCAGGGCGGCGTCATCGCCCAGGACGTCAAGCCGGGGCTGCCGCTCGCCGAGAAGCTCGGCCGCATCTTCACCGCCCTCGCGGGCGAGGTCGCGGTGCGGCTCGACGTCGAGGTGTACGGCGAGATCACCCAGCACGACGTGAAGGTGCTCGAACTGTCCGCGCTCAAGGGCGTGTTCGAGGACGTCGTCGACGAGACGGTGTCCTACGTCAACGCGCCGCTGTTCGCGCAGGAGCGCGGGGTGGAGGTGCGGCTGACCACGAGCTCCGAGGCGACCGACCACCGCAACGTCGTCGTCGTGCGGGGGACGCTCGCGGACGGCGAGGAGGTGTCGGTGTCCGGCACGCTGGCCGGGCCGAAGCACCACCAGAAGATCGTGGCGGTCGGGGAGTACGACGTCGACCTCGCGCTCGCCGACCACATGGTCGTACTGCGGTACGCCGACCGGCCGGGGGTCGTGGGCACGCTCGGGCGCGTCCTCGGCGAGGCGGGCATCAACATCGCCGGCATGCAGGTCTCCCGCGCGGTCGCCGGGGGCGAGGCGCTGGCGGTCCTCACGGTCGACGACACGGTTCCGCCGAACGTGGTCACGGAACTCGCCGCAGAGATCGGCGCGACCTCGGCCCGCTCGATCAACCTGGCCTGACCCCACCCCGGCCCCGTGCCCCGAAAGGGGCGCGGGGAACTGCGCGAGAAGCCCCACCGGCGGTCAGCCGACAACGCACCCCCGGGTCCAAGGGGCGGAGCCCCTTGAAGGGATGGGAAGGGTAGGGGCGGCGGGGGCGAAGAAAAGTGTTCTCGCCCCGGCCGCCCCTACCCTTCCCATCCCCGAGGGCTGTCGCCCCCGGACCCCGCCAGGTGGGTTCTTCGGCTGCGGGTGTGTTGTGGCTGGTCGCGCAGTTCCCCGCGCCCCTGGGGGGGGCTGTCGCCCCCAGGGCCCCGCTAGGCGGGTTCGTCGGCTGCGGAGCGTGCGTGGCTGGGCGCGCAGTTCCCCGCGCCCCTGGCGAGGTCCGGCTGGGCGTGCTCGTGCGGCGGAGCCGCAGCGGGGTGTGGGCGTGTGGCCCTCAGGGTGCGGAGGGCCAGGCAGGCCGCGGCCAGCAGGAGGACCGCTCCCGTCACCGCCGCCCCCCGCATCCCGTCCACGAACGCCCCCCGCGCCACGGCCACCAGCCCGGCCCCCGCATCCCCCGGCATCCCCTCCGCCACCGCCAACGCCCCACCCAACGTCTGCCGCGCCGCCTCCGGCGCCTCCGACCCCACCCCGTGCCGGTACACCGCCGTCCCGATCGCCCCGAGCACCGCCATCCCCAGCGCACCCCCGAACTCCGACGCCGTCTCCATCAGCGAGGACGCCGTTCCGGCCCGCTCCACCGGCGCCGCCCCCAGCGCCAGATCGGTCACCTGCGACATCACCGTGACGATCCCCGAGGCCAGCACCCCCGCCCCGGCCAGCACCACCCACAGCGAGTCCGCCCCGGCGAGCGCCAGCAGCCCGTAACCGCCCGCCGCCACCACGAACCCGCCGGCCACGACGTACGCCCTGTCCACCCCGCGTCGCACAAGCCCCGCCGCCACCGGCGCGGCCACCCCGATCAGCACCGACGGCAGCAGCGCCCACAACGCCGCCTCCAGCGCGCTCATGCCCAGCACGGACTGCAGATACTGCGTCGTGAAGAACGCCGAGCCCAGCATCGCGAACGAGGACAGCAGGTTCAGCGCCAGCGCGGGCGAGAAGCCGCGGACCCGCAGCAGCGCCGGCGGGATCATCGGCGCGGCGGCCGTACGCTGCCGGTGCACGAACAGCGCCGCGAACAGCAGCCCCACGGTCACCGACACCACGTACCGCACGTTCCATCCCTCGGTGGGAATCTCCTTCAGTCCGTAGACCACCGGCAGCACCGCCGCCAGCGACAGCGGCACGCTCACCAGGTCGAACCGGCCGGGCTCAGGACTGCGCGACTCCGGCAGCAGCAGCGGGCCGAGCAGCAGCAGCATCGCCATCGCCGGCAGGTTGACCAGGAACACCGAGCCCCACCAGAAGTACTGCACCAGCACCCCGCTCAGCACCGAGCCGAGCGCGATCCCGCCGGTCATGACCCCGGACCACAGTCCGATGGCCTTGGCCCGCTGCCCGGGGTCGGTGAACATCGTGCGCAACAGCGCCATCGTGGACGGCATCAGCGTCGCCCCGCCGAGCCCGAGCACCGCGCGCGCCGCGATCAGCGTCTCGGCGCTGTTCGCGTACGCGGCCACCAGCGAGGCCGCCCCGAAGGCCGCCGCGCCGGCCAGCAGCAGCCGGCGGCGGCCGAAGCGGTCGCCGAGGGCGCCCATCGTCATCAGCAGTCCGGCCAGGACGAAGGCGTAGATGTCGAAGATCCACAGCTGCTGGGTGCCGCTCGGCTCCAGGTCCGCGGTGATCGCGGGGATCGCGAAGTACAGGACGGAGACGTCCATGGAGACCAGCAGCAGCGGAAGCATCAGCACGCCCAGGGCGGCCCATTCGCGCCGCCCGGCCAGGGCGCCGGCGGGAGGCGAGGAGTCGCGGGTCGGGTCCGTTGGTGTCGTTGTCGGTGTCATGGCAGGGAATGTACGGGCGTCTTATACGCTTGTCTAGTACGAGTGTTCAGTACGCTTGTTTAAGACGTGCGTGCTGGACGGTCGTCTTACACGGTCGTCCTAGACGGGCGTCCGTGCGCCGATTAGGGTGACCGCATGGGACACCGCGAGGATCTGCTCGAAGGCGCCAAGCGCTGCCTGCTGGAGAAGGGGTTCGCGCGCACGACGGCGCGGGACATCGTCAAGGAGTCGGGCACCAACCTGGCGTCCATCGGCTACCACTACGGCTCCAAGGACGCGCTGCTCGCGCAGGCGTACATCGCGCTGGTCGGCGAGGTCTCCGACGCCTTCGGCGGCGGCGAACGGCTGCTCGCGGACACCGCGCCCGGCTCCCTGGAGCGGTTCGAGGCGGTGTGGTCGAACATCATCGGGACCATGCGGGAGCCCGGTTCGATGTGGCGCCTGAGCATCGAGATCGTGGCCATGGGCGACCGGCTGCCCGCGGTCCGCGACCACCTGGCGGGGGCCCAGCGGGAGGCGATGCGCGCCCTCGTGCCGCTCTTCATGGGCGGCCGGGAGGAAGACGTCCCCGAGGAGACCGTCGACTCCCTCGGCGGCTTCTACTACACGGTGATGATGGGGCTGATCGCCCACTACAACTTCGACGTCGAGAGCGCCCCCGACGCGAAGACCCTGACCGAGGGCCTGCGTCGGGTGCTCGCCGGGGTGACGGGTACGGCGGGGCCGGGGGGCCCGGCGGGCCCGAGGGATGCGGCGGGGACGGGGGAGCGGGGCGGCGCGGGGGAGGGCTGAGCACCGGCCCCGCCCCTGCCCCCGTCCCCGGCTCTCACAGCCGGCGGGACTTCAGGGCCATGTGCAGCAGCAGACGGTCCTCGCCGTCGTCCAGGTCCAGGCCGGTCAGCCGCTCCACCCGCGACAGCCGGTAGTACAGCGTCTGCCGGTGGATGCCCAGCTCCGCCGCCGCCCGCCCCGCCTGGCCGGCGAGGTCGAGGAACACCTCGGCGGTACGGGCCAGTTCGCGGTGCGCGGGGGAGAGCAGCTCGCGGACGGCGGGGTCGCGCGCCGCCTCGGGGGGCAGCGCGGTGAGCAGCCGGTACGGGCCGATGGAGGTCCAGGGGGCGACGGGCCCGAGCCGCGGCTCCGCCCCCGCGGCCCGCGCCGCCGCGACGGCCTCGCTCCAGGCGGCCCCGAGCTCACCGAGCCCGCGCCGGGGCACGGCGACCCCGGCGACGGCGGCCGGCACGGCGCCCACCGGTGCGCCCTCGTGCGCCGGCGGCCCGGCCTCCCGGCCCGCCGGCCTCCCGGCGCCGCTCGCCGGGCGCGCGGTGCCGGCGGGAGCCGCGCGTTCCAGGAGCCGGGTCGCCGCCGTCAGGGCCGGGGCCGGGGCGTCGGGGGAGCGCAGGCGGACCAGGAGGGCCAGGCTCTGGCCGGTCGTGCCCCACGGCACCGTGCACCGCGCCACCGCGCCGGGCACCGTACGCACCGAGGGGGCGTCGTCCGGGTCGGCCGACGGCCACGGGGCGACGCACACCACCGTGTGCACCGCCTCCGCCCGCTCGCCCAGCCCGGTCCGCAGCTCCGCGATCGCCATGTCCCGCTGCCAGCCGTCCGCCGCGGTCAGCACCGCCCGCAGCTCGCGGGTCAGGTCCGCGCGGTGCTGCACCTCGTCGACGAGCAGCGCGCCGATCCGGCCGGTCACCTCCATCGCCGCCGCGAGCTGCCGCTCGGTCGGGCCCGGGTCGCCGTCCAGCAGCCACACATAGCCGAGGACGACACTCCGATGGCGTACCGGCAGACAGATTCTTCCCCGGTACACCCCCGCCTCCGGGGTCGGCGGGATGCGGACGGGGCCGGTGGCCCGGGTGATGCCGAACCCCTCGAACCAGGCGCGCACGGCCGCGGTGGAGCGGCGGGTGAGGATCGAGCGGGTGCGGACGGGGTCCAGCGCGGAGGCGTCCAGCTCCTCGTCGCTGTCGTACGCGCCGAAGGCGATCAGCTCGAAGTCCCGGTTCTCCAGCGTGGCGGGGGCGCCGAGGAGTCCGGAGATCTCGTCCACGAGGTCCTGGTAGTCACCCCGGTGGTCGGCCCGGTGGTCACCTCGGTGGTCGGCCCGGTCGTCGTCCGGGCGTTCGCTTCTGTGGTCCGCCGTCACTCCCTCATTCTCCCGCAGCCCCGACCGTCCTTCATACATCTGTCTGAGATCCGGGGCACGGATGCGTGACAGCTGTCGATGGCCGGAAAACGCGGGAATCCCTAGGTTTCACGGTGGTTCCCCGTGCCGTACCCGGACCCCCCGGGCACGGCTCCTGGCGTGTGTGTTCTTGTGGAGGTGCCCCGTGCTGGGTCCCGTGATTCTCGCCGCGTCGCGCAGCGACCGACTGCGCCGGCTGGTCTCCGCCGCCCCGGTGACCCGGCCGGTCGTCGACCGGTTCATCCCCGGGGAGACCGTCGACGACATCGTGCCCGTCATCCGCGACCTCACCGGCAAGGGCCTCGCGCTCACCATGGACGTCGTCGGCGAGGACATCACGACCCCCGAGCAGGCCGCCGCCGCGCGCGACGCGTACCTGGAGCTGATCGGCCGGCTGGAGCCGCTGGAGCTCGGCGCGCGCGCCGAGATGTCCGTCAAGCTGTCGATGTTCGGCCAGTCCCTGCCCGGCGGGCACGAGCTGGCGCTCGCCAACGTCCGCCCGGTCGTCGAGGCCGCCGCCGCGATCGGCACCACCGTCACGCTGGACGCCGAGGACCACACCACCCTCGACTCGATGTTCACCGTCCACGAGGAACTGCGGCGGGACTTCCCGCAGACGGGCTGCGTCATCCAGGCGTACCTCTTCCGCACCGAGGCCGACGCCCGCCGGCTCGCCGCGAGCGGCAGCCGGGTGCGGCTGGTCAAGGGCGCGTACAAGGAGCCGGCCTCGGTCGCCTACCAGGACCGGCACGAGACCGACAAGGCGTACGTCCGCGTGCTGCGGACCCTGATGGAGGGCGAGGGGTACCCGATGGTCGGGTCGCACGACCCGCGCCTCATCTCCATCGCCCAGGAACTGGCCCGGCGCGCCGGACGCAAGCTCGACGAGTACGAGTTCCAGATGCTCTACGGCATCCGCGGCGAGGAACACCTGCGGCTGGCGGCGGAGGGCCACCGCATGCGGGTGTACACGGCGTACGGGACGGACTGGTACGGGTACTTCATGAGGCGTCTCGCCGAGAAGCCGGCCAACCTGCGGTTCTTCGTGCGGTCGATGGCCAGTAGGGGCTGAACCGCCCCCCCCACGCTTGTTTCCGCGGAACACCGCTCACCACCGCTCACACAAGGAGTTACGGACACCATGGACGCTGTGACCCGGGTCCCCGCCCCCGTCAACGAGCCGGTGCACGGCTACGCCCCCGGTTCGGCCGAGCGGGCGCGGCTCGAGGCCAGGCTGAAGGAGCTCGCCGAGAACCCGGCGGAGCTGCCCTGCACCATCGGCGGGGAGAAGCGGATGGGCGGCGGCGAGCCCTTCGACGTCGTCCAGCCGCACCGCCACAAGGCCGTGCTCGGCACGTTCCGGCACGCCACGCGGCAGGACGCGCAGGACGCCGTCGACGCGGCGCTCGCCGCCGCGCCCGGCTGGCGCGCGCTGTCCTTCGACGACCGCGCCGCCATCTTCCTGCGCGCGGCCGAGCTGCTGGCCGGCCCCTGGCGCGAGAAGCTCGCCGCCGCGACGATGCTCGGGCAGTCCAAGACCGCCCAGCAGGCCGAGATCGACAGCCCCTGCGAGCTCGTCGACTTCTGGCGCTTCAACGTGCACTACGCGCGCGGCATCCTGGCCGAGCAGCCGCCGGCCAACTCCCCGGGCGTGTGGAACCGCATGGACCACCGTCCGCTGGAGGGCTTCGTCTACGCGATCACCCCGTTCAACTTCACCGCGATCGCCGGCAACCTGCCGACCGCGCCCGCGCTGATGGGGAACGTGGTGGTGTGGAAGCCGTCGCCGACGCAGACCCTGGCCGCCGTGCTGCTCATGGAGCTGCTGGAGGAGGCGGGGCTGCCGGCGGGCGTCATCAACCTCCTCACCGGTGACGGCGTCGAGGTCTCCGAGGTCGCCCTGAACCACCGTGACCTGGCCGGGATCCACTTCACCGGGTCGACGCCGACGTTCCAGTACCTGTGGAAGACGGTCGGCAACAACATCGACACGTACCGGACGTATCCGCGGCTCGTGGGCGAGACCGGCGGCAAGGACTTCGTGGTCGCGCACCCGTCGGCGGACCGGGCGGTGCTCAAGACCGCGCTGACGCGCGGGGCCTTCGAGTACCAGGGCCAGAAGTGCAGCGCGACCTCGCGCGCGTACATCCCGGCGTCGATCTGGAACGGCGGCTTCAAGGAGGAGTTCGCGGCCGAGGTCGACCACCTGACCATGGGTGACGTGACGGATTTCGCCAACTTCGTCGGCGCGGTCATCGACGAGCGGTCGTTCGCGAAGAACAAGGCGGCGATCGACCGGGCGAAGGAGGACCCGACCTGCACGATCGTGGCGGGAGGGACGTACGACGACTCGGTGGGGTACTTCGTGCGGCCGACGGTCATCGAGTGCACGGATCCGGAGAACGAGGTGTTCCGGACGGAGTACTTCGGGCCCGTGCTCGCGGTGCACGTGTACGAGGACGAGGCGTACGACGAGATGCTGACGCAGATGGAGTCCGTGTCGGACTACGCGCTGACCGGGTCGGTCATCGCGGGCGACCGGGCGGCGGCGGCGTACACGATGGAGAAGCTGCGGTACGCGGCCGGGAACTTCTACATCAACGACAAGTCGACGGGTGCGGTCGTGGGGCAGCAGCCGTTCGGGGGTGGGCGCGCGTCGGGGACGAACGACAAGGCGGGCGCGCCGCAGAACCTGATGCGGTGGACGTCGACGCGGGCCATCAAGGAAACGCTGGTTCCGCCGACGGACTACGCGTACCCGCACATGGGCTGACGCCCGTTGTTGCCTTGGGGCGCCCCCCTTTTTTTGGTTGGGGGGCGCCCTTGGCGCGCATGGGGTGGGGTTGTGGTGTCGGGGGCGCGGGGCTGTGTTTTTTGCGCGGCTTTGCCGCGCTTCTTAGGGGCGCGGGGAACTGCGCGACCAGCCACATCGCACCCGCACCCGCCCACGAACCCACCCCCCGAGCTCTCAGGCGCCGCTCCCCCGGGGGCGAAGGGGCGGAGCCCCTGGGGGACGGGAAGGGGAGGGGCGGCGGGGGCGAGGAAAACGTCCCGCATTACCCCAGCTCAGCCCCACCCCCGTCTCAGATAGTAGGAAGCCCAAGTAATTGTGCAGACACACCGCTTTCTCTCGCCTACTTTTGTAGGAGCCGAACGTCTCGCTCGACCAAGCGAAGGGCGGCTGTGAGCCGTGCCTCACGCAGGCCACCCCTGCGGCACGCGCCCCCCGCCCCTTTTGGCGCCACGTCGCTTTTCCCACCGCTGGCTGAGGAGTCGATTCCCCATGGCCGAGACGACCACCCGCCGCCGCATCCGTCACCCCCGCACGACGGACACCGACCGCAAGAACGCCGCCGCCGCCCTCCAGCGCGCTCTCGACCGCCGGGACAACGGCGGCCAGACGGGCCACTGAGCCCTGTCACACCCCCCGTTCACCCACCCCCGCGCCGCACGGTGAAGTGGTCAATGCGCCTGCCGTTCTGGGCGAGCGCGGAGACCGTCAGCCGGGGGCGCGGCCCCGGGTCGGCCCGTACCGACAGGAACGAGAAGCCGGTGTAGCGAACCCTCGACCACTCCACCGTGTCCGCGTGCCGCTCACGCGCCCTGGTCCAGTGGAAGGTGCGCACGGCCTCCCGGTCGGCGACCGCGTTCTCGTAGCTGTCCGGCACGCCCGTCGGGAAGGAGTACAGGTCCTTCCCGCCGCCGCCCGCCGTCACGTACACGATCCCGTCCCGGGTCGGGTCCGTGTCCCCGCCGACGGGGACGACCCGCCCGACCTCGCCGTCCCGGATCGCGTCCGTGCGCTCGTAGACGTGGTTGTGCCCGTTGATCACCAGGTCCACCCGGTGCCTGGTGAACAGCGGGAGCCACGCGGCACGCACCCCGCCGTCGGACGCGTGCGTCGACGTCGAGTACGCGCAGTGGTGGAAGAAGACGACGACGAAGTCGACCGCCGGGTTCGCGCGCAGTTCGCCCAGCCGGCGCTCCAGCCACCGGGTCTGTCGGCCCTCCGTGTAGCCGAGGTTGGCCGGGATCTCGTACGACACGTCGTTGGCGTCCAGCGCGACGACGCCCACGTTGCCGTACACGAACGAGTACACCCCGGGCGCCCGGCGCGGGTCGAAGCCGCTGTCCGGCAGCGACCAGCGCGCCGCCTGGCCGCCGTTGCCGTCGGGGGAGTACCACGCCTCCATGTCGTGGTTGCCGGACGTCACCATCCAGGGAACGGACTTCGCCACCGACTCGGTCTGCGCGAGGAAGGTGTCCCAGAGCCGGGGGTCGTAGAGGTCCGTCTCCTTGCCGTGGCCGGTCGTGTCGGCGTAGCAGAGATCACCGGCGTGGAGGTGGAAGGCGGGGTTCCGGCGCAGCAGCAGCCGGTCGTTGAGCGCCGCGTGCTCGCCCACGCCCTGGTCCCCGAACGCGGTGAACGTGAACGCCTCCGGCCGCGCGGGCGCGGTACGGAAGGTGCCGAGGGTGGCGCGACGGTCCGCCGCGGCCGGGTCGAAGCCGTCGTGTCCGACGCCGTAGTGGTACGTCGTGCCGGGCGTCAGCCCGTCCAGGGCCGCGTGCACGTAGTACTGGTCCACCGCCACCCGCTCCCCGGGCACCCCCGGCGTGTGCAGCGCCCGCACCTCGGCCTCGATCCGGTGGCTCAGCTCGTCGGGCCGTACCCCGATCCGCACGAACGGCCTGTGCACGGCCAACGGCACCTGCCAGGAGATCCGCATACGGGTCCTGGGATCGCTCCCGAACGCCAGATGCCGGCCGAACGGCGCGACCACGGATCCGTGCACCGACGGCGAGGCCTTCGGCACCGGGTCCGAACTCACCGTCCCCGAACACCCCGCCAGCGCCCCACCGGCCACGGCCCCCGCGGTCACCAGAACCCGCCGCCGGGACAACCGGGCCCGCAGATACGCGTACTGCTCAGCCATGCTCAGCTCCATGACCAGAACCTTTCCCGGCGGACGTCGACATCGGGTCGTCGTACGGGTGAACGGCACATGACACGATGGGACGGCTCCCCGTCCACACTACGGACACCCCATGTCACGCTCTAAGACATGGCGTACCGTGACGCCATGTCTCGCAGCCTCAATCTCGCAGTCATCCCCGGCGACGGCATCGGCCAGGAGGTCGTGGCCGAAGGCCTCAAGGTGCTCTCCGCCGTGCTTCCGCAGGATGTGAAGCTGGAGACGAAGGAGTACGACTTCGGCGCCCGGCGCTACCACGCCACCGGTGAGACCCTCACCGACGCCGACCTCGAGCAGCTCCAGACGCACGACGCGATCCTGCTGGGCGCGATCGGCGACCCGTCCGTGCCGTCCGGTGTCCTGGAGCGCGGCTTCCTGCTCAAGCTCCGCTTCGCCTTCGACCACCACGTCAACCTGCGGCCCTCCAAGCTGCTCCCGGGCGTGCAGACCCCGCTCGCCGGCCAGCCGGAGATCGACTTCGTGGTCGTCCGCGAGGGCACCGAGGGCCCGTACACGGGCAACGGCGGCACGATTCGCAAGGGCACCCCCCAGGAGGTCGCCACCGAGGTCTCCGTCAACACGGCGTTCGGTGTCGAGCGGGTCGTGCGGGACGCCTTCGCCCGGGCGCAGGCCCGCCCGCGCAAGAAGCTCGCGCTCGTCCACAAGAACAACGTGCTCACCTTCGCGGGGCACCTGTGGACGAACATCTTCAACAAGGTGGCCGAGGAGTTCCCCGACGTCACCACCGAGTACATGCACGTGGACGCGGCGACGATCTACCTCGTCACGCAGCCCGAGCGCTTCGACGTGATCGTCACCGACAACCTCTTCGGCGACATCATCACCGACCTGGCCGCCGCCATCTCCGGCGGCATCGGGGTCGCCGCCTCCGGCAACATCAACCCGGGCGGCAGCCACCCCTCCATGTTCGAGCCGGTGCACGGCTCGGCGCCCGACATCGCGGGCCAGGGCAAGGCCGACCCGTCGGCCACCGTCCTCTCCGTCGCCCTCCTGCTGCGCCACCTCGGGTACGAGGCCGAGGCCGTGCGCATCGAGGAGGCCGTCTCCGCCGACCTCGCGGAGCGCGTCGGCGGGCCCGCCCGCTCCACCGCCGAGATCGGCGACGCCCTCGTCGCGCGAGTAGCCGGCTGACCCGGGCCACTCCACACTCCCTGAAGACAGGGACGAGAAGGCCGTCGGGTCGCATCCGCACCCGGCGGCTTTTCCATGCCCTCGCCGGGTGTCACCATCTATCCACCCTGGGCACGCCCAAGGGCCGCATGCACGCCGTTTCGTCCATTTCATCCACGGTCCTGCTCTTGCGATAATCGAACGCGGAGCCGCGGCATGAGGGAATGCTCGGACGTCCTACCAACCGTGACGAGCGGTACGGACGTGAGCGCGGCCCGTCACACACGACCGGTGAAGGACAGACCACTCATGACGACGCCCACGATCGAGCTCAAGCCCTCCGCCCACCCGCTCTCCGCCGCCGAGCGGGAGGCGGCCATGGCCAACCCCGGGTTCGGCCGCCACTTCACCGACCACATGGTGACCATCCGGTGGACCGAGGGCCGCGGCTGGCACGACGCCCAGCTCGTCCCCTACGGGCCGATCTCCCTCGACCCCTCCAGCCATGTGCTCCACTACGGCCAGGAGATCTTCGAGGGGCTCAAGGCCTACCGGCAGCCCGACGGCTCCGTCGCGCTCTTCCGCCCCGAGGCCAACGCCCGCCGCTTCCGCACCTCCGCCCGCCGCATGGCCATGGCCGAGCTGCCCGAGGAGCTGTTCCTCGCCGCCCTGGACGCGCTGCTCTCCCAGGACTCCGCCTGGGTCCCGCCGCACGGCGGGGAGGAGTCGCTCTACCTGCGGCCGTTCATGTTCGCCTCCGAGACCGGACTCGGCGTCCACCCGGCCAACGAGTACCTGTTCATGCTGATCGCCTCGCCGTCCGGCGCCTACTTCGCCGGCGGCGTCAAGCCGGTCACCATCTGGGTCTCCGAGGACCACGTCCGCGCCGTTCCCGGCGGCACCGGCGACGCCAAGACCGGCGGCAACTACGCCGCCTCCCTGCTGCCCCAGGCCGAGGCCGCCGCGCACGGCTGCGACCAGGTCGTCTACCTCGACGCGGTGACCCGCACCAAGGTCGAGGAGTCCGGCAGCATGAACATCGCGTTCGTCTACGGCGACCGCATCGTCACCCCCGCGCTGACCGGCTCCATCCTGGAGGGCATCACCCGCGACTCCCTCCTCACCGTCGCCCGGGACCTCGGCTACACCGCCGAGGAGGGCGTGATCACCCTGGAGCAGTGGCGCGCGGACGCCGCCTCCGGCGCCCTCACCGAGGTCTTCGCCTGCGGCACCGCCGCCGTCGTCACCCCGATCGGCACCGTCCGCACCAAGGGCGGCGAGTGGACCCACGGCGACGGCACCCCCGGCACCGTCACCGCCCGGCTCCGCGAGGCCCTGCTCAGCCTCCAGCGCGGCGTCAGCGAGGACACCCACGGCTGGATGCGCCGCATCGGCTGACCCGGCCGTCTCCCGACGGATCCCGCCGCCCCACCGGCGGGATCCGGCCACGCCCACGCCCGCATCCTGAGACGGCGGTGGGTTACGGGTGCGCGCTGTGCCAAAATGCCCCCGTGCTCTCGTTCGCCATGATTATTGGCAGCAGGCGCGCCGGTCCGCAGTGACCGCCTCGTACGACCAGGTACGGGCGGACACCGTCGTCCTCGACCCGCGCGCAGACCTCTCGCACCCGCGAGGGGTTTTTCGTTTTTCCCGGCCCACCGCATGCCGGGGAGAGAGCGCGAGGGACCATGGGGGGCGGCGGAGCCGGTCATTCCGGAACAGACCGAGATCCAGTACAGGAGCCTTGACACCATGACGACGGAACCCAGCGAACTCGACGACTCCTTCCACGTCTTCGACACCACCCTGCGCGACGGCGCGCAGCGCGAGGGCATCAACCTCACCGTCGCGGACAAGCTGGCCATCGCACGGCACCTGGACGACTTCGGCGTCGGCTTCATCGAGGGCGGCTGGCCCGGCGCCAACCCCCGGGACACCGAGTTCTTCGCCCGCGCCCGGCAGGAGATCGACTTCCGGCACGCCCGGCTCGTCGCCTTCGGCGCCACCCGCAGGGCCGGCACCAAGGCCGCCGAGGACCCGCAGGTCAAGGCGCTGCTGGACTCCGGCGCCGAGGTCATCACGCTGGTCGCCAAGTCCCACGACCGGCACGTCGAACTCGCCCTGCGCACCACCCTGGACGAGAACCTCGCCATGGTGAGCGACACCGTCTCCTTCCTGCGCTCCCAGGGCCGCCGCGTCTTCGTCGACTGCGAGCACTTCTTCGACGGCTACCGCGCCAACCCCGAGTACGCCAAGGCCGTCGTACGGGCCGCCGCCGAGGCCGGCGCCGACGTCGTCATCCTGTGCGACACCAACGGCGGCATGCTGCCCGCGCAGATCCAGGCCGTGGTCGCCACCGTCCTCGCCGACACCGGGGCCCGCCTCGGCATCCACGCCCAGGACGACACCGGGTGCGCGGTCGCCAACACCCTCGCGGCCGTCGACGCGGGCGCCACCCACGTACAGTGCACGGCCAACGGCTACGGCGAGCGCGTCGGCAACGCCAACCTGTTCCCCGTCGTCGCCGCGCTGGAACTGAAGTACGGCAAGAAGGTCCTGCCCGACGGCAAGCTGCGCGAGACCACCCGGATCTCCCACGCCATCGCCGAGGTCGTCAACCTCACGCCCTCCACGCACCAGCCCTACGTCGGTGTCTCCGCCTTCGCCCACAAGGCCGGACTGCACGCCTCCGCGATCAAGGTCGACCCGGATCTGTACCAGCACATCGACCCCGAACTGGTCGGCAACACCATGCGGATGCTGGTCTCCGACATGGCCGGCCGCGCCTCGATCGAGCTCAAGGGCAAGGAGCTCGGCATCGACCTCGGCGGCGACCGCGAGCTGGTCGGCCGCGTCGTCGAGCGGGTCAAGGAGCGCGAGCTCAAGGGCTACACGTACGAGGCCGCCGACGCCTCCTTCGAACTGCTGCTGCGCGAGGAGGTGGCCGGCAAGCCGCTGACGTACTTCCGCACGGAGTCCTGGCGGGCCATCGTCGAGGACCGCCCCGACGGCACCCACGCCAACGAGGCGACGGTCAAGCTGTGGGCCAAGAGCGAGCGCATCGTCGCCACGGCGGAGGGCAACGGCCCGGTCAACGCGCTGGACCGCGCCCTGCGGGTCGCCCTGGAACGCTTCTACCCCCAGCTCGCCGCGCTGGAGCTGGTCGACTACAAGGTCCGCATCCTGGAGGGCAAGCACGGCACCAGCTCCACGACCCGCGTGCTGATCTCCACGTCCGACGGCACGGGCGAGTGGTCGACGGTCGGCGTGGCCGACAACGTCATCGCCGCGTCCTGGCAGGCCCTGGAGGACGCGTACGCCTACGGCCTGCTCCGGGCAGGCGTCACCCCGGCGGAGTAGGGGAGGCCCCCTTCCCACCCCCGGGCGAGCGCGACAGAGCCCGGGGGCCGGGGGACGTACGGCGGGCGCGGGTGCGTCGTGGCCGGCGGCGCAGTTCCCCGCGCCTTTGAAAGACGGGGGCGAGGAGAACTACCCCCGCAAGCCCCACTTCTGGTTGGCCGCCCCCGTGCAGGACCAGATCTGTGCCCGCGCCCCGTTCGCCGACGAGTTGTCCGTGACGTCGAGACACTTGTCCGCCGCCACGTTCACCACGTCACCCGTCGCCGCGTTGTACGACCACCCCTGCGCCCCCGTCCCGTTGCACCCGTACAACTGCACCTTCGCCCCGTCACCCGTCGCCCCCGAGACCACGTCCAGACACTTCCCCAGCGCCCGCACCGTCCCGTCCGCCCCCACCGTCCACCGCTGCGCCGCGGACCCGTTGCAGTCGTACAGCTGCACCGCCGTCCCGTCGGCGGACGAACCCCCCGCCACGTCCAGGCACTTGCCCGCGAGCCCCACGAACGCCCCCGAGAGGTCCCCGCCGCCCGCCTGCGTCCCGGACCACGTGAACGTCGCCGACGTCCGCCCCGGCAGGGAGTAAGTGGCGTGCTGCGAGCCCCAGTTGATCGTCACCGTCTTCGCGGCCGCTCCGTCGTTGTAGGCGAGCAGCGCCTTGGAGCCGTCCGTGTTCCGCCACGCCACGTTGGGCACGGTCAAGGACGCCGTCGAGGCGATCCGCTGGGCGCCGGGCCGTACGAACTTCGTCAGGTGCCCCATGTCGTAGTACTCGACGGTGTAGTCGACCTGCCCCGAGCGCGCGTCCCCGTCGTGCACGGTGATCAGCCCCGTACAGGTCCCGCAGCCCCCGTTGTGCGGCCCCATGTCCTGGTCCACCGCCAGCGACCACTTGGTCACCGACTTCGCCCAGTTGCGGGTGTAGTCCACGATGTTGTGCATGTCCTCGCGCTGCTGGTTGGCGATCCAGGTGCCGCCGGAGTGCTCGGTGCCGAAGGCGTCCAGCGAGGGGTACTGGTTGTGGACGGACGTCTGCTTGCCGACGTCGCCGCCGTACCCGTGCCAGGCGATCCCGCCGAAGTTGGGGTGGGAGCGGACCGCCGCGTCGTCCACCGTCTGGGCGGCGTACCCGTCGTAGACGTCCCAGTTCCAGTCGTGCGCGAGCACCTTCGTCGGCAGCTGGGCCGCCGCCAGCTTCGGCAGCAGCTCGCTCTTGGTGAAGTACGCCAGCCCGGAGGCGTTCCAGCTCATCGACGGATAGCCGGAGCAGCACGTCGGCTCGTTCTGCGCCGTCACGTACCGCACGGGCACGCCCTGGTCCTGGTACGCCTGGAGGTACTTCACGAAGTACGAGGCGTAGGCCCCGTAGTCCTCCGCCTTCAGCCAGCCCCCGTTGAGCTGTCCGCTGTCCTTCATCCAGGCGGGCGCGGTCCACGGCGAGGCCATCACGGTGAGCGCCGGATTGAGCCCCAGCGCCTGCCGGGTCAGCGGCACCACGTCGGCGAGGTCATGGGCGATCGAGAACTCGGACAGGTCCGGGTCGCTCTGCCCGGCCGGCACGTCGTCGTACGTGTAGCCGAACCGCGCCAGGTCCGAGGCGCCCATCGGGTTGCGCAGGAAGGACAGCCCGATCCCGTCCGTCGGCGAGAACAGCTTCCGCATGGTCGCGTCCCGGGCGGCCTGGCTCAGCGCCCCGCTGCTGTTCATCAGCCAGGCCGCGGTGTCGGTGAACGAGGCGCCGCCGCCGGTGAAGGTCTGGTAGCGGGTGTTCTCGTCGACGGTGATGTTCTCCCCACCGCCGCCGGTGCCGGACTGGAAGGCGAACGGCGTCTGCGGCTCCAGGCCCCGTACGACGTGCCGTCCGCCGTCGTCGTCCGTCGTGGTCAGCCAGGCCGTCACCGACTCGCCCGCCGCGTGCGCGGGCGGGGCCGCGGCGGTCAGCGAGGCGGTGGTCAGTCCGGCGGTGGTGAGCAGTCCGGCCAGTAGCAGCCGGGCCGCGCGCAGGGGTCTCCGCATGGTCGCCGCCCTTCGGGGAGTGGGGGAAGAAGGCGTGCGAGCCGTGAGTAAATGACGACGGAGGGCCCACGTCAAGGGGTCACGCGTTCACCACTTGAACCGACAACTCGCCCGCCCCGGCCATGAGATGACTGTGCACCAGTTGTGGCCCGCCATCTTGACGCCCTTCCGGTACGCCAGTTAACTCACGCCGTGATCTAAGTCTTGAGAGCACACGAGGGACCCCAGGGCTCACGGGAGGACCCGGGAGCCGCGCGGCCCTTACGAGAGCCAAGGGGAAGGTCCATTGCGAAGAACCGCCCTGCTCGCCTCCGCGACCCTGCTCACCGCCCTCCTCCCACTCGGCGCCGCCGGAACGGCCTCCGGCGCCGACGACCCCGCCCCCGTCCCCGTCGACCGCTTCGAGGGCGAGGTCCCCTTCGCCGCCCAGCCGGCCGAGGGAATCTTCACCTGGGGCGGCGACAGCGACGACCCGCCCACCCTCGCGCTGACCGCCCGCGAGGACGCGCCCGAGGGCGACAAGGTCCTCACCGGCGGCTACGACATCTCCGGCTACGGCGGCTTCACCCACGACTTCGCGGCCGACCGGCCCGCCCACGACTGGTCGGCCCACAAGGGGATCCGCCTGTGGTGGGAGGGCCGGAACACCGGCAAGAAGATCCCGTTCGAGATCAAGGACGGCGGCGCGAACGGCGAGGCCTCCGAACTCTGGACGACCTCCTTCACCGACGACTTCACCGGCTGGAAACAGATCGAACTGCCGTTCACCGACTTCACCTATCGAACGGACTACCAGCCCGTCGGCGGCATCGACCAGGTCCTCGACCTCACCGCGATGTGGGGCTACGCCCTCACCCTCCCTGTCGGTCTCAAGGGCGACTTCGCCATGGACGACGTCGAGCTGTACGGGAAGGCCGACCAGTCGCTGCGCGCCTGGGTCACCACCGACGCCGCCGTGTACCCGGTGAAGGAGGGCCGCACGGCCGACGTGCGGATCACGGTCGCCACCACCGGCTCCGCGCCCCTCGACGAGCCCGTGACCGTCGGATACACCACGGACCCCACCGGCACCGCGACCGCAGGCAAGGACTACGCCCCGGCCACCGGAGAGCTCACCTTCCCGGCCGGCACCGCCTCGGGCACGGCCCGCACCGTCCACGTCCGCACCCTGAAGGACCGCTCCGCCGAGTCGGCGGAAACGATCCCCCTCAAGCTCACAGTCACCGGCGCCAAACCGCCCACGGACACTCCGCAGGTGGTGGTGGACGCCCATGGCCTCCCGTACCTCGACACCCATCTGCCGATCAAGAAGCGCGTCGCCGACCTCGTCTCCCGCATGTCCCTGGCGGAGAAGGCCGGCCAGATGACCCAGGCCGAGCGCGGCGCGATGACCGCCCCCGGCGACATCGCCACCTACGCGCTTGGCTCCCTGCTCTCCGGCGGCGGCTCCACCCCCACGCCCAACACCCCCGCGGCATGGGCGAAGATGATCGACGGCTTCCAGCTCCGCGCCCAGGCCACCCGCTTCCAGATCCCGCTCATCTACGGCGTCGACGCGGTCCACGGCCACAACAACCTCACCGGCGCGACGATCATGCCGCACAACATCGGGCTCGGCGCCACCCGCGACCCCGCGCTCGCGGAGCGGACCGCCGACGTGACGGCCGCCGAGGTCCGCGCCACCGGCGTCCCCTGGGACTTCGCCCCCTGCCTCTGCGTCACCCGCGACGAACGCTGGGGCCGCTCGTACGAGTCCTTCGGCGAGGACCCCGCCCTGGTGAAGTCCATGGAGACGGTGATCCAGGGCCTCCAGGGCCGCGCCGACGGCCGTGACCTGGACCGCGACGACAAGGTGCTGGCCACCGCCAAGCACTTCGTCGGCGACGGCGGCACCGCCTACGGCTCCTCCACCACCGGCACGTACACCATCGACCAGGGTGTCACCACGGTCACCCGCTCCGAGCTGGAGGCGGTCCACCTCTCGCCGTACGAGACGGCCGTCGACCGGGGCATCGGCACGGTCATGCCGTCGTACTCCTCGCTCGACGTCGTCGGCGACGGCCAGGGCCCGGTGAAGATGCACGCCCGCGCCGACATGCTCACCGGCGTGCTCAAGGGCCGGATGGGCTTCGACGGCTTCGTCATCAGCGACTGGAACGGCATCGACCAGCTCCCCGGCGACAACGCGGCCCACGTCCGCGCCTCCGTCAACGCGGGGGTGGACATGGCGATGGTCCCGTACACCTACAAGGAGTTCACGGGCACGCTCGTCGACGAGGTGAAGGCCGGCCGCGTCACCCAGCGCCGCATCGACGACGCGGTGTCCCGCATCCTCACCCAGAAGTTCAGACTGGGCCTCTTCGAGCACCCCTACGCCGACACGAGCGGAGCCTCCCGCATCGGCTCCGCCGCCCACCGCGCGGTGGCCCGCCAGGCGGCGGCGGAGTCCCAGGTGCTGCTGAAGAACGCGCACGACGTCCTGCCCCTGTCCCGGCACCAGAAGGTGTACGTGGCCGGCTCCAACGCCGACGACCTCGGCAACCAGACCGGCGGCTGGACCATCACCTGGCAGGGCTCCTCCGGCGACATCACCAAGGGCACGACGGTCCTCGACGGCATGCGCGACGCCGGCGGGCACGTCACGTACTCCAAGGACGCGTCGGCGTCCCTGTCCGGGTACGACGTCGGGGTGGTCGTCGTCGGCGAGACCCCGTACGCCGAGGGCGTGGGCGACGTCGGCAACGGCAACGACCTGGAGCTGACGGCGGCCGACACGGCGGCGGTGCACAAGGTGTGCGCGGCGATGAAGTGCGTCGTGCTGGTCGTCTCCGGGCGCCCGCAGCTCGTCGGGGACATCCTCGGGGAGACCGACGCGCTGGTGGCCTCCTGGCTGCCGGGGACGGAGGGCGACGGGGTGGCCGACGTCCTGTACGGACGCCGGCCGTTCACCGGGCAGCTGCCCGTGACATGGCCGAAGTCCGAGGCGCACTTGCCGATCAACGTCGGTGACGCGGCGTACGACCCGCAGTTCCCGTACGGGTGGGGGCTGACCACGCGGACGAAGGTGTCGCGGGGTGGGCTCGGCACCCTGCGGGCGCTCGCGGCCGCGGCGAAGGCCGCCGACCGGAGGGGTTCCGACCGGCTGGGCCGGGAGGCGGTGACCGCGGCCCGCCTCCTCGTGCAGCAGCGGATCGGGGCGCGGATGGACGAGGCGGTGGCGAAGCCGTTCGCCGCGGCGGATCATGCGGTGCTTCGTGGGCGGTACGGGGAGGCGGTGAGCGAGCTCACGCGGGCGTACGGGGCGGTGGGCCGGTAGGCCCGGCCCCTCCGGGTGCCTGAGAGCTCGGGTGGGTGGGGTTCGTGGCGGGTGCGGGTGCGTCGTGGCTGGTCGCGCAGTTCCCCGCGCCCCTGAGGACGGGGCGCTGGTCGCGCCCCCTCCGCCCGCCACGAGGCCCCCCACCACGTACTGCCCGCAGGCGCCGTGCGACCGGAGTGGGGCGTGGGGGTGCGTCGCAGTCCGTCGCGTAGCTCGTCGCGGCAGACGCGCACCTGTCCCGGGATAGGGCCGTATGTCAGCCCGGCGACGGACTCGACGCACCCCCACGCCCCCGACCCCACAACGCAACCCCACGCGCACCCGTCGCCCAGAAACCGTACGTACGTTTCGCGTCGTTCCGGGTACCCCGCCCTCATGACCTCCCCACCGGCCCGAGCCCCTCGGGCCCACCCCGTGGCCCTGCTCGCGGCCGTCCTGGCAGTGCTCTTCACCGCCGGCTTCGCGCCCCGCGCCCACGCCGCCACCGACGTGTCCACCATCGCCGCGGCCCTGCGCAAGAGCCCCGTCTACGTGGACCCCGCCGCCTCCGACCAGATCTCCGCGGCGGACGCCCACAACCTCGCCAACCGAATCGAGGACGCGGACAAGCCCGTCTTCATTGCCGTGCTGCCCGCCGACTTCCCCACCCGGAACCTGTTCACCAACCTGCGCACGGCGACCGGCATCACCGGCCTGTACGGCGTCCGGCTCGGCGACCGCTTCGACGCCCGCGCCGACTCCTCCGTGCTGCCGAACACCGCCGTGCGGAACCTGGTCACCAGCGTGCAGGGCGAGGACGCGAAGGCCCAGCTCACCGACTTCACCGACCGCGCCCTGGCGAACGTCGGCGGCCACGCCCCGTCGAGCTGGAGCGGTGGGGGAGGCGACGGCGACGCCGGCGGCGCGTCGTCGACCGCGTTGATCGCCCTCGGTGCGGTGGTCGTCGTCGCGGGCGCGGGCGCCTACGCGCTCACCCGCCGCAACCGGCGCCGGCGCGAGAACGAGCAGCGCGCCGCGCTGGAGCGGCTGCGGGTGGTCGTGGACGAGGACATCACCGCGTTCGGCGAGGAACTCGACCGGCTGGACTTCCGGCCGGGCGAACGGGGCGCGGACGACGCGATGCGCGCCGACTACGGGCGCGCGCTGGACGCGTACGAGCAGGCGAAGTCGGCGATGGCGGGCGCGCGGCGCCCGGAGGACGTGCGGGGGGTGACCGAGGCGCTGGAGGACGGCCGGTTCTCGCTCGCGCGGCTGGCCGCGCGGCGGGAGGGGCGGCCGTTGCCGGAGCGGCGTCCGCCGTGCTTCTTCGACCCGCGGCACGGGCCGTCGGTCGACGACGTGGAGTGGGTGCCGGCGGGGGGCGCGCCGCGCCGGGTGCCGGTGTGCGCGGCGGACCGGGCGCGGTTGGCGGACGGGCGGGAGCCGATGGTGCGGGAGGTGGAGACGGACTGGGGGCGCCGCCCGTACTGGGACGCGGGTCCGGCGTACGGGCCGTGGGCGGGCGGCTACTTCGGCGGAGGGCTGCTGCCGGGGCTGCTGGTCGGCACGATGCTGGGCGGCCTGATGGCGGGGCCGGGGTACGGCGCGTACTACGGCGGCGGCTATGGCTACGGCTACGGAGACGCCGGTTACGGGGGTGGCTTCGGCGGCGGCTACGAGGGCGGCGACGTCTCGGGCTCCGACTTCGACCCGGGCGACTTCGGTGGCGGCTTCGGGGGTGGTGGCGGCGACTTCGGCGGGGGCGGTGACTTCGGAGGGGGAGGCGGCGACTTCTGACCGTGCGCGTGGGGTTGCGTTGTGGGGTCGGGGGCGTGGGGGTGCGTCGAGTCCGTCGCCGGGCTGACATACGGCCGTATCCCGGGACGGGTGCGCGTCTGCTGCGACGAGCTACGCGACGGACTGCGACGCACCCCCACGCCCCACTCCGGTCGTACGGCGCCTGCGGGCAGTACGTGGTGGGGGGGGTACGGGTCCTGTCTCGGGGGGTGCGTCCAGCGCCCCGTGAGGGGCGCGGGGCTGTGTCTTTTGCGCGGCTGCGCCGCGGGGGCGCGATCAGCGCCCTTGTTTTAGGGGCGCGGGGAACTGCGCGACCAGCCACGACGGACCCGCACCCGCCGATGAACCCCACCCACCCGAGCTCTCAGGCGCCCTTCCCACCCACCCCGAACTCCCCTCCCCCCGGGGTCGAAGGGGCGGAGCCCCTGGGGGACGGGAAGGGTAGGGGCGGCGGGGGCGAGGAAAAGGGCCTGGGCGGCCCGACGCCCGCCCTCCCCGGAACGGGGAGTGGAGGGCGGGCGTTCAAGGACGGCCGGGGGCGCGAGCGCCCCCGCTCACGCTCAGGCCTGCTTGATCGCCGAGATGTCGAACAAGAGCTTGATCTTGTCGGACACCAGCACCCCACCCGCCTCGAGCGCCGCGTTGTACGTCAACCCCCACTCCGACCGCAGAATCTCCGCCCGCCCCTCGAACCCGACCCGCTCGTTCCCGAACGGATCCGTCGCCGACCCGTTGAACTCGAGGTCGATCGTCACCGGCCGGGTGACGCCCACGATGGTCAGGTCCCCCGTGATCCGGTAGTCGTCCCCGCCCACCGCCTCCGCCGCCGTCGAACG
Organism: Streptomyces sp. NBC_00670; assembly: GCF_036226765.1. Taxonomy (NCBI): domain Bacteria; kingdom Bacillati; phylum Actinomycetota; class Actinomycetes; order Kitasatosporales; family Streptomycetaceae; genus Streptomyces; species Streptomyces sp. NBC_00670. The sequence goes on from NZ_CP109017.1 coordinate 5,306,531, forward strand.
GAACGTCATCGTCGGGAACTCCTCCGTCTTGAAGAAGTCACCGCTGCGCAGGTGCCCGTCCCGGTCGGCGGACCCCGTGTCGATGCTGGCCATCGTCACATCGATCGTGGCCGTCGACTTCGCCGGATCGCTCCCGTCGAGGTGCAACGAGCCCTCGAACTCCTTGAAGCTGCCCTTGACGTTGGTCACCATCGCGTGCCGCGCCGTGAAGGCGAGGGACGAGTGGGCGGGGTCGATGGTGTAGTCGCCGGTGAGCGCGGCGAGGTCCGGGCCGGCCGCCGCGGTGCCCGCGGCAGAGGTGGTCTCGTCGTTGCCGCGGCCGAAGATACCCATGGCGCACTCCTCAATTGGTTGAAGATTTAACAACTCCGTACTTGTACGGTAGACCCATTCTGTTCAAGGTTCAACATCGTCGGGGCCGTTTCGGCGAAGTCGCCCCGGACTCCGTACGATCGGTCCGCCGAGAGCGCCCCGGTGTCGACCGCCGGGCGTCGGCCGGCCCCTCCCGTGCCCCCGGTCGGGCGTCGCCCGTCACTCCGGTGCGGGCATGCGGGCGGACCGAATGTGAGCACGCTCTCCCTGTCGTCCTTTGTGCGCCCCCTACAACGCCGAACCCCTCTGAGCAGTCGAAACGGCTGCATCCCGGTAGGGTTCTGTTCAGTCGCACCAGGAAAACGCCCCGGAGACTGTACGGAGTCGACGGCTCGCTTTCGCCGGTCGGCTTCGTAAGGTCACTACATGACCGTTTTGGAAGAGACGACGGGCGAACCCACCGGCGAACCTGCGGATGCCCGCGGCCGGGTCGCCGAGCTGCACGAGATCCGTGCGCAGGCGCTGGCGGGCCCCGGTGAGAAGGCGACCGAGGCGCAGCACGCCAAGGGCAAGCTGACCGCCCGGGAGCGGATCGAGCTGCTGGTGGACCCCGGTTCCTTCCAGGAGGTCGAGCAGTTGCGGCGGCACCGGGCGACGGGGTTCGGCCTGGAGGCCAAGAAGCCGTACACCGACGGTGTCATCACCGGCTGGGGCACGGTGGAGGGCCGTACGGTCTTCGTCTACGCCCACGACTTCCGGATCTTCGGCGGTGCGCTGGGCGAGGCCCACGCCACGAAGATCCACAAGATCATGGACATGGCCATCGCGGCCGGTGCCCCGCTGGTGTCGCTGAACGACGGCGCCGGCGCCCGTATCCAGGAGGGTGTCTCCGCCCTCGCCGGCTACGGCGGCATCTTCCAGCGCAACACCAAAGCCTCCGGTGTCATCCCGCAGATCAGCGTGATGCTCGGCCCCTGCGCGGGCGGCGCGGCCTACAGCCCGGCGCTCACGGACTTCGTGTTCATGGTCCGCGACACCTCGCAGATGTTCATCACCGGGCCCGACGTGGTCAAGGCCGTCACCGGTGAGGAGATCACCCAGAACGGCCTGGGCGGTGCCGACGTGCACGCCGAGACCTCCGGGGTGTGCCACTTCGCCTACGACGACGAGGAGACCTGCCTCGCCGAGGTGCGGTACCTCCTCTCCCTCCTCCCGCAGAACAACCGGGAGAACCCGCCGCGCACCGAGTGCTCCGACCCCGCCGACCGCCGCTCCGAGACCCTGCTCGACCTGGTCCCGGCCGACGGCAACCGGCCCTACGACATGACCAAGGTCATCGAGGAGCTCGTCGACGACGGCGAGTACCTGGAGGTCCACGAGCGCTGGGCGCGCAACATCCTGTGCGCGCTGGCCCGGCTCGACGGCCAGGTCGTCGGCATCATCGCCAACCAGCCCCAGGTCCTGGCCGGCGTGCTGGACATCGAGGCGAGCGAGAAGGCCGCGCGCTTCGTGCAGATGTGCGACGCCTTCAACATCCCGATCATGACCCTCCTGGACGTGCCCGGCTTCCTGCCCGGCGTCGACCAGGAGCACGGCGGCATCATCCGGCACGGGGCCAAACTGCTGTACGCCTACTGCAACGCCACCGTGCCCCGGATCTCGCTGATCCTGCGCAAGGCCTACGGCGGCGCGTACATCGTCATGGACAGCCAGTCCATCGGCGCGGACCTCACCTACGCCTGGCCCACCAACGAGATCGCGGTGATGGGCGCGGAGGGGGCGGCCAACGTCATCTTCCGGCGGCAGATCGCCGGGGCCGAGGACCCCGAGGCCATGCGGGCGCGCATGGTCAAGGAGTACAAGTCCGAGCTGATGCACCCCTACTACGCGGCCGAACGCGGACTGGTCGACGACGTCATCGACCCCACCGAGACGCGTGAAGTGCTCATCAAGTCGCTGGCGATGCTGCAGACCAAGCACGCCGATCTGCCCTCCCGCAAGCACGGCAACCCGCCGCAGTAACGCTGCGGACACCTTCCTCACGGAGACTGAAGACCATGAACGTTCCTGACATCCGCGTCGAGAAGGGGCACGCCGGGCCCGAGGAAGTCGCGGCGATCACGGCGGTGCTGTTGGCCCGGGCGGCGGCCCGGCAGGAGCCGGCGGCTGCCGGGCACCGTGGGCGCGCGCGGGCCGGCTGGCGTCGGCTGGAGCGCGAGAACGGCTTCCGCGCGCCCCACAGCTGGCGCTGACCCCACGCCCAACGAGAAGGGCCCCTCCGCAGCGATGCGGAGGGGCCCTTTTTCGTGGTGCCTGTGGGCGCGCCCTCATTTCCTTCGCCCCCGCCGCCCCTACCCTTCCCATCCCTTACAAGGGGCTCCGCCCCTTGGACCCCGGGAGAGCTTGGGTGGGTGGGGTTTCGTCGGGGGGTGCGGGTGGGTGGGGACTTCTCGCGCAGTTCCCCGCGCCCCTCAAAAGCAGGGGGGCGCCCCCAGCCTTCTGGGGGCGCGGGGAACTGCGCGATCAACCACGACGGGCCCGCAGTCGGCAACCCGCCTCCGGGGGCAGCCCGGAAGCCGTTGCGCCCCCCCGGGGAACCGGTAGCCGCTGTGCGCTACCGGAGCCGCGCCATCAGCGCGTGCTCCACGAGCGTGATGAGCGTCGACTTCGCGTCGGCGCGATGCCTCGCGTCCGTCGTGATGATCGGCGCATCGGGGCCGATCTGCAGCGCCTCCCGGACTTCGTCCGGGTTGTACGGCTGCTGGCCGTCGAAGCCGTTGAGGGCGATGACGAACGGCAGGCCGGAGTTCTCGAAGTAGTCGACCGCGGGGAAGCAGTCGGCCAGGCGCCGGGTGTCCACGAGCACCACCGCGCCGATCGCGCCGCGCACCAGGTCGTCCCACATGAACCAGAAGCGGTCCTGGCCGGGCGTGCCGAACAGGTACAGGATCAAATCCTGGTCGAGGGTGATGCGGCCGAAGTCCATGGCCACCGTGGTGGTGGTCTTGTCCCCGGTGTGGGTCAGGTCGTCGATGCCGGCCGACGCGGACGTCATGACGGCCTCTGTGCGCAGCGGGTTGATCTCCGAGACGGCGCCGACGAACGTGGTCTTGCCCACGCCGAAGCCGCCCGCCACCACGATCTTCGCGGACGTGGTGGAGCGGGAAGGCCCTCCGCTAGAGCTTGCGAAGTCCACTGAGCACCCTTTCGAGCAAAGTCACGTCTGGCTGTCCGCCGGCGCTCTCGTCGCCGCCGGGCTGATGAATGGCGACCAGGCCCGCCTCCGCCAAGTCGGCGACGAGGATCCTGGCCACGCCGAGAGGGATCGTCAGGAGGGCCGAGATCTCGGCGACCGACTTGATTTCCCGGCAGAGTTGGCAGATCCGCTGATGCTCGGGCAGCTGGCCCTGCATCTGGTGCGGCTGCGCGGTGGTGTGCACCAGCGCCTCGATGGCGAGCTGGTAGCGGGGCCTGGTGCGGCCGCCCGTCATGGCGTACGGGCGCACCAGGGGGTTCGACGCCCCCGCGGGCGCCGGCTCGGGGGTGCGTCGCTGCGGCTGCACGGGCTGGATGCGGGGTGCCGAGGGCTGGTCGTACGGTGACGGACCGGGACCCTGCGGCGGGTACGGCGAGCCGTGCCGGGGGGTGGAGGGGAAGTCGTACCGGTGCCCCGAACCGTCGCCGTGGCCCTGCTGGGGGCCGTACGACCAGTTCTGCGAAGGCGAACCGCCTGGGGGTGTTGTCACGATCTCTCCTCCTCCGACTGTGCCGGGCACCCAACCCTGTGGAAGCCGCGTCCCGAAACCTTACGGCCCCGGGACGCCAAGACGCACGGTCCGTTTGTCAGTTGAGAAGGCTCCCCTGGAGCTCCGCACGGAGATCGGGTGTCAGCACCGTACCGGCACGGTCCACCAGGAGGGCCATCTCGTACCCGATGAGGCCGATGTCCGCCTCCGGGTGTGCGAGAACCGCGAGGGAGGAGCCGTCGGAGATGGACATGATGAACAGGAATCCCCGCTCCATCTCCACAACCGTCTGATTCACGCTCCCGCCCTCGAAGATGCGGGAGGCACCCGCGGTCAGCGAGGTCAGACCCGACGCGACGGCCGCCAGCTGGTCGGCGCGGTCGCGGGGGAAACCTTCGGACATCGCCAGAAGGAGGCCGTCGGCGGAGACCACCACCGTGTGGGACACCCCCGGGGTGTTGTCCACGAAGTTGGTGATCAACCAGTTCAGGTTCTGTGCCGCCTGGCTCATCGGGCTCACACTAACGCTCCTGGTTGTAGGTGCTGTCAGGACCACTGTGCTCATTCCTTGTGGCCTGGCCGTTCTTGTCACTTCCTGCGCTGCGTCCCCGCTGGACGCCCCGGCGCAGGTTGCTCAGCCTGCCCCGTACGTCCTCGGGGGCGCGGGAGACCTGTGGGCCCCCCTGCTCGGTGGGTTCCGCGGCGCCCTCCATGAGGTTCGCCTTGGGCACCCGGCGCGGCAGCCCGGAGGCGGTCACCCCGCCCGCCTTGGGCTTGCGGAGCTGGGAGGCGTGCTGCCAGCGCTCGTCGTTGGCCGAGCGCCAGTCGCCGCCCGGCTCCACCGGCGCCGCCGGCGATTCGGGTGCCGCCGTCCGCTGTCGCGCCCCGGCGCCGTTCGCACCGCTCGCGGTGGTGCCGCGGCGGGGCAGTCCGGCGTCGGTCAGCTGGTGGCCGGCGGTGGGGGCCGGCCCCGGACGGTCGAAGCCTACGCGGTCGGGCTCGGCCACGTCAGCGGCCTGCGAGGATTCCGTTTCCGGAGCGTAGTCGGAGTGATATCCGCCGGAGAACTCGTCCTGCTTCGGCCAGTTCTCCTGGTAGGCGCCGTTGTCGAGACCCGTACGCGTGTCCGAGGCCGAGGCTCCGGTGGGCGCCTGCGTGTCCTGGGCGGGCTCCGCATACGCCTGCTCCGGGTAGCCGCCGTGCACCGGGAACTCCCCGCCGGGGGCGGGAGCGGTGCCCTGGGCGAAGTACGTCTCGCCGTACGCGGGCTGCTGCGGCTGCTCGTACGCGTCCTGGCGGTCGTAGCCCGGCCGCTGCTGGTCGTAGCCGGTGGCCGGGTCGGCGTAGCCCTGCTCCGCCGCGTAAGCCGCGGGCGTCTCCGGGTAGGTGCCGTTCTGGCCCTCCCGGCCGCCCTGCCCGTTGTCGTAGGCGGACTGCTGCTGGGCCTCGTACTGCGCGGTGAAGTCGTCCGGGTACGGCTGCGCTTGCGCCTGGGCGTGCTCGGGGCTCTCAGCGGCGGGCTCGCCCTGGGTCTGCGCTTCCAGCGCGGCCCGGCGCTCGCCGCGGGCCAGGGAGCGGCCCACCGGGTCCAGGCCGCGGAGGTCGTCGGGGACGTCGGCGTAGCGGCTGTCGTCGAAGCCGAGTTCGGCGGCGGTGCGCAGCTGCGGGCCGTCGAAGTTCTCGCCGGGGAAGGACTGCTCGGGGATGAGCTGGGAGACGGTGAACTCGTCGCCGCCCTGCTGCCCGGTCTCGCCCCCGCCGCCGTGCGTGATCGCGTCCGGCAGCATGACCAGCGAGGTGGTGCCGGCCTGCTCGCCCGAGGGGCGCAGCTGGACCCGGATGCCGTGCCGGTCGGCGAGCCGGCCGACCACGAACAGGCCCATGCGCTGGGAGATCGCCACGTCCACGGTGGGCGGGTTGGCCAGCTTGTGGTTGATGTCGGCGAAGTCCTCGGCGGTCAGACCGATGCCCTTGTCGTGGATCTCGGTCATGATCCGGCCGTCGGGCAGCCGGGTCGCGGTCACCCGGACCTTGGTCTGCGGGGAGGAGAACGTGGTGGCGTTCTCCAGCAGCTCGGCGAGCAGGTGCACGAGGTCGGTCACCGCGCGGCCGTGGATCTCGGCCTCGGGGACGCCGGACAGCTCGATGCGCTCGTACTGCTCCACCTCGGAGGAGGCGGCGCGCAGCACGTCGACCAGCGGGACCGGCTGGTCCCAGCGGCGGCCCGGCTCCTCGCCGGCGAGGACCAGGAGGTTCTCACCGTTGCGCCGCATACGGGTGGCCAGGTGGTCGAGGCGGAAGAGGGCTTCCAGCTGGTCGGGGTCGGCCTCGTTGTTCTCCAGGTCGGTGATCAGGGTCAGCTGGCCCTCGATCAGCGACTGGTTGCGCCGCGAGAGGTTGGTGAAGATCGCGTTGATGTTGCCCCGCAGCAGGGCCTGCTCGGCGGCGAGCCGCACGGCCTCGCGGTGCACCTGGTCGAAGGCGCGGGCGACCTCGCCGATCTCGTCCGTGGTGGTGATCGGGATGGGTGCCACCCGGGTGTCGACCCGGCCGGGGTCGGTCCGCGAGAGCTGGTCGACCAGCATCGGCAGCCGCTGCTCGGCCACGCCGAACGCGGCGTTGCGCAGCCGCCGCATCGAGCGGCTCATCTGCCGGGCCATGAGCCCGGCCAGCAGGAACGCGGCCAGGAGGGCGATGACCACGATGCCGCCGGTGATGAACGCGGACTGCTTGGCATCGTCGGCGATGGCGGAGGCGTCCGACACCGCGTTGTCGGCGAGGTCCGACTCGATCTTGCGGTAGGCGTCGTACTTGAGGGTGTTCACCCCCCACCAGTTCTGCGCGGTGATGCCCTTGGTGGCGAGCTGGGCGCGGACCGCCTCGTCGGTGGAGGGCAGGGTGGCCAGCGCCGAGACCATCTTGGTGGTGTCGGTGGGCGGCGGGACGTAGGTCTCGCCCTGGGCCGCGGCCGCCTCGGCGGCCTTCTTGGCCTGCTCCTGCCCGTCCGCCTTCAGCTGGGACTTGGCGGCGTCCAGCTTGGCGGCGTCCTGCTCGGTGCCGCCGCCGATGTACTCCTCGACGGCGATGTTCTCCAGGTAGGCGTACGAGGAGAGCGCCACCCGCTGCTTGCCCAGGCTGTCCTCGGAGGTGCCCGGCTTGATCAGCAGATGCGTGCCGATGGACCGCTCCAGCGACAGCGCCGCCTTGGTCAGCGAGATGGCGTAGACGGTACGGCCGTAGCTGGTGATGTTGCCGGTGCCGAGGCCGAGCTCGTTGGCGAACTCCATCAGCGGGTGGGCGACCTCGACATAGCCCTCCTCGGTCTGCACGCCGGTGAGCTTGGAGGTGTACGCGGCCTGGCGCAGCGGGACGAGCCCGGTCTCGGACTTGCGGAAGATGGCGAGCCGGCGCTCCAGGCCCGGCTTGTGCGGCATGCCCTTGGCGGCCTGGTCGAAGGCGTCGGCGGCCTTGTCCGTGTTGGCGCGGACCTGGACGACGGTGGAGTCCTTGGCGCCCTTGCCCTGCAACAGGGGTGCGGCGGAGACGTCCCGTTCCTGGTAGAGGGCGTCGGCGTAGGTGAGGGAGGCGCGCACCAGGCGGGCGGTGCTCTCGGCGTCCCGGGCCTCGTTCCAGGTGTCGATCGAGCTCTTCACCTGGAAGCCGCCCATGACCAGGCCGACCCCCACGGGTATGAGGAGGATCGCGTTCAGCCGGGTGGGCACGCGCCAGTTCCGGGGGGAGAGGCGGCCGCCGGACTTGGGCGCAGCCGTCGGTTCCGGTCCGGAAACCTGTGCGGGTGCCGCTCCGCGCGGCGGCGGGGTGAAGTTGCCCCGTGCCGACGGCTCGGGACCGTTCTTGCTTCGCCTCACTCGACCAACAACCTCTCGGCGCCGGCACCCGGTCGTGCCGCGGTGTCTCCAGAGCCCTGTCGATGAACCTGTACGTCGTTCTGTACGTCCTTGACTACTGGGCAGTTCAGGCATTCCAGCACGCGGACCTCCGCTCTTCCAAACATCGGAAAGCAACGATTCCGCGTGATGTAAGCGTCAGATAAATCGGTCAAAAAGAGCGAGCCCCGCCAAAAGACGGGGCTTCCGTGCGCGCAGCGGCACCGAGCGACCGCGACGCGTGTCGACGCAGACCGATTTCTACGTCTAAACGTTATGAACAGCGGGGCCGACCGTGTCAAACACCACAGCCGGCTCCGCCGCGTCTACGCCGACGGCTACGACAACTGCCGTACGGCGTGAATGACTTGTGTGCTGGTTTCCTCCGTACCGGCTACCGCAGCCGGGCCATCAGGGCGTGCTCGACCAGGGTGATCAGGGTCGACTTGGCGTCCGCCCGGTGCCGGGCGTCCGTGGTGATGATCGGCGCGTCGGGCCCAATCTGCAGGGCCTCGCGCACCTCTTCGGGGTTGTACGGCTGCTGGCCGTCGAAGCCGTTGAGGGCGATGACGAACGGCAGGCCGGAGTTCTCGAAGTAGTCGACCGCGGGGAAGCAGTCGGCCAGGCGCCGGGTGTCCACGAGCACCACCGCGCCGATCGCGCCGCGCACCAGGTCGTCCCACATGAACCAGAAGCGGTCCTGGCCGGGCGTGCCGAACAGGTACAGGATCAGGTCCTGGTCGAGCGTGATACGTCCGAAGTCCATGGCCACCGTCGTGGTGGTCTTGTCCCCGGTGTGGGTCAGGTCGTCGATCCCCGCCGACGCGGAGGTCATCACGGCCTCCGTGCGCAGCGGGTTGATCTCGGAGACGGCGCCGACGAACGTGGTCTTGCCCACGCCGAAGCCGCCCGCCACCACGATCTTGGCGGAGGTCGTCGCGCGACCCCCGTCAGAGCTTGCGAAGTCCACTGAGCACCCTTTCGAGCAGCGTCACGTCCGGAGCGCCACCGGCGTTCTCGTCGCCACCGGGCTGGTGGATGGCGACGAGACCGGCCTCGGCGAGGTCCGCGACAAGAATCCGAGCAACACCCAGCGGCATGGACAGCAGCGCCGAGACCTCCGCGACCGACTTCACCTCACGGCAGAGGTGGCAGATCCGCTGGTGCTCCGGGAGCAGCCCCATGAGCTGCGTCGGGTCGGCCGTCGTGCTGATGAGCGCCTCGATGGCCAGCTGGTAGCGCGGCCGCGTCCGGCCGCCGGTCATCGCGTACGGACGTACCAGCGGCTGGTCGCCCTCGTCCCCGTACGGCTCGGCGTACGGATCATGAGAGGCGGTGGGCGGGGTCATGGATCCTCCGGGCGGGACAGCAGGTCGGTCGGTCGTGCCGTCTGACGGGGCCGGTGGGGGGATTGTGGCGGCCGGACGGTGATTTGGTGAGGTGGGTGGTACCGGGCCGATCAGTGGAGCAGACTGCCTTGGAGTTCGGCGCGCAGGTCCGGTGTGAGCACCGCGCCCGCACGGTCGACCAGCAGCGCCATCTCGTAGCCGACGAGACCGATGTCGCACTCGGGGTGCGCGAGCACGGCCAGGGACGAGCCGTCGGAGATGGACATCAGGAAGAGGAAGCCGCGCTCCATCTCCACGACCGTCTGCGCCACGTTGCCGCCCTCGAAGATCCGGGAGGCCCCGGCCGTCAGCGAGGTGAGGCCGGACGCGACGGCCGCGAGCTGGTCCGCACGGTCCCGCGGGAACCCTTCCGACATCGCCAGAAGGAGTCCGTCGGCGGACACGACGACGGTGTGGGACACCCCGGGGGTGTTGTCCACGAAGTTGGTGATCAACCAGTTGAGGTTCTGTGCCGCCTGGCTCATCGGGCTCAACTAACGCTCCTGCTGGTGAGTGGGGCTGGGGAAGCTGCCGGTCTGGCCGGGGCCGGGACCGGCCTGACGACCCTGGGCGATGCCCCGTCGGAGATTGGTCAGCCGGCCGCGTACGTCATCGGGCGCACGCGAGACCTGCGGACCGGTTTGGTGCTGTTGCTGCTGTGCCGTGCCCGGTACGAGGTTGGCGCGCGGCACCCGTCGCGGCAGTCCCGAGGTGGTGACACCACCGGACTGCGGCTGCCGTACGCGTTCCGCCTGCCGGACCAGGTCGTCGTTGGGCGAGCTGCGCCAGGCCGCCTCGGCCGGACGCCGCTCGGGAGCGGGGGAGGGGGCGGGAGCGGGCGCCGGGGCGGCCGCCGGCCGGGGTGCCGGGGCGGAGGGCGCCTGCTGCGGTCCGTCGGCGCGGCCCGCGCCGTGGAACCAGTTGGTCTCGAGGGCCTCGTACAGCGGGGTACGGCCGTCGCCGGGACCGGTGGCCGGGGGCAGCGCCTCCGGCTCGCGGTGCACCGGGCGCTGCGGGGCGGCCGGCCGGGGCGCGCCGAAGTCGGGAGCGCCGCCGTTCACCTGCGGCCGCTCGAACTGGCCGGTGGACGTGGCCGCCGGGTCCTGGGCGCCGTAGCCCTGGACCGGGAACTGGCCGGTGGACGACGGGTCCTGGCCGGCGTAGCCCTGCGGGGCGTACTGGCCGGTGTCCTGGCCCTGGTTCCGGTTCTGCCCCTGATCGCGGCCGACGGCCGGGAACTGCCCGGTGTCGTGGGCCTGGTGCGGGGTGGCGAACTGGCCGGTGTCCTGGCCGTGCCGGGCCTGCTGGGCGGGGTACTGGCCGGTCTCCTGTCCGCGCTGCGCGGGGAACTGACCGGTGTCCTGGCCCGGGTAGGAGGCGGGGCCGCCCGGCCGGGTCGTGCCCGGACGCTGCACGTTCGGACGCGGGGCGTTCGGCCGGCCGTTCTGGTGGGGACCGTTCGGCTGCGGGGCGCCCTGCTGCGGACCGCCCTGGTGGGGGCCGCCCTGCTGGGGACCGTTCTGCTGGGGGCCGCCGAACACGTCCGAGCGGACGAACGACCCGGTGTGCTGCGGACCACCCGTGTCCCGGCGCGGGAACTCGGCGCCCGGGGCGGAGTAGTCGCCGGCCGGGGCGTTCGGGCCGGTGAAGCCGCCGCCCTGGCTGTCCAGCTGGTCGTCGAGCTGTCCGTTGAACCCGTGCAACGGCTCGCCGAGCTGCGGGATCTCCGCGGTCGACCCCGGCCCCTGCCGGTCGTCGATCCGCGGCATCTGCGAGGTCGAGGTGAGGGCGTCCGGCTCCTCGTGGCCGCGCGGGGCGTCCAGCGAGGGGCGCTGCGCGTTCTCCTCGCCCCAACCGGGCGTACGGGGCTGCTGGTTGCCGCCGGGCAGCTCCGCGCGGGGGCCGCCGCGGCCGGGCAGCAGCGGCCTGCGCCGGCCACCGCCCTCACGGGGCTGCCGCTCCTGCGGGGCCCGGCCCGCGTTCTCGTCGAAGCCGCCGGCCGCCGGGCGGGCGCCGGGCCCGCCGTCGAAGCCGCCCTGACCCGGAGCGCCGGAGTCCTGGAAGGCCTGGGCCGCCTGCAACCCCTGCGGGGCGCCGGGCGCGCCCTGGCCGTAGCCGCCGCCCGCGCCCGCCGGGGCCGGCCGGCCCTGCGGGGCACCGCCGGGGGCACCGGGCTCGAAGGCGTTCTGCTCGAACAGCGAGGGGGCGCCGCCGCCCGCATGCGGACCCCGGGCACCGCCCGGTCCGCCCGGCCGAGCCGCCCTGGCCCGCGCCGGGCAGCGCCGCCCGCGGCCCCTGGCCCGCGCCGACCTGCCCGCGCTGCGGGGCACCGCCGAGCAGACCGCCGCCCGCGGGGTCACCGGCGCCGAGCGCGCCGCCCTGCTGGCCGCCGTTCTGGCGGCGGGCCGCGGCCGCACCGGCCGCTGCCGCCGCGGCGGCGGGACCGCCGGTGGGGCCGCCCTGGCCGGGCTTGCCCTGCGGCTTCTTGCCGCCCTGGGCGACGTCGACGGGGAGCATGACCAGCGCGGTCGTACCGCCGGAGTCCGACGGGCGCAGCTGGATGCGGATGCCGTGGCGCTGGGAGAGCCGGCCGACCACGAACAGACCCATGCGGCGGGAGACGGAGACGTCCACGGTGGGCGGCGAGGCGAGCCGCTCGTTGATGGAGGCGAGGTCCTCGGGGGAGAGGCCGATGCCGGTGTCGTGGATCTCGATCAGCACCCGCCCGTCGGGCAGCGCGTGACCGGTGACCTTCACCTTGGTCTGCGGGGAGGAGAACGATGTCGCGTTCTCCAGCAGCTCGGCGAGCAGGTGCACGAGGTCGTTGACGACGCGGCCGGCGACCTCGGTCGTCGGCACCGCGGCCAGCTCGATGCGCTCGTACTGCTCCACCTCGGAGGCGGCGGCACGGAGCACGTCGACCAGCGGGACCGGACGGGTCCACCGGCGGCCCGGCTCCTCACCCGCGAGGACCAGGAGGTTCTCACCGTTCCGGCGCATACGGGTCGCGAGGTGGTCCAGCTTGAACAGCGAGGACAGCTGGTCCGGGTCGGCCTCGCGGGACTCCAGTTCGGAGATGAGCGAGAGCTGACGCTGGATCAGACCCTGCGACCGGCGCGAGAGGTTGGTGAACATCGCGTTGACGTTGCCCCGCAGCAGGGCCTGCTCGGCGGCGAGCCGGACCGCCTCGCGGTGCACGTGGTCGAAGGCCGCGGCCACCTGGCCGATCTCGTCCCGGGAGTGCACACCGACCGACTCCACGGACGTGTCCACGTCCTGCGGGTCGGACTCGGACAGCTGCTGCACCAGCTCGGGCAGCCGGTCCTGGGCGACCTTGGTGGCGGTCTCCTGAAGCCGGCGCAGCGAGCGGATCATGGAGCGGGCCACGATGAAGGCGCCGACCAGCGAGACACCGAGGACGAGCAGGATCAGCGCACCGGAGATGATCGCTTCCTGCTGCGACTCGTTGCGCAGCTCACGCGCCTTCTGCTCCATCTCGGTGAGCAGACCGGTCTCGATCTTCGACATCAGCTCGATCTTGTTCGAGTCGTCGTCGATCCAGTCCTTGTACGACTGCTTGTTCTGCGTGCGCATGCCGTCCGTGTTGCGCAGCACGCGGGTGGCGTAGTTGTCCGAGGCCTCGACGGTGGCGTTGCCGTTGGCGATCGGCTTCAGCAGCTCGGTGACGCCGTCGCCGTAGATGTCCGAGAAGCTCTTCATCTCGGAGTCCTCGCCCTCGAGGGCGGACTGGCCGTACTGACGGTCGCTCTCGGAGAGCTTGCCGAACGTGTCGTTCGTGGTGGGCAGCGCCGCCGCGATGATGGCGCGCTGCTCGGAGGCGTACTCCTTGGCGGTGGAGAAGGCCGTCAGCGCGCGGGTGCGCTGGATCATCTCCGGGTTGCTGGTCGCCTGCGCCATGTCCTGGGAGAGGTCGAGCAGCTGGGTGATCAGCCGGTGGTACGCCTCGACCGTCTGCGCGGAGTTCTTCTCGTTCTGGTAGGCGTCGTTGCGGATCGAGCTGAGGTTGCCCAGCTCGCCCACGAGGCCCACGACCGTCTCGCGCACACCGGAGAGGTTGCCGTCGCCGGCCGCGTCGTTGATGTCCTGGGTGGCGTCCACGAAGGCGACGCGCGCCTGGTCGGTCTTCTCCCGCGAGCCCTTGACGGTGAAGTCGTTGGCCTTGGCGCCGTTGGCCAACGGGCCCGCCGACTGGTCGCGCTCGTTCTGCAGCGCGGCGGCCAGCTCGGTGGCCTGCTGCGTCATGTTGGTCAGCAGCTCCATGTTGTCGAGCTGCTTGATCTCGTCCATGGAGTCGCTGATCCGCAGCGCGCCCAGCGAGGTCGCGGCGACCACGGGGAGGGCGAGCAGGGAGACCAGACGAGTCGAGATGCGCCAGTTGCGCAGGGCTATTCGCGGGCCGGGACCGGTCGGGCCGGAGGCCTTGGGCTTGGCCGGCGGCGTGGCGTCCGGGGCCGCGCCCGGGCGTCCCGCGGCCGCGGTGGGCCCGCCGCTGCGCCCCTGGGCGGAGGAGTTCCCGCCCGGACGGCCGGAGGAGTCGGGCCCGGCGGCGGTCGGCGCCGGGTTCTGGGCGCGCTGGGGGGAGGAACTGCCGGCATTGGGGCCAGTCCCGCCGTGCGGCTCCGGCTCCGCCGAAGCACTGCCATCCCTCTTGAAACGTCCCTGCACTAGCGTCGCAACCTCTGGACCAGGCGCCCCTCCGCGTGAACGGCGGGACGGTGTCGGCGTCGTGGGGGGCGCCCTGAAATACGCCCCCCATGGTGGTCGTGAGTGACCGGCGCTGGTTCCCCCTATCTCGCCGCCACCCGGCGCTGGTGCGCCCCCTGTGCGCCGGCTCGATCCTGCGGCGGTCCGTGAGATTCCAGCACAGTGCCGGATCTCCAACAAGGCCCATGGGCGACCCCGTGACCACGGTGACGGGATGTGAGGAGTGGGTCACCGGGCGTAGAGAGGCTGCGCGTGCATACCGGACATATCCCTACGAGCCGTTGGCCAAGGCTCGGTGTCCCAGTCGCCATGATCAGGAGAGGAATGTGCGAGTTGGTTCCGTAATGCCCCTTTCGGGTCCGGAAGGTGAGAGTCCGATTCGACCTTTTTATGTATGGGTAAGTGAGCAAACTCACATGGAGATCAAGGCGTCTTCACGAGTTCCCCCGGGAATTGGATGTTTAGCCTGACGCTTTACAGAGAAGGCGAAACCGACAACCCGCCCGGAGCGGCCCCTTCGCGGGAGTACCGCCGGGCGCTCTCACGACGAGGTCCAGTACAACCGTGAAGACGACGATGATGTTCCGCAACATTGCCAACCCGCGCCGCACGACCCTGGCCCACCTGGCCGACGCGGACGAACTGGAAACGTCTCACCTCCCGGAACACCCCGTCGACCTCCCCACCCAAACGGCCAACCCCCGCCGCACGGTCCTCATGGAAATCCCGACGCAGACGACGGCGACGGAGTAGAGGGGCGCCCGTAAGGGGCGCGGCCCTGTGTCGTCTGCGCGGTTCCGCCGCGGGGGCGCGAGCACTCGCCGTGCCCCTGCAAGGGGCGCGGGGCTGTGTCCTCTGCGCGGCTCCGCCGCGGTGTGCGCGAGCACTCACCGTGCTCCTCCAGGGGCGCGGGGAACTGCGCGAGAAGCCCCCACCCACCCGCACCCGACCACGCACCCCCGGGGTCCAAGGGGCGGAGCCCCTTGAAGGGATGGGAAGGGTAAGGGCGGCGGGGGCGAAAACCCTCCCCGGGCGAGCCCCCACCCCCGCGCGCTAGCCTGGTCACCGAACCCCTGCCGGCCCGCCCCACGGCCGCGAGCCGGCACAGAGAAGACCAGGTCAACAGACAGAGGGGCACGAGCATCCCGTGCGCATCGCCAGGTTCTCCATCGACGGCAACGTCGCCTTCGGCGCGGTGGAAGGCACCCGCCCCGACGAACTCGTGCTCGACATCATCAAGGGCATCCCCTTCGCCGACTTCGAACTCTCCGGCACCAAGGTCCCCCTGAACAAGGTCCGCCTCCTGCCCCCCGTCCTCCCCAACAAGGTCGTGGCCTTCGGCCGCAACTACGCCGACCACGCCCGCGAACTCGGCAACGACGTCCCGGACGCCCCCTTCGCCTTCTTCAAGCCCTCCACCTCCGTGATCGGCCACGGCGACGAGATCGCGTACCCCTCCTTCTCCGAGGACCTGCACCACGAGGCCGAGCTCGCCGTCGTCATCGGCCGCATGTGCCGCGAGGTCCCCCGCGACCGCGTCAAGGACGTGATCCTCGGCTACACCTGCGCCAACGACCTCACCGCCCGCGACGTCCAGCGCCGCGAGAAGCAGTGGGCCAGGGCCAAGGGCTTCGACACCGCCTGCCCGCTCGGCCCCTGGGTGGAGACGGACCTCGACCTCGCCGCCGCGAACGACGCGACCATCCAGCTCACCGTCAACGGCGAACAACGCCAGCTCGGCCGGACGAGCGAGATGATCCACCCCATCGAGGACCTGATCGTCAACATCACCGAGGCCATGACGCTGCTCCCCGGCGACGTCGTCCTCACCGGCACCCCGGCAGGGGTCGGCCCCCTCCACGTCGGCGACGAGGTCGCCGTCACCATCGAAGGCATCGGCACTCTCACCAACAAGGTTGTCAAGCGTGGCTAGCGCACCTGTACGCGTCCGTTTCTGCCCCTCGCCCACCGGTAACCCTCACGTGGGCCTGGTCCGCACCGCCCTGTTCAACTGGGCGTACGCCCGCCACACCGGCGGCACGGCGGTCTTCCGTATCGAGGACACCGACGCGGCCCGCGACTCCGAGGAGTCCTACCAGCAGCTCCTGGACGCGATGCGCTGGCTCGGCTTCGACTGGGACGAGGGCCCCGAGACGGGCGGCCCGCACGCGCCGTACCGCCAGTCGCAGCGCATGGACCTCTACAAGGAGGTCGCCGCGAAGCTGCTCGACGCCGGCCACGCCTACTACTGCTACTGCACCGCCTCCGAGCTGGAGGAGCGCCGCGAGGCCGCCCGCGCCGCCGGCCGCCCCTCCGGCTACGACGGCACGTGCCGCACGGTCACGCCCGAGCAGAAGGAGCGGTACGAGGCGGAGGGCCGCGAGCCCATCGTCCGCTTCCGCATGCCCGACGAGGCGATCACCTTCGACGACCTGGTCCGCGGCGAGATCACGTACCTCCCGGAGAACGTTCCGGACTACGGCATCGTCCGCGCCAACGGCGCCCCGCTCTACACCCTCGTCAACCCGGTGGACGACGCGGCGATGGAGATCACCCACGTCCTGCGCGGCGAGGACCTGCTCTCCTCCACCCCCCGCCAGATCGCGCTCTACCGGGCGCTGATCGAGCTGGGCGTCGCCAAGCAGGTCCCGCACTTCGGCCATCTGCCGTACGTCATGGGCGAGGGCAACAAGAAGCTCTCCAAGCGCGACCCGCAGTCCTCCCTCAACCTCTACCGGGAGCGCGGCTTCCTCCCCGAGGGCCTGCTCAACTACCTTTCCCTGCTGGGCTGGTCCCTCTCGGCCGACCGGGACATCTTCTCGGTGGCGGAGATGGTCGCCGCGTTCGACATCTCCGACGTCAACCCCAACCCGGCCCGCTTCGACCTGAAGAAGGCCGAGGCGATCAACGCCGACCACATCCGGCTGCTCGACGTGAAGGACTTCACCGAGCGCTGCGCCCCCTGGCTGAAGGCCCCCTTCGCGCCCTGGGCCCCGGAGGACTTCGACGAGTCGAAGTGGCAGGCGATCGCCCCGCACGCCCAGACCCGTCTGAAGGTTCTCTCCGAGATCACCGACAACGTCGACTTCCTGTTCCTCGCCGAGCCGGTCTTCGACGAGGCGTCGTGGACGAAGGCGATGAAGGAGGGCAGCGACGCCCTCCTCCGCACGGCCCGCGAAAACCTGGACTCGGCCGACTGGACGTCCCCGGAGTCGCTCAAGCAGGCCGTCCTGACCGCCGGCGAGACCCACGGCCTCAAACTCGGCAAGGCCCAGGCCCCCGTCCGCGTGGCCGTCACCGGCCGCACGGTAGGCCTCCCCCTCTTCGAGTCCCTCCAGGTCCTGGGCAGGGAGACGACCCTGGCCCGGATCGACGCGACCCTGGAACGGCTGGCGGCGTAACCACCACGACGTACAGGAGGGGCGGCACCCGGAGTCTTCGGGTGCCGCCCCTCCGCTGTCGCTTCCAATGGCTACGGCCGTCGTCGGCCCTGCGGTCAGGCGAGACGCTGCTGCCAGCGCAGCGCCGGATCGTCGCTGATCCAGTACGTGTGGGTTTTGGCGGTGATGTGGAGCCGTACGGCGGTGATGTCGGGGCTGCCCGCGTCCTGCCACGCGATGAGCGACCGCTCGATCTCGTCCCACAGGCACACGGGGCCGCCCTGCCGGACGGTCCAGCCGTCGTCGCCGAAGGCGAATGCGGCAAAGGACTCGCGCTCCGGATCGAAGACGTACAGCAGCCGGGTGCCGTCGCCCGCCGCCGCGCGGACGAACTGTGCGCCGGGGGCGGCGAGCTGGGCGAGGAAGGCGGGCATCCACTCCTCCAGGAGGACGGGCGCCACCTTCGCCTCCCGCTCGCTGTCGGCGTAGGCGGTACGGGCGGACAGATCACCCGTCACCGGTACCGCCGCCTGGGACCTTGCCTGCATGAACGAGGACCGGCCGATGATCCGGCCCTCGGCGCTGCCGTCCTCCCCGACGGTGACCTTCGCGAGGCCGGTGCCGTAGGACCATGCCCCGCCGATGGTGGCCAGGACGGTCCCACCGGGCCTGGTCTGCCTGATCCAGGTGTAGGGGATGCGGCGAACGGCGCAGGTGGCGATCGTCCGGTCGTACGGAGCACGGCGCGGGTGCCCGAGCAGCCCGTCCCCGGTCACGGTCCACGTCGAGAACCCGGCCGCTTCCAGCGCGGCATCCGCACGGGCAGCCACCGCCGGATCCACCTCGACGGTCGTGACGTTGTCTTCGCCGAGCCGGTGACACATCAGCGCGGCGGAGTAGCCGGTGCCTGTGCCGATCTCCAGGACACGGTGCCCGTCCTCCACGTCCAGCTGCTCGATCATGTCGACAACGGTGACCGGGGTCGTGGACGAAGAGGTGGGCGAGCCCGCCACGGGATCAGGTGCCCGATCGGCGGTCAGACGTCCGTCGAGCTGGGTGACCAGCGACTTGTCGCTGTACACGATTCGCGCCCATTCCGCCGGGTCGGCTCCCACCGCGGTGACCGGCCGCCAGCGCCCTCCGTCCACGGGCAGGAAGATTCCGGGGCGTAGGAACAGCTCGCGCGGCACGGCCTCCACCGCGGCGCGCCACCGGGGCGTCCTCAGCACGCCGGCCTTTTCCAGCCGGTCGGCGAGGGCCCGCCGCTCGGGTGCGGTGTCGGTCATCGGAAGTCTCCTCGTGTCAACAGGTCGGCGAAGGCGGCGGCCATCCTCAATCCGGTGCTCTCCTCCAGCCAGCCCCACTGGCCGTTCGGATTCAGCTCCAGCCACCAGAGGCCACCCGCTCGGTCCACGGCGAAGTCGAAGCTTCCGGAGACCAGCCCGAAGTGATCCAGGTACGCAAGGAGAGCTTTGTCCACATGGTGGGGGAGGTCCACCACGGTGTAGGACAAGGCGGAATAGTCCTTGCGCCAGTCCAGCAGTCCGGAATCGATCCGTACGGCGAAGACCCGCCTACCGACCACCAGCACCCGCAGGTCGGCGATCTTGTCCACGCGGGCCTGGAAGAGGTGGGGTGTCACGCGCACGCCGTCATCGATCTCGGCAGCCGTGACCGGCTCCGCCCACCCCGTCACCGGAACCCCGTCCCGCTCGTACGGGGTCCACCGCAGCGTCTTGTAGATCACGTGCCTGTGGGCGACGGCGAACTCACGGGCCTCTGCCGGGTCGTTGGTCACCAGCGTCGGCGGGATGGTGAGGCCGAGGCGCTGAGCGAGCGCGAGCTGGGCGGGTTTGTAGTCCGCGGCGGCGTTGCGGAGTGGATGATTGACCCACAGCGGACCATCGAGGGCGTAGAGGGTGCCCCCGAGCCCGTAGCGCACCTGCGCTGCCGCGAATCGCGCGTCCTCGTCGCCCAGGTGCGGGAAGGCGGGCCAGACGGGGCGACGCCAGTACACCGCCCGTAACAGGGCCAGGTCGGCGGTCCTCGACGGGGTGCGGAGCTGCCCGGTCACAGGGGCCGGGCAGGCACCGAACCGAGCCGAGACCGTCAGGCTCGCGCCTATGTCGGCGGGATTGAACCTGACCACCGGCACACCGCGCCGGTTGAGTTCGGTGATCACCATGTCGGCGGTGATGTCGTCCGCCTCGGTGGCCACCAGGACCGGCCTCTGGTCGGTCGCGTTCACTCGTCCTGCTGACTGTCCTGGTCGTGGCCCTGGTCGGGCGCGGAGTCGGAGTTCGTCGTCGTGGAGGTCTCAGTGGCGGAGCTGGTGCCGTGCTTGCCCATCTCGACCACGTGGCCGAAACGGTCGCGGTACACGCCGGCCTGGGTCTCCGGGTCGATGGTGACCGTGGCATGCGGGCGGCGAACGGTGGCCGGGTACGGCGCGAGTCGGCCGGCACCCCAGGGACGGGCGCTCGTGAGTGGCTCAGCGGAAGTGGTCACGAAAGCTCCTCGGAGTCGGTTCGGGTGGACTGACGGAGTGACGGCTGTCCGCACGTGCCGCAGCGTGGCTGCGCGGGGCGGCTCTCCTCCACGTCACCGGAGGACGGGAAAACGCTGCTCCTCGGCGGCTCTGTCGAGTCAACGGCCAATCACGGAGCGGAACCAGGTGATTCCGATACGTACGGCAGGCGTGACCCCGGTGATTTTTACCTTCGAGGTGTCACGGTCGATGTCGGCACGGCTACCTTCGAGTCGTGGCAGAGAACCGCGAACTCGCAGCCGTGTTGGCTGAGGCCCGGATAAGCCAGGCGGAGTTGGCCCGGCGCGTCAACGCGGAGATCGACGCACTGACAGGTCAGGTAGGACATGTCACCGACCGGGACGTGCGCCGGTGGCTCACGGGCGCGACCCGTTGGCCACAAGCGAAGCAGCGGTTATGCATCGAAAAGGTCCTTGGGCGTTCGGCGATCGACTTGGGTTTCGTTCCCCGGCCCGGAAACGCGGCACCAGCATCTTCGGAGGACCCCGTGCACCGTCGTGCCTTCATCACCGCTGCCACCGGGACCGCCGTTGCCGCGACAGTCGGCGCCTCGCGACCCCGTCTCGGCCAGAGCGACGTGCGCCGTTTCCACGCCCAGCACGCCGAGATCATCGCCCAGGATCAGGCGGTCGGCGGGGCTCGCAGCGTCGAGAACCACGCCGTCGAACTGGCGATGCGCATCAAGTCGTCGCTGGCCGGAGGGGCAGCCACGTCCACGTGGGTACGGACCAGGCTGTACGCCCTCGCCTCGGACGTCCTGTGCTCCGCGGCTTTCGCCGCGATCGACGCCCAGGCCCGTACCCGCGCTCGCAGACACCTGGACTCTGCCGTCACATTCGCCGGGCTTTCCGGCGACAGCGAGACCCAGTATCACGTCTGGAACCACCTCGCGATGGTGGCCGGCCAACGAGGCGACTACGCGGAGGGGGTTGCCGCAGCCGACGCGGCCAAGAGCCTTCCCATCGCGAAGAAGGACCCCCTGTACGTTTCTCTGGCGCACATGCGCGGTGCTCACGCACATGCGGGCGGCGGTGACAGAAGTGCCGCTCTCCGCGCCCTCACCGCAGCCGAGCGGACGTTCGGTCGGCACGCTGACGCGAAGCGACCCCCCCTGGATCGAGTTCTACGACGAGGCCGAACTCGACGGGCTGACCTCGATCGTGTGGTTGCGCCTCGGAGAACCCGACCGCGCGGAATATCACCTGCATCGGACACTCGGCGCCCTCCACTCCGACCGTGTCCGCAACCGCGCCTACTACGTCGCGCACCTGTCTCTGGCGCAGGCCAGGCAGGGAGACCTGGCACTGGCCTGTAGTACCGGCGATCAAGCTGCCGAACTCCTGGCCAAGGTCCGCGGATCAAAACGCACGACGGACACCCTGGCGAACGTACGCAAGCTCGTGGTGTCGTCGGGCTCAAGGGAGCTCGGCGCTCTGAACTGTACGGAGAGGGCACAGGCGTGGATCTGAAGACCTATACGCACAAGGACGCTGCCGAGATCCGGGAGATGCTTCTCGACATGCACGACGCGGTGTACGACGGGGAGGAGGACTGTTTCCACGAGAGGGAACGCTTCGCCTGGTTCGTCGACCACTGGAGCGGCAAGAAGAGCTGGTCCTGCGTGGTCGGATTCGAGGAGGGCGCACCAACCGGGTTCGCCTATGGTGCGGCCTTCGACTCCGGGGGCTGGTGGAAGGGCTCGGACCGCCCCGCCTCCGTCGCTCCCGAAGCGACGGCATTCGCCCTGTCCGAACTCATGGTGCTGGAGAGGTGGCGAAAGACCGGCGTCTCCACCCGGCTCCACGAGGCGCTGCTCGACAGCCGAGACGAGGACATCGCCACCCTGCTGGTCGACGTGACGCACCCGAAGGTTCGAGCGCTCTACGAGACCTGGAGCTACGAACAGATCGGCGAACAGAAGCCGTTCGACGACTCTCCCACGTTCGCGATCATGGTCAAGCGGCTCACCGCGCCCGCCTGACGGCCATGGCCGACCGGTGGCAGCGGCGGTCGGCCGGCCTTTTGGCCGCGTAGCGGTGGATTCCTGTACGCCCATGGGGGCGGCAGCTGAGACGGCCCCGACCCGCCCCGCCGCGCGTCAAGGCACAAGCGGTACGCCACCGTCCGCTGCGCCCGGCTGCCCGGGGATGAGCGGGAGCGGGGCCCGCGCCTTCCCGGCGCCGAACATGAGACTGGACGGCTGCTGCGTCCGCCGGTCGGACACGACGATCCCGCCCCGCCACTTGCCCACGGGGTCCTGGTACCGGAATTGCAGCTTCTTGAGCCGCGCGCCGAACTGCTCACGCAACGGCTGGTAGGCGTCGTCGCAGTGGACGTTCCACGTCACGTCGGAGAGGTAGGCGTGACAGGCGATGGGGAAGAGCAGCGACGAGACCAAGAGGTCCGCGACCTGAAGAAGCGTGTGCGTGTCACTGTGACCAAAAACGGGTGACTCGATGACCCCGCGCAGGCTGTCACCGCCTGCCCGGTACTTGCGTGTGGTCACACAGTGCACATTGGGCGCGTTCTTCACCTTCGTGCGGCTGTCGAGCACCATCATGCCGCGCGAGTGCTCATGGGCGAGCTGTGCCTGGAAGGTCTCGTTCAGCGCGGCGACGGAGGCGGGATAGACCCCGGACTCGTCGAAGGCCAGCCCCTCCTCCTTGATCCACACACGGGCGAGGACGCGGGCTTCGTGGCCCTCCAGTATGTCGAGCAGCGAAGCCACCAGATCCATGGCCGCACGTCGCCAGTTGTGGTTGCCGGCGCGGAGGTTCTTGCGGACGTCCGAGCCCTTGATCTCGTGCTGGATCACCTCGGAGAGCTGCTCCGCGTTCTGTAACTGCGGCCGGTAGTGCTTCTTCACGTCGAGAAAAGCCCAGGTCAGGGACTTGACGTGGTTGCGGGGCACGGTGAAGCCACCGACGACGAGCACGGGAGGGGCGTCGGGTCTCGCGGGGTCGAGTGTCTGGCCATTGCCCGCCTCGTCGATGTAGCACAGATGCACCGAACCTCCCCGGAACACGTCTGTGGCCGCCCCCGAAGGGACGGCCACAGGGTCTGCGCAGCCATATGCGCGGTGTTTTGCTTGCTGAGCTCGATCCTGCCAAGACGGCTACGGACGGTCAAGCCAGGTGTCACACACGGTTGACCGGCGGGTCGGGTTTCGGTCAGCCCTGGCGGCGGGCGAGGCCTAGGAAGGCGGACCAGGTGGTGGGGCGTACGGCGAGGATGGCGCGGGTGGGTGTCTTGGAGTCGCGAATGTGGATGGTGGCAGGGGAGGGGGCGATCTCGACGCATTCGCCGCCGGCGCCGCCGCTGTAACTGCTTTTGATCCAGCGGAGGGAACTGATCTCGGACCGCTCGGTGTTCATAGATCTCCTTGCAGCAGCTTCTCGATATGACGCAGGGAATCGGCAGGGGACAGGGCCTGAGCTCGCAGGATTCCATACCTGATGGTCATGCCGCGCACAGGTTCGCGATCCGCGATCACTCGGCCGTTGCCCTGGCTCTCGATGTACGCGACCGGGTCTCCGCCTTGGGGCGTCATGAGAGTGAACGGGCCATCCGCTCCTGAGTGGTCCACGCTCCGGGTCGGCATCACCTGGATCTCCACATTGGGATTCTCCCCTACGAGGCGCAAGTGTTCGAGCTGCCCTCGTAGTACGTGCACGCTACCGAAGGGCCGTTGCAACACCGACTCCTCGATCACGAAGCTCAGAGTGGGCGCGGGTTTACGATCGAGGAGCTTGTGCCGGGCCATCCGCGCCGAAACCATCTGCTCGATCTCCGAGTCGGGCCGACGCGGGCGCCACACGGTGAACATGGTCTTCGCGTACTCCTCCGTCTGTAGAAGCCCCGGGATCGCGAGGGCGGCGTACGCGTGGAACTCGACGGCCTCCTCCTCGATCCGCGCCGCGTCGCGGAAGAAGGCTGGGTACCGGGTGAGCGCCACCGGCCGCTTCATGGCGAGCAGCATTCCCTCGGCATCCAGCAGTTGATCGAGCCGGTCGATGGTGTTGGGGCGTGCGATGCGTCGGCCCTGCTCGATAGCCGCCATCTGAGCCTCGCTGTACCCGAGGAGCTGCGCCAGGGCAGCCTGGGTGTGTCCGGCCCGCTCGCGGAGGATCTTGATCTGCTTGCCGAACGACCGCAGCAGTTCGTCGGCCGGGTCCTCGCTCCGCCGTGTGGCGGTCTGCTCCGGAATCTGCGTCATGGATCTTCCCTCCAGTACCTGGCTCACCACCGACCCCGACAGGGCACCCACCGCAGCCATACAGCGACGCTGTGTGAGGATGTCGTTGCTGGTCAAGGTAAACGCGTCGGCCCACGCTCGTGGCCATGACCACAGAAACGCACTCTTCCGAGGACACCGGTCGATACCTGTTGTCCGTGAGGGAGTTCCGCATGACCTTCACGGCGACACCCCGTGGCGCCCGCTTGGCCCGCAGGCTCGCCTCCCACCGTCTCGACGCCTGGGGCCACCCGTACGAGTCCGACCTGAACACCACGGTGACCCTGATCGTGGCGGAGCTCGCCGCGAACGCCGTGACGCATGGCCGCGTACCTGGCCGTGACTTCAGGCTGGGCCTGTGGCTCGACCCGGCCGCGGGACTCGTACGGGTGGAAGTGACGGACACCCGGGGCGACCGTATGCCGCCGGAGTCGCCCTCACTGCCGTCCGAGCCGGACGCAGAGACGGGCCGCGGCTTGTGTCTGGTCGTGGCGCTGGCGAGCCGCTGGGCGGTGGTGCCGCGCACGGACGGAGGTCCGGGCAAGACGGTACGCGCGGAGGTCTACGTCTGAGGGCACGGTGGGGTTGGGGCAGGAACTGCAAGACGATCTGCTCCGGGCCTCAGGGGTCGTAGGATCCTCCGTGTGATTACGGGCGAACTGAAGAGCAAGGTGGGGCGCGTCTGGGACGCGTTCTGGTCGGGCGGCATCTCCAACCCGCTGGAGGTGATGGAGCAGATCACCTATCTGCTCTTCATCAAGCGGCTGGACGAGATCCAGACCCGCAAGGACCGCAAGGCGACCGCGACGGGCAAGGCCGACCCGGCCCCCTTCTTCTCCAAGGACCAGCAGGATCTGCGCTGGCAGAACTTCAAGGTCAAGGACCCCGAGATCATGTACGGGCTCGTCGCCGACGGCGTCTTCCCGTACCTGCGCCGCATGGGCGGAGACGAATCGACGTACTCCCACCACATGAGGGACGCCCGGTTCACGATCCCGGGCCCCAACCTTCTGGCGAAGGTCGTCGACCTGCTCGACGACATCTCCATGGACAGCAGCGACACCAAGGGCGACATCTACGAGTACCTGCTCGCGAAGATCGCCACGTCCGGCCAGAACGGCCAGTTCCGGACGCCGCGCCACATCATCGACCTGATGGTCGAGATGACCCAGCCGGGGCCCCGCGACGAGATCTGCGACCCGGCGTGCGGCACGGCCGGCTTCCTGGTGCAGGCGGCGTCGTACGTGCAACGGGTGCATCGCGACGAGCTGCTCGACAAGAAGCAGCGAGAGCACTTCAACGAGTCGATGTTCCACGGCTTCGACTTCGACTCCACGATGCTGCGCATCGGCTCGATGAACATGCTGCTGCACGGCATCGAGAGCCCGGACATCCGCTACCGCGACTCGCTCGCGGAAAGCGCGGCCGGCGAGGCCGAGCGCTACTCGCTGATCTTGGCGAACCCCCCCTTCGCAGGGAGCCTGGACTACGAGTCCACGGCGGTGGACCTCCAGCGCATCGTCAAGACGAAGAAGACGGAGCTGCTGTTCCTGGCCCTGTTCCTGCGACTCCTGAAGCCCGGTGGCCGGGCCGCCGTCATCGTCCCCGACGGCGTGCTGTTCGGTTCGACGAAGGCACACAAGGAACTGCGCCGCATCCTGGTGGAGGAACAGCAACTTCAGGGGGTGGTCAAGCTCCCGAGTGGCGTGTTCAAACCGTACGCCGGTGTCTCGACGGCGATCCTTTTCTTCACCAAGACTGAGTCAGGCGGCACGGATCACGTCTGGTTCTACGACGTGCAGGCGGATGGCCTGAGCCTGGACGACAAGCGCAACGCACTGCTCCCGGAGGACCGCCTGGGTGTCCGCCCGCAGGGCGACCCGC
This sequence comes from Streptomyces sp. NBC_00670, assembly GCF_036226765.1. NCBI lineage: Bacteria > Bacillati > Actinomycetota > Actinomycetes > Kitasatosporales > Streptomycetaceae > Streptomyces > Streptomyces sp. NBC_00670. Next base: position 5,332,635 of record NZ_CP109017.1, read on the forward strand.
TGACGCCGGACGAACTCCTGAAGAACAACCTCCCGGACGTCCTGGCCCGCTGGCAGGAACGGGACGGTGCAGAGCGGGACCGGGCGAGGACCGAGCAGAGCTTCTGCGTACCCAAGGCGGACATCGCGGCCCAGGGCTACGACCTTTCCCTGAACCGCTACAAGGAGATCGTCCACGAGGAGATCGTGACGCGAGCGCCGGCCGAGATCTTGGCGGATCTGGAGCAGTTGAACGAGGAGATCGCCAAGAGCACCGAGGAACTGAAAGGGATGCTGGCGTGAGTAAGTCGAGTAGGCGATTCCTCAAAGATCTCGTTCGTGAGGTCAAGCCGGGCTTCGCATGCGGAGAGACTGACCCGGATGGGATCTTTCAGGTCCGAATGAACAATGTTACCAAGTCTGGTAACATTGATTTGACTAAACAGCGTCGAGTGCCTCGTAGTCATCCTGGCGTCGGAAAGACTGAACTGCTCCCTGGTGATGTGCTATTCAACGCCACCAACAGTCCTGACTTGGTGGGCAAGACGCTATTTTGGTCCGGCCTTGACGAGGGAGCGGTGTACAGTAACCACTTCCAGAGGATTCGTACTGATGAGAAGCAGCTCGACTCCAAATACCTGAGCCGGTGGCTGGCATTCCAGTTTGAACTGGGAATCTTTCGCAGTCTGTGTAAGCAATGGGTAAATCAGGCCACGGTGGCCAGGGATAGCCTGTTGGCCCTCAGGGTTCCCCTGTTGCCCCTCGCGGAGCAGAAGCGCGTCGCAGCCGTCCTCGATCAGGTGGACGCCCTCCGAGCCAAGCGTCGCAAGGCCATCACTCTCCTCGACGAGCTCGCCCAGTCCATCTTCCTCGACATGTTCGGCAATCCTGCTCGCAACCCGCTGGGCTGGCCTGTGGGGAAGGTTGGCGATTTGCTGATCTCTGCGAACTATGGCAGTTCTGTCAAAGCGGACTTGGCGGGTGACGTTCCGGTCCTTCGCATGAACAACGTCACCGCCTCTGGTGACGTTGACATGTGTGATTTGAAGTACTTGCCAAAAGAACAGGTGCCAGAGAAACACCTTGTACGAGCGGGGGATGTGCTGTTCAACAGGACAAACAGTGCTGAGCTGGTAGGTAAGACGGCTATCTATCGATCCGCCGAAGAAGTCGCCTACGCGGGCTACTTGGTACGCCTTCGGGTAAGTGAAGGCCATCACCCAGAATATCTGGCAGCTTTCTTGAACAGTCGGTATGCGAAGCGGGTGCTGCGCTCGATGAGTAAGAGCATCGTCGGCATGGCAAACATCAACGCCAAACAGGTTCAGGCTATGAACATCCTCGTCCCGCCGCTGGCCGAACAGAAGCGATTCGCAGCGGCGATCACGCAGATCGAGGCAGCCAAGAAACCTCACCGCACCCACCTAGCGACCCTCGACGAACTCTTCACCTCCCTCCAGCACCGTGCCTTCTCCGGCACCCTCTGGGATCATGAGGCCTCCGGCGAAGCCGCGTAAGCCGCTCCCGCCGTACCCGGTGCACCGCACCGACCGCACGACCAGCACCACACGCCACCCCCACGGCCGGGCAGGGGAGCCCGGCCCCCGGGTGGCGTTGCCGTAGGAGACGGACGGAGACGTCGGCCTCGTGCGGGCCCGGGACGCCGAGCCTCGGGCCCGCACGACAGGGCCGCCACAGGGGAGAGGGACACCGCACCGCCATGGGTAGCGACCAGAACGGTCAGGACAAGCAGCGCGGCCAGAGCAGCGACAGCCAGAGCCAGACCGGCCATGACAAACATGCCCGCGATCGTGCCGCCGCCAGTAACGTCGGCCACACTACGGGCGGTAACTTCGCCTTCCTCCGTGCCGAATGGCCCGCCCTCTACGACGAAGCGATCCGCGCCGAGCGGCTGATCCACCACGATCCTCGTGCCGCCTGCTTCTACGCCCGCCGGGCCATCGAGATCACCGCCCGCTGGATGTACGACACGGACAGCAGCCTCAACGAGCCCTACAAAAAAGACCTCGCGGCGATGCTCCACGAGCCGACCTTCAAGCTGCTCGTCGGGCCGGCGGTCAACGCCAAGATGAACCTCATCCGCAGCCACGGGAACAACGCCGTACACAAGGCAGCCCCGGTCTCGAAGACCATCGCCGAGACGAGCGTCAAGGAGTTGTTCCACTCCCTCTACTGGTTCGCCCGGACCTACACCCGCCAGGCTGCCGCGCTGCCGCCCGCCGGGCTGGCGTTCGACACCAGCCTCGTACCGCGCCCCCTCTCCCCCCAGGCCCGAGCGCTGAAGCAGGCCGAGCTCAAGGCCAAGGAGGCCGAGGACGAGGCACGCTTCAAGGAGCAGGCCGAGCAGCTCGCGGCCGAGCGCGCGCAGAACGCGGACCTCGCCCGGCAGCTCGAAGAGCTCAAGGCGCAGGTCGCCGCTGCCAAGGCCGCCAACCAGGCAGTACAGGACACCCACGACTACGACGAGCAGGCCACCCGCGACGCCTTCATCGACCTACTCCTCAAGGAAGCGGGCTGGGACCTCCTCACCCCGGGCAAGGACACCGAGTACCCGATAGCGGCCGGGATGCCCACCAAGACGGGCAAGGGGCGCGTCGACTACGTACTCTGGGGCGACGACGGCAAGCCCCTCGCCGTCGTCGAGGCGAAGAAGACCCAGCGGGACGCCCGCGACGGGCAGCAGCAGGCGAAGCTGTACGCGGACGCGCTGGAGAAGCAGTTCAACCGCCGTCCTTTGATCTTCTACACCAACGGCTATGAGACCTACCTCTGGGACGATGCCGCGTGGGGCGAGGAAAGGGGGAAGAAGAACGGCGAGAAGAAGGGCTACCCGCCCCGCCAGGTGCAGGGCTTCCTCACCAAGGACGAGCTGCACTGGCGCATCCGCCAGCGCGCCGGACGCCTCTCCCTCACGGCTACACCGGTGAACGAGAAGATCGCCGGCCGCCCCTACCAGCTCCGCGCGATCAAGCGGGTGGGCGAGACCTTCGAGCGGGACCGGGGCCGTCAGGCACTGCTCGTCATGGCGACAGGCACCGGCAAGACCCGTACCACCGTCGCCCTCGTGGACCAGCTGACGAAGGCCGGATGGGCGCAGCGGGTGCTGTTCCTCGCCGACCGGCAGGCGTTGGTCACCCAGGCGATGAAGGCGTTCAAGGAGAACCTGCCGAACACCCCTGCGGCCAGCCTCCTCGACGACAAGGCCGCCTCGGCTCGCGTCTACCTCTCCACGTACCAGACGATGATGAAGCAGATCGACGTTACCGACAGCACGGGCCGCCGCCGCTTCGGACCCGGCCACTTCGATCTGATCGTCATCGACGAGGCGCACCGCTCCGTATACGCGAAGTACGGCGAGCTGTTCCGCTACTTCGACTCCCTCCTGCTCGGCCTGACGGCCACGCCCAGGGACGAGATTGACCACAACACGTACAAGCTGTTCGCCATGGAGGACGGGGTCCCCACCGACTCCTACGACCTCCAGGAAGCCGCCGCCGAGGGCTACCTCGTGCTCCCCAAGGCGGTGAAGGTGCCGCTGAAGTTCATGGAACACGGCATTCGGTACGCGGACCTCTCCGAGGAGGAGAAGGCCGAGTGGGACGCCAAGGAGTGGACCGAGGACGGGGACATCCCGGACGCGGTGGACCGCCACGACATGAACAAGTTGCTCTTCAACAAGGACACCGTGGACAAGATGCTGGAGACGCTGATGACGCGCGGCCACCGCGTCGAGGGCGGCGACCGGCTCGGCAAGACGATCGTCTTCGCGAAGAACAACGACCACGCCCGGTACATCGAGGAGCGCTACAACGCCAACTACCCGCAGGGCGGCGGCCACACGGCGCGCGTGATCACGTACAAGGAGACGTACGCCCAGTCCCTCATCGACGACTTCTCCAACCCGAAGAACCCGCCGAACGCGCCCGACATCGCCATCTCCGTCGACATGCTCGACACCGGTATCGACGTGCCGGAGGTGGTGAACCTGGTCTTCGCGAAGCCGGTCTTCTCCAGGACCAAGTTCTGGCAGATGATCGGCCGCGGCACCCGCCTGCGCCCTGCCCTCTACGGCCCCGACACCGACAACCCCGACCACAACAAGCAGAACTTCTACGTCTTCGACTTCTGCGGCAACATCGACTTCTTCAACAGTCAGCTCGACCGTTCGGAGGGGCGCAGGGCTGTCACCCTCACCGAGAAGCTCCTCCAGCGCCAGCTCGACCTGGTCCGGGTCCTGGACAAGCGGCAGCAGCCCGACCCGGCGCGGGACGCCGGCCCCGACGCGATCGACACCGAGGCGGAGATCCGCTGGTCGTTGGCCCACCGGCTGCACCACACCGTCAGCGGCATGAACCTGGACAACTTCCTGGTCCGCCCGCACCGCCGGGAGATCGAGGTGTTCAGCGACTTCGGCCGCTGGCACCGGGTGGACGACGACGCGGACACCGCGCTCCGTGAGCACCTGCTCGGTCTGCCCAGCGAGTACCGCCCGGACGACGAGGAGACGGGCGAGGAGGCCAAGCGGTTCGACCTGATGGCATACGGTCTCCAGCTCGCCGCGCTGGAAGGCGGCAAGGACTTCGCCAAGCTGCGCACGAAGATCCAGGACATCGCGTCCAACCTGCTCACCAAGACCAACATCCCGGCGGTCGGCGAACAGGCCGCGCTGTTGGAAGACGTGGCGGGCGATGAGTGGTGGAACGACGTCACCCTCCCGATGCTGGAGGACATGCGGCGTCGTATGCGCCGACTGGCCCGTCTGACCGACCCCAAGGTCAAGCGGAACGTCGTCTACACCGACTTCGTTGACGAGTTCGGTGACATCACCGAGGCCGAGATCCAGGGGATGCCCCAGGGCACGGACGAGCAGCGCTTCAAGCAGAAGGCCCGTGCCTACCTCCTGCGCCACGAGGACCAGCCGGTGGTGCGCAAACTCCGTCTCAACGAACAGATCACCGAGCTCGACCTCGCGGTCCTGGAGGAGATCTTCCTTGCGGAGGCCATCGCCTCCCCGGAAGACCTCGACGAAGTCCGCTCCTCCGGTGGCCTCGGACTGTTCGTCCGCGGACTGTGCGGACTGGACCGGCAGGCCGCGCAGAAGGCGTTCGAGGCCTTCTGCGCCGGCAAGCAGTTCAGCTCCCGCCAGATCGACTTCCTGGCACTGATCATCGACACGGTGGTCAAGCGCGGGATCCTGGGTCTGGGTGACCTTTACGAGGACTCGTTCGCGGATCTCGCTCCCGGCGGCCCGGACGACTTGTTCACCGTCGACGAACTCGCCGCCCTCAAGGTCATCTTCCAGGAACTGCAACGGACGGCCACGCCCACGATCCTGGCCGCCTAGCCCGGCGTACAAGGGGGTGGCCTGCACCGGACCAGCATCCGGCGCGGGCCACCCCCGCAGCACCACCACTCTTGCCAGACGGCCCGTCCGCGTCGGCCGGGATGCCGTTGCGACGCAAGCGGCCGAGCGCCGTTGCTCGGGCACCGCTCAGGGCGACGAACGTGCCGCGCGCCTCCGTTGCAGCAGCCAGGTGGCCCCCGTCACCGCCCCCGTCACCGACAGGCCCACCTTCAGCGACTCCCTCAGCTCCTCCACCCTGCCGCCGTCGTCCGCGACGGCCACCGACAGCGCCGTCATGACGGTCGTGATCACCAGCCCGACGGCCAGGTTCTTCCGCACGCGCGTCCTCAGCAACTGCTCCTCCTTCTCGACGGGGTGTGGCGCCGCATCCGTTCTCCCGGCCCTACCGTGAGGCGCTCAGCGCGGGCAGGGAGGGCGGCTCGTAGTCGTACAGGTAGCCCTGCGCCCGGTCGAAGAACGGGAGGAGCACGCGCATCTTCGCCAGGTCGATCTGGCGCTTCACGGCACTGGGCCGCTTGGTCTCACGGGCGTTGTGCCCGTGCTTGAGCAGCTTGTCGATGCGCGGGCGGCGTGCCGCGTCGTAGGCCTTGAGCGCCGCCGGGACGCCCGGGGCGCCGCTCAGCGCCGCCGCGAGTTCCAGCGCGTCCTCGATCGACACCGAGGCCCCGTGTCCGACGCCGACGGGGTGGGCGGCGTCGCCGACCAGGACCATGCGCCCGCTGTGCCACGTCCGGACCGTGTCGCAGACGTTCAGGTAGCCGGACGCGACGATCTCCGTCGCGGCTCCGATGACGGCCCGCGGCACCGCCTCCGAAAACAGCTCGGTGATGCGCCGCAGCCATTCGGCGTCGTCGATGCCACGCAGGTCGGGCTTGACCGGATCGCCGATCTGAGCCGCCCACCACTGGGTGTTCTCGTCGATGGTGGTGTGGACGAAGGCGCCGCTGCGCGCGTAGGTGAGGTTCCAGACGCCGGTCTCGAGCCCCTTCATGTGGGCGACGCCGGCGACTCCGTAGAGTCCCGCGTACTCCGCGCGCGGCGCGGACGAGTCGATCAGCCCGCGCACCGTCGACCAGATGCCGTCGGCGCCCACGAGCAACTCCGTGGTCTCGCGCCGGCCGGAGGCGAATTCGGCCACCACACTGTCCGCCGACTCCGTCGCGCCCACCAGGCGTTCGCCGGTGACGATCTTCGCGCCCGCGTCGAGCGCCGCGCGCCGCAGGATCGCGACAAGCTGTCCGCGATGGAGCGCGACGCTGCGCAACGAGTCGGTCTCGCGCCGAAGGCGCGGCGCGTCGCCCAGGAGGTGGCCGCCCGGCGTGTAGAACCGCATCCGCTCGACGGGGTGCCCAGCCGCCTGTACGTCGCGCAGGAGGCCCAGCTTCTCCAGTGCGCGCAGGCCGTTGACCGCCACGCCGAGGTGGGCGCCGACCTGCTCGGGCGGCACGTCGTACGCCTCGTAGACGGTCACTTCGTGGCCGATCCGCCGCAGTGCGAGGGCCATGGCGGGCCCCGCTATCCCTCCACCGATCACGATCGTTCGCATGACGCCTCCCTGAATCATGTTTCACTGAATGCTAATTCGGTGAAAGTGTGTTCCGATACGCTGGCATCTGTCAACAGCCCAGGGAGGACGCCATGCCGCAGGCGAGTGCCGTCAGTCGAAAGGTCCGCGCGGCCCAGACCCGTGCCGCGCTGCTGGACGCGGCGCGGGGGCTGTTCAGCGAGCGCGGCTACCTCAATACGAAGATCACCGACATCACCGCCGCGGCCGGGCGCTCGACCGGTTCGTTCTACGAACACTTCGCCGGCAAGGAAGAGCTGCTCCAGGCGCTGCTCGTCGAGATGGAGGGGGCGATCGACGCGGGCATGAGGGGCCTGGAGCACCCCCGCGACCACGACCTGACCGACCGCGACCAGCTGCGCGACCACGTCGGTGTCGCATGGACGGTGATGCGGCACAACCGCCCGGTCACGCTCGCGCTGTTCCAGGCGATGGTGGCCGACGACCCCGGCACCGGCCGGGCCTGGCGCGACCTGCGCGAGCAGACGGAGACCCTCCGGGAGCACCTGGAGTGGCTGGCCGAGCGCGGACACCGGCTGCCCGGCGACCCCGAGTTCGTCGCGGCGGCGATGGGCGCGATGCTCGTCACCCTCAACCACGCCGTGCTCACGCCGCCTGGCGGCGAGGACGACGAGCGTGTCATCGACACCCTGACGGATCTGCTGCTGTACGGACTGACCGGACCGGGGTCACGGCCGGCGGACGCCTCCTGACGGACCGCGTCGAATCGGTCCCGCGCCGGCCGGGGTGCGAAGCCACGCCGACCCGGCCGGGCCGACCGCGAGGCCGCGCCGACGCGGCCGGAGCAACCGCGAGGCCGCCACCGGCCTCCGCGTCGCCGCACCCGCCGGTCCTGCCCAGGCCACCGGGCCGCGAGCCACCCGGCCGCCAGCCGCGCGGCCGTGAGACTAGTGTTCGGCATTCCACCGTCCCTCGCCCGCCTCGCCCTCGCCGCACGGGCGACGCATTCCGGAAGGGTCCCGTCATGCCGATGACCGCACGCGACTACGCGTGGCTTTTCACCCCCGGCTCCACCTTCACCTACGAGTCCGGGACCGTGGGCACGATCCATGTCGCCGGCGGCGGTGAGCTGTGGCTGCCCACCGGGCAGGTCGTGGCGTGCGATCCGTTCGTCTCCGTGGGACTGGGCGAGGCCGAACCGTTCACCGTGTCCGTCGCGCCCGGCCGCTACCGCGTCGAGGCGGCCGTGGCGACCCTGGCCGAGCCCGACGAGCCCCCGGCCGACGAACCTCACCTGCGCGTCGCCGCCGCCCGCCTGGTCGTGCGCGACGAGCCCGCCGTCCGCTGGGAGCCGGCCCTGTGCCCCGGCCAGGACACCGCCGCGCTCGGCGAGGACGAGTTCTACGGCTACGGCGTGGACGCCGGCGCCGGCTGCTTCTACGACGCGGCCGCCGACGCCTCCTTCGCCGAGGGGGAGGGCGACGAGGGCCCCGTCTGGGACGCCTTCGAGAACAGCGACTGGGCCCCGGGACCGCACCTGGTCACCGCCCCGGACACCGGCCACACACTGGCCGCCTTCTCCTCCGGCTGGGGCGACGGCGCGTACCCCACCTGGATAGGCCGCTCGGCGGCGGGCGAGGTCACCTGCTACCTCACCGACTTCTTCGTCCTCCCCGACCCCGACGAGGGCTGAGCCGTCACAACCCGTTTTGGAGCGCCGTCCACCTTCGGGTAATGTTCTTCCTGCGCCACCGCGGAACGGGCCGAAAGGCACCGGGAACCGGAAGCGCAGAACTAGAACAAGAACCCCACAGGGGCTTGCGTTCCAGTGGCCTATGGTGTAATTGGCAGCACGACTGATTCTGGTTCAGTTAGTCTAGGTTCGAGTCCTGGTAGGCCAGCTCGCAGACGCTTCAGTCTGCACCAGCGGATCTCATCCGCGAAGCCCCCGTTGTGTAGCGGCCTAGCACGCTGCCCTCTCAAGGCAGTAGCGCCGGTTCGAATCCGGTCGGGGGTACAGATCCTTCCCGCGAGGACGGTCAGGGTAGCTCCCCCCGTCCTTGATGCAGGATCGCTAGGGCCCCCGTTGTGTAGCGGCCTAGCACGCCGCCCTCTCAAGGCGGTAGCGCCGGTTCGAATCCGGTCGGGGGTACGAACTGGTCTAAACCACATTGGTCTATGGTGTAATTGGCAGCACGACTGATTCTGGTTCAGTTAGTCTAGGTTCGAGTCCTGGTAGACCAGCTCGGATCTGCGGCGATCAGGAATGATCGCCCGCACGGTCCACGCCCCCGTTGTGTAGCGGCCTAGCACGCCGCCCTCTCAAGGCGGTAGCGCCGGTTCGAATCCGGTCGGGGGTACGCGAGAAGACGAAGGGCCCTCCCCCGGGAGGGCCCTTCGCCGTGTGCGGCACCCGCGCGATGCGCGGCGCGGCGCCGGGGCCGCTCGACCGCTCACACGATGCCGTACCGCCCCGCCGACTCCTCCTCCTGGGCCAGCCGGTGCAGTGCCCGCAGGACCGGCTCGAAGAGCACCGCCGCCGCGACCGCCATCTCGGCCTTCTCCGCCTCCGACTCGTGCGTCTCCAGGAAGTCCAGGTCGCGCGCCGCCACCTGGCGCATCAACCGGGCGTAGGGGACCAGGACTTCGGCGTTCCAGTCGTAGCCGAGCCGGATCAGCGTCGCCACCGTCGTCACCAGCGAGCGGTGGACGGGGGAGAGGTCGCCCAGTTCCCGTACGGAGTCCCAGCGCACCTCCGTCAGCAGCCGCTCCACCTCGTGCCGGGCGGCGGTCACGGCGGGGTCGTCCTCGTCCGGTGCCGGCGGCTGCGGCAGCGCCCACAGGGCCGCGCCCAGCCGCATGGTCCGGCCCAGCGACTCGTCGTCGACGTGTCCGAGGACCTCCTTGGCGGTCGCCACCGGGATCCGGCCCACCTGGATCAGCGCCCGCACCAGCCGCAGTCGGCGCAGATGCTCCTCGTCGTACTCCGCGGTCGTCGCGTTGACCTGCCGGCCCGGCGCCAACAGGCCCTCACGCAGGTAGTACTTGATCGTCGCGGTCGACACCCCGCTCCGCTCGCTCAACTCGGCCAGCCGCATCCCTTGCGCTCCTCCTCGGACAACGGCACTATCCAAGCATGCGGCCATCGGATAGTGCCGCTAGCCAACTGACGACTCCAGGGGGAGAGCTCATGGGAGGCAATGCCGTGACCGCCGGCCGCACCACCGCCGGCGCCGAGGGCGACGTCGTCGTCCTGCTCATCGGGATGCGGATCAACCACTTCTGGGCGGCGCACCACTGGCTGCCGGTGCTGCGCGCCATGCCGCGCATGCTGCGCGAACTCACGCGGGACCCCGGGCGCGGACTGCTCGGGCACGTCCTGCTGACCGCCTCGCCGCGGACGTACTACGTCGTCCAGTACTGGGAGTCCAAGGAGAAGCTCTACGCGTACGCCACCTCGCCCGACATGTTCCACCACCGGGCGTGGGCGCTCCTCAACCGCAAGGAGCGGGAGGGCAAGGTGCGGCAGCACGTGGGGCTGTGGCACGAGACGTACGTGGTGCCCGAGGGGTCCTACGAGTCGATCTACGCGGACATGCCGCCCTTCGGTCTGGCGGCGGCGCACGGCCAACTGCCGCTGGAGAAGCGGGGGCGGAGGGCGAAGGACCGGTTCGCGCACCGGTCCGCCTGAGAGCGGGGGAGAGAGGCGGGGGAGGGTCTGCCGCGGCGTTGGGGCCGGCCCTCCCCGGTGGGACGGGGGCGGGGCGGGGTCAGCCCGAGCGGCGCAGGGCCTCGGAGAGGCGGCCGGCGGCGTCGATGACCGCCTGGGCGTGCATCCGGCCCGGGTGGCGGGAGAGGCGCTCGATGGGGCCGGAGACGGACACGGCGGCCACCACGCGGTTGGACGGGCCCCGCACCGGCGCGGAGACGGAGGCGACGCCCGGCTCGCGCTCGCCGATCGACTGCGCCCAGCCGCGGCGCCGTACACCGGACAGCGCCGTGGCCGTGAAGCGGGCGCCCTGCAGCCCGCGGTGCAGGCGCTCCGGTTCCTCCCAGGCCATGAGGATCTGCGCGGAGGAACCCGCCTTCATCGTCAGCGTCGAGCCGACCGGGACCGTGTCCCGCAGGCCGGACAGCCGCTCCGCCGCGGCGACGCAGATGCGCATGTCGCCCTGGCGGCGGTAGAGCTGGGCGCTCTCGCCCGTCATGTCCCGCAGGTGCGTGAGGACCGGGCCCGCCGTCGCCAGCAGTCTGTCCTCGCCCGCCGCGGCGGCCAGTTCGGCCAGCCGGGGACCGAGAATGAAACGCCCCTGCATGTCCCGTGCCACCATGCGGTGGTGCTCCAGCGCCACGGCCAGCCGGTGGGCCGTGGGTCGTGCCAGTCCGGTGGCCGCGACCAGTCCTGCGAGGGTGGCGGGTCCGGACTCCAGGGCGCTCAGGACAAGGGCTGCCTTGTCCAGGACGCCGACGCCGCTACTGTTGTCCATGCAACGATACTTGCGTCTCACTCTGTGAAACGCAAGTTCAATTTTCCGTGGAACGCGCCACTCTGGAACGCACACAGCACCACACAGCGGGCCCGGTGACCACGGGCCCGACGGCGGACGCTCGGGAGTTCACCGGAACTCGCAGGGGACGGGCGCTCCCCCCAGGATCTCTAGTTGGGCCGGCGGACACAGTCGTCGCCGGCCGGAGGGAAAGCGATGGGTAGGACACTCGCGGAGAAGGTCTGGGACGACCACGTCGTCCGGCGCGCCGAGGGCGAGCCCGACCTCCTCTTCATCGATCTGCACCTGCTGCACGAGGTGACCAGCCCGCAGGCCTTCGACGGGCTGCGCCAGAGCGGTCGCACGGTGCGGCGCCTGGACCTCACCATCGCGACCGAGGACCACAACACCCCCACCCTCGACATCGACAAGCCGATCGCCGACCCCGTCTCCCGCGCCCAGCTGGAGACCCTGCGCAAGAACTGCGCGGAGTTCGGCGTCCGGCTGCACCCGCTGGGCGACGTCGAGCAGGGCGTCGTGCACGTCGTCGGCCCCCAGCTCGGTCTGACCCAGCCCGGCACCACCGTCGTCTGCGGCGACTCGCACACCTCCACGCACGGTGCGTTCGGCGCGCTGGCGTTCGGCATCGGCACCTCCCAGGTCGAGCACGTGCTGGCCACCCAGACGCTGCCGATGGCCCGCCCCAAGACCATGGCGATCACGGTCGACGGCGAACTGCCCGACGGCGTCACCGCCAAGGACCTGATCCTCGCGATCATCGCGAAGATCGGCACCGGCGGCGGCCAGGGCTACATCCTGGAGTACCGCGGCTCCGCCATCGAGAAGCTCTCGATGGAGGCCCGCATGACCATCTGCAACATGTCGATCGAGGCCGGCGCCCGCGCGGGCATGATCGCCCCCGACGAGACCACGTTCGCCTACCTCAAGGGCCGCCCGCACGCCCCCGAGGGCGCCGACTGGGACGCCGCCGTCGCGTACTGGAAGACCCTGCGCACCGACGAGGACGCGGTCTTCGACGCCGAGGTCGTCATCGACGCCGCCGCGCTGTCGCCGTTCGTCACCTGGGGCACCAACCCCGGCCAGGGCGCCCCGCTCTCCTCCGCCGTCCCCGACCCGGCCTCCTACGAGGACGCCTCGGAGCGGCTCGCCGCCGAAAAGGCCCTGGAGTACATGGGGTTGGCGGCCGGACAGCCGCTGCGCGAGATCAAGGTCGACACCGTCTTCGTGGGCTCGTGCACCAACGGCCGCATCGAGGACCTGCGCGCCGCCGCCGAGATCGTCAAGGGCCGCAAAGTCGCCGACGGCGTACGGATGCTGGTCGTTCCCGGCTCCGCGCGGGTCGGCCTCCAGGCCGTCTCCGAGGGCCTGGACGTCGTCTTCAAGGAGGCCGGCGCCGAATGGCGGCACGCGGGCTGTTCCATGTGCCTGGGCATGAACCCCGACCAGCTCGCCCCCGGTGAGCGCTCGGCGTCCACCTCCAACCGGAACTTCGAGGGCCGGCAGGGCAAGGGCGGGCGCACCCACCTGGTCTCCCCGCAGGTCGCCGCCGCCACCGCGGTCACGGGCCACCTCGCGTCCCCCGCCGACCTGTCCGACGCCCCCGTGCCCGCTGGAGTCTGATCAGTCATGGAAGCATTCACCACCCACACCGGCCGGGCCGTCCCGCTGCGCCGCAGCAACGTCGACACCGACCAGATCATCCCCGCCCACTGGCTCAAGAAGGTGACCCGGGACGGGTTCGAGGACGGGCTGTTCGAGGCCTGGCGCAAGGACCCGTCGTTCATCCTCAACCAGCCCGAGCGGCAGGGCGCCACGGTCCTGGTGGCCGGCCCCGACTTCGGCACCGGCTCCTCCCGCGAGCACGCCGTGTGGGCGCTGCAGAACTACGGCTTCAAGGCCGTGATCTCGGCCCGCTTCGCCGACATCTTCCGCGGCAACTCGCTGAAGAACGGCCTGCTCACCGTCGTCCTGGACCAGCAGGTCGTGGACGCGCTGCAGGAGCTCACCGAGAAGGACCCGCAGACGGAGATCACCGTCGACCTCGAGGCCCGCGAGGTGCGCGCCGAGGGCATCACCGCCTCCTTCGAGCTGGACGAGAACGCCCGCTGGCGGCTGCTGAACGGCCTCGACGACATCTCCATCACGCTCCAGAACGAGGCGGACATCGCGACGTACGAGGCCCAGCGGCCCTCGTTCAAGCCGCGCACGCTCCCGGTCTGACCCTCCGGCCCCGCCCGGCCACGCACCGGCGAACGCCCGCCGTCCCCCAGGGACGGCGGGCGTTCGCCGTTTCCGTGCGCCGGGAGGTGGTCCGGTGGCCCCTTCCGGCCGCTCGGCCGGAAGCCACCCGTCGGGTTTCGGCCACCGCGGACGGCCCCGTACCCCCAATCGTGGACGGTCGGGGGTACGGCCGTGTCGGCGCCCGGACCGGGCGGCGCGTCTCCGCGCTCGAAGCCAACTGCCCAGGTTACAAAGGTGTTTGCCTGGGTACGCGACCCCCGACGGGGTGATCGCGGCACCTGCCCGGACGACTGTCCGCAACGGCAGTTGCCCCCTGCGGGGGCGACAACTCGCCCCAGATGGCACAATCTGTGCATGGAACACGACGGCCAACTCGAGCTCTATACGGCGGTCGCGAACCAGCTCAAGGAAGCGCACTCCAGGGTGCGCGCACTGCAAGTCCCGGAGGGCGTACGGATGGCGCTGACCCGGAAGCTGCTGGTCATTACGGCCGCGGCCAAACACGATCTCGCCGGTGCGGCAAGGCGCCTGGAGCGGTTCTCGGCGGACCTCGACGAGGGCCGACTCCCCGGGGCCGACGGCTGAGGGGAGTTCCCGGCAGCCGAGTCCGTTGCGGCACAAGGGTGATTAGCCCGTTTCGTGTTTGATTTGCGGTATATATCTGCCTAACGTGCGAAAAGGCTTGAACAGTTTCGTTCGGGCAATGTCTCCGAAGGGGAAGACGTGAACAAGGCGCAGCTCGTAGAAGCGATTGCGGACAAGATGGGCGGGCGTCAGCAGGCCGCCGACGCGGTCGACGCCGTACTGGACGCCATCGTCCGCGCGGTCGTCGCCGGGGACCGGGTCTCCGTCACCGGCTTCGGTTCCTTCGAGAAGGTGGACCGCCCGGCCCGCTACGCCCGTAACCCGCAGACCGGGGAGCGGGTGCGGGTCAAGAAGACGTCCGTGCCGCGCTTCCGCGCCGGCCAGGGGTTCAAGGACCTGGTGAGCGGGTCCAAGAAGCTGCCCAAGGGCGGCGAGGTCGCGGTCAAGAAGGCGCCCAAGGGCAGCCTTTCGGGCCCGCCGCCCACCATCGCCAAGGCCGCGGGCAAGAAGGCCGCCGCCAAGAAGGCGACGGGCGCGCGCAAGACGGCCGCGGCGGCCACGAAGAAGACGGCCGCCAAGAAGACCACGGCGACGGCGAAGAAGACCGCCGCCAAGAAGACGACCGGCACGGCGAAGACGGCCGCCGCGAAGAAGTCCACGGCGGCGGCGAAGAAGACGGCCACGAAGGCGACGGCCAAGAAGGCGCCCGCGAAGAAGGCCACCGCGAAGAAGGCACCGGCACGCAAGTCGCCGGCGCGCAAGACGACGACGGCGAAGCGGGCGAGCAGTGCGCGGCAGTGAGCCGCGCACAGCCAGCTATTGACACGTGCCGGGCCGGACCCCCTGGGGTCCGGCCCGCGGTGTATGGGCGCCTTGTAGCTCGGGGGTGCGGGTTGTCGGGCGGCTGCGGCTGCGCCGTGGCTGGTCGCGCAGTTCCTCGCGCCCCTGACAGGGGCGCGAGGAACTGCGCAACGGGGCGAAGCCCCGTTGCGGGGTCCAAGGGGCGGAGCCCCTTGAAAGGACGGGAAGGGTAGGGGCGGCGGGGGCGAGAGAAATCCCGGCGAACCCCCCGCCCTCAGAACCCTCAGAACGTCTGCAAGGTGACCAGGGTGATGCGGAGGGCCTCGCCCTCGCCGGCCGTCTCCACGCGCACCCGCTGCCCGGGGCGCAGAAGCCGCAACCCGCCCGCGTCGAACGCCGCCGCGTCGAACGCCACCGGCGTCCCGTCGTCCAGCAGCACCTGCCCACTACGGGTCTCGGAGTCGTACGTGTACGCGGTCGCCTGCATACCCGCAGCCTAATACCCGCACCCCGAGGCCAACGCCCCCAGTGGCAGGGCCCCCACCGCCGCCACCGTCCGCACCCCCACCCCGAGCGCCAGCGCCGCCCGCAGATCCGCCCCCGTATCGACGTCCTGCCGCACGGAATCCACCGCACCCGGCGCGAGTTCCACCGCCCCCGACGCCAGATGCCGCCGCCGGGAATCCACCCCGAACGCCGGCCGCAATTCCCGCCCCGTCCCCGCCGCCAGCAACGTCGTACCGATTCCCGCGGCATCCGCGAGAAAGGACCGCGGGAATTCCCCGGCCGCATCGAGGACCCGCCCCAATTCGGCGGGCCGCAGTGCCGGAAGATCGGCGTTGAGGGCGGCCAGCGCCGCGCCCGGCCGCCGGGCGCGCACGGCCCCCGCCCCGTGCGCCAGCGCCGCGTTCAGTCCGCCCGCCGGCTCGTCGGGGACGAGCACCGCGCCCAGCGCGGACAGCTCCCGCGCGGCGAGCGGGTCGTCCGTGACGACCGCCACATCGCGCACCCGGGGGCAGGCGAGCGCCGCCGCCACCGTGTCCTGCGCGAACGCCAGCGCGAGCCCCGGGCGCACCTCGTCCCCGGCGGTGTCCGTCAGGCGGCTCTTGGCCCGCGCCAGGGCTTTCACCGGAATGACCAACGACCACTGCACGCGCGCTCCGTCCGCCGACCCGTCGCGCCCATTGTCACCCGGACCGCACATCGTCCGCCCACGTCCCACCTGGCGGTTCACACACCGGGGCGTACGGTGTTCTCGACAGACAGGCGGCCCGGGGCCACACTTGTGCGGCTCCCCCCGGGCCCGGGTTCCAGACCCGTAAGGCCCGAAAGCCCCTAGAGGAAGGTGTCCGTGTGCCCCGCCGGAGAATCGGCTTCTGGTACCGCTTCGCCGCGGTGATCTGCAAACCGCCGCTGGTGGTTCTGCTGAAGCGGGATTGGCGCGGAATGGAGAACATGCCGGCCGACGGCGGATTCATCACCGCGGTGAACCACAATTCGCATGTGGACCCCTTCGCGTACGCGCACTACCAGTACAACACCGGGCGTGTGCCGCGCTTTCTCGCGAAGAGCGGGCTTTTCCGCAAGGGATTCGTCGGCGCCGCCATGCGCGGCACCGGGCAGATCCCCGTCTACCGCGAGACCACGGACGCGCTCAGCGCCTTCCGGGCCGCGATCGACGCCGTCGAGAGCGGCGAGTGCGTCGCCTTCTACCCCGAGGGCACCCTCACCCGCGACCCGGACCTGTGGCCCATGACCGGCAAGACCGGCGCCGCCCGTGTCGCCCTGCAGACCCGGTGCCCCGTGATTCCCGTCGCCCAGTGGGGCGCCAACGAACTGCTGCCGCCGTACGCCAAGAAGCCGGCCCTCTTCCCGCGCAAGACGCACCGCGTCGTCGCGGGCCCTCCGGTGGACCTCAGCTCCTTCTACGGCCGCGAGATGACGCCCGAGCTGCTGAAGGAGGCGACGGAGGTCATCATGGCCGCCATCACCCGCCAGCTCGAGGAGATCCGCGGCGAGAAGGCGCCCGACAAGCGCTACGACCCGCGCGAGGTCCGTATCGCGCAGCGCAGACGCACCGCCGCGGCGGCCGCCGCCAAGCAGAAGGCCGGCCGGGACGACGAGCGCCAGGACGACGAGCAGCAGGACCGCGCACCGCGGGACGTGCGCGAACAGCACGCACAGCAAGAGGGGCAGGGCACGTGAGCGAGCCGGTCAGGGCCGCCGTCTTCGGTACGGGATCGTGGGGCACGGCCTTCGGCATGGTGCTCGCCGACGCCGGGTGCGAGGTCACCCTGTGGGCGCGGCGCCCGGAGGTGGCCGAGGCGGTCAACTCCACCCGGACCAACCCCGACTATCTGCCGGGCGTCGAACTCCCCGAGAACCTGCGGGCCACCGCCGACGCCGCCGAGGCCGCCCGCGGCGCCGACTTCACCGTGCTCGCCGTGCCGTCCCAGACACTGCGCGCCAACCTCGCCGAGTGGGGGCCGCTGCTCGCCCCGGGCACCGTCCTGGTCTCGCTGATGAAGGGCGTCGAACTCGGCTCCGCGATGCGGATGAGCGAGGTGATCGAGGACGTCGTCAAGGCCGGCCCCGAGCGCGTCGCCGTGGTCACCGGGCCCAACCTCGCCCGGGAGATCGCCACGCGGATGCCGGCCGCCGCCGTGGTCGCCTGCACCGACGAGGACGTCGCCCGCAGGCTCCAGACCGCCTGCCACACGCGGTACTTCCGCCCGTACACCAACACCGACGTGGTCGGCTGCGAACTGGGCGGCGCGGTCAAGAACGTCATCGGGCTCGCGGTCGGCATCGCCGACGGCATGGGGCTCGGCGACAACGCCAAGGGCTCGCTCATCACCCGCGGCCTCGCCGAGACCACCCGGCTCGGGCTCGCCATGGGCGCCGATCCGCTGACGTTCTCGGGCCTCGCGGGCCTCGGCGACCTGGTCGCCACCTGCTCCTCGCCGCTGTCGCGCAACCACACCTTCGGCACCAACCTCGGCAAGGGCATGACGGTCCAGGAGACCATCGCGGTCACCCGGCAGACCGCCGAGGGCGTCAAGTCCTGCGAGTCCGTACGGGACCTGGGGCGCCGGCACGGCGTCGACATGCCGCTCACCGAGACCGTCTTCGGCATCGTCCACGAGGGCAAGTCCCCGGTGGCCGCCGTCCAGGAGCTGATGGGCCGCAGCGCCAAGGCCGAACGCCGCTGACACCGGCAGGCGGAGACTGCCACGGCCCCTTGCGTGGGCCGTCCGTGCCACGCTGAGCGACCGTCCGTGCGACGCTCAGCGACGGCCGGTGGCGGGCGCTGACGCCGGGCACACGGACGGGTACTCTCATCGCGATATGAGCACCGAGAACCTCCCCCAGAGTCCCGGGCAGCCGTCCCGCAAGCCGCGCGTGGCCGTCGTGTTCGGCGGCCGCAGCTCCGAACACGGGATCTCCGTGGTCACCGCCGGCGCCGTGCTGAACGCCATCGACCGGACCAAGTACGACGTCCTGCCGATCGGCATCACACGGGAAGGCCGCTGGGCGCTCACGGCCGACGAACCGGCCCGCATGGCCATCGTCGACCGGCGGCCCCCGGACGTCGACGAACTCGCCGACGCGGCCGAGGGCGGCGTGCTGCTCCCCGTCGATCCCGCCAACCGCGAGGTCGTCTACAGCGAGCCCGGTTCGGTGCCCAAGGCGCTCGGCGAGGTCGACGTCGTCTTCCCCGTGCTGCACGGCCCCTACGGCGAGGACGGCACCCTCCAGGGGCTGCTGGAGCTCTCCGGTGTGCCGTACGTGGGTTCGGGCGTGCTCGCCTCGGCCGTCGGCCAGGACAAGGACTACATGAAGCGGGTGTTCGCCTCGTTCGGGCTGAAGGTCGGCCCCTACGTGGTGATCCGGCCGCGCGAGTGGGCGAACGACCGGGCGGCCGCCCGCAAGAAGATCGTCGACTTCGCGGGGGAGCACGGCTGGCCGCTGTTCGTGAAGCCCGCGCGCGCGGGCTCGTCCATCGGCATCACCAAGGTGGACGGCCTCGCCGGCCTCGACGAGGCGATCGCCGAGGCGCAGCGGCACGACCCGAAGATCATCGTCGAGGCGTTGCTGCGGGGCCGCGAGATCGAGTGCGGGGTGCTGGAGTTCGAGGACGGGCCCCGGGCCTCGGTGCCCGCCGAGATCCCGCCGCCGGACGCCCACGCGTACTACGACTTCGAGGCCAAGTACCTCGACTCCACGCCCGGTCTGGTCCCGGCCCCGCTGACGCCGGAGGAGACCGACGAGGTGCGGCGGCTGGCCGTCGAGGCGTTCGAGGCCGCCTCCTGCGAGGGGCTGGTGCGGGCGGACTTCTTCCTCACCGAGGACGGGGAGTTCGTCATCAACGAGATCAACACCATGCCGGGCTTCACGCCGATCTCGATGTTCCCGCAGATGTGGCAGGCGACCGGCGTCTCCTACGGGGAGCTGGTGGACCGGCTGATCGGGACGGCGCTCGGGCGGTCCACCGGACTGCGCTGACCGCCGACGGAAGTCGCGAAACGGTTCAGGTCATGGAGGCGGTTCCCTCGGGGACCGCCTTCTTGACGGCGGACGCCAGCCCGGTGAGGACGCCGGCGCCCTCCTCCTGCCCGGACATCCCCTTCGGCAGGCTCACCTGCACATAGGCCACGCGGTTGGCGGTGGTGAACCGCCAGGTGCCGTCGTCCTGCTTCTCCATCAGCCAGTCGACGCCGTTCACGCCGCCGGCCAGGGCGTCCGCATCGCCGCCCTCCGCCACCTTGGGGTCGATCATCTTCGGCGGTCGTACGACACCGCAGCGCAGTATGATCGCTGGGCTTCCCCAGCCCGCCGTGTAGGCGGACCGGGGCCCGGGGTCGTTGCGGCCGCGTCCGTCCAGCTTCCCGGGCAGCACCCGGTGCAGCGCCCGGCACACCTTCGCCGTCTTCGCGTCGGGGGAGGGAACCGCCAGGGCGGCGTCGCCGTCTGCCGAGGAACAGCCCGTCGCCACCAGCAGCGCGGCGACGGGGGCGACGGGCAGGCCGAGGGACCGGTGGCGGAAGAAGTTCACCGGCCAAGGGTAGACGGGGGCTACAGGTGCACCACCGGGCAGGTCAGCGTGCGCGTGATGCCGTCCACTTGCTGGACTCTGGCGACCACCATGCGGCCGAGTTCGTCGACCGTGTCGGCCTGCGCGCGCACGATGACGTCGTAGGGACCCGTCACGTCCTCGGCCTGGATGATCCCAGGGAGCTTGCTGATCGTCTCGGCGACGGTCGACGCCTTGCCGACCTCCGTCTGGATCAGGATGTACGCCTGTACCACGGAACCTCCAGGGCGGCCACGAGGATCATGTGGGGGAAAGGGACGCCACGGTATCGCGTCGCCCCAGGCCGCGGGGAGACCCGCGCACGCCGTGGTGCGGCGGGTGCGGGGGCCGGGGCGGACACAGGATGGGCGGTGACGGTCGTGCGTGCGGGCCGGGCCGGGACCGGGCACGTGGTGCGGACAGGGACAGAAGGGGCGATACGACGATGAAGGGCACCGTGGGCGAGCTGGGGGAGTTCGGGCTCATCAGGGAGCTCACCTCCCGGCTCACCACCACCCCGGCGGTGCGGATCGGCCCCGGCGACGACGCCGCGGTGGTCTCCGCGCCCGACCGCAGAGTGGTGGCGAGCACCGATCTGCTGCTCGAGGGGCGGCACTTCCGCCGCGACTGGTCCACGGCGTACGACGTAGGCCGCAAGGCCGCCGCGCAGAACCTCGCGGACATCGCCGCGATGGGGGCGGTGCCGACCGCGCTGCTGCTCGGCCTCGTCGTCCCGGCGGAGCTGCCGGCCACCTGGCCGACCGAGCTGATGGACGGGCTGCGCGACGAGTGCCAGGTCGCCGGTGCGGCGGTGGTGGGCGGTGACGTGGTGCGGGGCGACACCATCACCGTGGCCATCACGGCGCTGGGGGACCTGCGCAACCACGAGCCGGTGACCCGGGGCGGGGCGCAGCCCGGTGACGTCGTCGCCGTCACCGGCTGGCTGGGGTGGTCCGCGGCCGGGCACGCGGTGCTCTCCCGGGGGTTCCGGTCGCCGCGGGCCTTCGTCGAGGCCCACCGCCGGCCCGAACCGCCGTACCACGCGGGACCGGCCGCGGCCGGGCTCGGCGCCACCGCGATGTGCGACGTCAGCGACGGGCTCATCGCCGACCTGGGGCACATCGCCGAGGCGAGCAAGGTGCGGATCGACGTGCGGTCCGGGGCGCTGGACGTGCCCTCCCAGATGAACGACATCGGGCAGGCGGTGGGCGTCGATCCGCTGCAATGGGTGCTGACGGGCGGCGAGGACCACGCGATCGTCGCGACCTTCCCGCCCGACGTGAAGCTGCCGGCGCGGTGGAAGGTGATCGGCGAGGTGCTGAACCCCTCTGCGCTGCCGCAGGTCACGGTCGACGGGGCGCCGTGGACCAGCAAGGGCGGCTGGGACCACTTCGGGGACATCGAGTCATGAGCGGCGCCGTCGCTCCGCCCCGGGTGCTGACGGTCGCCGGGTCCGACTCCGGCGGGGGTGCCGGGATCCAGGCCGATCTGAAGACGATGCTGGCGCTGGGCGTGCACGGGATGAGCGTGCTCACGGCCGTGACCGCGCAGAACTCCGTGGGCGTGCAGGGGGCGTGGGAGCTTCCGGTGGAGGCGGTGCGGGCGCAGTACCGCAGTGTCGTCGACGACATCGGGGTGCAGGCGGTCAAGACGGGGATGCTGGCGTCGGCGGAGCAGGTGGAGGCGGTGGCGGAGCTGCTGGCGGACGTGGGGGTGCCCGTGGTCGTCGATCCGGTGGGGATTTCCAAGCACGGGGACTCGCTGCTCGCCGAGTCCGCGCTCGACTCCGTGCGGACGCGGCTGCTGCCGGTCGCGACGGTGGCGACGCCGAACCTGGACGAGGTGGCGCAGCTCACGGGGGTGCGGGTGGAGTCGGAGGAGCAGTTGCGGCCGGCGGCTCGGGCGGTGCTGGCGTACGGGCCGCGGTGGGTGCTGGTGAAGGGCGGGCACTTGGCGGGGGCGGCCGATGCGGTGGATCTGCTGACGGACGGGGTGGAGGAGCACTGGCTGCGTGCGCCTCGCTATGACAACCGCCACACCCATGGCACGGGGTGCACGCTGGCGTCCGCGCTGGCGGCGCGGCTGGCGTACGGGGATTCCGTGCCGGAGGCGGCACGGGCGGCGAAGGCGTATGTGACGGGGGCGATCGAGGCGGGGTTCCCGCTGGGGGCGGGCGTGGGCCCGGTACACCACGGGTGGCGCCTGCGGTAGGCCTCCGGCGGTGGGGGGGGGCGACCAGCGCCCTGCTTTTAAGGGGCGCGGGGAACTGCGCGACCAGCCACGACGGACCCGCACCCGCCCACGAACCCCACCCACCCGAGCTCTCCTGCGCCCTTTCCCGCCCACCCTGAACTCCCCACCCACCCCGGGGTCGAAGGGGCGGAGCCCCTGGGGGATGGGAAGGGTAGGGGCGGCGGGGGCGAGGGAACGCCTTGGTGGGGCGGAACGACAAAAGCCGGCCCACCCTGAGGTGGACCGGCATTCGCGGCGGATCCGGCGTGGCCGCGCGCTCGAAACGTCAGCGCGAGACCTTGCCGGCCTTGATGCACGAGGTGCAAGCGTTCACGCGCTTCGGCGTCCCGCCGACCACGGTACGCACACGCTGGATGTTCGGGTTCCAGCGACGGGGCGTACGGCGGTGCGAGTGGGAGATGTTGTTGCCGAAGCCCGGCCCCTTGCCGCAGACGTCGCAGTTGGCAGCCACGGGTCACTCCAAAGACTTCAGATGCACTTACAGTAGGAAATCCCGGGCACGCCGGAAGATCGGTAAGGATCCGGGTGGCTCTGCCAGGGGAAGGCCCGACACGAGGTCGGGCAACCGGAGCAGCATACAACGGCTGCGTCCGTACAACGAAACTACCATGTCCGTCACCGGCCCCCGACCGGCACCTCGTGCGGTCTACGCTGCCTGCCACGGAAGCGACAGGCCCCAGGGAGGCGCAGGTGCCGCAGGTGCCGCAGACGTTCGATGCTCTCGCGGTGCGCACATGGTGCTCTCTCGCGCTCGAGGCGCTCGGGAGGGCGCGCGAGGAGATCGACGCGATCAACGTCTACCCGGTGGCCGACGGCGACACCGGCACCAACCTGTACCTGACCATGGAATCCGCGGCGACGGCCGTCGAGGCGGTGTTCGCCGGATACGACGAGGCCGGCCGGCACCCGGCGCTCGCCGACGCGGCGCGGGCCATGGCGCACGGGGCGCTGCTGGGCGCGCGGGGCAACTCCGGGACGATCCTCGCCCAGCTGCTGCGCGGCATGGCGCAGCGGCTGGACGGCGCCGGGGTGGACGGCCGGGAGCTGCGGCTGGCGCTGCGCCGGGCCGCCGACCTGGCCCGGGAGGCCGTCGCGCACCCGGTGGAGGGCACGGTGCTGTCGGTCGCCTCGGCGGCGGCCGACGCGGCGGAGGCCGTCGAGGGCGACTGCGCGGCCGTCGCGCTGGCGGCGTACGAAGGGGCACGGGTCGCGCTGGCGGCGACGCCGGGACAGCTGGCGGCGCTGCGGCGGGCCGGGGTCGTGGACGCCGGCGGGCGCGGGCTCGTCGCGGTGCTCGGGGCGCTCGCGGAGACGCTGACGGGGCAGGCACCGGTGCGGATCGTGGAGGACGCGCCGGCTGTGTTCGAGGGCGGGTGCGCGGAGCCGGGGCCCGCGTTCGAGGTGATCTATCTGCTGGAGGCCGAGGACGCGGCCGTCGCCCGGCTGCGGGAGCGGCTGGACGGGCTCGGCGACTCGCTGGTCGTGGTCGGCGGGGACGGGCTGTGGAACGTCCACGTGCACGTCGACGACGCCGGCGCCGCCGTCGAGGCCGGGGTCGAGGCCGGGCGGCCGTACCGCATCCGGATCACCCACTTCGGGACCGGCCGGCCGGACCGGGAGCGGGCGCAGCGTGCCGTGGTCGCCGTGGTGCCGGGGGAGGGGCTCGCCGCGCTGTGCGAGGGGGCCGGGGCGACGACGGTGCTGGCGCGGGCCGGGGAGCCGCCCGCCAGCGGGGAGCTCGTGGACGCGGTGCGGCGGGCGCACGCCCGGGAGGTGGTGCTGCTGCCGAACGACCCGGAGCTGCGGCACACCGCCGCCGCGGCGGCGGAGCAGGCGCGCGCGGAGGGCGTACGGGTCGCGCTGATCCCCACGCGGTCCGCGGTGCAGGGCATCGCGGCGCTCGCCGTGCACCAGCCGGAGCGGCGGTTCGACGAGGACGTCGTCGCGATGACCTCGGCGGCCGGCGCCACCCGCTACGCCGAAGTGGCCGTCGCCGAGCGGCAGTCCTGGACGATGGCCGGGATCTGCCAGGCCGGTGACGTGCTCGGGCTCATCGAGGGCGATGTGGCGGTGATCGGCGCGGACGTCGCCGAGACGGCCGAGGGCGTGCTCGCGCGGATGCTGTCGGCGGGCGGCGAGCTGGTCACCCTGGTGGTCGGGGCGGGGGTGCCGGGCGGGCTCGTGGCACGGCTGGAGGCGTATGTGCGCGAGTCGTATCTGGCGGTGGACACCGTCGTGCACGACGGGGGCGCGCAGGGCCCGCTGCTGCTGGTGGGGGTCGAGTAGCCCGGGGTTGTGTCAGCCCTTGTCCAGATAGCGCTCCCTGTCCTCGTCCAGCAGGGCGTCCAGTGCCGTGCGCAGGGCCGGGACGTCCTCCAACGACGGGTCCGCCGCCACCAGTTCCGTCGCCTCCTGCCGTGCCTCGGCGATGATCTCCTCGTCGTCGATGACGGCGAGCACCCGCAGGCTGGAGCGGGCGCCGGACTGTGCCTGGCCCAGGACGTCGCCCTCACGGCGCTGTTCGAGGTCGATGCGGGAGAGTTCGAAGCCGTCCAGGGTGGCGGCGACCGCGTTGAGTCGCTGCCGGGCCGCGCTCGCCTCCGGCATCTCCGTGACCAGCAGGCACAGGCCGGGAGCCGAGCCGCGGCCCACCCGGCCGCGCAGCTGGTGCAGCTGGGAGACGCCGAAGCGGTCCGCGTCCATGATCACCATGGCGGTGGCGTTGGGGACGTTGACGCCGACCTCGATGACCGTCGTGGCCACCAGCACGTCCGTCTCCCCGGCGGCGAAGCGCCGCATGACGGCGTCCTTGTCGTCGGGCTGCATCCTGCCGTGCAGCACCTCGACCCCGAGGCCCTGCAACGGGCCCTTGGCGAGCTGGTCGGCGATGTCCAGGACGGCGAGCGGGGGGCGCTTGTCGGCGTCCGCGGCGGCCGCCTTCTTCGGGTTCTCGACGTCGTCGGCGTCATCGCCGATCCGGGGGCAGACCACGTACGCCTGGTGGCCGTTGCCCACCTCCTCGCGCACCCGTTCCCAGGCGCGGGCCAGGAAGTGCGGTTTGTCGGCGGCGGGGACGACATGGCTGGCGATGGGCGAGCGCCCGGCCGGGAGCTGGTCCAGGACGGACGTCTCCAGGTCGCCGAAGACCGTCATGGCGACCGTGCGCGGGATCGGCGTGGCGGTCATGACCAGCAGATGCGGCGGTTGTTCGCCCTTGCCGCGCAGGGCGTCGCGCTGCTCCACCCCGAACCGGTGCTGTTCGTCGACGACGACCAGACCGAGGTCGTGGAAGCGCACCTTGTCCTCGATCAGGGCGTGGGTGCCGATGACGATGCCGGCCTCTCCCGAGACCAGGTCGAGCAGCGCCTGCCGGCGGGCCGCCGCGCCCATCGAGCCGGTGAGCAGCACCACCTTGGTGGCGTGTTCGGCGCCGCCCAGCATGCCGCCCTGGGCGAGGTCCCCCATCATCTCGGTGACCGACCGGTGGTGCTGCTGGGCCAGTACCTCGGTCGGCGCCAGCATGGCGGCCTGGCCGCCGGAGTCCACGACGGCGAGCATCGCGCGCAGCGCGACCATCGTGTTGTGGGTGACCGTGAAGTGGTCGGTCACATAGGCGTGATCGGGGTGGGCGACGCTGATGCACTGCACGGGCTCGCGGCCCACGTACTCCACGGCCTTGATCGCGCGGTGGAAGGTTGCCGGGTGCGCGTGGGCGTCCGGCAGGGTGACCGACACCCCTTCGGGGAGCACGCGGGCCAGTCCGCCCAGGGAGCGCGCCAGCCAGGCCACGTCCTCCGCGAGCCGGCGGGAGGGCGTGCGCAGTCCGCTGCCGTCACCCGAGTCCAGCAGGCCCTGCAGGAGGGCGAGGCGGCTTTTGACCGTGGTGTTCTTGTACGCGTCCGGGAGGTGCGGTGGTGCCTCCGCGGTGGTCAGGGTGGTGCCCAGGGCGTAGGGGTCCTCGGGAGGCTCCGGGCCCAGGTCGGCCGGGGTCACCGGGGGGATGTGCCACTTGGGGGTGCCGTCCGGGGTGAGGGTGTCCAGGCGGATCTCCCGGGCGGTTCTCACCCTGGCGGGCGCGGAGGGGGCGGTGGTGACGATCCACAGGTGCTCGTCGTCGCATTCGACGGTGGACCCGTCGTCCAGCACCAGCCGCCACACGTCCCGTTCGCCCTGCGGGAAGACGCCGTCGACCGGCGCCACTTCGCCGCTGGGCACCACGACCTCGTCGCCCACGCGCATCTCGCCCATGGGCCGGAAGCCCGTCGGCGTGAGGACGAGTGCGTCCAGCGGCTGTGCCTTGCCCGAGCCGACCTCGCCCTGGAGCAGCCGGTGCATGGGGTGGTCGGTGGCGAGGTCGTCGAAGATCTCCCGGGAGACCGACCGCTGGCCCTCGGTGAGGGTGAACGGCAGGCGGTCGTCGAACGCCGTGAGCAGGCCGTCCGGCTTCGGTGTCCGCGGTGTGGCGCGCAACTGGGCGTCGTCGTACCGGCGGCGGGCCAGGGCGACCTGGAGGACGAAGGCCTCGTCCCACTTCAGCCGGGCGCGGGCGTCCTCGACGTCGGCCCGGGTGCGCGGGCGGTGGATCTTCACCAGGGCCTCGGGCAGGGTGGCCAGACCGCGGCCGGCGCGCAGCGACTCCGGCAGCGGGTCCAGCGCCTCCTGGGCGCGGGGCAGGACCGTCTGGATCGCCTTGGCGAGCTTCCAGGACTCCAGCTTCGCCGTGGCCGGGTAGAGCGGGATGAGCGCGCCCGCCCAGCTGTCGACGGCCTCCTCCGCGCCCTCGCCCCGCAGCAACTCGTACGCGGGATGGGCGAGTTGGAGGCGGCGGTTGAAGACGGAGACCTTGCCGGAGAACATCGCGCGGGTGCCCGGCAGCAGCTCCTTGTGCGGTTTGTGCACGCCGTTGCCGAAGAAGACGAGCGTCAGCCGGCCGCTGCCGTCCGTGATCGTGACCTCCAGGCGCTGCCCCTTGCCGCGCGGCGCCCGGGAGGAGGCGAAGCTGTGCAGCCGGGCGTCGGCGACCTGCGCCACCACCGTGACGTGCTCGTCCATCGGCAGGTCGGCGAGGTGGGTGAGCTGCCCGCGCTCCTCGTATCTGCGCGGGTAGTGGTGCAGGAGGTCGCCGACGGTGTGCAGGCCGAGGTGCTCGGCCATCACCTTCGCGGTGGCGGGGCCGAGCACCTTCTTCAGAGGTTCGTCCAGTGCGGGCACGAGATCCATTCCACACCACGGCACTGACAACGGCGTATCCGGCAACCGGCGCGTTGCTCCGATCATTACCGGAAACCGCTGGTCAGGGGGGTGCTTCCGGGCATAGCATGACGCGCTCCGGCTGCCCGACCCGCGGTCACCGCCTCACCGGGACCGCCCTACCCCGCGCCGTCGCCCGGCCTCCCCACACCTCGGCACACTCGGCGCTGCGACGATGGATTCCGAGATCTCACAGCCCTCCCAGCCCTCCCGGCCCCCGGCACCCCCGGCCGCCGCCGCGCCCCATACGTTCCAGGTCGATCTGCGCGGTCTCGTCGACCTCCTCTCCCACCACCTCTACTCCAGCCCCAAGGTCTATCTGCGCGAACTGCTGCAGAACGCCGTGGACGCGATCACCGCCCGGCGCGCCGAGCAGCCGGACACCCCGGCCACCGTCCGGCTGCACACCGGGGCCGGCGAACTGCGCGTGGTGGACACCGGCATCGGGCTCACCGAACCCGACGTGCACCAGCTGCTCGCCACGATCGGCCGCAGCTCCAAGCGCGACGACGGACTCCAGGCCGCCCGCTCCGACTTCCTCGGCCAGTTCGGCATCGGACTGCTCGCCTGCTTCGTCGTCGCCGAGCGGATCCGCGTGGTCAGCCGCAGCGCCCGTACCCCCGACGCGGCCCCCGTGGAGTGGACGGCCACCGACGACGGCTCCTACACCGTGCGCACGCTCCCGGAGGAGGCGCACCCCGAGCCCGGCACCACCGTGCACCTGGTGGCGCGGGCCGGGGCCGCTGAGTGGCTGAGCGGGGCGCGGGTGCTGTCGCTGGCCCGCGACTTCGGGGCCCTGCTGCCCTACGACGTGCGCGTGGACGGCGAGGCGGTCACCGAACTGCCCGCCCCCTGGGACCGCCCCTACACCTCGCCCGCCGCCCGCCGGGTCGCCCTGGCCCGGCACTGCCACGACCTGTTCGGCTTCACCCCGCTGGACTCCATCGAACTCGACGTGCCGCTGGCCGGCGTACGGGGCGTCGCCTACGTCCTGCCCACCGCCGTCAGTCCCGCCCAGCGCGCGAGCCACCGCGTGCACCTCAAGGGCATGCTCCTCACCGAGCGGGCCGAACAGCTCCTGCCGGACTGGGCGTTCTTCGTGCGCTGCGTCCTCGACACGGACAGCCTGCGCCCCACCGCCTCCCGCGAGTCCCTGTACGAGGACGAGACCCTGGCCGGGGTCCGCGACGCCCTCGGGGAACGCATCCGCTCCTGGCTGACCGGCCTCGCCGCCCAGGACCCCGAACGCCTCACCGCGTTCCTCTCCGTGCACCACCTCGGCGTCAAGTCGC
Source organism: Streptomyces sp. NBC_00670 (assembly GCF_036226765.1). NCBI lineage: Bacteria > Bacillati > Actinomycetota > Actinomycetes > Kitasatosporales > Streptomycetaceae > Streptomyces > Streptomyces sp. NBC_00670. The sequence goes on from NZ_CP109017.1 coordinate 5,361,528, forward strand.
TCGCCAGGCACGACACGGAGATGCTGCGCACGATGCTGCCGTGGCTGCCGTTCGAGACGACCGACGGACGGCTCTCCCTGGAGGAGTTCGCCCAGCGCCACCCGGTCGTGCACTTCACGCGCACGGTCGAGGAGTACCGCCAGGTCGCCCCCATCGCCTCCGCCCAGGGCATCGGCGTCGTCAACGGCGGCTACACCTACGACAGCGATCTCGTGGAGGCGCTGCCCTCGGTGCGGCCCGGCACGACCGTCGCCGAACTCGACTCCGACACCGTCACCGCGCACCTGGACGCCGTCGACCCGGCCGAGGAACTCGCCCTGTCCGGCTTCCTGGCCGCCGCACGCACCGCCCTCGACCCGCTGGGCTGCGACGTCGCCCTGCGCGCCTTCCACCCCCTCTCGGTGCCCGCACTGCACCTCGACGACCGGGCCGCCCGCCACGAACAGGCCCGCGCCGAGGCCGAGGAACAGGCCGACGACCTGTGGGCCGGCATCCTCGGCTCCCTGCGCGGCAGCGCACCCCGCGCCCGCCTGGTCCTCAACCACCTGAACCCGCTGGTCCGCCGCATCGCCGCCCTCGGCACCCCCGAACTCATCGGCACCGCCGTCGAATCCCTGTACGGACAGGCGCTGCTGCGCGCCCAGCGCCCCCTGCGGCCCGCCGACTCCGCCCTGCTCAACCGCGCGTTCCTCGGCCTGCTGGAGTGGGCCACTCACACCGACTCCCCGGAGGGCGGCACCCGATGAACCCGGTCATGGACTTCGACACCCTCCGCCGCGCCATGGCGGACAACTACGAACAGCCCGAGGGTCCCGCCCGCAACGCCCGTGCCGAGGTCCTCCTCGCGGAGGCGGAGAAACTCGGCATCCCCCTCGCCGTCATCGAGGCGCTCGGACACCAGCTGAAGGTCTACAACTACAGCTCCGAGAAGGACAAGATGTTCGTCCCCTTCGCGCGCCTGCTGCGCCTGTGGGACGAACACCCCGAGGACTTCGACGAGTACGAGATCCACACCCTGCACTGGGTGTTCAAGTGGATGACGGCCGGCATGCTCGGCCAGCCGCACATCCCGCTCGCCGCCGTCGAGAAGTGGCTCGGCGAGATGGAACACCGCTACCGGCTCGCCGGACACACCGAACGGGCCGTGCGCAACTGCGAGTTCAGCGTCGCCTCGCACATCGGCGACCTGGCGCGCGCCGACCGCGCCTACACCGCCTGGCTCGCCGCCGACCGCGACTCCATGGCCGACTGCCACGCCTGCGAACTCCACGACCAGGGCTGGTGGCAGGCGCACCAGGGCAACGACGCCGAGGCGCTGGAGCTGTGGGCACCCGTCCTCGACGGCACCCACTCCTGCGCCCACGAACCGCACGCCGTGCTCGCCTCCTCCCTCCTGCCGCTGCTTCGCCTCGGCCGCCCGGACGAGGCCCGCGCGCACCATCTGCGCGGACTGCGCCTGGTGCGCCCCATGGAGAGCATGCGCGGCTCCTACGCCGACCACGTCGAGTTCTGCGCGCTCACCGGCAACGAGGCCCGCGCCCTGGAACTGCTCGCCGAACGCCCGGCGTACTTCACCGACACCGGCGAACCGCGCAGCCACATGGACTTCCTCGCCGTCGTCACCCTGCTGACCGACCGGCTCGTCGCACTCGGCCACGGCGGGCGGACCGTACCGGGACCCGCCGGGCGCGACTGGACGGCCGAAACCCTCGCCCGCCACGCGCGCGCCGAGGCGCTCGCCCTGGCCGACCGCTTCGACGCCCGCAACGGCACTCCGCACATCGGGGAGCACGTCCGCGCGCGCATGAACCGGCAGCCCCTGGTCGACCGGCTGCCGCTCGGCGTGCGCACGCCGAGCCCCGCACACCCGGCACCCCGGCCCGTCGTACCCCGGCCGGTGGACGCACCGGCCGCCGCACCCGGGTTCGAGGATCTGCTCGCCGAGGCGCGCCGGCAGTCCAAGGCCCTGCACCCGCACTCCATACGGGCCTGGGCGGCGGTCGCCGAGGCCGCCGGGGACCGCGCACTGGCCGCCCGCGACCGCGCCGAGATCGCCGACCACGAGGCGATGGGCAGCGGCCCCGAGGGCGCCGCACTGTTCGCACGGGCCGCCGCGCTCTACGAGGAGGCCGGCGACCCCGGCGAGGCCCTGGCCGCACGCGCGCGTGCCGCCTACGTACGCGCGCTCACCGTCGGCGGCGAGGAGCCCCTGGAGAGCGCCGGGGAACTGCGCCGCACGGCCCTCGCGCTGCACGCCGAGGGCGGCACGGGGGTGTCGCAGGCCGCGTCCGTGCTCGTCTGCCGGATGCGGATACTGCTGCACCTCGCGCTCCAGGAGCACGACGACGAGGCCGCCGCGGAGGCAGCTGTACGGGCCGCCGGCGAGGCGGCGGCGGAGCTGCTGGACCTCACCCGCCCGCACACGGACGAGCCGCGGATCGCCTCCCGGGCCGCCGAGGCCCGCGCGACGCTCGGCGAACTCGCCGCGCACACCGGAGACCTCCGGGGCGCGGCCGGACTGCTCACCGCCGCGGCCGGGGAGTACGTGACGGCGGGACTGCCGTGGTTCGCGGCGGACCACGAGGCCCGGCTGGTCGGACTCGCCCGCCGGCTCGACGACACCGCCGGCGCCGAACGGGCCGCGCGCGCCGCCCTGGAGCACGGCGCGGACCACCTGGACCCGCTCGGGCAGGCCCAGTCGCACCTCCGGCTCGCCGAGGTACTGGGCGAGAAGGGGGAGTTCCCCGAGGCCGCCGAGCACGCCCTCCAGGCCGCGCACTGGGCCGACGAGGCGGGCGAGGCCCCGACCCTGGGTGCCTGGGCACGCCATCTGCTCGGTGGGTTCCTGCTCCGCCAGGGGCGGTTCGCCGAGGCCGCCGAGGTGCTGGAGTCGGCGCTGCTCGACCTCGACGCCGGGACGCACGGCGACGGGGCCGTCGTACAGACCCAGTGGTGGCTCGGCGACTGCCACACCGAGCTGGGCGAACACCGGCTGGCCGCCGAGCGCTGGCTCCAGGCGGCCGAGACCGCGCGGCACTGGCCCGAGCAGCGCGACCACGCGATGCTCGCGCATCTGGCCGCCGAGGCGCTGGGGCGGGCCGGGCTGTCCGACGAGGCCGACCGCGCCTACCGGCGGGCGGCGGAACTGTGGCGGGGCCTGGACAACGTCCACGGCCTGGTGCGCTCGCTGCGGGCCCGGGCGTGGCTCGCGGCGGGCGGGGAGACGGCAGACGGGGGGCCCGCGCGGGCGCGGGAACTGATGGGGGAGGCGGTGCGGGTGTGCCGCGACGCGGCGGGGTCCGTGGAAGAAGAGGGGGACGGGGACGGGGCTGCTCGGGAGCGGGTGGTCGCCGAACTGGGCCACACGTTCCGGCAGTTCGGGGACCTGGTGGCGCGGAGCGCCGACGCGGACGAGGACGAGGGCGAGGAGGCGTTTCGTCCCCTGTTCGAGGAGGCGCTCGGACATCTGGACGAGGCCGTCGCCGTGTACGGGTCGCTGGGCGAGGGGGCCGTCGATCTGCGGACGGGGGCCGAGTTGGCGGCGGCGTGGCTGGAGCTCGATCTGGGGGAGCGGGGAGCGGCGGGGATACGGGCGGGGAAGGTGCTGGAGGTGTACGGGGAGGTTGCGCCGGAGGAGGCGCACGGGGTGGAGTCCGATACGGCGGTCAACCGGCGGGCGGAGGCACGGCGCATAGCGGAACTGTCCACGCGGACGGACGGGTAACGCGCCCGACAGGGGCGCGGGGAACTGCGACCGGCCAGGTACGGCCCGCACTCGCCCACGACCCGGTCATGACGTCGCCGCACCCCCGTAGGATCCCGGCTGCGACACTGGGTGTGGACCGTCCACCGCATCGAGGAAGCGCACGAAACATGACCCGCGTTATTGCCGGCCGGGCCGGGGGGCGGCGGTTGGCCGTGCCGCCGGGGAACGGCACCCGGCCCACCTCCGACCGGGCCCGGGAGGGGCTGTTCTCCACCTGGCAGTCCCTCCTCGGCGGACCCCTGGACGGCGAACGCGTCCTCGACCTGTACGCCGGCTCCGGCGCCGTCGGCCTTGAGGCCCTCTCGCGCGGCGCCGGGCACGTCCTGCTCGTCGAGGCCGACGCCCGCGCCGCCCGCACCGTCCGGGAGAACGTCCGCGCCCTCGGGCTGCCAGGCGCCGAGGTCCGGGCCGGCAAGGCCGAGCAGACCGTCCGTACCGCGCCCCCGCCGGACCCGTACGACCTGGTCTTCCTGGACCCGCCGTACGCCGTCGCCGACGACGCTCTCCGGGAGATCCTGCTCACACTCCGTACCGGGGGCTGGCTCGCGCCCGACGCCCTCGTCACCGTGGAGCGCGGCACCAGGGGCGGCGAGTTCCGGTGGCCGGACGGCTTCGACGCACTGCGGTCCCGCCGCTACGGCGAGGGAACGTTTTGGTACGGTCGCGCCGCCTCTACGTGCGAAGACGCACGATGACCGGACCGGAGAGCGAGGGATCACAGTTGCGCCGCGCAGTCTGTCCCGGGTCGTTCGACCCGATCACCAACGGACACCTCGACATCATCGCCCGCGCCTCCAGGCTGTACGACGAGGTCTACGTCGCGGTGATGATCAACAAGTCCAAGAAGGGCCTCTTCGAGGTCGAGGAGCGGATCGAGCTGATCCGCGGGGAGACCGCGGAGTTCGGCAACGTCCGCGTGGAGTCCTTCCACGGCCTCCTCGTCGACTTCTGCAAGCAGCGCGAGATCCCCGCCATCGTCAAGGGGCTGCGTGCCGTCAGCGACTTCGACTACGAACTGCAGATGGCCCAGATGAACAACGGACTCTCGGGCGTGGAGACCCTCTTCGTGCCCACCAACCCCACCTACAGCTTCCTGTCCTCCTCGCTGGTCAAGGAGGTCGCGGCCTGGGGCGGCGACGTCTCCCACCTGGTGCCGCCCGCCGTCCTGGCCGCCCTGGACGGACGCCTGCGCAAGAGCTGACCGTCCGCCCGCCGGGACACCCGCCGCACGCCTGCGGGCCGCGCACGGCTCACCCGCTGTCCGGCGCCCGCTCCGGGGCCGTACAGTCGGACCGTCCGTCTCCAACACCCCTGTAGAGAGTGGCGAGCACACGGTGGACGTGCAGAACGAGCACACGGTGGACGTGCAGAAGAAGCTCGACGAGATCGTCGCCGCGGTCTCCGGCGCCCGGTCGATGCCCATGTCGGCCTCGTGCGTGGTCAACCGCGCCGAACTGCTCTCCCAGCTCGAGGAGGTGCGCGCGGCGCTGCCCGGCTCCCTCGCCCAGGCCGAGGAACTCATCGGCGACCGCGAGCACCTGGTGGAACGGGCCCGCCAGGAGGCCGACCGGATCATCGAGACCGCGCACGCCGAACGCGGCTCCCTGATCTCCGACACCGAGATCGCGCGCCGCTCCCAGGCCGAGGCCGACCGCATCCTGGACGAGGCCCGCCGGGAGGCCGAGGAGATCCGCGCCGAGGCCGACGACTACGTCGACTCCAAGCTCGCCAACTTCGAGGTCGTCCTCACCAAGACCCTCGGCTCCGTCGGCCGCGGCCGCGAGAAGCTGCTCGGCACCGGCCCGGGACTCGACGAGAACGGCTACGAGGACGAGGACGCCCCCGAGCGCAGCCACGACCCCGAGACCCTGCGCCGCGACGCCGACGCCTACGTGGACGTCAAGCTCGGCGCCTTCGAGGCCGTCCTCGCCAAGACCCTGGACGCGGTCGGCCGCGGCCGGCAGAAGCTGCACGGCCGCATCGCCACCGACGAACTCGGCGCCCTCGCCCTGAACGACGACGGCGCCCCCGGCCGGCACACCAGCGACGCCGACTACCTCGCCGACCTCGCCGCCCTCTCCGACACCCCGGCCGCGCCCGCGCAGCAGCGCGGCGCACCGCCCGCCCCCGCCGAGCAGCCCGCCGTCGCCGCCCAGCAGCAGGACCCGTACGGCTACGGCCAGTCCGAGACCTACGGCGACGGACAGGGCGCCGACGCCTACGGGGACGGCGGCCAGGGCACCGACGCCTACGGCTACCCGCAGCAGGCCTACGCCCCGCAGGACCCGTACGGCTACGCGCAGGCCGACCCGTACGCCGCCGCCTACCAGCAGCAGGGCTACGACCCCCAGGCCGCCTACGACCAGCAGGCCCAGGCCCAGGCACAGGTCTACGGCCAGGTGCCGGCCCAGGCCCACACCCTGGACGAGACCAGCCTCTTCGACACCAGCATGATCAGCGCCGAGCAGCTGCGGGCGTACGAGGAGGGGCGCGGCGGCCACTGAGGGCCCCGGCCGCCGGTGGCCGGACGGGACGCGGTTTGGGCCGTCGCGGATGGTCCAGTATCCTGGCCCTTCGGTCGCGCGTGCATCCGCGATCCACGCTGCCCGGAACATCCCCGGCGGCGACCTCCCCCCGGAACTCCCCGGAGTTCGAAGACCGAAAGCAGGAATGGCCCTGAACGCCCGCCTCGACCACCGCAACCCCCTCGTGATCGACACGCACGAGCTGGGGCGGCGTCCTGGTGCGCTGCGGCGGCTGACCCGCACGGTCGACGCCCCCAAGGACTTCGGTGTCCGCGGGGTGATCGGAGTGCCCGAGGGCGCCCCGGTCGTACTCGATCTCCGGATGGAGTCGGTCATGGAGGGCGTGCTCGTCACGGGTACCGCCGGTGCCACGGCCGAGGGGGAGTGCGTAAGGTGTCTGGAGCCGCTCCGGCAGGAGACCGAGGCGGAGTTCCAGGAACTGTTCTCGTACCCTGACGCCGACGACCGGGGCCGCGTGCGCGCGGAACCGGGCGACGACGCCGAGGACGACGAGGACAGGTACTTCGTCGAGGACGATCTGATCGACCTCGAACCCGTGCTGCGCGATGCGGTGGTGCTCGCACTGCCGATGCAGCCGGTGTGCCAGGACGACTGTCCGGGCCTGTGCTCCGAGTGCGGGGTGCGGCTCGCGGACGACCCGGACCACCACCATGACGCCGTCGACATCCGTTGGGCGGCATTGCAGGGAATCGCCGGTTCACTCGAATCCGGCGACAAGGACGACACGAGCGGCACCGATTCGGGCGCCGACGAGAAGCAGGAGAAGTAGCCGTGGCTGTTCCGAAGCGGAAGATGTCGCGCAGCAACACGCGCCACCGCCGGTCGCAGTGGAAGGCTGCGGTCCCCACCCTGGTCGCGTGCGAGCGCTGCCACGAGCCGAAGCTGCAGCACATCGCGTGCCCGTCGTGCGGCACGTACAACAAGCGTCAGGTCCTCGAGGTCTGATCGGCTGGTGACAGGTCTGATGTCTGACGCCACAAGTGGTCCCCGCCGCGGCGGGGCCGGCTCGGCGGACAACGCGGCCTCGTCCCACACGCTTCTGGAAGGGCGGCTCGGCTACAAGCTCGAGACCGCCCTTCTGGTGCGCGCGCTGACCCACCGTTCGTACGCGTACGAGAACGGCGGTCTGCCGACGAACGAGCGTCTGGAGTTCCTCGGGGACTCCGTGCTCGGTCTCGTCGTCACCGACACGCTGTACCGCACCCACCCCGACCTGCCCGAGGGCCAGCTGGCCAAGCTGCGGGCCGCGGTGGTCAACTCGCGTGCGCTGGCGGGGGTCGGCCGTGGGCTCGACCTGGGCTCCTTCATCCGGCTCGGCCGGGGCGAAGAGGGCACGGGCGGCCGGGACAAGGCCTCCATCCTCGCCGACACCCTCGAAGCGGTGATCGGCGCGGTCTACCTCGACCAGGGCCTCGATGCGGCCTCCGAACTGGTGCACCGCCTGTTCGACCCGCTGATCGAGAAGTCCTCGAACCTGGGTGCCGGCCTGGACTGGAAGACCAGCCTCCAGGAACTCACCGCGACCGAAGGGCTCGGCGTCCCCGAGTACCTGGTCACGGAGACGGGCCCGGACCACGAGAAGACCTTCACTGCTGCCGCCCGCGTCGGAGGCGTCTCGTACGGCACCGGCACCGGCCGCAGCAAGAAGGAGGCGGAGCAGCAGGCCGCGGAGTCGGCCTGGCGCTCCATCCGTGCCGCCGCCGACGAGCGTGCCAAGGCGGCCGGAGCCGCCACGGACGCCGACGAGGCGGCCGCCTCCGCCTGACACATCCCGAGCGCCCGCCCCCACCACCGGGGCGGGCGCTCGGACCGTCCCAGCGGGTGCCTGCGGTTCCCGGCGCTCACGAGGAGTAACGGAAGCCCACCATGCCCGAGTTGCCCGAGGTCGAGGTCGTCCGGCGCGGACTGGAGCGGTGGGTCGCCCACCGCACCGTCGCCGACGTCGAGGTGCTGCACCCGCGCGCGGTACGGCGGCACCCGGCCGGCGGCGTGGACTTCGCGCAGCGGCTCAAGGGCCACCGGGTCGGCACCCCGGCCCGCCGCGGCAAGTACCTGTGGCTGCCGCTGGACGACGCCGACGAGGCGGTCCTCGCCCACCTCGGCATGAGCGGCCAGCTCCTGGTCCAGCCGCACGAGGCGCCCGCCGAGAAACACCTGCGCGTCCGCGTCCGCTTCGACGACGCACTCGGCACCGAACTCCGCTTCGTCGACCAGCGCACCTTCGGCGGACTGTCGCTGCACGACACCACCCCCGACGGGCTGCCCGACGTCATCGCGCACATCGCCCGCGACCCGCTGGACCCCCTCTTCGACGACGACGCCTTCCACCTCGCGCTGCGCCGCAAGCGCACCACGATCAAACGGGCCCTGCTCGACCAGTCCCTGATCAGCGGCGTCGGCAACATCTACGCGGACGAGGCGCTGTGGCGCTCCCGCCTGCACTACGAACGCCCCACGGCGACCCTCACCCGCCCCGGCACCGCCGCGCTCCTCGGCCACATCAGGGACGTCATGAACGCGGCCCTCGCGGTGGGCGGCACCAGCTTCGACAGCCTCTACGTCAACGTCAACGGGGAGTCGGGCTACTTCGACCGCTCGCTCGACGCGTACGGCCGCGAGGACCTGCCGTGCCGGCGCTGTGCGACGCCGATGCGGCGGCGCCCGTGGATGAACCGGTCGAGCTACTTCTGCCCGAAGTGCCAGCGGGCGCCGAGGGTGACGCTCTAGCTCCGTCGCGGCAGGCCCTCACGGGCGTCGTAGCGCTCGCGGGCGGCCAGGACCTCGTCCATGCTGCCCTCGAGGCAGGCGATCAGGGCGATCAGCCGCTCGGCCACCTCGCGGCCCAGCGGGGTGAGGGAGTAGTCGACCCGGGGCGGGTTGGTCGGCCGGGCGTCCCGCAGGACCAGTCCGTCCCGTTCCAGCGCGTGCAGGGTCTGCGAGAGCATCTTCTCGCTGACCCCGTCCACCCGCCGCCGCAGCTCGTTGAAGCGGAGCGTGCCGTCGTACAACGCCCCGAGGGTGAGCGCACCCCAGCGTCCGGTCGCGTGCTCGAGGGTGCGCCGGGAGGGGCAGCCGCGGGCGAACACGTCGAACGCGTAACCGCTGGGGGAGTCCGTACCGGCAGGGGAGGTCGCCATGGCGGCACTGTACTGCGCCACAGCGCTCACTCCCAGGCAGCGCTCACCGTAAGAAAGCGCGCACGGCCCGCGCGGAGGTCGTCAGTACCCGAAGTCCTGCGTCCACCAGGGGCCGCCGGAGCCGAAGTGGACGCCCACGCCGAGCGTCTTGAAGTCGCAGTTGAGGATGTTGGCCCGGTGACCGGGGCTGTTCATCCAGGACTCCATGACGGCCTCGGCGGTCGCCTGGCCCATGGCTATGTTCTCGCCGCCGAGACCGGTGATGCCGGCCGCCTTGGCCCGCTCCCAGGGGTCGTTGCCGCTGGGGTCGGTGTGGGAGAAGAAGTTCCGCGCGTCCATGTCCTCGCTGAACGCCGCCGCGAGGCCGCGCAGCGCGCTGTTGGCCGCCACCGGTTGGCAGCCCGCGTTCGCGCGCTCCTCGTTGACGAGCTGGAGCACCCGCGCCTCGGCCGCGGCCTCGGCGGAGGTGGCGACCGGGGCGCTGCTCTCCGGGTCCTTCGTGGCCTCGCGCTGCGGGGGGACCGTCTTGCCGGAAGCGGAGTCCGACGCGGAACCGGACCCGCCCTCGGTCGCCGAGGGCGCGGGCTTCTTCTTCGCCGGCTCCTTGGTCTTCCGCGACGGCTTCTTCGAGGGCTTCGCGCTGCTCTCGGAGGCGGACGGCGAGGCGGAGTCGCTCGTGCCCTGCCCCGGCGTGGCGGACCCGGGGGCGTCCTCGACGGTGCTGCCGGCGCCGCCCTGCTGGGTCTCGAAGCCGGTCGGGGTGCCGCCGGCCCGGACGTCGTCGGAGCTGCCGCCGATCTTGAACTGGCTGCCACCGGGCAGTACCCCGGTGGCGACCGCGGCGGTGCCCAGCGCCACGGCGGCCGAGACGCCGAGCAGCCCGGTGCGCATCGGGGTGGCGGCCTTCTTCCGGCGGTGCGAACGGGTCGCCCGCTGCTCCGCCTCCAGGACGGCGGCGAAGCCGTAGAGGTTCTCCGGGCCGTAGTGCTCCGCGGGCGTCTCCTGCGCCTGGCTCACCCGGCCCGCGTGGCCGGCCGGGCCCGTGGCGGCGCGGCCGGCGTCGGAGCGTCGGTGGCGTCCCATCTTCTGGCCTCTTCCTCAGTGCTTCCTCAGCGCGCGGGCGACTCGTGTGCACTCGGCGCACACCCGCTCAGCCTCTTTACGTGATCGGCACACCATCGGTTCACACGATCGTGTGAGTTTCACATGGGATTCATTGGGTGGGGACGGTACCCCATGGCGCGGAGGAGGGAAGTGCCCGGACGCACATTGACCGGTTAGCGTGCGGCCATGAACGACGATGTGCGGCTGGTGGCGTGGGTGCGCGGACGGGTGCAAGGAGTGGGTTTCCGCTGGTTCACCCGGGCCAGGGCACTCGAACTCGGCGGGCTGAGTGGCTTTGCTCTCAATCTGGAGGACGGACGGGTCCAGGTGGTCGCCGAGGGCCCCCGGGAGCACTGCGAGGGGCTGCTGCGGTGGCTGCGCGGCCAGGACACGCCCGGAAGGGTGGACGGCGTCACCGAGATCTGGGACACACCTCGCGGGGGCTACGACGGCTTCGCCATCCGCTGACACCCGCCGCGTCCGCGCCGCCCGCACACCGGCGCGGACGCGGCCCCGGCGCCGTCACACACAGAAAAGTCCTGGTGGTTGCCAAGAAGCGGCCGCCGTGGCAGGCTCCGCACCTGACACCGGCGTATGCGTCCGAGGACCCCGCCGAGAGCAGCGCCGCCGCCCGCACCGGGCCGCGCGCCCCCGGGCCGTCCCCCGCCACGGCGTGATCGTGTTGACCGTCAAACTTTTTGGTGAGACGCTGAAAGCCCCGCGCACCTCAGCTGTTTGGCATGGCAGAACGGCAGCACCACAGCAGCAGTGCCAAGCACCGCGGATCCGATTCCCTCACGACCCACACCGCTTCGGTCGGTCACTCATTGTGGAGGACCATCCATCATGGCAAAGGCGCTTCTCGGTTACGTCGGTGGCTCCGACCCTCGACTCCTCGCCGAGATGCGACGGCTTCAGCAGCGTGTCCAGGACCTGGAAACCGAACTCGTACGGATCCAGGCCGAGAACGACGCGCTCGCGGCTGCCGCCTCTCACGACAGGATCATGGAGCACGTAGACGCACACCAGGCGGAGCCTGCGCTCACCTGATCGCTGCCACGCTCCCGGCAACACGGCAGTGACCGGGTCACCCGTACCCACCGCTCGGTTGTCGACGCTCGTACCGGAACAAGCACCGAACACACGCACCAAGAGTGGCAAGGGACGCCTCGGCGTCCCTTCTTTCTTGTCATTCCCGCATGCGCGTTCCTTGCGTGTTCAGTTGTTGTCCCCGCACCCTTTCACTTCCTTCACGGATGATGTGCCCTGCACATTCATGCGTGAAACCGCAAGGACCCGCACGTTCATGGAGAGCGTGCGGGGCGGCGGGTAGAGTCCGACGGCGTGCACCTCAAGGCCCTGACCCTCCGCGGGTTCAAATCGTTCGCCTCGGCGACCACGCTCCGGTTCGAACCGGGAATCACGTGCGTCGTCGGACCGAACGGCTCGGGCAAGTCCAACGTCGTGGACGCGCTCAGCTGGGTCATGGGCGAACAGGGCGCCAAATCCCTGCGCGGCGGCAAGATGGAGGACGTCATCTTCGCCGGCACCACCGGCCGCCCCCCGCTCGGCCGCGCCGAGGTCTCCCTGACCATCGACAATTCCGACGGCGCCCTGCCCATCGAGTACGCCGAGGTCACCATTACGCGGATCATGTTCCGCAACGGCGGCAGCGAATACCAGATCAACGGCGACACCTGCCGCCTCCTCGACATCCAGGAACTCCTCTCCGACTCCGGCATCGGCCGCGAGATGCACGTCATCGTCGGCCAGGGCCAGCTCGACTCCGTCCTGCACGCCGACCCCATGGGCCGCCGCGCCTTCATCGAGGAGGCCGCAGGCGTCCTCAAGCACCGCAAGCGCAAGGAGAAGGCGCTCAGGAAACTGGACGCGATGCAGGCCAACCTCGCCCGCGTCCAGGACCTGACCGACGAACTGAGGCGGCAGCTCAAACCGCTCGGCCGGCAGGCCGCCGTCGCCCGCCGCGCCGCCGTCATCCAGGCCGACCTGCGCGACGCCCGCCTCCGCCTCCTCGCCGACGACCTCGTACGGCAGCGCGAGGCCCTCGACGCCGAGATCGCCGACGAGGCCGCCCTGAAGGAACGCAAGGAGACCGCCGAACAGGCCCTGCGCGAGGCCCTGCGGCGCGAGGCCGCCCTCGAGGAGGAGGTGCGCCGGCTCACCCCGCGGCTCCAGCGCGCCCAGCAGACCTTCTACGAGCTCTCCCAGCTCGCCGAACGCGTCCGCGGCACCGTCTCGCTCGCCGACGCGCGCGTGCAGAGCGCCACCTCCGCGCCCGAGGAGGAACGGCGCGGCCGCGACCCGGAGGACATGGAGCGCGAGGCCGCCCGCATCCGCGAACAGGAGGCCGAACTCGAAGCCGCCCTGGAGGCCGCCCAGCGCGCGCTGGAGGACACCGTCGCCCACCGCGCCGAACTCGAACGCGCGCTCGCCCAGGAGGAGCGCCGCCTCAAGGACCTCGCCCGCGCCCTCGCCGACCGCCGCGAGCAACTGGCCCGGCTCGGCGGCCAGGTCAACGCCGCCCGCTCCCGCGCCGCCTCCGCCCAGGCCGAGATCGAACGCCTGGCCGCCACCCGCGACGAGGCGCGGGAACGTGCCGTCGCCGCCCAGGAGGAGTACGAGGCACTCAAGGCCGAGGTCGACGGACTGGACGCCGACGACGCCGGACTCGCCGAACGCCACGAGGCCGCCCGCCGCGCCCTCACCGAGGCGGAGGCCGCCCTCACCGCCGCCCGCGAGGCCACCACCACCGCCGAACGCGAACGCGCCGCCACCCGCGCCCGCCACGACGCCCTCGCCACCGGACTGCGCCGCAAGGACGGCACCGGCGCCCTGCTCGCCGCCCGCGATCGCCTCACTGGACTGCTCGGCCCCGCCGCCGAACTCCTCACCCCCGCACCCGGCCACGAGATCCCCGTCGCCGCCGCCCTCGGCACCGCAGCCGACGCCCTCGCCGTCACCGGCCCGGCCGCCGCCGCCGACGCCCTGCGCCTGCTGCGCAAACAGGACGCCGGCCGCGCCACCCTGCTCCTCGCCGGCGCCCCCGACGACGTACCGCCCGAGGAGGCCGACGGCCTCGTGTACGCCGCCGGGCTCGTCCGCGGCCCCGTCGAACTGATGCCCGCCGTACGCCGGCTGCTGCGCGGCCACGTCGTCGTCGACACCCTCCAGGACGCCGAGGAGCTGGTCCGCGCCCGGCCCGGACTGACCGCCGTCACCGCCGAGGGCGACGTCCTCGGGGCGCACCACGCGCACGGCGGCTCCGCCGGGGCGCCCAGCCTGCTGGAGGTGCAGGCCGCCGTCGACGAGGCCGCCGCCGAGCTGGAGGAACTGGCCGTGCGGTGCGCGGAGCTGGCCGATGCCCAGCAGGCCGCCACCGCCCGCCGCGCCGAGTGCGCCGCCCTCGTCGAGGAACTGGGGGAGAAGCGCCGGGCGGCCGAGCGGGAGAAGTCCGGTGTCGCCCAGCAGCTCGGCCGGCTCGCCGGACAGGCCCGCGCCGCCGCCGGGGAGGCCGAACGCGCCACCGCCGCGGCCGCCCGCGCCCAGGAAGCGCTGGAATCCGCCCGCGAGGAGGCCGAGGAACTCGCCGAGCGGCTCGCCGTGGCCGAGGAGATGCCCGTCGAGGAGGAGCCCGACACCGCCGCCCGCGACCGGCTCGCCGCCGACGGGGCCAACGCCCGGCAGACCGAGATGGAGGCCCGCCTCCAGGCCCGCACCCACGAGGAACGCGTCAAGTCGCTGGCCGGCCGGGCCGACGCGCTGGACCGGGGCGCCCGCGCCGAACGCGAGGCACGCGCGCGTGCGGAACACCGGCGGGCCCGGCTGCGGCACGAGGCCGCCGTCGCCCGGGCCGTCGCCTCCGCCGCCCGCCAGCTCCTCGCCCACGTCGAGGTCTCCGTCGGCCGGGCCGAGGCCGAGCGCGCCGCCGCCGAGGCCGCACGGGTGCGGCGGGAACAGGAACTGGCCCGGGCCCGCACCGAGGGCCGCGACCTGAAGGCGGAACTCGACAAACTCACTGATTCAGTTCACCGGGGCGAGGTACTAGGAGCGGAGAAGCGGCTGCGCATCGAGCAGCTGGAGACCAAGGCCCTGGAGGAATTCGGTGTCGAACCGGCAGGCCTCGTGGCCGAGTACGGCCCGGGCCAACTGGTGCCGCCCTCGCCCCCCGCCCAGGGCGAACAGCTGCCCGACGACCCCGACGACCCCCGCAACCTGCCGCGGCCCTATGTCCGCGCCGAACAGGAGAAGCGGCTGAAGGCGGCGGAGCGGGCCTACCAGCAGCTCGGCAAGGTCAACCCGCTGGCCCTGGAGGAGTTCGCGGCGCTCGAGGAGCGGCACCAGTTCCTCAGCGAACAGCTGGAGGACCTCAAGAAGACCCGCGCCGACCTGCTCCAGGTCGTCAAGGAGGTCGACGAGCGCGTCGAACAGGTCTTCACCGACGCCTACCGGGACACCGCACGCGAGTTCGAGGGCGTGTTCGGCCGGCTCTTCCCCGGCGGGGAGGGACGGCTGCTCCTCACCGACCCCGACCACATGCTCACCACGGGCGTGGACGTCGAGGCACGGCCCCCGGGCAAGAAGGTCAAGCGGCTCTCCCTGCTCTCCGGCGGCGAACGGTCGCTGACGGCGGTGGCGCTGCTGGTGTCGATCTTCAAGGCCCGGCCGAGCCCGTTCTACGTCATGGACGAGGTCGAGGCGGCGCTCGACGACACCAACCTCCAGCGGCTCATCCGGATCATGCAGGAGTTGCAGGAGGCGTCGCAGCTGATCGTGATCACGCACCAGAAGCGGACGATGGAGGTCGCCGACGCGCTGTACGGCGTGTCCATGCAGGGTGACGGGGTCTCCAAGGTCATCAGCCAGCGGCTGCACTGACGCGTCGGCCGGAGGATGCGCCGGGGCATCGGGCAGAGGGTGTGCCGAGGCGTCGGTCAGTGAAGGGCGCCGACCCCCTGTTCTTCAAGAAATGAACGAATGATGGTGACTCGCGTCCCCGAACCTCGAAAATCTCACATCCGTCACCCTATTGACTTCGGAACTTGAAGGCATAGCCTCTGTCATGTTGTTTTTACCTTCAGGTGTCGCCACAAGCGGCATCCGCGAGGGCTGACCCCACACCGGCAGCGAGGCCGGTGGCCCGAGGAGTTGTACACGTGACCAGCACTACGCAGGCACCCCGACCCGGAGCCGGAGCGGCTCACCCCGAACATCTCGGGCACGTCATCTTCATCGCGGCGGCGGCCGCGATGGGCGGTTTCCTCTTCGGCTACGACAGCTCCGTCATCAACGGCGCCGTCGAAGCCATCCGCGACCGCTACGACATCGGCTCCGCCGCACTGGCCCAGGTCATCGCCATCGCGCTGATCGGCTGCGCCATCGGCGCCGCCACCGCCGGCCGGATCGCCGACCGCATCGGCCGCATCCGCTGCATGCAGATCGCCGCCGTCCTGTTCACCATCAGCGCCGTCGGCTCCGCCCTGCCGTTCGCCCTGTGGGACCTCGCCCTCTGGCGCATCATCGGCGGCTTCGCCATCGGCATGGCCTCCGTCATCGGCCCCGCCTACATCGCCGAGGTCGCCCCGCCCGCCTACCGCGGCCGTCTCGGCTCCTTCCAGCAGGCCGCGATCGTCGTCGGCATCGCCGTCTCCCAGCTCGTCAACTGGGGCATCCTCAACGCCGCCGACGGCGACCAGCGCGGCAAGCTGATCGGCCTCGAGGCCTGGCAGGTCATGCTCGGCGTCATGGTCGTCCCGGCCGTCCTCTACGGCCTGCTCTCCTTCGCGATCCCCGAGTCGCCCCGCTTCCTGATCTCCGTCGGCCGGCGCGAGCGCGCCCGCGAGATCCTCGCCGAGGTCGAGGGCGACAAGATCGACTTCGACGCCCGCATCGCCGAGATCGAGCACGCCATGAAGCGCGAGGAGAAGTCCAGCTTCCGCGATCTGCTCGGCGGCAGCTTCTTCTTCAAGAAGATCGTCTGGATCGGCATCGGCCTGTCGGTGTTCCAGCAGTTCGTCGGCATCAACGTCGCCTTCTACTACTCCTCGACGCTGTGGCAGTCGGTGGGCATCGACCCCTCGGCCTCGTTCTTCTACTCGTTCACCACGTCGATCATCAACATCATCGGCACCGTGATCGCGATGATCTTCGTCGACCGGATCGGCCGCAAGCCGCTCGCGCTCATCGGCTCCGTCGGCATGGTCGTCGGCCTCGCCCTGGAGGCCTGGGCCTTCTCCGCCCACCTCGTCGACGGCAAGCTGCCCGCCACACAGGGCTGGGTCGCCCTGGTCGCCGCCCACGTGTTCGTCCTCTTCTTCGCGCTGTCCTGGGGCGTCGTCGTCTGGGTCTTCCTCGGCGAGATGTTCCCCAACCGGATCCGCGCCGCCGCACTCGGTGTGGCCGCGTCCGCGCAGTGGATCGCCAACTGGGCGATCACCGCGAGCTTCCCCTCGCTGGCCGACTGGAACCTGTCGGGGACGTACATCATCTACACGGCGTTCGCCGCGCTCTCCATTCCGTTCGTGCTGCGGTACGTCAAGGAGACGAAGGGCAAGGCCCTGGAGGAAATGGGCTGACGCGCCCGTCCCGAGACCGAGGAGACGGGCCAAGTCCCCGCTGCCCCTCTCCTCACCCGCCCGCCGCCCTGCCCCTCCGGGGGCGGGGCGGCGGTGTTCGACGGGGGCGCTGGGACGTTTTTCGCCCCCGCCGCCCCTACCGGCCGTCGGCCGACAACGCACCCCGCGCGCAGAGGCGGAGCCCTTCCCGCGCGCACCCCGTCGCGCATACTGGGACGCGTTATGGAAATCGTCATCCTTGCTGTAGTCATCGCCGTGGTCGTGATCGGCGCGCTCGGCGGGCTCGTGGTCGGCAGCCGCCGAAAGAAGCCGCTGCCCCCGGCGCCCCCCACGACGCCCGACATCACCGCCCCCCCGGCCGAGCCGCACGTCGGCGACGAGGCCGAGACGCCGCGCGAGGAACCGCGCCGGACCATCGAGGAGGTCGACCTACCCGGCGGCGGCACCGCCCCCGTCGTCGTCGAGGAGCCCCCGGCTCCGCCCGCCCCCGCGATCGAGGTCCCGGAGCCCACCGCCGGCCGGCTGATCCGCCTGCGCGCCCGCCTCTCCCGCTCGCAGAACGCGCTCGGCAAGGGCCTGCTCACCCTCCTCTCCCGGGAGCACCTCGATGAGGACACCTGGGAGGAGATCGAGGACACCCTCCTCACCGCCGACGTCGGCGTCCAGCCCACCCAGGAACTGGTCGAACGGCTGCGCGCGCGCGTGAAGGTCCTCGGCACCCGCACCCCGCAGGAGCTGCGCACCCTGCTGCGCGAGGAACTGCTGACGATCCTGGTCCCCGAGTTCGACCGCACGGTCAAGACCGACTCGAACCTCGACACCCCCGGCATCGTGATGGTCGTCGGCGTCAACGGCACCGGCAAGACCACCACCACCGGCAAGCTCGCGCGCGTCCTCGTCGCCGACGGCCGCAACGTCGTGCTCGGCGCCGCGGACACCTTCCGCGCCGCCGCCGCCGACCAGCTGCAGACCTGGGGCGAGCGGGTCGGCGCCCGTACGGTGCGGGGTCCCGAGGGCGGCGACCCCGCGTCCGTCGCCTTCGACGCGGTCAAGGAGGGCATCGAGGCCGGCGCCGACGTCGTCCTCATCGACACCGCCGGCCGGCTGCACACCAAGACCGGCCTGATGGACGAGCTCGGCAAGGTCAAGCGCGTCGTGGAGAAGCACGCCCCGCTCGACGAGGTGCTCCTCGTCCTCGACGCGACCACCGGCCAGAACGGCCTCGTCCAGGCCCGCGTCTTCGCCGAGGTCGTCGACATCAGCGGCATCGTCCTGACCAAGCTCGACGGCACCGCCAAGGGCGGCATCGTCGTCGCGGTCCAACGCGAACTCGGCGTCCCGGTGAAACTGGTGGGCCTCGGCGAAGGCGCCGACGACCTGGCCCCCTTCGAACCGGAAGCGTTCGTGGACGCCCTGATCGGCGACTAACACGGTCCCCCCGCGCCCCACAGGGGCGCGGGGAACTGCGCGACAAGCCCCCACTCACCCGCACTCCTCACTCAACCCCACCCACCCGAGCTCTCCCGGGGTCCAAGGGGCGGAGCCCCTTGTAAGGATGGGAAGGGCAAGGGCGGCGGGGGCGAAGAAGCCCAAGGCGACCCCACGCAACGCCCCGCACCCCCGCGCAGCGAACCCCCTACACCCGTGAGCGCGACCGATGCGCCACGTACGCCAACGTCCCGATCAACAACCGCGCCGCCGGCAACACACCCCCCGCCTCAACCCCCGGCGCCCGCAACCACCGCACAACCCCCCGCCCCGCCCGATCCGACGGCGGAGCCGTGATGCACGCCCCCACCCCCAACCCCCGCAGATCCAGCGCGGCGTCCTCCCACGCCATCCGGTACAACAACCCCGGCAACTCCGCCGCACCCCCGGGCGCCACGAAGAACTGCGCCCGCCCCTCCGGCGTCACCGCCACGGGTCCCACCGGCAGCCCCATCCGCTCCATCCGCACCAGCGCCCGCCACCCCGCCGCCTCACCGACCTCGATCACGTCGAACGCCCGCCCGACCGGCAGCATCACCGCGGCCCCCGGGAACTCGGCCCACGCCCGGTACGCCTCGTCGAGTGTGGCCCCCGCCCGCACCGGCGCCGCGAAGTCCAGCGGATGCGCCCCCGGCTCCGGACAGCCGGCCCGCCCGCAGGAACAGGCGCCCGCCGCGGTCCGCGCCCCGGGCACCACGTCCCAGCCCCACAGGCCGGTGTACTCGGCGACGGCGGTGCACTCCGGTGACCGGCCGCGGCGCCGGGCGCCGGACCTGAGGTCGCGGATGGTCCTGGTCCGAGTGGAGCCGATCGTGAAGCCCATACCCCCTCCAACGGGTCCGGCGCGCAGCTGGTTACGCACCGCAGCGAAGCGTGACCGTGAGTCCCCGGCGCGGTTGTCACGGCCGGGCCCGGCCGACGTGGGCGGCAGGAACGCCGCGGCCGGCGCCGTCCGGCGCGGGCAGCACCCGGGGTGGTGCGCTCCCCGCCGCGCGCCCCGTCGTGCATCCGTCCGCCCATCCCCGGCCGTCATGTGTCAAGTGAATCGCGCACCCGGCACCGTGAGTTCATTCGAAGGGGTGGCGAATGGTGGCGTTTCTGAAACGGCCGTGGTTGGAAGGGTGATCGTGGGACTACTGTGAGTGCACGAGTCCTGGGGCGCATGCACTCGTGGGTATGCCGGAGGCAAGGCGGTTTTCCGTTCGATGGGTGAGAACCGGCGGACGGAGGCGGCGCGGACCGGCATCCTGGTAGGGCGTTCGGCGCATCGGCGCACACGTGGTTTGAGGGATGGGGGCGTTCCAGTGGGCGGCAACGGCGGAAGCGGCACGATCGCTGACAAGCGCCCGAACGAATTGCTGACGTCATGGTTCGTGCGCAGCGGCTGGTCCAAGGGCGAGCTCGCCCGCCAGGTCAACCGCCGGGCCCGCCAGCTCGGCGCCAACCACATCTCCACCGACACCTCCCGCGTACGCCGCTGGCTCGACGGCGAGAACCCCCGCGAGCCGATCCCGCGCATCCTGTCCGAGCTGTTCTCCGAGCGCTTCGGCTGCGTCGTCGCCGTGGAGGACCTGGGGCTGCGCGCCGCCCACCGCGCCCCCTCGGTCTCCGGCGTCGACCTGCCGTGGACGGGCCCCGGAACCGTCGCCCTGATCAGCGAGTTCTCGCGCAGCGACCTGATGCTGGCGCGGCGCGGCTTCCTCGGGACCGCGCTCGGCCTGGCCGCCGGCCCCTCCCTCATCGAACCCATGCAGCGCTGGCTGGTCCCCGGACCGCCCGCCCCGCCGCGCGAGGAACCCACCTCCGCCTCCTCGCGCGGCCGGGGCCGGCTCTCCCGCCCCGAGCTGGAACTCCTGGAGACCACCACGGTGATGTTCCGGCAGTGGGACGCCCAGTGCGGCGGCGGCCTGCGCCGCAAGGCCGTCGTCGGCCAGCTCCACGAGGTCACCGACCTCCTCCAGGAACCCCAGCCCGCCGCCACCGCCCGCCGCCTGTTCAAGGTCGCCGCCGAGCTGGCCGAACTGGCCGGCTGGATGAGCTACGACGTGGGGCTCCAGCCCACCGCGCAGAAGTACTTCGTCCTCGCGCTGCACGCCGCCAAGGAGGCCGGCGACCGCCCTCTCGGCTCGTACATCCTCTCCAGCATGAGCCGCCAGATGATCCACCTCGGCCGCCCCGAGGACGCGCTCGAACTGGTCCACCTCGCCCAGTACGGCAGCCGCGACTGCGCCGGCCCCCGCACCCAGGCCATGCTGTATGCGATGGAGGCCCGCGCCTACGCCAACATGGGCCAGCCCGGCCGGTGCAAGCGGGCCGTCCGCATGGCCGAGGACACCTTCGCCGACGCCGACGACTGGGACGAGCCGGACCCCGACTGGATCCGCTTCTTCTCCGCCGCCGAACTCCACGGCGAGAACTCGCACTCCTACCGCGACCTCGCCTATGTCGCCGGCCGCAGCCCCGCCTACGCCGGGCTCGCCGAACCCGTGATGCGCGAGGCCGTCGACCTCTTCGCCCAGGACACCGAACACCAGCGGTCGTACGCCCTCAACCTCATCGGCCTGGCCACCGTCCACCTCCTCCAGCGCGAGCCCGAAGAGGGCGTCGTCCGCGCCCGCCAGGCGCTGGACGTGGCCCGCAAGGTCCGCTCGGAACGCGTCAACACCCGCATCCGCAAAACGGTCGACGCGGCCGTACGCGATTTCGGCGACCTCGCCGACGTCGTCGACCTCACCGAGCAGCTCGCCGTCCACCTGCCCGAGACCGCCGAAGCCGTCTGAGGCCCGCGGCGGGACGGCCACGGACACCGAAAGTCCCGCCTCGGACAGTTCACCGAGGCGTAACACACAGGCTGCCTTCGTCACTGCGGCGAAACACCGAGGGGCGCCGACCGAAACCGCGCTGCGCGACGCTCATGGCGCATAACCGGCCCACCCCTCCCATCCTCCCGGCTCAGGCTTCACCCCCACGGGGCCGTACGGGGCCGCACCACACGACGAGGAGACGCCGATGGCACCAGCCGTCACGCTCGCGGCGGACGCACCGGAGTTTTCGTCCGCCAACACAGGCTTCATGCTCATCTGTTCCGCCCTGGTCATGCTCATGACCCCGGGCCTGGCCTTCTTCTACGGAGGCATGGTCCGCGTCAAAAGCACGCTGAACATGCTGATGATGAGCTTCATCAGCCTGGGCATCGTCACCATCCTCTGGGTGCTCTACGGCTTCTCCCTCGCCTTCGGCACCGACAGGGGCTCCGTCCTCGGCTGGTCCTCCGACTTCGTCGGCTTCACCGGCATCGGCAAGATGGAACTGTGGAGCGGCTACACCATCCCGGTCTACGTCTTCGCCGTCTTCCAGCTGATGTTCGCGATCATCACACCCGCCCTGATCAGCGGCGCCCTCGCGGACCGCGTCAAATTCAGCGCCTGGGCACTCTTCCTCACCCTGTGGGCCACGATCGTGTACTTCCCGGTCGCCCACTGGGTCTGGGGCACCGGCGGCTGGGCCTTCGACCTCGGCGTCATCGACTTCGCCGGCGGCACCGCCGTCCACATCAACGCCGGTGCGGCCGCGCTCGGCGTGATCCTCGTCATCGGCAAGCGCGTCGGCTTCAAGCGGGACCCGATGCGCCCGCACAGCCTGCCGCTCGTCATGCTCGGTGCGGGGCTGCTGTGGTTCGGCTGGTTCGGCTTCAACGCCGGGTCCTGGCTCGGCAACGACGACGGCGTCGGCCCGCTGATGTTCGTCAACACCCAGGTCGCCACCGCCGCCGCGATGCTCGCCTGGCTCGCCTACGAGAAGATCCGTCACGGCGCGTTCACCACGCTGGGCGCCGCCTCCGGCGCCGTCGCGGGGCTGGTCGCCATCACCCCCTCCGGCGGCGCGGTCTCCCCGCTCGGCGCGATCGCCGTCGGTGCCATCGCCGGTGTGCTGTGCGCCATGGCCGTCGGCCTGAAGTACCGCTTCGGCTACGACGACTCCCTCGACGTCGTCGGCGTCCACATGGTCGGCGGCATCGCCGGCTCCCTCCTCGTCGGCCTCTTCGCCAGCGGCGGCGGCCAGTCCGACGTCAAGGGCCTCTTCTACGGGGGCGGCCTCGACCAGTTCTGGAAGCAGTGCGCCGGTGTCTTCGGCGTCCTCGCCTACTCGCTGATCGCCTCCGCGATCCTCGCCTTCCTCATCGACAGGACGCTCGGCATGCGCGTCACCGAGGACGAGGAGATGTCCGGCATCGACCAGGCCGAACACGCCGAGACCGCCTACGACCACACCGGAGCCGGCGGCGGCACGATCGGCTCCTTGGCACCGGGCCCGCTCGCCGCGGCCTCCGCAGCCTCCAAGAAGGTGGACGCATGAAGCTCATCACCGCGGTCGTGAAGCCGCACCGGCTCGACGAGATCAAGGAAGCGCTGCAGGCCTTCGGCGTCCACGGCCTGACCGTCACCGAGGCGAGCGGGTACGGCCGCCAGCGCGGCCACACCGAGGTCTACCGGGGCGCCGAGTACACCGTCGACCTCGTGCCCAAGATCCGCATCGAGGTCCTCGTCGAGGACGACGACGCCGACCAGCTCATCGACGTCGTCGTCAAGGCCGCCCGCACCGGCAAGATCGGCGACGGCAAGGTCTGGTCCCTCCCCGTCGACACGGTGGTACGCGTCCGCACGGGTGAGCGCGGTCCGGACGCGCTGTGACGCGCTGAGCCCCGCGCCCGTGGGGCGCGGGGCCGTCCCTCGGTGCGTTGTCGGCCGCGGGCCGGTGGGGGTACTTCGCGCAGTTCCCCGCGCCCCTCACCGGGGAGCGCCCCGACTGCGAAAGCGAGCCGGAGCCCCGGTCCCAGGTCATCCCACCCCTCCGTACGAAGGAGCCGTCCGTGCACCACCCCCATGGGGACAGCCCCCCGGACGACCCCGCCGGCTACGCCGCCGCCCGCGTACGCCTTCTCACCGAGGGCACGCCCCAGGGCCCCGCACGCCGCACCGCCCTCTCCCACCTCACCGACAACTGGCTCGCCACCCTCTTCACCACCGCGGCCGCGGCCGCCGGCACCGCAAGCGACACCGGCTCCGCCGGCACCCGTGGCGTCGCCCTGGTCGCCGTCGGCGGATACGGCCGCGGCGAGCTCTCCCCCCGCAGCGACCTCGACCTGCTCCTCCTCCACGACGGCACCGACCCCCACCGCGTCGCCGCCCTCGCCGACCGCCTCTGGTACCCCGTCTGGGACCTCGGCCTCGCCCTCGACCACTCCGTCCGCACCCCCGCCGAGGCCCGCAGGACCGCCGCCGACGACCTCAAGGTCCAGCTCGGCCTCCTCGACGCCCGCCACCTCGCCGGCGACCTCGCCCTCACCACCGCCACCCGCACCACCGTCCTCGCCGACTGGCGCAACCAGGCCCCCAAACGCCTCCCACAGCTCCAGGAACTGTGCGCCGAACGCGCCGCCCGCCACGGCGAACTGCGCTACCTCCTCGAACCCGACCTCAAGGAGGCCCGCGGCGGACTGCGCGACGCCACCGCCCTGCGCGCCGTCGCCGCCTCCTGGCTCGCCGACGCCCCCCGCGAGGGACTCGACGACGCCCGCCGCCGCCTCCTCGACGTCCGCGACGCCCTCCACCTCACCACCGGCCGCGCCACCGACCGCCTCGCCCTCCAGGAACAGGACCAGGTCGCTGCCGCCCTCGGCCTGCCGACCGCCGACGCCCTGCTGCGCCAGGTCTACGAGGCGGCGCGCGTCCTCTCGTACGCCGGCGACGTCACCTGGCGCGAAGTGGGGCGCGTACTGCGCTCCCGCGCCGTACGCCCCCGTCTGCGCGCCATGCTGGGCGGCGGCGGAAAGCAGCCCGCCGAACGCTCACCGCTCGCCGAGGGCGTCGTCGAACAGGACGGCGAGGCGGTGCTCGCCCGCACCGCACGCCCCGAACGCGACCCCGTGCTCCCCCTGCGCGCCGCGGCCGCCGCCGCACAGGCCGGGCTCCCGCTCTCCCCGCACGCCGTACGGCGCCTCGCCGCCACCACGCGCCCCCTGCCCACGCCCTGGCCCGCCGAGGCCCGCGAACAGCTCGTCACCCTGCTCGGCGCCGGCCGCCCCACCGTCGACGTCTGGGAGGCACTGGAGGCCGAGGGACTGATCACCCGGCTGCTGCCCGACTGGGAACGCGTCCGCTGCCGCCCGCAGCGCAACGCCGTCCATCTGTGGACCGTCGACCGGCACCTGATCGAGACCGCCGTGCGCGCCTCCGCGCTGACCCGCCGCGTCGGCCGCCCCGACCTCCTCCTGGTCGCCGCCCTGCTGCACGACCTCGGCAAGGGCTGGCCCGGCGACCACAGCGTCACCGGCGAGACCATCGCCCGCGACGCCGCCGCCCGCATCGGCTTCGACCGCGCCGACGCCACCGTCCTGGCCACCCTCGTCCGCCACCACCTGCTCCTCGTCGAGACCGCCACCCGGCGCGACCTGGACGACCCCGCCACCGTCCGCGCGGTCGCCGACGCCGTCGGCTCCCAGGGCACCCTCGAACTGCTGCACGCCCTTACCGAGGCCGACGCCCTCGCCACCGGGCCCGCGGCCTGGTCCTCCTGGCGCGGTTCCCTCGTCGCCGACCTCGTCGCCCGCGTCGCCGCCCGGCTCGCCGGGGACACCCCCGCCGAGCCCGACACCACCGCGCCCACCGCCGAACAGGAACGCCTCGCCGTCGAGGCCCTGCGCACCGGCGGCCCGGTCCTCGCCCTGCACGCCCGCGCCGAACCCCCGGCCGACGACGACCCCGGCCGCGACCGGCCCGAACCGCTCGGCGTTGAACTGCTGATCGCCGTACCCGAGCAGACCGGCGTCCTGCCCGCCGTCGCCGGCGTCCTCGCCCTGCACCGGCTCACCGTCCGCACCGCGGAACTGCGCGCCCTCGACCCGCCCGACGGCGTCGAAGGCTCCGTACTGGTGCTCGACTGGCGGGTCGCCGCCGAGTACGGCTCCCTGCCGCAGGCCACCCGGCTGCGCGCGGATCTCGTACGGGCGCTGGACGGCAGCCTGGACATCGCGTCCCGGCTCGCCGAACGCGACGCGGCGTACCCGCGCCGCCGGGGGGTTCCGGCGCCGCCGCCGCGGGTGACGGTCGCCGCGGCCGCCTCCCGGCACGCGACGGTGATCGAGGTCCGCGCCCAGGACGCCCCCGGCCTGCTGCACCGCATCGGCCGCGCCCTGGAGAAGGCGGGCGTACGGGTGCGCAGCGCGCACGCCGGCACCTTGGGCGCCAACGCCGTAGACGCCTTCTACGTGACCGGGGAGACCGGCAGCCCCCTGCCCCCGCGGGAGGCGACATCGGTGGCACGAGCGCTGGAGGAGGCGCTGGGGGAGTAGGGCCGCGCGGCCGGGGGAGCGGAACGATGCCGGGGTGAAGACCCAACCGTGCGGCTCCGGATACCCTGGAAGACGCTCAGACTGCCCCCGACTCCGAGGACCGACGCCGCCGTGTTCGACACTCTCTCCGATCGCCTCTCAGCGACCTTCAAAAACTTGCGCGGCAAGGGGCGCCTGAGCGAGGCGGACATCGACGCCACGGCGCGCGAGATCCGCATCGCACTGCTCGAAGCGGACGTGGCTCTCCCGGTCGTCCGTACGTTCATCAAGAACGTCAAGGAGAGGGCCCTCGGCGCCGAGGTCTCCAAGGCGCTCAACCCGGCGCAGCAGATCGTCAAAATCGTCAACGAGGAACTGGTCACGATTCTCGGCGGCGAGACCCGCCGTCTGCGGTTCGCCAAGCAGCCGCCGACCGTGATCATGCTCGCGGGTCTGCAGGGTGCCGGTAAGACCACCCTCGCGGGCAAGCTGGGCCGCTGGCTCAAGGAGCAGGGCCACTCGCCGCTGCTCGTCGCCTGTGACCTGCAGCGCCCCAACGCCGTCAACCAGCTCAGCGTCGTCGCCGAGCGCGCCGGCGTCGCGGTCTACGCGCCGGAGCCGGGCAACGGCGTCGGCGACCCGGTCAAGGTCGCCAAGGACTCCATCGAGTTCGCCAGGACCAAGGTCCACGACCTCGTGATCGTGGACACCGCCGGCCGCCTCGGCATCGACCAGGAGCTGATGCAGCAGGCCGCGGACATCCGCGACGCCGTCAGCCCCGACGAGATCCTCTTCGTCGTCGACGCGATGATCGGCCAGGACGCCGTCAACACCGCGGAGGCCTTCCGCGACGGCGTCGGCTTCGACGGCGTCGTCCTCTCCAAGCTCGACGGCGACGCCCGCGGCGGCGCGGCCCTGTCGATCGCCTCGGTGACCGGCAAGCCGATCATGTTCGCGTCGAACGGCGAGAAGCTCGACGACTTCGACGCCTTCCACCCGGACCGGATGGCCTCCCGCATCCTCGACATGGGTGACCTGCTCACCCTGATCGAGCAGGCGGAGCGGACCTTCAGCCAGGCCGAGGCCGAGAAGATGGCCTCCAAGCTGGCCTCCAAGAAGGGCCAGGACTTCACGCTCGACGACTTCCTGGCCCAGATGGAGCAGGTCAGGAAGATGGGGTCGATCTCCAAGCTGCTCGGGATGCTGCCGGGCATGGGGCAGATCAAGGACCAGATCAACAACATCGACGAGCGGGACGTCGACCGTACGGCCGCGATCATCAAGTCGATGACCCCGGCCGAGCGCCAGGAGCCGACGATCATCAACGGCTCGCGGCGGGCCCGTATCGCGCGGGGTTCCGGTGTCGAGGTCAGCGCCGTGAAGAACCTGGTCGAACGGTTCTTCGAGGCGCGGAAGATGATGTCGCGCATGGCACAGGGCGGCGGAATGCCCGGCATGCCGGGGATGCCCGGCATGGGTGGCGGTCCCGGCCGGCAGAAGAAGCAGCAGAAGAAGGCCAAGGGCAAGCAGCGCTCGGGCAACCCGATGAAGCGCAAGCAGCAGGAGCAGGAGGCTGCGGCCCGCCGTGCGGCCGCCGCCGCGCAGGGTGCCGGCCAGGGCGGCGACGCGTTCGGGCTGCCGCAGCAGGGCGCAGGCCAGGACTTCGAGCTGCCGGACGAGTTCAAGAAATTCATGGGCTGAGCGGGCGGCGCCAAGGCCCTGAGCGGGGCCTGAGCGGGCGGCGTGACGGGCCGGCGGGCGGCGCCACGGACCGGACGGGCGGCGACCGGGAGCGACCGGAGTCGCCCCCGGTCCGCCGATCACCCCCTCCGGGCGACCAGATAGCGGAAGACGTTCGGCATCCACACCGTGCCGTCCTCGCGCACATGCGGATGCAGTGCCTCCGCCAGCTCCTTCTCGACCTGCTCCTCGTCCGTCACGGCGAGGGCCGCGTCGAACAGACCGGTGGACCTGAGCCCCCGTACCGCGCTGCCCGTGTCCGCGTAGCCGAACGGGCAGGCGACCCGCCCCGACCCGTCCGGCCGCAGCCCGGCCCGCTGCGCGGCCTCCTCCAGCCGGTCGCGGCCGGCCGGCCGCCAGCCGGCGGCCCCCGGCGACGGAACGGCACCGGTGTCCCCGTCGGCGTCCCCGCCGCGCACCGGATCCGCCAGCTTCGCCGCCACCCGCAGAACGGACGCGGTCGCGCACCGCTCCGCCGGCCCCCACCCGGCGAGCACCACCGCGCCGCCGCGCTCCGCCAGCGGCGCCGCCTCCCCGAGTGTCTCGACGAGGCCTTCGGTACCGCCGGACGGGGGACCGAGGGGTTCGAACACGGTGACGACGTCGTACCCGGGGCGTCCGGACGGCGGGGCCGCGTCACCGGGCGCCCCCTCCACGAGTCGCGCACACCCCGGCGCGGGCTCCCGCGCGGGCGCCCCCGCGTGCGGGGCCTGCGCGCCCGCGCCCGGCAGCAGCCGCTCCCGCGCGAGCGCCAGCAGCTCGGTGTGTCCGGTGTCCACCCCCGTCACCGCCGCGCCCCGCGAGGCCGCCAGCAGCAGCGCCAGCCCGGAACCGCAGCCGAGCCCGAGCAGCCGCGTACCGGCGCCCACACCGAGCCGGTCGTAGACCGCCTCGTAGAGCGGGACCAGCATCCGCTCCTGGATCTCGGCCCAGTCCCGTGCGCGGGCGTGTGCGTCCACGCGGGGCGGGGAGCCGGCGTGTGCCGGAGGCCGTCGCACGAGCGTAGGTGTCATCAAAAGCGCCCCAATCCGCCGAGAGTTGCCCCTGTGCCCGATTCCGTGGCCCCCGTGACGTGCGCGCGCTCCCCCCGTATGCCAGGAAACTCCGCACCTGTCGTGACGTCCAGTGGTCGCGGCACACTGCTTGCGACGCGTCGCCACTCCTCGGGGTACCGCATACGGGACGGAGTACGCCGTCGGCGCCGCGCCCCGTCCGTGCCCCGTGCGCCCCCGGGGCGGGGCCGGTGCCGTGGCGGCGCCGGGTACCCGGTAACGTCGGGGCGGCCGGGGCCCGTTGGGGCGCGTGCGAAGGCCGACGGGGCTCCCGCGGCCGCCGGCTACGCGGCTGTCCGTACGTGCGACTACGCACCAGCTTGGTATGAGCTGTGAGGCTTCTCCGGGGATCGGCGCACCCGCCCTCGTCGCGACGCATCAGCCGCAACTGACGGGTACGTGCAAATTATTTGGGATGGCCCGGAATAGGAACACAGGAGCCCTCCGGCTCGTTGTCATTACGTGAGCACGACACCAACTGTTCTCGCCGCAGAGCTGGCGCAGGCGTGGGCCGACATTCAGCGGCACCACCCCGAGCTGCCCGACCTTGCCGCACCCGAATCCCTGATCGGGGAGTCGTCGTCCGCCTGCGGACACGAACTCTCCTTCGAGCGCCTGCTTCACGAGGCGGTCCACGGCATCGCCGCCGCCCGCGGCATCCGTGACACCTCACGCGCAGGCCGCTACCACAACCGCCGATTCCTCGCGATCGCCGAGGAGCTGGGCCTGGACCACCCCGACGAGCCGCATCCCAGCAGCGGCTTCTCGCTGGTCACGCTCAATCCCGAGGCCAAGCGGAGGTACCGACCCACGATCGAGCGGCTGCAGCGCGCGCTGAAGGCCCACTCGGCGGCGACGGCCGCCGACACGGCCCGCTCGTTCCGCGGTCCCGCCGCCCGCCACGGCTCCTCCGGCGGCGGCGTCCGTGTCAAGGCCGTGTGCGACTGCGGGCGCAACGTCCGCGTCGTCCCGTCGGTCCTGGCCCAGGCGCCGATCATGTGCGGCGGGTGCGGAAAACCGTTCCGCATCCCGGAGGTCGTGGGCGCAGGCGTGGGCTGACCCTTCCGGCATCTCGTGGATGCCGGGAAGGTCCGGCCGTCGCCGGCCCACCGCGTACACCCGCTCGAGGGCCCGCACCCTGCGGGAGCGCACCCCGCGCAGGGCGGGCCGGTCCCAGCCGCACCCCGCGCGCGGCCGTCCACGGACGGCCCCGCGCCGGGTGCCGCTGAGGGCTGCCCGAGCGCGGGCCGCGGCCCCGTCCCCCGGGGACGGCGCGCCGCGCGGTGTGTGGCACAATGGCTAGCTGTACTCGACAGCCGCACAGGACCCCTCTCTCCTCCGGCTGACGCGTCCGTCGGGCACTCGGGTACCGCAACCCCACGCGGCTTCCTCGCCGTGCCCAACCACGTCAAATCCAGGAGAACCCACTCCCGTGGCAGTCAAGATCAAGCTGAAGCGTCTGGGCAAGATCCGTTCGCCTCACTACCGCATCGTCGTCGCCGACTCCCGTACCCGCCGTGACGGCCGGGCCATCGAGGAGATCGGTCTGTACCACCCGGTGCAGAACCCCTCGCGCATCGAGGTCGACGCCGACCGTGTCGCGTACTGGCTCTCCGTCGGCGCCCAGCCGACCGAGCCCGTGCTCGCCATCCTGAAGAAGACCGGCGACTGGCAGAAGTACAAGGGCGAGCCCGCCCCCGCGCCGCTGCTCCAGCCGCAGGAGAAGTCGGCCCGCCCGGTGTTCGAGTCCCTCGGCGGTGACGACGAGGGCAAGGGTGAGGCGATCACCCAGAAGAAGAAGGCCGAGAAGAAGGACGAGGCCGCCGCCGAGTCCTCTTCCACCGAGTCGACCGAGGCCTGAGCAGCATGCTCGAAGAGGCGCTCGAGCACCTCGTGAAGGGCATCGTCGACAACCCTGACGATGTGCAGGTGGCCTCGCGCAACCTGCGCCGCGGTCGTGTGCTCGAGGTCCGGGTCCACCCCGACGACCTCGGCAAGGTGATCGGCCGCAACGGCCGCACCGCACGCGCACTGCGCACCGTCGTGGGTGCCATCGGCGGCCGCGGTGTCCGCGTCGACCTCGTCGACGTGGACCACGTCCGCTGACGCGTCATCGCAACCGGCTCGGGCCGGGGAGGGCCACCGCGCCCGCCCCGGCCCGCAGTCGTTTCCAGGCGCCCCGGAGCCGTCCCCGACGTCCCGGGTGCCCGTCCCCGACGTTTCGGACAGGAGATCTTCCACAGTGCAGCTGGTAGTCGCACGGATCGGCCGCGCCCACGGCATCAAGGGCGAGGTCACCGTCGAGGTCCGTACCGACGAGCCGGAGCTCCGGCTCGCCCCCGGCGCCGTACTCGCCACCGACCCGGCCTCCGCGGGCCCCCTCACCATCGAGACCGGCCGGGTGCACAGCGGCCGGCTGCTCCTGCGCTTCGAGGGCGTGCGCGACCGCACCGCCGCCGAGGCCCTGCGCAACACCGTCCTGATCGCCGACGTCGACCCCGACGAGCTGCCCGAGGGCGAGGACGAGTACTACGACCACCAGCTCATCGACCTCGACGTCGTCACCGAGGACGGCACCGAGGTCGGCCGCATCACCGAGGTCTCCCACCTGCCCTCGCAGGACCTGTTCGTCGTGGAACGCCCGGACGGCACCGAGGTGATGATCCCCTTCGTCGAGGAGATCGTCACCGTCATCGACCTCGCCGAGCAGAAGGCCGTCATCGACCCGCCGCCCGGGCTGATCGACGACCGCGCGGAAATCGCCTCCGCGCGCGCGGACGACGCCGCCCCCAAGGGCGATGCCGCTCCTGAGGACGACGCCGCCCCTGAGGGCGATGCGGCTCCTGAGGGCGACGAAAACGCCGCCGGCAAGGACGACGACGCCCCCGGCGAGACCCCGGGAGCGCGGGCGTGATGCGGCTCGACGTCGTCACGATCTTCCCCGAGTACCTGGACCCCCTGAACGTCTCCCTCGTCGGCAAGGCCCGCGCCGGCGGCCGGCTCGATGTGCACGTGCACGACCTGCGGTCCTGGACCTACGACCGTCACAACACCGTCGACGACACCCCCTACGGCGGCGGCCCCGGCATGGTCATGAAGACCGAACCGTGGGGCGACGCCCTGGACACCGTCCTCGCCGACGGCTACGAGGACGGCGCCCACGGCCCCGTCCTCGTCGTCCCCACGCCCAGCGGGCGGCCCTTCACCCAGGAGCTCGCCGCCGAGCTGTCGCAGCGCCCCTGGCTGGTCTTCACGCCCGCGCGCTACGAGGGCATCGACCGCCGGGTCACCGACGAGTACGCGCGGCGGCTGCCCGTCTACGAGGTGTCCATCGGCGACTACGTCCTGGCCGGCGGCGAGGCGGCCGTCCTGGTGATCACCGAGGCCGTCGCCCGGCTGCTCCCCGGCGTCCTCGGCAACGCCGAGTCCCACCGCGACGACTCCTTCGCCCCCGGCGCCATGGCGAGCCTCCTGGAGGGCCCCGTCTACACCAAGCCGCCCCACTGGCGCGGCCACGGCATCCCCGAGGTGCTGCTCAGCGGTCACCACGGGAAGATCGCCCGCTGGCGCCGTGACGAGGCCCTCAGGCGCACCAGCGCCCACCGCCCCGACCTCATCGAGGGCTGCCCGCCCGCCGCCTTCGACAAGAAGGACCGCGAGATGCTCTCCATCCTCGGCTGGGCCCCCGACCCCGAGGGGGAGCCCCACGGCCGATTTTGGCGCAGGCCGCACGACGTGGAAGAATAGGCCGCTGTTGTCCGGAGTCCGGCGCGCGCCCCTGCCACAGGGGGACACGACGCCCGCCCCGACCCCGACGGCAACCATCCTTCATCGCACTCGTTCCGTTGATGACCTGTGGCATCAGCGAAGAAAGCAGATTGACATGTCCCACCTGCTCGACACCGTCGACGCCGCGTCGCTGCGCAGCGACGTCCCGAACTTCCGCCCGGGCGACACCGTCAACGTCCACGTGCGCGTCATCGAGGGCAACCGCTCCCGTGTGCAGCAGTTCAAGGGCGTCGTCATCCGCCGCCAGGGCTCCGGCGTCCGCGAGACCTTCACGGTCCGCAAGGTCTCCTTCTCCGTCGGCGTCGAGCGCACCTTCCCGGTGCACACCCCGATCGTGGAGAAGATCGAGCTCGTCACCCGCGGCGACGTGCGCCGCGCCAAGCTGTACTACCTCCGTGAGCTGCGCGGCAAGGCCGCGAAGATCAAGGAGAAGCGCGACAACTGAGCGCGCTGCCGGACGCACCCGCGGGCGCGGTCGGCGAGTGCGCCGAGGGGCGCACTGACGGGGTCCACATCGCGGGCCGGATAGCATCTGGCCCCGATGGACACCGAAACACCGCACGTGGAACGCGACCGTTCCTCCCGCCTCCCCGACTCCGAGGATCCCTCGGACACGGAGGGGCCGGAGGAGCGGTCGCGTTTTTCGTGGGCCTCCCGCGCTTCGTCGGCCTCCCGCGTGTCGGGGATCTCCCGCGCCGTGCGAGGGCTCCCCGGCGGGCGTCTCACGCTCGGCGCGCTGCTCTGCCTGCTCGCCCTCCTGCTGTTCAGCACCTTCGTCGCCCAGCCGTTCGAAATTCCCAGCGGTTCCATGGAGAACGGATTGAGGATCGGGGACCGCGTTCTCGTAAATAAGTTGGCGTACCGTTTCGGTGCACCGCCGCGGCGCGGCGATGTCGTCGTGTTCGACGGGGCGGGGAACTTCGGAAACGGGGACTACGTCAAACGCGTTGTCGGTGTGGGCGGCGACCATGTGGTCTGCTGCGACAAGGAGGGGAGGCTCGAGGTGAACGGCCGGCCGGTCGACGAGTCGTCGTTTCTGCATCCCGGTGACACTCCGTCCGACGTCCCCTTCGACGTCGTCGTGCCCGAGGGCAGGATCTTCGTCCTCGGCGACCACCGTGCGGACTCCAGCGACTCCCGGGACCGCCTGGGCGCGCCCGGCGGCGGCATGGTCCCGGTCGGCGACGTGATCGGGCGGGCCGAGTGGATCGTGTGGCCCGCGGGGCACTGGACGCACCTGGAGCGGCCCGGCGCCTACGCGCGCGTGCCCGCCGCGGACGGTGCCCATGGGTAACCGGGGCCGACCCCGCGGAGCGGGCCCCAGCGGTTCCGCCGCGGACAATCTGCTGCCCACCGGCTCCCGCCGGGCCGGCGCACCGGCCGGCGGCGGGCCCACCGGGCGCAGCCGGGCCGAGCGGCGCAAGCTGCAGCGCAAGGTCAAGCGCAAGCGGCGGCGCAGCGCCGTGCGGGAGATACCGATCCTTGTCGGCGTCGCGGTCCTGATCGCGCTGGTCCTCAAGACCTTCCTCGTCCAGGCGTTCGTGATCCCGTCGGGCTCCATGGAGAACACGATCCAGATCGGCGACCGGGTCGTCGTCGACAAGCTCACCCCCTGGTTCGGCTCCGAGCCCGAGCGCGGCGACGTGGTGGTCTTCCGCGACCCGGGGAACTGGCTCGCGGGCGAGAAGACCACCAAGAAGGACGACCCCGTCGTCGTCAAGCAGATCAAGCAGGGCCTCGTCGCCATCGGCCTGCTGCCCTCCGACAACGACCGGGACCTCATCAAGCGGGTCGTGGCCATCGGCGGCGACACCGTCAAGTGCTGCGACAGCGACGGCCGTATGACGGTGAACGGCATGCCCCTGGACGAGCCGTACATTCACCCGGGGAACAAACCTTCGGACTTCGCCTTCTCGGTCACCGTGCCGCAGGGCCGGCTCTGGGTCATGGGCGACCACCGCGCCAACTCGGCCGACTCCCGCTACCACCGTTCCGAGAAGTACGGCGGCACGGTCTCGGAGAAGTCCGTCGTCGGCCGCGCGGTCGGCATCGTCTGGCCGTTCGGGCACTGGACGCGGCTGCGGGAGCCGAACACGTATGCGTCGGTGCCGAACGGGACGGCCACCGCGTCGGCCGCGTCGCATAGGGTGGCGTCCTCGGACCGAAACGGAATGATCCCTCTCCCGACCCCTGCGGAACTCCCGCTCGTTATGGGAGTGGTGGGCCTGCGCCGACGGTGGCGCGGGCGGCGGCACAAGGTGAGGAGTGGATGTGGGGGATTTGGCGGTCGGCGCGCGGTCCGGACAGGATGGTCCGGAAGACGAGCCCGAGCGATCCGACGGAACGGCGTCCCCGGCAATGAAAGACACCGCGTACCCCGGGAGTGACCCCGGGGACGGCGAGCACACCGGTCCCACCGAAGCGGCACCCGGCCCCGGGGACGGCGGCTCCGGCACCACGGAGAGCGGCGGCTCCCGGAAGGGCGGCCCGAAGAAACCGCGCTCCTTCTGGAAGGAGCTGCCGCTGCTCATCGGCATCGCGCTGGTGCTCGCGCTGCTGATCAAGACCTTCCTGGTGCAGGCGTTCTCGATCCCGTCGGCCTCCATGGAGAACACCCTCCAGATCGGCGACCGGGTCCTCGTCGACAAGCTCACCCCCTGGTTCGGCTCCGAGCCCGACCGCGGCGAGGTCGTCGTCTTCCACGACCCCGACAACTGGCTCGCGGGCGAGCCCACGCCCACCCCCAACCCGGTGCAGCGGGTCCTCGGCTGGATCGGCCTGATGCCGTCGGCCAACGAGAAGGACCTCATCAAGCGGGTCATCGGCGTCGCCGGCGACACCATCGAGTGCAACGGCACCGGCCCGCTGAAGGTCAACGGCAAGCCTCTCGACGAGACGTCGTACGTCTACGCCGGGAACACCCCGTGCAGCGTCGACGACGAGGGCGGGAAGTTCAAGGTCACGGTACCCGCGGGCAAAATCTGGGTCATGGGTGACCACCGGCAGAACTCGCTGGACTCCCGCTACCACCGCTCCGACAAGAACGGCGGCTTCGTCCCCGTCGGCAACGTCGTGGGCCGCGCCATCGTCATCGCCTGGCCCCCCACCCGTTGGGACACGCTGCCCGTTCCCGACACCTTCGACCAGAACCTGAGCGCCGCCGCGGCGCCCGACGCGCTGGCCCTGGCGGGCGTCGCCCCGCTGGTCCTGTGGCGCAGGCGCCGCCGCACCGAGCGGGTTACCGGCGGAAAGACCCGGGTTTCCGGCGGCGGTACCGCCGGGTAGGGTGCCGTCCCGTATCTCCGATCCTCCGCGCCCCCACCCGGGCGGCGGAGGCATATCTCCGACGCGGGGGAGCACTGGGATGAGCGGGACAGGTCGTACGGGCGGGGGCCGCGGGCGGCTCGGCAGCGTGCTGTCGAACATCGCCGTGGCCCTCGGCTGTGTCCTCTTCCTCGGCGGATTCGGCTGGGGCGCCCTCGTGTACAAGCCCTACACGGTGCCGACCTCCTCCATGACGCCCACCATCGACGCCGGCGACCGGGTGCTCGCCCAGCGCGTCGACGGCGACGACATCGAACGCGGTGACGTCGTCGTCTTCCGGCAGAAGAGCTGGGGCAACGCGCCCATGGTCAAGCGGGTCGTGGCGGTCGGCGGCGACACCGTCGGCTGCTGCACCGACGGCAAGCTGACCGTCAACGGCAAGCAGATCGACGAGCCCTATCTGCCCGCCGGCCAGTCCGCCGAGTCCAAGAAGATCCCCACCCTCACTGTGCCCAAGGGCCGGCTCTTCCTCCTCGGCGACGAGCGCAGCGGTTCCCTCGACTCCACCGCCCACCTCACCGAGGCCGGCAGCGGCACGGTGCCGCGCAGCGCGGTGGACTCCCGCGTGGACGCCGTCGCCTGGCCGATGAACGGCATGCTGGCCCGCCCGACCGGGTTCGAGACGCTCGGCCCGCTCTCCTCGCCGGGGCCGCTGCGGATCATCCTCGCCGCGATTGTCGCCGGGGTCGTACTGATCCTGGGCGGAGCGGCGTACGGGCCCCTCGCCAAGCGCCTGGGCGGCAGGCGGCCGACGTCGCGGAGGGAGCCGGCGGGTGTCCACTGAGCCGGTGCCGGCGGCACCGCGGGCCGCGGAGGAAACGGCTCCCCAGGACGCCGAGCCGCGGCTGCGCAGGGTGGCCCGTGTGGTGCTGCTCGATCCGCAGGACCGCGTCCTGCTCCTGCACGGACACGAACCGGACGACCCGGCCGACGACTGGTGGTTCACCCCGGGCGGCGGACTGGAGGGCGAGGAGACCCGCGAGGAGGCCGCCCGGCGGGAACTCGCGGAGGAGACCGGCATCACCGACGTCACGCTGGG
Source organism: Streptomyces sp. NBC_00670 (assembly GCF_036226765.1). NCBI lineage: Bacteria > Bacillati > Actinomycetota > Actinomycetes > Kitasatosporales > Streptomycetaceae > Streptomyces > Streptomyces sp. NBC_00670. The sequence continues at coordinate 5,398,436 of NZ_CP109017.1, forward strand.
CCCCGTGCTGTGGCGGCGCCGCTGCTCCTTCCCCTTCGCCGGGCGCCGCTGGGACCAGGACGAGTGGTACTACCTGGCCCGTACCCACCAGACCGAGACGGCGCCGACGGCCCTGACGGAACTGGAGCGGCGCAGCGTCGCCGGTGCGCGGTGGTGGACGTGCCGGGAACTGACCCTCACCCGTGAGACGGTGTATCCGACCAGACTCGCCGGGCTGCTGCGCAGGCTGCTCGACGACGGTCCCCCGGCCGCGCCGGAGACCCTCGACACCGAAATCGTCTAGGGGCACGCGGGGCTGGCGCACAATAGGGGGACGCACGGCTGAAGGGGAACATGCCATGAGCGCCGAGGACCTCGAGAAGTACGAGACCGAGATGGAGCTGAAGCTCTACCGGGAGTACCGCGATGTCGTCGGTCTGTTCAAATACGTGATCGAGACCGAGCGGCGTTTCTACCTCACCAACGACTACGAGATGCAGGTGCACTCCGTCCAGGGTGAGGTGTTCTTCGAGGTGACAATGGCGGACGCGTGGGTCTGGGACATGTACCGGCCCGCCCGCTTCGTCAAGCAGGTACGGGTTCTCACGTTCAAGGACGTGAACATCGAGGAGCTGAACAAGAGCGACCTCGAACTGCCGGGCGGCTGAGAGGGCTGAGCCCGGCGGTGCGGATCGGCCCTGGACGGCCGGGCTCGCGTCAACGAGTGAGCCGCGCGCCACCCCTGCGGGTGGTGGAGATATCCACAATCCGCCGGTTGTCCACCAAGATCCACACGTATGTGGTTCTGCCCGCAGTGTTGGCGCCGAGGAGGTGCCGACATGGCAGAGACATACGAAGAGACACACCGGAAGCCGCACCGAGAGCCGCACCGAGAGACGCACCGAGAGACGTGCCGAGGGACGCTTGAGAAGAACGGCACGAAGACGCGGGCACGGAGCGGCGCGCCCGTCGTCCGCGCGCCCGCCGTCGGACCACGCGGCGCAGGGACGGCGCGCAGCGCGCTCGGACGGTACGGAGAGGCGCTGGCGGCCCGGCGGCTCACCGAGTCCGGGCTGACCGTCCTGCGGCGCAACTGGCGCTGCGGCAGGACCGGCGAGATCGACATCGTCGCCCGCGACGGCGACGCACTCGTCATCTGCGAGGTCAAGACACGCAGGGCCGGCCCCTTCGAACACCCCATGGCCGCCATCACCCCGGCCAAGGCGGAACGCCTGCGCGGCCTCGCCGAACGCTGGCTGCAGGAACACGGAGGAGCCCCACCCGGCGGCGTCCGCATCGACCTGGTCGGCGTCGTCCTCCCGAAGCGTGGCGCACCCGTCGTCGAACACGTACGGGGGGTGGCGTGATGGGATTCGCCCGTACGTGCTCGGTGGCACTCGTCGGCGTCGAGGGCGTCGTCGTCGAGGTCCAGGCCGACCTGGAACCCGGAGTCGCCGCCTTCACCCTCGTCGGCCTGCCCGACAAGAGCCTCACCGAGAGCAAGGACCGGGTCCGCGCGGCCGTCGTCAACTCCGGCTCCGCCTGGCCCCAGAAGAAACTCACCGTCGGCCTCAGCCCCGCCTCCGTCCCCAAAAGCGGCAGCGGCTTCGATCTGGCCGTCGCCGCGGCCGTCCTCGGCGCCTGCGAACGGATCGACCCGCGCGTCCTCGCGGACATCGTCATGATCGGCGAACTCGGCCTCGACGGCCGCGTCCGCCCCGTCCGCGGCGTCCTGCCCGCGGTCCTCGCCGCCGCCGACGCCGGCTACGAACAGGTCGTCGTCCCCGAGAGCGCGGCGGCCGAGGCCGCCCTGGTGCCCGGCGTCTCCGTCCTCGGCGTCCGCAGCCTCCGGCAGCTCATCGCCGTCCTCGCCGACGAACCCGTACCCGACGAGGACCCCGACACCGCCGGCCGGCCCGACCCGCTCCTCGCGGGGCTGCGCCTGCCCGGCGCCGGAGCCGCCACCGGCATGCACACCATCGGCGCCGCCGCCCAGGACAACGGCCACGGCCACGACCTCGCCGACGTCGTCGGCCAGCACGCGGCCCGCACGGCCGTCGAGGTCGCCGCCGCCGGCGGACACCACCTGTTCCTCGAAGGACCGCCCGGCGCGGGCAAGACCATGCTCGCCGAACGGCTCCCGGCCGTACTCCCGGCGCTCACCCGCCAGGAATCCCTCGAAGTCACCGCCGTCCACTCGGTCGCCGGCCTCCTCCCCACGGGCAAACCCCTCGTCGACACCGCCCCCTACTGCGCACCCCACCACTCCGCCACCATGCAGGCCCTCGTCGGCGGCGGCCAGGGCATCGCCCGCCCGGGCGCGGTCTCCCTCGCCCACCGGGGCATTCTCTTTCTGGACGAGGCACCTGAGTTCAACAGCCATGCCCTCGACGCCCTGCGGCAGCCCCTCGAATCGGGCCACGTGGTCATCGCCCGCAGCGCCGGCGTCGTACGGTTCCCGGCCAAGTTCCTGATGGTCCTCGCCGCCAACCCCTGCCCCTGCGGCCGCTTCTCCCAGCGCGACACCCAGTGCGAATGCCCGCCCTCCGTGATCCGCCGCTACCAGGCCCGGCTCTCCGGACCACTCCTGGACCGCGTCGACCTGCGCGTCGAGGTCGACCCCGTCAGCCGCTCCCAGCTCACCGACGTCGGCGCCCGGGGCGAGGCCACGGCCACCGTCGCCGCCCGCGTGCACGCCGCCCGGGAACGCGCGGCCGCCCGCCTCGCCGGCACCCCCTGGAGCACCAACAGCGAGATCCCCGGCCGCGAACTGCGCAGCAGGTGGCACGCCGTACCCGGCGCCATGGAAGAGGCCGAGCACCAACTGGAACGCGGCGCGCTCACCGCCCGCGGCATCGACCGCGTCCTGCGCGTCGCCTGGACCATCGCCGACCTCACCGGCCACGACCGCCCCGGCGTCGCCGACGTCAGCCTCGCACTCCAACTGCGCACCGGCGTCCCGCGCGGCGTCCCGATGGCCATCGGAGCGGGCACATGACCGCGGAACCCCCCTCCCGGGAGGGCGGGGCGGCCGACGGCGACGGGGCCCAGGACCGGCGGGCCGGAGAACGGTGGGCCGGGGAGCGGCGGGCCGCCGACTACCGGGCAGGGGGCGTGCGGGCAGGGGACCGCCGGGCCGGGGAGCAGCGGGCCGGGGACGGGTGCGCCGTCGATCCGGAGCTGCTCGCCCGGGTCTTCCTCAGCCGTGTCGTCGAACCCGGCGACGAGACGGCCGGACGCTGGCTGCGCGAACGAGGCGCCGTCCAGGTCGCCGCGCACCTGGGAGAGGGCGGCGGACCGTTGCCGGGCGTTTCGGACACACGGTGGGCCGGACTGCTCGCCCGCGCCCGGCGGGCCGACCCCGCACACGACCTCGCCGTCGCACGGGACGCCGGAGTGCGCTTCGTCCGCCCCGGCGACATCGAATGGCCCGCGCAGCTCGACGACCTGGCGGACGCCCGGCCCGTCGGACTCTGGGTCCGCGGCACACCCAGCCTCCGGATGTGGGCCCTGCGCTCCGTCGCCGTCGTCGGCGCCCGCGCCTGCACCGAGTACGGGTCGCACATGGCCACCACCCTCGCCGCCCAACTCGCCGAACGGGGCTGGGTCGTCGTCTCCGGAGGCGCCTACGGCGTCGACGGCGCCGCCCACCGCGGTGCCCTCGCCGCCGGCGGCGCCACCGTCGCCGTCCTCGCCTGCGGCGTCGACCGCCCCTACCCCCGCGGACACACCGCACTGCTCACCAGAATCGCCCGGCAAGGACTCGTCATCGGCGAACTGCCACCCGGCGACCACCCCACGCCCAGCAGATTCATCCAGCGCAACCGGGTCATCGCCGCCCTCACCCGGGGCACCGTCGTCGTCGAGGCCGCCCACCGCAGCGGTGCCCTCGTCACCGCCCGTGCCGCCACCCGGCTCGGCCGCCACACCATGGGCGTCCCCGGCCCCGCGACCAGCGCGCTCTCCGCCGGAGTGCACGAACTGCTGCGCGGTGACGCCATCCTCGTCTCCGACGTCGCCGAGATCATCGAACTCGTCGGCGACATGGGCAAACTCGCACCGGACAGACACGGCCCCGTGCTCCCGCGCGACCTGCTCGAGACGGGCGCCGCCCAGGTTCTGGCCGCCCTGCCCGGCCGCTCCGCCGCAACCGCCGACGACATCGCCCGCGAAGCACGCACGACCCCCGACGACGCCGTCGGAAAACTGTACGAACTCCGCGCACTTGGCTTCGTGGAACGACACGGCGACGGCTGGAAGTTGACACGCCAGGCCATCGCATCCGGCCGCCCCGACCCCCACCCACCCTGACCGAGAGTGTTCGACCGTCCGTGGGACCCCCGGCGACCTCGGCACTTCGCGCTCCCGGACACAGTCGCTCATCACTGTGCGTGAGGTCTCCGGAAGCGTGCCGTATGCGGCGCGACCCCTTCGCGCAGGGGTGATGCACCGGCCTTCGCACACTGCGACGGCTCAGTCACGCTACGCTCACAAGGATCCGGCAACGACGGAACACCCACGAAACAGCACACGGCGACAACACCGCACACGGCGACAACGACAGAACACCCCGGCACGGGACCGACGGCACGCATGGCCGTACCGGTCCACGGCAGAACGGCACAAGGCGACGAATGCCCCAGCACACCTCCGGGTCCGACCGGGCGGCCATCCCCCCAGCCGCCCGCGACGGCGGCACCGTGCGCCCGCCCGCTCCCTCGACCCTCGACGAGTTGTGGCGGACGTACAAGGCGACGGGGGACGAACGGCTGCGGGAACAGCTGATCCTGCACTACTCACCGCTGGTGAAGTACGTGGCCGGCCGGGTCAGCGTCGGCCTGCCGCCCAACGTCGAACAGGCCGACTTCGTCTCCTCCGGAGTCTTCGGCCTGATCGACGCCATCGAGAAGTACGACATCGGCCGCGAAATCAAGTTCGAGACCTACGCCATCACCCGCATCCGCGGCGCCATGATCGACGAACTGCGCGCCCTGGACTGGATCCCGCGCTCGGTACGGCAGAAGGCGCGCAACGTCGAACGGGCCTACACCACACTGGAGGCACGGCTCAGACGCACCCCCACCGAGAGCGAGGTCGCCGCCGAACTCGGCATCCGCGTGGACGACCTCCACGCCGTCTTCAGCCAGCTCTCCCTGGCCAACGTGGTCGCCCTGGAGGAGATCCTGCACATCGGCGGCGAGGGCGGCGGCCTCAGCCTGATGGACACCCTCGAGGACACCGCCGCCGACAACCCGGTCGAAGTCGCCGAGGACCGCGAACTGCGCCGGTTCCTCGCCCGGGCCATCAACACCCTGCCCGAACGCGAGAAGACCGTCGTCACGCTGTACTACTTCGAAGGCCTCACCCTCGCCGAGATCGGCAACGTACTCGGCGTCACCGAGAGTCGCGTCAGCCAGATCCACACCAAATCGGTTCTGCAACTACGCGCCAAACTGGCCGGTTTCGGCCGGTGACCCGGCCGACCGAACCCCGGTGCCACTGGCCACGGGCGCGAGCGAGGACGAACACGGGTGAGGGCGAGGACCGGACACGGGTGTGAGCGAAGCCGCTGCCGCCCGCCGGGGTCCCTCCGTACAGTGGGTGTGTGCCAAGGATTCGAGCGGCCTCCGTGGCCGAGCACCGGTCGATGCAGCGAGCCGCCCTGCTGGACGCGGCGCGGTCCCTGCTGTCCGAAGGTGGAACGGAAGCACTGACCTTCCCCGCCCTCGCCCAGCGCACCGGACTCGCGCGCTCCTCCGTCTACGAGTACTTCCGCTCCCGCGCCGCCGTCGTCGAAGAACTGTGCGAGGTCGACTTCCCCGTCTGGGCGGCCGACGTCCTGGCCGCGATGGAACGCGCCGGGACCCCCGAGGGCAAGGTCGAGGCCTACGTACGCCAGCAGCTCGCCCTCGTCGGGGACCGACGGCACCGCGCCGTCGTCGCCATCTCCGCCAGCGAACTGGACGCCGGCGCCCGGGAGAAGATCCGCGCCGCCCACGGTGCACTCGTGACCCTGGTCGTCGAGGCCCTCGCCGCCCTCGGGCACGAACAGCCCCGCATGGCGGCGATGCTGCTCCAGGGCATCGTCGACGCGGCCGTGCGCCGCATCGAGTTCGGCGCGGCCGAGGACCCCGGGACGATCACCGACGCCGCGGTCGCCCTCGCCCTGCGGGGCGTCCGGGGCTGACGCCGGACCGGCCGCTGCCCCGAAGGTCCCCGGTCACGGCGCACCCGGCACCGGCAGCAGCCGGGACGGTCCCCGGCGCAGCAGCCAGGGTGGCAGCAGGGAGAGCGGGTCGAGATAGGCCTCGCCCCGGCGCAGCCCCCAATGCAGACAGCCCGTGGGACAGTGCCGCGGACCCGGCTCCGCGAGGAAGCCGACCACGTCGCCCGGCGCGACCACGTCGCCCTTGTGCACGGAGGCGCGCACGGACTGATAGGTGGTGCGCAGCGGCGGGGCGCCGGTCCCCGCCAGCTCCACCGAGACGACCCCGAGCCCGCCGACCGGCCCCGCGAAGGAGACCCGCCCCGCCGCGACGGCCCGCACGGGAGCACCCGGCGCCGCCGCCAGATCCACCCCGCGATGCCCCGGCCCGTAGGCCGACGCCGGCGGCTCCCACCCGCGCAGCACCGTGGGGCGCACACCGACGGGCCATGTACGGGCGAGGGCGAGGGCGGGGACGGGGATGGCGGGGGCGGGGGTGACGGGCGGTGGTGCGGAAACGGGGGGAGGGGCCCCCGCCCCCCTACCCCCCACCCCACCCCTCCCCGAACCCCCCGCCCACGCCCCCGCCGGCACCGCCGTCGCCAGCGTCGCGAGCAGCAGCCCCGCCCACAGCGCCGACCGCCGTATCCCCGGCCGCCCCGCCCCAGCCCGCGTGACCGCCCCAGCCCCAGGCCCAGCTGCAACCTCTGGCCCAACCGCAGCCCCTGGCCCCGGCCCCACCCCAGGCGCCGTCCCCGTTCCTGTCCCCAGCCCCAGCCCCAGCCCCAGCTCCAGTCCTGGCCCGGCCCCTGTCACCTCGGAGATCTTCGCTCTCCGTTGCCTCGTTCGCATGGGGAGACTCTGCCGTGATCGGCGAAAGCCTGCTGGAGCCTGTGGACAACTCGCCGGTTGTGGACATCGGCGTCACCCGGTGCTCCGCGGGTCCCGTACACTTCAGGTGGCGACCCGGGCCACCGGGTCGACTTCGCACGCCCCGGCACGTGATCCGGCAACGGTCCGTGTCAGCGCCCCTCGGTCCTTCGTGGCAGGGCGCACCGCGGGCGTCAGGCGCGGGTGCTGTCCGGCATCCGCGGCACAACCGAGAAATTCGAGGAGAGCGGCCATGGCCGTCGTCACGATGCGGGAGCTGCTGGAGAGCGGCGTCCACTTCGGTCACCAGACCCGTCGTTGGAACCCGAAGATGAAGCGGTTCATCTTCACGGAGCGCAACGGCATCTACATCATCGACCTGCTCCAGTCGCTGTCGTACATCGACCGCGCCTACGAGTTCGTCAAGGAGACCGTCGCCCACGGCGGCACGGTCATGTTCGTCGGTACGAAGAAGCAGGCGCAGGAGGCCATCGCGGAGCAGGCCACCCGCGTCGGCATGCCCTACGTGAACCAGCGCTGGCTGGGCGGCATGCTCACCAACTTCTCGACCGTCTACAAGCGGCTGCAGCGCCTCAAGGAGCTGGAGCAGATCGACTTCGAGGACGTGGCCGCCTCCGGCCTCACCAAGAAGGAGCTCCTGGTCCTCTCCCGCGAGAAGGCCAAGCTGGAGAAGACCCTCGGCGGTATCCGCGAGATGCAGAAGGTGCCCAGCGCCGTCTGGATCGTGGACACCAAGAAGGAGCACATCGCGGTCGGTGAGGCCCGGAAGCTCAACATCCCGGTCGTCGCCATCCTGGACACCAACTGCGACCCCGACGAGGTCGACTACAAGATCCCGGGCAACGACGACGCGATCCGCTCCGTCACCCTGCTCACCCGTGTGATCGCGGACGCCGTCGCCGAGGGCCTCATCGCCCGCTCCGGTGCCGCCGAGAACAAGGGCGAGAAGGCCGCGGGCGAGCCGCTCGCCGAGTGGGAGCGCGACCTGCTCGAGGGTGGCGAGAAGAAGGCGGAGTCCGAGGCCGCCGCTCCGGCCGCCGAGGCCGAGAAGCCCGCCGAGACCCCTGCCGCGGAGGCTCCGGCCGCCGAGGCGGAGAAGCCGGCCGAGGCCCCGGCCGCCGAGGCCGAGCAGGCCTGACGCGAGGACCGGGACGCGTCCGGCACAGGCCCGCCCGGGCGGGTTCGTCCGGGCAGGCAGCCGGAACGCGTCCGGTCGTCCAGTGCGTTGACGGCGGGAGCGGTGGCACGACCTCCGCTCCCGCCGTTCACCCGTAGGCCGGCGGCGCCCCACGCGGCACGCCCGAGGTGTGGACCGCGGACCCCGCCGACCGTCGATCTTCCAGACTTCGAGAAAGATTCACAGACTGATGGCGAACTACACCGCCGCCGACGTCAAGAAGCTCCGTGAGCTCACCGGCGCCGGCATGATGGACTGCAAGAAGGCGCTCGACGAGGCCGAGGGCAACGTCGACAAGGCCGTCGAGGCCCTGCGCATCAAGGGCCAGAAGGGCGTCGCCAAGCGCGAGGGCCGCTCCGCCGAGAACGGCGCCGTGGTCTCCGTCCTGGCCGACGACAACACCTCCGGCGTCCTGGTCGAGCTGAAGTGCGAGACGGACTTCGTCGCCAAGGGCGAGAAGTTCCAGGCGGTCGCCAAGGCGATCGCCGAGCACGTCGCCAAGACCTCCCCGGCGGACCTCCAGGCGCTGCTCGCCTCCGAGATCGAGGCCGGCAAGACCGTCCAGGCGTACGTGGACGAGGCCAACGCCAACCTGGGCGAGAAGATCGTCCTGGACCGCTTCGCGCAGTTCGCGGGCGGCTTCGTGACGGCGTACATGCACCGCACGATGCCCGACCTGCCGCCGCAGATCGGCGTGCTCGTCGAGCTTGACAAGGGGACCGACGAGGCCGCTGCGGTCGCCAAGGGCATCGCCCAGCACATCGCCGCGTTCGCGCCGAAGTACCTCTCCCGCGAGGACGTCCCGGCGGAGGTCGTCGAGGCCGAGCGCCGCATCGCCGAGGAGACCACCCGCGCCGAGGGCAAGCCCGAGGCCGCCCTGCCGAAGATCGTCGAGGGGCGCGTCAACGGCTTCTTCAAGGACGCCACGCTGCTCGGCCAGCCGTACGCGCTGGACAACAAGAAGTCGGTCCAGAAGGTCCTGGACGAGGCCGGTGTCACCCTGAAGCGCTTCACGCGCATCAAGGTCGGCATCTGAGTCCGTACCGCGACGGGGGCGCGAGCCCTATAGGGTCGAGAGCGGCCGTCCGTGCCGTCGCGTCGTGCGTGGCACCGGTGCCGCCGGCGTCCTGAGATGTGCGGGACGTCCGGCCGGTGCCGTCCCGCACGCGCGCGTGGCGGACGACAGCACAGCTGACTGACGAGGAGGCCATTGCCGCGCATGGGAAGCGAACCACGCCCCCACCGGCAATGGCCTTCTTCGTATGTGTGACACGTAAAAGAGGCGAGATCTCCATGACCACCAAGGCCGAGAAGAGCGACGACGGCGGCAAAGTGCCCGGCCGGTATCTGCTGAAGCTGTCCGGGGAGGCGTTCTCCGGCGGCGGCGGGCTCGGCGTCGATCCGGACGTGGTGCACGCCATCGCGCGGGAGATCGCGGCCGTGGTGCGGGACGGCGCGCAGATCGCCGTCGTCATCGGGGGCGGCAACTTCTTCCGCGGGGCGGAGCTCCAGCAGCGCGGGATGGACCGGGCGCGCTCGGACTACATGGGCATGCTCGGCACGGTCATGAACTGCCTCGCCCTCCAGGACTTCCTGGAGAAGGAGGGCATCCAGTGCCGGGTGCAGACCGCGATCACCATGGGGCAGGTCGCCGAGCCGTACATTCCGCTGCGGGCGGTGCGGCACCTGGAGAAGGGCCGTGTGGTGATCTTCGGCGCCGGGATGGGCATGCCGTACTTCTCCACCGACACCACCGCCGCCCAGCGCGCCCTGGAGATCGACGCCGAGGCGCTGCTCATGGGCAAGAACGGCGTGGACGGGGTCTACGACTCCGACCCGAAGACCAACCCCGGCGCGGTCAAGTTCGACGCGCTCAGCTACGGCGAGGTCATCACCCGGGACCTGCGGGTCGCCGACGCCACCGCGATCACGCTGTGCCGGGACAACAAGCTGCCCATCCTGGTCTTCGAGCTGCTGACGGAGGGCAACATCGCGCGTGCCGTCAAGGGTGAGAAGATCGGCACCCTCGTGGGTGAACAGGACAGCCGGAGCTGACGGAGGCGCCCCGGACCGGGGGATGGACAATGTCCTGCCGGTCCGGAAGCGTGCAGGAACAGGAAGAAGACGCGACGCAGCCGGCCGCCGTCCCGACCAGGATCAGATGCCGGGCCCACTCAAGACACGCAGGAGCAAGTGGTGATCGAAGAGACCCTCCTCGAGGCCGAGGAGAAGATGGAGAAGGCCGTCGTGGTCGCCAAGGAGGACTTCGCCGCGATCCGCACCGGCCGTGCGCACCCGGCGATGTTCAACAAGATCGTGGCCGACTACTACGGTGCGCCGACGCCGATCAACCAGCTGGCCTCGTTCTCCGTGCCGGAGCCGCGCATGGCCGTGGTGACCCCGTTCGACAAGACCGCGCTGCGCAACATCGAGCAGGCGATCCGCGACTCCGACCTCGGCGTCAACCCGAGCAACGACGGCAACATCATCCGCGTGGTGTTCCCGGAGCTCACCGAGGAGCGCCGCCGGGACTACATCAAGGTCGCCAAGACCAAGGGCGAGGATGCCAAGATCTCCATCCGTTCGGTGCGCCGCAAGGCCAAGGACACCATCGACAAGCTGATCAAGGACGGCGAGATCGGCGAGGACGAGGGCCGCCGCGCGGAGAAGGAGCTCGACGACACCACCGCCAAGTACGTCGCCCAGGTGGACGAGCTGCTCAAGCACAAGGAAGCCGAGCTGCTCGAGGTCTGATGAACGACTCATCCTGGGGGGCGCCGCCGCAGGCCGGGTACGGAAGGGGGCCCGACCGGGGCCCCTTCCGGGGGGCCGCACCGGCGGGTCCCGCCTACGACGCGCGGGACGCCCACGGTCCGTCGCAGACTCGGCCCATGCCCATCGTGCCCGACGTGCCCGCACCCGGCGGGGACCAGGACGGCCGGGGGACCGCCGCACCGGGCGGCCCCCCGTTCCACCACCCGGCCCCGCCGCAGCCGCCCTACGGGACCCCGCCGCCCCCCGGTGCCCAGCCGTACCCGGGGGCCCAGCCGCAGAAGCCGGAGCCCATGCCCGAGCCAGCCGCCGCCCAGCCGGCGCCCGTGCCCCAGTCGGGCCCGCCGCCGAAGAAGAGCGCGGGCCGTGACCTGGGCGCGGCCATAGGGGTCGGCGTCGGGCTCGGCGTGGTCATCATCGCGTCGCTGTTCTTCGTCAAGGCCGTGTTCGTCGGCGTCATCGCGGTCGCCGTCGTGGTGGGGCTGTGGGAGCTCACCAGCAGGCTCCAGGAGCGCAAGGGCATCCGCGCGCCCCTGGTCCCGCTGGCGCTCGGCGGGGCCGCGATGGTCGTCGCCGGATATCTGCGGGGCGCGCAGGGCGCCTGGGTGGCGATGGCGCTCACCGCCCTCGCGGTCCTGGTGTGGCGGATGACGCAGCCGCCGGAGAACTACCTCAAGGACGTCACCGCGGGCGTGTTCGCCGCGTTCTACGTGCCGTTCCTCGCCACGTTCGTCGCCCTGATGCTGGCCGCCGACGACGGCCCCTGGCGGGTGCTGACGTTCCTGATACTGACGGTGGTCAGCGACACCGGCGCCTACGCCGTCGGCTGGCGCTTCGGCCGGCACAAGCTCGCTCCGCGGATCAGCCCCGGCAAGACCCGCGAGGGCCTGATCGGCGCGGTCGCCTTCGCGATGGTGGCGGGCGCGCTGTGCATGCGGTACCTCGTCGACGACGGGAAGTGGTGGCAGGGCCTGCTGCTCGGCCTCGCCGTCGCGGCCACGGCCACGCTGGGCGACCTCGGCGAGTCGATGATCAAGCGTGACCTGGGCATCAAGGACATGGGCACGCTGCTCCCGGGCCACGGAGGCATCATGGACCGGCTCGACTCGCTGCTGCCGACGGCGCCGGTGGTGTGGTTGCTGCTGGTGGCGTTCGTCGGCTCCGGGTGAGCCCCGGACCGGCCGAGGCGGGCGGATTCTTCCGGGCGTACGGCGCTGAGCTGCGGTTTTCGTGACGAGGGACCCGTTGTCCACAGGGCGGCGGGTCCCTCGTCGTCCGTCTGCGACACTGGTAGGACCATGCCCAAGCCCGGAGAACTCACTTTCGTCGCGCCGCGCGGTGCCAAGAAGCCGCCGCGGCACCTTGCCGACCTCTCGCCCGCCGAGCGCAAGGAGGCCGTCGCCGCGATCGGCGAGAAGCCGTTCCGCGCCAAGCAGCTCTCGCAGCACTACTTCGCCCGGTACGCGCACGACCCGCAGGAGTGGACGGACATCCCCGCCGCCTCGCGCGGCCGGCTGGGGGAGGCGCTGCTGCCTGAGCTGATGACGGTCGTCCGGCATCTGTCGACCGACCAGGACACCACCCGCAAGACCCTCTGGCGGCTGTTCGACGGCACGCTCGTCGAGTCCGTGCTGATGCGCTACCCGGACCGGGTGACCATGTGCATCAGCTCGCAGGCCGGCTGCGGCATGAACTGCCCGTTCTGCGCCACCGGCCAGGCGGGCCTGGACCGCAACCTGTCGACCGCCGAGATCGTGCACCAGATCGTCGACGGCATGCGCGCCCTGCGCGACGGCGAGATCCCCGGCGGCCCCGCCCGGCTGTCCAACATCGTCTTCATGGGCATGGGCGAACCGCTCGCCAACTACAACCGGGTCGTCGCCGCGATCCGCCGGCTCACCGACCCCGAGCCGGACGGCCTCGGGCTGTCCCAGCGCGGCATCACCGTCTCCACGGTCGGCCTCGTCCCGGCGATCCACCGGTTCACCGACGAGGGCTTCAAGTGCCGGCTCGCGATCTCCCTGCACGCCCCCGACGACGAACTGCGCGACACCCTCGTCCCCGTCAACACGCGGTGGAAGGTGCGCGAGGTCCTGGACGCCGGGTTCGAGTACGCGGCCAGGTCCGGGCGGCGGCTGTCCATCGAGTACGCCCTCATCCGCGACATCAACGACCAGGCGTGGCGCGGCGACCGGCTCGGCCGGCTCCTCAAGGGCCGCCCGGTGCACGTCAACCTGATCCCGCTCAACCCGACGCCCGGCTCGAAGTGGACCGCCTCGCGGCCCGAGGACGAGAAGGCGTTCGTCGAGGCGATCGCCGCGCACGGTGTGCCGGTGACGATCCGGGACACCCGGGGCCAGGAGATCGACGGCGCCTGCGGCCAGCTCGCGGCGACCGAGCGGTAGGCCGGGCTCCCGGCCCACCGGCCCACCGGCCCACCGGCACCGAACGGTAGGCTTACGGACAGACGGTAGTCTTTTCAGCCAACCACATCTCCATATACACCTTCATATTCCGACAGGGGAGCGCCACAGCGCTGAGAGTGCGGCAACCGGGCCGCAGACCCTCTGAACCTCGCCCAGGTCATTCTGGGTAGGGAGATCGGTCGTCACTCGAGCTGTTGCGCCCTGTCCGGGCCACCGCCGCCCGCGGGCGGGGGAGACCCGGACAGGGCCGCGTCTTCTCCTGGTCACCCCAGGAGGAAATCCAGTGCACACCAAGAGCTTGGTGGCCGTCGCCGCGGGCCTCGGCCTTCTCACGCTGTCCGCGTGCGGCTCGTCGTCCGGACCGGACGGCGACTCCGGGTCCGGCGGCGACTCCAAGACCGTCACCCTCGTCAGCCACGACTCGTGGGCCGTCTCCAAGGACGTGCTCAAGGACTTCGAGAAGAAGTCCGGCTACACGGTGAAGGTCCTCAAGGACGGCGATGCCGGGCAGGCCGTCAACAAGGCCATCCTCACCAAGGACAACCCGCAGGGCGACGTCTTCTTCGGCGTCGACAACACCCTGCTCTCCCGCGCCCTCGACAACGGCCTGTTCCAGCCGTACGAGGCCAAGGGGCTGGACAAGGTGGGCGCCGCCTACCGGCTCGACGACAAGCACCGGGTCACGCCCGTCGACTACGGCGACATCTGCGTCAACTACGACAAGGCGTACTTCAGCAAGCACAAGCTGACCCCGCCCGCCTCCTTCGCCGACCTCACCAAGCCCCGGTACAAGGACCTCCTCGTCACCGAGAACGCCTCCACCTCCTCGCCCGGACTCGGCTTCCTCCTCGGCACCGCCGCCCAGTACGGCGACGGCTGGCAGGACTACTGGAAGAAGCTCAAGGCCAACGGCGTCAAGGTCGTCGACGGCTGGGAGCAGGCCTACAACGAGGAGTTCTCCGGCTCCGCGGGCGGCAAGAAGGCCAAGGGCGACCGCCCGCTCGTCGTGTCCTACGCCTCCTCCCCGCCCGCCGAGGTCGTCTACGCCGACCCGCAGCCCAAGACCGCGCCCACCGGCGTCGCCGACGGCACCTGTTTCCGGCAGATCGAGTTCGCCGGGCTGCTGAGCAACGCCCACCACACCAAGGGCGGCAAGGCACTCCTCGACTTCCTGCTCTCCACGGAGTTCCAGCAGGACATGCCGCTCAACATGTTCGTCTACCCGGTCGTCGAGGGCGCGAAGGTGCCCGAGGCGTTCACGAAGTACGGGCCCGCCGCCAAGGACCCCGAGACCATGGCCCCCGACAAGATCGCGGACCACCGTGACCAGTGGGTCAAGACGTGGACCTCACTCGTACTGAAGTGACGGACGTGACGGACGTGACGGGAGCGGCGGACAAGGCGGGGGCGACCGGAGCGGTCCGCGCGGCCGGCCGCGCCGCCCGCGCGGACCGCCGCCGGCGGAACGCGGCACGGCTCGGCCTGATGGCCCTGCCCGTCGCGTTCTTCGCGGTGTTCTTCGCCTACCCCGTCGCCGCCATCGTCGCCCGCGGCCTGAAGACGGACGGCGGCTGGCAGTTCGGGCGGATCGCGGACGTCCTCGGCCAGTCCGGCATCCGGCACGTGCTGTGGTTCACCACCTGGCAGGCGCTCGCCTCCACCGCGCTCACGCTGGCGATCGCGCTCCCCGGCACCTACGTCTTCGCGCGCTTGGACTTCCCCGGCCGGCACGTGCTGCGCGCGGTGGTGACCGTGCCGTTCGTGCTGCCGACCGTCGTCGTCGGCACCGCCTTCCTCGCCCTCGTCGGCCGCGGCGGACTCCTCGACGAGCTGTGGGGCGTGCGGCTGGACACCACGGTGTGGGCGATCCTGCTCGCGCACGTCTTCTTCAACTACGCCGTCGTCGTCCGCACCGTCGGCGGCCTCTGGTCACAGCTCGACCCCCGCCAGGAAGAGGCCGCGCGGATGCTCGGCGCCTCCCGCCTCACCGCCTGGCGCACGGTCACCCTGCCCGCGCTCGGCCCGGCCGTGGCCGCCGCCGCGCTCATGGTGTTCCTGTTCACCTTCACCTCCTTCGGCATCGTGCAGATCCTCGGCGGCCCCACCTTCGCCACCCTCGAAGTGGAGATCTACCGGCAGACCTCCGAGATCTTCGACCTCGCCACGGCGGCCGTCCTCACCCTCGTCCAGTTCGCCGCCGTCGGCGCGATCCTCGCCGTGCACGCCTGGACCGTGCGCCGCCGGGAGAGCGCGCTGCGGCTCGTCGACGCCTCCCGCACCGCGCGCCGCCCGCGCGGCGCCGGACAGTGGGCGCTGCTCGGCGGCGTCCTCGCCACCGTCGCCCTGCTGCTGGTGCTGCCGCTCGCCGTCCTCGTCCAGCGCTCCCTGGACGCGCCCGGCTTCGCCTACTACAAGGCGCTCACCCGCGAGGACGGCGGCACCTTCCTCGTCCCGCCGATCGACGCCGTCGGCACCTCCCTGCGCTACGCCCTCGCCGCCACCGTCGTCGCCTTGGTGGTCGGCGGGCTCGCCGCCGCCGCGCTGGCCCGCCGCGACGCCGGACGGCTCGTCCGCGGCTTCGACGCGCTGCTGATGCTGCCGCTCGGCGTGTCCGCCGTCACCGTCGGCTTCGGCTTCCTCATCGCCCTCGACGAACCCCCGCTGGACCTGCGCTCCTCCTGGATGCTGGTGCCGCTCGCGCAGGCCCTGGTGGGCGTGCCCTTCGTGGTGCGCACCATGCTGCCCGTGCTGCGCGCCGTGGACGACCGGCTGCGGCAGGCCGCCGCCGTGCTCGGCGCCTCCCCCTGGCGGGTGTGGCGCGAGGTCGACCTGCCGCTGGTGCGCAGGGCGCTGCTCGTCGCCGCCGGGTTCGCGTTCGCCGTGTCGCTGGGGGAGTTCGGGGCGACCGTGTTCATCGCCCGCCCCGACAACCCCACCCTGCCCGTCGCCGTCGCCCGGCTTCTCGGGCGGGCCGGCGAGCTCAACTACGGGCAGGCGATGGCCCTGTCCACGATCCTGATGGTGGTGTGCGCGCTCGCCCTGCTCCTCCTGGAGCGGCTGCGCACCGACCGGAGCGGGGAGTTCTAGATGCTGCTCAGTCTTGAGGGCGCGCACGTCCGCTTCGGCGCGCGGGCCGCGCTCGACGCCGTCGACCTGGACGTCGCCGAGCACGAGACCGTGTGCGTGCTCGGCCCCAGCGGCAGCGGCAAGTCCACCCTGCTGCGGGCCGTCGCCGGACTCCAGCCGCTGGACGCCGGACGGGTCCTCCTCGACGGCCGCGACCAGGCCGCCGTGCCCGCGCACCGGCGCGAGGTCGGCCTGATGTTCCAGGACCACCAGCTGTTCCCGCAGCGCGACGTCGGCGGCAACGTCGCCTTCGGCCCGCGCATGCGCGGTGTGCCGAAGGGCGAGCGGGCCGAGCGGGTGCGGGAGCTGCTGGAGCTGGTCGGGCTGCCCGGCGCCGAACGACGGGCGGTGGCCGCCCTGTCCGGCGGCGAGCAGCAGCGCGTCGCCCTCGCCCGTGCGCTCGCCGCCCGCCCCCGGCTGCTGATGCTCGACGAACCCCTCGGCCAGCTCGACCGCTCGCTGCGGACACGCCTCGTCGTCGAACTCCGCGAACTCTTCGCCCGGCTCGGCACCACCGTGCTCGCCGTCACCCACGACCAGGGCGAGGCGTTCGCGCTCGCCGACCGGGTCGTCGTCATGCGCGACGGGCGCATCGCCCAGACCGGCACCCCGCTTCAGGTCTGGCAGCGCCCCGCCGACGCGTTCGTGGCCCGCTTCCTCGGCTTCGACAACGTCGTCCCGGCCACCGTCACCGGCCATGCCGCCGACACCCCATGGGGCAAGCTGCCCGTCCCGGAGGGCTCCCCGCAGGGCCCCGGCACGCTGCTCGTACGGCCCGCCGGGGTACGGCTGGTGAGCGGCGCCGAAGGGCTGCCGTGCACCGTCACCGCCCGCACCTTCCGCGGCACCCACGTCTCCGTCCACCTCCGCCCCGAGGGCGCGCCCCGCCTGGAAGCGGCCTGCGCCCTGCGGGACGCCCCCGAGGTCGGCAGCGAGGTCGGCGTCACGTTCGACGCCGCCGAGACCGTCCTGCTCGGCTGAACGCCCCGCAGGCGTCCGGGACATGACGACGGCCCGCCCCCGTGGGGGGACGGGCCGTCGACGCTCGGCCGGTACGGCGGGGACGTCAGCCGGTCTTCGAGGCGCCGCGGCGGCGCATGCCGAAGAACACCGCGCCGCCACCGATGACGACCAGACCGGCGGCGATGCCGGCGATCATCGGGGTGTTCGAACTGGCGCCGGTCTCGGCCAGGTTGGACTCACCGACGGCCGCGGGCGACGGGCCGTTGTCGCCGCCCGAGGCGGCCGGTGCGGTGGCGCCCTCGGACTTGGTCTCCGACGGGGTGGCCTCGGGCGTGGTCTCGTCCGACGGCTTGTCCGCCGACTGCGACGGCTTCGGCGAGGCGGGCTTCGACGGGGTGGTGTCGTCGGAGGCGCAGGCGGTGCCGGGGGTCGTCAGGTTGTCCTTGATGTCCTCGTCGACGGCTCCGTTGTCGGCCTTGACGTGGACGCGGTAGGTGGCGTTCGCCTTCCAGGTCTCGTCGAAGGTGACGGTGACACCCTCGCGGGAACCCTTGACGTCGGTCTTCTCGCCGATCTTCTTCACGTCGGCGCCGTTGTTCTCCAGGAACACGGAGATCGTCACCGGGGTACCGGAGCCGTCGACGTCGGTGACGGCGATGACGCCCTTGTCGCCGTCGCACTTGGCGACGGCGGAGAACTCGCTGATGCTGCAGGCCGACGCGGTGCCGGCGACGCCGAGCGCGAGGGCCGCCGAGGCGGACGCGACACCGAGGACGCGGGCTGCGCGCGCGGTGGTGCGGCGGGATATGAACGAGGCGGATGAGGTGGACGACTTGGACAAGATGGCCACTGTGCCCTTCACGGGATGTGCAACTGCGGGGGGTGGACGGGGACTTGAGGCCGCCACGGTACCGGTTGCCACAGAATCCCCGAGTGGCTCACAGGTCTATAAGCGTCACGTAAGACCTGTCAACGCATATGCCCGGCCGCACCCCTGACTTTGCCCGCTTATTAACCGCTCAGACGTTTGAGTGCCGCCGGGGCTTCCTCCACCGAGTCGACGAGCGCGATCCGCGCCTCCATCGACCGCTCCCGCGCCAGCGCCCGCAACAACGGCCACGTCGGCAGGTGTTCGGTCCAGTGCGCCCGGTCCACCAGCACCATCGGCGTCGGCTCGCCCCGCGACTCGTAGTAGTTGGGCGTCGCGTTGTCGAAGATCTCCTGGACGGTGCCGGCCGCGCCCGGCAGGAAGACCACACCCGCGTTCGAACGGGCCAGCAGACCGTCCTCCCGGGTCGCGTTGGCGAAGTACTTGGCCAGGTGCGAGGCGAACGCGTTGGGCGGCTCGTGACCGTAGAACCAGGTCGGGATGCCCACCGAGGCCCCGCCGCCGGGATGCCGTTCGCGCACCTCGAAGGCGGCGCCCGCCCAGTCCCCGATCGACGGCGTGAACGACGGTGCCTTGCCCAGGAGTTCGAGCGCCTCGTCGAGCATCGCGTCCCCGAAGGGCGCCGCGTACGCCCCCAGGTTCGCGGCCTCCATCGCGCCCGGGCCGCCTCCGGTCGCGACCGTGAGCCCGGCGCGCGCCAGCTCCCGGCCCAGTCGCGCCGCGCCCGCGTACGCCTGCGTGCCGCGCGCCATCGCGTGGCCGCCCATGACGCCCACCACCCGGGCGCCCACGAGGAGTTCGTCGAGCGCGTCGGAGACCGCGTCGTCGTGGACGGCGCGCAGCATCGACGCGAACACGTCCCCGTCGGCCTTCGTGCGCTGGAACCAGGCGTACGCGCGGGCGTCCGGCGTCGCCTCGTAACCACCGGTGGCCAGGCCGTCGTACAGCTCGTCGGGCGAGTACACCAGCCCCCGGTACGGGTCGAACGGCAGACCGGGGACGGGCGGGAAGACCAGCGCGCCCGAGGCCCGTACGTGCGCGGCCGCGTCGGGGGCCATCGGGCAGCCGAGGAAGACGGCGCCCGCGCAGTCCTGGGCGAGCAGCACCTCCGTACGGGCCGTCAGGTCCACGGACTGCACACGGTGCCGGGCGAGGGGGCGGCCGGCGGCGACCACCTCGTCGAACTCGGTGAGCGTCTCGATCTCGCGGTCGTGGGAGCCGTCGAACGGCTGATCGGGTGTCGGATGCACCCGCCCATGCTAGGGGCCCCGTTCCGTGGGGGGCAGGGTCAGCCCTGCACGGCCGCCGGGTCCATCCACATGACCTCCCAGGAGTGGCCGTCCGGGTCGTCGAAGGAGCGGCCGTACATGAAGCCGTGGTCCTGGGTGTCGTCCCGGTCCGTGCCACCGGCCGCGATCGCCCGTTCGACCAGCTCGTCGACCTTCTCCCGGCTCTCCGCGCTCAGACACAGCAGCACCTCGCTGGTGCGGGTCGCGTCCGCGATCTCCTTGTCCGTGAAATCGGCGTAGCGCTTCTTGCCGAGCATCATCGCGACGATCGTGTCGCTGATCACGACGCAGGCGCAGTCCTCCGTGGAGAACTGCGGGTTGATCGTGTAGCCGAGCTCGGTGAAGAACTTCCTCGAGGTGTCGACGTTCTCGACGGGCAGGTTCACGAAGATCATCTGCTGGTACATGGCGGCTCTCCCGGTCCTGGTCGGTGGTGCGTGTTCCCGTACGTGTTCCGTACGGAGGGGCAGACCGGGAGGGGGCCGTGAACTCATCGGTGGGCGTGGACTTTTTTCCGCGGCCTTCGGCCGCCCCGCCCGCCCTGCCGCTCAGCGGGTGAGCGGCAGGGCGGCCAGTTCGGCGATCAGCCAGGTCAGCGGGGCGAGGACGACGACGAGGGCGGTGGTGCGCAGCAGCGCGGCGGCGCGCAGGAGGGTGGCCGGGGCGCCGATCCGCAGCAGGGCGGCGGTGGTTCCGGCCCGGTCGCGGCGGGCCTCGACGGCCGCCGTCGCCAGCGTCGCGAGGGCGCAGCCGGCGACCAGGAACGCGCCGAGCGCGCTCAGGGGGCCGAAGACGGGGGGTGTGCCGTGGGCGTCGGCGTACACCCGCGCGGTGGCGTACGCGCCGGAGGCGACGGCGCACAGTACGCCGAGGGGGCGGCCGATGCGGGTCGCCTCCTCCTGGAGGACGCGGCCGGCGAGCAGCCGGAGGACGCCGGGGCGGGCCGACTGGAGGAGGCGGCCGCACAGGTGGGTGAGGGCGGGGCCGGCGAGGGCGAGGCCGACGGCGGTGAGCGCCCAGCCGGCGAGGACCGCGGCGGGGGTGGCCGTGAGGTCGCCGGGGAGGTCGAGGGTGGGGGCGTGGGGGGTGCGGGTGGCGTAGGTCTCCGTGGTGAGGCCGGCGGCGATGACGGTGAGGCCCCACGGGAGGCCGGACGGGGTGGGTACGGCGTCGCCGGGGTCTGCGGGGAGGGCGCCCTGGGCCGGGGTGGACGTACGGGGTTTCGCTGACCGGCGCTTGGCGGGTGCCCCAGCGGGACCGCTGTCCGCAGGCGCGGTGGCCGCACCCGTGTCCTTGCGCGGCCGCAACGTCAGTGCGCACGCCGCCGAGGCCGTCAGCGGGACCACCGTCAGCAGTGTCGCCGTGGCCGGCAACGGCAGGGGGAGGCCCTTTGCCAGGGCGTCCGTCAGGGACGTGTGGGGTGGGAGGCCGGGGAGGTCGCCGCGGAGGTGGAGGAAGAGGAGGAGGGCGGCGGCGGAGCCGAGGGCGCAGGACAGGGCCGTGGTGAGGGCCGAGAAGGCCATCAGGCGGCCGGGGCCGAGCCCGACCGCCGACAGGCCGGGGCGCGGCCGGGTGCCGGGGTCCGCGCGGGCGACGGCGACCGCGAGGTGCACCGTGGCCGCGGCCGGCACCGCGCACCAGGCGAGCCGCAGCGCGGCCCCGGCGGGGGCGCCCGGGTGCCCGAGTGCGTACCCGAACGCGCACAGCAGCAGGAAGCCGGTGCCCGCCGAGGCGGCGGCGACCAGCAGTCTGCGGACCTGGACCAGTACGTGTGCCCGGCGGGCTAGACGGAGAGCGAGCACGCCGCCCGGCCTTCCGTCTCCGCGGCGGGCGGCAGGTGGACGGTCTGCACGCAGCGGCCGTCGAGCAGCGCCACCGAACGGTCGGCGAGCGCCGCCGTCTCGGGCTCGGTCGTGGCGAGGACGACCGTGATGCCGTGCGAGCGGGCCGCCGTGGTGAGCGTGCGCAGCACATGGGCGCGGTCGGCGCGGTGCAGTGCGGCGGTCGGCTCGTCGGCGAAGAGGACGGTGGGCGCCGCGGCCAGCGCGCGGGCGATGGCCACCCGCTGCCGTGCGGCCACCGGCAGGGCGCGCGGGCGTTTGCGCGCGTAAGCGCCGATGTCGAGCCGTTCGAGCCATTCGCGGGCGGTGGTGCGGGCGGCGCGGCGCCCGGTGCCGCGCAGCATCAGCGGCAGGGCGGCGTTCTCCCAGGCGTTGAGCTCGGGGACGAGGTGGGGCTCCGGGTCGATCCAGCCGAACCGCTCCCGGCGCAGCCGTTCGCGCCGCATCGGGCGCATCGTGTGCATCGGTTTGCTGTTGAACCAGATCTCGCCGCCCTGCGCCGGCAGCAGCCCGGACAGGCAGCTCAGCAGGGTCGTCTTGCCGCTGCCGCGCGGGCCGGTGACGGCCAGGATCTCGCCGTCGCGCACGCCGAGCGAGACGCCGTTCAGGGCCGGCGAGCCGTTGTGCTGGAAGTGCAGGGCGCGCGCCCAGAGCACGTCGTTGTCCGGCGGGGCCACCATCGCGTACACCTCGCTTCAGATCCGCTGTCCCGGCCGCGTCCCGCGGGCGTCTCCCGCTGCCGCGTCCCTCTTCCGGACCCCTCCTGGGGGTCCCTCTTCCGGGGGAACGAAGACGGGGCCGATCGGTCACTGGCACGCTAGGCGGCCCCATGGCGGGAGGCCGGACGGCACACGGCCCCGGGTCACCGATTCCCACTCGAACGGGTGACCCGAGGCCGATGTTGATCATTCAGGACGACGATATGCCCGGCGCCGGGGGCGGTGGGGTCGCGCCCCGGTCACAGCTTCGTCCACGCCTCCGTCAGCACGCCCCGCAGTATCTGTTCGATCTCGTCGAACGTGGACTGGTCGGAGATCAGCGGCGGGGCGAGCTGGACCACCGGGTCGCCGCGGTCGTCGGCGCGGCAGTACAGGCCGTTGTCGTACAGGGCCTTGGAGAGGAAGCCGTAGAGGATCCGCTCGGTCTCCTCCTCGTCGAAGGTCTCCTTGGTGGCCTTGTCCTTCACCAGTTCGATGCCGTAGAAGAAGCCGTTGCCGCGGACGTCGCCGACGATCGGCAGGTCGTGCAGCTTCTCCAGGGTGGCGCGGAAGGCGCCCTCGTTGTCCAGGACGTGCTGGTTGAGGCCCTCGCGCTCGAACAGGTCGAGGTTGGCCAGGCCGACGGCCGCGGAGACCGGGTGGCCGCCGAACGTGTAGCCGTGCAGGAAGGTGTTGTCGCCCTTGTAGAACGGCTCGGCCAGGCGGTCGGAGACGAGGCAGGCGCCGATGGGGGAGTAGCCCGAGGTCATGCCCTTGGCGCAGGTGATCATGTCCGGGACGTAGTCGAACTTGTCGCAGGCGAACATCGTGCCGAGCCGGCCGAAGGCGCAGATGACCTCGTCGGAGACGAGCAGCACGTCGTACTGGTCGCAGATCTCGCGCACCCGCCGGAAGTAGCCGGGCGGCGGCGGGAAGCAGCCGCCGGCGTTCTGCACGGGCTCCAGGAAGACGGCGGCGACGGTGTCCGGGCCCTCGAAGAGGATCTGCTGCTCGATCTGGTCGGCGGCCCAGCGGCCGAACGCCTCGGGGTCGTCGCCGAAGAGCGGGGCACGGTAGATGTTCGTGTTGGGCACCTTGTGCGCGCCCGGGACGAGCGGCTCGAAGGGGGCCTTCAGGCCGGGCAGGCCGGTGATGGACAGGGCACCCTGCGGGGTGCCGTGGTAGGCCACGGCACGGGATATCACCTTGTACTTGGTGGGCTTGCCGGTCAGCTTGAAGTACTGCTTGGCCAGCTTCCAGGCGGTCTCCACCGCCTCGCCGCCGCCGGTGGTGAAGAAGACCTTGTTCAGGTCGCCCGGGGCGTAGTGCGCGAGGCGTTCGGCCAGCTCGACGGCCTTGGGGTGGGCGTAGGACCACACCGGGAAGAACGCCAGCTCCTGCGCCTGCTTGAACGCGGTCTCGGCGAGTTCGGTGCGGCCGTGCCCCGCCTGGACGACGAACAGGCCCGCGAGGCCGTCGAGGTAGCGCTTGCCCTTGTCGTCGTAGATGTAGGTGCCCTCGCCGCGCACGATCGTCGGCACGGGGGCGTTCTCGTACGAGGACATGCGGGTGAAGTGCATCCACAGGTGGTCGTACGCGGACTTGCTGAGGTCCTTGGCGCTGTCGCTGCTCACGGCTATCGGGTTCCCCACATGTAGGTCTGCTTCTTGAGCTTGAGGTAGACGAAACTCTCGGTGGAGCGCACGCCGGGGACGGCCCGGATGCGTTTGTTGATGACCTCCAGGAGGTGGTCGTCGTCCTCGCAGACGATCTCCACCATCAGATCGAAGGACCCGGCGGTCATCACGACGTACTCGCACTCGTCCATGGCCGCCAGGGCATCGGCGGCGGACTCCACGTCCCCCTCCACGTTGACGCCGACCATCGCCTGCCGGCGGAACCCCACCGTGAGCGGGTCCGTCACGGCGACGATCTGCATCACACCCTGGTCGAGGAGCTTCTGCACGCGCTGGCGCACGGCCGCCTCCGACAGGCCGACCGCCTTGCCGATCGCGGCGTAGGGCCGCCGGCCGTCCTCCTGGAGCTGCTCGACGATGGCGAGGGAGACGGCGTCCAGATGGGGGATGCCGTTGCCGTTCCGGTGCTCCCGGGAGGAATCCTTGTGCTCTGCGCTTCGACTGGCCACGGGGTCACTGTGCACGACGTCTCGACAGTTCCGCAAGGCGTTCTCGATGAAATTCGTTGTCTGGGGTGGGCTGAGATGCGGATTTCGCAGATTCGGGGCGAGTGGGGGTGTTGAAGTCGCGGCGGCAGCGACTAGGGTGGGTGTCTCAGCAATTGGACACGTGACACCCACCCGCACGTGCACACCCACCAGGAGGGCCGGCAGTGAGCACCGAGCTGCGTCGTCTGCGCAACCACATCGACGGCGAATTCCGCGACGCCGCCGACGGACGGACCACCGAGGTGGTCAACCCCGTGACCGGTGAGGCGTACGCGACGGCGCCGCTGTCCGGGCAGGCGGACGTCGACGCCGCGATGGCCGCGGCCGCCGCGGCCTTCCCCGGCTGGCGGGACACGACCCCCGCCGAGCGCCAGAAGGCCCTGCTGAAGATCGCCGACGCGTTCGAGGAGCGCGCCGAGGAGCTGATCGCCGCCGAGGTGGAGAACACGGGCAAGCCGACCGGGCTGACCCGCACCGAGGAGATCCCGCCGATGGTCGACCAGATCCGCTTCTTCGCGGGTGCGGCGCGGATGCTGGAGGGCCGCTCGGCCGGCGAGTACATGGAGGGCCTCACCTCGATCGTCCGCCGCGAGCCGATCGGTGTCTGCGCGCAGGTCGCGCCCTGGAACTACCCGATGATGATGGCCGTCTGGAAGTTCGCCCCCGCGCTCGCGGCCGGCAACACGGTCGTGCTCAAGCCGTCCGACACCACCCCCGCCTCCACGGTCCTGATCGCCGACATCATCGGCTCGATCCTGCCCAAGGGCGTCTTCAACGTCATCTGCGGCGACCGTGACACCGGGCGGCTGATGGTCGAGCACCCGACCCCGGCGATGGCGTCCATCACCGGCTCCGTGCGGGCCGGCATGTCGGTCGCCGAGTCCGCGTCACGGGACCTCAAGCGGGTCCACCTGGAGCTCGGCGGCAAGGCGCCCGTCGTCGTCTTCGAGGACACCGACATCCCCAAGGCCGTCGAGGACATCTCGGTCGCCGGGTTCTTCAACGCCGGGCAGGACTGCACCGCCGCGACGCGTGTCCTCGTCCACGAGTCCATCCACGACGAGTTCGTCGCCGCGCTCGCCAAGACGGCGGCCGAGACGAAGACCGGGCGGCCGGACGACGAGGACGTGCTGTACGGGCCGCTGAACAACCCCAACCAGCTGAAGCAGGTCTCCGGGTTCGTCGAGCGGCTGCCCGCGCACGCCAAGGTCGAGGCGGGAGGGCACCGGGTGGGGGACACGGGGTACTTCTACGCGCCGACCGTCGTCTCCGGGCTGAAGCAGGACGACGAGATCGTCCAGAACGAGGTGTTCGGGCCGGTCATCACCGTGCAGGCGTTCCGGGACGAGGACCAGGCGGTGGAGTGGGCGAACGGGGTGGAGTACGCGTTGGCCTCGTCCGTGTGGACGAAGGATCATGGGCGGGCCATGCGGATGTCGAAGAAGCTGGACTTCGGGTGTGTGTGGATCAATACGCATATTCCGTTGGTGGCGGAGATGCCGCATGGGGGCTTCAAGAAGTCCGGCTATGGCAAGGATCTGTCGGCGTACGGGTTCGAGGACTACACGCGGGTGAAGCATGTGATGACGTCGTTGGAGGGCTGACGGGCTGACGGGTGACGGGGGGTGGGTGGGGGTGTTTTCGCCCCCGCCGCCCCTACCCTCCCCCAAGCTCTCAACTACGTTCGAGCAGGGGGGACCCCCATCGTCCCTTCAAGGGGCTTCGCCCTTTGGACCCCGGGGGTGGGTTGTCGGGTGCGGGTGGGTGGGGCTTCTCGCGCAGTTCCCCGCGCCCCTTACGGGGCGCGTTCTCTTACGCCAGTGCTGCCAGGGCTATGCGTTGTGCTGTCGGGTTCATGTCCTCGCCCTTCGCGTCCGTGGCGTTGACCGAGTACGTGAGGGTGCGGGTGAGGTTGCGGGTGGCGGCCACGACCGCGCTGTAGCCGTAGCGGGAGCCGGACTTGAGCCAGTAGACGCGGTCCTCGTGGACGAAGCGCTGGAGGCCGGCGGAGTAGGTGGCGCCGTCGATGTGCGGCGGGACCGTGAACATCTCCCGCAGTTGCCGGGGCGGCAGGAGGCGGCCCCGGAAGAGGGCGCCGAGCAGGCGTTCCAGGTCGGCGGTGGTGGAGATCATGTCGCCCGCCGCGAACCGGTCCGCCTGGTTCCAGTCGGTCACGTCGAGCAGTTCCGTGCTGCCGTCGGCGCGCGTGACCGCCTGGTAGCCGTGGTTGTGCGGGCCCCGGATGCGGGGGTCCGCGCCGGGGAAGTACGTGTGGCGCATCCCGGCCGGGCGCAGGATGCGCCGGGTGGCCTCCTCGGCGTACGAGCCGCCGGTGACCGCCTCGATCAGCAGCCCCAGTATGTGTAGTTGATGTTCAGGTAGTGCTGTGCGGTGCCCGGGGCGAACTCGGGCTTCCGCGCGGCCGCGGAGGCCGCCACCTGGCGCGGCGGCAGCGTGTCGAAGCGGTGGGCGTACACCTCCTCGAAGGTGTCCCCGAGCCCTTCCCCCACCGGGATGCCGCTGGTGTGGTTCAGCAACTGCCGCACGGTGACGTGCCGGTAGCGGTGGCCCAGGAGGTCCGGCAGGTGGTGCCGTGCGGGCGCGTCGAGCTGGACCCGGCGCTCGGCGGCGAGGTGGAGCACGGTCGCCGCCGTCACCACCTTCGTCACCGAACCGGCGCGGAAGAGGGCGTGCGGGTCGGCCGCGCGCCGGGTGGTGAGGTCGTGCACGCCCGCGCTGCCGTGCCAGCTGCCGTCGGTGCCGCCGACCCGTACCAGGGCGGCGGTCGCGTCCGCGTCCGGCAGTCCGGTGAGCGCGGCGGCCAGCGCCTCGGCGTCCGGACCGGTCCGCCCCTCGGTTCCCCGTGCGGAGGCCGTCCGCGGGGAGGCCGCCCGTGCGGGGCCGGCGGCGAGGCCGAGGGTGGCGAATGTGCCGGTGAGGACGGCGGTACGGCGGGAGACGGGCATCTGCGCTCCTGGGGCGGCCGGGGAGGGTGGCGTGGTGGCTGACGATCACCATCCTCGGAGCACGGACGGACCCAGGGATCCTCAGCGGGGAGGGTCCGGACCCGGGGAACGGCACAAGGGTCTCCCCTAGGGGGCGGGGAACGGTAAGTGGCCGTGCTCTCAGGGGAGTTGGCGCAGGGCGTGGAGTGCGTCGACGCGGTTGGTGGTGATCGAGTCGGTGCCGGCGGCGAGGAGGCGGCGCATGGAGCGGGGGGTGTCGGGGGTCCAGGCGGAGAGCAGGTGGCCGTTCCGGTGGACGTGGGCCGCCAGGTCGCGGGTGATCAGGCCGAAGCGGTAGTTCAGCCAGCGGGGGCGTACCGCGTCCAGGAGCACCGGGCGCGGCGGGGCGAGGGTGGTCCAGGTCAGCGCGATCTCGGCGGCCGGGTCGGCGGAGCGCACCGCGAGCATCGCGGCGGCGCCGGCGCAGTAGTACGCGCGCTCCTGCGCCTCGCACTCCTGTACGACGTCCAGAATCCGCCGTACCGAGCGGGGGCCGGGGGCGCCGGGCAGGTCGATCATCACCCGGCTGCCGGCCGTCGCCGCGAGCGCCTCGGCGAGCGTCGGCACCCCGCCGGCCGTCAGCTCCCGCACCTCCGCCGCGGAGAGCGAGGCCAGCGGCCGGTCCTGGCCCCACAGCCGCTTCAGGGTGTCGTCGTGGAGGAGGACGGGGACGCCGTCGCGGGTGAGCCGTACGTCGAACTCCACCGCGTCCGCGCCCCGTCGGAGCGCGGACCGCAGCGAGTCGAGCGTGTTCTCACGGACGCGGTAGGGGTCGCCGCGATGGGCGACGGCGGTGAAGGTCTGCATGCGGGCCATTGTGACGGGCCGGGGTGCGGCGACCCGTGGTGCCCGGCGGTTCGCGGTGCCCCCTGCGGCCCTGCGCCCGTGTCCGGCCCTGCGCCCGTGTCCGGCCCTGCGCCCGTGTGCGGCCCTCCGCCCGTCGGACGGCGGGCGGAGGGGGTGGTCGAGGGGGTGCGGTCAGAGCGCGGGGCTCCAGGTGGTCAGGTACGTGTCGATCTCCGCCGTGAGGCGTGCCTTGCCCGCCGGGTCCAGGAAGGACGCCTCCACCGCGTTCTTCGCCAGTGCGGCGATGCCCTGTTCGTCCAGGTTCAGCAGGCGTGCGGCCACCGCGTACTCCGTGTTCAGGTCGGTGCCGAACATCGGCGGGTCGTCGGAGTTGACGGTCACCAGGACGCCGGCGTCCACGAACGTCCGGATCGGGTGCTCGTCGAGCGTGGCGACCGCGCGGGTGGCGATGTTCGAGGTCGGGCAGACCTCCAGCGGGATGCGGTGCTCGGCCAGGTGCGCCAGCAGCTCCGGGTCGCGGGCCGAGCTGGTGCCGTGTCCGATGCGCTCGGCGCGCAGCTCGCGCAGCGCGTCCCAGACCGTCTCCGGGCCGGTGGTCTCGCCGGCGTGCGGCACGGAGTGCAGGCCGGCCGCGATCGCCCGGTCGAAGTACGGCTTGAACTGCGGCCGCGGCACGCCGATCTCCGGCCCGCCGAGACCGAACGACACCAGCCCCTCCGGGCGCACCCGGTCGTCCGTGGCCAGCCGCGCCGTCTCCTGCGCCGACTCCAGGCCCGCCTCGCCGGGGATGTCGAAGCACCAGCGCAGTACGGTGCCGAACTCCGCCTCCGCCGTCTTGCGGGCGTCCTCGATCGCGTCCATGAACGCGCGCTCGTCGATCCCGCGGCGGGTGGAGGAGAACGGGGTGATGGTCAGCTCGGCGTAGCGGACCTGCTGGCGGGCCAGGTCGCGGGCCACCTCGTACGTCAGCAGCCGGACGTCCTCCGGGGTGCGGATCAGGTCGACGACGGACAGGTACACCTCGATGAAGTGCGCGAAGTCCGTGAAGGTGAAGTAGTCGACCAGCGCCTCGGGGTCGGAGGGCACCTTGGAGTCGGGATGGCGGGCGGCCAGTTCCGAGACGATGCGGGGGGAGGCGGAGCCGACGTGGTGGACGTGCAGTTCGGCCTTGGGGAGGCCGGCGATGAAGGCGGTGTGCGGGTCGCCGGTGCCGGCGCCGTGCGGCTTGCGAAGGTCGGTGGACAAGGTTCCTCCCCGGAACGGCGCGCCCTCGGCGGTACGCCGGTCGCGGAAGGCGGCGGGCGGGCGCGGGGCGCGGGTGATCGGCTGATCGATGACTCGGGGGTCATCGTAAGCGGGGGTGGGGGAGGGCGGAGGAGGGTGGGGGTGCGGGGCCGGGGGGCCGGGTGCCTTGGCCGTAGCATGACGGAACGCTCAACAGAGGGGACCCAGCATGTCCGACGACGCGCGGGCGTCGCACGCGCCCGAGAACGCCGACGCCCCGGATCCGTGGGCGCCGCCGGACTCCGCCGGGTCTCCTGCGCCGGGGGCGCACACGTGGGCGTCGCCGGCGGGTGTGCCGGGTGGTGCGGGGGGCGACGTTCAGGACGCCGTGATACCCGGGTCCAGCGTGCCGGCGGCTCCGCAGGACACGGTGATCGCGGTGCCGGGGGACGCGGGGGCGCCCACGTTGCCCGGGGGTGCGGGGGCGGGGGGTTCCGTGCACGAGCAGGCGACGGTGGCGGGGGTGCCGGCGGTGCCGGTGCCTGCCCCGGCTCCTGGGGCGTTCGGCTCTCCGGGGGCTCCGGGTTCCGTGCCGCCGCCGGGGGGCCCTGCTCCCGTTGCGGCCTCCGTCGGTTTTCCGGGGTATCCGGGGGGCTCGTACGGGGGTGCCGGGGGTGGGGCTGTTCCGCCGCCGCCGATCGGGCCCGAGGGGCCGGGGCAGGTGCCGTACGGGTATCCGCCGTATCCGGTCGCGGGCGGGAGTTACGGGGGCGCGGGCTACGGGGTGCCGCAGGGCGGGCCCGGTGGGTACCCGTGGGGTGCGATGCCGCTCGGCCCGCAGAACGGCCTGAGCACCGCGTCCCTCGTGCTCGGCATCATCTCCCTGGTGATCTTCTGTCTGTGGCCGGTCGCGATCATCCTGGGGGTGCTTGCGGTGATCCTCGGGTTCGTGGGGCGGCGGCGGGCCAAGCGGGGGGAGTCGACGAATCCGGGGCAGGCGTTGGCGGGGATCATCTGCGGGGCGGTGGGGGTGGTGCTGGGGGTGACGCTGGTGGTGCTGCTCTTCACGGCGTGGGACGGTTCGGACTCGGACTCGGACGAGGATCCGTGGCCGACGGATGACGGGTACAGCACGTCGCTGACGGTTTCCGCGGTGCGGTGACCGGGGGCTTTTCTCGCCCCCGCCGCCCCTGCCCTTCCCATCCCCCAGGGGCTCCGCCCCTTCGACCCCGGCGAGGGCTCCGCCCCCTGCGCCCCCGCAGACGTGAGGGGCTGTGCGCCCCCAGGCCCGCCACAAGGACCCCTCAAGGGGGCTCCGCCCCCTGGACCCCCGAAAACAACGAGGGCTGCGCCCCCACGCACCCGGCCCACGCCGGCCAACCCAGGGGCGCGGGGAACTGCGCGAACAGCCCCCGCGCACCCGCACCCGACAACGACAGCGCGCCCAACTCGGACCCACCCCCCCGAGGCGGAGCCTCGTCACGACTCGTCGCGTAGGCGATCCCTCGCCGTCATCAGGGCGAAGCCCAGCTCGTTGTGGCCCCGCCACCGCTCCGGATCCCCCGCCGCCTCGTCGTCCGCGGCGAGGCCGATGCCCCAGACACGGTCCAGCGGGCTCGCTTCGACCAGTACCCGGTCCCCCGTCCCGAGCAGGAACCGCCGCAGTTCCTCGTCCGCCCGGAACTTGTGAACGCTGCCCTCGGCCACGATCCCGAACCGCTCCCGCTGCCACACCGTCTCGTCGAAGCCCCGCACCAGCCGGCCGGCCTTCTTCGCCAGGGCCGGGTTCGGCGCCTCCAGGGCACGTCGTTCCGCCTCCGCGTCGCCGAACAGGCGGGCCTTCGCCGCCATCATCCAGTGCTCCGCCGTCGCGTACTCCACCCCGTCCACCGTGAACGGCGACGGCCACCACTGGCTCAGACAGCTCGCCCCCACGCGGCCGTCGGGGCGCGCCCGGTGGCCCCAGAAGTGCAGGTACCTCACCCGCGCCCCCGCGCGTACCGCGGCCACCAGAGCCTCACGGGAAGTGATCGTCGTCGTCATGCGGGCGAGTCTGGCAGCAGGCACCGACAGCCCCCACCCATTTACGGCCGCCCCAGGCACTCCACCGACAGATTCCGTCGCGTAACCAAAATTAAACAACGGAATCACTTGTTGAGGTCCATCCGCTCTGCCAGGATCGGCACCCACATCGAGATTCGGCCACGTCGGTTCCGTCGCGGGGACTCGGAGGAGAGCGGCATGCACCACCCCGAAAACGACCCCGAGCACCGCCCTGAGCGTCATCCCGAGCGCCGCTTCGAGGGCCGCCCCGAAGACCACTCCGGCGGTCTCCGCGCCCGTACCCTCCGCGACGTGCGGGAACGTTTCCCGGGCGGCGCGCAGTACCTCGCCGGCGCCCCCGCGCACGGCACCTCGGGCCGGGAGCACGCCGTGGTCGACCCCGCCACCGGCCAGGAGATCCACCGCTTCGCGCTCGCCGGCCCCGCCGACGTCGACCGTGCCGTCGCCGCCGCCCGCGCCGCCCTTGCGGGCTGGGCCGGCGCCACCCCGGGCGAGCGCGCCGAGGCGCTGCACCGCTTCGCCGCCGTCCTCGCCGACCGCGCCGACGAACTGGCCCGTGTCGAGTCGTTGCAGTGCGGCAAGCCGCTCAAGCTGACCCGCGAGTTCGACGTCCCCGGCACCGTCGACAACGCCGCCTTCTTCGCGGGCGCCGCCCGCCACCCGCAGGGCCTGGCCGCGGGGGAGTACTCCGGCGACCACACCTCGTACGTGCGCCGCGAACCCGTCGGCGTCATCGGCTCCGTCGCACCCTGGAACTACCCGCTGCAGATGGCCGCCTGGAAGGTCCTCCCGGCCGTCGCCGCGGGCAACACGATCGTGCTCAAGCCCGCCGAGCTCACCCCGCTGACCTCTCTCCTCTTCGCCGAGGCGGCCACGGAGGCCGGGATCCCCGACGGCGTGATCAACGTCGTCACCGGCACCGGGAAGGAGGCCGGGGAGCACCTCGTGGCCCACCCGGACGTGGCGATGGTCTCGTTCACCGGGTCCACCGCCGTCGGCAGACGCGTCGCCGCGCTCGCGACCGCCGGGGTCAAGCGGCTGCACCTGGAACTCGGCGGCAAGGCGCCCTTCGTGGTCTTCGACGACGCCGACCTGGAGGCCGCCGTGCACGGCGCGGTGGCGGGCGCGCTCATCAACACCGGTCAGGACTGCACGGCGGCCACCCGCGCGTACGTGCAGCGGCCGCTGTACGAGGAGTTCACCGCCCGGACCGCCGCACTCATGGAGACCGTCCGCCTCGGCGACCCGTTCGCCTCCGACACCGACCTCGGCCCGCTGATCTCCACCGCCCAGCGCGACCGCGTCGCCGGCTTCGTCGACCGGGCCCGCGCCCACGCGCGCCTGGTGACCGGCGGCGAGGCACCCGGCGGCGACCTCGCCAAGGGCGCCTACTACCGGCCCACGCTCGTCACCGGCGCCGCCCAGGACAGCGAGATCGTCCAGCGGGAACTGTTCGGCCCCGTACTCGTCGTCCTGCCGTTCGACTCCGACGACGAGGGGCTCCGGCTCGCCAACGACACCCCCTACGGGCTCGCCGCCTCCGCCTGGACCCGGGACGTCCACCGGGCGCACCGCGCCACCCGGGAACTGCGGGCGGGCTGCGTCTGGGTCAACGACCACATCCCGATCATCAGCGAGATGCCGCACGGCGGCTATGCCGCCTCCGGCTTCGGCAAGGACATGTCCTCGTACTCGTTCGAGGAGTACACACAGGTCAAGCACGTCATGTTCGACAACACCGCGGTGGCCCGGAAGGACTGGCACCGCACGATCTTCGGAGACCGGCCCTAGAACCGGCGGTGCCACGCGCACTCCGGGCCCACCGGAACACCCCGTCCACCACCGCCTCCACCGGACGCAGGAAAGGCCACCACGCCCATGGAGCAGTACGAGCCCGACCGTCTGTCCCCGGCCCAGGTGGCCGCCGTGCGGCGCAGCGCCGCGCGCGGCAGGGCCGCCCTGACCCGCCGCTCGCTGCTGCGGGCCTCCGCCGGCGGCGCGCTCGCGGTCGGCGGCCTCGCGGCCCTGACCGGCTGCGGCATCCCCGCGGCCGGCAAGACACAGGGCGGGGTCTCCTCCCAGGACCACTCGGCCGAGGAGAAGACGGTCAGCTTCTCGAACTGGCCCGAGTACGTCGACGTCGACGACAGCGGCAAGCACCGGCCCACCCTGGAGGCGTTCACCAAGCGCACCGGCATATCGGTCAAGTACACCGAGGACATCAACGACAACAACGAGTTCTTCGGCAAGATCAAGCCACAGCTCGCCGCGGGCCAGGACACCGGCCGCGACCTGATCGTCCTCACCGACTGGCTGGCCGCCCGGCTGATCCGCCTCGGCTGGGTGCAGAAGCTCGACCCCTCCCACCTGCCGCACGCCTACACCCATCTGTCCGCGCAGTTCCGCGACCCCGACTGGGACCCCGGCCGCGCCTACTCGTATCCCTGGCAGGGCGTGTTCACCGTGCTCGCCTACAACAAGAAGGCGCTCGACGGCATCGAGGTGAGGTCCGTCTCCGACCTGCTGGACAACGGCCACCTGAAAGGCCGCGTCGGGTTCCTCTCCGAGATGCGCGACAGCATCGGGATGACCCTTCTCGACATGGGCAAGGACCCCGCCAAGGTCACCGACGACGACTACGACGCGGCCACCGCCCGCCTCCAGAAGGCCGTGGACAAGGGGCAGATCCGCCGCTTCACCGGCAACGACTACACCTCCGACCTCGCCAAGGGCGACCTGGCCGCGTGCGTCGCCTGGGGCGGCGACATCGTCCAGCTCCAGGCCGACAACCCCGACATCGACTACGTCATCCCCGACAGCGGCTACATGATGTCGACCGACAACCTCCTGGTCCCCAACAAGGCGCGCCACAAGACCAACGCCGAACGGCTGATCGACTACTACTACGAGCTGGAGCCGGCCGCCGAGCTCGCCGCCTACGTCAACTACGTGACGCCGGTCGACGGTGTGAAGCCCTATCTGGCGAAGATCGACAAGGACGCGGCGAACAACCCGCTGATCGTCCCGGACAAGGCCACGGCCGCCCGGGCGCACGCCTTCCGCGCCCTGTCGCAGAAGGAAGAGACCGCCTACGAAGGCACGTTCGCCAAGCTGACGGGGGCGTGAGGACCATCATGACCACGACACACACGCACACCGGTGAGCGCGGCGACGTCCGGCTGACCGGGATCGGCAAGACCTACGGGTCCTTCACCGCCGTCCACCCGCTCGACCTGACCGTCCCCGAGGGCTCCTTCTTCGCCCTCCTCGGCGCCTCCGGCTGCGGCAAGACCACCACCCTGCGCATGATCGCCGGGCTGGAGGAGCCCACCAGCGGCACCGTGCACCTCGGTGAGCAGGACGTCACCCACCTGCCGCCGTACAAGCGGCCGGTGAACACCGTCTTCCAGTCCTACGCCCTCTTCCCGCACCTCGACATCTTCGAGAACGTCGCCTTCGGACTGCGCCGCCGCGGCATCAAGGGCGTGAAGAAGCAGGTCGGCGAGATGCTGGACCTCGTCCAGCTCGGCGAGCAGGCGCGCAAGAAGCCGCACCAGCTCTCCGGCGGCCAGCAGCAGCGCGTCGCCGTCGCCCGCGCGCTCATCAACCACCCCAAGGTGCTCCTCCTCGACGAACCCCTCGGCGCCCTCGACCTCAAGCTGCGCCGCCAGATGCAGCTGGAGCTCAAGCGCATCCAGACCGAGGTCGGCATCACCTTCGTGCATGTCACGCACGACCAGGAGGAGGCCATGACGATGGCCGACACGGTCGCCGTGATGAACGCCGGCCGCGTCGAACAGCTCGGCCCGCCCACCGACCTCTACGAGAACCCGCGCACCACGTTCGTCGCCAACTTCCTCGGCACCTCCAACCTCATCACCGCCGAGACCGACTCCGTCTCCGGCGACGACCTGGTGGTGAAGGCCGGCGACTGCAAGCTCCTCCTGCCCCGCACGCGATGTTCGGCGCCCACGACGAACGGCGGCAAGGTGCTGGTCGGGGTCCGCCCGGAGAAGATCTCCCTGGTCCACGCCGACGAGGCGGGCACGATCCCGGACGGCCGCAACCGCGTCACCGGCCGCATCACCGGCGCCGGCTTCATCGGCGTCTCCACCCAGTACGTCGTCGACAGCCCCGTCTGCCCCGGCTTCGAGGTCTACGCCCAGAACATCGACCGCGATCCCCGGCTGGTGCCCGGTGCCGAGGTCGTTCTGCACTGGAACCCCGCGCACACGTTCGGGCTCGACGCCGCACAGTCGCCGCATGCCGGAACGGCCGAGGACGCCGCCGACGGGGAAGGGGCGGCCGCCCGATGACCACCCTCACCGAGGCGCCCCCGCCCCTGGCCCCCGCGCCGCCCGCCGGGAAACCCCCGCGCCGCCGGGGCCGCTGGACGCCGTACTGGCTGCTGCTCCCCGGCATCCTGTGGCTGTGCGTGTTCTTCGCGCTGCCGATGGTCTACCAGGCCTCCACCTCCGTGCAGACCGGCTCCCTGGAGGACGGCTACCAGGTCACCTGGCACTTCGCCGCCTACTGGGACGCGCTCCAGGCGTACTGGCCGCAGTTCCTGCGCTCGGTGCTCTACGCCGGGTCCGCCACCGTGCTCTGCCTGGTGCTCGGCTACCCGCTCGCCTACCTCATCGCGTTCCGCGCGGGCCGCTGGCGCAACCTGGTGATGATCCTCGTCATCGCCCCGTTCTTCACCAGCTTCCTGATCCGCACCCTCGCCTGGAAGACGATCCTCGCCGACGGCGGCCCCGTCGTCGGCGCCCTGGACTCGCTGCACGTCCTCTCCGTCACCAACTGGCTCGGCATGACCGACGGCCACCGGGTGCTGGCCACCCCGCTCGCCGTGGTGTGCGGACTGACGTACAACTTCCTGCCGTTCATGGTGCTGCCGCTCTACACCTCGCTGGAGCGCATCGACGGACGGCTGCACGAGGCGGCCGGCGACCTGTACGCCACCCCCCTCACCACCTTCCGCAAGGTCACCTTCCCGCTGTCCATGCCCGGCGTCGTCTCCGGCACCCTGCTCACCTTCATCCCGGCCAGCGGCGACTACGTCAACTCCGAACTGCTCGGCTCCACCAACACCCAGATGATCGGCAACGTCATCCAGAGCCAGTTCCTGCGGATCCTGGACTATCCGACGGCGGCCGCGCTGTCGTTCCTGCTGATGGCCGCCATCCTGATCATGGTCACCCTCTACATCCGACGGTCCGGGACGGAGGATCTGGTCTAGATGGCTTCCAAGACCCCCCTGCGGTGGCTCAGGCGCAACCTCGTCGTCCTCGCGGGGCTGTTCACCCTCGGCTATCTGCTGCTGCCCAACATCGTCGTCACCGTCTTCTCCTTCAACAAACCCCAGGGCCGCTACAACTACGCCTGGCAGGAGTTCTCCACCGACGCCTGGCGGCAGCCGTGCGGCGTCGCCGGGATGTGCGGCTCGCTCTCGCTCAGCCTCCAGATCGCCCTGTGGGCCACGCTCGGCGCCACCGCGCTCGGCACGATGATCGCCTTCGCGCTCGTCCGCTACCGGTTCCGGGCGCGCGGCCCCATCAACTCCCTGATCTTCCTGCCGATGGCCATGCCCGAGGTGGTGATGGGCGCCTCGCTGCTCACCCTGTTCCTCAACCTGGGCGCGCAGCTCGGCTTCTGGACCATCCTGATCGCCCACATCATGTTCTGCCTGAGCTTCGTCGTCACCGCCGTCAAGGCCCGCGTGCTGTCGATGGACCCCCGCCTCGAACAAGCCGCCCAGGACCTCTACGCCGGGCCCGCGCAGACCTTTCTGCGGGTCACCCTGCCCATCGCCGCCCCCGGCATCGCCGCCGGCGCGCTGCTCGCCTTCGCGCTCTCCTTCGACGACTTCATCATCACCAACTTCAACGCCGGCTCCACCGTCACCTTCCCCATGTTCGTCTGGGGCTCGGCCCAGCGCGGCACACCCGTCCAGATCAACGTCATCGGCACCGCCATGTTCCTCGTCGCCGTGCTGTGCGTACTGGGCGCGATGGCCGTGGGCAACCGGCGCAGGCGCCGCACCGCGTGACCGCTGCCTTCCCACAACAACTGTGTTCCTGTAGGGAGTTGACATCATGGCCCCAGGTGCCATGACCCCCCGTGCCACCGGCCCGTGGACCCGGTCCCTCGCCGGGGCCCGGCCCGTCCCGTACTGGCTCGACGACCCGGACCGCCCGCACCCCGAACCCGCGCTCACCGGCGCCGAGGACTGCGACCTGCTCGTCGTCGGCGGCGGCTACAGCGGGCTGTGGACCGCCCTGCTCGCCAAGGAACGCGATCCCGCCCGCGACGTCGTCCTGCTGGAGGGCCACGAGATCGGCTGGGCCGCCTCCGGGCGCAACGGCGGCTTCTGCGCCGCCTCCCTCACCCACGGCACGGCCAACGGCCTCGCCCGCTGGCCGGACGAGATCCACACGCTCCAGGAACTCGGCGCGCGCAACCTCGACGAGATAGAGGAGGCCGTCACCCGCTACGGCCTCGACTGCGACTTCGAGCGGACCGGCGAGATCGACGTCGCCACCGCCCCGCACCAGGCCGCCGAACTGCGCGCCTGGCACGCCGAGGCCCGCCGCCGCGGCCTGGACGAGGGCACCGAGTACCTCGACGCCGAGCAGGTGCGCGCCCAGGTCGACTCACCGACCTTCCTCGCCGGGCTCCACGACCCGCGCGGCGTCGCCCTCCTCAACCCGGCCAGGCTGGCCTGGGGGCTCACACGGGCCTGCCTCGCCGCGGGGGTGCGTGTGTACGAGCGCACGTCGGCGCTCACGCTGAAGCAGTACGGCGCGGGCATGGCCGTACGCACCCCCTACGGGGGCGTGCGCGCCCGGCGGGTCGCCCTCGGCACCAACGTCTTCCCCAGCCTGGTGCGCCGGGTGCGGCCGTACACCGTCCCGGTCTACGACTACGCCCTGATGACCGAACCGCTCGACGCCGGGCGGCTCGCCTCGATCGGCTGGCGGGGGCGGCAGGGGCTCGCGGACACCGCCAACCAGTTCCACTACTTCCGGCTCACCGCCGACCACCGGATCCTGTGGGGCGGCTACGACTCGGTCTACCCGTACGGGGGGCGGGTGCGCGCGGAGTACGACCAGCGGCCTCAGACGTACGCCCGGCTCGCCCGGCACTTCTTCACCTGCTTCCCGCAGCTGGAGGGCGTGCGCTTCACTCACGCGTGGGGCGGCGCGATCGACACGTGCTCCCGCTTCTCGGCGTTCTTCGGCACCGCGCACGGGGGGCGGGTCGCGTACGCCGCGGGGTACACCGGGCTCGGTGTGGGCGCGACCAGGTTCGGGGCGCAGGTGATGCTGGATCTGCTCGGGGGTGAGCGGACGGAGCGCACGGCGCTGGAGATGGTACGGAGGCGGCCCGTGCCGTTCCCGCCCGAGCCGTTCGCGTGGGCGGGGATCGCCCTGACGAAGTGGTCGCTGGCCCGGGCGGACGTCAACGGGGGGAGGCGCAACGGGTGGTTGCGCGCGCTTGACCGTCTGGGCCTGGGCTTCGACAGCTAGAGGCGGGCTGGGTCCGTTGTCGGCCGCGGGCCGGTGGGGCTTCTCGCGCAGTTCCCCGCGCCCCTTGAAAGCATGGGGTGCCTCGGGCTTCTCAGCGCGCCGGGCACTGCGCGACCTTAAAAGCATGGGGCGCGCCCAGATCTTTTAGGGGCGCGGGGAACTGCGCGACCAGCCACACGCAACCCGCGCGTAGACCACCAGCAGCACCACCCCAAGACACCAACTCGCCGCAACGTCCACCGGCCAGTGGTACCCGCGCCGCACCAACCCGTACGAGACGCCGAGCGTCAGGGCGCCGCACACGGCCAGTACCGTGCGGCGGGCCAACCGGGCATCCAGCAGCGGAAGCAGCAGCAACGTCGCCGCACCGTAGGCGACGAGTGCCGTCGCCGTATGCCCGGACGGGAAGTACCCCGTTCCGGGCGGCACCGCCGGCGTACCGGGGCGCGCCGTCCAGTTCTTGAACGGGACGACGACCACCGGCACCGCCGCCATCAGCAGTACCGCCGCGCAGGACGGCGCCCACCACCGGTCTGAACCATTGGCGCGGCGTCGCCACGCGGCCCACCCCGCGCACAGCAGCAGCACCGGCACGGCGACCTGGACGTTGCCGAGGTCGGAGAGGAGCTCGGAGAGACGGTCGGGGTGGACGAGCGCCCGGCTGAGCCGCGCGTCGGCGCGCAGCAGGGGGCCGTCGGCGAGGACCTGCCAGGTCAGGAGGGCGAAAAGCACGGCCGGGACGGCGAGCAGGGACGCGAACCGGAGCGGCGTGACGGGAAAGAGGTCGGCCGGCCCGGAACAGGGGGGGGAGGTTCCGGGCCGGCCGTCCGGACCGGTGTGCCGCCCGCCCCGGGGGGTGTGGGGCGAGCGGCCATCCGATCGGTGAGGAGATCCGGAACCAGAGGCCCCGGGTGTGTGCGCGAGGGCACGACCAGGTCGAAGCCGGGAAGGCCGCGGCCGGGACTCGTCCACGGTGCCCCGTGGACGGGGTGTATCTCTCATCTGGGTAGAACCTACGGCAGCAGTGGGCCCTGTGGCACCCGGATCGCCCGGATGCCATCCACCTTGCACACGTTCTTCACGTGCGTTGACGTGGGCTCGACAGACGTGTGGATCCCGGTTCAGATGCGCGCGAACGCCTGCTCGATGATGTCGAGGCCCTCGGTCAGGAGTTCCTCGCCGATGACGAGCGGGGGCAGGAAGCGCAGCACGTTGCCGTAGGTGCCACAGGTCAGGACCAGCAGCCCCTCGGCGTGGCAGGCCCTGGCCAGCGCGGCGGTCGCCTCCGGGTGCGGCTCCTTGGTGGTGCGGTCCTTGACCAGCTCGATCGCGATCATCGCGCCCCGGCCGCGGACGTCACCGATGACCTCGTACTTCTCGGCCATCGCGGCCAGGCGGGTCTTCATGACCGCCTCGATCTCCTTGGCCCGCGCGTTGAGGTCCTGCTCCTTCATCGTCTCGATCGCGCCGAGCGCGCCCGCGCAGGCCACCGGGTTGCCGCCGTAGGTGCCGCCGAGGCCGCCCGCGTGCGCGGCGTCCATGATCTCGGCGCGGCCGGTGACGGCGGCGAGCGGGAGGCCGCCCGCGATGCCCTTGGCGGTGGTGATCAGGTCCGGGACGATGCCCTCGTCCTCGCACGCGAACCACTGGCCGGTGCGGCAGAAACCGGACTGGATCTCGTCGGCGACGAAGACGATGCCGTTGTCCGCGGCGAACTGCCGGATCGCGGGCAGGAAGCCCTTGGCCGGCTCGATGAAGCCGCCCTCGCCCAGCACCGGCTCGATGATGATCGCGGCCACGTTGTCCGCGCCGACCTGCTTGCTGATCTCGTCGATCGCCTGCGCGGCGGCCTCGGGGCCCGCGTTCTCCGGGCCGGTCGGCCAGCGGTAGCCGTAGGCCACCGGCACCCGGTACACCTCGGGGGCGAACGGCCCGAAGCCGTTCTTGTACGGCATGTTCTTCGAGGTCAGCGCCATCGTGAGGTTGGTGCGGCCGTGGTAGCCGTGGTCGAAGACGACGACGGCCTGCCGCTTGGTGTACGCCCGCGCGATCTTCACGGCGTTCTCCACGGCCTCGGCGCCCGAGTTGAACAGCGCCGACTTCTTGGCGTGGTCGCCCGGGGTCAGCTCGGCCAGCGCCTCGGCGACGGCGACGTAGCCCTCGTAGGGCGTGACCATGAAACAGGTGTGGGTGAAGTCGGCGAGCTGCGCGGACGCCCGGCGCACGACGGCCTCGGCGGAGGCGCCGACGCTGGTGACCGCGATGCCGGAGCCGAAGTCGATCAGCCGGTTGCCGTCGACGTCCTCGAGGATGCCGCCGCCGGCCCGGGTGACGAAGACGGGCAGCGTGGAGCCCACGCCCTGGGCCACCGCGGCGGTGCGGCGGGCCTGCAACTCCTGCGACTTCGGGCCGGGGACGGCCGTGGCGAGGTGGCGTTCCTGCGGAAGTGCGGTCATGGGGGGCTCCCGGGTGGTCTTGCTCCGACGGGGGTGTGCGGACGCGTCGCTTTCTCTTTTTCGCAGGCTAGGTCCGGGGGACAGGAGTGGGCATGCTCCATGTGGGCGGTGTCGGCGTCCACCGTTGTCCGTGGTGGACATGGCGGAACGGCGCCGCGGCACCACCCGGCTCCCGCCGGTCCGCCGGGACCGGGAGGGGCGCCCGCCCGGGGCGGCCTGGCGCGTAACCGCTGGACTCGTTCCGTACGGGCATTAAATTGACTCGCGAACCACCCTCGCGCACCACGCTCGAGAACCGCACGTTCAGAACCGCACGCTCAGAACCACAATGGACCAGCCGGCCAGGGGGCACCCTCGATGGACTTCGACGGCACGCACGACGCACGTGGCACCCACGCCCGTCCCGTGCCACGGCCCGCGACACCGCCACCACCGGCCGGGCCGCCTCCCGTTCCACAGCCCTCCCACGCCGCGCCCGCGCTGCCGCCGATGCCCACGGCACCGCCCGCGCCCGAGCAGGCGCCTGCGCGGCCGGCCACCGTCGCCGAGTGGCTCGACACACCCCGGCCCGCCGCCGCCCCCGGGATCTTCCGCTACGGCTACCGGGAGCCCCGCCCGGACAAGGACCCCGAGCGGCTCTCGCCCGTCACCCTCGTCGGCGTCGCCGTACCCCTGGTCGTCGCCCTCCTGCTGTGGTCGCTGTGGCGGCACGGCAGCATCCCCTACCAGTGGGTGCTGCTGAAGCTGTTCACCCCCGGCGACTGGTGGTGGGCCGGCACCACCTCGCCGAAGACCTTCGAGGGACAGGAGGCCATCGAGGTCTACAACGGCGTGTTCTTCGGCGTCCTCGTCTACGCCATGGGACGGCTCGGCAGCTGGCCCGACATCGTCCGGCACGTCGTCACCCGGCGCCCGCAGCCCGCGCGGGCGCTGCTCGCCGCGCT
This sequence comes from Streptomyces sp. NBC_00670, assembly GCF_036226765.1. Taxonomy (NCBI): domain Bacteria; kingdom Bacillati; phylum Actinomycetota; class Actinomycetes; order Kitasatosporales; family Streptomycetaceae; genus Streptomyces; species Streptomyces sp. NBC_00670. The sequence goes on from NZ_CP109017.1 coordinate 5,440,909, forward strand.
GGGCGCCCTGGCCGTGCTCAGCTTCGTCTTCCCCGACGCCTTCCCCGGCGTCGGCTGGGACGCGCTGCCCGTCGTCGACCCGCTCTTCTCCCTCGTCGTCCTCCTCACCGGCGGCTACGAGGTCTTCCGGTCCGTCCTGCTCACCGACTGCCTCTACGGGCTGATCACCCTGCTCGTCCTGTGGCCCTTCGCCCGGATCGGCGGCTGGTGGCGATACGCGCGGGAACGGCTCGCGGCACGGTCGGGGCAGGGAACCGGTGGTGTTCCCGACCAGGCACCGGCGCCCGTGCAGCGGCCCGCCGCGCAGTGGCCCGAACTGCGGGACGCCGGACAGCACCAGGCCGCCGACCTGCTCAGCGGCGAGGTGCACGGCGGCCGGATGACCGACGTCGACTGCGCCCGCGTCCGGCGCGCCTGGGACACCGCCCGCTACGACGCCACCCGGCTCGCGCGGTTCACCGAGACCGTGCTGCGCCAGGGCGCCGCCGCCTGGCTCCACCCGTCCGGCGCCCGCGACCTGCCCGCCCGCACCGCACGGCACGACGTCCTCGACGGCCAGGTCCGCATCGGCCGCTGGACCGACCGCGACCGCACGCCCACCCCCTACCGCGGGGCGGGCGCCGCCCTCGACCCCGACGCGCTGGCCACCTCGCTGCTCGCCGTCGGACCCTCCGGCTCGGGCAAGACCCAGCACCTCGTCCGGCCCGTCGTCGAGTCCCTCGCGCTGCGGGCGCTCACCGGCGGCTGCGCGGTCGTCGCCGTCTGCGCCGCCGGCACCCCGCTCGGCCCGGACGGCTCCTTCGACGTGGTGGTGCGCATCGGCGACCCGGCCTCCGTGCACGACCTCGACCCCTACGCGGAGAGCGAGGACCCCGAGGAGGCCGCCGCGTTCCTCGCCGAGGGGCTGGTCGGCGACCTCGGCGCCGTCGACACCCGGCGGGCCGCCACCGCGCTCGCCCAGCTCCTCGGCCCCTACCGCGCGGTGCACGGCCGCTTCCCCACGCTGCCGGTGCTGCGGGAACTCCTCGAGGGCGACGAGGCCGGGCTCGGCGCACTGCGCGAGGCGCTGGCCGGCTCCGGCGGACCCGGGCACGCCGTGATGCGGCGCGAACTGGAGGCACGGATCCGGCAGGCCACGAGCCCCGCCGACCCCGCCCCCGCCCTCGCCGACCGGCTCGCCCTGCTCGACCGGCCCGCCTTCGCCGAATTCTTCGGCGCGGGCTCCGGCACCCGGCCCTTCTCCCTGCGCGCCGTCGCCCACCACCCGCTGCGGGTCCGTGTCGAGCTGCCCGAACACGGCCACGAGGACGCCTCCCGGCTGCTGGTCCGGCTGCTCCTCGCGCAGTTCACCTCCGTCGTGCGCGCCGGGGAACGGCAGCACTTCGCGTGCCTCGTGCTCGACGACGCGACCGGCGCCGTCACCGCGGACTCCGTCCGCCGCATCCAGCGGCTGCGCGCCCAGAACGCGGGCGTCGTGCTCGCGCTGCGCACCGTCGGGGACATCCCCGAGGCGCTGCACGGGCCGCTGTACGGGGCGGTCGGCTGCCGGATGGCGTTCTCCGGGGTGACGACGTGGGACGGCAGCCGGTTCGCACAGGCGTGGGGCACGGAGTGGGTGGAGACCCGGGACGTGGCCAAGCACACGGTCTTCGCCGACCAGCCGATGACGCGGGCGATCCACGCACTGCGGAAACTGGTGACCGGGAAGGCGGTGACGACGGACGCGGTGACCATAAGGAAGGTGGAGCGGGAGCGGTGGTCGGCGTCGGAGCTGGCGCACGAGGTCCCCGCGGGGCATGCGGTGCTGTCGGTGGCGACGGTGCGGGGCGAGCATGCGCCGCCGTTGCTTGTGGATCTGCGGGGCTGAGCTTTCTTTTTTCTCGCCCCCGCCGCCCCTTCCCTTCCCGACCCCGGGGGCTGCGCTCCCGGACCCCCAAAAGATGGCGCCCACGCGGCACAGCCGCAGATTGACACAGTCTCGCGCCCCTATCGCCTGAAGGCCCCCATGCCGCCCACGCTCGCCTCACTCGTCCATCACTCCGCGCTCAAGCTGACCGTGCGTGCGGGGGAGGAGCGGCTCGACGTGCCCGTGCGGTGGGCGCATGTGAGCGAGCTCGCCGATCCCGTGCCCTACATGGAGGGCGGGGAGCTGCTGCTGATCACCGCGCTCAAGCTGGACGCGGAGGATCCCGAGGCCATGCGCCGGTATGTGAGACGGCTGGTGGGCGCGGGGGTCGTGGGGCTCGGTTTCGCGGTCGGGGTCAACTACGAGCGGACCCCCGAGGCGCTGGTCGAGGCCGCCCGCGCGGAGGGGCTGCCGCTGCTGGAGGTGCCCCGCCGCACCCCCTTCCTCGCCATCAGCAAGGCCGTCTCCGCGGCCATCGCCGCCGACCAGTACCGCGCCGTCACCGCCGGGTTCGCCGCCCAGCGCGAACTGACCAGGCAGGCGCTCGGCGGCGGCCCCGAGGGGCTGCTCACCGCGCTCGCCGCGCAGGTCGACGGATGGGCCGCGCTGTACGACGCCTCCGGTGCCGTCGTCGCCGCCGCGCCCGAGTGGGCCGGGCGGCGGGCGGGGCGGCTCACCGCCGACGTCGAACGGCTGCGCGAGCGGCCCGCGCCCGCCAGCTCCGTCGTCACCGGAGGGCAGGGCGGCGAGGATCCCGCCGAGGACCGCGTCGAACTGCACAGCCTCGGCACCGGGCGCCGGCCGCGGGCCGCGCTCGCCGTGGGCACCGCCGCCGCGCCCGGCACCGCCGAGCGCTACGCCGTGCACTCCGCGGTCGCCCTGCTCACCCTCCTCACCGAACGCTCCCGCTCGCTGCACGCGGCCGAGCAGCGCATCGGCGCGGCCGTACTGCGGATGCTGCTCGCGGGGGAGCCCGACCATGCCCGGGCGGTCGCCGGGGACCTGTACGGCGATCTGCTCGACGCCCCGTTCCGGCTGCTCCTCGCCGAGGCGTCCGGGGACGCCGCGGACGGTGCCGGCGATCCGCTGGGCGGGCTCGCCGAGGCGGTGGAGTCGGCCGCCGCGCGGGCCGGGGAGCCGGTGCTCGTGGTGCCGGAGGGGGCCGAGGGGCGGCGGCTGGTCGTGCTGGCCGTGGACGGCGGGGCGGGGGTGCGGGCGTGTGCGGAGTACGCGGCGGGGCCGGCCGCCGCCGGGAGTGCCGAGGAGCTGGTGATGGGGCTGTCCGGGCCCGCCGGGCCGACCGGGGCGGGGGGTGCGTACCGGGGGGCCGAGCAGGCGCTGTCCGTGGCGCGGCGGCGGGGGAGGGTGCTCGTGGAGCACGAGCGGATGGCGACGGGGTCCGTGCTGCCGTTGCTGGCGGACGATGCGGTGCGGGCGTTCGCGGACGGGTTGCTGCGGGCGCTGCGCGAGCATGACGCGACGGGGCGGGGGGATCTGGTGGCGTCGTTGCGGGCGTGGTTGTCGCGGCACGGGCAGTGGGATGCGGCGGCGGCGGATCTGGGGGTGCACCGGCATACGTTGCGGTACCGGATGCGGAGGGTGGAGGAGATCCTGGGCCGCTCCCTGGACGACCCCGACGTCCGCATGGAGCTGTGGCTCGCCCTCAAGGCCACGTCCGACCCGGCCGACTGAAGCCCTTCCTCGCCCCCGCCGCCCCTACCCTTCCCATCCTGAACCTGGGGGCGACGCCCCCAGGCCCCCCGGGGGTGGGGAACTGGGGGTGGGTGGGGACTTCTCGCGCAGTTCCCCGCGCCCCTGACAGGGGCGTGGGGAACTGCGCGAAACGGGGCCAAGCCCCGTGCTGGGGTCCAAGGGGCGGAGCCCCTTGTGAGGACGGGACGGGTAGGGGCGGCGGGGGCGAGGAAAAAGCACCCGCACCGATTCGGCGTACCGCACCCCCCGACCCCGCCACCGTGGACAAACGACCCCCCGCCCCCCGAGCCCTACCGTGGACCCGCACCCCGCCCGCGGCGCAACCGCGGAGGAACCCACACCCGCCCGACCCGGAAGGCAGGCACCCCGCCCCATGACCTCCACCCACGCCTTCTGGCTCGCCGGCCGCCAGGCCACCGGCGAGCACACCCTCGACGTCACCTCCCCCTGGGACAACACCCTCGTCGGCAGGGTCAGCCTGCCGACCGACGCCCACGTCGAGGAGGCCGTCGCCGCCGCCCACGCCGTCCGGGACGAGTTCGCCGCCACCCCCGCCCACACCCGCGCCGCCGCCCTCGACCACGTCGCCCGCCGCCTCGCCGACCGCGCCGAGGAGATCGCCCGGCTCATCTCCGCCGAGAACGGCAAGCCGGTCAAGTGGGCCCGCGGCGAGGTCGGCCGCGCGGTCTCCGTCTTCCGGTTCGCGGCGGAGGAGGCCCGCCGCTTCAACGGCGGCGAGGCCCAGCGCCTCGACACCGACGCGGGCGGTCAGGGCCGCCTCGCCCTGACCCGCCGCTTCCCCAAGGGCGTCGTCCTCGGCATCGCCCCGTTCAACTTCCCGCTCAACCTCTGCGCCCACAAGATCGCCCCGGCCCTCGCCGCCGGCGCGCCGATCATCCTCAAGCCGGCCCCGGCCACCCCCCTCTCCGGGCTGGTCCTCGGCGAACTGCTCGCCGAGACCGAGCTGCCCGCCGGCTCCTGGAGCATCCTGCCGGTGCCCAACGACCGCATGCCCGCCCTCGTCCAGGACGAGCGGCTGCCGGTCATCTCCTTCACCGGCTCCGACAAGGTCGGCTACGCGATCATGGACTCGGTGCCGCGCAAGCACTGCACCCTGGAGCTCGGCGGCAACGGCGCGGCCGTCGTCCTCGCCGACTGGGCGAGCGACGCCGACCTCGACCGGGCCGCGCAGCGCATCGCCACCTTCTCCAACTACCAGGGCGGCCAGTCCTGCATCTCCGTGCAGCGCGTGATCGCCGACGCCGCCGTGTACGACCGGCTGCTGCCGCGCATCGTCGCCGCCGTCGAGGCCCAGGTCACCGGCGACCCCACCGACGACGCCACCGACGTCGGCCCGCTGGTCAGCGAGGACGCCGCCCAGCGCGTCGAGGCCTGGGTGCAGGAGGCCGTCGAGGGCGGCGCCACCCTGCACACCGGCGGCAAGCGCGAGGGCGCCTCGTACGCGCCGGCCGTCCTCACCGGCGTGCCCGCCACCGCCACCCTCGCCTGCGAGGAGGTGTTCGGACCGGTCCTCACCGTGCAGAAGGTGGACGGCGAGGCCGAGGCGTTCGCCGCCGTCAACGACTCCAAGTACGGCCTCCAGGCGGGCGTGTTCACCCACGACCTCCAGGCCGCGTTCCGCGCCCACCGCGCGCTGGAGGTCGGCGGCGTGGTCATCGGCGACGTGCCGTCCTACCGCGCCGACCAGATGCCGTACGGCGGCGTCAAGCAGTCCGGCGTGGGCCGCGAGGGCGTGAAGTTCGCGATGGAGGACTACACCTACGAGCGGGTCCTCGTCCTCACGGGCCTCGCGCTCTGAGCGAGCCCCCGGACGAAACCGGCTCGGGGCCCGGCGGTTGACCGCCGGGCCCTCGGCCGTCACTCTCAGTCCTCAGCCCCCGAAGCCGACATGTGCGAGCCGCACCGCCCCGCGCAGCCGCAGCCGTACGTCATGGACCCCGTGCACGGTCCCGGACTCCGCCGTCACCTCCGCGTACGCGTACACGTCGGCCGTCGTCCCGGCGGCCGACAGCACCGCGAGCGGAGTGCCGTCGCCCAGCGCCACCTCGACCGTCCCGCCGCCCGCCACCACCGCCGTCACCCCGGTGACACCCGGCCCGAAGTCGCAGGCGCGGAAGAGCAGTTCGCCCTCGCTGCCGCCCACCGGTGCGACCGCCTCGCCCGACGTCTTCGTACGGTCGACGATCTCCGTGCCCCGCTGCTCGTCGAAGTCTGCGGCGTCCAGGCCCCGTTCGCGCACCGGGCGCGGTCCGGCCGGCTCGCCGGTGAGTTCCACCGTCGTCCGCAGCCGGACGTCCGCGCTGGAGGCGCCCGCGAGGAGTGCGTACGCGCCCGGCTCCACCCGGGTCCGGCCGTGCGCCACGTCCCAGAACGCGAAGGCGTCCGGCGGGAGTTCGAAGACCAGCTCGGCCCGGCCGCCCGGTTCGAGGCGGACCCGGCGATGGCCCACCAGCTCCCGGCGCGGGCGCGGTACGGACGGCGCCACGGCGCGGACGTAGAGCTGCGCCACCTCGTCCGCCGCGCGTGAGCCGGTGTTGGTGACCGTGAAGGACACCGTCACCCGCCCGTCCCCGGCGACCCGCGCCGCCAGGCCGTCGTAGGAGAACGTCGTGTAGGACAGCCCGTGCCCGAAGGGGAACAGCGGTTCGCCCTCGAAGTAGAGGTAGGTCTGCCGACTGCCCACGATGTCGTAGTCGAGCAGTCCGGGCAGGTCCGCGTCGGCGGCGTACCAGGTCTGCGGGAGGCGCCCGGCGGGCGGGACGTCACCGGCGAGCACCCGGGCCAGCGCGGTGCCGGCCGCCTGCCCGCCGTGCGCGGTCCACAGCACGGCGGGCAGCTCCGCCACGTCCACCGCGTACGGGTACGAGGAGACCAGCACCAGCGCGGTACGGGGGTTGGCGGCGCGGGCCGCGTCCAGCAGCCGCTCCTGGTGCGCGGGGAGCCGCAGCGTCGAACGGTCCTCCGTCTCGCGGCCGTTGATGTGCGGGTCGTTGCCCGCGAACACCAGCACCACGTCGGCGCCCCGCGCGGCGCGGGCCACCGCCGCCTCGCCGCGTTCGGCGACGACCACCTCGAAGACCTCGCCGTCCGCCGCCTTTGGACCGGCAACCTTCACGCCGTCGGCGGCGACGGACACATACCGGCCGGTACCGAGATGCCTCAGGAGGTGACCCGCGCCATGGGGCTCCAGACGGAACGTCTCCTGCACCACCCAGCCGCCCGGCTGGTCCGCGGCGGCGCGGACGTAGCCGTCCTCCGCGACGGAGAGGTAGCGGCCGTCGGGGGCGCGCAGGGTCAGCACGCCGTCGCCCCAGTCGACGAGGGCGAGTTCGCTGCCGGTGGCGTCGGCGGTGAGCGGCGGGAGGTCGGTACGGCCGGTGAGCAGCGCGGGGTCGAGCGCCCCCTCGGCGCCGAGCGCCTCCTCGTCGGCGTTCCCGGCGGCCGGCACCGACAGATACGTACCGGCCGAGGTGCGCAGGCGGACCCGGTCCACGCCCTCCGCGAAGTCGACGCGGTCGGCGCCGAAGCGCTCGTACAGGCCCTCCAGCGGGGTGGAGCGGTGGAGCAGCGTGCCGCTGTACCAGTCGAGTTTGCACTCGTCGGCGAGGAGTCCGACGGCGGCGATCCGGACGTCGGGCGCGAGCGGGAGGAGAGGGGCACCGCTTCTCGGCCCGGCCGCTCGAGGCTCGTCGTTCTTCAGCAGCACCACCGCCTGCTCCGCCGCCTCCCGGGCGAGCGCGCGGTGGGCGGGGGTGTCGAACCCCCCGTCCCGCGCGGTGACCGCGTACGGGTCCAGCTCGGGATCGAACTCGCCCAGCCGGAACCGCACCGAGAGCTGCCGCCGTACCGCCGCGTCGAGGTCGCCCTCGTCGATCAGCCCCGCCGCCAGCGCGTCCCGCACCCGCTCCACGATCCGCGTGCTGTCGGTGCCGTGGTCGGTGAAGCTGTCCACCCCCGCCCGCAGCGCGGCGGCCGTCGCCTCCTCGTGCGTGGCGTAGTAGTGCTCGGAGTCGACCAGGTTGGACGGCGCGCCCGCGTCGGAGCAGACCAGCAGCTCCTCGTCGGTCCAGGTGCGCAACTGCTCGCGCAGATACGGGGAGACGTGGTTGGGGCGGCCGTTGACCAGGTTGTACGCGGGCATCACCCCGGCCACCGCGCCCGCCTCGACGGCTCCGCGGAAGGCGCGCAGATCGTACTCGTGCAGTACGCGCGGGCGCACCGAGGAGGAGGTGACGTCCCGGCCGGTCTCGTTGTTGTGCGCCAGCCAGTGCTTGAGCACGGGGGCCGTGCGCCAGTACACCGGATGGTCGCCGCGCAGGCCCCGGGTGTACGCGCTCGCGATCGCCGAGGTCAGGGCCGGGTCCTCGGAGTAGCCCTCCTCGTTGCGGCCCCACAGCGGATGGCGCAGCAGGTTGACCACGGGCGCCCAGACGTTGAGGCCGACCCGTGCGTCGCGGGCGCGCATCGCCCGCGCCTCGGTGGACACCGCCTCGCCGACGCGGCGCACCAGGTCCTCGTTCCAGGTCGCGCCGAGCCCCACGGCCTGCGGGAACTGGGTCGCCGGGCCCATCCAGGCCACGCCGTGCAGGGCCTCCTGGCCGGTGCGGAAGGCGGCGACGCCGAGCCGTTCGACGGCGGGCACGAACTGGTGCAGGAAGGACACCTTTTCGTCACGGGTGAGCCGCGCCAGGAGGTCGTCGACGCGTTTCGCGAACGGCAGTTGCGCGTCCCGGAAGGGTGGGACGGGCGACGGCTGTGGGGTCACGTACTGCTCCCTCTGGTTATTCGGCCGGGCGCTTTCGAACGCGATCGAACCCATTCGAAGCGCTTCGATGCTGAGGGGCGGGAGGATGCCTGTCAAGACACCGCGAGGCGCGGAGCCCGTTCCCGAAGCTCCCGAAGAAGCCCCGGTGGAGGGAGATTTGGCCGCACACAGCACCGGGAAATCTTGGAGCCGACCCTTGTGCACCCCTGGACCGTCACTTAACCTCGCTCCACATCGAAGCGCTTCGACTACCGGGATCGCCGCCTGGCGTGCGTCCTTCACCCGGCGACCGCTTCGGGCTCCGCCAGTTCCACCGAAGACACCGCAGCCGCCGGCTCACCGCCGGGTGTCCTGGTGCGCCACGAAGGGTTGACCCATGACGTCGAACGCCGCCGCCACTCCGACCGCCCCCGCCCCGGCCCCCACGGCCTCGGGGCCCGCCGCCCCGGGGCCGAGCCGGAGGAGCTTCCTCGCCTCCACCGCCGTCGCCACCGCCGCGGTCGCCGGGGGCCTGCCGCTGCTCGCCGGCTGCGGCGACGCGGACAGCGGCTCGCGCGACGGCACCACCTCGGACAAGGACGCGAAGAAGCTGCTGCCGGCCTACGTCGCCCACAACGTGGTGTCCCCGGACATCCCGGCCAGGAACGGTTCCTCGGTCGGCTTCACGAGCAGGCTCGCCGTGGCCGACCTGAAGACGTCGGTGCCCAAAAAGCTCGGCAAGGGCGGCAAGGTCACCATCATGTCGCCGTTCTGGGGCACCCCGCCCAAGGGCGACAACGCCTACTACCGGGCGATGAACGACCTGATCGGCGTCGACGTCGCCTGGGAGAACCAGGACGGCAACACCTACGACCAGAAGCTCGGCGCGGTCCTCGCCTCCAGCGACATCCCGGACGTCGTGGTCGTCCCCAGCTGGAACCTCACCGGCAAGATCCCCAGCGCCGTCATCGGCAAGTTCGCCGACCTCGGTCCGTACCTCTCCGGCGACAAGGTCGAGGAGTACCCCAACCTCGCCGCCATCCCCACCGACGCCTGGCAGCGCTCGATCTTCGGCGGCAAGCTGCGCGGACTGCCCCAGCCCGCCCCGTACGTCACCGGCATCGTGCCGCTGTACCGCGAGGACATCTTCGCCAAGGAGGGCTACGACGTCCCCACCTCGGCCGCCGACTTCCTCGCCCTGGCCAAGGAGGCCACCAGCGCCAAGGCCAAGCGCTGGTTCTGCCAGGACATGAAGTGGACGGCGTTCAACAGCTTCGGCGTGCTCTCCGGCAGCGAGAAGCCGCTCGGCTGGAACCTCGTCGACGGCAAGCTGGTCTACCGCATCGAGACCGACGCGTACCTCGAGGCCCTGGAGTGGACGCGCAAGCTGTTCGCCGCCGGTGTCGTCCACCCCGACGCCAGGCTCGGCAAGTCCAGCGCCACCGACCCCGGCCCCAAGTTCGCGGCCGGCGAGTTCCTCGTCTACAACCAGAACATCTCGCAGTGGTACAGCCGCACCGCCGAACAGGCCACCCAGAACCCGGACTTCGCGTGCGGCGGGATGGACATCTTCGGTCACGACGGCGGTGACCCGCACCTGTGGGCCGAGGAACCGGCCGGCATCTTCGCCTTCGTCAACAAGAAGGCCTCGTCGTCCGTCATCCGTGACGTGCTCGCCGTCGCCAACACCACCGCCGCCCCGTACGGCACCAAGGAGTACATGCTCACCAACTACGGCGTCGAGGGCACCCACTACACGGTGAAGAACGGTGTGCCCGTCAAGAACGACAAGGGCAACCAGGAAGTCATCAACGCCTATGTGATGGTCGCGAGCCCCGCCGCGACCACCGCCCACCCCGACTTCCCCGACGTCGCCAAGGACCAGGTGGAGTGGCAGCAGCGGATGGGCGCCCACACGAAGAAGTCCTCCTTCTGGGGCATGACGATCACCGAGCCCAGCCGCTGGACCAACCTCTCCAACGACTTCGAGCAGCTGGAGGACGACATCGTCCGCGGTCGCAAGAAGATCGGCGACATGCAGCAGGCCGTCGCCGACTGGAAGAGCAAGGGCGGCGACAAGCTCCGCGACTGGTACAAGAAGATCCTCGACGAGAACGGCACGGCGGCCGACTGACCCGACCCGGTACCCACCTCAAGGATCCAGGCAAGGAGAACCGCCGTGTCGCACAGCACGGTGCCTCGGAGCAGGAGCGAGGCCGACACACCGGCGAGGACCCCGGTGGCGTCCGACGGCGCCACCGGACCCGGTACGGGCCGCCGCCCGAAGGGACCAGGACTGCGCCGCAGATTCCGGCGCGACCGCGCCCTGCTGCTGATGACGCTGCCCGCCGTCGTCCTCGTCCTGGTCTTCGACTACGTCCCGATCCTCGGCAACATCGTCGCCTTCGAGGACTACGACCCCTATATCAGCGACAACGGCGTCGTCTCGATGCTGCACAGCCCCTGGGTCGGGCTGGACAACTTCCGGCGGATCTTCGCCGACTCGGCCTTCTGGGACGCGGTCACCAACACCCTGGTGCTGTTCTCCCTCCAGCTGGTGCTGTTCTTCCCGCTGCCGATCCTGCTGGCGCTGCTCATCAACAGCGTGCTCAGGCCCCGGGTGCGGGCGGTGGCGCAGGCGATCCTCTACCTGCCGCACTTCTTCTCCTGGGTACTCGTCATCGCCGTCTTCCAGCAGATCTTCGGCGGCGCCGGTCTCCTCTCCCAGGTGCTGCGGCAGCACGGGTACGACGGCCTCGACGTCATGACCGACCCGGACACCTTCAAGTTCTTGATCACCGGGCAGAGCGTCTGGAAGGACGCCGGCTGGGGCATCATCGTCTTCCTCGCCGCCCTCGCCTCGGTCAGCCCCGACCTCTACGAGGCCGCCGCGATGGACGGCGCCGGACGGTGGCGCCGCATGTGGCACGTCACGCTGCCCGCGCTGCGCCCGGTGATCGCGCTGCTGCTGGTGCTGCGCGTCGGCGACGCCCTCACCGTCGGCTTCGAACAGATCCTGCTGCAACGCGACGCCGTCGGCCCGGGCGCCGCCGAGGTCCTGGACACCTTCGTGTGGTGGAACGGCGTGCGCAACCAGGACTTCGGCTACGCGGCCGCCGCCGGACTGATCAAGGGCGTGGTCAGCCTCGGCCTGGTCCTCGCCGCCAACAAGGTGGCCCATCTCATGGGCGAGCAGGGGGTGTACCAGAAGTGACCGCCATGACATGGGAGCCGGAGGACACGGACGCCGCACCGGCCCCGGTGAAGAGGACCCACTGGTGGGCCGCGCCGCCCCGGCCGGTCTGGGAGGAGGGACCCACCGCCGCGGGCGCCGCCGGCAAGGGGCTCGTGCTGACCCTGGCCTGTCTCGCCGTCCTCTTCCCGCTCTGGATCGTCGTCGTCACCAGCCTGTCCACCCGGAAGACCATCGACGAGGCCGGCGGCCTGGTGATGGTCCCCAAGGGCATCACCTTCGTCGCCTACCGCGAACTGCTCAGCGGCGGCCAGGTCACCCGCGCCGCCGTCATCAGCGTCGCCGTCACCCTCGTCGGCACGCTCTTCTCGATGGCCGTCTCCATCCTGTGCGCCTACGGGCTCTCGCGCGGCGGCTCGCTGGGCCACCGCTGGATCCTGCTGCTCCTGATGGCCACGATGTTCTTCAGCGCCGGTCTCATCCCGACCTATCTGCTGGTGCAGACCCTCGGCCTCACCGACAGCTATCTCGCGCTGATCCTGCCGAGCGCCGTCAGCGTCTTCAACATCCTGGTGCTGCGCGGCTTCTTCACCGGCATCTCGCCGGAACTCACCGACAGCGCCCGCATCGACGGCGCCGGTGACCTGCGCATCCTGTGGACGATCGTGATGCCGCTGTCCCGCGCGGTCATCGCGGTGATCACGCTGTTCTACGCCGTCGGCTACTGGAGCGCCTGGTTCAACGCCTCCCTCTATCTCAACGACCAGGACATGATGCCGCTGCAGAACGTGATGATCCAGCTCGTGCAGAAGCAGGAGGCCCCGGTCGGGCTCGCCCAGGCCATCAAGACCGGCGAACTGTCGGGTCTGGCCGTCCAGATGGCCGTCATGGTGATGGCGCTGCTGCCGGTCGCCGTGCTGTCGCCGTTCGTGCAGCGGCACTTCAAGAAGGGGATGCTGACGGGGGCGGTCAAGGGATGAGGGCTCGTCCGCAGGCTCCTTCCCTCGCCGACGTCACCCGGGGCCGGATCCTCTTCGGCGGGGACCACAACCCCGAGCAGTGGCCCGAGGAGACCTGGCAGGACGACGTCCGGCTGATGAAGGACGCCGGCGTCAACTCCGTGACCCTCGGTGTCTTCTCCTGGGCGCGGATCGAACCCCGCCCGGGCGCCCGTGAGTTCGGCTGGCTGGACCGTCTGATGGACCTGATGCACGCCCACGGCATCGGTGTCGTCCTGGCCACCCCCACCTCCGCGCCCCCGCCCTGGCTGGGCCGGCTGCACCCCGACACCCTGCCCCGTGACGAGGACGGCCGCACCGAGTGGTGGGGCTCCCGTCAGCACTTCTCCCACTCCAGCGCCACCTACCGCCGCTACGCCGCCGCCCTCACCGAGGACCTCGCCGCCCGTTACGCCGGCCATCCCGCGCTCACCATGTGGCACATCGGCAACGAGTACTGCACCTACGACCACGGCGACGAGGCCGCGACCGCCTTCCGGCGCTGGCTGCGCGAGCGGTACGGCACCCTCGACGCCCTCAACACCGCCTGGGGCACCGCCTTCTGGAGCCAGCACTACGGCGACTGGGCCGAGGTGATCCCGCCCCGCCGCGCCCACTACCTGAAGAACCCCGCACACGTGCTCGACTTCCGGCGCTTCACCTCCGACGCGCTCCTGAAGTGCTTCCTCGTCGAACGCGACATCGTCCGCCGGCACACCCCGCACCTCCCGGTCACCACCAACTTCATGCCCCTGTTCGCCGGGCAGGACGGCTGGCGGTGGGCGGCCGAGGAGGACGTCGTCTCGGTCGACCTCTACCCGGACCCGCGCGACCCGCTCGGCGCGCAGGAGGGCGCCCTCGTCCAGGACCTCACCCGCTCCCAGGCGGGCGGCGCCCCCTGGATGCTGATGGAACAGGCGGCCGGGGCGGTCAGCTGGCGGGGCGTGAACCATCCCAAGCCGCGCGGCATGAACCGGCTGTGGTCCCTCCAGGCGGTCGCCCGGGGCGCCGACGCCGTCTGCTACTTCCAGTGGCGCCAGTCCCGGCAGGGCGCCGAGAAGTTCCACTCCGGGATGGTCGGCCACGCCGGTCCCGAGGGCCGCGGCTTCCAGGAGGTCAAAGGGCTCGGCGCCGACCTCGCCGCGCTCGGCCCGCACGTCACCGGCTCCCGCGTCACCGCCGACGTGGCGCTCCTGCACGACTGGCACGCCTGGTGGGCCGCCGACCAGGAGGGCCGCCCCTCCGCCCGCGTCGACCACGCCGGGGTACTGCGCGCCTGGCACCGGGCCCTGTGGGAGAACCACGTCACCACCGACCTCGCCCACCCGGAGCACGACCTCTCCGCGTACCGGGTCGTCGTCGTGCCGCGGCTCCACCTGCTCACCGACACCGCCGTCGACAACCTCGTGGGATACGTCCGCGCCGGCGGCACCCTCGTCAGCGGCTTCCTCACCGGCGTCACCGACCGGGACGACCGCGTCCGGCCCGGCGGCATGGACCCCCGGCTGCGGGAACTGTTCGGCATCCGGGTCCTGCACGAGTGGTGGCCGCTGGAGGCCGGGGAGACCGCCGCCTGCGACGGGTTCGACGGCACGCTCTGGTCGGAGGAGCTTCAGGCCGCGCCCGGCGCCGAGACCGTCGCCGCCTACCGGGGCGGCGAACTGGACGGCCTGCCCGCCGTGCTGCGCAACGGGCGCGCCTGGTACGTCTCCACGCTCCCGGTACCGCAGGCGCTGCGCACCCTGCTCGCCCGGATCACCGCCGGTGCGGGCGTGCGCCCGGTGCTCGACGGGCTGCCCGCCGGGGTGGAGGCCGTCCGCCGCGGCGACCTGCTCTTCCTGCTCCACCACGGCCGCGAACCGGTCACCGTCACCCTCCCCGACGGCGACCACCACGACCTGCTCACCGGGACCACGGTCACGGGCACCCTCACCCTCGGACGGTACGGCGTGGCGGTGCTGCGCCCATGACCCGCCGACCACCCGGCGAAGGCCCGGTGCACGGCACCTGGGAGCCGGCCCCCGCCGCCCGCTGGGAGGACGCCTACCTCACCGGCAACGGCCGGCACGGCGCCATGGTGTACGGCGACCCGTACGACGACCGGGTCGTCGTCAACCACCACACGCTCGTCCGCCCCAACGGCGCCGAGCACGCCCGGCCGCCCCACCTCGCGGACCGGCTCGGGGAAGTGCGGGACCGGCTCCTCGCGGGCGACCCGTACGCCGCCGAGTCGTTCACCGACGGGCGCCCGCTGCAGTGGGTGCGGCCGTTCCACCCGGCCTTCCTGACCCGGCTGCTGCGGACGCCGGGCACGGAGGGCCCTCGTCCGTACCGCCGGTCGGTCGACTTCGCCACCGGGGTCGTCCGGGCGGTCGCGGGGGAGTGGGAGAGCGCGGTGTTCGTCTCCCGCGCCGACGACGTGCTCGTCCAGTACGTCACCGGGCCGGACCTCACCCTCGGCATCGGTCTCGACCACCGGCTCCCGGGCGCCCCGCCCGACCTGCGCGTCGGTCACGGTGCGGCGCTCACCGCCGGGGGCGCCCGGCTCACGCTGCGCGCCCGCTACCCGGACGGCGACGAGGGGTACACCGGCGTCACGGTCGTCCGCGTCACCGGCGGCCGTACGACGGTGGGACCGCCGGGGGTGCGGGTCGAGGCGGCGGAGTCGGTGCTGCTGCTGACTCGGGTGCGGCGCCACACGGGCGACTCGGATGCGGAGGCGGAGGCGGGGGCGCTGAGGGAGCTGTCGCGGGCGGTCGCCGATCCGCCGGGTGAGGCGTCCCCGTACGCCGCCCTCCTCGCCCGGCACACCGCCCTGCACCGCGCCGCCTACGCCCGCGTCACCCTCGACCTCGGCGCCGACGAGACCGAACGCGCGCTTCCCGGCTCCGTCCTCCTCGCACGCCCCGCCTCACCGGCACTCCTCGAACGGCTGTTCGCCGCCGGCCGCTACCACCTGCTCTCCGCGAGCGGGATGCTCCCGCCCCGGCTGACCGGGCTGTGGACCGGCGACTGGGACACCGCCTGGTCCGGCGCGTTCACCACCAACGCCAACCTCAACCTCCAGACCGCCTCCGCCGCGGCCGCCGCCCTCCCCGAGGTCACCGAGGCGCACGCCCGCCTCGTCCACGGGCAGTTCGACGACTGGCGGGAGAACGCCCGCGTGATCTTCGGCGCCCGGGGAGCGGTCGCCCCCTCGCACACCGACGGCGCCTGTGGGCTGACGTACCACTTCAGCCGCGAGTACCCCCTGCACCTGTGGACGGCCGGCGCCGACTGGCTGCTCGTCCCCCTCGTCGAGCACGACGAGACACGCGGCGAACGGGACCCGCGCACCACCGCCGCGCTCGCCGAAGTCGCCCGGTTCTACGAGGACTTCCTCACCCGCACGGACGACGACGGGCACCTGGTCGTCGTCCCGTCCTACTCGCCCGAGAACCGTCCGGCGGGCGGGAGCTGGGGCGCGCTCAACGCCGCCATGGACCTCTCCGCGGCCCGCCACGCGCTGCGCACGGCCGCCGCCCGCCACCCCGGCACGGCGCACGCGGCCCGCTGGACGGCGCTCGCCGACCGCCTCCCGCCCCACAGGGTCAACGCCGAGGGGGCGCTGGCCGAATGGGCGTACCCCGGCCTCGGCGACACCTACGACCACCGTCACCTCAGCCACCTCTACGGCGTCTGGCCCCTGGACGAGATCACCCCGTACGACACCCCCGCGCTCGCCGCGGCGGCCCACCGCGCCCTGGAACTGCGCGGCACGGAGAACGACTCCGCCCACGGCCATCTGCACCACGCGTTGATCTCCGCCCGCCTCGCCGACGCCGGCCGGACGGCCGACGCCCTCGCCCGCGTCCTTGGGGGCGACTACTTCCACGCCTCCCTGATGAGCGCGCACTACCCCCACCGTGACGTCTACAACGCCGACGCCGCCCACGCGCTGCCCGCCGTGCTGATCGAGATGCTCGTGCACTCCACCCCCGGCCGGCTGGTGCTGCTGCCCGCGCTCCCGGCGTCGTTCCCGCGCGGTGAATTGCGGGGCGTCCGCACCCGGTTCGGCGCCGCGGTCGACGTGACCTGGACCCCCGAGGCCGCCACCGCCGTCGTACGCCCCACGCGCACCGGCCGTGTCGCACTCAGGACCCCCTCCGGCGCCGAGGACCTGGACCTCGTCGCCGGGGAGGACCGCGTCCTCACCCTGAGGAGGAGGCGGTGACCGCACCGCACAAGTGAAGTCCGAGATCTCCCCCCACCCATGGAAGGACGACCATGGCACCCACCCGCACACTGAAGCGGCTCACCACGGTGATACCGGCTTTCGCACTCGCCCTCGGCGCGAGCATCGGCCTCGCCTCCGCCCCCGCCCAGGCCGCCGTCTGGAACTCCTGCGACCAGTGGGGCAACACCACGCTGAACGGCTACACGCTGTACAACAACATCTGGGGCTCCGGCGCCGGCAGCCAGTGCGTCTGGGCCAACTCCGGCACGAACTGGGGCGTGTGGGCGGACCACCCGGGCACCGGTGGCATCAAGTCGTACCCCAACAGCAAGAAGGTGATCAACAAGTCGATCACCTCGCTGGGTTCGCTCAGCAGCAGCTACCACGTGAGCGTGCCGTCGTCCGGCGCGTACAACACGTCGTACGACATCTGGGACACCGACTACGACTACGAGATCATGCTCTGGGTCAACAGGACCGGAGCCGTCGGCCCGCTCGGCACCTCGCAGGGCAACCTGACGCTCGGCGGACACACCTGGACCGTCTACAAGGGCAACAACGGCGCCAACGAGGTGTTCTCCTTCGTCCGCACCTCGAACTCCACCTCGGGGACGGTCGACATCCTGCCCCTCCTGAAGTGGATCAAGGACACCAAGGGCTGGTTCGGCAACGAGACCATCGGGGACGTGCAGTTCGGCTACGAGATCACGTCCTCTCCCGGCGGACTGGACTTCGTCACCAACAACCTGACGGTCAGCGGCGGCTGAGCGACTCCGCAGGGGAAGGGCGGGGCCGGTCCGTGCGGCGGGCCGGCCCCGCGTCAGGACACGGACGGCGCCGGACCGGTGCTCGCCCGCACGGTCAACTCCGGTGCCAGGAGGACGACCTCGTCCTCGTCCCGGCCCTCCAGCTTGGCGACGAGCCGGTCCACCGCCCGGCGCCCCATCTCCTGCGCCGGGATGGCGACGGCCGTCAGCCGCACCGAGGCCTGCACGGCGACCTGGTCCGGACAGACGGCGATCACCGAGACGTCCTCCGGCACGGCCCGCCCCTGCTGCCGCAACAGGGCAAGGAGCGGCTCCACCGCGGACTCGTTCTGCACCACGAACCCCGAGGTGCCCGGCCGCTCGTCGAAGATCCGGGCCAGGGTCACGGCCATCGCGTCGTACCCGCCCTCGCACGGCCGGTGCAGCATCCGCAGCCCCAGCTCGCCCGCGCGGGTGCGCAGCCCGTCGAGCGTGCGCTCCGCGAACCCGGTGTGCCGCTCGTAGACGGCCGCCGCCTCACCGATGACAGCGATGTCACGGTGCCCGAGCATCGCGAGGTGCTCCACGCACAGGGCGCCGGTGGCCGTGAAGTCGAGGTCGACGCAGGTGAGCCCGGTGGCGTCGGCGGGCAGCCCGATGAGCACGGAGGGCTGCCCGGACTCGCGCAGCAACGGCAGCCGCTCGTCGTCGAGTTCGACGTCCATCAGGATCATGGCGTCCGCGAGCCCGCTGCCGGTGACGCGCCGGACGGCGTCCGGGCCCTCCTCGCCGGTCAGCAGCAGGACGTCGTAGCCGTGGGCGCGGGCGGTGGTGGCGACCGCGATGGCGATCTCCATCATCACCGGCACGTACATGTCGGTGCGCAGCGGGACCATCAGCGCGATGATGTTCGACCGGCTGCTCGCCAGGGCCCGCGCACCGGCGTTGGGGTGGTAGCCCAGCTCCCGGATGGACTCCTCGACCCGCTGCCGGGTCCCCGAGGAGATCGACCGCTTGCCGCTGAGGACGTAGCTCACGGTACTCGCCGACACTCCGGCATGCTGGGCGACCTCGGCGAGGGTGACCATCCGGTCCTCCATGAGGCGAAGCGCTTCGACAGCGCGAGAAGAATGAACAAGGGCAGGCAGTCTGCCCAGACCCTAACTGTCGGCGCCCCCACTGTCCACACCAGTCGAAGCGCTTCGACTTCCGTGGACGCGCCCGGTAAGGGGCGCGGGACCGTGTTGTCCAACGGGGGGCGAGAAAAGCCGAAGACCCACCCATCGGCCCACCCCCACTGGTGCCCCCCGGACAAACCGGGTACATACGATCGAGTAACCCCGCACACCACGGACAGCCGACACATCAACCCCACACCCACTCCGCGGCGAGGTGACCGCCATGTCCGCAGCACCCCCCACCCCCCAGACCCCCACCCCCCGACAACCCACCGTCACCGAAGCCGAAGCCCGCCGCGTAGCGGAAGCCGCCCGAGAACAGAACTGGCACAAACCCAGCTTCGCCAAGGAACTCTTCCTCGGCCGCTTCCGCCTCGACCTCATCCACCCGCACCCCACCCCCACCCCCGAGGCCACCACCCGCGGCGAGGACTTCCTCGCCCGCCTCCGCACGTTCTGCGAGAGCGACGTCGACTCCGCCCGCATCGAACGCGAGGCCCGCATCCCCGACGAGACCGTACGCGGCCTCAAGGAACTCGGCGCCCTCGGCATGAAGATCGACACCAAGTACGGCGGCCTCGGCCTCACCCAGGTGTACTACAACAAGGCGCTCGCCCTCGCCGGTTCGGCGAGCCCGGCGATCGGCGCACTGCTCTCCGCGCACCAGTCGATCGGCGTACCCCAGCCGCTCAAACTGTTCGGCACCGACGAGCAGAAGGAACGCTTCCTCCCGCGCTGCGCCCGTACCGACATCTCCGCCTTCCTGCTGACCGAACCCGACGTCGGCTCCGACCCGGCCCGCCTGGCCACCCGCGCGGTCCCGGACGGCGACGACTACGTGCTGGACGGCGTGAAGCTGTGGACCACCAACGGCGTCGTCGCCGACCTGCTCGTCGTCATGGCCCGCGTGCCCGCCTCCGAGGGCCACAAGGGCGGCATCACCGCGTTCGTCGTGGAGGCCGACTCCGAGGGCGTCACCGTCGAGAACCGCAACGCCTTCATGGGCCTGCGCGGCCTGGAGAACGGCGTCACCCGCTTCCACCAGGTCCGGGTGCCCGCCGCCAACCGCATCGGCCCCGAGGGCGCCGGCCTCAGGATCGCGCTGACCACCCTCAACACCGGGCGGCTCTCGCTGCCCGCCATGTGCGCGGGCGCCGGCAAGTGGTGCCTGAAGATCGCCCGCGAGTGGTCGGCCGTCCGCGAGCAGTGGGGCCGCCCGGTGGCGTACCACGAGGCGGTCGGCGCGAAGATCTCCTTCATCGCGGCGACGAGCTTCGCCCTGGAGGCCGTCGTGGACCTCGCCAGTCAGATGGCCGACGAGGACCGCAACGACATCCGCATCGAGGCCGCCCTCGCCAAGCTGTACGGCTCCGAGATGGCCTGTCTGATGGCCGACGAGCTGGTCCAGATCCGCGGCGGCCGCGGCTTCGAGACCGCCGACTCGCTGCGCGCCCGCGGCGAACGCGGGGTGCCCGCCGAGCAGATGCTGCGCGACCTGCGCATCAACCGCATCTTCGAGGGCTCGACCGAGATCATGCACCTGCTGATCGCGCGCGAGGCCGTCGACGCGCACCTGTCGGTCGCCGGTGACCTCATCGACCCCGACAAGTCCCTGTCCGACAAGGCGAGGGCAGGCGCCAACGCCGGGGTCTTCTACGCCAAGTGGCTGCCCAGGCTCGTCGCGGGCCCCGGCCAACTGCCGCGCTCGTACACCGAGTTCCACCCGCCGGGGCACCTGGACCTGTCGGCTCACCTGCGGTACGTCGAGCGCTGCGCGCGCAAGCTGGCCCGCTCCACGTTCTACGCGATGTCCCGCTGGCAGGGCCGCATGGAGACCAAGCAGGGCTTCCTCGGCCGCATCGTGGACATCGGCGCGGAACTGTTCGCGATGAGCGCGGCGTGCGTCCGCGCGGAGTGGCTGCGGGCTGAGGGCGACCACGGCCGGGAGGCCTACCAGCTCGCCGACGCGTTCTGCCGGCAGGCCCGGCTGCGCGTCGAGGAGCTGTTCGGCCGGCTGTGGGCCAACACCGACGACCTCGACCGGCGCGTGGTGAAACAGGTGCTGTCCGGGGCGTACGAGTGGCTGGAGGAGGGCGTGGTCGACCCCTCGACCGAGGGCGCCTGGATCGCCGACGCCACGCCGGGACCGTCTCAGCGGGAGAACGTCCGCAGGCCGTTTTGCTGACCGGCTCCCCGCCGCGGGGCCGTGCGCGCCCCGCGGCACAGCCGCCGTCGTCACGGACCGGTCCCCCCTTCGGGGGCGCGGTCCCCCCGCCCGGCCCCTTGCGGCCACAATGGGGGGATGAGCGACAGTCCAGCCCCCCTCGCCGATCCGCATCTCGTCTTCGACCCCGTCGACGGAGTACGGGATGTGGTGATCCTCGGTTCCACCGGCTCGATCGGGACCCAGGCCATCGACCTCGTGCTGCGCCACCCCGACCGCTTCCGGGTGACCGCGCTGTCCGCCGCCGGCGGGCGGGTCGCACTGCTCGCCGAGCAGGCCCGCCGCCTGCGGGTGCGCACCGTCGCCGTCGCCCGCGAGGACGTCGTCCCCGCGCTGCGCGAGGCGCTGGCGGCCGAGTACGGGGCCGGGGAACCGCTGCCCGAGCTGCTCACCGGGGCGGACGCGGCCACCGAGCTGGCCCGCTCCGAGTGCCACACCGTGCTCAACGGCATCACCGGTTCCATCGGGCTCGCCCCCACCCTCGCCGCCCTGGAGGCGGGCCGCACGCTCGCGCTCGCCAACAAGGAGTCGCTCATCGTGGGCGGCCCGCTGGTGAAGGCGCTCGCGAAGCCGGGGCAGATCATCCCGGTCGACTCGGAGCACGCGGCGCTCTTCCAGGCGCTCGCCGCCGGCACGCGCGCCCAGGTGCGCAAGCTCGTCGTCACCGCCTCCGGGGGCCCCTTCCGCGGCCGTACGAAGGCGGAGCTGGCGGACGTCACCCCGGCCGAGGCGCTGGCGCACCCCACCTGGGCGATGGGCCCGGTCATCACCGTCAACTCGGCGACGCTCGTCAACAAGGGGCTGGAGGTGATCGAGGCGCACCTCCTCTACGACATTCCCTTCGCTCGGATTGAGGTGGTCGTGCACCCCCAGTCGTATGTTCACTCGATGGTCGAGTTCACGGACGGCTCCACGCTCGCGCAGGCGACTCCCCCCGACATGCGGGGACCGATCGCCGTCGGTCTCGGCTGGCCCGAACGGGTGCCGGACGCCGCGCCCGCCTTCGACTGGAGCACGGCCTCGACCTGGGAGTTCTTCCCGCTGGACACCGAGGCCTTCCCCTCCGTCGGGCTCGCCCGGCACGTCGGTGAACTCGCGGGCACGGCTCCGGCGGTGTTCAATGCCGCGAACGAGGAGTGCGTCGACGCGTTCCTCGCCGGCACCCTGCCGTTCAACGGCATCATGGAGACGGTCATCAGGGTGGTCGAGGAGCACGGCACACCGCGGACGGGAACTTCCCTGACCGTCGCGGACGTCCTCGAGGCGGAGACCTGGGCACGCGCCCGGGCCAGGGAACTGACAGCACAGACGGCGACCGCGGAGGCCCGTGCATGACGACACTGATGATGATCCTCGGCATAGTCGTCTTCGCGGTCGGGCTGCTGATCTCCATCGCCTGGCACGAACTGGGCCACCTGTCGACGGCCAAGATGTTCGGCATCCGCGTCCCGCAGTACATGGTCGGCTTCGGCCCGACCATCTGGTCGCGGAAGAAGGGCGACACCGAGTACGGCGTCAAGGCCGTCCCGCTCGGCGGCTACATCCGCATGATCGGCATGTTCCCGCCCGGACCCGACGGCCGGGTCGAGGCCCGCTCCACCTCCCCGTGGCGGGGCATGATCGAGGACGCCCGCGAACAGTCCTTCGAGGAACTGCAGCCCGGCGACGAGAAGCGGCTGTTCTACACCCGGGCCCCGTGGAAGCGCGTCATCGTGATGTTCGCGGGCCCCTTCATGAACCTGATCCTCGCGGTCGCGGTGTTCCTCGGCGTGATGATGACCTTCGGCGTCCAGGACCAGACCACCACCGTCAGCAAGGTCTCCGACTGCGTCATCCAGCAGAGCGAGAACCGCACCAAGTGCGCCAAGGACGACCCCGACGCCCCCGCCAAGGCGGCCGGACTCCGGCCCGGCGACAAGATCGTTGGGTTCAACGGCACCGAGATCAAGGACTGGTCGGTCCTCCAGAACGACATCCGGGACAACCCCGCCAAGGACGTCACGATCACCGTCGAGCGCGAGGGACAGCAGATCGATCTGCACGCGCACCTGATAAGGAACCAGGTCAGCAAGACCGACGGGGACGGCGGCTACGTCCAGGGCGAGTACGTGTACGCCGGCTTCCTCGGCTTCACCCCCGCCACCGGCATCGTCAAGCAGTCGTTCGGCCAGTCCTTCGCGCGCATGGGCGACATGATGGAGAACGGCGTCGAGTCGCTGGTCGCGCTGCCCGGCAAGATCCCGGCCCTGTGGGACGCCGCCTTCGGCGACGGACCGCGCGAGGCGGACTCCCCGATGGGCGTCGTCGGCGCCGCCCGGGTCGGCGGCGAGGTGTTCACCCTGGACATCCCGCCCTCCCAGCAGATCGCGATGATGCTGCTGCTCGTGGCCGGGTTCAACCTCTCGCTGTTCCTGTTCAACATGCTCCCGCTGCTCCCGCTCGACGGCGGGCACATCGCGGGCGCCCTGTGGGAGTCGCTGCGCCGCAATCTGGCGCGGGTGCTGCGCCGCCCCGACCCGGGCCCGTTCGACGTGGCCAAGCTGATGCCGGTGGCGTACGTGGTGGCGGGGATCTTCCTCTGCTTCACCGCGCTGGTGCTCGTCGCGGACGTCGTCAACCCGGTGAAAATCTCCTAGACACCTCCCGTTGGCGGTGGCCGGGCGCCGTGGGTGCCCGGCCACCATCCGAAGGGTTGGTTTACGGACCGTGATGTGCTGACGCGCCCGGCGGTGCCGTAATCTCGGGGTCTGGATCCCGTCGCTCCGGGACCGGACCGGACCGGACCGGATCGGATGTGACCGGCCCGGCACAGGACCGGCCCCGCCCCGACGCGGATCCGCACCTTGGTGATCCACGACTTGGGGTTGCACAGCAGATGACTGCGATTTCTCTCGGCATGCCGTCCGTTCC
Source organism: Streptomyces sp. NBC_00670 (assembly GCF_036226765.1). Taxonomy (NCBI): domain Bacteria; kingdom Bacillati; phylum Actinomycetota; class Actinomycetes; order Kitasatosporales; family Streptomycetaceae; genus Streptomyces; species Streptomyces sp. NBC_00670. The sequence goes on from NZ_CP109017.1 coordinate 5,464,758, forward strand.
GACCAAACTCGCCGAACGCCGCAAGAGCCGGCAGATCCAGGTCGGAACCGTGCCGGTCGGCGGGGACGCACCCGTCTCCGTGCAGTCGATGACGACGACCCGGACCTCCGACATCGGCGCCACGCTCCAGCAGATCGCGGAGCTGACCGCCTCCGGCTGCCAGATCGTCCGCGTCGCCTGTCCCACGCAGGACGACGCCGACGCGCTGGCGACCATCGCGCGCAAGTCGCAGATCCCGGTCATCGCGGACATCCACTTCCAGCCCAAGTACGTCTTCGCCGCCATCGAGGCCGGCTGCGCGGCCGTCCGCGTCAACCCGGGCAACATCAAGCAGTTCGACGACAAGGTCAAGGAGATCGCCAAGGCGGCCAAGGACCACGGCACGCCGATCCGCATCGGCGTCAACGCGGGCTCCCTGGACCGCCGGCTGCTCCAGAAGTACGGCAAGGCGACCCCGGAGGCTCTCGTGGAGTCGGCGCTGTGGGAGGCGTCCCTCTTCGAGGAGCACGACTTCCGGGACATCAAGATCTCGGTCAAGCACAACGACCCGGTCGTGATGATCGAGGCCTACCGGCAGCTCGCCGAGGCCTGCGAGTACCCGCTCCACCTCGGCGTCACCGAGGCCGGCCCCGCCTTCCAGGGCACCATCAAGTCGGCCGTCGCCTTCGGCGCGCTGCTCTCCCAGGGCATCGGCGACACCATCCGCGTCTCCCTCTCGGCCCCGCCCGCCGAGGAGGTCAAGGTCGGACTGCAGATCCTGGAGTCCCTCGGCCTGAAGGAGCGCGGCCTGGAGATCGTCTCCTGCCCCTCCTGCGGGCGGGCGCAGGTGGACGTCTACAAGCTGGCCGAGGAGGTCACGGCGGGCCTGGAGGGCATGGAGGTCCCGCTGCGCGTCGCGGTCATGGGCTGCGTCGTCAACGGGCCCGGCGAGGCCCGCGAGGCCGACCTGGGGGTGGCCTCCGGCAACGGCAAGGGGCAGATCTTCGTCAAGGGCGAGGTCATCAAGACCGTCCCCGAGTCCAAGATCGTCGAGACCCTCATCGACGAGGCCATGAAGCTGGCCGAGCAGATGGAGTCCGCCGGCACCGCCTCCGGCGAGCCGTCCGTCACCGTCGCCGGCTGACCGGCACCACCGAGGTTCACCGCACGCCGCCCGGGGGCAGCCACCACCGGGCGGCGTCGCACATGCCCGCCAGGTACAGTGCGAAAATCAGTAGATCCAAGGGTGAGGCATCCGCACGTGTTGACGCAGACGACCACCCGCGTCCTCGAACCGAACGACCTGGACGCCGCGCTCGCCGTCCTCGACCGCGAGCCGGTCGCGAACGCCTTCGTCACGTCCCGCGTGCACGTCGCCGGGCTCGACCCCTGGCGGCTCGGCGGCGAGATGTGGGGCTGGTACGAGGACGGCATGCTCACGTCCCTCTGCTACGCCGGCGCCAACCTGGTGCCCCTGTGCGCCACCCCCCGGGCCGTCCGTGCCTTCGCCGACCGGGCCCGCCGCACCGGCCGCCGCTGCTCCTCCGTCGTCGGCCCCGCCGAGGCCACCGCCCAGCTCTGGCGGCTGCTGGAGCCCAGCTGGGGCCCCGCCCGCGAGGTCCGCGCCCACCAGCCCCTCATGGTCACCGACCGGCTCCCCGCCGACGTCACGCCCGACCCGTACGTCCGCCGCATCCGCAAGGACGAGATGGAAACGATTCTCCCGGCGTGCGTGGCGATGTTCACCGAGGAGGTCGGCGTCTCCCCGCTGGCCGGCGACGGCGGACTGCTCTACCAGGCCCGGGTCGCCGAACTCGTCGGCTCCGGCCGCTCCTTCGCCCGCCTCGACCAGGACGGCAAGGTCGTCTTCAAGGCCGAGATCGGCGCCGCGACCCCCCAGGCCTGCCAGATCCAGGGCGTCTGGGTCGCCCCCGAATACCGCGGCCGGGGCCTCGCCGCCCCCGGCATGGCCGCGGTCCTCCGCTACGCCCTCGCCGACGTCGCCCCCATAGCCAGCCTCTACGTCAACGACTTCAACACGGCGGCGAGGGCGACGTACCGGAGGGTGGGGTTCGAAGAGGTCGGCGAGTTCATGAGCGTGCTGTTCTGAGGGCAGCACCCCCAGTCCCCCCGGCCCCCGAAGGGAGCCGCCCGGTACGCTCCGGGGCATGCTCCGCTTTCCCGGTCAGGGCCACCGCCGCCCCGACGACGTCGTCATCGGCCCGCTGGACCTCGCCGCCCGCGTGGACGAGGCCCTCGCCGTCCAGGCCGTCGCGTTCGGGCTGGACCCCGACGAGATCGCCGTACGCCGGCAGATCGTGCTGCGGCACATGACCGGCCCCGGAGCCCGCGCCCTCGGCGCCACCGTCCGCGGCCGGCTCGTCGGCTTCGTCTACGGCATGCCCAACGACCGCGCCCACTGGTGGTCCACGGTCGTCGAGCCGTATCTGCACCGCGAGGGCAACACCGGCTGGCTCGACGACTCCTTCGTCATCACCGAGCTGCACGTGCACCCCGACCACCAGAACCGGGGGATCGGACGCCGGCTCATCACCACGATCACCGACAGTGCGGAGCAGCCCCGTTCGATCCTCTCGGCGATCGACGTGGACAGCCCCGCCCGCGGTCTGTACCGCTCGCTGGGATACGAGGACCTGGCCCGCCGCGTCCTGTTCCCCAGCGCCCCGAAGCCGTACGCCGTGATGGGCGCCCCCCTGCCGCTGCGCCGCCGGTAGCGCGCACCGGTTTCCCGACGCCCCGCCCGCTTATCGATTACCGCCCGCACAGGCCTCCCGGCTAACCTCGTGGCCATCACCCTTACGTAGCAGGAGTCGAGAACCATGGCCCAGGTCCAGCGCATGTCACGTTTGTTGGTCAAGACACTGCGTGACGACCCGGCGGACGCGGAGACGCTCAGCCATAAGCTCCTCGTCCGCGCCGGCTACGTCCGCCGCAACTCGGCCGGCATCTGGACCTGGCTGCCGCTCGGCAAGAAGGTCCTCGACAACGTCTCCCGCGTGGTGCGCGAGGAGATGGACGCCATCGGCGCGCAGGAGGTGCTGCTCCCGGCCCTGCTGCCCAAGGAGCCGTACGAGGCCTCCGCGCGCTGGGAGGAGTACGGCGACCTGCTGTTCCGCCTCAAGGACCGCAAGGGCGGCGAGTACCTGCTCGGCCCGACGCACGAGGAGATCTTCACCCTCGTGGTCAAGGACCAGGTCTCGTCGTACAAGGACCTGCCGGTGATGCTCTACCAGATCCAGACGAAGTACCGGGACGAGGCGCGTCCCCGGTCCGGCGTGCTGCGCGGCCGCGAGTTCCAGATGAAGGACTCGTACTCCTTCGACACCACCGACGAGGGGCTCGCCGAGTCCTACCGGCTGCACCGCGAGGCGTACCAGAAGATCTTCGCGCGGCTCGGTCTGGACTACCGGATCGTCTCCGCCGTCTCCGGCGCGATGGGCGGTTCCGCGTCCGAGGAGTTCCTGGCTCCGGCCGCGGCCGGCGAGGACACCTTCGTGGACTGCCCGAACTGCGACTACGCCGCCAACACCGAGGCCGTCACGTTCGCGCTGACGCCGGTCGAGGGCGCGGAGCACCCGGCCGTCGAGGAGCTGGACACCCCCGACACGCCGACCATCGAGAGCCTCGCCGAGCTGCTGGGCGTCCCGGCCGCCGCCACGCTGAAGAACCTGCTGGTGAAGGTGGACGGCGAGATCGTCGCCGTCGGCGTGCCCGGCGACCGCGAGGTGGACCTCGGCAAGCTCGGCGAACACCTGGCGCCGGCCGTCGTGGAGCTGGTCACCGCCGAGGACTTCGAGGGCCGCCCCGACCTCGTGCGCGGATACGTCGGCCCGCAGGGCCTGGAGAAGGTGCGCTACCTCGCCGACCCGCGCGTCGCGCCGGGCACGTCGTGGATCACCGGCGCCAACAAGCAGGACACGCACGCGAAGAACGTCGTCTGCGGGCGGGACTTCGAGGTCGACCAGTACCTCGACGTGGTCGTCGTCCAGGAGGGCGACCCCTGCCCGAAGTGCGGTGCCGGGCTGAAGCTCGACCGCGCCATCGAGATCGGCCACATCTTCCAGCTGGGCCGCAAGTACGCGGACACGTTCCAGCTCGACGTGCTGGGCCAGAACGGCAAGCCGGTGCGGGTGACGATGGGGTCCTACGGCATCGGCGTCTCGCGCGCGGTCGCGGCGCTGGCCGAGCAGCACGCGGACGAGCAGGGGCTGTACTGGCCGGCGGAGATCGCCCCGGCGGACGTGCACGTGGTGGCGGCGGGCAAGGCGCTGCAGACGGAGCTGGCGCTCGACGTGGCCGAGAAACTGGGGGCCGCGGGGGTGCGCGTGCTGGTGGACGAGCGGGCCGGGGTCTCGCCGGGCGTCAAGTTCACGGACGCGGAGCTGATCGGCGTCCCCCAGATCCTGGTCGCCGGGCGGCGCGCGGCGGAGGGCGTGGTCGAACTCAAGGACCGCCGCACGGGCGAACGCGAGGAACTGACGGTGGAAGAGGCAATCGCCCGCCTGTCCGCGTGAGGATTCGCAGGCTTTTCTCCGCCCCCGCCGCCCCTACCCGTCCCGTCCCTTCAAGGGGCTCCGCCCCTTGGACCCCGGACGTGCGGGTGGGTGGGGTCTTCTCGCGCAGTTCCCCGCGCCCCTTTTAGGGGCGCGGGGAACTGCGCATCTTTTGGGGGTCCGGGGGCTTGCCCCCGGGGACGGGAAGGGTAGGGGCGGCGGGGGCGAAAAAAATCCGGCCGCACCACCCGTCACAACCACCCCGCGAACTCCAGCAACACCTCCGCGTCGCGCGGGCGCCCCACGCGACGCGCCCGCACACCGGACTCCACCGCCCGGAACAACGTCCACCCCCGCACCCGCTCGCGATCAAGATCCAACGACTCCGCCAACCGCTTCACCCGCCGCCGCGTCGTCGCCGCCCCCGACGGCGCCGCCACCAGATCCTCCACCCGATCCCGCACCAACCGCGCCAGATCGAACGCACACTCACCCACCACCGGATCCGGCCCTACCGCCAGCCACGGCATCCGCTCCCCGGCCAGCACCTTGCTCTGCCGGAACGTCCCGTGCAGCAACCGCCCCTCGGGCGCCGACGCGAGCAGTTCCTCGCGCACGGCGAGCGCGGCGTCCACCAGCGGCCGCACCTCCTCGTCCGCCTCGGCCCCCGCCCGCATCGCCTCCGCCTGCCGCCCCGTCCGCCCGGCCACCGTCTCGAACGCGTGCCCGGCCGGCGGCTCGACCCACAGCCGTCGCAGCGTCCCGGCGGCCTCCAGCAGCGCCTTCGCCTCCGGCAAGGACCGCACGGACATCTCGGGATGCAGCCGCTCCAACAACAGGACGCCACCGTCGTCCGAGTCGCCGGCGTCGTCCGGCGCGTCGTCCGCGTCGAGCAGCCGCACCGCCCCGAACCCGTCCCACCGCGTCAGCGCGGCCCGCTCACCGCCGGGCCGCGCGGCGGCCGGCGCGAGCTTGAGCACCGCGGGGCTGCCGTCGGCCCGCCGCACCAGCACGATCAGACCGCTGCGGCCACTGGGCCGGTGCACCCGCTCCACGGTCAACCCGCGTAGAGCGACGGCCTGCCGAAGCAGTTCGGGAAGCGCGCGGAGCCAGGCGTCGGTCCCGTCCCGACGGGTCTCGGCGAGCGCCCGCACCAGCCGCGGCGGCGGTTCGAAAGCCATGCGCGCGTAGTTCCCTTCCGGATCGCCTAATGCTGCGGTGTCGCCGAGGCGGCCGGACCGGCCGCCGCACGTTCGGCGAGACCAGGGAAGGCTACGCTCTCCCCGCTCCAGCGCACCGCCCGTACCGCGGCCTCGCGCAGCGCCTCGGCGGCGTCCCCGCGCCGCTCGCCCGTCGCGGCCCGTACGAGGTCGGAGTAGACCCCCGCGATCCGTCGCTCCAGTTCGGCGGCGAGCCGGACGGCGGCGGCGGAGTCCGGTACGGCGAAGGGGAGCGTGTACGCGGCGGCCGCGGCGCGCGGGGTGGCGCCGAGGTCGCGCACGGCGCGCACGAGCCGGTCCCGGCGCGCCCGGTGCGCGTCGTACGCCTCCTGTGCCTCGGTGCGCCGGTCGTGCCCGATGCGGCCGCCGACCACCCCGTACCCGTAGACCGCGGCGTGCTCGGCGCCGAGGGCCGCCTGCAGCGCCTCGAGCTCCCCGGTTTCCGCCGCGTGCCCGTGCCCGGCCGACGGCGTCGGCGTCCTCCCGCTGCGCACGCTCATCCGTTCCCCCTCGTTCCCGGATCCGTCGTCTTCGTCTCCGTCTCCGTCTTCGACTTCGCCTTCGTCAGCAGATACGCGTGGGCCGCGCCGGCCGCCGCCACGGACGCCAGCAGCCGGGCCGTCTCGCCGGGGAGCCCGGCGAGGGCCGCGAGCCGCCGGTCGGCCAGCTTCCGCTCGGCGGCGGCGAGCCCGGCCAGCGCGGCGGCGGGGTCGGCGGGCACGCCGTCCCCGGCGGCGGCCGACGAGGACGGCGAATCGAACGCGGACCGCGGGGCGGAAGCCGTAGCAGAGGCGCGGGCGGAAGCCGGATCAGACGCGCGGGCGGAGGCCGAGGAGGACGCGGACGCCGCCACCCCGCCCCCGAACGCCTTGGCGTGCCGGGCCACCTCGGCCCGCAGCGGACGCAGCCGCTCCGCCAGCGCCGGATGCGCCGCGCCCACCGCGTCGTACCGCTCCGCGAGCCGTTCGCTGTCGCGGGCGGCACGCGCGCGTGCCCGGTCCGCGGCCGACGCCCCGCTCCCCGCGGAGCCGGAGCCGTCGGGGTCGCCGGAACACCCCACGAGCAGCACGGCACCCGCGGCCGAGGCGAGCAGAGTCCTTCGGCGCGGCCCCGGGGCGGCGCGCGACGGCAGGGGGAACGGCACGGCAGACGTCCTCGGTGGCCTCGTACGAACTCGTACGGCACGGTACGAGCGGGGGAGCGAACAGGCGTCCGCCCGCCGAACGGGCGGGCCCTGCCCGCGATCACCGTACCCGGTGGTATGAGGCCCCGCGCCACCGGTTGCGCCGCCCGTGCGCCGGGGCCCGTCGCACCGTCCCGGGACGGCGCGGGGTGTCTGCCGGGCGGGCGGCGCAGGTGGACGGCAACACCCTCCGGAACCGGATACGCTTTGCCCTGACACACGCCCTTCCACAACAGCACACGCGGCCGAGGAGTCACCCGGATGAGCACCACCCAGAGCGAGAGGCTGCGAGAACTTCTGGAACCGCTCGTGACCTCCCAGGGCCTCGATCTCGAGGAGATCGACGTGGAGACCGTGGGCCGCAGGCGTGTGCTGCGCGTCGTGGTGGATTCCGACACCGGCGCGGACCTGGACCGGGTCGCCGACGTGAGCCGCGCGCTCTCGGCGAAGCTGGACGAGACCGACGCGATGGGGGCGGGGGAGTACACCCTCGAGGTCGGCACCCCGGGCGCGGAGCGCGCCCTCACCGAGCACCGGCACTACGTGCGTGCCGCGGGCCGCCTTGTCCGCTTCCAGCTGACGGAGGGCGGCGAGCTGGTGGCCCGCATCCTCCGGGTCGACGAGGAGGGCCTGGACCTCGAGGTCCCCGGGGTGAAGGGGCGCAAGGCCACCACCCGCAGACTCGCCTTCCCGGACGTGGCCAGGGCGCGGGTCCAGGTGGAGTTCAACCGCAAGAACAAGAACGACGACGCCGAGAACGCTGTGAACGCTGAGAACGAGGAGGAGGCGTAGCCATGGACATCGACATGAGTGCCCTGCGGGGCCTGGTGCGGGAGAAGGAGATCTCCTTCGACCTGCTGGTCGAGGCGATCGAGTCGGCCCTCCTCATCGCCTACCACCGCACCGACGGGAGCCGCCGCCACGCGCGCGTGGAGCTCAACCGGGACAGCGGTCATGTGACCGTGTGGGCGAAGGAGGACCCCGAGGACCTCGAGGAGGGCCAGGAGGCCCGCGAGTTCGACGACACCCCGTCCGGGTTCGGCCGTATCGCCGCGACCACCGCCAAGCAGGTGATCCTCCAGCGGCTGCGCGACGCCGAGGACGACGCCACGCTCGGGGAGTACGCCGGGCGCGAGGGCGACATCGTGACGGGCGTGGTGCAGCAGGGCCGCGACCCGAAGAACGTGCTCGTCGACATCGGCCGGCTGGAGGCCATCCTGCCGGTGCAGGAGCAGGTGCCGGGGGAGAGCTACCAGCACGGCATGCGGCTGCGCTCGTACGTCGTCCGGGTGGCCAAGGGGGTGCGGGGGCCGTCGGTGACGCTGTCCCGTACGCACCCCAACCTGGTGAAGAAGCTGTTCGCCCTCGAGGTGCCGGAGATCGCCGACGGCTCGGTCGAGATCGCGGCGATCGCCCGTGAGGCCGGTCACCGTACGAAGATCGCGGTGCGGTCCACCCGTTCGGGTCTCAACGCCAAGGGCGCGTGCATCGGGCCGATGGGCGGCCGGGTGCGGAACGTGATGGGCGAGCTGAACGGCGAGAAGATCGACATCGTCGACTGGTCGGACGACCCGGCGGAGATGGTGGCCAACGCGTTGTCGCCGGCGCGGGTGTCCAAGGTCGACGTGGTCGACCTCGCGGCGCGCTCCGCGCGGGTGACCGTGCCGGACTACCAACTGTCGCTGGCCATCGGCAAGGAGGGGCAGAACGCGAGGCTGGCGGCGCGGCTCACGGGGTGGCGGATCGACATCCGCCCCGACACGGAACCGGCTTCCGACCCCCGGGACTGAGCCCCCAAACTCCTCACGGCCGCCGGCGCGGGTGAACCCGGGGGTATGGGACCCAGCCCTGGTGGGCGACCGTGCGACAGCGGGCCGGGAATAGATCCCGGCCCCCCGCCGCTTAGATCACGTCACGTTGCAACGCGGCAAGTGTTCGATTCTTGCCCCAAAGGGGTGAGGTCGCCGCGGGGAGGTAGACTTCGTAGTGTCTGGCCGGACGCACGTCCGCGCATGCCCTGAGCGCACCTGTGTGGGGTGCCGGGAGCGAGCGGCCAAGATCGAACTGCTGCGCACCGTGGCGGTCGAGGACGCCTGCGTCCCCGATCCGCGCGGTACGCTGCCCGGCCGGGGCGCATACGTGCACCCCGCACCGGCCTGTCTCGATCTGGCGGTCCGCCGCCGGGCCCTCCCGCGGGCGTTGCGCGTCCCGGGGCCGCTCGACACAAAGGCGTTGCGCCGATACGTCGAGCAGACGGACAGTTGCTGAGCAGGCAACGCAGGCAACACGGTAAGACGCGCCGTACGGAACCCCGTACGGCCAGGTACCTCGCGAGTCGAAAGCAGGTCGAGATTGCGATGAGCACTCGATGAGTACGCGATGAGTACGCCCATGAACTAGCGACGGTCCGGACGCAACCCGGACCTCAAAGGAGCGAAGTGGCTAAGGTCCGGGTCTACGAACTCGCCAAGGAGTTCGGCGTGGAGAGCAAGGTCGTCATGGCCAAGCTCCAGGAACTCGGTGAATTCGTCCGATCGGCGTCCTCGACGATCGAGGCGCCCGTAGTACGCAAACTGACAGACGCCTTCCAGCAGGGCGGTGGCAACGGCAAGTCCGGCGCCCGCCCCGCTCCCCGGAAGGCCGCCCCCAGGCCCGCCGCGCCGTCCCCGGCGCAGGCGGGGGGCACCTCCCCCGGCCCCAGGCCGGTGGGGGACCGTCCGGCTGCCCCGAAGCCGGCGGCGCCCAGGCCGCCCGCGGCCGAGCGCCCCGCGGCCCCCTCGGCGCCGACGCCGGCCCCCGGCCCGCGTCCGACGCCCGGCCCGAAGCCGGCCCCGGCGCCCGCGCCGCGTCCGGCCCCGGCAGCCCCCACGACCCCGGAGTTCCAGGCTCCGCCGTCGGCCCCCGCCGGGCCCCGCCCCGGCTCCCGTCCCGCGCCCAAGCCCGGCTCCCGCCCGGCCGCGCCCGGTCAGGGCCAGGGCCGTCCGGCCGGCCAGGGCCAGCGCCCCGGCGGCGCCGCGCCGCGTCCGGGCGGTCGCGCGGCCGGTCCGCGCCCCGGCAACAACCCGTTCACCTCCGGCGGTTCCACCGGCATGGGGCGCCCGGCGCCCCGTCCGCAGGGCGGTCCCCGTCCCGGCGGTCCGGGTGCGCCCGGTGCTGGTCCGCGTCCGCAGGCCCCCGGCGGCCAGGGCGGTCCCCGTCCGCAGGCTCCGGGCGGCTCCCGTCCGAGCCCGGGCAACATGCCCCGTCCGCAGGGCGGCGGTCCCCGTCCCGGTGGTGGCCCCGGCGGTCCCCGTCCCAACCCGGGCATGATGCCGCAGCGTCCGGCTGCCGGCCCGCGTCCCGGCGGCGGTGGCCGCGGTCCCGGCGGCGGCGGTCGCCCCGGTGGCGGCGGCGGTCGTCCGGGTGGCGGCGGCTTCGCCGGCCGTCCCGGTGGCGGCGGCGGTTTCGCCGGTCGTCCGGGTGGTCCCGGCGGTGGCGGCGGTGGCTTCGCCGGTCGTCCCGGTGGTGGCGGCGGCCGTCCCGGCTTCGGCGGTCGTCCGGGTGGTCCCGGCGGTCGTGGTGGCACGCAGGGCGCCTTCGGCCGTCCCGGCGGTCCCGCGCGTCGTGGTCGCAAGTCGAAGCGGCAGAGGCGCCAGGAGTACGAGGCCATGCAGGCCCCGTCGGTCGGCGGCGTGATGCTGCCTCGCGGCAACGGACAGACCGTCCGCCTGTCGCGCGGTGCGTCGCTCACCGACTTCGCGGAGAAGATCAACGCCAACCCGGCGTCGCTCGTCGCCGTGATGATGAACCTCGGCGAGATGGTCACCGCCACGCAGTCCGTCTCCGACGAGACCCTCCAGCTGCTCGCCGGCGAGATGAACTACGTCGTCGAGATCGTCAGCCCGGAGGAGGAGGACCGCGAGCTGCTCGAGTCCTTCGACATCGAGTTCGGCGAGGACGAGGGCGGCGAGGAAGCGCTCGTCGCGCGTCCGCCGGTCGTGACCGTCATGGGTCACGTCGACCACGGTAAGACCCGACTGCTGGACACCATCCGCAAGACGAACGTCGTCGCGGGCGAGGCCGGCGGTATCACGCAGCACATCGGTGCGTACCAGGTCACCACCGAGGTCAACGACGAAGAGCGCCGGATCACCTTCATCGACACCCCGGGTCACGAGGCGTTCACCGCCATGCGTGCCCGTGGTGCGAAGTCGACCGACATCGCGATCCTGGTCGTCGCGGCCAACGACGGCGTCATGCCGCAGACGGTCGAGGCGCTCAACCACGCGAAGGCGGCCGACGTCCCGATCGTCGTCGCGGTCAACAAGATCGACGTCGAGGGTGCCGACCCGACCAAGGTGCGCGGTCAGCTCACCGAGTACGGGCTGGTGGCCGAGGAGTACGGCGGCGACACCATGTTCGTCGACATCTCCGCCAAGCAGGGCCTCAACATCGAGAGCCTGCTGGAGGCCGTGGTCCTCACCGCGGACGCCTCGCTCGACCTGCGGGCCAACCCGGAGCAGGACGCACAGGGCATCGCGATCGAGTCCCACCTGGACCGTGGCCGCGGCGCCGTCGCGACCGTCCTGGTCCAGCGCGGCACCCTGCGGGTCGGCGACACCATGGTGGTCGGCGACGCGTACGGCCGTGTCCGGGCGATGCTCGACGACAAGGGCGAGAACGTGGAGGAGGCGGGTCCCTCGACCCCGGTCCTCGTCCTCGGTCTCACCAACGTCCCGGGCGCCGGCGACAACTTCCTCGTCGTCGACGAGGACCGCACGGCCCGGCAGATCGCCGAGAAGCGCGCGGCGCGCGAGCGCAACGCCAACTTCGCCCGCCGTGGCGTCCGGTTCTCCCTGGAGAACCTGGACGAGGCCCTCAAGGCCGGCCTGGTGCAGGAACTCAACCTCATCATCAAGGGCGACGCGTCCGGTTCGGTGGAGGCTCTCGAGTCCTCGCTGCTCCAGCTCGACGTCGGCGAAGAGGTCGACATCCGCGTCCTGCACCGCGGTGTGGGTGCGGTCACCGAGTCGGACATCGACCTGGCGACCGGCTCCGACGCCATCGTCATCGGCTTCAACGTCCGGGCGGCCGGCCGTGCCGCCCAGATGGCGGAGCGCGAGGGCGTGGACGTCCGGTACTACTCGGTCATCTACCAGGCGATCGAAGAGGTCGAGGCGGCCCTGAAGGGCATGCTGAAGCCGGAGTACGAGGAGGTCGAGCTCGGCACGGCGGAGATCCGCGAGGTCTTCAAGTCGTCCAAGCTGGGCAACATCGCCGGTGTCCTGGTCCGCTCCGGAGAGGTCAAGCGCAACACCAAGGCGCGCCTCCTCCGCGACGGCAAGGTCATCGCGGAGAACCTCAACATCTCCGGTCTGCGCCGCTTCAAGGACGACGTCACCGAGATTCGCGAAGGGTTCGAGGGCGGTATCAACCTCGGAAACTACAACGACATCAAGGTCGACGACGTCATCGCGACGTACGAGATGCGCGAGAAGCCGCGCGCGTAAGCGCCCGGCGGCATCCCCAGTCCCCGCGCCCCTTTCCCAGGGGCGCGGGGCTGTGCCGCCCAGCGGCTCCGCCGCAGAGCGCGGCAGACCACCGTGCCCCGTGAGGGGCGCGAGGAACTGCGCGACAAGCCACGACGCGCCCGCACCCGCCCGCGAACCCACCCCCCGAGCTCTCAGGCGCTCAAGGGGGTCGAAGGGGCACAGCCCCTGGGGGACGGGAAGGGCAGGGGCGGCGGGGGCGAAAAAACGCAGGCCGTCCCCGGCCAGGACAGGTACCGTGCTGGGGTCCGGCCGACCACAGGCCGACCCCCCGATCCCGCACCGGCGGGTCATCCGGCAGCACACATGTACGTGGGGACCCTGTCCTTCGACCTCCTCCTCGGCGACGTCCACTCGCTCAAGGAGAAGCGCTCCGTCGTCCGCCCCATCGTGGCCGAACTCCAGCGCAAATACGCCGTCAGCGCCGCCGAGGTCGACCACCTCGACCTGCACCGCAGAGCCGGCATCGGCCTCGCGGTCGTCTCCGGGGACGCCGCCCACCTCACCGACGTGCTCGACCGGTGCGAACGCCTGGTCGCCGGCCGTCCCGAAGTGGAACTGCTCTCCGTGCGCCGGCGCTACCACGGCGAGGAAGACGACTGAACCGGACGACGACCGAACCGGATCGCGAATGAACCGGATCGCGACCGAACCGGATCACGACTGAACCGGTCATCCGCGTTCACTCGCACAACAACACGGTTCACTCGCACAAGAACAACGAAGAAACACGAAGAACGGGAGACGGACCAGTGGCCGACAACGCGCGGGCGAAAAGGCTGGCGGACCTCATCCGAGAGGTGGTGGCCCAGAAGCTGCAGCGCGGGATCAAGGACCCGCGGCTCGGTTCGCACGTCACCATCACGGACACCCGGGTCACCGGGGACCTGCGGGAGGCGACCGTCTTCTACACGGTGTACGGCGACGACGAGGAGCGCAAGGCCGCCGCGGCGGGCCTGGAGAGCGCCAAGGGCATCCTGCGCTCCGAGGTCGGCAAGGCGGCCGGCGTGAAGTTCACGCCGACCCTGGCGTTCGTCGCGGACGCCCTCCCCGACACCGCCCGGACCATCGAGGACCTCCTCGACAAGGCACGCGCCTCCGACGAGAAGGTGCGCGAGTCGGCCACCGGCGCCCAGTACGCCGGCGAGGCCGACCCCTACCGCAAGCCCGGCTCCGAGGACACCGACGAGACGGACGACAGCACCGAATGACCCAGCAGCACACCACGCCCGACGGCCTCGTCATCGTCGACAAGCCGTCGGGCTTCACTTCGCACGACGTGGTCGCCAAGATGCGCGGCATCGCCAGGACCCGCCGCGTCGGCCACGCCGGCACCCTCGACCCCATGGCGACGGGCGTGCTCGTGCTCGGCGTCGAGCGGGCCACCAAGCTCCTCGGTCACCTCGCGCTGACCGAGAAGGAGTACCTCGGCACGATCCGGCTCGGCCAGAGCACCCTCACCGACGACGCCGAGGGCGAAATCACGTCGTCCGCGGACGCCTCCGGTATCGCCCGCGACGCCATCGACCGCGGCGTCGCCGAGCTGACCGGTGACATCATGCAGGTCCCGTCCAAGGTCAGCGCTATCAAGATCAACGGCGTGCGGTCCTACAAGCGGGCCCGCGAGGGCGAGGAGTTCGACATCCCGGCCCGCCCGGTGACGGTCTCCTCCTTCGCCGTGCACGACGTACGGGACGCGGTCGCCGAGAACGGCACGCCGGTGCTCGACCTGGTGGTGTCCGTCGTCTGCTCCTCCGGTACCTACATCCGGGCGCTCGCCCGCGACCTCGGCGCCGGTCTCGGCGTCGGCGGCCACCTCACCGCGCTGCGCCGGACCCGCGTGGGGCCGTACCGGATCGACGCGGCCCACACGCTGGACCGGCTCCAGCAGGAGCTGACCGTGATGCCGGTGGCCGACGCGGCCGCGGCCGCCTTCCCCCGCTGGGACCTGGACGAGCGCCGCACCCGGCTGGTGCTCAACGGCGTCCGCCTGGAGATGCCCGACGCGTACGCGGGCCGCGGCCCCGTGGCGGTCTTCGACCAGGCGGGCCGCTTCGTGGCGCTGGTGGAGGAGCAGAAGGGGAAGGCGAAGAGCCTGGCGGTGTTCGGCTGAGGCGGGTGCGGGTGCGGGTGCGGGTGCGGGTGCGGGTGCGGGTGCGGGTGCGGCGGCGGGTGGCGGTGGGGCGGGCGCGGCGCTCGCTTCGCCGGTCGCGCGGTTCGCCGGTTCCGCGGTTCGCCCCTCGTGCGGCTCGCCCGTGGAGCGGCGATCACGCGGTCGTACGTCCTGATCGCCGCTCCACGGTCCCCCTCTGTTCCCCCCTCACCAAGGTGTATCCGTCCGTGCGCGATCCGTCACCCCTTTGGGCGGGCGCTCGGAGTGAACCGGGGGAGTGGAAGGGGGCGCGTTCGCCCTGAACCCTGTTCCGCCGATCGCCGCCCGCCTACCGTCGAGGACGAACGCACGGCGGGAGGTACGACGAACATGGCGGGACGGGACGGCGCCCTCGAGGGGGTCGAGGACCCGGCGCCCTCCGCGGACATCCTCGTACAGATCTTCGACCCGGCCGGACGGCCGCGCGGTACCGGCTTCGCCGTGGACCAGGAGGGCACGCTCGTCACCAGCCACGAGGCGGTCGACGGCCTCACCGCCCTCTTCCTCCGGACCGCCGGGGCCGAGCGGGAGGTCACCGGCGAGGCGATCATCCGGTTGCCGCGGCTCGGCCTCGCCCTCGTGCGCACGGTGGGGCCGGGCCCGCGCCCGCTGCCGGTCGCCGCCCGCAGAGGGATCGGCCGGGGCGCGTACGTCCGGATCGCCGCCGGCGGCTGGCGCGAGGCACGCGTCCTCGGCACGACCACCGCCACGTACACCGCGTCGGACGGCCGCCATCTCCTCGATGGCGTCCTCGAACTGGCCATCGGCACGGCCGGCACCGACGCGCTGCGCCCCGGCGGGGGAGCGGCCGGCGGCCCCGTGCTCGACGCCGCGACCGGTGCCGTGCTCGGCGTCCTCGGCACCGCCCTGCACACCGCGCACCGGGCGACCGGGTTCGCGGTGCCGCTGCCCGGCGCCGGCGGCCCGCTCACCGCACTCCTCGCCCGCAACGCGGCGACGGTGCCGGCGTACGGGGCGGACCTGAACCTCGCCGGAGCGACACGGCTGACGGGAGCGGCGGAGGATCCGCCCCTGGTGCACCCCGGGCGGGTACCGCGCGCGGGCGTCGCCCGGCACCTCGAGGCGTTCGAGACGTGCGGAACGGCACCCGGCGCCGCCGCCGTCCTGGCCCTGGCCGGCCCCCCGGGCAGCGGCCGCACGACGGAACTGGCCGCCCTGGCCGCCCGCCGCAGCACCGAACCGGCCCCCACCCTCTGGCTCCACGGCACCGACCTGCACGCCTCCGACACCTCCGTCTCCGACGCGGCAGCCCGCGCGCTGACCCGCGCGGCACACACCCCGACACCGGGGGGCGGCACGTCCGGGGCGGGGGTGCCCGGGCCGGCCGTACCCGGGGCGGGTTCGGCGGAGGCTCCGTGGCCCGGTGCGCTCAGCCCTGCGCGACTGGACCGTGTGGTCCGTGTCGCGCGGGATGCCGGGCGGCCGTTGTTGCTGCTGCTCGACGGGCCGGAGGAGATGCCGGACGCCCTGGCCGAACGGTTGCCGCAGTGGACGGCGGCGACGGCCGCGTGGCTGCGCGACACCGGTGCCCGGTTGGTCCTGGCGTGCCGCCCCGAATACTGGGAGCGGCTCGGGGCCCAGTTCCCCCGGGCGCTGCTGTACGAGCCGGGCGCGGAGCCCGGCGGTACGCCGTCGACCCCGCCCGCCCCCGGTCACCCCGCCCCGCCCTGCGTGCCCCTCGGTGATCTCACCCCGGACGAGGCCCGCCTCGCCCGCTCCCGGTACGGCATTCCCGAGACCGCCCTCGCCCCCGCCGACGCCCGCCATCCGCTCACGCTGCGCCTTCTCTCCGAGGTGCGCGCGGAACTCCCGGAGGCGGCCGGCCGTCCCGACCGGCACGAGATCTTCTCCGCCCACGTGGACCTCGTCTGTCTCCGTGTAGCCGCCCGCCTCACCACCCCCGCCTCCCGCCCGCACGGCGCGGCCGTACGCCGGCTCGCCGCCCGGGTGGCCGGCCAGGTGCACGCGGCGGCCCGGCGCTGCCTCGGCCCCGGCCAGGGCGCGCTGGACCGGCCGTCCTTCGAGCTGCTGTTCCCCTCCGGCCCGGCCGTCGCGCCGCGCCGGGCCGGCGACACGGGCGACTGGGCCTCCGCCGTACTGGCCGAGGGCCTGTTCGTCCCCAGGGGCGAGGGCCACCGCTTCGCCCACGAGGAGCTCGGCGACTGGCTCCAGGGCCAGCACCTGGACGTCGAGGCCGCGCTGGACGCCCTCGTGCTTCGCGGGGCGTCGTACTCGGCGGTCTCCCGGGCGGAGCTGTACGGCGCGACGGACCCGCCGTGCGGGCCGACGGCGGCACCCCCCGCGCCGCCCATGCCGCCCGCACCCGCCGCCCCTCCCGCGCCCTCCGTGCCGCCCCACCGCATCGGCCCGGTCGTGGAAGCGCTGCTGCTCCTCGCCCGCGACCGCGGCACCGCCGAACTCACCTACCAGCTCGGCCGGTTGGTCGACGCACTGGAGGTGCTGCTGCCCGCGGACGGCGTTGCCGCCCCGCCGGGCACCCCGCTCTGGTGGGCCGTCCGTCTGCTCACCGCCACCCTGCTCCGGGTGCCGGACGCCACCCCGTACACGGGCGTGCTCGACCGGCTGGCCCGGCGGCTCCTCGCCCGACACGCCCAAGGCCGGACCGTCCCACCGGAGTTCGGCCCCGCGCTGTGGGAGACCGTCCGGCTGCGGCCCGCCGAACGGTTCGAACTGCTGCGCCGTCTGATCGTCACGGACCGGACACCCGGAGCCGACGGGAGCCCCGCGCCGCCCCGCTTCCTGGACGCCGCAGCCCGGCTGCTGACCGCCGACCCCGTCGCCGTACAGCCGCAGCTCACCCGCTGGTTCGAGGACGACCGCCCGCTGCCCGCCACCCCGCACGCGACCGTCGCCACGGCCGCGCAGGCCCTCCTGCACACCCACCGCCACGGCGCCCTCGACCACCTCACCGAGGCCCTGGCCGACAGCGCCCACCCGCGCGGCGACGAGCTCCTCGCCGTACTCGCCGAGGAGGAACCGTCCGCGATGCGCCGCGCCGTCGACCGGTGGGCGCGCGACGAACGCCCGGCGCGCCGGGCGGCGGCGGTGCGCTACGCGCCGCGCGCCCGTACGCGGGAGGCGGGCGCCGGTACGGGGCAGGCCGGCCTCGCCCTGCCGCACCGCACGTCCCCGGCCCTCCCGGCCGGGGCGGCCACCCGGTGACCGTGCCGCCGCTCCCGGCATGGCACCCTTGGACCTGCGTGAGAGACCTCCGCGGAAGAGACCTCCGTGCGAGGCGGAGCCAGACGGACGAACACAGGTTCGACAAGGAGCGTTAAACAGTGCAGCGCTGGCGTGGCTTGGAGGACATCCCCCAGGACTGGGGGCGCAGCGTCGTCACCATCGGCTCCTACGACGGAGTCCACCGCGGGCATCAGCTGATCATCCGGCACGCCGTGGAGCGCGCCCGCGAGCTGGGCGTGCCGTCGGTCGTCGTCACCTTCGACCCGCACCCCAGCGAGGTGGTGCGCCCCGGCAGCCACCCGCCGCTGCTCGCCCCGCACCACCGGCGCGCCGAACTGATGGCCGGCCTGGGCGTGGACGCGGTGCTGGTGCTCCCGTTCACCAAGGAGTTCTCGAAGCTCTCGCCGGCCGATTTCGTCGTCAAGGTGCTCGTCGACAAGCTGCACGCCAAGGCGGTCGTCGAGGGCCCCAACTTCCGCTTCGGCCACAAGGCCGCGGGGAACGTGGCCTTCCTGACCGAGCAGGGCAAGACGTACGACTTCGAGGTCGAGGTCGTCGACCTGTACGTGCGCGGCGAGGCGGGCGGCGGCGAGCCGTTCTCCTCCACCCTGACCCGGCGGCTGGTCGCCGAGGGCGACATGGCGGGCGCCCGCGAGATCCTGGGCCGTCCGCACCGCGTCGAGGGCGTCGTCGTACGCGGCGCCCAGCGGGGCCGGGAACTCGGCTTCCCCACGGCCAACGTCGAAACCCTCCCGCACACCGCGATCCCGGCGGACGGCGTCTACGCCGGCTGGCTGCACGTCGGCGACGAGGCCATGCCGGCCGCGATCTCCGTCGGCACGAACCCCCAGTTCGACGGCACGGAACGCACGGTGGAGGCCTACGCGATCGACCGCGTCGGCCTGGACCTCTACGGCCTCCACGTGGCCGTCGACTTCCAGACGTACGTCCGCGGCCAGGCCACGTTCGACTCCCTGGAAGCCCTGATGGACCAGATGACGGCGGACGTCGCCGAGTGCCGCACACTGCTGGACAACCAGACCGAATCCTGAACACCCAAGGAAAAGCCGGGGGGCGCAGACTTCCCGGGGCTCCCGGGGACAGAGCCCCCTGGGGACCGCCACCGCGCAGCCGCCTTAGGGGCGGAGCCCTTCGCGTGTACCGGTGTCCAGGGGCGGAGCCCTTAGGGGCCCCCGCCGCGCAGCCGCCCTGGGGGCGGAGCCCTTCGCGTGTACTGGTGGGGCCCAGGGGCGGAGCCCTTAGGGGTCTTCGCCGCGCAGCCGTCCTGGGGGCGGAGCTCCTCGCGTCTGTCGGGGGTGCAGGGGGCGGAGCCCCCGCCGGGGCACTGGGGCGGAGCCCCGCACACACCCCACCCCACCCCCGCCCCCCCTCGGGGTCGAAGGGGCGGAGCCCCTGGAGGACGGGAAGGGTAGGGGCGGCGGGGGCGAAACCCCTCCACCCACACCCCCACCCACCCCCTCCTCCTATTGAGCCGGCGGATACGGCGGCTGCTGCCCACCCGCCGGCGGCACAGCACCCGGCTGCGGCGGCGCGGCCCCCGGCTGCCCACCCGGCTGGGGCTGCCCCGCCGGCTGCCCCCCGGGCTGCCCATACGGCACCTGCGGCGGCACCGCCCCCGCATACCCCCCGTAATACCCCGGCGCCCCCGGCGCCCCGGGCCCCGCGGGCAACGGCTGCCCCGGCATCGGCGGCGCAGCCACCGGCGGCGGATTCCCGTCCGACGTCCACAACCCGTGCGACTGCTGATGCCGCGCGATGTCCTCCGCCACCATCGCGGCCAGCGTGAAGTACGCCTCCCGCACCTTCGGCCGCATCATGTCGAGATCGAGCTCGGCCCCCGCCGCGAGGTGCTCGTCGAACGGCACGACGACAACGCCCCGGCACCGCGTCTCGAAGTGCGACACGATGTCCTCCACCTTGATCATCTTCCCGGTCTCCCGCACCCCGGAGATGACGGTGATGGACCGCGACACGAGATCCGCGTACCCGTGCGCGGACAGCCAGTCCAGCGTCGTGCTCGCACTGCTCGCCCCGTCCACGGACGGCGTCGAGATGATGATGAGCTGGTCGGCGAGGTCCAGCACCCCGCGCATGGCGCTGTACAGCAGCCCCGTGCCCGAGTCGGTCAGGATGATCGGGTACTGCTTGCCGAGCACGTCGATCGCGCGCCGGTAGTCCTCGTCGTTGAACGTCGTGGAGACGGCCGGGTCGACGTCGTTGGCGATGATCTCCAGCCCGGACGGCGACTGGGAGGTGAACCGCCGGATGTCCATGTACGAGTTGAGGTACGGGATCGCCTGGACGAGGTCCCGGATGGTCGCCCCGGTCTCCCGGCGGACCCGGCGCCCGAGCGTACCGGCGTCCGGGTTGGCGTCGATCGCGAGGATCTTGTCCTGCCGCTCGGTGGCGAGGGTGGACCCTAGCGCGGTGGTGGTCGTCGTCTTGCCGACGCCGCCCTTGAGGCTGATCACCGCGATCCGGTAGCAGGACAGGACGGGCGTGCGGATGAGCTCCAACTTCCGCTGCCGCTCGGCCTCTTCCTTCTTGCCGCCCAGCTTGAAGCGGCCACCGCCCCCGGCCGGACGGCTGCTCTTCGCCTTCTGCTTCTTGTTGTTGAGCAGCCGGTCGGAGGACAGTTCGACGGCGGCCGTGTAACCGAGGGGCGCCGCACCGGGGTTGGTGGGCTGCCGCTGGTCGTGCTGCACGGGCTGCGGCCAGGCGGCACCGGCACGGGGGTCGACGGGCGGCTGCGCGGGCTGCGGCGGCTGCGGGGCCTGCGGGGCCTGCGGAGCCTGCCCCTGCGGGCCGGGCTGGGGCTGGGCAGGGGGCGGCGGGAACCCGTACCCACTGGGCTGCGGCTGCGGCCCCGCCGGCGGGAAGCCGGGCGCGGGAGCGGCGGGCGCCTGTCCCTGGGGCTGCCCGAACGGGGCGGGCGGCGTCGGCACGGGCGCCCCACCTTGCTGCGGGAACCCGTAGCCGGGCTGTGCGGTGGCGGGGTCGGGTGCCTGGGGTCCGGCTTGGGGCGTCGGCTGGGCGGGGGGTTGGGGGAACCCGTAGCCGGGCTGCGGGGCGGCCGGTTCGGGTGCCTGGGGTCCGGTTTGCGGCGTCGGCTGGGCGGGGGGTTGGGGGAACCCGTAGCCGGGCTGTGCGGTGGCCGGGTCGGGTGCCTGGGGGCCCGGCTGCGGACCGGGCTGGGCCGCCGGAGCCTGCGGGAACCCGTACCCCGGCTGCGGGCCGGGCGTGGCGGGCGGGGCCCCCTGGTTCCAGCCGGCGGACGGCTGCTGCGCGGCGGGCGGCACTTGCGGCGCCTGCGGCGGCAACGGCGGTTGCTGCGACGGCTGCTGCGGCGGTACGGCCGGCTGCTCCAAACCGGGTCGGGACTGCTCCGGCCCGGTCCCGGGCGACGCCGGAGCCGCGGCGGGCGGCACGGACGCGTCGGAGGACCGCGGCGCACCCGGCCAGGGAGCCGTCGGCGCGGGCGCGGGCGCCGCGGGCTGGTACGCGGGCGGCAACGGAGGCAGCGCGGTCTCCGGCACCGGCGGCGGCATCCACCCCGGCGCCGCGTCACCGGAAGCGGCCTGCCCGGCGGCAGCGGCCTCGGGAGGAGCGGCCTGCCCGGCCGTAGCAGCCCCGGCGGGGGAACCCGCCACGGCGTCGCCGGAGGCGGCCACCTGCCCGCCGGCCCCCGCTTCGGAGTCCGTACCGGAGGAAGCCGTACCGGAGGAACCCGGACCGGCGGCGTCCGTACCGGGGGAGTCCGTACCGGCGGAGCCCACGCCCTCGGCCTCACCGCTGACTTCGTCGGCAGCCGCGGTAGCCACGTCGGCCACATCGGCCACATCGCCCGAGGCACCGGAGTCCGGCGCACCCAACTCGAAGTCACCGGCACGGGCGGAACCGTCGGACGCCGAACCGGCGCCGCCCGACTGCCCCTTGCCGCCCTGCTCGCCCTCCGACTGCTCCCCCGCCGAGGTCGCAGCCGGGGCCGACGTGCCGTCACCGGGCTCTCGCGAGCCGGCGGCGTCCTCGGCGGTCGTACGCTCCCCGAACTCGCGCTTGAGCGCCGCGGGGGAGAACATCATGGTCGCGCCGCTGCCAAGGTCCCCGTCCCCCTCGGCGTCCGCGCCCCGGGCCTGTGCCGGTTCCGGCGCGGCCGGCGGCGTCCACACGGGGAACCCGTCCCCCGACGAGACGTTCGACGCGTCGACGGCGCCCCCGTCCGCCGCCGAAGGCCCGCCCTGCTCGGCGGGCGCGGTCGCGGGCGCGGCAGCGGGAACCGGCGGCACCGGAAACGCCGCAGGTGCGGGCGCGGGTGAGGACGCAGCGGCAGGCGCAGGCGCCGGAACCGGCGCCGGGCCGCCCGCGGCCGCAGGCGACACACCGCCTTCCTCCGCACCCGCTTCCGTACCCGCTCCCGAGGAATCCTCGGGAGCGGAGGCGACGTCGTCACCGCTGGTGTCGTCCGACCCGCCCGCCGCGTTCTGCGTGTACCAGGCGGGCGCCGCATAGTCGATGGTGAACTCGCCCGTCATCTCGATGGCGGACTCGGCGTCGGACTGGTCGTCGTCGGGTGTGGCCCAGCCCCCGCCGAACCCGTTCCGATCGCTGTTCACAATTCCTCCTGGTGTGGTCGAGCGTCCTCGTGCCGTGCTGGGGCAACCACTCTCGCCGTGTGAGTTGTGTGATGTCGTCCGACTCCGCCCGACCCTGTCCGACGTCGTCCGAATCCGCCCGGTTCTCCCCCTGGCGGGCCGACGGCCCGCCACGGTTCCGGTGTCGCGCCCTGTCCCAGCCTAATCACCACAAGCGTCCCCAGGGCAGGGCCGCCCACCCCTCCACTCCTCCACACTCCGTCGTCACACACCCGATCCGCCCCCGTCTGGCCCCACCGACACCGAACGAATCGGATGAACCGGCGGAAAACCCGCTCACCGGTCCTGATTCGTCTTCGGCATCGGCAGGGACTCCGCACGCCGGGTGACACTCTCCAGGCCGACCACCAGCCACTGCCACGTCTTCTTCTCCGGACCGGACGCCGTCTTGGAGCCGAAGAAGACGCGCCCGTCCTCGACCCGGATGTCGCTCAACGTCTGCGACGTCAACGTCCAGCCCTCCGACGGCAGATCGAAGTACAGATACGGAGTCACCTTGCCGCTCTCCGGATCCAGGCTCATCAGCGCCATGGGGGAGATGTGGTCGCTGCTCTCGCGCAGCGCCAGCAGCCGGTCTCCGCTCATCCGCAGCGGATACAGCAGCGCGTCGCGCCCGGAGTCGAACTTCTTGACCGTCTTCCCGGTCCTCAGGTCGAAGCCCACGATCCAGTTGGCGTTGTTGATGAGGTCACCCTGCTCCTCGCTCATCAGGAAGACCTGTCCGTCGCCGACGACGATCGTCGGGCAATTCTCCACATTGAGATAGTCCACGTCGTCGACGCACTCGGAGACGTACTTGCCCTTCTGCACGCGGATGGTGGCCAGGTACCTGCCGTGCTCGTCGAGCGAGAGGACATCGGTGATCTCGACGTCACCGGCCGCCACCGCGAGCACCGCCGGATCGCTGGACACCAGCCGGACGTCCGTGACGTTCTTCGCCACCGCGTACGTCCACACGGTGTGCCCCGTACGGGCGTCGACCTTTCGTATCCTGTACGCCGACTGGCCCGCGGGCTTGGAGTCGTCCCGGCACTCGAGCCGTATCAGCAGGGCCTTGCCACCGCCGGCGCCCATGTGCATGCACGCGTTTGTGCTCTTGTTCCGCCACAGCAGTTTCCCGTCGTCCATGTTGTACGCGTCCGTGCCGTTGCCCCAGGTGACGGCCACCGTGGCATGTGCGAGGGTCACGCTGGGCGTCGCCTGGAGGGCGGAGGTGTCGGGCGCGCCGGGCTTGCCGCTCACCCTCGCCGGGGGAATCTTCTTCGTCCACACGGTCTTGCCGTCGTCGAGGTCCACGAACGCGACCCGGTCGCACAGGGCGTGCTTGTCGGCGTTCTCCCGGAAGAGGATCGCGGTGCGGTTCTCGACGCTGACCCGCCGCGTCGTCCCACAGATCGGCCCGTCGAACCGGATGCTCCAGGTCTCGTCGCCCGCGACCGAGTCGGTGCCTATCTCGAACCCGAGCAGGGTCCGGTTGATCCCCTTGGCGAGGATCCTGTCGGTCGCCCACATGCCCGGCATGTCGTACATCTCGCCGGCGGACATGTCGTCGGCGGAGAACCGGAAGGCGAGCGCTCCCGTGGCGCTGGCCGGCCGCTTCTCGACCGTCTCCCTGACATCTAGCCGGCTCGGGGCGCCGGCCGCCTTCTCCGGCTCCTCCCCGGAGGACGAGCCGTTCACGGCCCAGACCACCACGGACCCCAGGACGAGCACGACGGCCAGAACGGCCGCGACCACGCCGAACGTCCTTCTTCGCTTCTTGCGCTGATCGTCCGCCGTCACGGCGGACTGTGTGTACATCGAGGGAGGCGGGCCGAAACTCACGCAGCAAAATCCTTCCGTTCACTGCTTCCATTGCTTGAAGTGCGAGGGCGCACGGGACCGGTGGAGCGCACGGAGACCGACGGAGCGGAGCGCACGCCCGGACGTGTCCGGACGCGACGGACCGGACGGCGACGACGGGGGAGGAGCCGTGGACGTACCCGCGCCCGTCTGCCGCGGGGCGGCGCGGGCGCACCGGTCCGCCCCCGCCGGACGATGAGCGGCCGTCAGTCCATCCGGCGTGGCGTCCCCAGTAGCCCGACCTCGGCGTCCGTGGGCTGTGTCATCACGTACTGCCGGTCGCGCTCGGTGCACCAGAGCGTCATGCCGTCGTGCAGCGTGGGCAGCGCGTCGGTCTCGGAGCGGGGGAGCACCATGGTGCGGCCCAGCTCGGCCGCCTCGTCGGGCGAGACCCGCTGCACCCCCACCAGCCGCGCCTGCCGTATGAGCCGCGGAGCGACCGGGCTGAGGTACGGCAACAGCGTCAGCACCGCCTGCCACGGCCCGGACACCACCCGCCCGCGCGGCGGCCGCATGCCGCAGTCCCGCACCACCAGCACCGGAGTGCCGGCCGAGGCGCCCTGCGGCGGCACCCGCCCCACGTCGTACACGGCGAGCCCGTTCTGCCCGCCGCCCATGGCGTGCACCATCTGCACCCAGGCCTGCGGCCGTCCGGTCTCCACGGCCACCCGCGCGCCCGTCGCCGCCGTGCGCAGCGCCAGCACCTGTGCCGTCCACAGCCCGCCGATCAGTACGACGTCGTACGGGGTGGGCCTGTTGATGCCCAGCACGGCCGGTCTGCCCCCGGCGTCCACACCGGCCACGACACCGTCGTCCCCGAGGGGCAGACAGAGCGCGTCCAGGTCCTGGGCGGGCAGCGAGTGGCGCCCGTGCCGGGGCCCGACCAGCCCGCGCCCGCGCCCGAGCCCGTGCCGCAACCACCCGCCGATCCCGGACCGCCGAGCCGGGTCCGCACCAGGCGCCGTGCCGGTGCCCGGAACGACGGATGGCGCCACCGGCGCCACCGGCCCCGACCCCGGCCCCGGCACGCCCGGCGGCGGCACCGGAACACCCGATCCCGGCATCGAAACCCCCGGTGCGGGCATCGGAACACCCGCCGGAGGCGTCGGAACAGTCGTCACCGTGCGCCTCCCAGGGGAAGCGTGGCCAGCATGCCGGGCACCTGCTCGCGGTCCAGCCTGACCAGTCCGGCACCGGCCTGCCGCGCCGTGTCCTGCAACGCCCGCCGGGCGGCGACCAGTTCCTCGTCACTGCGCCCGGTCACCCGCAGGTGCCCGCACAGCGACACCTCCTGCCGCTCGCCCCGCGCGAGGGTGAGGCTGAACGTCGTGGCCAGCGCGGGTATCGCGGTGACCCGGGCGAGGAACCGCGGCAGCGACTCGGCCCCGCCCAGCCGCGGCCACCGCCCCATCCAGTACGTCGTGTGCCGACGGTTGTCGCACCGCCAGTTCCGCCCCGACTCCTGCGTCCGCCGCTCGCGCGCCGTACCGCGCCCCGCCTCGGCGGTCACCAGCGGATTGGCGCAGGCGGAGGTGGCGAGCGCGGCGATCAGCCCCTCCTCGTCGAGCACCGTGACCCGGAAACCCGCACCGGTCAGCCGGCTCGCCAGATGGTCGGCGACGCGCACCACGCACTTCTGCGCCCCGGCCAGACCGCCCCCGCGCGCGGCCACGGCCTCCGGACACAGCTCCGGATCGAACTTCAGCGCGATCCAGGTGATCCGCACGGCCGGGGTCCCCGTCTGCTGCTGGAGCGGCAGGTAGTTGGCGACGGCCACCGACTGCTGCGGCAGATGCAGCGCCGGCGCCGGCTGCGTGTGGAGCACGATCTGCGCCGACTCCAGCCGTATCCCGTCCACCTCGAGCGCGTCCCGCACCAGCCCGAGCGGCAACGGCTGCCGGCTCAACTCGGCCCGCAACGCCGTCGCCCCGGCCTCCACCTGCAACACGGCGCTGACGAACGACCCGTCCCCGACCAGCCCGACCGACCGCCGATCACGCACCCCAGAGGAGTACGTCCGCAGGTCCGGCTCACACTCCAACGCGGGCACCAGAGCCGGCTCCGTGCCGGGCGGTATCGCGGTGGCCGCCGCCCGCCGCTGCCGCGCCCTCAACCCGCGCGCGGTCACCAGCCATTCGGGCAGGGAACGGCCTCTGCGGCGCACCACGGCCAGCAGCACGAACCCCACCGCGACGACCGCGGCCGGCATCAGGGCGAGCGGGCTCACCACCCAGCCGACGACCAGCACGGCGACCGCCAGTTCGAGCAGCACGAGCCGTTGCACCCGGAACGATCCGGCCTGGGCGAGCCGCATCCTGAACTGCGGCGCCTCTCCGGCCCGCACGCCGTCGGAACCCGCCGGCCACTGCCGGGAGGGATCCTGCACCGGCGGCCGGGACCCCTGCGAACCCGCGCGCCCGCGCGGTCGTGACCGCGTACCGGAAGCCCTCACCGTATTCCCCCGTCCTGCCCCTGCCCTGCTCACCACCGGGCGGTACGGACACCGCACTTGGACCCCGGAAAGGCCCAGGTACCCTACCCGCTCCACCAGTCCCCACGGACACCATGCATAGTAGGGGGCGGGTCTGACATCGCAGGGCGGGGGCGGGTTCCCGCGGGTGCGACAACGGGGGAGAAACAGGCACTCATGGCATCACGGCGGGACGAACTCAACGCCTACACGTTCGCGAAGAGGCGTACCCTCGCCGCCTTCCTCCAACCCTCGCCGTCCGGCTCGGAGGAAGGGGCGCCCAGGCCGCTGCGCGCGGTGGTGCCGAGCCTGGTCGCAGGCGCGCTGACGCTGGCCGTCTTCGGCGCCTGGGGGATGTTCCAGCCCACCGCGCCCTCCGACTGGGACAAGCCCGGCACCCGCGTCATCGTCGGCAAGCAGTCCACGACCCGTTACGTCGTCCTCAAGACCGGGAAGACCACCCGGCTGCACCCGGTCCTCAACCTCGCCTCCGCACGCCTGCTGATGAACGGCGCCGACTACGAGGTCATCCAGGTCGGCGACAAGATCCTCGACTCGGGCAAGCTGCCGCGCGGCCCCATCCTCGGCATCCCCTACGCTCCGGACCGGCTGCCGTCGGCCGACGAGGCGGGCCGGGACAAGCGCTGGGCGGTCTGCGAACAGCCCGGCGGCAAGGGCGAGACCGTCCAGCAGGCGACGTTCGTCCTGGCGCAGCGGGACGCGGACACGATGGACGACGCACACCGTCTCTCCGGCGGCGACGTCCTCTACGTCCGCACCCGCGCCGGCGACCGTTACCTCGTCGACGCGCACGGGACGTCCTACGCCGTCACGGGGAAGGAGTCCGCCGCGTTGACGACCGCGCTCGTCGGCACCCGCGCGCCGCAACTCGTCAGCAAGGAATGGCTCGCCACCCTCCACGAGGGCGACGACATCCGGTTCCCGCAGCTGCCGGCCGGCGTCGGCACGCCCGCGCGCGTGCCGGGCGGGCTGTCGGACGCGGAGAACAGGGTCGGCATGGTCCTCAGGGCCGAGACCGGCGAGGGCACCAAGTACTACGTCGTGCTGCCCGGCGAGGTGCGCCCGGTCAGCGAGTTCACCGCCTGGCTGCTCATCTCCTCGCCCCAGACGACCGTGCTGAACATGAACGGCCAGGCGCGCACGGTGGGACTGCAGGACTTCACCGCCGCCCCCGAACCGTTCGCCGGGCAGCCCGCGAACTGGCCCCGCGAGCGGGCCCGGCAGGTCAACTCCGTCTCCGCGGCGTCCACGGACTCCGGTTCGAGTCGCGCGGGCCGCGACACGGTGTGCAGCGTGCTGCGCGACGTCGGCGAGGACAACACCACCACGCTGAGCACCTGGGCCGGCCCCGGCTACCCGCTGGAGAACACCGCCGACGGCACCAGCACTTACGTCACCCCCGGCACCGGTCTGCTCTACACCCAGTTCCAGGGCACCGAGACCGGCGCCGGCGCCCTCTTCCTGATCACCGACACGGGCCTGCGGTACGCCGTCCAGGCCAACGGCGACAGCGACAGCCGTACGTCGAGGATCGGCGCGGACGGCAAGAAGAGCTCCGACGGCACCCCCGAGCCCAGCGAGGCCCAGGTCAAGCTCGGCTACGAGAACGTCCGGCCCGCCAAGGTGCCCGCCGCCTGGTCGGAGCTGCTGGCGAAGGGGCCCCGGCTGGACACCAACAGCGCGCGGCAGCCGCAGGGCTCGTGAGCCGTCCCGTCCGGGGGACGGCCACGAGGAACGGACACGAGGAAGCACCGGAAGCACGAGGAAGAAGGAGCGCCGTGGGAGTGCTGCCGACGAGGGCGGCTCCGGTGACCGCCGCCGTACTGCCGACGAGGGCGGCCCTGCTGACCGCCGCCGTGCTGCTGACCGGCCTGGGCACCGGCACCGTCCCGCAGGCGGCCCTTGATCCGCAGGCGGCGTCCGTCCCGCGGACGGTTCCCGTCCGGCTGGACGGGAACGGCGCATGTACGTTCCCCGCAAAGCAGATCAAGGGAACCCCCTGGTTCCTCCAGCGCGTGCTGCTCGACCAGCTGTGGCAGGGCACCGAAAAGGGCAAGGGCGTCCGCGTGGCCGTCATCGACACCGGTGTGGACGACAAGAACCCGCAGCTCGCACCGGTCGTCGACGAGGCGGCCGGCCGCGACTACCTGGGCGGGAAGAAGGGCGGCGACCCGACCGACGACGAGGTGGGCCACGGCACGAAGGTCGCCGGCATCATCGCGGCCCGCCCCCGCGAGGGCACGGGCTTCGTCGGTCTCGCGCCCAACGCCACCATCATCCCCATCCGGCAGAACGACGCCGACAGCAGCGGCGATTCGGACACCATGGCGCAGGCGATCAGCTACGCCGTCTCCCAAGGCGCCGACGTCATCAACATCTCGCAGGACACCACCAAGCCGCTCTCGGCCACCTCCGACCTGGCGCGGGCGGTGCGCGAGGCGATCGGCAAGGGCGTCGTCGTGGTCGCGTCGGCGGGCAACGACGGCCTGGACGGCAAGACGAAGGCCACCTATCCGGCCGCCTTCGAGGGCGTCCTGGCCGTGGCCTCCTCCGACCGGAACAACGAACGCGCGTCCTTCTCGCAGGCGGGTTCGTTCGTCGGCGTGGCCGCGCCCGGCGTGGACATCGTCTCCACCGTCCCCGGCGGCGGCCAGTGCGCCGACAACGGCACCAGCTTCTCCGCCCCGTTCGTCGCGGGCGTCGCCGCACTCCTGAAGGAGAAGCACCCCGACTGGGCCCCGGCCCAGATCATCACCCAGATCGAACAGACGGCCGAGCGTGTCGTCAACGGTCACGACAACTTCGTCGGCTGGGGCGTCGTCGACCCCGTCCGCGCCGTCCAGGAGTCGGACCTGACCGATCCGCCGTCCACCCCGTCCCCCGATTCCGGCCCCACCGGCCGGCCCGCCCCCGACGTGGCACCGTTCTCCCTCGCGGAGACCCCCGAGGAGCGCGACCGGCGGTACGCCGTCTACGCCGTCGGCGCGACCGTCGTCATGGCGACGCTCATCACCGGGTCGGCGGTCGTCGCGCGGGACGTACGGCGACGCCGGAGGCACCCATCAGGGTGAGGCGGGCATGCCGACGCTGGAGGAACACCTTCGGGTGAGGCCGGCACGCTGAGACGGGAGGAACACCTTGGGTGAGGTGGCCCCGCCGACGCGTCACCGCGCCGCCGGCTCGTCCCCCTGCGCCGCCGCGAGCCCGCCGTTGTGCGCCGCGGGCTCCAGGTCGAACTCGCCGTCCCGCGCGCCGAGGACGAAGGCCCGCCATTCGGCCTCCGTGTACCGCAGCACGGTCTCGGGGTCGAGCGAGGACCGCATGGCCACGGCACCGTCGGGCAGATAGGCGATCTCGACGCGCTCCTCGTGCTCCTCGGCACCGGGTGCGCAGTGCCACTCGACGCCGGAGATGTCGAGGGCGTACAGCTCGTCCCGCTCGCGCTCCTTGCGCGCCTTGATCTCCTCAGCTGTCTCAGTCATGCCGCAGCGACCCCTTCCGCGTGGTGAACACCGTGCCGGTCACAGTACTGGTCACGGTACTGGCCGAAGGAACTCCCCTGTCCCGTCTTTGCAGTTGGAAGGACCATGTCCAGTGACTAGAGTGGCTGCGGATATCACACGTGTGGTATCGCACGGGGGCGGTGCGACGCTGCGACCGCGCGTCGCGCGGGACGTGGCATGTCTTGCCCGCCAGGAGAGCCGGGCTCACGAGTTCCGGCGAACCCGTCGCGGTGGTGAAGGTCGCCGCCGCTGCAAGAGGGAGGGCAAGAACGTATGGCTTCGGGCGTTGATCTCAGCGCACACGCGCTCACGGGACTGGCCAATGACATCCGTGACTTCCACCACCAGGTCAGCGAGCGGGTCACCTCGCTCAACCGCGTGGTGGACATGATCCAGGCCGGCTGGAAGGGAGCGGCGGGCAAGGAGTTCGACACCGTCCAGCAGGGTGTGAACAGGAACCTCAAGAAGCTCCAGGACGACCTGGTCGACCTGGAGGAGGCGATGCGGGCGAGCGTCGGCGGCTTCACCGACCAGGAGCAGGAGCGCATCTCCCACATCCGGAAGGTGGACAACTCCTACCAGGTCACCAGCCGCATCACGGACCTCGCCTGACCCGCCCGCCCTTCACGAGGAGAGACGCACCATGAGCTTCGACGCCGACCGCACAGCGGTCAACTACGACACGGTCACCCAGGCCGCCGTCGACGTCCGCAACACGGCCAAGAACCTGTCCGAGCAGCTCGAATCCCTCATGCGCCGGGTCAAGGCAGTGGCCGAGACCTGGGAGGGCGAGGCGAAGACGGCCTACATCGAGATCCAGCGGGACAGCGGCGAGCAGATGGACCAGATGTCCCAGAAGCTGGCCCGCATCGCCCAGCTGCTCGACGAGTCGGTCATCGGCTACCAGGACACGGACAAGGGCAACGCGGCCCGCTTCCGCATGCTGATGGGCTGAACGGACCGCAGCCGTACGACAGGGGAGGCCGCCGCCGGCGGCCTCCCTCCACCGGTCGTTCCACAGACACCTCAAGGCAGTACGGGCGTCCCGCAGTGCTGCCGCGCGGCGGACCGCGTGGCGAACCGCTTGAGGTCCGCGTGCTCCCGCCCCGTCAGCGGCCGGGACACGAAACTGCGGTTTGATCCCCGGGCGGGCGTGGCGGTGTACAGCGCGGTGCCCTGCGCGCCCGCACAAGTGGCTGTCGCCCAGACGACGAGCCCTTCGCCCCCGGCCGGCTCATCGAAACCGGCATAGGGGCCACGCCCGTTGACATGATCGACGTTGCCGAACGGTCCGTAGGCGGCGGTGAGCCGCAGAGCGTTCCCGAGCAGGCAGGCCTCGACGGGCGACGTACGCGCAGGCGTCTCGGTCACGGTGGCCTGGGACCCCGTGCCGGCGCACGTGCCCCGCGCCTGGCTGACGCGGACTCGGGAGACGACCGAAGTACCCTCGGCACGCTCGATGCGACTGCCGGGGGCGGCATCGCACTCGGCCTTCCCGGCCGCCTTCGCGGCGGTCCGGGTGGCGATCCGCGCGAACCGCGCCCGCTCCGCGCCGTCGATGCCGTCGACAGACGCATCGAGACTCACCAGGACCCCGCTGCCCCGTTCGGGCCCCCAGTTCTCGCAGTCCAACAGGACGGAGACAGTTACCCGGCCGTCCTCTTCAGTGAGGTAACCCGACCACCCCTGCCCGAGCGGAACAGGCAGGGCGCTGCCGTTCTCGTCCTCGGCGGAGGCGTTGTCACTGAGGAACGGCTTGTCGTTGTCCGCGGAGGTTTCGACGGCGACGACGATGCCGTTGGCCCGACAGGTCACCGGCAGCCCCTCGGGCTCCCTCACCGAGGCCGAACCGTCGAACGGATGGCTGCTCAGCTCCAGATCCCGCCCACCGAAGCGAGAGGTGACCCCGGTGGCGGCGAGCATGTCATCGACGGGCAACAGCCCACCGCATGCCCTGCCGAGCCGGGCGGCCGGCGCGAAATGCTCGTACCAGGCGTAACCGCCACCCAGCAGAGTGAGCACAACGACCAGCACGATCCCATGAACCCCACGGAACCTGATCCGCGCCTTCAACACGCCCCCTTACCCACATCCGTTATCAGCACATGGGCGGGGAGGTGGACCCCGGCTGACCACAACGCACTTTCATCCTCGTGGCGCGGTGCCAGCACCCTCGGGAGGACCAACAGTCCACCCTCGGCGAACAACAACCCATGCCGGGCGATGGCGGCATCCGACGGCTCATGCGCTACGAGATCCGGATACACCCAGGCTGAGAAGCGGCAGTGGAGCCGCCATCCGCCGACCACTGCGGTCAATCCTTGTCCATAGGAAAAGGCTTCATGGTCTCAGGCGCCGGAAAATCGATGGCATTGGCGCACTTGAGAAGCTTCACCATCTTCTCGGAGGAACGGAACAGGACGCGAAATCTTGTGTCCACAGAGAGGTCCAGCTCGTTGTTCATTTCCCCGGTCACGGTGAGCGAGTCTTCCCTGCCCTTCACCTTGCAGTGAAAGTAGACGCTCGCACTCCCCGACTCGGTCGTGGCCTGCATGTCGCTACCCAACTTATAGGCCCTGCAGCCGCTGAAGCTCCGCTCCTCATGCTCAGGGAAGAGACTTCTCTGGCCGGGGCTGAACTCTATCGACAGTCCCTTCCCACCGCCGACGGGAGCGTCACGGATGGCGACTTCGCAGACGTAGGCTGCATGATCTTCTTCGAGGATGGTTTTTGCGGCCAAGGCATACGGCTCCGATTTGGAGACGTCGTGCAGGCGACTGAAACGTTCGTTTTCACTCGCCTCCTTGATCGTGGCGGAGTCCAAAACCCCACCGCATGCCTTCTTGAGTGCATCGGCCCCGTTATCCGGATCGCTACCGCATGCAGCGCACACCAGGGTAAGAAGAGCCGCTGCTGCCAGGGTGCCGCGATGCCGGTCCACCGGCGTCCTCCGTGTTGGCGGTGTCGATGTGACTTTTCACTTCCCTGCGTAGACGCCCGAGACGGCCTGGGGCGGTTGCTTCGAAAGCCCGGCACCGTCGCAGCCCAAGTCTTTGGCAACCTGGCGTGCCGCAGCGTTCATGACGACCATTTGCTGGTCGGCTGCTTCCTTCCCGTCTATATCAAGCTTGTTCTCCCGTTCAAGACTCCCATTGATAATCAAACTCTTGCTTGGGTTTTGCATGCGGCAGTGGAAGTAAATGGATGCGAGCCGATTCGAAGCCATGGCCGACGCGCCGGTGCCATAGAAGGTGAAGGTCTTCTCATTCTCCGAAGAGGCCTTACTGACGGTTGATGCTTCTCGAAAATATATTGAGAGGATGCTAGTCTCGCCGTCAGCTGACTTGAGGACACACAGCGGCGACCCCTGTAGTTCCTGCGCACTGTCCGTCTTTCCGTCAGCGGCGCGAAGGGAGGCAAGTGTCTGTTTACGCTTGGAACCGCCTTCCGAGAAGCGGTCCGTGCCGCTGATCCGGGAGAGCGCGGTCGCTGTATCAGAGTCTTTGGCGAAGTGGCCACATACCTCCTTGCTGTTCGCTGCTGCAGAATGTTCGTCCTTCTCTGAGCCGCACCCTGCCACCGCAGCAGCGATGACCGTCGCGACTACAACAGCCCTCTTCAACGTGTGCATCAGTCATCTGCCTTGTATGGGTCGGGGAGATTGTCCTCGCGCGCCTGGAGTCGTGCATTCTTTACGTAGTTCGTCAGATCTTCCTGGATGAAGTTGCTGTTCTTCTCGCTCCAGCCCGGAGCCTGTGCGTACGCAGTGGCGGGCTGCAACGCGTTGGCTTTCCCCTTGTTCAAGGATTCCTCCTTGAGATCGTCGTACGGCTTTTTATATTCGTCGTCATCTTTTTCGGTGTAATCCTCGGAAATGTCATCAGACAACATCCCCAGGCCGCCGACGACGGCACTCCCTACGGTATCTGCTATCACCGGGACCACAGGGCTGGCCACGCCGTCGGTCGCAATCGCGATGCCGCCGCCCACCACGGCTTCCGTCCCGAATTTGATCCATTCCGTTGTCCTCGCGATGTTCTTCTGGCGCTCTTTGGATCCTTCTTCGTAATCTTGCTCGATTTGCCCAATTCGTGAATTATCCAGGATGCCGTGCGTTTCGGAACCGACTCGCATTACAGTGTGAGCATCTGTGAGGTCGGTGGGTTTGATCTCCTGTGATCCTGGCTCCGGACCAACTATGCCCAAGGTATTTGCAGTGTAGACGGACTGGGCCGCAGAGAGTTGCGAGTGACCTTCTTCGCTCTGTGAGACAATGCTCAGGAAATTGACGGAATCGCCGCGATTGAAGAGCAGATTGTCGTCGTAATCAGAGCCGAATCGTGAATGTCCATCGGTCAGGTTAGCGCCGAACGGGGAGTTGCTCACCTCCCTCATCGAGTCGTTGTCGTCCTGCTCAAGTGACCGGTTAAATTCGTCGATGTAAGCGGTTCCGATGTTGGCCAGGCTGTCCGAAATTCCTTGCTCGTGCGCGTATTTCGGATCGCTGCCGTAGAATTCGACAACTTTCTGCATGACCTTGGCGTTGTCTGGCGAGCGTACGTCCTTGAAGTCCTGTGCCGAAGCGTCGTAGGAGCGTCCAGTGGTGGCGGACTCAAGCGCGTGACCAAGGCTGTCATACCCGTATTTATTACTGTAGCCGTCCTTGTACGCGTCCTTAGGCCAATCACGTTCTTTGGTGAAATATTTGAACGCATCGAACTTCTTGTTGTCCGAATGGTTGTCCGGCGTAAGGTCGATGTCACTATTGAAGAACTTTGTGGAGGCGTCGGCGTTGTGACCCAACGCCTCCATGAACCCCGCCATGGGATCGCGCCCTAGGTCCTTGCCGTCCCAGTTGAGCCGCGGTGGGCTGCTCAAGCCGGCATTCCATACTTGGTTGGCCCCCAGCGAACCATTGCGGGTCATCTTATTCTCTGTGACCGTTACTGCATTTCCGTAGTCGTTGAGAAATTTCGTGTCGTACGACCCGTAGCGCATGAGGTTGCTCATCACTTGGAAGCCGTAGGCAGAAGTGCCGCGAGTCCGGACCACATCATCTCCGGACTTGATGATATCGGTCTTCCACTGCTCCATCGCAGGGCTGTGCGAGTGAGTGGCTGCGGCCAGGGTCAAACTCCAGTTCTTCTGCAGCTCCTTGATTTCATTGGGGTGATCCATAGCGAGGCGTGACGCATCACTGAAATCGCCCATGTCGGCCCAATACTCAAGGCCTTCCTTGGCGCCCACTTCGAGAGCGAAGCGCTCTGCGAAATACTGATCTCCCTTGTTTTCCTTGAAGTACTTGTTGAGTCGTGCAATCTCTTCAGGCGATGCGTCGTCGCCCTTTGCCACGATTTTTGCTGCGGCTTTGGCGTCCTCGGCGTCCTGCGCCTTCGCTGCCTGTTTGAGCGAGTCATATTCGGTGCCGGAGAAGTTCTTGTCGTCCTTGCCCACGAGTTTCCGCAGAGCGCGTGCGGCTACTTCGTCGGCTTCTGTGGCCTTCTCCACGGCCTTCTTGATCTCCGCGCGGACGTGTTCAAAGTCTGCTTCCTTCGGGTCTGGCCCGTCGTAATCCTTCGACCGGCTATCTGGGCGCACCGCATAGGTGACGGTACCGTCCGAATAGATGTACAGTCCTTGAGCAGGAGCGTTTTTGACAATCGTGTTGAGCTGTTCCTTCGCCGACTTGAAATCTGTATGGGCATCGCGCAGAATGTTACGGATGCCTTCGGCCTCTTTCTTCGCGTCCTCGAACTCCCCGGCGGTCTTCTTGACGAATGGCAAGGTGATACCGGCGTTCTCGCCCTTCCAGTCGGCATTTTCCGCTTTTTTCTGAAGCCCTGTCTCGGCTTTCTCTTGGAGAACGGTAAGCTTACTTATCGTATCCGACCAATCATCCACGGCCCCTTCGAGGCTTCCTAGGCGGGCGTTGAGGAGTTGCTCGAAACTCACCATGATGAAAGCCTCACTTGAAATGCTTGTCGATCTGTTCGACGGAGAGGTTGGTCACGAGGACTTCCTCGTGCTTCTTGTGGGTGATGACCGTGTCCTCGAGGTGATTGTGAATGTGCGCGCAGGCACTGAGCAGTGCCTCGGCCTGAGACCGCCAGGTATTCCATGCCGAGGACAATGCCAAGCCAGTTTTGAAACCGTCGTCGATCAGGTCGTCATACGCCTTACCGGTTTGCGCGCCTGCGTGAAATGCATCGCGTTCGAGATCGTGGAACAATTCTTGAGCCTCATTGCCCACGGACTTCAGATCCGGCGAGGTCACCGTGTAATCCGAGTCGCCCCCGCCCCCTCCCCCTCCCCTGGAGGCGAGTTGGTTCAACTGCATGCTGCTGTGCTGGCGGGCCGCGGCACTGTTCCGAGCCTGGCCCCACATCTCATCGAACGACATGGCAGTCCTTCCGACTGGCACTGGACACTGTTCGGTCGCTTGCGCGCAGGTTCACGGGTGCTGTCCCGGTAGGCGAGGCGTTCCGTCCGTGGGTGTGCCAGGCGCATGGCCCGTGGGCGGCCCATAGGGCGGGTACTGCTGCTGGGGCTGCACGTATGGCTGATACGCCGGGGGCACTGGCGGGGCGGTCGGCGTGGTGGGAGCCGCTGCACGGTTGCGGCGCACGCGGAGAGCCGGCACGGCGACGGCGGCGCCGATCAACGCCGCGGCTGCCGCGATGCCCAGGCCGATCCACAAGGGTGCGTTTTGGCTGTCGTCCGTCTTTGAGGCTGTGGTGGTCTCTTGCTTGCCCTCGGCTTCGCCGCGGGCGGAAGCGGATCCTGACGACTCCGAGGGCTGAGAGGACGGGGATGCAGACGCTGCGGCAGCGAGCTCAGGGAGGGGGTATTTGTCGGCAGGACCCGGGTCACCGGGGCTCTCCAGGGCGATCCGGGGGCGGACCCCGCCGTAACCGACGTAGTCACTGCGCTTTTCGCCGCCCGAGGGCTTGCTGGCTGTGTTGAGCATGACGCGGAGAACCTGGTTGTTGGTCCAACTTGGGTGCTCGGACCAAATGAGGGCGGCCGAAGCCGAGGCGATGGCAGTGGCGTCACTGGTCCCTTCGGTCTCACAGATTTCACTTCCGTCGGGGCAGGCATGAATCATGTCCACACCTGGTGCGACCAGATCGACCTGCGCGCCTCGCTGCGAGAATGGGGCTATTTTTCCGTTCTCGTCGGCGGCTCCGATGCCGACTACACCTGGTGTTGCCGCCGGGTACTCCGGCAGATTGGACTTGTCCCCGTCGTTGCCGACTCCGGCGAAGAGCAGCTTGCCCTTGCTCAACGCGTACTTGACCGCGTTCTCGAGCTGGGGAGTGCTCACGTTCTTCCGCCCAGGCGAGTTGCTGGCGGCCAGAGACAGATTGATGATCTGAGCCTTTGAGTCCGCAGCGTACCGAATGGCCTCTGAGAGGGTCCGCGAGAACGCTGCACGTGCGTCGACCTGACCGAAGTCCTCTGTCGAGTAGCGCATCCGGATAGGCAGAATCTTGGTTCCGGGAGCGAGGCCGTACGAACCGTTCAGCGATCCTCGAGCCCCAGTCGCGGCGATCAGAGCAGCGATGCCCGTGCCATGACCGTCGATGTCGGTGTGCTCGTCCCCGCGTTGGCTGGAGAAGTCCGTGCCATCGAGAACCTGGCCCTTCAGATCAGCCAGAGAGTCATCGACGCCAGAGTCGATGACAGCGACCGTGACACCACGACCGGTGGTGGACTTCCACATGTCATCCGCGTGCATGGCATCGAGGTGCCACTGCCGTTCGCGAATTGAGTCGGCGTAGGCAGGAATGGCGGAGGCACCTACGAACAGCAGACCGAGAACAGCGGACACTGTTGGCAGAAGCCGGAGCGACCGCTTGCCATCGATACGCATGTGTCTTCCTCGGAGTGAAGTGGGTCGCGGACTCAGTCGACAACTGGAGGAAGAGCACGGCGGCTGTCCGGACGCCAGGTCTCTTCCTCTTCGACGAGGTAATCGGGACGTGCGCCTTCCTGCTGCTGTTCCGCGCGCGTACGGGCGGGCCGGCCCGCCGCGGGCACGCGCCCGGACACCGGACTTCGCGATGAATCAGTAGGACTCGACGATGGGCGGACGAGTCCCGAACCCCCAGCCGTGAAAGGGCGCCCGCCGCCCCGGCCGGGCCTACCGGACCGGTTACCGACGGCACCGCCCGTCTCCGATGCCAAACGGCGGCCGCCGACCAAGCCATTGCCCGGACGGGATCCTTGACCGACGGAGGAGCCCGGAGACATGCCTCGCCCCAGGGGAGCACGGTTCTGCGTGCCCTCCTTGCCGATGACCGTCCCCCGCGGAATGCCACTCGCGGCCCGACCGGGGTTGGAGCTCACCGGGCGACCTCCGGTGATGCCGGCCTCCTGCGGCAGCCGGGTGGTGCCTCCGCCGGACATCCCTGGGGTGGGTGCCTTGGGGACACCCGAGGACGATGGAACTCGTCCAGGCGAAGGCGCATTCGCGACCTGGCCGTTCCTGCCGAAAGCCGGTGGCAGGACGGTTGGTTGGTTGGGCAGGAAGACGCCACGGTGAGGCGCCCCCGCCTCGGGGGAAGCCGGAGTCGTGGTGGTGGGTTCAGAAGTCCGTGGCAGTGTCCCGACGCTGTCGATCTCGGTCGCCGCCGGTCGATGAAAGCGCGCTTGTCCGACTTCTGGCGCGCCTCCCGCAGCGACGGACTGAGGGACAGTGTGAGTGGTGCCATGTTGCGTGCCGACACTGCCTTGCCCACTTTGACCGAGAGACAGGCCGGATGCCGTCGTCGAACCGTCCGAGCCCACAGAGACGTGCCGTGCGCTGTTGTCAATCCATTGGTTCGGCTCCAGGTGATCCGCCGGCGGCGAAAACGTAGGCGGCGCCACGCTGTTCACCTGCTGCGCCGAGAACTCGTACGTCTGCGCCAGCTTCTGCATCTGCTGGATCGCCTCGCCCCGCGCCGCCTCGATGCGGTGCTGGGCGGCTGCGGCGTCCGTCTTGGCCGTGGCGGCCAGTTTCTGGGCGTCGGGGTCGTGGTGCGCGCCCGGCTGATTCGCCACGTTGATCGTCTTGTGTGCGTCCGCGAGGTCCGTCTTGGCCCGGGTGGTCTCGGAGACGTCCGGCATGGCCGCCTTCGCCTCGGCGATGGCCTGCGACACCGTGCCCATCCAGCGGGACGCCACCTCGGCGTACTGACCCAGCCGCAGCGTGGAGCTCGCCGTCTGGCCGCCCCAGTCACGGAACGCGTCGCCGCCCTCGCCCTGCCACTCCAGGCCCTTGACGTACGTCATGAGGTCGTCGCCGATCTTCGTGATCGTCGAAGCCGCCTTGGAGAGCTTGCTGGACAGGTGTGAGGCACCGGCTGTGTTCGCGGAATCGAGCAGGGCTGCGAGTTGCTCGTGCGTCATGGACTCGAAGTCCGTGCGGGCGAGCCGGGGTTCATGGTTCTTGGACTGTTCGCCCATTACCACTGCTCCTTCGTTCCCTCGGAGCCGGACGCCGCCGACTTGTCGGGCTGCTGCACGTACGGATCCCTCCCCGCCACGTAATACCTCTCCGCCTCCGCGTTGACCGCCTTCATCCGTGCCTTGATGTCCTCGTCCAGGTTCGCGTAGCCCACCCGTGACGCGTGGACCGCGAGGCCCATGCCCTCGATCTGGGCGCTGAGGGCCTTGGAAAGGTTCTCCAACTCGTCGTGGACGAGGGTGTACGAGTCGTAGAGGAACTGTGCTTCCTTGAACTCGGCGGAGCCGAGCTGCGCACGTGGCAGGCGGTCGTCGCCGACCTTGCCGGGGGCCGCCTCCGACGTGTCCAGCTCGACGAGCAGTGCGTCGACCCGCTTCTTGAAGTCCTTCATCGCGCTGTGCTGGATGTCCAGCGCCAGCTGCGGATTCACCCCGGCCAGGGTGTCGAAGGACCGGCCCGTGTCCGGAACGTCCCCCGCGCCGCCGCCCCCGTGCGAAGTCACCTCTGCTGCCTCCCCGTTCACCCCGTCCGCCCCGTCCACTCGCACAGAGCGACGACTCGATCAGTCACTCTAGTGGCGTTGCTGGAGCAACCCCACCTGGATCAGCGACGTACCGCGCTTGCGCGACACGAACACGCCACGTCCCGGCGGCATCGGGCGCGCCCGGACCGTGCTCAGGATGTCGCCCTCACTCGGGTCGCCCGAAAGGACCACCCCCTGCGCGCCCAGCTCCTTCACCCGCTGCATGAAGGGCTCGTACATCGCCCGTGAGGCGCCGGCGGCACTGCGGGCGATGATGAACTTCACGCCCACGTCACGGGCGAAGGGCAGATGCTCGACCAGCTGGGCCAGCGGATTGCCCGAGCCCGTGGCCACCAGTTCGTAGTCGTCGACGAGGACGAACAGCTGCGGCCCGCTCCACCAGCTGCGGTCGCGCAGCTGCTGCGGCGTGATGTCCGGCTTCGGCGTCCGCATCTCCATGAACTGGTTGATCGCGTCCATGTGAACCTGCATCGCCGATGCCATCGGCGCGTACTCCAGCAGGTGCTCCTCCGACACCGCCTCCAGCATGGTGCGCCGGTAGTCGCCGACGACGATGCGCGCCTCGGCCGGCGTGTAGCGCTCGGCGATCTGCTTCGCGATCAGGCGCAGCAGATTCGTCTTGCCCGACTCGCTCTCACCGAAGACGAGGAAGAACGGATCGGTGTCGAGATCGACGAAGACCGGCTCAAGGCTCGCCTCGTCGATGCCGATCGCGATGCCGTGCTGCGGGAACTCGAAGCCCTTGGGCAGCTGGTCGGCCGGGAGCCGGCGCGGCAGCAGCCGGACCGTCGGAGCCGCGGGGCCCTGCCAGCCGCCCCGCACCGCTTCGACGAGCCGTGCCGTCGCCTCGGACAGATCCTCCGCGGAAGGCGTCGAGTCGATGCGCGGCAGTGCCGACATGAAGTGCAGCTTCTCCGGCACCTGACCGCGTCCGGGCACGCCCGCCGGCACGTTCATGGCGACCTTGCGGTCGAACTCGGAGTCCATCGCGTCGCCCAGGCGCAGTTCCAGCCGGCCCAGCATCTGGTCCTTCAGGGCCGCCCGGACCTCCATGTAGCGCGAGGCCGAGACGACGACGTGGACCCCGTAGCCGAGGCCCCGCCCCGCGATGTCGTTGACGACGCCCTCGAGGCCCTCGTACTCGGTCTTGAAGTTGCCCCAGCCGTCGATGACCAGGAAGACGTCGCCCCAGGCCTCGCCGGGCAGGTCGCCCGCGGCGCGACGTCTGCGGTAGGTCGTGACGGAGTCGATGCCGTGGCTGCGGAAGAACTGCTCGCGACGGTTGAGGACACCCGCCACCTCCGCGACCGCGCGGCGCACCCGCTCGGGATCCAGCCGGGAGGCCACCCCGCCCACGTGCGGGAGGTCCGCCAGCGCCGCCAGACCGCCACCGCCGAAGTCCAGGCAGTAGAACTGCACTTCGTGCGGCGTGTGCGTGAGCGCGAAGGACGTGACCAGCGTGCGCAGCAGGGTGGACTTGCCGGACTGCGGACCGCCCACCACCATCATGTGGCCGGCCGCCCCCGAGAAGTCCCGGTACAGCACCTCACGCTTCTGCTCGAACGGTTTGTCGATCAGACCCAGCGGCACGGCCAGTCCGCCCGGCCGCGAGTACTCCGGCGCCTGCAGACCGCGCTCCGGGGAGACCGCCAGTGCCGGCAGCAACTGGTCCAGCGTGGGCGCCCGGTCCAGCGGGGGCAGCCACACCTGGTGCGCGGGCACGCCCTGGCCCTCCAGCCGCCGTACGACCACGTCCAGCACCGTGTCGGCCAGCGCGTCGTCCTCCGCGCGCGCGGCCGGCGTCCGTGCGGGTTCCGGCGCCGGGTGGGCGACGGGCACGGCGGACGCAGTGAAGAGCACCGGCCGGCGCTCGGCGGGCGCGCTGCCCCGGGAGGCTTCGGGTCCGCCCGACCGGTATGTCCCCGACACGTACGCCGCCTTGAAGCGCACCATCTCGTCCGTGCCGAACTTGAGGTACCCCGAGCCGGGCACGGACGGCAGGTGGTAGGCGTCGGGCACGCCGAGGGCCGCGCGGGACTCCGCCGCGGAGAACGTCCGCAGGCCGATCCGGTACGACAGATAGGTGTCCAGACCGCGCAGCCGGCCCTCCTCCAGACGCTGCGAGGCGAGCAGCAGATGCACACCCAGGGAACGGCCGATGCGGCCGATCTGGATGAACATGTCGATGAAGTCCGGCTTGGCGGTGAGGAGTTCGCTGAACTCGTCGATCACCAGGACGAGCGAGGCCAGCGGCTCCAGGGGAGCGCCGGCGGCGCGCGCCTTCTCGTAGTCGTGGATGTTGGCGTAGTTGCCGGCCGCGCGCAGCAGCTCCTGGCGCCGCTGCAGCTCAC
Organism: Streptomyces sp. NBC_00670; assembly: GCF_036226765.1. Taxonomy (NCBI): domain Bacteria; kingdom Bacillati; phylum Actinomycetota; class Actinomycetes; order Kitasatosporales; family Streptomycetaceae; genus Streptomyces; species Streptomyces sp. NBC_00670. The sequence continues at coordinate 5,507,414 of NZ_CP109017.1, forward strand.
CCCGGATGGCGTCACCCATGCGGTCGACCTGTGTGAGGTCGTCGGCGAGGTTGGTGATGACGGCGGCGACGTGCGGCATCTGCGACATGCCGGCGAACGTGGCACCGCCCTTGAAGTCGGCGAGGACGAAGTTCAGCGTCTCCGAGGAGTGCGTGACCGCCAGGCCCAGTACCAGTGTGCGCAGCAGTTCGGACTTGCCGGAACCGGTCGCGCCCACGCACAGGCCGTGCGGGCCCATGCCGTCCTGCGCGGCCTCCTTCAGGTCCAGCATCACCGGCCGGCCGTTCTCGCCGACACCGATCGGCACCCGCAGCCGCTCCGGCAGCGAACGCGGCCGCCAGGTGCGCGTGACGTCCACCGAGGCGGCGTCGCCCAGCCCCAGCAGGTCGGTGAAGTCCAGGTTGGCCAGCAGCGGTTCGTCGTCGTTCCCGCCGCCCATACGCAGCGGCGCGAGCTGCCGCGCCAGCGCCTCGGCGGCGGGCAGCGACAGGCCGTCGGGCACGCCCTCGAAGGCGATGCCGCCACCGGAGTCCAGCCACAGCCGGTCGGGGCGTACGACGACCGAGAGGTCGCCGCGCGGCTGGTCGAGCTCGCCGGAGACGACCTCCATGATCGTCACGCCATGCAGTCCTTCGGCACCGGCGAACACCGAGGTGGGAGGCACCATGCCGCCGTCGAGGACGACGAGGATGTGCGGCTGGTCCAGCAGCGGCCCGCCGTCGCGCGCGAACCGGGGCCGGTCGGTCAGGCGGTCGGCGAGCAGCTGCTCCAGTTCGCCCAGGTCGTCACCGAACAGGCGGCGCGTGCCGGCCCCGTCGAACCGGCCCGTCAACTGGCAGTGCGGAAGCCACTTCGACCAGTCCCAGCGGGCGGCGGCCCCCGGCGAGGTGACGACGGCCACGACCAGGTCGTCGGGGGAGTGCAGGGTGACGGCCTGCGCCACCAGCGCGCGTGCCGCCGACCGGGCGCACTCCGGCTCCCCGGAGACCGTCACGTGGTAGAACGCCCGCAGCGACAGCGCCACCGGCAGCCCGTCCAACTGGCCGTGCACCGCGAGGAACCGCTGCATGGCACCGGCGCACAGCGGCTCCAGCTCGTCCACCGGCGCGGTCTGCGGGGCCACCAGGGGAGTGGCCAGCTGCTGCGGGCCCAGACCGATGCGCACCTGGCCGAAGTCGTCGTCCCGTACGCGCCGTTCCCACACGCGGCTGCCCTCGGCCACCACCGCCCACAACTGCTCCGGCGCGGGGTGCAGATACAACTGCGCGTCCCGCTGTCGCACTGCCGTTCTGCGGACCGTGCGCCGGGTCTGGGCCAGATAGCGGAGGTAGTCCCGGCGTACGTCGGCCATTTGCCCCTGCGTACCGCGGCGGTGACGGACGATCTGCGAGACCACCATCGCGGCCGTCGACACCAGCATCAGCACACCCATGATCCGCATGAACGGATGCGCGTTGGGCGAGGCGAAGTAGAACACCACCGACGAACCCATGCCGAGCGTCGGCAGGACCTGCATCAGCATGCCCTCGTGCTGCCCCCGCGGCAGCTCCGGAGGAGCCTCCAATTGCAGGTCCTCCGCGGGCACTTCGGGCGGCAGGGTACGCGGCGGGCGCTTGACGACGATCTGGCTCACCGGAGCATCAATCCCCCTTTACGGACGAACCGTGGTTCCCCCGGCACCCCCGTGGCGACGGTCGTCCTCCGCTGCGGGCGATCCTACTTGTCGGCACTGACACAACGTGCCGGTAGGGTGACGGCCGCAGCGTGCGCATCCGCGAACAGGGGGGCAGTGAAGGTGAGTACGACGACGGCCACGGGCTTCTGCAGAGTCACCGTCGTGGCGCCCGACAGCCGGATCGACGTCGCGCTGCCGGTGGACATCGCCGTCGCCGACATCTACCCGGAGATCCTCCGCCTGACCGGCCAGACCCAGCCCGTCGGCACACCCACCGGCTACCACCTGGTGCGGCGCGACGGCCGGGTCCTCGACGGCGCCCGCACCCTCGCCGACGAACGGGTGCTCGACGGAGAGGTGCTCGGCCTGCGCCCCTTCGCCGAGTCGCTCCCGCCCGCCGTCCACGACGACGTCTCCGACGCCGTGGCCTCCGCCGTCGTCCGCGACCGGCACCTGTGGAGCGAGGACCTGCTGCGGATCGCCGGCCTGACCGGCGGCGCACTGCTGTTGCTGCTGTGCGGCTTCGTCCTGTGGTACGCCGACCCGGTCCGGCACGACATGCACGGCCTGCCCGGCGTCCTCGCCGGCGGCCTCGGCGTGCTGCTGACCGCCTTCGCGGGCGTCCGGGCGCGGGTGTACGCCGACCGGGCCGCCGCCGTCGCCGTGGGCCTCGGCGCACTGCCCCTGCTGGTGATCGCGGGCTCCGGAATCGTCGCGCCGGCCGACGGCCAGGGCCCCGGCAAGCTGCAATTCCTGCTCGGCTGCGCGGTCCTGCTGGTCGCCTCGCTCGTCCTGGTCGTCCTCACCCCCGGCGGGGACGCGCCCTTCGTGGCCGCCGGCCTCCTGGCCGCGGCCGGCACCCTGGCCGCCTTCGTCGCCCTGCTCGCCGACGCCTCCGCCACCGAGGCCGCCTCGGTGTGCGCTCCGGTCGCCCTCGGCCTGGTCACCTTCCTGCCCGGCCTCTCCGCCCGCTTCGCCCGGCTGCCCATCGGCTACGCCCCTCCGCGCTCCGCGAGCCAGGACGCCTTCGACCCCGACGCCCCGCCGGCCGCGGACGCCGAACCGCTGGACGCCGAACGCATCGCCGCCCAGGCCCGCCGCGGCCACGAGATGCTCCTCGGCCTCGTCGGCGGCACCTCGGCCGTGGTGGTCGCCGCCGCGGCCGTCCTCGGTTTCTCCGACAACGTCTGGGCGCAGCTCCTCGCCCTCGCCGCCGGGCTCGCCATGCTGATCCGCGCGCGCCTGTTCCGCTACACCTCCCAGGTGACCTGCGTCCTGGCCGCCGGGCTCGGCGCGATCGCGCTGCTGCTCCTCGGCCTCGCCCTGAACCCGCCCACCGGCGCCCTCACCGAGTTCGTGCTGCACGACGACCGCGGTGCCCTCGACCTGCGCACCGCCTGGCTCACCGCGGCCGTCGCCGCCGGCGCCGCGCTGATCACGGCGATCGGCCTGATCGTCCCCCGCAAGGGGCTGTCCCCCTTCTGGGGCCGCTTCCTGGACCTCACCGAGGGCGCCGTGCTGCTCGTCCTGGTCCCGCTCTGCCTGGCGGTCCTGGGCGTGCTCTCGGACGTACGCTCGATGCTGGGCTAGGCAGCCCCGCGATCCGAACGCGGACCGGGTCCGGACGCCGCCCGGCGGAGCGGCCCCCTCGCACTGGTACTCTGGCTGACGGCCACGTGCGCCCACACCCCCCAGCCCCCCAGGGCTCCGGTGGTCGCGCTCGTCGGCCCGCCTCCCGAGTAACGGAAGCTCCCCCGAGATGCAGACCGGGGGCGCTCGGAGGCATTTCGGAGACTACGAGGAGTACACGTGTCGCTCGACGCCGCCGTGAAGAAGCAGATCATCACCGAGTTCGGTACCAAGGAGGGCGACACCGGCTCCCCCGAGGTCCAGGTCGCGCTGCTGTCCCGCCGCATCTCGGACCTGACCGAGCACCTCAAGACCCACAAGCACGACCACCACTCCCGTCGTGGTCTGCTGATCCTGGTCGGTCAGCGCCGCCGGCTGCTGCAGTACCTGGCCAAGAAGGACATCCAGCGCTTCCGTACGCTGGTCGACCGCCTCGGCATCCGCCGCGGTGCGGCGGGCGCCCGGTAGGACGCCGTGGAGGGAGCGGTTCCCGAACCGATCGGGGGCCGCTCCCTTTGCCGTACGTGCGGAAACGTGCGCGCTGTCAGTGCCGCTTTGTAGTGTGGTGGCACAACGCAATACGCACGACACGAAAACAGCACGAAAAAGCACCACCCAGCACGACCCAGCACGACACGGACACACGCAGAGCACGGCGGTGCGTACCGCACGGCACTGCGTACGGCCGAACGAGGAGAAGCGCGGCCGAGCCGCCGCCGGTCCTCGGTAGTGGCCCCCGGGCGCACGCCCCGGGTGCTTCGATCGAAGACCGGCCCGCACCGCAGGAAGCGCTTCTCCGCCCCTGTCCCCCCGCCACACGGGCGGGCCGGGACGAAAGACGAAACGTAGGAGAAAACGCTGGTGGAGAACGAGACCCACTACGCCGAGGCCGTCATCGACAACGGCTCCTTCGGCACCCGCACCATCCGCTTCGAGACCGGCCGCCTCGCCAAGCAGGCCGCCGGCTCCGCCGTGGCCTACCTGGACGACGACACCATGGTGCTGTCGGCCACCACCGCCTCGAAGAACCCCAAGGACCAGCTCGACTTCTTCCCCCTCACGGTGGACGTCGAGGAGCGGATGTACGCCGCCGGCAAGATCCCCGGCAGCTTCTTCCGCCGCGAGGGCCGGCCCTCCGAGGACGCGATCCTCACCTGCCGCCTCATCGACCGCCCGCTGCGCCCGTCCTTCAAGAAGGGCCTGCGCAACGAGATCCAGGTCGTCGAGACGATCATGGCGCTCAACCCCGACCACCTGTACGACGTCGTCGCGATCAACGCCGCGTCCGCGTCAACGCAGCTCGCCGGGCTGCCCTTCTCGGGCCCGATCGGCGGCACCCGTGTCGCGCTGATCAACAACCAGTGGGTGGCCTTCCCGACCCACACCGAGCTCGAGGACGCCGTCTTCGACATGGTGGTCGCCGGCCGCGTCCTGGAGGACGGCGACGTCGCGATCATGATGGTCGAGGCCGAGGCCACCGAGAAGACGATCCAGCTCGTCAAGGGCGGCGCCGAGGCGCCGACCGAGGAGGTCGTCGCCGCCGGCCTGGAGGCCGCGAAGCCTTTCATCAAGGTGCTCTGCAAGGCCCAGTCGGACCTCGCCGCCAAGGCCGCCAAGCCGACCGGCGAGTTCCCGATCTTCCTGGACTACCAGGACGACGTGCTCCAGGCGCTCACCGGCGCCGTCCGCCCCGAGCTCGCCCAGGCGCTCACCATCGCCGGCAAGCAGGAGCGCGAGGCCGAGCTGGACCGCGTCAAGGGTCTGGCCGCCGAGAAGCTGCTGCCCGAGTTCGAGGGCCGCGAGAAGGAGATCTCCGCCGCGTACCGCGCGCTGACCAAGTCCCTGGTCCGCGAGCGCGTCATCAAGGAGAAGAAGCGCATCGACGGCCGCGGTGTCACTGACATCCGCACCCTGGCCGCCGAGGTCGAGGCCATCCCGCGCGTGCACGGCTCGGCGCTGTTCGAGCGTGGCGAGACCCAGATCCTGGGCGTCACCACCCTCAACATGCTCCGCATGGAGCAGCAGCTCGACACCCTCTCCCCGGTGACGCGCAAGCGCTACATGCACAACTACAACTTCCCGCCGTACTCCACCGGTGAGACCGGTCGCGTCGGTTCCCCCAAGCGCCGCGAGATCGGCCACGGCGCCCTCGCCGAGCGCGCCCTGGTGCCGGTGCTCCCGGCCCGCGAGGAGTTCCCCTACGCGATCCGTCAGGTCTCCGAGGCCCTCGGCTCCAACGGCTCGACGTCCATGGGCTCGGTCTGCGCCTCCACCATGTCGCTGCTCAACGCCGGTGTGCCCCTGAAGGCCCCGGTCGCCGGCATCGCCATGGGCCTCATCTCCCAGGAGGTCGAGGGCGAGACGCACTACGTGACGCTGACCGACATCCTCGGCGCCGAGGACGCCTTCGGCGACATGGACTTCAAGGTCGCCGGCACCAAGGAGTTCGTCACCGCCCTCCAGCTCGACACCAAGCTGGACGGCATCCCGGCCTCCGTGCTGGCCGCGGCCCTCAAGCAGGCCCGCGACGCCCGCCTCCACATCCTCGACGTGATGATGGAGGCCATCGACCGGCCCGACGAGATGTCCCCGAACGCCCCGCGGATCATCACCGTCAAGATCCCGGTCGACAAGATCGGTGAGGTCATCGGCCCCAAGGGCAAGATGATCAACCAGATCCAGGAGGACACCGGCGCCGAGATCACGATCGAGGACGACGGCACCATCTACATCGGTGCCGCCGACGGCCCCTCCGCCGAGGCCGCCCGCACCACGATCAACGGCATCGCCAATCCGACGATGCCCGAGGTCGGCGAGCGTTACCTGGGCACGGTCGTGAAGACGACGACCTTCGGTGCGTTCGTCTCCCTGCTGCCCGGCAAGGACGGTCTGCTGCACATCTCGCAGATCCGCAAGCTGGCCGGCGGCAAGCGCGTGGAGAACGTCGAGGACGTGCTCGGTGTGGGCCACAAGGTCCAGGTCGAGATCGCCGAGATCGACTCCCGCGGCAAGCTCTCCCTCATCCCCGTGATCGAGGGCGAAGGCGACGACGAGAAGAAGGACGACGGCGACAAGTGACGTCCCGTGGCTCCAAGGCGACGGCCCGCACCTCCTCGGAGGCGCGGGCCGTCGCCCGTACCCAAACCCTCATCAAGGGCAGCAACGGCATCGGCACCGTCCGCAGGACCACCCTCCCGGGCGGCCTGCGCATCGTCACCGAGACGCTGCCCTCCGTACGCTCCGCCACCTTCGGCATCTGGGCCCACGTCGGCTCCCGCGACGAGACGCCCGCGCTGAACGGCGCCACCCACTACCTCGAGCACCTGCTCTTCAAGGGCACCGCCCGGCGCAGCGCCCTGGACATCTCCGCCGCGATCGACGCGGTCGGCGGCGAGATGAACGCGTTCACGGCCAAGGAGTACACGTGCTACTACGCACGCGTGCTCGACAGCGACCTCCCCCTCGCCATCGACGTCGTCTGCGACATGCTCACCGGCTCCCTGATCCGCGAGGAGGACGTCGACGTCGAACGCGGCGCGATCCTCGAGGAGATCGCGATGACCGAGGACGACCCGGGCGACTGCGTGCACGACCTCTTCGCGCACACCATGTTCGGCGACAACGCCCTCGGCCGCCCCGTCCTCGGCACGGTCGACACCGTCAACGCGCTGACCGCCGACCGGATACGCCGCTTCTACAAGAGGCACTACGACCCCACGCACCTCGTCGTCGCCTGCGCCGGCAACGTCGACCACGCCAAGGTCGTACGCCAGGTCCGCGCCGCCTTCGAACGCGTGGACGCCCTCAGCCGCCCCGACGCCGTCCCGGTGGAGCCCCGCTCCGGCCGGCGCACCCTGCGGGCCGGCGGTCGCGTGGACCTGCTCGGCCGCAAGACCGAACAGGCGCACGTCGTGCTCGGCATGCCGGGCCTGTCCCGCACCGACGACCGCCGCTGGGCACTGGGCGTGCTCAACACCGCCCTCGGCGGCGGCATGTCCTCCCGCCTCTTCCAGGAGGTCCGTGAGAAGCGCGGCCTGGCCTACAGCGTGTACTCGTACACCTCGGGCTTCGCCGACTGCGGTCTGTTCGGCGTGTACGCCGGCTGCCGGCCCAGTCAGGTGCACGACGTGCTCAAGATCTGCCGCGACGAGCTCGACCACGTCGCCGAGCACGGGCTGTCCGACGAGGAGGTCGACCGCGCCATCGGCCAGCTCCGGGGCTCCACGGTGCTCGGCCTGGAGGACACCGGCGCGCTGATGAACCGTATCGGCAAGAGCGAACTGTGCTGGGGCGACCAGATGTCCGTCGACGACATGCTGGCCCGGATCACCGAGGTCACCCCGGACGACGTCCGCGCGGTCGCCCGCGAGATCCTGGGACGGCGTCCCTCGCTGTCGGTCATAGGACCGCTCAAGGACAGGCAGGCCGCCCGGCTGCACGAGGCGGTCGCGTAACGCCTTTCCGGCAAGCCGGCAGTCGTACGTCGACACATCGGTACATCGATAAGGAAGCCAGAAGATGAGCAAGCTGCGCGTGGCGGTCCTCGGTGCCAAGGGCCGGATCGGCGCCGAGGCCGTACGGGCCGTCGAGGCCGCCGAGGATCTCGAACTGGTGGCCGCCCTCGGCCGCGGGGACGAGCTGGAGGCGCTCACCGGGGCCGGCGCCCAGGTGGCGGTCGAGCTGACCACCCCCGACTCGGTCATGGACAACCTCGACTTCTGCGTACGCCACGGCATCCACGCGGTGGTCGGCACCACGGGCTGGACCGAGGACCGCCTCGCGCGGCTGACGGGATGGCTGGACGGCTCCCCGGAGACCGGCGTGCTCATCGCGCCGAACTTCTCCATCGGGGCCGTCCTCACCATGAGGTTCGCACAGCTCGCGGCGCCCTACTTCGAGTCCGTCGAGGTCGTCGAACTGCACCACCCGAAGAAGGTCGACGCCCCCAGCGGTACGGCCACCCGCACCGCGCAGCTCATCGCCGCGGCACGCGCCAAGGCGGGCAGCGCCCCGGCGCCTGACGCCACGACGACGGCCCTGGACGGTGCGCGCGGCGCGGACGTCGACGGGGTGCCCGTGCACGCCGTACGGCTGCGCGGACTGCTCGCCCACCAGGAGGTGCTGCTCGGCGCCGAGGGGGAGACCCTCACCATCCGCCACGACTCGCTGCACCACAGCAGCTTCATGCCCGGCATCCTGCTGGGCGTCCGCCGGGTGGTGACCGCCCCGGGCCTCACCTTCGGCCTGGAGCACTTCCTGGACCTGGACTGACCCGGCGACCCACCCGAGAAACCTCCGAGAGACCCTTAGACCCCCCCAGAAACCTCGCGGAACACCCGAGAAAAGCAGCCTGCCTCATGCGTGCGAAGATCACCTATTTCGTCACGGCCGCCGTCCTGGTCGTCTACTTCGTCCTGGTCGGCAGCCGCGGGGTGCTGCTGATCGAGAACGGCACCGCCATCACCGTCACCTTCGGCGTCGCCGTACTGGTCCTGCCGGTGATCGGGCTGTGGTTCCTGTGGAAGAACACCCAGTTCGTGCGCCGGGCCAACCGGCTCGCCGCCGAGCTCGACGCGGAGGGGGGCCTCCCGGTCGACGAGCTCAAGCGCACGCCCAGCGGGCGCATCGACCGCGACTCGGCCGACGAGGTCTTCGCCCGGCGCCGGGCCGAGACCGAAGAGGCCCCGGACGACTGGCGCAGCTGGTTCCGCCTCGCCGTCGCCTACCACGACGCCCGCGACGTCCCGCGCGCCCGCAAGGCGATGCAACGCGCGATCAGCCTGCACGCCACGAACGGAACGGACGGCAGGGACGGCACGAACAGCGCGGGCAGTACCGAGGACGCTGTCGGGGCGTAGCCGGGGCATCGCCCGCCCAGCCGGGGCGCGCCCTGCTCGGCCGGGCGTCATCCGCCCAGCCGGTGCTCCTCGGCCCACGCCTCGACCGTGTCCGCCGCCCGGTCGAAGGCGTCCGGACGCGCCAGGAAGTCCGCGTCGTGCGTGGTCAGCAGCGGCACCGGCCCGTCCGTCGTACGGCCCCTGCGGACCAGCGTCAGCGCCTGGCCCTGAACCGTGCGCGGCAGACCGAGCCAGCGCACCGGCTGCTGGGCCGTGCGCACCGCGATCACCTGCTCCCACGGCACGGTGGTGGTGCGGAAGAAGCCCACCCGGCGCAGCCCGCGCCCGCTCACCCAGACGCCGATGCGCAGCAGCCGCAGCGCGCCCAGGATGACCACAAGGGCGGCACCGAGGCAGCCCACGGCGGTGGACAGCGTGCCGGTGAACGCGATGATGACCGCGGCGAAGAGGACGTACGAGGCGAGCAGCAGCAACAGTGCCGCGGCGGCGACCCGCCAGGGACCGGGCCGGTACGGACGGCGCCAGTGGTCGCGGTCCTCGTAGGGCAGAGCACGGTCGTCCGCCGCCTCGTCGAACACCCGATCGGCCGTCAGGAAGGGCAGGGGCACGTCTGTTCCTCACTCGGTCCACGCACGGAGATGCGGTGAGGCTACCGAGCGGTGCCGCCGGTCACCACCCCAGGGCGGCCGGTGGAGTGCCCCGCGGACTGCCGGAGCGCGCCGGGACTCAGCGGCCGTCGGAGGCCACGGGCTGCTGCGTCTTCGTGGTGGCGTGGTCCAGGGAGAGCGCGGGCATGCCGATGAGCAGGGCGCCGACGAGCGCGGCGACGATGGTGAGCCCCATCAGCCAGCGCCCGGCTATCTGCCCGGCGGAGGCCCGCCGCCGGGGCGGGGGAGTGACATTGCTGCGGAACCTGTCGGCTTCGGCGACGAAGGCGAACGGGACGGGCTCACGCCGGCGGAACATGGGAGGCGCCGATCCTTTCGAGGACGTGGGAACGAGGGGCGGGGTGAGAGCGATCGAACGAATCACTCTCACCGACACAGACGAACGAGTGCCTCGATTGGTGCCCGCAATCACCGTTTTCGCGGAAGTTCACGGACGTTCGCAGGACTCGCCGGGTCTGGAGGATTCGCCGGGCTTCGTCCACACCAGGAACGTACGTACGGTCAGCCTCCGGAAGTGTCCGGATTGCGGCAATTCGCGAGGTTCACTTAGCCTGAACAAACGGGCCCGGCACTGCTTGAACCCCCGAGCAGGCAGTGCCGGACCCCACCTCTGTCCCGGCTTGTCGCCTCCCCCGAGGGCAGACCACGCCCTGAGCAACGAGTAGCGTGTTACCCATGGCTCCGACCTCGACTCCGCAGACCCCCTTCGGGCGGGTCCTCACCGCCATGGTCACGCCCTTCACGGCGGACGGCGCACTCGACCTCGACGGCGCGCAGCGACTCGCCACCCACCTGGTGGACGCAGGCAACGACGGCCTGGTCGTCAACGGCACCACCGGCGAGTCGCCGACCACGAGCGACGCGGAGAAAAGGGATCTCGTACGGGCCGTGGCGGAGGCCGTCGGAGACCGCGCCCACGTCGTGGCCGGAGTCGGCACCAACGACACCCACCACAGCATCGAGCTGGCCCGCGCCGCCGAGCAGGCCGGCGCGCACGGCCTGCTCACCGTGACGCCGTACTACAACAAGCCCCCTCAGGAGGGTTTGTACCGGCACTTCGCGGCCATCGCGGACGCCACCGGCCTGCCGGTCATGCTGTACGACATCCCCGGCCGCAGCGGCGTCCCGATCAGCACCGAGACGATCGTCCGCCTGGCCGAGCACCCCAGGATCGTCGCCAACAAGGACGCCAAGGGCGACCTCGGCCGGGCCGGCTGGGCCATCGCCCGCTCCGGACTCGCCTGGTACTCCGGCGACGACATGCTCAACCTCCCCCTGCTCTCCGTCGGCGCGGTCGGCTTCGTCTCGGTCGTCGGCCATGTCGTCACCCCGGAGCTGCGTACCCTCGTCGAGGCGTACACCGCCGGTGACGTCCAGAAGGCGCTCGAGATCCACCAGAAGCTGCTTCCGGTCTTCACCGGCATGTTCCGCACCCAGGGAGTGATGACCACCAAGGCCGCGCTCGCCCTCCAGGGCCTGCCCGCGGGGCCGCTGCGCGCGCCCATGGTGGAACTCACCCCCGAGGAGACCGCCCAGCTCAAGATCGATCTTGCTGCCGGCGGGGTACAGCTCTGACAACGGACTTCACAACTGAAGAGGCAGGACGCCCCGGAACCGGTGCGTGCCTGCGAACCCACACCACGACAACTGCTTTTGCACGAACGTCATGCGCGCCACGTGCCCCCAGGTACGTGGCGCGCATGGTGAGGAGAGTCTTTTGAGTCATCCGCACCCTGAACTCGGCCCGCCGTCGCCCCTTCCCGAGGGCGGCCTGCGGGTCACCCCGCTCGGCGGCCTCGGCGAAATTGGCCGGAACATGACCGTGTTCGAATACGGCGGCCGCCTGTTGATCGTCGACTGCGGAGTGCTCTTCCCCGAGGAGGAGCAGCCCGGAATCGACCTGATCCTGCCGGACTTCACGTCCATCCGTAACCGCCTCGACGACATCGAGGGCATCGTCCTCACCCATGGTCACGAGGACCACATCGGCGGCGTGCCCTTCCTGCTGCGCGAGAAGCCGGACATCCCGCTGATCGGTTCCAAGCTGACCCTCGCCCTGATCGAGGCCAAGCTCCAGGAGCACCGCATCCGGCCCTACACCCTCGAGGTGGCCGAGGGACACCGGGAGCGCGTCGGCCCGTTCGACTGCGAGTTCGTCGCCGTCAACCACTCCATCCCGGACGCCCTCGCGGTCGCCATCCGCACCCCGGCCGGCATGGTGGTCCACACCGGCGACTTCAAGATGGACCAGCTCCCGCTGGACAACCGCCTCACGGACCTGCACGCGTTCGCGCGGCTCAGCGAGGAGGGCATCGACCTGCTCCTCGCCGACTCCACCAACGCCGAGGTCCCCGGGTTCACCCCGCACGAGCGCGACATCTCCAGCGTCCTGCGCCAGGTCTTCGCCGGTGCGCGCAAGCGGATCATCGTGGCGAGCTTCGCCAGCCACGTCCACCGCATCCAGCAGATCCTGGACGCCGCCCACGAGTACGGGCGCCGGGTGGCCTTCGTCGGCCGCTCCATGGTCCGCAACATGGGCATCGCCCGGGACCTCGGCTACCTAAAGGTGCCGGCCGGTCTCGTCGTCGACGTGAAGACCCTCGACGACCTCCCGGACCACGAGGTCGTACTGGTCTGTACGGGCTCCCAGGGCGAGCCGATGGCGGCACTGTCGCGCATGGCCAACCGGGACCACCAGATCCGGATCGTCCAGGGCGACACGGTGATCCTGGCCTCGTCCCTCATCCCGGGCAACGAAAACGCGGTGTACCGCGTGATCAACGGCCTGACCCGGTGGGGTGCCAATGTCGTCCACAAGGGCAACGCCAAGGTCCACGTGTCAGGACACGCCTCGGCCGGCGAGCTGCTGTACTTCTACAACATCTGCCGGCCCAGGAACCTGATGCCGGTCCACGGCGAATGGCGTCACCTGCGGGCCAACGCCGAGCTGGGCGCGCTGACCGGTGTCCCGCACGACCGCATCGTCATCGCCGAGGACGGCGTCGTCGTCGACCTCGTCGGCGGCAAGGCGAAGATCTCCGGCAAGGTCCAGGCCGGGTACGTCTACGTGGACGGGCTCTCCGTCGGCGACGTCGGCGAACCCGCGCTCAAGGACCGCAGGATCCTCGGCGACGAGGGCATCATCTCCGTCTTCGTGGTGATGGACTCGTCCACCGGCAAGATCACCGGTGGTCCGCACGTCCAGGCCCGCGGCTCCGGCATCGAGGACTCCGCGTTCGCCGCCGTCCTGCCGAAGATCACGGAGACGCTCGAACGATCGGCCCAGGACGGCGTCGTGGAACCGCACCAGTTGCAGCAGCTCATCCGCCGCACACTGGGGAAGTGGGTCTCCGACACCTACCGGCGCCGGCCGATGATCCTGCCGGTCGTCGTGGAGGTCTGACGCCACGTCATACGGCTGAACTCGGAGCGGGCGGCCTCGATTTGCATCGAGGCCGCCCGCTCCAGTAGGTTTGCGGCTCCGCCACAGGGGGAACCCGGCACACTCGGTGTGCTGGAGGAAGCCTCCAGGGGGCGGAAAAACCGACTCAGAACCTCTGATAAAGTCGGAACCGCCGGAAAGGAAAGCGCTCGGAAGAGCGAAGTCCTGGAAAGCACCGAGGAAATCGGACAGTGAAAGCGTCTGATAGAGTCGGAAACGCAAGACCGAAGGGAAGCGCCCGGAGGAAAGCCTGAGAGAGTCTCTCGGGTGAGTACGAAGGAAGCGTCCGTTTCTTGAGAACTCAACAGCGTGCCAAAAGTCAACGCCAGATATGTTGATACCCCGTCTCCAGCATCTGCTGGGGCGAGGTTCCTTTGGAATAAACACAGCGAGGACGCTGTGAACGGCTGGGCTTATTCCGCCTGGCTGTTCCGCTCTCGTGATGTGTGTCCGGGGTATCCCGGCAAGCATTCACGGAGAGTTTGATCCTGGCTCAGGACGAACGCTGGCGGCGTGCTTAACACATGCAAGTCGAACGATGAACCACTTCGGTGGGGATTAGTGGCGAACGGGTGAGTAACACGTGGGCAATCTGCCCTGCACTCTGGGACAAGCCCTGGAAACGGGGTCTAATACCGGATACAACCACTGACCGCATGGTCGGGTGGTGGAAAGCTCCGGCGGTGCAGGATGAGCCCGCGGCCTATCAGCTTGTTGGTGAGGTAGTGGCTCACCAAGGCGACGACGGGTAGCCGGCCTGAGAGGGCGACCGGCCACACTGGGACTGAGACACGGCCCAGACTCCTACGGGAGGCAGCAGTGGGGAATATTGCACAATGGGCGAAAGCCTGATGCAGCGACGCCGCGTGAGGGATGACGGCCTTCGGGTTGTAAACCTCTTTCAGCAGGGAAGAAGCGAAAGTGACGGTACCTGCAGAAGAAGCGCCGGCTAACTACGTGCCAGCAGCCGCGGTAATACGTAGGGCGCAAGCGTTGTCCGGAATTATTGGGCGTAAAGAGCTCGTAGGCGGCTTGTCGCGTCGGTTGTGAAAGCCCGGGGCTTAACCCCGGGTCTGCAGTCGATACGGGCAGGCTAGAGTTCGGTAGGGGAGATCGGAATTCCTGGTGTAGCGGTGAAATGCGCAGATATCAGGAGGAACACCGGTGGCGAAGGCGGATCTCTGGGCCGATACTGACGCTGAGGAGCGAAAGCGTGGGGAGCGAACAGGATTAGATACCCTGGTAGTCCACGCCGTAAACGGTGGGCACTAGGTGTGGGCAACATTCCACGTTGTCCGTGCCGCAGCTAACGCATTAAGTGCCCCGCCTGGGGAGTACGGCCGCAAGGCTAAAACTCAAAGGAATTGACGGGGGCCCGCACAAGCGGCGGAGCATGTGGCTTAATTCGACGCAACGCGAAGAACCTTACCAAGGCTTGACATACACCGGTAACGTCCAGAGATGGGCGCCCCCTTGTGGTCGGTGTACAGGTGGTGCATGGCTGTCGTCAGCTCGTGTCGTGAGATGTTGGGTTAAGTCCCGCAACGAGCGCAACCCTTGTCCCGTGTTGCCAGCAGGCCCTTGTGGTGCTGGGGACTCACGGGAGACCGCCGGGGTCAACTCGGAGGAAGGTGGGGACGACGTCAAGTCATCATGCCCCTTATGTCTTGGGCTGCACACGTGCTACAATGGCCGGTACAATGAGCTGCGATACCGTGAGGTGGAGCGAATCTCAAAAAGCCGGTCTCAGTTCGGATTGGGGTCTGCAACTCGACCCCATGAAGTCGGAGTCGCTAGTAATCGCAGATCAGCATTGCTGCGGTGAATACGTTCCCGGGCCTTGTACACACCGCCCGTCACGTCACGAAAGTCGGTAACACCCGAAGCCCGTGGCCCAACCCGCAAGGGAGGGAGCGGTCGAAGGTGGGACTGGCGATTGGGACGAAGTCGTAACAAGGTAGCCGTACCGGAAGGTGCGGCTGGATCACCTCCTTTCTAAGGAGCATCTAGGCTGCCAAGCTTGCTTGGTGGTCCAGAGCCACTACGCCGGCGAATGTCCGGCGGTGGTCAGCTCATGGGTGGAACGTTGACTACTCGGCACACTTGACCAGCTTGTCTTCCTAGTACTGCTTCGGCGTGGAACGGAAGAGGAGTGGTGAGGGTGTCGGGCACGCTGTTGGGTGTCTGAGGGCACGGCCGTGAGGCTGGGTCTTCGGGATGCTGGCCCCAGTGCACTCGGGATGTTGTTCCCGGGGTGATGGGTGGTTGGTCGTTGTTTGAGAACTGCACAGTGGACGCGAGCATCTGTGGCCAAGTTTTTAAGGGCGCACGGTGGATGCCTTGGCACCAGGAACCGATGAAGGACGTGGGAGGCCGCGATAGGCCCCGGGGAGTCGTCAACCAGGCTTTGATCCGGGGGTGTCCGAATGGGGAAACCCGGCAGTCGTCATGGGCTGTCACCCGCTGCTGAACACATAGGCAGTGTGGAGGGAACGCGGGGAAGTGAAACATCTCAGTACCCGCAGGAAGAGAAAACAACCGTGATTCCGGGAGTAGTGGCGAGCGAAACCGGATGAGGCCAAACCTTCGACGTGTGAGACCCGGCAGGGGTTGCGTCGTGGGGGTTGTGGGTTCTTTCTTCTGTCGTCTGCCGGCGACAGGACGAGTCAGAAACCGTTGATGTAGGCGAAGGACATGCGAAAGGTCCGGCGTAGAGGGTAAGACCCCCGTAGTCGAAACGTCAGCGGCTCGTTTGGAAGATACCCAAGTAGCACGGGGCCCGAGAAATCCCGTGTGAATCTGGCGGGACCACCCGCTAAGCCTAAATATTCCCTGGTGACCGATAGCGGATAGTACCGTGAGGGAATGGTGAAAAGTACCGCGGGAGCGGAGTGAAATAGTACCTGAAACCGTGTGCCTACAAGCCGTGGGAGCGTCGGACATCAGCTTGCTGGTGTCTCGTGACTGCGTGCCTTTTGAAGAATGAGCCTGCGAGTTTGCGGTGTGTTGCGAGGTTAACCCGGGTGGGGTAGCCGTAGCGAAAGCGAGTCCGAAGAGGGCGTTTTTAGTAGCACGCTCAAGACCCGAAGCGGAGTGATCTAGCCATGGGCAGGTTGAAGCGGCTGTAAGAGGTCGTGGAGGACCGAACCCACCAGGGTTGAAAACCTGGGGGATGACCTGTGGTTAGGGGTGAAAGGCCAATCAAACTCCGTGATAGCTGGTTCTCCCCGAAATGCATTTAGGTGCAGCGTCGTGTGTTTCTTGCCGGAGGTAGAGCACTGGATAGGCGATGGGCCCTACCGGGTTACTGACCTTAGCCAAACTCCGAATGCCGGTAAGTGAGAGCGCGGCAGTGAGACTGTGGGGGATAAGCTCCATGGTCGAGAGGGAAACAGCCCAGAGCATCGACTAAGGCCCCTAAGCGTACGCTAAGTGGGAAAGGATGTGGAGTCGCAGAGACAACCAGGAGGTTGGCTTAGAAGCAGCCACCCTTGAAAGAGTGCGTAATAGCTCACTGGTCTAGTGATTCCGCGCCGACAATGTAGCGGGGCTCAAGCGTACCGCCGAAGTCGTGTCAATCCAGCAATACGGCCAACGCCGGCTGGGTTGGGTAGGGGAGCGTCGTCTGCCGGGTGAAGCAGCACCGGAAGGTAGTTGTGGACGGTTGACGAGTGAGAATGCAGGCATGAGTAGCGATTCACACGTGGGAAACGTGTGCGCCGATTGACTAAGGGTTCCTGGGTCAAGCTGATCTGCCCAGGGTAAGTCGGGACCTAAGGCGAGGCCGACAGGCGTAGTCGATGGATAACCGGTTGATATTCCGGTACCCGCTGTGGAGCGTCAAACATCGAGCATCGTGATGCTAAGGCCGTGAAGCCGCCGGGTGCGTCTTCGGACAATCTCGGAGTGGTGGAGCCGCCGGCCCAAGCGGTTAGTAGGTGAGTGATGGGGTGACGCAGGAAGGTAGTCCATCCCGGGCGGTGGTTGTCCCGGGGTAAGGGTGTAGGCCGGACGGTAGGTAAATCCGCCGTTCATGGGGCTGAGACCTGATGCCGAGCCGATTGTGGTGAAGTGGATGATCCTATGCTGTCGAGAAAAGCCTCTAGCGAGTTTCATGGCGGCCCGTACCCTAAACCGACTCAGGTGGTCTGGTAGAGAATACCGAGGCGTTCGGGTGAACTATGGTTAAGGAACTCGGCAAAATGCCCCCGTAACTTCGGGAGAAGGGGGGCCACACCTGGTGAGAGGACGTGCTCCTTGAGCTGGGGGTGGCCGCAGAGACCAGCGAGAAGCGACTGTTTACTAAAAACACAGGTCCGTGCGAAGCCGTAAGGCGATGTATACGGACTGACGCCTGCCCGGTGCTGGAACGTTAAGGGGACCGGTTAGCTCACTTTCGGGTGGGCGAAGCTGAGAACTTAAGCGCCAGTAAACGGCGGTGGTAACTATAACCATCCTAAGGTAGCGAAATTCCTTGTCGGGTAAGTTCCGACCTGCACGAATGGCGTAACGACTTCTCGACTGTCTCAACCATAGGCCCGGTGAAATTGCACTACGAGTAAAGATGCTCGTTTCGCGCAGCAGGACGGAAAGACCCCGGGACCTTTACTACAGTTTGATATTGGTGTTCGGTTCGGCTTGTGTAGGATAGCTGGGAGACTGTGAACATCGGACGCCAGTTCGGTGGGAGTCGTCGTTGAAATACCAGTCTGGTCGTGCTGGATGTCTAACCTGGGTCCGTGATCCGGATCAGGGACAGTGTCTGATGGGTAGTTTAACTGGGGCGGTTGCCTCCTAAAGGGTAACGGAGGCGCCCAAAGGTTCCCTCAGCCTGGTTGGTAATCAGGTGGTGAGTGTAAGTGCACAAGGGAGCTTGACTGTGAGACCGACGGGTCGAGCAGGGACGAAAGTCGGGACTAGTGATCCGGCGGTGGCTTGTGGAAGCGCCGTCGCTCAACGGATAAAAGGTACCCCGGGGATAACAGGCTGATCTTCCCCAAGAGTCCATATCGACGGGATGGTTTGGCACCTCGATGTCGGCTCGTCGCATCCTGGGGCTGGAGTCGGTCCCAAGGGTTGGGCTGTTCGCCCATTAAAGCGGTACGCGAGCTGGGTTTAGAACGTCGTGAGACAGTTCGGTCCCTATCCGCTGCGCGCGTAGGAGTCTTGAGAAGGGCTGTCCCTAGTACGAGAGGACCGGGACGGACGAACCTCTGGTGTGCCAGTTGTTCTGCCAAGGGCATGGCTGGTTGGCTACGTTCGGGAGGGATAACCGCTGAAAGCATCTAAGCGGGAAGCCTGCTTCGAGATGAGGACTCCCACCCACTTGATGGGGTAAGGCTCCCAGTAGACGACTGGGTTGATAGGCCAGATATGGAAGCCGGGTGACCGGTGGAGTTGACTGGTACTAATAGGCCGAGGGCTTGTCCTCAGTTGCTCGCGTCCACTGTGTTGGTTCTGAAACCACGAACAACCGCTGCCATGTGAATGGTGTGCCGGGTTGTGTGTTTCATAGTGTTTCGGTGGTCATAGCGTAGGGGAAACGCCCGGTTACATTCCGAACCCGGAAGCTAAGCCTTACAGCGCCGATGGTACTGCAGGGGGGACCCTGTGGGAGAGTAGGACACCGCCGAACAATTCTTCAGAGAGCGGGTCTCCGAACTTCGGTTCGGGGACCCGCTCTTTTGTGTTTCCCGTCACTTGGCGTTCATCTGGCCCCCGCACGATCGGGGCCATGGGGACTGCTGGAATGCTCAGGGCAGCCGGCGTGTGCGCCGGTGACGAGGTCATCGTGCCGGCGTTCGGCAACGCCGAGCCGGCCGAGGCCGCACTGCTGGCCGGTGCCGTGCCCGTCTTCGCCGACATAGACCCGGACACGTACTGCCTCGACCCCGCCGCCGTGGAGGCGGTGGTGAGCCCGCGGACGGCGGCCGTGGTCGCCGTGCACCGCTTCGGCCACCCGGCGCCGCTCGACACCCTGTACGCGGTCGGCCGAAGGCACGGCCTCCTCGTGCTGGAGCAGGGCGAATCCGAAACGCCGTACGCCGAGTTGGCGCAGCGCAGGGAACGGGCCGCGTATCTCGACCGCCGGTTGCGGGGGGTGCGGACGCCGCAGGGCGGTGCCGCCCACACGTATCAGCAGTACGTGGTCAGGGTGCCCGGGAACGGGCGGCCGGACCGTGACGCCTTCGCGCGTGCGGTGCGTGCCAGGGGCGTCGAATGCCGGGTTCCGGTGAAGACGCCCGTGCACCGCATGCCCGCCTTCCGGCGTGATGTGTATCTGCCGGAAACCGAGCGGGCCGCCGACGAGACGTTGGCGCTGTCGCTCGACGGGGCGTTGACGAAGCGGGATCTGCACCGAATTGTCTCCGCCTGCAACGCGCTCGGCGGGCTCCTCCAGCACGCTTTCTGAGCGCACTGCTCAGCGCGTGCGCGCGGTTGGGAGCAGTCATCTGTTCGGGGTATGATCTCTCTCGTCGCCGCGGGGGAAACCCCGGAAGGCGACAGGCCCCTATAGCTCAGTCGGTAGAGCGTCTCCATGGTAAGGAGAAGGTCAACGGTTCGATTCCGTTTGGGGGCTCGCGCTGAAAGGCAAAAAGGCCCCGCCCGATCGGGCGGGGCCTTTTTGCATGTCCTCTTTGCATGTCCTCTTTGCATGTCCTCGCTTCAGCCCTGGTGCGGCTCGGGTACGCGCATCGCGAGGATCGCCATGTCGTCCGACGGGGCGGCGGAGGCGAAGCGCTCCACCGCGCGCATCACGCGCGCGGCGACGGCCCCGGCGGTCAGGCCCGTGCAGCCGGTGAGGACGTCGGCGAGGCCGTCGTCGCCCAGCATGCGGGTGCCTTCCCTGCGTTCGGTGACGCCGTCCGTGACGCACAGCAGGACATCGCCGGGGTCCAGGGTCACCGTCTCCTCGTACAGCTCCAGGTCGTCCATGACGCCCAGCAGGGGCTGCGGTTCGGCGGCCGGTTCGACCGTGCCGTCCTGGCGGAGGCGGAGTGGCAGGGGGTGGCCGGCGCAGACGACCTTCAGTACCGCGCTTCCGTCCTCCTGCGGCCACAGCTCGCCGTAGAGCAGGGTGAGGAAGCGGCTGCGGGCGCCCTCGTCGAGGATCGCGGAGTTGAGCCGCTCCAGGACCGCCGGGCCGCCGAAGCCCTCGCGGGCCAGCAGCCGCAGGGCGTGCCGGGCCAGGCCCGTGACCGCCGCCGCCTCCGGTCCCGTACCGCACACGTCGCCGATGGCGAAGCCGTAGGCGCCGTCGCGGATGGGGAAGAGGTCGTAGAAGTCGCCGCCGACCTCGTTGCCCTCGCCGGCGGCGCGGTAGATGACCTCGACCTCGACGCCGTCGATGGTGGGCAGCTCCGGCGGCAGGAGGCTGCGCTGGAGGGACTGGCTGATGGCCGTGCGCTCCGAGTACAGGCGGGCGTTGTCCAGGGCCAGGGCGGCCCGGCGGGAGAGGTCCTCGGCGAGTTCCAGGATCTCCTGGCGGAAGTGCTCGTCCGTGGGCTTGCCGAGCGTCAGCATGCCGATGACGCGGTTGCGCGCCACCAGGGGGAGCACCACGGTCTCGCCGCCGACCGCGGAGGCCGTCGCCAATGTCGTACCGACGCCCGAGGTGACCGTCGCCGGTTCGCCGAGGCCCAGGCTGCGCATGGAGGTGCGCAGGGCCGCCTGGTGGGCGGCCTCGGCCGGAGCCGTCCAGACGCGGGCGCCGGGGGTGGGGATGGGCTCGGGCGGCTGGATCTTGGCGAGCAGGGCCTTGAGGCCGTCGATGCGGTCCTCGTCCTCGTGCAGGACGTAGGAGAGGTACGGCTCGGAGGACGGTTCGGCGATGGTGTAGACGGCGCACCAGCTGGCCAGGGTGGGAATGGTCATCTGGGCCATCAGGGCGAGCGTCTGGTCGCGGTCCAGGGTGCCGGCCAGCAGGTCGGAGGCTTCGACGAGGAAGCTCAGTGAGCCGCGGCGCAGGCGTTCGAGTTCGCCGAGGCGGGCGGACTCGACGGCCAGGGCGATGCGGTCGGCGGCGAACTGGAGTCTGAGCGCTTCCTCGTTCGAGTAGCGGGCGGGGGACTCGGCGGCCACGCCGAGGGAGCCGGTGAGGCGGCCCTCGACCTTGAGCGGGACGGTGACCACCGACCGCATGCCCGTACCGCCCAGCAGGGGGACGGCGCCGGGCACGGCGGCGAGGTCGTCGTGGACGGAGGGCATGCGGGCCGAGCCGTAGCGGCCGGGGCCGGCCTCGACGGGGACGCGGGCGAAGCGCTGGCGGGCGGAGGGCAGTCCGGTGGAGGCGCGGACCTCCAGTTCCGTCTCGTCGTCGGTGGCCAGGAGGAGGAAGGCGGCGTCGCCGTCGAGCATGTCGCGGGCGCGTTCGACGGTGCGCTGCAGGAGGCCGTCGAGGTCGTCGGGGGCGGGGGAGCCGATGAAGACCTCGAAGGGGTCGGCGGACTGGCCCTCGGCGGAGGTGGTGGTGTCGGTGCCGGAGTTGCGCAGGGGGGTCTGCAGAACGGCCCGCTCGTGGTCGCGGACCAGGAGGCAGACGGTGGAGGGCTCGCCCGCGGTGTCCCGTACGCGCAGGTGGGAGGCGTAGACGGGGATCACCCGGCCGGTGGTGGCCCGGATGCCGTAGCTGCCCTCCCAGCGGGAGAGCTGGAGGGCCTCGGCGATGCCGGTGCCGGTGCCGGGGGTGTGCGGCCAGGCGGCCAGGTCGGTGAGGGGCTTGCCGATGACCTGTTCGGCGGCGTAGCCGAAGAGTTCCTCGGCGTCCTCGTTCCAGGCGGTGATGGCCGCCGTGCGGTCGATCTGGACCACCGCGACCCGGACCCGGCCGTCGGCGAGGGGGAGCAGGTCGGCGGGGAGCGCCGGGCCGGCGGCGCGGGTGCCGACGGGGCGCTCGGGGAGGTCGAGCTGGAACCAGACCTGCTTGTGGGTGGGGGTGTACTCCACGCCCCAGCGGGTGGCGAGGGCGGCGCAGAGCTGGAGGCCGCGGCCGCCCTCGCGGTCGGGGCTGCCCATGGAGACCGCGGCGCTCTGGACGGGGACCTCGCGGTCGGGGTAGAGGTCGGAGACCTCGACGCGGACGCCGTCCTCGGTGCGCAGGCACAGGACGTCGGCGGAGGTGCCCGCGTGGACGACGGCGTTGGTGACGAGTTCGCTGGTGAGGACCACGGCGTCGTCGACGATGTCGCCGAAGCCCCAGCCCTGGAGGGTGTCGCGGACGAACGACCGGGCGGTCGCCACCGACCGTCCGACGGGCTCGAAGCTGGCGGCCGCGCGCGCGGTGATCACAGCACTCCCCATGTGTCGGCGCCCCCTGGCTCCCATGCCCGATTCCCCGGTTCGATCACTACAGGGTAGTGGGGGCACTGGCTCCGTGTTCAGGGGTATCCCCATGTGGGCACGTCCCTGAACACCTGGGTGGCGCCCAGTGCGCCATCACGCGCCTTCTCGCGCCCCTCGCGCGCCCTCCGGGTGGGGCGGGAGCGCGGGGCGGGGGTGGGGAGGAGGCGTGCGACCTGCGCGGTTCTCGTCCGGCGGGCGGAATCGCCGCTGTCCGGCCGGTGCGGGAGCGGGCCCGCCCGGAGCGGTGTCGGGGGAGTGCCGCCTAGGGTTACGGTCGTGGCCCGTCACCCCGGTGCGCCAGGGTGAAACACTGGGCAGGCTTCCAGGAAGGTCCGTGCACACGGCGAGTGCCTTCCGCGGCACCGGGCAGAAGCACGCGGCAGCCCGGCGGCCGGGTGGCGGCAGCAACCGAGCACGCGGAGTAACGGTCGATCCCTGCGGGAGGGACACAGTGGAGTCTGGCGCAGCGACGCGGAGTGCGAAGACGCGCGCGAAAGGCGGACAGTCCCTGGGCAACGGGCGCTCGCGCGGTGGTACCACCGAGGTGGACACGGCGGCCCTGCACCGGCTGCTGGCCGCGCTCGCGGCCATGCGGGACGGGAACTTCCGCAGGCGGCTGACCGTCACGGGCGACGACGTGATGGCGGAGATCTCCGCCGTCTTCAACGAGGTCGCGGACCGCAATCTGCATCTGACGGGTGAGCTGGCGCGGGTCCGGCGGGTCGTGGGGCGCGAGGGCAAGCTCACGGAGCGGCTGGAGACGGGCGCCTGCGAGGGTTCCTGGGCGACCGCGATCGACAACTCCAACGCGCTCGTCGACGACCTCGTACGGCCCGTCTCCGAGGTCGGCCGGGTGCTCACCGCGGTGGCGGAGGGCGATCTGTCGCCCCGGATGGACCTGCGGACCCCGGCTCCGGAGGGCGGCGGGAACGGTGCGCCGCTGCGGGGCGAGTTCCTGAAGGTGGGCCGCACGGTCAACAACCTGGTCGACCAGTTGTCGACGTTCACCGACGAGGTCACGCGTGTGGCCAGTGAGGTCGGCACGGAGGGCAAGCTGGGCGGACAGGCCCGGGTGCGCGGGATGTCGGGTTCGTGGAAGGACCTGACGGACTCCGTCAACACGATGGCGTACCGGCTGACGGCGCAGGTGCGGGACATCGCGCTGGTGACGACGGCGGTCGCCAAGGGCGATCTGTCGCGCAAGGTCACCGTGCACGTGGCCGGCGAGATGCTGGAGCTGAAGGAGACCGTCAACACGATGGTCGACCAGCTCTCCTCGTTCTCCTCCGAGGTGACGCGGGTCGCGCGCGAGGTCGGCGTCGAGGGCGAGCTCGGCGGTCAGGCGCAGGTGCCGGGTGTGGCCGGGGTGTGGAAGGACCTCACCGATTCGGTGAACCTGATGGCCGGCAATCTGACGGCCCAGGTGCGCGGGATCGCGGAGGTGACCACGGCGGTCGCCAACGGTGACCTGTCGCGGAAGGTGACGGTGAGCGCGCGCGGCGAGGTGGCGCAGCTCGCCGACACGATCAACCAGATGACGCTGACGCTGCGGACCTTCGCCGACGAGGTCACCCGCGTGGCCAACGAGGTGGGCGCCGGGGGGCAGCTGGGCGGCCAGGCGAACGTGCCGGGCGCGGCGGGGACGTGGAAGGACCTGACGGACTCCGTCAACACGGTGTTCCGGAACCTGACGACGCAGGTGCGGGACATCGCCGCGGTGACGACGGCGGTGGCCAGCGGCGATCTGTCGCAGAAGGTGACGGTGGACGTGGCCGGCGAGATGCTGGAGCTGAAGAACACCGTCAACGGGATGGTGGACCAGCTCTCCTCGTTCGGTGCCGAGGTGACGCGGGTCGCGCGCGAGGTCGGCGTCGAGGGCAAGCTGGGTGGTCAGGCGCAGGTGCCGGGGGTCGCCGGAACGTGGAAGGACCTGACGGACTCCGTCAACACGGCGTTCCGCAACCTCACCGGACAGGTGAGGAACATCGCCACGGTGACGACGGCGGTGGCCAACGGTGACCTGTCGCAGAAGGTCACGGTGGACGTGGCCGGCGAGATGCTGGAGCTGAAGAACACCGTCAACACGATGGTGGACCAGCTCTCCTCCTTCGCCGACCAGGTGACGCGAATGGCCCGGGACGTGGGCACCGAGGGGCGCCTCGGCGGTCAGGCGCGCGTGGACGGCGTGTCGGGCACCTGGAAGGAGCTGACGGACTCCGTCAACTTCATGGCGGGCAATCTGACCTCCCAGGTGCGGCAGATCGCCCAGGTGACGACGGCGGTGGCGCGCGGTGATCTGTCGCAGAAGATCGACGTGGACGCGCGCGGGGAGATCCTCGAGCTGAAGAACACCATCAACACGATGGTGGACCAGCTGTCCGCCTTCGCCGACCAGGTGACCCGGGTGGCCCGTGAGGTGGGCACCGAGGGCCGCCTGGGCGGGCAGGCGCAGGTCCCCGGCGTCGCAGGCGTGTGGCGGGACCTCACCGACTCCGTGAACGGCATGGCGGGCAACCTCACCGCCCAGGTGCGCAACATCGCGCAGGTCGCCACCGCCGTGGCGCGCGGTGATCTGTCGCAGAAGATCGACGTGGACGCGCGCGGGGAGATCCTCGAGCTCAAGAACACGCTGAACACGATGGTCGACCAGCTCTCCAACTTCGCCGAGCAGGTCACCAGGGTGGCCCGTGAGGTGGGCACCGAGGGCATTCTGGGCGGCCAGGCGGAGGTGCAGGGGGTCTCCGGCACCTGGAAGGACCTCACCCAGTCCGTCAACTTCATGGCGAACAACCTCACCATCCAGGTGAGGAACATCGCCGAGGTGACGACGGCGGTCGCCAAGGGCGATCTGTCGAAGAAGATCACCGTCGACGCCAAGGGCGAGATCCTGGAGCTCGTCACCACCGTCAACACGATGGTCGACCAGCTGTCCTCGTTCGCCGAGCAGGTGACGCGGGTGGCGCGCGAGGTGGGCACCGAGGGCATCCTCGGTGGCCAGGCCCACGTGCCCGGGGTCACCGGCATCTGGAAGGACCTCAGCGGCAACGTCAACCTGATGGCCAACAACCTGACCGTGCAGGTGCGCAACATCTCCCAGGTCGCGGCGGCCGTCGCCAACGGCGATCTGACCCGCACGGTGAAGATCGAGGCGCGTGGCGAGGTCGCCCAGCTCGCCGACACCTTCAACACGATGGTGAAGACGCTGAGCTCGTTCGCCGACCAGGTCACCAAGGTGGCCCGCGAGGTGGGCACGGACGGCATCCTGGGCGGGCAGGCGCGGGTGCCGGGCGTGGCGGGCACCTGGAAGGACCTCACCGAGTCGGTGAACCAGATGGCGTCCAACCTGACCGGTCAGGTGCGCAACATCGCCATGGTCACCACCGCCATCGCCAAGGGCGACCTCACCAAGAAGATCGACATCGATGCCCGCGGCGAGATCCTCGAGCTGAAGACGACCATCAACACGATGGTCGACCAGCTCTCCTCGTTCGCCGACGAGGTCACCAGGGTGGCCCGCGAGGTGGGCACCGAGGGGCAGCTGGGCGCCCAGGCGCGGGTGCGGGACGTCGACGGCACCTGGCGGGACCTGACCGAGTCGGTGAACGAGATGGCCGGGAACCTGACCCGGCAGGTGCGTGCCATCGCGCGCGTGGCCACCGCGGTGACCCGGGGCGACCTCAACCTGAAGATCGACGTGGACGCCTCCGGTGAGATCCAGGAACTTCAGGACTACATCAACAAGATGATCGCCAACCTGCGCGACACCACGATCGCCAACAAGGAGCAGGACTGGCTCAAGGGCAACCTGGCGCGCATCTCCGCCCTCATGCAGGGCCGCCGCGACCTGGAGGACGTCGCCTCCCTCATCATGAGCGAGCTGCCGCCCCTGGTCGCCGCGCAGCACGGCGCGTTCTTCCTGGGGATGCCGCTGGTCGACGGCGCGGACGCCCGGGACGCGCGCGACATCAGGGACGCCAAGGAGCTCGAGGCCGGCACCAGCGACGCGTACGAACTGCGGATGCTCGGCTCGTACGGCTATTCGATGGGCTCCATGCCGACGTCGTTCCGGCCCGGTGAGGCGCTCATCGGGACCGCCGCCCAGGAGAAGCGCACGATCCTCGTGGAGAACGCGCCCAGCGGCTACCTGAAGATCTCCTCCGGGCTCGGCGACGCCCCGCCCGCGCAGGTCATCGTGTTGCCGGTGCTGTTCGAGGGAACCGTGCTCGGGGTGATCGAGCTGGCGTCCTTCACGAAGTTCACCGAGATCCAGCGCGACTTCCTCAACCAGATCGCCGAGATGATCGCGACCAGCGTCAACACCATCTCCGTCAACACCAAGACCGAAGTGCTGCTGAAGCAGTCCCAGGAGCTGACCGAGCAGCTGCGCGAGCGGTCGGAGGAACTGGAGCAACGGCAGAAGGCGTTGCAGGCGTCCAACGCCGAACTGGAGGAGAAGGCCGAACTGCTGGCGCGGCAGAACCGCGACATCGAGGTGAAGAACACCGAGATCGAGGAGGCCCGGCAG
This sequence comes from Streptomyces sp. NBC_00670, assembly GCF_036226765.1. Lineage (NCBI taxonomy): Bacteria > Bacillati > Actinomycetota > Actinomycetes > Kitasatosporales > Streptomycetaceae > Streptomyces > Streptomyces sp. NBC_00670. Next base: position 5,534,553 of record NZ_CP109017.1, read on the forward strand.
GTGCTGGAGGAGCGCGCCGAGCAGCTCGCGGTCTCCATGCGCTACAAGAGCGAGTTCCTGGCCAACATGTCGCACGAGCTGCGCACGCCGCTCAACTCGCTGCTGATCCTGGCCAAGCTGCTCGCCGACAACGCCGAGGGCAACCTCTCGCCGAAGCAGGTGGAGTTCGCCGAGACCATCCACGGCGCCGGCTCGGACCTGCTGCAACTGATCAACGACATCCTGGACCTGTCGAAGGTCGAGGCGGGCAAGATGGACGTCTCCCCGACGCGCATCGCGCTCGTCCAGCTCGTCGACTACGTGGAGGCCACCTTCCGGCCGCTGACCGCGGAGAAGGGCCTGGACTTCTCCGTACGGGTCTCCCCGGAGCTGCCCGCCACGCTGCACACCGACGAGCAGCGGCTGCTGCAGGTGCTGCGCAACCTGCTGTCGAACGCGGTGAAGTTCACCGACTCCGGAGCGGTCGAGCTGGTGATCCGCCCGGCCGGCCAGGACGTGCCCCAGGCGATCCGGGAGCAGCTCCTGGAGGCCGGTTCGCTGGCCGACCCGGAGGCCGACATGATCGCGTTCTCCGTCACCGACACCGGCATCGGGATCGCGGCCAGCAAGATGCGCGTCATCTTCGAGGCGTTCAAGCAGGCGGACGGCACCACCAGCCGCAAGTACGGCGGCACGGGGCTCGGACTGTCCATCTCCCGCGAGATCGCCCGGCTGCTCGGCGGCGAGATCCACGCGCAGAGCGAACCGGGGCGCGGCTCCACCTTCACGCTGTACCTGCCGCTGCACCCGAGCGAGCTGCCGCCCCAGGGGTACGCGCAGCTCGCGCCCGCCATGGAACCCGGCGAGCTGCTCGCCTCCGAGGCGGGACAGGCCGCGGGCGCCGCGGCCCCCACCGGGGCGCCGGCCGGACCGCGGCCGCAGGAGGCGCCCAACGGCACCGCCGGCCTCTTCCGGCGCCGCCGTGCGGCGGCGGAGCAGGAGCGCGCCGCCGCGCTGCCCGCGGAGCGCGGCCAGGCCCTGGAGAGGGGCTCCCAGGGGTTCGGAACCGTTGCGGAGGAACCGGATGCGGGGTCGCGGCCGGGTCCGGTCGTGCGGTTCGACGGCGAGAAGGTGCTGATCGTCGACGACGACATCCGCAACGTCTTCGCGCTCACCAGCGTCCTGGAGCAGCACGGGCTGTCGGTGCTGTACGCGGAGAACGGGCGCGAGGGCATCGAGGTCCTGGAGCAGCACGACGACGTGGCGGTCGTCCTGATGGACATCATGATGCCGGAGATGGACGGCTACGCGACGACCACCGCGATCCGCCGGATGCCGCAGTTCGCCGGGCTGCCGATCGTCGCCCTCACGGCGAAGGCGATGAAGGGAGACCGGGAGAAGGCCATCGAGTCGGGCGCCTCGGACTACGTCACCAAGCCGGTCGACCCCGATCACCTGCTGTCGGTGATGAACCAGTGGATGCACGAGGAATGACGAAGGAGTGACGCGAGGGGCGGCGGTGGCGGTGCGCGGAGCGTGACGGCAGTGACCCGCGGGGCGGCGGTGCCGTGCGCGGGGAGGTGCGGACACGAGATGTTCACCGTTCCCCGCTGACGGACTGTGGTGGTTCGCGTGTAGAACTGCGGGAACCGGGGAACCTTCTGGTCTTCCGCCGCGTTTCCGCTCCGTGCACAGTGACATCGCGGTGACAGGGTGTGGCGACGGGCGGGGTGCGGCTACCATGACCGGCACAAGGACGGACGGCGCAAGGGAGCCGTCCCCTGGGACGGCGTCCGGTGCCGGCCCAAGTCCTTCGGACAGGGGAGGCCCCACGCCGGGGCGAGGAGGGCGGGCCATGGTGCAGAAGGCCAAGATCCTCCTGGTCGATGACCGGCCGGAGAATCTGCTGGCGCTGGAGGCCATCCTCTCCGCGCTCGATCAGACGCTGGTGCGGGCATCGTCCGGGGAGGAAGCACTCAAAGCGCTGCTCACGGACGACTTCGCGGTCATTCTGCTGGACGTCCAGATGCCGGGCATGGACGGTTTCGAGACCGCCGCGCACATCAAGCGGCGGGAGCGGACCCGGGACATCCCGATCATCTTCCTGACCGCGATCAACCACGGGCCGCACCACACCTTCCGGGGGTACGCGGCGGGTGCGGTGGACTACATCTCCAAGCCGTTCGACCCGTGGGTGCTGCGCGCGAAGGTGTCGGTCTTCGTCGAGCTCTACATGAAGAACTGCCAGCTCAAGGAGCAGGCCGCACTGCTGCGCCTCCAGTTGGAGGGCAACGGGAACGGCAGCGCCGGCACGAACGGCGCCAAGGACGTGGTCGGCGACAGCAAGGAGGCGGCCGGCATCCTGGCCGAGCTCTCCGCGCGGCTGGCGGCGGTCGAGGAGCAGGCCGAGGCGCTGTCCAAGCAGCTCGACGACGAGTCCGCCGACGCGGCGGCGGTCGCCACCGCCGCCCACCTGGAACGCAAGCTGACGGGGCTGCGCCGCGCCCTGGACGCGCTGGAACCGGGCGCCTCGGGCGGGCCGACGGCGGTGTCGTAGCGTCCGGCCGGCGCGGCTCTCCCGGCGCCGGGGACCGTTGCTTCCGGCCGGCGCGCCTCTCGCAGCACCAGTGCCGTCGCGTCCGATCGGCGCGGCCGGCGCGACGCGGGTACCGTCGGCGGGCCGCCCCGGGCGGCCCCTCGTGCGTTGACCCCGCGTCAGCAGGGCCCCTCTGATACGGGCGACACGAACGGGTGAAGCGGTGGGCACACGTGTCCGTTGCCGTCTCCGACGGTAATCTCACACCCATGGCCCCACGTCCCGCAGCCAAGAAGCCGCCCGCGAAGAAGGTGGCCGCTCCCGCGAAGGCTCCGGCGAAGAAGGCCCCCGCGAAAAAGGCCGTCGCGAAGAAGGCGCCCGCCAGGAAGGCCCCGGCGAAGAAGGCCGCGCCCGCGGCGGCGCCCAGCCCGACCGCAGGCGTGTACCGACTCGTGCGCGCCCTCTGGCTGGGCCTCGCGCACGCCGTCGGCGCCCTCTTCCGCGGCATAGGGCGGGGCGCGAAGGGGCTCGACCCGGCACACCGCAAGGACGGCGTCGCACTGCTCCTGCTCTCGCTCGCGCTGATCGTGGCCGCGGGCACCTGGGCCAATCTGCGCGGCCCCGTCGGCGACCTGGTCGAGATCCTGGTGACCGGCGCCTTCGGGCGGCTCGACCTCATCGTGCCGATACTGCTCGGCGCGATCGCCGTGCGCCTGATCCTGCATCCCGAGAAGCCGGAGGCCAACGGCCGGATCGTCATCGGCCTGTCCGCGCTCGCCATCGGGGTGCTCGGCCAGGTGCACATCGCCTGCGGTTCGCCCGCCCGCAGCGACGGCATGCAGGCGATAAGGGACGCCGGCGGCCTCATCGGCTGGGGCGCGGCGACCCCGCTGACGTACATGCTGGGCGAGGTCCTGGCCGTGCCGCTGCTCGTGCTGCTCACGTTCTTCGGGCTGCTCGTCGTGACGGCGACCCCGGTGACCGCGATTCCGCAGCGGCTTCGCCTCCTCGGGGTCAAGCTCGGCATCCTCCCCGACCCCGAGGACGACCTCGTCGACGAGATGGACGGGGCGGAAGGGGCGTACGCGGAGGGGCGCTACGACGAGCAGTGGCGCGACGAGGCGCCCGCGCGCCCCCGCAGGCGCCGGTCCGCCCCCGGGGTGCCGGACGCGGACAGCGTCGAGGAGGAGGCGCTCGCCAAGCGGCGCGGCCGCCCCCGGCGTTCCGCCGTGCCGCAGCCCGACATGCACCGCCCGATGGACGCGGTCGACGTCGCCGCAGCGGCCGCGGCCGCGCTCGACGGCGCCGTCCTGCACGGCATGCCGCCCTCCCCGATCGTCGCCGACCTCACCCAGGGCGTCGGCGGCCCGCGCGAGCCCTACGAGGAGACCACGCCCGTACCGGCGGCGCGCACCAAGGAGCCGGTGGAGGCGAAGCCCAGGCAGTCCAAGCTCCCGGCCGGCAAGGTCCCGCAGCCGGGGAGCGACTCCGGGGGCGACCAACGCAGCGACTCCGGGGTGCCCGACCTCACCAAGCAGTCGCCCCAGGAGCCGCGCGATCTGCCGCCCCGCGCCGAACAGTTGCAGCTCTCCGGCGACATCACCTACGCGCTGCCCGCGCTGGACCTGCTGGAGCGCGGCGGACCGGGGAAGTCCCGCAGCGCGGCCAACGACGCCATAGTGGCCGCCCTCACCAACGTCTTCACCGAGTTCAAGGTCGACGCCCGCGTCACCGGCTTCACCCGCGGCCCGACGGTCACCCGGTACGAGGTCGAACTCGGGCCCGCCGTCAAGGTGGAGCGGATCACCGCGCTCGCCAAGAACATCGCGTACGCGGTCGCCAGTCCGGACGTGCGGATCATCAGCCCGATCCCCGGCAAGTCCGCGGTCGGCATCGAGATCCCCAACACCGACCGGGAGATGGTCAACCTCGGTGACGTGCTGCGGCTCGCGGAGTCCGCGGAGGACGACGACCCGATGCTGGTCGCCTTCGGCAAGGACGTCGAGGGCGGCTACGTCATGCACTCGCTGGCCAAGATGCCGCACATGCTGGTCGCGGGCGCCACCGGCTCCGGCAAGTCCTCGTGCATCAACTGCCTGATCACCTCGGTGATGATGCGGGCGACGCCCGAGGACGTGCGGATGATCCTCGTCGACCCCAAGCGCGTCGAACTCACCGTCTACGAGGGCATCCCGCACCTGATCACCCCGATCATCACCAACCCCAAGCGGGCCGCCGAGGCGCTGCAATGGGTGGTGCGCGAGATGGACCTGCGCTACGACGACCTCGCCGCCTACGGCTACCGGCACATCGACGACTTCAACCGGGCCGTGCGCGAGGGGAAGGTCAAGCCGCCCGAGGGCAGCGAGCGCGAACTCCAGCCCTATCCCTACCTGCTGGTGATCGTCGACGAGCTCGCCGACCTGATGATGGTCGCCCCCCGGGACGTCGAGGACGCCATCGTGCGCATCACGCAGCTCGCCCGCGCGGCCGGCATCCACCTGGTGCTCGCCACCCAGCGGCCCTCCGTCGACGTCGTCACCGGCCTCATCAAGGCGAACGTGCCCTCGAGGCTCGCGTTCGCCACCTCCTCGCTCGCCGACTCCCGCGTCATCCTCGACCAGCCCGGCGCCGAGAAGCTGATCGGCAAGGGCGACGGGCTCTTCCTGCCGATGGGGGCGAACAAACCCACCCGTATGCAGGGCGCGTTCGTCACCGAGGAGGAGGTCGCGGCCGTCGTCCAGCACTGCAAGGACCAGATGGCGCCCGTCTTCCGGGACGACGTCACGGTGGGCAGCAAGCAGAAGAAGGAGATCGACGAGGACATCGGCGACGACCTCGACCTGCTCTGCCAGGCCGCCGAACTGGTCGTCTCCACCCAGTTCGGGTCCACCTCCATGCTCCAGCGCAAGCTGCGCGTCGGCTTCGCCAAGGCCGGGCGGCTGATGGACCTCATGGAGTCGCGCAACATCGTCGGTCCGAGCGAGGGCTCCAAGGCGCGCGACGTCCTGGTGAAGGCCGACGAACTGGACGGTGTGCTCGCGGTGATCCGAGGGGAGAGCGAGGCATGAGGGACAGGGCGCACAGGTGTACGGCAACGCGAACGTGACCCACCCGTAAGTGATCCGTGAGCAACCCTTTTCCTTGCGAGTACGTCAAGTTGAGGGGGGTAAGAGAGACCTCCCGGCGTCAGGATGACCGGCCATTCTGATGGCGTACAAACCCCTACCGCCCGGTTGCCCCACCCTTTCGTACCCCCCCTAGACTGAGCTTCCAGCACAGGTGGCTACACCCTCGAAAGGCGCCCCCGTGTCCATCGGCAACTCCCCTGACGACAAGACCCCCAAGGACGCACGCCCGGTCGAAGACGCCCGCGTCGACGACGACGGTTCCGGCGACGACCACGAGGCCACCCGTGCCGCCGACCGCCCCTCGATCGGCACCGCCCTGCGCCGGGCGCGTATCGAGGCCGGTCTGACGGTCGACGAGATAAGCAACGCCACCCGGGTCCGCGGCACCATCGTGCACGCGATCGAACGGGACGACTTCACCCCCTGCGGCGGCGACGTCTACGCGCGCGGGCATCTGCGCACCCTGGCGCGCGCCGTCCACCTCGATCCGGAACCGCTGCTCGAACAGTTCGCCGCCGAGCACGGCGGGCGTCCGGCCCCGACCCCGGCCGCCCCGCTCTTCGAGGCGGAGCGGATCCGCCCGGAGCGGCGCGGGCCCAACTGGACCGCCGCCATGGTCGCCGCGATCGTCGCGGTGATCGGCTTCGTCGGCTTCACGCTGTTCACCGGGGGCGACGACGACGGCAGCACGCAGGCCCAGGCCGCCGAGGGCTCCACCGCCACCGCGAGCAAGCCCGCGAAATCCGCCACGCCCAAGAGCGCCAAGCCCGCCGACCCCAAGCCGGACCCCACGGACAGCGCCATCGCCGCGGCCCCCCGGGACAAGGTGACCGTCCAGGTGAGCGCCACCGACGGACGCAGCTGGATCTCCGCCAAGGACCACAACGGCCGCACCCTGTTCGACGGCACCCTGGAGAAGGGCGACTCCCAGACCTTCCAGGACAAGGAGAAGATCGACCTCGTCCTCGGCGACGCCGGCGCGGTCCGGCTGCACGTCAACGGCAAGGAGATCGAGGACGAGTTCCAGGCCGGCCAGGTCGAGCGGCTGACGTACACCAAGGGCGACCCCGAGGCCGGATGACGGGGCCCGGGCCGCGGCACAGGTCGCGGCCCGGCGGAGGGGCCCGCGAGACGGCCAACCCCGTCGACGTGGGATGTCAGCGGGACGAAGTAGTCTTGAGCCCATGCCTGAACGCCGTACCGTCGCACTCGTCACTCTCGGCTGCGCCCGTAACGAGGTGGATTCCGAGGAGCTCGCAGGCCGTTTGGAGGCGGACGGCTGGCAGCTCGTGGAGGACGCCGAGGACGCGGACGTCGCCGTCGTCAACACCTGCGGCTTCGTCGACGCCGCCAAGAAGGACTCCGTCGACGCCCTCCTGGAGGCCAACGACCTCAAGGACCACGGCAGAACCCGGGCCGTGGTGGCGGTGGGCTGCATGGCCGAGCGGTACGGCAAGGAGCTCGCCGAGGCGCTGCCCGAGGCCGACGGCGTCCTCGGTTTCGACGACTACGCGGACATCTCCGACCGCCTCCAGACCATCCTCTCCGGCGGCATCCACGCCGCCCACACCCCGCGGGACCGGCGCAAGCTGCTGCCGATCAGCCCCGCCGAGCGCCAGGAGGCAGGCGCCGCGGTCGCCCTTCCCGGGCACGGCCCGGCCGACCTCCCGGAAGGCGTCGCTCCGGCCTCCGGGCCGCGGGCGCCGCTGCGCCGCAGGCTGGGCGGGGCACCCGTCGCCTCGGTGAAGCTCGCCTCCGGCTGCGACCGCCGCTGCTCCTTCTGCGCCATCCCCTCCTTCCGCGGCTCCTTCATCTCCCGCCGCCCGAGCGACGTGCTGAACGAGACGCGATGGCTGGCCGAGCAGGGCGTCAAGGAAGTCATGCTGGTCTCCGAGAACAACACCTCCTACGGCAAGGACCTCGGCGACATCCGCCTCCTTGAGTCGCTGCTGCCCGAGCTCGCCGAGGTCGACGGCATCGAACGGGTGCGCGTCAGCTACCTCCAGCCCGCCGAGATGCGCCCCGGCCTGATCGACGTGCTGACCGCCACCCCCAAGGTCGCCCCCTACTTCGACCTCTCCTTCCAGCACTCCGCGCCCGGCGTGCTGCGCGCGATGCGGCGCTTCGGCGACACCGACCGCTTCCTGGAACTGCTCGACACCATCCGCAGCAAGGCGCCCGAGGCCGGCGTGCGCTCCAACTTCATCGTGGGCTTCCCCGGCGAGTCGGAGTCCGACCTCGCCGAACTGGAGAGATTCCTCAGCGGCGCCCGGCTGGATGCGATCGGCGTCTTCGGGTACTCCGACGAGGACGGCACCGAAGCGGCGACGTACGAGAACAAGCTCGACGCGGACGTCGTCGCCGAGCGGCTGAGCCGGGTCTCCCGGCTCGCGGAGGAACTGGTCGCACAGCGCGCCGACGAGCGTGTCGGCTCCACCGTGCACGTGCTGGTGGAGTCCGTCGACGAAGAGGAGGGCGTGTACGGCCGGGCCGCACACCAGGCTCCCGAGACGGACGGCCAGGTGCGGCTGACGAGCGGCGAGGATGTGCGCGTCGGCCGTATGGTCGAGGCGAAGGTGGTCGGGGCCGAGGGCGTCGATCTGGTGGCCGAGCCGCTCCCGGGCTCCCCGGGATGTACAGAGGAGGCGGGCAGATGACCGGAGTCCCGGCATCCGCGGCGGGCGGCCCCTCCGGCGCGCGCGGGACGGCTCCTGCGGCACGCGTTCCCGACGTCACGGACGAGACCGGGCAGGGTGAGGGCGCGCGCGGTCCGCACGAGAGCGCGCGGCCGGTGCGGGGCGGGAAGATCGGCGCCGCGGCGGTCGACCAGGCCAGCGTCTGGAACGTGGCCAACCTGCTCACCATGCTCCGCCTGCTCCTCGTCCCGGGCTTCGTCGCACTGATGCTCGGCAACGGCGGCTACGACCCGGCCTGGCGCTCGTTCGCCTGGGCGGCGTTCGCCATCGCCATGATCACCGACCTGTTCGACGGCCATCTCGCACGCACGTACGACCTGGTCACCGACTTCGGCAAGATCGCCGACCCCATCGCCGACAAGGCGATCATGGGGGCGGCGCTGATCTGTCTCTCCGCCCTCGGCGACCTGCCGTGGTGGGTGACGGTGGTCATCCTCGGCCGCGAACTCGGCATCACCCTGCTGCGGTTCCTCGTCATCCGCTACGGCGTCATCCCGGCGAGCCGCGGCGGCAAACTCAAGACGCTCACCCAGGGTGTGGCCGTGGGCATGTACGTGCTCGCACTGACCGGATGGCTCGCCACCCTGCGGTTCTGGGTGATGGCCGCGGCGGTCGTCCTGACGGTGGTGACCGGGCTCGACTATGTGAGACAGGCCATTGTGCTGCGCCGCCGGGGAATCGCGGAGCGCCGGGCCGCGTTGGAAGAGGCACAACGGTGACGTCCGGGGCCGCCGACGTGCTGCGACTACTCACGGTGAGAGGCGAGACGCTCGCCGTCGCCGAGTCGCTGACCGGCGGTCTGGTGGCGGCGGAGATCGCCTCAGTGCCGGGGGCGTCCAAGGCCTTCCGGGGCGCTGTCACCGCGTACGCCACCGATGTGAAACGGGACGTCCTCGGTGTGGAGGGCACCCTACTGGCCGAACGGGGTGCGGTGGATCCGCAGGTCGCGGCCCAGATGGCGGCCGGCGTGCGCAGGCTGCTGCGCGCGGACTGGGGCATCGCCACCACCGGCGTGGCCGGCCCCGAACCCCAGGACGGGCAGCCGGTCGGCACGGTCTTCGTGGCCGTCGACGGCCCCTTCGAGACTGTTTTCGGAGAACCCGGTGGCGAGAAAGTGGCGTCTCTGAGGTTGAACGGCGACCGTACGGAAATTCGTATGGAGAGTGTACGGAGCGTGCTTGCCCTCCTCCTGGAGGAGCTGGCGGGCGAACAGACCGGGAATGAGCGGGCACAGGATACGGAACGGAACGGGGGGACTTGATGTTTGCAGCCCTGAGTGAACACGACAGCGCTCCCCGCACGGCCGCGGCGCAAGGCGGTACGGTGGGGCGTGAAGGATGCGGTTACGCGGTCCGAGGAGGGAGCCACCGATGATTCTGCTCCGTCGCCTGCTGGGTGACGTGCTGCGTCGGCAGCGCCAGCGCCAGGGCCGTACTCTGCGCGAAGTCTCCTCCTCCGCCCGAGTCTCGCTCGGTTATCTCTCCGAGGTGGAGCGGGGGCAGAAGGAGGCTTCCTCCGAACTGCTCTCCGCGATCTGCGACGCGTTGGACGTACGGATGTCCGAGTTGATGCGCGAGGTGAGTGACGAACTCGCGCTCGCGGAGCTGGCGGCGTCGGCCGCGGTCACCGAACCGGTGCCCGCTCCGGTGCGTCGCCCCATGCTGAACTCCGTGTCCGTCGCCGGCGTCCCGCCGGAACGGGTCACGATCAAGGCGCCCAGCGAAGCGGTGGACGTGGTCGCCGCCTGACGCGGTTCTACGAGCCCCGGTGGGGAGCTCCGGTCCTCGGAGCCCCCCCCACCGGGGCTTTCCGCTGTCTGGGGCCCGCTCGGTGTGCCCGGAGTGCGTTTGCCGGGGGGCGGCGGGGCGGTCATGGTGGAGGGATGATCCGGACGGACCCGACCGGTGCGGGAGGTGCCGCGCGCGCACCGTGGGCGCGCGGTGACGGCACGGCCGGTCGTGCCGGTGCGCCCGTGTGCCGTCGGTGCGCCCTCCCCGGGCCTCGTGGCGGAGGGCTAGCGTCTGGCGGCAGGTGGCGGCCATGACCGGGCGCGCGGTGCGCTGGGGGGTTGCGCTGGCGTTCGGCGGGCTGTGGTGGTGGGGGCTGCTGCGGCTCGTTCTGGCACCCGATGCCGGAGTGCTGGAGGGTGCGGTCGCCACCGGGGGGTGGGGGCTCAGTCTGCTGCCGGTGCACTGTGTGCCGAAGGCCCGCGCGACGGGCCGGACCGATGGGGGGAACCCTGGCGGTGGCGGTGGCGGTGGCGGTGGCGGTGGCGGTGGCGGTGGCGGTGGCGGAGGCTGGGCGCCGGCCGTACGGCGGCCCGACGAGGGGGAGACGGGTCGCCGTACGGCCGGCGGGGAGGACCCCCGTCCTACGGCCGGTCGGTGAGCGGCCGTGCCGGGCGGGAGACGGAAGCGGCAGGGGCCGGGCCCGACTGGCACACGGGGCACCAGTAGCTGAGGCGGTCCCGGGAGCCGTCGTCCTGGTCGGCCATCCGGATCGGAGCCCCGCAGCGCAGACAGGGCCGTGACGCACGGCCGTACACGAACAGGGGCTGCTCGCGGCGGCCGGTGGTGTTGCGGTCGGGGCGCTCACGGTTGGCCTCGAGGACCTTCTGCGCGAGCGCCGGCAGCTCGGCGAGGTGGCCGGCGGGGAGTTCGCCCACCGGGAGCCAGGGGGTGGCCCGGAGCAGGAAGCACAGTTCGCTCTTGAAGACGTTGCCGATGCCGGCGAGATTGCGCTGGTCGAGCAGGGCCTCGCCGAGGGGGCGGGCGGGGTCGCGCAGAAGGTTGGCGAGGGCGGTGTCCGGGTCCCAGTCGGGGCCGAGCAGGTCCGGGCCGAGGTGGCCGACGGCGCGGGACTCGTCGGCGGTGCGGAGGAGTTCGAGGACGGGGAGGCGGTAGCCGACGGCCGTGCGGTCGGGGGTGCCGAGGATCGCGCGGATCTGGTGGGCGGGGCCGCCGGTCCAGCGGCGGCCCGGGGCGTACACCTTCCAGGCGCCGTCCATGCGGAGGTGGGAGTGGAGGGTGTAGCCACCCTCGATGCGGGTGAGCAGGTGTTTGCCGCGGGGGGTGACGTTCAGCACGGTGTGGCCGGTGAGGTCGGAGGTGGCGAAGCGGGGGACGCGGAGGTCGAACCGGGTGAGCCGGCTGCCGGCCAGGGCGGTGTGCAGCCGGGCCGCGGCCTGATGGACGGTGTCGCCTTCGGGCATGGGTCCAGGGTGACACGACGGGGTTCGCCCGGGGGCGAAGAACCCTTCGGGTCACGCCCGTATGCGCAGGCCCCGGGGGGTGGCCACGAAGCCCGTGGATTCCAGGAGGGCGCCCCAGGGCGACGTCAGCGCGGGGGCGCCGTTGATGCGTTCGACGGTGAGCGTGCCCAGGGAGCCCGCGCGGGCGGAGGCGGCCAGCGCCTCCGCGGCGGCGGGCAGCCGGGGATCGTCCCCCGGCGCCGTGTCCGCCGCACCGGGCCAGGCAAGGAGCGTCTTCCCGCCGCGCTCCATGTACAGCGTCAGCTCACCGTCCACCAGCACGACCAGCGACCCCGCCTTCCGCCCCGGCTTGTGCCCGGCCCCCTCCGGCGGCTCGGGCCAGGACAGCGCCGCCCCGAAGGCGTTCGCCGGATCCGCGGCGGCCAGGACGACCGCACGGGCCGGGCCCGTGGTCCGGCCGGGGCGCCCATGACCGGGTGGGAAGGCCGGCGGACCGGGCCGCACCGGGCCTCCGCCGCCCGCGCCGGAGCGCGGGCCGCCGTAGCCCGGCGCGGACCAGGGGTCGTGCGCGCCGCCCCGGCCGTTCCCGCTCCCGTCACTGTCGACGTCGTACGGGGTGTCGAACGCGTCGAGGAAACCCTCCCCGGCGACGGAGCCGGTCGCCACCCCCACCGGGGCCGGCGGTGTACCACCCCGTTCGCGGGCGTTGGAGACCGCGCGCAGCCGGTCCACCGCGCCGTCCATCGCGAACTGTGCCGCGCCCAGCCCTTCGACCACATAGCCGCGGCGGGCCTGGCCGCTGTCCTCGAACGCGGACAGGACGCGGTACACCGCCGAGAAACCGCCCTCGACGCCCTCCGAGGCCACCGCGCCCCGGGTCACCACCCCGTGGCGGTCCAGCAGGGTGCGGGCGAGCGCGTGGGCGCGCACGGTGGGGTCCGCCTCCCGGGCCGGCAGCAGCGACCAGCGGCCCGCGACCGTCGGCGGGCCCGTACGGGACTGGGGGCGCGCGGCGGCTGTCAGGGAGCCGTACCGCCCGCGCGGGACGGAGCGTTTGGCGCGGTGGGCCGTGGAGCCCGCGGTGCGGCCCGAGCCGAGGAGGGCGCGCATCGGGGCCAGCGTGTCGTTGGTGAGCCGTCCCGACCAGGCCAGGTCCCAGACCGTGTCGGCCAGTTGGGGATCGGTGGCCTCGGGGTGGGCGGTGGCGCGGACCTGGTCGGCGATCTGACGGAAGAACAGGCCGTAGCCCCCGGAGAGCGCGTCCAGCACGGACTGGTGCAGCGCGGACAGTTCCAGCGGGTGCGGCGGGGGCAGCAACAGGGGGGCGGCGTCGGCCAGATGGAGGGAGACCCAGCCGTCCTTGCCGGGCAGGGCGCCCGCGCCGGCCCACACCACCTCCCCGGCGGCGGTGAGTTCGTCCAGCAGCGCGGGCGCGTAGCCGGTCACGCGGGACGGCAGGACGAGCTTCTCCAGGGCGGACGCCGGAACGGAGGCGCCCTGCAACTGCTCGATCGTGCGCACGAGTCCGTCGATGCCGCGCAGACCGTGCCCGCCACCCACGTGCTGCCACTGGGGGAGGAACTGGGCCAGGGCGGCGGGCGGCACCGGCTCGAGTTCGTGCCGCAGCGCGGCGAGCGAGCGGCGCCGCAGCCGGCGCAGCACCGTCGCGTCGCACCACTCCTGGCCGATGCCCGCCGGATGGAACTCGCCCTGGACGGCCCGGCCGCTCGCCGCGAGCCGTTGCAGCGCGCCCTCGGTGACGGCGGTGCCCAGTCCGAAGCGGGCGGCGGCCGCGGCCGAGGTGAACGGGCCGTGGGTGCGGGCGTAGCGGGCGAGGAGATCGCCCAGGGGGTCCTTCACCGGCTCGGTGAACGCCTCCGGCACGCCCACGGGCAGCGCGGTGCCCAGCGCGTCGCGCAGCCGGCCCGCGTCCTCCACTGCGGCCCAGTGCTCGGCACCGGCGACGCGGACCTGGATGGCACGCCGGGAGGCGGCCAGTTCGGGTGCCCACTCGGGGGCGGCGCCGCGCTCGGCCAGTTCGGCGTCGGTGAGCGGGCCCAGCAGCCGCAGTACGTCGGCTACGCCTTCGACGTCCTTGATCCGGCGGTCCTCGGTGAGCCACTGGAGTTCCCGCTCCAGTTCGGTGAGCACCTCCGCGTCCAGCAGTTCGCGCAGTTCCGCCTGGCCGAGCAGTTCGGCCAGCAGCCGCGAGTCCAGCGACAGCGCGGCGGCGCGGCGCTCGGCGAGCGGTGAGTCCCCCTCGTAGAGGAACTGTGCCACGTAGCCGAACAGCAGGGAGCGGGCGAAGGGGGAGGGCTCCGGGGTGGTCACCTCGACCAGGCGCACCTTGCGGGACTCGATGTCGCCCATGAGTTCGGTGAGCCCGGGGACGTCGAACACGTCCTGGAGGCATTCGCGGACGGCCTCCAGGACGATCGGGAACGATCCGAACTCGCTCGCCACCTGCAACAGCTGCGCCGCGCGCTGGCGCTGCTGCCACAGCGGGGTGCGCCGGCCGGGGTTGCGGCGCGGCAGCAGCAGCGCGCGGGCGGCGCACTCGCGGAAGCGGGAGGCGAACAGGGCCGAGCCGCCGACCTGGTCGGTGACGACCTGGTCCACCTCGCCCTTGTCGAACAGGACGTCCGACGCGCCGACGGGGGCCTGCTCGGCGTCGTAGGCCGTGCCCGGCGCGGACGGTTCCCGGTCGAGCAGGTCGAGGCCCATCAGGTCGGCGTCGGGCAGGCGCAGCACGATGCCGTCGTCGGCGTGCATGACCTGGGCGTCCATGCCGTACCGCTCGGACAGCCGGGCGCCCAGCGCCAGCGCCCAGGGGGCGTGCACCTGCGCGCCGAACGGGGAGTGCACCACGACCCGCCAGTCGCCCAGTTCGTCGCGGAACCGCTCCACGACGATCGTGCGGTCGTCCGGGACGTGGCCGCAGGCCTCGCGCTGCTCGGTGAGGTAGGCCAGCACGTTGTCCGCCGCCCAGGCGTCCAGCCCCGCCGACAGCAGCCGCAGCCGGGCGTCCTCCTTGGACAGCGCGCCCACCTCGCGCAGGAAGGCGCCCAGGGCGCGGCCCAGTTCCAGGGGGCGGCCCAGTTGGTCGCCCTTCCAGAACGGCAGCCGGCCCGGGACGCCGGGGGCGGGGGAGACCAGGACCCGGTCGCGTGTGATGTCCTCGATCCGCCAGGAACTGGTGCCGAGCGTGAACACGTCCCCGATCCGGGACTCGTACACCATCTCCTCGTCGAGCTCGCCGACGCGGCCGCCGCCCTTCTTCGGGTCGGCGCCGGCCAGGAAGACCCCGAAGAGCCCGCGGTCCGGGATCGTGCCCCCGGAGGTGACGGCCAGCCGCTGGGCGCCGGGGCGGCCGGTGACCGTGCCCGCCACGCGGTCCCACACCACGCGAGGGCGCAGCTCCGCGAACGCGTCCGACGGATAACGGCCCGCGAGCATGTCCAGGACCGCCGTGAACGCAGACTCCGGCAGCGCGGCGAACGGGGCCGCGCGACGGACCATGGCCAGCAGGTCGTCGACCTGCCAGGTGTCCAGGGCCACCATGGCGACGAGCTGCTGCGCGAGCACGTCCAGCGGGTTGGCGGGGATGCGCAGCGACTCGATGGAGCCCGTGCGCATCCGCTCGGTGACCACCGCGGCCTGCACGAGGTCGCCCCGGTACTTGGGGAAGACCACGCCCGTGGAGACCGCCCCCACCTGGTGGCCTGCGCGGCCCACCCGCTGCAGCCCGGACGCCACCGAGGGCGGCGACTCCACCTGGATCACGAGGTCCACCGCGCCCATGTCGATGCCGAGCTCCAGGCTGGAGGTGGCCACCACCGCGGGCAGCCGGCCCGCCTTGAGGTCCTCCTCCACCAGGGCGCGCTGTTCCTTGGAGACCGAGCCGTGGTGGGCGCGCGCGAGGACCGGGGGCGCGCCCTGGGCGGCGCCCGAGCCGCCCATCAGCTCGGCGGGGGAGTGGTGCTCCGACAGGGGCTCGCCGGTGGCCCGCTCGTAGGCGATCTCGTTGAGCCGGTTGCACAGGCGTTCGGCGAGGCGGCGGGAGTTGGCGAAGACGATCGTCGAGCGGTGCGCCTGCACCAGGTCGGTGATGCGCTCCTCCACGTGCGGCCAGATGGAGGGGCGCTCGGCGCCGCCGGCGGCGCCTGTCTCGGTTGCGCCGCCCGATCCGTCGGTGACGGGGGAGCCGCCGAGTTCGCCCAGGTCCTCGACGGGGACGACGACGGAGAGGTCGAACTCCTTGCCGGACTCCGGCTGGACGATCTCCACCTTGCGGTGCGGTGACAGGAAACGGGCGACCTCGTCCACCGGGCGGACGGTGGCCGACAGGCCGATGCGGCGGGCGGGGCGCGGCAGCAGTTCGTCCAGCCGCTCCAGGGACAGCGCGAGGTGCGCGCCGCGCTTGGTGCCGGCGACCGCGTGCACCTCGTCCAGGATCACCGTCTCCACGCCGGTCAGCGCGTCCCTGGTGGCGGACGTGAGCATCAGGAAGAGGGACTCGGGGGTGGTGATCAGGATGTCCGGCGGGCGGGTGGCCAGGGAGCGGCGCTCGGCGGCGGGGGTGTCGCCGGAGCGGATGCCCACCTTGACCTCCGGCTCGGGCAGGCCGAGCCGGAGCGCTTCGTGGCGGATGCCGGTGAGGGGGCTGCGGAGGTTGCGCTCGACGTCGACCGCGAGGGCCTTGAGCGGGGAGACGTACAGGACCCGGCAGCGCTTGCGCCGGTCGGCGGGGGGCGGGGCGGAGGCGAGCTGGTCGAGTGCGGCGAGGAAGGCGGCCAGGGTCTTGCCGGAGCCGGTGGGGGCGACGACGAGGACGTCCGAGCCCTGGGCGAGGGCGTGCCATGCGCCGGCCTGGGCCGTGGTGGGGGCGGAGAACGCCCCCGTGAACCAGGCGCGGGTCGCGGGCGAGAAGCCGGCTAGGGCTCGGTCGATGGAGCTGGCCATGGGTCCATGGTGCCCTGTCCCACTGACAATGGGGGTGACCTGCGGGTTCGGCCTGTTCGCGGGGCCGTCGTCGGTCGGTGGCAGCGGCTGCTCCGGCTGCGGGCGGGCACCACCGCCCCGTCCCCTTCCGTGCGTGGGCGGCCTGGCCGCCGTGGGGTGCGCGCGTGGCTGCCGCTGTGTCGACAATGGGGTCATGGCGGGTGGTTCGGAGCGGGCGCGGCACTGGCGGTACGAGGAGTTGCCGGGGGTCGATCTGCTGCGTGCCCGTTACGTCGAGAAGCGGTTCGTGCGGCACACCCATGAGCAGTTCGTCATCGCGGCCGTCGTCGACGGTGTCGAGGTGTTCCACCACGGCGGTGCCGACCAGTACGTGGGGGCCGGTGCCCTCGCGCTGGTCAATCCCGATACTCCGCATACAGGTCGTGCGGGGGTTCCTGAGGGATGGCGGTACGGGGCCGTCTATCCGCCGGCGGGGCTCGTGGCCCGGATCGCGGAGGAGACCACCGCGCTGCGCGGCAGTCCGGGGTTCGTGAGGCCCGTTGTGGATGATCCGTACGCGGCCGGGCTCGTGCACCAGGTGCTGCGTGCGGTCGACGAGGGCAACGCGCTGGCCGCCGACACGCTGTTGCGGGTCGTGGTGACGCGGCTGCTGCGGCTCAACGGCGGGGTGCTGCCGCAGCGGTCCGTGCGGACGGCGGGTGCGCGGCTGGCCGCACGCGCGCGTGCCGTGCTCGAGGAGCGGATGGCCGGTCCGCCGACCCTGGAGCGGCTCGCCGCGGAGCTGGGCACCGGTCCGTTCGCGCTGCTGCGGGCCTTCCGCGACGCCTATGGGATGCCGCCCCACACCTGGCTCACCGACGCGCGCGTGCGGGCGGCACGACGGCTGCTGGACGCCGGTGTCGCGCCCGCCGAGGTGGCCGTCGCCGTCGGCTTCACCGACCAGGCGCACCTCGGACGGCACTTCACCCGGATCGTGGGGGTGCCGCCGGGGGCGTACCGGCGGGAGCGCAAAAACGTACAAGATTTTGGGGCGGGCGGTCCGTAGCGTTGCGGGGGTGGCAGAACAGACAGTTTCCGTGGACAGAGGGGCGGACAGGAAACCCGATGCCGCCGTCGTCCGTGACGCCCTGGGCGTCGGTGTCGCCGTCGGCCTCTCCGGGTTCGCCTTCGGGGTGACCTCGGCCGGCAGTGGGATGACACTCCCGCAGACCTGCGTACTGAGCCTCCTGGTGTTCACGGGGGCCTCCCAGTTCGCCCTGGTGGGCGCGCTCGCGGCCGGGAGCAATCCGTACACCGCGGCCGCCGGGGCGTTCTTCCTGAGCGTGCGCAACGCCTTCTACGGGCTGCGGCTGTCGCAGTTGTTGGCCCTCCCGCGCGTGGCGCGTCCGTTCGCCGCCCAGTGGGTCATCGACGAGACGACCGCCGTCTCGCTCGCCCAGCCCTCCCGGCGGGCCGCCCGCATCGGGTTCACGATCACCGGGCTCACCCTCTACGTGCTGTGGAACATCACCACGCTGCTCGGCGCGGTGGGCGCGGAAGCGATAGGCGACACGAACGCCTGGGGGCTCGACGCCGCCGGTCCGGCCGTCTTCCTCGCGCTGCTCGCCCCCATGCTGCGGACCGCCACCGAGCGTGTCGTGGCCGGGCTCGCCGTACTGCTGGGGCTCGGGCTGCTGCCCGTGCTGCCCGCCGGTGTACCGGTGCTGGCGGCCGCGCTGGCCGCCCCGCTGGTGCTCTTCCTCGCGGGCCGGCGCGGCGCGTCGGAGCCGGGAGGGGAGGAACGGTGAACGTCTGGTTCGCGATCGGGGCGACCGCGGTCGGCGCCTACGCCGTCAAGCTCGCGGGGCTGCTGGTGCCCGAGGGCGTCCTGGAACGGCCCCTCGTGCGGCGGCTGGCCGCTCTGCTGCCCGTCGCCCTGCTGGGCGCCCTCACGGCCCAGCAGACGTTCGCCGACGGCCGCGCGCTCGTCCTGGACGCCCGCGCGGCCGGGCTCGCCGCGGCCGCCGTCGCCCTGGTGCTGCGCGCACCCTTCCTGCTGGTGGTGGCCGCCGCGGTGGTGGTGACGGCGGGGGTACGGGCGATGACGGGCTGAGCCGGTCCGTGTCCCGGGAGCGGGATACTGGAGGCATGCGGTTGACGGTTTTCTGGCAGCGGATGTCCGAGCACTTCGGTACGGGGTACGCCGACACCTTCGCGCGCGACCACGTGATGACGGAGCTCGGCGGCCGCACGGTCCACGAGGCGCTGGACGCCGGCTGGGACGCCAAGGACGTGTGGCGAGTGGTGTGCACGGCCATGGACGTCCCGCAGGAGAGGCGCTGACCGCCGGGGGCGGAAAACGGCGGTTCGCGCCCTTCTCGCCGCCCCCAAGGTGTGTCGCGGGTCACGACAGTGGTGGGCGGCGGTCGGGTTGTCGGTGGTGTGGGCGACACTTGCGCCGTGGCCCCGACTGACGAGACCGCGCAGGTCCCCCCGCACCCGGCGCCGGCCGACGCGCCCCGGCCGCCCGGCCCCCCGCCCGAGGGCGTGCCCGGGCGCAGTGCCCGCATGCCGCGCTGGCTGCCCCGCGCGATGGTGCTCGCCCTTGCCCTGATCGCCGCCTTCCAGCTCGGCAGCTGGGCCTTCCACCAGCTCACGGGGCTGCTGATCAACATTCTGATCGCGTTCTTCCTCGCGCTGGCCATAGAGCCCGCGGTGAGCTGGATGGCCGGGCACGGGCTGCGCCGGGGGCTGGCCACCTTCCTGGTCTTCCTGTGTCTGCTGCTCCTGACCGCGGGCTTCATCACCCTGCTGGGGTCGATGCTCGCCGGGCAGATCGTCAAGATGATCGAGGGCTTCCCGGAGTACCTGGACTCGCTCATCCAGTGGATCAACACCACGTTCCACACCGAGCTGAGAAGGGTCGACGTCCAGAACAACCTGGTGCACTCCGACTGGCTGCGAAAGTACGTGCAGAACAGCGCCACGGGCGTACTGGACGTCTCCGCGCAGGTCCTGGGCGGTCTCTTCAGGATGCTGACGATCACCTTGTTCTCGTTCTACTTCGCCGCCGACGGCCCCCGGCTGCGGCGCGGCCTGTGCTCGGTGCTGCCGCCCGCCCGGCAGGCGGAGGTGCTGCGCGCCTGGGAGATAGCCGTCGACAAGACCGGCGGTTATCTGTACTCGCGCGGCCTCATGGCACTGATCTCGGGCGCCGCCCACTACGTACTGCTGCAGGTGCTGGAGATCCCCTACGCACCCGTGCTCGCCGTCTGGGTCGGGCTCGTCTCGCAGTTCATCCCGACCATCGGCACCTACCTCGCGGGCGCCCTGCCCATGCTGATCGCGTTCACCGTCGACCCCTGGTACGCGCTGTGGGTGCTGGTCTTCGTCGTGGTGTACCAGCAGTTCGAGAACTACATGCTGCAGCCGAAGCTGACCGCGCGGTCCGTGGACATCCACCCCGCGGTCGCCTTCGGGTCGGTCATCGCGGGCACCGCGCTGCTCGGTGCGGTCGGCGCGCTGATCGCCATTCCGGCGATCGCCACGCTGCAGGCGTTCCTGGGCGCCTATGTGAAGCGGTACGACGTCACGGACGACCCCCGCGTCCACGGTCACCGGACCCGCCGTCCCCCGGGCGGGATCTCCCGGGGGCTGCGGCGGATGTGGGCGGCCCGGCGGGCGACGGCGGCCGGGCCGCAGGGGGAGGAGGGGGCGTGACCGGGGGCGCCGGCACAGGCCGCGTGACCGTACGTCCGGGGAAGTGGGAGGAGGGCGCTCCCGTACTGAGGTGAGTCCACCGAGCGGGGCGGGAAAGTCGAGATGCTGTGTGCATGAGCGGTGAAGCGGGAGGAGTCGAAGGACGGTCGGTTCGTCCTGGCAAGTACGCCCGCGTCGAGCGGGAGAGACGGTTCCTGCTGGCCGGGCCCCCGGCGCCGTCGTCGGTGACCGTCAGCCGCTCGATCACGGACCGCTACCTGGCGGGGACTCGGCTGCGGTTGCGGCGGGCCGATTTTCCGGACGGCCGCCGCCAGATGAAACTCACTCAAAAGGTCCCCTTGGACCGGCCCGGTGCCACCCAGGGCCTGATCACGAATACGTATCTGTCGACGGCCGAGTACGACGTGCTCGCCTCCCTGCCTGCCCGGGTGCTGTCCAAGGCCCGTCTCAGCGTTCCTCCGCTGGGTGTCGACGTCTTCGACGCCCACTTGCGGGGCCTGGTACTCGCGGAGGCCGAGTTCACCACCGACGAGGAGGCGCGCTCCTTCGTGCCTCCTGCCGAATGCGTGGCAGAGGTGACCGACGACGAGCGCTTCACCGGAGGACGCCTCGTCCGGACCTCCCGCCACGAGCTGCTCGGCTGGCTGGCCGAGTACGGTCTCCGCCCTGAGTGAGACGTCGATGGCGACGATCGGCCTCCGCTGACCGCAGACACCGGCGCGGCGCCGGTGCCGCGTGGTGCGCTTGACATGAAAATCGAACATCCATTCATATGAGATCTCCGGCGGGGCGCCGGGCGGAGGGAACGCCCGTGTGATTCGCGGCGAAGTGCCCGAGTTATCCACAGGCCGGACGGCGTCGAGGCGCATTGTCAGTGGCAGGCGTTAGCGTCTTTGGCGTGAAGCGATCGACACAAACGAACCGGGTGGAACCCATGGCAGGAACCGACCGCGAGAAGGCGCTCGACGCCGCGCTCGCACAGATTGAACGACAATTCGGCAAGGGCGCGGTCATGCGCATGGGTGACCGGACCAACGAGCCCATCGAGGTCATCTCGACCGGGTCCACCGCGCTCGACGTGGCCCTCGGCGTCGGCGGCCTGCCGCGCGGCCGGGTGGTGGAGATCTACGGCCCGGAGTCCTCCGGCAAGACGACCCTCACCCTGCACGCCGTGGCGAACGCGCAGAAGGCCGGCGGCCAGGTCGCGTTCGTGGACGCCGAGCACGCCCTCGACCCCGAGTACGCGAAGAAGCTGGGCGTCGACATCGACAACCTGATCCTCTCCCAGCCGGACAACGGCGAGCAGGCCCTGGAGATCGTGGACATGCTGGTCCGCTCCGGTGCCCTCGACCTCATCGTCATCGACTCCGTCGCCGCGCTCGTCCCGCGCGCGGAGATCGAGGGCGAGATGGGCGACAGCCACGTGGGTCTGCAGGCCCGGCTGATGAGCCAGGCCCTGCGGAAGATCACCAGCGCGCTCAACCAGTCCAAGACCACCGCGATCTTCATCAACCAGCTCCGCGAGAAGATCGGTGTGATGTTCGGCTCCCCGGAGACCACGACCGGTGGCCGGGCGCTGAAGTTCTACGCCTCGGTGCGCATCGACATCCGCCGCATCGAGACCCTGAAGGACGGCACGGAGGCGGTCGGCAACCGCACCCGCTGCAAGGTCGTCAAGAACAAGGTCGCGCCGCCGTTCAAGCAGGCCGAGTTCGACATCCTCTACGGCCAGGGCATCAGCCGCGAGGGCGGTCTGATCGACATGGGCGTGGAGCACGGCTTCGTCCGCAAGGCCGGCGCCTGGTACACGTACGAGGGCGACCAGCTCGGTCAGGGCAAGGAGAACGCGCGCAACTTCCTGAAGGACAATCCCGACCTGGCCAACGAGATCGAGAAGAAGATCAAGGAGAAGCTGGGCGTCGGGGTCCGTCCGGAGGAGCCCGCCGCCGAGCCGGGCACGGACGCGGCCGTGACGCCTCCCGCGACGGACGCCAAGGCGGTGCCCGCACCGGCGGCCAAGGCCGGCAAGGCGAAGGCCGCGGCGGCGAAGTAGCGGAGCATGACACGACGCACCGAGTGGGCCGAGTACACCCCCCGGCCCCCCGCGCCCTCCGGCCGGGGGACCGGTGACGCCGGCGGCCGGCCCGCCGCGGGCGGGGACGGGGGGTACGACGAGCACGCGTACGGCGCCGACGGGGAACCGGGGGACGGCACCGGCGGCGGTGAACCGGCCGGCGGTGAACCGGCCGGCGGGGCCGGTGGCGGTGGCACGCGGCGGGGCGGCGCCCGCCGGGCCGGGGGCGCGCACGCGGGACGGGGCCGCGGACGGCGGCGCGGTTTCGGGGAGCGAACCGGCGCCGCACAGGACGGGGACTCCTCCTCCTCGTCGAGGGCCGAGCAGGGGGAGTCCCCAGGGGACCCGGAGGAGCGGGCGCGGGCGATCTGTCTGCGCCTGCTCACCGGGACCCCGCGCACGCGGAAACAGCTCGCGGACGCCCTGCGCAAGCGGGAGATCCCGGACGACGTGGCGGACGGCGTGCTCGACCGGTTCGCGGAGGTCGGCCTGATCGACGACGGAGCGTTCGCGGACGCCTGGGTGGAGTCCCGGCACCACGGCCGGGGCCTGGCCCGGCGGGCCCTCGCCCGGGAGCTCCGGACGAAGGGGGTCGCCCCGGCCCTGATCGACGAGGCCGTGGGACAACTCGACGCCGAGCAGGAGGAGGAGACGGCACGGGAGCTGGTCGCGCGCAAGCTCCGGGCGACACGCGGCCTCGACCGCGACAAGCGGCTGCGCCGCCTTGCCGGAATGCTCGCCCGCAAGGGGTATCCGGAGGGCATGGCCCTTCGGGTGGTCCGGCAGGCGTTGGAGGAGGAGGGGGAGGAGACGGAGGATCTGGGGTTCGAGTGAACGAGGGGGCGCAGGCGACGAGGGGGAATGAGAGAGACGAGGGGGACAAGGGGGACTGAGTCGGCGGGGGCGAGTGTCTGGCCACGGGGGCGAGGGGGCGGTTCCACCTCGACCCGCCCGGGGCCCGGGTCGGGGGCGCGGGCGCCGGGCGGGTCGAGGGATTCGGCTCAGTGGGGTTGCGCGGGGGCCGTGGGGGGACGTCCTGGGGCGAACGTCACCGGCAGGCCCTCGGCGCGCCAGGCCTGGAAGCCGCCTGTCAGGTCGGTGGCGCGGTGGAGGCCGAGTCGGCGCAGGGATGCGGCGGCCAGGCTGGAGGCGTAGCCCTCGTTGCAGAAGACGATCACACGCAGGTCGTGGCCGGTGGCCTCGGGGATGCGGTGGCTGCCGGTGGGGTCGAGGCGCCATTCCAGTTCGTTGCGCTCGACGATGACAGCGCCGGGGACGAGGCCGTCGCGGTCGCGCAGGGCGGCGTAGCGGATGTCGACCAGCAGGGTGCCGGCCGACTGTGCCTCCTCGTGGGCCCGCCGGGGCTCGACGCGGTCCAGGTCTGCGCGGACCTGCTTCAGCAACTCGTCTATGCCGAGGGGCGGTTGGGGGCGGCTGAGGCCGTGGTCGGCGGGGGGACGGCTGGGGCTCACTGCCAGTCCTCCGGGCTCTCGACCTGCTCCAGGCGCAGGACGTGGCCCGAGCGGGAGTAGCGGCGGATGCGTGGCAGGGGCGGGTAGTAGGCGTGGACGGAGACGGCGTGGGCGTCGGCGGACTCGTTGAGCACCTCGTGCACGTGGTGGCGGCCGAAGGCGCGGCCCTTGCCGGCCGGTAGCCGGCGCTCGCGGTCGACGTCCTCGGTCAGTTCGAGGGTCTTCCAGCCGTCGGTGGGCAGTCGGGCGGCGAGCGCGTTCTCCTTCAACTCGCCGCGGGCGGTGAGGAAGGCGCCGACCGAGTCGGCGTGGTCGTGCCAGCCGGTGCCGGTGCCGGGGGGCCAGCCGATCAGCCAGGCCTCGCTGCCGCCGGGGCCGTCGAGGCGGATCCAGGTGCGGCCCTCCGGGTCCAGGGGGAGGGAGTCGATCAGCTCCGTGTCGGCGGCGGTGCGGTGGACGAAGTCGAGGAGTTCGGCCTGGGTGGGGGGCGTGGGAGTGGAGTCCGTGGCGGGGGAGGTGGTGGCGGAAGGGGTGGCAGACATCGCGGGACCGTCCTGAGGAGTCCGGGGCTCTCCTGGGTGCGCGTGGTGGCCCTGCAGGGGGGCGTGGGTGCGCGGGGGTGGGGAGCCGGGGGTGAACCGAGAGCCGGGGGGGCCGGCTGGAAGGGGGGCGTGGTTCAGCAGGACGGGCTACATACGCAGCCTGCGTAGCGGACGAGGTCCATGTGGACCCTCCGCCAAAGGCGTACGCAGGTGTCGGTCATGGTCGGGAGTACACCATGGGGGCGGCGGGTGGTCAATTCTGGAGTGCGGGGTGTTGTTTCGGGGGTGTTTCGCCCCCGCCGCCCCTACCCTCCCCGTCCGCCAAGGACTCCGCCCTTCGACCCCATCGGGGGCGGAAGCCCCCGGGCCCTCTACGCGGGGACTGCGCCCCCTGCACCCCCACAACGACGCGACGGGCAGCCACGGGTGCTTCGCCTCCGACCCCGAGGGGGCTCTGCTCCCTCGGGCCTCCGGAGGAGCGGGGACTTGGGGCTCGGTGACGGGTGCGGGGGTGTCGTGGCTGGTCGCGCAGTTCCCCGCGCCCCTGAGGGGGCGCATCCCCCGCCACACCTGGGCGGAGCCCCCCCCGCACCGTCCGTCAGGTCGTGTGCGGGGTGGGCTCCTGGGTGGCCAGGGTCGTTGCCGTGGCCGTGTAGAGGGCGGCGGGGTGGACGCCCGCGAGGGCGGTGACGAGGTGGCCGTCGGGGCGGATCAGGAGGACCGTGTGGGGGGCGGCGCCCGGGTAGCTCTCGGTGACCAGGAGCTCCGCGCGATACGGCAGTGCCGTCACCGCCGCCGCGAGCCTCGGCATGATCCCGGCCGACATCCAGTGCCGCCGCTCCCACACCCCGGTGCCCGGAGCGACCAGTACCACCAGCAGCGCCCCGCGCCCCAGCCGGTCCCGCAGCCGTACGAACGTGCCGTCCTCGGCCGTCACCGTCACGTCGGCCACCGGCGCACCCGGCGGCGTGTCCACCGGCACCGTCGCCTCGTCGTCCGGCGCCGCCAGGGGCGAGCCGGTGTAGGCGCCGGGGCCGCCCAGCGGGCCCCGCCCCAGGTGGCCGTCGGCGAGCAGCGCGTCGTGGCCGCGCCCGGACCCGGGGACGTACGACCGCAGGCCCCGTCCGCCGCGCAGTACCGGAAGCACCTGGTCGGCGGCGCGCAGCCGGGCGGAGACGACCGCGCGCCGTTCCTCCTGGTAGCTGTCGAGGAGGGCCTCGCGCGAGCCGCTCGGCTGGTGCCAGGCGGCCGCCAGCTTCCAGGCGAGGTTGTCCGTGTCCCGCAGTCCTTCGTCCAGGCCCTGTGTGCCGAGGGCGCCGAGCAGGTGTGCGGCGTCCCCGGCGAGGAAGACCCGGTCGGCGCGCCAGCGGCGCGCGAGCCGGTGGTGCACGGTGTGCACGCCGGTGTCCAGGAGTTCGTACGCCGGTGTGGCGTTGCCGGTCCAGCCGGTGAGCGTCTCGCGGATGCGGCCGACCAGCAGCTCCGGTGTCACCAGCTCCTTGCCGGGCGGCAGCAGCCAGTCCAGCCGCCACACCCCCTCGGGCAGCGGCCGTGCGGTGACCTCGCCGGCCGAGGGGCCCGCGGTGCGCCACGGCGGCAGGCGGTGCAGCAACGCTTCGCCGCTCCACGGGAGTTCGGTGCGCAGGGCGGCGACGGCGTACCGCTCGACGGCCGTGCGTCCCGGGAAGCGGATGTCCTGGAGTTTGCGGACGGTGGAGCGCGGGCCGTCGCAGCCGACCAGGTAACTCCCGCGCCACCAGGTGCCCTTGGGGCCCCGGGTGTGTGCCGTGACGCCCGACGCGTCCTGTTCGACGCCGTCCAGCCGGCTCTCCACCACCACCTTCACCAGCGGCTCCCGGGCGAGCGCCGCCCGCAGGATGCCGGTCAGGACGTGCTGGGCGAGGTGCAGGGGAGCGGGTCCGGCGGCTTCCGCCCCCCGGGGCTCGGGGGAGTCCTCGGCCGGGCCATCCTGCGCGTCGTCGGCGTCACCGAACGCGCCCCCGCGCCGCCCGTCGAGCGCGCCCCCGTACCCGCCCCCGTACCCGCCGTCGGAGGCATCCTCGCCCGCGCCGTCGAACACCGCCCGCCGCATCACCTGCCGGCGCCGCATCGACCGCCAGCCGCTCCAGCGGACGCCCGCCCCCGTGAGCGGCGCGCCGGTCAGCCGTTCGACGAGCGCGGTGGTGTCCTCCCGCAGCACGGCGGTGCGGGCGAGCCGGGGTTCGTCCTTGCCCGGGCCGTCGTCGAGGACCACGGAGGGGACCTCCTGGCGGGCCAGCGCGAGTGCCAGGGTCAGCCCCACGGGCCCCGCGCCGACGATGATCACCGGGTCCACGGCGCCGCGCCCCCCGCCCATGACGAAGTCCTCGGGAACGGACGGGAACAGGCAGGTGGAGCGGGGTGCACGATCACAGAACGTATGCAACCCATTGCCGCTGTCCGCGTCAAGCGACGGACTCGGCCGTGATCATCCCGGTCCCCGCCGTGCCGCCAAGTGGGTCAGAGCCACCGGGGAAACGCACGACGAGGCCCGCCGGTTCCCCGGCGGGCCTCGTTCACGTACGGTGACCGGTCGTCACCTCTTGCCGACATCGTCGGCGGCACCACCGACCCCGGCGCCGGCCCCGACCACGCTGCCGAGCTCCGCCGCGTTCAGCTCCTCGACGTCCTCCGCGCCCAGCACCGTGCCCGTGCCGCGCTTGCTGCGCCGCAGCCGCCGCTCCAGCCAGCTCGCGAAGGTGGTGAGAGCGAGGTTGAGCACGATGTAGATCAGGCCCACCACCACGAAGCTGGGGATGACGTTGGCGTAGAACGCGGCCAGCGTCTTGCGGGCGGACAGCAGCTCCGTGAAGTTCAGCATGACGCCGCCGAGCGCGGTGTCCTTCAGGATGACGACGAGCTGGCTGACGATCGCCGGCAGCATCGCCGTGACCGCCTGCGGCAGCAGGATCGACGTCATGGTCTGGTACTTGCGCAGGCCGATCGCGTGCGAGGCCTCCGCCTGCCCCTTGGGCAGCGACAGGATGCCGGCCCGGACGATCTCCGCGAGCACCGAGGCGTTGTACAGCACCAGGCCGGTGACGACCGCGTAGAGCGGGCGGGTGTCACTGCTGAGGTCCGTGGACTGCACATAGAACTGGTTGGCGAAGACCATCATCAGCAGAACGGGGATGGAGCGGAAGAACTCCACGATCACACCCGCCGGCACCCGGACCCACACGTGGTCGGAGAGCCGCGCGATGCCGAACAGCGCGCCCAGCGGCAGCGCGATCACCATGGACAGCGCCGCGGCCTTGAGGGTCTCGCCGAGACCGGGCAGCAGATACGTCGTCCAGCTGGTCGACAGCGTGAACGGCTTCCACTTGGCCCATTCGAGCTGGCCGTTGTCGTCCATCTGCTTCCAGACCCACCACAGCAGCAGGCCGAGGAGGACGACGAAGACGACCGAGTAGATGATGTTGCGCTGCTTCGCCCGGGGGCCGGGCGTGTCGTACAGGACGGAACTCATCGCTTCACCGCCAGGCGCTTGCCGAGCCAACCGAAGAGCAGACCCGTCGGCAGCGTGAGGACCACGAAGCCGAGGGCGAAGATGAACGAGATGAGCAGCAGCTGCGCCTCGTTCTCGATCATGTCCTTCATCAGCAGGGCCGCCTCGCCCACACCGATGGCCGCCGCGACCGTGGTGTTCTTGGTCAGGGCGATCAGGACGTTGCCCAGGGGGACGACCGCCGTGCGGAACGCCTGGGGGAGCACGATCAGGGTGAGGACCTGGGTGAAGTTCAGCCCCAGGGCCCGGGCCGCCTCCGCCTGTCCCATCGGCACGGTGTTGATGCCGGACCGCAGCGCCTCGCAGACGAAGGCCGCCGTGTAGAGGCTCAGGCCGAGGATGGAGAGCCGGTAGGACAGAGCGTCGAAGTCGTTGGGCACGCCGAGAGTCATGCCGAAGACGTCGGCGAGGCCGAGGGAGGAGAAAACGATGATGACGGTGAGGGGGATGTTGCGGACGGTGTTCACGTAGAACGTGCCGAAACCGCGCATGAGCGGCACCGGGCTGACCCGCATACCGGCCAGCAGGGTGCCCAGGATCAGCGAGCCCAGGGCGGAGAAGAACGTCAGCTTCACCGTCACCCAGAACGCCGCGAGGACGTCGTAGCCTTCAAGAAAGTCGAACACGATCTCCCGCGCTTCCACGAGTGCCGAGGGATGTCGGGATGTGCCGCGCCCGCGCGCTCGGGGCGCGGCACATCATGCGTACGGGCTCACCTGCCGTCGTGACTCGGGCCTGCTCGCCGTACCGGTCTGGTGCAGGGCGTGCGCCTACTTGACGATGTTGCCGATCTTCGGGGCCGGCTCGTTCTTGTAGTTGGCCGGGCCGAAGTTGGCCTTGACGGCCTTGTCCCAGGAACCGTCCGACGCCATCTTCTCGAGGGCCTTGTTGATCTTGTCCGTCATCTTGGTGTCGCCCTTCTTGACACCGATGCCGTAGTTCTCGTTGCTGAGCTTGAGGCCGGCCAGCTTGACCTTGCCCTTGTACTGGTCCTGCGAGGCGTAGCCCGCGAGGATCGAGTCGTCGGTGGTCACCGCGTCGACGGCGCCGCTGGTCAGTCCGTCGAGGCACTCGGAGTACGTGCCGTACTTCCGCAGCTGGGCCTTGGGCGCGATGCTCTTCTGGACGTTCTGCGCCGAGGTCGAGCCGGTGACCGAACACAGCTTCTTGCCGTTGAGGTCGGCGCCCTTGGCGATGTTGTCGTCGGCGCGGATCAGCAGGTCCTGGTGGGCGAGCAGGTACGGGCCGGCGAAGTCGACCTTCTCCTTGCGCTCGTCGGTGATCGAGTAGGAGGCGACGATGTAGTCGACATCTCCGCGCTGCAGAGCGTTCTCACGGTCGGCGCTCGGAGTTTCCTTCCATTCGATGTCCTTGGCGTCGTAGCCGAGCTGCTTGGCCACATACGTGGCGACGTCGACGTCGAAGCCGGAGAAGCTGCCGTCCGGGTTCTTCAGGCCGAGGCCGGGCTGGTCGAACTTGATGCCGACGGTGATCTTGTCGCCGCCGCCCGAGGACCCGCTGTCCTTGTCGTCCGAACCGCAGGCGGTGGCGGTCACGGCGAGGGCGAGCACGGCGGCCGAGGCGGCGGTGATCTTGCGGAGGTTCATGTCTTTCGTCCTTTGACTCGTGAAAGCGGTGTGCCGAGGCCGGCGGTGCGTGTGCGTGTGCGTGTGCGGTGCGCCTCGCGCGTGCTGGTGCCGGTACGGAAGTCTGTGCGTGTGGGGGGATCCGGCCATGGAGGGCCGGCGGATCCGGCCGCGAGGGCCGGCGGGGCTCAGTGGTGCAGGATCTTCGACAGGAAGTCCTTGGCCCGGTCGCTGCGCGGGTTGCTGAAGAACTGGTCCGGGGTCGCCTCCTCGACGATCCGGCCGTCCGCCATGAACACCACACGGTTGGCGGCCGAGCGCGCGAAGCCCATCTCGTGGGTGACGACGACCATCGTCATGCCCTCCTGCGCCAGCTGCTGCATGACCTCGAGGACCTCGTTGATCATCTCGGGGTCGAGCGCCGAGGTCGGCTCGTCGAACAGCATGACCTTGGGGTCCATGGCCAGCGCCCGGGCGATGGCGACGCGCTGCTGCTGGCCGCCGGAGAGCTGCGCGGGGTACTTGTCCGCCTGGGTGCCGACGCCGACGCGGTCGAGCAGGGCGCGCGCCTTCTCCTCGGCCTGCTTCTTGTCCGTCTTGCGGACCTTGAGCTGGCCCAGGGTCACGTTCTCCAGCACCGTCTTGTGCGCGAAGAGGTTGAACGACTGGAAGACCAT
Source organism: Streptomyces sp. NBC_00670 (assembly GCF_036226765.1). NCBI lineage: Bacteria > Bacillati > Actinomycetota > Actinomycetes > Kitasatosporales > Streptomycetaceae > Streptomyces > Streptomyces sp. NBC_00670. The sequence goes on from NZ_CP109017.1 coordinate 5,564,665, forward strand.
GCCCACGTCGGCGCGCAGCCGGGCCAGCTCCCGCCCCTCCTGGGGCAGCGGCTTGCCGTCGATGCTGATCTCGCCGGAGTCGATGGTCTCCAGGCGGTTGATGGTGCGGCACAGGGTCGACTTGCCGGACCCGGAGGGCCCGATCACCACGACGACCTCGCCGCGGGTGATGGTCAGTTCGATGTCCTGGAGCACATGCAGGGCGCCGAAGTGCTTGTTGACGCTCTTCAGGACCACAAGATCACTGGTCGAGGCCGTACTGTTCTTGGCAACTGCTACTTCGGTCATTGCTGACTGGCTCCGTCCTCCTCGGTTTCGGAGGACAGTAATCAGCCATCAAAGTGACCGTCAGCACATCTGAGGGAAGGTTGAGCATCACGATCGGATATCGTCCGGACGCGTGCCGTCATAGGAGCGTCCGGAACCCGTACCGGGTGGATAACAGAAGCCGCTCGCAACCCGATCCCTCTTGACGGCGTCCTGCTTCATCGGCGTCACTGCCATGTGCACGCGGAACGCCCCCGGCGTCCGTGTGACCACCCCGTACGCGCGTCCGCACGCGTGTGCCACCACTGTAGCCGCAGCCGCAAGACCACCGAGGACCGGAGGGCGCCGCAGGATGAGACTGCTCCTCGTCGAGGACGACAACCACGTGGCCGCCGCCCTGTCCGCCGTACTGGCCCGGCACGGCTTCGAGGTCACCCACGCCCGCAGTGGCGAGGAGGCCCTGCGCGCCCTCGTCCCGGAGGCGGCCGGCTTCGACGTGGTCCTGCTCGACCTGGGCCTGCCCGACCAGGACGGCTACGAGGTGTGCGGCAAGATCCGCAAGCGCACCAGCACTCCCGTGATCATGGTGACCGCCCGCTCCGACGTGCGCTCCCGCATCCACGGCCTCAACCTCGGCGCCGACGACTACGTGGTCAAGCCGTACGACACCGGCGAACTCCTCGCCCGCATCCACGCCGTCAGCCGGCGCACCCCGCACGTGGACGACACCGGCGCCGTCGAGACCGCGCTGCGCCTCGGCACCGTCCACATCGAGCTGCCCACCCGCCAGGTGCGGGTGGACGGCACGGTGGTCCAGCTCACCCGCAAGGAGTTCGACCTGCTCGCGCTGCTCGCCCAGCGCCCCGGCGTGGTCTTCCGCCGCGAGCAGATCATCAGCGAGGTGTGGCGGACCAGTTGGGAGGGAACCGGGCGCACTCTGGAGGTGCACGTCGCCTCGCTGCGCTCCAAACTGCGCATGCCCGCGCTGATCGAGACCGTGCGCGGCGTCGGGTACCGGCTCGTCGCCCCGGCCGCCTAGCGGGGCCGCGTGCACGCACGTCTCCTGCCGCTGCTCATCGTCCTCATGGCGGCGGTCCTGCTCGCGCTCGGCATCCCGCTCGCGGTCAGCCTGGCCGCCGGGGAACAGCAGAAGGTCGTCGTCGACCGGATCGACGACACCGCGCGCTTCGCCTCGCTCGCCCAGTTCGTCACCGACCGGCCCGCCGGCTGCTCCACGCTCGCCGACAGCGACGAGCGCGGCGCCACCCTCCAGAAGGAACTCACCACCTACCACGGGGTGTACGGCATCCGGGGCGGCGTCTTCTACCGCGACGAGTGCCCCATGGCCCGCGCCCCCGGCAACTGGCAGGTGCCCGAGGAGGGCGAGGGCCGCGCCGCCTTCGACGAGGCCCTCGCCGGGCGCCGCAGCCACGACCCCCAGCAGGTCTGGCCCTGGCAGCACAGCTCCCTCTTCGTGGCCTCCCCGGTCATCCGCGACGGCGACGTCGTCGCGGTCGTGGTCACCGACTCGCCCACCGGGCAGATGCGCTCCCGGATCCTGCACGGCTGGGTGGTGCTCGCCGCCGGGGAGATCGCCGCGATGCTGCTCGCCGTCGGCGCCGCGCTCCGGCTGACCGGCTGGGTGCTGCGGCCGGTACGCATCCTCGACGCCACCACCCACGACATCGCCACCGGGCGGCTGAAGTCCCGGGTCGCGGCGGCCGGCGGGCCCCCGGAACTCCAGCGCCTGGCCCGCTCGTTCAACGAGATGGCCGACAACGTCGAGGACGTGCTGGAACAGCAGCGCGCCTTCGTCGCCGACGCCTCCCACCAGCTGCGCAACCCGCTCTCGGCGCTTCTGCTGCGCATCGAACTGCTCGCCCTGGAACTGCCCGAGGGCAACGAGGAGATCGCCTCCGTCCGCACCGAGGGCAAACGCCTCGCGCAGGTGCTCGACGACCTGCTGGACCTCGCGCTCGCCGAGCACGCCGAGACGCAGCTGCGGCTCACCGACATCGGGGCGCTGGCCGCCGAGCGCGTCGCCGCCTGGGAGCCGGTCGCCGCCGACAAGGGCGTGCTGCTGGAGGGGCAGTGCCCGGCCACCACGGCCTGGGCCGATCCGGTGGCCCTGTCCAGCGCGCTGGACGCCGTCATCGACAACGCGCTCAAGTTCACCCCCGAGGGGGAGCGCGTGGAGGTGGAGGTGGCCGCCGGGGGCGAGAGTGCGAGCATCGTCGTCAACGACCTCGGGCCCGGCCTGACCGACGAGGAGCTCGCCCGGATCGGCGACCGCTTCTGGCGCAGCACCGCCCACCAGAACATCAAGGGCTCCGGACTCGGCCTGTCCATCTGCCGGGCCCTGCTCGCGGCCGGCGGCGGCACCATCGCGTACGCGCACCACGCCCCGCACGGCCTGACGGTGACGGTGACGGTGCCGCGGACGTCGGTGCAGCGGGGGGCGTGAAAGCCGTCGGAGGGTCTGGGGGCCCGGGGGTCTCCCTACGGCTTCACGGACCGGTAGTACCGGCGTGCGCCCTCGTGCAGCGGGAGCGGGTCCGTGTAGATCGCGGTGCGCAGGTCCACCCGCTGCGCCGCGTGCACCTTGCGCCCGATGCGGTCCCGGCTGTCGATCACCGTACGGGTCAGCTGCTCGGTCAGGTCCGCGCCCGAGCTCGCCCGGGTCACCAGCAGGTTCGCCACCGCGAGGGTGGGCACCGCGTTGCCGTGCTGGGCGTCGGGATAGGCGTCGGCGGGCATCACCGCCGCCCGGTAGTAGCGGGAGGCGCCGCCCTGGGCGTGCAGCTTGCGCACCAGATCGGTGCCGATCGGCACCAGCCGCACCGGGAAGCGCTGCGAGAGCTGGGTGAGGGTCGCGGTGGGCAGCCCGCCCGACCAGAAGAACGCGTCGATCCGGTGCTGCTCCAGCAGCCGGGGCGCGTCACCGATGCCCTGGGGCAGCGGCGTGACGTCGTCCTGCGGATCGAGCCCCGCCGCGGCCAGCACATGGTCCGCTATCAGCCGCACCCCGGACCCGGCCTCCCCGACCGCGACGCTGTGCCCCTTCAGGTCGGCCACCGAGCGGATGTCCGAGGAGCGCGGCACGACGAGGTGCACATAGTCGTCGTACAGACGTGCGCAGCCGCGCAGCGTGTCCGCGCCCTCCCGGTCCGCGAGCGTGTACGCCTCGACGGCGTCGGCCGCGGCGATGGTGAAGTCCGCCTTCCCGGTGGCCACCCGGCGGACGTTCTGCTGCGATCCGTCGCTGTTCACCAGGTGCACGTCCAGCTGCGGCATCTGCTGGGCGACCTCGCGCTGCAAAAGGACGCCGTACTTCTGGTAGACGCCGGTGGGCGTGCCCGTACTGAGGCTGATCGTCCCGCTGGGCGACGTCCCGCCCAGCGGCAGCAGCCACCACAGCAGCAGCCCGAGCACGACGAGCACGGCCGCCGCCGCGTACAGCATCCGGCGCCGGCCGACCCCGGCGAGACCTGTGACCATGCGCGCGATCCTGCCAGCAGGAGGGCCGTGACGGCCAGGGCGGTTCTCCCGGACGCCCCCGGACGCTTCCGGGCGCCCCCGGGGACGGTCGCGGGACGGCCTACCCTGGAGGGCATGACCAGCAGCAGCGACCGGAGCCCGGCAGTGGACGTTCCCGCACCCAAGAGCTACGAAATCCGCACCTATGGGTGCCAGATGAACGTCCACGACTCCGAACGGCTCTCCGGGCTGCTGGAGGGCGCCGGGTACGTACGGGCCCCCGAGGGCTCCGACGGCGACGCGGACGTCGTCGTCTTCAACACCTGCGCCGTCCGCGAGAACGCCGACAACCGCCTCTACGGCAACCTCGGCCGGCTCGCCCCCAGGAAGGCCTCGCGCCCCGGGATGCAGATCGCCGTCGGCGGGTGCCTGGCGCAGAAGGACCGCGACACCATCGTCAAGAAGGCGCCCTGGGTCGACGTCGTCTTCGGCACGCACAACATCGGCAAGCTGCCGGTCCTCCTGGAGCGCGCCCGCGTGCAGGAGGAGGCACAGGTCGAGATCGCCGAGTCGCTTGAGGCCTTCCCCTCCACGCTGCCGACCCGGCGCGAGAGCGCGTATGCCGCCTGGGTCTCGATCTCCGTGGGCTGCAACAACACCTGTACGTTCTGCATCGTCCCGGCGCTGCGCGGCAAGGAGAAGGACCGCCGCCCCGGCGACATCCTCGCCGAGGTCGAGGCCCTGGTCGCCGAGGGCGTCTCCGAGATCACCCTGCTCGGCCAGAACGTCAACGCGTACGGCTCCGACATCGGCGACCGCGAGGCGTTCAGCAAGCTGCTGCGCGCCTGCGGCCAGGTCGAGGGCCTGGAGCGGGTCCGCTTCACCTCGCCCCACCCGCGCGACTTCACCGACGACGTCATCGAGGCGATGGCCGCGACGCCGAACGTCATGCCGCAGCTCCACATGCCGCTGCAGTCCGGCTCGGACCCGGTCCTGAAGGCGATGCGCCGCTCCTACCGCCAGGAGCGCTACCTCGGGATCATCGAGAAGGTGCGCGCCGCCATCCCGCACGCCGCGATCACCACGGACATCATCGTCGGCTTCCCCGGGGAGACCGAGGAGGACTTCGAGCAGACCCTGCACGTGGTGCGCGAGGCCCGGTTCGCACAGGCGTTCACGTTCCAGTACTCCAAGCGGCCCGGAACGCCGGCGGCCACCATGGAGAACCAGATCCCCAAGGAGGTCGTCCAGACGCGCTACGAGCGGCTCGTCGCCCTCCAGGAGGAGATCTCCTGGGAGGAGAACAAGAAGCAGGTCGGCCGCACCCTGGAGCTGATGGTCGCCGAGGGCGAGGGCCGCAAGGACGGCGCCACCCACCGCCTCTCCGGCCGCGCCCCCGACAACCGCCTGGTGCACTTCACCAAGCCGGAGCAGGAGGTCCGCCCCGGCGACATGGTCACCGTCGAGGTCACCTACGCCGCCCCGCACCACCTGCTCGCCGAGGGCGCCGTGCTCGACGTGCGCCGCACGCGCGCGGGGGACGCCTGGGCGGCACGCAACGCCCGGGAGCAGGAGAAGCAGCAGAGCGGCGTCCTGCTCGGCCTGCCGAAGATCGGCGTGCCGGAGCCGCTGCCGGCCGTGGCGAGTGGGTGCGGCTGCGACTGATCCGCGCCGGGGCGCGGCAGCCGGAAATGCGGCGGCGGCGGGCCGTGGGACGGCGTTAGGCTGCCGATCATGCTTGTCGCCGCAGCCGTCTGCCCCTGTCCGCCCCTGCTGGTGCCCGAGGTGGCCCGGGGCGCCGCGCCCGAGCTGGACGCCGTGCGGGCCGCGTGCACGGACGCCCTCGGCGTCCTCGCCGCGGCCCGCCCCGACCTGCTCGTCGTCGTCGGACCGGCCGAGCGGCCCGGGCGCGGACCGCACCCGGAGGGCACGCCCGGCTCGTTCCGCGGCTTCGGCGTCGACCTGGACGTCCGGCTCGGCCGGGACCCCGGCACCGGGTCAGAGGGCGTGCTGCCGCCCTCGCTGGCCGTGGCGGCGTGGCTGCTGGAGCGCAACGGCTGGTCCGGCGCCCCGGTCGAGGGACTGGGCGTGGGCGAGCCGCTGGAGCCCGAACGGTGCGCGGAGGTGGGCCGGCAGATCGCCGCGCGAGCCGACCGGGTGGCCCTGCTGGTGATGGGCGACGGCAGCGCCTGCCGGTCCCTCAAGGCGCCGGGCTACCTCGACGAACGGGCCGAGCCCTTCGACGCCCGGGCCGCCGAGGCACTCGGCACGGCGGACCCGGCCGCCCTCATGGCACTCGACCCCGACCTGGCCCTCACCCTGAAGGTCTCCGGCCGCGCCCCCTGGCAGGTCCTGGCAGGCGCGGCCACCACGGCCGACCTCACGGGCACACTGCTGTACGCGGAGGCCCCTTATGGGGTCGGCTACATGACGGCAACCTGGTCGTGATGCCTTAGGGGCGCGGGGCTGTGTCGATGTGCGGCTCCGCCGCGTGGGCGCGATCTTCTGGGGGTCCGGGGGGCGGAGCCCCCGGGGACGACGGGGGTCCCCCCTGCTCGAACGAAGTTGAGAGCTTGGGGGAGGGCAGGGGCGGCGGGGGCGAAGAACTCCCGCCGCACCCCCACTTCCCTCAGGACACCGGCGGCGGAGCCGCCCCCCCCGCCGTCGCCCTCACGGTGGCCGAGCCGCCCCACCGCGTCCTTCGCCTTCCCCGACCCCGTCCGGATCCGGTCCCGGTACTTGCCCCCGGTCCTCTCGTCGACGACTCGCGCCGCCTTGTCGATCCCCCGCCCGATCCTGTCCCCGTGCTGATCGGCGAGGTCCGAGACCTTGTCCCTGGCCGGGCCCAGCCTGGCCTTCACGTTGTCGAGCAGACCCATGGTGCACCTTCCCCTCGCGGGACCGTCATGTGCGGGCGCTCTCGCCGGCCTCCTCGTCGGCGGTCCGTCCGGCGGACTGCTGCCCCGGAATCGCCGCGCGGTCGCGGGCGGCGGGGGCACCGACGGCGGCCTGATCGTCCGCCGCGTCCTTCGCCCCGTCGGCGCGGGCGTCGGCGTCCGCCGTCGCGGCGCCCTCGACGTCCGTCTCCACGGTCTCGCGGCCCTCGGAGGACTCCGCATCCCGCGCGGAGCCGGACGACTCGGAGACTCCGGAGTCCTCGGAGGGGGCGGACGACTCCGGGACCTCCGAGACCTCGGAAACCCCCGAGACCTCGGCGACTACCGGCGACTCCGCGACTGCTGCGGACTCCGTGGTCGTCGCGGACTCCCCGGCCTCGGATGGCGTCGCAGTCTCCGAGGACTCGTCGCCCTCCGACGGCGCCGAGGACTCGACGACCTTCGACTTCCGAAAAAGTCGCGCAAAAACACCCATATCCACTCCATACGGTACTCGTGCGGGCGAAATCCCGCGTGGCTCCGGTGCGCCTCTTCGCGTCACCCGGAACGCCGGCGCCCACGAACGGCGGCCGGAACCCCGCTCCGGGCAACGACCCCGCACAGGTGACGTCACGTAACTCGTTCGAGGAGTGCGTGCGGGGTTTGCGAGACTGGGGCCGTGAGTAGCGCAGCCCCCGCCCCGCGGGTCATCGCCGTCGTCGGGCCGACCGCGGCCGGAAAGTCCGATCTGGGCGTCTTCCTCGCCCGGCAGCTGGGGGGCGAGGTCGTCAATGCCGACTCCATGCAGCTTTACCGGGGGATGGACATCGGCACCGCCAAGTTGACGCCCGAGGAACGTGCCGGCGTCCCGCACCACCTCCTGGACATCTGGGACGTCACCGTCACCGCGTCCGTCGCCGAGTACCAGCGGCTCGCCCGCGCCCGCATCGACGCGCTCCTCGCCGAGGGCCGCTGGCCCGTACTGGTGGGCGGCTCGGGGCTCTACGTCCGCGGGGCCGTCGACAACCTGGAGTTTCCCGGCACCGACCCCGAGGTGCGGGCCCGGCTCGAGGAGGAGCTGGTGCTGCGCGGCTCGGGCGCCCTGCACGCGCGGCTGGCCGCCGCCGACCCCGGGGCCGCGCACGCCATTCTGCCCAGCAACGGGCGACGGATCGTCCGGGCCCTGGAGGTCATCGAGATCACCGGCAAGCCGTTCACCGCCAACCTGCCCGGCCACGACTCGGTCTACGACACCGTGCAGATCGGCGTCGACGTGGCACGCCCCGAACTCGACGACCGCATCACGCGCCGGGTGGACCGCATGTGGGACGCCGGGCTCGTCGACGAGGTGCGTGCGCTCGAGGCGCAGGGCCTGCGCGAGGGGCGCACGGCCTCGCGCGCGCTGGGCTACCAGCAGGTGCTCGCGGCGCTCGCCGGGGAGTGCACGGAGGAGGAGGCGCGCGCCGAGACGGTACGCGCCACCAAGCGCTTCGCGCGCCGTCAGGATTCATGGTTCAGACGGGACCCCCGGGTGTATTGGCTGAGTGGGGCCGCGGCCGACATCGGGGAACTTCCGCGGCTCGCGCTCGCGTTGGTCGAACGACCGGTTACAGCCTGATCACGTGATGGCATCGGGAAGCTCCGGCCGTCATCCGGGCCATCGGCGGCGTGCCATCATCGAGCTTCGATCGCAAGTGGAGTCCGAGTGGGGAGGGCGCGTGGCGATGGAGGCCGGCCCTCGTGACACCGCACACGCCGCGGCGCACGGCACCGCGGAGAGCACCGGGCGCCCGCAACCGGAACCCGAAGGCGACCTCGGCGAGGACGCCCGCGACTTCGGCGACGCCCCGCTCCTGCCGGACGACGACCGGCTCGGCGTGGACGCCGGACCGCTCAGCTCCGACGGCCCCGAGGACGAACCGGAACCGGTCGGCGTGAGCGACGACGGTCCCGGCGCGGAGGAGCTGTCCACCGGGCCCGAGGTCGAGGTGGAGCTGCGTCCGCAGCGCCGGCTGCGCATCTGGCAGCTCGCGCCCATCGTCATCCTGGCCGCGGTCGGCTCGCTGATGTTCGCCTTCCCACTGGCCTTCGAGTTCGGCGACGGCGGTGCCGTGGTCGCCATGCTCGGCCTGCTCATCTGCTCCTGCGCCGCCGGGTGGGGCATGATGGCCGCCCGCCGGGTGGGCTACGCCTGGCCCGGACTGCCCGCGCGCGGGTCCGGACGGCGGCCGGAGTGGCGGGTCGTGATGGCCTACGCGGTGGTGGTCGCCGCGGTGGTCGTGCTCGCCGTGTGGCGCGTGGCCCGGCTGCGCTGAGGCGTGGGCGGCCGGGTGTCGCACCCAGCCCGTACGATCGAGGTATGAGCACGCGGATCGCCTTCCTCAAGGGGCACGGCACCGAGAACGACTTCGTGATCGTCCCGGACCCCGAGAACACCCTCGACCTGCCCCCGGCCGCCGTCGCCGCGCTGTGCGACCGCCGCGCGGGCATCGGCGGGGACGGCCTGCTGCACGTCGTACGGTCCGCGGCGCACCCCGAGGCCCGGGGGATGGCGGCCGAGGCCGAGTGGTTCATGGACTACCGCAACGCGGACGGCTCGGTCGCGGAGATGTGCGGCAACGGCGTACGGGTCTTCGCGCGCTACCTCGAGCGCGCCGGGCACGTCGGGGCGGGCGACCTCGCCGTCGCCACGCGGGGCGGCGTGAAGCGGGTCCACCTCGCCAAGGACGGGGACGTGACGGTCGGCATGGGGCGGGCACGGTTCCCCGAGGGCGAGGTCACCGTCAGCGTCGGCGGGCGCAGCTGGTCCGCGCGCAACGTCAACATGGGCAATCCGCACGCGGTGGCGTTCGTGGACGACCTCGCGCACGCGGGGGCTCTGCTGACCGCGCCGCCGGTCGCTCCGGCCTCGGCCTACCCGGACGGGGTGAACGTGGAGTTCGTGGTCGACCGGGGGCCGCGCCATGTCGCGATGCGGGTGCACGAGCGGGGCTCGGGGGAGACGCGGTCGTGCGGGACGGGGGCGTGCGCGGTGGCCGTCGCGGCGGGGCGGCGGGACGGGGCCGATCCGGCGGTGACGGGGGCGGCGTCGACGTACACGGTGGATGTGCCGGGCGGCAGGCTGGTGATCACGGAGTACCCCGGCGGGGAGATCGAGATGACGGGGCCTGCGGTGATTGTGGCGGAGGGGGAGATCGACGGGGAGTGGCTGCGGGGGGTTGGGGGCTGAGCGTGCCTCCGCCCCCGGGCCCCCGGGGAGTTCGGACGGGCGCGGGTGGGAGGTGGCTGGTCGCGCAGTTCCCCGCGTCCTTGGGAAGGCTGCGGTCACCCGGAGGCACAGGGGCGCAGCCCCGAAGGTACTTCGGGTGTCCAGGGGGCGGAGCCCCCTCGGGGGTCTCCTGTGGCGGGCCCGGGGGGCGGAGCCCCTCACGGTCTTCAGGGGGTGCAGGGGGCGCAGCCCCCGCTCGTCCCTCCGGGGTGGAAGGGGCGGAGCCCCTGGGGGACGGGAAGGGTAGGGGCGGCGGGGGCGTTGACACTTCTGCAACCACGGTCGGCGAGGTGTAAACCTCGCCCCACGTCGCTCGAATGGGTGATCCGTTTCACGCTCGGCGGGAGGCGGTCGGACAGCCGTGGTGGGCTCGATAGCATCAAGCACCGGCCCGGACGGGGAACACCGCCAGTCCCCGAGCCGCGCACAAGCCCAGGGGAACCCGTCCGCCGGTCTAGCAGCCGGAGGTGCCCATGAGTGCGGAGGCCACGACCCCTGCCACGCCCGCCCCCACGACGCCCGCGCCCGCGGCGTCCATGACACCCCCGGCGCCGACCCCGGCCCCGCGCCCGGCACCCCCCGCACCTCCAGCCCCCACACCCGGGGACGCCCCCTCCGCCGCCGGCCCCCGCCGCAAGAGCCGTCACCTCGACCTCCGCCGCCTCAGCCGTGCCGCCCTCCGCGGACCCGCGGCCCGCGGCGACCGGCTTCCCGACGCCATCGGCCACGTCGTCGAGGCGCACCGCGCCCACTATCCCGAGGCGGACCTCGGCCCCCTCCGCCGCGCCTACCTCCTCGCCGAGTCCTCCCACCGCGGCCAGATGCGCAAGAGCGGCGAGCCGTACATCACGCACCCGCTCGCCGTCACCCTCATCCTGGCCGAGCTCGGCGCCGAGACCACGACGCTCACGGCGTCCCTCCTCCACGACACGGTCGAGGACACGGATGTCACCCTCGCCCAGGTCGGCGAGGAGTTCGGCGAGGAGGTGCGCTACCTCGTCGACGGCGTCACCAAGCTGGAGAAGGTCGACTACGGCGCCGCCGCCGAGCCCGAGACGTTCCGCAAGATGCTCGTCGCCACCGGCAACGACGTCCGCGTGATGTCGATCAAACTCGCCGACCGGCTGCACAACATGCGCACCCTCGGCGTCATGCGCCCCGAGAAACAGGAACGCATCGCCAGGGTCACCAGCGACGTGCTCATCCCGCTCGCCGAACGCCTCGGCGTCCAGGCCCTCAAGACCGAGCTCGAGGACCTGGTCTTCGCGATCCTGCGCCCCGAGGAGTACGCACACACCCGCGAACTGATCGCCCGCAACGCGGAACGCGGCACCGACCCCCTCGCGGAGGTCGCCGACGAGGTCCGCACGGTGCTGCGCGAGGCCGGCATCACCGCCGAAGTCCTCATCCGGCCGCGCCACTTCGTCTCCGTCCACCGCGTCTCCCGCAAACGCGGCACCCTGCGCGGCACCGACTTCGGCCGGCTGCTCGTCCTGGTCGCCGAGGACGCCGACTGCTACGCCGTCCTCGGCGAACTGCACACCTGTATGACGCCGGTCGTCTCGGAGTTCAAGGACTTCATCGCCGTACCCAAGTTCAACCTGTACCAGTCGCTGCACACGGCCGTCGCCCGCCCGGACGGCGAGGTGGCCGAGGTCCTCGTGCGCACCCATCAGATGCACAAGGTGGCCGAGGCCGGAGTGGTCGCCCTCGGCAATCCGTACGCCCCCGGGGCCGAGGACCCGGCCGACGGCGAGCGCGCCGACCCCACCCGTCCCGGCTGGCTCTCCCGCCTCCTGGAGTGGCAGGAGGCGGTTCCCGACACCGACATCTTCTGGTCGGCGCTGCGCGAGGACCTCGCGCAGGACCGCGAGATCACCGTCTTCCGCCCCGACGGCGGCACGCTCGGCCTGCCCGAGGGCGCCACCTGCGTCGACGCCGCCTACGCCCAGTACGGCGAGGACGCCCACGCCTGCATGGGCGCCCGGGTCAACGGCCGGCTGGCCACACTCAGCACGGTGCTGAAGGACGGGGACGCGGTCGAGCTCCTCATGGGCCAGGACGCGGCCTCCGAGCCCTCCCGCGAGTGGCTGGAGCACGCGCACACCCCCGCCGCGCGCATCGCCATCCAGCGCTGGCTCACCGCCCATCCGCCGACCGCGCCCGCCGCCCCGCTCTCCACCCCGCCCGCCGTTCCGGCCGACGGCCCGGAGGGCGCACGCCGGGCGCCCGCGGCGGCTTCCGGGCCCCGCCCCGCCGGCACCCGCGCCCCCGCGAGCGTCGTGGCAGACCGGCCCGGAGCCCCCGTACGGCTCGCCGGGTGCTGTACGCCCGTACCCCCCGACGAGATCACCGGCTTCACCGTGCGCGGGGGAGCGGTGACCGTCCACCGCGTCGAGTGCGCCGGAGCGGCGCGCATGAAGAGCGCCGGGCGCGAGGAGGTCGACGTGCGCTGGGGGGACACCGCCGACTTCCGGGTGACGCTCGTCGCCGAGTCCTTCGGCCGGCCCCACCTGCTCGCCGACCTCACCGAGGCGATCGCCCGCGAGGGCGTCGGCATCGTCTCGGCGACCGTCGAACCACCGAGCCAGCAGCGCGTACGGCACACGTACACCCTCCAGCTCCCCGACGCCGCGCACCTCCCCGCGCTGATGCGCGCCATGCGCGACGTCCCCGGCGTCTACGACGTCGATCGCGCCCAACACACGGAGGCCGCGGCCCGAGCCGTCGACCGCGACTGACCGACCGCGACTGACCGACCGCGACTGACCGGCCGCGACTGGCCGGACGGAGCCGGCCGGACGGAGCTGACCGGGCGGGGCCGACCGAGCGCCACCGGCCGAGCGCCGCCGCACGGAGGCCGTCGACCGGACGCCGTCGACCGGGCCCGTCGCGCGGGCGTCATCGCGCGGGCGCCGTCGAGCGAACGCCCGGTCGTCGGCTCCGGCCGGCGGCGCCCGGGTCGCGGGCATCGCGCCCCGCGCCGCCGGGCGTGGCTGCGCGTCATTCGGCGCGGCGGGTGCGCCCGGTCGCGTTCCGGGCGTACCCGCGCCGTCGCGCACCCCCGGGCCGTCGGCTCCGGCCGACCAGGCCCGGCCCCGGGCGTCCCGCCCGGGCCACCCGGTGTCGCTGTACGCGACTTCGGGTGGGCGGGCGGATGCGCCCGGTTGTGTGGCGGGCATCCCCGCGCCGCCGCACGCGCCCCCGGCCCGATGCGTGCGCCCGGTTGCATTCCGGGCTCCCTCGCGCCGCCGGTGACATCCCCCGGCCCCCGTGCGCCCCTCTTTCGGGTGGGCCCGGTGCGCGTCTGCGCCGTGTCGGGCGTGGGCGCTGATAGCCGTGATCCATGCCGCACACCCCGGATCCGCAGAGCAGCTCGTCCGCCCCTCCGCTCCCCGACACCCGCAGGTCACGCCGTTCCCGCCGCGGCGGGCGGCTGCGCGCCGCCCTGCTCGCCCCGGCCGTCTCCGTCTGCCTCGTCGCGGCCTCCGCGCCCTCTCCGGCGGAGCCGCTCGGCATCGGTGACCGGCTCTTCCCGCGCCTCGGCAACCCCGGATACGACGTCCGCGCGTACGACCTGTCCTTCACCTACGGCGGCGACAACACCAAGCCGCTCACCGCCGTCACCAGGATCAACGCCCGCGTCACGGAGAACCTGGAGCGGTTCAACCTCGACTTCTCGCACGGCACGGTGCAGTCCGTCACCGTCAACGGCGACCCCGCCTCGTTCACCACCGCGGGTGAGGACCTCGTCGTCACACCGGAGACCCCGCTCGTGCCGGGCACCCCGCTGCTGGTCACCGTCCGGCACACCAGCGACCCGAGCAAGCCCTCCGCCGACCGGGACGGCGGCTGGGTGCGGACCACGGACGGCCTCGCCATGGCCAACCAGGCCGACGCCGCGCACTTCGTCTTCCCGTGCAACGACCATCCCTCCGACAAGGCCGACTTCACCTTTCACGTGACCGCCCCCGAGGGCTACACGGCCGTCGCCAACGGCCTGCCCGCGGGCCTGGAGCGCACCGCCCGCACCACCACGTGGACCTACCGGTCCGCGCACCCCATGGCCACCGAGCTCGCCCAGGTCTCCATCGGCCGCTCGGCGGTGCTGCACCGGCAGGGCCCGCACGGCCTGCCGGTCCGCGACGTCGTCCCCGCCAAGGACAAGAAGGCGCTGGAGCCGTGGCTGGCGAAGACCCCCGGCCAGATCGCCTGGATGGAGAGCAAGGTCGGCCCGTACCCGTTCGAGACGTACGGGCTGCTGATGGCGCAGGCGCAGACCGGGTTCGAACTGGAGACGCAGACCCTCTCCCTGTTCGAGAAGGAGGTGTTCACCGAGCCCGGCTACCCGGCCTGGTACGTCGAGTCGATCATGGTGCACGAGCTGTCCCACCAGTGGTTCGGCGACAGCGTCAGCCCGCGCTCCTGGTCCGACGTGTGGCTCAACGAGGGGCACGCCACCTGGTACGAGGCGCTGTACGCCCAGGAGAAGGCGGACCGGCCCATGGAGGCCCGTATGAAGGCGGCGTACGCCGCGTCCGACGGCTGGAGGGCGTCCGGCGGCCCGCCGGCCGCGCCCAAGCCGCCCAAGGCCGGCCAGAAGATCGGCATCTTCCGGGCCAACGTCTACGACGGCGCGGCGCTGGTGCTGTACGCGTTGCGGCAGGAGATCGGCGCGGACGCGTTCCAGCGGCTGGAGCGGAAGTGGGTCGGCACGCACCGGGACGGTACGGCCACGACGGCCGACTTCGTGCGGCTCGCGTCGGAGGTGGCGGGGCGGGACGTGAGCGGGTTCCTGCGGCCGTGGCTGTACGGGGCGAAGACGCCGCCGATGCCGGGTCACCCGGACTGGCGTCCGGCCACTGACGCCGGCTGACCGGGGGCTCGCCCCCTGGACTCCGGGGGGGGGCGTGTTGTCGGCTGACCGCCGGTGGGGCTTCTCGCGCAGTTCCCCGCGTCCCTTACGGGGCACGGTGGGTGGTCGCGCCCCCGCGGCGGAGCCGCGTAAGGGACACAGCCCCGCACCCCTGACAGGGGTGCGGGGAACTGCGCGATCTTTTCGGGGGTCCGGGGGCTTGCCCCCGGGTTGGGACGGGAAGGGGCGGCGGGGGCGAGAAACACCCTCACGTCCCGCTCGGGCGATAACACGGTGACGGGGGCCGGGGGGCCGTGGGAGCATCGGGGGGTCGACGGGGTGGCGGGAATCCTCCGATGCCCCCGCGCGTTGACCAGGGAGACGGCACCCCGCCGTCCCCACCGCATTCCAACGACGTAAGGACCCAATGACCTCCTCCTCTTCCTCTTCTCAGGCCACCAAGCGCCTCGCGCGCACTCACCCCGAGGGTCTCCGGGCCGATGCCCTGATGGAAGAGGACGTCACCTGGAGCCACGAGATCGACGGAGAGCGGGACGGCGACCAGCTCGACCGCTCCGAGCGTGCGGCCCTCCGCCGCGTCGCCGGCCTCTCCACCGAACTCGAGGACGTCACCGAGGTCGAGTACCGCCAGCTCCGCCTGGAGCGGGTCGTCCTCGTCGGCGTCTGGACCTCGGGCACCATCCAGGACGCGGACAACTCCCTCGCGGAGCTCGCCGCCCTCGCGGAGACCGCCGGCGCCCTCGTGCTCGACGGCGTCACCCAGCGCCGCGACAAGCCCGACGCGGCGACGTACATCGGCTCCGGCAAGGCCGAGGAGCTGCGGGACATCGTCATCGAGACCGGCGCCGACACCGTCATCTGCGACGGTGAGCTGAGCCCCGGCCAGCTGATCCACCTGGAAGACGTCGTCAAGGTCAAGGTCATCGACCGTACGGCCCTGATCCTCGACATCTTCGCCCAGCACGCCAAGTCCCGTGAGGGCAAGGCGCAGGTCGCGCTCGCGCAGATGCAGTACATGCTGCCGAGGCTGCGCGGCTGGGGCCAGTCGCTGTCCCGGCAGATGGGCGGCGGCAAGGGCGGCGGCCTCGCCACCCGCGGTCCCGGCGAGACCAAGATCGAGACGGACCGGCGGCGGATCCGCGAGAAGATGGCGAAGATGCGCCGGGAGATCGCGGAGATGAAGACCGGCCGCGAGATCAAGCGCCAGGAGCGGCGCCGCAACAAGGTGCCCTCCGTCGCCATCGCCGGCTACACCAACGCCGGCAAGTCCTCGCTGCTCAACCGCCTCACCGGCGCGGGCGTCCTGGTCGAGAACGCGCTGTTCGCGACGCTGGACCCGACCGTGCGCCGGGCCGAGACCCCGGGCGGGCGGCTGTACACCCTGGCGGACACGGTCGGCTTCGTCCGGCACCTGCCGCACCACCTGGTCGAGGCGTTCCGCTCCACGATGGAGGAGGTCGGCGACTCCGACCTGATCCTGCACGTGGTGGACGGTTCGCACCCGGTCCCGGAGGAGCAGCTGGCCGCCGTGCGCGAGGTGATCAGGGACGTCGGCGCCACCGACGTGCCCGAGATCGTCGTCGTCAACAAGGCCGACGCGGCCGACCCGCTGGTGCTCCAGCGGCTGCTGCGGACCGAGAAGCGCGCGATCGCCGTCTCCGCCCGCACGGGCCGCGGCATCGACGAGCTGCTCGCCCTGATCGACGCGGAGCTGCCGCGCCCGGCGATCGAGGTGGAGGCCCTGGTGCCGTACACGCACGGCAAGCTGGTCGCCCGCGCACACGCCGAGGGCGAGGTCCTCTCCGAGGAGCACACCCCGGAGGGCACTCTGCTCAAGGTACGGGTGCACGAGGAACTGGCGGCGGACCTGGAGCCGTACACTCCGGCCCCGCTCGCCTGACCGCACCGGCCCCCACAGGCGGTACGGCGACGCCGTACGGCCCCCCCGGACCGTACGGCGTCGCCGTGAAGCGAAAGGGCCCGGCCCCTGCGAGGGGGTCGGGCCCTTTTCGCCGCTCTTCGGCCGCGTGCTCGCGCGGCCTACCGCGCGGCTGCGAACTTCTTGCTCACCGCGTCGTAGACGCCCTTCGCCACGTCACCCAGACGCGGACCGGCCAGCCAGCCGGCGCTGACCGGGCCGATGGAGGTGTTGGAGACCAGCGCGGGCTTGCCGTCCGAGCCCGTCTCCACCCAGCCGCCGCCGGACGAACCGCCGGTCATGGTGCAGCCGATGCGGTACATCGTCGGGTCGTTCTGCTCGATCGACAGCCGGCCCGGCTTGTCCTGGCAGCGGTACAGCGTCTGACCGTCGTACGGCGGCGCCGCCGGGTAGCCGGTGGCCGTGACGCTGTCGACGTCCGGCACGGCGGGCGCGTCGAAGTTCACCGGCAGCGCCGAACCGACCGTCTCCTCCAGCGACTTGCCGCCGCTGCCCTTCTCCGGCGTCACATGGATCACGGCGTAGTCGTACGCGGCGCCCTGGCCACCCGTCTCGCCACCCTGTTCGATCCACTGCTGCGAGGTCTGCGCCCAGTCGCCCCACCAGACCCCGTACGGCGCGACCTCCTCGCGGGAGGCGTCCACCAACTGGGCCGCGGTCTCACCGGCGTTGTTGTACGCGGGCACGAAGGCAATGTTGCGGTACCAACCGCCCTTCTTGCCGGCGTGCACGCAGTGGCCCGCGGTCCACACCAGGTTGGACTTGCCCGGGTGCGCCGGGTCCTCGACCACCGTCGCCGAGCAGACCATCGTGCCCTCGGGTGCGTCGAAGAAGACCTTGCCCGCGGTGGGCGCGCTGTCGTGGTACGGCGCCGCGACCGACTGGGCCCGCACCGGGGCGGGCGTCTGGTCGGTGACGCCCTGGTCGGCGGCGAGATCCTTGGCGTCGACGCCCTTGTCCGGGTCGTCGGCCTTGCGCATCCGGTCCGGGTCCCACAGGCCCTGGATGATGGGGTTGATGTACTCGTTGGCCTCGCGCAGCCAGTCGTCCTTGTCCCAGTTCTTCCAGGCGCCGCCCTTCCACTTGTCCAGGTCGAAGCCGTGCTCCTTGAGCTTCTGCTTGACGTCGTCCGGGATGTGGATCTTGCCGTCGTCGCCGGCGGAGGGGCTCGCGGAGGTCTCCGCGTTCGCCGTGGTGTCGTCGTCCGAGCCGCAGGCGGTGGCCGTCAGCGCCAGTGCGGCGGCCAGTGCGACGGCGGCCGGGGCGGGGGAGATCCTGCGGCGTCCGCTCCTTTCTCGGCGAGCGGCGAAGAGCGGGCGTATGGGTCGCATGGTGTGAAGTCCCCCTGGAAAGAACGGGATGGTGCTGCGGAGTTGACTGTCGTGCGGGAGTGAGTCCCCTGCTCGTACGGCTTTACGCGACGGCACCACACACTATGCGGTCGCTGTGGGTGGTTGCCCACCGGAGGGCAACGGTTGCGTCACGGCAGCGGCACTCAAGAGCCGCCCGCACAAGGGCTGTCGGGGCAACGGCAGGTGAAAGATCGTGCCCGTGCCCGCTTCCCTCCGGCCCCTCCCGTCGTTGGTGGTTACGGGGCCTGCCGCCCGGCTGTCCGGCGCGGGCGTGCGGCGCCCCGGCAACTCGCCGTCGGGAAGCGGGAGGAACCGTCGTCGTGACAGTGACCGGATCTGCGGTGGCGTCCGAGGCAGGAGACGCGGGAGAGGCAGGAGGCGCGGGAGACGCCGCGGAGGCATCGGTGGTGACGGGGGCGCACGCGTCCGCGGACGCGCTCGGGGCGCACGTGCCCGGAGGTACGCGCGGGGCGCACGAGGGCATCCTGCGCCGGCAGGCGGCCCGCGAGTCCGCCGCCCGCACCTACGCGCGCGCCCTGCCGATCGTGCCCGTACGCGCCCGCGGCCTCACCATCGAGGGCGCCGACGGCCGCCGTTACCTCGACTGCCTCTCCGGCGCGGGCACACTGGCCCTCGGCCACAACCACCCCGTGGTCCTGGAGGCCGTCCGCCGGGTCCTGGACTCCGGGGCCCCGCTCAACTGCCTCGACCTGGCCACCCCCGTCAAGGACGCCTTCACCACCGAACTGTTCCGGACCCTGCCCCCGGGGCTCGCCGAGCGCGCCCGCGTCCAGTTCTGCGGACCCGCCGGAACCGACGCCGTCGAAGCCGCGCTCAAACTGGTCCGCGCGGCCACCGGACGGACCGGGATCCTCGCCTTCACCGGCGCCTACCACGGACAGACCGCGGGAGCGCTCGAAGCATCCGGGGGCGCGAGCGACGTACGGGTGGCGCGCCTGCCGTATCCGCAGGACTACCGCTGCCCGTTCGGCGTCGGCGGCGCGCGCGGCGCCGAACTCGCCGCGCGCTGGACCGAGTCGCTGCTGGACGACCCCAAGTCCGGGGTGCCGCGGCCCGCCGGGATGATCCTCGAACCGGTGCAGGGCGAGGGAGGCGTGCTCCCCGCGCCCGACGCCTGGCTGCGCCGCATGCGCGCGCTCACCGAGGCGCGTTCGATTCCACTGATCGTGGACGAGGTACAGACCGGGGTGGGCCGCACGGGCCGCTACTGGGCGGTCGAACACAGCGGCACGGTGCCCGATGTGATGGTGCTGTCCAAGGCCATCGGCGGCAGCCTGCCGCTCGCCGTCATCGTCTACCGCGACGACCTCGACGTCTGGCCGCCGGGCGCCCACGCGGGCACCTTCCGCGGCAACCAGCTCGCCATGGCCGCGGGCACGGCGACCCTGGCGTACGTCCGCGAGAACGGGCTCGCCGGGCGGGCGGCGGAACTGGGCGAACGGATGCTCGGCCAGCTCCGT
Organism: Streptomyces sp. NBC_00670; assembly: GCF_036226765.1. Classification (NCBI taxonomy): domain Bacteria; kingdom Bacillati; phylum Actinomycetota; class Actinomycetes; order Kitasatosporales; family Streptomycetaceae; genus Streptomyces; species Streptomyces sp. NBC_00670. The sequence continues at coordinate 5,584,201 of NZ_CP109017.1, forward strand.
GAGCTGGCGCGGTCGTACGCGTGCGTGGGGGAGGTGCGGGGGCGCGGGCTGATGATCGGGGTGGAGCTGGTCGATCCGGCGGGGGAGCCGGGCGGTCGGGACGGGGAGCGGGGCAAGCCCGGTACCTGCGCGTCGCCCGACGGCCGTACGGAGACGGATGACGGCCGTACGGAGACGGGTCACGGTCTCACGGAGACGGGCCGCGGCCTCACGGGGGCGGCGGGGCACGAGCCCCGCCCCACCGCGCCCCACCTCGCGGCGGCCGTGCAGCGGGAGTGTCTGCGGCGCGGGCTCATCGTCGAACTGGGCGGCCGCGACGCCAGTGTCGTACGGCTGCTGCCCCCGCTGACGATCACCGACGAGCAGGCCTCCGCCGTACTGGACCGCCTCGCCGACGCCGTGGCGGCGGTGGCCGGGGGACCGCGCGCCGGCGCGTGAGGCAATCGTGCGCCGTGGCCGGGTCCGCCGCGCGCCCCTCGTAACCAAGGAGCCAGTGTGAACACGACCGCCGCCCTCGCCGGTGCGGACGCCGAGGACGTCCCGCCGCCCGCCGGTCCGTCGGACCCCGTCGAGCGGCTGTCGGCGCCCCGCCCGGCGGGCCCGCCCGACCGCCGTACGGCGAGTGACGAGCACCGAGCGCGCGGCCACCACGAACCGCTCGCCCACCTCGCCCCGCTCGCCCACCTCGATCATCCCGACCACCATGAACGCCCCGACCACCACGAACGCCCCGACCCGCTCGACCACCCCGACCCGTACGCCGCCGCGCAGGCCGCCGGTGTCGACAATCTGCTGCGCTGTTGGGTGCGGGAGAACGGGTTCGCGGCGCCGGGCGACGACGGCGTCCTCCGCGTCCCGCTGCCCGCCTCCGGCACCCATCTGCGCGTGCCGGTCCGCCACTGGTCGGCGACCGGCTGGCACCGCTTCGGGGCGCCGGCCCTGACGGACGCGCCGGAGTCCGCCCCGCCCGTCGACGCCGTGACGCTCGCGGCCCTGCTGGCCAGGGAGGCCGGCGCACGCGCAGGCGCGCCCGGGGCGGGGGCGGAGGCCGCCGACCTCGTGGGGCGCGTCGCCGACTCCGTGCGCCGTACCGCCGTCTTCCTGCGCGACCGCCGCGCCCGCCCCGACGACGGACCCGACCTCTTCCTCGCCGCCGAACAGGCGCTGCTCCTCGGCCACCCGCTGCACCCCACGCCGAAGAGCCGCGAAGGGCTCTCCGAGGCGGAGACCGGCCGCTACTCGCCGGAAGCACGCGGCTCCTTCCCGCTGCACTGGTTCGCCGTGGCCCCCGCCGCCCTCGCGACCGACTCCGCCTGGACCGAACGCGGACGGCCCGTGCCCGCCGCCCGGCTGACCGCGCGACTCGCGGGCCACGGTCTGCCGCTGCCCGCCGGGCACGCCGCGCTCCCCGTCCACCCCTGGCAGGCACGCGAACTGCGCCTGCGACCGGGTGTCGCCGCGCTGTTCGACGCCGGGCTGCTCCGCGACCTCGGCCCGTACGGCCCGGCCTGGCACCCCACCTCGTCCGTCCGCACGGTCCACCGCACCGGCGCCCCCGCCATGCTCAAGCTGTCGCTGGGTCTGCGCATCACCAACTCCCGCCGGGAGAACCTGCGCAAGGAACTGCACCGGGGTGTCGAGGCGCATCGGCTGCTGCGCACCGGCCTGGGCCGGCGGTGGCGGGCCGCCCACCCCGGCTTCGACATCGTCCGCGACCCGGCCTGGCTCGCCGTCGACGACCCGGACGGCGGTCCCGTGCCCGGCCTCGACGTGCTGCTCCGCCACAACCCGTTCGCCGCGTCGGACGACGTGTCGTGCGTGGCGGGCCTGGTCGCGCCGCGCCCGCTGCCGGGGTCGGCGTCCGTAGGCGCCCCGCCCGGTACCGGCTCCCGGCTCGCCCGTCTCGTCACCCGGCTGGCCCGCCGCACCGGCCGGCCGCCCGGTGCCGTGTCCGTCGAGTGGTTCCTGCGCTATCTGGAGGCGGTCGTACGGCCCCTGCTGTGGTTGGACGCGGAGGCCGGGATCGCGCTGGAGGCGCACCAGCAGAACACCCTGCTCCTGCTGGACCGCGACGGCTGGCCGGCCGGCGGCCGCTACCGCGACAACCAGGGCTACTACTTCCGCGCCTCCCGGCACGCGGAACTCGACGCCCTCCTGCCCGGCATCGGGGCCCACAGCGACACCTTCGTCGCCGACGCGGTCGCCGACGAACGGTTCGCCTACTACCTCGGCATCAACAACGTGTTCGGACTGATCGGTGCGTTCGGCGCGCAGCGCCTGGCCGACGAGCGGCTGCTGCTCGCCGCGTTCCGCGGCTTCCTCACCGCCGTCGCCACCGGTCCGGACCGGCTCCGTACGAGCCTGCCGTCCCGTCTGCTGGACTCACCCGTGCTGCGCTGCAAGGCCAATCTGCTGACCCGGCTGCACGGGCTCGACGAACTCGTCGGTCCCGTCGACACCCAGTCCGTGTACGTCACCCTCGCCAACCCCCTCCATGGCTGACCACGGCCCACCCCCGTCTGCCGAGAGGAGCGTCCACGTGCCCTCCCACCACGCGCGCACCGACGACGGCGCTCCGGCGCGCCGCACCGCCGTGCCCGCCGCCCAGCCCCTGTCCGTCCCCGACGAGTCCGACTGCGAGACGACGCTGAGCCTGCGGCCGGCCGAGGCGTTCGCCGCGCCCGCACCCGACGCGGGGGACGCGGACGCCGGCCCCGCCGACGACCTGCTCGGCCGGATCGGGGACTGGGGCCCGGTCGCCACCCCCGTCGGCGCCTTCCGGCTGCTGCCGGTCCGCCCGGAGCGGGACGCCCCGCTGGTCGCGCGCTGGATGAACGATCCGGCGGTCGCCGCGTTCTGGGAGCTCGACGGGCCCGACGACGTCACCGGACGGCATCTGCGCGCCCAGGTGGACGGGGACGGCCACAGCGTGCCCTGCCTCGGCGTGCTGGACGGCGCGGCGATGAGCTACTGGGAGGTGTACCGCGCCGACCTCGACCCCCTGGCCCGGCACTATCCGGCCCGGCCGCACGACACCGGCGTCCATCTGCTCCTCGGCGCCGTCGCCGACCGGGGCCGCGGGCTCGGCTCGGTGCTGCTGCGGTCGGTCACCGACCTGATCCTCGACCACCGCCCGGCCTGCGCCCGCGTGGTCGCGGAGCCCGACCTGCGCAACACCGCCTCCCTCACCGCCTTCCTGAGCGCGGGGTTCCGCTTCTCCGCCGAGCTGACGCTGCCCGGGAGGCGGGCGGCCCTGATGATCCGCGACCGTTCGCTGCGGCATCTGATGTGAACGCGACCACCCCGCCCGGGGACGGCTCGCGCGGGCGCCCCTCACCACCCCGGGCCGCCCCTCGCGCTCCGGCCGTCCGGCCCCGGTTGTCGGTCCCGGGCCGTAGGGTGGTCGGGCTATGACGAAGCCCTCACTTCCCGAACTCCTCCACGCAGCCGTCACCGCCGTCGGCGGCACGGAGCGCCCCGGCCAGGTGACCATGGCCCAAGCCGTCGCGGACGCCGTCGACGACGGCTCCCACCTGCTGGTCCAGGCCGGCACCGGCACCGGCAAGTCCCTGGGCTACCTGGTGCCGGCGCTCGCGCACGGCGAGCCGGTGGTCGTCGCGACGGCCACGCTGGCGCTGCAACGCCAGCTCGTCGAGCGGGACCTCCCGCGCACGGTCGAGGCGCTGCACCCGCTGCTGCGCCGCCGCCCGGAGTTCGCGATGCTCAAGGGCCGCTCGAACTACCTGTGTCTGCACCGGCTGCACGAGGGCATGCCGCAGGACGAGGAGGAGGGCCTGTTCGACCAGTTCGAGGCGGCGGCCCCCACCAGCAAGCTGGGCCAGGACCTGCTGCGGCTGCGCGACTGGTCGGACGAGACGGAGACCGGCGACCGGGACGACCTGACCCCCGGCGTCTCCGACCGCGCCTGGGCGCAGATCTCCGTGTCCTCGCGGGAGTGCCTGGGCGCCTCCAAGTGCGCCTACGGCGCCGAGTGCTTCGCCGAGGCGGCCCGGGAGCGGGCCAAGCTCGCCGAGGTCGTCGTCACCAACCACGCGCTGCTCGCCATCGACGCCATCGAGGGCGCCCCGGTGCTGCCGCAGCACGAGGTGCTGATCGTCGACGAGGCGCACGAACTGGTCTCCCGGGTCACCGGCGTCGCCACCGGTGAGCTCACCCCGGGCCAGGTCAACCGCGCGGTGCGGCGCGCGGCCAAGCTCGTCAACGAGAGGGCCGCCGACCAGCTCCAGACCGCCGCCGAGGGCTTCGAACGGCTGATGGAGCTCGCGCTGCCCGGGCGCCTGGAGGAGATCCCGGAGGACCTCGGCTACGCCCTGGCGGCGCTGCGCGACGCCGCCCGTACGGTGATCTCGGCGATCGGCGCCACGCGCGACAAGTCGGTGCAGGACGAGGACGCCGTCCGCAAGCAGGCCCTGGCGTCGGTGGAGTCGGTGCACGACGTGGCCGAGCGCATCACCCAGGGCAGCGAGTGGGACGTCGTCTGGTACGAACGGCACGACCGCTTCGGGGCATCCCTGCGGGTGGCGCCCATGTCCGTCTCCGGGCTGCTGCGCGAGAAGCTCTTCACCGACCGCTCGGTGGTCCTCACCTCGGCCACGCTGAAGCTCGGCGGCGACTTCAACGGCGTCGGGGCCTCGCTGGGGCTCGCGCCCGAGGGCACGGAGGGGGAGGACGTACCGCAGTGGAAGGGCGTCGACGTCGGCTCCCCGTTCGACTACCGCAAGCAGGGCATCCTCTACGTCGCCAAACACCTGTCCCGGCCGGCCCGGGACGGCGACCGGGCCGACATGCTGGACGAGCTGACGGAGCTGATCCAGGCGGCCGGCGGGCGCACGCTGGGGCTGTTCTCCTCCATGCGGGGCGCCCAGCTCGCGGCGGAGGCGCTGCGCGCGCGCATCCCCGAGTACCCGATCCTGCTCCAGGGCGAGGAGACACTCGGCGAGCTGATCAAGAATTTCGCGGCGGACCCGGCGACGTGTCTGTTCGGCACGTTGTCGCTGTGGCAGGGCGTGGACGTGCCCGGGGCGAGCTGTCAGCTCGTCGTGATGGACAAGATCCCGTTCCCGCGGCCCGACGATCCGCTGATGAGCGCGCGGCAGAAGGCGGTGGAGGAGGCCGGGGGCAACGGCTTCATGGCCGTCGCCGCGACGCACGCCGCGCTGCTGATGGCACAGGGCGCGGGGCGGCTCGTCCGGGCGACGGGCGACCGGGGCGTGGTGGCGGTCCTGGACCCCCGCCTGGCCACGGCCCGCTACGGCAGCTATCTGAAGGCGTCGATGCCGGACTTCTGGTACACGGTGGACGGCGCCCAGGTCCGCCGCTCCCTCGCGGCGATCAACGCGGCGGCTCGGTCGGAGAGCTGACCGAGGGCTGCGGACCCCTGAAAGATTGCGCAGTTCCCCGCGCCCCTTCTAGGGGCGCGGGGAACTGCGCAATCTTTCAGGGGTCCGGGGGCGGAGCCCCCGGAGACGGGAAGGGTAAGGGCGGCGGGGGCGGAACAAAGCCGCCCCCGTCCCCGCACAGCACAAGACCCCGGAACCGGCGCAGGTGGTTCCGGGGCCCGTCGGAAAGGGCGCCGCAGGCGACGCCCCGCGCAGGCGACGACGTCAGACCCGCCGCAGCACCGCCACCACCTTGCCCAGAATCGTCGCATCGTCACCAGGAATCGGCTCGTACGCCGCATTGTGCGGCAACAGCCACACATGCCCGTCCTCACGCTTGAACCGCTTCACCGTCGCCTCACCCTCCAGCATCGCGGCGACGATGTCCCCGTTCTCCGCCACCGGCTGACGTCGCACGGTGACCCAGTCCCCGTCGCAGATCGCCGCCTCGATCATCGAGTCACCGACGACCTTCAGCACGAACAGTTCACCGTCACCGACGAGCTGCCGCGGCAGCGGGAACACGTCCTCCACGGACTCCTCGGCCAGGATCGGCCCACCGGCGGCGATCCGGCCCACCAGCGGCACGTACGACGCGGCCGGCTTGCCCGCCGTGTCGGTGGGCTGCACGGGAGCGGCCTGGTCGGAGCCGCGCACCTCGTACGCGCGCGGCCGGTGCGGGTCGCGGCGCAGGAAGCCCTTGCGCTCCAGTGCCATCAGCTGGTGCGCCACGGAAGAGGTGCTGGACAGGCCCACGGCCTGGCCGATCTCCCGCATCGACGGCGGGTAGCCGCGCCGCTGCACGGAATCCCGGATGACCTCGATCACCCGGCGCTGCCGGTCGGTCAGCCCGGAGCTGTCCGCCCGGATGCCGGGAGGTCGCCCGGGCAGGGACCTCTTTGGTCCCTCGGGGTGCGGAACTTCCGTCATCGCATGCACCGGCTCGAGTCGGCCCTGGGAACGGTCCTGGGCAGTGATGGCGGCACTGTCTGCGGTGGTGGTCACGTCGTCGGCCCCTCTCGATGGTCTCCCGTGCAGCACAACGGTAGTAGCTTTCGAAAGGTTGCGCCAAACACACGTTCGAGTGAAAAACCGCTGATTACCTGTCGGAATCGGGTGCCCAGGTGTATGGCCGACGCCGGCCGTCCGGGGGTGGGGCGCGCACGTGCTGCTGTACTCTTCACCGCCGGGGCGAGGGCCCCGTCGGCCGGGGCTCCGCGTCGGCGGCGCCCAGTCTGCCATCAGGGCTCCCGCGCGCCGCGCACCGGCCCGGCTTCTCCATGCGGTGTCCACCGCATCCGCGCACGACCGCCCGCGCGTCGGTTGGGCCCGCGCGCACGCCGGTACGCCCGCGCGCACGACCCGTGCCCGCGCGGCCCGGCACGCGCCCGCGCGGCCCTTTGCGGGGTCCCGCCGGGGTCCCGCGCGCACTGTCCGCAAGCGCGCGGTCGCACCCTGCCCGCGCCGTACGCGCGCCGTCGCGCGCGCCGGGCGTGTCGTGGGCGTATGTGCGGGCCAATCGCTACATCTAGTGGTTGGATGGCGACAGCGGCCCACAAGTTGTGTTCCCCCGGTCTTTCGCCGGCCAGGAGATCGCCTATGCTGGGGGTCGCTCCGAGGGGCCGGTGAGGCCTCTTGTGGCTGATGTGTCGTGCCGTGAAGGAGGCTTGGAACCATGCACTGCCCCTTCTGCAGGCATCCCGACAGCCGTGTCGTCGACAGCCGTACGACCGACGACGGCACCTCGATCCGCAGGCGCCGCCAGTGCCCCGACTGCTCCCGTCGTTTCACGACCGTGGAGACCTGTTCGCTGATGGTGGTCAAGCGGTCCGGGGTCACCGAACCCTTCAGCCGTACCAAGGTCATCAACGGCGTGCGCAAGGCATGCCAGGGGCGGCCCGTCACGGAAGACGCACTCGCCCAGCTCGGCCAGCGGGTCGAGGAGGCGGTGCGCGCCACCGGAAGCGCCGAGCTGACCACCCACGACGTGGGGCTGGCCATACTCGGACCCCTTCAGGAACTCGACCTCGTGGCCTATCTGCGGTTCGCGTCCGTCTACCGGGCGTTCGACTCGCTGGAGGACTTCGAGGCCGCCATCGCGGAACTCAGGCAGCAACAGACGGCGCACCCCGTCGGCGACGGGGCGGGAGGCGCGGACGACGACGACCGCGCGGGCGCCGTCACCGAACGCCGGGCGGCCGACCGTGCGGAACGCCAGGGAGCCGACCGAGCGGGACGGCAGGGAACCGACCGCGGGTCCGGAGGGACGCCCGCGGGCGTCCCCGTGCCCGCCACCGCCGCCGACTGACGCGAAGGCCGGACCGGACGGGGATGCCGGACCGGCCACCACGGCGGCGCACACAGACCTGTCGCGCGTGCCCGAGCAGCACGGACGCGCGTGACCAGCAGACACACCACACACAAGTGCCAGGAAGAAACGGGCACTGATGGGCGTTTTGCCCGATATCAGGGAGGCGGCATGACAGAGACGGCGAGCGGTCCGGCACGGAGTTCCCGCGCCAAGGGCACCAAGGCGGGCAGCAAGGGCCTGCGCATCGAGCGCATCCACACCACCCCCGGCGTACACCCGTACGACGAGGTGGAATGGGCGTCTCGTGACGTCGTCATGACCAACTGGCGCGACGGCTCGGTCAACTTCGAGCAGCGCGGCGTGGAGTTCCCCGAGTTCTGGTCGGTGAACGCGGTCAACATCGTCACCAGCAAGTACTTCCGCGGAGCCGTCGGCACTCCGCAGCGCGAGGTCAGCCTCAAGCAGCTGATCGACCGGATCGTGAAGACCTACCGGAAGGCCGGCGAGGACAACAAGTACTTCGCCTCGCCCGCCGACGCCGAGATCTTCGAGCACGAACTGGCGTACGCCCTCCTGCACCAGATCTTCAGCTTCAACAGCCCCGTCTGGTTCAACGTCGGCACCCCCCAGCCCCAGCAGGTCTCCGCCTGCTTCATCCTGTCTGTCGACGACTCCATGGAGTCGATCCTCGACTGGTACAAGGAAGAGGGCATGATCTTCAAGGGCGGCTCCGGCGCCGGCCTGAACCTCTCCCGCATCCGCTCCTCCAAGGAGCTCCTCTCCTCCGGCGGCAACGCCTCGGGCCCCGTCTCCTTCATGCGCGGCGCCGACGCCTCCGCCGGCACCATCAAGTCCGGCGGTGCCACCCGCCGCGCCGCCAAGATGGTGATCCTGGACGTCGACCACCCCGACGTGGAGAACTTCATCCAGACCAAGGTGAAGGAAGAGGAGAAGATCCGCGCCCTGCGCGACGCGGGCTTCGACATGGACCTGGGCGGCGACGACATCACGTCCGTCCAGTACCAGAACGCCAACAACTCCGTCCGCGTCAACGACACCTTCATGAAGGCCGTCGAGACCGGCGGACAGTTCGGGCTGCGCGCCCGGATGACCGGTGAGGTCATCGAGGAGGTCGACGCCAAGTCGCTCTTCCGCAAGATGGCCGAGGCCGCCTGGGCCTGCGCCGACCCCGGCATCCAGTACGACGACACCATCAACCACTGGCACACGTGCCCGGAGTCCGGCCGCATCAACGGCTCGAACCCGTGCAGCGAGTACATGCACCTGGACAACACGTCCTGCAACCTCGCCTCGCTCAACCTGATGAAGTTCCTCAAGGACGACGGCGAGGGCCACCAGTCCTTCGAGACCGAGCGGTTCCAGAAGCTCGTCGAGCTGGTCATCACCGCGATGGACATCTCGATCTGCTTCGCGGACTTCCCCACCCAGAAGATCGGCGAGAACACCCGCGCCTTCCGCCAGCTCGGCATCGGCTACGCCAACCTCGGCGCCCTGCTGATGGCCACCGGCCACGCCTACGACTCCGACGGCGGCCGCGCGCTCGCCGGTGCCATCACCTCCCTGATGACCGGCACCGCCTACCGCCGCTCCGCCGAGCTGGCCGCGGTCGTCGGCCCGTACGACGGCTACGCCCGCAACGCCCAGCCGCACCAGCGCGTCATGAAGCAGCACGCCGACGCCAACGCCGTGGCCGTCCGCATGGACGACCTCGACACCCCGGTGTGGGCCGCGGCCACCGAGGCCTGGCAGGACGTGCAGCGCCTCGGCGAGAAGAACGGCTTCCGCAACTCCCAGGCCTCCGTGCTCGCCCCCACCGGCACCATCGGCCTGGCGATGTCCTGCGACACCACCGGCGTCGAGCCGGACCTGGCGCTGGTCAAGTTCAAGAAGCTGGTCGGCGGCGGCTCGATGCAGATCGTCAACGGCACCGTCCCGCAGGCCCTGCGCCGCCTGGGCTACCAGGAGGAGCAGATCGAGGCGATCGTCGCCCACATCGCCGACAACGGCAACGTGATCGACGCCCCCGGCCTCAAGACCGAGCACTACGAGGTGTTCGACTGCGCCATGGGCGAGCGCGCCATCTCCCCGATGGGCCACGTCCGCATGATGGCCGCGATCCAGCCCTGGATCTCCGGCGCCATCTCCAAGACGGTCAACATGCCGGAGACGGCGACCGTCGAGGAGGTCGAGGAGATCTACTACGAGGCGTGGAAGCTGGGCGTCAAGGCGCTCGCCATCTACCGCGACAACTGCAAGGTCGGCCAGCCGCTGTCCGCCAAGACCAAGGACACCAAGGCCGCCGAGAAGGACGCGATCACCGAGAAGGCCGAGGAGACGATCCGTACCGCGGTCGAGAAGGTGGTCGAGTACCGCCCCGTCCGCAAGCGTCTCCCCAAGGGCCGCCCCGGCATCACCACGTCCTTCACCGTCGGCGGCGCCGAGGGCTACATGACGGCCAACTCCTACCCCGACGACGGTCTCGGCGAGGTCTTCCTCAAGATGTCCAAGCAGGGCTCCACCCTCGCGGGCATGATGGACGCCTTCTCCATCGCGGTCTCCGTCGGCCTCCAGTACGGGGTGCCGCTGGAGACGTACGTCTCGAAGTTCACCAACATGCGCTTCGAGCCGGCGGGCATGACCGACGACCCGGACGTGCGGATGGCGCAGTCGATCGTCGACTACATCTTCCGCCGCCTGGCGCTGGACTTCCTGCCCTTCGAGACCCGCTCCGCGCTCGGCATCCACTCCGCCGAGGAGCGCCAGCGTCACCTGGAGACCGGCTCCTACGAGCCGCTCGACGACGAGGACGTGGACGTCGAGGGCCTGGCGCAGTCGGCGCCCCGCGCCCAGGAGCTGAAGGCCGTCGCCACCCCGAAGGCGGAGGCCGCCGCGGCCCTGCCGGCCCCGAAGCAGGCCCACACCAGCGCGGAGCTGGTCGAGATGCAGCTCGGCATCCAGGCGGACGCCCCGCTCTGCTTCTCCTGCGGCACCAAGATGCAGCGGGCCGGCTCCTGCTACATCTGCGAGGGCTGCGGCTCCACGAGCGGCTGCAGCTGACGTGAACACCGCCGGGCGCTGAAATGCGCCCGGTGAGGGCGGGGGTCCGGATGTCCGGGCCCCCGCTCTTGGTGAACCGCGAGGTCAGGCGCGGGCCCGGCCCATGACGCGGGGGAACGTCGCCAGGTCGTCGTCGGTGAAGCCGGTGAGGCCCGCGCGGAACTCCCACTCGCCGTCGGCGTCCCGTACGAACTCCGCGATCGTGGCCGCCGTCGCGTCCGGGACGCCGGTGAAGTCGTCCTCGGCGAGCACGTCGTAGCCCTCGCGGACGCGCAGCGCCGGGTTGAGGACGCCGGCGAAGGTGCGGTCGCCGTGCCGCTGCTGGATCACCACGCCGACCACCACCCGCACGTACCGCGGGTCGAGGCGCTCCAGCTCCAGCGTCATGACCTCGTCCCAGCCGAAGCCCTTGCCGTCGTGGCTGTCCCGGTTGAGGTTGATCGTCCCGTCCGGGGACCGGCTGTCGAAGTGCACCACGTAGACCGGTGCGCCGTACGGGTCGTCGCCCGTGAACGTCCCGGCGACGATGTCCAGGTCGGTGGGGTCCTCGCCGGTGGGCGACGGGTCCCATTTGACCGCGACCTCGGCCTTGTCGATCCCCTTGCTGATGCCGCTCACCGCATGTGCCCCTTCCCCGAGTGCCGAGCGCCCAACCACCAGGCCACGAGGGCCGTTTGTCCATCCTGCCACGGTCGTGCGACGGCCGGGGGTACCCGTGCGCCCCCGCGCTCCCGACGAGCGTGACCGGCGCCACGCCGGTGGCCTTACGATGGCGCGGTGCTGGTCAAGTGGATTCGCTGCACCGTGGTGGACCGCCGCGGTTTCGAACGGGGGCAGCGGAAGTGGGCGGGGCTGCCGGGTGAGCCGGGCTTCAGGGGACAGGGCGGGGGCTTCAGCCGCGCCCGCCCCGGTGTGGCGCACGTCTTCACCTTCTGGGAGAGCCGCACGTTCTACGACTCCTTCATGGCCCGCTCCCACGACCGGCTGGCCGCCACGCAGTCCGGCACGTTCAAGGACCAGCAGGTCAAGCTGTTCGACTACCGCTTCGACGTGAAGACGGGCTTCGAGCCGCGCTTCACCGACGCCGACCTGGTCCGCATCGCGCACTGCCGGGTCCACGAGGAGCGGGCCGAGCACTTCGCGCTGATGCAGGAGAAGGTCTGGAACCCGGCGATGGCCGGCTCGCCGGGGATGATCCGCGGACTGTTCGGCGAGGCGCCGGGCCCCGAGTTCCTGATCCTCTCGATGTGGCAGTCGGCCGCCGAACACGGCAAGTACCGCGCCGAGCGGGTGGAGCGGCTGGCACTGCGCACACAGATCGAGGCGGACGTCGCCGCGATGACCGGCGACATCGTCGACCTGGAACCGGGCTGGACGGTGTGAGCGCCGGACACGCGTGACGGTCGGCGGGCGGGACGCGTGGTGTGATCTGTGCCGTATGAACCCCCGCTCCGGTGTTCGACCGGCCTTCGCTCGCTCTAGGGTCGAGACATGGCACGACCACGGCGCATCGTCCTTGTCCGCCACGGGGAGTCGATGGGCAACGCCGACGACACCGTGTACGAACGCGAGCCCGACCACGCGCTGGCCCTCACCGAGAAGGGCCGGCACCAGGCGGGGGAGACGGGCGGGCGGCTGCGGGAACTCTTCGGCGGGGAGCGCGTGAGCGTATACGTGTCTCCGTACCGGAGAACGCACGAGACCCTCCGGGAGTTCCGGCTCGACCCCGGCCTCGTCCGCATCCGCGAGGAGCCCCGGCTGCGCGAGCAGGACTGGGGCAACTGGCAGGACCGTGACGACGTACGCCTGCAGAAGGCGTACCGGGACGCGTACGGCCACTTCTTCTACCGCTTCGCCCAGGGCGAGTCCGGGGCCGACGTGTACGACCGGGTCGGCGGCTTCCTGGAGAGCCTCTTCCGCAGCTTCGAGGCCCCCGACCACCCGCCCAACGTCCTCATCGTCACCCACGGCCTGGCCATGCGGCTGTTCTGCATGCGGTGGTTCCACTGGACGGTCGCCGAGTTCGAGTCCCTCTCGAACCCGGGCAACGGCGAAACCCGGATGCTGGTACTGGGAGACAACGGCAAGTACACACTCGATCGCCCGTTCGAGCGGTGGCGGGATCCGGAGCCGTACGGGATCACCGGTTAAAGTGGCAGGGCGATGACCGCCGACCTCTCTGTTCTCCCTTCCGACGGGCGCCTGGAGCGCGCGCTGGCCAGTCTGCGCGGGCTCGCGGTGGGGGACGCGCTCGGCTCGCAGTTCTTCGTGCCGGAGAACTATCCGCTGCTCAAGCGGCGTGAGCTGCCCGCCGGGCCCTGGCAGTGGACCGACGACACCGAGATGGCGTGCTCGGTGGTGGCCGTGCTCGCCGCGCACCGCCGGATCGACCAGGACGCGCTCGCCCGCTCCTTCGCCGTCCACCACGACTTCGACCGCGGCTACGGGCCGGCCGTCAACCGGCTGCTGCGGCTGGTCAGGGAGGGCGGGGACTGGCGTGAGCTGGCCGCCGCGCTCTTCAACGGCCAGGGCTCCTGGGGCAACGGCGCCGCCATGCGGATCGCGCCGCTGGGCGCCTGGTACGCCGACGACCCCGAGCAGGCCACCCACCAGGCCGAGATCTCCGCCTACCCGACGCACCAGCACCGGGAGGCCGTGGTCGGCGCGATGGCGGTGGCCGCGGCGGCGGCGCTTGTCGCGGCGCCCGAGGGGCCGCCGGGCGCCGGAGCGCTGCTCGACGGCGTGATCGCGCTGGTACCGGCGCGCAGCGCGGTCGGCGCCGGGCTGCGCCGGGCGCGCGACATGCTCGACTACGCCGACGCGGGAACCGTCGCCGCCGTTCTCGGCTGCGGACGGCGTACGACGGCGCACGACACGGTGCCGTTCGCGCTCTGGTCGGCCGCGCGCACCCTGAGCGACTACGAACAGGGGTTCTGGACGACGGCTCAGGTGGGCGGCGACGTCGACACGACCTGCGCGATCGTCGGCGGCGTCATCGCCTCACATACGCAGGGCTCCCCGCCCCCCGCCTGGCAACGCCAGACGGAAGACCTTCCCACCTGGGCCGCGCCCGAGACGCACCGCTAGAGCTTCCGGAAGGGCTTTGCGATGCGAGATGTGCGGCTCCGCCGCGGGCGGCCGTGACATGGGCGGCTCCGCCGCGCGGCACTACCGGCCACAACGGGTTCACAACCCCCGCATTTGTCACAGGCTTGCCACAGACACCCCCACCCCCCGCCTCGAAGCAACCCCCTCCTGCCTACTCTGACCGGCACCCATCAGATGATCATGCCGGTCGCCCCCGGCAGGGAGGACCTCCGTGACCGACAGACCGACGAACCCCGACCCCGGCGAGCGGCCCGCAGACACGGAGCCCACTCCGCCACCAGGCCCGGAGGCGACGTCGGACACAGACGTCAAGGCGGACACCCCCCATCCCTCGACCGCACCGGACTGGCTCGCCCCCGCCCAGGCCACCGCACCCCCCGCCCCGATACCGGCCCCCGCCCTGTGGGCCACGCTCGCCACCGGCCTCCTCGCCACCCTCCTCCTCACCGACGGCCTCGCCGTCAACCTCCTCCTCGTCGCACTCCCCGCCGCCTGTGCCGCCTACGCGGCGGGCCGCTTCGCGGGCCGCCGCACACGCGCGTGGAGCCTCGTCTGGGCCGTCGGCGGACTCGCCCTGCTGACGATCCCCGTCCTGCGCGACGCGGACTGGCCCTCCTTCCTCGCCGTCGTCACCGCGCTCGCCGCCGGCTCACTCGCGCTGCACGGCGGCCGCAGCTGGCCCGCCGTGCTGCTGGGCCCGATCGGCGTGTTCAACTCCCTGGTCACCGGCCCCCTCTGGGGCTGGCACGGCGTGCGCGCCCGATCGAACGACGCACGGGGCCGGGTCGTACCCGTCCTGCGCGCTCTCGTCGTGACGGCCGTCCTCCTGCTCGTCTTCGGCGCGCTCTTCGCCGGCGCGGACGCCGCCTTCGCGGACCTCCTCGGCGATCTGATGCCCAAGGCCTCGTTCACCGGTGGCACATGGCACGTGGTGACGCTCGCTCTCGGCATCGTCGGCGCGCTCGCCGTCGCGCACACCGCCGCCGCGCCCATCCGCTGGGACCGGGCCCGGGTGCCCGAGGGCAGAGCACGGGGCCGGGTCGAGTGGGCGCTGCCGCTGGTCGTGCTGGTGCTGCTGTTCGCGGTCTTCAACGCCGTGCAGCTCACCGTGCTGTTCGGCGGCTACGACGCCGTGCTGCGCGAGACCGGGCTGTCGTACGCCGAGTACGCGCGCCAGGGCTTCTGGCAACTGCTTCTCGCCACCCTGCTGACCCTGGTCGTCATCGTCCTGGCGCTGCGCTGGGCACCGCGCGGCGGCGTGCGCGACCGGACGCTGGTGCGGGGTGTCCTGGGGACCCTGTGCGTGCTGGCGCTCGTCGTCGTGGCGTCCGCGGTGCGGCGCATGGACATGTACGTGGAGGCATACGGGCTGACCCGGCTGCGGATCTCGGTGACCGCCGTCGAGTGGTGGCTCGGTCTGGTGATCGTCTTCATCATGGCGGCCGGGGTGTGGGGCGCCCGGTGGCTGCCGCGCGCGGTGGCGGCGAGCGCGGTCGCCGGTGTACTGGCGTTCGGGCTCGCCTCCCCGGACGCCCTGGTGGCCGAGCGGAACGTGCAACGGTACGAGGAGACGGGCAAGTTCGACCTCGACTACGCGGACGGACTCTCCGCCGACGCCGTACCGGCGCTCGACCGGCTCGAGGAGCCGATGCGTTCCTGCGCGCTGCGGCTGGTGGCGCGGGACCTCGCGGACACGGCCGGCGACCCCTGGTACGCCACGAGCTGGGGCCAGGCCCGGGCCCGTGACCTCCTCGCCGACCGCCCGGTGTCGACGGACGCCGACGTGGTCACCTGCGGACAGCTGGGCTCGGAAGCGCTGTACCGCTGAGCGCCGGTCGCCCGGTGCCGTCGTACGACGGACACGGCGGGCGGCGGCGACAGAGGCGGGGTCGGCGGTGGCATGGGGGCCGGCGGCGACGGGGGGCGGGGCCGTGAGGGCGCCCGCCGCGACCGCCGTCCGCCCGGTCAGCCGGCCGCGGGGCCCGCCGTACCGGCCAGCGCCTCCAGGTCGCTCTTGCGGACCCGGATCACCAGTGCCGCCGTCGCCAGCCCCACCACGGCCATCGCCGCGGCCGGGATGAACGCCGAGGATATGCCGTGCGCCAGCACCTCGTGGCTCCACGGAGCCGGCAGCTGGTGCGACTTGGCGAACTCCGCCTTCTGTTCCGCCGTGCCGTTGGCGAGGAACTTCGGCAGCTGCTTCTCCGCCTCGTTCGTACTGGCGGTGCCGAACACCGTGGTCAGGATGGCGAGCCCCAGCGAACCGCCCACCTGCTGCATCGCGTTGAGCAGCCCGGAGGCCGCGCCCGCCTCGTGCTGTGCGACCCCGGAGACCGCGGTGAGCGTCAGCGTCACGAAGTTGAGCCCCATGCCGAAGCCGAACACCAGCATCGGCCCCAGCACACCGCCCGCGTAGGAGCTGTCGGGGGTGATGAAGGTCTGCCAGCCGAGGCCTGTCACCGCCAGCGTCGAGCCGACGACCATGAACGGCTTGGGGCCGAGCGTCGGCAGGAACCGCTGCGACAGTCCGGCGCCGATCACGATCGCGACGGTGACCGGGAGGAAGGCCACGCCCGCCTTGATCGGGCTGTACCCGAGCACGTTCTGCACGAAGAGCACGATGTAGAAGAACATCCCGAACATCGCCGCGGCGAGGCTCAGCATGATCACGTAAGTGCCGGAGCGGTTGCGGTCGGCGAACATCCGCAGGGGAGTGATCGGTTCCTTGGCCCGCGTCTCGATGAAGGCGAAGGCCAGCAGCAGGACCACGGCCGCGACGAAGGAGCCGATGGCGAGGCCGTTGTGCCAGTCCTTCTCGGCCGCCCGGATGAAGCCGTACACGAGTGCCGCCATGCCGAGCGTGGAGGTGAGCGCGCCGGCTATGTCGAAGCGGCCAGGGTGGCGTTCGGACTCGTTGATGTACATCGGGGTCAGCACGGCGATCAGCACGCCGATGGGCACGTTGACGAAGAGCACCCAGCGCCAGTCGAGCCATTCGGTGAGCATGCCTCCGGCCAGCAGCCCGATCGCGCCACCGCCCGCCGAGACCGCGGCGAAGACGCCGAACGCCCGGTTCCGCTCGGGCCCTTCGGGGAAGGTCGTGGTGATGAGCGCCAGTGACGTGGGCGACGCTATCGCGCCTCCCACACCCTGTAGCGCCCGGGCGACCAGCAGTTGCCAGGGCTCCTGGGCCAGTCCGCCCAGCAGCGAGGCGGCGGTGAACAGCAGGATGCCGGTCATGAAGACCCGGCGCCGGCCCAGGATGTCACCGGCCCGGCCGCCGAGGAGCAGCAGGCCGCCGAAGGTGAGGGTGTACGCGCTGACCACCCATGTCAGGTCGGTGGTGCTGAATTCGAGCGCGTCTTGAATGTGCGGGAGTGCGATGTTCACAATCGTCGCATCGAGTACGACCATGAGTTGGCAGGCCGCGATGACGGCGAGCGCGATGCCGGGGTGTCCCTCCCGGCGGGCTGCTCCCGGCTTGGGTTGGTGGAGTGATGGAGAGGCTGAAGAGGTTGGCGAGGTTGTCACGGTGGATCCCCCACAGAAGTATTAGTGAACGCTCGCGTTCACTGTCGGGAGCTACGGTAGTGATCCCGCCACAGTGAACGCAAGCGTTCACTTACGTTCGTGGCGCGCGGCGCCGTTCTTCGCGCCCCACGTCGCGCGCCCGCCGTGCTTGTACGCCCCCACGCGCCCGGGCGGCGCCGGGATGTGCGGCTCCCCGCGAGGGACGCGCTTCCCGTCGTCCTGCCCGACAGCGCGCGGACGACAGACCCGTATCTCCCCGTCAGGCCCGCATCCCCCGTCGATTCCCCCGGCGCCCGGACTCCCCGACCGGGCCCGCCGTGGCTCCGCCCCGCCCCGCCGCTGTCCGAGAACCGCTCACCCGCTCACCCGCTCAACGGAGAACCCCAGATGGCTACTTCCCACTGGCCCGACGCCCCCGCCCGCCCGGCGCCCGTGCGCCGGCGCGGTGTCGTCCTCGAGCGCGCGATCCTCGACGCGACCCTGGACCAGCTCAGCACCGTCGGCTGGCGGGACCTCACGATGGAGGCCGTGGCCGCCGGCGCCCAGACCGGCAAGGCCGCGGTGTACCGCCGCTGGTCGTCGAAGGAGGAGCTCGTCGCCGACGCGCTGCGGGCCGGCCTGCCCGGCTTCGACCGGGCACCCGACCTGGGCAGCGTGCGCGAGGATCTGATCGCCCTGTGTCTGCGGGCGCGCGAGGCGATGTTCTCGCGCTCCGGCCACGCCCTGCGCTCGGTGATTCACGAATGCGACACCGTGCAGGTCGAGCGCTTCCATGTGCTGATCTGTGAGAAGGTCCTCGACCCCACCAGCAGGCTGCTCCGGGAGATCGTGAAACGCGGAATCGAGCGGGGCGAGGTACGGGCGAGCGCGGCCGACGGCTACGTCTACGACGCGATCCCGGCCATGATGATGTACCGCTCCAAGATGTGCGACAGCGAATGGAGCGAACGGGACATCGAGGAAATGATCGACCGGCTGATGCTCCCGCTGCTGCGTCCCGACGGCACCTGAGCCGCGCCGCCCCCGACCTGCGGATTGCGGCTTGGACACGCTTGCGGGCGCGGGGGCGGACCGGGGTGTCGCGCGGGGTCGGGGGCGTCGTAGGCTGAGATCGCCATGCCGTACGAACCACCCACTCACACCGTCGAGCGCTCCCTGCGCGCCACGACCGGAGCGAAGGTCATTGCCGGTGTCGACGAGGTGGGGCGCGGCGCCTGGGCCGGCCCCGTCACCGTCTGCGCGGCCGTCACCGGACTGCGCCGACCGCCCCAGGGCCTCACCGACTCCAAGCTGCTGACCGTCAAGCGGCGCACGGAACTCGCCGAGACACTGCGGACGTGGGTGACCTCGTACGCGCTCGGCCACGCCTCTCCGGAGGAGATCGACGAGCGCGGCATGACCGCCGCGTTGCGACTGGCCGCGGTACGTGCCCTGAAAGCCCTGCCCGTCCGGCCCGACGCGGTGATCCTCGACGGCAAGCACGACTACCTCGGCTCGCCCTGGAAGGTCCGTACGGTGATCAAGGGCGACCAGTCCTGCGTCGCCGTCGCGGCGGCCTCGGTGCTCGCCAAGGTGCAGCGCGACAAAATGATGGCCGAACTGGGTGTCGACCATGCAGACTTCGCCTTCGCGGCCAACGCGGGATATCCGTCCCCCGTACACCGGGCCGCGCTGGAGGTCCGGGGGCCCACCCCGTACCACCGGTTGTCGTGGGCGTATCTTGATGCGCTGCCCCAGTGGCGGCATCTCAAGAAGGCCCGCAGCTGGGCGGACGGAAACGCTCCGGAGATCGAGGGTCAGCTCGGCTTCGACTTCTGACGATTCCGGTCGCACTCATGTGCCACCCGCCGGGGCGACTCGCACCGGCGTTTGATAAACATCAACTCATGCCTCTCATTCCCGAGGAGCCTCAGATTCACGAGAGTGCCCAGGGTCCCCGCGCCACCCCGGCCAGCGGCCGTACCGCGCCGACCCCTCGCCCCGTACCCGGCCCCCGTCCCGCGGCCCCGGCGCGTCCCGGCCGTCCGGGGCCGAACCGGCCCGTGCCGGCGCAGCGCAGCACCCCGCGCGAACCGGCTCCCGCCAAGTCCGTCAACCCCGCCAACCCCACCAATGCCGCGGCCACTCCGCAGCTCCAGCTGATCCCGGCCTCCGCCGCGGGCGCGCTGGACGCCGCCGAGGAAGCCGTCGACCTGCTGCTGGAGAGCGGCCGCGCTCCGAACGAGGTGCTGGTGATCACCACCGGCGACCTCCACCCGTGGGCCGCGCACGAACTCTCCTTCGGCGAGACGTCGTACTGGGCGCAGCACGACGCCCGTGACGACGTCTTCTACGCCGACGCCTCCGCGGCCGGCCGCGCCGCCCCCCGGCCCGTGGTCGTGGTCGCCGTCAACGGCGGCACCGACACGACGGTCGCCACGGCGCTGCCGCTCGCCCTGACCAGGGCCGCCGCCCTGCTGATCGTCTGCGGCGACCCGCAACAGATCAACACGGTTCTGGGCGTCGCAGCCTGACGCGGCACGGTTCCCCGCGCCTGCTTCTTCAGGGGCGCGGGGAACTGCGCAAAACGGAGCGAAGCTCCGTAGGGGACGGGGGCGCAGCCCCCGGGGACGGGAAGGGCAGGGGCGGCGGGGGCGAGAGAATCCCCCCGGACCTCACGTCAACGCGCCGCGGCCCGCCGCATCACCTCCGACGCCACACCCCCCGTACGCGGCAACGGCCGCACCACCCCCTGCTCCGCCCCCTCCGGCGCGGAGCCCGCGTGCGGTCGCCGTCCCCCACGCCCCTCACCGAGCACCTGCCACCCGTCACGCGTCAGCGTGATGTACGCCCCGCACCGCAACCCGTGCAGCGTGCACGCGTCCCGCAGCCCCCACATCCACGCACCGTCCTCCTCCGTCCACCGGGCGTCCCCCTCGCGGCAGTAGAGCAGCACCGCGGTCCGTACGGGAGTGCGGCGCCGCAGATCGTGCGGGATCACCCGGCGCAGCTGGGCGAGCAGCGCGTTGCGGAACATCCAGCCGTCCGCGGGAGTCGCGCGCCGGACGAAGGAGGCGCTGGCGCACAGCCGTTCGTCCGGGTCGAGCACGGCCACGACGGCCGTGGCGGGCCGGGGCCGGTGCAGTGCGTGCAGTCCGTTGACGACGTCCCGGGGGCTGCGCAGCAGTGGGATCCCGGCGGCGGCCCACTCCGCCGGTTCGAGCATACGGGCCGGCGGGGCGGCGGAAGCGGTGGACGGATCGGCGGAGGCCGGCAACGACGCCGCCGAGGACGGAGCGAATCCGAAGGTCACGGTCCTCCCTTCGGCTACGCGCCCACACAGCGGGCGGGATCGGTGGTGGGGGAGCGCACACCGCGGCAGAGCCCTGCCGGACGACGGACGGGTCACGCGGGGAGCGGATTCCAATTGTTCCTGTCGAACTTGGTTGCGGCAACGAGCAATTGGGATCACCGACCGTTTTCGGGCGATGCATCCCTTATATCCCTGACCGCTGTGTGCCCGGCGAGCCGCCCGGCGATGCGTGGGCCACGTCCGCACGGCCAGGACCAGCGGTAACACCTCCGCGCCCCGGCGGCCCGTCGCGGTGGATGCGCTGTGCCGGCCGTTCCCGCGAGACGGTCGTCACGGGTGAGCGGATTCGCCTGCGGCCTTCGTCATCGGGTTGCATGGAGCCATGGACAACCTGGAACTCCGCGCCGAAGCCGATGCCGTCCTCGCCGAGCTCGTCGGCGCCCCGGGAGGCTCGGCCCGGTTGCGGGAGGACCAGTGGCAGGCGGTGGCGGCCCTGGTGGAGGAGCACCGGCGTGCTCTGGTGGTGCAGCGCACCGGGTGGGGCAAGTCGGCGGTGTACTTCGTCGCCACCGCTCTGCTGCGACGGCGTGGCTCCGGTCCGACGGTGATCATCTCGCCGCTGCTGGCGCTCATGCGCAACCAGGTCGAGGCGGCGGAGCGGGCGGGGATCCGGGCCCGCACGATCAACTCGGCCAACCCGGAGGAGTGGGAAACGATCTACGGGGAGGTCGAGCGCGGCGAAACCGATGTTCTCCTCGTAAGCCCCGAACGCCTCAATTCGGTGGATTTCCGCGATCAGGTCTTGCCCAGGCTCGCGGCCACCACGGGCCTGCTCGTCGTCGACGAGGCGCACTGCATCTCCGACTGGGGCCACGACTTCCGGCCGGACTACCGCAGGCTGCGCACGATGCTGGCGGAGCTGCCGGCCGGTGTGCCGGTGCTGGCCACCACCGCGACCGCCAACGCCCGGGTCACCGCGGACGTGGCCGAGCAGTTGGGTACGGGGGGCGCGGACGCGCTGGTTCTGCGTGGACCGCTGGACCGGGAGAGTCTGCGGCTGGGAGTGCTGGAGCTGCCGAACGCGGCGCATCGGCTGGCCTGGCTGGGGGAGCGGCTCGGGGACCTGCCGGGTTCGGGGATCATCTACACGCTGACGGTGGCGGCGGCGGAGGAGGTGGCCGCCTTCTTGCGGCAGCGTGGATATCCGGTGGCTTCCTACACGGGGAAGACGGAGAACGCCGACCGGCTGCAGGCGGAGGAGGATCTGCTGGCGAACAGGGTGAAGGCGCTGGTCGCCACGTCGGCTCTGGGAATGGGCTTCGACAAGCCGGATCTGGGTTTCGTGGTGCACCTGGGGTCGCCTTCGTCTCCGATCGCCTACTACCAGCAGGTGGGACGCGCCGGGCGTGGCGTGGACCATGCGGACGTGCTGTTGCTGCCGGGCAGGGAGGACGAGGCGATCTGGGCGTACTTCGCTTCGGTGGGCTTCCCGCCCGAGGAGCAGGTACGGCGCACGCTGGCGGTGCTGGAGGAGGCGGGCCGGCCGCTGTCGCTGCTGGCGCTGGAGCCGCTGGTGGATCTTCGGCGCTCGCGGCTGGAGACGATGCTGAAGGTCCTCGACGTGGACGGCGCGGTGCGGCGCGTGAAGGGGGGCTGGACCGCCACGGGGCAGCCGTGGGTGTACGACGCGGAGCGGTATGCGTGGGTCGCGAAGCAGCGGGCGGCGGAACAGCAGGCCATGCGGGACTACGTGGCCACCGCGGGCTGTCGGATGGAGTTCCTGCAGCGGCAGCTGGACGACGAGAAGGCGGTCCCCTGCGGTCGCTGCGACAACTGCGCCGGGCCGTGGCTGGAGGCGGCGGTCTCTCCCTCGGCCCTCGCGGCGGCGACGGGTGAGCTGGACCGGCCGGGGGCCGAGGTCGAACCGCGCAAGATGTGGCCGACGGGGCTGGCCGCGGTCGGCATGGACCTCAAGGGCCGTATTCCAGTCGGCCGGCAGGCGGCCACCGGGCGGGCGCTGGGCAGGCTGTCGGACATCGGCTGGGGCAACCGGCTGCGGCCGCTCCTGTCGGCACAGGCGTCGGACGGGCCGGTCCCCGACGACGTGCTGAACGCCGTCGTGACGGTGCTGGCGGACTGGGCCCGCTCGCCGGGCGGCTGGGCCGGCGGCTCCCCCGACGCGGCGGCGCGGCCCGTGGGCGTGGTCGCCCTGCCCTCCCGCACCCGCCCGCAGTTGGTCGCCACCTTGGCCGAGGGCGTGGCGAGGATCGGCAGGCTCCCCATGCTGGGCAGCCTGGCACACACCCCCCAGGCCGACGACCACGCCGCGCACCGCAGCAACTCCGCCCAGCGGTTGCGCGCCCTGGCCGACTCGTTCACCGTGCCCGACGCACTCGCCGCCGCCCTGGCCGCCACCCCGGGCCCGGTCCTGCTCGTCGACGACTACACCGACTCCGGCTGGACCCTGGCGGTGGGCGCCCGACTCCTGCGCCAGGCAGGGGCGGACCAAGTACTCCCGCTCGTCCTGGCTCTGGCCGGTTAACCGGATCGGCCGCGTGGGCTGCCCGCCGCCAGGCTGCGGCTGGGGGCGCATGCCGTGGTCCTCGGCCGGCTCTCGGGGCGGAACCGTCAACTGCTGGGGCGTGTCCACTGCGCGGCCCGGACCGTGCCCCGCTGAATGTCCTGCCGGGGCAGTTCGAGGCCGAAGGCGTCCTCCAGGGCGTGGAAGTACAGCTCGAACTCGCTGATCAGTTCGGGGTGGTCGAGTTCGGCGCGGCGTACGGCCTGGTTGAGGAAGTCGAGTTGGCCGCCCCGGAAGTAGGGGGCGCGGCCGCGGTCGTACCAAATCAGCTCCAGCACGCCCCAGTCGTCGTCGATGCGGTGGCCGTCGCGCATGTAGGTGAACGTGTAGATGGCCTTCGCGGAGGTGGCGCTCAGGTGGACCGTCTCGGTGACGCCGAGGCCGGCGAGTGCCTCGGGGCCGGGCCCGAAGCCGGGGGCCTCGTGGTACATCAGAAACGCCCAGCCGCCCGCCTCTCCGAAGCAGCACGTTTTCCAGACGATGTCCCAGTGGTCGAAGGTGCCGCCGTCCATGCTGCGCAGATCCGCGAGACGGGTGCCGGCGGAGATCTGCGCGGGGTCGGCTCCGTACAGCAGGGCGATCCGTTCGGCGCTGATGTCCTCGCCGCGGAAGAAGACGAGGTGGGTGTAGGGGTCCTGCTCGCGCCAGCTGTCGGCGATCCAGGCGAGGCGCTCCAACGGGTCGCGTCCGCACGGGGCCGAGGGCTCGGCCCCGTCCATGCCGCCGTTGCGGAATCTGTTGCCCCAGGCGGGGTTGACGCGGTCCAGCAGCTTGGCCTGCCCGGAGACGAGATTGGCCACCGGACCGCGCCCCGGGGACCGGGCCGCTATGTGCTCGGCCAGGCCGCGGACCGCGTCCTCGGCGGCGAAGTACAGCACCTGATCCAGGTCCTGGGTGACGAAGACCTCCCGGTAGGGGCCGATGCGGCCGTGCACCGTGCCGTCGTCGTCCAGGACCAGGAAGAGACGACCGTGCGACTCACCCATGTGCTGCCCGTACTGGTCGGGAGAGGCGCCGGTGGGCGGGAGCATCGCGTCGTCGAGGACGTCGGAGCCCACGGCCAGCTCGTGCCAGGCCCGCTTGAGTGTGTACGCCGAGATCTGCATGGGCGTCAGTATGCGACCGGGCACTGACACTCGACGGCTCGGACGTCGGGCGGGTGGACAGGGGGAGCGGGCCGGCGGAGCGGATCGGGGAGGCGGGCCGGGTGGGCCGGGAACCGAGTCCTGGCGTGGGCATGATCGTAGTTATCCACAGGCCCAAGCGGAATGCGGGAATCCGCGAGAAGGTCACGGCATGACGAACCACGACGAAGACCCCACGACGTACGCGGGCCACGGCATCCCCGGCGTCGCCGGCCAGGAGAACCAGGTCACCCTGCGCTCCCCGGCCGAACTGGCCGACGCCCTGCCCTACCTGCTGGGCTACCGGCCGGACGACAGCATCGTGCTGGTCGCCCTGCACGACCGGGAACGGGGCGGCAGGTTCGGCGGCCGGGCCCGCCTGGGCATCCCGGCCCAGCGCGAGGACTGGGCCGCCGCGGCCCGCCAGCTGGCGCACGGTCTGGTCGCCGGGAGCGAGTGCAGGGGAGCCCGGCCGGAGAGCATGGTCGCCTATCTCGTCCAGGACCCGACGAGTGGGGAGACGGGACGGGACGTCATGGAACGCCTGCGCCCCCTCGCCCAGTTGCTGCGCACGACCTGCGGCAGTCTCGACGTCGCCGTGGTGGAGGCGCTCTGCATCGCCGACGGCCGCTTCTGGTCCTACTGCTGCCCGAGCCCGGGCTGCTGTCCGGGCGACGGCACCCCCATGGGACTGCCGGGCACCTCGGTCCTGGCGGCGGCCGCGACGTACGCCGGCATCCAGGTCCGGGGAAGCCTCAGGGAACTGCGGGCCAGGCTCCTGCCCTGGGAGACCGCGGCGGCCCTGGAGCAGGAGACGGCCCTCGACGCGGCCGGCGCGGCCCTCGTGCCCCGCATCCTGGACGGAGGCTCCCGGGACGAGGTCGAGGCGGAGACCCTGGAAGCGGCCAGGCGACTCCTCGGTCGGCTCTCCGCCGCCGGCACCGTCACCGACACCGCCTCCGCCGACGCCCGCGACGACGAACTGATCGAACACGAGGAAGCGGCCCGCGTCATCCTCGGGCTGCAGGACCGCACCACCCGGGACCGCGCCGCCGCATGGATGGAGGGTGACGAGGCGGCCCCCGCCCTGCGCCTGTGGCGCGCCCTGGCCCGCCGCTGCGTCGGCTCCTACCGGGAACACGCCGCCGCCCCGCTCACCCTGGCCGGCTGGGTCGCCTGGTCCTCGGGCGACGAACTGGAGGCCCGCGAGGCACTGGCCATGGCCATGGGCGCCGATCCCGACTACCTCTTCGCCCGCCTTCTCCACCAGGCCTGCAACGAGGGCCTGGATCCCGAGACCATCCGCAACTGCCTGCGCGGCGAGCGGGACCGCCGCGAGAACGACCGGCCGGACGCCGCCCCTCCCCGCCCGGCGACCGGAACGGGCACCGGCACGCCGCAGCAGCACGGGGTGACCGTCCCCGCGGGGGTCGCCCTCCAGCCCGGCGCCCCCGCTCCGGCCCGAGGGCTCGCGCGGACCCCGTCCTGCCCGTCCACCACCGGCCCCCGCCCGGAGCGCACCGCACGGCGGCGGCACCGGACGACGCGCGCGGCGGACGCCGGCGGACACCCGGGCCGGCGCACCGCGAAGCCGGGAGACGGACGGCGCAGGCGCCCCGCCGACCCGGCCCCGGCCGCCGAGGGGAACCGGCGGCCCGCCGCCGCACCGCGCCGCGACGCCCGGGCGGACCGCACCCGGGAGCGGGGGAGCGCGGTTCCCCACGAGCCGGGGGCCGAGGAATGAGCCCGCGCCCGCCCTCGTGCCGCTTCACCACCGCTTTCCGCCGCCTCACCGCCGTCTCCCGCCGCCTCACCGCCGTCTCCCGCCGCCTCACCGTCCTCTCCCGCCGCCTCACTGCCCCTTCATGGCGCTTCACCGCCCGATTCCGGCTGCGAGGGCGTGACCCCGGGCAGGTCCCTTCCGTTCACCTGAGTGGCGGAACCCGCTGCCGGGTCGCGCCGACACACCGCCCCCGACACTCCGGAGCACCCACCCGCTGCCGGACGCCCCCGGGCGCGCGCCCGGGGCAGAGGAAGCCGCCGCATGCCCCAGCCGACCCCGCACCTTCCCGAGACCGCCCCTGCGCACCACCACCGGCCCGTACCGGACGAGCCGGCTTCGCTCCGGTCGCCGGAGGGGAGCGGACCGGGCGCGCGCAATCCCACCGCGGGCACGCAGACCCCGCCCATGCCGGTCCCGTCCGGGCGCACCCCGTCCATGCCGGTCCCGTCCCGCCCCGGGGATCCGCCGGTACGTCCCGAGGAGCTCCCGCGCCACCCCGGGAACCCCGCGTTCCGCTCCCGGCGCCCCGTGCCCGGACCCGCACCGGCGGGGCCGCCCCCGGTGCACACCGCCCTGATGTGCGTGGCCCTGCCGGGGCTGGTCATCTCCGGGGAGGACGGGCAGCTGACCGGCCGGGGCATGGAGGGCTTCTACCGCGCGGGCCGGCGGCTGCTCTCCCGGTGCCGGCTGCGGGTGGCCGGGTGCGAACCGCTCGCGGTCCAGGCGCGGACGATCGCCGCCGACCGGGCGCGGTTCGTGGGAACCGTCCGTACGTCCCCCGCCGCCGGACCGGATCCCGACGTCCTGGTCGAACGGATCCGGCACGCGGACGGCACGGAACGGATCACCCTGCGCAGCTCCGCCGTGCGCCCCCTGCGGATGCCCGTCGAGGCGGCCCTCGGCACGGACCTCGCGGAACTGGCCACGGTGGCCTCCGGCGAAGCGGGCCCGGAACTCCCGGCCGACGTCCACGCCTCCGGCCTGCGCTGGAACACCCCGCGGGGCGCCTGTGCCGTCACGGCCGACCCGCCGCCGTCCGACGCCCTCGCCTCCGCGGGCCTGCTGCGCTGGCAGGCCGAGCTGCCACCGGGCGGCACCTGGACGGTGGAACTGCGCGTCCGCCCGCACGGCACGGGCTCGGGCGCTGCCCCCGCGGGCACCCCGACGAGCCCGTTCGCCCCCGCCCGGGCGAGCGGCGACGACCCCCGCGTCACGCATCTGTGGCGGAGCTGCCTCGAGGACCTGCGCGCCCTGCTGCTCCGCGACCCCGGGCACCCCACCGACCTGCACCTCGCGGGCGGGGCGCCCTGGCGCTGCGGACCGGCACCCGCCGAGGCGCTGGCGGCCGCGCGGATGACCCTTCCGCTCGGTACCGGCCTCGCCCTGGGCACCCTGCGGACGCTCGCCCGCACCCAGCTCACCGGGCCGGGCCCCCGCTCCGGCATGATCCCGGGACCCCGGCGCGACGCCGGTCCCCGGCTTCCACCGGGCTGCACCGCCACGGAGGCCACCCTGCTGTTCCCAGTGCTCCTCGCCGAGGCCCGGCGCTGGGGCCTGTCCGACCGGCGGACGCGGGAATTGCTGCCCACCGCCGAGCGCTGTCTGCGCTGGCTGCGCACCACCGTCGGCGACGGCGGCTTCCTGGCGGACCCGCTGCCCGGCGGGCCGGTGCGCGCCGAGACGCAGGCCCACGCCCACCGCGCGGCACTGCTGGGAGCCGATCTCCTCGATGCCTACGGCCGCCCGGGCGGCACGGAACTGCGGCAGTGGGCGGACACGCTCAGAACCGCGTTCCGCGAGCACTTCTGGATCGAGGACCGCGCCGGCGGCAGACCCGCGGCCGCCCGCACCGCCGACGGACGGCCCGTGAGGCACCTCGGCGCCCACAGCGTCCACCTCCTCGACACCGGGCTGCTCGGTTCCGGAGCGCCGGCGCCCGGTCTGCTCGACGCGGTGCGGACCGAACAGGTCGCACGGCTGCTCGGCGGCCCGGCCATGGACTCCGGCTGGGGACTGCGCGGAATGGAGGCGAGGGACACGGCGTACAACCCCTTCGGTCACCGCGCCGGTGCGGTGCGGGTCCAGGAGACGGCGGTCGCCGTCGCGGGGCTGGCCGCCGCCGGCTACGAGAAGGAGGCCAGCTCCCTGCTGCGCGGTGTGCTCGCCGCGGCCGAGGCCTTCGCGTACCGGCTGCCGGAGATGTACGCGGGCGAGCAGCGCACCGAGGGCGGTGGCCCCCTGCCGCACCCTGCCGCGTGCCGTCCCGCCGCGACGGCCGCCGCCGCTGGTGTGCTGCTGCTGACCACGCTCGCCGGTGTCCGGCCGGACGTACCGGCGGGGACGGTCACGCTCCGCCCGGTGCGCAGCGCACCGCTCGGGGAGATCGGCCTCACGGGACTGAGGGTCGCGGGCGCCCCCTTCTCCGTACGGGTCGGCCGCCTCGGCCTCGCCATGGTCGAAGAGGCCGCCGAGGGGCTGCAACTGGGCGCCTGACCCGGCCGTCGGAGCGACCGGAGAAGGGAGTGTTTATCGTCAGGCAGACGACTATGATCACCGCATGCCCTACGACCCGTCAGCCTTCCCGCCCTTCGCCGTCACCGTGGACCTGGTCGTGCTGACCGTGCGCCGCCATTCCCTGTGCGCACTGGCGGTCCGCAGGGGGGAGTCCCCCTTCCAGGGCCGCTGGGCGCTCCCCGGCGGGTTCGTACGGGACGACGAGGACCTGGCGCAGGCGGCGGCGCGCGAGCTGGCCGAGGAGACCGGGCTCCAGGCCCACGACCCGTCCGCGCCCGCCCAGGACAACGGGGCGCACCTGGAACAGCTCGCCACCTACGGCGACCCCGGCCGGGACCCCCGGATGAGGGTCGTCAGCGTCGCCCACCTCGCGCTCGCCCCTGATCTGCCGGCCCCGCGCCCGGGCGGCGACGCCCACAGCGCCCGCTGGGCCCCCGTCGAGGACCTGCTGCGACAGGGCGGCTACGGCAGGGACGGCGAGCAGGCCGCACCGCTCGCCTTCGACCATGCGCGGATCCTCGCCGACGGCGTGGAGCGCGCCCGCTCCAAGATCGAGTACTCCTCCCTGGCGACCGCGTTCTGCCCACCGGAGTTCACCGTCGGGGAGCTGCGCCGCGTCTACGAGGCGGTGTGGGGCGTGGCCCTCGATCCGCGCAACTTCCACCGCAAGGTCACCGGCACCCCGGGCTTCCTCGTCCCGACCGGCGGCACGACGACCCGTCAGGGCGGCAGGCCCGCCCAGCTGTTCCGGGCCGGAGGTGCCACCCTGCTCAACCCACCCATGCTGCGGCCGGAGGCCTGACGTTCCCTCAGGCGGGCGCCGGCGGGCCGCGGGTGATCCCGTCCGTGGCGCAACCCATACATCCCGACAAAACAGACAAATAGCGCTATCTTGCTTCGGGTGATCCAGGTGCTCGGGCTCTCCAGCCACCCCCGCAAGGACCTTCCGCCCGCTGTCGACGACGTTTCCTTCGAGGCGTGCGCCGGCCGTGTCACGGCTCTCCTCGGGGCGCCGGGCGCGGGCCGGACGACCGTGCTCCGGCTCATGCTCGAACTCCAGCCGGGACTCGGCGTCGCCCGCTTCAAGGGCCGTCCGCTGCACGAGATCCCCCATCCGGCACGAGAGGTCGGCACCCTCCTCGGCGACGTCCCCGGTCACCCCGCGCGCACCGTCCGCGGCCACCTCCGCATGCTGTGCGCGGCCACCGGCCTCCCCGCCCGCCGCGCCGACGAACTCCTGGAAGCGGTCGGCCTGGTCAGCCTGCGCGAGGAACGCCTCAGCAGCCTCTCGCACGGCCTCGACCGACGCCTCGGCCTCGCCTGCGCCCTGCTCCCCGACCCCCACACCCTCGTCCTGGACGAACCCGCCGCGGGCCTGTCCGCCCGGGAGGGCCGCTGGCTGCACGGCGTGCTGCGGGCCCACGCGGAACGGGGCGGCACCGTCCTGTTCACCACGGGCGACTCCAAGGAGGCCGCACGGAACGCCGACCGGGTCGTCGCGCTGAACGAGGGCAAGGTCGTCGCCGACCTGGCCGCGGCCGACTTCGCCCGAACCCGGCTGCGCCCGCGGGTCGCAGTCCGCAGTCCGCACGCCGCCCGGCTCGCGGCGCTGCTCACCAAGGAGGCGCGTACCGACCGGCGCTCCCTGGAGGTGGTGCGGGAGGAGGCCAACCGGCTGTCGGTGTACGGCAGCACCTGTGCCGACGTCGGAGAGGCCGCCTTCCGGCACGGCATCCTCGTCCACCAACTCGCCGACGAGGTCGGGGACATGGGCTGCTCTGCCGCGCCTCCGTCAAGTGCGGAACGGTCCGGCGGGACGCGGCCCGACGTCACGCAGTCCGCACGGGCACGGTCCGTGCCCGAGGCGTACGTCCCGGAGGCGTCCGGCGCGGAGACGTCCGAACCCTCCGGTCGCCCAACGCCCGTCCGCCCGGCAGCCGGCCGGCCGACACCCAGCCTGTCAACGCCCGACCGGCCGACGCCCGCTCCGACGGTGCCCGGCCCGGCAGCGGCCGCCTCGCCCGTGCGGCGGCCCCCCGCCGTGCGAGGCCCGGGCGGGCGGGGTCCTGGCGTACTGGTCCACGGCACGCGGGGGCCGCGCGCACAGCAACCGGCCGAAACGAGCCCGCGCTCGCACGCACAGAACCCCGCGGCGCACTCCGCCGCCACGCTGCCCGGCTTCATCCACGTCCGCCCCGCCCCCAGCCCGCTGCAGCCCCTGCGGTACGAGCTGCGGCGCGCCGCCGGGGTGGGCACCGGCTACTTCACCACCGCCGCCGTCCTGCTCACCTCCGCCCTCGTCGCCGTCCTGCTCGCCCATACCGGTCACACCCCGCAGCACCGTCTGCTGGCGGCCTGGCCACGGCAGATCCCGCTGCCGCCCGCCGCGCTCGGCGCCGGGCTGCTCGGCGCGATCGCCTTCGGCGACGAGTTCCGCCACCCCGCCCTGGCCGCGGACCGCGGCACCGTCCCCCGCCGTCTGGGACTGCTCACCGCGAAACTCCTCGTCTCCGGGGCCACCGCGCTGCTCATCGCCTTCCTCGCGCTCGGCTGCGACCTCGAAGTGCTCTACCTCGTCTACGGACAGGAGCTCACCAGGGTTCCCGGCAACTGGCTCTCGCTCGGTGCGGGCTGGTTCGCGCTCGTCGTGGGCTGCGCCTGGGCGGGCGTCCTCGCCGCGGGCCTCTTCCGTTCGACGACCGCCGGGCTCGCCGCGGTACTGGCCGTCCCCGTCGCCGTCGTCCCCCTCGTGCAACACGTGTTCGGTGCCCCGTCCGTCCGGGCAGCGGCCGGAATCGCCGGACGGCTGCGCGAGCTGACCCTGCCGCAGTGGCCCTTCGGCGGCGAACGGTACGTCGCGGCCCTGGCCCGGCTGGTCGCCCAACCCGTCGGCGGAGCGCTGACGTTGTCGCTCGGGGCGCTGCTCTGCGCGTATGTGTGCACGACGCTGCGTACGAGGGCACGGTGACGACGGTCCGCAACCGTCCGTCCAGCCATGCCCACAACTCCCAGCAAAGCGCCCATTTCTTTCCGATAAGGCGTCAATTGCGACGGAGTGAGCGATCACCCTTTCGTGTGCTTTTCACCAAAGCCCTCAAGGCAGTTGAGGACAGCGCCGACAAAGGATCCGTGACTACCCTTGCGCAGACCATGATGACCGCCGCCCGCTCCGCCGACTCCGGCCTGACCGGACCGGGCGAACTCGACCGCTATCCCTACGCCGAGACCCCCGCCGTCGAGCGCGTCGGCGCCCCCGTCTGGGAGACCCCCGATGCGGAGCTCGGCCGGGTCGGCCGCCGCGCCGCCGGCAGTCGGGGCCGCGGGCTGCACGGCCAACTCGTCCAGCAGTTGGGGCAGATGATCGTCTCCGGTGACCTGGGGGCGGACCGTCCGCTGGTTCCCGAGGAGATCGGCCAGCGGTTCGAGGTCTCCCGCACCGTCGTCCGTGAATCGCTTCGCGTCCTGGAGGCGAAGGGCCTCGTCAGCGCGCGGCCGAACGTGGGCACGCGGGTGCGCCCGGTGAGCGACTGGAACCTCCTCGACCCGGACATCATCGAGTGGCGGGCCTTCGGCCCCCAGCGGGACGACCAGCGGCGCGAGCTCAGCGAACTGCGCTGGACGATCGAGCCGCTCGCCGCCCGGCTCGCCGCCGGGCACGGCCGGGAGGACGTCCAGCAGCGGCTCGGGGACATGGTCGAGATCATGGGCCACGCCATGGCGCAGGGGGACTCGCTGACCTTCGCGCGCGCCGACGCCGAGTTCCACACGCTGCTCATCCAGGTCGCCGGGAACCGCATGCTCGAACACCTCTCCGGGATCGTCTCCGCCGCCCTGCAGGTCTCCGGTGGTCCGGTCACCGGGTGCGACCGCCCGAACGACGCCTCGCTGACCCAGCACGCCCGCATCGTCGACGCCCTCGCCGAGGGGGACGGGGCGGCCGCCGAGGTGGCCATGCGCCAGCTGCTCACGATCCACCCCGAGGTCGAGCGTGTGGTGCCCGCCCCGCGCGAGCACTGACCGCGCGCCGGGAGCGGCGCGGGCAGCGCGGGCGACGGCACGGAGCGAGAGGACCGGGCGAGGCGGCACGGCGACGGGGGTCGTGCCGCCCGGACCCGCCCCCGCCACCCCGTTGGCCCTGCGAGCCCTGCGGTTCCGCGAGCCCGGCCTCCCGGTGGTCCTGCGGCCCGCGACCTCCGCAGCCTCGCGCCCTCGGCATCCGGAACCTGGAGCCTCCCGGCATCCGGAGCCCGCCGGCATCTCGGCGGACCCGGCCCGGCGGTGCCCCGCCCGCCGCGTCCCGGTCGCCCGACGGTGTCCGCCGTACGGCACCGCACCGCGCCGGCCGGCGCACGCCGACGCGACGGGGCACCGCAGCGGCCGGCGACCGCGGCGCCCCGCCGGCCGGTGACCGCGGTCGTACCGGTCCGGCCCGAGCGGGCAGCAGTACCGAATCCGACCGCAGATGATCCGTTCTGATCGGATACCTCACTCTTTGAGTGGTTACGCGGTGTGACTCGGGCCACGCGGATTGGGCGTAACGCTCCTCGGAACTGCGCGATGACCTAAGAGGTGACAGCCGAGGAAGGAATACGGGTGCCGCGTTCGGCGCTGTGTCTCTTCCCGGCCCCCGCCCGCGCCGTCGGCCCATCCCCAAGTCGGCGGTCGTCGGCTCCAGTCCGTCGTGGACGGAGCCGGAAGCCGTTTTCCAACGTTCCGAGAGGTTGTTCGTGTCGGCCAGCACATCCCGTACGCTCCCGCCGGAGATCGCCGAGTCCGTCTCTGTCATGGCGCTCATCGAGCGGGGAAAGGCTGAGGGGCAGATCGCCGGCGACGATGTGCGTCGGGCCTTCGAAGCTGACCAGATTCCGGCCACTCAGTGGAAGAACGTACTGCGCAGCCTCAACCAGATCCTCGAGGAAGAGGGTGTGACGCTGATGGTCAGTGCCGCGGAGCCCAAGCGCACCCGCAAGAGCGTCGCAGCGAAGAGTCCGGCCAAGCGCACCGCCACCAAGACGGTCGCGGCGAAGCCGGTGACCACGAAGAAGGCCGCCCCCGCCGCGCCCGTCGCCCCGGAGGTGCCCGCCGCCGCTCCGGCCGAGGACGAGGCGCCCGCCAAGAAGGCGGCGGCGAAGAAGACGACGGCCAAGAAGGCGGCCGCGAAGAAGACCGCGACCAAGAAGACGGCTGCCAAGAAGACGACGTCCAAGAAGGACGACGCCGAGCTGGCCGAGGAGGAGACGCTCGAGGACGCCCCCAACAAGGGCGGCGACGAGCCCGAGGGCACCGAGAGCGCCGGTTTCGTCCTCTCCGACGAGGACGAGGACGACGCCCCCGCCCAGCAGGTCGCCGCGGCCGGCGCCACCGCGGACCCGGTCAAGGACTACCTCAAGCAGATCGGCAAGGTCCCCCTGCTCAACGCGGAGCAGGAGGTCGAGCTCGCCAAGCGCATCGAGGCAGGTCTGTTCGCCGAGGACAAACTGGCGAGCGCCGACAAGCTGGCTCCCAAGCTCAAGCGCGAGCTGGAGATCATCGCCGAGGACGGCCGCCGCGCCAAGAACCACCTCCTGGAGGCCAACCTCCGTCTGGTGGTCTCCCTGGCCAAGCGCTACACCGGCCGCGGCATGCTCTTCCTGGACCTCATCCAGGAGGGCAACCTCGGTCTGATCCGCGCGGTCGAGAAGTTCGACTACACCAAGGGCTACAAGTTCTCCACGTACGCCACCTGGTGGATCCGTCAGGCGATCACCCGCGCCATGGCCGACCAGGCCCGCACCATCCGTATCCCGGTGCACATGGTCGAGGTCATCAACAAGCTCGCGCGCGTGCAGCGCCAGATGCTCCAGGACCTGGGCCGCGAGCCCACCCCGGAGGAGCTGGCCAAGGAACTCGACATGACCCCCGAGAAGGTCATCGAGGTCCAGAAGTACGGCCGCGAGCCCATCTCCCTGCACACCCCGCTCGGCGAGGACGGCGACAGCGAGTTCGGTGACCTCATCGAGGACTCCGAGGCGGTCGTCCCGGCCGACGCGGTCAGCTTCACGCTCCTCCAGGAGCAGCTGCACTCCGTCCTCGACACGCTCTCCGAGCGCGAGGCGGGCGTCGTGTCCATGCGGTTCGGCCTCACCGACGGCCAGCCGAAGACGCTGGACGAGATCGGCAAGGTGTACGGGGTCACCCGTGAGCGCATCCGCCAGATCGAGTCCAAGACGATGTCGAAGCTGCGCCACCCGTCCCGCTCCCAGGTCCTGCGCGACTACCTCGACTGACCGGGGCACCAGCACGACCGAGGGCCCGGCTCCCGTTCCAGGAGCCGGGCCCTTCGCATGCCGCCGGTCCGGCGGCGCTCCCGACGTGTGGACGGCCGCTCTGCGTGTGCGCGCGGGAGGCAGGTGAATCACTCTGGGTGTTCCATGACCACCTCTGAGTGAGGAGTGCGCATGCGTCGTCCCTTTGCCCGGGCCCTGGCCCTCGGGGCCGCAGCGGCCGTGATACCACTGGCCGCGCCCGCCACCGCCACCGCCGACAGCGTCGTGATCGGCGGCCATCCCGTCGACGTCTCCCAGAGCCCCTGGACGGTCGCCCTGTCCAGCCGTGACCGGTTCGGGGGAAGCAGAGCGGGACACTTCTGCGGAGGGGTCGTGGTCGCCCGCACGGCCGTTCTCACCGCCGCGCACTGTCTGGAGCGGGACGTCCTGGGCTCACCGCGCGCCCGCGACTTCAAGGTCATCGCGGGCCGTACGGATCTGCTGTCCACGCAGGGCGAGGAGGTCGCCGTCCGCAGCGTGTGGGTCAACCCGCGGTACGACAGTGACACCAACGCCGGCGACTTCGGCCTGCTGACCCTCGCGTCGCCGCTTCCCGAGAACTCGGTCATCAGGATGGCGGGCGCCGACGACCCCGCCTACACGCCGGGCGAGCAGGCCACGGTGTACGGCTGGGGGGACACCACGGGGGCCGGCGCCTATCCGCGCGACCTGCGGGCCGCGCCCGTGCACGTCCTGTCCGACGAGGCATGCAAGGCGGCCTATCCGGGCAGCCGGGACGGCACCTACCTGGCCGGCTCGATGCTGTGCGCCGGGGAGACGGAAGGGGGCCGGGACGCCTGCCAGGGGGACAGCGGCGGCCCACTGGTGGCGCGGGGGCGCCTGATCGGCCTGGTGTCCTGGGGGAACGGCTGCGGGCAGCCGGAGAGCCCCGGTGTCTACACGCGCGTCGCGGACGTCGTACACACGCTCAGCGCCGGACGCTGAGTACCGCCTTCGGAACACGCGTACGGGCGGCCGCCCCCAGGTGAGGGGACGGCCGCCCGTTTCGCCGGCCTGGTGCCGGCACTCGCTCGTCGTCGACGCGAAGTGTCAGCGCTCCTCTTCGGAAGCGGTGGCCGGAACGGACGTCAGGCGCTGCGTCTCGTCCTGTATCTCAGCGGCGATCTTCTTGAGTTCCGGCTCGAACTTGCGACCGTGGTGGGCGCAGAAGAGCAGTTCTCCACCGCTCAGGAGGACCACGCGTACGTAGGCCTGGGCGCCGCAACGGTCGCAGCGGTCGGCCGCCGTCAGCGGGGTCGCGGGGGTCAGAACAGTAGTCACGTCGCCTCTTCTCTAGCTCGACGAGCTGTCGTACCAGGGTCAACATCCAACCAGGCCGAAAACGTTCCCGCTCGCGGCGCTTTCCTCGGAAAAATCTCTCCGGGGCCGGCTGTCTGCTGCCGGTTGGCGGCGAATGTGCCGTAGTGCGTTTCTCTGTGTCGTACGGTTTCGCGCTGTCTGTCAGGGGTGTCGGTCCTCCCGGCCGGCTTGCCGGTGTTCATGAGGACGTGCCCGGAGCCTAAATGGTTCATGCCCCGAAGGGAACGTGATATGTACTTCACTCCATCGAGGCATCGAACGCCCGTGCGAGCCTGAACTAGTCTGGGTCCGGGAGGAGGGTGGCGTGACAACGGCTCTACCAGGGCTCGGTACGCTCGGACCCGCGACGAAGCCCCGCCCTTACCCTCAAGGGCCCCATTCGAAATTCAGCGAGGAGCGAACCGCGTGACCGCCGAGACGTCCGTGCCGTCCACAGCGCTTCTGACCGGAGCAGACCGGGACGGTTCCAACTACACCGCGCGGCACCTCCTCGTCCTCGAGGGTCTCGAGGCCGTACGCAAGCGCCCCGGTATGTACATCGGATCCACCGACAGCCGCGGTCTGATGCACTGCCTGTGGGAGATCATCGACAACTCCGTCGACGAGGCCCTGGGGGGCCACTGCGACCACATCGACGTCGTCCTGCACGACGACGGCTCGGTCGAGGTCCGCGACAACGGCCGCGGCATCCCGGTCGACGTCGAGCCGAAGACCGGCCTGTCCGGCGTCGAGGTCGTCATGACCAAGCTGCACGCGGGCGGCAAGTTCGGCGGCGGCTCCTACGCGGCCTCCGGCGGTCTGCACGGCGTCGGCGCCTCCGTGGTCAACGCCCTGTCCGCCCGGCTCGACGTCGAGGTCGACAGGAACGGCCACACCCACGCCGTCAGCTTCCGGCGCGGAGTCCCCGGCGCCTTCGCCGGGGCGGGGCCGGACGCCAAGTTCGAGGCCGGCGGGGGGCTGCGCAAGGCCAAGAAGATCCCCAAGTCACGCCTCGGTACGCGGGTGCGCTACTGGGCCGACCGCCAGATCTTCCTCAAGGACGCCAGGCTCTCCCTGGAGACGCTGCACCAGCGCGCCCGGCAGACCGCGTTCCTCGTCCCCGGCCTGACCATCGTCGTGCGCGACGAGTACGGGCTCGGCGAGGGCGGCAGCAAGGGCGAGGAGTCGTTCCGCTACGACGGCGGCATCAGCGAGTTCTGCGAGTACCTGGCCACCGACCGGCCGGTCTGCGACGTACTCCGCTTCAGCGGACAGGGCACCTTCAAGGAGACCGTTCCCGTCCTGGACGACGACGGGCAGATGACGCCCACCGACGTCGTGCGCGAACTGGGCGTCGACGTGGCGTTGCGCTGGGGCACCGGCTACGACACCACGGTCAGGTCCTTCGTCAACATCATCGCCACCCCCAAGGGCGGCACCCATGTCGCCGGCTTCGAACAGGCCGTCGCCCGGACGTTCAACGAGGTCCTGCGCGCCAAGAAGCTGCTGCGTGTCGCCGAGGACGACATCGTCAAGGACGACGCTCTGGAGGGGCTGACCGCGGTCGTCACCGTCCGGCTGGCCGAGCCCCAGTTCGAGGGGCAGACCAAGGAGGTCCTCGGCACGTCCGCGGCCCGCCGTATCGTGGCCAACGTCGTCTCCAAGGAACTCAAGGCGTTCCTCACCTCCACCAAGCGGGACGCCGCCGCGCAGGCCCGCGTGGTCATGGAGAAGGCCGTCGCCGCGGCCCGGACTCGGATCGCCGCGCGCCAGCACAAGGACGCGCAGCGCCGCAAGACCGCGCTGGAGTCCTCGTCCCTGCCGGCCAAGCTGGCCGACTGCCGCAGTGACGACGTCGACCGCAGCGAGCTGTTCATCGTCGAGGGCGACTCCGCGCTGGGTACGGCCAAGCTCGCCCGGAACTCCGAGTTCCAGGCGCTGTTGCCGATCCGCGGCAAGATCCTGAACGTGCAGAAGTCGTCCGTCACCGACATGCTGAAGAACGCCGAGTGCGGGGCGATCATCCAGGTCATAGGGGCGGGTTCCGGGCGGACCTTCGACATCGACACGGCGCGGTACGGCAAGATCATCATGATGACCGACGCGGATGTGGACGGTTCGCACATCCGTACGCTGCTGCTCACGCTGTTCCACCGGTACATGCGGCCCATGGTCGAGGCGGGGCGGGTGTTCGCGGCGGTGCCGCCGCTGCACCGGATCGAGCTGGTCCAGCCGAAGAAGGGCCAGGACAAGTACGTGTACACGTACTCGGACCGTGAGCTGCGGGACAGGCTGCTGGAGTTCCAGAGCAAGAACATCCGGTACAAGGACTCCATCCAGCGGTACAAGGGGCTCGGCGAGATGGACGCCGACCAGCTGGCCGAGACGACGATGGATCCGCGGCACCGGACGCTGCGGCGGATCAACCTCTCCGACCTGGAGGCGGCGGAGACGGTGTTCGACCTGCTGATGGGCAATGACGTGGCGCCGCGGAAGGAGTTCATCTCCAGTTCGGCGGCTACGTTGGACCGGTCGCGTATTGATGCGTGAGCGCTGCCGCTGAGCTGGGCTGAGCTGAGCTGGGCTGACCTGAGCTGGGCTGAGCGCTGCCGCAGGGCTTGGCCGAGCTGAGCGGGGGCGGGGGCTTGTCGGTGGAGGCTGGCTGGCGGTGCGGGCGGACACACCCCGTGTCCCCTCGCGTGCGTACGCGGCTGACAGGTGCTTGGGGCGCGCCGCCGTCGGTCCGGCTCCACCCGTGGGTGGAGGCGGGGTTCCACCTTGGCTCCACCCCTGCTCCGATTCGCTGGTCTGCGGTTTTCCGTAGCGTCGTGGGCGTGAACGGCGGTCGTCGTTCCGTCCGCTTCTTTCGCTCACGGAGGCCGGGATGTCCGGAGTCGTCGATGTTCTGCTGATCGCCGCCGCTGTGGTGCTGGTGGTCGTACGCCAGTTCCGTACGCGTCGAGTGGACACGGATCGGCGCTGGTGGATCGTGCCGGGTGTCCTCGCCGTGCTCGCGGTGCGTGAGCCGGGGCTCGTCGATGCGCACCACCGTGTGGGATCCCTGGCGCTGCTCGTGGCCGAGCTGCTCATAGGTCTGGCCGTGGGGGCCGGCTGGGCCTGGACCTCGCGGGTGTGGGCGGAGCCGGACGGGGGTGTGTGGAGCAGGAGCACCGCGGCGGGGGTGGTGGTGTGGGGTGCCGGCATAGCCCTGCGGGCCGGGCTCTTCGGGGTGGGCGCGGCGCTGGGTATCCATCAGGACAGTTCGGCTCTGGTGCTGGCGCTGGCGGTGACTCTGCTGGTCCGCTCGGGGATTCTGGTCCGGAGGGCGCGGGCGGTGGTGCCGGAGGGCGGTCGTGCCGCGGTGGCCCTGGGCCGGGCCGGGTGGAAGGAGCCCGTGTGACGGAGAACGTGTGGACGCGCTGGCCCTCCCGCGAGGCGCTCACGCTGAGCGCATCCTCCCGGCCCCGGCGGGCGCTCAGCCGGACCGTGCGGGTGCTGGTCCTCGCCATGCTGCTGTGGGGCGCGTTCCGCGACGCTCCCGTGCGGGGGTGGGAGTTGGGCGGGGCGATCGCCGGCATATTCGTGGCGGCTGCGGCCGCCTGGGGGCTGTACCGCACGACCCTCGCGCACCGGCTGGTGCGGTCGCTGGCGCTGCTTGTGCTTCTCCTGGCGATGGCGGTCGCGGGCGGGGCCGTGGGGTTGACCGTGCCGGCGCTGGTGATCTGGTGTGGTTGTGCCGTGACGGCGCTGGAGCGGCTGCCCCTGGTGGCGGCTCTGCCGGTCGCCTCGCTCGCCCTGTCTGCGTACGCGGTGGTCAATGACGACGCGCGGCTGACCACGGTCGCGACGACCGCCGGACTCGCGCTCGCCGGGTATGTGCTGCGGCTGGACGCCGAGGCGCGGGGGCAGTCGCAGCGGTTGCTCGCGCAGGAGCGGGCGGCGCGGGCGGCCGAGGCGGAGTCGGCGGCGCTGGCGGAGCGGGCGCGGATAGCCCGGGAGATCCACGACGTGCTGGCGCACAGCCTCTCGGCCCAGTTGGTGCATCTGGAGGCGGCCCGGTTGCTGATCGAGAGGGGGGCCGAGCGGGAGCGCGTGCTCGAGCGGGTCGTGGCCGCCCGGGGGATGGCCCGGGAGGGGCTCGCGGAGACCCGGCAGGCACTGTCCGCGCTGCGCGGTGAGGTGTCCCCGGTGGAGGAGTTCCTGACCGAGCTCGTCACCGCGGCGGACGGTGCCGATGTCACTGTTGCGGGGGAACGGCGGCCGCTGTCGGCCGAGGCGTCGCAGGCGGTGCGCAGGGTCGCCCAGGAAGCCCTCACCAACGTCCGCAAACACGCTCCGGGCGCCAGGGTGCACCTGCGGCTGGAGTACGCGGAGCGGCAGGTGACGCTGGATGTGCGGGACACCGGAGGGCCGCCGGGCGAACTCAGCGGTACGGGCGGGGGGTACGGTCTGCTGGGCATGCGGGAGCGGGCCGAGCTGCTGGGCGGTTCGCTGGAGGCGGGGCCGGGCGAGGAGGGGTTCGTGGTGACGCTGAAGGTGCCGGTATGACGCGGGAGGAGGACGGGAAACCGGTGCGGGTCGTCGTCGCGGACGATCAGACGGTGGTGCGCGAGGGCATCGTGATGCTGCTCGGACTGCTGCCGGGGCTGGAGGTCGTGGGCGCGGCAGGTGACGGGGACGAGGCCGTGCGGCTCGTCGGGGAACTGGCGCCGGACGTGGTGCTGATGGACCTGCGCATGCCCCGTTGCGACGGGGTGGAGGCGACCCGGCGCATCCGGGCCGAGTACCCGGGCACCCAGGTCGTCGTGCTGACCACCTTCGGGGACGACGAGTCGTTGTTCCCGGCGCTCCGGGCCGGTGCCCGGGGTTATCTGACCAAGGACGCGGGGGGTGACGAGATTCTCCGGGCGGTGCGGAGCGTGGTCTCCGGGCAGGCCGGCCTCGCCCCGAGCATCCAACGGCGGCTGCTGGAACGGCTGGACGAGCCCGAGGCGGCGGTTACGTCTCCCGAGGAGGCGCCGGACGGGCTCACCGTGCGGGAGGCGGAGGTGCTGGTGCTGATCGCGGAGGGGCTCAGCAACCAGGAGATCGCCCGGCGGCTCCATGTCTCCACCGCGACGGTGAAGACGCACA
This sequence comes from Streptomyces sp. NBC_00670, assembly GCF_036226765.1. Taxonomy (NCBI): domain Bacteria; kingdom Bacillati; phylum Actinomycetota; class Actinomycetes; order Kitasatosporales; family Streptomycetaceae; genus Streptomyces; species Streptomyces sp. NBC_00670. The sequence continues at coordinate 5,625,659 of NZ_CP109017.1, forward strand.
TCAACAACATGTTCGCCAAGACCGGGCTCAAGGACCGTGCGCAGGCGGTGCGTTACGCCTTTCGGAAGGGGTTGGTGCGATCTGTCGAGTGAGTCACCTGATGGGGTGAAGAGCTGAGGGAAGAAGAGTCGGGGAACCTCCTGGTCTGTCCATCCTTGGGGCATGCAGTCACGCAACGGCCGTCCCCGCGCCGACGGGGGTGGCGCCGAGGACCCCCCGGAGCACCACGATCCCCATGACCCGGTGACGCCGGGTGCGGGGCGCGGGCCGGACGCCGGGTACGACGACCCCTGGTACGACGCGCTCGCCGCCGGCTGGGGGGAGACGGACGGTACGGGCCTTGCCGCGCCGGCGGTTCCGGCACCGCGGCGGGAGCGTGAGCGGGAGGCGGCCGAGGTTTATCTGGAGGTGTGGTCCAGCGCCGCGTTCCAGGAAGTGCGCGGTCGGTACCGCAGGTTCGTGATTCCGGGGGCGGTCGTCTTCCTCGCCTGGTACGTGGGCTATGTGGTGACCGCGACGACGGCGCCGGGGGTGATGGCCCGGCCGGTGGCGGGCGTGGTGAACGTGGCGATGCTGGCGGGGCTCGGGCAGTTCCTCAGCACCTTCCTGCTCACCTGGGCCTATGCGCGGCACGCCCGGCTGCGCCGGGACCGGGCGGCGCTCGATCTGCGCTGGACCACACAGGAGTTGACGCGGAACAGCGGGGGCGGGCAGCGGTGACGGGGCATCATCAGACGTTGGCGCTGGCACTGTTCAGCGGATTCGTGGCGGTGACGCTGGCGATCACGACATGGGTCAGCCGGAACCGGCACGGCTCGGCCGAGGAGTTCTACGCGGGCGGGCGGCTGTTCTCACCGATGGAGAATGGTTTTGCCCTCGCGGGTGACTATCTGTCCGCCGCGTCCTTCCTGGGCGTCACCGGACTCATCGCGCTGTTCGGGTACGACGGGCTGCTCTATGTGGTGGGCTTCCTGGTCGCCTGGCTGGTGGTGCTGTTCTTCGTCGCCGAACTGGTGCGCAACTGCGGGCGGTTCACGCTGGCCGACGTCGTGGCGGCGCGCATGCGGGAGCGGCCGGTGCGCATCGCCGCGGGGACGTCGTCGGTGACGGTCTCGGTGCTGTACCTCGTGGCGCAGATGGTGGGGGCCGGCAGCCTGGTGGCGCTGCTGCTCGGCGGCACCGGCGAGGCGGCGCGGTCCTGGACGGTGATCGGGGTCGGCGCGCTCATGGTGGTCTATGTGTCGTTCGGCGGCATGCGGGCCACGACGTGGATCCAGATCGTCAAGTCGGTGCTGATGCTCGGCGGGACGGTCGTGCTGACGGTGCTGGTGCTGGTCAGGTTCCACGGGAACGTCGACGTCCTGCTGCGCACCGCAATGGACCGCAGCGGGCACGGGGCGGCCTTCCTCGCGCCCGGGCTGAAGTACGGCGGCGGCTGGACCGCGCGGGCGGACTTCGTCAGTCTCGGTCTGGCGCTGGTCCTGGGCACGGCGGGGCTGCCGCACATCCTGTCGCGCTTCTACACCGTGCCGACGGCGCGGGCCGCACGCCGCTCGGTGGTGTGGTCGGTGGGGCTGATCGGGGGCTTCTACCTGATGACGATCGTGCTCGGCTTCGGGGCGGCGGCGCTGGTCGGGCCCGAGGCGCTGCGGAGCTCCAACGCGGCCGGGAACACGGCCGTACCGCTGCTCGCGCTCGACCTGGGCGGCGGTCCCGACACCACCGGGGGGACGGTCCTGTTCGCCGTGGTCGCCGCCGTCGCCTTCGCCACGATCCTCGCGGTGGTCGCCGGCATCACCCTCGCCTCGTCGGCCTCCGTGGCCCACGACCTGTACGCGGCGCTGCGCAGGCCCGGCGGACGGCAGCGCGGGGAGGTCGGCGTGGCGCGGGTCGCGGCGGTCGGGATCGGCGTCGTCGCGATCGCGCTCGGGCTGCTCGCCCGCGATCTCAACGTGGCCTTCCTCGTGGGCCTCGCCTTCGCGGTCTCCGCCTCCGCCAACCTCCCGGTGCTGATGTACACGCTGTTCTGGCGCGGCTTCACCACGCGCGGCGCGGTCTGGGCGGTCTACGGCGGCCTGGTCCCCGCGCTGCTCCTGGTGCTGCTCTCCCCGGTGGTCTCCGGCAGCCCCGACTCGCTGTTCCCCGGCGTCGACCTGCAGTACTTCCCGCTGCGCAACCCCGGGATCGTCTCGATCCCGCTCGGTTTCCTGGCCGGCTGGCTCGGCACGGTCACCTCGGCGGAGCCCCCCGACGAGGCCAAGCACGCCGAGACGGAGGTGCGCTCGCTCACCGGCGCCGGCGCGGTGTGACGGAGTGGGGCCGCCGGGCCGTTCCCGCCCGCTACGGCCTCACGGGGCCACCCAGGCGTACCGGTGCTCCGGGCGCCCGGTGTCGCCGTACTTCAGGGACAGGCTCAGCCGTCCCGCCTGCTCCAGGTGGCGAAGGTAGCGCTGGGCGGTGGAGCGGCTCAGGCCCGTCTCGGCGGCCACCTCATGGGCCGACAGCGGATGCTCGGCACGGTGCAGCACCGCGCAGATGAGGTCGGTGGTCGGCTCCGAGTGGCCGCTGGGCAGCCCGGGAGTGGACGGCGCCGTCCCGGTCCGCAGTGCGCCGAAGATCCGGTCCACCTGCTCCTGTCCCGCCGGTCCGTGCCCGCCGACCCGCTCCACCGTGCGGCGCAGGGCGGCGTACGACTCCAGGCGGGCACGCAGCGCGGCGAAGGTGAACGGCTTCACCAGGTAGTGCAGCGCACCGAGCCGCATGGCCGCCCGCACGGTGGCGACGTCACTGGCCGCCGTGATCATGATGACGTCGGTGCCGTGGCCGCGCTCGCGCATGCTGTGCACCAGCTCAAGACCCGTACGGTCGGGCAGGTAGTGGTCGAGCAGCACCAGGTCGACGGGGGAGCGCGCCACGGCGGCCAGCGCCTGCGCGGCACTGTGCGCGTGGGCGGAGACCCGGAAGCCGGGAACCTTCGCCACGTACTTGGCGTTGATCTCGGCGACGCGGAAGTCGTCGTCGACCACCAGGACGTCAATCATCGGGCCTCTCCTTCAAGGCCGACGGGCGCGGTACCCGTTGTTTTCGGCCTCCTGGTTGTAGCGCGAGCAAAACGAGCACAACAGGCTGTTGCAGGCAAAAGAACGTTCAGGTCGCAGAAGACTGCTGTCGTGGGCCCCGTCACACCTACGGTCCTCGGCCATGAGCGCAGACATCGGCCCCGCCATCGAACTGCGGGGCGCCGGCAAGACCTTCAAGACCCCGTCGGGGGGTCTGCACACCGCCGTCCGGGGGCTCGACCTCACCATCGGACAGGGTGAGTTCGTGGCCGTCGTCGGCCCCACCGGCTGCGGCAAGTCGACCACGCTGACCCTCGTCAGCGGTCTGGAGGAGCCCACCGAGGGTGAGGTCCTCGTCTCCGGTCGGCCGGTGCGCGGGGTCGGCGACAAGGTCGGCTTCGTCTTCCAGCAGGACGCCACCTTCCCCTGGCGCACGGTCCTGTCCAACGTCATGGCGGGCCCCCGTTTCCGGGGCGTGCCCAAGGCGGAGGCGCGCGAGAAGGCGCGCGCCTGGCTGGCCAGGGTCGGCCTCGGCGCCTTCGAGGACCGCTATCCGCACCAGCTCTCCGGCGGCCAGCGCAAGCGGGTCGCCCTTGCCGCGACCTTCGTCAACGACCCGGAGATCCTGCTCATGGACGAGCCGTTCTCCGCGCTCGACGTGCAGACCAGGGCGCTGATGTCGGACGAACTGCTGGAGCTGTGGGGCGGCACCCGGGCCTCCGTCGTCTTCGTCACCCACGACCTGGAGGAGTCCATCGCCCTGGCCGACAAGGTCGTCGTCATGACGGCGGGCCCCGCCACCGTGAAGCAGGTCTTCGACATCGACCTGCCAAGACCCCGCAAGGTCGAGGAGGTGCGCCTGGAGCCGCGGTTCATCGAGATCTACCGCGAGATCTGGGAGTCCCTCGGTGAAGAGGTCCGCATCACCCGCGAGAGGGGTGTCGCCGATGTCGCCTGAGATCCTGCCCGAGACCGCGGTCGCCGTGGCGGCGGCCGAGAAGACCGTCTCCGACCGTTCCCCGGCACGCGCGCGTGCCGCGCGCAGACGCAGACTGGTCGTCACCGCCGCCCGCGTCCTGGTCCTCGTCGTCGTCCTCGGCCTGTGGGAGCTGCTCTCCCGCGCCGAGGTCATCGATCCGTTCAACTTCTCGATGCCGTCGAAGATCTGGGACCAGATCTGGACCTGGATCACCCACGGCACGGCGCTCGGCTCGCTCGGCGAGCAGATCTGGTACACGCTCCAGGAGGCGCTGCTCGGCTGGGTGTTCGGCGTCGTCGCCGGTGTCGTCCTCGGCATCGCCCTGGGCCGGATCACGTTCCTCGCCGACATCCTCGGCCCCTACATCAAGGTGCTCAACTCGATCCCCAGGATCGTCCTCGCGCCGATCTTCGTCATCTGGTTCGGGCTCGGGCCGGCCTCCAAGATCGCCTCGGCCGTGGTCCTCGTCTTCTTCCCGGTCTTCTTCAACGCCTTCCAGGGCGCCCGCGAGGTCGACCGCAACCTGGTCGCCAACGCCCGCATCCTCGGGGCGAGCGACCGCCGGGTGACCTTCCAGGTGGTCATCCCGTCGGCCACCTCCTGGATCTTCACCAGCCTCCATGTCAGCTTCGGGTTCGCCCTCATCGGCGCCATCGTCGGCGAGTACATCGGCGCCACCAAGGGCATCGGCCTGCTCGTCGCGCAGTCCCAGGGCACGTTCAACGCGGCCGGCGTGTACGCGGCCATGGTCATCCTCGCCGCGGTCGCGCTCGTCGCCGAGGGGCTGCTCACCTTCGCCGAGCGCCGCATCTTCCGCTGGAAGCCGTCGGAGGGCGGCCGCTGACCGGCCCGCGCCTCCCCAGCCCTCAAGGGCCCCTTCCGTCGCCCCGTACCGCTCCCCGCACCACCTCCAGAAGGACGTGAACCATGCGCACCCCGAGGACCGCCAGATACGCCGCCCTGGCCACCGCCGCCCTGCTCGCCCTCACCTCGCTCACCGCCTGCGCCGACGACGCCTCCAGCACGACCTCCTCCGGCTCCGGCAGCAAGGGCGACGGCAAGGGCGTCAAGGTCAAGATCATGGTCGGTGGCCTGGACAAGGTCATCTACCTGCCCGCGATGCTCACCCAGCGGCTCGGCTACTTCGACGCCGAGGGTCTCGACGTCGAACTGCTGAGCGAGCCGGCCGGTGTGCAGGCCGAGACCGCGCTCGTCTCGGGACAGGTCCAGGGCGCCGTCGGCTTCTACGACCACACCCTCGACCTGCAGACCAAGGGCAAGCACGTGGAGTCCGTCGTGCAGTTCTCCCAGGCGCCCGGCGAGGTGGAGGTCGTCTCCAAGAAGCACGCCGACGACATCACCTCGCCCAAGGACTTCAAGGGCCGCAAGCTCGGCATCACCGGCCTCGGCTCCTCGACCGACTTCCTCAGCAAGTACCTCGCCGTGAAGAACGGCGTGAACGTGAGCGACTTCAGCCCCGTCGCCGTCGGCGCGGGCCCCACGTTCATCTCCGCACTGCAGAAGGGTTCCATCGACGCCGGGATGACCACGGACCCGACCGTCGCGCAGATCCTGCGCAAGGACCTCGGCAAGGTGCTCATCGACATGCGCACCCCCGAGGGCTCCCAGGAGGCGCTCGGCGGCCCCTATCCGTCGTCGAGCCTCTACATGCAGACGGAGTGGGCCAACAGCCACAAGGACACCGTCCAGAAGCTGGCCAACGCCTTCGTGAAGACCCTCACGTGGATGTCCACGCACAGCGCGACGCAGATCGCGGACAAGATGCCCGCCGACTACTCCCAGGGCGACAAGAAGCTGTACGCGGGCGCGATCAAGAGCACGCTGCCGATGTTCACCAAGGACGGCGTGATGCCCCCCGACGGACCGGCCACCGTGGAACGTGTCCTCAAGGCGTTCAACCCCAACATCAAGAACGCGACGATCGACCTGAGCAAGACGTACACCACGGAGTTCGTGAAAAAGGCCACCGGCTGAGCGGTCACCCTGGGGGCTCCTCGACGAAGGAGCCCCCAGGTGCGTGCAGCGGGCGCCCCCGGGCGCCGTCGGCGGCCGGCCCGGCGTCCCGCGACGGCTCCTCGGAGAGCGCCTCCGGCAGCACGACCGTGAACTCGGCGCCACCGCCGTCCGCCTCGCCCACGCGGACGCTCCCGCCCTGCCGTTCGGCGAGCCGGTGCACCAGGGAGAGGCCGATCCCGCGCTTGCCGTGGGCCGGCGGCTGCTTGGTGGACCACCCGTCGGTGAAGATCAGCTCCCGCCGGTCCGCCGGGATGCCCGGGCCGGTGTCGCGCACCCTGAGGACCGCCGTTCGCCCCTCGGCGCGCAATTCGACCTCCACGCGCGCGTGCCGCGTCCCGCCGACGGCGTCCAGGGCGTTGTCCACCAGGTTGCCGAGAACGGTGACCAGCCCCCTGGGGTCGATCAGCCGGTCCGGCAGCAGCGTCCCGTCGGAGACCCACAGGGCCACCCCGCGCTCGGCGGCGACGGTCGCCTTGCCGACGAGGAGGGCCGCCAGCAGCGGGTCCTGGACCTTCTCGGTCACCTGCTCCGCCGTGACCCGGTGATCACCGACCACCTCCCCGACGAACTCCACCGCGTCCTCGTACATCTCCAGTTCGAGCAGCCCCAGGAGGGTGTGCATCCGGTTGGCGTGCTCGTGGTCCTGGGCGCGCAGGGCGTCGATGAGGCCGCGCGTGGAGTCCAGCTCGCGCCCGATCCGCTCCAGCTCGGTGCGGTCGCGCAGGGTGGCGACCGCGCCGCCGTCGTCGGTGGGCATGCGGTTGGCGAGCAGTACCCGGTGCCCGCGCACCGTCAGCAGATCGGTGCCGGTGACGCGTCCGGCCAGCACGTCCGTGGTGCGTCCGGCGCCGAGCGCCTCGTCCAGGGGGCGGCCCACGGCCTCCTCGCCGATGCCCAGCAGCCGCTGCGCCTCGTCGTTGAGCAGCCGGACACATCCGGCGCGGTCCAGGGCGACGACGCCCTCCTTGATGCCGTGCAGCATCGCCTCACGCTCCGAGAGCAGGGCGGAGATGTCGGAGAAGGCCAGGTCACGGGTCTGCCGCTGGACCCGCCGGGAGATCAGGTACGCCGCCAGCGCGCCGATGGCCAGGGCCGCGCCGGCGTACGCGAACAGCCCGGGTATCGCGTGCACGAGCTTGGCGCGGACGCTGTTGTACTCGATGCCCACCGAGACCGCGCCGATGATCCGGCCGTTCTCGTCGCGCAGCGGCACCTTGCCGCGGGCCGAGCGGCCCAGGGTGCCGCGATCGATCCCCATCACCTCCTCGCCCGCCAGGGCCTTGCTGGGGTCGGTCGAGACGACGTCGCCGATGCGGCTCGGATCGGTGTGCGACCAGCGCACCCCGCGCAGGTTCATCACCACCACGTACTCCGCCCCGCTCGCCCTGCGGATACGTTCCGCCTCCCGCTGCACCGGCCCGTCGGGCGTCGGCCGGGAGGTGCGGAACTCCTCGGCGATCCGCGGCTGGGCGGCGGTGGTCTGGGCGATCGCGAGGGCGCGGCGCATCGCCTGGTCGTCGAGCTGCTGTCCGAGCGGGGCGAGGAACAGCCCGGTCGCGAGCACGGCGACGCCCGCGGCGATCGTCACCTGCATCAGCAGGACCTGCGAGAAAACGCGCCGCGGCAGGCCGAGGCGCAGGCGTCGTACGGGAGTGCGGGGACTCATGGGCACGACGGTACGGGGCGCGTGCGCCGTGCCCCAGGGGGTGCGGCGGGGAACTCGGGGAGCCGCCGACGGCAGGTCAGCGTCGGGCCGTGCCCGCGGCCGTCGGGTGCAGCTCGCGTACGGCCGTCACGTCCATCCGGGCCGGGGAGCCGAGGACCGAGCCGCAGCTCTCCGGGCGGGGCGGCGAGGAGGCGCCCTGCTCCACGGTGACGCGCCAGAGGCGGCCGTCCGCGTGCGCGACCGTGACCTCCCAGTGCGGTGCCGTGCCCTCGGTACGGGTCACGGTGAGCGCGTCCGCCGCGTGGACGCCGGTGTGCGCGCGGACGGCGAGCTCGGCGGCCTGCGCGGGCCGCTCCCAGGCCGAGCCGCCGCGGCAGCCCTCCAGCACGATCCGCCCCTCGCGCACGCCGCGCAGTGCCTCCCGGACCAGCGGCGCCGACGCCCGCCCGTACGCGTAGCCGTACGGCAGGACGAGCACGGTGGGCGCGAAACGGTGGCCGCCCAGATGGGTGACCTCCCAGGTGCCCGGCACACCGGCGGCGGCCAGCTCGGTGGCCAGGGGCCGGCCGAGGACGGCGCAGCACCGGTCGCGCTTGCCGTTGGTGCACACCAGGGCCAGCGGGTCGCCGGTGTGCGGGCGGCCGCCGAGGGCGCTGTCGAAGGTGTGCGGGTCGCCCGCGCCGAGCGCCGCGAAGTCGAGGTCGAGCAGCTGTTCGGGGTCGGTGACGGTGGCGCCGTGCAGCCAGGAGAGGCCGGGGAGGGTGTGGGCGGCGTACACCTGTCGTACGGGAGGTGCGGCTTCGTCCGTGCGGGCCGGTGCGCCCGGGTCCGGGTCGGCGTGACGGCCGGGGCGGCGGATCAGGGCGAGACGGACGCCGGTGTCCTTCGCGGCGGCCTCCAGGGCGCGGCCGAGGCGGGGGTCGAGCTGGCTCGACGTGAGGGCCTTGACGCCCCAGGGGCCGGGCTGTTCGAGGAGCAGCCAGGTCCGTGCGGGGGCGGCGGTGCCGGGGAGGGGTTCGGCGAGGGCCTGGGACGCGGTGGTGCACGTACTCACAGAGGTGAGCCTAACCTGAGTTTGTTGTGCGTGCCGGTCGGGGCTGCGCCCCTTGGCCCCCGGTTCGCGCCGCCTGCTGCCTCCGGGGGGGCGGTTCGTTGGCGGGTGCGGGTCGTGTGTGGTTGCTCGCGCAGTTCCCCCGCGCCCCTATGGGGCGCGCCCCCGCCGCCTCACTCATGCGTCCGGGATGTCGGCCTTTGCCCGGAGCAGTGTGTCGCGGGTGATGACCACGATGCGTTCGTAGGCCGCGCGGGACGCGTCCGGGGGGAGCTCGGCGTCGAGTTGCGCGGTTGCCTCGGTGCCGATGACGGCGAAGTTGCCGTCGCTCAGCTCGAAGATGTCGGGGCAGCTCTGGCCCGTCGCGCTGCCGCGCTCCCGGGGCGAGGCGCCGATGCGACGCACGATCTTCAAGTCCGTTCCTAGCCTGGTCGAAGGACGGGCCGCCACGGGAGCCCGGGACGCCGTGCGGCAGGGGAAGCCGCACAAAAGAGGCAGCTCGCAACGGGTTTGGGCCCGGCAAGCTGCGGGTAGAATAGCGCCCCACAACGCACGCGTCTCCTCGCGGACACACAGGTGGCGGCCCGGTGTTGACGAACGGCGGCCCGCGTCACTCCGATGGCGGTTCACCCACCACCCACCACTCCTCGAGCTCCCCGTCGTCCTGGTCGGCGACCAGTGCGTCCATGTCGCGCACCAGGGCGTCCATCATCCTGCCGATCCGCGCCTCCTCGGACCACTCGGGCAGGCTGTCGCGATGTCTGCGGGTCGCCTGCCAGTACTCGCGGAAGACCGCGTTCCGGCACATCATCCGTACGTGGCCGTAGAGTTCGGCCAGGCTCAGCGCCCCGATGCGGTGGAAGTACAGCGCGTTGACGTAGAGGGCGTTGGCGAACAGGTACTGGCGCTGCCGCTCGGCCGGGACCTCGTTGTCGTAGGTGTCCAGGACGGCGGCGAGCGCGGGATCGTCCATGGCCTTGCACAGCAGGTCGAAGTGGAGCCGGTGCTGTTCGACGAGTGCCGCGCGCCGCCGTTTGCGGCCGCCCCAGTCGGTGACGGTGCGTCCGACCGCGGCCAGCCTGCCTCTGGCCGTGGACCCGAACCTCCGTATCGCCGAGGTCTGTGCGGTCATGAGCAACCCCCGATTTCAGGCGGCCGTGCGCCGGTCGTCGGGTGCGGGAGGGCTGACGGGGACCGGCGAGCGGTGGGCGACGCTTGCCGTCTTCCAGGGTGCCGACGGGTACTGATCGGCGGGGAGGCGGAAACAAGGCGCACGGAGGGAAGTGAGGGTCGCACGGACCGGCGCCAAGCGGAACGTCTGCCCTGCGCGCGCCGCGGACCGACCGCTCACCCCGGGGCGTGGAGCGGGGCTCGTATCCTGGGGCCGCAGCGCAGTTCTCGCGCGTGTTCCGGAGCCGTCCGGGCCCGCGCACCGGCACGGAAGAGGTCGCACGGTGGTCCAGAACCCGGTGGACGAGGGCCCGGTCAACCGGAGTCGGGACCGGAGTCGGGACCGGAGTCCGGACCGCGGCCGGCGGCAGGTTCCGGTCGTGGTCCTCGCCGGGTTCCTGGGGTCCGGCAAGACCACGCTGCTCAACCACCTCCTGCACCACAGCGCAGGCAGCCGCATCGGCGCCGTCGTCAACGACTTCGGCGCCGTGGAGATCGACGCCATGGCCGTGGCCGGGGCGCTCGGCGACTCCACCGTCTCGCTCGGCAACGGCTGTCTGTGCTGCGCCGTCGACGCCAGTGAGCTCGACTCCTACCTGGAGCGGCTGACCCGGCCCTCGGTCGGCGTCGACGTCGTCGTCATCGAGGCCAGCGGACTCGCCGAACCGCAGGAACTCGTCCGGATGGTGCTCGCCGCGGAGAACCCCGATGTCGTCTACGGCGGGCTCGTCGAGGTCGTCGACGCCGCCGAGTTCGACGACACCCGCGCCCGGCACCCCGAGATCGACCGGCACCTCGCCCTCGCCGACCTGGTCGTCGTCAACAAGCTGGACCGGGCCGCCGACGGGCCGCGCGTGCTGGAGACCGTGCGTTCCCTCGCCGGGGACGCCGCCGTCGTCCCGGCCTCCTACGCGCGCGTGGACCCCGAGTTCCTCTTCGACTGCCGGCCCTCCGAGGAGCGGATCGGGCAGCTCTCCTTCGACGACCTCCCCAGGGAGGACGACGGCACCGAGGAGCACGCCGCCCATCCGCACTCCGGCTACGACAGCCTGTCGTACGTCTCCGCGGTGCCGCTCGACCCGCGCCGGCTGCTGGCCTTCCTCGACAGTCGGCCCGAGGGCCTGTACCGGATCAAGGGGTACGTCGACTTCGGCGCCCACGACCGCCGCAGCCGCTACGCCGTGCACGCCGTCGGGCGGTTCCTGCGCTTCACACCGGAGCCCTGGCCGGAGGCGGGGAGCGGGACCGGAGCGCGGTCGACCCAGCTGGTCCTGATCGGCTCCGGCATCGACGCGCCCGCGCTGCGCAAGGAGCTCCAGGCGTGCGAGGACGGCTCCGAGCACGTCGACGAGCACGCCCTGTGGGGCGTCCTGCGCTACGTACGGGACCCGGAGGACACCCCGGGTCCCGAACAGCCCATCGGTTAGGCCGGTCCCGCCACCACCGCCACCGTCTTCGCCAGGGACACGCCCGAGCCGTCGCGGCGCGGGTCGATGTCCGGCAGCTCGGCCGGCGCGCCGTTCTTCTGCGCCGCCCGCGCAGGGACCGGACCCGCCCAGGCGAAGGACAGGCAGTCCTCGCCCTTAAGGAACCGCTGACAGCGCACGCCGCCCGTGGCCCGCCCCTTGCGCGGGTACTGGTCGAACGGCGTGACCTTCGCCGTCGTCTGCACGGAGTCGTCCAGCGTGCCGCGCGAACCGGCGACCGTGAAGACCACCGCGTCGGCGGCCGGGTCCACCGCCGTGAACGAGATGACCTTGGCGCCCTGCGTCAGCTTGACGCCCGCCATGCCGCCGGCCGGGCGGCCCTGCGGACGCACCTGGGAGGCCTGGTAACGCAGCAGCTGGGCGTCGTCCGTGATGAAGACCAGGTCCTCCTCGCCCGTGCGCAGCTCGGCCGCGCCGACGATCCGGTCGCCCTCCCTGAGGGTGATGACCTCCAGCTCCTCCTTGTTGGCCGGGTAGTCGGGCACCACGCGCTTGACGACGCCCTGTTCGGTGCCGAGCGCGAGGCCGGGGGAGGACTCGTCGAGCGTCGTCAGGCACACCACCGTCTCGTCCGCCTCCAGGGAGACGAATTCCGCCAGCGGGGCGCCGCCCGAGAGGTTGGGTGTGCCGGTCTGCTCGGGCAACTGCGGCAGGTCGACCACGTTGACGCGCAGCAGCCGGCCGGCCGAGGTCACCACGCCCACCTCGCCGCGGGCCGTCGCCGGGACCGCGGAGACGATCAGGTCGTGCTTGACGCGCCGGCCCTTGCCGTCGCCCTCGAACGGGTTGCCGTCGGCCGTGCGCGCCAGCAGCCCCGTGGAGGACAGCAGCACCCGGCACGGGTCGTCCGCCACCTGCAGCGGCACGGCGGCCGGGGCGCCCGAGGACTCCAGCAGGACCGTCCGCCGGTCGGTGCCGAACTTCTTGGCGACGACGGCCAGTTCCGCGGAGACCAGCTTGCGCAGCTCCGCGTCCGACTCCAGGATCCGGGTCAGCTCCGCGATCTCGGCGTTGAGCCGCTCCTTCTCCGACTCCAGCTCGATCCGGTCGTACTTGGTCAGCCGGCGCAGCGGCGTGTCCAGGATGTACTGCGTCTGCACGTCCGACAGCGAGAAGCGCTCGATCAGGCGCTCCTTGGCCTGCGCGGAGTTCTCGCTGGAGCGGATCAGGCGGATCACCTCGTCGATGTCCACCAGGGCGGTGAGCAGACCCTCGACCAGGTGAAGACGGTCGCGCCGCTTGCCGCGCCGGAACTCGCTGCGCCGCCGCACCACGTCGAACCGGTGGTCGAGGTAGACCTCGAGCAGCTCCTTGAGCCCCAGCGTCAGCGGCTGGCCGTCGACCAGGGCCACGTTGTTGATGCCGAAGGACTCCTCCATGGCGGTCAGCTTGTAGAGCTGCTCCAGGACGGCCTCCGGCACGAAGCCGTTCTTGATCTCGATGACCAGGCGCAGGCCGTGCTCGCGGTCGGTGAGGTCCTTGACGTCGGCGATGCCCTGGATCTTCTTGGCGCCGACCAGGTCCTTGATCTTCGAGATGACCTTCTCCGGGCCGACCGCGAACGGCAGTTCGGTGACGACGAGGCCCTTGCGGCGGGCCGTCACCGTCTCGATCTCCACCGTGGCGCGGATCTTGAACGTGCCGCGGCCCGACGCGTACGCGTCCCGGATGCCGGACAGTCCGACGATCCGGCCGCCGGTCGGCAGGTCCGGGCCCGGGACGTGCTTCATCAGCGCGTCCAGGTCCGCGTTCGGGTACCGGATCAGATGGCGGGCGGCGGCGATCACCTCGCGCAGGTTGTGCGGCGGCATGTTCGTCGCCATGCCGACGGCGATTCCGGACGCGCCGTTGACCAGCAGGTTCGGGAAGGCGGCGGGGAGCGCCACCGGTTCCTGTTCCTGGCCGTCGTAGTTCGGCCCGAAGTCGACGGTGTCCTCCTCGATGGACTCCGTCATCAGGCTCGTCGCCTCGGCCATGCGGCACTCGGTGTACCGCATGGCGGCCGGCGGGTCGTCGTTGCCCAGCGAACCGAAGTTGCCGTGGCCGTCGACCAGGGGGACGCGCATCGAGAAGGGCTGCGCCATGCGGACCAGGGCGTCGTAGATCGACGCGTCGCCGTGCGGGTGCAGCTTGCCCATGACCTCGCCGACGACGCGGGCGCACTTGACGTAGCCGCGGTCGGGGCGCAGGCCCATCTCGTTCATCTGGTAGACGATGCGGCGGTGCACCGGCTTGAGGCCGTCCCGGGCGTCGGGGAGGGCGCGGGAGTAGATGACCGAGTACGCGTACTCGAGGAAGGAGCCCTGCATCTCGTCGACGACGTCGATGTCGAGGATCCGCTCCTCGTACGAGTCGTCGGGCGGCGGGGTCTTGGTGCTGCGGCGGGCCATCGCTGCCGGCTCCTTGTGTGGGCGTGGGCGGGTTCTGTGCGGACCATTGTGGACCGGGGGACCGACAACGTGTCGCGGGACCCGGCCCGGAGGGCCGGGGGGCCGCCCCCGGATCCTTCTGGGCGTGTGGTGTCCGACCGCCGGTGGGCTTCCCGCGCCCGCGCGGCGGAGCCGCTCATCGGCACGGCCCCGCGCCCCTTTCGGGGGCGCATACAGTGGCAGGAACTGCGCGGTTGGCTGCAACCGCTTCCGTGAGTGAAGGGACGTACATGCCCATGGGTCACACGGCCACAGCCGAGGCAGGCTCCGGCGGCCTGACAGCGAGTGAGCACCGCCTGGCCAACGGTCTGCGCGTGGTGCTCTCCGAGGACCACCTGACCCCGGTCGCCGCGGTGTGCCTCTGGTACGACGTCGGCTCGCGCCACGAGGTCAAGGGGCGTACCGGCCTGGCTCACCTCTTCGAGCACCTGATGTTCCAGGGCTCCGGCCAGGTGAAGGGCAACGGCCACTTCGAACTGGTGCAGGGCGCCGGCGGCTCCCTCAACGGCACCACCAGCTTCGAGCGCACCAACTACTTCGAGACCATGCCCGCCCACCAGCTGGAGCTCGCCCTCTGGCTGGAGGCCGACCGCATGGGCTCGCTGCTGGCCGCCCTGGACGAGGAGTCCATGGAGAACCAGCGGGACGTCGTCAAGAACGAGCGCCGCCAGCGTTACGACAACGTCCCCTACGGCACCGCGTTCGAGAGGCTGACCGCGCTCGCCTACCCCGAGGGCCACCCCTACCACCACACCCCGATCGGCTCGATGGCCGACCTGGACGCGGCCACCCTGGAGGACGCCCGCGCGTTCTTCCGGACCTACTACGCGCCGAACAACGCCGTCCTGTCGATCGTCGGCGACATCGACCCCGAGCAGACGCTCGCCTGGGTCGAGAAGTACTTCGGCTCCATCGCCTCGCACGACGGCAAGCCCGCCCCGCGCGACGGCTCGCTGCCCGACGTCCTCGGGGAACAGCTCCGCGAGGTCGTCGAGGAGGAGGTCCCCGCGCGCGCGTTGATGGCCGCCTACCGGCTCCCGGAGGACGGCACGCGCGCGTGCGACGCGGCCGACCTGGCGCTCACCGTGCTCGGCGGCGGCGAGTCCTCCCGGCTGTTCAACCGTCTGGTGCGCCGCGACCGCACCGCCGTCGCCGCCGGCTTCGGCCTGCTCCGGCTGGCCGGGGCGCCCTCGCTCGGCTGGCTGGACGTGAAGACCTCCGGCGACGTCGAGGTGCCCGTCATCGAGGCGGCCGTCGACGAGGAGCTCGCCCGGTTCGCCGAGGAGGGCCCCACCGCCGAGGAGATGGAGCGCGCCCAGGCGCAGCTGGAGCGCGAGTGGCTGGACCGGCTCGGCACGGTCGCCGGCCGCGCCGACGAACTGTGCCGGTACGCCGTCCTGTTCGGCGACCCGCAGCTCGCCCTGACGGCCGTCACGCGTGTCCTGGAGGTCACCCCCGAGGAGGTCCGGGACATCGCCCGGGCCCGGCTGCGGCCCGACAACCGCGCGGTGCTCGTCTACGAGCCGGTCGCGCCCGAGGAGCCCGAGGCCGCCGAGGCCGCCGAAGTCACCGACGAGAACGAGGAGTCGGCGAAGTGACCGAGCTCGCGACCATGGAGTTCCACCCGCAGCCCCGGGCCGGCGAGGCGAAGCCCTGGGCGTTCCCCGCGCCCGAGCGCGGCACCCTGGACAACGGCCTGACGCTGCTGCGCTGCCACCGCCCCGGCCAGCAGGTCGTCGCCGTCGAGGTGCTCCTCGACGCGCCCCTGGAGGCCGAACCGCAGGCCCAGGAGGGTGTCGCCACCATCATGGCGCGCGCCTTCTCCGAGGGCACCGACAAGCACTCCGCGGAGGAGTTCGCCGCCGAGCTGGAGCGCTGCGGCGCCACCCTTGACGCGCACGCCGACCACCCCGGTGTACGGCTCTCCCTGGAGGTGCCCGTCTCGCGGCTCGCCAAGGCGCTCGGCCTGCTCGCCGACGCGCTGCGCGCCCCCGCGTTCGACGACGGCGAGATCGAGCGCCTGGTGCGCAACCGGCTCGACGAGATCCCGCACGAGACCGCCAACCCGGCCCGTCGCGCCGCCAAGGAGCTGTCCCGGCAGCTCTTCCCGGCGGACTCCCGCATGTCCCGGCCCCGTCAGGGCACCGAGGAGAGCGTCGAGGCCATCGACGCGGCGGCCGTACGCGCGTTCTACGAGCGGCACGTACGGCCCGCCACCGCCACCGCGGTGGTCGTCGGCGACCTCACCGGCGTCGACCTGGACGCGCTCCTCGCCGACACGCTCGGCGCGTGGACGGGCGCGCCCGGGCAGCCGCGTCCGGTGCCCCCGGTGACCGCCGACGACACCGGCCGCGTGATCGTCGTGCACCGCCCCGGAGCCGTCCAGACGCAGCTCCTCATCGGCCGCGTCGGCGCCGACCGGCACGACCGCGTGTGGCCCGCCCAGGTGCTCGGCACGTACTGCCTCGGCGGCACCCTCACCTCGCGGCTGGACCGCGTGCTGCGCGAGGAGAAGGGCTACACCTACGGTGTGCGCGCGTTCGGCCAGGTGCTGCGTTCCGCGCCCGACGGCAGCGGCGCCGCGATGCTCGCCATCAGCGGTTCCGTCGACACCCCGAACACCGGCCCCGCCCTCGACGACCTGTGGAAGGTGCTGCGCACCCTCGCCGCCGAGGGGCTGACCGACGCCGAGCGCGATGTCGCCGTGCAGAACCTGGTGGGCGTCGCCCCGCTGAAGTTCGAGACCGCGGCCGCCGTCGCGAGCTCGCTCGCCGACCAGGTCGAGCAGCACCTGCCGGACGACTACCAGGCGACGCTGTATCAGCAGCTCGCCGCCACCGGCACGGTGGAGGCGACGGCCGCCGTCGTCAACGCCTTCCCGGTGGACCGTCTGGTGACGATCCTGGTGGGCGACGCCGAGCAGATCGCGGAGCCCGTACGCGCCCTGGGGATCGGCGAAGTCACCGTGGTGGCCGCCGAGTAGCACGGGCGGCGCGCGGGGGCGTGGACGAGGCCCTGGTGACTCCCCGGACGTCACCAGGGCCTCCCGCGCCCCCGGTCCGGCCCGCCGACGGCGGGTGTTTGTCCGTATTGCCACAGAGGGTGGCGCTTCCGCGGTGTGGGATACGCAACAAAACCGTTACCTCGTTTGCCCGTTGAAACGGCGCCCGCTTAGCGTCTTCCCGGCTGTCCGTCAGGCAGCGCGCCGCATCCGCGGCAGCGGACAGTCATCGCCGAGTCCCCGTACGGCGCGAGCCAGGGGAGCCGGGGACCCACGTCCCTGGGGTGAATCGGACGCCCCCACAGGGTGTCCGTAGGAGACCTTCCTGCTCCGAACCCGTCAGCTAACCCGGTAGGCGAGAAGGAAGGAAAGGACGACCCCTTACATGGCGTTCACCCGCGCCCCCGGGAAGCACCGCCGTGCCGATCGCACGAAGCGCACGACGACCGGCGCCGTGGGCGTCGCGGCGCTCGCCACCACCGGCGTCGTCGGCACCCTGGCCGCTCCCGCGTTCGCCGCGGAGCCCGCCGCCTCCGTCGACCAGACCGGGCTCCTGCGGGCCGCCGGCATCGGCGAGAGCGTCGCCGCGCGGATCGACGCCCAGGCCCTCGCCCAGGAGAAGGCGGCCGCGCGCAAGGCGGCCGAGGAGGCCGCGCGCAAGGAGGCCGCCGCGCAGGCGGAGCGGGCCCGCGACGCGAAGGAGCGCGCCGCCCGCGAGGCCGAGCGCAAGCGGCTGAACACCTTCGTCGCGCCGATCTCGGGCTCCTACGTCTCCACCGGCTACCAGGCCAGCAGCTCCCTGTGGTCCTCCGGCACCCACACCGGCATCGACTTCCACGCCGCCACCGGCACCTCCGTGCACGCCGTCGGCTCCGGCACCGTCGTGGAGACCGGCTGGGGCGGGGCCTACGGCAACCAGATCGTCCTCAAGATGGCCGACGGCACCTACACCCAGTACGGCCACCTGTCGTCCATCGGCGTCACGGTGGGCCAGCAGGTCACCCCCGGGCAGCAGATCGCCCTGTCCGGCGCGACCGGCAACGTCACCGGCCCGCATCTGCACTTCGAGGCCCGTACGAGCCCGGAGTACGGCTCCGACATCGACCCGGTGGCGTACCTGCGCGCCCACGGCGTCAACGTCTGAAGCACCCGCGTCGGCGCACCCGCGCACCGGCCGACGCCCCCCGAACCGTCGTCGACGGCCCCGGCCCCCGAAGCCGGGGCCGTTCTCGTTCCGTCCGGGCATTTCGTCCCGGCCGTTGTCCAAAAAAGAACCATGAATTCCGGCCCGCCGTCGGAAATCCCTCTCCGCTGCAATAGAGTCGGTCGGGCAATGCGCCGGCCGACGGCGCTTCGCACGGAAATCGAGGCGGAGGTCGGACATGCGTATTCCGGCGCACTCGGTATGCGCGGCGATCCGCGAGGACATCGTCGCCGGCGTCCACGCGCGCGGCAGCCGGCTCACCGAGGAGGTCCTCGCCCGCCGCTACGGCGTCTCCCGCGTCCCCGTGCGCGAGGCGCTGCGCACGCTGGAGGCCGAGGGCTTCGTCGTCACCCGGCGGCACGCGGGCGCGTGCGTGGCCGAGCCCACCGGGCAGGAGGCCGCCGACCTGCTGGAGATGCACGTCCTGCTGGAACCGCTCGGCGCCGCCCGGGCCGCCCAGCGGCGCACGGAGGCCCATCTGAAGGTGCTGCGCGGCCTGGTCAGGCTCGGCCGGGAACGGGCAGGGCAGGGCAGCAGCGACGACCTGCGCTCCCTGGACGGCTGGTTCCACGACACGCTCGCGCAGGCCGCCGGGAGCCCGGCGCTGAGCACCACGCTGGCCCAGCTGCGGCACAAGATCGCATGGATGTACGTCACCGGGACACCGGCCGACCCCGTGGCGGACTGGGCGGAACGCGGCGGCATCGTCGACGCGATCGCCCGGGGCGACGACGCCCGCGCCCACATCCTCGCCGCACAGCACACCCAACGGACGACCACGTCCCACCGGCTGCGGCCCGTCGGCGCGGACATGGGTGTGAGGAATCCGCAACAAGCCGTAAACATCGCGGGCCCGCAGAATTAACAGGGGTGCCGTATACAAAGGAGAGTGGACGCGGGGAAGTGCGGACCCCGTTTTCCTTTTCGCTGCTCGTCATCCTGTGCGTCCACGCCGGAGAATTCACGGACGGACGGGTGGAAAGCAGAAAGCCGCGTCGCCCCCGGGGGCGACGCGGCTTTCTGCGCCGGAATGAACCGCCGCCCCGCACAGGAGCGGACGGCTCAGACCGTCTCCGGCAGTTCCTCCAGGCCGTCGGCGACCAGCTTGGCCAGGCGGTCCAGGGCCGCGTCCGCGCCCTCGGCGTCGGAGGCGAGGACGACCTCCTCGCCGCCCTGGACGCCCAGGCCGAGCACGGCCAGCATCGAGCCGGCGTTGACGGGGGCGCTGCCCGCCTTGGCGATCGTCACGGGGACGCCGGAGGCGGTGGCCGCCCGGACGAAGATGGAGGCGGGGCGGGCGTGGAGGCCCTCGGCCCAGCCGATGTTGACGCGGCGCTCAGCCATGGTGATGCTGCCCTTCAGGTGTGCCAGGTTGTCTAGACCAGTGTTCCACAACGCCGGTCCGGGGTGTGCGGTCGGCTCCGATGGACGCCGGTGTCGGACCCGCGCCGTACGCTGGGCCCCATGCAGATCCCGTCGGACCGGCACGAGTACCCCGCCCACTGGGAGGCCGACGTGGTGCTGCGCGACGGCGGCACCGCGCGGATCCGGCCCATCACGGCCGACGACGCCGAGCGCCTCGTCAGCTTCTACGAACAGGTGTCCGACGAGTCGAAGTACTACCGCTTCTTCGCGCCGTACCCGCGGCTGTCCGCCAAGGACGTCCACCGCTTCACGCACCACGACTTCGTGGACCGGGTGGGGCTCGCGGCCACGGTCGGCGGCGAGTTCATCGCCACCGTACGGTACGACCGCATCGACGCCGACGGCCTGCCCGCCACCGGCCCGGCCGACGAGGCCGAGGTCGCCTTCCTGGTGCAGGACGCGCACCAGGGGAGGGGTGTCGCCTCCGCGCTCCTGGAGCACGTCGCGGCCGTCGCCCGCGAGCGCGGCATCCGCCGCTTCGCCGCCGAGGTGCTCCCCGCCAACACCAAGATGATCAAGGTGTTCACGGACGCCGGGTACACCCAGAAACGCAGCTTCGAGGACGGCGTCGTCCGACTGGAGTTCGACCTGGAGCCGACGGACCGCTCGCTGGCCGTGCAGCGCGCCCGGGAGCAGCGCGCCGAGGCGCGCTCCGTGCACCGGCTGCTCGCCCCCGGCTCGGTCGCGGTCGTCGGCGTCGGCCGGGCGCCCGGCGGGGTGGGCCGCAGCGTGCTCGGCAACCTCAGGGACGCCGGTTTCACCGGCCGGCTGCACGCGGTCAACAAGGCGTTCGCCGACGACCTCGAGGACGTCGACGGAGTGCCCGCGCACCGCTCCGTGCGCGAGATCGACGGCCCGGTCGACCTCGCCGTCGTCGCCGTCTCCGCCGAACGGGTCCCCGAGGTGGTCGCCGAGTGCGGCGAGCACGGCGTGCAGGGCCTCGTCGTCCTCTCCGCCGGGTACGCCGAGAGCGGCGCGCAGGGGCGCGAACGGCAGCGCGCGCTGGTGCGCCAGGCGCGGACGTACGGCATGCGCATCGTCGGCCCGAACGCCTTCGGCATCGTCAACACCGCGCCCGCCGTCCGGCTCAACGCCTCCCTCGCGCCCGAGATGCCGCGGCCCGGCCGGATCGGCATGTTCGCCCAGTCCGGCGCCATCGGCATCGCCCTGCTCGCCCGGCTGCACCGGCGCGGCGGCGGGGTCACCGGGGTGACGGACGTGCCGGGTGCGCATGCGAACGGCGTCACCGGCGTCACCGGTGTGAGCGGTGTTACTGGCGTCACCGGTGTGAGCGGCGTCACCGGTGTTACCGGTGTTTCAACGTTTGTCTCCGCCGGCAACCGCGCGGACGTCTCCGGCAACGACGTGCTCCAGTACTGGTACGACGACCCGGACACCGACGTCGCCCTCATGTACCTGGAGACCATCGGCAACCCCCGCAAGTTCACCCGGCTCGCCCGCCGCACCGCCGCCGTCAAACCCCTGGTCGTCGTCCAGGGCGCCCGGCACGGCGGCACCCCGACGGGGCACGCCGTACGGGGCACCCGGCTGCCGCACGCCACGGTCTCCGCGCTGCTGCGGCAGGCCGGGGTCATCCGGGTCGACACCATCACCGAACTGGTCGACGCCGGCCTGCTGCTCGCCCGGCAGCCGCTCCCGGCCGGCCCCCGGGTGGCCATCCTCGGCAACTCCGAGTCACTGGGGCTGCTGACGTACGACGCCTGCCTGGCCGAGGGGTTGCGCCCGCTGCCGCCGCTGGATCTGACGACGGGCGCGAGCGCGGAGGACTTCCACGCCGCGCTGACCCGCGCGCTGGCCGACCCCGCGTGCGACGCCGTGGTCGTCACGGCGATCCCGGCGGTGGGGGAGGGCGCGGCGGCGGACGCCGCGCTGGCCGAGGCGCTGCGCTCCGCGGCGACGGAGGCGCCCGCGAAGCCGGTCCTGGTGGTCCACGTGGAACTCGGAGGTCTGGCCGAGGCCCTGTCGGCGGCGGCCAGCACGGGCCCGCAGCCGCCCGGCCCCCCGGCCCCGCCGCAGCCGCAGGACCGTACGTCGTCCGCTTCCACACCGCAGCCCCCCACGCCCGCACCACAGAACCCCACCCCCGCCCCACAGGAACCCGCGGCCCCACCCACCGCCCCCCGCCTCATCCCCGCCTACCCCGCCGCCGAGCGAGCCGTCCGCGCACTCGCGGAAGCCGTGCGGTACGCGCAGTGGCGGCGCGAGTCGGCCGAGCCGGGCAAGGTGCCCGAGTACGACGACATCGACGAGAAGGGCGCCGCCCGCCTCATCGACCGATGGCTCACCGGCGGCCAGGGCCTCACCCTCGGCCCCGACCGCACCTGCGACCTGCTCGCCGCCTACGGCATCCACGTGCACCGCGCGCTGCCCGCCCCCACCCCCGGCACCGCCGCCGAGGCCGCCCGGACGCTCGGCTACCCCGTCGCCCTCAAGGCCACCGCCCCCCACCTGCGCCATCGCGCCGACCTCGGCGGCGTCCGCCTCGACCTCGCCGACGAGAGCCAGCTGCGCCGCGCCTACACCGAGCTGACCGAACTGTTCGGCGGCCCCGAGGAGCTGCGCCCCGTGGTGCAGGGCATGGCACCGCGCGGCGTCGACACCGTCGTACGGGCGGTGATCGACCCCGCCGCCGGCGCCGTCCTGTCCTTCGGGCTCGCCGGGGCCGCCTCGCAGCTCCTCGGCGACACCGCGCACCGACTGGTCCCGGTCACCGACCGGGACGCCTCCTCGCTCGTCCGTGCGATCCGCACCGCCCCGCTGCTGTTCGGCTGGCGCGGCTCGGCACCGGTGGACACCCCGGCGCTGGAGGAGCTGATGCTGCGCCTGTCCCGCCTGGTCGACGACCACCCCGAGGTCGTCGCCGTCACCCTGGAGCCGGTGGTCGTCGCCCCGCACGGCGCGGCCGTCCTCGGCGCCACCGTCCGGCTCGCACCCCCGCCCGCCCGCGACGACCTGGGCCCCCGCACCCTGCCGGTGTACTGACCGGTACACCGGGGTCCACCGCCCGTGGAGGGGTCGGCGACGAGCGGTGCCGGGCAGTCGGCGGGCCCCCGTAGGATGGACATCATGGCCAAGACCAGTACGACGACCCAGGGGCTGCGAGCGGCGATCGAGCGCAGCGGCTACTACCCGGCCCTCGTGGCCGAGGCGGTGGAGGCCGCCGTGGGCGGCGAGCCCATCCGGTCGTACCTGGTCCACCAGGAGACGACGTTCGACCAGAACGAGGTCCGCCGGCACGTCACGGTGCTCGTCCTCACCGGCAACCGCTTCATCGTCAGCCACACCGACGAGCAGGCCGCCGACGACACCTCCCCGACGCCGTACGCCACCACCTCCACGGAGTCCGTGAAGATCGGCCGGATCTCGTCCGTCGTGCTCAGCCGCGTCGTCGCCAACCCCGAGTCGTACAAGCCGGGCACCCCGCCCCGCGAGGTCGTGCTCACCATCGGCTGGGGCGCGGTCTCCCGCATCGACCTGGAGCCCGCCGCGTGCGGCGACCCCAACTGCGAGGCCGACCACGGCTACACCGGCAGCTCGACCGCCGACGACCTCAGCCTGCGCGTGAGCGAGGCCGGGGACGGCCCGGAGACGGTGGCCCAGGCGCTCGCCTTCGCGCAGTCCCTCTCCGAGGCGACCGCGGACCCGGCCCGCTGATGGCACTGCCCGCCTGGGACGACCCCGAACCGCTCGCCCTTCAGTCCGCGCCCGTCCCCGAGTACGGCACGGGCTCGCTCGCCGACCTGCTGCCCACCCTCGCCGCCGGCATGGGCGTGCCCGGCACCGCCGCCGCGATCCCCGAGCTGGCCCCGGCCGACCGCGCCTGCGTCCTCCTCGTCGACGGCCTCGGCTGGGAGCAGCTCAGGGCCCACCCCGACGAGGCCCCGTTCCTCACCTCGCTGCTCGGCACCTCCCGCGGCGGCACCGGACGCCCGCTCACCGCCGGCTACCCGGCCACCACCGCCACCTCGCTCGCCTCCGTCGGCACCGGCCTGCCCCCGGGAGCCCACGGACTGCCCGGGTACACGGTGCGCAATCCGGACACCGGCGAACTGATGAACCAGCTGCGCTGGCAGCCCTGGGCCCCGCCCGCGCCCTGGCAGCCGTACCCCACGGTCTTCCAGCTCGCCCACGCGGCGGGTGTGCACGCCGCCCAGGTCTCCGCGCCGCACTTCGAGAACACCCCGCTGACCAGGGTCGCGCTCAGCGGCGGCACCTTCCTCGGCCGGCTCTCCGGCGAGGAGCGCATGGACCTGGCCGCCGAGCAGCTCGCCGCGGCCGACCGCGCGCTCGTCTACACCTACTACTCCGAGGTGGACGGCGCCGGCCACCGCTTCGGCATCGACTCCGACGCCTGGCGCGGCCGGCTGATGCACATCGACGGCCTGGCCCAGCGCCTGGCCGAGCAACTGCCCCCGCGCACCGCGCTGTACGTCACGGCCGACCACGGCATGGTCGACATCCCGTTCGACGAGGAGCACCGCATCGACTTCGACGAGGACTGGGAGCTGCGGGCCGGCGTCGCCCTGCTCGGCGGCGAGGGCCGCGCCCGGCACGTCTACGCGGTGCCCGGCGCCCAGGAGGACGTGCTGGCCTGCTGGCGCGAGGTGCTCGGCGAGCAGTTCTGGGTGGCCTCGCGCGAGGAGGCGATCGCGGCCGGCTGGTTCGGTCCCGAGGTGGAGGACCGGGTCCGGCCGCGCCTCGGCGACGTCGTCGCCGCCGCCCACGACGACGTGCTGCTCATCGCCTCCGAACGGGAACCGAAGGAGTCGGCGATGACCGGCAACCACGGTTCGATGACCCCGGCCGAACAGTGGGTTCCCCTGCTCGAAGTACGCTCCTGAACACCCCTCCGATACGCTCACCGCACCTCCCACCGAAAGGCGCCCGTCCCGCCATGCCCGAGCTGGTGTTCTTCTCCGGAACGATGGACTGCGGGAAATCGACGCTGGCCCTCCAGATCGAGCACAACCGTTCGGCGCGCGGACTGCAGGGCGTGATCTTCACGCGGGACGACCGCGCGGGCGAGGGCAAGCTGTCCTCGCGGCTCGGACTGGTCACGGACGCGGTCGAGGTCGAGGACGGCCGGGACCTGTACGGATACCTCGTCGAACACCTCTCCCAGGGCGGCCGCGCCGACTACGTCATCGCCGACGAGGCCCAGTTCCTCGCCCCCGAACAGATCGACCAGCTCGCCCGCGTGGTCGACGACCTCGACATCGACGTCTACGCCTTCGGCATCACCACGGACTTCCGCTCCAAGCTCTTCCCCGGCTCCCAGCGGCTGGTCGAACTCGCCGACCGGGTCGAGGTCCTCCAGGTCGAGGCCCTGTGCTGGTGCGGCGCCCGCGCCACGCACAACGCGCGCACGGTCGGCGGCGTCATGGTCGTCGAGGGCGCCCAGGTCGTCGTCGGCGACGTCGCCCAGTCCCCCGACGAGATCGGCTACGAGGTGCTGTGCCGCCGGCACCACCGCCGCCGCATGACGGCCGCGACCTCCCGCGCGGGCGCGCTGTCGCCGGACGTGCTGCCGGTGACCCCCGCCTGAGGACTGCCACCGCCGCGACGGTGCGCCCTGCCGCTCGGGGGGCACCACGAGACGTGCCCCGGTGACGACGCGGTCCTCGCGCCGTCACCGGGGAACTCCGGTGGACTCACCCGGGGTCGTACGCCCAGTTGTGCCAGGTGCCGCTGTAGAAGCAGTTCTTCCAGTGCGTCTGTCCGCTGCGCACGTACACCCAGACGCAGCGCTGGTAGGCGTCCGCACGCGTGCCGTCCACGTTGTCGGCGCGGCCGTTGCCCGGCATCACCTTCCACCCGCCGGAGTTCTTCCAGTCGTGCCAGATCGTCCGGTTCGGGGCGATCACGAACATCTCGTCGACGCGACCGTCGTGGTCCCAGTCGGCCTTCCCCGCG
Source organism: Streptomyces sp. NBC_00670 (assembly GCF_036226765.1). Classification (NCBI taxonomy): domain Bacteria; kingdom Bacillati; phylum Actinomycetota; class Actinomycetes; order Kitasatosporales; family Streptomycetaceae; genus Streptomyces; species Streptomyces sp. NBC_00670. The sequence continues at coordinate 5,651,101 of NZ_CP109017.1, forward strand.
TAGAGGTCGGTTCCGCACATGTACTTTCCGCGGTGTCCCCACGGGGAGGTGACGGAACACGAGTTCGCACTGGCACTGCCCGCCGAGAGGACGACCCCGGCCACACTCACCACTGCCGTGAGGATCCCGATCCCGGACTTCGCCAGGGTTCGACTCCGCATGATTTCCCCCTTCTGCTCCCCGCTGCCGGTACGGACCGTCAGCTGCAGGTGCGGTAGTTGTAGCCGGCGCTGCGGACGACGCCGCTGCTGTCGTAGAAGTCGTAGTGGCCCTCGCTGTTCCGCCACAGGTTGAACGAGTGCTCCGAGCCGTTGTACGTGCCGTCGTTCTGGATCGTGTATCCGGCCACCGTGAAGGTGTCCTTGCCCGCGATACCGTCCGAGGGGCCCGGGACGGCCCAGTCCGACTGGAACTTCTTCGTGGCCGCCTTGGTGTCCGGGCCGAAGATCCCGTCGATGTCTCCCCAGCCGAGGTAGCCGTACGACCACAGGACCTTCTGCCACAGGCAGGTGGCGTTGGAGTTCGCGTTGGAGCCGGTGGACAGGATGCCTTCGTCCTCCCAGTCGTCCGTGAACACGCCCTTGCCGCCGATGTAGGCGGCCCCGGTGTAGCTGTTGCTGGCCGACGCGGGCGCGGCGCTCAGGCCGCCGAGCGTCAGCGCGGCCAGGGTGGCCGCCAGCGCCATGGTCAGGCGCGGTCGGATATGTGCCGTCATGTTCCGTTGCTCCTTCGATCGGGAGTGACCGGGGCGGGGCCGGCCGGCCGACTCCTTGGCCGTTGCCCTACAGAGGTTGCTGGCCAATGTCAGGCACCGCCACCGGGACCGGCGGGACTGGGACGAGGTGGGACGACACCCCCGCCGACCTGCTGGGACGTGGCGGAGGGTGCGGCATCCCTGGGACGACGGCCGCGCCCGGGCCCTGGCCGGAACTCTCGGCAGCGGGGCCCCGGCCGATCCTCCGGACCGCGCACGGGGGGTATCAACGCAGGGACAGGGGAGCGGGGAAGCCACCGGGGGGCTCCCCGACGCACACCGGGGGGTGGACGTGGCTGCTTGGAGGAAACTGCCGGAGACGCTGGACGAGAGAAGCCGGCAACTCACCGTGCAGTTGAGGAGGCTGAAGGACCGCAGCGGGCTGAGCCTGGCCTCGATCGCGGCCAAGACCGGGTACAGCCGCTCGTCGTGGGAACGCTATCTCAACGGGAAGGCCATGCCCCCGCGGCAGGCGGTCGAGGAGCTGGCGCGGATCGCCGGCACCGACCCGACCAAACTGCTGGTGCTGCACGAAGTCGCGGGCCAGGCAGGGCAGTACGGGACTCCCGTGCCGTCTCCATCGGCCGGCGCACAGGACAACGCGAGCCCGGGGGCACGGAAGGCGACGGCTGCCGAGCGGTCCGGTCCGCCTCCCGCGGAGGTGACGGCACAGCGGCCGCCGGGAGTGCGTAGACCGGTTCTCCTGGTGGCCGTGGTGGTGGCGGCGCTCATCGGCATGGGCGCCGGAGCCCTGCTGACCCGGACGTGGAGCGGTGACGAGGACGCCGGGGCGCCGGCTGCGGCGGCGGCCGCGTCCGGCTCGCTTCCGGGCGCGCGCGTCACTCCCACGACCGAGGGGCCGGGCCGGTACGTCTTCAAGCCCGGCAAGAGGTACCCGTGCAAGGTCCGCAGAAGTCCCGGGGCCGACGGGGGACTGAGCGCGGGATACAGCGCGACGCGCACCGCGGTGCTCGCCGGTCCGGGCTGGGACGTGGTGGAGGCCCAGTGCATACTGCGCTATCGCCACCTGGCGCCCGGTGCCGTCGACGGTGTGTACGGGCAGCAGACCATCGCGGCCGTGATGCGCCTGCAGAAACATGCCGGACTGCCGGCCGACGGCGTGGTGGGGCCCCACACCTGGCAGGTGCTGCGCGGATGACCGGCCCGGCACCGGAGTGCGCGGCGCTGGCCGAGCGGCTCCGCGAGGTGCGGGCGCGCACGGGGCTGAGCCTTGTGGCGCTGTCGGAGCGCACCCCGTACAGCAAGTCGTCCTGGGAGCGCTATCTCAACGGCAAGAAGCCGGCTCCCTGGGACGCCGTCCGGGCCCTCTGCGCGGTGGCGGGGGAGCCCACCGAACGGCTGCTCGCCCTGTGGGAACTGGCGGACGCCCAGTGGAGCGGGCGCGCCGGCTCCACGCCGCCCGCGCCCGCCCCGCCCCCGCCGGCACCGGTCCCCGGTGCCCCTGGACGCGCCCGGCGTCCGCGACTGGTGACCGCCGGCAAAGGCGTGGCCGCGGTGGCCGCCGCGCTCGTCGTCGTGGCGCTCTGCGTCTGGGGCCCGGGCACCGGCCGGCCGTCGACGCATGTCGCGGCCACTCCGCTGAACCCCCGCCCGGGTTGTCACGGGAGCACGTGCGACGGGAAGGACCCCGACCTGATGTCCTGCGGACTGCCCGGCCGCGCGGAGGCGCTCGGACCGGCGCACCACTCGGCCACGGGCGCCGGCATGGAGATCCGGTACAGCCCGGCGTGCGCCGCGGCATGGGGCCGCATCTGGCACGCGAAGGTCGGCGACACGATCGAGGTCACCGCCCCCGGTGCCCGGCCGCGTCACGTCGTCATCAGCAGCACGGCCGACGCCGACCGCTACAGCTTCACACCCATGATCGGCAACGCGGCCCGGACCGGCCTGAAGCTCTGCTTCACGGCGGCGAACGGCGCGGGCCGGGAGTGCGTTCACTCCTGACAGGGGGACTTCGGAGCGATGGTGTCGACGTCAGCGCGTCCGCTGCAGCATCGCGAAGAGGGCGCCCTCCGGGTCGGTGGCCGTGGTGGTGCGGCCATGGGGGCCGTCGTGCGCCGGTTCGACGACTCGGCCGCCGAGGGCCGTCACCCGCCGGCTGGCCTCGTCCGTGTCGGGTACCTCGAAGTACGTCAGCCAGTGTGCGCCCCGGTCGCGGGGAAGGGCCCGGCCCATGCCGTGTACGACGGCGACCGGGCGGCCGTGGCGGCGCAGGACGACGCGGTCGACCTGTTCGGCGGGGGCGGCTTCGGCGGCCTCGGCGGGCTCCTCCTCGTAGCCGAAGACGTTGCGGTAGAACTTCGTGACGCCCGTGGAGTCGTAGGTCAGCAGTTCGTTCCAGGCGGGGGTCCCGGGCGCCCCCGTCAGCTCCGTGCCGAAGTGGGCGGCCGACTGCCAGATGCCGAAGACCGCGCCCGACGGGTCGACGGCGACGGCCAGCCGGCCGGCCGCGCCCGCGTCCAGCGGGCCGACGCCCACCGTGCCGCCGCAGTGCCGCACGGTCTCCGCCGTCGCGTCCGCGTCGTCCGAGGCGAAGTACGGCGTCCAGGCCACCGGCAGCTCCCGGTCGGGTGGCAGTTGTCCGATGCCGGCCACCTCACGGCCGTCCAGGAGTGCCCGTACGTACGGGCCGAGTTGCTCGGGGCCGGGCCGGAACTCCCAGCCGAAGAGTTCGCCGTAGAACTCCTGGGTCGCGGCCGTGCTGTGCACCATCAGGCTCACCCAGCAGGGCGTGCCGGGTGCGGGGCGGGCGTGCGCGGTGCCGTTCGGGCCGGCCGGCCGGCTTGCCTCGGTCATGGTCACTCTCTTCTCGGCCCCTTGGCGGTGGCCGGTCCGCTTCGCCTGCGTGCGGTCTGTCGCGGTCGCGCCGGCGCACGCTTCGGGCCGATGGTCGCACCGCGGGCGGCGCGTCCCGGGCCGGGCCGCGCCGTCGTCGGTGCGTCACCGCGGGGGACGTTCCGGGGTGCGGTGTCCCGTCCGTTGCCGGGCGATGGCCGCGCGGTGACGATCAGCAGTACGGATGGTGTCCGTTCCCGTACGCGGGGTGATCGGAACCGTCCGGCGGGAAGGGTAGCCGGATCGGGACGACGTGGCCACCCCGTGCGGGAGGATGGGGGCCATGAACCCCCTCATCTCCGCATCCGAGCTGGCCGGTCTACTGGGCGAGCGGCCCGCCGATCGCCCGGCGGACCAGTCGGCGGGCTCCGCCGCGCCGCCCGTGCTGCTCGACGTCCGCTGGCAGCTGAGCACCGCCAAGGCGTCCGGTCAGGCCCCCTTCGACGGCCGCGCCGCCCACGCGGCGGGACACCTGCCGGGCGCCGTCTACGTGGACCTGGACGCTGACCTGGCCGGGCCGCCGGGACCGGCCGGCCGGCATCCGCTGCCCGACGTGGAGCGCTTCGGCGCGGCCATGCGCGCCGCCGGTGTCCGTGCCGACCGCCCCGTCGTCGTCCACGACGGCGGCCAGGGCTGGGCGGCGGCGCGCGCCTGGTGGCTGCTGCGCTGGGCGGGGCACCCGGACGTACGGGTGCTGGACGGCGGGATCGCCGCCTGGGACGGGCCGCTCGCGACCGGCACCGAAACTCCGGAACCCGGCGACTTCCGGCCGCGGCCGGGCGCGATGCCGCTGCTCGACGCGGACGGGGCGGCGGCGCTGGCGCGTACCGGGCTGCTGCTCGACGCGCGGGCGGGGGAGCGGTACCGGGGCGAGGTGGAGCCGATCGACCCGGTCGGCGGCCATATCCCGGGCGCGGTGTCGGCGCCGACCACCGAGAACACGACGGCGTCCGGCACACTGCTGCCCGCCGCCGAACTCGCCGACCGCTTCAAGGCGTTGGGCGTCACGGAGGGCACCGAGGTCGGCGTGTACTGCGGCTCCGGCGTCTCCGCCGCGCACCAGGTGCTGGCGCTCGCCGCGGCGGGCGTCCCGGCCGCGCTGTACGTGGGCTCGTGGTCGGAGTGGAGCGCCGACTCGGGCCGCCCGGTGGCGGTGGGCCCGGACCCGCAGTGACCGAAGAGGGGGCGTACAGGAACAGGGCCCGTACCGGGAGTGGTACGGGCCCTTCGTGTGCTTGACGAGCCGTCATCCACGGATTGACGGGCGGTCAGCCGGAAATCGACCCTTACACGAACGTGGCTGCCCATGCGTGCGGTTGACTCACCGTCCGTGACGGCACCCGCCGGCGGCCGGTGCCGACCCCCGAACACCCGGCGCCGATCCGGCGCCGCTCGGCTACTCCTGCTTCTTGCGCCGTGTGCCGAACACGATCTCGTCCCAGCTCGGCACGGCCGCCCTGCGGCCCGGGCGGACGCCGTCCGCCTCCGCCTGCCGGTCGGTGGAGCCGATCAGCCGGTCGCGGTGGCTGGTCACCGAGCGCGGCATCAGTACGTCCGCGTAGGCCGAGCCGGCCGAGGCCGCCGGCGCCGGGGGCTCCTCCGCGACGGGTTCGTCGGCGGGTTCGTCCTCCGTCTCGGCGGGCGGTTCCGGGACCACCAGGTCGCCCCGGAAGCTCGGCACCGCCTCCAACAGGCTGGTCAGCGAGTCCCGTTCGCCCGCGCTCTCCTCGGCGGGCTCGGAGATCTGCGCGGGCAGCACGGGGCGGTCCGTCCCCCGGTCCAGGGCGCGGTCCAGCGGGCGGTCGCGCGGCAGCCGGGCGATCCGCGGCACGAACGGGAAGCTCGGCTCGGGCGCGGCGAGGTCGTCGGACTCGCCGATCAGCGAGCGCGCCTCGTCGTCCACGGCCTGGACGAGCCGGCGGGGCGGGTCGTAGGTCCAGCTCGCGGAGTGCGGTTCGCCCGCGACCCGGTAGACCAGCAGGACCTCCCACGTGCCGTCGTCCCGGCGCCAGGAGTCCCACTGGATGGTGTCCTTCTCGGCGCCGCGCAGCAGCAGCCGTTCCTGCACGGCCTCGCCGAGCAGCGGACCGGCGTTCTCGCCGGGGCGGCGGACCGGGGTCTTGCGGGCCCGCTCGGCCATGAAGGCGCGCTCGGCCAGCACCGGACCCTCGAACCGGCGGACGCGGTCGACGGGGATCCCGGCGAGCTGGGCGACCTCCTCCGCGGAGGCGCCGGCCCTTATACGGGCCTGGATGTCACGGGGGCGGAGGTGGCTCTCCACCTCGATCTCGATCTGGCCGAGGCGGGGACGGTCGCCGCGCACGGCGGCGCGGAGCCGTTCGTCAATCGGAAGCGTGTACTCCGTGCTGTCCGCAGCCTTCAGCACCAGCCGTGTGCCGTCATTGGAGACGGCCACGACACGCAGTTCGGGCATGGGGACCTCCCGGGTGGTGCCTGCCGACGTCACGTGCGTCGCTGCTTCCGCTAGTCGAGTGTGGCCTGCCCGGGTGCAGCCTGCCACAACCTTGCCGAGTTGCCCGGCGTGTCGGGCGCGGGCCCTGGAACGCCGTTATGGCACGGTTACCTGATCGCAACGCTGAGTGACGAGCTCAGTCACTCTGTGCAACGCACTCTCCCTCCCGGCGGTCCAGCACGGTCCCGGACACCCTGATGGGACCCGGGACCCAGGGCTCGCAACAGTACTCCATTCGGACCACCTTCGTGGATCACCACGCCGTCGGACTTCTCGGAAACCGTGTGCTTCAACGGTGTGCTTCCACGGCGTGCTCCGAGTCCGACGGCCGGGTGGTCCGGCAGCCAGGTGTCTATCTCCCCAACACTCGCCGCAAGTAGTCGTTCTGAAACCGCCGGTCCGGGTCGAGCCGGTCCCGCAGCGCGGTGAACTCGCCGAAGCGCGGGTAGGCGGCCGCGAGGTACTCGGCGTCGCGCGTGTGGATCTTGCCCCAGTGCGGGCGCCCCTCGTGCGCCGTGAAGATCCGCTCGGCGGCGGTGAAGTAGGCCTGGTAGGGCGTGCCGCGGAACATGTGCACGGCGACGTAGGCGCTGTCCCGGCCGGAGGCGGTGGACAGCGCGATGTCGTCGGCCGGGCAGGTGCGGACCTCCACGGGGAAGCTGACCCGCAGCGGCGAGCGGTCCACCATCGCCTTCAGCTCCCGCAGCGTGTCGGCGAGGGCGGCGCGCGGAACGGCGTACTCCATCTCCATGAAGCGCACCCGGCGCGGGGAGGTGAAGACCTTGTAGGGGAGGTCGGTGTACGTCCGCGCGGACAGCGCCCGGCTGCTGATGCCGGCGATGACGGGGATCGTCGCGGGGACCGCGCGCCCGAGGTGGTTGACGGCGTGGAAGAGGTGGTTGGAGAGGAACTCGTCCTCGAACCAGCCCTTGACCGTGGGCACCGGCCGGCAGGGGCCGGCGCTGCGGTTGTTGCGCTTGGTGTTGGTGTTGCCGGTGTGCGGGAACCAGTAGAACTCGAAGTGCTCGTTCTCCGCCCAGAGTTGGTCGAATTCGGACAGGACTCGGTCCAGTGGCATCGGTTCCTCGCGCGCGGTGAGCAGGAAGACCGGCTCCACGGCGAAGGTGACCGCGGTGATGATGCCGAGGGCGCCGAGCCCGATGCGGGCGGCGGCGAACACGTCCGGGTGCTCGTCCGCGGAGCACGTCAGCACCGAGCCGTCGGCCGTCACCATTTCGAGTGCCCTGATCTGGGCGGCGATCGAGCCGGACTCACGGCCGGTGCCGTGGGTGCCGGTGCTGGTCGCGCCGGAGACCGTCTGCTCCATGATGTCGCCCATGTTGGTGAGCGAGAGCCCCTCGCGCGCCAGGGCCTCGTTCAGGCGCTTGAGCGGGGTGCCGGCCTCGACGGTGACCGTGCCGGCCGCGCGGTCGATGTTCCGTATCCCCGTCAGCAGGTGGGGGCGTACCAGGACGCCGTCGGTGGCGGCCACCGAGGTGAAGGAGTGACCGGTGCCCACCGCCTTGACGCGCAGCCCGTCCTCGGCCGCGCGGCGCACCGCGGCGGACAGCTCCTCGACGGACGCCGGGGCGACCTCGCGGGCGGGCCGGGCGGTGACGTTGCCCGCCCAGTTACGCCACGGGCCGGTCCTCCCCCTCACGGTCCCGGCCGCGCCGGCCTTCCTCGCGCCGCCGCTCCCCGTGCCGTTCGTCCCGCTCGCTGTGGTGCTCATGGGGCCCCTCCCGCCGCGTGACCGGCCTCGACAGCCGGCGGTACCCGAGGAGACCGACCGCCACCGCGACGGCCCCGGAGACCACCGGGACCCCGTACCCGGCACGGGCCCCGGAGGCGTCGATCACCCACCCGGACACCGAGGAGCCGAGCGCGACGCCGACCGCGAGCCCGGTGCTCACCCAGGTCATGCCCTCGGTCAGTTTCGCGCGGGGTACGTGCTGCTCGATGAGGGCCATCGTCGTGATCATCGTGGGTGCGACGGACAGCCCCGCAACGAACAGCGCCACGGCCAGAGACGGCAGGTTTCCGACCAGTAGGAATGGGATCATACTCACGGCCATGGCGCAGATGCCCAGGAACCAGCGGCGTTCCGGCGCCCCGGCGAAGCGGATCAGTCCGAACAGGAGTCCGGCGGCGCAGGAACCGGCCGCATAGAGGGCGAGGACGACGCTCGCGGCCCCCTTGTGCCCCCGCTCGTCCGCGAAGGCGACGGTGACCACGTCGACCGCGCCGAAGATCGCCCCGGTCGCCGCGAACGTGCCGACCAGCACCTGCAGGCCCGGCGCCCGCAGAGCCGTGCCGCCGCCGTGGTGGGCGCGCGGATGCGGCGCCGGTTCGGTGGCGCGCTGCGAGGTCAGCCAGAGGACGCCGGCCGCGAGGAAGCACGCGGCCAGCAGCGGCCCGGCCTCCGGGAACCACCGGGTGGACAGCCCGATGGAGAGGATCGGGCCGAAGATGAAGCACACCTCGTCGATGACCGACTCGAACGAGTACGCGGTGTGCAGCTGCGGGGTGCCGCGGTAGAGCGCCGCCCAGCGCGCCCTGATCATCGCGCCCAGGCTCGGCACGGCGCCGATCCCGGCCGCGCACACGAACAGCGCCCAGTCCGGCCACCCGTGGTGCGCGGCCAGCAGCAGCCCGGTCGCGGCGGCCAGCGCGACCAGGGTCGCCGGGCGCAGCACCCGGCGCTGCCCGTGCCGGTCGACGAGGCGCGAGATCTGCGGCCCGAGCAGCGCGGCGGACAGCGCGAGGGTGGCCGACAGCGCCCCGGCGAGCCCGTAGCGGCCGGTGAGCTGGGAGATCATCGTCACGATGCCGATGCCCATCATCGACAGCGGCATCCGCCCGACCAGCCCGGCGGCGGAGAACGCGGCGGAGCCGGGGGCGGCGAACAGGGCGCGGTAGGGGCTGGGCACGGGGGCTCTCCGGTGATGCGGTAAGGCGTGAAGCGGGAAGATACGCCTTACGACCAAGGCCTCCCCAATGTACGCGTGTCACCGGCCCGCGGTAACCCCGATTTCCGGGCCCCCGGCAGGAGGCCGGGGGACGCTGCCCCCACGGGCCCGCGTGATCCCCCCGTGGGAGGATCGAGGGCATGCCCGACGTACTCGATCCCACCCCCTACGACGCCCTGCTGCTCCTCTCGTTCGGCGGCCCCGAGGGCCCGGACGACGTCGTCCCGTTCCTGGAGAACGTGACCCGTGGCCGCGGCATCCCCACGGAGCGACTGAAGGAGGTGGGGCAGCACTACTTCCTGTTCGGCGGCGTGAGCCCCATCAACGCCCAGAACCGCGCCCTCCTCGACGCCCTCCGCGAGGACTTCGCCGGGCACGGGCTCGACCTGCCCGTCTACTGGGGCAACCGCAATTGGGCGCCCTATCTGACGGACACCCTGCGCGAGATGGTCGCCGACGGCCGCCGCCGCGTCCTCGTCCTCGCCACCAGCGCCTACGCCTCGTACTCAGGCTGCCGCCAGTACCGCGAGAACCTCGCCGACGCGCTGGCCACGCTGGAGGGGGAGGGGCTCGAGCCGCCGCGGATCGACAAGCTGCGGCACTACTTCAACCACCCCGGCTTCGTCGAACCCATGATCGAGGGCGTCCTGGAGTCGCTGGCAGACCTCCCCGAGGACGTGCGCGACGGCGCCCACCTCGCGTTCTGCACGCACTCCATCCCCGTCACGGCCGCCGACACCTCGGGCCCCGTCGAGCAGCACGGGGAGGGCGGCGCGTACGTGCGCCAGCACCTGGACGTCGCCCAGCTGATCGCCGACGCCGTACGGGAGCGGACCGGCGTCGACCACCCGTGGCGGCTGGTCTACCAGTCCCGCTCCGGCGCCCCGCACATCCCATGGCTGGAGCCCGACATCTGCGACCACCTGGAGGAGCTGCACGGCAAGGGCGTGCCCGCCGTCGTGATGGCGCCCATCGGGTTCGTGTCGGACCACATGGAGGTCCTCTATGACCTCGACACCGAGGCCACGGCCAAGGCGGCGGAGCTGGGCCTGCCGGTGCGCCGGTCCGCCACCGTCGGCGCCGACCCGCGCTTCGCCGCCGCCGTACGGGACCTGGTGACCGAGCGGGCCGCCGCCGAGCGCGGGCAGCCGGCGGCCCCGTGCGCCCTCGGCGCGCTCGGCGCGAGCCACGACGTCTGCCCGGTGGGCTGCTGCCCGGCCCGTACCCCCAAGCCCGCCGCCGCGGGCGCCGACAGCCCCTACGCGTGAGGAGCGGTGTGAACCAGCCGGAACAAGGCGCGCTCAGGACCGAACTGCTGCGGATCGCGCTCGACGCGGCCGACCGCGCGGGCACCTTTCTGCGGGACGGCCGGCCCGACGACCTCTCAGTGGCCGCGACCAAGTCCAGCGCGGTCGACGTCGTCACCGAGATGGACATCGCCTCCGAGAAGCTGATCACCGGGCTGCTCGCCGAGGCCCGGCCCGACGACGGCGTACTCGGCGAGGAGGGCGCAAGCGTCGAGGGCACCAGCGGCGTCCAGTGGGTGATCGATCCCCTCGACGGCACCGTCAACTACCTGTACGGACTGCCCAGCTGGGCGGTGTCCATCGCCGCCCGGTCGGACGGCGAGACCGTGGTGGGTGTCGTGTACGCACCGCTGCGCGGCGAGACGTACCGCGCGGTCCTGGGGGAGGGCGCGTACGTCAATGACCGCCCCGCGCGCGTGCGGCCCGCCCCGGTGTTCGGACAGGCCCTCGTCGGGACCGGGTTCGGCTATCTCGCCGAGCGCCGCGCCCGGCAGGCCGAGGTGATCCGGCACCTGGTGCCCGAGGTGCGGGACATCCGGCGCGGGGGCTCGGCCGCGATCGACCTGTGCGACGTGGCGGTGGGCCGGCTCGACGCGTACTACGAGCGCGGGCTGCACCCCTGGGACTACGCGGCGGGCGACCTGATCGCCCGGGAGGCGGGCGCGCTGACCGGTGGACGCCCGGGAGAGCCCGTCTCGCCCGAGCTGACGCTCGCGGCACCTCCCGGCCTCTTCGAGCCGCTCCAGGCCCGCCTGGAGGCCCTGGGCGCCTGGCACGACTGAAACACTCCCGCGGCGGCATCCCGCGGCGGGACGAGACATGCGGCGGGGCCCCGGTCTGGATCCACCGGGGCCCCGCTTCTCATGACGTACGCAAGATGATGAGACGGCGTACGAGCGCCGCGGGCATGCCGTCGGCACGCCGTACGCGTCGGTCAGCCGCGGGTCACGCGCTGACCTCGACGCCGTGCTCGGCGGCCAGACGACGCAGGTCGTCGAGTTCCGACTCCTCGACCTCCGCGAGGAAGTCGTCGCCGGTCTCGCGCGCCCGCGTCAGGTCGGACTCGGTCGTCCTTATGCGCTGCAGAAGTCCTGCGGTGAATGCGTCCATGCTGCGCCCCCTCGTCCTGGGTCGTGGGTCGGTGGCACGGTGGTGTGCCATTCGGAAGGGACGATCACGGCTCCTGCGGATGCCCGGCGTCGACCGCCGGACGGCGACGGTGCCGGACACCCACGTCCGCTCTGCGCAAAGCGGTCGCCGGCCCGCCACACGGGGGTGGCGTGCCCAAGCAGAGCGTGATCGCGGGGTGTAAAGCCGTCCTCCCCATGCCGCGTCGCGCGGAAACCTCGGTGGGTGAAGAAATTCCGTGGGTCCCGGGATCCACGGGAGGTCCTCCCGTGCGCACGGGGCGCGCCCCGCACGTCCGCTCAGCCGCCTTACAGCCGACTTATGGCCGAAAAGGGCAGGATGGAGACCTCACTCCACGACAGACCCCTGCCCGCGTGCGCCCTTCCGGGGTGCCGCGCGGAGCGGACGAAGGAAGGACAAGCGACGTGCGCGTACTCGTCGTCGAGGACGAGCAGCTGCTCGCCGATGCGGTGGCCACCGGACTGCGCCGGGAGGCCATGGCCGTCGACGTCGTGTACGACGGTGCGGCCGCCCTGGAGCGCATCGGCGTCAACGACTACGACGTGGTCGTCCTCGACCGTGACCTCCCCCTGGTGCACGGCGACGACGTCTGCCGCCGGATTGTCGAGCTCGGCATGCCCACGCGCGTGCTGATGCTCACGGCCTCCGGCGACGTCAGCGACCGCGTCGAGGGCCTGGAGATCGGCGCCGACGACTACCTGCCCAAGCCGTTCGCGTTCAGCGAGCTGATCGCGCGCGTGCGCGCACTCGGCCGGCGCACCAGCGTGCCGCTGCCGCCGGTCCTGGAGCGCGCCGGGATCAAGCTCGACCCCAACCGCCGGGAGGTCTTCCGGGACGGCCGGGAGGTGCAGCTCGCCCCCAAGGAGTTCGCGGTCCTGGAGGTGCTGATGCGCAGCGAGGGCGCCGTCGTCTCCGCCGAGCAGCTCCTGGAGAAGGCCTGGGACGAGAACACCGACCCGTTCACCAACGTCGTCCGGGTGACCGTCATGACCCTGCGCCGCAAGCTCGGCGAGCCCCCGGTGATCGTCACCGTGCCCGGCTCCGGCTACCGGATCTGATCCCCGTGGCCGCGACACCGGCGCCCCCCTCGGCGCCCCCGAAGCCCACCTGGGACCCGCGCAGACCGGAACCGCCCTTCCCCTGGCTGCGCCCGACCATCCGCATACGGCTCACACTGCTCTACGGCGGCATGTTCCTGATCGCCGGCATCCTGTTGTTGTCGATCATCTATCTGCTCGCCGCGCAGGCGCTGCGCACCGGCAGCGAACCGCTGTTCAAGATCGTCGAGTTCAACGACCTCAAGGTGACGAGCAACGACTGCCCCGGCGTCAACAACAAGCTGTCGCTGACCGAGTTCAACGACGCGATCAGCGCGTGCACCGACCACCAGCGCCAGGTGGCCCTGGACCACCTGCTCAGCCGCTCGCTGCTCGCGCTGCTCGGCCTCGCCGTGATCGCGTTCGCGTTCGGCTACGCGATGGCGGGCCGCGTGCTGTCGCCGCTCGGCCGGATCACGCGCACCGCGCGCGCGGTGGCCGGTTCGGACCTCTCCCGGCGGATCGAGCTGGACGGCCCGGACGACGAGCTCAAGGAGCTCGCCGACACCTTCGACGACATGCTGGAACGGCTGCAGCGGGCCTTCACCGCCCAGCAGCGCTTCGTCGGCAACGCCTCGCACGAGCTGAGAACGCCCCTGGCGATCAACCGCACGCTCCTGGAGGTCCACCTCTCGGACCCGGGCGCCCCGGTGGAGCTCCAGCAGCTCGGCAAGACCCTGCTGGCCACCAACGAGCGCAGCGAGCAGCTCGTGGAGGGCCTGCTGCTGCTGGCCCGCAGCGACAACCAGATCGTCGAGCGCAAACCCGTCGACCTCGCCGAGGTGGCCGCCCAGGCCATCGACCAGGTGCACGCCGAGGCCGAGGCCAAGGGCGTGGAGATCCGCAGCGCCTGCGCGCCGGCGGTGGTCCAGGGCAACGGCGTGCTGCTGGAGCGGATCGCCCTGAACCTGGTCCAGAACGCCGCGCGCTACAACGTGCCCGAAGGGGGCTGGGTGGAGGTCACCACCGAGGTGCAGCACGGTCAGGCGGTCCTGGTGGTCGCCAACACCGGCCCCGTGGTGCCGGCCTACGAGATCGACAACCTCTTCGAGCCCTTCAGACGGCTGCGTACCGAACGCACGGGCAGCGACAAGGGGGTGGGGCTCGGGCTGTCCATCGCGCGCTCGGTGGCCAGAGCGCACGGCGGGCACATCTCCGCCCGGCCCCGGGAGGGCGGTGGACTCGTGATGCGCGTCACCCTGCCGATCTGACATCATGTCGCCGCTCGCACGGCCGGACCGGAAAATGTTCGCTTTGGGCGTAATTTCCGAACCGGTCATCCGGTGGTCACATGTGTGATGGATCACAGGAGAGCTTTTCCGGTCGTCTACGCTGCGTGATCATTTGGGCGCCGACAAAGCCGGAAAATCCGGGTTTTCCGGTGCCGGGATCACGGGAAGTACACGGTGAGACGCCTTTGAGCGGTACCGCGCGGACCGTGTACGGTCCGGTTCGCCATCCAACCCGATCACTCTTGGGGGCTCCGGTTGGGTGTCGATTGAGTAACAGACCTTGATGTGAGGCAAAATCTCCGCCTCGAGGCGGGCACAAGTCCGGCCTCTCACGCGTTACGTGCGCTGGAGACACCCGCAGACACCCAGAGGGGGAGAGCGAAATGGCAACCGACTACGACACCCCACGCAAGACCGACGACGATGTTGATTCCGACAGCCTGGAGGAACTCAAGGCCCGGCGGAACGACAAGTCGACCTCGGCGGTCGACGTCGACGAGTTCGAGGCCGCCGAAGGCCTGGAGCTGCCCGGAGCCGACCTCTCCAACGAGGAGTTGGCCGTCCGGGTGCTGCCCAAGCAGCAGGACGAGTTCACCTGCATGAGCTGCTTCCTGGTGCACCACCGCAGTCAGCTGGCCCGTGAGAAGAACGGCCAGCCGATCTGCCGCGACTGCGACTGAGGCGGGGTCGGCCGTGACCGGCTCGACCCCTCCCTGGAAGCGCCGCTTCCGCAAGAAGGCGGAGGCGGACTCGGGGCCGTACGACGGCCCTCACGGCGTGCGTGACGACGAGCGGGGTCCCTCGGGGCCCGGAGTACCGGAACACCCGGGAGAGCCCGGGGAGACCGGCACCCCGGGCGACAGGGGGGCCTCGCTCGCGTCGGACGGCACGTCTTTGGATTCTTCTTCGGATTCTTCGGCGCCCGGGGATTCCGGGGCGCCCGCGGATTTCCCGGTGCCCGGGAAGCGTGCGGATCCGGCTTCCGCGGTGCCCACGGGGTCCGCGCCGCTGGACGCCGCGTACGCGGCCGGTGCGCTGCCCGTGCCCGCCGCCGAGGCGCCGCACGCCGCGAGGAGGCGCGGGGCCGCCGCCGTGCGATACGTGCGTAACGGCGTCCGGGAGGGCCTCCGCAGGGGCGACAACCGGGTCCGGCTGGGACTGGCCTTCCTGGCGGACCGGATCATCGACCTCGCCCCGCGCGTGCCCGTCCGCGACCTCGACACCCTGCGCAGACAGTTCCCGGGGCTCGGGCCCGAGGAACTCGCCGACAGACTCGTCGCCGGCGCGGCGGCCGCGACCGCGACGGTGGGCGCCGGGGTGGGCGCCGCCGCGATGATGCCCGTGCCGCCGGCCATGCCGACGGAACTGGCCGCGGAGATCACCGGCGTCGCCGCCGTCGAACTGAAGCTGATCGCCGAACTGCACGAGGTGTACGGCGTACGGCCGCCGGGGACGCTCGCGCAGCGCAGCGCGATGTACCTGCGGTCCTGGTCCGGTGAGCGGGGGATCGACGTCGCGAAGCCGGCGTCGCTGAACGCGGCGCTCGGGGGGCAGATGAAGCGGGAGCTGCGGCAGCAGATCACCAAGAGGCTGGTGCGGGATCTGCCGAACCTGATTCCGTTCCTGGTGGGGGCGGCGGTGGGGGCCGCGCTCAACCGGCGCGAGACGAAGCGGCTCGCGGAGCGGGTGCGAAAGGATCTGCGGCGGGTTCAGGTTTCGTGGGGTGCGGGGGAGGGGTGACCGCCCACGCGGCGGAGCCGCGGACCGACACCGCCCCGCGCCCCCTTCAGGGGCGCTCTTGTGTGCGCGTGGCCTTGAGGGTCGCCGCCAGGCGTTCCGGTTCCCTTGTGGACAGGTAGAGGTACGGGGTGGGGTCCTCGGGGTCCGTCACCTGGACGCGCAGGGCCGTGCGGATGTAGGCGCGCAGGAGCATGAAGGCGCGGGTGTCGGCCTTGTGGGTGCGCCAGGCCTGGGCCTCCTCCTGGTCCAGCACCTCCGCCTCGCCCAGCGCCGACACCGGGATCCGTGCCTCGCCGGCGATCAGCGCGTCGCCGACCACGCGGATGCGCGGGGAACCGTACGCACTCACCACCACCGCCGAGACCGCCGTACCGCCCACCAGGCCGCCCAGCATCGGCAGCGTGCCGAAGGGGAGCAGGACCAGGGCCACCGCGATGCCCATCAGGAGGCACATCAGCCACCAGGAGCGGGGCGCGGTGAGACGTTCTTCGTACGCGGGCGCGGAGTGCTGCATGGAGCCAAGCTTGGCACGGTGTCGGAGCGGGGCCGACGCGCGGGTAAGGTCTGCGCCTGTGACTGGTACTTCCCCAGGTTCCCGGCCCCCGGCCGACGCGAGCGGCACCCCCCGGCAGGGGCTCGAGGTGCTCGTCCGGCGCGTCGATCCCGACGTACCGCTTCCGGCGTACGCGCACCCCGGCGACGCGGGAGCCGACCTGCGCACCACCGAGGCGTGCGCGCTCGCGCCCGGTGAGCGGGCCGTCCTGCCCACCGGGGTGTCTGTGGCGTTGCCAGAGGGGTACGCGGCCTTCGTGCACCCGCGATCCGGTCTCGCCGCCCGCTGCGGTGTCGCCCTCGTGAATGCCCCGGGGACGGTTGATGCCGGGTACCGTGGGGAGATCAAGGTGATCGTGGTGAATCTCGACCCGCGCGAGAGCGTGCGGTTCGAGCGCTTCGACCGGATTGCCCAATTGGTCGTCCAGCAGGTCGAGAGGGTCCGCTTCCACGAGGTCGCGGAGCTTCCCGGCTCGGCGCGGGCCGAGGGGGGCTTCGGGTCCACCGGCGGTCATGCCGCCGTGGGCGGCGCAACGGGTGGGAATCGATACGCTTCGGTCGTATCCGACCGGGAAGGACAGTGACGTGTTCGGACGTCGCAAGAAGAAGGGGTCCGCCGACGACGTGGCGGACGCGACGGGCGAGGCCGAGCAGGTCGTCGACGACGTCGACACCGAGGCGGACGACGAGCAGGCCGAGGGAGAGCGCGAGCGCGTACGGCTCGCGCCCGGACCGCGGCCCGACGGCCCCTGGGACGACTCCGAGGTGCGCGACCCCGCCGAGGGCCGGGTCGACCTCGGCGGTCTGTTCGTGCCCGGTGTCGACGGCATGGAACTGCGGGTCGAGGTCGCCGGTGACGCGATCGTCGCCGCCACCGTCGTACTGCGGGACAGCGCCGTCCAGCTGCAGGCCTTCGCCGCCCCCAAGCGCGAGGGCATCTGGGGCGAGGTCCGCGAGGAGATCGCCACCGGGATCACGCAGCAGGGCGGCATCGTCGACGAGGTCGAGGGTCCGCTCGGCTGGGAGCTGCGGGCCCAGGTGCCCGTGCAGCTGCCGGACGGCACCGGCGGCTTCCAGGTGGTGCGGTTCGTCGGTGTGGACGGTCCCCGCTGGTTCCTGCGCGGAGTGATCTCCGGGCAGGGCGCGGTGCAGCCGCAGGCGGCCGGACTGCTCGAGCAGATCTTCCGGGACACGGTCGTGGTCCGCGGCGAGGGCCCGATGGCGCCCCGCGACCCGATCGTCCTCAAGCTGCCCAACGACGCACAGATGGTGCCCGAGGGCGTCCAGCAGGAGGAGGGCTCGCGCTTCTCCGGCGGCATGGGCCAGCTCCAGCGCGGACCGGAGATCACCGAGGTCCGCTGACCGCATTCGGTCCGGATGACGTACGGGGCCGCATCCCTGGTGGGGTGCGGCCCTTTCGCCCGTCCGGACCTGGGCCGGACCCGGGTGCGGTGCGGCGCTCGCGGCCGCCCGTACCCGTCCGGGGGAAATCCGGCGCACCGGGAACCGCGGCCGTCTCCCGGCCGTTCGACCGGGCGAGCGCGGGTGGGAATCGGGTGAGAATGCCGGGCACGCCGGCACAGGGGGAAAGCGGGGGAGGGCTCATGAGCGTGGTCGTCACCGGGGCCGAGAAGGACACCGGAACCGAGACGATGGTGCGCGTCGAGCAGGTGCACAAGTCGTACGGCACCGGCGCCGCCGCCGTGCACGCGCTGCGCGGCGTCTCCCTCGACGTGCCCAGGGGCGAACTCGTCGCCCTCAAGGGCCGCTCCGGATCCGGCAAGACCACCCTGCTCAATCTCATCGGCGGGCTCGACGAACCGGACGCGGGGCGCATCACCGTCGCCGGGCTCGGCCTCGGCGACCTCGGCGAGGAGGGGCTGCTCGCCCTGCGGCGGGACCGGATCGGCTTCGTCTTCCAGACCTTCGGCCTGATACCCATCCTCACCGCCGCCGAGAACGTCGGCGTGCCGTTGCGGCTGCGCCGGGCCGGCCGGCGGGAGCGGGAGGAGCGGGTGGCGCTGCTGCTGTCGCTCGTCGGGCTCGCCGACCACGCGGAGCAGCGGCCCGGGGAGCTGTCCGGAGGGCAGCAGCAGCGGGTGGCCATCGCGCGGGCGCTGGCCAACAGCCCGTCGCTGCTCATAGCCGACGAGCCGACGGGACAGCTCGACGCCGAGACGGGGCTCGCGGTGATGGAGTTGCTGCGGGCGGTGGTGCGCAGCGAGGGCGTCACGGCCGTGGTGGCCACGCACGACGCGACGCTGCTGGGGCTGGCCGACCGGGTGCTGGAGCTGAGCGACGGCGAACTGACCGAGGCCTGAGCGCCCCGCGGGGAACCCGAAGGGCGTGCCGCCGCCGTCAGGGTTGCGTCAAGGACGTCGTGAACCGTGCCCACCACCCGTTTTGCCGGAATCATGAGCCGTAGGGTCGACGCTGCGCACGCGGTGACACATGGCGGCGCG
Source organism: Streptomyces sp. NBC_00670 (assembly GCF_036226765.1). Taxonomy (NCBI): domain Bacteria; kingdom Bacillati; phylum Actinomycetota; class Actinomycetes; order Kitasatosporales; family Streptomycetaceae; genus Streptomyces; species Streptomyces sp. NBC_00670. The sequence continues at coordinate 5,669,692 of NZ_CP109017.1, forward strand.
GTGCGGCACAGAAGGACGATGGGGCCATGGGACGCGGCACACTACGGATCTATCTCGGGGCGGCACCGGGCGTCGGCAAGACCTACGCCATGCTCTGCGAGGCCCGCCGCCGGGTCGGACGCGGCACAGACTGCGTCGTCGGCTACGTCGAACACCACGGCCGCCCGCGCACCGAGGCGCTGCTGCGCGGCCTGGAGGAGGTGCCGCGCCGGGAGCTGGAGTACCGCGGCGGCGTCTTCACCGAGATGGACGTCGACGCCGTGCTGCAGCGCGCCCCCGCCGTCGCCATGGTCGACGAGCTCGCGCACACCAACGTCCCCGGCTCGCGCAACGCCAAGCGCTGGCAGGACGTGGAGGAACTGCTGGCCGCCGGGATCGACGTCGTCTCCACCGTCAACATCCAGCACCTGGAATCACTCGGCGACGTCGTCGAGTCGATCACGGGGGTGCGGCAGCGGGAGACCGTCCCCGACGAGTTCGTGCGCCGCGCCGACCAGGTCGAGCTGGTCGACATGTCGCCCCAGGCGCTGCGCCGCCGCATGGCGCACGGCAACATCTACCAGCCGGACAAGGTCGACGCCGCCCTCTCGCACCACTTCCGCCCCGGCAACCTCACCGCCCTGCGCGAGTTGGCCCTGCTGTGGGTCGCCGACCGGGTCGACGAATACCTCACCCAGTACCGCAGCGAGCACCGGGTCTCGACGATATGGGGCTCCCGGGAGCGGATCGTCGTCGGGCTGACCGGCGGACCCGAGGGCCGCACCCTGATCCGCCGGGCCGCGCGACTCGCCGAGAAGGGGGCCGGCGGCGAGGTGCTCGCCGTCTACGTCGCCCGCAGCGACGGGCTGACCTCCGCCTCGCCCAAGGAACTCGCGGTCCAGCGCACCCTCGTCGAGGATCTCGGCGGCACCTTCCACCATGTGGTGGGCGACGACATCCCCGCCGCCCTGCTCGACTTCGCGCGCGGCGCCAACGCCACGCAGATCGTGCTCGGCTCCTCGCGCCGCAAGACCTGGCAGTACGTCCTCGGCCCCGGCGTGGGCACCACGGTGGCCCGCGACTGCGGGCCCGACCTGGACGTGCACATCGTCACCCACGACGAGGTCGCCAAGGGACGCGGACTGCCCGCCGCCCGCGGCGCCCGGCTCGGCCGTACCCGGATCATCGCGGGCTGGGCCACCGGCGTCGCCGGCCCGGTCGTCCTCGCCCTGCTGCTCAACACCGTCGACCTCGGCCTCGCCAACGACATGCTGCTGTTCCTGGCGCTGACGGTGGCCGCCGCCCTGCTCGGCGGGCTGCTCCCGGCGCTCGCCTCCGCGGCGCTCGGCTCGGTGCTCCTCAACTACTTCTACACACCCCCGCTGCACCGCTTCACCATCGCCGACCCCAAGAACATCGTCGCCATCCTGATCTTCGTCGGGGTCGCCGTCGCGGTCGCCTCCGTCGTCGACCTCGCCGCCCGGCGCACCCACCAGGCGGCCCGGCTGCGCGCCGAGTCGGAGATACTCTCCTTCCTCGCGGGCAGCGTGCTGCGCGGGGAGACCAGCCTGGAGGCGCTCCTGGAGCGGGTCCGGGAGACCTTCGCCATGGAGTCGGCGGCGCTGCTGGAACGCGCCGGGGGCGTGGCCCCGTGGACCTGCGCGGGCGCGGTGGGTCCCGGCACGCGCGTGGCGCGGCCCGAGGACGCCGACGTGGACGTGCCCGTCGGCGACCACATGGCGCTGGCGCTGTCCGGGCGGGTGCTGCCCGCCTCCGACCGCCGGGTGCTGGCCGCGTTCGCCGCGCAGGCCGCGGTCGTCCTGGACCGGCAGCGGCTGCGGCAGGCCGCCGAACAGGCCCGGACGCTGGCCGAGGGCAACCGCATCCGCACCGCGCTGCTCGCCGCCGTCAGCCACGACCTGCGCACCCCGCTCGCCGGGATCAAGGCGGCGGTCAGCTCGCTGCGCTCGGACGACGTGGCCTGGTCGGAGGAGGACCGGGCGGAGCTTCTGGAGGGCATCGAGGAGGGCGCCGACCGGCTCGACCACCTGGTGGGCAATCTGCTCGACATGTCCCGGCTGCAGACCGGCACCGTCACCCCGCTGATCCGCGAGATCGACGTGGACGAGGTGGTGCCGATGGCACTCGGCGGGGTCCCCGAGGACAGCGTGGAACTGGACGTCCCCGAGACGCTGCCCATGGTCGCCGTCGACCCCGGGCTCCTGGAGCGGTCGGTGGCCAACCTCGTCGAGAACGCGGTCAAGTACGGCCCGCCCGGGACACCGGTCCTCGTCGCCGCGAGCGCCCTGGCCGACCGGGTCGAGGTCCGCGTCGTCGACCGCGGACCCGGGGTGCCGGACGAGGCGAAGGAACGCATATTCGAGCCCTTCCAGCGCTACGGGGACGCCCCGCGCGGCTCCGGAGTCGGGCTCGGCCTCGCGGTGGCGCGCGGCTTCGCCGAGGCGATGGGCGGCACGCTGACCGCCGAGGACACCCCCGGCGGCGGACTGACGATGGTGCTGACCCTGCGCGCGGCCGGGCACGAGACGGAACCGTCGGAGGCCGTGGCCCTCGCCGCCACCGATCCCGCCGCCACCGGTCCCGCCCGGCCCGCCGGGTCCGGTCCGCTCGCCCTACCGGAGAGGCAGGCCTCATGACGCGTGTGCTCGTGGTCGACGACGAGCCGGGGATCGTCCGCGCCCTCGTGATCAACCTCAAGGCGCGCGCCTACGAGGTGGACGCGGCGCACGACGGCGCGACCGCCCTCCGGCTGGCCGCCGCACGCCGCCCCGACGTGATCGTCCTCGACCTGGGCCTGCCCGACATGGACGGCGTCGAGGTCATCAAGGGGCTGCGCGGCTGGACGAGGGTGCCGATCCTGGTGCTCTCCGCCCGCCACTCCTCCGACGAGAAGGTCGGCGCGCTCGACGCCGGCGCCGACGACTACGTCACCAAGCCGTTCGGCATGGACGAACTGCTGGCCCGGCTGCGCGCCGCCGTACGCCGTGCGGAGCCGACCGGGGGCGGCGAGGACGACGTGGTCGTGGAGACCGAGGGGTTCACCGTCGACCTCGCCGCGAAGAAGGTCAACCGCGGCGGCCGGGACGTGCGCCTCACGCCCACCGAGTGGCACCTGCTGGAGGTGCTGGTGCGCAGCCCCGGCCGTCTGGTCGGCCAGAAGCAGCTGCTGCGGGAGGTGTGGGGGCCGTCGTACGGCACGGAGACGAACTACCTGCGCGTGTACATGGCCCAGCTGCGCCGCAAACTGGAGACGGACCCCTCGCATCCGCGGCACTTCATTACCGAACCGGGGATGGGATACCGGTTCGAGAAGTAGCCCCTCCGTGGGTGTCGGCGGCCCCCGGTACGCTTTCGGGTATGAGTGCTGTTCCCCGTTCCGAGAAGCCGGTGGGCCGGTTCCGGCGCATGCTCGACCGGCTCTCCTCGTCCCAGGAGGACCTGGAGTCGGAGGAGCTGCGGGAGGACGCCGAGACCGCGGGCTGCACCCGCATCGGTGACTGCCAGGACCGACAGCTGGTCACCGTTACTGGTACCTTGCGCACGGTCACGCTGCGCCCGCGGGCCGGCGTACCGGCCCTGGAGGCCGAGCTGTTCGACGGCTCCGCCGCGCTGGACGTGGTGTGGCTCGGCAGACGCTCCATCGTCGGGATCGAACCGGGGCGCAGACTGATCGCCTCGGGGCGGGTCTCGATGAGCCGGGGCCGCAGAGTGCTGTTCAACCCGAAATACGAACTGAGACCGCTCGGACGGGAGTAGCCGGTGACCTCACTCGAGAAGCCGACCGAAGACGACACCGCGCACGATTCGCGCGCGGTCACCGAGGCCGCGCTCTTCGAGGCGTTCGGCGGTGTCCGGGGCATGGTCGAGACGGTGCTGCCGGGGCTGCTCTTCGTCAGCATCTTCACGATCAACAAGAACCTGCACGTGTCGGCGATCGCCGCGCTCGTGGTGTCGCTGCTGCTGGTCGTGGTGCGGCTGGTCCGCCGGGACACGGTCAAGCACGCGTTCAGCGGGGTCTTCGGCGTCGCCTTCGGCGTCGTGTTCGCGATGATGACCGGCAACGCGAAGGACTTCTACCTGCCGGGCATGCTCTACACGCTCGGCCTGGCGCTCGCGTACATCGTGACGACGCTGGCGGGCGTGCCGCTGATCGGCCTGATGCTCGGGCCGGTCTTCAAGGAGAACCTCTCCTGGCGCACGCGCAACCCCGGCCGCAAGAAGGCGTACGCGAAGGCGAGCTGGGCGTGGGGCCTGATCCTGCTCGCCAAGTGCGCGATCCTCTTCCCGCTGTACTGGTGGGCGGACACGACGCAGCTCGGCTGGGTCCTGATCGCCCTGAAGATCCCCCCGTTCCTGCTCGCGGTCTGGCTGACATGGGTCTTCCTGGCGAAGGCGCCCGCGCCGATCGACGTCTTCGCGGAGATGGAGGCGGAGGAGAAGGCGGCGGAGGAGAGGGCGGCGGAGGAGAGCGCCTCATAACTCGGGGGCGCGTGTGCGTGGGCGACTGCCGGTGCGTCGTGGTTGCTCGCGCCCGCGCGGCGGAGCCGCAGATCGGCACAGCCCCGCGCCCCTGGGGGGCGCGGAGCGCCCCCCGCCCCCGCTCAGCCGACCGCGTCCTCCCGCCGTACCGACAGCAGATCCTCCAGCTGCTCCTCCCGTGCCTGCGCCGCGACGAACAGCAGCTCGTCACCCACCTCCAGCGCGTCCTCCGGCGACGGCGTCAGCACCCGCGTCCCCCGGATGATCGTCACCAGCGACGTGTCCTCGGGCCACCGCACCTCGCCCACCTGCGTCCCCGCCAGCGCCGACTCCGGCGGCAGCGTCAGCTCCACCAGGTTCGCGTCACCGTGGCTGAAGCGCAGCAGCCGTACGAGATCCCCGACGCTCACCGCCTCCTCCACCAGCGCGGACATCAACCGCGGCGTGGACACGGCGACGTCGACGCCCCACGCCTCGTTGAACAGCCACTCGTTCTTCGGGTTGTTCACCCGGGCGACGACCCGCGGCACCCCGTACTCCGTCTTCGCGAGCAGCGACACGACGAGGTTGACCTTGTCGTCGCCCGTCGCCGCGATGACGACGTTGCAGCGCTGCAGTGCGGCCTCGTCCAGCGACGTGATCTCGCACGCGTCGGCCAGCAGCCACTCCGCCTGCGGTACCCGCTCCACCGAGATCGCGGTCGGCGCCTTGTCGATCAGCAGTACCTCGTGGCCGTTCTCCAGCAGCTCGCCCGCGATCGAGCGGCCCACCGCACCGGCCCCGGCAATGGCGACCCTCATCAGTGACCGGCCTCCTTCTCAGGGCCCTCGGCGAACGTCGCCTCGACCTTCTCGACGTCGTCCGTGCGCATCATCACGTGCACCAGGTCGCCCTCCTGCAACACCGTCTGGGAGGAGGGCAGCATCGCCTCGCCCAGCCGGGTGAGGAACGCCACCCGGACCCCGGTCTCCTCCTGCAGCCGGCTGATCTTCTCGCCCACCCAGGCCGGGGAGGCGTGCACCTCGGCGAGCTGCACCCCGCCGGTGGGGTCCCGCCACAGCGGCTCGGCGCCCGAGGGCAGCAGCCGGCGCAGCATCTGGTCGGCGGTCCAGCGCACGGTCGCCACGGTCGGGATGCCGAGCCGCTGGTAGACCTCGGCGCGCCGGGGATCGTAGATCCGCGCCGCCACGTTCTCGATGCCGAACATCTCGCGCGCCACCCGGGCGGCGATGATGTTGGAGTTGTCGCCGCTGGAGACCGCGGCGAAGGCGCCCGCCTCCTCGATGCCCGCCTCGCGCAGGGTGTCCTGGTCGAAGCCGACCCCGGTGACGCGCCGGCCACCGAACCCGGAGCCGAGCCGGCGGAAGGCGGTGGGGTCCTGGTCGATCACGGCGACCGTGTGCCCCTGCTGCTCCAGGGTCTGGGCGAGAGCGGAACCCACTCTGCCGCAGCCCATGATCACGATGTGCACGGCCCTACACCACACTCCCCGCGGACCTCGCGGCCCGCGTACGCGTCCTGCTCATGGCTCTCTTTCGGCTCGCCGGGCAACAGTGGCGGCCCGGTGCGCGGGCCGCGGTGCACCATCATGCCGGGGGAACGCCGCGGCGGACTCCCCCGGGGAGCGGTCCGTCGCCCCGCGTCCAACGTAGCGGCAGCCCCGAGCCCGCCGCGCGCCACCACCCGCCCGACCCGACACCGACCCGAGAAGAGGCACGCGTGACTGGAGACAATCCGTCCGGAGCCGCAGAGGAAGAGGCACGCACAGCGGCAGGCACCGATGCGGAGTCCGAGCCCTCGCTCACCGCCGAGCTGCTGCGCGAGTTCCTCGCCGCCGGCACCGACGCGCTGGCCCGGCTGACCTCCGACGACGGCGCCGTCGACGACTTCGGCTTCGACCCCGACCTCACCGACGAGCTGATCCTGCCCCTGCTCAGGCCGCTGTACGAGAAGTACTTCCGGGTCGACGTCGAGGGCCTGGAGCACGTCCCGGCCGAGGGCGGCGCGCTCGTCGTCGCCAACCACTCCGGCACGCTGCCGCTGGACGCGCTGATGCTCCAGGTCGCCCTGCGCGACCACCACCCCGCCCACCGCCGGCTGCGGCTGCTCGCCGCCGACCTCGCCTTCGAACTGCCGCTCGTCCGCGACGTCGCCCGCAAGGCCGGCCACGTCCGCGCCTGCCGGGCCAACGCGCTGCGGCTGCTCGGCGCGGGTGACCTGGTCGGCGTCATGCCCGAGGGCTACAAGGGCCTCGGCAAGCCGTACGAGGAGCGTTACCGGCTGCGCCGCTTCGGCCGGGGCGGCTTCGCCGCGGTGGCGCTGCGCTCGGGCCGCCCCATGGTGCCGTGCGCGATCGTCGGCGCCGAGGAGACGTACCCGATGATCGGCGAGTCCCGCACCCTCGCGCGCATGCTGAACCTGCCGTACTTCCCGATCACGCCCACGTTCCCGCTGCTCGGCGTGCTCGGCCTCGTCCCGCTGCCGAGCAAGTGGACCATCCGCTTCGGCGCGCCGATCACCGTGGACGACTTTCCCGCGGACGCCGCCGACGACCCGCGCACGGTCGAGAAGCTCGCCCGCGAGGTGAAGGACACCATCCAGCACTCCCTGAACGAGCTGCGCGCGGACCGGCAGTCGCCCTTCGGCTGAGGCACGGGCGGCGGGCGGCGGCGGATCCCCGACCGGACCCGGGGCTGCCCGATTCCCCACCCCCCGGCAAGATTCCGTTAAGAATTCGGGACCGGCCGTGCCGGGTCCGGGCCCGTCTTCCTGCGGAAAACGGTGATCCGCCGCCCCTATCGCGCCGGGGGTGGCGGGTGGGCGCCCCCGTGTTCGAACCCTTAACATCCCCTGTTGTGTCCAAACTGACCGACGTGCCCAAACGCATCCTCATCGGGCGCGCACTGCGCAGCGACCGGCTCGGAGAGACGCTCCTGCCGAAACGCATCGCACTCCCCGTCTTCGCCTCCGACCCGCTCTCCTCCGTCGCCTATGCGCCGGGGGAGGTGCTGCTGGTCCTCTCCATCGCGGGCGTGTCGTCGTACCACTTCAGTCCCTGGATCGCGGTCGCGGTCGTCGTACTGATGTTCACCGTGGTCGCCTCGTACCGGCAGAACGTGCACGCGTACCCCAGCGGCGGCGGCGACTACGAGGTGGCCACCACCAACCTCGGCCCCAAGGCCGGTCTGACCGTCGCCAGCGCGCTGCTCGTCGACTACGTCCTCACGGTCGCCGTGTCGATCGCCTCCGGCATCGAGAACCTCGGCTCCGCGATCCCGTTCGTCGTCGAGCACAAGGTGATCTGCGCGGTCGCGGTGGTGATCCTGCTGACGCTGATGAACCTGCGCGGGGTGAAGGAGTCGGGCAAGCTCTTCGCGATCCCGACGTACGTCTTCGTCGGCGGCGTCTTCATCATGATCGTGTGGGGTGCGTTCCGGGGCCTGGTCATGGGCGACACGATGCGGGCGCCGACAGCCGGTTTCCACATCAAGGCCGAGCACCAGGGCCTTTCCGGATTCGCCCTGGTCTTCCTGCTGCTGCGGGCCTTCTCCTCCGGCTGTGCGGCGCTCACCGGCGTCGAGGCCATCTCCAACGGCGTCCCCGCCTTCCGCAAGCCGAAGTCGAAGAACGCCGCGACGACGCTCGCGATGATGGGCCTGCTCGCGGTCACCATGTTCTGCGGAATCATCGCGCTCGCCATGGTCACCAAGGTGCGCATGGCAGAGAACCCCGCCGCCGACCTGATCCGGGGCGGCTCGCCGGTCGGCTCCTCCTTCGTGCAGGACCCGGTGATCTCGCAGGTCGCCGAGGCCGTCTTCGGCAACGGCAGCTTCCTGTTCGTCGTACTGGCGGCGGCCACCGCGCTGGTGCTGTTCCTCGCCGCGAACACCGCGTACAACGGCTTCCCGCTGCTCGGCTCGATCCTCGCGCAGGACCGTTACCTCCCGCGCCAGCTGCACACCCGCGGCGACCGGCTCGCCTTCTCCAACGGCATCGTGCTGCTCGCGGGCGCGGCGACACTGCTGCTGATCATCTACGGGGCCGACTCGACCCGGCTGATCCAGCTCTACATCGTCGGCGTCTTCGTCTCCTTCACGCTCAGCCAGACCGGCATGGTCCGGCACTGGAACCGGCACCTGCGCACGGAGAAGGACCCGGCCAAGCGGCGCCACATGATCCGCTCCCGCGCGATCAACACCTTCGGCGCGTTCTTCACCGGCCTGGTGCTCGTCGTCGTCCTGGCCACCAAGTTCAGCCACGGCGCCTGGGTCGCGCTGCTCGGCATGTGCATCTTCTACGCGACGATGACGGCGATCCGTAAGCACTACGACCGGGTCGCCGACGAGATCGCCGCCCCCGAGGACGAGGTGCCCAGCGACGACATGGTGCGGCCCTCCCGCGTCCACTCCGTCGTCCTCATCTCCAAGATCCACCGGCCCACGCTGCGTGCCCTGGCCTACGCCAAGCTGCTGCGCGCCGACAGCCTGGAGGCGCTCAGCGTCAACGTCGACGCGGCGGAGACCAAGGCGCTGCGCGCGGAGTGGGAGCGGCGCGGGATCGACGTGCCGCTGAAGGTCCTCGACTCGCCCTACCGCGAGGTCACCCGGCCGGTCATCGACTATGTCAAGAGTCTGCGCAAGGAGTCCCCGCGCGACGCGGTGTCGGTGATCATCCCGGAGTACGTGGTGGGCCACTGGTACGAGCACCTGCTGCACAACCAGAGCGCGCTGCGGCTGAAGGGCCGGCTGCTGTTCACGCCGGGGGTCATGGTGACCTCGGTGCCGTACCAGCTGCAGTCCTCCGAGGCGGCGAAGCTGCGGGCGCGCAGGCGCCAGGAGTGGAACGCGCCGGGCGCGGTGCGCCGCGGCCCCGCGGAGCACCGGGATCATCACCATCACCGGGAGTCGAGCGCGAAGGGCTGAGGGACCGGGGCAGGCGCGGCGGCACGTAGACTGGTGGGCTGTTGCCCACCGGCGGACAGGCGCGTGCCGCCCCGCCGCACCCCCTCTTGATCATCTGGAGTACTCCCCCCATGCAGGCAGAACCGAGGAAGTCGCTGGTGGGACAGGAGTACGAGGTCGAGGTCGGCCCCGTCGCCCACGGCGGCCACTGCATCGCACGCACGTCCGAGGGCCAGGTCCTCTTCGTGCGGCACACGCTTCCCGGTGAGCGCGTGGTGGCCCGGGTGACCGAGGGGGAGGAGGGCGCCCGCTTCCTGCGCGCGGACGCGGTGAGCGTCATCGAGGCGTCCAAGGACCGCATCGACGCCCCCTGCCCGTACGCCGGCCCCGGCCGCTGCGGCGGCTGCGACTGGCAGCACGCCAAGCCGGGCGCCCAGCGGCGGCTCAAGGCGGACGTCATCGCCGAACAGCTCCAGCGGCTGGCCGGACTCACCCCCGAGGAGGCCGGCTGGGACGGCACGGTGCTGCCCGCGGAGGGCGACAAGCTCCCCGCGGGTGAGGTCCCGGCCTGGCGCACCCGCGTGAGCTACGCGGTGGACCCCTCGGGCCGCGCGGGCCTGCGCCGGCACCGCTCGCACGAGGTGGAGCCGATCGAGCACTGCCTGATCGCCGCGCCCGGCGTGAGCGAACTGGGGATCGAGCGCCGGCAGTGGCCCGGCATGGACTCCGTCGAGGCGATCGCGGCGACCGGCTCCCAGGACCGCCAGGTCGTCCTCACCCCGAAGCCGGGCGCGCGGCTGCCCCTGGTGGAGCTGGACCGCCCGGTCTCCGTCCTCCGGGTCGACGAGCGCTCCGGGGGCGTGCACCGGGTCCACGGCCGCCCCTTCGTGCGCGAACGCGCCGACGACCGTACCCACCGGGTGGGCGCCGGCGGCTTCTGGCAGGTCCACCCCAAGGCCGCCGACACGCTCGTCGCGGCGGTGATGCAGGGCCTCCTCCCGCGCAAGGGCGACACCGCGCTCGACCTGTACTGCGGGGTCGGCCTCTTCGCGGGCGCGCTGGCCGACCGGGTCGGCGAGAAGGGCGCGGTCCTCGGCATCGAGTCCGGCAAGCGCGCGGTGGAGGACGCCCGGCACAACCTCGCCGGCTTCGACCGCGTCCGCATCGAACAGGGCAAGGTCGAGTCCGCGCTCCCGCGCACGGGCATCACCGAGGCCGACCTCATCGTCCTCGACCCGCCCCGCGCGGGCGCCGGCCGCAAGACGGTGCAGCACCTCTCCGCCCTCGGCGCCCGCCGCATCGCCTACGTCGCCTGCGACCCCGCTGCCCTCGCCCGCGACCTGGCGTACTTCCGCGAGGGCGGCTACCGGGTGCGCTCACTGCGGGCGTTCGACCTGTTCCCGATGACGCATCACGTGGAGTGCGTGGCGATCCTCGAGCCTGCTACGAAGCCTGCGTGACCTGCGGCTTCGTAGCTCGGGCAGGTTGCTCGACCGGTATCCCGCCGTGCGGTGGTTCGAGTAGGCGGGACGATCTTCACAACGGCCCCGGACGAAGGTGTCCGGGGCCGAGCCGTAGCTCGCGCCGCACGAGAGGGCCGCGGTGTAGACGACTGGTCTAATTGTGGCTAGGCTCTGCCCATGCGAACGTCACAGCGTGCTGAGCGGATCCCGACCCGTCCCCTTCCCCGACCCGCCGGATACCTTGCCGGCCGTCCAAGGCCGCCCTGGACGGCGGGCGGGGCGGGTCCGGATGTGCTTCCGGTCGGGCCCACCGCGTGGCTCGGGCCCGCCGCCGCGATCGTGGTGGTCGGATGGGGGGCGAACATGTTCGCCTCCCTTCTGCAGGTCTATCGCGACCGGTTGAGCGCGCTTCAGGTGGACGGCCTGTTCGGGGCCTATGCCCTGGGGCTCGTCCCCGCCCTGCTGGTCATGGCGCGGCTGTCCGACCGGCTGGGCCGGCGGCGGGTGCTCCTCGCGGCCCTCGTGGTCTCCGTGCTCGGCTCCGGGGTGATCCTCGCCTCGGGTGGGGCCTTCGGCACGATCCTGTTCGGACGTGTCCTCGTCGGGATCAGCGCCGGGTCGGCTTTCGGCCCGGGAACGGCGTGGATCAAGGAGTTGTCCGACGCCGCGCGAGCGCCGGGAGCGGGGGCGCGGCGTGCCGCCGTGGCGCTGACTGCCGGTTTCGCGGCCGGGCCGTTCCTCTCCGGCGTCCTCGTCCAGTGGTTCCCCGCGCCCGAAGTCACGTCCTACCTCGTCCACATCGCCCTTGTGGGGCTGGTGTTGCCGTTCCTGCGCGGCACTCCCGAGACCGGTGGCCGGGGTGCCGCGTCCCGTACCCGGGGCGGTGCCGCGGACCGCGGACTGCGAGCGGTGCTGGCCAGTCGGGTCTTCCTCGCCGCGGTCCTGCCGACGGCGCCCTGGGTGTTCGGGACCGCGACGGTGTCGCTCGCGGCGCTGCCCGTCCTGGTCCCGCTGGGGGGCTATGGCCCGGTGGGCAGCGGAGCCATGGCCGCCGTCACTCTGGGCACGGGCATCCTGGTGCAGCCCTGGGCGCGCCGGCTCGCCCGGCGCTCACCGGCGGCGCCCTTGCGCATCGGCATGTCCGCCGCTGTCGCCGGTCTGCTCGTCGCCGCCCTCACCGTGGCCACTGGTGCGCTGCCTCTGCTGCCGGTCGCCGCCGTCGCCCTGGGCTCGGCGTACGGGCTGCTCCTGATGGGCGGTCTGCGCCTGGTGGAATCGCTCGCTCCCGCCAAGGACGTCGCGACGGCGATCGCCGTCTTCTACGCCCTCACCTACGTCGGATTCGCCTATCCCGTCCTCGTGCAGACGCTGGGCGCGCTGGTGGCTCCCGCCGCCGTCCTGATCGCCGGATCCGCAGTGGCAGTGATCGCCATGGCCATGACGTTCCTCGCCCGGTCGGGCACCAGGTCCGCCTGATTCCTGGCCGCATCACCGTACGAACCGGTTCCCGGCGGCAGGGCCACCGTCCGCGTCGTCCCCCAGACGTGCTCCAGCGGCGCGGTGTCCGCGGGGCGTCGGGCGGGCCGGGACGCCGGGACGAACGCGCCACCGGAGAAGACCGAGGGCGCGGGCGCGGCCGGAGTCGGCGGCGACGGCCGGCACACAGGCCCTCCCGCCGGATGGCCCCGCCGCCGCCCCGGCCGACAGGAGGCACCTTGATTCCAGTAGACCGGTCGTATATAAAGGGTCGCAGAGACACCACAGCCCCTGGAAAGGCGGACGTCATGGGTCGTATCAAGGTCGGCACCGAGAACAGCACGGACATCGAACTGCACTACACGGACCAGGGTGCCGGTCAGCCGGTCGTGCTCATCCACGGCTACCCGCTGGACGGCGACTCCTGGGAAGGGCAGACGGCGGCCCTGCTGGAGGCCGGCTACCGGGTCATCACCTACGACCGGCGCGGCTTCGGCAGGTCCAGCCGGCCCTCCACCGGTTACGACTACGACACCTTCGCGGCCGACCTGCACACTCTGCTGGAAACCCTCGACCTGAGCGACGCGGTCCTGGTCGGCTTCTCGATGGGTACCGGCGAGGTCGCCCGTTACCTGTCCACCTACGGATCCGCGCGGATCGCCAAGGCCGTCTTCCTGGCGTCTCTCGAGCCGTTCCTGGAGATCACCGACGACAACCCGGACGGCGCGGCCCCCCGCTCCTTCTTCCAGGGCGTCTCCGACGCCGTCAAGAAGGACCGCTACGCCTTCTTCACCGGCTTCTACGACGACTTCTTCAACCTCGACGAGAACCTCGGCACCCGCGTCAGCGAAGAGGCCGTCCGCAACGCGTGGAACGTCGCCGCCGGCTCCGGGGCCATCGCCTCGGCCGCCGCGCCGCTCACCTGGCCCACCGACTTCCGTGCGGACATCCCCCGCATCGACGTCCCCGCACTGATCGTCCACGGCACCGCCGACCGCACGCTCCCCGTCGACGCCACTGGCCGACGCTTCGCCAAGGCGCTGCCCACGGCCCGGTACGTGGAGATCGACGGTGCGCCGCACGGGCTGCTCTTCACCCACACCGCCGAGGTCAACGAGGCGCTCCTCGCCTTCCTCGAGCAGTGAAATGCCCTGAGACACCGGTAGACGACTAGTCTAATCTACTGTTAGTCTGCTGTCATGGCAGTAGCTACGCGCAGTACCGACACCCGTTCGAACATCCTCGGGGTGGCCCGACGCATCGTGGCCCACAAGGGCTACTCCGGTGTCGGCATCAACGAGGTGCTCGCGACGGCGGGCGTCCCGAAGGGTTCCTTCTATCACTATTTCCCCTCGAAGGACGCTTTCGGTGAAGCGCTCCTGCGGGACTATTTCGCCGAGTACCTCGCGGACATGGACCGCATCGTCACCCAGCCGGGCAGGCCGGCCGTCGAGCGGCTGATGGCGTACTGGCAGCAGTGGCGGGAGACGCAGAGCTTCGACGAGTGCGAAGGCAAGTGCCTCGCGGTGAAACTCGGGGCGGAGGTTGCCGACCTGTCGGAGGCGATGCGGCTGGCCCTGAAGGAAGGTACGGACGCGATCGTCGAGCGCCTCGGGCGCACTCTCGCCGACGGTGTGGAGGACGGGTCGATCACGGTCGACGGTGATCCGGGTGAGATGGCCCAGGCGCTCTACGACATGTGGCTCGGCGCGAGTGTCATGGCCAAGATCCATCGCAGTCTCGCACCGCTCGACACCGCGGCGGCCATGACCCGGCACCTCCTCCATCTGTGACACCACGCGCATTCGGCCCGGCGGGTGCCCAGCCGCACCCGCCGGGCCGAATGCGTGTGGTGCGGCTGGCGGGCGAGCGGGACGTCACCGCGGGGCACCACTGTCGGTGACCTCTGCGGTCTCCCCCTTGGCTGCGGCCTTCCTCCCGGCGACCTCCTGCAAGTCGGCGATGGTCTCGCCGTGATCCCTGGCCCAGGCGGTGAGCATCCTGATCGGCTCCTCCAGGGTGCGCCCGAGTTCGGTCAGGCCGTACTCCACGCGCGGCGGCGCCTCGGCGTACGCGCGCCGCTCGACAAGCCCGTTGTCCTGCAGCCGGCGCAGCGTCTGGGTCAGCACTTTGCGCGAGATGCCGCCGCTCAGCTCGACCAGCTCACCATGGCGCAAGGGACCCTCGGTCAACGCGAAGAGTGTGACCACGGCCCACTTGCTGGCGAGGAGTTCGATGGCCAGGAGGGCGGGACAGTCGGCGAGGAAGGCGTTGCCGGGACGGAAGCTCATGAGTCGAAGGTTACCTTCAGGTACCTGACGGCTGCCTAATGTCGGCCGTGTCCGACGGGCCCCACCGGGTGTTCATCCGGTCCGACATGCAGCCGAGGTATTGCCATGCTCATTACATACATTGTCGTTGCCGTCCTCATGACGACAGTGCTGGTCGCGTCGGCCGGCGCCAAGTCCATGCGGACACAGCACATCACCGGCCAGATGGCCTCTCTCGGTGTCCCCGAGGGCATGCTGCCGCTCCTGGTCGCCGCTCAGCTGTCCGGCGCGGCGGGTCTCGTCGTCGGCGTCTGGTGGAGGGCGCTCGGGATCGCCGCGGCTGTCGGCCTGGCGCTCTATTTCGCCGGTGCGGTCGCCTCCCACCTGCGCGTCCGTGACCACAAGGGCGCCTCCCCGGCGATCGTCCTCACCCTGATCGCCATCGCCCTGATCGCACTGCGCGCCGTCACGCTCTGACCGTTCGGGATCACACGGACGGCCCCGGACACGGCCCGGTCGCGCCGGCGGCGACAGGGCGAACAGCTCCCAGGCGGTCGTCGCTCGTTGCGACGAACGGCCTGCGTTTTCCACGGCACCGTCACCACGGCAGTGATCCGTCTGTGGCTTCGCCCATGACCGCCGGAAGGATCCTGGCCGCCCGGTCCCCGGCTTGGGAACATCGACGCAGCCGTCACTGCCGCGCTACCGCTGCTGCCCCTGCGGCAGTCGGTCCTGCTCTGCGAGGAAGTCGAGGATCTCCTCCGTGACGCGCTCGGGCGCGTCCTCCATCACGAAGTGTCCGGCCCCGGGGATGACGGTGAGACGGGCGCGGGGGATGTCTTCAGCGAGCCGCTGTGCGTAGGACAGAGACTGCCACTGGTCGCGTTCGCCCCAGAGGACACGGACCGGCATGGTCAGGCAGGTGAGTTGGCCGGTGATCTCCTCGGTGTACCGGGAGTCGTAGTGCCGCACCTGGTGCTCGAAGAAGGAGACGCGTCCCAGTGCCGACCGATGGGGTGCCAGGTACGCCTCGAGGACATCGCCGGTCATCGTCGCCGCGCCGTCGGACACCGTCATCTCCAGCTGCCGGGTGAGCAGGGCGTCGAACGTCTCCTGCGGCAGCCGCATGTGGTCCTCCAGCCGCTCATCGATGATGTTCTGCCAGGTCTCGGAGGGCCATGAGTCATAGCTGACCGTGTCGATGATCATCAGTCGCCGCACCCGCTCGGGATGGGCGATGGCGAACCGCTGACCGATGGCGCCGCCGATGTCGTGGGCGACGACAGCGGCCTGTTCGATGCCCAGGGCATCGAGGAGGCTTCCCAGCAGGTCCGTCTGGGCGGCGACCGAGGTGTCGCGGTCCACTGGCCGCTCGGACCGTCCGTAGCCCAGCAGGTCGTAGGTGAGGGAGCGGTGACCGGTGGCCTCGATGTGCGGCACGACGTTCCGCCACTCGTAGGAGTGCGAGGGGGTGCCGTGGATGAACACCACGGGCTCGCCCTCGCCGCGGTCGCGGTAGGCGATGCGGACCCCGTCGACGATCAGGTCACTGGGCAGGAAGTGCATGCGGTCGGCTCCTGGCTGGGTAGGTCGGTCTCCGGAGCTAAACTGTACAGGTCTGTTCATTTAAGGGGAGTGGGGCGCCATGGCGTCCGCCCATCGAGATCGGGAAGCGTGGGATGAGCGAGATCAAGACGGGAGCGGCCGCGGTCGGTAGGCGACGGCCGGCCCGGGAGCGTCTGCTGGCGGCCGCCGCACGCCGCTTCTATGCCGACGGTGTGACCGCCACCGGGATCGACACGGTCATCGCCGAAGCCGGCGTGGCCAAGACGAGTCTGTACAACAACTTCTCCTCCAAGGCCGAGCTGGTCAGGGCCTATCTCAATGCCCGGCACGAGAAGTGGCTCGCGACGTACCGCACACGGCTGGAGGGGGCGGCGGGGCCCCGCGAGGCGGTCTTGGCCGTCTTCGACGCCTACGCCGACTGCGCGGAGGACGCCCGGGAGACCGGGTTCCGTGGCTGCGGCATGCTCAACGCGGCGGCCGAGCTGCCCGCCGGGGACGCCGGGCGTGACGTCGTACGCCGCCACAAGGAGGCCGTCGAGGAACTGATCGTCGGCCACCTCGGGCAATTGCTGCTCGAACGCCCCGAAGAGGTCGGCGCGCTGGCCGAGCACCTGTCCTTCCTGCTGGAGGGCGCGATGGTGCGGGCCGGCCTGGAGGGCGATGGCCGCCGGCTGGCGCACGCCCGCACGCTGGCGGCGGCACTGTTGGACGGGGCCACGGACACATCTTGAGCGCACCCCCGCGCTCTCGCTGTTGCTGTTGCAGCTCGTGCGTACCTCTCCCGTCACTTCGCTCAACTGGTCCGACCGGTCTACTTGACGAGTCATAGACGACTGGTCTACTTTCTTCTCGAGCGGGAAAACACTCGGAAGGAAAGCGACATGACGAAGATTCTGATGGTCCTGACCTCGCACGACCGCCTCGGTGACACCGGTCGGCGGACCGGGTTCTGGCTGGAGGAACTGGCCGCCCCCTACTACCGGTTCAAGGAGGCGGGCTGGGACGTCACCCTCGCTTCGCCCAAGGGCGGCCGCCCGCCCCTGGATCCCACGAGCGCCAAGCCCGACTTCCAGACGGACCTCACCCGGCGTTTCGAGGAAGACCTGGAAACGCAGGCGCAGTTGGACTCGACCGTGCGCCTCGACGAGGTCTCGGCAGCCGACTTCGACACCGTCTTCTACCCGGGCGGACACGGCCCGGTCTGGGACCTCGCCGACGATCCGGTCTCGATCGGCCTCCTGGAGCAGTTCCTCGCGCAGACCAAGCCGGTGGCGCTGGTGTGCCACGCCCCCGTCGCGCTGCGGCACGTACGTACCCCCGACGGCAGCCTCGCCGTCGCGGGTCGCCTGGTGACCGGCTTCACCGACACCGAGGAGGAGATCATCCTCGCCATCAAGGGCCTCCAGGAGGCCGGCGCGAAGGGGAAGGCGGCCGAGGTGATGCCCTTCCTGCTGGAGGACGACATGCTCGCCCGCGGTGCCCGGTACACCAAGGTCGCCGACTACGGCGAGAACGTCGTCACCGACGGACTGCTCATCACCGGCCAGAACCCGGCCTCCTCCGGCCCCGCCGCGGACGTCCTGGTCAAGACGGTCACGAACGGGAGCGCCAAGTGAGCGCCTACGTGGTGATGATCCGCGAGCACCTGCGCGACGCCGCGGAACTGGAGGTCTACACGGCGGGAGCCCGCGCCGCCCGCGCCGGGCACGACATCACCCCGCTGGCCGCCTACGGCCGGATCGACGTGCTCGAAGGCCCCCCGGCCGAGGGCGTGCTGATCAACCGCTTCCCCACCAGGGAGGCAGCGCTCGCCTGGTACCACAGCGAGCAGTACCAGGCCGCGCTTCCGCACCGCCACCAGGCCGCCGACTACCGCGTCCTCATCGTCGAAGGCGTCGACGCCTGACCGCCGCGCCTGCGAGGGAGCGAGGACGGCCCCGACCCGGCGGCCGTCCTCGGCGGTTCGCGAGGCCGCGTACGGAGGAAGGCCCGGTGCGTGGTGGCCAAGGAGGAGCAGGATGCGCGGAGTGTCCGGAGGGAAGGGAAGCGCCCGAAGCCAGGCTCGGGGCGTCGCCGCCCGGACCTGCGCGGGGGCCGCTCCACTGCGCTCGGCGGTCGCCGTACGGCGTCACCACTGGGGAGAGGAACATCGCTGTCCAGGTACGCGCGGGCGTCCGCCACCGGCCGGAAGCCGTGGAGCACCTGGACGCCCTCGTCCCGGATCAGGAGTTCCTCGCCGGTGGCGCCGGCGGTGCCGTCCAGGAACCGCTGGAGGCGCCGAGCCGCTGGACGAGCGAGGTGAGGTCCGTGTGCAGGGCCGATTCCGGGTTCCATACGGCCTCGAAGGAGATCTGCACCTCCCGGCCCGCGTTCAGCAGTGGGCGGTGCGGGACAGCCGGCGAAGTGAGCCGGGACTGGGGAAGCACGGCCGAGCCCAGGCCGAGAGCGGCCCATTCCTCCAGGACCCGGTAGCTGGCCGCTTCCCCGGGATAGGTGTGCAGCGGTACCTCGTTCGCATGGAAGAGCTGGGTGGTGAACGTGGTCAGCCCGCAGGCTTCCGGCACGAGGATGAACTGTTGGTTCCCGGCCTCGGTGAGTTCCAGTGAGGTGCCGTCGTCGGCGTCCGTGCCGACGATGACGACGGGCTCGACATCGATGACCCGATGCTCGAAGCGCGGCATCGCGGTCACGGCCGGGATCAGGATCAGGTCGAGTCGTCCGGCCTGCAGCCCGTCGCGCAGATCCTGCATGTTGGCCTCGCGCAGAACGAGGTCGCGGGGCGTGGGCAGGTCGCGGACGGCGTCGAACGCGCGGCCCACCAGGTGCGGCCCGATGAGCGGTGAGACACCCATACGGATCTTCCGGTCGTCCGGTTGGGTGAGCCGCCGGGCTTCCGCGGTGACGGCGTCCAGGGCGGTGACCGCGCGCTCGATGAGCGGCAGGACCTGGCTGCCGAAGGTGGTCTGTGTCACGCCGCGAGGGGAGCGGTCGAAGAGTTTGCCCCCGAGCCGTTCCTCCAGTTTCGCGATGCCGTTGGACAGGGCCGGCTGGGTGACGCCGTACGCCCGCGCCGCCGCGCTGAAGGAACGTGTCTCGGCGACCGCCTGCGCGTAGCGGAGACCTTCGGCGTTCAGTCGTTCCGTCATAGCCATCGCTTATCGCCTCATTCGCCGAAGTCGCCTACCGCTGCGACTCACCCCCGTTTACCGTGGGCCGCCGATGACCTGGTCATCATTCACCCTTATAACATTCACCCGCGTGCCCCCAGGAAGTGCACTGTGCCCGATCCCGTCGTCGCCATGGTCGTGACCGAGCCGGACGGGCCGTTGGCCGCGTCCGCCGTCGACACTGCCCCGGTGCAGGGCCATCAGGTCCGTATCTCCGTCCGGGCCAGTGGCGTGTGCCACGCCGACATCGGCACGGCCAGGGCCCCGAAGGCAGGCCCGGACGCCCCCGTGACGCCCGGACACGAGGTCGCCGGCGTCATCGCCGAGGTCGGCGACCGGGTGCGGGGCTGGACGGTCGGCGAGCGGGTGGCCGTCGGCTGGTTCGGCGGCAGCTGCGGGCACTGCGCCTTCTGCCGGGACGGTGACGTCGTGCACTGCCCCGAGCGACAGGTGCCCGGGGTGTCCTACCCGGGTGGCTGGGCACAGAGCATCACCGTGCCGGCGGACGCGCCGGCGCGCGTCCCCGACGGCCTGGACCTCTTCGACGCGGCGGTCTTCGGCTGCGCGGGCGTGACCACCTTCAACGCCCTCCGCAGGGCCGGTACGCGCACCGGGGGCAGGGTCGCCGTGTTCGGACTGGGTGGGCTGGGGCACCTCGCCGTGCAGTTCGCGGCGAAGCTCGGACACGAGACGGTCGCGGTCGCCCGCGGCGCCGACCGCGAGGAACTGGCGCGCGGTCTCGGCGCCCGGCACTACGTCGACAGCACGCGCGAGGCCCCCGGTGCGGCCCTCGCGGCCCTCGGCGGCGTCGACCACATCGTCTGCACCGCCTCCACCACCGACGCGCTGGGCGAACTGGTCACCGGCCTGCGGCCGCACGGCCGGCTGACGCTGGTGGGCGTGGACGACGGCGCCCTGTGCCTCCCGGTAGGCCTGCTGGTCGGTCAGGGAGTGAGCGTGACCGGGCACCTGACCGGCAGCGCGCGGGACACGGAGGAGGCCATGGCCTTCGCCGTCACCAACGGAGTCCGGCCCATGATCGAGCGGATGCCGCTGCGAGAGGCCGGCGCGGCCGTCGCGCGCCTGCGCTCCGCGGCACCCCGGTTCCGTATCGTGCTGGACCCGTCCCAGGTGTCCTGACCTCGCAGGACCTTTTCGCCCCCGTCGCGCAGGCAGCGTGCCGGGCGGTCCTCCACCGTCCCGAAGGGAACCCGCCATGCTCAGCAGCGGCACTCATGACGTCATCGTGGTCGGCGCCGGCGCGGCCGGGCTGACCGCCGCGACCGTACTGCACGAGGCCGGGCACGAGGTCCTGTGCCTGGAGGCACGGACACGGGTCGGCGGCCGGCTGCTCAGCGAGGCCGTCGACGGCGGCGCCCTGGATCTGGGGGCCACCTGGTTCTGGCCGGGGGAGCGGCGGGTCGCCGCGCTGGCCGCCCGGGCCGGAGCCGAGGTCTTCGACCAGCACCTGGCAGGGGACGCCGTCCTGCACGACCGGTCGGGGTCCCACCGGTATCCCGGCAACATGATCGACGTCCCGTCCTACCGCTTCGCGACCGGGGCGCAGCAGCTCACCTCGGCACTCGCGACGAGCCTGCCCCCGGACGCCGTACTGCTGGACACGCCCGTCACCGAGATCCGCCCCGCCGGTGCGCACGGAGTCGACGTCCACACGCCGGAGCGGGCCTTCCGCGCCGCACAGGTCGTCCTGGCCGTACCACCCGCGCTGGCGCTGGAGCGCATCGGCTTCGCCGGCGCCCTGCCCGACGACCTCGTCCGCCTGGCCCGCTCCACTCCGGTGTGGATGGGGGCCGTCGCCAAGGTCGTCGCCCGCTACGCCACCGCCTTCTGGCGCGAGGACGGACTGGCCGGCGCGGCCTTCAGCAGGGTCGGTCCGCTCCAGGAGATCCACGACATGTCCGGCGCCGACGGGCGTCCCGCGGCGCTCTTCGGCTTCGCGCACGCCCGGACCGTCCGGCCGGGCTTCGAGGACGCGGTGGCCGCACAACTCGGTGCGTGCTTCGGGCCCGCCGCGGCCGCACCCGAGGCCGTGTATGTGCAGGACTGGAGCCGCGAGACCTGGACGGCCCCGCGTTCCGTGCACGCACTCGGCGACTACTCCGTCTTCGGCCACGACCTCTACCGGCGGCCGTTCCTCGACGGCCGGCTGCACTGGGCCTCGACCGAGACGGCCACCGACCACGCAGGGCACATCGAGGGCGCTCTGCACTCCGGCGAGCGGGCGGCCCGCGCCGTCCTGTCCTCGGCGGCCCACGGCCGCGGCCTCCCCCTGGGCTGACCCGGACGGCACGCGGCCGGCGCCCCGGCTCCGTGCTCTTCGGCGCGGGCAGGTACAGTGCGGCGGCTCTCCCACGCGGGGGCGCCCGGGGCCTTCGCGGGCCGGCCGCCTCCTGCTACCGGGCCATCGGCCGTGTCCGGGCCGCACGCCTCCGGGCGAAGGCACGCCGGCCGCCCGCGGACGCGGTGCCCTCCGGACGCCGACGCCCGTGGCCGGTTCAGCGTGCGCGCACGAGGACCGCCCAGCAGGCGAGCACAGGCAGGACCAGGACGGCGGCGACGGCGTTCAGCACGCCGAAGCCGGCCCAGCCCGTCAGGGGCCCGGCGAGGCCGGCGCCCACGGCCGCGACGACGTTCATCGCGGTGTCCGTGGTGCCCTGTACGCCGGGCCGCAGTGCGGCGGGCGTGCTCTCGCTGAGCAGGGCCGAGCCGGCCACCAGGCTGAAGGACCAGCCCAGTCCCAGGAGGAACAGCCCTGCCATCATCGTGCCGACCGAGTCGCGGCCCAGGCCCGACAGCGCGGCGGACACGAGGAACACCGCCTGCCCGGCCACGATGGTCGCCAGGTGGCCGATCCGGTCGGAGAGCCGGCCGACGAGCGGTGAGAACGCGTACATGCCCAGCAGATGACCGCTTATGGTGACGCCGACGACGGTGAGCCCATGGCCGTGCTCGGACATGCTGACCGGGGTCATCGTCATGACCGCCGCCATGACCGTCTGGGCCACGACGATGGTCACGAACGCGAAGGCCGCGTGCGGTGTGCGGCGAAGGTGCCGCAGGCCCGCACGCACCATCCCGTGGGGCGAATCCTTCTTCCGCACGGCGGCCTCGGCTCGGGCCGCCGGGATGACCGCGTCCTCTTCCCCGGGTGTGTCGGCGTCCTGGTGGCGGCGGGACAGCGTGAGCGGGTCGGGACGCAGCAGGCCCCACAGCAGAGCCGATGCCGCTGCCGTGCACACGGTGGCCAGGACGAACGCCCCCGCCAGGCGCGGAAGGTGCAGAGCCGACGCCACGGCGGCACCGGGATCGGCGAGGTTGGGCCCGATCACCGAGCCGATCGTCGTGGACCACAGCACGATGGACAGCGCCTGGGCCCGCCGGTGCGGCGCGGCCAGGTCCGCGGCGGCGTAGCGGCTCTGCTGGTTGGTGGCGCTGCCGACGCCGAACAGCAGCATGCCCACGATCAGCAGAGGGATCGACCCGTTCACCGCCGAGGCGATGAGCAGACCCCCGCCGGCTGCGGCGACGAGCCATCCCGCTCCGAGAGAGGTCCGGCGGCCGCGCCGTTGGGCGAGGAGAGCGAGCGGTATGCCGACCAGGGCGGCGCCCGCCGTGGTCGCCGTGCGCGCCAGACCGGCGTAGGTCTCGCTCTGGGCCACGGACTCCGCGAGCAGGGGGCCGACCGACACCGAGACGCCCACCCCGACCCCGCCGACGATCTGCGCCGCGGACAGGACCCGGACCGTGCGCTTCTGCACCGCGCGCACTCGGGCCTGCTCCTGCCACGGCGTCGGGGCTGTGTCCTGTGGCGTGCTCACGTGTCGGCGCTCCTCGGCGGGTCGGTTGAGTGGGGGTGTCGAGTGGGGAGAAGGGCGTGCGGGAGGGACGGCCCGGGGTCAGAGACCGTGCCGGGATCGTTCGGCACGGGATTGCGGCCGGGAGCCGTCCCTGCACGGGATTCCGGCCGGGGGCCGTCCCGGCGTGCCAGGAGGACGACGGCGGTGAGCGCGGCGGCCGCGGCCAGGACGAGCAGGAGGACGCGGTCCGGTACGGCGCTGCCGAGACGTGCGACGCGCTCCTCCAGCCTCGCCCGGGTCTCGACGCTGACCGGGGAGGGGAGCGCCGCCGTGCCGTCGAACAGCAGGAAGACCACGCCGAGCAGGATGAAGAGGACGCCGCCGACGAGGGAGGAAGACGGCATGACGGAGACGACCTCGTGCTCGGTGTGCGGGTGACGGACAGCGGTGGGCGCACAGCGCTGTGGCCGTGCGCCGGGCCGTGACCGAATGACGGCCGGTCGGCGCGCGACGCGTGAGAACGCGCGAGCCTCCGGCCTAGATCCGCATCCGGTCGGCTACGGCCCGACCCGCCGGCGGGGAGAGTCCCGACGTCGCCACGTCCCGGCACAGGTCGGCCGAGACCGTCTCGAGCCCGGTGGCGGTCACGGCGGCCGTCCGGGCCACCGGCTCCGTCGTCTCCGGGAGGCGTGCGTCCGGCTGAGCGAGGAGCACCTTCCTGCACGGGGCCGGTGTGCTGGGCGTATCGCACCGGGAGGAGCCCGGTCGCACCGTGGCGGTCGCATGGACCGGTCCCTGGGCCACCGCATCCGCCGAGGCGGTCACCGTCCGGGGACCCGGCAGCCCCGCGCCCGCGTCGAAAGCGCGTGTTCCGCATGCCCACGCGCTCAGCACGACGAGCAGCGACAGCAGGGCGAGAAGACCGCGCCGCGCTCGCGCGGAGCTCGTCACCGAGGCCATCGCACGGAGCCGGAGAAGAACCGACGACACGTCACGTCACGTCCGGTAGGTGCCGGGCCGCCCGCAGCCGCGCATGTCACGCATAGGGGTGCAGGCACAGGTAGCCGTCGATACGGCGCACATGGTCGGAGTCCGGGTCGGTGGGCAGGGCGTGTCCGAGGTGTTCGGCGCGGACCTCGCCGATCCACTGGTCGTGCTGGTACTCGTGGTTGATCAGAGCGGTCAGCAGATGTGTCGCGACGACGGTCATCTGGGTGGGAGCGCCGACCTTCCCGGCCGCGATGTCACCGATGCGGGCGTGCACCCGGTCGGCGACGGTGTCCCGGAAGGCCGCGAGCCGCTCCACCGTCGGGAGGGCGCCGCGGAACTTCTCCGGGTTGGCCGAGTCCATGAGTCCGTCCAGTTCCGGGTCCGGGCTGGGCTCGGCGGCCGTGAGGTTGCGGATCATGAAGTGGGCGACGTGCGCCTGGTGCCCGAGGTGCCAGCCGATGGCGCTGAAGTCCTCGCGCGGGCGCCAGACCACCTCGTCCGGCGTGAGGTCCCGCCACAGCTCGTCGGTGTAACCGCGGGCACGGTCATACTCACGCAACAGCGCCTGCAGTTCGTGCACGGCTCTCCTTCGGACGTCCGGTCCGGTCTGTGGGGTCCGGGTCACGGCGGAGGGAGCTCCGCGTGCCTCGGACGGCGCGGCCGGTGGCGGCGCACCGCCGCCACTGTAGGGAGCCGCACCGCGAGCCGGTAGGAGACGAAGCCGAATGCCCCCATCACCGCTCTGTATGGCCGACGCCGGGCACGGCGCGGTGGAGCGGCTCCGCCGTCGCCTTGCTGCCCGTGCGGTGTTCAGAGGTTGTCGACGGCCGTGAGCAGCCGGTCGACGGCCTCGTCGACCGTGGAGCGGGGGCAGCCCAGGTTCACCCGCATGTAGCCGTGGCCCTCGGCGCCGAACTTCTGGCCCTTGTCCAGCCACAGCCGCGCCTTGGTGAGCATGAACTTGTCGAGTGACGCGGCGTCCATCCCCAGCCCCCGGCAGTCCATCCATGCCAGGTAGAGGGAGTCGGCGCGCAGGACCCGCACCTTGGCAGTGGCGGAGTTGACCGACTGGGCGAAGTGGGCGTGGTTGCCGCGCAGGTAGGTGAGCATCTCCTCCAGCCAGGGTTCGCCGTGCGCGTAGGCGGCCTCGGCCGCCACCATGCCGAGCACGTTGACCAGCGGGAACATGTTGCGGTCGTACTGGCGGGCCAGTTCCGCGCGCAGCCGGGGGTCGGGAACGAAGACGTTGGCGCTCTGCAGGCCCGGGAGGTTGAACGTCTTGCTGGGTGCGGTGCAGGTGATGCTGTTGCGCGCGAACTCCTCGCCGAGGGAGGCGAACGGGATGTGCTTCTTCTCCGGGTTCATGAGGAGGTCCTGGTGGATCTCGTCGGAGACGACCAGGACGCCGCGACGGGTGCAGATCTCGCCCATGGTCCGCAGTTCCTCCTCGCTCCACACGTTGCCGGTGGGGTTGTGGGGGTGGCTGAGGATGAACAGTTTGGTGTCGGGACGGATGGCCGCCTCGAACGTCCGGGCGTCGAAGCGGTAGCCGTCGTCGGTCCGTACCAGCGGTGCGAGCGCGAGGTGGCGGCCGTTGAGCAGCACGTCGTCGTGGAAGTGGGCGTAGACCGGCGGCTGGATCAGGACCGAGTCACCCGGCGCGGAGAACGCCTGCACGGCCGTCTTGAGCGTGGTGATGATGCCGGCGGTCTGCATCACCCACTCCCGGGGCACCTCCCAGCCGAACCGCCTGGCCTGCCAGCCGGTCACGGCATCGAGGTAACTGTCCGTCGCGCCACCGGGGTATCCGAAGACGCCGTGGTCCACGGCCTGGTGGAGCGCGTCGATGACGACCTGGGGAGCCTTGAAATCGGTGTCGGCGACCCACATCGGCAGCGGGTCGGCCGCGACCTCGTCGGCGGTCAGGAACTGCCGGGCGGAGGCCCACTTCATGGAGTTGCTGTTCTTGCGGTCGATGACGGTGTCGAAAGCCGATCCGGTGGTTGTGGCGGGAACGGCCCGTCGTTTCCGGTCAGCGCGGAGGGGATCGGTTGCCATGGCTGGATGCTAGCCACAACACTGGGCAAAGTGTTTGTGAGTTTTGCCCGCCATCCGCGTTGAGTGGCTAAGATTCCGCGCATGGATGCGATGGATCGCAGGATTCTTGCCCTGCTGCAAGCCGAGGGACGCATCACGCTCACCGATCTGGCCGACAAGGTCCGGCTCAGCGTCTCCCGCTGTCAGCGACGTGTCCGGGAACTGGAGGCGGCCGGGGTCATCCGGGGCTACCGCGCGGTGGTCGACGCCGCAGCGGTGGGATTCGGGTTCGAGGTCCTGGTCTTCGCCACGCTCAGCCGCCCCGACGCGGTGACCGCATTCGATACGGCCCTGGCCGAGGTCCCCGAGGTGATCGAGGCCCAGCGTCTCTTCGGCGAACCGGACTACTTGATCCGCGTGGTCACGGCCGATCTGTCGTCGTACCAGCAGCTCTACGAGTCCGTGCTCATCCATCTGCCGGGGGTACGCAGCCTGAACTCGACCATCGTGATGAAACACGCGGTCCGTCCCCGGCCCCTGCCCGAGCGACCCTCGCGGGAGGGTGGGGCGCCACCGGCGCACCGCGCGTGAGCGCGATCCGTTCGGCCAGGTCGGTACACCCCGCGCCACGCGAAGCCGTCGACCACGTCCTCCCCACGGGCTCCGCACCACCCGCCGGGCCGGCCCGGTGACGACAGGTCACGCGGGGTCGGCGACGGCAGGGGAGACGGGCGAGGCGGATGAGGCGGGGCCGGGGACCGTGGGTGTGGGGGCGTACTGGGCGGCCTGGGCGGCGAACATCGCGGCGTAGCGGCCCCGGGCGGCCATGAGTTCGTCGTGGCTGCCCTGTTCGACGAGCCGTCCGCGGTGCAGGACGTAGATGCGGTCGGCGTGACGGACGCCGGACATGCGGTGGGTGACCAGGACGACGGCCCGGTTCGGGGCGGCCAGCCGGCGGATGCGGTCGAACGCGGCGATCTCGGCCTCCGGGTCGAGGGCGGAGGTCGGCTCGTCCACCAGCAGCACCCCGTCGGCGTCGGAGGTGGAGCTGCGCCAGTGGGTCCGGGCCAGCCCGATCTTCTGCCACTCGCCGCCGGACAGCTCGCTCGCGCCGCGGAACATCCGCGCCAGCAGGCTGCCCAGGCCGTCGGGGAGTTTCGCGATGACCGGTCCGGCGCTCGCGTAGTCCACCGACGGCTGGAGGTCCTCCGGTCCGGCCGGCCGGGCGGGACGGCCGATCCGGATGTTCAACGCCGCCGTCACGGGCCAGCGTTCGAAGTCCTGGGTGAGCAGGGAGACGCGCTCGAAGACCTCGAAGCGGTCCAGGGCGGCGAGGTCGCACGACCCCCACCGCACGGTCCCGCTCTGCGGCAGCAGCAGCCCCGACACCACCTTCATCAGCGTGCTTTTGCCGGAGCCGTTCTCGCCGACCACGGCGGTGACCGAGCCCATGGGCAGCGTCAGGGACACGTCCTCCAGGGCGGGGGTCTCCCGGTCCGGATAGCGGTAGCCGACCCCGTCGAGGACGACCCTCTCCACCCGTACCGGGACGGGATCGCCCCCGCCGGGGATCGTGCGGCGTGCCGCCTCGTCCAGGAACCGGGAGTGGTCGCGGACGTAGAGGGACTCCTCGTGCAGCTGGTTCACGTTCATCACCAGCGACCCCAGGCCCGCCGAGCCGGACCGGACGGCGACGACGGCCGTCCCGGCCACGGCCAGGCTCATGTGCCCGCTCATGATCAGCGCGAACATGGCCGCGTACGTCGCCGCCATGGCGAGGCCGGAGAGCGCGGCGGCCACCCACTCGGTGACGGCCTTGCCGGCGGCCAGTCGTTCCTGCTCCGCCTCGGCGCTCTCGGCCATCCGCTCGTACCGGCTGAGCAGGAACGGCCCGACGGCGTGCAGGCGCACCTCCTGGGCTGCGGTGCGCTCGGTGAGCAGGTTGCCGAGGAGGCGGCCGGCCCGCACGTGCTCGACCCAGTTCATCATCGACACGTACCGTTCCTGCGCCACGCGCATCGCGCCCCAGCCGCGCGGCGCCGCGATCAGGACGAGCATCGGCAGGAGCACGGGGTGCAGCAGGGTGAGCACGCCGGCCGTGGAGATCAGGGAGATGGTTCCGTTCAGCGCGGCCACGCAGGCGCCGATCATGCGGCGGGCGGAACTCGCGCCGTACTGGGCGATGTCGATGAGCCGCCGGAACTCCGGGTCCTCGATGGCCTCCAGCTCGACCGACGCGGCGGCGGCCAGGTACTGGGTGGTCGCGATCCGCTCCACCAGCGGCTCCAGCCGGCCCGCCCGCGAGGTGGACCAGCCGGCCAGGCCCGAGTTGACGACGGCGGCCCCGGCGGCGGCGAACAGCCCGGGCAGGACCGCGTGCAGCCGCTGCCCGGGGGTGCCGGAGCCGAGCAGCGCGTGCATGACGGCGTTGACCGCGAGCAGTCCGACCGCCGCGGCGAGCCCCTGTCCGATCTCGCAGAGGGCGACCGTCAGCAGCGCGCGGCGATCCGCCTGCCACGCCATCCGCAGGGTCGCCCCCACCAGCCTCGGCATGGAGCGCAGCGCCGACATCATCGTCAGGTCGAGCCAGGCGCTCTCGTGTTCGGACCAGCCCATGTCGTAGCGCAGCGGACCGCCGAACAGTTCCCGCTCGGCGTCCGAGACCTCCGGTTCGGCCATCCGCACGCGTCCGAAGATCTTCTTCACCGCGGGCCTCCCGCGGGTGCTGGTGTCCTGGCCGAAGTCAACGTGGCCCCCCTGACGGCGGTACGGCAGCTCCCGTTCCCACGGCTCAACGAGCGGACGGGGCTTTCGAACACACGTATTTCGGCCGTATCGGCAACCCCGCCGCCGCCCGCGCGCCGGGGGCTGCGGGGTGTCGCCCCGTGCGGCTGCGGGACCGGCAGCCGGGCCGACGGTGGCCGAATCGCCGAGCCCGCCAAGGCCCGGTCCCGGGGCGGGACTTCGCCCTAGGGAAGGAGGACGATGCCGTCGTCGTCGGCGTGGAGGGTGTCGCCGGGGTGGAAGGTGAGGCCGCCGAAGGTGACGGGGGTGTCGACGGTGCCGAACGAGGCCTTGGCGCTCTTGCGCGGGATGGTGCCCAACGCCTTGATGCCGAGGCGCAGTTCGGAGAGGGCGACGGTGTCGCGGACGGCGCCGTGCAGGATGAGGCCGGCCCAGCCGTTGTCCTGGGCGGCGCCGGCGAGGAGGTCGCCGACCAGGGCCGTGCGCAGGGAGCCGCCCCCGTCGACGACGAGGACGGCGCCCTCGCCGGGGGAGTGGACCAGGTCGCGGAGCAGGCCGTTGTCCTCGTGGCAGGACACGGTGCGGACCCGGCCCGCGAAGCCGCGGTGCGCGCCGAACTGGCGGAACTGCAGGTCGCAGACGCGCAGTGCGCCGCCGTACTGGTCGACCAGGTCGGCGGTGGGGATGGGGGTGAGCGTCTGCGTCATGTGGGTGCTCCTTCGTCCGTCAGTGTGCGCCGGGGGTGCGGAACCCCCGGAAGGTGACCTGGCCGTGGGTCTTGAACCCGAGGCGTTCGTACAGTGCGCGCGCGCCCGTGTTGCGTTCGGCCACGTGCAGGAAGGGGCGGTCGCCGCGGGCCAGGACGCGGGCGGCGAGCGTGGTGACGAGGCGGGCGGCGTGGCCGCGGCCGCGGGCCTCGGGGGCGGTGCAGACGGCGCTGATCTCCGTCCAGCCCGGCGGGCGCAGGCGTTCTCCGGCCATCGCCACCAGGGTGCCGTCCACGCGGACGCCCAGGTAGGTGCCGAGTTCGCGGGTGCGGGGCCAGAAGGGGCCGGGTTCGGTGCGCGACACCAGGGCGAGCATCTCGGGGGTGTTCTCCGGGCCCAGTTCGACCACGTCGGGGCCGGGGGCCGGGAGGTCGAGGTGGTCGCCGCCGTGCCAGAGCATGCGGCGGCCGTCGAGGCGGAAGACCGGCTCCCAGTCCGACGGCGGGAGGGCCGGGCAGTTGAACATGTCGGCGAAGGCGCCGGGGCCGAGCAGTTCGGCGAGGTCGGCCCAGTCCTTCGCGCTCGGGTCCGTGCAGACGGAGGAGAAGGTCGCCACGTCCGGGGTGTAGGTGGCGGCCCGGCCCAGTCGGCGGGCGAAGCGCGCGTGCCGGCCGTCGAGCGAGCGGCCCACCGGATCGTCGAGCACCGGGTCGTCGTCGCTCGTCATCGTCGCTGTTCCCTTCCCGGTGGGCACGGGGGCCGGTTCCGTCGGACCCCCGGGTGCGGCCGGTCGCCCTGCCCGCCGGATCACCGACGCAGCGTACGACGGCCGTGCCGGCGCGGTGCGGGCAGCCCCCCCCGCACCGGCCCACCCGGACCGGCGCGGCGATCGCACGGTGCCGGCGTGCGTGACCGTCGCCCCGGCGCCGGTTCTGTCCCCGATAGACTCCTTCGCATGGTTCCGTCGTCCCCCGGTGAAGCGAGCCCCGGGATGTGGCGGCGGGAGGCGGGGACCGTGGTGCGGCGGGCCGCGGAGGTGCCGGAACGGACGGCGGCCCCGGCCGTCATCACCGCCGGGTTCCGGATCCCCCGCGTGCCCACCGAGTGGGCGCCGCACTCGCACGTCCTGCACGAACTCGTCTGGGTGCGCGGAGGGACGCTGACCTCCCGTGTGCGGGACCGCGTCTTCACCGTGTCCGAGGGGCACGGGCTGTGGATGCCCGCCGGAGTCGTGCACGGGGGCCGGGCGACCGCGGGGGCGCGGTTCCACGACGCCTTCTTCGCGCCCGACCGCACGCCGTTCGCCTTCGGCGAGCCCAGGGCGATCGCGATGACGCCGTTGCTCGAGTCGCTGCTCACCCACCTCTCCCGCACCGACCTCGACGAGGCCGCCCGGGCGCGGGCCGAGGCGGTCGTGTTCGACGTACTCCGGCCCGCCGAGCGGCAGTTCGCCCTGCACCTGCCCAACGACCCCCGGATCGACGCGATCGCCGAAGCCCTGCTGGACGATCCCGCCGACGGCCGCTCGCTGGAGGAGTGGGCGCTGTTCCTGGGGATCAGCGACCGTACGGTCACCCGCGCGTTCCGGACCGCGACGGGGCTCTCCTTCGCGCAGTGGCGGCAGATGCTGCGCGTCCACCGGGCGTTGACGCTCCTCTCCGAGGGGTTCGACGTGACGACGGTCTCCGAGGCGCTCGGCTACGCGCAGCCCAGCACCTTCATCGCCGCCTTCCGACGGGTCATGGGGACCACGCCGGGCGCATTCTCCGATGCGACCCGAGACGGTGTCCGGAATCCCGTATCGCGTGTCGAGAACTCCTGATTGTCGACCCGCCGAGCGGAATATAGCCTTCGTCGAGTTAGGTAACCCTTACTTGGTGCTCGACGTGCACGGTGCTGCCCTCTGCCGCCCCGCACACCACGGCAACACCACAGCACAGCGCAGAAAGAGGACCCTCATGAACCGCGCCCGCCGCCTGGCGGCCTCCGCCACCACCGGGCTCGCACTCCTCGCCGCGACGGCCTGCGGCACGACCGACGTCGACAAGGCCGAGGCCGCGGCGGACAGCGGGGCGAGCGCCTCGCCCGCGTCGAAGGACTGCGCCTCGGACACCACGGCCACCTCCACGGGGCCGGTCACGCTCACGGACGGCGTGGGCCGCACGGTGCACCTGGACAAGCCCGCCCGGCGGATCGCGGTCCTGGAGTGGCAGCAGGTCGAGGACGCGCTGACCCTGTGCGTCACCCCCACCGCCGTGTCCGACGCCAAGGGGTACCGCACCTGGGTCAGCGCCGAGACGCTGCCCGAGGGCGTGACCGACATCGGCACCCGTGAGGAGCCCGACCTCGACACCCTCTACGCGGCCAAGCCCGACCTCGTCGTCGTGGAGGCGTTCAAGGACGACGACGAGACGCTCAAGAAGCTGGAGAAGCGGGGCATCCCCGTGCTGGCCACCAAGGGCGCGGACCCGGACGACCCGATCGGCAACATGCGGGACGTCTTCAGCATGATCGGCAAGGCGACCGGCCGCACCGCGCGCGCGAACCAGGTGCTCGAGGAATTCGACCAGCACCTCGCCACCGCCAAGCAGCAAGTCACCGACGCCGACCTGCCCACCAGGGACTTCCTGTTCTTCGACGGCTGGCTCGAGGGCGGCAACCTCACCGTCCGCCCCTACAGCGACGGTGCCCTGTTCACCGAGATCGGCAAGGAACTCGGCATGAAGCCGGCATGGACCGACGCCGTCAACAAGGACCACGGCGACGGCGGCGTCGACCCCTCCTACGGACTCGCCCAGACCGACGTCGAGGGACTCACCGCGGTGGGCGACGCCAACCTCTTCTACGCCAACGACGAAGGAGCCGGCGGCTATGTCGCCGCGCTGAAGAAGAACCCGATCTGGAAGACCCTCCCGGCCGTGAAGGACGGCCGCGCCCACTCCTTCCCGGCGCGTGTCTGGGGCGCCGGCGGTCCGCGCTCCTGCGAGCAGGCGATCGACGCGTACGTCGACGTGCTCGACAAGAAGTGAGCGCCTCCCCGCAGACGAGCACCCCGTCGGACGTCCGCACCCCGCCGGCCCCGCCCTCCGGCGGGACCCCGCCGCCGCGCGCCGAGCGCGGGGGCGGGCCCGGCGGGGCGGCCGTCCTCACCGGCCTCGTCCTCGTCGTCGCCGTCGTCGGCATGTGGCACCTGACGCAGGGCACGTCGGAGGTCGGCGTCCGCGACCTGGTGCGGTACCTCACCGGGGAACGGGAGCAGGGCGGCGGGGCGCCGGTCGCCGAGATCCTCATCGGCTCGCGGCTGCCGCGGCTGCTCGCCGGGGTGGCCGTCGGGTTCGCGCTCGGCGCCGCCGGAACGCTGCTCCAGTCCGTCACCCGCAACGCCCTCGCCTCGCCCGACACCCTCGCGGTCACGGCCGGCGCCTACTTCACCCTCACCCTCGTCGCGGCCTTCGGCCTCACCGTCCCGCTGTGGGCGTCGGGCGCCGTCGCCTTCGCCGGCGGGCTGGTCGCGGCGGCGCTCGTACTGCTCCTCACGGGCCGTGCCGCGGGCACCACGGGCACCCGGCTCGTCCTCGCCGGATCGGCGACGGCGATGGCCCTGGACGCGGCGACCGGGGCGCTCCTCATCCTGTTCGACCAGAACACGACCGGCCTGTTCGCCTGGGGGAGCGGTTCGCTGGCGCAGCTGAACATCGACGCCTCCGTCCGCGCCTGGCCGCTCGTCGCCGTGGTGCTGTGCCTGGCCCTGGCGCTGTCCCGGCGGCTGGACGTGATGGGCCTGGGCGACGACGCCGCCTTTGGCCTCGGCGTGCCGATCCGCAGCACCCGCGTGACGGCCGTGCTCTGCGCGGTACTCCTGACCAGCACGGCGGTCACCCTCGCGGGCCCGATCTCCTTCGTCGGCCTCGGCGCGCCCGTCCTGGCCCGGCTGCTCGCGGGGCGCGTACGGGCGCTGCGCCGGCACCTGTACGCGGTGCCCGCGGCCGGGCTGCTCGGCGCGCTGCTCATCCTGCTCGCGGACGCGGTACTGCGCGCCGTGCAGGGCGCGGACGGGGCCGCCGCCATCCCCACCGGTGTGCCGACCGCGCTGCTCGGCTCCGTCGTCATCGTCGTCCTCGCGCTGCGCCTGCGCGACACGGGCCGGGCCCCGACGGCGTCGCACACGCGGATCCTCGCGGCCTCACGCCGCGCGTACCTCCTCGTCGTGGGCGGCGGAGCGGCCCTGCTGATCGCGGCGGCCCTCGTCGCGGTCCTCGCGGGGAGCCTGTGGCTGCGGACCGGGGACCTCCTGCTGTGGGCCCGGGGCGGGGCCCCGGAACTGATCGGGCAGGCGCTCGACGACCGGGTACCGCGCGTGGCCGCCGCCGTCCTCGCCGGGGCCGCGCTCGGGCTGGCCGGGTGCGCCGTGCAGGGCGCGGTGCGCAACCCGCTGGCGGAGCCCGGGGTGCTCAGCATCACGGCGGGCGCCGGTCTTGGGGCGGCGAGCGTCGTCACGTCCGGGCTGCCCGGCGGCCGGCCGGTGCTCATCACGGTCGCGGTCGCGGCGGCGCTCGCGACGTTCGCCGTGATCACCGTGCTGTCCTGGCGCGGTGGCTTCCTGCCCGACCGGTTCGTCCTGATCGGCATCGGCTGCGGGTACGGGCTCAGCTCCGTCACCACCTTCCTGCTGCTGCGCGCCGACCCGTACAACACGCCCCGCATCTTCACCTGGCTCTCCGGTACGACGTACGGCCGCACGCTGTCCGACGTCGTCCCCGTCGCGGTGGCCCTGGCGCTCGCGCTGCCCGTGCTGCTCGGCATGCGCGAGCGGCTCGACCTGCTCGCGGTCGACGAGGACACCCCGCGCCTCGTCGGCGTCCGGGTCGAGCGCACCCGGCTGACCGCGCTGGGCGTCGCCGCGGTGCTCGCGGCGCTCAGTGTCGTCGCCGTCGGCGTCGTCGGGTTCGTGGGGCTCGTCGCCCCGCATCTCGCCCGGTCCCTGGTGGGCGCCCGGCACGGCCGTGCGATCCCGGTCGCGATGCTGCTCGGCGCGGTGCTGGTCTGCGTGGCCGACGCGCTCGGCCGCACGCTCGTCGCACCCGCGCAGATCCCGGCGGGGCTGATGATCGCGCTGGTCGGGGCGCCGTACTTCGTGTGGATGCTGCGGAGGTCCCGGGCATGAGGCCGCGCGCCCCGCTCAGGAGCCAGGCCACCCGGAAAGGAACACCCGTGCGAAGCACTGTCGTCCCGTTCACGCACGACACGTCACCGGAGCTGCTGAAACGGCTCGGACGCCACGCGGTGCCCGAGCGCTGGCACACGGCCGACCGCTCCCACCACGTCCCCCGCCTCGTGGCCGTCTCCGGGGACGACGGCGCGGAGTGGGCGGGCGCCGCGCTCGTGACCGCGCGCCCGCACACGGCGTACGTGAAGATCGTCGACGCCGTCGGTGACGTGCCGGCGGTCGTGGACGCCGTCGTCGCCCACGCACGCGGCCGAGGGCTCGCGCAGGTCAAGTGGGAGGGGTGGACGGCGCGTCCCGAGGACGCCGCCGCCGCCGGCTTCACCCCGCTGCGCCCGCCGCTCACCCCGGCCGGCCACGCGGCCGGACCCGACGCGGGGTACGTGCGCCGGCTGGACGACGGCGGCACGGTGGCGGAGCCGCCGGAGCCTCCGTACTACCGGCAGACCACGCACTTCACGTGCGGCGCCGTCACCGCCCTGGTCGCGGCGGCGCACGCCGGGACGCTGCCGGGGGCGGCGCTGGACCGCGAGGCGGAGCTGACGCTGTGGCGCGAGGCGACCAACTTCCCCTCCTGCGAACCCGTCGGACTGGGCGTCGCCGTACGCCGGGCGTGGCCGTCGGTCCCCGTCACCGTCCACCTCGACACGGACCGCCCCGTCCTCCTCGACCACCTCCCGCCACAGGAGCGGGAGTGGCGTGCCCTGCTCCAGCGCACGTCACGCACGCGGGCGGCAGAACTCGGCGTCCCGGTCGACACGGCCCCCTTCCCCCTGACCGCGATCCGGGCCGCGCTCGACCGGGGCGAACACGTCCTCCTCCTGATCTCCCTCGCCGGGATGCAGGGCTTCGACGTGCCGCACTGGGTGCTGTGCCACGGCACCGTGCCCGGCGCCGTCGTCATCGAGGACCCGTGGGCGCACACGCCGGCGGGGGACACCTGGGTCGACGCGCATCTGCTGCCGGTCCCCGACGGGGCGCTCGACACGATGGCGACGGTCTCCGCGGATCCGTTCCGCGGCGCGGTGACCGTGGGCCGGGCGCCGGACCTGCCCGGCGGTCACGGCACCCGGTACTCCTGCTCCGGCCGCCCCGTCGTCCCGTAGCGCAGGCTCATGCGGAGCAGATGCGCGGAGACGAGGGAGGCGAGGTAGCGCTGGGCGGTGGCGCGGGAGACGCCGATCAGCTCGCCGACCTGGCCGGCGGAGAGCGGGGTGGGGGAGTCGCGGACGGCCGCGAGGACCGCGTCGCCCGTCACCGTGCGCACGGTGGGGCGGCGGGGCGCGGTCTCCCGCAGGGCGGCGTACGCGCTCTCGACGGCGTCCTGGTCCATGGACTCGGCCTCCGTCAGCCGCCGGAAGCGGGCGTAACCGCGCAGCTTCTCCGCGAGCAGTTCCGGCGGGAACGGTTTGACGAGATACGCCAGCGCCCCCGCCGACAGCGCGCGGCGCACCGCCGGGCCCTCGGCGGCCGCGCTGAGCACGAACGCGTCGCAGTCCAGGTCGCGCAGCAGGTCCAACCCGGAGCCGTCGGGCAGGTAGACGTCGACCAGCGCGAGGTCGACGGGCGCCGCGGCCTCCCTCGCCGCGGCGGCGGTGTGCGCCGTACCGGCCACGACGAAGCCGGGCACACCCGCGACGAGGCTCGCGTGCACACCGGCGACGCGGAAGTCGTCGTCGACGACGAGCACCCTGTACGTCGGACGATCGCTCACACCCGCACCTCCATGACCCCGGGCAACCGGGCGACGAACACGGCCCCGCCACGGACGACGGCCTCCGCGGTGGCCCTGTGCGGCTGTCCGGCCGCAGGGCCGTCCGGTGGGCCGCCGGGTTCCGCGAGGTGGATCTCTCCGCCCCGGGAGCGGGCGATCTGGCGGGACAGGGCGAGGCCTATGCCCCGGCCGCCGAGGACCGGGCTGTGGTCCTTGGTGGAGACGCCCTCGCGGAAGGCGTCCTCCGGTGGGGAGAGGGAGACGCCGTCGCCCGTGTCGGCGACGGTGATCAGCAGGGTGGTGTCCTCGGTCATCAGTTCCACCTCGACCAGGGCCGCCGTGCGCTGCCCGTGGCGGGCGGCGTCGATCGCGTTGTCGACGAGGTTGCCGCACACCGTGGTGACGTCCACGGGGGCGGCCAGGGTGCCCTCGACCCAGGTGGCGCCCCCGATCACCAGGGTCACCCCGCTCTCCCGCGCCTGCGCGGCCTTCGCCGACAGGAAGGCGCGCAGATACGGGTCGCGGACCGCGTCCAGACCCGGCAGGGCCTCGCCCAGCCCGCCGGTGCCGAGGATCGTGTCGATGTACTCGGTGGTCTCCGCGAGATGCCCGCCGCGGGCCAGCGCGGAGACCACGTGCAGCCGGTTGGCGAACTCGTGCCGCTGCGCCCGCAGCGCCGAGCCCATCGCCTGCACCGCGTCGAGCTGACGGGTCAGGGACTCCACGTCGGTGCGGTCCTTGACCGTCAGCAGGGTGCCCAGCTCGCGCCCGTCCCGGCGCACCCGGCGGCAGGACAGCACCAGCACCCGCTCGCCGACGGCCGCCATCACCGGCCCCGGCGCGGGGCTGCGCACCGCCTCGGCGACCCGGGGGGTCAGCCCCAGGTCGTCCAGGTGCGTGCCGGGGGCGATGTCCGGCGCGAGCAGCCGGCGCGCCTCGTCGTTGACGACCGCGACCCGGCCGTCGGTGTCCAGCGCGAGGACCCCCTCGCCGATGCCGTGCAGCACCGCCTCCTGCTCCTGGACCAGCCCGGCCAGCTCCTCCGGTTCGAGGCCGAGGGTGAGCCGCTTCCACCGGCGGGCCAGCAGCGCGGACGCGGCGACACCGAGCAGCAGCGCCACCGTCAGCCAGCCCAGTCCGCCCAGCAGGACACGCAGGAACTGCGCCCGCACGGCGGACACCGCGAGCCCCGCGTTCGCCTCGCCGACCACCTTCGTCGTCGAACCCGGCGCGTACACGGGCACCTTCGCGACCACCTCGTCACCGAGGTGGGCCCGGTGCCGGGCCAGCACCTCGTGCCCGGAGAGCGCGGAGGACGGATCGGTGCTCACCTCCCGTCCGAGCTGCGCCCGCTCGGGGTGGGCCAGCCGGATGCCCCGGTCGTCCGTGACGACGACGAACAGGAACCCGGTCCTGACCCGCACCGCCTCGGCCACCGTCTGCACCGGACCGGCGGCCAGCGTGGCCCGCGCGGTGTGCGCCGCGCCGCCGCCCGGCCGGTCGTTGGCCGCGGAGTACGCGGCGGCACCGCTGCGCACCGACGGCTCGGAGGCCACCGTCCGCGCCACCGCCAGCGCGCGGTGCTGGTACTCGCGGTCGAGCCGGTGCTCGTTGGAGTAGGCGATGGCGGCGAACGCGGCGGCGAGCGTGACCGCGACCACCGCGCACTGCAGGAGCAGCACCTGGGTGCGCAGCCGCACCCTGCCGAACCGGCCCCGGCCGGCCCGTCCACCACCCGGCGATTCGACCATCCTCACCCGCCCGACAGTAACCCGACGGACGGCAGGCCAGGCCGTGCACAGAACGCGCGAAACGCGCGGAACAGCGGTTTCACGGGTTACGCGCACAATCTGGAGCCGCGCCGCGCCCGGCCGATAGCTTCCCGCCGGTACGAAGCGAGCCGCCTACCAGGAGTTCTTCAATGACGAGAACACTCACCCCCGCACCCCTGCCCACGGGCACCCACGGCCGGCCGGGCGGCGCGCTGTGACGGGGCACACGTGGACCCTGCTGCTCATCCTGGCCGCGGCCATCGCCGCACTGATCGTGCTGATCAACTCGCGGCTCCGGTTCCACCCCTTCATCGCCCTGATGACCGTCTCCGTCGGCGTCGCCCTGGCGGCGGGACAGCCGGTGGAGAAGATCGCCGAGTCCCTGGAGGAGGGCGCCGGCGGCATCCTCGGCGACGTCGGCGTCACCCTCGCCTTCGGCGCCATGCTCGGCCGGCTGCTGTCCGCGTCCGGTGCCACGGACCGGATCGCCCGGGCGATCGTCGACCGCGCGAGCCCCCGCGCGCTGCCCTGGTACGTGACCGGCGCCGCCTTCGTCATCGGCATCCCGATGTTCTTCGAGATCGGCCTCATCGTGCTGCTCCCGCTGATCTTCAGCGTGGCCCGGCGCCTGGAGCGCACGCACGGGTACGACGGGTCCCCGTACGTGTATCTGGCCGCGCCCGCGATCGGCGCGCTGGCCACCCTGCACGGCATGGTGGCCCCGCACCCCGGCCCGCTGGTCGCGGTGGAGGGACTGCACGCCAACCTCGGCCTGAGCATCGGCGTCGGACTGGTCTGCGCGATACCCACGATCATCGTCGCGGGGCCGGTGTACGGCCGGTGGATCGCCCCGCGCCTTGACGTACGGCCCGATCCGGAGCTGATCGCCAAGTTCGCCGGGAGCGAGGACGGTGACCAGGACACCGCCGCGGACGCCGTGGCGCCGAAGAACGGAGTGCGTACCGGCTGGGCCCTCGCCGCGGTGCTCGTGCCCGTCGTCCTGATGCTGCTGCGCACGGTCGCGGAGCTCGCGTTCGACGAGTCGAGCCAGGTGCGCCACGCCCTGGTCTTCACCGGCGAGCCGGTGATCGCCA
This sequence comes from Streptomyces sp. NBC_00670, assembly GCF_036226765.1. NCBI lineage: Bacteria > Bacillati > Actinomycetota > Actinomycetes > Kitasatosporales > Streptomycetaceae > Streptomyces > Streptomyces sp. NBC_00670. The sequence goes on from NZ_CP109017.1 coordinate 5,709,115, forward strand.
TGCTGGCCGGCTTCCTCTTCGCCCTGTTCGCGCTCGGCTACCGCAGCGGTCTGCCCACCGAGGAGATCCGCTCCGCGCTCACCGACAGCCTGAAGGCCGTCGCGGGCATCCTGCTGATCATCGCGGGCGGCGGTGCGTTCAACCAGGTCCTGAAGGACTCCGGGATCGGCGAGGCCATCGAGTCCGCCGCTTCCGGCCTGCACATCAACCTGATCGTGCTGGGCTGGCTGCTGGCGCTGCTGCTGTCCTTCTCCACCGGCTCCGCCACGGTGGGCATCGTCGCGGCGACGGGCATCCTCGCCCCGCTCGCGCAGGACGGCGGCAGCCTGCACACCTCGCTGCTCGTCGTGGCCATCGGCGCCGGCTCGATCGGCCTCAACTACGTGAACCACGCCGGGTTCTGGCTGGTCAAGGAGTCCTTCGGGATGACGCTCGGGCAGGCGACGAAGTCGCACACCACCATTCAGACCATCGTGAGCGTGTGCGGGCTGCTGATGGCGCTGCTGCTGTCGGTGTTCGCCTGACGCCTCTGCTTGAGATACCTCCTCCTGACGACGTCAACGGCTGCGCGGAAATGGGAAGTTGGGGCATGCTTGCCCCATGCGCCTGCTGCCTGCGTCCCTGCGCCCGTGGCTCGGAGCGGTCGCCGGGCTCGCCGCGCTCGTGGTGCTCGTGCTCGGGGTGCGGTACGCGGGGGACGGTGGGCCGGGGCGGGTGGACAGGTGGGCCGTGCCGCCGACCGCGGACAGCGTGCGGGGGGTGTGGCGGGGGATCGCGCTGGCCGTGGACTTCCTGGGAGAGCCGGTGGGGGCGGTGGGGGTCGTCGGGCTGCTCGTGGCGGGGTGTCTGTGGCGGTGGCGGTGGGTGCGGGCGGCGGTGTTCGTGGTGGTCGCGCCCGTGGTGACCGTAGGCGTGACGACGGTGCTCAAGCATGTGGTGGGGCGGACGATCCACGGTGACGGCAACCTGTCCTGTCCGAGTGGACACACCGGGTTCGCCGCGACGGTCGCCGTCGCGGTGGGGCTGCTCGCCGTCGGCCGGCTCGGCCTCGGCAGGGCGGCCGGCACGCTCCTCGTACTGGCCGCGTCCGTGGTGGCCGGTGCGGTGATGGGCTGGGCGGAGGTGGCCCTGGGGGCCCATTACGCGACGGACACGGTGGCTGGTTGGTGTACGGCGCTGGCGCTGACGCCGGTCACGGCGTGGCTGATCGATGCGTCGGCCGACCGACTGGGTTCTTCGCCCCCGCCGCCCCTACCCTTCCCGTCCTCACAAGGGGCTCCGCCCCTTGGACCCCGGGAGAGCTCGGGTGGGTGGGGTTGAGTGGGGAGTGCGGGTGGGTGGGGGCTGGTCGCGCAGTTCCCCGCGCCCCTGACAGGGGCGCGGGGAACTGCGCGAAACGGGGCGGAGCCCCGTGCGGGGGTCCGGGGGCGGAGCCCCCGGGGATGGGACGGGTAGGGGCGGCGGGGGCGAAAGAAGCCGCCTTACGCCCGGTGGCGGAACACCGGCCTCACCGGGCGGCCGCCGAGCCACGGCGTGGGGTCGCCCGCGTCCAGCGCCTTGCGGTAGACCGCGCAGGCCTGGGAGACGACCTCCACCGTGTGGTCGATGTCCGCCTCCGTGAGCGCCGCGCTCACCACGAAGGACGGCGCCAGGACGCCGCCCGCCAGCAGCCGCCGCAGGAACAGCGTCCGGTACGGCTGCGACGGCCGCCCACTCTCGTCGAGCGTCGCGAAGACGAGGTTGCTGGCCCGCCCCCGCACGAGGACGTGGTCGCCGACCCCCATGCCGGCCGCAGCCTCCCGCACCCCCGCGGCCAGCCGCTCGCCCAGCGCGTGCAACCGCGCGGTGACCCCCTCCTCGGCATACGTCACCTGCACGGCCATCGCCGCCGCCAGGGAATGCGTCTCCGCCCCGTGCGTCGTGGAGAGCAGGAACACCCGCTCACCGGAGTGCCGCAGCCCGCCCCGCTCCATCAGCTCCCGGCGCCCGGCCAGCGCCGAGACGGCGAAGCCGTTGCCCAGCGCCTTGCCGAACGTGGAAAGGTCGGGCGTGACGCCGTACAGCCCCTGGGCGCCCGCCTCCGACCAGCGGAACCCGGTGATCATCTCGTCGAAGACGAGCACGCAGCCGTGCCGGTCGGCCAGCGCGCGCAGCCCCGCCAGATAGCCGGGCGGCGGCTCGCTCGCCGCCGCCGGTTCCAGGATCAGGCAGGCGATCTCGCCCTCGTACCGGGTGAGCAGCTCCTCCGTGGCGGTCAGGTCGCCGTACGGGAAGGACACGGTCAGCTCGGTGGTCGCCGCCGGAATCCCCGCGGACATCGGCGTCGTACCGATGAACCAGTCGTCGACGGAGAAGAAGGGGTGGTCGGCGCAGACCGCCACCCGCGCGCGGCCCGTGACGGCGCGGGCGAGCCGCACCGCGGCCGTGGTGGCGTCGGAGCCGTTCTTCGCGAACTTCACCATCTCGGCCGTCGGCACCGTCGCCAGGAAGCGTTCCGCGGCCGCCAGTTCGACCACCGAGGGGCGGGCGAAGTTGCTGCCCCGGTCCAGTTCGCGCCGCACCGCCTCCGTCACGCGCGGATGGGCGTGGCCGAGGCTGACCGAGCGCAGCCCGGAGCCGTACTCGACGTACCGGTTGCCGTCGACGTCCCAGACATGGGCGCCGCGGCCGTGGCTGATGACCGGGGCCAGGCCCTCGGGATACTGGTCGTCGCCCTTGGCGTAGGTGTGCGCGCCGCCGGGGACCATCGCGTGCAGTCGCGCGTTGGCCTGCCGGGAGCGGGGCAGTTCGAAGTCTTCGGTGGTCACCGCGGCCTCACTTCTCCAGCTGCTTGCGTACCTCGGCCAGGCTCGGCGCCTCCCGGTCCCGCGCGGACACCGACGTGACCGGCAGCGGCCAGGGGATGGCGAGTTCGGGGTCGTCGAAGCGGATCGTCACGTCCTCGGACGGGTCGTGCGGGCGGTCGATGCGGTACGACGTGTCGGCGGTGTCGGTCAGCGCCTGGAAGCCGTGCGCGCAGCCCGCCGGGATGTACACGGTGCGCTGCGTGTCGCCGGACAGGTCGAGGAACGCCCGGCCCAGGTACGTCGGCGAGTTGGGGCGCAGATCGACGACGACGTCGAAGACCCTCCCGTAGGAGCAGCGCACCAGCTTGGCCTCGCCGGCGCCCGCGCGCAGATGCATCCCGCGCACCACGCCCCCGGCCGAGCGGGACAGGCTGTCCTGGACGAAGGCGTCCGGGTCGAGCCCGACCGAGCGGACCACGTCGGCGTCGAAGGTGCGGCAGAAGAAGCCGCGTTCGTCGGCGTACGGGGTCGGTTCGAACAGGAACGCCCCGGCGATCGCCGGGACTTCGGTCGCCTTCACAAGGCCTCCTGCGGGGTTCGCGGATTCTCAGGTGTTCCAGGGGCTTCCGGGAACAGGGCGGCCGTCAACGTGGCCCACTGGCGCGCGAGTTGGCGAGCCACCGTGTCGTTCCGCTCGGCCAGGGTCCGCCGCAGCTCCGGCGCCCGCTTCTCCAGCTCGCGGAACTGCGCGAGCAGCCGGTCGGCGTCGACCTCGCGGGCCGGGTGGCAGTACGCGCCGAGGCCCATCCGGTCCATGAGCGCGTCGCTCTTCGCCGCATAGCCCAGGGCGAGCGTCGGCGTACCGGTCCGCAGCGCGCAGACCAGGTTGTGGTAGCGGGTCGCCACCACGGCGTCGGCCGCCGCCGTCTCCGCCATCAGCTCGGCGAGCGAGGCCGCCGGGGAGGCGGTGACCAGCGGCGAGTCCACCGCGTCGAGGATCGCGGCGACCACGGACGCGTCGCACGCGTCGCCGGTGAGCAGCCGCACCGGCCTGCCCTCCTCGGCCAGCGCCCGGACGAAGCGGGTCGTGCCGTCGAGGTAGCGCCGGTGGATCTCCTCGGCCCGGTCGCGGTCGTCGTCGCTCCCGTGGAAGTCCATGACGCCGACGCACACGTGGCCGGGGGGTGCCGAACGCGTCTTCGGCGCCGGCAGGGCGAAGGCGAGGTCCGGGCAGACCTCGTCGCCCGCCGTGTCCACGCCCATCGCCCGCATCGCCTCGCGGGACTGCTCGTCGCGGTACGAGCGGTACGCGGCCAGCCGCGCCGACCGGCGCACCAGGGCCCGGGTCGCCCGGCTGCCGATCGGGGCGGCGCCCACCCCGGCCAGCGCGACCCGCGTACCGAGCAGCCGGCCGCTCGCGCACAGCAGGAACAGCGCGTACGGGAACCCCCACGGCCGCAGCGGCAGCGTGGCCTCCAGCACGCCCATGCCCGGCACGATCACCACGTCGTGCCGGCGCACCCAGGCGGCCGTGCGGAAGGCGTCGACGACCTTGCCGAGCCCCTTCCCGGCGATCGCGCCCGCCCGGGACGCGGTCCGGTACTCCCCGCGGTACCAGTGCAGCCGCGTCGCCGGGATGCCGTACCGGGCGGTGACGGTCTCGGGCCCGCCGCACAGCGCGTCCACCACCGCCTCCGGGTGCGCGGTGCGCAGATACCCGAGGACGGCCTCCAGCGACCCGTCGTTGCCGAGGTTGCCGGAGCCGAGCAGCCCGAACACCCCGACGCGGACGGGGCGGACGGCCCTCACGCGTGCCCCTCCGCGCGCGGCACACGGCCCTCGCGCCCCGCGACCAGCGAGTCGACGGAGACCGCGAGCCGGTCCGGCACGTCGGGGGCGCGGTCCTCGACCCGTTCGCCCGCCCCCGGCCGCGCCCGGCTCGCCATCCATGCCGCCAGGTGGCGGTAGCAGGCGCGACGGTCGGCCGGGGACAGCGGTGCCCGCCGCACCGCCGAGACGAACCCCCACACGTACTCGGCGAGCAGCCGGGGCGTCGGGTGCAGCCAGCCCGCCCGGCGCGGGTCCAGGTTGACGCACCGGGACCGCTTGGAGGGGTTGGCCCGCTCCGCGCGCGTGGGGTGGTCGCGGCGGAAGTACAGCAGCTCGGGCACCTGGTGGAACGGCCCGTGCAGGGTGATCTCGGCGACGAACGTGCGGTCCGCGTGGTGGTAGCTGTCGTGCGGCTTCACCCGGCGCAGCACGTCGGCCCGCATGACGCCGTAGAAGTCGTCGCCGCCGGGCTCGAACAGCAGACTGCGGAAGCGTTCCGGTGCGTGCGGGGAGTCGGTGGCGAGCGTGTACGCGTACGGCACCTTCACGTGGCCGTCGCCGTCGATGACCGCCTGCCCGGAGTGGGCGAGGATCACCTCGGGGTGCTCGTCCAGCGCCTCGACGCAGGCCCGCAGCAGGTCACGGGCGTACAGATCGTCGTGCGAGGCCCATTTGAACAGTTCGCCCCGGCACTCGGTGAAGACGTGGTTGTGGTTCGGGGCGGCGCCGATGTTGCGGGGCAGCCGGAGGTACCGGATGCGGGAATCCTTCGCGGCGTACCGGCGGCAGATCTCCTCCGTGCCGTCGGTCGAGGCGTTGTCGGAGATCACCAGCTCGAAGTCCTCGTAGGTCTGGCCGAGCAGGGCGTCGAGCGACTCGGCCAGGTACTCCTCGCCGTTGTACACGGGCAGGCCGATGCTCAGCCTGGGTTGCGCGGTCATGGGGTCCTCACTTCAGGGCTCACGGCTGGCTCACTTCTGGATCGCTTCGGGAAGGGGACGGGTGGTGCCGCTCGCGCAGGGCGGACCGCAGTTGCAGCCACCACACGGCCGAGGCGAGGAGCGTCGCGGCGGCGACGCCCCACGCGGAGCCGACCGTGCCGCCCCAGGCCGCCCCGCCGAGCCCGCCGCCCACGTAGCAGACGGAGGCGAACAGCTGGCAGCGCAGACTGCGCCGGGCCGCGGCGAGCGCCCGCAGCCCGGCCGCCGCGCCGGTGCCCAGACCGGAGCCCGCGACACCCAGCGTGACCGGCACGATCAGCGCCGAGGCGGAGCTCCAGACGTCACCGAGGACGAGCTCGCCGGCCCGGTCCGGCATCAGCAGCAGCGCCCCGCCCCACAGCAGCGCGGCGACGGCCTGCCCGCCGCCGAGCAGCAGGCAGAACCTGCCGAGCCGGTGCGGGGCCCGCCGCAGTACCCGTGCCGCCTCCGCGACGGTGACCAGCGAGAGCCCCATCAGAATGGCCATGAACGGCCCCATCAGCAGCTCCGCGCCCCGGACCACGCCCACCGCGCCGACCCCGACGAGCACGCCGAGCCCGTACGCCCGCAGTTGGCTCGCGCCGCTGACGCCGACGTTCTCGACCAGGTACCGGTAGCCGAGGTCCCGGTGCGCGCGCAGCCAGGCGCGGATTCCGGTGAGCCGGGGCCGGATGCCGGATTGGAGGCAGCCGTACCCGGCGGCCACCGCGGCGGAGCCGCCCCAGGCGAGCACGAAGCCGCCCACACTGCCCACCCGGGCCGCCACCACCAGGGCGGGGATCAGCGCGACGCCCCACACGACGTCGTTGACGAACGCCTTGCGGCCGGTGCCCGCCGCGAAGAACGCGTACCGCCAGGCGTCCTGGAGCAGCAGCCCTGGCAGGACGACGCCCAGGCACGCGAACGCGGGCCCCACCCGGCCCCCGAGCCCGAGTCCGGCCGCCAGACACGCCACGCCGATGACGGTGCCGACGCCGAGCGCGGTCCCCGTCGACCGGGCCACCGCCCCGCGCCAGGATTCCTCCGGCACCCCGCTGAACCGCACCACGAGCGGGTCGGTGGCCACCCCGCGGGAGACGCTGAGCACCACGCCGTACGTCACCCAGGCCAGGCTGAACACGCCGAACGCCGTCGGCCCCAGCGAGCGGGCCACGTAGACGCCCACCGCGAAGTTGCTCAGGCTGGAGGCGGCCTGGTCGGCCAGGCCCCAGGAGAGCCGGCCGAGGACGGCCCGCCCGGTGGACCGCCGGGCGGACGGGGGAGCGGGTGCCCCCTCGGGCCCGGCCCGCCCCGCCGCCGGTGTCGTCGTGCGCTCCCCCTCCGTGGTCATCGGTGTCACGCCTTGAGCAGTCCGGCGCCGTGCAGGGCATCGGCCGCGTCGGCGACGGTGTCGAACGGCAGCCCGGCCCGCTCGGCGACGTCGAGCAGAGCGTGCGCGCCGTCGGCGAGGCTGAGCACCCAGAGCATGGCCATCTGCGCCTGCTCGGCGTCGCTCCGCCCGCCCAGCGAGCCGTACAACCCCCGCCGCCCGAGCTGCGGTTCGCCGTACGGACTGAGGTTGACGTACCGCCGGTTGCGGTCCAGGACGGCGAACGCCTCCCGGCACACGGCGAGGGTGTCGGCCATCGCCGCCGGGGAGACGAAGTCCAGGTCGTCCGCCGAGGTGTGGTACTCCGGATAGCCCGCGTACGGGGTCCGGGTGAGCGAGCCCACGCCGAGGTCGAAGCCGGGGGAGCAGTACTGCCGCTCGTCGTAGCCGTACGGGGTGAACTCGGTGATGCGGTGCGGGCGTTCGGAGGCGCGGAGCACATGCGTCAGCACCCGGTCGATCTCCGCGTCACCGCGCCGGCTCCGCTTGTACGTGAGCTGTCCCGGGTCGCCCGCGCAGGCCAGCACCAGTCCGTGCTTGACGCGGTCGACCCGTTCCCGGTTGCGGGCCAGCCAGGTGATCGCCCCGATGGTGCCGGGCGCGAAGATGAACCGGTAGGTGTAGTAGGGCTTCCGCTCCGCCAGCTCCCGGGCCAGGTAGGTCGCCACGGCGATGCCGGCCAGGTTGTCGTTGGCCAGCGACGGGTGGCAGACGTGGCAGGAGACGAGCACCTCGTCCGGCACCTGCCCGGGGACCACGTGCTCGGCGTAGGTGAGGTGGCCGTCGGCGAGGGTGGAGTCGACGCGTACCTCGTACTCGCCCTCCGGCAGCGCGTCCAGGGTGTCCTGGGCCAGGCAGAAACCCCACGTCGGCGTGTAGTAACTCGTGCGGTACGGCACCCAGGAGGGGTGGTCCGGCAGCGTGTGCAGATGGGCGCGCAGCTCCGACAGCGGCATCCGCGCCGCCACCGGCACGCTGTAGCCGAGCACGTGCAGGCTCGACTCCCGGAAGTCGACGACCCGCCGGCCGTCGGCGTCGGCGATGTACGCGTCCCGGATGTTCCACTCCTGCGGGACCGTCCAGTCCAGCACCTGCGTACCGGTCGGCACCTCGTGCACCTGGAGCGGAACGTACTCGCCGACGATGCGCAGGGTCTCGCGCACCCCGTCGCCGGTGATGCTCCGGCAGAGCGGGTACAGCCGCTCCACCAGGGCGTACATGTCGTCACCGACGGCCGTCACCGATTCCTCGCCCGGCGCGTTCATCGGCGCCACCGCAGGGTGTCGTCGACCGTGCCCGCCTCAAAGGCCCCGCGCAGCACCGCGAGGCGCGTGCAGCGGCGCTCGAAGTCCTCCCGGGTCAGCCCGAACTTCCGATACGCGTCGGTGAGTTCGAGGGCGCCCTGCTTCACCGTCCACTCGCAGTCGAAGCCCGGGACCGCGGCCCGGAACCGGGAGAAGTCCACCCGGTACGAGCGCGGATCGGCGCCGGTCTCGCCGGTGATGACCACCTTCGAGCCGGGCACCGCCGCGGCGACCTGGTCGGCGATCTCGGCGACGGTGACGTTGTTGACCTCGCTGCCGATGTTGAACGCCCGGTCGTGCACCGCCTCGCGCGGCGCGGTCAGCGCGGCCGTGAAGGCCCGTGCGATGTCGGCCGCGTGCACCAGCGGACGCCACGGCGTGCCGTCGGACATGACCAGCACCTCGCCGGACAGCAGCGCGTGGCCCACCAGGTTGTTCAGCACGATGTCCGCGCGCAGCCGGGGCGAGAACCCGAAGGCGGTGGCGTTGCGCATGTACACCGGGGTGAAGTCGTCGTCGGCGAGTGCGTGCAGGTCGTCCTCCACCCGCACCTTGGACTCCGCGTACGGCGTCACCGGGCGCAACGGGGCCTCTTCGCCCACGAGTTCGCCGCCGCCGGCGGCGCCGTAGACCGAGCACGTCGACGCGTACAGGAAGCGCCGCACCCCCGCCTCGCGGGCCAGCCGGGCGAGGCGGACGGAGGCGTGGTGGTTGATGTCGTAGGTGAGTTCGGGCGCCAGCGAGCCCAGCGGGTCGTTGGAGAGCGCGGCGAGGTGGATGACGGCGTCCACCCCGGCCACGTGCTCGGCCGTCACGTCCCGCAGGTCCACTCGGGTCCCCGGCGGGTCGGCCGGCATCGGCCCGAGGACGCAGTCGGCGAACAGGCCGGAGTCCAGGCCGACGACCTCGTGTCCGGCGGCGGTCAGCACCGGGGCCATCACGGTGCCCAGGTAGCCCTGGTGTCCGGTCAGCAGTACGCGCAAGGTTCAATCCCCCAGGTTCAGAGTGAGTTTGGTGACGTGGAACGCCTCGGCATAGCGGGCGTGGCATTCGATGCCGCGGATCCGGGCGAGGCCGAGGAAGGCCTCGCGGTCGTACCAGGGGCGGTGGCGCTGCGAGGGGTAGTGCTCCTGGAGCAGCCGCACCTTCTCCTCGGCGATGCCCGGCGACAGCGGCTGGTACGCCGTCGGGCGGCCGAGGTCGCCGTCCCACTTGACGATCTCGTAGCCGAGCAGGAGGTGGTCGCGGAACGCGCTGGGCATCAGCCGGGCCAGGCAGCGGTGGTCCTGGTGCGCGTCCTCGGTGCGCGGGGCGAGCACGAGGTCCGGCTCGGTCCGGCCGCGCAGCTCCTCGACGGCCGTCTTGGCCTCCTCCCAGTACGCGGGCACCCGCCCGTCCGGCAGCTTGAGCACGGTCAGCCGCAGCTCGGCGTCCGGGCAGAAGGCGGCGAGCGCGGCCCGCTCCTCCTGCTCCCGCTCACCGCCGCCGCCGGAGAGCACCAGCGCGTCGACGCGGAGGCCGGGGCGGGCGCGGCAGGCCGTCAGCAGGGTGCCGCCGGCGCCGATGGCGAGGTCGTCGCAGTGCGCGCCCACCGCGACGATCCGCTCCAGGGGCCCGCCCCCGAGCCGGATCACGCGCGCACCCCCGCGCCGTCCCGCTCCCACACGGCCCACGGACGGTCGCCGCGCGCGTAGGCGGCGTCGAGCGCGGCCCGCTCCTTCACGGTGTCGGTCGGCCGCCAGAAGCCCCGGTGCTGGTGCGCCACCAGCCGCCCCCGCTTGGCGAGTTGGGCGCAGCCGTCGGCGACGAGGTCCCCGTTCTCCGGGATGTGCTCGAAGATCTCCCGGCGGAGCACGAAGTAGCCGCCGTTCTCCCACAGCGGCAGCTCGCTCACCGGGGTGATGCCCCCCACCAGGCCCTCCTCGCCCAGCTCCACGCAGTGGAACGAGGACTGCGGCGGCACCACCATCATCGACGCCCCCGCGTCCCGCCGCGCGAACCGGTCGATCATCTCGGGCAGCGGGGCGTCGGTGAGCACGTCGGCGTAGTTGGCGAGGAACATCTCGTCGCCGTCCAGATGGTGCCGCACCCGGCGCAGCCGCTCCCCGATCGGCGACTCGATGCCGGTCCCCGCGAACGTGATCGTCCAGTCGGAGATGTCGGTGGACAGCAGCTCGGTCCGCCCACCGCGCAGCACGAAGTCGTTGGACGTCGTCTCCTCGTAGTTGAGGAAGAAGTCCTTGATGTGGTGGGCCCCGTACCCGAGGCACAGGATGAACTCGGTGTGCCCGTAGTGCGCGTAGTAGCGCATGACGTGCCAGATCAGCGGGCGCGGGCCGACCATCGCCATCGGCTTGGGCACGTCGTCCGCGGCGCCGCTGCGCATCCGCATCCCGTAACCGCCGCAGAACAGGACGACCTTCACGGTGCCACCTCGACAATGCTCAGTTCCGGTATGGGAAAGACCAGCCGGCCGCCCCACTCGCCCACGAAGGACAGCTGCTCGGTCAGTTCGGCGCGCAGGTTCCACGGCAGGACGAGGACGTAGTCCGGCTTGTCGGCGGCGATCCGCTCCGGCTCCAGGATCGGGATGCGGGCGCCGGGGGTGAACCTGCCGTGCTTGTACGGGTTGCGGTCCACGGTGTACGGCAGCAGGTCGGGCCGGATGCCGCAGTGGTTGAGCAGGGTGTTGCCCTTGCCCGGGGCGCCGTAGCCGACGACGCTCTCGCCGCGCTCGGCCGCGTCGATGAGGAACCGCAGCAGGTCCCGGCGCACCTTGGCCACCCGGGCGGAGAACTCGGTGTACCCGGACAGCTCCTGGAGCCCGGCGGCCTTCTCCCGGTCCAGGACGTCGGTCACCCGTCGCGTGGGCTCACCGGCCACCCCGTCCGGGCGGGCCCACAGCCGGATCGAACCGCCGTGCGTGGGCAGCAGCTCGACGTCCACCAGGGTGAGTCCGCCGCTCGCCAGCGCCCGGGCCGCCGAGGCGACCGTGTAGTACTGGAAGTGCTCGTGGTAGATCGTGTCGTACTGGTTCTCCTCGATCAGGGTCAGCAGGTGCTGCACCTCGATGGAGACCCAGCCGTCGTCCGCGACCAGCGCGCGCAGCCCCTGGGTGAAGCCGACCACGTCGGGGATGTGTGCGTACACGTTGTTGGCCACGACCAGGTCGGCCGGGCCGTGCTCCGCGCGGACGCCCGCGCCGGTGTCCGGGCTCAGGAACGCCGTGAGCGTGGGCACCCCCGCGTCCCGGGCCGCCGCGCCGACGTTCACCGAGGGCTCGATGCCAAGGCAGCGGATCCCGCGGTCCACCATGTGCTTGAGCAGATACCCGTCGTTGCTCGCGACCTCGACCACGAACGCGTCCGTGCCGAGCCCCAGCCGTTCGACGGCACCGGTGACGAAGGTGCGCGCGTGCTCCACCCAGGACGTCGAGTACGAGGAGAAGTACGCGTACTGCGTGAACGTCTCCTCCGGGGTGATCAGCGGCGGGATCTGCGCCAGCCAGCAGTCGGTGCACACCCGCAGGTGCAGCGGGAACGCCGGTTCCGGCAGGTCGAGTTGGTCCGCGGCGAGGAAGCTCTCGCACGGCGGGGTCGCTCCCAGGTCGACGACGCTCTGAAGCGCCGCCGAGCCGCAGAGTCGGCATCGTGTCATCTACTGCCCCCATTTCGCCCACGCGGGCGCCCCCGCCGCGAGCCAGTGATTGCGTTCCCCTCGGGCGGCGGGATCTCGCCGCCGTTCCGCACGGGGTGCGGGCTCTGCCCGCCGTCCCGTACGGGGTGCGGGCTCTGCCCGCCGTTCCCCTCCGGTGACGTGCTCTCCCCGCCGCCGGACCACTCCGCGAGTGCGGCGCGGTACCCCTCCACCAGGCGTTCCAGGCCGACGGCCGGACTGAAGTCCCGCTCGTAGCGGGCCCGGGCCGCCCGGCCCAGCTCCCGGTTGCGGTCACCGTCGGCCGCGATCCGGCGCAGGCACTCCGCCAGGGAGGCGGCGTCGCCCGGCCGGTGCAGCAGCCCGGTCACCCCGTCCTCGACCAGCTCGGTGAAGGCACCGTGACCGGCGGCGACGGCCGGGACCCCGGCCGCCATCGCCTCCACGGCGACCAGGCCGAACGCCTCCAGCCAGGTCGAGGGCGCCACCACGGCCACCGCCCGCGCGAGCGCGTCCCGGCACGCGTCCGGGCCGTACAGACCGGCGTACCGCACGTCGTCGCGGCCCGCCGCCCACGCGGCCACCTCCCGCTCCAGCGGCCCCGATCCGGCGATCACCAGCGGCACGCCCGCACCGCCGGACGCGGCCAGCTCGTCCCACGCGGCCATGAGGAGCCGTACGCCCTTGGGCTCCGCGAGCCGGCCCAGGTAGAGCAGATGCTCGCCGGGGCCCGTGCGGCGGGCGTCCGGGCCCGGGTCCGGGACGAAGTTGTGCTTCACCGCGAGCCGTTCGGCCGGCATCCCGGCCTTCACCAGCACCTCGCGCTGCGCCGCCGAGATGCAGAAGAACCGCTCCACGCCGGTCCACCAGCGCCGCCGGTTGACCGCGAGGCCCACCGCGAGCGGCACCGTCGCCGCCCGCGAGTCGCGGTAGCAGCCGTGCTTGACGGCGGGCAGCGGGGAGGAGCCGACGCACTCCGTGCACGGCCGGCCGTCCCGCTGCAGCGTGCCCGGCGGGCAGACCTGCGTGTAGTTGTGCAGCGTGGCGACGGCCGGCACACGTGCGTCGGCGCACGCCGCCAGCACGGCGGGGGACAGCAGCGGGAAGACGTTGTGCACGTGCACCACGTCGGGCCGCTCGGCCCGCAGCCGCGCGGCCAGCTCCCTGCGCACCGCCGGGTTCCACGGCACGAGCAGCGGCACGGCGGCCTTGCCGAGCGGGGAGCGGGCGGCGATGTCGTCGCTGCGCCGCTCGAACAGTTCGACCCGGTGGCCGCCCGCGCGCAGCAGCTCCACCTCCTGGTCGACGGCCTTGTTCTCGCCGCTGGGCTGCGCCGAGCGGTAGCGGTTGTGCACCACGAGGACACGCATGGTCAGGGAACCTCCGGTTTCCGGGCCCAGCGCGGGACGCGTCGGCGCGGGGGTTCGGGCGGCGCGGGGAGCACGAGCGGCGCCGGTTCCGGGGCCGGCGCCGCCAGCAGCGAGGCGGCCACCGTCAGATGCAGCAGATACGGCGAGGCGTCGCCGAGCCCCGCCTCCGTGTACGACGCGAGCGCGCAGTAGCTGATCAGGAAGAGCGCGCAGGCCCGCGACAGCGACGGCGGCCGCAGCAGCGCGACCGCGCCCAGTACGACGAGGGCCGCCGCCACCAACGAGACGCCCAGCAGCCCCTGTTCGTGGTAGACGGCCAGCCAGCTGTTGTCGATCGGCAGCCCGTCGAACGACTTGTCGCCCAGGCCGACCCCGAACACCTGCTCGGTGACGGTCCGGGGCGCCGCCAGCAGCGCATGCCAGACCTTGGCCCGGCCGGTGAGACTGGAGAAGTTCTCCTCGCTCTGCCCGCGCAGGAACCACGCCTGCAACGCCGAGCCGAACCCCACCGCCGCCACGGCCGCGCACACCACCGTCCAGGTGAAGAACCGGCGGGCGGCAGCGCTGGTCAGGAAGAGCGAGCCGATCGCCACAAGGAGCCCGACGAGCAGACCGAGCGTGGCCGTCCGGGTGTGCGTCAGCGCCAGCAGCACCAGCGACGGCACGATGATCACCGCCGCGCTCGTCCGGTCCGTCCGCCGGCCCAGCAGGAGCAGCACCGTCAGCCCGATGATCACCGCCGCGTACTGGCCGATCTGCGGCGGCGTGAGCGGCCACAGCGCGCCGACCAGCCGTCCGCCGTACAGGTCGGGCAGCGCCGCACCCGGGGAGATGACGGCACCGGCGGCGACCGACCCGAGCACCGCGAAGTACATCCGGATGTGGTGCCGTACGAACGTGTGGCCGCCGTCCCACCAGCGGCTGAGCAGCCACAGCGTGCCGAGGAACAGCGCGAGGCGGGCGCACCGGAACAGCGCCCCGAACCCGGACCCCAGATCGGCGCTGGAGATCACGCTCGGCACCAGCAGCAGCGTGAGCAGGAGCAGGAACGCGCCGCCCCGGACCCGCAGCCGGGGGTTCACGGCGAGGGCCAGCGCGAACGCGGCGACCAGCGCCCCCATCGTGACCATCTGGATGAGCGAACGGGGCAGCGGCACGATGGTCTTCGCCCCGGCGGAGCCGAGGGTGTTGAGGACCAGCAGTCCCCAGACGACGGCGACCGTCCGGGGCGTGCGGTCGGGGCGCGGCCCGGCGCCGGGCTGAACCGGTCCGGCGTCGGGCGGTGACTGAACCGGCCCGGCGTCGGCCGGAGGCTGAACCGGACCCGGCACGCCCTCGCCCCGCAGAGGTGTACTCATCTCAGCCCCCCGCCCGTGCGTCGAGCGTGCTGCCCGTGTCCTGCCGGTACGGCGTGGCCCGCCACTCCTCGAAGTCGAGCACCCGGCTCGGATCGTGGGCGACGAACTTCCACGGCCCGACGTAGACGTTGTCGTGCCATCGGTTGTGCTGCTTGCCGGTGATCGCCTCCGCCACCCGCTCGCCCTTGTACGGCGACCAGTCCGGATACGTGCCGTAGTTGGCCAGCACCGCCATCCGGTCGCACTTCACCGTGCAGTCGACGACGGACTTGTCCAGCACGAACCGGTTGGCGTGGATGTCCACCCGCTGGGTCTTCCAGCGGCAGTCCGCGTAGAGCGGCGCGCCGGCGATGGCCGGCTGCGCGCAGCGCTTCTTCCGCTTCACCAGCAGCGTGCAGTCGCCGGAGGAGGTGTTGGCCGGGCTGTTGCAGAACCGGTCGGCGTTCTCCCACAGGGTGATCCCGGACCAGTTGTTCTCCAGTACGTTCCGGTAGATCTCGATCTCGTCCGTACGGGCGGGGACGCGCGGCTCGCCGCCGGACTCGGAGAGGTAGACGGTGGCGAAGGGGAAGTTGTCGCCGCGGTCGGCGTACTTGCGGCCCTCCACCCAGTTGTTGCGCCGGATCGTGTTGTTCCGGACGACCGCGTTGTAGCTGGTCTCGTAGATCAGCGCGGCACCGTCGTTGGCCTCCAGGACGTTGTCCTCGATGCGGAAGTCGTTGTTGTTGGTGTCCGCCCACAGCCCGGCCCCGCGGTTGTCGTGCACCCAGTTGCCGCTGATGTCGGCGCCGTCGACGGCCCAGAACTTGACGCCCCCGGTGCAGCCGCAGCCCGGCTTCCGCTTCTCCCAGTCGTCGGTGTTGTTGCCCGTGATCTCGTTGCCCTCGACCACCAGGTCGCGGAGCGGACCGTTGCCCTTGTACGCGTTCATGCCGTACTGCCCGTTGTCGCGCAGACAGCTGTCCCGCACCTCCTGGCGGGCCCCGGCCATCAGCCCGGCACCCGAGTTGCGCTGGATCGTCGCGTGCTCGATCACCCAGCCGTCGGCCGAGTCGTGGTTGACCACGCCCTCGTCCGGCGGCGCGACGAACCCCTGCACGGTCAGATGGCGGATGGTGACGTCGGGGGCGGAGCCGCCGAACGCGTACTGGTTGGTCTTCCGCCCGTCGAGCACCGCGCCCGGGGCGCCGAGGTAGCGGTCGCCCTTCTTGGGCACGACCTGGGAGAAGCGGTCGTGGTCGAGGCGGTGCCTGCCCGGCCGGAGCCAGAACGTGGTGTGCGGCGGGCTGCTCTTCGTCTTGGCGGCGAGGTCGCCGACGACCGAGGGGTCGACCGTCACCGCGCCCTTGGGTGCCTTCGCCGGTCCCGCCGCCGACTCCTCGCACACCCGGGCCACGTGCCGGGTCACGGACGCGGAGGGCGCGGCGGTCGGCTCCGCCTTCGGGGCGTCCGGCGAGGCGGTGACACAGCCGGACACCAGCAGCACCGGCGCCAGCGGTGCGACCGGCAGTGCCCAGCGCCGCCAGTTGATTCCCACGCGTCCTCCTCCCCCTTCTCTCTGCATGCGGTCAGTCGTGGAACGTCAGCACGGTGGTGAACCCGTGCGCCTCGTCGGTGAAGCCGGTGCCGAGCAGCGTCGTGGCGGGCTCCTTGCGGCCGAAGCCGGGGGAGTACCAGCCGAGCGGCGGATCGCTCTCGCCGCGGTGCGCCCGCCAGGACAGCCCGTCGGGCAGATCGAGCACGGCGGAGCGCTCCTCGCCGTCCCGGCGCCACGCCAACGCGGCCCGGTGGCCAGTCAGTTCGGCGGTGACGGCCGGACCGAGGTGGAACGCCAGGCGTACGGCCCGACGCGGACCGCGCACCTCGTCGACCACCCGCAACTGCGCCCCGTGCGGGCCGAGTTCGACCCGACGGCGATGGACCGACCCCCGGTAGCCGTCGTGTTCGGCGCACCAGCGGGACACCCCGGCCTCCAGGACCCGGCTGCGGGCGTGCCGGACCCACAGGAACGGGCCGCCGGAGCCGGACTGGTCCTCGCCGTCCAGCTCCAGGGTGTTGTGGCCCAGCGTGGAGCGGAAGTAGCGCCGCCACTCGGGCCGGCCGTGGTAGCAGTACGTCCCCGGGTCGGCCAGCACGTCGACCCCGTCCTGCCGCACCTCCAGCGAGAGCGCGTCCGCGTGGGCGTGCGCGGCGATGGACAGGAAGCCGTGCGGACCGCCGTCGCAGCGGCACCAGATCCCCGCCGGGCCGCGCAGCACGGTGAGCCCCGCGTCCGCGAAGTGGGCCGGCCGCTCCGCCGGGCGCCGCACGGACGGTTCCGTGGGCCGGACGAGCGCCGCCAGCAGCGTCGTGCGCACGTCCGTGCCGGTCGCCGTCGGCCACCAGGGCAGGGCGCCGAACACCGCGTCCCCGGTGGCCAGCAGCGAACCCCAGCGGTCGGTGCCCGCGCCGTCCAGGACCAGGCCGTACCCGTCGTCCGCGTCGCCCTGGCGGGGCGGGCGCAACCGGTCGTCCACGACGGCGGCGAGCGCGTCGGTCATCCGCAGCAGCACCAGCCGCACCGACGCCGGGACCGGTACCCGGGCGGCGTCCGCCTCCGCCAGCGCGGCCAGGCCCAGTTCCAGGACGAGCCCGTGGTACTCGGTGGCCAGCTCGCGGTTGAGACCGGAGGGGAAGGTGTTGGCGCGCAACTGCCGCTCGAGGGACCGCAGCGCCTCGGCCCGCCACCGCGCCGAGTTGGGGAACCAGTCGAACGCGCAGGCGGCCGCGAACTGCCCGGCGGCCTCCGCGATCACATGGTTGTTCGCCGACGAACCCCGGCTGGGGAAGGCCGCCAGCCAGCGCTGGTGGTGCCACACCTGCCGCACCGCCTCCGGGTTCTCCTCGAACAGCCCGGCCGCGCCCGGCCAGCCGTCGAGCAGTCGGCGGATCCACACCCACGACAGCAGCCGTATCCCCAGCTCGATGCCGCTGATCCAGTGCACCCCGCGCAGCGGCGGGTTGGCCGTCCACCACGAGCGCAGGTGCGCGGCGACCCGCTCGGCGTACCGCGCGTCGCCGGTGAGCGCGTAGGCGGCGGCGAGCACGGTCAGGTACTGGTGCCGGGACGGCTCCCAGATCTGCTTGATGTCGCCGACGGCCTCCTCGTCCCGGTACGGCACGTCGAAGGCGTAACCCGCCGGGGCCCGGCGCCCGGTCCTCGGGTCGTACGACCAGTCCGGGTCGGCCATGTCCGCGCGGCGCACGCCGAAGAACTCGGCGTGTCCGTCCAGCAGCCGGTCCGCCTCGGCGACCAGGCGCTTCGCGGCGTCCGGCGGTACCGCGGCGAGCGTCCCGGCGGGCAGGACGGCGGTGAACCGGGCGCCGGTCACGCGCGGACCGTCGGGCGGGGGCGCCGACCGCCACCGCCGGCGGCGCACCGCGTCGGCCGCCCGGCCGCCGACCTCCCGCGGCCCCATCCGGGACAGCCGCCGGAGGTACCAGCCCGGACCCATGCTCATCGCGCCCCCGCCAGCGTCACCGGGGCGCCGGACGCCAGGCTCGTCCGCACGGCGAGCGTGGCCGCCGTGGTGGCGACCAGCGACTCCAGCGGCACCGGCATCGGGCCGCCGGTCCGCACCGCGCGCACGAACGCGGCGAGTTCGGCCTCCTGGCCCTTGTCCCGGGCCTTCGGCAGCCGCGAACTGACCCACCGCTTCCCGCCGTACACCGAGGCCCGGACGAAGTCGTCGAGCCGCAGCGCCCTGCCGTCCGCGACGAGGTCCAGCGTCTCCTTGGGGAAGCCGGACGGACCGGTGGTGACATAGCTGAGGGTGGCGGTGGAGCCGTCCGGGTAGCCGAGGATGATCTGGAGGTCCTCGTTGCCCGGGGTGGCCGTCGCGTACACCGAGACCGGGTCGGCCCCCAGCAGCCAGCTCGCGGTGTCGACGAAGTGCCCGCCCTCACCGGTGAACCGCGAGCCCTCGCTGTCCTGCCGGAGGTACCAGCTGCCGTGGTCCAGGCGGCCCGCGTTGATCAGATAGCGCAGGCCGGCCGGGCCGGTGCGGGGGCCGAAGTGCTTCCTGGCCTCGTGCAGCAGCGGGGCGAAGCGGCGGTTGAAGCCGATCTGGAGCCGGTCGTTGCCGGACTCCTCCACCGCCGCGACCACACCGGCCAGTTCGTCCTCCGTGAGGGCAAGAGGCTTCTCCACGAACACCGCCTTTCCGGCCAGCAGCGCCTTCCGGGTCAGCTCGGCGTGCGAGCTGTGCCGGGTGACGACGAACACCGCGTCGACGGCACTGTCCCCGAGCACGGCGTCGAGGTCGGTGGTCGCCTCCGTGAAGCCGAACTTCCGCTGGGCGTTGGCGGCGGACAGCGCCGTCGTGGTGACCACCGTGGACAGCTCGACGCCGTCCCGCCCCGCCAGGTGCGGCAGCAGCATCGACGTGGCGTAGTTCCCGGCGCCGACGAAGGCCAGGCGTACGGGGGTTTTGGGGGCGCGGGCGGGGGCCGGTCCGGCCGTGCCGCGGCGCACGGCGGGCACGGTCACCTCCGGAGCCTCGGGCTCGGCGGACTGCTCCGGATAGCGGAACAGCACCGCCACCGCCTTGAGTTCGCCGTCCTTCAGGCGCCGGTAGGCCTCGACGGCGTCGTCGAAGTCGGCGACGTGCGAGACCAGCGGCTCCACGTCGACGCGGCCCCGGGCGACGAGGTCCAGGAAGCAGGCCAGGTTGCGGCGCTCCGTCCAGCGGACGTACCCGATCGGGTAGTCCCGGCCCTGGAGCTCGTACTCCGGGTCGTAGCGCCCGGGGCCGTAGGAGCGCGAGAAGCGGACGTCGAGTTCCTTCTCGTAGTACGCGTTCCACGGCAGGTCGAGGCGGCACTTGCCGATGTCGACGACCCGGCCCCGGTCCCGGCTCAGCCGGGCGGCCAGCTCCACGGGCTGGTTGCTGCCGCCGCCGGCCGCCAGATACACCTGGTCCACGCCGTGCCCGTCGGTGAGTTCGGCGACGGCGGCCTCCACGGCCGCGGCCCCGGGGTCGCCGCAGGCGACGGCGCCCAGGCGTTCGGCCAGCTCGCAGCGGGCCGGGTCGGGGTCGGCGCCGACGACCCGGACCCCCGAGGCGGTGAGCAGCTGCACCACCAGCTGCCCGATCAGCCCGAGCCCGACGACCAGCGCCACCTCGCCGAGCCGCGACTCGCCCTGGCGCACGCCCTGGAGCGCGATCGAGCCGACGGTGCCGAAGGCCGCGTGCCGGGGCGCGAGGCCGTCCGGCACGGGCGCGTAGAGGTTCTTCGGCACCCAGTTCAGCTCGGCGTGCAGCGCGTGCTCGTTGCCGGCGCAGGCCACCAGGTCGCCGACCTTCACGTCGTCGATGCCGGCGCCGACCTCCTCGACGACCCCGCACAGCGAGTAGCCCAGCGGCGTGTACGAGTCCAGCTTGCCCATCACCTTGCGGTACGTGGCGGGCACGCCGTTGGTGGCCACGCTCTGCATGACCTTGGCCACCTGGTCGGGGCGGGAGCGGGCCTTGCCGAGCATCGACATGCCCGCCTCGGAGACCTTCATCAGCTCGGTCCCGGTGGAGATCAGCGAGTAGGCGCTGCGCACCAGCACACCGCCCGGCTTGCACCCCGGCACCGGCACGTCGAGGAGCGCCAGCTCGCCGCTCTTGTAGTTCTGTACGACCTGTTTCACCCGAGCTCCTCTTGAGTTCCCACGCCGTCAAGCCGCCTTGCCCTGACTCGAGCCGGAGACCGCGTCGCGATACCAGTACTCGAGGGTCAGTACGTGCCACAGATGCTTGGAGAAGTCCCGCTGCCCGGCGGCGTCCTCGGCCACGAGCCGTTGCAGCGCCTCGCGGCGCAGCAGCCCCGAGCGCACGAGTTCGCCGTCGTGCACCACCTCGCGCACCAGCGGCGCCAGGTCCCGGCTCATCCAGGCCCGCAGCGGGGCGCTGAACAGGCCCTTGGGCCGGTACACGATCTCCTTGGGGAGGACGGTGGTGGCCGCCTCCTTCAGGACGGCCTTGCCCTGCCGGCCGACGATCTTGCGGTCGCCGGGGAACGCGAACGCCGCCCGCACCACCTCGACGTCCACGTACGGCACCCGCACCTCCGTCGACGCGGCCATGCTGGAGCGGTCCGTGTAGGCGAGGTTGAGGCCCGGCAGGAACATGCGGGCGTCGCCCAGGCACATGCGGTTGACGAAGTCGTCGAGGCCGTTGTCCGCGTAGACGTCCGCGTGCTCGGTCAGTACGTCCTCGACGGTGCCCGCCAGGTCCGGGTGGACCAGGGCGAGCAGCTCCTCGCGGTCGTACATCGTGTAGCTGCGGCGGAACGCGGTCTCCTCCGGCAGGTCGGCGAAGGACAGGAACCGCTTCGCGAACCGCACCGACCGGTAACCCCGGCGGGCCGAGGCGACCGGCAGCCGGTCCACGGCCGCGGACAGCCCGCGCCGCAGGGGGCGCGGAACGCGCTGGTAGCGCAGCGCGAGCACGTTGGCCAGGTGCTTGCGGTACCCGGCGAACAGCTCGTCGGCGCCCATCCCCGACAGCATCACCTTGATCCCGGCCTCCCGGGCGGCCGAGCAGATCAGATACGTGTTGATCGCGGCGGGGTCGCCGATCGGCTCGTCCAGGTGGTACGTCATCCGGGGCAGCAGGTCGAGCACGTCCGGGGCGATCTCGATCTCGTGCAGGTCGACGCCGAACCGCGCGGCGACCTCGCGGGCGTAGCGCAGGTCGTCCGGCATCGCCTCGAAGCGGGCGTCCTCGGCGCGGAACCCGATCGTGTAGGCGGAGATCCCGGGCCGGTCGCGGGCGGCGAGCGCGGTGAGGTAACTGGAGTCCAGCCCACCGGAGAGGAAGGTCGCCACGGGCACGTCGGAGAGGAGGTGCCGCCGGGTCGACTCCTCGACGACGGCGGCGAGATCGGGCAGCTCGCCGGCCCGGGTACGCTCCCGGCCTTCCGCGGCGACGTCCTTCACGCTCCAGTACCGGCCGCGCTCGACCCGGCCGTCGGGCCGGCAGCGCAGCCAGCTGCCGGGCGGCAGCTTCTCCGCCTCGCGGAACGCGCAGCGCGAGTCCGGCACCCAGTAGTAGAGCAGCGAGGCGACGAGTGCCCCGTGGTCGACCTCGAGCTTGCCGCCGGTCACCGTGGCGAGCGCCTTGAGTTCGGAGGCGAACACCAGGCCGTCGCCGCGGCGGAGCAGGAACAGCGGCTTGATGCCCAACTGGTCGCGGACGAGCGTCAGTTCACCGGTGCGCTCGTCGAAGACGGCGAACGCGAACATGCCGCGCAGCCGGGGCAGGCAGTCCGTGCCCCAGCGCCGCCAGGCCTCGAGGAGCACCTCGGTGTCGGAGGTGCCGCGGAAGCGCGCCCCGGCGGACTCCAGTTCGGCGCGCAGCTCGGGCGCGTTGTACAGCTCGCCGTTGTAGGTGAGGGCGAGGCCGTCCTTGACCATCGGCTGGGCGCCGGTCCCGGAGAGGTCGATGATGGACAGCCTGCGGTGCCCGAGCTGCACCTCGCCGTCGCCGGCGGGGTGGCTGTAGCGGCCCGCCGCGTCCGGGCCGCGGTGGGCCAGGACGTCGGTGAGCCGGTCGGTCACCGCCTTGCCGTCCGGCCAGCGGTAGGTACCCGCGATGCCACACATGCGCTAACGCACCTCCCGCTCGCTGTCCGTCCGGCCGCTGTCCGTCCGGCCGCCGTCCGCCCGTCCGCCGTCCGGCACCCGAGGCACCGGCATCGACGGCCGCTCCGCGCGGGCCCGGCCCGCCGCGAACCCGTCCCGCCGCCCCGTCCACAACGTGCCGTCGGTACGGTCCCGGGGGTCGGCGTCCACCAGCACGACCCCGAGCACCCCGACCCCCCGCTCCGCGAGCTGCCGCGCCACGGTGTGCAGCCAGGCGGTACTCCCGTACCCGACCCGCACGACGAGCACGGCCCGCTCGCCGAGACACGGCAGATCACACCACGTGGTCCCGGGCCGGACGGACCCGACGCCGATCCGGCGCGCCGGGGCCGTGTTCCCGCGCGGGGCCGTCGTCCGCTCGCCGCCGCTCGTGGGCGTGGTGCGCGGGGTCACCGTGTGATCGCCGTTGACCGTGGCCGTCGGCCAGGGGGCGCCGGTCACGGGCGTGGCGCGCGCGTCCCCGTGTGCTGCCGGGGCACGACCGGCGTCGTCCACGCCGACCGCGGGGTCGTCGGCCGTGACCACCGTCGGGCCGCCGCGCTTGCGGCGGAGTCCGGTCAGCTCCGGGCCCGGCAGGCCGTCCACGACGACCACCGGGCCCTCCGTCTCCAGTGCCGTCGCGAGGTCCAGGGCCAGGACGCCCGTCGTGCGGGCGCAGCCCAGTTCCAGCAGGGAGACGGGGGCCCGCGTGCCCCGTACCGTGCGGGTGAGGGTCGTGGTGAGGCGGGTGCGGGCCGCGCGGGTGCGGTGGCGCTGCCACCGGCCGCCCGGGCGGCGGGGGGTGTGGCGCAGCTCCGCGAGGACCGAGGCGTCCAGGTGCGCCGCGATCTCGCGGCGCAGTACCGGCCGGTCCGCCACCACCGCGCCGACCGCCGCCACCGCGAGCCCCAGGACGAGGCCGAGGACGAGCCCGATCGCGGCGTCGGTGACGACGGCCTTCGGCAGGGAGTGCCGCACCGCCCGCGCGTCGTCCACGATCTGCGTGCCGGCCACGACCTTGGGCGTACCGGTCCGCGCCTCCGCCGCGCGCTCGTCGAAGTCGGCGATGCGTGAGTTGAGTTCGGCCCGCCGGGCGAACAGCGACTCCACGCTCGCCGACGCCTGCGGGTCGTTCTCCGACGCGTCGCCGATGGACTTGTTGACCTGGGCGAGTTCGCCCCGCATCCGGTCGCGCTGGTCGAGCAGGGCCTGCGCCTCCGCGTCGGCGGTCTGCCGCATCCGTCGCACATGGTCGGCGACGAACGCGTCGGCCAGGGCCTTGGCGCGGGCCACCGCCTGCGCGTCGCTGTCGCCGGTCACGTCGATGCGCAGCAGGTTGTTGGTGAGGCCGGTGCCCCGGTAGTCCCGCAGGAAGTCCTCGGGTTTCTCCGGGGAGTCGAGCGCCCGCAGGGCCGCGCCGGCGATGCGTGTGGTGCCCAGGAGTTCGACGTCCGTGCGGATCAGCGTGCCCGTGTCGTTCGGCTGGTCCTCCGCGTGCGCGACCAGCACCGTCGTCATCGCGGCCGGCGCCGGCGGCAGCAGGACCGCCACCGCCGCCCCGAGCAGCAGCCCCAGCAGCGCCAGCGAGCCCCACAGGCGGCGCCGTCTGCGCACCGCGGCCACCAGTGACTGCAGGTCCAGGAGCGGGGCGGCGCCCGACGGCTCCGCGGCTCGGTCCACCGTCATAGGGCACCCCCCGTCGTACGGCCGCGCCCCGCGAGCGCCGGCGCGGCGGCGTCGTCCGGGACGGCACCGTCCGCGGCGGCCCGCTCCCGCCGGCCGGTCGGCCGCGCCCTACGGACCCGCACCGGACCGGCGACGACGACGCCGACGACCTCGTGCCCGCCGTCCGCGCACGCCTCCGCGAGCCCGGCCAGCTCCTCCGCCGTCCATTCGCCCGCGCCGGCCACGACCAGCGCACCGGACTCGGTGTCGCGGTCCGGCACGATGGGCCGGGACACCGGCACCTCCACCACCCGCAGCAGGGGATCGCCCCCGGCCTCGGCGACGAGTTCTCCGGCCGCACGCCGGGCGGTCTCGTCGCCCTCCGGCACGACGACCAGCAGCCGGCGCGGCGCCGGCAGCCGCTCCCGCAGCCGCGCGCACACCCGCCGGTGCCGCAGCCGCCGCCCGGCCTCGTCACCGGACGCGCGCGGCACCGGCACGTCCCAGCGCGTGTCGGTGCCGAGCAGCCGGCGCAGCCGGGCCCGTACGCCACGGCGCTTCGGGCCGCGGCGCCCGGTGGGCACGTCGACCGTGCCCAGCGGCGTCGAGCCCAGCGCCGCGGCGATCTCCGCCTCGCCGTGCGGCCGGCGGTTGCTCCGCGCGGCGACGAGATGGCCGACGACCGCGAGCAGGAGGAACGACACCGCTCCGCCCACGACGAGTTGGAGCCGCGTCGGCGGCGCCTCACCGGTGGGTCTGGGCGCCGGGCCCATGACGACCATGCCCGCCTTGTTGGTCGCCGGGTCCGCCTCGTCCAGCTTCTTCATGGCCTCCTGGAGCGCCGTCCGCAACTGCTCCAGCTCGGTGCGGGCCTGCACGCTCTCCACCGTCTGCCCGGGATCGGCGGCGTCGGCCAGGTCGGTGATGCGCCGGTTGGTCTTCGTCACCTGCTGCCGCAGCGCCTCGGGCCCCGCCGCCGCGTCCGTGTCGGTGGCACCGGTGTCCCCGGTGTCGCCCGCGATCCGCCCGGCGAACGCCACGAACTGCCGCGCGACCTGGTCGGAGAGGCGCTGGGCGCGCGCCGGGGTGTCGGCCGTGCCGGAGATCTTGATGATGTTGCCGTCGGTGGCCTTCGCGCGCACGTCGTCCCGCAGCTCGGTGCGACCGACGTCGGGCCGGCGCAGCGCGGCCGCCGCCCGGTCGACCACCGTCGAACTGGTCGCGATCTCCGCCTGGGTGAGCAGCTCGCGCTCCTCCCACTGCCCCGGCAGCAGCACCGAGGCCGTCGCGGTGTAGCGGGGCGGGAACAGCAGCGAGGCGCCGTAGCCGACGAGCCCGCCCACCACGACGAGGACGGCGAGCAGCCGCCGGCGCCGGCGCAGTATCCGCCCGAGCGTGACCAGCCGGATCGTGTCCTCGCTCATCGCCGCCGCCTCCGTCCCCCGCGCGGGGCGCGGCTCTCGCACGCGGCGGCGTAGGCGGCGAGCAGCGCCGCCTGGGAGTTGCGCCAGGAGAGCCGCCCCTCGATCCGCTCCCGGCCGATCCCGCCCATCCGGGCCCGCTTCTCCGGGTCGTCGAGGAGCATCGCGACCAGCTTGGCGAACGCGGACTCGTCGTCGTCGGGCGCGTAGACGGCGGCGTCGCCGGCGGAGACCCGCGCCTCCTTGAGGTCGAAGGAGACGATCGGCCGGCCCATCGCCATGTACTCCAGGACCTTGTTCATCGTCGACACGTCGTTGAGCGGATTGCGCGGGTCGGGGGAGAGGCACACGTCCGCGGTGGACAGGTGGCGCAGCAGGTCGGCGTCCGGGATGCGCCCGGTGAACGTGACCTGCTCCTCAAGACCGAGGTCGTGGGAGAGCTCCACCATCGCGTCGAAGGCGTCGCCGGAGCCGACGAACACCGCGTGCCAGTCGGTCCGGCCCAGCTCGTCGCGGAGCTTCGCCAGCGCCCGCAGGGCGTAGTCGACACCGTCCTGCGGGCCCATCACGCCGAGGTAGCACAGCAGATGAGGCTTGCCGTGCTTCAACTCCGGCTCCGGCGCTACCGGTTGGAACCGGTCGGTCCGGGGCGCGCTGCGCACCACGAACACGTCCTCGGGCCGCCGGCCGCCGCGGTCGACCGCGACCTCCTTGTAGCTCTCGTTGGTGGCGAGGACGACGTCCGCCGCCCGGTACGTCATCCGCTCCAGCGCGCACACCGCGCGGTACAGCATGTCCTTGCCGCGGCCGAACCGGGACAGGTACAGCTCGGGCACCAGGTCGTGCTGGTCGAAGACGAACCGCGCGCCGCGCCGCTTCAGCCGCAGCGCGGGCAGGAACAGCAGGTCGGGCGGGTTGCAGGCGTGCACGACGTGGACGGGGCCGACCTTGCGGGCCAGCCGGGCGGTGTGCCACAGCGCCGAGCCGTACTCCCGCAGATATCCGGCGGGCCCGCCGGTGGCCGCGCGCAGCGGGTAGCGGTGGATCCGCACCCCGTCGATCTCGGCCTCCGCCTCCGTGTCCCGCTTGGTGCCCCGGGGGCAGATGACGTGCACCTCCCAGCCGGCGTCGCGCAGGGTGGTGCACTCCTGCCACACGCGCCGGTCGAACGGCACGGAGAGGTTCTCCACCAGGATCAGCGCACGCCGGCCGGACCCGGCGGGGTTTTCCAACGAGCTGTCCGTCAATGAACTGTCACCAGGCAAGGCCCACGTACCCCGGTTCGGCCCGGCGCGCGTCGGCGTCGGGAAGATGGACGAGATCGACGAGCACGCGGCCGTCACCATGGGGCAGCGCCGCGAGGACGGCCGGGTCCCTCGTCCCCACGAGGCACACCTCGGCGTGGTCCAGCACCTCCTCCACGGAGTCCGCGAGGAGCTGCGCCAGGTGCGGCAGCCGCGTCTCGACGTACTCGCGGTTGGCGCCGAGCAGCCGCGACAGGCTCACGTTGGCGTCGTGGATGCGCAGGTCGTACCCCTTGCCGAAGAGCCGTTCCGCCAGCTCGACGAGCGGGCTCTCGCGCAGGTCGTCGGTGCCGGGCTTGAAGGACAGCCCGAACAGGCCCACCCGGCGCTTGCCCGTGCGCTCCACCAGCTCCACCGCGCGCTCCAGATGCGCGGAGTTGGACGGCAGCACATGGGAGAGGATCGGCACCGACACGTCGGCCCGCTGGGCGGCGTGCACCAGGCTGCGCAGGTCCTTGGGCAGGCAGGAACCGCCGAAGGCGAAGCCGGGCCGCAGATAGGCGGGGCTGATGTTGAGCTTGCGGTCGGCCAGGAAGACGTCCATCACCTGGTGGGAGTCGACGCCGAGCGCCCGGCACACCGCGCCCAGCTCGTTGGCGAAGCCGATCTTGAGGCCGTGGAAGGCGTTGTCCGCGTACTTGATGGCCTCGGCCGTCGGGACCGGCACCCGGAACACCTCGCCGGGCAGCCCCTCGTACAGCTTCAGCACCGTGTCGCCGCCGGCCGGGTCGAGTTCGCCGACGACGGTCTTGGGCGGGTCGAAGAAGTCCCGCACGCTCGTGCCCTCGCGCAGGAACTCCGGGTTGACCGCGACCCCGATGTCCACCCCGGCGAGCCCGCCGACGTGCTTCTCCAGCAGCGGCACCAGCAGGTTCAGGCAGGTGCCCGGGAGCATGGTGCTGCGGAAGACGACGGTGTGCCGGCCGCCCCGCTCGGCCAGCGCGGCACCGATCTCCTCGGTGACCCGCTCCAAGTACGTCGTGCACAGGCTGCCGTTGGGCTCGGAGGGCGTGCCCACGCAGACCAGCGACACCTCGCTGTCCGCGATCGCCGCACGGACGTCCCCGGTGGCGCGTAAGGCCCCGGAGCCCACCACCTCGGCGATCAGCTCGCCGATCCGCTCCTCGACCACCGGTGCCTTGCCCGCGTTGACCAGGTCGACCTTGACCTGGTTGACGTCCACCCCGATGACCTCGTGCCCCATGCCGGCCAGGCACGCGGCCGACACGCAGCCCACGTAACCGAGCCCGAACACGCTGACTCTCATGACCCGTTCCTCCCCCCAGCTCCCATGACCCGTTCTCTCCCCCCGGCCGCCGTACCGGCCCGTGTTCGTTCCGTCGGCCGCCGTACCGGCCCGCGCGCGTCCCCCGGTCCGCCGCACCGGCCCGCGCGCCGCGCGCCGGTGCGGCGGACCCGTGCCTCAGTACGCGCCCTGCCCGTAGAGCACCGCGCGCAGCGTCTTCCACAAGATCACCGTGTCCAGGGCGAGCGACCAGTCCTCCACGTAGCGCAGGTCGAGCCGGACCGCCTCCTCCCACGGCAGGTCGCTGCGCCCGCTGATCTGCCACAGGCCGGTCAGCCCGGGCTTGACCAGCAGTCGCCGCCGGATGTCCGGGCCGTACGCGGCGGACTCCTCCGGCAGCGGGGGCCGGGGGCCGACCAGCGACATCGACCCCGTCAACACGTTGAACAGCTGCGGGAGTTCGTCGAGCGAGTAGCGGCGCAGCACCGACCCCACCCGGGTCACCCGCGGATCCCGGCGCAGCTTGAACAGCAGCCCGGCGCCCTCGTTGCGGTCGGCCAGCGCGGCCCGGGCGCGGTCGGCACCGGCGACCATCGTGCGGAACTTGAGGATGGTGAACTCGCGGCCGTCCTTGCCGACCCGGCGCTGCCGGTAGACCACCCCGCCCCGGCTGTCCACCAGGACCAGCAGGGCGACGAGCACCATCAGCGGCGCGAACAGCAGCAGCAGGAGCGCCGCGCCCAGCCGGTCGACGACCTCCTTGACCACCCGGCGGCCTCCGGTGAACGCCGGCATGCTGACCCGCAGCAGCGGGATGCCGAGCACCGCGTCGACGTGCAGCCGAGGCCCGGCCACCTCCATCAGCACCGGGGCGACGACCATCTCGGCGTCGCTGCCCTCCAGGTTCCAGGCCAGCCGCTGCAACCGGTCCGGGGACCAGTGCGGGTCGGGGGTGACGGCGACGACGCGGTAGCCGTCGCGGCGGACGTGGCTCGCGACCTCCGCCAGCCGGCCGACGACCGGCACCCCGTCCAAGTGGTCGGTGTCGAGGCCGAAACCGTCCGTCGTGCACACCGCGTCCACGCGCCAGCCGAGGTGCGGGAACTTACGGGTGCGGGTGATCAGATCGCGTACGGTGGCCGGGTTCCCGGCGGCGAGCACCGGTCTCAGACACCGGCCCTGCTTGCGCTGTCCGTGCAGCCAGAGGCGCAGCAGATAGCGGGCGATCATGGTCACGAGGGCGATCGCGGGGATCGCGACGAAAATCCAGAGTTTGATGTTGCGCGAGGTGAGCGCGATACCGCCGAGTGCCAGGACGACCGTCGCCATGAACAGGGAACGGCCGAGCCGACGGAATTCCTCGGCGCCCTGGCCGAGAACCGCCGGTGCCCACGCCCGGCTCACTCCGAGCGCGGCCAGCACGAGTAACTCGGTGCCGAAGGCGAGAATTCCCCACTTCTCGTGCCAGTTGGCCGCGTCCCGGGCTCCGAAGAATTCCCCGATCACCGCCACGACCAGGGCGGTCGCCACCGTGTCGGCGGTGATCACCGTCCGGCGGTAGCGCTGTTCCCAGTCGTGTCCGGACGGTCTCAGTGCGCCGTCCGCCTCGTCCATCCCGTCCGTCAGACGCCCGCGCGCCGACGGAAAAGGGCTGACCAATCCCCCCTGCCGCACAGAAAACCCCCCAGGTCACCAGTGGTGTGGCGTGCCCGCCCACCACTGTGCTCACCGCGAAAGGCCCCCGCCCCTCGCAGTCCCTCCCCTTCATGGGGGGCACCGCCCCCCCCGCGCCGCGCCGTTCCTCCCCACGGAAGGCCCCCGCCTCCCGCGCACGACATCCCCACTGTTTCGGCGCTGCTTTGACTACCCACCCTCGCGGCAGCGGACGCGCATTTCCCGTGACTTTCTCGGACCGTGCGTGACGCTGTTTCCCGGGAATTGATCACCGTCAATGATCTTCCTTTGAAGATCATTGACGACGTCCCGCTCCCGAAGGCTGAAGCACGGTCAATCTAGACCATCGGGGCCGGTATGTAGAGGGGATGTGTGCGAATCGTGCGCGTCTTTGAGACATGTATTGCCTGTCCGCTGTCCGCTGTCCGTACGACCCGCCCTGCGCCGCCTGAGCGCGGTGCCGGCCCACCGCATGTCCTCCGGGCCCGCCGCACCCTCCTCCACCCCGCTGACCTGCGCCGATACGCCCCACGTACCGGCCGATGAAGAACATCTATTGGCCGCCGGGTGAGCGGCGGGGGCAGGGTGGACGGTGCGGCGGCCCGGCGGTCCCGGGCGCCGCGTCCCCCGCCTGCCGTCGCACCGAAGGAGCACCCCCATGCCCACGTCCACCCCCGCCGCCCTGATCACCGGCGGCACCACCGGCATCGGCAGGGCGACGGCCGAACTCCTGCACGAGCGCGGATACCGGGTGATGGTCACGGGCCAGAACCCCGACACCCTCGACGCCGCCAGGAAGGAGCTCCCCGAGGACGTCGTCGTCCTGCGGGCGGACGCACGCTCCCTGGCCGACGCCGACCGCGTCGCCGAGGAGGCCCGCACCCGCTTCGGCTCGCTCACCGCCCTTTTCCTCAACGCCGGCATCACCCGCCCGATGCCCCTGGAGCAGGCCGACGAGGCCACCTTCGACGAGGTGTTCCAGGTCAACGCGAAGGGTCAGTTCTTCACCCTCCAGAAGACGTATCCGCTGCTCGCCGACGGCGCCTCGGTCGTCTTCACCGTGGGCGTCGGCGTGACCCGCGGCTTGGCGGGCGGCAGCGTCACGGCGGGCAGCAGGGGCGCGCTGCTGGCGATGGTGCCCTCGCTGGCCGTCGAGCTGGCGCCCCGGGGGATCCGCGTCAACGCGGTGAGCCCCGGCGCCATCGACACCCCGATCTGGACGAAGTCCGGCATGCCCCCCGAGATGCTCGCGGAGATCACCGAGGCCGCCGCCGCCCGGATCCCCTTCGGCCGGTTCGGCACCGCCCGCGAGGTCGCCGAGACGGTCACCTTCCTCCTCTCCGACGCCGCCGGGTACGTCACCGGACAGAACATCGTCGTCGGCGGAGGCAGCGGCCTCACGCCGTGAGGGTCCCGGGGGCCGGACGGCTTCTACCAGGCGCCGCTCACCGTCACCGACAAGGTGGAGATCCTGAGCTGGTCGACCGAGCCGTTCACCGAGCCCGCCGAGCTGATCGGCCAGGGCGCGGCCCACCTCTTCGTGGAGATCGACCAGCCCGACACCAACCTCATCCTGCGCCTGTGGGACGAGGCCCCCGGCGGCGGACGGTAGCTCCTGACCACCTCCTACCTCAAGGCCTCGCACCGCGAGCTCGACGAGGAGCGCACCACCGAGGGCGACCCGTACCGCCCGCACACCCGCGCGGTGCCGGTGGAACCGGGGCGGATCGAGGAGTACGTGCTGCGTGTGTACCCGTTCGCGGCGACGCTGCTTCCCGGCCACCGGCTGGTCGCGGAACTCTCCAACGACGAACCGCTCGCCGACGCGCTGCTGCCGCCGGACGCGTTCCACCTGCCGGTGGGCCGCCCCGTCACCCACAAGATCTACCGCGACGCCACGCACCCGTCCCGCCTGGTGCTGCCGTTCACGAAACGGGGGTGAGAGCGGCCCCCGTGCCAGAATGGGAGACGCCCTGCCCCGCCGCTCCCCGTCCCGAGGTCCCGACCGTGCCCAAGCCCGTCGTCCGCGAGCCGTTGCGGAGCAACGCGCGGTCCAACCGGGAGCGCATCCTGGCCACGGCCCGCCAGGAGCTGGGCCGCAACCCGGACGTCACGCTGGAGGAGCTGGCCCGCGCCGCCGGCGTCGTACGGCGCACCCTCTTCGGCCACTTCCCCGGGCGCGCCGCGCTCCTGGAGGCCCTGGCCGAGGAGGCGTCCGAGACGCTGCGGGCCACGATGAAGGACGGCGCCCGCCGCCCCGAGGAACCGGCCGAGCGGGCCCTGGCCCATTTCACCCTGTCGATGTGGGCCGTCGGCGACCGCTACCGGCTGCTGCTCTCCCTGGCCCGGCGCGACCTCGGCGCCGAACGCGTCGCCGAGGTCCTGGCCCCGGCCCGCGACGCGGTCACCGCGATCCTGGAGCGCGGCCAGCGGGACGGCGTCTTCCACACCCACCTCCCGGCCGCCGTCCTCAGCGCCGGCCTGGAGGCGATGACCGTCGCCCTCCTGGAGTCGGTCAACACCGGCGCCCTCACGGACGACGGCACGCAGACGGCCGTCGCCATGCTCATCGCGGCCGGGGTGCCGCGGGAGCGGGCGGCCGCAGTGGTCGCCGAAGCCGCGGGCTGAGCCGCGCGCCCGTCACCTCCCGTACGACGATCCGTACGACGCGCCGCCCGTACCGCTCCGCGCGGTGACCTCCAGCGGCCGGGTGCCGCGTTTGCCGAGGACGTACAGGCACCCGGCGAGCGGGAGGAGCACCCACAGGGTGCCGTGCCAGAAGTCCAGGGAGTAGGCCACGGCCAGCAGGGTGTGCGTGAGGCCGTCGGCCCACAGGTGCCACAGCAGGGCGACGGTGGCCAGGGTGGCCGCCGCGGCACACCCCAGCCGCAGCACACCGCCCCGGCCGCGCACGGCCCAGCGCAGCCCGGCGGCGCAGGCCAGCAGCACCGAGACGGGCAGCAGCCAGGGCAGGTGCGCGGGTACGCGGGTGCCGGCGCCGAGGAACGCGCCGTCGTCGGCCCACTCCGGCCGCTTGTCGCCGATGCCGTCGGAGAAGTCCCGCAGCGAGATGATCATGTGGTCGGCGTTCGCCGGCGCGCCGATGCGGGCCTCGTGCCAGAGCTGGTCGCGGGAGCGCCAGAGCGGATCGTCGGACGGGGCGGTCGACTTGGCCGGGTGGTTGGTCGGGTGCTTGTCCGGGTGGGACGTGGCCGGATGCTTCTTGTCCGGGTGCAGCGCCCTGGCCGCCGCGGTGACCACCCGCACGCCGGGGTGAGACGGTGCGAGGCCGGCGGAGGCGGCGGTCGGGGGCGGGCTGTAGGGGACCCAGCCGAAGGCGGAGTAGCCGATGACGTCGAGCAGTCCGAGCGTGAACGCGGCCAGCCACAGCCACCGCAACGTCAGCAGCCTGCGGTGCGCGAGCTCCAGCGACGCGCGCCGCCGGTCGCGTGCGTCCGCGCGCTCCGTGGGGGAGCGCGCGAGGTGGGTGCGCACGCCCCGCGCCCCCTGCTTCAGGGCCGTGCCGACGCGTTGCCGCGTGTCGACGAGCCGAGCCCGCCGCATCCCGCGCCGGAAGACCACGATCTGCTGGTCGAAGGCGAGCGCGGCGGCCAGGAGCCCCGTCGCCGTCGCGTCCGGCGGACCCGACCGCTCCCGGCCCAGGGCGCCGGTGGCCGCGTCGTGCAGCCGCCCCCACCAGCGGGGTGTCCCGACGCCGGGCCGCGCCCGCGAAAGCCGTTCCCGGCACTGGCCGAGGAAGGCGTCGTCGCCGAGGAGCAGCCGGACCACCCGGGTCAGCACCGTGTCCCGGTCGTACCAGGCGGGGCCGTTCGGCACGAGGTGCGCAGCGGCCTCGGCCCGCAGCGCGTCGCCCTCCTCCTGACGCTCCCGCTCCAGCGCCTGTACGGTGCGGTCGGTCTCCTGGCGGGCCGTCTCCAGCGCCCGGGTCACCTTCTCCTCCAGGCCGCGCAGGACCGGGCAGCCCGCCTCGCCGCCGTGCCGGGCGCAGGTCTGCCGGGCCGCGTCGCGCAGCACCCCGCTGTCCAGCACCGCGGACAGGGTGGCGGCGTCCTGCCGCGCGGCCAGTGCCAGCAGGCCGTCCTCGTCGATGACGTCGCCCCAAAAGCGCGGCGGGATGCCGCGCAGGAACGTGGCGGCGAGACCCGCCAGGGCCCGTTCCGGGGCGTACGGTCCGCTCGGCGACCGGAGGAACCGGTCGAGCGGACTCCGGTCCGCCGACGGCACCCGGGCTTCGAGCCACTCGGCCAGCGCGCCCGCGTGCTCCGGGTCGCCGAGCCACGCGGAGCCCGCCGTACCCGAGTCGACGAGCGCCGACACCAGCTCGGCCGGGTCGTCGAAGGCGAGGTCGCCGTACCGGAACGGCTCCACGGAGGCCGCCCCGGGTGCCTGCTCCGCGCACCAGGCCCGCACCCCGGCCGCGTCGAGGCGGCCGCCGGTCAACCGGTCGAGCAGCTCGTCCCAGTGCGGGTCGCCGGTGTCGGCGGCGGGGCGGTGCAGCAGGGCGTCGGGCAGGTCGTCGGGGTCCGTGCCGGGCGGGATCCCGGGCCGCCCGGTGAGCAGTTCACCGACGACGGCCGCCGCGCTCGCCCAGGCGCTGCGGGCGCTCCACCGGCCCTGCTCCACCAGATGGGCCGGTGCCAGATAGCGCGTCAGCGGCGGTCGCGGCCCCCGGGCGCAGTCCTCACCCAGTACGGCGGCGCCGTCGAGGTCGGGGAGTACCAGCTCGACGCCGCCGAGCGTGCGCAGGTACAGCGTGTCGGGCGACAGGTTGACGGGGACGGCGCCGGCCTCCCGCTCCCAGGCCTCCAGCAGGTCCGCGAGGCCGGACAGCAGGGCCCGTACGGCCGGCTCGGGCAGTCCGCCGAGTCGGCCGGGCGGCCCCTCGGGGGCGGTCAGCGCGTCGTCCAGCATCTTGCGCAGGGTGCCGCCGCCGGGGAGGCGCCAGGTCTCCCAGGTGACGGTGCGGCTGCCGTCCGAAAGGGTCTCCACACCGCCGTCGAGCCGGTCCACGACGCCGTGCTCGGCGCATCTCTCGCGCAGCCTGTCCTTGGCGAGGCCGGGCCGGAAGCCGTGTGCGTGGACCTTCAGCAGCACCATGCCGTGCGGACTCCCGACCGGTGCGGCCAGCCACAGCCGGCCGCCGACGGCGGCCTCGGGCGGCAGCATGTCCAGCAGCCGGTAACGGCGTTTCACCCCGGGCGGCAGCTCGACGGTCCCGTCGCCGGGGCGGGGTGCCGCCGCCGGCGGCGTGAGGGGCCGCCTCAGCAGATCGGCGATCGGATCACTCCCGTCGGGGCCGTTACCGGCGGCACCCCCGTCCCCGGCGGAACGGGCGGGGTCCACCGCACCGGAGTCCATCGCACCGGAGTCCACGGCCTCGGGACCGTCGTCCCGTACGGTGTCGCAGTCGTGCTCGTCGCAGTACGCGGTGGCGCAGGGGTGCTCCTGCTCGCCGCCCCGGCAGTAGTACCTCACCGGTCGCTCTCCTTGTCCCCGGACGTCTCCCCGGTTCCCGACGTGTCCACGGTTCCGGGCGTCTCCACGGTTCCGGACGGAATGGTGGGCGGGCGCGCGTACGGCCCCGCCGACGGTGCGTCCGGGCGCGCCGGGCGCCAGGACACCTGTCCCTGGCGGAACCCCGCCGTACGCAACGACCGCTCCAGCGCGGCCAGTTCACCCGCCCTGGGTACGCCGATGAGCCACGCGTCGCGGTCCGACGCGACCAGTTGCATGGGGGCGCGTGCGGGGCGGTGCTCCCGCCACGGCCCGTACCGCTCCCGGCCCAGCGCGGTGAGCGGAGTGAGGGTCTGGTTGGCCGAGCCGCGCCAGATCAGCGTGGTCGGCGCGTCGGCCCGGTACGGTTCGCCGATCACCGCGTCCGCCAGCCCGCCGGTCACCTCGGGGGCCCGCCGCGCCAGCTCCGCCAGTGGGTGTCCCGTGTAGACGAGCAGGTCGGCCGGGCGGCCGACCGCCTCCTCCCGGGCGACGCGGAGCAGCGCGGTCAACGCCTCCGGCTGGTCGCCCGGTTCGCCCCCGGACACCGTCAGCCCCTCCGCACCCAGCGCCAGCGCCCGGCGCCACACCTCCCGGAACACCTCCGGCGGCAGCCGGGAACCCGCCCCGGCCGCCCAGGTGTCGCGTGCCAGACAGCCCGCACAGCCGATCGAGCAGCCCTGGACCCACACTCCGAGCCGGCGGCCCGGCCCGAGGGCGGTCACCGGAAAGTGCACGCGGTTGACGACGAGACCGCTCCCGGAGGCCGCTTCCGTACCCGTCAGCTCCATACCGGTCTCCACGCGTCGTTGTCCGGAATGAGCGTGGACAGGGTGATCCGGCCGCCCGGCCCCCGAGGCCGCTCGAACAGCTCCCGGCTCAGCGGATTGACGACCGCGCTCTCCACCAGGTTGAGGATGCCGCGCGCCCCGAGACCGAGGTTGACCAGCGCGGCGTCGCGCAGCTCCTCGCGAGCGCCCTCGTCGACGACCAGCTCCGTCTTGTGCACGGCGGCGACCCGCGCCACCACCGAGTTCAGCGACCGGTCCAGTACCTCGCACGCCGCCTTCTCGTCGATGAACCCGAGGGTGACGTAGTTGTCGCCGAGCCGGTTGCGCAGTTCGGGCCGGCCGATCTTCCGGTCGAAGAAGTCCTCGTACGCGGCTCGGAAGTGGTCGAAGTAGCCCGCCCGGTCGTCGGTGAACTGCCGCAGCAGGTCCGTGGCGCGGCGGGCCGCTGCGTCCGGGTCGGCGCCGTCCCGCTCTTCGGCCGGTTGGGTGCCGAGGTTGGAGGTGAAGACGATGAAGCACTCAGAGAAGTACACCGTGCCGCCGCGGCTGTCGGTGAGCCGGCCGTCGTCGAGGATCTGCAGGAACAGGTCGAGGATGCGTTCGTGGGCCTTCTCGATCTCGTCGAAGAGCAGCACGCTGGCGGGCTGCGCGCGCACCGCGTTGGTGAGCTCGCCGCCGGAGTCGTAGCCGACGTACCCGGGGGGTGCGCCGATCAGGCGCTGCCGGCTCTCGTCGACGCGGAACTCCGACATGTCGAACCGCACCGGCTGCGCCTCCTCGCCGAGCAGCAGCGTGGTGACTGCCCGGGCGAGCTCGGTCTTGCCGACACCGGTGGGACCGGCCAGGAACAGCACTCCGCGCGGGCGGTTGCGGGCGGCCGAGGACTGGGCGCCGGTGAGTCCGACGGCGGCCCGCGTCAGCACGTCGACCGTCTTGCGCACGGCGGTCGCCTGGCCGAGTACGCGCGCGGACAAGTACGTCTCGGCGTGGGAGAGCTGGCGGCGTACGGTGTCGCCGGCCCACGGGTCGTCGGTGATGCCCACGCGCACCAGCCGGGCCGCGTCGGAGTAGACGGTCGGTCCCGGTGGCAGGCCGGCGGCGGTCAGCACGGTGGTACGGACCTGACGGGCCGTCATGCCGTCGGTGGCACCGGCGACCGCCTCCAGGTCGTCCGGCGTGGCCGCGTGGTCGAACAGCCGGTCGATGAAGCGGGCCGCCAGCGCGGCGCGGCGGTCGATGTCCGGGCGCAGCAGCCGGATGATCCGGACCGAGTCGCTGCCGACCGGGAACGCCGGTGGCAACTGGTCCTGCTGCTCGCACACCCAGAACAGGGTGAGCCCGAAGGCCTGGCGGCCGGGCCGGCCCGGCGCCGGGACGGAGGGCGCGGCGTGGCCGAGCGCCTCGACGGTGGTGAGCAGGGTGCGGTCGGCCCGCAGGACGGTGTCGCCCGGCAGCGCGTGCGCGGCGTAGGGGATCACCATGGCGACCGGGACGGTCAGCCCGTTCCGGCCGCTGAACAGGCCGTGCAGGTCCAGCAGCAGCCGGCGCAACTGCGCGGAGTCGAACTCGGCGTCCGGCCGGGTGTGCTGCCCGACGAGGTCGCGCAGCCGTGCGTCGGCCGCGGCGAGGGCGGCGTCGCGCGGCTCCTGCGGGGTGTCGACCCGGTCGACGCCGCGCAGCGGATCCAGGGCCAGCAGCGCGGCGTACCCCTGCGCCCGGCACACCTCCCACAACACGTCCTGCAACGCCAGCAGCCGAGGCCGGCCGCCCGGTGCGGCCGGGGGCAGCTGGTGCAGATCCCGTACGTTGCCGGTCAGCAGCAGATGCGGAGCGAGGGAGAGCGAAAGCCGCACCTCCCGCATCCACGCCTCGGGCAGCGCGCCGGCGTCCTCACCGACGACGACACTCACCGGCCACCTCCCGCCGGGCCGGTGGGCCGGGTGGTGCGGGCCTGGGTGGTCGTTGTCGCGCGGGCGCGGCTGAGGGCGGCGGCCCGGGACTCCTCGGCCGACGCCTCCTCGGCGCTCGACCCGGCGGCCGTACCGTGTGCGGCGGTCGTGCCGGCGGCGACCGCGCCCGCCGGGGCCTGTTCCCGCCACTTCGTGGCGAAACCGCGCGCGGCGAGTCGGGCGGTCAGCTCGTCCATGTCCCCGCACATGTGCTCCTGGGCCGACCGGTCCGCCGCCGGGTCGCCGCCCGGCAGGCGGACGACCTCTGCGGTCAGCGCGTCCGCGTCGTCCAGGTCGAACCGGACGGCGTGGTACGGGAACGCGTCGGGCAACGGCACGAGCACGGTGGCGGCCCGAAGCCGCGCCTCCGCGTCGCCGTGCGCCACGCCCGCGGCGTGCGCCGCTCCGGCGTCATGTGCCACACCCGCTGTGTGGGCCGCCCCCGCGCCGTCGGACACGTGCGCGCCCTCGGATGCGCCCGCGCCCTCGGACGCGTCCGTGAGGGACCACACCTCGCCCATCGCCTCGTGCACCGCGGCGACGAGTTCCGCGCGGCTCTCCTCGGCGGTGAGCCGGCCGAGGACTTCCTCGGCCAGGTGCAGCGTCTCGGCCAGCGCGGGGAGGTCGTCCCCGCAGCCGTCGGTCCGGGTGCGCAGGGCGTCCGCGTAGGAGCGCGCCCCCCGGTGCCGGGCCGCGCCCACCTGCTCGGTCACCAGCGCGATCCGTTCGCGCAGCAGCGCCGCCTCCTCCCGGGCGCGGTCCGCCCGGGCGGCCTCGCGGGCGGCGGCCGTCAGCCGTGCGAAGGACTCCTGCGCGCCCGGCTCGCCGGCCAGCACCCCGCGCGCCGCCGCGTGCACCTCCTCGGCCCGGCCGGGCAACGCCCGGGCGAGCTCGGCGGCCTGCTCCAGGGTCGCGGCGGCCGCGCGCTCCGCGACCTCGGCCCGGGCCCGCCCGGCCGCGGCGTCGTCCAGGGTCCGCCGCCGCTCGCTCTCCCGCGCCCGCCACGCGGCGAGTTCGCCCGCCGCGGTGGTCCTCGGCGCCGCCCGCTCCGCCGTGGCCGCACCCGAGGCGGGACGCGCGGCGGCACGCTCGCGTGCGTAGGCCCCGGCCGACTCCGCCAGCCGCGTCTCGACGACGGTCAACTGCTCGCGCACCGAGGCGAGTTGCTCGGCCAGCGCGACCGAGCCCTCCTCGATGCCGGGCGTGACGACCTCCGGCACGCCAACGCGCGCGCCGGTGACGGCGCGGGCCACGGCGCACCGGCGCGCGAGCCGGCGCGCCCGCGCACGCGTCTCGGCGAACTCCTGCTGAAGCCCCAGACACCGGTCGCGCTCCGCCGCCGCGAGCCGCTCCCAGTCGATGATCACCGACGAACTCATCGGTCCCCCCGAGTGTTCTCCCGCGTGTTCTCCCGCGCACGGTGTGCCGCGCGGGGCGCACACGTTATCGGACGGAACGTCAAGATCGTTACGGCATAGCTCCTTTGGGGTGCGATGCAGCGATTCGTGGGCCATGATGTGTGGCCATGTACGACTCCGACGACGACCTCGCGGCCGACGACCCGGCGGCCGACGCGGCATTCGATCCCGACGCCGATCTGGAGGCCGCCCACACCGACCTCGCCTCGGCCTTCCCGCCCGCCCTCGGCCCCACCCTGGAGCACGGCTACGCCTGGCGCTGCCGGGGCACGGACACCGAGAGCTGCCCGGAGGCGCACAGCGGCACCACCGACTGGACCGACAGCGGCATCGAGGTCTGCCCCCGGCACGGCTCGCCGCTGGAGTACCGCCTGCCCTGAACGACCGACCGCCCCGACGGACCGGAAGGAAGAGGTTGGAACTGCTGAGCGCCTTCGCGGCGGGCCGCACCAAGAAGTGGCTGACCCGGATCAGCGGAGGCGCCCTTGTCTTCTGGGCGGTCGCCGGACTCGCGGTACGGGTTTGGCTGCCCCCGGCACGCGGCTGCGGCACCGCGCGCGCGGGCGCCGGTCCGTGGTGCGAGGGCAGCCGCTTCGACGTCGTCACGCTGTGCGTCTACGGCGTGCTGGCGCTCGCGGCGGCGGTCGGCTCCACGCTCGTGGTGACGGCCGCGTCCCAGTCCACGGTCCGCTTCCTCGCCGGCACGACCTGGCCGGTCCACGGCCTCCGCGGCCGCTGGACGTCCCACCGCATCAACCACCACCTGGGCGTCCTCGCCCACCTCCTGGCCGCCGACCCGGCCACCCCGTCGGCCACCCCGTCGGCCACCCGGGCCACCCGGAGTGCCGACCCGGCCACCCCGCCCACCGCCCCCACCCTGCCCACCGCCTCCCAGGTGCTCGGTGCCTGGGAGGTGACCCGGGCGCGGGAGGGGAAGCGGCGGTATCCGCGTGCCGCGCGTGTCGCGCCGACGCGGATTGGCAACAGCCTCGTCGCGATGACCGACCGGGTCACCGCACGGCACGGCTGGGACCTCGCTCACTGCTGGGAGCTGATCGACCTCGCGCTGCCCGACCGCCAGGCGGCCCGGCTGCGTGCCGACTCCGACCGGCTGACGGCCCGCGCGCAGAACCTGCTGTGGGCCGTACTGACCTGCCTCGCCGCACTCGCGGGCGGCGCCGTGACCGTCCTACGGGACGACGGCGGCCCCCTGGTGCTCGGCGCCTTCGCCGCCGCGGCCGGCGGAGCCGCCCTCGCCGTGCTGCTGCTCTTCCGCGGCCTGTGCGCCGCCGTCGACGTGTACTGCGACAGCGTCGAGGCCGTCCTCGTCGCCGCCCGCGCGGACATCTACCGGGCGGCCGGCTGGCCCGCGCCCCGCACCCCCGCCGAGGAACGCGAGTACGGCGCCGCCCTCAGCGGCTACCTCAGCCGCCACGGCAGGCAGGCCCCGGACACGGTGTTCGTCGTACCCCCCGAACCCGATCCACAGACCGTCCTCACCGTCCTGCCCCAGCCCGCCCCCACACCCGCCCCGTCCCCGGCCGAGGGAGCGTCATGACCGCGCACGAGGCCCCCGGCGGCGTCAACCGACTGCCGCACGGAGGGGCGATGGCCGACGAGGACGAGTCCTGGCAGGTCGCGGAGATCCTCGCCCGCGCGAAAGCCGTCGGCCCCGGCGGCCCCGGCATGGCGCCGATGCTGAGGGAGCTCGCCGTACTCGTCGCGGCCGAGGTGGACCACCATGACCGCGGCCGGCCGCTGCCCGCACCGCTCCACCGCCTGCGCGCCGACACGGTCGAGCTGCTGCGCCGGGCCCCCGCGCCGTACGACGTCCACGACCGGGTGACCCGGCAGGGCGCCCTCGCCCTGCTGCTGCTCCACTCCGGCGGCCTCACCTCGCACCGCGCACGCGACGGCGCCGGGGCGACGGCCCGGTTCGCCGAGTGCCTGGAAGCCCTGCACCTGCTGGAGAACGCGCACGAGGAGGTGCGTGAGGAACTGGCGGCGGCCCCGGGTTCCTGGGACGAGGAGCTGCCGCAGCCGAGCGAGCTCCTGGACTGGGCGTTCTGGGCCCACATGGAACTCGACGGCGTCCTCAAGCACGCCCTGGAGCTGCGCGCGGAGCGCCCGGCCGCCGTCCCCACGCCCCGTTCCGAGCCGCTCAGAAAGCTGGCCGGCAAGCTCCGGCTGCGCCGCCAGTACCTCTTCCCCGACACCGGGGAGCCGGCCTCGTACGAAGCCGGCGGCGATGGCGCCGACGACGGCGAAGGCGCCGACGACGGCGTCCCCCTCGACGTCCTCAACGTGGTCACCGAACTGGAGAGGCTGATGGACGACGACGTCCGGATGGCCTCCGAGGACGCGGAACACGTACTGGACCGCGCCCGGCGGGTCCGGGCCAGGCGCTCCCTGCCCCCGGCGGAGACCCGCGAACTGCGCCTGCTGGAGGCGCGGGTCGCACTCAAGCGCATCCTGGAGCACCGCCTCGGCACCGCCTCCGCGGGCCCCACCTACCGCGAGATGCTGGCGTACCTCGACGGCGTCCGCGGCCACGGCGACGAGATCGCGGCCCGCGAGAACGTGCTGTTCGCGGAGGCGACCACGCAAGGCGTCAGCGCCGGCCTTCTCGACCGGTCCCGTGTACAAGTCGCCGTCGAGGCCTGCGACAGCGCCCTCGCCGCACTGCCCGAGGACCACCCCGACCGCCCGACCGCGCTGATGGTGCGCGGCCTGGCCCGGGCCCTGCACGCCCAGGGCACCCTCGCCGACGAGGACATCGCCGGCGCGATCGACGACCTCACCCGGGCACTGCCCCTCGTACCGCCCGACCACCCGGGCGTCCCCAACACCCTGGTCGCACTCAGCCATCTGCTCGGCCAGCGCGGCAACACCACCGGTTCCGTCGCCGACGCCCGCACCGCGCTCGCCCTGCTGAACCAGTACGCGTCGGACACCCCGCCGAGTGGCCCGGCGGCCGTCGTGCTGCGGCTGCGGCAGGCGCTGGCGCACCTGTCCTTCCACCACCGCGCGGGCAGTGAGGAGGTGGACTGCGGCACCTGGGTCAGCGGCGGCACCAACCACATCGACGCGGCCCTCAACCAGGTCAGGCGCACCATGGAGCTGCCCGCCCGGACCGCGCTGGGCCCGGTGCTGTCCGCCGTCGCCGCGCAACTGGCCGCCCAGACACTGGCGCTCGCCGCCCAACTGCCCGGCCGGGACGCCGTGGCCCTGGCCCGGGAGGCGCTGCCCTGGGCGGAGGAGGCGTACACCGCCGGCCGGACCGACCCCACCGACCAGCAGCACCGCCTGTTGCTGCGCGACTGGCTGCTGGTCACCGCCGACGGCGACGAGGCGCCCGAGGCGCGCCGGCGCCTGCTGTCCGCCGCGAGCACCCTCATGGGCACGGCGGGCGCGACGGGCGAAGACGGCGCGGACGGTCCCGAGGCCGGCCTCGCGCACTTCCTGCACGGCCTGCTGGGCCTGGCCACCGTCGCGGCCGGCGACAGCACGGTCGCCGAACTGCGCACCGCGGCCGAGGCAGCGGCCGACAGTCCACTGCGCGAGGTACGTACCCAGGCCGCGCTCCAACTCGCCGCCGGTCTGCGCAAACGCGCCCTCATCCACTCCTGGTCGGCCCGCATGAGCGAGGCCGAGCCCCTGCTCTCCACCGCCGCCGTGCCCGCCGCCCTGGCCCCCCTGCTCGAACTGAGCCGCACCCGGTTCGCCCAGGCCCGCGCCCTGCGGATCGCGCAGCCGGACCCCGGCGGCCCGGACCCGACGGCGGACTTCGCCGAGTCCCGGCGGCTCGCCCTGGACTGCCTGCGCGCCCACGCCACCGCCGCCATGGGCCAGGAGGGCACCGCCGACGCCCTGATCACCGCCCGCGACGCCGGCGCGCTCGCCCAGCGCGCGGCCCGCTGGGCGGCGTACGACCAGGAGTGGGACGACGTCGTAAAGGCGCTGGAGACCGGCCGAGCCGTCGTCGAACGGACCAGGCTGCGCCCCGACACGGCCGTCCGGCTGCGTGCCCTGGGCGAACACTCCCTCGCCGACGCCTGGGAACGGCGGGCCCCGGCCGCCGCGCCCACCACGCCCTACCGCCCGCAGGACCCCGGCCGCGACCTCGCCGTGCCGGACCAGCTCGCCCAGCGGGTCGCCCGGGTGCTGGACGCCGACGACACCGCCCGCACGGCCGGTCTCCCGACCGTGCGCACCGTCGCGGAGGCGCTGCGCGCGACCGGCGCCCACGCCCTCGTCTACCTCCTGCCATCCCCGCCGCCGGACGCCTCGGACATGCTGGAACGCGGTGCCGTCCTCATCACCCCGACGGGCGACGCGGAATGGGTCCCACTGCCCGCGGGCCCCGGCGACGACGAGGCACTCGCCCGCTACGTCGCCGCCCTGCGCGAGCGCACCACCGCCGCCAAGGAGCGGCGCGAGACGGCCGACACCCACTGGCGCGGCGCCCTCGCCGACCTGACCGCGCGCATGGGCGGCGACCGGTTCCGCCCCCTGCTGCGAGCGCTGGAGCGGCGCTGCGGACGACGCGTGGACGGGCGCCCCCGCGTCGTCCTCGTCCCGGTCGGCGACCTCACGTTCGTCCCCTGGGCAGGGGTCGTCCTGGACGACGGCACCCCGGCCGCCGACCGCATGGTCATGACCACGGTGTGCGGTGCCCGGCAGTTCATCGGCGCGGCGGCGCTGCCCCCGGTCCGGCCCGACGGCCGCGCGCTGCTCGTCAACGCGCTGCCCGGGAAGCAGGCCCGCTGGGCCGCCACCGGCGTCCTGCGCGAGGGGGTCTACCCCGGGGCCGTCGGCCCGGACGGCCCCGCGGCCACCGCACCTGGGCTGCTGGGCACCCTGTCCGACGGCAGCCACCGCTTCACCGTCGTGGACATCGCGGCCCACCTCGCGGCGGACGTGACGGAGTCCTGGCGGGCCACTCTGCGACTGCCGGGCGGCGGTCTGCGCCTCGACCGGATCGGCGCGCTGGACCTGGCCGGCTCCCCGGACGCCGGCGCCGGACCGCGCGGCGTGTGCGTCACCCTCGCCTGCTGCGCGGGCAACGTCAGCTTCAGCCACCCCGACGAGGGCTTCACCCTCGCCTCCGCGTTCCTCGCGGCCCGGGCGGGCGCGGTCATCGCCTCGCTGTGGCCGGTGACCAA
This sequence comes from Streptomyces sp. NBC_00670, assembly GCF_036226765.1. Classification (NCBI taxonomy): domain Bacteria; kingdom Bacillati; phylum Actinomycetota; class Actinomycetes; order Kitasatosporales; family Streptomycetaceae; genus Streptomyces; species Streptomyces sp. NBC_00670. The sequence goes on from NZ_CP109017.1 coordinate 5,753,564, forward strand.
CGCCGCCGTCGGCTTCCTGATGGCGGTCTTCCACCACCATCTGTGCGCCGGCCACGAACCGGCCGAGGCGCTGCGCCGTGCCCAGCGGTGGATGCGCGATCCGGCCCGCCGGGCCCCCGCGAGCCTCCCCGGCCCGGCGGCCCGCGCCTTCGAGGAACGGATGGCGTCCTTCGAGAGGTATCTGCGGGAGGAGAAGGGGGACAGCATGACGTCACCCGCCCACTGGGCAGGCGTCGTCCACATGGGCCGCTGAGGGGTGGGTCAGGTTCGCGCGGCGTACGGGAGGAAGTGGCCCCAGGCATCCGAGGAAACGGCGAACTGCCCACCGTCTGGCACCTTGGAGTCACGCACGTGGATGGCGTCGGGGCAGGGGGCGACCTCGACGCAGTCGCCGGATCCGCTGCTGCTGTAGCTGGACTTGTGCCAATCCAGGGCGACTTCGACGCAGTCGCCGGACCCGCCGCTGCTGTAACTGCTCTTGAACCAGTTCAACTCGGTACCGTTCACAGCGCTCCTCGCATTCGATGCAACAGGCTCACGGAGTCGTCCAGGGACAGCGCCTGCGAACGCATCCTGGCATACCGCATTTGGAGCATGCTGACGACCTTGGAGTCACGGATGAACTGTCCGCTCTCCTGCCCCTCGGCGTAGGCGAGCCACTTGTTCTCCGAGGTCTCCAGCAGCTGCATCGGGCCATCGAGCCCCGCATGGCTCTCCCGCACCTGCGGCATCACCTGCACCTCCACGTTCCGAAGGCCGGACAACTCCAGTACGTGTTCGATGAGTTCCCGCGTCAGCTCTACCCCGCCCGTGCGCCGCACGAACACCTGCTCCTCCAGGATGAAGCTGAACGCCGTGTTGGGCCGCTCTCGCAGCAGCCGCTGCCGCTCCGCACGAGCCATCCACTGAACCTCGATCTGCTCGTCACCCAGCGGCGGAAGCTGGTTGTCGAACAACGTCCGCGCGTACGCCTCCGTCTGCAACAGGCCCGGAACCAGACGGCATTCGTACGTGTACAGACTCACCGCCTCCGCCTCCAGGTGGGCCCACTGGCGGAACCAACTCGCCAGCCCAGGTCGGCGCGAGACGTGCCGTGACGCGTTGCGCAGCGCACCGAACCCGTCGAGGACCTCCTCCGCACGCTCGACGAAGTCCCTCGGCGGGAACCGCCTGCCCTGCTCGATCGCGGCGACGGTCGGTACGGAGTACCGGACCGCCGGCGCGAACTGTTCCTGTGTGAGACCCGCTCGTCGGCGGAAGGCCTTGACGACCTCGCCGAACGTCCTGAGGCTGTCGGAGACCTCCGGTTCGCTGTTTCCGGAGCCGATACCACCCGTGCTGTCCACCATGAGGACACCTCCCGCGCATCCAACCCACCAACCACCCCAACGGCGGCATGGTCACGGATGGTGACCCCCACTGTCCACCGAGCGTACTCATACGCTGACCGAGCGTATGGGTGGCCGATCTGGTGTAGGGAATGGCACCGCAGGTCAGATGGGCCGCATGCGACCAACCCCCATGGACAGGCCCCCGGTTACCGTACGTGTGTTCACGCAGCGGTTCAGCTCCACACCGCGCGGCGCCCGCCTGGCCCGGTATCTCGCCGTGCACCGACTGGACGCGTGGGGCATCCCGTACGGCTCGGCCGTGTCCGACACGGCCGCGCTGCTCGTGGCCGAGCTGGCGGCGAACGCAGTGACGCACGGGTGCGTACCGAGCCGGGACATCGAGGTGGTGCTGCGACTGGACCCGCACACGCTGGTGATCGACGTGTCGGACACCCGCGGCGAACGCCGCCCGCCACCCCCGGAGACGGTGACCACCGCCGACCCGGCCACGGAGGGCGGCCGTGGCCTGCTCCTCGTCACCGCCCTCGCAACCCGCTGGACGGTCCTGGACCGCGTCCCCGTCGGCAAGACGGTCCGGGCGGAACTGGAACTGTCGTCGCACGGATGAACGCGGCCGGGGGACGGTGGCATGCCACCGCCCCCCGGCCGTCCCCCGCTCTCCGCCCCCCCCGGGCCTCCGCCGCGTGAAGTCAGGCCGCCGTCACCCGGCAGGACGGGTCGGCGTCGGTGAACGCGTCGGTGACCTTCGTGACGAGCTTGCGCGCGTGCATGCCGCCGCCCATGCCGTGCGGCGAGTAGACCTCGACCGCACGGGTCGTGCCCCGGTCCCACACGTACATGTGCACCGCCGTGCCGTTCCCCTGGGCCCCCGCCGCGAACTTCGGCACGAAGACGCCCACCATGAAGTCCGGCGGGTCGTCGTCCAGGCTCGCGAACGGCGAGTCGTTGGTCGGGGTGAAGAATCCGCTGTTGTCCTTGCCCGTCAGCTTGGCGCCCATGCCGCCGAGCATGGAACCGATGCCGCGCGCCTGTGCCGCGCCGGTGCGGAACACATCGGCGCACTCCTTCACCGTGAGTGCCGTGCTCAGCCGAGACTGCTTGCTTCCCATGCCGTGTACCCCTGAGATTCGTGGGCCGTACGAGGACGTCGCCCGATGGAGGCAATGAGCGTAAAGGCGTACGGAAGTGCCGTAGCGGCGTTGCCTGTTGCCAAGTCAGATAGAGGGGGCGCAGCCGGCGCAGTGCAGCGCGGCGGTGACCCGGGCGTGGAGTTCGCGCATGTCGGGACGGTGGTACCGGCGGCGCAACGACACGGCGAGCAGCCGCAGTTCACTGCGGACGGTGTGCGAGCACAGGCCGGCCGACCCCTTCAGCAGGGCGTCCACCACCGGAACGAGCGCCTCCAGTCGGCCGCAGGCGGCGAGGCTCAGGGCGAGCCGGGCGGTGAAGAGCGAGCGGAGCCGCTCGGAGCGGACGGGGACGAGGAGCAGGCCGTCGTGGAGCCGCTCCGCGGCCTCCTCCGGCCGGCCCAGGTCGTGCAGGCACCAGCCGTCGACCAGGGCGGGCAGCCGGTGGGTGACCTCGGAACCGACGGCCAGGGCGGGCGGCCGTGAGTGTCCCGCCGTGCCGAGCAGCCCGGCCGCACGGCGCAGTGCGCCGTCGCACGCCTCCGCGCGGCCGGCCAGGGCGAGCCCCTGTGCCTCGCGGAGGGCGGCCAGGCCGCGTACCCGAGGGCTGCCGGGTGCGCGCCGCCCGGCCTCGACGGCGTACTCGACGACACTGCGGGCGTCGCGCCGGTAGAGCGCCAGACAGGCCCGGCGTATCAGGGTGTGGTCGGCGAGGTCCGCCGCGCCCGCCTCGGTGGCCAGGGCTTCGGTCCGCCCGATCCACCGCTCGGCGGCCGCTTCGTCGCCCGCCTCCTGCGCCATCCATCCGGCGAACTCGGCGTAGAAGGCGAGGAGTTCGACGTACTGTCGGCGCACCGCCGCGGTGTGCGCGGCGCGGGCCAGCGTCTCCAGGAGCGCGACCGCGGTGCCGAGCTGTCCGAGGACGGCCGACGGTGACACACGCTGCGCCAGACGGCGCAACTCGGCGAGATGGAGGGCGTAATGGGTGACCGGACGGATGTCCTCCGCGTCGTCGGCGGCCGGGAGGGCGACGGGGCAGACGGCGGCGGGCGGGAGGATCGGCGCGGTGTGCGAAGTGGCGGACGAAAGGAGCGGGACGGTGCGCGATGTGGCGGGCGGCGTCGTGCCGTCGGCCGGGGCCGGCCGCTCGCGGGCCGCCACCAGCCCGGCCAGCGCGCCGCCGGCGCCGAGCGCCACGTCGCACAGGCGGGCCAGTTCCGGGCTGGGTCTGCGTTCGCCGGACTCCAGACGGCTGAGGTAGGGCGACGAGTAGTGGACGCGTGCGGAGAGTTCGGACAGGGACAGTCCGGCCCTGACCCGATGCAGTCGCAGCGCATGCCCGAAGGGGACGGTCGGCATGGTCGTACTCCTGCCTGAGGCGGTGAGCCTGGACGATATCGACGGAAGTGGCTCCTTGTCCGCCGAAGTACCCATGAAAACCGCCCTGTTGGGCGATGCTGGTGGAGAATGGGCGTCCGTGGTGGCTGCTGCTCACGTCTGATCCGGTCCGTCCTCCAGCAGCACCTCGACCTCCTCGACGAGCCGCGCCAGGTCCGCCGGGGCGTAGCGGTGGTGCAGCCGCAGGTACTGGTGGCTGCTCAACCGGGCGAGCGGCGGGGGCAGTTCCTGCTCCTGCGGTAGGTTGGCGTGCAGCAGCACCGGCACGACCCGGACCCCGCTGTGGAAGGCCTCGAGGAGCTCCCGGCGCACCCAGTCGCCCGGATCCCGCAGGCGCGGCACGCCGTCCCGGCCGGTCGCGTCCAGCCAGCGGGGCCCGATCACGGCCAGGAGGACCGAGGAGCCCCGCACGGCGCCGAGGATGGCGTCCTCGAAGTTCTCCCCGAGGGGGATCGACCGGGGAGCGCGGAAGACCGCCTCCGGCCCGAGACGGGCGCACAGCGCGGTGTCGATCAGAGCCGCGCCGAAGGGCTCGTCACCGGTCCGGTAGCTGATGAAGACACGTGGAGCGGGCCGGCCGCACGGCCGCCGCCCGCCCAGCGAAGCGGGGGTGGAAGTACTCATGCCGGAATCGAACCGCCGGCCCCGGGGTGAAAAAAACGCCCCCGAGGTGAAAACGCCGGGGCGCCCACGGCCGAGCGCCGGGACGGACGTCACGCCGGACGCCACGCCGGGTGCCACCTCGGGCGTCGGGCCGGGCGCCACCTCGGGCGTCACGCCGGGCGCCACGCCGGGCACCGGGGCCGGTACTCCGCGAGCCGGGACCCCTGCTCCGCGCATCGAGGCCGGGGCCCGTGCTCCGCGCATCGAGGCCGGTACTCCGCGCGCCGGAGCCGGCCCGGAGAGCGCCGGCCTCGCCGGCCCCGCCGGCTCGCTCGGCCCTGCCGACGGCTACTGGCCGCTGCTCCGGGCCGGGTTGCGGCTCGTGCACGCGGTCGTCGCGCACGGGGTGCGTGACGAGCGCGAGGAGGAGCACGAGGCCCTGCGCGCGCTCGCCGGCGCGCCCGCGTTCGCCGCGTTCGGCCCCCAGGAGGGCCGCACCGCGCTGGAGCGGGGCCGCTGGCTGGCCGACCGGATCGTGCGCGGGGTGCAGCAGGCCCGCGACACCGCGCCCGCCGTCGTACCCGGCGGCCTGGCCGGAGCCGCCGGCCAGGCACTCGTGCTCTGGTGCCTGCACGTCGCCGTCGGCGTTCCGCTCGACGAACTCCGCACCGCGCAGCGGGGCGACATCGAACCCCCGCTGGACGGCCGGGACCTCGTGCAGAAGATCGAGGGCCGCATGTGGCTCAGCGCCCGCCCGACCGCCCGCGCCGAACCCGGCATCCGCACCCTCCACCACGAGGTGCAGGCCGCCCTGCGGGACCGCTTTCCCACCCGGGAGGACGCGGCCGACGCCGAACTCGCCCGCGCCCACTTCGCCCACGAGTGGCGCCGGCTCGGGCACCTCGGCCAGGAACCCGAACGCCACCTGCTCACCCTGCTCGGCATCCTCGCCCCCGACCCACTGCGCGTGACCTTCCTCGCCAACGCCTGGGGCCCGCTGCCCGGGCCGCTGCGCGACCTCGGCAGCAGCACCCATCTGATGGCCCTCGCCCTGCGCCGGCTTCTCGACCGGGGACTGCTCCTCGTGACCGCACGCGGCGACACCCGGCTGATCGCCCTGCCCCCGCTGATGCAACCGCTCCCCGCCCGGGCCCTGGATCCCGCGGAGCGCCGCCGCTGGACCAACCTCGCCCTGCGGTTCCTCGGTGTCGCCCTGCGCGGCGACACCCACGACCCCGACTCCTGGCCCGAGTGGCGCGACGCCCACCCCCACGTCCTGCACCTCGTGGCCCTCGCCGAGGAGTACGGCGAGGGACTCCAGGAGGCCGCCGACCTGATGGACCGGCTCTCCGTCTTCCACCGGGTCCGCGACGACGACCACGACGCCGCGCTGACCGCCGCCCGCCGCGCCGTCCACCTGCTCGAACGCGCCGGCGTCCCCGCCCCCGCCAAGTACGCGACGTACCTCGTCAACCTCGCGATGGCCCTGCGCGCCGTCGACGGTCCCGCCGCCGCACTGGAACCCATGGAGCGGGCCCTCGCCGCCGAAGCGGGCCGCACCGACGGCGACCACGCCCAGACCCTCAATCTGTACGCCTCGCTCCTGGCCGGTGCCGGGCGCACCCGGCAGGCGGCCGGGGCCTTCGACGACGCCCTCACGACCGCCCGTCGCGCCCACCGGGACACCGGCGCCGACGAGGACGCCGAGGCCCTGGTCATGGTCCTCAACGACTACTCCGTCCACCTCCTGCACCACAGCCCCGAACAGGGCACCACCGCACGGGCCACGGCGGAGGACGTCCTCGCGATGCTCGCCGAGGCCCAGACCCTCGGACCGCCCGGCGGCTACGGCACCGAACAGATCATGCTCAACCGCGCCGAGGCCCTGCGCCGCCTCGGCCGCCACCAGGAGGCGCGCGGGGAACTCGAACGGCTCGTCGCCGCGTGCGAGGAGTGGGACGAGCCCACCCTGCTGCTGTTCGCCGCGCTGGTGGGCCTCTCCGAAGTCCTTGACGACCTCGGAGACCCCCGGCACGAGGAGGTGCTGCGCCGGGCCCACGAGGTCGACGACCTCCTCAACACCTGAATCCGGGCCCAGCCCCGCCCGCCACCGGCCCCGCCGGCCGACTCAGTCCTCGTCACCCCCGTCGTCGCCGTCGTCGTCTCCCTCGAAGAAGTCGCCGATCTCGTCGACGACTTCGGCCGCGACCATGCCGCCGGCCACGCCGACCGCCAGTCCCGCCGCGCCCGCGGCGACCGCCGTGCCGACGCCCGGGCCGCCCGCGCCGTGTTTGTCGTGGTGGCCGTAGTGGTCGTGGTGCGTGCCGTACGGGGCGTCGTGGCCGTACGAGGCGTGCGAGCCGTAGGCCTCGCGATGTTCGACCAGTTGGCGGACCCAGCCGTCGACCTCCGCGGCCCAGTCCCGCACGGTGACGTCCCCGTGGGCGACCGTGAAGCGCGTCAGCGCGTCGTGGCCGGGGGAGAGGAGGCCACCGCGCTTGTCGGCCTCCAGGACCACCTCGACCCCGGCGGGGGAGGCCAGGAACGTCAGCTCGATCTCGTTCATCGCGTGCGCGTACGCCGGCGCCGGGGTCAGCTCGATCTCCTGGTAGAACGGCAGCCGCTGCCCCGTCCCCCCGATGTGGCCGTACTCCAGATCAGCCGACCGGAACCCGAAGCCCAGCTGCCCGAACGCCTCCAGGACGGCCTCCTGCACCGGCAGTGGCGCCACGGTCAGCGGGTCCAGGTCGCCCTTGTCCCGGGCGGAGGCCACCGCCAGCTCCGTCCGCACCCCCAGCACGATGCCCAGCGGCTGCCCGTACAGCTCGGTGACCGGCGTCTCCCACGGCACCGTCACACGGAACGGCACGCTGCGCCGCTCGCCCTCGCCGAGCCGGAAGCCCCCGCCGACCACGAACCGGTCGAACGCGACCGTGCCCTCGCTCTCCCCCTCCTCGTGCTCGGCCTCCACGCGCGCGAGCAGCTCCAGCGCGATGTGCTCGATCTCCACGGCCGCGCTGCCGCCCTCCAGATGGACCTGCCCGGACAGCGTGCCCCCGGGCAGTACGACGCCGCCGTCGCCGCCGTCCAGGACCGTGTCCACCGAGGGACCGCCCACGCCCATCGCTCCGAGCAGCCGTTTGAACACCATGCCGGTGTCGCTCCTTTTCACTCACGTTGACTCACGTCGAGACCGTCAAGATCACAACTGCCGTGCCAGGTAAAAGAGTTCCCAAACGCCCTCGTACGAGTGACGCGCGACGTGCGCGCGGGACGTCCCCCCGACTCCCGGGCTGCACCCGTGAGAGACGTGGGTTAATTTGTCCTGGTTCGCCATGTGTCCGTGGAGGTCCCGGTGCGTCAGGACGCGTACGACACGCTCGTCGGCGTCCGCCGCCGGGCCGGCCGGTCGGCACCCCGTCCGGCCGACCCCCGGCCGCTCCGGCGGCGCGGCCGGCTGCCGCTCGCGGCCGTGGCCGCCCTGTTCACCGTGGCGCAACTCGTCCTCGTACGGCCCGGCCTGGGGCTCGGCTGGGACGAGACCGTGTACGTCAGCCAGGTCGGCGACCATGCCCCGGCCGCCTTCTTCAGCGCGCCCCGCGCCCGCGGGGTGGCGCTGCTGGTCGCGCCGGTCGCCTCCTGGACGTCGTCCACCGTGCTGCTGCGCGTCTACCTCGCGGCGCTCTCCGGCCTCGGGCTCTACCTCGCGCTGCGCGCCTGGCGCGAGCTGCTCCCGGCCCGCGTCCTCACCCTCGCGGGCGCCCTCTTCGCCACCCTGTGGGTCACCCTCTTCTACGGCCCGCAGGCCATGCCCAACCTGTGGGTCGCGTACGGCGCCCTCGCCGCGACCGCCTGCTTCCTGCGCGCCCGTGCCGACGGCGACGACCGCGCCGCGCTGTGCGGGCTCGGCGTGAGCGCGGCCCTGATGGCGTGGATGCGGCCGACGGACGCGGTGTGGGCGACGGTGCCGCTGTTCGTCCTCGCGGTGGTACGCCGTCCACGGCGTCCGATGCCCGTCCTGGTGCTGGCGGGCGGGCTGGCGGCGGGGGCCGTCGAGTGGGTCGTCGAGGCGTACGCCGCCTACGGCGGACTCGGTCGGCGCCTGGCCGACGCCTCCCGCATCCAGGGCGGCCTCGGCTGGAACCTCGCCTTCGACGACCAGCTGCGCGGCCTCGCCGGACGCACCCTGTGCCGGCCGTGCGCCGGGCCGCTGCCGGCGGTCGGGGTCACGGCGTGGTGGTACGCGCTGCCGCTGCTCGCCGCGCTCGGCACCGTCGTCGCGGTCCGCGCCCGGCGGGGGACGGCCGTCCTGACGCCGGTCGCCTGCGCCGCGACCGTCGCGGCCCCCTACCTGCTCATGATCGGATACGCCGCGCCGCGCTTCCTGCTCCCGGCGTACGCGCTGCTCGCGCTGCCGGTCGCGGTGGCGGTGCTGCGGCTGGTGAGCGCGGGGTCCGGGGGGTGGCGTACGGGGGTTGCGCGGGCGCTGGTCGTGGCGGGGCTTCTGGGGCACCTGGCGGTGCAGCTCGCGGTGCTCGACTCGGTGGTGGAGCGGTCGGCGGCGGGGCGGCGGGGGTGGGCGCGTACGGCGGCCGCGCTGCACGGGCTCGGCGTGCGGGCGCCGTGTCTGCTGACGGGGCGTGAGGCGATTCCCGTCGCGTACTACGCGGGGTGTGCGTCGGCGCAGGTCGGCGGGCACAACGAGAACAGTACGGCGGGGGAGATCGTGGCGGCGGCTGCGCGGATGCCGGTGGCGGCGCTCACGGCGCCGGGCGCCCCTCCGCCGGGGTTCGCCCACGGGTGGGCGGTTCATCGGTACGAGGGTGTGTGGGTGTGGGTGGCGCGGGGGTGAGTGCGGGGAGGGTTTCCGCCCCTTCGACCCCGGCACGGGGCTTCGCCCCGTTTCGCGCAGTTCCCCGCGCCCCTTGAAAGCAGGGGGCGCCCCCCGCTTTCAAGGGGCGCGGGGAACTGCGCGACAAGCCACGACGCAGCCGCACCCGCCGAACAAACCCCATCCCCCCGAGCTCTATCGCGCCCCCGAGCTCTATCGCGCCCCCGAGCTCTATCGCGCCCCCGAGCTCTATCGCGCCCCCGAGCTCTACCGCGCCCCCGAGCTCTTCCGCGCCCCCGTCACGCCGGATACGCGTGCGTCTGCGTCGCCTTCACCGTCGCCCAGACCGTCGCGCCGGGCCGCAGGTCCAGTTGGGCCGCGGAGACCGTCGTGAGGTCGGCCAGGACGGGGAGGTCGCCGGTCAGGTCCGCGCGGATCTGGTCGGCGTGGGTCTCCAGGCCCGCCACCTCGCACCGCCACAGGTTCCGCGCACTCGCCCCCACCGGGCGTTCGCTGTGCAGCGTGACCGCGCTCGGCGGGAACGCCACGAACGCCGGGCCGGACAGCTCCTCCGTCGTCGTGATCGACGGCCCCCCGTCGAGCAGCCGTACGGTGTGGCCCTCGGCCTCGCCCCGGTACAGGTTCAGTCCGACCAGCCGCGCGATGTAGTCCGTACGGGGATGCCGGGCGATGTCCGCCGGCAGGCCCTCCTGGACCACATGGCCGCCCTCCACCACCACCAGCCGGTCGGCGAGCACCATCGCGTCCAGCGGATCGTGCGTCACGAGCACCGCGACCGCCTCGAACTCGGCCAGCCGGCGCCGCAGTTCGGCCCGTACCTCCAGCCGGGTCCGGGCGTCCAGCGCGGCCAGCGGCTCGTCGAGGAGGAGCAGCCGGGGCCGGGTCGCCAGCGCCCGGGCGAGCGCGACCCGCTGTGCCTGGCCGCCGGAGAGCCGGCGCGGCTTGGCGCCCGCGTGCTCGGCCAGCCCCAGCCGCGCCAGCCACTCGGCGGCCTGCGCCCGCGCCTCCGCCTTGGACGCGCCCCGGCAGCGCGGCCCGAACGCCACGTTGTCCAGCGCGGTCAGATGCGGGAAGAGGAGATAGTCCTGGAAGACGACGCCGACGGGGCGGGCCTCGGGCGGCGTACGGTCCAGCGGCACCCCGTCCAGCCGCAGCCGGCCACCGCTGCCACCGTCACCGTCGTCGGACAGGGGGACCAGGCCCGCCAGCGCCCGCAGTGCCGTCGTCTTGCCCGCGCCGTTCGGGCCGAGCAGCGCGACCACCTCGCCGGGCGCGGCGGTCAGCGTGACGTCGAGACGGAAGGAGCCGCGGGAGACGAGCAGCCGCGCGTCGAGACCCTCGTCGGTCCGTGCCGCCTCCACCGGTTCGCCCACCGTCCTCATGACGCCGTCAGCCAGCGGTCGCGCAGCCCGGCCAGCACCGCGATCGACACCGCGAGCAGCACCAGGCTGAGCGCGATCGCCGCCGCCGGGTCGTTCTGGAGCGCCAGGTACACCGCGAGCGGCATCGTCTGCGTACGGCCGGGGAAGTTGCCGGCGAAGGTGATCGTCGCCCCGAACTCGCCCAGCGCCCGCGCCCACGCCAGCACCGCGCCCGCCAGCACGCCGGGCGCGATCAGCGGCAGCGTGACCCGGCGGAAGGCGGTGAACCGGGACGCCCCCAGCGTGGCGGCCGCCTCCTCGTAGCGCGGGTCGGCCGCCCGCAGCGTGCCCTCCACGCTGATCACCAGGAACGGCATCGCCACGAACGCCTCCGCCAGCACCACGCCCGTCGTCGTGAACGGCAGCGTGACCCCGAACCACTCGTCCAGCCACTGCCCGACCACCCCGTTGCGGCCGAGTGCCAGCAGCAGTGCCACACCGCCCACCACAGGCGGCAGTACCAGCGGCAGCGTCACCAGCGCCCGCAGCAGGCCGCGCCCGGGGAACTCGGTACGGGCCAGCAGCCAGGCCAGCGGCACGCCGAGGACGAGACTGACGGCGGTCGCGGCCGTCGCGCTCAGCAGCGAGAGCCGCAGCGCCTGCCAGACCTGCGCGCTGGTGAGCTGGTCCGGGAGATCGCGCCACGGGGCCCGGAGCAGCAGCGCGAGCAGCGGCAGCAGGAGAAAAAGGAGGCCCACCAGGGCAGGGAGCAGCAGCGGCAGCGGGGCGCCGGTGCGACGGCCGCCCGGCAGCGGGACGCGGGTGCGTCGGCCGCCCGGCAGCGGGGCGCCCGTGCGACGGCCGCCCCGGACCGGCCGCGCACGTCGAAGCCCGCCCGTCACGGTGAGAGGAACCCGGACGCGCTCATCACCTTCTGGCCCTCCGCCGACTTCACCAGGGCGATGAACGCCTTCGCCCCGGCCGCGTTCTCCGCGTTCTTCAGCTGGACGATCGGATAGTCGTTGACGGCCTTGGCCGACTCGGGGAACTCCACGCCCTCCACCTTGTCACCCGCCGCCTTCACATCGGTGCGGTAGACGACGGCCGCGTCGGCCTCCTTCAGCTCCACCTTCGTCAGCGCGCTCTTGACGTCCTGCTCGTACGAGACGGGGGTGAGCTTCAGGCCGCTCGCCTCCAGCGCGGTCTGCGCGGCCGCGCCGCACGGCACGGTCTTGGCGCACAGGACGACCTTGAGCCCCGACTTCGTCAGGTCCTTCAGGGAGGAGATCTTGTCGGGGTTGCCGGGCAGGGCGGCGATCTCCAGACGGTTGCGCACGAAGGTCGACGGCGTACCGGCCGCGTCCTTGGCGTCCGTCACTGTCTTCATCGTCTTCGGGCTGGCGGAGGCGAACACGTCGGCGGGGGCGCCGCCGGTGATCCCGGCGGCGAGGCTGTCACTGCCGCCGAAGTTGAAGGTGACCTTCGTGCCCGGGTACCGCTTCTCGAACGTCTTCCCCAGCGCGGTGAAGCTCTCCTGGAGGGAGGCCGCCGCGAACACGGTCACCGTCCCGGAGACCTTCGCCGAGTCATCGGAACCGGAACCGGAACCGGAATCGGAATCGGACGAACAGGCACCGGCCGCCACCAGCACGGCGGCGACACCGACCCCGGCGAACACCCGCCGACGAGCACGGCGGGACATACGGGTCATCACTGAAGGTCTCCCTCTGCCTGGGCGTCACACCTCATGGCCACCCTGATCATATTCTCGCAGATACGAGGCAGAGGGCACCAGATCGCCAGCAGAAGCAACGGTGTCTAGCGAATCAACCTGGCACGTGCGTTACATCAGGGGCGCGGGGAACTGCGCGAAACGGGGCGGAGCCCCGTGCCCCCTCACCCGCCGTCGGCCGCCCGCGGCCGCCCCCACCGCTGCTCGACCCGAGCCAGCCGCCAGTACCCGATGGCCAACGCCCACACCACCACGAACAGCCCGGCAATCACGTACCCGACGTTGTCGAGATCCAGCCCCGCGATCCACCCCGTCACGGAGTCCGTCAGATCCAGCTTCTCGTGCAGCACGCCAACGAGCTCGATCGTCCCGATCACGAACGCGACGGCGATCGACAACCCCGTGATCGTCAGGTTGTAGAACACCTTGCGCACCGGGTTGGAGAACGCCCACTGGTAGGCGAAGTTCATGAACGTCCCGTCCAGCGTGTCGAACAGGCTCATCCCGGCGGCGAACAGCAACGGCAGGCACAGGATCGCGTACCACGGCAGCCCCGCGGCCGCACCACTGCCCGCCATCACCATCAGCGTCACCTCGGTCGCGGTGTCGAAGCCGAGCCCGAAGAGGAAGCCGAGTGGGAACATCTGCCCCGGACGGCTGATGGAGCGGGTGAGCCGGCCCAGGATCCGGTTCATGAACCCCCGCGAGTCCAGATGCGCCTCCAGCGCCTCCTCGTCGTACGTGCCGGCCCGCATCGCCCGGAACACCCGCAGGATGCCGAGCAGCGCCACCAGGTTCAGGGCGGCGATCAGATACAGGAAGCCGCCGGAGACGGTGGTGCCGACCACGCCCAGCACCTGGTGCGTGCGCGAGCCGTCGTCCAGCAGCGTGCCGGCGAGCGCGGCGCCGCCCGCCACCAGCGCGGCCATGGCGACCACCACGCCGGAGTGCCCGAGCGCGAACCAGAACCCGACCGACACCGGACGCTTGCCGTCGGCCATGAGCTTGCGGGTGGTGTTGTCGATGGCCGCGATGTGGTCGGCGTCGAAGGCGTGCCGCATGCCGAGCGTGTAGGCGGTGATGCCGAGCCCGATGCCGAAGGCCTTGGAGCCGACCTCGTAGTGCTCGGGCACCACCAGCAGGAACAGCACCCCGAACGCCACCACGTGCAGGGCCAGGATCACCGCCAGCAGTCCGGCGGTACGGACGGTGTCCTCACGCCGCCAGCGGAAGGAGACGGTGGGGACGGCGGCCGCGTCGGCCGCGGGGGTCGCGGGGTCTGTGGGGGCCGCGGGGGTCGCGGACGATCGCCCGGAAGGGCGCGCGGGCAGGGCCATTTCGCATCACGCTCCAGCACCTCGTGGATCACTTCGTGAGATGCCGTGGCCGGTCTCCTGGCTGACGGGTCGACGCGCCCGCCCCAACCTTCCCGGCCGTGCGTGCGCACGACCAGTGGCGCCACCCGAGGGCGGCACGGGACGGGAACTCCCCGATCACAGTGGCGAGGGCCGCTCCGGACTCGACCCCCCGAAAGGGGCCTGCACCGGTCTTCCCGAGCACCACGGCCCGGCCACCATAGGGGGCGCCCGCCGACACCTGCAAGACTGCATATCTGCGCAGGTGTTGCAGGTGGGACAGATCACGCAGAGCAGGTGTGGCAGGTGGCACAGATCACGCGGACGCCGCGGAGCACGCGAGGACGATCCGAAAGCCCCGGAACCGGCCACCGTCCGCCGTCCGCCTGGAACAATGCCCGCATGCATCTCGTCCCCGCCGACCGTGCCGACCGGCGCACCATCGACGGCCACCGGGTGTGCGAGGCCATCGCCGCCATCGGTGAGCCGGAGGCCGTACGCGCCTGGGCCGACCGCTTCTCCCTGCTCGCCGACCCCGGCCGGCTCTCCCTCCTGCTGGCCCTCGACCGGACGGGACCGCTCGCCGTCTCCGACCTCGCCATCGCCACGGGCATGAACGACCCGGCGGTCTCGCAGGCGCTGCGGCTGCTGCGGACGGCGGAGGTGGTGGCGGGGGAGCGGCAGGGGCGGATCGTGCGGTACCGGGTGATCGACCCGGTGATGCTGGACCTTCTGAAACTGGTCAGAACCACCTGAACCGCATCGGATCGGCAGACCGGCCGCGATGCCGGGGGCGTCGCGGACCGTGTCGCGTTCGGCCGATCGGGTGACGATGCGTAAGAATTGGCCCGTGCAGATGACCAGTGCGAGCCGACGGGGAGGGCCGGTGAACAGCCACGATGTCACCGACGAACAGTGGGAAGGGCTCGCCCAGGTCGTGCCGCTGCGTGGCCGGGACGCCTGGCCGTCGGCGGTGGACCACCGTTCCTACGACCACCGGGCCTACGCCGAGGCCGAGACGGAGGCCAGGCGCCGGTTCGTCGTCCTGCGGGTCAACGTCTTCGCCGACGCCCGCGACGTCGCCGAGACGCTGATGGCCGGCGTCCCGGTCCTCCTCGATCTCACCAACGCGGAGACGGAGGTCGCCAAGCGCGTCCTCGACTTCAGCACGGGAGTCGTCTTCGGCCTGGCCAGCGGCATGCACCGGGTCGACAAGAACGTCTTCCTCCTCACCCCACCGGACACGGAGGTCACCCCGCCCCAGTAGGGGCGCGGGGCGCGGGGCGCCGTGGTTCCGAACGGCTCCGCGCCCGGGTCAGCCCAGTGCCGCGTCCCAGCGGGTGGGCTCCTCCTCCGTCAGTGCCAGACGGCGGAGCATCTCCTGGACACGGTCCCGGGACTCGTCCGCCGCGTCGATCGCTTCCATGCACTGCCAGTACGCCCCTTCCTCTCCCGCCGTGCTCGCGAGGGCGACCAGTGACATGGCCACCTCCACGAGCAGCGAGCCCAGTTCCAGCAATGCCTTGCGCGCGTCGCCCAGTTCGGTGAGGTGCGCGGCGCGCAGATCGGCGACGAGGGGTGGCGGGGCGTCCAGGACCCCGCACCCTCTGCCCGCCAGTTCCGTCAGCCCCAGCGCCTCGCCGCGGAGCTGCGGGGGGCCGGACACCGCGAGCCGGCTGCCGATCGCCTGCGCCAGGGCGTAGGCCTGCCACGCCTCCGCCGTGATCCGTAAGGCGTCCTCGCTGTCCGTCAGGGCACGCCTGCTCTCCACGATGAGCCGCACCGCGTCCATGCGCTGCCCCCGTTCCCTCCGGCGCGCTCGCCACGCGCCCACCCGACTCCCTTGTTCATTACCCAGAGTGAAGGTCATCCAGTCGAAAAGCCAGAGGTCGTCCGAAATCTGTGGACAGAGGGCCGATGGTGGACAACATCATCACTACATGGAGTGACGAAGGAGGGTGGGGTTCACGCCTCGGGGGCGGGCTCCGGGGCAGTCCCCGGTTCGGGCACCGGGGCGGGTGCGGGGAAGCGGATCTCGTTGCGGTCGATCTTCTCGTCCAGCGCCGTCAGCAGGTCGACGTCCAGCCGCTCGCAGAGCTGGAGCAGATACGCCAGCACGTCAGCGACCTCGTCCCGGACCCGGAACGCGGTCTCGGGGTCCGTCATCACCCGTTCCGACTGCTCCGGTGTCAGCCACTGGAAGATCTCCAGCAGTTCGGACGCCTCCACGCTCAGCGCGGCCGCCAGGTTCTTCGGGGTGTGGTGCGGCCACCAGCCGCGCGCGGCCGCGAAGTCCACGAGCCGGCGTTGCAAATGGGCCAGATCCGGCGGGTGTTGGTCATGGGGCTGTTCCTCATGCGGGTGTTCGTTCACGCGCCCAGGTGTAGCACCGTCACGCCCTCCACCCCGGCCACCCGCGAGGCGTCGGCGACCGCGCCGATCAGCCGGATGTGCCCGCGGTCGCACATCCGCACCGCCAGCCGCAGCAGTTCCCGCAGCTGGTGCGGGTCCAGGGAGCGGTCGAGGCCGTCCGCCAGCACGGTGAGCGTCTGCAATGCCGCCGGGACCTCCCCCACGGGGTCCACCTCCAGGACTCCGGGCCCGGTGAGCAGTACCAGGGCGAGGGCGAGATGGCGCAGTTCGCCGTCGCCGAGCAGTTCGAGCGGCGTGGCCGGGGAGCCCTCGCCGCGGTCGACGCAGGCGCGGAGAAGGCCGTCGTCACCGTGCTCCACCCGCAGTCCGGTCACCGTCCCCGCGGTGCCGGCGCGGACGGCGGCGACCAGCAGCGCGTGCCGCTGCCCGCACTCTTCGCGGGTGCGGAACAGCACGTCGGCGAGGTTGTCGCAGCCGGACAGCAGCCGGCCCCCGCCCGGTGCCACGGGGGCGCGCATCCGCTCGGGGCGCGGGTCGCAGGGAAAGACCGAGCGCAGTGCCACCACCATCTGCTCGGCGGCCGCGAGCACCCTGCGCTGACCGTCGGTGCCCCCGGCCACGCGCAGCGGGAGCAGGGCGGTGCCGAGCCGGTCGTCGGGCAACGGCCCCCTCGTCACCGGGACGGCGCCGGCGGTGTGCCAGGCGGCCTGCACGACGCGGCGGCCGGGGTCGCGCAGCGCGGTCTGCAGCAGCGGCAGCCCGTCGGACGTCAACCGTTCGCCGACGAGGCGGAGTTCGGGTTCGACCTGGACGGCCACGTCGAGGCGGACGGGACCGGCGGGGCCGTCGGCGGTGCAGCCGATGCGGAAGCCGCGGCGGTGCTGGGGGTCGGGGCGGGCGGTGCGGGGCACGCAGGTCGCCGGGGCCGGGAACGCCTCCGTGAGGTCGGCGCCGGCGGCGAGGCGGGCGAGGGCGGCGTAGGCCTCCAGGGCGCGGGACTTGCCGCTGCCGCTGGGGCCGGTGAGGAGGGTGAGACGGCCCAGCGGGAGGGTGGTGCGGCGGTGGCCGGCGTAGGTGGAGAGGTGGAGTTCGGTGAGGTGGGGGCGGAGGGTGGTGGGGGTCCGCGCGGGGGCCGGGGGCGGGTGCATGCGGGGAACGTAGACGGCGGTGGGCGCGGCGAACCGTTCCGCCGGGGAGTGCTTCGCACGAACGGGGGACCGGGGCGGAGGGCGGGTTGTCGTGCGCGGCGCGTCGTGGCTGGTCGCGCGGTTCCCGCGCCCCTGCGGGCGCGCGGGGGCGGAGAACCGCCGCGTGGTCACCCCCGTCGCGCTCCACCCCCGCCGCCAGGCAGGATGGAGCGTATGGACCTCCGCATCTTCACCGAGCCCCAGCAGGGTGCCGACTACGACACGCTCCTCGCCGTCGCCAAGGCGACGGAGGAACTCGGGTTCGACGCCTTCTTCCGTTCGGACCACTACCTCAGGATGGGTGACGGCGACGGGCTGCCCGGGCCCACCGACGCCTGGGTCACCCTCGCGGGGCTCGCCCGGGAGACCCGCCGTATCCGCCTCGGCACGCTCATGACCGCCGGCACCTTCCGGCTGCCCGGCGTGCTCGCCATCCAGGTCGCCCAGGTCGACCAGATGTCCGGCGGCCGGGTCGAACTCGGTCTCGGCGCGGGCTGGTACGAGGACGAGCACACGGCGTACGGCATCCCCTTCCCCAAGGAGAAGTTCGCCCGGCTGGAGGAGCAGCTCGCGATCGTCACCGGCCTGTGGGCCACGAAGCCCGGCGAGACGTTCAGCCACCACGGCACCCACTACGACCTCACCGACTCGCCCGCGCTGCCCAAGCCCGCCCAGTCGAAGATCCCCGTGCTCATCGGCGGCATGGGCGCCACCCGCACCCCGCGCCTGGCCGCCCAGTACGCGGACGAGTTCAACATCCCCTTCGCCTCCGTCGCCGACAGCGAACGCCAGTTCGGCCGGGTCCGGGAGGCGGCCCAGGCCGCCGGCCGTGACGCCGACGAGCTGACGTACTCCAACGCGCTCGTCGTCTGCGTCGGCAAGGACGACGCCGAGGTCGCCCGCCGCGCCGCCGCGATCGGCCGCGAGGTCGACGAGCTGAAGGAGAACGGCCTGGCCGGCTCCCCGGCCGAGGTCGTCGACAAGATCGGCCGCTACGCGGAGGTCGGCGCCACCCGGTTCTACCTCCAGGTCCTCGACCTCTCCGACCTCGACCACCTGGAGCTGATCGCGCACCAGGTGCAGGCCCAGCTCTGAGCCGGAGCCCCGGAAGGGCCGGCCGGAGGGCGGAAAATAGCTGATGACCGGCGTGCCGTTCGCTGTACGTTGGGCGGCACGCCGGGTCCGGAACACCAGTACGGGTCCCGTGACCGGCGTACCCGCGACGACGCACCGCGACGCCACCACGGCGTCGCACCGCGCCGTCGCCGCACGTCCCTTCACGCCCCGTTCTCCAGGCCCCGTATCGAGGTCCGATTCCCGTGTTCCTGACGATCAGCACCACCGGCACGCCCGAGCGCCCCGCGACCGACCTCGGCTACCTGCTGCACAAGCATCCCGACGCCGCGCAGACGTTCTCCACCTCCTACGGCACCGCCCACGTGCTCTACCCCGAGGCGGACGAACGGCGCTGCACGGCCGCGCTGCTCCTGGAGGTCGATCCGGTGGCGCTGGTCCGGCGCAGCAAGGGCAAGGGCCGCGGCGGCGCGCCCGACGCCGCGCTCGCCCAGTACGTCAACGACCGCCCGTACGCCGCCTCCTCGCTCCTCGCCGTCGCCCTGAGCAG
The DNA here is from genome assembly GCF_036226765.1 of Streptomyces sp. NBC_00670. NCBI lineage: Bacteria > Bacillati > Actinomycetota > Actinomycetes > Kitasatosporales > Streptomycetaceae > Streptomyces > Streptomyces sp. NBC_00670. The sequence continues at coordinate 5,772,528 of NZ_CP109017.1, forward strand.
CGTCTTCTCCACCGCCCTGCGCGGCGTCTGCAAGGCCCGCCCCGAGCGCGCGGCCGAACCGCTGCCGCTGCGCGTGGAGATACCCGCGCTCCCGGCCCGCGGCGGCCCGGCCCTGGTCCGGCGCCTGTTCGAGCCGCTCGGCTGGACCGTCACCGCCGACCCGGTGGCCCTGGACGTGACCTTCCCCGAGTGGGGCGACTCCCGCTACGTACACCTGGTCCTGGAGGGCGAGACCCTCACCCTCGCCCAGGCGCTGCGCCAGCTCTACGTGCTGCTCCCCGTCCTCGACGACGCCAAGCACTACTGGGTGTCGTCCGACGAGGTCGACAAGCTGCTGCGGGCCGGCGAGGGCTGGCTGCCCGCGCACCCGGAGCAGAAGCTGATCGTCGGCCGCTACCTCACCCGGCGCTGGTCGCTGGCCCGGCAGGCCATGGAGCGGCTGGAGCTGGTCCGGCTCGCGGAGACGGACGATAGCGAGGTCGAGGAGATCGACAACGCGGTCGCCGCCGAGACCGAGCAGGAGGAGCGGCCCACCCCGCTCGCCGTGCGCCGCCGCGAGGCGATCGTCGCCGCGCTCCGGCGCCACGGCGCCGCCCGCGTCCTCGACCTCGGCTGCGGTCAGGGCCAGTTGGTGCAGACGCTGCTGAAGGACCCGCGCTTCACCGAGATCGTCGGCGTCGACGTCTCCGTGCGGGCCCTCACCATCGCCTCCCGCCGGCTCAAGCTGGACCGCATGGGCGAGCGGCAGGCCGCGCGCGTCCAGCTGCGCCAGGGCTCGCTGACCTACACCGACAAACGGCTCAAGGGCTATGACGCCGCCGTCCTGAGCGAGGTGATCGAGCACCTGGACCTGCCGCGGCTGCCCGCCCTGGAGTACGCGGTGTTCGGCGCGGCACGGCCCCGTACGGTCCTGGTGACCACGCCGAACGTCGAGTACAACGTCCGCTGGGAGAGCCTCCCGGCCGGGCATGTGCGCCACGGCGACCACCGCTTCGAGTGGACCCGGCGGGAGTTCCGCGCGTGGGCGGAGGCGGTGGCCGAACGGCACGGCTACGCGGTGGAGTTCGAGCCCGTGGGACCGGACGATCCCGAGGTCGGCCCACCCACCCAGATGGCGGTTTTCATCCAGCGGCACACGAACCAGAGGCACACGAACCAGCAGAACGAGAAGAAGGAGGGAGAGGCGGCATGACCGAGAACAACCGACAGGCCGACCCGCAGGCCGACCGCCGTACCCGCCCCCGCGCCCTCCCCGTCACCGACCTCTCCCTCGTCGTCCTCGTCGGCGCCTCCGGCTCCGGCAAGTCGACGTTCGCCCGGCGGCACTTCAGGCCGACCGAGGTGATCTCCTCGGACTTCTGCCGGGGGCTGGTCTCCGACGACGAGAACGACCAGGGCGCCACCCGCGACGCCTTCGACGTGCTGCACTACATCGCCGGCAAGCGGCTCGCCGCCGGCCGCCGTACCGTCGTCGACGCCACCAGCGTGCAGCAGGACTCCCGCCGCGCCCTGATCGACCTGGCCCGCGCGCACGACGTGCTGCCCATCGCCGTCGTCCTCGACGTGCCCGAGGAGGTGTGCGCCGCGCGCAACGCCGCGCGCACCGACCGCGCCGACATGCCGCGCCGGGTGATCCAGCGGCACATCCGCGAACTCCGCCGCTCCGTACGCCGCCTGGAGCGCGAGGGGTTCCGCAAGGTGCACGTCCTGCGGGGCGTGGAGGAGATCGAGAACGCCACCGTCGTCACCGAGAAGCGGTTCAACGACCTGACACACCTCACCGGACCGTTCGACATCGTCGGCGACGTCCACGGCTGCTCGGCCGAACTGGAGTCGCTGCTCGCGAAGCTGGGCTACGCGGACGGCGTGCACCCCGAGGGGCGTACGGCGGTGTTCGTCGGCGACCTCGTCGACCGCGGTCCCGACTCGCCGGGCGTGCTGCGCCGGGTGATGTCCATGGTGAAGTCGGGCAACGCGCTGTGCGTGCCCGGCAACCACGAGAACAAGTTCGGCCGCCATCTGCGCGGCCGGCAGGTCCAGCACACCCACGGACTCGCCGAGACGATCGCGCAGATGGCGGACGAGAGCGAGGAGTTCGTGCGGGAGGTGCGGGAGTTCGTCGACGGGCTGGTCAGCCACTACGTCCTCGACGGCGGGAAGCTCGTCGTCTGCCACGCCGGGCTGCCCGAGAAGTACCACGGCCGCACCTCCGGCCGCGTCCGCTCGCACGCCCTGTACGGCGACACCACCGGCGAGACCGACGAGTTCGGGCTGCCCGTGCGCTACCCGTGGGCCGAGGAGTACCGGGGCCGCGCGGCCGTGGTCTACGGCCACACCCCGGTGCCGAAGGCCACGTGGCTCAACAACACGCTCTGCCTGGACACCGGTGCCGTGTTCGGCGGCCGGCTCACCGCGCTGCGCTGGCCGGAGCGCGAGCTGGTCGACGTGCCCGCCGAGCGCGTCTGGTACGAGCCGGTGAAGCCGCTGGCCTCCGAGGCACCCGGCGGCCACGAGGGCCGGCCGCTGGACCTGGCCGACGTGCACGGCCGCCGGGCCGTCGAGACGCGGTACGCGGGCCGGGTGGCGGTGCGCGAGGAGAACGCGGCGGCGGCACTGGAGGTCATGAGCCGCTTCGCCGTCGACCCCCGGTTGCTGCCGTACCTGCCGCCGACCATGGCGCCGACGGCGACCTCGCACCGGGACGGCTACTTGGAGCACCCGGAGGAGGCGTTCGCGCAGTACCGGGAGGCGGGCGTCGAGCGGGTCGTGTGCGAGGAGAAGCACATGGGCTCCCGTGCCGTCGTCCTGGTCTGCCGGGACGCCGAGGCGGCCGGCAAGCGGTTCGGCGTCCCGGGCGGCGCGGACGGGCCGACGGGCGCGCTGTACACCCGTACCGGACGGCCCTTCTTCTCCGACGTGACCACCACCGAGCTGATCCTCGCCCGGCTGCGCGCGGCGGTCGGCGCGGCCGGGCTCTGGGAGGAGCTGGCGACCGACTGGGTGCTGCTCGACGCCGAGCTGATGCCGTGGTCGCTCAAGGCGTCCGGGCTGCTGCGCGGCCAGTACGCGGCGGTCGGCGCCGCCGCCGGGGCCGTGTTCCCGGCCGCGCTGGCCGCGCTGGAGGGCGCGGCGGGCCGGGGTGTCGACGTGGCCGCGCTGCTGGAGCGGCAGCGGGCGCGGGCGGTGGACGCGGAGGCGTTCACCGAGGCGTACCGGCGCTACTGCTGGCCGACGCAGGGGCTCGACGGCGTCCGGCTCGCCCCCTTCCAGCTCCTTGCCGTACAGGACCGCAGCCTGGCCGCGCTCCCGCACGACGAGCAGCTCGCCCTGCTCGACCGGCTGGTCGAGCACGACACGAGCGGGCTCCTCGCCACCACGCGCCGGCTGTACGTCGACACGGGCGACGAGGGCTCGGTGCGGGCCGGGGTCGACTGGTGGCTGGAGATGACCGCGCGGGGCGGCGAGGGCATGGTCGTCAAGCCGGTCGGCGCGGTGGTGCGCGACGGGCAGGGCCGGCTGGTCCAGCCCGGCATCAAGTGCCGGGGCCGGGAGTACCTGCGGATCGTCTACGGCCCCGAGTACACCCGCCCCGACAACCTCGCCCGCCTGCGCAACCGCTTCCTCAACCACAAGCGGTCCCTGGCACTGCGCGAGTACGCCCTGGGCCTGGAGGCCCTCGACCGCCTCGCCGAGGGCGAACCCCTGTGGCGGGTCCACGAGGCGGTCTTCGGAATCCTGGCCCTGGAGTCGGAACCGGTGGATCCGCGTCTGTAGGACGGGGCACGGGGTTCAAGGGGCTCTGCCCCTTGGACCCCGTGGGTGCGTTGTCGGCCGACCGCCGGTGGGGGCTGGTCGCGCAGTTCCCCGCGCCCCTTGAAAGCAGGGGGCGCCCCCCGTCTTCAAGGGGCGCTGCCCCCGGCCGGCTCCGCTTCGGCTTCCGACGGGCCCCGCAGGGCGACGTACACGAACAGTGCGGCCATCACCGCGGTGCCCGCCCACATGGCCTGTTGCCAGCCGTCCACGAAGGATTCCCGGGCGGCGTGCAGCAGGGTCTCGGCGTGTGTGCCGGCGCCTGGCGCCGCCTCCACCGCGTTGGCGATGCCCTCGCGTGCGGTGTCCGCGGGGCCGGCGGGGACGCCGTCGAGACGGTCGTCGAGGGCGTCGCGGTAGCCGGTGGTCAGCAGGGCGCCGAGCAGGGCCACCCCGAGCGCGGTGCCGAACTCGCGGGTGACGTCGTTGAGGGCGGAGGCCACGCCCTGCTTCTCCCGGGGGAGGGAAGCGGTGATCGCCTCCGTGGACGGCGTCATGGACAGGCCCATGCCGGCCCCCATGGCGAGCAGCCCGGCCAGGAGGGACGGATAGCCGCCGTCGACGGAGACGAACAGGGCCATCAGCGCCAGGCCGAGCGCGGCCAGGGCCACGCCCGCCGCCATGGTGGCGCGGGCGCCGGCCCGCGCGGCCAGCTTGGGGGCGAGGCCGGACGTCACCATCATCAGGACGGCCATCGGCATCATCGCGACGGTGGACAGCAGCCCCGACCAGCCCAGCACGGCCTGGAAGAACGGGAAGAGGACCACGGCGATACCCGCCTGCACACCGAAGACCACCAACAGCGTGATCGAGCCGCCCGCCAGACCGCGCGCCCGGAACAGGCGGACGTCCAGCAGCGACGCCTCCCGGCGGCGCAGCTCCCAGAGGACGAACCCGACGGCGGCGAGGACACCGACGAACAGGCCGGTCAGGGGCACCGGGTCGGTCCAGCCGCGCTCGGGCCCTTCCTGGAGGACGAAGATCAGAGCGGCCACGGCGACGGCGGACACCACGGCGCCGACGCCGTCGAAGGACGGGGCGGAGCGCTCGCGGGAGTCCGGCACCGACCTCAGCGTCATCGCCAGCGCCACGACCGCCAGCACCACGGGCAGGGCGAAGAGCCACCGCCAGTCGGCGACGTCGACCAACAGCGCGGAGAGGAACATGCCCAGGATGCCGCCGCCCCCGGCGACACCGGTCCACACACCGATCGCCCTGCCCCGCTGCTCCTCGGGGAACGTGGAGGTGATGACCGCCAGCGTGATCGGCATGATCATCGCGGCGCCGACCCCGGCGGCCACCCGCGCCGCGATCATCACCCCCGCCGAGGGCGCGAGCCCCGCGGCGACACCGGCCGCGCCGAAGAGGAGCAGCCCGCCGACCAGCACGGGCTTGCGGCCCAGCCGGTCGCCGATCGCGCCGAGCGGCAGCAGCAGCGCGGCCAGGGCGAGGGCGTAGACGTTGATGATCCACAGGACGGTGCCCTGTGAGACACCGAACTCCACCGCCATGTGGGTCTGGGCGACGCCCAGACCGGACACCGACGCGATGACGGCCATCAGAGCGACGGAGACGGCGATCAGGATGGAGCGCAGCTGACGTGCGTCCGGGGTACTTCCGGCACCCGTCGGTGCGGCTGCCGCAGGGGGAGACTGCTCGATATGCATGCCCTCGACGCTAGGAACGGCTTGCGCTCCTGGCACGCCCTGTTGCCCGGACCGCAAGAAGATGGCGGGCCGGGCGGCCCCGTGCGCAAACCGCTGCCGTGCGCCGGGCCCGCTCAGGCCAGCCGGGACCGCCGCCGCCCGTACGCCGCGTACACCAGGCAGCCCACCCCGAGGAACCCCGCGAACTGGGCCCAGGCCGCCCACCCCGTCTCGTACATCAGGTAGACGCAGCAGCCGATGCCGAGCAGCGGCACCACCGGGTACAGCGGCACCCGGAACGTGCGGGGCAGCTCCGGTTCCCGGCGGCGCAGGACCATGAGCGCCGCGTTGACCGCCGCCATCGTCGCCAGGGTGCCGATCGTGCACAGTCCCACCACCGCGTCCAGCGAGCAGAACGCCGCCGGGACCGCGAAGACGACGCCGATGATCAGCGTGCCCGCCACCGGGGTGGAGGTCCGCGGGGACACCCGGGCGAAGACGCCCGGCACCAGCCCGTCCCGGGACATCGACATCAGGATGCGGCTCTGCCCGTACAGCACCGCCAGCACCACCGACGCGATGGCGACGACCGCGCCGAAGGCGATGATCCCGCCGCCGACCGCGGAGCCGGTCACCTCGTTGACGACGTACGACAGCGCGGCGGGCCGCCCGCCGACCCGGTCGCCGCCGACCGCCCCGATCGCCGCCAGCGCGACCGCGCAGTACAGCACGGTGACCACGCCGATGCAGACCAGGATCGCGATCGGGATGCTGCGGCGCGGGTCGCGCGCCTCTTCGCCGGCCGTGGTGATCGCGTCGAAGCCGATGTAGGAGAAGAACGCGGCGGTGGTGCCCGCGCCGATGCCGCCGAGCCCGGCGGGCGCGAACGGCAGCAGGTTGCCGTCCTTGAAGGCGCTGAACCCGATGGCGCAGAACGCGACCAGGATCACCAGCTTGAGGATCGCCATGGCCGCCGTCGCCCGCGCGCTCTCCCGCACCCCGCGCACGAGGAGCAGGCAGGCCAGGGCGATGACGGCCACGGCGGGCAGGTTCACCGCCCCGCCGTCACCGGGCCCGGCGGACAGGACGTGCGGAAGCTGATGGCCGGTGAGGCCGTGCAGCAGCTCGTTGACGTACTGGCTCCAGCCGACCGCGACCGCCGAGACCGAGACGCCGTACTCGAGGAGCAGGCACCAGCCGACGAGAAACGCCGCGCCCTCGCCGAGCCCGGCGTAGGCGAAGGAGTACGAGGAACCGGCGACCGGGATCGCGCCGCCCAGCTCGGCGAAGGAGAACGCGGTGAGCACGCAGGTCAGCGCGGCCAGTATGAACGAGACGACGACCCCGGGACCGGCCTGGGCGACCGAGTCGGAGAGCCCCACGAAGATGCCGGTGCCGACGATGGCCCCGACGCCGAAGCAGATGAGCTGGAAGAGGCCCATCGTGCGCTGGAGGCCGGGCCCGTGCCGGTCGTGACCGGCCTCGGCGACCAGCAGGGCGGGGGACTTGAAGCGGAGCGGGTGGGGAGCGGTGGCGGGGGGCGCCGGGCTGTGCGGCGGGGCCGAGCTGTGCATGGGGTGGTGCTCTCTGTGCTGGTGCGGTGCGCGGCGGGGATGGGCCGCGCGGAGGCGGACCACGGAAGGGGTGGTTCCGGGGTCCGCGGGGTGGTGCGAGTCGCTTTCCGCGACGTGGGAAAAGAGTAGAGGGCCGAGAGTGGTGCTCAGGCGAGCGTGGCGACCAGGACCGCCTTGATCGTGTGCATCCGGTTCTCCGCCTCGTCGAACACGACCGAGTGCGCGGACTCGAACACCTCGTCGGTGACCTCCAGCTCGCTCAGCCCGTGCCGCTCGTATATCTCCCGGCCGACGACCGTGCCCAGGTCGTGGAAGGCGGGCAGGCAGTGCAGGAACCTGACGTCCTCGTTGCCGGACGCCCGCAGGACGTCCATGGTCACCGCGTACGGGGTGAGCAGCGCGATCCGCTCGTCCCACGTCTCCTTCGGCTCGCCCATCGACACCCAGACGTCGGTGGTGACGAAGTCGGTCCCGCGCACGCCCTCCTTCACGTCCTCGGTGAGCGTGATCCGCGCCCCGGACGCCTCGGCGAGCTCCCGCGCGGCCGTGACGACCGGCTCCTCGGGCCACAGCGACCTCGGTGCCGCGATCCGTACGTCCATGCCGAGCAGTGCGCCGGTGACGAGGTAGGAGTTGCCCATGTTGTTGCGGGCGTCGCCGAGGTAGGCGTAGGCGATGTCGGTGAGCGGCTTGTCGCAGTGCTCGGTCATCGTGAGCACGTCGGCGAGCATCTGGGTGGGGTGCCACTCGTCGGTGAGCCCGTTGTAGACGGGCACCCCGGCGAACGCGGCCAGCTCCTCCACGACGGTCTGCGCGTGCCCCCGGTACTGGATCGCGTCGAACATCCGGCCGAGCACCCGCGCGGTGTCCTTCACGGACTCCTTGTGCCCGATCTGCGAGCCGACCGGATCGAGGTAGGTGGTGGACGCGCCCTGGTCGGCGGCGGCGACCTCGAAGGCGCAGCGGGTGCGGGTGGAGGTCTTCTCGAAGACCAGCGCGATGTTCTTCCCGCGCAGGTACGGCGTCTCGGTCCCGGCCTTCTTCGCGGCCTTCAGCTCGGCGGCGAGCGCGAGAAGCCCGCGGAACTCGTCGGCGGTGAGGTCCACCTCCTTGAGGAAGTGGCGGCCGGCGAGGGCGGTCGGGACAGTCGCCATGGGGTGCTCCTGGGGTACGGGGACGGATGAATGGAAGTCTATACGATGCTCCACATTTATATACAGGCCAGGTCTGTGGGCCCTCGGCGTCCTCAGTACCGCACCGCGTCCCGCTCCACCGGGCAGCTCATGCAGCGCGGCCCGCCCCGGCCCCGGCCCAGTTCGCTGCCCGGGATCTCGATGACCTCGATGCCCTGCTTGCGCAGGTGCGTGTTGGTGGTGGCGTTGCGCTCGTAGGCGACGACGACGCCCGGCTCGACGGCGAGCACGTTGCAGCCGTCGTCCCACTGCTCGCGCTCGGCGGCGTGCACGTCCTGCGTGGCGGTCAGCACACGGATCTCGCTCAGCCCCAGCGCGGCGGCGATCGCGCGGTGCATGTGCTCCGGCGGGTGGTCGGTGACCTTCAGTTCCTTGTCGCCGACGCCGGGTTCGATGGTGTACGAGCGGAGCATGCCGAGCCCCGCGTACTGGGTGAACGTGTCGCCGTCGACCATCGTCATCACCGTGTCCAGATGCATGAAGGCGCGCCGTTTCGGCATGTCCAGCGCCACGATGCTGCGCGCGGACCCGGCCGCGAACAGCTTGTGCGCGAGCATCTCGACGGCCTGCGGGGTGGTGCGCTCGCTCATGCCGATCAGGACGGCGCCGTTGCCGATGACGAGGACGTCCCCGCCCTCGATCGTCGAGGGGTAGTCCGCCTGGCCCTCCGACCAGACGTGGAAGCCGGCGTCCCGGAAGAGCGGGTGGTGCCGGTAGATCGCCTCGAAGTGCACGGTCTCGCGGCGGCGGGCGGGCCAGCGCATGGCGTTGATCGAGACGCCGTCGTAGATCCAGGCGGAGGTGTCCCGGGTGAAGAGGTGGTTGGGCAGGGGGCGCAGCAGGAAGTCGTCCAGGTCCATGACGTGGAAGCGGACGGAGGTGGGTTCCGGATGACCGTCCAGGAACTCGCGCTTGGTCATGCCACCGATCAGGGCCTCGGCGAGGGTGGGGGCGGGGAGGGCGGCGAAGGCGTCCCGGAGGTGGTCGGTGGCGAGGGGGCCGTACTCCTTCTCGTCGAAGACGCGGTCCAGGACGAGGGTTCTGGCGGCGGGGGCGCGCAGCACGTCCGTGAGGAGGTCGCCGAAGAGGTGGACGGCCACGCCTCGGTCGCGGAGGACGTCGGCGAAGCCGTCGTGTTCCGCGCGGGCGCGGCGGACCCAGAGGACGTCGTCGAAGAGGAGGGCGTCCTTGTTGCTGGGGGTGAGCCTTTTGAGCTCGAGGTCCGGCCGGTGCAGGATGACCCGGCGGAGTCGGCCGGTCTCGGAGTCGACGTGGAATCCCATGCCTCCATCCTGACCGGGCGGGGTGACTTTCACCCGGGTTCGGCCGGGAGGGTTTTTCGCCCCCGCCGCCCCTGCCCTTCCCGTCCCTTCAAGGGGCTCTGCCCCTTGGACCCCGAAACGGGGCTTCGCCCCGTTGCGCAGTTCCCCGCGCCCCTATCAGGGGCGCGAGCAACCACGAACCCACCCGCACCCGCCCACGCACCCCACCCGCCCGAGCTCTCAGGCGCCGCCTACACCTCCGCCATCCCCGCCGTCAGCGTCGAGCCGTCGGACGGGTCGATCAGGAGGAAGGAACCCGTGCGGCGCACAGCCCCGTACGCGTCGATCGCCACCGGTTCCGCCGTCCGCAGGACGACCCGCCCGAGGTCGTTCGCGGTGAGTTCCGCCGCGCCGTCCAGGCCGGCCACCCGCGCCCGTACCGTGCGGGTCGTGTGCCGCAGGAGCACGCGGTCGCCGACCCGCAGCGGCCGGTCGGCGAGGTGGCAGACCGCCGCCCGTACCTCCTGCGTGAGCACCGGCACGTCCGTCCCCGCGGTGATCATGTCGCCGCGCGACACGTCCAGTTGGTCGCCGAGACGCACGGTCAGCGACTGCGGTGCGAACGCCGTCTCCGCCTCCCGGCCGAGCACGTCGATGCCGGTCACCGTGGACGTCTCGCCCGACGGGTGCACCGTCACCCGGTCGCCGACCCGCAGCGCCCCGGACGCCAGCTGCCCCGCGTAGTACCGCACCCCCTCGTGGCGCAGCACGTACTGCACCGGGAAGCGGGCGGGCGCGTCCGCCGCCTCGGCGCCCACCGGCACCGTCTCCAGGAACTCGAGGAGCGCGGGACCGTCGTACCAGTCCGTCCGCTCCGACCGCTCGACCACGTTGTCACCGGCCAGCGCGGAGACGGGGATCGGGGTGAAGGACGCGAGGCCCAGCTCCCCGGCGTACCGGGCGAAGTCCTCGGTGATCCGCCGGAACTCCTTCTCCTCGTAGCCGACGAGGTCCATCTTGTTGACGGCGAGGACGACGTGCGGCACGCGCAGCAGGGCGGCGATCGCGGCGTGCCGGCGGGTCTGTTCGACGACGCCGTTGCGCGCGTCGACCAGGATGATCGCCAGCTCCGCCGTGGACGCCCCCGTGACCATGTTGCGGGTGTACTGCACATGCCCCGGGGTGTCGGCGAGGATGAACCGGCGCTTGGGGGTGGCGAAGTAGCGGTAGGCCACGTCGATGGTGATGCCCTGCTCGCGCTCGGCCCGCAGCCCGTCGGTCAGCAGGGCGAGGTCCGGTCCCTCCTGGCCGCGCGTCTGCGACGCCCGCTCCACGGCCTCCAGTTGATCCGCGAGGACCGACTTGGAGTCGTGCAGCAGCCGTCCGACGAGCGTGGACTTTCCGTCGTCGACCGAACCGGCGGTGGCGAAACGCAACGTTCCGATGGTCATGGCTAGAAGTACCCCTCGCGCTTGCGGTCCTCCATCGCGGCTTCCGACAGTTTGTCGTCGGCGCGGGTGGCACCGCGTTCGGTGAGCCGGGAGGCGGCGATCTCGGTGATCACCTTCTCGATGGTGTCGGCGTCGGAGTCGACGGCGCCGGTGCAGGACATGTCCCCGACGGTGCGGTAGCGCACCTGCCGCTTCTCCACGTGCTCGCCGTCCTTGGGGCCGCCCCAGTCGCCGGCGGTGAGCCACATGCCGTTGCGGGCGAACACCTCGCGCTCGTGGGCGAAGTAGATCTGGGGGAGGTCGATCTGTTCGCGGGCGATGTACTGCCACACGTCGAGTTCGGTCCAGTTGGACAGGGGGAAGACGCGGACGTGTTCGCCGGGGGCGTGGCGGCCGTTGTAGAGGTTCCACAGCTCGGGGCGCTGGCGTCGGGGGTCCCACTGGGAGAACTCGTCGCGCAGGGAGAAGACCCGCTCTTTGGCGCGGGCCTTCTCCTCGTCGCGGCGTCCGCCGCCGAAGACGGCGTCGAACTTCTCGCTCTGGATCTTCTCGGTGAGCGGGATGATCTGGAGCGGGTTGCGGGTGCCGTCGGGGCGTTCTTTCAGGGCCCCCCGGTCGATGTAGTCCTGGACGGAGGCGATGTGCAGGCGCAGTCGGTGCTGTGCGACGACGCGGTCGCGGTAGGCGAGGACTTCGGGGAAGTTGTGGCCGGTGTCCACGTGCAGGAGGGAGAAGGGCACGGGGGCGGGGGTGAACGCCTTGAGTGCCAGGTGGAGCATGAGGATGGAGTCCTTGCCGCCGGAAAAGAGGATCACCGGGTTCTCGAACTCGCCCGCGACCTCGCGGAAGATGTGCACCGCCTCGGACTCCAACGCGTCCAGGTGCGAGAGCGCGAAGCCGTCCGCCGCTCCCGTACCGGACGCCGCACCGGTCGTCGTACGGACCGTCATGCGAGCCCCCTCGCCGCCAGCACCGCGTGCACGGCCGCCGCGGACTCCTCCGGCGTCTGCAGATGGGTCTCCAGCGTCACCGCGGGGTCGACCGGCGGCTCGTACGGGTCGTCCACACCGGTCAGGCCCTTGAGGTGGCCGGCGGCCTGGCGGGCGTACAGGCCCTTCACGTCCCGCTCGCTGCACACCTCCACCGGCGTCGCCACGTGCACCTCCAGGTACGCCGTGCCGCTCGCCTCGTGGCGCTTGCGCACCGCCTCGCGGCTGTCGGCGTAGGGGGCGATGACGGGGACGACGGCGAGGACGCCGTTGCGGGCCAGCACCTCGGCGACCAGGCCGATGCGCTGCACATTGGTGTTGCGGTCCTCGCGCGAGAAGCCGAGTCCGGCGGAGAGGAACCGGCGGATCTCGTCACCGTCGAGCACCTCCACCCGGTGCCCCTCGGAGCGCAGCCGGCCGGCGAGGACGCGGGCGATCGTCGTCTTGCCCGCGCTCGGCAGTCCGGTGAGCCAGACCGTGGCCCCGGGGGCCCTGGTCCTGGACGTGCTGGTCATGCGTCGAGTCCTTTCGCGGCACCGCTGCGGTGCCGTTGTTCGTGGAGGTCGGTGAAGAGGGCTTCCCAGCGCGGGTGCACGGCGTCGGGGCCGTAGCTCGCGGCCGTCAGGACCGCGGCGACACCCATGTCGGTGCGCAGCCGCTCGTCGGCCATCAGCTTGGACATGGCCCCGGCCAGCGCGTCGGGGTCCTCCGGCGGTACGAGGAGGCCGTCGACGCCGTGGGTGAGGACGTCCGCCGGGCCGGTCGGGCAGTCGAAGCTGACCACCGGCAGGGCGTGGCTCATCGCCTCGATCATCACCATCGGCAGGCCCTCGAAGCGCGAGCTGAGCACGTAGAAGGCGGCCTTGGCGAGTTCGTCGTCGAGCCGGTCGGTGTGGCCCATCAGGAACACGTGGTTGTACAGGTGGTGTTCCTCGATCAGCGCGCGCAGGTCGTCCTTCTTCTCGCCGCTGCCGTAGATCCGCAACTGCCAGTCGGGGTGCGCCCCGACGAGCTTCGCCCAGGCCGGGATCAGCATGTCGAAGCCCTTCTGCGCGAAGAGCCGGCCTGCCGCGACCGCGATCTTCGACGAGCCGGGGTCCGCGGGCACCTGGTCGAGGGAGTGGACGGCGTTCGGGATCCGGACGACGCGGGTGCCGGGCACCATCGCCTCGTACTCCCGGCGGTCCCGCTCGGTGAGGACGGCGATGGCGTCGAAGCGCGGATAGGTCTCCTTGATGCGCTTCTGGACGTCCGGCTTGTACGTGGAGTGGTTCATGTGGTCCTGGGCGACACGCACGACGTCCTCGGGCGCGAACTCGGCGGCCAGGAAGTTCAGTGCGGGCCGGGTGGTGACGAGGACGCCGCCGCTCAGGCCGCGCAGATACGCGGCGAGCCGGTCCTCCAGGTACCGGTTGAACCAGCGGTAGCCGAACTCGCCGGGCGGGACGTGCCGGGCGGGCTGTTCGAGCTGCCGCCCCCGGCGCCGGTCGCGCAGCCTGCCCAGCAGGCCGGCCGGCGCCTCGTACGCGCCCTCGCGGACGTCGACGAGGGTGGTGACGCGCACCCGCTCGTCCAGCGGGAACTGCACCTTGTCCCGGCGGCGCACGGCGCTCACCAGCTCCACGTCCCAGCCGGCGGCGACCAGCGAGTTGGCCTGGTTCATCACCGTGCGGATGGTGCCGCCGCGGCCGTACGCGTGCAGGAGCAGGTAGCGGACCTTCGGCAGCGGGCGTCGGTCCGTCATACGGCGGCCCCGTTCCCCGCGGTGCGGCACTCCAGGGAGAGGTTGTCCTTGACCGTGTAGTAGGGCCGCACGCTGAGGCCCTCGATGCGCTGTTCGGGGAACACCATGATCTTCTTCTTGCCGCGGATGTCGTCCAGTTGGCGTCCGGCCCGCAGTTCGGCCGTGCCGTCGGTGAGGTGGAGGTCCCACTCCTCGAGTGCGGCGGGGTCCTCGGTGACCAGGTCCGCTATCGGCAGTCCGGCCTCGAACCGGTCGTCGGTGAGGCGGGCCGGGTAGCGCAGCCGCTGCTCGGGGTGGGAGCGCCTGGTCACGAGGAGTTCCCAGGCGCCGGTGGTGGTGACCGTCAGACCGTGCAGCCGGCCGGTCAGCCGGACGCGCCCGTCGCGCGGCCAGACCTCCGCGATCTCGGCGTGCGGCTTCACGAGAGGTAGCCCCAGGCCTCGCACATGGGCCGCAGCACCGCCGGGATCTCGTCCTCGCGCGGCAGCGCACGCCCGGACTGCACGGAGCCGCTCCTGATCTTGTCCTTCCAGTCGCCGAGGCCCTTGACCACCTGGGAGTCGTCCTTGCGGCCGTATTCCAGCATGGCGGGGTCGAAGGCGAGGTCGAGGAAGTCGCAGAGCCGCCGCATCTCCTTCTCGGGGTCGGCGGTGATGTCCTCGTAGCGCACGAGGTGGCCCCCGGTGGTGGCCCTGCGGGCCTTCTCGACGGCCTTCATGTAGCGCAGGGCGTCCGCCGCGGCCTCGTCGTACGTCCGCTTCTCGGGGTCGCCCTCGTGCCAGGACTGGGCGATGGAGACCGGGTGGCGCAGCAGGAACACGAACCGGGCGTCCGGCCAGCAGTCGTGGATGCGCTGGTGCACGAAGGCGTTGCTCGGGGTCTTCTCGACGATGAAGTCCTTGCCGGACTTCACCAGTTCCCGGTGCATGACCCGGTCCCACAGCAGGTGTTCGAGGTCGCCCTGCTCCAGGCCGAGTTCGCTCATCGCCCGCCGGGACAGCCTGCTGCCGTAGTCGACCTCCAGGCGGCGGATGTGCAGCTCGTGCGGGGAGTGCAGCCGGGGGTGGGCGTTGAGCAGCATGCGCAGCAGGGTGGAGCCCGAGCGCACCGGGGACATGATGAAGACCGGCCGGCGCAGCAGCCGGTCGGTCGCCAGCTCCTCGGGGGACGGACATCGGTACGCCGGGGTGGGCCGCTTGGACGGTTTCGCCGCACCCGCCGTGCCCGTCGTGCCCTTCCTGGCCGGCTGGGCCGCGGAGGTGCCGGACGGCGGTCTCCGCGGCGGGGACGGGGCCGCCGCGGGAGCGCGGCGGACCTGTAGCCCCGTGGTGGCGGTGAGCGCCCGATTGAGATTGCGCATCAGACTCATGCGTCCACACCATAGGTAAGAAACCTGAGAAGACGGGTTGAGGATGCTGAGGGTTCTCTTAGCAACCTTTAATGTGGCTGAGGTCACGTCTGCATGAGTCGGTAGGGGCGCAACTTACCGCCCTTTACGCGCTTTTACCCGGTTTGGGTGACGGCCGCGAACTCCGCGCCCGCGTCGCGCAGACGTGCGTGCAGGGCGCGGAAGACCGCCGCGGAGCGCACCCCCGGCCAGCCGGCCGGGAGCAGGGCGGCGGGCAACCCCGGGTCGGCGTAGGGGAGATGACGCCAGGAGTCCAGGGCGCGCAGATAGTCGGGGTACGCCTCCTCCGGCGGGGTGTCCGACCGCGCCTCCCAGGCGCGCAGCACCGGAGCGTGCCGGGCGAGGAACGCCTCGTGCCGTTCCGCGAGCGCTGGCAGGTCCCACCAGCGCGCCACCGCCCCGGCGGTCGGCGTGAACCCCAGGTGTTCGCCGCGGAAGAGGTCCACGTACCGCTCGAGCCGCAGCCGCCCCAGCGTGTGCCGGGCCTCCTCGTACAGCCGGGCGGGGGCGATCCACACGCCGGGTGCGGCCGTGCCGAAGCCGAGCCCGGCCAGCCGGGAGCGCAGTACGTGCCGCTTCTGCCGCTCGGACTCCGGCACCGAGAACACGGCGAGCACCCAGCCCTCGTCCGCCGGGTCCGCCGCCGGGTACACCCGCCGGTCGCTGTCCTGGAGCAACTGCCGTGCCTCCGGAGAGAGTTCGTATCCGGCGGCACCGGCCGCGGTACGCGCCGGGAGCAGCAGCCCGCGCCGCTTGAGCCGGGACACCGACGACCGTACGGACGGAGCGTCGACGCCCACCGCGGCGAGCAGCCGGATCAGTTCGGCGACGGGCACGGGGCCGGGTGCGTACCGGCCGTAGGCACCGTAGAGGGTGACGATGAGGGAGCGGGGGGTGTGCGGGGAGTGCGGAGTGCGCGGGGTTTGCGGGGAGTGCGGGGCGGGCTGTTCGGACACGATGATCACTCTAGATCGTCCGCGAGGGTCAAGATCATCGGCCCGAGAGGCCGCCCGAGAGGCCGCCCGAGAGGCCGCCCGAGAGGCCGCCCGAGAGGCCGCCCGAGAGGCCGCCCGAGAGGCCGCCCGAGGAGCCGGTGCCTGGGCGGGGCCGTAAGCCCTCGCGGGCGCACGCGTGGGCCGGAAGGGTGGTGCTCCCGTCCTTGGCGTGACCCCTTTGCCGCCGGTGGAAGGTAGACGGCGACATCGCCCGCCCCAGCCAGGGAGCCGTCATGCGCCCGACCCTCCTCCCTGCGGCCCTCGCCGCCGCCCTGCTCCTCTCCGCCGCCCCGGCGGCCACCGCTCGTACCGCTCCCGCCGACGACCTCACCATCGACGCCACCGCACCCCTCGCCGCCGGTCACCCCACCCTCACCGGCACCTACCGCTGCGCCCCCGCCTCCGGCACCACGTTCCTCGCCGCCTCCCTCTCCCAGGCCGACCCCCACGTCCGCCACGGCATCGGCAGCACGGCCGCCGTCTGTGACGGCGCCCTCCACCGCTGGACCCGCACGGACACCGGCACCCGGACCTATGCCGCCGGTGCGGCCCGCGTGCAGGTGAGCCTGGTCGAGCTGAGCGCGACGGGGTTGCCGCTGCCTCGGGTGCACCGCATCGAGGAGCGGACGGTGACGCTCGTGGCGGCGCGGTGAGCGGTGGTGTCGTGAGCGGTGGCGTCGGCGGCGGTGGCGTCGTCGGCGGTGACGTCGCGGGCATGCGTGGGCTGACAGAATTTGTCATCTGTCAGTCGCTCTCCTAGGCTGCCCGCATGACAACCGACACCCCCGCGCCGGCCCCCGCCCCCACCGCGCCCTTCGCCGCCCGCACGGTCCACCGTGTGGGCTACGGCGCGCTCCAGCTCGAGCGTCTGCGGCCCCGCCGCGACGAGGCCGTCGCCCTGCTGCGGCGCGCCGTCGAGCTGGTCGTCGACCACGTGGACACCGCCGAGTTCTACGGCCACGGCTTCGCCAACGCCGTCATCCGCGAGGCGCTGCGCCCCGAGGACGACGTCCTGGTCGTCACGAAGGTCGGCGCCGCCCCCGACCCGGACGGCCCCCGGCCCCTGCGCATGGCGCAGCGCCCCGAGGAACTGCGGGCCGCCGTCGAGGCCAACCTGCGCGGCCTCGGCGTCGAGCGGCTGGCCGTCGTCAACCTGCGCCGCCCCGACACCGGGCCCGGCATGCCCGCCGAGGGCGACCAGGTGGTCGGCCTCGACGACCAGCTCGCGGAGCTGACCGCCCTGCGCGACGAGGGCAAGATCGGTGCGATCGGCCTCGGCAGCGTCACCCTCGACGGACTGCGCCGCGCCCTGCCGGCCGGCATCGTGTGCGTGCAGAACGCCTACAGCCTGCTCTCCCGCGAGGACGAGGAGATGCTGCGGCTGTGTGCGGCCGAGGGCATCGCGTGGGTCCCGTTCTTCCCGCTGGGCGGCGCCTTCTTCCCCGAGGTCCCCAAGGTCACCGAGGAGCCGGTCGTGCGCCGCGTCGCCGAGTCGCTGGGCGTCACGCCCTCCCAGGTCGGCCTCGCCTGGCTGCTGCACCACGCCCCGCACGTGCTGCTCATCCCCGGCACCGCCGACGCCGCCCATCTCCGGGCCAACATGGCGGCCGCCGACGTGAGGTTCGACGCCGGGACCCTCGCCGCCCTGGACGCCCTCGGCACCGTCGCCCCCTGACGCGCGGAAATCCCCACCGGCCGCCGCGTGTTGTCACGGGCGCCGGTACGGAACGCACGTCACGCGCCCCCCCCACGCGTCCGCCGAACCGGGCGGATGAAGGAAACACCATGATGACAACCATGAAAAGGGATGAAGAACGATGAAGGCCATCATCTACCGCGAAAACGGCGGCCCCGAGGTTCTGGAACTCGTCGAGCGCGACCTGCCCGCCCCCGCCCCCGGCGAGGTGCGCGTCCGTGTCGCCGTCTCCGGGGTCAACCCGACCGACTGGAAGAGCCGCGACGGCGCCAACGGCCCCAAGGCGTTCCCGGAGGTGACCCCCCACCTGGACGCCGGCGGCACGATCGACGCCGTGGGCGAGGGCGTGGACCCGGGCCGCGTGGGGGAGCGGGTGTGGCTTTTCATGGCCGCCGCCGGACGGCCCACCGGCACCGCCGCCGAATACACCGTCGTCCCCGCCGAACGGGCCGTCCCGCTGCCGGACGGCGCCGGCTTCGACGTCGCCGCCTCGCTCGGCGTCCCGGCCCTGACCGCGCACCGCGCGCTCACCGTCGCCGAGGGCGGTCCCGACCGGCTGCGGCCCGGCGCGCTGGACGGCAAGGTGGTGCTCGCCGCGGGCGGGGCCGGCGCGGTCGGGCACGCGGTGATCCAGCTCGCCCGGTGGGCCGGAGCCACCGTGATCAGCACGATCAGCGGCCCGGAGAAGGCCCGCCTCGCCACCGCCGCCGGCGCCCACCACGTCGTCAACTACCGCGAGGGCGACCCGGCCGCCGAGATCCGGGCGCTCGCCCCGGACGGCGTCGACATCGTCGCCGAGGTGGCACTGGGCGCCAACCTCGCCCTGGACCTGGCCGTACTGCGCACCCGCGGCACCATCGCGACGTACGCCAACGACGGCGGCAAGCCCGTCGAACTCGACGTCCGCCAGAACATGACTCTCAACACGCGCTTCCAGTTCCTGGTCCTCTACACGGTCGGCCCGGAGGCCCTCGCTGCCGGCGCCGAGGACGTCTCGGCGGCGGTCCGCGACGGCGCCCTCCCGGTAGGCGAGGCCCACGGCCTGCCCCTGCACCGCTACCCCCTCGACCGCACGGCCGACGCCCACCGCGCGGTGGCGGAGGGCGCGGTGGGCAAGGTCGTGGTGGACGTGGCGTCGTGACGCCCGCCCGGCGCTGACGCCGGCCACCGTCCCGCACGGCCGCGGCCGGAACGGACGGTGGCCGCCGGGCCGCCCGCAGGCCCGCTCAGGTGGACCAGGTCCCCGGCGGGGGCGCAGTGGCCCAGGCCGGCTCCGTCACGGCGGGCGAGCGGGCCAGGTCCTCGCAGAGCCATGTGTACTCGTCGAGCGCGGCCTGCAGGGTCAGGGACGCCTCCCGGCGGGCCACCGCCCTCGTCTCGGGGGAGGAGAGGAACATCCACCCGGTGCCCCGGGCCGCCGAGTCCACCTTCTCGCGCAGGGCGCGGTACCGGCCCGCCAACCGCGCGCCGTCGGGGTCGGCCGTACGGTCGTGCTGCTCCACGGCCTCGCCCAGACCGACGAGGTCCTTGCGCAGTGCCGCGATCGTCTCCCGCATCGATGTCAGCAGGGTGCCGGGACGGTAGTCGGCCAGGCCGGCGCCCCGGTCCAGCATGGTGTAGGGAACACCGAAATCCGAGGCCGTGTCGAGGGTCTCGTGCAGGGTGTGGGACGCCAGCCGCGTCGTGTGGTCGTAGTTGACGCGCCAGAACGCGAACAGCGCCCAGGCCATCGCCCCCAACTCCCCCGTGGTGCCACCCGCCTGGGCACCGAGGTGGAGCATCCGGACCGTGGTGTAGGACTGGCCGGGCCCCAACGGCACGTTGTGCCGCCGGGCCAGGAGGGTGGTGGGGTCGGTCTCCGCTCGTCGCGGCGTTGCCCGCGGCTCTTTGCAGTGCGAGGACATGAGGCACGGCGCCCTGGTGCGGGACGGACGAGTGCCCGACGGCGGGCCGTGCCTGGACCGCCCCGTCCCTTTCGTCCGCACGGGGTCGTTCGGCATGCATGGCGGTCTCTCCCGCGAGCGTCAGTCTTTGCCGGCCACCCTGCCGCGCCCACGATGCCGCAGACATGCTCTTACGGGCGACGACGGGGGCAGTTCCCCGTCGTCGCCAGGGCAAGCGTCTTCCGCGGGGCGTCAGATGTCCCGGAACGTCTCGATCTGCGCCCCCACCGAGTTCAGGCGCTCGGCCAGTTCCTCGTAGCCGCGGTTGATGACGTACACGTTGCGCAGGACCGACGTGCCCTCGGCGGCCATCATGGCCAGGAGGACGACGACCGCGGGGCGCAGCGCCGGCGGGCACATCATCTCGGCGGCGCGCCAGCGGGTGGGGCCCTCGACCAGGACCCGGTGCGGGTCGAGGAGTTGGAGACGGCCGCCGAGGCGGTTGAGGTCGGCCAGGTAGATGGCGCGGTTGTCGTAGACCCAGTCGTGGATCAGGGTCTTGCCCTGCGCGGTGGCCGCGATGGCCGCGAAGAACGGCACGTTGTCGATGTTCAGGCCGGGGAACGGCATCGGGTGGATCTTGTCGATCGGCGCCTCCAGCTTGGAGGGGCGCACGGTGAGGTCCACCAGGCGGGTGCGGCCGTTGTCGGCGACGTACTCCGCCGAGCGGTCGTGGTCCAGGCCCATCTCCTCCAGCACCGCGAGCTCGATCTCGAGGAACTCGATCGGGACCCGGCGCACCGTCAGCTCCGACTCCGTCACCACGGCCGCGGCGAGCAGGCTCATCGCCTCCACCGGGTCCTCGGAGGGGGAGTAGTCGACGTCGACGTCGATGTTCGGCACGCCGTGCACGGTGAGCGTGGTGGTGCCGATGCCCTCCACCTGCACGCCCAGCGCCTCCAGGAAGAAGCACAGGTCCTGGACCATGTAGTTGGAGGAGGCGTTGCGGATGACGGTGACGCCCTCGTGGCGGGCGGCGGCGAGCAGCGCGTTCTCGGTGACGGTGTCGCCGCGCTCGGTCAGCACGATCGGCCGGCCGGGCGTGGCCGTGCGGTCCACCTGGGCGTGGTAGAGGCCCTCGGTCGCGGTGATGTCCAGGCCGAACCGGCGCAGCGCGATCATGTGCGGTTCGACGGTGCGGGTGCCGAGGTCGCAGCCGCCGGCGTACGGCAGCTTGAAGTGCTCCATGCGGTGCAGCAGCGGGCCGAGGAACATGATGATGGACCGGGTGCGGCGGGCCGCGTCCGCGTCGATCGCCGCCATCTCCAGCACCGCCGGGGGCACGATCTCCAGGTCGACGCCGTCGTTGATCCAGCGGGTGCGGACGCCGATCGAGTTCAGCACCTCCAGGAGGCGGTAGACCTCCTCGATGCGGGCGACCCGGCGCAGCACCGTGCGCCCCTTGTTGAGCAGCGAGGCGCACAGCAGCGCCACGCACGCGTTCTTGCTGGTCTTGACGTCGATGGAGCCGGAGAGCCGGCGTCCGCCGACCACCCGCAGATGCATCGGGCCCGCGTAGCCCAGCGAGACGATCTCGCTGTCCAGGGCCTCGCCGATCCGCGCGATCATCTCAAGGCTGATGTTCTGGTTGCCGCGTTCAATGCGGTTCACGGCGCTCTGACTGGTACCGAGGGCTTCGGCGAGCTGTGACTGTGTCCAGCCGCGGTGCTGACGTGCGTCACGGATGAGCTTGCCGATGCGTACGAGGTAGTCGTCTGACATGAGGTGAGACTATCTCAGATATGAGATGTGTGGCGCGCGGGGGTGGGTGGAACGGGTGACGCGCCGCCGATGCCCGCCGTACGCCCTCCGCGGACGGCGTACGGCTGCATCGATGCCACCCGGGGCGCGCCGCCTAACGGCATGTCCGACGCCTCGCCCGAACGGTGGGGCGCACCGCCGTCCGGAAACGGCGCGCCCCACCGTGCTCTGGGTGTGCGCCCCTCAGTCGTGCCGGCCGCGGGCGCTGTGCGTGCGGCGCCAGCCGAAGGGGCCCGGCAGGTCCATGGACGTCGTGCGGCGGCCGGTGCTGCTGTGCGTGTGGCGCGGCCCGTTCTTGCCGCCGGTCGTGATGGACCAGGACTTCTTGTTGATGTTCAGGCGGACCCCGGGCAGGATCCGGAAGCTCTTGCGGAACGTGAGCGGCATCTGGGCCTCCTCGGGTCGGCGTCGCTCCTTCCGGTTCCTTCCGGTTACCCGTCATCCGGCCGCGCACGCCCGGGGCGGCCTTCAACCCCCCGCGGAAAACGGGGAGATGGCGCCGGCCCGCCGGACTAGCCCGGCTCCGTCACCAGCTGGATCAGATTGCCGCACGTGTCGTCGAGGACGGCGACGGTGACCGGGCCCGCCTCCACCGGCTCCTGGGTGAAGCGGACGCCGAGGCCGCGCAGCCGCGCGTACTCCGCCCGTACGTCGGCGACGGCGAACTGGGCCAGCGGGATCCCCTCCGCCACGAGCGCCTCGCGGTAGGCCCGGGCGGCCGGATGGCCGGCGGGTTCCAGCAGGAGTTCGGGACCGTCCGGGTCGTCGGGCGAGACGACGGTCAGCCACCGGTCCCTCCCGCCCACCGGGACGTCGTGCTTCTTCACGAAGCCGAGGACGTCCGTGTAGAAGCGCTCGGCCACGGCCTGGTCGTCGACGTACACGCTGGTCAGGCGAATCTTCATGCGGGGCTCTCCTCCGGCCCGCACACGCGTGCGGACCCCGTCGCGGGCGGTCGTGCACAGTCTCCCGCCGGTGGCGGGGGACCGCCCGCGCATGACCGGGCGGCCCTCATGTACTAGAGTTATCTCGACATCGAGATATCTGCCGAGGCGCACCGCAGCCGCACGCCGCCGTCGGTCCGGTGGTAAGGGTTACCTAACTAAGCCTTACCTTAGCGGATCGGTGGTGACGTCGAAACGGCAGGATGCGGTGGAACGCGCACAGAAATGAAGGAGACCGTCGTGTCGGCGAACAGCTTCGACGCCCGCAGCACGCTGCAGGTGGGCGACGAGTCGTACGAGATCTTCCGCCTGGACAAGGTGGAGGGCTCGGCCCGGCTCCCCTACAGCCTCAAGGTCCTGCTGGAGAACCTGCTCCGCACCGAGGACGGCGCGAACATCACCGCCGACCACATCCGTGCCCTCGGCGGCTGGGACTCGCAGGCACAGCCGTCGCAGGAGATCCAGTTCACCCCGGCCCGCGTGATCATGCAGGACTTCACCGGTGTGCCCTGTGTCGTCGACCTCGCCACCATGCGCGAGGCCGTCAAGGAGCTCGGCGGCGACGCGGCGAAGATCAACCCGCTGGCCCCGGCCGAGCTGGTCATCGACCACTCCGTCATCGCCGACAAGTTCGGCACCAACGACGCCTTCGCCCAGAACGTCGAGCTGGAGTACGGCCGCAACCGCGAGCGCTACCAGTTCCTGCGCTGGGGCCAGACCGCGTTCGACGAGTTCAAGGTCGTCCCGCCGGGCACCGGCATCGTCCACCAGGTGAACATCGAGCACCTGGCCCGCACCGTCATGGTGCGGGGCGGCCAGGCGTACCCCGACACCCTGGTCGGCACCGACTCGCACACCACCATGGTCAACGGCCTCGGCGTCCTCGGCTGGGGCGTCGGCGGCATCGAGGCCGAGGCCGCGATGCTCGGCCAGCCGGTCTCCATGCTGATCCCGCGCGTCGTCGGCTTCAAGCTGACCGGCGAGCTGCCCACCGGCACCACCGCCACCGACCTGGTGCTGACCATCACCGAGATGCTCCGCAAGCACGGCGTGGTCGGCAAGTTCGTCGAGTTCTACGGCGAGGGCGTGGGCGCCACCAGCCTCGCCAACCGCGCCACCATCGGCAACATGTCGCCGGAGTTCGGCTCCACCGCCGCGATCTTCCCGATCGACGCCGAGACCCTCAACTACCTGAAGCTCACCGGCCGTTCCGAGCAGCAGCTCGCGCTCGTCGAGGCCTACGCCAAGGAGCAGGGCCTCTGGCTGGACCCCAAGGCCGAGCCGGACTACTCCGAGAAGCTCGAGCTGGACCTGTCCACCGTCGTGCCGTCCATCGCCGGCCCGAAGCGCCCGCAGGACCGCATCGTCCTGGCGAACGCCGCCGAGCAGTTCAAGCAGGACGTGCGCAACTACGTCGACAGCGTGGACGAGGCGGGCAAGGAGTCCTTCCCGGCCTCCGACGCCCCCGCCGCCGCCGACGGCGTGCCGGCCAACCCGGTCCCGGTCACCGCCCCCGACGGCACCACCTACGAGCTGGACCACGGCGCGGTGACGGTCGCGGCCATCACCTCCTGCACCAACACCTCCAACCCGTACGTCATGGTCGCCGCCGCGCTGGTGGCCAAGAAGGCGGTGGAGAAGGGCCTGACCCGCAAGCCGTGGGTCAAGACCACGCTCGCCCCGGGCTCCAAGGTAGTCACCGACTACTTCGACAAGGCGGGCCTGACCCCCTACCTCGACAAGGTCGGCTTCAACCTGGTCGGTTACGGCTGCACCACCTGCATCGGCAACTCCGGCCCGCTGCCGGACGAGGTCTCCAAGGCGGTCAACGACCACGACCTCGCCGTCACCTCTGTCCTCTCCGGCAACCGGAACTTCGAGGGCCGCATCAACCCCGACGTCAAGATGAACTACCTCGCCTCCCCGCCGCTGGTCGTCGCGTACGCGATCGCCGGCTCGATGAAGGTGGACATCACCAAGGACGCCCTCGGCGCCGACCAGGACGGCAACCCCGTTTACCTCAAGGACATCTGGCCCTCCGAGGCCGAGGTCAACGACGTCGTGGCGAACGCCATCGGCGAGGACATGTTCAACAAGTCCTACTCCGACGTCTTCGCGGGCGACGCCCAGTGGCAGGCGCTGCCGATCCCCACGGGCGACACCTTCGAGTGGGACGCCGAGTCCACCTACGTCCGCAAGCCCCCGTACTTCGAGGGCATGGGCATGGAGCCGGCCCCGGTCGAGGACATCTCCGGCGCCCGCGTGCTGGCCAAGCTGGGCGACTCGGTCACCACCGACCACATCTCCCCGGCCGGTGCCATCAAGGCCGACACCCCGGCCGGCACGTACCTCACGGAGCACGGCATCCAGCGCCGTGACTTCAACAGCTACGGCTCGCGCCGCGGCAACCACGAGGTCATGATCCGCGGCACGTTCGCCAACATCCGCCTGCGCAACCAGATCGCGCCGGGCACCGAGGGCGGCTACACCCGCGACTTCACCCAGGACGGCGGTCCGGTGTCGTTCATCTACGACGCCTCGCAGAACTACCAGGCGGCCGGTGTGCCGCTGGTCGTCCTGGCCGGCAAGGAGTACGGCTCCGGCTCGTCCCGCGACTGGGCCGCCAAGGGCACCGCGCTCCTCGGCGTCAAGGCCGTCGTCGCCGAGTCCTACGAGCGCATCCACCGCTCGAACCTCATCGGCATGGGCGTGCTGCCGCTCCAGTTCCCCGAGGGCCAGACGGCGGCCTCCCTCGGCCTGACCGGCGAGGAGACCTTCTCCATCTCCGGCGTCACCGCGCTCAACGAGGGCACCACCCCGCGCACGGTGAAGGTCACCACCGACACCGGCGTGGAGTTCGACGCGGTCGTCCGCATCGACACCCCCGGCGAGGCGGACTACTACCGCAACGGCGGCATCCTGCAGTACGTGCTGCGCAGCCTGATCCGCAAGTAGGCGCTGCCGCACGGCGGTTGAGGGCCGCATCCCCGGAGACGGGGGTGCGGCCCTCGTCTTGTGCGACGACGCCGCGGGCGCGCTGGAGTGTGGCCGAGGGCTCGGGCCGACGGATGCGGGGCAGGTGGGGGACCGGGTGATCGTTGTTCGGCTGAACCCGGGCGACGCAAACGGGGTACCGTCTCAGTGTTCCCGCAGAACGGAGTCCGCCGTGTCGCAGAGCACCGAGGAGCACACCGGCGCCCGGATCGCCCATATCAGGAAGCAGCGCGGCCTCACCCAGCAGGGGCTGGCGATGCGGGCACATGTATCGAAGTCTCTGTTGTCGAAGGTGGAATGCGGGCAGAAGCCTGCCTCCCCCGCTCTTGTCGCGGCCTGTGCCCGCGCGCTGGGCGCTTCCACGTCCGAGTTGTT
The DNA here is from genome assembly GCF_036226765.1 of Streptomyces sp. NBC_00670. Lineage (NCBI taxonomy): Bacteria > Bacillati > Actinomycetota > Actinomycetes > Kitasatosporales > Streptomycetaceae > Streptomyces > Streptomyces sp. NBC_00670. Next base: position 5,798,313 of record NZ_CP109017.1, read on the forward strand.
GGGGCAGCCATACGCCGAGGAGCTGCGCCGGGACCGGATGGACGCGCTGATCCAGCCGATCCGTGAGGGTCTGGAGAACTGGGACATCGCTCTCGACTGGGAGACGGGGCCCCGTCCGGCTGCCTTGATCCGGGCTGACGTGCAGCGCGCCCTGGTACAGCGCCGTCAGGCGCAGTACACGGACATGGTGCGCGATTTGCCGGCACTGATCGAGGAGTCGGTGCATGCCGTGCACGCCGCTACCGGGGAAGAGCAGCGGCTGGCTTACGAGTGTCTGGCGGGGACGTTCCGGTGTGTGTTCACCGTGGCGTGGAACTTCGGCTACATCGATCTGGCAACCGTCGCGCTGGACCGTCTGGCGTGGACGGCCCCGCAGGCCGACGAGCCGGCCCTGGCCGCCATGCACGCCTACCTGCGTGCGCAGACCACGATGTCGTCCGGCCGCTATGACGTGGGTCTCCGGGTGATCGACAGGGCCCTGCGCGACCTCGCCGGAGAGGACGGGCGCCGCCCGGCAGGCGCCCAGGCCGTGCGGGGCGTGATGCAGTTGCGGGCCGCGGTGATCGCGGGCCGCATGAAGGACCGGGATCACGCGGACGCGCGTCTGGCCGAAGCCCGCGCCCTCGCCCGGGTCACGGGTGAACTACCCGACTTCGGCGTCACCTGGGGGCCGACCAATGTCGGTGTGCACGCCGTCGCCATTGCCGCCGAGATGGACGACTTCGGGCGCGCGATCGAACTTGCCGCGGATGTACGCGTTCCGCGCGGCTGGACCCGTTCCCGGGCCGGGCACCACTGGATGGACCTCGGCCGGGCCCATGCCTGGTCCAGCAACCCGGAGCAGGCGCTGGACTGCCTGCACCGGGCCCGGCGTATCGCCCCGCAGCAGACCCGCTACCACCCGACCGTCCGAGAGACGGTGCTCGCCCTGAGACGGCAGGAGCAGACGCGCAGCCATGCGCTGGCGCAGTATGCGGAGTGGGTCGGGATATAGCAGATCCCGGACAAGGGAGGTTGCACTTCTTGGTGCAATCGCCGTGCATCGCCGGTCGGCAGGCTGACGTCTCGTCAGAACCCCCGCGACCGGGCAAACGGTCCGGGGGCATGGCCAACGCTGACAAGGAGCGTCGACGTGCCGCACTGTATCGTCCGCATTTTCGAGCCGTTGCTGCGGCTGCTGTTGCCCGCGCCGGGCCGCCATCGCAGCTCCGATCAGCCGTCCGCCGGCCTCTGTGCGGAGGCCCCGACCGCGTGTCCGTCCCGCGCATCGGCTCTCCCCGTACTGCGAGGCGAGGAAAACGGGCTGGTCCGCCCATACCTGGTCGAGCACGAGCGCCGGGAGCAACAGCACCGACGGGCACGGCGACGCGTGACGCGGCCGGCCGTGCACGGCATCGGCATCGACGCCCGCCTGGTCGGCGGAGCGGAGGTACGGGCATGGTGAGCCCGGCGGGACAACTGCGTCTGCTGCCCTGGGCCGGGCCGGAGGGCAAGCCGTGCTATCTCGCGGGCGAGGGGACTGGATACCTGTCCCGGCTCGCGGACAACATGGAGTCCGCCCAGATCGGTCTGGCCGACGAACTCATCCAGGAAGCCGGCCGGGTTCTGGACAAGCGCCAGTGGACGCAAGGTGAACTGCACCTGCTGACGGTCCAACTCACCGAGGCGCTGACCCATGTGCACCGGATCGCGGTGAGCCGTGGCGAGCGCCTGCCTTCACCGGCTTACGAAGACCTCGACGCCATCGACGACGAGGACGACGAACCGGACGCCTCGCAACCGACTCAGCGCGCCTGACCCGGCCACCGCCGTACGCGTTTCCGTTCCCGCCGGGCAACTGTCGCGCCCTGGCCGGAGCGGATCACACCCTATGAGCTCGTAACACGATTTTGTTGAAGTGGCCCGGTAGGCCGTGACTGATGTGAGGAGCCAGCCGTTCGGGAGTGGGGCGAGTACTTGGCCGTGGATCGTGGACGATGACCTGTGGGCGATGATTGAGCCACTCCTGCCGCCCGTTCTGAGCGGGCTCCGAGCCCGAGCCCGGTGCCGGACCGGCTGTGCCTGCTAGGCATCCTGTACGTGCTGCACAACAACATCTCCTGGCAACTATTGCCCCCGGAGCCGGGCTTCGGCTCCGGCCAGACCTGCTGGCGGCGCCTCGAGCGATGACAGCAGGCCGGAGCCCTCGACCAACTGCACCAGATCCGCTTGCCAAGCTGAATGCGGCCGATGAGCTGGGCTGGTCCAGGGTATGCGTCGACGGTTCCCACGTCTGCGCCAAGAGAGGGAAGCCGGCACCGGTCGACCGGCGGAAGACGGGCAGCGAACACCATCTGATTTGTGACGGATGTGGCGCCTCGTTCGGGGCCATCACCGCAGCGGGCGGCGTCAACGACATCACCCAGACCCTCGCCCTGGTCGACGGCATCCCACCCGTCGTGAACTGCGCAAGCGCCGGGCCGTGCCGATCGTCTCCCGCAAGGGCCCCGAACATCAAGGGCCTGGGCGAGCTCCGCTACGTCGTTGAGTGAACCTTCGTCCTGCTCAATCAACCTCACCACAAAAATCAGCGAGCCCAATGGCGACAACGTCTCCCTTTGCGTGGTCCCCGCGGGCTGGCATTTTGCTCAACTACTTCCGGCAAGCTACGTGAAGAGCCCCGCGCGACCTCCCGGCGGGGCTCTTGACGAGACATTTGCAGGAACAGTTTATTCGCTAGCGCGCCGCGCCTGCTCCCGAACCTCTACGGGCAACACCTCAGAGTTTTGCATTTGCCTGAGAATTTTTCGCACGACATCTTGGTTGAAGTCCTTTCGGTGAGACATTTCAATCACCCACGGAGCGGCCACTTGCATCCAGTACGAGCGGCCAGACTTCCACGCCGACTCGACCGTCAACTCAATTAGCCTCTCAGGAGTTGATATGTCGCCCTGGCCGAGTTGCTCCCACGAGTCGGAGAATTCAGTCAAGGATTCAGAGAGGTCACGCTCCATGTAGGGCCACATGGGAACGAACCCGGAGCCCGTAAGGGCAGCACGCCCTTCCGATTCCACGCCGACCCCAATGCGGCCGTCAGGCATGATACCGATCCATGCCCCGTCTCCTCGGTACATCACCGGAGTCCAGTTACTCATCTCAACCCCATTGCCTGTAGTCGAAGTCGACGCCTCGATCGCTCATGAATGTTTGGAACTGCTGGCGTGTGGTGTCCGTCCATCTATGGCCGTAGTGACCGCTATTTTCCGTGAACACCAGGCGTCCGTTGTCTCGGAAGAGTGTGCCTCCCAGAACTGTCCCTCTATCCATCCCCGCCTTCTCCGCAAGCTGCTCATGCGGGCTGAGGCCCCCGGGAATGCGCTCACGATCACCTGCCAGGAATCTTCCCGTGCTCGCATCGAAGACAAATTCTGTCTCAGGCTTCGTAGAGGTGAAAGAGGCCAGGGCGTCAGCAGTTCCCCCGCCCGGCCCCAGCTCAATGTCTCCACAGGCGTTATGCACCAGCACCGGCGTCTGCCCAGCGAGTACATAGTAGGTGTGCAGTTCCAGCACCGTCAGGTTGTACATGTCGGCGGAGCCGCGGTGTGCCGTTACGGCGGCGACGTCCACGTGGTGGTTCGTCGCGGTGATGAGCTGATGGCCCGGGGTGAGTTGGGCCGCAGGTATCCATGCCTGCGCCGTTTCGTCCCAGAAGGGATGGCCGGAGGTCGTGTGCAGGGTGCTCGTCTTCCCCTTGGGGCTCCGGATCTTCAAGTCGATGAGGTCGCTGTCATGGTGGACCAGCCGAGCGGTGACCCTTCGTGCTCCTTGGTGGTGTCCGCTTCGGGGATCGGCTGCTTCGACCTGGTCGCCGGGCTTCACCTTGCTGATCGGCTTGGTTCGTCCGTTCTTCAGGAGGACCTTGGTGTCCGCCTTGAAGCTGCAGATCAGTCCGAGAGATCTAAGGGCAGAGGCGCTTTCCGGCGCTGCTTTCTCCGCCATGGACAGGAACCGGGCACTGGCGGCCACTCGTCCTATTCCCCAGCTTGCGACGGTCAGCAGGTCGGTGATGATCGCTTCCGTGCAGTCGCCGCGCCCAGTGATGCAGTGGATGTTGGCCTTGACTCCGAACGGATCGTTCTGCTCCTGACCCCACAGGCCGGCCTTGGCAGTGGTTCGGCAGAAGGCGTCGTATTGCTTGGAGGGGCCTGGCGAGCTGGAGCAGATATTGTTGACCCACTTCTGGAACCGGTAGGCGTAGGTGTCCTGGTCTGCGTCCAGAGCCGCGTAAAAGCTGAGTTCTTTGAACTCCGGAACTCTGATTCCGTTGATCCGGGGCTGGCCGTCGGAGTATCGGCCGACGCCCGCGGTGCTGCTTCCGTCACCGCCCGAACTCTTTTTACCCGTGTTGTTTCCGACGATGAACGGACCAGAGTCAATTCGGTCCAGCTGCCCGTTGCCATCGCTGTCTATCCTGCACGGGCCGTCGCCGCAGTGTTCCAGCAGACCACTCGGGTCTGATCGTGTGACGGGGCTGTTGCTGCTGTAGCTGTATCCGTTGATCTGCTGGGGGTCGGCAGGGTCGATGATTGGGTCGGCCGAGATGAAGCGGCCTGTCTGCGGGTCGTAGTCACGTGCGCCCAGGTGGGTCAGTCCGGTGGCGGCGTCCTTGATACCTCCGACAAAGCCCTTCTGGCCCGGCCAGTTCGAGGGCTCTGTGCCGCGTGGTGCTCCGAAGGGTGTGGCTCGACGCTGTTGTTCGGTCAGGTCGGTGGCGTCGATGGCGAGCTGGGATGTGCCCTGATGGTCACCGATGAGGAACGTCAGTTCCTTGTCGTCGGTACGGACTGCCTGGTTGCCACCGCCGAGGTCGTAGTAGCGGGTGGCCTTCGGAGTGGTGGAGCCCTTGGTGAGGGTGAGCTGTGTGGAGCCTAGATAGAGGGTGGCTTCGTCGGTGCCGCGGCTGATGAGGCGGTTGCCGTCCGCGTCGTAGACGTACGAGGTGGTGGCGGTACCTCCGTTGCCGTCGTCGGCAGTGACCTTGGCGAGGTGACCTTCGGAGTCCCAGTCCAGGGTCTGTGTGTTGCCTCCGACCGTGCGGGTGTGGGTATTACCCGCGGCGTCGTAGGTGTAGCTGTTCGTCGCGACACCTGTGGGGCTGCTGATGTCGACCTGGGTGAGGCCATGGGGCCGTATCGCGCCTGCGGACGGGAAGGTGTAGGTGCTCGTGACGTCCTTGACCGCGTCTCCCGAGACGGCATGGGTGGTTTCGGTCTTGCGGTTGCCGACAGTGTCGTAGGACAAGGATTGCCAATACGGTGCCGGGCCGCCCAGGGCGTCGGCGTTCGGTGTGTCGACGCATGTCTCGGTGGGCTGTGCCCATGCCTCTGTCAGACGGCCGAGGTAGTCGTAGAGGTAGCACTGGTTGTCGGTGCCGTCGCGGGAGACGTCCTTGATCGAGGTGATGTTGCCGGCCTCGTCGTACGCGAATGTGGCGGCCTTGTCTGTTCCGGCGACGTCCTGTCGCCGGACAGTGGAGGTGGCTGGGCGCTGGGTGCCCCACTGGTAGGTGTTGGTGACTTGAGTGGTCTTGGAATCCCGGGCCTGAAACGCGTACTGCAGGGGTTTGCCGGTGTAGTCGTAGATGGTGTCGGCGACGTAGGTCTCGTTGCCGGTGCCGTCCAGCTTCTTGACGCGCATCATGTCGTCGTAGGTCGGAGTGAGAACCTCGCTGCTGAGGCCGCCGGCGGCAGGGTAGCTGGTCGACTGGATCGTGCCGTCCAGGTTGTACTTGGTGTTCGACTGGTACGACCCGGCCAGCTCGTTTTCGGCTGCCGGAATGCTGACGGTGGTGCGAGTCGGGCGGTACAAGTTGTCGTAGAGGCTGTAAGCAGTGGTGTAGGCGCTTCCGGCTGCGCCCCCGACGTAGCGAGTCGCGGAGGCAAGTTGTCCTTCGTAGCCGGTCGGGTCCCACACATGCCTTGTGAGCAGCGGTTCGGAGGCGCTGGGTCCGTCGTGCGTCTCCGTCTCGCGGCCCAGTCCGTCGTAGACGTGTGTGATGGTCCTGCCACGGGAGTCCGTGGTTGAGGTCAGGTAGCCGCGGTCGTCGTAGCGCGAATCCGTGTGTCCCTTGTCCGGGTCGTCGCTGCTGATCTGGTTACCGTGCTGGTCATAAGCGTAGGTCCACTTGTTGCCTGCCGGGTCGGTCAACCGGTGCAGCTTGCCGGTGCGCTGGTCGTAGTCGTAGTGAGTGGTGTCCGCGGCGCCCGTGGGCGTATCACCGTGGTATTGCAGCAGATCCGTGGTTCGGCCGCGGGCGTCACTGACCGTGGTGCTGGGCGTGGCGCCGTGGGGCGGCGTGACCGAGATGCGGTCGCCGCCGTAGGTGGTGAGGGTGGTGGACAGTACCTTGCTGTCGCTGCCACCGTCGGCGTCACCCGCCACCTGCTGGGACTTGGTGACGCGGCCGAGACCGTCGTAGGTGTTCCAAGTCTGCGTCTGGACGGACAGTTGCTCGTTGAGGTCGAGCAGGCTCGTGGTGGGTGCGCTGGGGTTGTAGTAGGCGGCGAACTGTTTGGCCGTCAGGCCGCGTTCGTCGTAGAAGTTGTCGGTGAGTAGGCGGCCTCCGTTGGGGCCCGGGACCTGGGTCTGTCGGGCACGGAGGAAGCCGTCGTAGAGGGTGTAGCTGGTGCGCTGGGTACCGTCGTTTTTGAGTGTCTTGGTGCCCACCGCCACAGGCCCGTTGCCATCGGTGCTGTACGAGAACGCGTAGTTGGGGGTGTCGCTGTTGGCCTTGGAGCGGTTGGGCAGCCAGATCTTCAGCTTCCGGCCGAGCGCGTCGAAGGCGGTGTCTGTACGTTTGCCGTTGGTGTCCGCAACGCTCACCGGCAGACCACGTATCGTGTCGTAGGTCGTGGTGGTGGTCTGCGCAGTGGCCGCGTTGGTGGTGGCCGGCGGCGTGGTGACGGTCACGCTGGTGGCGAATCCGGCAGTGGGGCTGTAGGCCGTGGTGGTGGTACGCCCGTCCGTGCGCGCTGTACGTACGGGCGCACTGGTTTCGGTCGCGGTGACGGTGGCACTGATGTCTTTGCTGTTCAGCTGGCGACCGTAGTTGTCGAAACTCAGCTCGGATTCGAGGTAAGTGGCCGTCGTGCCGTCATGCGACTTCAACGTTGCGGTACGTGTCACGTCACCCTTGGTCGGTGCCGCGCCGTAATCCTGTCCGTCGTAAGCCGTGCGGATGTCGGAGACAACGTACTTGGAACGGTCCGGGGAGTCGGCGCAGGAGGCTGCAACGGTTTCAACGCGAGACGGCGCGTCGAATATCCAATTGGTGGTGTTGTCGGTGTAGGTGGTGCGGGTGCATTGATTGTCGGCGGACGTGGAATTGTCGCCGTAGTCATCGACTTCCTTGACTCGCCCCGTCACGTTTTCGTGCCGCATGTGGGTGGAAGTGATGCGCCATTTGGATCCCGCACCGTCGTCGAGCGAGGTCCACTGCTTTTCCTCGGCGGTGCCGCTCAGGTTGGCGGTGGTAGTGCCCCACGAGCGAACCCGTTTGGCTGTCTCATAGTGCCAGGGGGTGTTGACCGCCTTGCCGAGAATCTTTCCGTTGGGTCCGCTGTAGTTTTCGGTCTTGTATTCGTAACCGGCGGCGGACTCGTGGTCGGTGATGGTGCCGCCGGCGTCGTCCGGGACCGTGACGGACTTGGTGCCCCCAGTGGGAGATTTCTTGTCTCCGTCCATGCCGCGGAGGAAGTAGTGGTCGGTCTGTGTTTTCATGCCGACCGGGTCATTTCCTCCGGTCTGGACGCGAACATGGGTGTAACCGCGGTACGTCGACCAGGTTTTGTACTTCTCCTTCGTGATCCCTTCATCGTCGTCATAGTGCCAGGCCGCACCGTCAAGATAGGAGTAGCGGGTAACCATTGGCGGAGAAGACTTGGTGCGGTCGGTTTGGGTGACCTGGTCGACGACGTACTTGTTGAACCACTGCAAAGTAGGGTCGCTGTCGCCTTGTTTCGTGTAGTAGACCGGGTAGCAGCGGGTCGTGTTGGTCTGCGGCGACGGCAGATCGTCGGCGTCACACGTGGCGGTGGAGTACGCCACATCGACCTGTCCACCAGATTCGTCCGCGATGGTGGCCAGGCGCTCCTTGATGAACGGTGCTGTGTCGTCGCCTGAGATGTCGAGTCGGTTCGTGCGTTGGTCGTAGCCGAACGTGACCTTGGGCAGAGCGATGTGGGGAGAGGCCGATTCACCGGTGTGCTGGATGGAGTCCAGAAGCAACTGGTAGTCGATGTCGGCCATGCCCCAGCGGTGCTGCAACGCCCAGGAGTCGACCGGCGCATACGTGGCATTGCTCTGCAGCACCTCGGTCGTGACGCCAGTCAGCCGTTTGCGTGTCCAGAAGGTCGGCGAGGCAGCCTTGGTGCAGTCCGCACCTGAAGTGCAGCGCAAGTCCCACGGGGTGTCGTACCAGTAGAAGGACTTGTCGTCGATCGTCGAAGCGTCGCAGGTCACTCCCGATTCGGGGAGGCAGCGTTCGGCCGAGGTGAAGTCGACCTTGGCGAGCGCTTTGGTGTCGTACATCGACGACGACTTCAGGCCATATTCGATCCGGTCCAGATAGCCGCCGCGCTCGTAGGCTGTCTCGTCCGCCGCTGTGAGGTTGCGCGCGTAATAGTTGGTTTCCTTGGTGTAGTAGTAGGCGATCGCATTGCCATGGACATCGACGGCGTAGTCGAGGTTCCAGCTCCACGCCTGCTGACACCAGGAGTCGGAAAAAGTCGAACCGTGGCAGGGTTCGCCTTCGTCGTCGCCGTACACCGGGGCCGTCCATGTGGAGTCGGTAGTTTCATCACCGTTCGTCCAGCCGGGCAGCTTGTTGTAGCCGAAGTAATAGCGCGTGCCGTCGGTGGTGGTGACGCGCCAATATTCGTCGTTGTGAGCGCCGTTGGAGCGAACATTGTCGGAACTGCCGTAAATTCGATCGACCTTGGTTCCGTCATCGCCTTCGAGTTTGAAAGAATTAGCCCCCGTTGCGATCAATTCGCCAGAATGCCCGTTGAAGGACAGTGTCGCGTTGTCATAGGCCCAGCACAGATCTCCGGGCTTCTTTCCGTCTGTATGGGTGACACCGTCGTCGGCACACGGCTTGTAGGTGCGTTGGATGGAGCCTGGCCACAGGCTGAACCCATCTCCTACCCAGGACGCCTGGTTGTTGCTGTTCGAGGTGCGTCCATCAACACCCCCGGAGGAGTACGACAACTGCACCTGTGGCACGAACTCCCCGGGCACGGCCGGCAAGCTCATGGGATACGACCAGGAGAAGTCTCCTGTGCTTAGATTGATGTTCCACGCAGAAGAGGCTGACAGTTGGCTGGCCGAGTAGTCGCCATGGTCGCTGGAGGAACCGGCAGTGGCGGCCAGCACCAACGGCTTGGCCGCGCCGCCCTCAGTAGAGGTCGGCGACAACATAGTATCGGCGGTCAATGTGTGCGCCGTAGCGTCATTGTCTGTAGCCAGAGGCGTGGCTGTGGCACATTGTTTCTTGCCGGGGGCAATGGCTGCGCAGGCAGGCAGGCGTACGAGCTTCAGGCGGGCGGCGTATGCACCGCCGTACGCTTGCGCGAACTCGGTGTAGTCCACGGTTACCCTGGCCCGGCCAGGCTGCGCGTCCGGTTGAGGCTGAAGGGTGAACATCAGGCCGTTGATACCCGCACGCCGGCTGGTCTTCGCGTCAAGGACACGGACGGTGGCCTTTCCGCTGAAGGACGTGCTGGGTGCCTTCCCCCTCTTTCCAGTGGTCCTGGCGTCGGCCTTCGGCGGAGCCAGGGCAATGGGCAATTGTCCCGCGCGAGCCGGTGTCTTGACCCCGTCCGAGAGGGTAGCGGTGGCCGAACCGGGCTTGGCCCAGGCGTGCTTGGGTGCGGCTTTCGGGACCCGGGGGCCCTCGCTCCTGCGCGGCGTCATCTTCACCCCGTGCCCAAGCAAAGGGCGCTCTGATACAGGGGGTTTGGCCAGGGTGCTCACCTCGGCCGTGGCCGTCGCCGTGGCCTGGAGGAGGGAGCTGACCAACACTGTCGAGATGGCGAACGCGATTCTGCGGCGTATGTGCCGGCTGTTTCTGCCTGCCACGCTTGTTCCCCTCACTGGCGTCATGCCCTGCCATGTACGTCACACGGGCCCCGTCGGACGGGGGTGGCCGGACGGCAGCCTGCTGTCGCTGTCGGCCTGGGAGGTCCTGTGCGGGAGGCCAGTGCAGCGTCGCCTCCCGCCACCTGCGTATTACGGTCCGGGACTGGTGGGGATTTCGGCTCCGTTGGCCAGCGCAGTGATCTGAGCGTCGCTGGCTGCTCCCTGAAAGACCCACACGTCGTCAATGACGCCGGACCAGTACTCGCCCCAACCGTTGGCACCGTGCTTAGCCCGGCCCAACTGCAGCCCCTTGGTCGCGGCGAAGGGCAGCACCGAGGAGTTCCAGGACACCTTGTCCGTGCACGTCTCGTCGTTCGGGGTGCCGTCATCGTCGTCGTCCGCGCACAGTGTCTGCTGCACCACGCCATCGACGTAAAGGCGCATTTGGCCGGCGTAGGCGTCGTAAACAACGGTCAGATGGTTCCAGGAACTGTTGTTCTGGAAGTTCGTGTGCTCGGCTGTCGAAGTGGCCGCGGCGGTCGTATCAGCGTTCGCCATCTCCAATTGCCAGCGACCAGCATTGGCCGGGTCGGTGTCGTCGGGCACATAGCGCACGACGAATCCGTTGGTGGACGTCCCTGCCATGCTCATTACCGTGACGGGCTTCGCCGGCCGGGCCGGAGCGGTCGCCCAGGCGGAGGCGGTGAAGCTTGCGCTGGTGTCGATCGGTGAGCCGCTGGTGGAGGCATAGCCATTGGCGGTGCCATCCAACAGCAGGCCACCGGTGCCGACCATGTTGTTGCTTCCCGAGGCATCGATCTTGGCAGCGCTGCCCAGAGTGAGCGGGTGTGCGGTGTGGTCCTCGCGGACCAAGTCGTCGGCGCTGGCCGCCGGCGAGCCGGTGGCCGCGTCTAGCTTCCAGCGTCCTTCGACGCTGACCTGGCTGTCGAACAGCTCGGCCATTTCCTGCGCGGACAGCGCCCGGTCGTACAGCTGGATGTCGGAGAGCTGCCCGGGGAAGTAACTGACGTTGGACGTACCGGACTTGCTCGCGCCGATCTGGATGGGGCCGCCCGCGTAGAACGGGGTGGGCAGGTTGACCCGGGAGACGTACTTCCCCTGCACGTACAGGCGCATGTAGTTGTCGACCGCGTCGTACGAGCCAGCCACCTGGGTCCACTCACCGCCCGGCGCCAGGTCCGCGCTGCCCTGGGTGGCCCGGTAGGAGGCGGCGTCCGCGGCATCTGTGCCGTACTGGTTGAACGTCCAGCCATAGGTGGCGGAGTAGTACAGCTCGAAGCCGGGCTTGTTGGTACCGGTCTGCGCGATGATCGCGGCCGCGTGGGTGGGCTTAGTCTTGGGCAGTTTCGCCCAGGCCACCACCGAGAACGCCCTCGCATTGTTCACATGCGGGGTAGTGGTGGCGTAGTCGTCGACGCCGTCCAGGGACAATGCCTTGCCGTCCCGGCCGGTCTCGCCCGGCTTCGCACCGCCCTTGAAGACAGCGGGGTTCACCTGGGCCTGCCCGGCCATCTGGCTGGTGGCGTTGCCGTCGGCGTCGGAGGCCGCCTCGTCCAGCGGGAAGACCGCACGAGCCGGGCGGCCGGTGCCGACCGAGTCCTGCTTGCCGTACAGGGCCGTGATTTCGTCCTGGCCCAGGGGCTTGTCAAAGATACGGACGTCGTCGATCGTGCCCGGAAAGAACGCGCCAGGTGCCCCGTCGTACGAGCCCGCGCCGATCTGCAGACCGCGCCGCGCGTCCCAAGGCGAGTCATAAGCCACGGTGCCGGCCAGCACCCCATTCACATACAGACGCAGATCATCGGTGGTGGTACTGAACGAACCCACCAGATGGGTCCACACTCCCGGCTTTGCACCACCTGCCGAGGCCTGCATCACCCTCACTGGAGTGGCCGCGGCCGTGTCAGCGCTGTACTGGTTGAACGCCCACCGGTCATACGTCTTGGTGTAGTACAGCTCGAAGCCGGGCGAATTGTTGCCGGGCTGCGCCGCGATCACCGCCGCGCCGTCCGGCAGCTTGTCGAGCTTGGCCCACGCAGAGACCGAGAAGCCGACCGAGGTATCCACCGTCGGGATGTCCGAGGCCAGGTAGTCGTCTACTCCGTCGAAGGATGCGGCCTTGCCCATGGCTCCTTCCACGCCCAGGGTCGGGCCACCGTGCAGGGACAGTTTCCGCTCACCCGCGCTGCCCCCCGCCTGGGCAGCGTCCGCTGCGTCGTCCAGCTTCCACTGGGCGCGGGTGGGCTGCCCGGCCTTCACCCGGAACTGGTAGGTCGACGGCTCACTGCCGTTGCCCGCCGAGTCAAAGGCCTGTACGTAGACGAAGTTGGTACCTGGCCGGGTTGGTCGGAAGCTGATCGTCTTCGCAGCCCCACCTGTCGTAGTGACGGTGTTGTCGGATGACGGCTCCTCGTTCACGCCGTACCAATACTTGGTCACATCCGAATCTTTGGCATCGGCGGTGAAGGTGCCGTAGCGTCCTACGCCGTCGTACTCCGGGTCGTTCGGGTTGCTGTCGTTCGCAGCCGGATAGTCACCGGAGGTGATGGTTGGTCCGGCAGGCACACTGGTGTCCCACACGAAGTAGCAGCCGGTTGCCGACCCCGCTCCCGACCAGGGCGAGTGGCTGTAGTAAATGCCCTCGTCGTAGTCCTCCACGCGCGCGTACCAGGCCAACGTGGTGTTCTTCGGGATCTTCTTGGTACTGGTGATCTGCTCGAGCAGTTGAGCGCTGAAGTCGGACCCCGAGGCCAGCGTTCCCTTCCTGTCTGAGGTCCACTGCGCCTTGAAGCCGTTGCCTGCGTCCCACCACAGTTGGAATCGGACGGTGACGCGGTCTCCGTCCGGGTCCTTCACGTTGTTACTGAGGTTGAACTGCTGATGTCGCTGGATTGCTCAGGCGGGTCGGATGGCCAGGCCGGTCTCGGCGAGGCAGCCGTCTATGAGGTCGCTGCGGTACTGGATGTGCCGTAGGCCGCGTCGGATGCGCTGGACGAGGTGTTCGGGAGTGCTGAACGCGACGTTGGAGAGCCAGCCGCGCCGCAGCAGTGACCAGATCCCTTCGACGGGGTTGAGGCCGGGTGCGTAGGGCGGTAGGTAGTAAATGGTCAGCCAGTCCCGGGCTGCCGCCCATTCCCGCAGGTCGGCGGCTTTGTGGACGTTCAGGTTGTCCCAGACGAGGACGATCGGGCCGCCGAGCTGCTGGTGGGCGGCGATCAGCAGGTCCCGGTAGTCGCGCCAGGAGAAGCTCTTGCGTCCGTCGCGCGGGCCGTCGTCCCGGCGCGGCCGGTAGATCAGCCGGGACCGGTGGCCTGGTTTGTAGCAGGTCAGCGCGGCGATCGATATCCGTCTGCGTGAACGGCCGCGTACCCGCACCACCGGGGTTCGGCCGCGCTGGGACCAGGTCTTCGCCTGCGGCGGCGTCATGGAGAATCCGGCCTCGTCCTCGAAGATCAGCCAGGCTCCACTCACCGCCGCGAGCCTTCCGCGCAGGGCCACACCTCCTTGACCCACCCGGCCACCGCATCGTCGTCCCGTTCCATGGCGCGTCGGGCCGGGACCTGGCAGGACCATCCGTTACGGACCAGCAGCTTGCGCACGCCCTGGACCGTGTAGGCCAGGTGGAAGCGCCGGCCGATCACCGTCTTCACGCGGCTCAGGGTCCACCGCTGGTCCTCCCAGCCGTGAGCGGCCGGGCCCTTGGCCAGCTCTGTCTCCAGCTGGGCGAACTGCTTTTGAGTCAGTCGCGGCAGCGACGCCGGCCCCTGCGACCGCAGAGCCCGCGGACCGCCCTCGTCCCACACCTGCCGCCACCGCTGCACCGAGCGGACGCTGACGCGCAGGTCCTTGGCGATCACCGAGCTCGCCTCACCCTGGGCGAACCTCTCAGCCGCCTTCAGCCGTAACTCCTCGCGGAACTGCTGCCGTTCGGCGGTCAGGCCGCCCCCTTGTGGATACCGCATGCCTTCGGTGATACCGCAGAGACGACGAGCCGTCAGCCCCTACGACACCACGAGTTCAACCTCAGTAGCCATTATTTTCGGCAGGGAGCGAACTCGGACCTTCTTATCCGGTTTCTTGCACGTCGCGCCCGGCGACATCGTCAGTTGTTTCATCGACAGTTGTTTGGGCGGGGTGTTGTATTTCACCTGCAGATACGCGTCGTTCGAGAAACGCTTCCACGCGACCTTGTCCACCTCGCTTGTGGCTTTGAGCCCGAAGGAGGTGTAAGAGGAGTCATGGGAGGCTGCGTATTTCACTCCAGTTGTCGCATCGAACTCTACGTTGCCACCGGGGCAGTTCGAGTTATTTCCCTTGGCTACATCCCGTGAGTCCAGCAGGTCGAGCCAGTTGTCGTCCGAACTGTTCCAAGTCGTTGAGGAGCTGAACGACTTCGTCCGCCATAGCTGTACCGACCGCCCATCACACGAGCCCGACCACGTCTCGTGTCCGACGAACGTCGCCTCGACGATCGACTTCCCGGCGAAGCGGGACGTCGGGAACTTGAAAAACAGCCGTTTGATGTCGTTTGGTGCGCAGTAGTCCCAACCGCAAAAACCAACGCCCGCGTCCGCGTCACCGTTGAAACGCCATTGAGGCGAGGAAGCCCAATACTGCGAGACCATCGTCCATTCCCCCGCTTTGGGGGTATAGGTCTGCGGATCGATGTACACCGGGAACGTCGTGTCCTGATCGGTCAACATGCCTTGATCGGGAGTCAGGCTCAGCCGGCTGCCGTCGCTGGAGATCGCCATCCCGATTGGCGCCACGTTCGAGGAGTCTCCTGGGCCGTGGGTTCCGTCGGTGGTCGCCCTTGTGTCTCGGGCCGCCAGAGTCGTGGTCGCCTTTTCGTCTGCTTGGCCGGAATCCCACATGATCGGCTTGGGCGCCTGGAACACCACACCCCCTGCCGTCTCGTCCACCGCTTCCAGGCCGCCCTCGCCCGTGGTCCGTAGATCCAGACCGGAAGAGTCGATTTTCAGTTTCAACTCGGCCAACTCCGGGTTCTTCGCGGCCTCAGCGGTGTTGACCACCAGCAGCTCGGAGAACCCGTCTGTGTCCGAGCTGAGCTTCAGGTCTACATCCGGCAAGACATCCTTGTAGAGCGCGCTGTTGCCGTCGAGTACTGGCACAGGCAGGGATGTCGGCCAGGTGAACGCCAGTTTCCGGCCAGCGCGGTCCAATGTCACCAGAGGACCGTTACCCCCGCCGGAAAACTCCAGCCCCACCCCGGCTGCCGCTGGCGCCACGCTGCCGTTCGCGTGCTTGGCCAGTGTGTTGTCGACCGGCTTCCATGCGCCGTCGACCCGCGCGCACCGGCTGCAGATGCTGTACTGCCTCCAACTGCCCGTCCGGCGTGGCATACACCTCGCCGGACTCGCTGCGCAACGAAGTGATCTCCACATTCGAGCCGCTCTCCGCAGCAGCAGCCACCGCAACCGATTCCGTCGCGGCCGTCTTCCGTGTCGCCGCATCGGTGACCGTCTTGGCGGCCGGATCCGCATGGCCGGGTGCTGCGGACGCAGTCGGCTGAACTACTCCAACCACCGCTGCGCCAGCCGCCACAGCCATCCAGACTCTGCTGCGCCGAGACCACACAGACGTACGCTTTGACACTCGCCCCCCACTCCGCAAGTCCCCACCTCGAAGTCACAGGATCTTCAAAAGTGGACGGACTGTAGCCGTTCGTGACGCGAGTGCGTCAAGGGTGAAGGCACAGTCGCGAGTTCGGCATCTCCATGCGAGCAACATGCGTGTGTAGTGCATTCAAGCCGCAGACTTACGTCCACGTGAGTCCCAATGCGTGCATGCGCCCGTAATGGGTCCACGAAGAGGTGTCGAACTCGCCAGAATTGCAATCGCTACGACACGGAGTCATGGAGTCTGGCTTTGTCGAATCTTGACTCATGTATGGCGAGAGCTATCCCCTGCCTCACAGGGCACGAGCAACGCCGTAAGCACTCCGGTACCCGACCACGGACCCGCCGGCCGGCTGGTGTCCGCTGTTGAGGAACATGGGAGCAGCGGTGGGGCCGGCTGCCACCGCGTTGACGGTGACGTCGCGGCCGCGTGTCTCGGGAGCCAGGACCAGCGCCACCGTGGCGACGGCGCCTTTGTCAGCCACATAGACCGCGTACTCGGGGAACGCGAACCGGCACACTGAGGTCGGGAAGGCCACGATCGCCCCGCTGGACCGGACCCGCCGCGCTGACTGCTGGGCAGCGACGAACGTGCCGTGCCGGTTCCCGCGCGCGGCACGCCGTGGGTGGCGTCCGGCGGCCGAGGTGAGTGCCGAGGCGCTCGGTGCGGTTCCGGCCCTGCTGCTCGGCGGGGCGTGGGCGGCTTCGCCTCCGAGCGGCTGGCCGCCGCGGCCGGTGTCAGCAAGACCATGTTCTACAAGTGGTGGCCGCCCAAGGGCCCGCTCGCCCTCGATGACTACTTCCATGCCGTGGAGGCCGGTGGCGCGGGCAGTTGCGGGCCGGTATCGCCGCGGACTCCGTCGGAGTTCCGTCCCACGGCCCCGGCTCAGCGTGCGCACAGCGTCTTCCCAGTCGGGGCGGACACGATCGGGGCATGTCTGGCACCGTCGTGTCCCGCACCCGTCGCGTCCGCGTCCTCATCGTCGACGACGAGCCCGCGCTCACCGAGCTGTTGTCCGCCGCCGTGACCGAGGCCGGCTGGCGTCCCTATCCGGCCGCCGACGGGCGCAGCGCCCTGCGGCTCGCCCGCGGCTGCGCCCCGCACGCCGTCGTGCTCGACGGGATGCTGCCCGACCTCGACGGACTCCAGGTGCTGCGCCGGCTGCGGTACGAGCACCCGAAGCTGCCGGTGCTCATGCTCACCGCCCGGGATGCGGTCGAACACCGTATCGACGGGCTGAAGGCCGGGGCCGACGACTACGTCACCAAGCCGTTCTCCCTCGCCGAGGTCGTACTGCGGCTGCGCGCGCTGCTGCGCCGGGCCGGTACCGGGGAGGCCGGCGCCGACGACTCCGTACGCGTCCTCGGCGACCTCGTGCTGTGCCCGGAGACCCGCGAGGTGCACCGGGCCGGCACCCCGATCCGGCTCACCGGCAAGGAGTTCGAGCTGCTCGGCCTGCTTCTGGACCATCCGCGCCAGGTGCTCAGCAAGGCGCAGATCCTCGACCACGTGTGGACCGGCTCCTTCGACGGCGGCGGCAACCTCGTCGAGGTCTACGTCTCCAGCCTGCGCCGGAAGATCGACCGGGGCCGGCCGCCCATGATCCACACCGTGCGGGGGATGGGGTACGCCCTCCGGCCGGCCGAGGACGACGGATGAGGGCCACGGGGGCACGGACGAGGGCCACCGGGGCACCGGCCACCGGAGCGGCGGCCGGTGCCCCGGCGCGCGCCCCGCTTCCGTGGCGTGCCTGCCGGGCCCGGCTCCCGTGGCGCGGGCGGTCGCTCCGTACCCGGCTGCTGCTCCTCGTCGGCGTCACCCTCGCCGCCGTGTGCGCGGTGCTGGCGCTGACCACGTTCCTCGTCCAACGCGCCTATCTGCTCGGCAACCTGGACCAGCGCGTCACCGACGCCGCCGAGCGCAGCCAGGGCGGGCTGTGGGTCCGGCCGGACGACGACACGGACCTGGGGTTCCTCAACGAACGCGGGCAGGCCGCCGGCACCCTCGCCGCCCGCTTCGACGACGCCGGCCGTGTCACCGCCGCCGAGGTGGTCACCGGCGACGGCGGACAGCTCCGGCTCACCGCCGGCCAGCGCGCCGCCCTCACCGGCATCGCGGCCGACGGCTCCCTGCACACCCGCACGGTCCCCGGCCTCGGCACCTACCGGCTGACCGCGCTCGGCGGCGACGGCGCCCCCGTCCTCACCGGGCTGCCGATGGACGACGTACAGGACATGATCAACCGGCTGGTCGCCGCCGAGGCCGCGGTGGCCGCGATCGGGCTCGGCGCCGCCGGGGTCGTCTGCGCGGTCGTCATACGGCGTCAGATGCGGCCCCTCGGACGGGTCGCCGCCACCGCCGTGGAGGTCTCCCGCGCACCGCTCGGCCACGGCGCCGTCACCGGTCTGACCCGGGTGCCCGACCGCGACACCGACCCCTGCAGCGAGGCCGGGCAGGTCGGGGCCGCGCTCAACCGCATGATCGACCACGTCGAGTCCTCGCTCGCCGAACGCCAGCGCGGCGAGGAGCGGATGCGCCACAGCGAGGACCGCATGCGCCGCTTCCTGGCCGACGCCAGCCATGAACTGCGCACCCCGCTCGCGTCGATCGCGGGGTACGCGGAGCTGATGAACCGGGGCGTGGGCGCGGAGGTGGGCACGGGCGCGGGCTCGATCGCGGGCGCCGACCCGCGTGCGACGGCACGGACCGCGCCCGCCGGCATCGACCAGGCCCTCGCCTGGCGCCGCGTCTCCGCCGAGTCCGCCCGGATGACCGGCCTCGTCGAGGATCTGCTGCTGCTCGCCCGCCTCGACGAGGGCCGCCCGCTGCGCTCCGCCGAGGTGGACCTCGCCGCGCTGGTCGCCGAGGCGGTGTGGGACGCCCGGGCGGCGGGCGGCGGCCACCACTGGGAGCTGGCGCTGCTGCTCGACGTCCCCGCGCTGGTCGTCGGCGACGAGGCCGGACTGCACCAGGTGGTGGCCAACCTGCTGGCCAACGCCCGTACGCACACCCCCGCGGGTACGACGGTGGCCGTCTCCGTCGAGTCCACGGCCACGCACCGCGTCGTCCGCGTACGCGACGACGGCCCCGGCATCCCGCCCGCCTTCCTCCCCGCCGTCTTCGAACGCTTCACCCGCGCCGACGGCTCCCGCGCCCGCGCCACCGGGGACGGCACCGGCGGCTCCGGGCTCGGCCTCGCCATCGTCGCCGCGCTCACCGCGGCGCACCGCGGGACCATCGACGTCCGCAGCGCCCCCGGCCACACGGAGTTCACCCTCGCCCTGCCCGCGGCGGCCCCCACCGACGCGTGCGCGCGCACGGCGGGCTCCGCCGACGAGTGCCCTCTCCCGGCGGCCCCCGCCGAGTCGCACCCCCTCGCGGTGGCCGCGCCCCCGCCGCCTCTTCAGGTTCCGCTCAGCTCGCGCCCCCAGAGTCGTGCGCGTGCGGCCGTCCGGCAGGGGCGTGCCCATGACGAAGGGAGTCAGTGAGATGACCGAGCTCGGCACCGGGCAGCCCGGCGTCCCCGAGGGCCACGACGGCGCGACGACCGGGGCGGGCGGCGCGACCGCCACCGGGCGCCCCGCGCACGCGAGCCGCCGCAACTTCATGCGCAAGGTGTTCTTCGCGAGCGGCGCCACCGCCGTCGCGACCATGGGCGGCGCCGGAGCCTGGTCCGCGCTCGCCGACGACACCACCGGTTCCGCCACCGCCTCGGCCTCCGCCTCCCCGACCGCCGTTCCGAGCGGTGCGCCCAGCGGCGGTCCCGGCGGCGCCGGGGGCGGCCCCGGCAACCAGACGATCACCGAGGAGTTCTTCGGCCTCACCACCGACGGCAACCGGATCGACGACCTCTTCACCGTCCACTCCACCGGCGTCGCCACCGCTCCGGTCGTCGCCGCCGCGAAGGCGTTCCTGGCCGGGCTGACCGACACCCAGCGCACGTCGACGCAGTTCACCGTGCACTCCACCGAGTGGCGGCTGTGGAGCAACGTCGACTCCTACGACCGCCAGGGCGTCTCGCTCGCCGACCTCACCGACGCGCAGAAGGCGCTCGGCACCGCCCTGCTGAAGGCCGCGCTCAGCGCCGACGGCCTGGAGACCACCGAGAAGATCCGCCGGATCAACCAGGCGGCCGGCGAGGCGATCGGCAACACCAAGTCCTTCAACGAGGACGCCTACTACTGGACCCTGATGGGCACGCCGTCGACCACCGAGCCCTGGGGCTTCCAGCTCGACGGTCACCACCTGGTCCTCAACTACTTCGTGCTCGGCGACCAGGTCGTCATGAGCCCCTGCTTCTGGGGCTCCGAGCCGACGTCCATGGAGATCGACGGCGAGACGGTCACGGTCTGCCACGAGGAGGTCGCCGCGAGCCTGGCGTTCATGTCCTCGCTCACCGAGGCGCAGCGGAAGGTCGCCATCGCCTCCTCGACGAAGTCGAACGAGTCGATGAAGGCTGGCGCGTTCTCCGACAACGCGGTCCAGGCCTACACGGGCCTGCGCGCCAACGTCCTCAACGGGGCGCAGCGGACGAAACTCCTCGCCCTCGCCGAGGTCTTCGCCGGCCGCGCCAGGGCCGACGCGGCGAAGGCCCGGATGGCCGAGATCCGACGGCACCTCGACGACACGTACGTCACCTGGGCCGGCGGCACGGGCGACGACGACGCGTTCTACGTCCGCGTGCACAGCCCCGTCGTCTGGATAGAGGTCGACTGCCAGGCCCCCGGCCCCCTGGCCGGTGCCTACGGCGCGACCCAGGGCAGCGGCCCCACCCAGAAACACGTCCACTCCGTCATCCGCACCCCCAACGGCAACGACTACGGCCGCGAACTCCTGCGCCAGCACTACCTGACGTCGCCTCATCACCGGGGCTGAGCGATACCCGGCCAATGCGACGCGTGGCGGCCGGGCCATCCTGTTCGTGGAGAACGTCGTGGTGGCCCGCGGCTTCCAACGGCGTGGCGTCGGCGCCGGGTTTTCGCCGCTACCTCCCCCAGGGGAGCCGCAGTTGAGACGGCGCCGAGCGCGGTCGCGTCCCCCGACGCAGGCAGCCGTCCCGCCCCGCGGGACGGCTCGCGGCGGGGTTTACAACCGCCGCGCTCGGCGCTACCTTCCCCGACAGGCGAGGTGGGAGCGCTCCCATGGTCGTCGGACCGGAACCCGCCGACCACGACCCGCTCCCGCCTCGCACTTCACAGGTGCACATCCGCAATGCCACCCCCACCCGTACGCGCCCGTACGGCCGCAGCGGAAGGAACGGACCTCACTGTCATGATCATGGCAAAGGCAAGAGCCGGCACGCCCTTACGCCCCCTGCGCCGGCCACCCCTGTCCACCCGCACCCGAGCCCTCTTCCTCGTCCTCGCCGCACTCCTCGCCACCGTCCCGGCGCTCGCCCTGGTCGTGAGTGCCGGCGGCCAGGCCGAGGCGCACGGCACCCCCATGAAGCCCGCGAGCCGCACCTTCCTGTGCTGGCAGGACGCGCTCACCGACACCGGTGAGATCAAGCCCGTCAACCCGGCCTGCAAGGCGGCCCAGCAGGTCAGCGGCACGACACCGTTCTACAACTGGTTCTCCGTGCTCCGCTCGGACGGCGCCGGCCGCACCCGCGGCTTCGTCCCCGACGGCGAACTGTGCAGCGGCGGCAACACCAACTTCACCGGCTTCAACGCCGCCCGCGACGACTGGCCGGTCACCCACCTCACCTCCGGCGCGACCGTCGACTTCTCGTACAACGCCTGGGCCGCGCACCCGGGTTGGTTCTACGTCTACGTCACCAAGGACGGCTACGACCCGACCCGGCCGCTCACCTGGGACGACATGGAGGACGAGCCGTTCCTCTCCGTCGACCACCCGCCGCTCAACGGCACCCCCGGCACGGTGGAGGCCAACTACTCCTGGACCGGCAAGCTCCCGGAGAACAAGTCCGGGCGCCAGATCATCTACATGGTCTGGCAGCGCTCGGACAGCGCGGAGACCTTCTACTCCTGCTCCGACGTGGTCTTCGACGGCGGCAACGGCGAGGTGACGGGCATCCACGAGCCGGGGAACGGCACCCCGACCGACCCGGTGCCGGGCACCTGCACCGCCACCCGCGAGACCACGGGCAGCTGGAGCGGCGGCTACCAGTCCGAGGTGACGGTCACCAACTCCGGTGACGTGCCGATGCTGGGCTGGATGGTCGACTGGACGCTGCCGGACGGCCAGAAGGTGGACAGCCTCTGGAACGGCAACGCCACGTACACGGGCCAGGACGTGATGGTCCACAACGCGGACTGGAACGGCTCCCTGGATCCGGGTCAGTCCGCCACCTTCGGCTACGTCACCACGGGCGCCGACGGGGACAGTACGACGACACTGCCCTGCCAGGTCGGCTGAGGCCCCCACCCCCTTGGGCGCAGCACGGAACCGGTGAGGGGAGCGAACCCCTCACCGGCTCCGCCCGCCGGCCGGCCCCAAGGGGGGAGGGAGCCGCCCGACGGCTACAACTGTGGCTTGGTACGAACCGCTGGCAACGCGACAACGTTGTCTCACACTTCATCACCGACTCTACCCTCCGAACAGACAACGATGTCAACCCAGTTGCGTGCCCTTGCGCCTCCAAGAAACCGGCCAGGCGGCACACAGGAGCCCCACGGGGGCCGCCCGGGCCCCCGCCTCCCGTACGCACCCTTCCCCACCCCCGCCCGTCCGGGTTACTGTCCCTCCGGCTTGTGCGACCTGTGGTGCGCGACCCGTCCGATCGAAGGAGGGGCCGCGTCATGCGTTTCCGCCCGGCATCCCTGCTGCTGGCCGCCGTGTTGGCGACCGGCGGCGCCACCCCGGCGCTCGCCGCGAGCGCCACCGCGCCACCGACACCGGACCTGGTCCGGGACCCGACCACCTACGTCGACCCGCTGATCGGCACGAAGAACGGCGGCGACACCTACCCCGGTGCCGTCACGCCCTTCGGCATGTTCTCCTTCAGCCCCGAGACCACCCGCGGCAACGCCACCGCCACCACCGCCCCCGGCGGCTACCAGTACGACGCCACCCGCATCCGCGGCTTCAGCCTGACCCACATGTCCGGCACCGGCTGCGCCGGCGGCAGCGGGGACATCCCGCTCTTCCCGTACGCGGGCGAGGTCACGTCGTCCCCGGCGAGCGACACCAAGGACGCCGTCTACGCCTCGGACTTCAGCCACGACGACGAGACCGCCGAGCCCGGCCACTACAAGGTCGGCCTGAAGTCCGGCGTCACCGCCGACCTGACGGCCACCGCGCGCACCGGCTCGGCCCGTTTCACCTACCCCGCCGACAAGCCGGCCTCGCTGCTGATCCGTACCGCCAACTCCGAGGTGGGCTCCACCGACTCGACGGTGAGGATCGACCCGAAGACCCGTACGGTGTCCGGCTCGGTCACCTCCGGCAACTTCTGCGGGTACCTCGACCCCGAAGGTCAGCGCGCCTACTACACCCTGTACTTCACGGCTCAGTTCGACCGTGACTTCTCGTCCACAGGTACCTGGCAGGACGGCAAGCTGAACCCCGGCACCACCACCGCCTCCGGCGGCACCGGCGACTTCAAGGCGAACGGCGGCCGCCCCGTCGCCGGCAAGGGCGCGGGCGGCTACGTCCAGTTCGCGGCCGGGGACAAGCCGGTGAACGTCAAGGTCGGCATCTCCTACGTCAGCCAGAAGGGCGCCGAGGCCAACCTGCGCGCCGAGAACGCGAAGCACCGCTCCTTCGACTCCGTCCGCAAGGCCGCGAACCGGGCCTGGCGCGACCGGCTGGACGGCATCCGGGTCGGCGGCGGCACCGAGGCGGAGCGCACCACCTTCTACACCGCGCTCTACCACGCCATGTTCCACCCGAACGTCATCAGCGACGCCGACCGCAGATACCGCGGCAGCGACGGCAAGGTGCACCGGGTGACCCACGGCCACAAGGCGCAGTACGGCACCTTCTCCGGCTGGGACGTCTACCGCGACCAGGTGCAGCTGCTCACCCTGCTGGACGCGCGCACCGGCTCCGACGTGGCGCAGTCGCTGTACGAACTGGCCCAGCAGAACGGGGGAGTCTGGGACCGCTGGCTGCACGGCGCCTCCGGCACCCATGTGATGAACGGCGACCCCTCGCCGACCGCCCTGGCCGGCATCCGCGCCTTCGGCGGCACCGACTTCGATCTGCGCGGGGCGCTGAAGTCACTGGTGAAGGCGGCGACGGTGCCGACCGAGCAGGACCTGTCCTCCTCCGGCAAGCCGGTGCTCTCGGTGGGCCAGCGGCCCTCGCTCGACAAGTACCTGAAGCTGCACTACATGCCGTCGGTCTCCAACGCGTGGGGCGGCGCGGCCGAGACGCTGGAGATGTCGACCGCCGACTTCTCCCTCTCGCAGCTCGCCGCCGCGGTGCACGACAAGAAGACCGCGAAGACCTTCGCGAGCCGCGCGCAGTGGTGGCAGAACAACTTCAACCTCGCCGCCGACCCCACCGGCGGTTACATCGCCAACCGCAAGGCCGACGGCAGCTGGGTCACCGGATTCACCCCGGGCACCGGCAACGGCTTCGTGGAGGGCACGGCCGCCCAGTACACCTGGATGGTGCAGCACAACCCGGCCGGTCTGTTCGCCGCGATGGGCGGCAAGGACAAGGCGCTCGCCCGCCTCGACTCCTTCTTCCACGACGCCGACGGCGGCTGGGCGTTCACCGGCAGCGGCGGCGACAAGTCCGAGATGGACAACGAGCCGTCCATCAACGTGCCCTACCTGTACGACTACGCGGGCGCGCCCTACAAGACGCAGGAGACCGTGCGCGCGGCGATGACGAAGCTGTGGTCGACGCAGCCGGGCGGCATTCCCGGCAACGACGACCTCGGCGCGATGTCGTCCTGGTACGTCTTCTCGGCGCTCGGCATGTATCCGCAGGTGCCCTCCCGTGCGGAACTCGTCCTCGCCTCCCCGCTGTTCCCGCGCGTGGTCATCGACCGCCCGCACGGCAAGGACATCGAGATCCGGGCGAAGGGCGCCGCGGCCGACGCGCCGTACGTCCAGTCCCTGAGGGTCAACGGCAGGACCACCGACCGGACCTGGCTCCCGGAGTCCTTCGTCCGCGACGGCGGCCGGCTGGACTACACGCTCTCCTCGACGCCCGACAGGACGTGGGGCACCGACGCGGCCGACGCCCCGCCGTCCTTCCGGGACGGTGAGCAGCCGTACCAGATCGGCGTGGGTCCGACCACGGCGACGCTCGCCCCGGGCGAGAGCACGACGCTCGACATCCGTGCGCTGGCGCTGAGCGGCGGCACGGGGCCGGAGGTCCGCTTCCAGGTGGACACCCCGGCGGGCGTGACGGCGAGCCCGGCCTCGGGCACGGTCAAGGACGGCGCCCAGCGGATCACGCTCACGGCGGCGAAGGACGCGGAACAGGGGTTCGCGGACGTGAAGGTGACCGTCACCTCCGGTGACACCTCCTACGCCCAGCCGATCGCCCTCACCGTCGCGGCCCCCGGCTCGCTGCTGGCGGCGTACAACAACACCGGCATCTCCGACGACTCCGGTGACCACGACGAGGCGGACTACGACGGCGGCGGCTGGAGCTACTCGCTCCAGGCGCTGAAGGCGGCCGGGCTGACCCCCGGCGAGCAGGGGACGGCGGCCGGGCTCACGTTCACCTGGCCGAACTCCCCGTCGGGCCGCCCCGACAACGCCTCCGCCGCCGGCCAGACGATCGAGCTGACCGACCCGGCCGCCTCACTGTCGTTCATCGGCAGCGCGGTCAACGGCAACCAGCAGACGAAGGCGACGGTCACGTTCACGGACGGCACGACCGCGGGGACCGACCTGTCCTTCACGGACTGGACGGTCGGCGGGGGCGGCGGCACGGTCCAGTACGACAACGAGGTCGTCGCGAAGGCCGCGTACCGCAACGTCGCCGGCGCCGACAAGGACCCGGTCGCCACGTACGTCTTCGCCACGAAGCCGTATGAAGCGCCTGACGGCAAGAAGGTGGCGAGCGTGACGTTGCCGGACAACGGCGACGTGCACGTGTTCACGGTCGCTGTGGGCTGACGCCCCCTCGGCCCCCACCGGTGCTGTCCCCGGGGGCTCCGCCCCCGGGACCCCGCGTGCGTTGTCGGCCGCGGGCCGGTGGGGGCTGGTCGCGCCCGCGCGGCGGAGCCGCATATCGGCACAGCCCCGCACCCCTTACGGGGCGCGGGGCTTCGTCAGCTCGCGTACGTCTCGAACTCCGCCACCTTCGGCGTGCCGGACGCACCGGTGATGTCGAACGTGAGCTTGCGGACCGCGGTGCTGGGGAACGAGATGGTGCCCGCGCCGTTCCCCGTGGTCAGGACCGTGCCCGTGTCGGCGTCGAGCAGGCGCCAGGAGCCGATCGTGCCCTCGGAGCCGGAGGCCTCGCGGATGACGGCCTTGGAGACGGCGGTGGCGGAGCTCCACTTGATGGAGACCGAGCCGGTGGAGCCGTTCGGGGACCAGTACGTGCTCGTGTCGCCGTCGCGCACGTTGCCGTAGCTCGTGCCGGAGGCCTTGCTGGAGCCGTCGGAGCCGGCGCCGATGCTCAGGTTGGTGCCGCTGGGCTGCGTGGGCGTGCCGGGGTCGTCCGGCGTCGAGGTCGTCGGGTCCGGGGTGGGGGACGTCGGCGTCGTCGGGGAGCAGCTGCCGTCCGAGACCTTCAGGCCCGTGTCGGCGCCCGCCGTCCGCGTCACCACGTCCGGCACGCAGTCGGCGTCGTCGAGGGTGTACGAGTACGGGATGCTGACGGTGGTGTTGGACTGCGGGTCCGGGCCCGCCGGGTTGTTCTCCTCGCCGGGGTCCGACCAGGTCACGTTGTCGTAGATGTTGCCGCTGACCTGCCAGTAGCCCGCCGCGTCGGTGTAGAACGTGCCGAGGACGTCCTTGGAGTCCTTGAAGTAGTTGTTGTCCACCTTGGCGTGCGCGCCGGCCCGGGAGTTGATGCCGGACTTGGTCAGGCCCACGTAGTAGTTGTCGTAGATGTGGGCCGTGCCGCCGCGCAGCAGGGGCGTACGGGAGTCGATGTTCTCGTACAGGTTGTGGTGGAACGTGATGTAGCTGTTGGAGACGTCGCTCTCGCTGGAGCCGATCAGCCCGCCGCGCCCCGAGTTGCGCAGGGTGCTGTACGACAGGGTCACGTACTGGGTGTTGTCCTTCATGTCGAAGAGGCCGTCGAAGCCCTCGTCCTCGCCGCCGGAGGCTTCCAGGCTCGCGTGGTCGACCCAGACGTTGCGGACGTCGCTCTCCATGCCGATCGCGTCGCCGCCGTTGGACGTGGGGGAGCCGGACTTCTTGACGTTCTTCACGGTCACGTTCTGGATGATGATGTTGCTGGAGTCCCGGATGTGGATGCCCAGTTGGTCGAAGACGGCCCCACTGCCGACGCCGACGATCGTGACGTTGCTGATCTGCTTCAGCTCGATCTTGTCGGCCGCGGTGTCGCAGCTGTCGCCCGAAACCTTGCTGGTGTTGCCGTGGTTGATGGTGCCCTCGACCTCGATGATGATCGGGGTCGAGCTGCTGGCCCTGCTGCACAGCGCCTGGTGGATCGCGGTGCCGGTGGTGGCGCGGACCGTCTGCCCGCCCGCCCCGCCGGTGGTCCCGCCGTTCTGGGTCGCGTAGCCGGTCGCGCCGGCGGTCGCGGCCGAGGCCGACGGCATCGCCACGAACGCCCCGGCCGCCGCCGCGAGGGCCGCCGTGGCCAGCGTCGCGTGGAGCCGCAGTGCGGTTGGTCTCCTCATGGTTCGTCTCTCCTCGTTCGTCGTTGAGCTGCTGGGGGTGGTGCCGGACCCTTGTCCAGGGTCCGTAAGCCCTTACTGCTGCCATGGGCATGACAGCGACATGCAGACGCGACTGTGCGGAGAAAGCGCTTTCTGGACAACCGTGAGAGTAGGACCGCCCCCACCGCCCTGGCAAGGTGCCGTACGCACACGCGCGAGGCACCGCACGCACACAGCAGAGCGGGCCCGGAAGACTCTCCGGGCCCGCCCCTCGCGTGCTACAGCCGTGCCGTCACCCCAGCAGCTCCACCTCCGACAGCGTCGCCTCGCCGTTCAGGACCAGCCGGTAGTGCGCGTAGGACCGCGCGTGCGGGATCGAGAACGCCCGGGTCTGCCGGTCCCAGCGGAAGGACTCGCCGGAGCGCTTGTCCAGCGTCCGCCAGTGCGTGCCGTCGCTGGAGGCCTGCAGCGTCCAGCCCGTCGGGGCCTTGGTGTGGTCGGCCGGCGACGTCAGCGTGTACTGGGCGGCCTTGGCGCGGTCGCCCGACAGCGGCAGGTCCACCGTCGTCGCGCTCGCCTGTGTCGCCGAGGTGTTGTCGAACAGCGCGCCCTCGTCCTTCAGCACGTCCGCCCGGGGCGTGGGCACCTTGTCGTCCTTCGTCACCGACACCGGCGCGTCGTGCTTGCCCGTGCCCCACGAGGACGGCTTGGCGCCCATGTCGAAGTCCAGCACCCCGCCGCGGGAGAGCAGCGAGTGCGGCAGCGACGTCTTGTTCCACCGCTTGCCGTTGACCCGCAGCCCCTGCACGTAGATGTTCTTCATGCTGTTCTTCGGCGCCTTGACGACCAGGTCGTGGCCGTTCTCCAGGTGCACGGTCGCCTTCTTGAACAGCGGGGAGCCGATCGCGTACTCGCCGCTGCCCATCACCAGCGGGTAGAAGCCGAGCGCCGAGAACAGGTACCAGGCCGACTGCTCGCCGTTGTCCTCGTCGCCGTGGTAGCCCTGCCCTATGGCGCTGCCGGTGTAGAGGCGGGAGAGCACCTCGCGCACGTTCTTCTGCGTCTTGTACGGCTGCCCGGCCGCGTCGTACATGTAGGTGATGTGGTGCGCGACCTGGTTGGAGTGGCCGTACATGCCCATCCGTACGTCACGCGCCTCGATCATCTCGTGGATGACGCCGCCGTAGGAGCCCTTCAGGTCCACGGAGGCGGTCTCCGGGGTCGAGAAGAACGTGTCCAGCTTGTCGGCGAGCTTGTCCTTGCCGCCGTACAGGTTGGCCAGTCCCTGGCCGTCCTGCGGCACGGTGAAGGCGTAGCCCCAGCCGTTGGTCTCCGTGTAGTCGTAGCCCCACACGCGCGGGTCGTACTTGTCGGAGGCCACCCGCCAGTTGCCGTCCTCGTCCTTGCCCTGGAAGAACCCGGCCTTGGAGTCGAACAGGTTGACGTAGTCGCGGGCGCGGTTGAGGAAGTACTCCGACTCCTCCTTGTAGTGCTTCTTGTGCGTCTTCTTGTACAGCGCCGCGCCCATCTGCGCGATGCCGTAGTCGTTGACGTAGCCCTCCATCGCCCAGGACAGGCCCTCGCCCGTGCTGGTGCTGGTGTAGCCGAGGAAGGGCGAGGTCGTCATGCCCTTGCGGCCGACCCCGGAGGAGGGCGGGACGACGGTGGCGTTCTTCAGCGCCGCGTCGTACGCCGACTCGGCGTCCATCTTCACGCCCTTGACGTACGCGTCCGCGAACGCCACGTCCGAGGACGTGCCGGTCATCAGATCCGCGTAACCGGGGGAGGACCAGCGGGAGGTCCAGCCGCCGTCCTTGTACTGCTGGACGAAGCCGTCGACCATCTCACCGGCCTGGGAGGGCGTCAGGAAGGAGTACGCCGGCCAGGTGGTGCGGTAGGTGTCCCAGAACCCGTTGTTGACGTACACCTTGCCGTCGACGATCTTCGCGCCGGTGTGCGTCGGGGTGTTCTCGCCCGTCGCCTTCGAGAACGGCGAGGCGTACTGGTACTTCCCGTCCACCTTCTCGAAGCCCGAGTTGGGGTACAGGTACAGCCGGTAGAGCGAGGAGTACAGCGTGGTCAGCTGGTCGGCGGTGGCACCCTCGACCTCGACCTTGCCGAGGATCTTGTCCCAGGCCTGCTGCGCGCTCCGCTTCACCGAGTCGAAGGAGCGGCTGTCCGGCAGCTCCCGCGACAGGTTGTCCTTCGCCTGGTCCACGCTGATCAGCGAGGTCGCCAGGCGCAGGGTGACGGCGTGGTCGTGGCCCGCGTCGAAGCGCAGGTAGCCCGTGACGCCGGAGGACGAGCCGTCCTTGACCGCCGAGTCGAACCTGCCGTAGAGGAACAGCCGGGTCGCGCCCGCCGAACCGCCGGACTTCACGTCCGAGTAGCCGGTGATGACGCCGTTCTCCTTGTCCAGGGTGAGGCCGCCCTCGTCCCGGATGTTGTCGAAGATGACGCTCGCGTCGTCACCGGGGTAGGTGAAGCGCATGGCCGCCGCGTGGTCGGTCGGCGCCATCTCGGCCTTGATGCCGTTCTCGAAGGTCACGCCGTAGTAGTACGGGCGGGCGGTCTCCTTCTCGTGGCGGAAGGGGAGCTGCCGGGCCGTCTTGCCGGTGTCCGGGGTGCCGGAGGCGGCCGACGGCATCACCTGGAAGGTCTGCCGGTCACCCATCCACGGGCTGGGCTCGTGGCTGGCGCTGAACGCCTGGATGGTCGGCAGGTTGTCGTCGTTGTTGCCGCGGGAGTAGTCGTAGAGCCAGTTCTCCACGCTCGCGTTGGTCACCGGCGTCCAGAAGTTGAAGCCGTGCGGGACGGCCGCGGCCGGGAAGGTGTTGCCGCGCGAGAAGCTGCCGGTGGAGTTGGTGCCGCGGGTGGTCAGCGCGTAGTCGGACAGATGCGCCTTGGGCCGCTCGGGCGCCGCGACCTTCAGCGACACGTCGTCCACCCAGCCGCGGAACTTGGCCGGACCCTTGGCGGAGTCGTAGGCCACCAGTATCCGGTCCACGGTCTTCCCGGCGGCCACCGAGCCGATCGAGGAGAGCACGTCGTTCCACTGGTTGACGTAGAGGATCTTGGCGTCGCCCTGCCCGCGCGGGGTCAGCGGGAAGCCGTGCTGGTCCTGCGCGCCCAACTGGCTGAGGTAGGTGCCGTCGGTGAAGGCGAGGTCGACGGAGACGTTGGTGGCGTCGTAGTCGAGGTCACCGGACGCCATCGAGGGGAAAATCCTGTACGACAACTGCGTGTTCCGCTCGACGCGCACGTTGACGTCGAAGACCTTGTTGTACGAATACGCCCGGCCGTCCGCCTTGTGCCGGCCGGCGTACCGCAGCGCCCGCTTGCCGGTGAAGCCGGCGCCGGACTTGGCGGTGGGGGACCCGGTGGGGCCCTGGTCCACGAGGCTCAGCATGTCCTCGGGCGTCGTGGCGACATGGCCGTCGGAGAACTGCACGTCGGCGAGTTGGAGGATGTCCGCACCGTGGTTCTTGGTGAAGTCCAGCCGGAAGTGCTGGTACTCGGCCGGCGCGGCCAGGTCGTAGGTGTTGGTCGTCTGCCGGTCGGCGAAGGACTGACCCGTGCGGGTGTCGACCGTCTTCCAGTCCTTGCCGTCCGTGGAGCCCTTCAGGGTCCAGTCGGCGGGGTCGCGCTCGACGACGTCGTTGGCGGAGGTGAGGGCATAGCTGGTGAGCTTGACCGGGGCGTCCAGGTCGAACTCGACCCAGCCGGTCCTGTCGAACGTCAGCCACTTGGTGGTGGGCTCGGTGTCGACGAGGTTCTCCTTGACCTCGCCGCCCTGCGTGTTCTCGGCGCTGGCCCGCACGCCGGTGACGTGGTCGGTGACGCTGCCGGGAATGCCGGTGCTGTAGCCGCCGTCGACGCCCGAGGCACGCTTGGCGCCGCCGGCCGTCGTGTCGACGGTGTTGACCCACGTCGGGGCCGGGTCCCCCGACTCGAAGGAGGAGCTGAACTCCCGGTCGGCCTTGGCCGCTCCGGCGGGCCGGGCCACGGCGGCGCCCTGGGAGGCCACCACCAGAGCGAAGGCGGTCGCTGCCACGACCGCCGAGGGACCCCATCTGTGCCGAGCTCTGTGCTGCATGCGCGAGAACCCTTCCTGCGCGAATCGGTAAGAAGTAACGGACAACGTTGTCAACTTCGCGCGCAGAGACCAGTAGGGGTTCAAGTGGCCGCCGGTGTCAAGGGTGTTGCCTGCGGCATACGGGTCCCCTGCCACGCGGACCCGGCCGCGATTCCTGCAACGGACAAGGCCGGGGAGTTGTCGATCTTCGCATGGGGGCCGCACAGGAAGCGCATATTTCCGGCGGCTCGGCGTCCGCGCGCCACCCCGGGATCCGCTCACATTTCCGCGAGG
The DNA here is from genome assembly GCF_036226765.1 of Streptomyces sp. NBC_00670. Taxonomy (NCBI): domain Bacteria; kingdom Bacillati; phylum Actinomycetota; class Actinomycetes; order Kitasatosporales; family Streptomycetaceae; genus Streptomyces; species Streptomyces sp. NBC_00670. The sequence goes on from NZ_CP109017.1 coordinate 5,830,187, forward strand.
TCTCAACTCGGAAAAGGCGTCCGTCAACCTTGCGTTCGATCTTGCTCCGCCGCGGGGAAGTGGACTATACCTGTCGGCGTCCGGCTGGCCGTCACCTCGTGGTACGCGCCGACGGACACGCACGACCCGGGGGGAATCGGGGGGCGGCGGATCTCCAATGCGCACGAGTGAGTGCCGTATCGTCCCTTTCGGTTCCCTCGTGCACGACCCCAGCTTCACATCACCGCGGTGCCGGGGAAGGATCCGGTTCACCGCCTGAGTCCTGGAGAAGGCGAGGACTTGAGCATGGGATCCACTTCCGCCGAGCACAGTTCCCCCAAGACCGGCACCGACGGGTACACCACCCCCTCGGGAGTCGGCCGCCGCGACCTGATCAGGCGCTCCGCGGCGCTCGGCCTCGTCTCCGTTCCCGCCATGGGCTTCCTCTCCGCGTGTGCCAGCGGCGGCGGGGGCGGCGAGGAGAAGGCCAAGGCGGGCAAGAAGACCGACAAGAACCCGCTCGGCGTCAACGACACCGCCCAGATGGAGTTCGTCCTCTTCGACGGCGGCTTCGGCAAGGAGTACGCCGAGGACGCGGTCAAGATCTACGAGAAGGACTTCCCGAAGGCGAAGGTCAAGTTCTCCGCCACCCAGAAGATCCAGTCCACCCTGCAGCCCCGCTTCAACGGCGGCACCCCGCCGGACCTCATCGACAACTCCGGCGCCGAGCAGATGGACATGGGCGTCCTCGTCGGCAAGAACCAGCTCGCCGACATCACCCCGCTGCTCGACGCCCCGTCCTACGACGACCCGAGCAAGAAGGTCCGCGACACGCTGCGCCCCGGCATCGTCGAGATGGGCCAGTTCGACGGCAAGCCGGTGTGGATCATGTACTACGCCTACACCGTCTACGGCGTCTGGTACTCCCAGAAGGCGCTGGACTCGCTCGACGCGACGTACCCGGAGACCTGGGACGACATGCTCGCGGTGTGTGCGAAGGCGAAGAAGAAGGGCATGGCCGGCTGGACCTACGCCGGCAAGTACCCCTACTACATTCCCTTCTCGCTCTACCCGATGATCGGCAAGGTCGGCGGCCGCGAGGTCCTGGACGCCATCGACAACCTGGAGCCCAACGCCTGGAAGCACCCGGCCGTCAAGGCCTGTTTCGAGGCGTACTACGAGCTCCAGCAGAAGGGCTACATCCTCAAGGGCACGCCCGGTCTGGACCACATCCAGTCGCAGACCGCCTGGGCCAAGGGCGAGGCGCTGTTCATCCCGAACGGCTCCTGGGTGGAGAACGAGTCCGCCAACGTCATCCCCAAGGACTTCGACCTCGCGGTCTCCGCGCCCACCGGCATCGACTCCTCCGACAAGATGCCCTTCGGCACCATCTGGGCCTCCGGCGGCGAGCCGTTCATCGTCCCGGCCAAGGCCAAGAACGGCGCGGGCGGCATGGAGCAGCTGCGCATCATGCTCAGCGAGGCCTCGTCGAAGAACTTCACCTCCAAGGTCAAGTCGCTCACCGCGTTCAACGGCGGCACCGACGGCATCTCCCTGACGCCGGGTCTGAAGTCCGGTGTCGCGGCGCTGGACAAGGCCGGCGACAACGTGGTGAACCCGCGGATGCAGGACTGGTACGTGAAGCTCCAGAAGGAGCAGATCGGCGTCTCCGGGCTCGGCGAGATGATGGCCGGCCGGGCCACCCCGGCGGAGACCATCAAGAAGATCCAGGGCTACGCCGACGCCGCCGCCAAGGACGACTCGATCAAGCACTACAAGCACCAGTAAGCGGCACGCTCAGCACACCGGTGCCGCCGCCGGTGACACCCCTTCGCGGGCGTCACCGGCGGCGGCGCCCGCCCAGAGACCGAGGTCGGTGGCAATGCAGCACGGCAAGTACCGGTTCATCGTGGGGTTCCTCGCGCTGCCCCTGGGGCTGTACGCGCTCTTCGTGATCTGGCCGTTCATCCAGTCCATCTACTACTCGTTCACGGACTGGACCGGCCTGAGTCCCGAGTTCAAGACCGTCGGCTTCGACAACTACACGAAGATGTTCCACGACGACATCTTCTGGAAGTCGCTGGAGCACAGCCTGCTCTTCGCGGTGCTGCTGCCGGTGGTGACGATCAGTCTGGCGCTGTTCCTCGCCTTCATGATCAACGTGGGCGGGCGGCGCCGCCGCGGCGGTCCGGCCATCACCGGGGTGCGCGGCTCCTCGTTCTACAAGATCGTGTACTTCTTCCCGCAGGTGCTGTCCATCGCCATCGTGGCGTTGCTGTTCGCCTTCGCGTACAACCCGGACAGCGGGGCGATCAACTCGGTGTTCCGCGGCCTCGGGCTCGACAGCCTCCAGCCGCTCTGGCTGGGCGACCCCAACCTCGCGCTGTGGTGCGTGATGGCGGTGCTCGTCTGGTCCACCGTGGGCTTCTTCGTCGTCCTCTTCTCCGCCGGAATGGCCTCCATCCCGGCGGATCTCTACGAGGCGGCGCTGCTGGACGGGGCCGGCCGCGCGAGCACCTTCTTCCGGATCACCCTGCCGCTGCTGTGGGACACCGTGCAGTCCGGCTGGGTCTACATGGGCATCCTCGCGCTCGGCGCCGAATCGTTCGCGGTCGTACAGATCATGACGACCGGACCGGGCGGTCCCGACTATTCGACCACCGTGCTGGTCCTGTACGTCTACCAGAAGGCCTTCCGTGACGGTCAGGCCGCCTACGCAACCACGATCGGTGTCGCCCTGCTCGTCGTCACGCTGCTGTTCGCGGCGGTCGTGATGCGGCTGGGCCGGCGCGAGCGGCTGGAGTTCTGAGAGCCATGAAGACGACCGAGACCCCCGCCCCCGTACCGGCCGAGTCCGGTGTCACCGTGACCAGGGCCGACCGCCCCGCCGCCAAGCCGCCCAAGGAGCGCAAGGAGGGCGGTGTCCTCAACGTCTTCTCGCACGGCATGCTCGTGCTGTGGGCGGTCATGGTGGTGATGCCGCTGCTCTGGGCGGTGATGACGTCCTTCAAGGACGACAAGTCCATCTTCTCCTCGCCCTGGGCGCTGCCGGACACGCTGCACTTCGACAACTGGTCGCGCGCCTGGACCGACGCCCACATGGGCGATTACTTCTTCAACACCATTCTGGTGGTGGGCGGTTCACTGATCGGCACGCTGGTGCTCGGCTCGATGGCGGCGTACGTGCTGGCCCGCTTCGAATTCCCGGGCAACCGGTTCATCTACTACCTGTTCATCGGCGGCATGAGTTTCCCGATCATGCTCGCGCTGGTCCCGTTGTTCTACGTGGTGAACAACATGGGCCTGTTGAACACGATTCACGGACTGATCCTGGTCTACATCGCCTATTCGCTGCCGTTCACGGTCTTCTTCCTGACCGCGTTCTTCCGTACCCTGCCCACGTCGGTGGCGGAGGCGGCCTTCGTGGACGGTGCCTCGCACACCCGTACGTTCTTCCAGATCATGCTGCCGATGGCCAAGCCCGGCCTGGTCAGCGTGGGAATCTTCAACTTCCTGGGCCAGTGGAACCAGTACATGCTGCCCACCGTGCTCAACACCGACCCCGACAAGCGGGTCCTCACCCAGGGGCTGGTCCAGCTCGCCGCGAGCCAGGGCTACAAGGGTGACTGGTCCGGACTCTTCGCCGGCCTCGTGATGGCGATGCTGCCGGTCCTCGCGGCGTACATCGTCTTCCAGCGGCAGGTGGTACAGGGGCTGACGGCGGGTGCCCTGAAGTAGCCGAACCCCCCTCTGAAGAGGGAGAACGCCGCCGAGCGCCCCGGCGCCCGACCGTCGTGACGCGCCGCCCCCGGCCCCCGGGGGCGGCTTCGCGGCGTGTCCCGCCCCGGTGGCCGGTCGCGTGTCGAAACGGTTCAACCTCTTGACGGGAGGCAACCCGAACGGCTCAGCTTAGAGTTCACTAGTTGGACACGGACGGGGCCTCGCCGAAGCGGTCCCGCGCGCAGGAGGTCGTCGTGGAGACTCCAGGGTCGCAGTCGTCGCTGCACCGAGCCAACCTGGAGCGGGTCGTACGTGCCGTACGCCTGGCCGGGTCGCTCACGCAGGCGGAGATCGCGAGGACCACGGGTCTGTCCGCGGCGACGGTCTCCAACATCGTGCGGGAACTGAAGAACGGCGGCACGGTCGAGGTCACCCCCACCTCGGCCGGCGGCCGCCGGGCCCGCAGCGTCTCGCTCAGCGGGGACGCCGGCATCGTCATCGGCGTCGACTTCGGCCACACCCACCTGCGCGTCGCCATCGGCAACCTGGCCCACCAGGTGCTCGCCGAGGAGGCCGAACCGCTGGACGTGGACGCCTCCGCCCCCCAGGGCTTCGACCGGGCCGAGGAGGTCGTCAGCAGGCTGATCGAGGCGACCGGCGTGGACCGCGCCAAGATCGCCGGCGTCGGCCTCGGCGTGCCCGGGCCGATCGACGTGGAGTCGGGCACCCTGGGCTCCACCGCCATCCTGCCGGGCTGGACCGGCGCCCGCCCCGCCGAGGAGCTCCGTGAGCGCCTCGGCGTGCCCGTGCACGTGGACAACGACGCCAACCTCGGCGCCCTGGGCGAGCTGGTCTGGGGCAGCGGACGGGGCGTGAAGGACCTCGCGTACATCAAGGTCGCCAGCGGCGTCGGGGCCGGCCTCGTGATCCAGGGGAAGATCTACCGGGGTCCGGGCGGCACGGCGGGCGAAATAGGACATATTACACTTGACGAGTCGGGTCCGGTCTGCCGCTGCGGCAACCGCGGCTGCCTGGAGACCTTCGCCTCGGCGCGCTACGTGCTGCCGCTGCTGAGGTCCAGCCACGGCACCGATCTCACGCTGGAGGGCGTCGTCCGGCTGGCACGGGACGGCGACCCGGGCTGCCGGCGGGTCATCGCCGATGTCGGCCGACACGTGGGCAGCGGAGTGGCCAATCTCTGTAATCTGCTGAACCCCAGCCGAGTGGTCCTCGGCGGCGATCTCGCCGAGGCCGGGGAGCTCGTCCTGGGGCCCATAAGGGAGTCCGTGGGGCGCTACGCCATCCCCAGTGCCGCCCGGCATCTGTCGGTGCTTCCGGGGGCCCTCGGGGGCCGTGCGGAGGTGCTCGGAGCGCTCGCTCTCGCGCTCAGTGAGATGGGTGATTCGACCCTTCTGGACGGGTCTGCCCCCGTGGCCACCCCTGCCTTCACTTAGAGAACGGATGGCACCGTTGCCATCTCGTTAAGGATTTACTTCTTGACGCCGCACGTGTGGCCGAGTTGACTTCCAGCCACCTCGGCCGCAACGTCGCGGCCTCGTCAGGGAGGTTTCTGAAGTGAACACGCGTATGCGTCGCGCCGCCTTCGCGGTCGCCGCCGGTGCCATGGCCGTCTCTCTCGCGGCCTGTGGCAGCGCCAAGGAGTCCAAGGACAGCGACTCCTCCGACTCCTCGTCCGCGGCGAAGAAGGGCGACAACATCACGGTCGGCCTGCTCCTGCCGGAGAACAAGACCGCGCGGTACGAGAAGTTCGACAAGCCCCTGATCGAGAAGAAGATCAAGGAGCTCACGAACAACAAGGCCAAGGTCCTGTACAACAACGCGCGGCAGGACGCGAACCTGCAGTCGCAGCAGGTCGACACGATGATCACCAACAAGGTGGACGTCCTCATCGTCGACGCGGTGGACTCCAAGGCCATCAAGAACTCGATCCAGAAGGCCGTGGACAACGGCATCAAGGTCGTCGCCTACGACCGCCTGGCCGAGGGCCCGATCAGCGGCTACACCTCGTTCGACAACGAGCAGGTCGGCAAGGCCCAGGGCGAGGCCCTGCTGAAGGGCATGGGCGACAAGGCCAAGAAGTCCTCCAAGATCGTCATGATCAACGGCTCGGTCACCGACCCCAACGCCGCGCAGTTCAAGAAGGGCGCGCACTCCGCCCTGGACGGCAAGGTGACCATCGCCAAGGAGTACGACACCAAGGAGTGGTCGCCGGACAACGCCAACTCCGAGATGGAGGCCGCGATCTCCGCCGTCGGCGCGAAGAACATCGCGGGCGTCTACTCCGCCAACGACGGCATGGCCGGCGGTGCCATCACCGCCCTCAAGGCCGCCGGCATCAAGGTCCCGGTCACGGGCCAGGACGCCGAGCTCGCCGGTGTGCAGCGCATCCTCACCGGTGACCAGTACATGAGCGTCTACAAGTCCTACCCGCAGGAGGCCAACGTCGTCGCCGAGCTGGCGGTCGCCGTGGCCAAGGGCGAGAGCACGGACTCCATCGCCAAGACCAAGGTCGACAGCGACAGCGCCAAGGGCATCCCCGCGGCCATCATCCCGGTCGTCTCGCTGACCACCGAGAACATCAAGGACACCGTCATCAAGGACGGCTACTACACGCTCGACGAGATCTGCACGGCCAAGTACAAGGACGCCTGCAACAAGGCCGGCCTCAAGTAACACCCGGCCGGCCGAGGGCCACTGAGGACCGCCCCCGCGGTCCCACGGGCCCGACGCACAGCGCGCCCCACCCCGTACGAGGGTCCACCCCCGGACCGCCGTACGGGGACGGGCACGCCCCCGGTACTCCGTCCGGCGCCCCGTGATCAACAGCCCCGCAAGCTCGTGCGGGGCGCCGGACGGATCACAATCCCCCCAACTTCTGTACAACCTCTCCGCCGGGTCAGGCGGCGAAGGAGATGGTTCACGTGTCCGCTACGCCCGTGCTGGCGTTGCGCGGGGTCTCCAAGCGGTTCGGTGCCGTCCAGGCGCTCACCGACGTAGAGCTTGAGGTCCACGCCGGTGAGGTGGTCGCCCTGGTGGGCGACAACGGCGCCGGAAAGTCCACGCTGGTCAAGACGATCGCCGGCGTGCACCCCATCGACGACGGTGTCATCGAGTGGGACGGCAAGGCCGTGTCGATCGGCAAACCGCACGACGCCCAGGCGCTGGGCATCGCCACCGTCTACCAGGACCTGGCGCTGTGCGACAACATCGACGTCGTCGGCAACCTCTACCTCGGCCGCGAGGTCAAGAGGTTCGGCGTCCTGGACGAGGTCGAGATGGAGCGGCGCTCCCGGGAGCTGCTGGACACGCTGTCCATCCGCATCCCCAGCGTCCGTATCCCGATCGCCTCCCTCTCCGGCGGTCAGCGCCAGGTCGTGGCGATCGCCCGTTCGATGCTCGGCGAGCCCAAGCTGGTCATCCTCGACGAGCCCACCGCCGCCCTCGGCGTCGAGCAGACCGCGCAGGTCCTCGACCTGGTCGAGCGGCTGCGCGAGCGCGGCCTCGCCGTGGTCCTCATCAGCCACAACATGGCCGACGTCAAGGCCGTCGCCGACAAGGTGGCCGTTCTCCGGCTCGGCCGCAACAACGGTGTCTTCGAGGTCAAGTCGACCTCGCAGGAGGAGATCATCTCCGCCATCACGGGCGCCACCGACAACGCCGTCACCCGTCGTGCGGCCCGCTCGAACGGGGAGGTCACCAAGTGAGCATCGACAAGACGTCCGCGACGGTGTCGAAGGACACCGCCGAAGCGGTCGAGAACCCCGAGGCGGCCGCCGGCGCCGATGTCGCCGTCGACCCCCGCCTCCTCGTCCGCGAGCAGGGCCTGGCCGGTTACATCGGCGAGTTCAAGCGCAAGATCAAGGGCGGTGACCTGGGGTCCATCCCCGTCGTCATCGGCCTGATCATCATCTGCATCGTCTTCCAGAGCCTGAACTCCAACTTCCTGTCCGCGCAGAACCTCAGTGACATCTCCGTCACGATGGTCGGCACGGGCATGATCTCGGTCGGCATCGTCTTCGTGCTGCTGCTCGGCGAGATCGACCTGTCGGTCGGCTCGGTCAGCGGCGCGGCCAGCGCCATCGCGGCCGTCCTCGCGGTCAACCAGGGCTGGCCCGAGTGGGTCGCCGTCCTCTTCGCCGTCGCCGCCGGCGCGGCCATCGGCGCGGCGCACGGCTTCTTCTTCGCGGTGCTCGGCGCCCCCGCCTTCGCCGTCACCCTGGCCGGCCTGCTGTTCTGGCTCGGCTTCATGCTGAAGGTGCTCGGCGAGAACGGCACCATCAACCTCGACAGCGACGGCTTCATCGGCAAGCTGACCACGTACTTCTTCTCGGACGTGGCCGCCGCCTACGGCCTGGCCATCGTCGTGGTCGTGCTGTTCTTCGTCAGCTCCTTCCTGGGCAACCGCCGCCGCGAGGCCGCGGGCGTTCCGTCCCGGCCGCTCAGCGACACCGTGCTGCGCACGGTCCTGCTCGCCGTGATCTCGTTCGCCGCGGCCGCGATGTACAACCAGTACAAGGGCCTGCCCCTGGCCACGGTGATCTTCCTGGCCTTCCTGGTGGGCAGCGACTTCCTGCTGCGCCGCACCGGCTACGGCCGCAAGGTGTTCGCGCTCGGCGGCAGCGTCGAGGCCTCCCGGCGTGCGGGCATCAACGTCACCTTCATCCGGATCTCGGTCTTCGCGATCGCCGGCGGGTTCTCCGCGATCGGCGGCCTCTTCCTGGCCTCCAAGATCGCCTCCGCCAACCAGAGCGCCGGTACCGGTGACCTGCTGATGAACGCGATCGCCGCGGCCGTCATCGGCGGCACGTCCCTCTTCGGCGGCCGCGGCCGCACGTGGAACGCGCTGCTCGGTGTGCTGGTGATCGTCTCGATCCAGTACGGCCTGCAGTTGGAGTCCATCGCGGAGCCGGTGAAGTACATGATCACGGCGGCGGTCCTGCTGACCACCGTGGTCATCGACTCGGTCACCCGCAAGACGCAGAAGACCGCCGGTCGCGCGTAGCGCGCGGCGTCGTCACCCCTCGTGCCCGGCACCCGCGCGGTGCCGGGCACAGGCATGTCCGGGGCGCGGCGGGGGTACCGCGTCGGGGGTGGGCGTCGGGTGGCCTTGGCGAACATTAGACTCGACGGGCCACACGAAGGCTGGAACTGCCGGCTCTACTGCAAGGAGGCACGGGTGCCGCTGCTGACCCGCATCGGGGGACCGCGTGATCTGGACCGGCTCACCCTGGAGGAGCTGGACGAGCTGGCGGAGGAGATCCGCACCTTCCTGGTGGACGCCGTCTCCAAGACCGGCGGCCACCTGGGCCCGAACCTCGGTGTCGTCGAGCTCACCCTGGCCCTGCACCGCGTCTTCCAGTCGCCGAAGGACAAGGTCCTCTTCGACACCGGCCACCAGTCCTACGTGCACAAGCTGCTCACCGGCCGCCAGGACTTCTCCAGGCTGAAGATGAAGGGCGGCCTGTCCGGCTACCCCTCGCAAGGAGAGTCCGAGCACGACGTCATCGAGAACAGCCACGCCTCCACCGTGCTGGGCTGGGCCGACGGCATCGCCAAGGCCAACCAGCTCAAGAAGCGCGACAGCCACGTCGTCGCGGTCATCGGCGACGGCGCCCTGACCGGCGGCATGGCCTGGGAGGCGCTCAACAACATCGCCGACGCCAAGGACCGCCCCCTCGTCATCGTCGTCAACGACAACGAGCGCTCCTACGCCCCCACCATCGGGGGACTGGCCAACCACCTGGCCACCCTGCGCACCACCGACGGCTACGAGCGCTTCCTGGCCCGTACCCGCGAGGTCCTCGAGCGGACCCCGGTCGTCGGCCGGCCCCTGTACGAGACGCTGCACGGCGCCAAGAAGGGGCTGAAGGACTTCATCACCCCGCAGGGCATGTTCGAGGACCTGGGCCTGAAGTACGTCGGCCCGATCGACGGCCACGACATCGAGGCCCTGGAGTCCGCGCTGACCCGCGCCAAGCGGTTCAACGGCCCCGTCATCGTGCACTGCCTCACCGAGAAGGGCCGCGGCTACCAGCCCGCCCTGGCGGACGAGGCCGACCGCTTCCACGGCATCGGCCCCATCCACCCCGACACCGGCCTGCCGGTCAAGGCCGCCGGCGCCGACTGGACCTCCGTCTTCGGCGACGAGATGGTCCGGCTCGGCACCGAGCGCGACGACATCGTCGCCATCACGGCCGCCATGCTCCAGCCCGTCGGCCTGAAGAAGTTCGCGGACGCCTTCCCCGACCGCATCTACGACGTCGGCATCGCCGAGCAGCACGGCGCCGTCTCCGCGGCCGGCCTCGCGCACGCGGGCGCCCACCCGGTCTTCGCCGTCTACGCCACCTTCCTCAACCGCGCCTTCGACCAGGTGCTGATGGACGTCGCGCTGCACAAGTGCGGCGTGACCTTCGTCCTGGACCGGGCCGGCATCACCGGCACCGACGGCGCCTCCCACAACGGCATGTGGGACATGTCCATCCTCCAGGTCGTCCCCGGGCTGCGGCTCGCCGCCCCGCGCGACGCCGACCAGGTCCGCGCCCAGCTCCGCGAGGCCGTCGCCGTCGAGGACGCGCCCACCGTGGTCCGCTTCTCCAAGGGCGCCGTCGGCCCCGCCGTGCCCGCCGTGGGCCGCGTCGGCGGCATGGACGTGCTGCGCGAGCCCGGCACCGACCGGCCCGACGTGCTGCTGGTCTCCGTCGGCGCGCTCGCCCCGATGTGCCTGGAGATCGCCGGGCTCCTCGACAAGCAGGGCATCTCCACCACCGTCGTCGACCCCCGCTGGGTCAAGCCGGTCGACGAGGCCATGGCCCCGCTCGCCGAGCGCCACCGGGTCGTCGTCACCGTCGAGGACAACTCCCGCGTCGGTGGCGTCGGCTCCACGATCGCCCAGGCACTGCGCGACGCGGGCGTCGACGTGCCGCTGCGCGACTTCGGCATCCCGCCGCGCTTCCTCGACCACGCCTCGCGCGCCGAGGTCATGGCCGAGATCGGGCTGACGGCGCCGGACATCGCCCGCCAGGTCACCGGGCTCGTCTCCAAGCTCGACGGCCGCTTCGAACGGCCCACCGCCGAGGCCGAGCCGGTGGAGGAACCGGCACGGGACTGACCCGCGCACCAGGGCAGACCCCACGCGAACGACCCACGCACGAGGAGCGAGCCGGTCTCCCCGCCTTTACGGTGGGGAGACCGGCTCCTTCGCGTGAATCCGGCCACACCGGGGCATACGCATGTACGCCCCGCCCCGATCAGTGCATGCCGGGCGGACCGGGGACGACGAGTGTGGGAGGTATGCCAGTGAGCAACACCCTCTTCCGGACGAAGAACATCGAGCAGTCCATCAAGGACACCGAGGAACCCGAGCACGCACTCAGAAAATCCCTCTCCGCCCTCGATCTGACCGTCTTCGGCGTCGGGGTCATCATCGGCACCGGCATCTTCGTCCTGACCGGCACGGCGGCGAAGAACACCGCGGGCCCCGCGGTCTCCCTCTCCTTCGTCGTGGCCGGAATCGTCTGCGCGCTCGCCGCGCTCTGTTACGCCGAGTTCGCCTCCACGGTCCCGGTCGCGGGTTCCGCGTACACCTTCTCCTACGCCTCCCTCGGCGAGTTCCCCGCCTGGATCATCGGCTGGGACCTCGTCCTGGAGCTCGCCCTTGGCACGGCGGTGGTGGCCGTCGGCTGGTCGGGTTACATCCACTCACTGCTGGACAACGCCGGCTGGCACCTGCCGGAGGCGCTCAGCGGGCGGGACGGGGCCTCCGGATTCGGCTTCGACATCCTCGCCGCGCTGCTCGTGCTCGTCCTCACCGCCATCCTCGTGCTCGGCATGAAGCTCTCGGCGCGCGTCACCACGGTCGTCGTCGCCATCAAGGTCGCCGTCGTCCTCGTCGTCATCATCGCGGGCGCCTTCTTCATCCACGGCGGCAACTACGACCCGTTCGTGCCGCCGGAGCAGCCGGTGGAGGCGGGCGGCAACCTCAAGGCGCCACTCATCCAGCTCATCTTCGGCTGGGCGCCCTCGAACTTCGGCGTCATGGGCATCTTCACCGCCGCGTCCGTCGTCTTCTTCGCCTTCATCGGCTTCGACGTCGTCGCCACCGCCGCCGAGGAGACCCGGGTGCCCCAGCGTGACGTGCCGCGCGGCATCCTCGGCTCCCTGATCATCTGCACCACGCTGTACGTCGCCGTGTCGATCGTCGTCACCGGCATGCAGAAGTACACCAAGCTCTCCATCGACGCCCCGCTCGCCGACGCCTTCAAGGCCACCGGGCACCCCTGGTTCGCGGGCCTGATCAGCTTCGGCGCCGCCGTCGGCCTGACCACCGTGTGCATGATCCTGCTGCTCGGCCAGGCCCGGGTGTTCTTCGCGATGAGCCGCGACGGCCTGCTGCCGCGTTTCTTCTCGCACACCCACCCGCGTTTCAAGACGCCCTACCGGCCGACCATCCTGCTCGGCGTGATCATCGCGATCGTCGCGGGCTTCACCAGCCTGAGCGAACTGGCCGAGCTGGTGAACATCGGCACCCTGTTCGCGTTCATCGTCGTCGCGATCAGCGTCGTCATCCTGCGCCGCACCCGCCCGGACCTGGAGCGCTCCTTCCGCACCCCGCTGGTCCCGATCGTCCCCATCCTCTCGGTGCTGGCCTCCCTCTGGCTGATGCTCAACCTCCCCGCGGAAACCTGGCTCCGCTTCGCCATCTGGATGGTCATCGGCTTCGCGGTCTACTTCCTCTACGGCCGCAGCCACAGCCGCTTGGCACAGGCGAAGCGGGAGGGTTAGGGGCGCCCGGGGGCAGGGGCGCGGGGAACCGCGCGAAAGGACGGGAAGGGCAGGGGCGGCGGGGGCGGAGAACTACCCGGCGCCCCCACCCCGCACCGCCCGCGGCCCCACCACCTCCGCCCCGAGCACCCCCACCCGCCGCCGCAACTCCCGGTCCGCCGTGACGACCAGACACGGCCGCCCGGGAGCCACCCCCGCCACCACCTCCACGATCGCGTCGTCCCCACTGCCCGCCGCCGCCTCCACCCGCACCCCCGGCACGGACGCGACCCCCCGCGCCGCCCCCTCCACCACCAACACGACCTCCACCGGTCCCGCCCACCCCGCGACCCCCGCCTCCGCACACCCCACCAGCCGGTCCCGCAACCGCTCAGCCGCTCCCCGCCGATCCCGCCACCACCCGTCCGGCACGGACCCGACGACATTCGCGGCATCGATGACAACAAGGGGCACACTCAACTCGGCCATGGGAGAAGCGTCGCACGCGCCCCCCACCACCACCGGCCCCTCCCACCGGCCCCCACCCCCGCACGTCATAAAGTGAGTCCGTGAACGGCGACTGGCTCCTCCGCGGCCGCGACGGCCGGCTCAGCGTCTACCAACTCTCCGACGACTCCGTCCTCTGCCGGGCGGAAACCGTCCCCTCCGGCACCTGGGACGCCCCTCGCCGGGTCGGCGGCGACCAGAAACTGCACCGCGTCCTCGCCGTGGGGCAGGGCGACGACCGCTACGCCCACCTCGTCTCCTGGCGCCCCACCGTCCGCGGCGAGTCCGGCCTCGTGCACTCCACGCACTTCCGGCCCGCGCTGGCCGCCCTGGACTGGACGCCGATCGGCCACCCCAACAAGAACGGCAAGGTCACCGGAGTGCCCGCCGTGGCCGTCGACGCGCAGGGCCGTGCGCACGTCTTCGTCCGCAACAAGGGCGGCGGGCTGAGCATGGTCGCCCAGAAGGAGAAGGGTGGCTGGGACCCGTGGCGCGACCTCAAGGGCCGCGAGCTGCACGACGACCTGGTGGCGGTGACCACGCGGGCGGGGCTCGTGGAGGCGTACGGCACCGTGCCGGGCGGGATCGTGTGCTGGCGGCAGCCGAAGGCGGGGGCGCGGCCGGTGCCGGACGACTCGCTGCGGATTCCGGTGCGGCCGGGGACGCTGCGGGCGCTCGCGACCTCCGACGAGCACGTCACCGTGTTCTTCGGGGACGAGCACGGGAATCTGTGCGCGTGGCGTTCCGGGGGGAAGCCGAGGGTGTTGTTGCCGGCGGTGGGGCCGGGGCCGGTGGCGGCGGTGGGATGTGAACTCGACGGTCACCCCTGCACATTGCTGGCGCAGCGGGCGGCGGGGAGCGGGCGGGTGGCCTTCGCGGCGTATCCGGCGGAGGAGGAGTCGGCGGGGGCGTGGTGGACGGAGTCGGGGGACGCGGTGGGGGCGGACGCGGAGGTCGCGCTCGCGGAGGACGAGGCGGGACGGGTCGTCGCGGCGACGTTGTCGCCGGCGACGGGGGAGTTGCGGGTGACGCGTCGCAAGGCGGAGGCGGGGCTTGCGTTGGAGGCATGGCGGACGTTCTAGACAGCCCCGCGCCCCTTGGCGCCCGCCGGTGTGACCTTTGACGCTCGTGGCGAGGGGGCTGGGCAGGTGGGTTACCGGTAAGTAGCATAGAGTCTGAGCGCACGCTCAGCGTGCCGCGGCAGTGCCATCACGCACCCTGGAGGAGAGCCATCGTGCCTCGTACCGTCAGGGACGTCGTCTTCGTCGACGGCGTCCGCACCCCGTTCGGCAAGGCGGGCCCGAAGGGCATCTACCACGAGACCCGCGCCGACGACCTCGTCGTGAAGGCGATCCGGGAGCTGCTGCGCCGCAACCCCGGCCTGGACCCGCAGAAGGTCGACGAGGTCGCCGTCGCCGCCACCACGCAGATCGGCGACCAGGGCCTCACCATCGGCCGTACCGCCGGCATCCTGGCCGGGCTGCCCACCTCGGTGCCCGGTTACTCCATCGACCGCATGTGCGCCGGCGCGCTGACCGCCGTCACCACGGTGGCCGGCTCGGTCGCGTTCGGCGCGTACGACGTCGCCATCGCCGGCGGCGTCGAGCACATGGGCCGCCACCCGATGGGCGAGGGCGTCGACCCCAACCCGCGGTTCGTGAGCGAGAAGCTGGTCGACGAGTCCGCCCTGTTCATGGGCATGACCGCGGAGAACCTGCACGACCGCTACCCGAGCATCACCAAGCAGCGCGCCGACGAGTACGCCGTGCGCTCCCAGGAGAAGGCCGCCAAGGCGTACGCCAACGGCAAGATCCAGGCCGACCTGGTGCCGATCTCCGTACGCCGCACCAGCCCTGAAGGCGGCGAGACCGGCTGGGGCCTGGTCACCGCCGACGAGCCGATGCGCCCGGGCACCACGCTGGAGAACCTGGCGAACCTCAAGACCCCGTTCCGCGTGCACGGCCGGGTCACCGCCGGCAACGCGGCAGGTCTGAACGACGGCGCCACCGCCTCCGTCATCGCGAGCGAGGAGTTCGCCCGCGGACACGACCTCCCCGTCAAGATGCGTCTCGTCTCCTACGCCTTCGCGGGCGTCGAGCCCGAGGTCATGGGCTACGGCCCCATCCCGGCCACCGAGAAGGCGCTCGCCAAGGCGGGCCTGTCCATCTCCGACATCGGCCTGTTCGAGATCAACGAGGCCTTCGCCGTCCAGGTCCTCGCCTTCCTGGAGCACTACGGCATCGCCGACGACGACGCCCGCGTCAACCAGTACGGCGGCGCCATCGCCTTCGGCCACCCGCTGGCCTCCTCCGGCGTCCGGCTGATGACCCAGCTGGCCCGCCAGTTCGAGGACCAGCCGCACGTCCGCTACGGCCTGACCACCATGTGTGTCGGCTTCGGCATGGGCGCGACGGTCGTCTGGGAGAACCCGCACTTCGAGAACGCCGGAGGCGACAAGTGAGCACCACCGCCGACCTGTTGAAGCGCGCCGCCGAGCTCTTCCCGGACGAGGTCGTCACGCAGGCGCACGTACGCCACTTCGACCTGCCCCTCGGCGCCGGCCGTTTCGCGCTCATCACGCTCGACAACGGGCACGACCACACCAAGCCGACCACCCTCGGCCCCCAGTCGCTCGCGCACTTCGACGCGGCGATCGACCAGGTCGAGAAGGAGGCCGCGGACGGCGAGATCGTCGGCGTCGGCGTCACGGGCAAGCCGTTCATCTTCGCCGTCGGCGCCGACCTCAAGGGCGTCGAACTGCTCGGCAGCCACGAGGACGCGCTCGCCATCGGCAAGGGCGGCCACGACGTCTTCAAGCGGCTCTCCCAGCTCGCCGTGCCGACCTTCGCGTACTACAACGGCGCGGCGATGGGCGGCGGCGTGGAGATCGGCCTGCACTGCTCGTACCGCACGGTCTCCGCGGCCCTCCCCGCGTTCTCCCTCCCCGAGGTCTTCCTCGGCCTGGTCCCCGGCTGGGGCGGCTGCACCCTGCTGCCGAACCTGATCGGCGCCGACAAGGCCGTTTCCGTCATCATCGAGAACAGCCTCAACCAGAACAAGCAGCTCAAGGGTGCCCAGGTCTACGAACTCGGCATCGCGGACGCGCTGTTCGAGGGCGCCGACTTCCTGGAGCAGTCGCTGATCTGGACGGCGGCCGTCCTCAAGGGCGAGATCGCCGTCGACCGCCCGGTGATCGACCGCGGCGAGGGCTGGGACCAGGCCGTCGCCAAGGGCCGGTTCATCGCCGACTCCAAGGTGCACGGTGCCGCCCCGGCCGCCTACCGCGCCCTCGACATCATCGCCGCCGCCAAGAACGGCGACCTCCAGCAGGGCTACGACGCCGAGGACCAGGCGCTCGCCGACCTCATCATGAGCGGCGAACTGCGTTCCGGCATCTACGCGTTCAACCTCGTCCAGAAGCGCGGCAAGCGCCCCGCGGGCGCCCCGGACAAGAACCTGGCCCGCCCGGTCACCAAGGTGGGCGTGGTCGGCGCCGGCCTGATGGCCAGCCAGCTCGCGCTGCTGTTCCTGCGCCGCCTGGAGGTGCCGGTCGTACTGACCGACATCGACCAGGAGCGCGTCGACAAGGGCGTCGGCTACGTCCACGCCGAGATCGACAAGCTGCTCGGCAAGGGCCGCATCAACCAGGACAAGGCCAACCGGCTCAAGGCCCTGGTCACCGGCGTCCTCGACAAGGCCGAGGGCTTCGCGGACGCGGACTTCGTCATCGAGGCGGTGTTCGAGGAGATCGGCGTCAAGCAGCAGGTGTTCGCCGAGGTCGAGGCGGTCGCCCCGGCGCACGCGATCCTGGCGACCAACACCTCCTCCCTCTCGGTGACGGAGATGGCGTCGAAGCTGAAGAACCCCGAGCGGGTCGTCGGCTTCCACTTCTTCAACCCCGTCGCCGTCCTGCCGCTCCTGGAGATCGTCCGCGGCGAGCAGACGGACGACGCCTCGCTGGCGACGGCGTTCGCGGTGGCCAAGAAGCTGAAGAAGACGGCCGTCCTGGTCAAGGACGCCCCGGCGTTCGTCGTCAACCGGATCCTGACCCGCTTCATGGGCGAGATCCAGAACGTCATCGACGAGGGCACGCCGGTGCCGGTGGCGGAGAAGGCGGTGGAGCCGCTCGGCCTGCCGATGTCCCCGCTGGTCCTGCTGGAGCTGGTCGGCCCGGCGATCGGTCTGCACGTCTCGGAAACCCTGAACCGGGCCTTCCCCGAGCGCTTCACGGTCTCCCCGAACCTGAAGGCGGTCGTCGAGGCGGGCAAGCGCGGCTTCTACGTCTACGACAGCGGCAAGCCGGAGCTGGACCCGGAGGTCGCCGCGCTGCTCAAGCAGGGTGACGTCGTGCTGACGGAGGAGCAGGTGCGGGCGCGGGTCCTGGACGCGGTGGCCCAGGAGATCGGGCTGATGCTGAAGGAGGGTGTCGTGGCCGAGGCGCAGGACATCGACCTCTGCCTGATCACGGGCGCGGGCTGGCCCTTCCACCTGGGCGGCATCACCCCGTACCTGGACCGCGAGGGCGTCTCCGCCCGGGTCAACGGCGCGCGCTTCCTCGCCCCGGGCCTGGCCAGCGTCCCGGCGTAACCCCGGCCAAGGATTGCGCAGTTCCCCGCGCCCCTGACAGGGGCGCGGGGAACTGCGCAATCCTTTCGGGGGTCCGGGGGCTTGCCCCCGGGTTGGGACGGGAAGGGGCGGCGGGGGCGAAAACCGCCCACGCGCACCCCCACCCTCCCGGTCAAAGATCTTGGCGTGATCTCGTCGGTCGGATGCGGGCCGGCAAGGGACCCGCTCAACCCGCGGAGCGCAGCGCCTCCACCAGCACCGGCCCCACCAACCCCACCTGCCACGCCCGCGCCCCATACCCCGCGAGCGCCCCCGCAACGGACTCCCCGTCCACCACCCGCGGCGGCTCCCAGCACACCCGCCGCACCGTATCCGGAGTGATCAGATTCTCCGGCGGCAGATTCAGCTCCTCGGCCCGCGCCGAGACAGCCGCCCGCGCCGCACTCAGCCGCGCGGCCGCCGCCGGATCCTTGTCCGCCCACGCCCGCGGCGGCGGCGGCCCCGTCACCGCCTGCCCCGGCTGCGGCAACTCCGCCTCCGGCAACGCCCGTGCCCGGTCCACCGCGCTCTGCCACTGCTCCAGCTGCCGCCGCCCCATCCGGTGCCCGAACCCGTTCAGCCCGGCCAGCGCGTGCACGTTCGGCGGCAGGGCGAGCGCCGCCTCGACGATCGCCGCGTCCCCGAGCACCTTGCCCGGCGACACGTCCCGCCGCTGCGCGATCCGGTCCCGCGTCTGCCACAGCTCCCGCACCACCGCCATCTGCCGGCGCCGGCGCACCTTGTGCATCCCGGACGTCCGCCGCCAGGGGTCCTTGCGCGGCTCGGCGGGCGGCGCGGAGGCGATCGCGTCGAACTCCTCCAACGCCCACTCCAGCTTGCCCTGGCGGTCCAGCTCCTTCTCCAGCGCGTCGCGCAGGTCGACCAGCAGCTCGACGTCGAGCGCGGCGTACCGCAGCCAGGGCTCGGGCAGCGGGCGGGTCGACCAGTCGACGGCGGAGTGGCCCTTCTCCAGGACGAAGCCGAGGACGTTCTCCACCATGGCGCCGAGCCCGACCCGGGGGAAACCGGCCAGCCGTCCGGCCAGCTCCGTGTCGAACAGACGGGTGGGGCGCATGCCTATGTCGCGGAGACAGGGCAGGTCCTGGGTGGCGGCGTGCAGAACCCATTCGGCGTCGGCGATCGCCGCGCCGAACGCGGAGAGGTCGGGGCAGGCCACGGGGTCGATCAGGGCGCTCCCGGCGCCCTCGCGGCGCAGCTGGACCAGATAGGCCCGCTGGCCGTAGCGGTAGCCGGAGGCGCGCTCGGCGTCGACGGCCACGGGACCGCTGCCGGCGGCGAAGGCGGCGACCACCTCGGCGAGCGCGGCCTCGTCGGCGATCACCGGCGGAATGCCCTCGCGGGGCTCGAGCAAGGGGACCGGTGCCTGAGCCGCAGCGGCTCCGTCGGTGTCCGGAGGGGCGCCCTCCGCGGTGCGCAGGGGGCTGTCTGCTGCGGTCTCTTGGGCGTCGGTCACCTGTCAAGGGTATCCGTGGATGCACCGCACCCGCCGACGGAACGTTCCGTCGGCGGGTGCGGGAGGGGCGTAAACCGGTCAGGTACGGGACGGGACCGGTCCTCCGGGTGACTTTCCGGTCGGGGGTCCGGGTGGCCGTGCCGTCGGTCGGCCGGTCAGTGGATGATCCCGGTGCGCAGGGCCACCGCCACCATGCCGGCCCGGTCGCCCGTGCCGAGCTTGCGGGCGATGCGGGCCAGATGGCTCTTGACGGTGAGCGCGGACAGGCCCATGGAGACGCCGATCGCCTTGTTCGACTGGCCCTCCGCGACCAGCCGCAGCACCTCCACCTCACGCCCGGACAGCTCGCGGTAGCCGCCCGGGTGGCTCGGGGCGCCCGGGGGCCGGCGGTGCATACGGGTGGCGCCGAGGGGGGAGACGCCGGGCCGGGCGGGGAGCCCGAGGTTGGTGCGCGTGCCGGTGACGACGTAGCCCTTGACGCCCCCGGCCAGGGCGTTGCGGACGGCGCCGATGTCGTCGGCGGCGGACAGGGCGAGGCCGTTGGGCCAGCCGGCGGCGCGGGTCTCCGACAGCAGTGTCAGGCCGGAGCCGTCGGGGAGGTGGACGTCGGCGACGCAGATGTCGCGCGGGTTGCCGATTCTGGGACGGGCCTCCGCCACGGACGACGCCTCGATGACGTCACGCACTCCGAGCGCCCACAGATGGCGGGTGACGGTGGAACGGACCCGGGGGTCGGCCACGACCACCATGGCGGTCGGCTTGTTGGGGCGGTAGGCGACCAGGCTTGCGGGCTGCTCGAGGAGAACGGACACCAGGCCTCCTGGGAGGTGGGGGGTGGGGACGGGGCCGGCTTCGGGGTTTAAGCCGGGACGAACCGTGCTTTCAGGGTCACAGTCGTCTTCGGCAGTGACGGGGGGTTCCTTTAGAGAATGATCACGATGTGGTGAGTAACAATCCGTGCAATTCGGACGCGCGATCGATCACCCGAAGATCGAATCGGGTCGCTGGCGAGTCGATAGCTGTCGGAAAGTGGTCGTATCGACAAAACGTGAGGTGTCATATCGACAAATTGAGGTGCCGGGTGGGGTGACGTGACGTGCCGACGGTGCGCGGGCGCACACGAAAGAAGAGCCGCACGAAAGCGTGCGGCTCTTTTCGGGGGCGGAGCGGTGGGCGTCAGCGGGGCTGGGGGCCCCGGCGCTGCGGGAGGGTCACCACGGAGGCGTCGGACGGCCCGGCCGGCGGCAGGCCGGCGACCTGGCAGAGCAGATCGCCCCAGGCGGCGAGGTGCGCGGCGGTGTCCGGGACCCCGCCGAGGCCCTCGCGGGGCGTCCAGGAGGCACGAATCTCGATCTGCGAGGCGGCGGGACGCTGTCCCAGGCCGCCGAAGTAGTGCGAGCTCGCCCGGGTGACCGTGCCGCTGGGCTCGCCGTACGACAGGCCGCGGCCCTGGAGCGCGCCGGTCAGCCAGGTCCAGCAGACGTCCGGGAGCAGCGGGTCGGCGGCCATCTCCGGTTCCAGTTCCGCGCGGACGAGGGTCACCAGGCGGAAGGTGCCCTGCCAGGCGTCGTGGCCCGCGGGGTCGTGGAGGAGGACGAGGCGGCCGTCGGCCAGGTCGTCGTCGCCCTCGACGACGGCGGCCTCCAGGGCGTGGGCGTGGGGGGCGAGCCGGCGGGGGGCCGGGGTCGCGGAGAGCTCGATCTCCGGTCGCAGCCGGGCGGTGCGCAGGGCCTCGACGGCCGCGCGGAAGGGGGGCGGGGCCGTCTGCATCGCTTTACGGTTCTCCTCCGTCGCGTCGTCCCTTCCGCCAGCGTCGTCCGACAGTCGTCCCTGAGCCGCAGCCATGCGGGGAAGATTAAGGGGAAGTGCGGGCTCGTGCCGGGAGGGACACCCGGGCGGCGGTGTCCTACGGCGCTTTTGCGCCCCCGCCGCCCTCGCCCTTCCCGTCCACCAGGGGCTCCGCCCCTTCGATCCCGGACGTGCGCGTGGGCGGGTGGGGGCGCGGCCCCCGGCGTTCCGCGGGAGCCGCGCATGGGAGACTGGGGCGTGTGAGTGCCATGGACGAACGCCCCGTGACGGGCGGCCAGCCGTCAGTGACCGACCCCGCCGTCAAGGAGTCCGCCTTCCTGAAGGCGTGCCGGCGGGAGCCCGTGCCGCACACCCCCGTGTGGTTCATGCGGCAGGCCGGCCGGTCCCTGCCGGAGTACCGCAAGGTGCGCGAGGGCATCCCGATGCTGGAGTCCTGCACGCGGCCCGAGCTGGTCGCGGAGATCACCCTCCAGCCGGTCCGCAGGCACCACGTCGACGCGGCGATCTACTTCAGCGACATCGTCGTCCCGCTGAAGGCGATCGGCATCGACCTCGACATCAAGCCCGGCGTCGGCCCCGTCGTCGCCCAGCCGATCCGCACCCGCGCGGACCTCGCCCAGCTGCGCGACCTCACTCCCGAGGACGTCTCCTACGTCACCGAGGCCGTCGGCATCCTCGTCCGCGAGCTCGGCCCGACCCCGCTCATCGGCTTCGCCGGCGCGCCCTTCACCCTCGCCAGCTACCTCGTCGAGGGCGGCCCGTCCCGCAACCACGAGCACACCAAGGCGCTCATGTACGGCGACCCGCAGCTCTGGGCCGACCTCCTCGACCGCCTCGCGGTGATCACCTCCGCCTTCCTGAAGGTGCAGATCGAGGCCGGCGCCTGTGCCGTCCAGCTGTTCGACTCCTGGGCCGGCGCCCTCGCCCCCGCCGACTACCGCCGCTCCGTGCTGCCCGCCTCCGCCAAGGTGCTCGAGGCCGTCGCCGGGTACGGCGTCCCGCGCATCCACTTCGGCGTCGGCACCGGTGAGCTGCTCGGCCTGATGGGCGAGGCCGGCGCGGACGTCGTCGGCGTCGACTGGCGGGTCCCGCTCGACGAGGCCGCCCGCCGCGTCGGCCCCGGCAAGGCGCTCCAGGGCAACCTGGACCCCGCGGCCCTGTTCGCCACGCCGCAGGCCGTGGAGGCCAGGACCCAGGAGGTGCTGGACGCGGCCGCCGGCCTGGAGGGCCACGTCTTCAACCTCGGCCACGGTGTGCCCCCGACCACCGACCCGGACGCGCTCACCCGCGTCGTGGACTACGTGCACACCCACACCGCACGCTGACCCCGCGCCCACACCCCAGGGACGGAACGGCTCACCACGTGTGCCGCGCCTGTCTGCCGAACAGCAGCCGGCGCGGCTCCGGCGGTGGCGGGGTGCCCGGCCGCAGCGGCCAGGCCAGCGCCATGCCGACGAGGAAGCCGACCACGTGGGCCGCGTACGCCACCGTGCCCGCGTCGGAGACGCCGCCGCCCGACGAGTACACCGCCTGCAGCACGAACCAGAAGCCCAGCACCAGCCACGCGGGCAGCCGCAGCGGCAGGAAGATCAGGAACGGCACCAGGACCCACACCCTGGCCTTCGGATACAGCACCAGATAGGCGCCGAGCACCCCCGCGATCGCCCCCGACGCCCCGATCAGCGGATCGCCCGAGCTCTCGTTGACCAGCGCGTAGCCGTACGCCGCCGCATAACCGCACACCAGGTAGAACAGCGTGAACCTGACGTGCCCGAGGCGGTCCTCGATGTTGTTGCCGAAGATGTACAGGAACAGCATGTTGCCCAGCAGGTGCAGCCAGCTGCCGTGCAGGAACATCGCCGTGAACACCGACAGCGGCGGCGACTTGTCGTAGTCCGGCGGCGCCGCCAGACACGCCGTGCCGTGCGGCCCCCCGGCCACCTCGCCCGTCGGCACGAGATGCGGCATCTGGTGGTGGATCAGCTCTCTGGGCACCGCCGCGTAGTGGTCCAGGAACGCCTGCAGATGGCACAGCTGCGCCACGTCGCTCTGCCCGACCACCGAGCCCGACAGGCCGGGGGTGAACAGGAACACCAGGAAGTTGACCGCGATGAGCGCATACGTCACATAGGGCGTGCGGCGCGCCGGGTTGACGTCATGGACGGGGATCACCACAGGTAAGTTCTGCCCGGGATGGGCCCGGCGAACCGGTGAACGCGGCCGTCCGCCCGTGCGTATGACTCCTCGACCGTCCAGGGACGACGTGAGGAACGAACGATGAACGACCGAGCCATCCCGGCGATGCACGCCCTGCCCGACGGCGAGGCGGAGATCGCGCTCGTGCTGCGTCTGCCGTGGGAGGACGTCGCCCGGCTCGGCCAGGAGGCGGGGCGGCTCGCCGCGCAGACGCAGCGGCCGGTGACGCTGGACGAGGCGGTCAGCCATCGGTTGCGGTCGGTGCGGGGGGCGGCGCATGCGCGCACCACGTCGGCGGCGGCGCCGGCCGCGTCTTCCGCTTCCGCGGCGCCCGTCTCCTCCGCGTCCGTGTCCTCGCTGCCGCCGAGGCCGCCGGCGGAGCCGGTGCGGACGGGCGGCGAGCGGGTGAACGGGAGCGGGGAGTCCGCGTAGGGCGCCTTGGAGCTCGGGGGCGCGCGGGGAACCGCGCGCTCTCAGGCGCCCTGCTCCCGGACCGCCGTCGTCGCCCTGCGGGCTGCTACCAGGACCGGGTCCCAGACCGGGGAGAACGGTGGGGCGTAGCCCAGATCCAGCGCCGTCATCTGTTCGACCGTCATGCCCGCGGTGAGGGCGACCGCGGCGACGTCCACCCGCTTCGCGGCCCCCTCGCGGCCGACGATCTGCGTGCCGAGGAGCCGGCCCGTGCGGCGCTCGGCGAGCATCTTCACCGTCATGGGGGCCGCGCCCGGGTAGTAGCCCGCGCGGCTGGACGACTCGATGGTGACCGCCACGTACCGCAGCCCCGCCCGCCGCGCGTCCTTCTCCCGCAGCCCGGTGCGGGCGATCTCCAGCGCGCAGACCTTGCTCACGGCCGTGCCGACGACCCCCGGGAACGTGGCGTAGCCGCCGCCCGCGTTGGTGCCGATGACCTGGCCCTGCTTGTTGGCGTGGGTGCCCAGCGCGATGTGCCGCTCGCTGCCCGAGACCAGGTCGAGGACCTCGACGCAGTCGCCGCCCGCCCAGATGTTCTCGTATCCGCGCACCCGCATCGCGAGGTCGGTGAGCAGCCCGCCGTGCGCACCCAGCGGCAGCCCGGCCGCCCGCGCCAGCGCCGTCTCGGGGCGCACGCCGATGCCCAGCACCACGACGTCCGCCGGGTACTCCGTGCCCCCGGCCACCACGGCCCGCGCCCGGCCGTCGTCACCGGTGAGCACCTCGGTGACCTCGGCGTCGTTCACCATGGTGATGCCCATGCCCGCCATGGCGTCGTGCACCATGCGGCCCATGTCGGGGTCGAGCGTGGCCATCGGTTCCGCGCCCCGGTTGAGGACGGTCACCTCGTAGCCGCGGTTGAGGAGCGCCTCCGCCATCTCCACGCCGATGTACCCGGCGCCGACCACCACCGCGCGCCGGCCCTTCGTCGCGGCGAGCGTGTCGAGGAGGGCCTGGCCGTCGTCCAGGGTCTGCACGCCGTGCACCCCGGGGGCGTCGATGCCGGGCAGTTCGGGGCGGACGGGGCGGGCGCCCGTGGCGATCACCAGCTTGTCGTACGACGTCCAGGACTCGGCCCCGGAGTCCGCGTCCCGTGCGCGGACCCTGCCGCCCGTGACGTCGATCTCCGTGACCTCGGTACGCATCCGCAGGTCGATGTCGCGGGCCCGGTGCTCCTCGGGGGTCCGGGCGATCAGGTCGTCCCGGTCGGTGACGTCGCCGCCGACCCAGTACGGGATGCCGCACGCCGAGAACGAGGTGAAGTGGCCGCGCTCGAACGCCACGATCTCCAGGCGGTCCGGGTCCCGCAGGCGGCGCGCCTGCGACGCGGCGGACATGCCCGCCGCGTCGCCGCCGATCACGACCAGTCGTTCCCTGCCGCCGCCGTCCGGGCGCGTGCCACTCATGCTCATGCGAACACGCTACGGGGGCGGGGGAGTCGGCCGTGCGGCGGGCCGGACGGCCGGTCCCCCTCCGCGGGATGCGCGGGCGTCAGTCGCCGTCGCCGGGGACGGGCGGCGCCGTCGGCAGGGTGCCCGGGGCGGTGGCGGGGGCCGCCGCCGGGGCGGGGCGGCGGGGGAGGCGCGGGCGGACGAGCCGCGTCCAGACCAGCGCCCCCAGGGCGATCACCGCGGCGAACGGCAGCAGCGCGCCGACGGCGAGCGCGATCCAGCGCAGCAGGGTCAGGAAGACGTCCCAGCCGCCGGCGAGCGCGTCCAGGAACCCGGGGTCGTCGTCCGCGGCCGCCTTCTGGGCCGCCGCCGGGGCCTCGGTGAGGGAGAGCGTGATGGTGGCGAGGCCGACCCGGTCCTTCAGGGAGGCCTGCTGGGCGAGGAGCGCCTCCAGATCGGCCTCGCGGCTGCTGAGTTCGCTCTCCAGGGTGACGACGTCGCTCAGCTCGTCCGCCCGGTCCATCAGCTCGCGGATCCGGGCGACGCTGGCGCGCTGCGACTTCACCCGGCTGTCCACGTCGACGACCTGGTCGGTGACGTCCTCCGCCTTGGCGGTGCGGTGGAGCAGGACGCCCGTGCCCTGGAGGTCGCCGAGGACCTCGTCGTACTTCTCGGTCGGCACGCGGAGCACGACGCGGGTGTGCTCGTGACCGTCGCCGTCCCGGCGTGTGGTCTCGTCGCCGACGTAGCCGCCCGCGTCCTCGGCGGCCGTACGGGCGGTGCCGAGCGCCTTGGACACGTCCTTGACCCGGACGGTGAGGGAGGCGGTGCGGACGATGCTGCCGGCGGTGAGCTTCGGTGCCTTGGGGGCGGCGGTGCCGGCGCCCGCCGCGTCGCCCTTGGCGGCGCCGCTGCCGGCCGCGCCCTGCCGCTGCGCCTCCGCGCCGGACGCGGCGGCCTTGTCGCCGGCCGCGCCCGCGCCGGAGTCGCCGGAGCCGGCGCTGCACCCGGCCAGCGCGAGCGCGGCAGCCAGCAGCGCCACCGCCGGCAGCCGGCGAGGGCGCCGGGCACGCTGGTGTGCGGAACGTGAACGTGAGCTGGTACGCATCTGGGAGCCCCCCGGGGGTGTCGACGTGCCGGTTGCTACTTCGACGTACGTCCCCCCGCGAACGTTGGCCGCCCGGCGTACCGAACCCATCACGGTCCGGCCTCGACCCGGACACCGGGGCGGATGACGGTGGCATCGGCCCCCGGGCCCCGCCCGGGGACGGGGCCCGGGCCGGGCTCCGCCGATGGACCCTGGCCGGGCGCCGGGCGGGGCCGGGCCAGATGGCGGGTCGGCCGGTGAACGGGTACTGCCCGGCGGTCAGCGGGCCGGGGGCGCCGGTGGCGGTCGGGGGCCGCCCCCGGGGCCGCCGGTACTGGGGTGGCCGGGCCCCCGGCGCGGGGCCCAAGGGCCGGACGGGCGCGCTCCGTGGGGCCGAGCGGCCCCGGTGCCGCGGGCCGGCCGGCCCCTTCCCCGCGCGGAACGGCCCCGCGGCGAAGGGGGCGGACCGGGTTGTCGGTGGGGTCTGAGAGGGTGGAGGCATGAGCGCAGAGGAGGCCCGTGCGCAGGCCGGGCATGTCGTCGTCATAGGGGGCGGGATCGCCGGACTGGCCGCCGCGCACCGGCTGCTGGACCGCGGCGCGCGGGTGACGGTCCTGGAGGCCGCGGGCCGTGTCGGCGGCAAGCTGCTGCCCGGCCAGATCGCCGGCGTCCGGGTCGACCTCGGCGCCGAGTCGATACTGGCCCGCCGCCCCGAGGCGGTCACCCTCGCCCGCGAGGTCGGCCTCGGCGGCCGCCTGACACCGCCCGCCACCGCCTCCGCGTCGATCTGGACCCGCGACGCCCTGCGCCCCATGCCCAAGGGCCACGTCATGGGCGTCCCCGGCACGGCCGCCGCGCTGTCCGGGCTCCTCTCCCCGGAGGGCCTCGCCCGCATCGAACGGGACGCCGACCTGCCGCCCACGGAGATCGGCGACGACGTGGCCGTCGGGGAGTACGTGGCGGCCCGC
The DNA here is from genome assembly GCF_036226765.1 of Streptomyces sp. NBC_00670. NCBI lineage: Bacteria > Bacillati > Actinomycetota > Actinomycetes > Kitasatosporales > Streptomycetaceae > Streptomyces > Streptomyces sp. NBC_00670. The sequence goes on from NZ_CP109017.1 coordinate 5,857,175, forward strand.
CTCGGCCGCGAGGTCGTCGACCGCCTGGTGGAACCGCTCCTCGGCGGGGTCTACGCGGGCGACGCCTACCGGCTGTCGATGCGCTCCGCCGTCCCCCAGCTCTTCGACGCCGCCCGCACCCACACCTCCCTGACGGCGGCCGTCCGCGAGATCCAGGACCGTACGACCGCCGCCCCGAAGCAGGGCGGCCCGGTGTTCACCGGCATCGAGGGCGGGGTCGGCCGGCTGCCGCTCGCCGTCGCCGAGTCGGTACGGGCCCGCGGCGGCGAGATCGCCACCCACACTCCCGCCACCGCGCTGCGCCGCACCGCCGACGGCTGGCGGGTCACCGCGGGGGAGCGGGAACTGGCCGCCGACGCCGTGGTGGTGGCCCTGCCCGCCGGACCCGCCGCCACGCTGCTGCGCGCCGAGGCGCCCGCCGCCGCGGCCGAGCTGTCCGGCGTCGAGTACGCCTCCATGGCGCTGATCACCCTCGCCTACCGCCGCCGGGACACCGCACTGCCCGAGGGCAGCGGCTTCCTGGTGCCCCCGGTCGACGGCCGCGCCATCAAGGCCGCCACCTTCGCCTCCCGCAAGTGGGGCTGGATCGCCGAGGAGGACCCCGAACTGCTGGTGCTGCGCACCTCGGTGGGGCGCTACGGCGAGACGGAGATCCTCGGCCGGGACGACACCGGCCTCGTCGAGCTCTCCCGGCGCGACCTGCGCGCGGCGACCGGCCTCGCGGCCGAGCCCGTCGCCACCCGGGTCACCCGCTGGGACGACGGCCTGCCGCAGTACCCGGTCGGCCACCACGCGCGCGTGGCCCGCGTCCGCGCGCGCCTCGCCGCCCTGCCCGGCCTCGCGGTCTGCGGAGCGGCGTACGACGGCGTCGGCATCCCGGCGTGCGTCGCGAGCGCCCACGCCGCCGTGGAGCGGCTCGGCGCCCATCTCGCAGGAGTGCGGGAACTCACCGCGCACCCGGTGCCGAGTGCCCGGGCAGGAGCAGGAGAATAGGCCCATGAGTGACGACGCACCCACCACCGAGCACGCCCGGATCCCGAACAAGGGCAAGCTGGCCAAGGACCTCAACGAGGTCATCCGCTACACCCTGTGGTCCGTCTTCAAGCTGAAGGACGTGCTCCCCGAGGACCGCGCCGGGTACGCCGACGAGGTCCAGGAACTGTTCGACCAGCTCGCCGCGAAGGACGTGACCATCCGCGGCACGTACGACGTCTCCGGCCTGCGCGCCGACGCCGACGTCCTGATCTGGTGGCACGCCGAGACCGCCGACCAGCTCCAGGAGGCGTACAACCTCTTCCGCCGCACGAAGCTGGGCCGCGCGCTGGAGCCGGTGTGGTCGAACATGGCGCTGCACCGCCCCGCCGAGTTCAACCGCGCGCACATCCCGGCGTTCCTCGCCGACGAGACCCCGCGCGACTACGTCGCCGTCTACCCGTTCGTGCGCTCCTACGAGTGGTACCTGCTGGCCGACGAGGAGCGCCGCCGGCTGCTCGCCGAGCACGGCAGGATGGCCCGCGACTACCCGGACGTGCGCGCCAACACCGTGGCGTCCTTCGCCCTCGGCGACTACGAGTGGGTCCTCGCCTTCGAGGCCGACGAACTGCACCGCATCGTCGACCTCATGCGCCACCTGCGCGGCTCGGAGACCCGCCGCCACGTGCGCGAGGAGGTCCCGTTCTACACGGGGCGTCGCAAGGATGTCGCGGAGCTGGTGGCGGGGCTGGCCTGACGGCGGGCATCAGGGGGCGGCGTGTTCCGGGCCCCGCGACTTCCGCGGGGCCGGGGGCTACCGGTGGGTGAACGCCGCCCTCAGTTCCGGTTCGCCGAGCGCCCGGGTGCCGCGGACGGCGACCAGTGCCAGTTCCTGGTCCGTCCCCTCGGCGGCGACGGCCGCGGCGAGCAGCTGCTGACCGGCCGGTGAGGCCCACCGGGCGTACGGATGGGCCTCCACCCGGGCGATCGCCAGACAGCTGACGCTCAGCAGCAGCGGCAGCGCGAACCAGAGCGCGACCAGCCAGTCGGCCGCGCCGCCGTCCTCCGGCATCAGCAGCGCGACGACGCCCAGCGCCACCACGGCCGCGGCGGCGGCCCGCACCTGGCGCACCGCACCCGCCACCGTCGTCCGCGCCCCGCCCCCGTCCGGCACCGCGAGCCCCGCGGCGGTCAGCCGGGCGGCGAGTCCGCGCACGGCCTCCGTGGCGGCCGCCGCCCTGCGCACCGGCGTGATCCTGGACTGGCCCTGTGGCCCTATGGCCGCCAGCACCGACCGCTCCAGCTCGTTCTCGGGCTCCGGGTCCACGACCGTGACCCAGCCGGTGTGCGCCAGCAGCAGCCGGCGCCCACGCGCCATGGAGACCAGCGTCAGATCGACGACCCTCGTGGGGCCGCCGGACAGGAACGCGGCCTCGTAGAGGGTGAGTTGCCGCGTCTCGTCCCCTTCCCGGCCGGCGGTGCCGGTGCTCCCGGCGGTCTCGGCAGAGGTGACGACGGCGGTGGCCGCGCGGACCGCGGCGAGGCAGAGCCGTGCGCAGGCCGTGCCGGCGGCGCACCAGGCCAGAAGCAGCAGGAGGACCGAGACCATGGCGTTGATCCAAGACCAACCGGCCGGTCACCGCCATGGGGTTCTCACGATGCGGACGACATGGGTGGTGCGGGTGTGCGGGATGGGGCGTTCTTGTGCGGGGGGCCTCGGGCGGAGGCGAAGGAACGTCAGTGGGGGAGGAGGAGGCGGGTCGCGCGGGTGAGGCGGGTCGGTGGGGTGGGGCCCGCGCGCTCCAGCCACCAGCGACGCAACCGGCGGCGCGCCCGCGCGCTCACCACTGCGCCCCCGTCCAGCACGTGCCCCGCGAAGTCCAGCGCGTCCCGCCGGTATCCCCCGCCCATCGGCCGCACCTGCGCATACGCCAGGAATGCCGCCCGATAGCCCTCCCCCAGGATCTCCGGCAGCTCCGGTGCCACCTTGGCCACCACCCCCGCCCGCTTCGCCGCCAACGCCCGCGCCTGTACCCCGACCCGCACCGCGTCGAACCCCTCCGGCACCACCGCCCCCGCGACGAGCGCGGCCAGCAGCGCGGTCTCCGCATGCCCGACCCGCTCCCGGGCGGCGTCGGACGCGGCATCGGACGCGGCGTCGGACGCGGGGGCGGACACGGCGACGGGACCGGTGACGGTACCGGCGGCCTTGGTCTTCGCAGCTGCCGTCCCCGCTGCCGCGCCCCTCTCCACCGCCTCCCCGATCGCCCGCAGTTCCCCCTCCAGCTCCGCCCCCGACGGAAAGTCCTCGTCCCGCTCCAGCAACACCCCCGGCGGCCGCACCCGCCCCGCGAGGTCGGCTAGGATGTCGAGGACCCGCGCGGGCACCGGGTGCGCATGGCTGTCGTGCCAGACACCGTCCCGCTCGTAGCCGCCCGCCACATGCACGTACGCGATCGCCTCGACCGGCAGCTCGTCGAGCGCCCGTGCCGGATCCTCGCCCCGGTTGACGTGATTGGTGTGCAGATTGGCCACGTCGATCAGCAGCCGCACCCCCGTGCGGTCGACGAGGTCGTACAGGAACTGGCCCTCCGTCATCTCCTCGCCGGGCCAGGCGAGCAGCGCGGCGATGTTCTCCACCGCGAGCGGCACCGGCAGCGCGGCCTGCGCGATGCGTACGTTCGCGCACAGCACGTCCAGCGCGTCCCGGGTACGCGGCACCGGCAGCAGATGGCCCGCCTCCAGCAGCGGGGAACCGGTGCCGGGGCCGCCCGCGCGGACGAACGCGATGTGCTCGGTGACCAGCGGCGAGCCCAGCGCCTCGGCGCGCTCGGCGAGGGCGGTCAGCCGGGCCTCGTCGGGGCGGTCGGCGCCGCCGAGGCCGAGGGAGACGCCGTGCGGTACGACGGTCACCCCGCGCTCGCGCAGCCGCAGCAGCGAGTCGGGCAGATGGCCGGGGCAGAGGTTCTCCGCCACGGCCTCGACCCAGTCGATGCCCGGCATCCGCTCCACGGCCTCCGCGATCTCCGGCCGCCAGCCGATCCCCGTCCCCAGCCGCTCCATCCCCGGCCCCCTCCTCCCGTAGGTGACGGTGTCATCGCCCCGGAGGACCCGGCCGAACCGCCCACGGGGACCCTTCAGAGCAACATTTGAGGTTGCCCGGCCGCGCTTGCGATGCGCCCTCAGCCCCGCCGCAGCGCCGGGTGCTCCGCGACCACCGTGGCCGAGCCGGGCGCGATCTCCGTGAAGCCCGCGTCCCGCACCAACGGCAGCCCGGACGCGGTGAGTTCCGCCCACCGGGACGCCGGCGCCGTACGCACCGCCAGTGGGAAACCGGCCGCCCGCCAGTCGGCGCGCTGCGCGTCGGACAGCTCCCACCAGGCCAGTTGCGCGCCGTGCCCCGCCTGGGCCATGGCCTTGCCCGCCGACATCTCCAGCTCCGGGTTGAGCCACAGCACCGGCAGGCCGGCCCCGGCGGCGGGCGGCGGCTCCGGGTCGTCGAGGTCGGTGCCGGAGACCTGCAACCGGGCCAGGTCCTTGGGCCAGCCGTCCAGCGGTACGGGAGGGAAGACCCGCACCTCGGCGGAGCCGCCGGTGACCGTGAGGCCGTCGAGCGCCTCGGCCCGCCGCCACTCCGCGCCGCGCGCCCGCCGCACCACCTTGCGGATGCGGGCGTCCTGCCAGTCCCGCATCGCCCGCGCCCAGGGCCCGTCGCCGAGCGACCGCTCGTCGCTCAGCATCACCAGCACCGCCCGGGCGGCCGTCTCCAGCGCGTCCGTACGGGCCGGCGGTGCGGCCCGCTCGATGCGGACGACCAGCGGCAGGACAAACTGCCGTGCGGTGTCGCGGGCGGTCGGCTCGGTGCGGAAGGGGCTGTCCTGCTCGCGCGCGGACGGCGGCGGCACCTCGGCGCCGGCGGGGGCGGGGGCGCTTTCCGGCGCGGCGCTGCTTCCCGGGGAGGCTGCGGTGTCGGGGGTCGGGTCGGTCGTCACGGTCCCCAGTCTGCCAGGGGCGCGATCACGGCCGTCCGGTCAGCCCGAGCAGGCGGTCCGCTGGGCCTCCTGCCACTCGCAGACGGGGCACAGGGTTGTCCCCTTCCGCGACTCCGGGTACTCCGTCGGCTCCCGGCACAGCACGCACTCGGCGTACGGCGGCCGGTCGGCCTTCGGCACCGACCCCGCCGTGGCCCCGGCGGGCGCGCAGTAGCCGTCCGTGTCCGCCGCGGACTCCACCGGCTGCCGCGGCTCCCGTGTCTGCCGCGCTTCCCCTGTCTTCTCCACCATGACACCAGCGTAGAGCCGCCCACCGACAGTCGCGGTCCGGTGCGGGTCCGGCTCAGTGCCGCCCCGTCGAGGCGCCGATGAGCTCCGAGACCCGGACGAACCGGTAGCCGCGCTCGCGCAGCTTTGGGACGACCTTCCGCACCGCCTGCTCGGTCGCCGGGGCCGCGCTGCGGGTGCAGTGCAGGACGACCACGGAACCGGGGCGGACGCCGTCGAGCACCTGCCGCGCCACGGCGTCGGCGTCCGTCGCGAAGGCGTCCCCGCCGACCACGTCCCACTGCACCGCCGTGACCCCGAGCGCGTTGACCGCGTGCAGCGACCGCCGGTCGTGGCAGCCGCCCGGGAAGCGGAAGTACGGCATCGGACGGTCCACTCCCGCCGTGCGGATCGCGGTGAACGCGCGTTCGACCTCGGTGCGCATGCGGTCCGTGTCGCCGTCCAGCGTCGGCAGCCCGTAGCAGTCGGCGGTGAAGGAGTAGTGGCTGTAGGAGTGGTTGGCGATCTCGAAGAGCGGGTCCCGGCCGATGGCCTTGGCCTCGCCCGGGTACTCCTCGGCCCATCGGCCCGTCATGAACACGGTCGCCGGGACCTTCAGCGCGCGCAGGGTGTCGATCAGCCCAGGGTTGTCGAAGTGCTCCCCGGCGGCGGCGCGCGGTCCCTCGTCGGCGGTCATGTCGGCGTCGAAGGTGAGGGCGACCGTCTTGTGCGCGGCGTCGCGCGGCCCGTGCGAGAAGACGGGGGCGAGACCGCCCGGCCCTGGGGCCAGGGTGGGCGGCTTCGGGGAGGCGGTCGGCGAGGAGTGGGCGGACGGGGCGGCGGTGGAGGGGCGGGGCCCGGGGTGCGCGCCGGTGGCGGTGCCGCAGCCGGCCAGGGCGGCGACGGGGAGGAGGCAGAGGGCGGGGACGAGGGCGAGGTGACGAAGGCGTCGAGAGATCACCGCATGAAGATAAGCGGATAAATGTGACGAATCGGGCAGTGAAGGCGGCGTCGGCCGCAGTGGAGGGGGGACGTCACCCGACGGCGGTAGTCCCCAGCCTCTCGGTAGCCTCTCGGTCCCCCCTTCAGCCCCCTACGGCTCCTCGGGGCCTACTCCGCCACGAGACCCTTCGCGTCGCGTGCCAGGGCCGTGAGGCGGGAGATCGCGCGGAAGTACTTCTTGCGGTAGCCGCCGTTCAGCATCTCCTCGCTGAACAGCCGGTCGAACGGCAGCCCCGAGGCAAGTACCGGCACCTCGCGGTCGTACAGCCGGTCGGCGAGGACGACGAGCCGCAGCGCCGTCGACTGGTCCGGCACCGGACGCACGTCGGTGAGGCAGACCGCCCGCAGTCCGTCGGTCAGCGCGCCGTAGCGGCTGGGATGGACCCGGGCGAGGTGGTCCAGGAGGGCGGGGAAGGCGTCGAGCGAGGCGCCCGGGGTCGCCTGCGCGGCCTTCGTGACCTGCGCGTCGGTGAACGGGGCCGGCGCCTCGGGCAGTCCCCGGTGGCGGTAGTCCTCGCCGTCGATCCGCAGGGCGCGGAAGTGGGCGGACAGGCCCTGGATCTCGCGCAGGAAGTCGGCGGCGGCGAACCGGCCCTCGCCGAGCTTGCCCGGCAGGGTGTTCGAGGTGGCGGCGAGCGCGACCCCGGCGTCGACCAGCCGGCCCAGCAGGGTGGAGACGAGGACGGTGTCCCCCGGGTCGTCCAGTTCGAATTCGTCGATGCAGAGCAGCCGGTGCCCGGAAAGCGTCTTCACGGTCTGCTGGAAACCGAGGGCGCCGACCAGGTTCGTCAGCTCCACGAAGGTGCCGAACGCCTTGCGGGCGGGCTCGGCGGGGGTGGCGTGCCAGAGGGAGGCCAGCAGGTGGGTCTTGCCGACGCCGTACCCGCCGTCGAGGTAGACGCCGCGGGGGCCGACCGGGGCCTTGGCCTTCCGGGAGCCCTTCCCGAAGCCGAGGAACGAGCGCTTCCCGGCGCTCTGCGGGCCGCCGCCGTCGAGTCCGGCGGCGAAGCCCTCCAGGACGCGGACGGCCTCGGTCTGGCTGGGCTGGTTCGGGTCCGGGAGGTACGTGGCGAAGCGGACCGAGTCGAAGCGCGGCGGCGGCACCATTTCGGCGACCAGCCGGTCGGCCGGGACGTGGGGTTCGCGGGCGCACAGCGAGAGCGGGGCCGTGTCGGCCATCGGTTCTATGCCGGCGGCGGGGGTGGAGGAGGGCACGGTTCCCCATGGTAGGCGCCGTGCCAGACTGCACCGCATGCGACGCCTGCTGCCTGTGACCGACACGACACCTGGAGCTTCCGGCGCGAGGGGCGGCTCCGGGCCCGCCTCCGCCGCCGTCGACCGTGAGTGGACGTTCGACGAGCTCGCCGCCGCGTACGCCTATCCCGAGCCGGAGGGCGGGGAGCCGCGGCCGTGGCTGCGGGCCAACATGGTCTCCACGCTCGACGGGGCCGCGCAGCACGAGGGCCAGACGAAGCCGATCTCCAGCGCGGCCGACATGCGGATCTTCGGGATGCTGCGGGCGCTGGCGGACGTGGTGGTCGTCGGCGCGGAGACGGTACGGCAGGAGGGGTACCGGCCGGCCCGGGCGGTGGCCGAGGCCGCGGCGCTGCGGGAGGCCGCCGGGCAGGGACCCGCGCCGGCGATCGCCGTGGTCAGCGCGGGACTCGAGCTGGACTTCTCGCTGCCCTTGTTCACGTCGCCGCTGGTGCCGACGTTGCTGCTGACGGGGGCGGCGGCGGATCCGGGGCGGGTGGCGGAGGCGGAGCGGGCGGGGGTGCGGGTGGTGGTCGCGGGGGACGGGATGGGCGTGGATCCGGTGCGGGTGGTGCGGGCGCTGGCGGAGCGAGGGCTGACGCGGCTGCTCACGGAGGGCGGGCCGCGGTTGTTGGGGCAGTTCGTGGCGGGGGGTGTGCTGGACGAGTTGTGTCTGACGGTGGCGCCGGTGGTGGTGGCGGGGGGTGCGCAGCGGATCGCCGGGGGGCCGGGGGTGACGGTTCCGGAGCGGTTCCGGCCGGCGTCGGTGCTGGAGGAGGAGGGGTTCCTCTTCACGCGCTACCGGCGGGGGTGAGCGCGACGTCTGTTCCGTTCCCCGCGCCCCTGTCACGGGCGCGCGCCTGAACCCACCCCGGGTGGGAAGACGGGGCAGGATGGTAAGGGACCGGGTTCGGGTCCGAGTGGGAGAAGAGGGGCAGGCGGCGTGTTTTCGAGTGTGCTGATGATTGAGAAGGCCCTGACATCGGCCGACGTGGAGTTCGTGACCACCTTGCACGGGGAGGAGGCCGTCGCCTTCCACGTCCTGCTCCAGCCCCGCGGGGATCAGGCGGACCGCCTGTTGCGCGCGCTGGACGACGTCGCCCTCGGGGAGCTCGACGAGGCCGCGCGGGAGGGGGAGACGCCCGAGGGGGACGAGGCACTCGGCCCCGGCCGGCGTGCGCTCGACGTCTCCCTGCGCGCCCTGCACGCGGCCGGCAGCGAGGCGGACGGCAGACTCATCGAGGCGCATCCCCTGGACGCGCTCAAGGCGCTCGTCGCCGAGGTCGGCGCGGACGAGGTGATCGTGCTGACCGATCCGCACTACGTGGAGGAGTTCTTCCACCGGGACTGGGCCTCCCGGGCGCGGCACAAGGTCGGCGTCCCGGTGCTCAAGCTGTTCAGCCACAGCAAGGACTGAGCCGAGGCAGGGACTGAGCGTGCGGCGGGCGCCGGGCACCGACGGGCACCGCATAGGCTGTGCCCGCGCCCCCGGCGCGTTCACCGTCGTACCGCATCTGGGAGAGACACGTATGGCACCCGGCCTTCCCCCCGCCATGGACCGACCGCACTTCATCGGCATCGGCGGCGCCGGAATGTCGGGCATCGCCAAGATCCTCGCCCAGCGCGGCGCGAAGGTCGCCGGCAGCGACGCCAAGGACTCGCCGACGGCGGACGCGCTGCGCGCGCTCGGCGTCACCGTGCACCTCGGCCACGCCGCCGAGCACCTCGCCGACGACGCGAGCTGCGTCGTCGTCTCCTCCGCGATCCGCGCCGACAACCCCGAGCTCGCCCGCGCGGCCGAGCGCGGCATCCCGGTCGTCCACCGTTCGGACGCACTCGCCCGGCTGATGGACGGGCTGCGTCCGATCGCCGTCGCCGGGACGCACGGCAAGACGACCACCACCTCCATGCTCGCCGTCTCGCTCACCGAGCTGGGCCGCCGGCCCTCGTACGCGATCGGCGGCGACCTGGACGCCCCCGGCTCCAACGCCCTGCACGGCGAGGGCGAGGTCTTCGTCGCCGAGGCCGACGAGAGCGACCGCAGCTTCCACAAGTACGCCCCCGAGGTCGCGATCGTCCTCAACGTCGAACTCGACCACCACGCCAACTACGCCTCCATGGACGAGATTTACGAGTCCTTCGAGACGTTCGCCGGACGGATCGTGCCCGGCGGCACCCTCGTCGTCAGCGCCGACCACGAGGGCGCCCGCGAGCTGACCCGACGGCTGGCCGGGTCCGTGCGGACGGTGACGTACGGGGAGGCGGCGGACGCCGACGTGCGCGTGCTGTCCGTCGTGCCGCACGGGCTGACCAGCGAGGTCACGATCGACCTGGACGGCGCCCCGCTCACCTTCACGGTCTCCGTCCCCGGCCGGCACTACGCGCACAACGCGGTCGCCGCACTCGTGGCCGGCCGGGCGCTCGGCATCCCGGCCGCCGAGCTGGCCCCCGCGCTCGCCGCCTACCGGGGTGTCAAGCGGCGCCTCCAGCTCAAGGGCGAGGCGGCCGGTGTCCAGGTCGTCGACTCCTACGCGCACCACCCCACCGAGATGACCGCCGACCTGGAGGCCATGCGCGCCGGGACCGACGGCCGCATCCTGGTCGTCTTCCAGCCGCACCTGTTCTCCCGCACGCAGGAGCTGGGCAAGGAGATGGGGCAGGCGCTCGCCCTCGCGGACGCCTCCCTCGTCCTCGACATCTATCCCGCGCGCGAGGACCCGATCCCCGGCGTCACCAGCGAGCTGATCCTCGACGCGGCCCGGGCCGCCGGCGCCGGCGTACGGGCCGTGCACGGCATGGACGGGGTGCCCGAGGCCGTCGCGGGAATGGCGGAGCCCGGTGATCTCGTTCTCACCATGGGCGCGGGAGACGTGACCGATCTCGGTCCGCGGATCCTGGAGCGCCTGGCGCAGCGGTAGCCGCGCCGAAGACAAGCGGTTCAAGCGGTTCGAGTGGGTAAGGGGTGGCAGTCGTGGCGTACGACGTCGACAAGCCGGACGAGCAGTGGCGCGCGGAGCTGAACCAGGCGGAGTACGCGGTGCTGCGCCAGGCCGCCACGGAGCCGGCGTTCACCGGTGAGTACACCGACACCAAGACCAAGGGCGTGTACTCCTGTCGCGCCTGTGGTGCCGAGCTGTTCACCTCCGGCACCAAGTTCGAGTCCCACTGCGGGTGGCCGTCCTTCTACGACCCGAAGGACACGGACGCGGTGGAGCTGATCCAGGACCGCTCCCACGGGATGGTCCGCACCGAGGTGCGCTGCGCCCGTTGCGGCTCCCACCTCGGGCACGTGTTCGAGGGTGAGGGGTATGCGACCCCCACGGATCAGCGGTACTGCATCAACAGCATCTCGCTGCGGCTGACGCCCGACGAGAGCTGAGCCGGACCAGGACCGACCGCCGGGGGCTTCGTCCCCCGGCGGTCGGTTCCGTCATGCCGACCGGCCCCGCCCGTCGTTCCGGCCGGTCAGCCCTCCCAGCCGGTCCAGCCGTCCGCCTCGTCCGCCTCCACCTCGTGCTCGGCCATCAGCCGCTCGGCCTCCGTGAGGGCGCCGCGGGCCCGCAGGATCCGGACGAGGACCACGGCCGCGTGCCACCGGGACTCGTTCCAGGGGTCGGCCTCGGTCCCGGCCAGCACGTCCAGGGCGGCGCGGGCCGCCGCCTCGGCCGCGTCCGGGGCGTCGAGGAGCAGCCGGACGCTCGCGAGCCCGGCCAGTACGCAGCCGAGCAGGTCCCTGGCCGCGCCGGACCGTCCGCCGTCCGGCGTCCCGGCGGTGAGCAGCGTGCGGGCGCCTGCTCCAGCTGGTCCGCCGTCTCGGCCGTCCGGCCGGTGTCGTAGAGCGCGCGGGCGCCGGTGAACCGGAGCCCGGCCCGGTCCTCGGCCGCGGCCTTCGCCGCCTCGGGTCCGGTCAGTGCCGCTTCCACCTCGGCCAGCAGTCCGTCCACCGCCGCCGGGTCCGGGCCGCACAGCAGCGCCCGCCGCAGCGCGGCCAGCTTCTCCTCGGTGCGGCCGAGGCCGGCGAAGCCGCGGGCCGCCGCCGCATGGCGGCGCGACGCCTCCGGCCCGTGGCCCAGCCAACGCCCGAGCTGATCCTCCAACTCGGCGCGCGGGGGCAGCCCGGGTATCTCCGTCTCCCCAGCCCCAGCCCCAGCCCCGTCGCCCGCCCCGCGGTCCAGCAGTTCCCGCAGGCGGCGGGCCGCCTCCGCCCGGTGGCCGTCGTTCGCGGAGGCGTGGGCCAGGAGCAGTCGGCAGCGGTCGGCGTCCTCGGCCAGGCCGAGGCGGGCCAGTTCGCGGACCGCCTCCTCCGCGGCCTCCTGCGCCTCCATGGGCCGCCGGGCCTCCAGCAGTGCCTCGGCGACGGCGAACCGGGTGCGCGCGGCGGTCTCGGCGTCGCCCGCGGCCGTCGCGGCGGCCACCTGTTCGACCAGCGTCCTGACCCGTGCCGCGCCCGGCTTGCGGTCCGCGTGGGCGGCGGTGGAGAACACGGACAGCTCCACCGGCTCGCCGATCCGCCCGGCCGCCATCCACCGCCCGAGCCGGGTGCTCTGGTAGTCGTTGCCGTTGCGGGCGTCGAACCGGGCCGCGATCGCCCCCGCCCGCTCCCGCAGTTCGACGGCGAGCCCGGCGACCGTGGTGTCCGGGCGGCGCCGCCCCTCCACCGTCGGGAACCGCAGCGTCAGCCCGCCCTCGCCGCGCCGCTCCAGCTCGCTCAGCACGGCCACCGCCGCGGCCGCGAACTCGGCCTCCGCCAGCGGTGTCCGGGCGTTGTCCAGCCAGGACAGATGGCGCTCGACGAGGTCCAGGCCCCGCCGCGCGTTCCCGGTGTGCACGCAGAACAGCAGGTGCAGGGCCAGCTCGGCCAGGTGGTGCGGGTTGTCGCGGATCCGCCGGTAGGCGGTGCGGTGGGCCTCCGCCGCCTGCGCGCCCCGCCCGGTGCGCACGTACGGCAGCAGCAGCTCGGAGTTGATCCACTGCGGCTGCTCGCTGCACCCCGAGGTGCGGGCCGGCTCCCCGACCCGTATCGCCTCCTCGTCCCGGCCCAGCGCGACCAGCGTGCGCACCTGGCTGCTCGGCACGCAGCCGGAGCAGTCCGACAGCGCGTCGCGCCGGGTGCGGGACATCTGCTCGTAGAACTCCTGCGCCCGGGCCGGCTCGCCCACGCTCTCCGCGATCAGCCCCCGGTGCTGGAGCACGGCGTGCATGCTGTGGCCGCCGCGCCGGTAGCGGCGCTCCATGTCCTCCAGCAGGTCCGTGGCGCGCTGGAGCGGGATCTCCGGGAACTGGTGGACGCTGTAGATCATCCACTTGATGGCCCACAGCAGCCGGTGCTCGGCGCCCGCGCCGAACCGCTCCGGCTCGCGGTCGTACGCCGCCAGGCACCAGGAGTAGGAGAGGAACGCCTTGGCCGGGACCCAGCTGTGCTGGAACACCGACGTGGCGTTCATCCGTACGTCGAAGGCGAACTCGACCAGGCCGAGCGCGTCCGCGTGGCGCATCACCTCCTCCAGCGCCGCGAACTTCGCGGGCCCCTTCGGCATGGCGAACGTCTTCTGGTAGAGCGCGCGCAGCTCCTGTTCGGTGTGGCTCATCGGGCACCCCCGGCGACGGCCCGGCCGATGAGGCCGAGGAAGGACTGGTTGAGCGCGGCGGTGTCGGCCGGGCGCAGGGGATGGTGGCCGAGCAGCAGGGCCTGCACGTACAGGCCCTCCAGGCAGGTCGCGCGCAGTTCGGCGTCCGCCAGCGCGAGCACCTGGCGGGCCAGCGCGTTGCGGTGGTTGAGGACCAGGCGGGGGCGCGGCTCCTCGGCGGTCTCGAAGCTGCCGAGGATCGACGCCCACACGTCGTCCGCCGCTTCCCTGGCCTCCCGCAGGTCGACCTGGAACGCGGTGTCGTCGTCGAGCAGATACAGCGCCGGGAGCCCGGACGGCTCGAAGGACCGTACGAGCAGATCGCAGCCGAGACGGGACAGGACCCGGTCGCAGGCGGCGAGGGCGGGGGCGAGCGCCTGTTCCTCCGCGGCGCTCAGCCGTTCCAGATGGGTGGTCAGGTCGGCTGCGCGCAGCGGCTCCGCCTCCACCGTGCCGTCCACGGTGGCCATCCGGTCGATGAGCTGCGCGTCGTACACATAGCCGGCGTTGACGACGGCGAGGCCCTGGGCGGCGGCCACGGGGGCGAGCTGGCGGAACTCGTCGACCAGCGGGGTGAAGCGGACGACCCCGTACCGCTCCCGGAACTCGGCCAGGGTCAGCGGGCCGACGTTGGTCTCCATCGGCCAGAAGTCCGTGACCAGCCGCAGCATCTCGTCGTCGTGCAGGGCGAGGGCCTTCACGCCCAGGTGGTGGACGCGCAGGAACTCGCGCAGCCGGGCGGGATCGCTCCGGCTGAGCCGGACCAGCCATGCGCGCAGGCCCGCGCCGAGCGCGTCCCGGGTGCTCTCCAGCAGGGAGTCCTCGTAGAGCGCCTCCCGGCTCGCGGTGGGGCGCAGCTCGGAGGTGTCGGCGACGCAGCGGACGAAGAAGGCCCACTCCGGCAGCAGCCGCTCGGCGCCCTCGGAGAGCAGCATCTGCTTGAGGTAGACGCGGTGCCGGGCGGGGACCGCCGGGTTGGCGGGCATCGGCAGCACGAAGGCGACACCGCGCAGCCCGGACTCCGCGGCCTCCAGGTCGACCACGTCGAAGGGGACGAAGCCGAACACCCGCTCGCAGTACGCCTCCAGGCGGGCCCGGCGGCGGCCCGGGTCCTCGTCCGCCGGGCGGTCCCAGGGGGCGGGGCCACCGGTCACCCCTTCGCCGTCGACCGTGACGGTGTGCGGCAGATGGGCGCCGTAGTGGGTCACCAGTTCGGTGACGGCGTCCCGGGTGAGGAGGTGCTCGCAGCCGGGGCGCGGGCGCAGCGTGACCGTGGTGCCGGGCTCGGCGCGCTGGGCGTCGGCGGGGGCCGGGCGCACCGTGTAGCTGCCGTCGGAGCGGCCGTGCCACAGCACCGTGGGCTCGCCGGCGCGGCGGGTGGTCACCTCGATGGAGTCGGAGACCATGAAGCAGGACAGCAGGCCGATGCCGAACTGGCCGAGGAACTCGTGCCGCTGGAAGCCCAGTTCGTCCCGCTTGGAGCTGCGGCCGATGGTGGCGAGCAGTTCGTGGACCTGCGCCTCCGTCAGGCCGATGCCGTTGTCCTCGACCGTCAGGGAGCCGTCGCCGGTGGCGTCCCCGGACGTCAGGGCTATCCGGCCGGGGGCGTCCGTGGCGCCGGCAGCCGTGGTGCCGGTGTCCGCACCGCGCGCGGCGGTGATCGCGTCCACCGCGTTCTGCAGCAGCTCGCGGGTGTACACCTGCGGGCTGGTGTAGAGGTGATGGCTCAGCAGGTCGACGATCCCGCGCAGATCGACACGGAAGGTTTGGCTCACGGACTCTCCCCGGACACGGATACCGCCCCGGAAGAACGGCTCCCCAGGGCTGATCAGCACTTTAGAGCCGGGCACCGACAACGCCGAGCGAATATCGTTCACTCGTTCGGCTGCGGGCAGTACGGCGGGGCCAGGTCCGTGTTGTCCTTGGTGAGCAGGCGGATCGGCAGGGTGGTGATCCGCTTGGTCGTGCCGCCGTCGTCGTCGCCGCGGAGCAGGGAGACCGCGTTGTCCACCGCCAGTTCGCCCAGCTGCTCGGCCGAGTTGGTGACGGTCGCGGAGATCCGGCCGTCCTTGAGCGCGGCCAGCCCCTCGTCGGTGCCGTTGACCGTCGCGATCCGCACGCCGTCCGCGCCGGCCGCGGTGAACGCCTTGCGGGCGGCCAGCGCCATCTCCTCGTTGGCGACGAAGACGTAGTCCAGGTCCGGATGTGCCGCGATCATCCTCGCGGCGACCCCGCGCGCCACGTCCGGCTCGTACATACCGGGCTCGTTCGCCACCACGCGCGCGGTGCCGGGCAGCCGCCCGGTGAAACCCGAGACGAGCAGGTCGGAGGCGCCGCCGGGGGCGCCGGCGAGGACACCGACGCTCACCCGCGCGCCGTCGGCGTCCCGGGCCACCCAGTCAGCGTCCAGCCTGCCGACCGCCGCCTGGTCCACGACCACCGCGCCCAGCAGGCCGTCGGTGTCCTCGGGGGCGACCGAGGTGAGGAAGAGCGGGATGCCGGCCTCGTCGGCCTTCTCGATGTCGCTCTTCAGCGCGGTCACGTCGACGGTCTGCAGGATGATCGCGTCGACCCCGCGCGCGATCATGTCCTTGATGTTCGCCAGCTCGGTCGACGCCTTCTGCCGGGAGTCGGCCGTGTGCAGCACGATCCCGTTGTCCGCCGCCCGCTCCGCCACCGCCTTCGCCAGACAGGCGTGGAACTCGGTGTCCGAGCCGTTGACGAACCCGAACTCCAGAGGACCGTGCCGGGAGCTCCCGGCACCCGCCTGCGCGCCGCAGCCGGCGAGCACCCACGCGGTGCCGAGGGCGGCCGCGACCGCCGTGGCTCTTCGGAAACGTGGAGAACGTGCGGAAAAGGGCACGGGGGACCGCCTTTCGACAACCGTGCGGAGGGCGGCCGACGCTACCTCCGGACGAAACGCGATCACCCCGCCACGGAGCGCAACGTAATCCTGCGCGTGCCGTCGACGTCGCCCCGCGCGTGCCGTCGACGTCGCCCCGCGCGTGCCGTCGGGCGTCGTCCAGCGCCGGCGTCGCCGGTCGTGCCGCACGTGCCGTCGTGCGTCGGGTGTGCCGTCAGTCGCCCGTGCCGGCGCGCAGTGCCGTGAGCTTCACCGACGAGGAGTTGCCGGACACCGGAACCTCACCCCCGGTCCACTTCACCGACAGGTGGTCCCGCTCGTCGGGCGGCGTGACCAGCAGCGACGCGGGCGTCGCGGTCCGGGCCTCGCTGATCTCCGGGTTGGAGAACGACAGCCCCGCCCACGCGCTGTGCCCCGGCGTCAGCTTGATCGTCTTCGCCGTGTCGCCGGTGCGCACGGGGTCCGGTCCCAGCTGCTTGCCCGAGGCGTCCACGAAGGCGGCGCCCGGGTAGCCGCGCAGGGTGCAGGTGCGGTGCGAGGTGTTGGTCAGCACGACGGCGAAGTTCTCCTGCCCGGCACCGGGGTGGTTGGGGCCGAGGGAGGCGTCCAGCTCCGAGGTGTGGCAGCGGGTGCTCTTCGCGGCCGACGAGTCGCCGTCCGAGGTGCCCTTGGTCCCGCCCGTTTTCCCGGGGTCCGCGGAGGCGGACGCGGAGCCCGCCGAGTCGTTCCCGCCGCCCGGGCTCGCCGTGGTGCCCTCGCCGTCCGGCGCCGTACTGCCGTCCCCGGAGGCCGGTCCCGCCGTGCCGGACAGGGTCTGCGGGCTGCTCGCGGAACCGTCGTCCGTACCGCAGGCGGCGACCAGGCCGAGCGCCCCGGCCATCGCGACGAGGGCCGCGGCCCGGCGGACGGCGGCGGACCGCCGGGTGGGGGAGGAGGAACCGTCGGGGGAAGCGGAGGAGGTGGGGGGAAGGATGGCCATGTCGACAACACTCCTGGGGTCGCATCGCGCGTGCTCGGCGAGCCCGCGGACGGCGGCAGGCTGCCCCGTCACAGAGATCCGATGCGGGGTCGGGCGGGAAAGTTCGGCAAGCGTGAGGTTTTTTGGCGGGGCGCTTTCGGGGCCGTCCGGGCGGGGCCCGGTTCGGATCGGTCGTGGTCGGGTCGTGGCTGTGGTCGCGGTACGTGTTCCCGGTGCGTGCGGTCGTACGACAGGCCGCACGGTCCGTCGTACGACCGCACGGTTGTACGACCGCCTCGGGAGGTGACCGACCGCCTCAGGAGGTGACCCGTACGGAGTCCAGCACCCGGTCGGCCGCGTCGGCGCCGTCGGACTCCCGGATCTGCACGTACAGCTGCGGCTGCGCGGTGCCGTCGGCCGGGGTGAGGGCGGCCTCGGTGAGCGAGCCGTCGTCGCCGGGGCAGCCGCTCCAGGTGCGGACCTCGCCGTGCCAGTCGTCGCCGGACCAGGCGTGGTCGCCGTCGTAGTGGCAGCCGGAGTGCTTGAGGGCCTCGACCTCGGCGGTGACGTCGCCGTGCTCGCTCAGACCGAGGAAGACGCCGTTGACGGGGGAGCCCAGGTCCTGCCACCGGGAGAGGCCGTCGGCGACGGCCAGCCCGGGTTCCTTCCCGGCCCGCAGCCCCAGCACCGCCGGGTCCCAGCCGGAGGCGCGCACCTGGCCGCCCCACCCCGCGGGCACCTCGACGTGCAGCCGTCCGGAGGCGTCGGCGACGCGTACGCCGTCGTCCTTCGCGGGCGGCGACCGGTGCAGCAGCACGGCGGCGACGCTCCCGCCGACGACCACGGCGACGGCGGCGAGGACGGCGGGGAGGAGCAGCTTCCGGGGGCGGCGGGCGGCGGTGGTTACGGAGGGGGGTGCGGCCACGGACGTGGCCTCGGGTGTGGGCGCGGGGGGTGTTCCGGGGGCGGGCTCGGGGGCGGGCACGGCGCTCGCCGCTTCCGCCAGCCGGTCCAGTTCCTCCGCGAAGGCCAGCGCCGTGGGCCAGCGGTCCTCGCGGTCGGGGGAGAGGGCGCGCAGCAGGGCGTCGCACACCCCGGGGGCCAGGCCGGGGCACAGCCGGTCGGGGCGGACCACCCTGCCGGGCGGCCCGGGCACCGTACCGGTGACGAGGTGGTAGCCGAGGGCGCCCAGACCGTAGACGTCGGCGCGGGCGTCGATGCCGGCGCCGGGCTCGGCCTGCTCGGGCGGCCGGTACCCCTCCGACCCCGCGGCCATCGTCAGCCCGGACGCCTGCGCCAGGCTCTTGGCCAGGCCCAGATCGGCGAGGAGCAGCCGCTCGCTGCCGTCGGGGGAGGAGTGCAGCAGCACGTTGGACGGCTTGATGTCCCGGTGCACGATCCCGGCCGTGTGCAGCGCCTGGGCGCCGCGCGCCGCGAGCGCGGTGAGGCGCAGCGCCTCGGGTACGGGCACGGGGGCGCCCGCGCCCAGCGCGGGATGGTCCGCGAGGGTGCCGCCGTCGGCGTACTCCATGACGAAGTACGGCCTGCCGTCGGGGAGTTCGCCGATGTCGTAGACCTGGGCGACCCGGCTGGAGCCGGCCCGGCGCAGCAGCCGCGCCTCCTCCAGGAACCGTTCCCGGACGTCGAGCCGGCCGGCCCAGTTCTCGGCCAGTACCTTCACCGCGACGGGGGCTTCGAGCACGTCGTCCCGGGCGAGCCAGACCACCGCGAAGGCACCACTGCCGAGCCGTCGTTCGAGGCGGTACCGGCCGATCCGCTCCAACGAGTGCATACGACTATCATGCCTGGCGCCGATCGACGTCTGAGGAGGCACCCGGTGCAGGACACCGCACGGACCGAGGAACTCGCCCGGCGGGCGGCCGGGGGTGACGGGGCGGCGCTGGAGGAGCTGCTCGCGGCGGTCCGGCCGGAGGTCGTACGGCGGTGCGGGCGTTTCCTGCCGTGCCGGGAGGACGCGGAGGAGGCGGCGCAGGACGTGCTGCTGCAGATCGCGCGGCGGATCTCGACGTTCGAGGGGCGCAGCCGGTTCGGGACGTGGCTGTACACGGTGGTGGCGAACTGCGCACGGCAGAAGTACCGGGAGCTGAAGCGGCGGGCGGCGGAGGGGGCGGCTCCGCCGGTGGAGACGGTGCAGGTGGCCGACCCGCGGACGACGAGCGTCATCGCGGGCTCGCGGATCGACCTCCTCGAGGCGCTGGAGCGGCTGGAACGGGAGGCTCCGCTGCTGGTGGAGCCACTGGTGTACCGGGATCTGTGCCAGCTGGAGTACGCGGAGGCGGCGGAGCGGGTGGGTGTGCCACTGGGCACGTTCAAGTCACGGCTCCATGAAGCACGGCGCCGCGTGCGGCCGTGGCTGATGGGCGCGTCATAGCTCGGGGGCACGGCTTGTCGGGCGGCTGCGGGTGCGCCGTGGCTGGTCGCGCCCGCGCGGCGGAGCCGCACATCGACACAGTCCCGCGCCCCTGAAAAGCAGGGGGCGCCCCACTGCTCTTTAGGGGCGCGGGGAACTGCGCGAGAAGTCCCACCCACCCGCGCGTTCGGGGTCCAAGGGGCAGCGCCCCTCGAAGGGACGGGAAGGGTAGGGGCGGCGGGGGCGAAGAACCCTACGGGGCGTGTACCACCGGTGGGGAGCCCCATGAGGTCGTGAGCGCCGCGCGGAGCGCCGCCGCGGAAGCCACACCCACCCGCTCCGCCAGCACCCCCTCGATCACCCCCAACGTCGCCTGCGCCCGCCCATGCACCCGCTCCCCCTCCCCCGTCATCACGATCAACCGACTCCGCCCCGACGCCGGATCCGGCCGCTGCTCCAGCAACCCCATCCCCACCAGTCCATGCACCGCCTGGTGCGCCGTCTGCCGCGTCACCCCCATCCGCCGCGCCAGCTCCGCCACCGTCGTCCCCCCGGCGTCGAGGTTGGCGAACACCATCCCCTGCGCGCTGGTCACCGGCTGCTCCCCGGCCGCCCGCATGCTCGCGAACAGCGCCTCCTCGAACCAGCGCTTCGCACCGGTCAACAGCACGGGCATGTTGGGGGACGGGGCTTCGCTCATGGCCCCCGAGCATACGGTGCCGGTACACATCCTCCTCTGCCCCCGATCGCCCCCTTGCGACCTCACGAATGTCAGGTAGCCTGACGTTTTATGACCATCGAGTTCGCCCGCACCCACCACCGCCCCGGCTCCCTCATCCCCACCGACCCGGGCAAGCCGTACTTCATCGAGAAGGGCGCCGGCGACCGCGCCCACCTCTTCGGCGACCTGTTCACCGTCTACGCCGGCGGCCCGCAGACCGAGAACACCTTCAACTTCTTCACCTGTGAGGGCCCCAAGGGCGACATCATCCCGGCGCACTCCCACCCCGACACCTACGAGGTCTTCTTCCTCACCCAGGGCGCCGTCCGCCTCTTCGTCGAGGACACCGAGGGGGAGCAGTACGAGAAGCTGCTGACCGCCGGCGACTTCGGCTTCGTCCCCAAGAACTGCCCGCACGCCTACCGGATCGAGCGCCACCACAGCCAGATCGTCGGCGTGGCCGCGGGCCCCGGCGGCACCTTCGAGCGGTTCTTCGAGACCCTCGGCACCCCCACCGACGAGCCCGGCCTGCCGCAGCGGCCGTTCATCCCCGAGCGGGAGAAGTTCGCCACCGTGCCGCAGACGTACGACGTCACGTTCCTCCCCGACCACAAGTGGCGCACAGGCACCCCGGACGCCTGACCAGCACCTCTCGCACTCCCTTCCCCGCTCAGGAGCTTCCCGTGCCCCCGTCCCCCGCACTCCGCCCCCACCTCGCGCCGCCCGACCCGGCCACCCTCCCCCTGCCGCCCGCCGCCGAGCCGGAGGACGGCGTACGGCTGCTGCGCGCCGTCCCGTACGCCGTGCGCAGCGGGAGCCGGCCCCTCGCGCTCGACCTGTGGTTCCCGGCCGGGCCGCAGGCCGCGCCGCTCCCGGTGATCGTGTTCCTGCACGGCGGCGGCTGGCGCACCGGGCTGCGCGACCGGCTCGGCCCCCGGTTCCGGGACTGGCGGCCGGGCCCGTTCGCCCGGCTGGTCCGCGCCGGGTTCGCGGTCGCCTGCCCCGACTACCGGCTCAGCGGCGAGGCCACCCACCCCGCCCAGCTCGACGACGTCACCGCCGCGCTCGGCTGGCTGCGCGCCCGCGCCGGTGAACTCGGCCTGGACGAGCGGCGGGTCGTGACGTGGGGGGAGTCGGCGGGCGGTCACCTCGCCGCGCTGCTGGCCTTGACCGCACGGCCCGCCGTGGCCGGCTGCGTCGTCTGGTACGGCCCGGCCGACCTCGCCACCACGCCCGCCGACCCCACCGACCCGGGTACGCCGGAAGGCCTGCTCCTCGGCGCCGCCCCCGCCGACGTACCCGAGCGGGCCCGCGCCGCCAGCCCCGTCGCCCATGTCACGGCCGACGCGCCCCCGTTCCTGATCCTGCACGGCACCGAGGACAGCGCCGTCCCCTTCGCGCAGGGCGAGGCCCTCGCCGCCGCACTGCACGCGGCCGGGGCCGAGGCCGACTTCCGGCCCGTACCCGGCGCCGACCACGTGTGGGTCGGACTGGCCGAGGAAGAAGTGGAGGAGGTGTTCGCGGCCTCCCTCGACTTCGCCCGCCGCCACACGGCTGAAATCCCCGCCTGACGAGGGCGGCCCGCCCGGCCGCCCGCCATATCGCCGCAACAGGAGCCGTCTACACTCTCCCCCTACGGCCTGCTCGCCAGTGACCAGAAGAGTGACCAGAACAAGGCAGTTCCCGGCCACACCCGAAGGGTTTGCGGCGTCTTGATACGCATAGATTCAGTCACCAAGCGGTACCCGGACGGCACGGTGGCGGTCGACCGGCTGTCGCTCGAGATCCCGGACCGCTCCATCACGGTTCTCGTCGGGCCGTCCGGCTGCGGGAAGACGACGACCCTGCGGATGATCAACCGGATGATCGAGCCCAGCGAGGGCACCATCCTGATCGACGGCGCCGACATCCAGAAGCAGCCGGTCAACACGCTGCGCCGGGGCATGGGTTACGTCATCCAGAACGCGGGCCTCTTCCAGCACCGCACGATCGTCGACAACATCGCGACCGTCCCCCGGCTGCTGGGCTGGAGCAAGGACCGGGCGCGCGGCCGGGCCCGCGAGCTGATGGCGCGGGTCGGCCTGGACGCCTCGCTCGCGAGCCGTTACCCGTACCAGCTCTCCGGCGGTCAGCAACAGCGCGTCGGCGTCGCCCGCGCACTCGCCGCGGACCCGCCGGTGCTGCTGATGGACGAGCCGTTCTCCGCCGTCGACCCGATCGTGCGCAAGGGCCTCCAGGAGGAACTGCTGCGTATCCAGGAGGAGTTGGGCAAGACCATCGTCTTCGTCACGCACGACATCGACGAGGCGATCCGGCTCGGCACGATGGTCGCCGTGATGCGCACCGGCGGCCATCTCGCCCAGTTCGCGCCGCCCGCCGAACTGCTCTCCGCGCCCGCCGACGCCTTCGTCGAGGACTTCCTCGGCGCCGACCGCGGTATCCGCCGGCTGTCCTTCTTCACCTCCGCCGGGCTGGAGCTGACCACCGCGCCCGTCGTCGCCGTCGACACCACCGCCGGGCAGCTCGCCGCGCGAGAGACCGCCCACTCCGCCCCGTACCTCCTCGTCACCGACCTGGACGGCAGGCCGCTCGGCTGGTGCGCCCCGGAGGACTTCCCCGGCGCCGAACCCGGCCAACTCCTCTCTTACGGCAGGCCGTTCGAGTCCGGCAAGGACTCGCTGCGGGCCGCCCTGGACTGCGCGGTGCTCTCGCCCACCGGCTGGGCGGTCGCCGTCGACGCCGAGGGCCGGGCCGTCGGCGTCGCCTCCCAGGAGACCATCGGCGAGGCCATCCGCGCCGCGCACGCCGAGCGCCGGAAGGCGGACGTCGCCGGATGAACGGCTTCTTCGACATCCCCAGCGACCTCCAGCACAGCTGGCTCGGCCTGATCGGGCTGCATCTGCGCGAGGCGCTGATCCCGGTCCTGGCGGGGCTCGTCCTGGCGCTGCCCATCGGGCAGTTGTGCGTGCGGGTGCGCTGGCTGTACCCGCCGGTGCTGTGGGTGACGACGGTGCTGTACGCCGTCCCGTCGCTGGCGTTCTTCGTCGTCCTCATCGACTACACCGGTCAGAGCGAGACCACGGTGATGATCCCGCTCGCCGTCTACAGTCTGGTGGTGCTCGTCCCCGCCATCGTCGACGGCGTCCGCTCGGTCCCCCAGGAGACCCTCGCCGCCGCCACCGCCATGGGCTTCGGGCCCGTACGCCGCTATCTCCAGGTGCAGTTGCCGATCGCCGTGCCCGCGCTGATCGCGGGGCTGCGGGTGGCCACCGTCTCCAGCATCTCCCTGGTCAGCGTCGGCACCCTCATCGGCAACCAGGGCGCGCTCGGCAACCTGCTCGCCGACGCGATGTTCTACCACCGGCCCGTGCTCGCGGTGAACTCCGTGGTCACCACCGCCGCCCTCGCCATCGTCATCGACGCCCTGCTGGTCCTCCTGCGCAAGGTGCTCACCCCCTGGGCGCCGCCCGCCTCCGGCCGCACCCGCCCCGCCCGCCGGCTCCTCGGCCGGCCCGCCAAGGAAGGGACGGCCCTGCGTCCCGAACCGGCCGCGCTCGCCGTGCAGGACACCGCACCCGTGAAGGACACCGCCCGATGAACGTCCTGAACTTCATCAACGCCTTCTTCAGCGACAGCGCCCACTGGCACGGCTACGACGGCATCCCGCACCGGCTCCTCGAACACGTCCAGTACTCGCTGATCGCGCTCGCCATCGCCGCCGCGATCGGCCTCCCCGTCGGCCTGATCACCGGGCACACCGGGCGCGGCGGCACCACGCTCGCCCTCATCGCCACCGCGGCCCGCGCGCTGCCCAGCTTCGGCCTGCTGGTGCTGATGTTTGTCCTGCTCGGGCTCGGGCTGCTGCCGGTGATGATCCCGCTGGTGGTGCTCGCCATCCCGCCGATCCTCGTCACCACCTACGAGGCGGTCCGCACGGTGGAGCCGGCCCCCGTCGACGCGGCCCGCGGCATGGGCATGACCGAGCCGCGCATCCTCTTCCAGGTCGAACTGCCGGTCGCGCTCCCGCTGATCCTCAGCGGCCTGCGCTCGGCCGCCATCCAGATCGTCTCCACGGCCACGATCGCCGCGTACGTCAGCCTCGGCGGCCTCGGCCGGTACATCGTCGACGGCCTCTACCAGCGCAACTACGAGAAGGTCGTGGGCGGCGCCACCCTGGTGGCGGTCCTGGCCCTGGCCACCCTCGGCCTGTTCTGGGCGGCGGCACGGGCGGCGGTCTCGCCGGGGGTGCGGCGGAGCTAAGCGGGGGGTCCTTGGAGCTGGGCGGGGAGGGGCGGGCGTCAGAGGGTGTCCGCGTAGAAGGCCGCCAGCCGCTCGACCGCCCGGCCGACGTGCTCGGGCCGGTCGTAGAGGTCGTAGTGGCTCGCGCCCTCGACGACGAAGAGGTCCTTGCGCCCCCTCACCCTGTCGAACAGCTCCTGCCCGTCGCGGCGGGAGCCGAAGGAGCCCGTGCGGTCGCCGACCACGATCTGGAGGGGCTGGGTCAGCAGCTCCTCCACCAGGTGGAAGGCGTCGAACGCGAGCATCGGTGCGATGCTGCGGTGCGCCAGCCGGTTGACCGACCGCTCGTGCCGGCCGCGCGGTGTGAGGTAGTAGTCGACCGCCTCGATCAGATCGATGTCGGTGACACCGGCCGTCACCAGGTCCTGCGGGTCGTCGGGGAGCCACGCCGTGAGCGACGGCTCGCCGCCGCGGGCCTCGGCCGTGCGCCGCTTCCCCACCTCCGCGAGCCGCTCGGCCACGGACCCGCCCGCCCGGCGGGCCCGGCCGATGTTCACGGGCACGATCGTGCCCACCGCCCGGATGCGGTGCTCGGTCATGGCGGCGTTGACCGCGTAACCGCCGCCCGCGCACACGCCGAGCACGCCGATGCGCTCCTCGTCCACGAACGGCAGGGTGGTCAGGAAGTCGACGGCGGACCCGATGTCCTCGACCCGGGTGGCCGGATCCTCCAGATACCGGGGCTCGCCCCCGCTCTCGCCCTGGTGGGCGGCGTCGAACGCGAGCGTGACGTACCCCTTCTCCGCGAGGTGCCGGGCGTAGATCCCGGCCGTCTGCTCCTTCACGCCGTTGCCGGGGTGGACGCAGACGAGCGCCGGGTGGCGCCGGCCGGCGCCGGAGCCGGGCGGGAGACGGAGGTGGCCGGCGAGCGCGACGCCACGGCTGTCGAAGGTGACGGGGTCCGGGGCGGGGGATGCGGTGTTGTCCATACGGGGGAGTCTGCCGAACCCGTGGTGGACGGCGCGTGCCGGCCCCTCGCCCGTGACCGGCGGGGTTCCTCCGAGGCGCTCAGGGGTTCCCGTCCGACATGGTCCCGCTCGCAGGGTTGCCGCCCCCGCCGCCCCTACCCTTCCCGTCCCTTCAAGGGGCTCCGCCCCTTGAACCCCGGAGGTTCGTCATCGGGTGCGGGCGGGTGGGGGCTGGTCGCGCAGTTCCCCGCGCCCCTTACGGGGGCACGGTGAGTGCTCGAAGGGATCGTCGAGGAGACGGTCCGGTCCCTGCCGGGCGCCGCGTTCGCGCGGCGCCAGCACGCGCAGCTCCTGCTGCTGCACGCGCTGCGCCTCGGAGTGCGCGGCGGTGCGGGACTGCGTCCCGGCTGGCTGCGCCTGCTCGCCGACGCCCGGCTGCGGCTCGCCGTGGAGGCCGTGCACGCCGCTCCCGCGCACCCCTGGGGGCTGCGGGAGCCGGCCGCGGTGGCGGGCATGTCACGCAGTCACTTCGCCCAGCGGTTCCGCGAGGTCGCGGGGCAGACCCCGCTGGCGTACGTGTCCCACTGGCGCGTCCGGCTGGCCCGGCAGGCGCTGCGCGATTCCGACACGACGGTCGCCGCGCTGGGGGAGCGCCTCGGCTACGCCTCGGAGAGCTCCTTCAGCCACGCGTTCCGCCGGGTCGTCGGCACGCCCCCGAGCCGGTACCGGCGGAACGCCGCGGAAGGGGACGGACGGTGAGAGGGCGGAAGTCACCCCTCCGTGCGGGCCAGGGCCAGTTCCAGGACCGTCAGCAGCGCGTCCCGCACCGAGCCGCGTTCGCGGGCGTCGAAGACCACGACCGGTACCTGGTCGGCCATGTCCAGGGCCCAGCGGACCTCGTCCAGCGAGTGCTCCACCGTGCCGTCGAAGGCGTTGAGCGCGACCGCGAACGGGATGCCGCGGTGCTCGAAGTAGTCGACGGCGGCGTAGCAGTCGTCGAGACGCCGGCTGTCGACGATGACCAGTCCGCCGACCGCGCCCTCGACCAGGTCGTCCCACATGAACCCGAACCGGTCCTGGCCGGGCGTGCCGAACAGGTACAGCTTCAGGGTCGGGTCGATGGTGATGCAGCCGAAGTCCATCGCGACCGTGGTGGTCGTCTTGGCCGGGGTGTGGCTGAGGTCGTCCACCCCCGCCGCCACCTCGGTGATGGCCGCCTCGGTGGTGAGCGGCTCGATCTCCGAGATGGAGCCGACGGCGGTGGTCTTGCCCACGCCGAAGCCGCCCGCGATCACCAGCTTGACCGGCAGCGGCGGCCGTTCGGCGGTCACCGCGCCGCCGTGGGCGGCCGGTTCAGTCGGAGTCACGGAGTACCCCCCGGGAGTCGGGGATGGCACGGAGGCCATCGATAACCCTTCGCAGTACGGAAGCGTCGCGGACGATGTCGGTACGTGGTACGTGCACCGACAGCTGTCCGTCGGCGCGCAGGTCCTCGGCCAGGACGCGGACCACGTTGAGATGCAGCTTCAGCCGGGCCGCGATCTCGGCGAGGGACTGCGGCCGCCGGCAGGCGGCGACGATGTCGTGCTGCTCGAACGACAGCCGCTCCAGCGCCTCGATCCCCGCGGTGGTGGCCACCACCTGGGTCTCGACGGGGATCGGGCGGCCGGACGCGGTGCCCGCCACCCGGCCCGCGGTGACCAGGAACGGCCGGACCGCGGGGGCCGGGCCGACCGGGGTGCCGTCCGGGCCGGTGAAGCCGTGCGCGCCGGCGGGCGCGTGGCCGTCCGCCATCGGTGATTCTTCCTCCCTCGACCCGGCGGCGACCGGTCATCCCGCCGACGCGGCGCCGACGCTGTTCTTCAGTTCGAGTACGAGCTGCGGACTCAGCGCGGCGCCGGCGCGGTTGGCGAACAGCGTCATCTCGTAGGCGATGTTGCCCAGCTTGGCCTCCTTGTCGGTGACCACGCCGAGGACGGCGCCGCTGCCGATCGCGGAGACCAGCACGTGGCCGCCCTCCAGATCGATGATGACCTTGTTGAGACCGCCCAGACCGTAGTTCCCGGAAGCGCCCGAGGCCAGGCTCGTGATGCCGGAGACGATCGCGGCGAGCCGCTCCGAATCCGCGTGCTCGCGCAGTTCGGAGACGGCGATGAGCAGACCGTCGGAGGACACGGCGATGGCGTCGACGACGCCGGCGGTCTCGGTGGCGAAACGGTTCAGGAGCCAGGTGAAGTCGGCCGCGGCAGCCCGCAGGTCCGTCGGCGAGGCCCCGCCCATGGAGGTGTCACCTGTCGACGTTGTCACTGCTCCGCTCCTTCCGGGAGGTGGTTCTGGTCGTGCGTGGCGCGGGGGGTGGCTGAGGACGTGGGGGATACGGAGGGAAGCGTACGTGGGCCGTCGGCGGGCTCGGCCCCCGCGTCGCGGTTGGCGCGGGCGACGGCGGCCTCGAACTCGTCGAGCGCGTCGCGGACGGCCTCGGCGTCGGCGGGCCGCAGCGGCTCCGCGGCCCTCCCCGCGCCCGCGTCCCCGAGGGTCGTCCGCAGGGTCGCCCCCCGCACCCGCCGCCGCAACGGCCGGACACCGCCGGCCACGGCCTCGCCGTCGGGGGCGGGCGGTACGCCGGGGTCGGTCCGGCGCGGCGAGCCGCTGCCACCGGGCACCTCGTCGTCGCGGTGCGGGGCGGGGCCCGGCTCCGTTCCGTACCCGGCGCCCTCCGTCAGATACGGCCGGTCCCGCTCGGCCCGCAGGGGGGTCTCGGTGCGCGGTCGCGGTACGAGCGGCGCCCGGGTGCCGTGACCGGCGGGCTCCGGGCCGGGCCCGGCGGAACCGGTCCGTCCGGTGGGGCGTGCTTCTTCCGGTGCCCGCCGCGAGGTGCCCGGCCGGGCCGGGAGGCGGCCCGGGCCGTCGGCCTCGGGCGCCCGCTCGGCGGGGGCCGCCTCCTCCGCGTCCCGGCGCCGGACACGGCGGGGGAGCGGGACGAGCGGGTCCCCGTCGGCCGGCACCGGCTCGGCGGGACCGGCGTCCGCGGCCTCCGCCGCGCGGCGGGCGGCCCACGTCGGGGTGCGGCCGGTGTGCTCTCCGGCTCCCGAGGAGGCGGGGTCCGCGGGCCGTGCGGCCCGCGACGCCGCCGGCAGGGCCTTGCGGGGCTCGGCGGGCGCGACCGCGGGGGCGTCCGCCGGGCTTCCGGCGACCGCGCGCGCACCGTCCGGGGCCGCCGTCCGCGTGCCCGCAGGCCGTCCGCCGTCGGCGGACGCCGACGGTGCCGGCGCGTCCGCCGACAGCGGACTCAGCGTCAGCAGCAGTGCGGACGGGAGCGCGATGCGGGAGGTGACGCCGCCGCCCGGGGTGCGGGAGAGCGTCACCGTCACACCCCAGCGGCGCGCCAGCGTGCCGACCACGAACAGACCCAGCACCTTCGTCGGCACCAGGTCGAGCCGCTCGCGGCGCACCAGCCGCGCGTTCTCCTCGGCGAGCCGCTCCGCGCTCATGCCCAGACCGTGGTCCGCGATCTCGATGTGCGCGCCGTCGCCGTCCGTCCGCACCGCCACCTCGACGGGGCTGCGCGCGGGCGAGAACGCCACCGCGTTCTCGATCAGTTCGGCCACCATCAGCGTCAGGTCGCCGATGATGTCCGGCTCGACCATGACCTCCGTGTCGGCCCGCAGCACCACCCGCTGGTAGCCCTCGATCTGCCCCAGCGCGGCGCGTACGACGTTGGTGAGCGCGGTCGGCCCCGAGTCCAGCACGGTCTCGCGGATGCCGGCCAGCAGCATCAGGCTGTCGGCGTTGCGGCGCAGGCGCACGGCGATGTGGTCGATGCGGTAGAGCCGGTCGAGCAGCGCGGGATCGGTCTCGCCGCGCTCGACGGCGTCGATCAGCGCGAGCTGACGTGCCGTCAGGTTGCTGACCCGGCGCCCCACGTTGCCGAACATCTCGGCGACGTTGCGCCGGCTGAGCACCTGCCGCTCCAGCAGCGCCGCCGCCGTGCCCTGCACATGGTTGAACGCCTCGGCGAGCTCGCCGATCTCGTCGCGCACGGCCACCGGCACCTCGCTCAGCCGCGGCGACCCCGCGTCCTCCGCGTCGTCGTCGGCCACCCGGGCGAGCTCGCGGCCCGCCACCTCGGCGACCTGTTTCGCCGCCCCGGTCAGCGCCGTCACCGGCCGCACCACGGACCGCCGTACGGCGACCGAGAAGCCGAGCCAGAGCACGAAGCCGAGCAGCGCCGCGGCGAGCAGCCAGCCGGCCCGCCACCAGGCGTCGGAGGAGGCGTCGTCGGCCCGGCCGGCGATCTGGTCGGTCAGCGAGGTGGTGATCTTCAGCCGGGACTCGGCCTGGGCGCGGTAGTCCGGGTAGGTGCCGAGCGCCGAGGTGAACGCGCGGCGCAGCTGGGCGGGGCCCTTGGCCTGGAGCGCGCTCGGATCGACCTGGAGTTCGGCGTACTGCTGGGCGATCGTGGCCTGCGGCCCGTCGCGCTCCATGCCGCCGAGCTCGTCGGCCTGCGCCTCGGTGGCGAAGCGGCCGAAGCGGTCGGCCTGGTACGTGTACAGCTGGTAGGCGCCGACGGCGCTGTTGAACTGGATCAGCGCGTTGCTGTCACCCGTGGTCGCGGAGAACACGTTGGTCTCGAACGCGCTGTGCGCGGCGTCGGCACGCAGCAGCGACTCCAGCATGTTGCCGGTGAACGTGGCGGCGAGCGCGGCGTTGCGGTCCAGGCCGAGTCCGTCGATCAGGCCCTTGGCGACGCTGGTGTACGTGGGGTCGATGTTGTCGGCGGGCAGATAGCCGGCCTCGACGTTCTCCCGGAGGCTGGTGAGACCGTTGACCTCGCGCAGGGCCTGCGCCTCGGTGTCGGGGAGCCGGTCGCCGAACGCCTCGCGCACCTTCTCCACCTGCGCGTCCACGGCCGCCTGCGCCTTGCGGTACCCCGTGGTGGACGGCTTCTCGCCGCTGCCGGCGGCCTCGTACCTTACGGAGAGCAGGATCGCCTGCTGGTACTCGTTCTGCACCTGGTCGACGAGGGCGGCCACCTGCACGCTGTCCCGTACGAGCTGTGCCGCGTCCGCCGCGTCGCGGGCCTGCCCCACCTGGTCGGCGATGAGGTACGACAGCAGCAACGCGACCACCGCGAGCGGGACACCGACGAGGGCGTTCAGCTTGCGCCGGAACGGCCACCG
This sequence comes from Streptomyces sp. NBC_00670, assembly GCF_036226765.1. Taxonomy (NCBI): domain Bacteria; kingdom Bacillati; phylum Actinomycetota; class Actinomycetes; order Kitasatosporales; family Streptomycetaceae; genus Streptomyces; species Streptomyces sp. NBC_00670. The sequence continues at coordinate 5,887,589 of NZ_CP109017.1, forward strand.
GTCGGCGAATCGACGGATACCGCTCGGCGGCGGCGATGGCGGTGCCGGCGCGGGGGTGGGCGAGTCCACCACGTTCGTGGACACCGAGCCTCCTTGTGGGCGTCATCACGGCGCGCAGGGTTCACGAAACCGCTGTTCGGATGTTGATCGGCTGCTGATCGGTTCGGGCAGGGGCACCTGGGGCACCGCGGATCCCCACCGGGCGACCCCCGCGCGCCCATGCCGGCCACACCGCTCCCCGTGGTCAACTTCGGTGAGACTACCGCCTCTTGTGATCCTTGACGGGCACGCTATGTCAAGAATCCGTTACAACCCCATCAGTCCCACCGGGGAACACACACCACATCTTCACAACAAGTCACCCACAGAAGTCACGTGTTGACCGGAAGACACTTGACTGATGAAGAAGCGGCTGGATTGGATCAGTCAGGTGCGGTGCCGGAATGACGCGTACCGTCGTCCTCGGCATGTGCCCCGGGTCCCGCCCGCGCGGCCGTGCCGTCCCTCCACCCTCCACCCCCGAGTTCCGGAACGGGAATTGTGACTACCGCGAAGAGCAGCAGGTCCAGCACGAGACGATCCGGAGCGGCTGCCGTAGCGCTCGCCGCCGCCACGGCCCTCCTGGCGGCGGGGTGCGGCTCCGACGACAAGAGCGACGATCCGCTCGCGGGCGAGAAGTCGGGCGACACGGTCGTCGTCGGCTCCAACAACTTCGCCGAGAGCATCCTCATCGCCGACATCTACGGCGAGGCGCTGAAGGCCAAGGGCGTCAAGGTCAGCTACAAGCCCAACATCGGCAGCCGCGAGACGACGTACGGGCTGCTGAAGAACGGCTCCATCACGGTGCTGCCCGAGTACAACGGCGCGCTGCTGGCGTACCTCGACGCCAAGGCCACGCCGAAGACGGTCGCCGAGACGACCGCCGCGATCAACGCGAAGCTCGACAAGAAGCTGGAGCTCCTGGAGCCGGCCGCCGCGCAGGACAAGGACTCCGTCACCGTCAACGCGGACACCGCGAAGAAGCACGGGCTGACCGACAAGTCCACCATCGCCGACCTCAAGGACATCGCGTCCGACCTGGTCATCGGTGGCTCGCCGGAGTTCCAGACCCGCCAGCAGGGCCTCAAGGGCCTGAAGTCGGTGTACGGCGTGGAGTTCAAGTCCTTCAAGGCGCTCGACGCGGGTGGTCCGCTCACCCAGGCGGCGCTGAAGAAGAACACGGTCCAGGCGGCCGACCTCTTCACCACCGACCCGACCATCACCAAGGAGAAGTTCGTCGTCCTCCAGGACCCGGAGAACCTCTTCGGGTTCGAGAACGTCCAGCCGCTCGTCTACAAGGGCGGGCTCTCCAAGGAGGGCGCGGACGCGCTGAACGCGGTGTCGGCCAAGCTCGACACGGCCGCGCTCCTCGACCTGGACGCGCAGGTGCAGCTCGAGAACAAGGACCCGCTGGACGTCGCCAAGGCATGGCTGAAGTCCGCGGGCCTCGACTGACGGCCCACCACCGGTGAGCACGACCGCCGACGAGCCGACCCGGGTGCCCTCCGCGGAGGGCACCCGGGCGGTGCCGGACGCGGGCGCCTCCGCCTCCCCGGCCGGGGCCCGCGTCGTCCTGGACGGTGCCGGGCTGGACGTCGGCGGTGTGGTGCGGCTCGCCGACAACGATGCCGCGCCGGTCGTCACGGCCGAGGCGCTGGCCCGGGTCCGGCGGGCCTGGGAGGCGGCCGAGCGGCTCGCCGCGCGCGGCCGGCTGTACGGGCGCGGGACCGGCGTCGGCGCGCACCGGCAGGTCGCCGTCGACGACGGGGACCAGGCCACCCACGGCCTGCGGCTGCTGCGCAGCCACGCGGGCGGCGGGGGAGCGGTACTGCCGGCCCGGCAGGCGCGCGCGATGCTCGCCGTCCGCACCAACCAGCTGCTGGCCGGCGGCTCCGGCATCCACCCCGATTTCGTCGAGGCCCTCGCCGAGGCGCTGCGGCTGGGTGTCCACCCGTCGATCAGCGAGTACGGCTCGGTCGGCACGGGCGACCTGACGGCCCTGGCCCAGACGGCGCTCACCCTGCTGGGCGAACGCCCGTGGCTGGGCGGTGACCGGACCGCCGAAACGGCGACCGGCCGGGCGGCGGCCCCGGCGGCGCCTCCGTCCGCGCGCACCGACGGGGGCGGGCCCTCGTGGGCAACGGGCGGGCACCCGTCGTCGCCGTACCGGGACGGTTCCCCGATACCGGTGCCGCGCAGGCCGCGGAATGGCGCGGGCAGCCCGGAGGCGCCGAACGTCCCGGAACTGCCGGCGGGTGTCCCGCCCGTGGCGCAGTCGACCGGTGCTGCGGGGCCGTCGTCCCCGTCCGTCCCGCCGGAGGCCGCCGCCTCGGGTGTTCCGGGGGCGGGTCTGCCTACCCCCGTGACGTTGCGGCCCGGGGACGCGCTCGCGTTGCTCAGCAGCAACGCGCTCGCGCTCGGGCAGGCCGCGCTCGCCTGCCATGAGCTGGACGTCCTGCTGCGGGCCGCGCACGCCGTGGCCGCGCTGTCGCTCGTCGCCGTCTCCGGGGCGACGGAGGCGTACGCCGCGCCCGTGCACGCCGTGCGCCCCTACCCCGGCCCCGCCCGCGCGGCCGCCGAGGTGCGGCGGCTGCTCGGGCTGCCCGACCGGCCGTCGCGCGGTGGCGGGCGGCGCATCCAGGACCCGTTCGGCTTCCGCGCCTTCCCGCAGGTGCACGGCGCCGCGCTCGACGCCGCCGACCGGCTGCGGCACGTCGTCGAGACCGAGATCAACTGCCCCACCGAGAACCCCCTCATCGCCCCGGCGGACGACGCCGCGTACCACCACGGCGGCTTCTACGCCGCGCCCCTCGGCCTCGCCCTCGACGGGGCGGACCTCGCGCTGCTGGGCACCGCCCAGCTGTCCGCCGCGCGGCTGTCCGCGCTCGGGCGCGCGGACCTCACCGGGCTGCCGGCCTTCCTCGCGCAGGGCCCGGCGGGCAGCTCCGGGACGATGATCCTGGAGTACACCGCGCACTCCGCCCTCGCCGAGCTGCGCGCGTCGGCGGCTCCCGCGTCGGCGGGCCACGCCGTGCTCTCGCAGGGTCTGGAGGAGGCGGCCGGGTTCGCGTCCCAGGCCGCCCGTCAGGCGCTGCGGGCGGTGGACGCGTACCGGACAGTGCTGGCGTGCGAGCTGGTCGTGGCGGTGCGGGCGCTGCGGCTGAGCGGAGCGGGGCGGGAGGTGCCGGCCTTCGCCCTCGCGTCCGCGGGGCTGCCGGCCGCGACGGAGGATCGTCCGCTGACGGCGGACGTCTCCGCGGCGGCGGAGCGGCTACGGCATCTGGCCGCGCTGTAGCGGCCGGCCGCGCGTGCGGGGCTCCGCCCCTGCGCCCCGGGGAGGGGAGCTTGGGTCGCGTTGTCGACTGACACCGGTGGGGGCTGGTCGCGCCCCGCGGCGGAGCCGCACATCAGACACAGCCCCGCGCCCCTTGAAGCCAGGGGGTGCCCCCTGCTTTCAAGGGGCGCGGGGAACTGCGCGAGCAACCACACTCCACCCGCACCCGAGAACGCACGGCACCGCCCGCAAGGGCGCGGGGCCGGGTCGGCCCCGAGTCACCAGCGCCCCGGAGGGGCCCCGCCCCGCCCGTCCGTCCGCCGGGGCGGTGGCCGGGGGCCGGCCCGCGCGCCGTCCCCCGCCCCGCCCGGAAGGGGCTAGCCCTTTCGGGCGACCGCGCCGTACATCGCGATGTCCTCGTCGCGGATCCCCTGCTCGCCCAACCCGTCCGGATGCCACTTGTGGACCTGGACGATCCCGGGATCGACCAGGTCGAGCCCCGTGAAGAACTCGTGCGCCTCGTCGATCGTCCGCAACCGCATCGGCATGTTCCGCGCCGCGTACTCGCGGGCCACCCGCCCGACCTCCTGCGGAGCGAACTCCGCCGTGCCGATCGACATCGCCAGATAGCTCCCGGACGGCAGCGGCTCCAGCAGCCGCCGTACGACGCCCACCGCGTCGTCCGCGTCCAGCATGAAGTGGACGATCGCGATGACCGTCAGGGCGACCGGCTGCGACAGGTCCAGCGTCTCCCGCAGTTCCGGCGCGTCCAGGATGCTCCCCGGATCCCGCATGTCCGCCTCGACGTACGCCGTCTTCCCCTCGGGCGCGCTGGCCAGCAGTCCCTGGGAGAGCGTGAGCACGATCGGGTCGTTGTCGACGTAGACCACCCGTGACGCGGGCGCCACCGACTGGGCGATCTCGTGCAGATTGGGGGAGGTCGGGATGCCGGTGCCGATGTCGAGGAACTGCCGGATCCCGGCCTCCTCCGCCAGCCACCGCACCGCGCGGTTCATCCAGTCGCGGTTGGCACGCATGTGGATCGGGAGCGCGGGCCACTCCCGCGACATCGCGTCGCCCGCCTCCTTGTCGGCCGGGTAGTAGTCCTTACCGCCCAGGATGTAGTCGTAGATGCGCGCCGAGTGCGCGCTCTCGGTGTCGATACGGTCGGCAGGCCATCCGTTGTCGGGCAACGCGGCCCTCCCCTCACGTCGTAGGTGCAGTGACAACGACCACAGGAGACCAGGAGTTTCCGGAAACCCTCAAGTCCCCGGGGCAACAGCCGAGTTCACAGCTCCTTGCGGATCTCGCGGAGCACCGACTCCGTCTTCCGGGCCGGCGCCGCCTGCGCCCCGAGCCGGTCGAGCGCCTCGCGGTACACCACCACGTCGTCCTGCTTGTCCAGATACACCGCGCCCACCAGCCCGTTCAGGTACACGATGTCCGGCAGCTCCCGCGCCCGGAACCGGAAGACATGGAACGCGCCCGCCCGCATCGCCGGGTGCGGACCGTTGGCGAACGGCATGATCTGCACCGTCACCTGCGGCAGCCGGTTGACCTCGGTCAGATGGTCGAGCTGCTCCCGCATCACCTCCGGACCGCCCACCGGCCACCGCAGCACCGTCTCGTCCAGCACCACCCATACCCGCGGCGGCGCCGGCCGCGACAGCAGCTCCTGGCGCCGCATCCGCAGCTGCACCCGCCGCTCGGTCGCCTCGGCCGACGCGTGCGGGTTCCCCGCGGTCAGCAGCGCCCGTGCGTACGCCTCCGTCTGCAACAGCCCCGGCACGAACTGCGGCTCGTACGCGCGGATCTGCAACGCCGCCTGCTCCAGGCTCAGATACGCCGCGAACCAGTCCGGCAGCACATCGCGGTAGGTGTGCCACCAGCCGCGCTTGTTGGCCTCCCGCGCGGACTTCAGGAACGTGTCGATCTCCTGCTGGTCGGTGACGCCGTACGTCTGCAACAGCTTCTCGACGTCCGGCAGCCGCAGCCGGGCCACCTTCGCGGACTCCATCCGCCGGATCGTCGAATGGCTGACGCCGATCGCCTCACCGGCCTCCTCGAAGGTGAGCCCGGCCCGGCTGCGCAACTCCTCCAGCTGACGGCCGAGGATCATGCGCAGCACGGACGGCGCTCCGCCCCAGTCGGTCTCCGTGCTCACGCCACCCCCTCACGTCGGGATCACAGCCGGCTCACATCAGGTCCGGGGTCACAGTCTGTCACGATCGCCCGTCCGTCGAAGCGCCCTGTGCCTCACGAATTGCAATTTTCAACTTGCCGGTTGCGGGCCGTCGTTGGCAGGTGCCACAGTGTCCATACCGTCAGGCATCGGCGAACGGCGACACGCGCAGTCCGGTGGGGGGACACGGGACTGCTGCCGGTTCCGTTCCGGCGCGGGCCGACAGGGCCCCGCGACCATGGCGGGCCACCCAGGACCCGCGACGACGTACGGGCGGCAGCGCACCGGCACCGTCCGCGGTGCGACGGCAGACGAAAGGCGAACGGCGATGGCTCCGCCCCCCTCCCCGCAGCCGTTGGGCCGGCCCCCGGGTCCCGGCCGGCCCGCCCCCCGGGCGGGCATCTTCGGCCTCCCGGCCGCCCCCGCCTCCGTGGCCCTGGCCCGCGGCCATGTCCGCGGCCTCCTGGAGGAGTGGGAGTTCGGCCCCGAGACCTGCGACAACGCCGTTCTCGTCACCTCGGAACTGGTCACCAACGCGGTGATGCACACGGCGAGCGACCGCATCGTGTGCCGGCTGCGCACGGACGGTGACCGCATCCGCGTCGAGGTCGAGGACGAGAGCCGCGGCCCCACCCTGCCCGAACAGCGCATCTCCCGCCCCGACGACCAGGGCGGCCGGGGGCTGATGCTCGTCGGCGTGCTCAGCAGCGACTGGGGCGTACGGGACAGCCCCTACGGGCCCGGCCGCATCGTCTGGGCCGAACTGCTCCCCGAGCCCCCCGACCAGGACTTCGAGGACGCCGACGAGGACGCCGACCAGGGCGCCGTCCCCGTGCCGACCACGGGCCTCACCCCGGTCGTCGCCGCGCCCTTCCCCGTCTCAGCCCCCGCTTCCGCTTCCGTGCACGACATCCGGCCCGTCCCCCACCTGGCCGAAGGACCGCACCCGCATGAACCCTCAGCGCACCCCTGACCCGTCTCTCCGGGCCGGGTCGGCCCCCGACCCGTCCCTCGGCGCCCTCGGTCTGCCGATCCCCGACGACCTGTCCGGCGGGCTCGGCCACGACGCGGTGGGCACTACTCCCGAGCACGGCAGACGGATCATGGACTGCCTGCCCCGCATCGGCTGCGTCTTCGCCGACGACCGCCAGTGGTGGTGGGTTGTGCCCACCGGTTCCCAGATCGGCGTGGCCTGGCCGTCCTCCACGCGGTACGCGGTCGGCGCGGCGCTCGCCGGACAGCGGGACCCGGGCCGCCCGGCGCCGGCCGGACCGCCGCTTCCCGGGCCGGCGGGCCGGGTCAGGCTGATTCACCGGCCCGATCACGACTCGCCCTACACCCCGCCGATCCCGCTGTACTTCCTCACCTGCCGTCTCGCGGGCATCACCCCGCAGTGGTCGCTGGCCGCCGTGGGCTGAACCGTCCGCCGCCGGGTACCCGGGAGGTTCCGGTTGCGCCGAGACGGTGGGGATGGCAGGACGGTAGGACCATGAACACAGACAGCGACAGCACGATCCCGCGCGAGGTCTTCTCCACCGACTCGGTCTTCGGGGCGCCGTGCTGGGTGAGCCTGACGACGCGCGACCTCGATGCCGCCGAGGCGTTCTACGCGGCCGTGTTCGGCTGGACCTTCCGCTCGGGCCGGCTCGGCGACAAGTTCCGGACGGCCCTGGCGGGCGACGTGCCCGTCGCCGGGCTCGCCGCCGTCGCCTCGGTGTACCGGATGGCGGTCGCCTGGACGCCGTACTTCGCCGTGCCGAGCGCGGACGAGGCGGTGGCCCGCAGCCGGGAGCGCGGCGGGACGACGGCGGTCGGCCCGATCGCCTTCCCGCCCGGCCGCGCCGCCCTCCTCGCCGACCGCGACGGAGCCGTCTTCGGCATCTGGGAGGGCCGGCTCGCCACCGGCTGGGAGGAGTGGCGCAAGGCCGCCCCGGCCTTCGTCCGCCTGCACACGCGGGACGCGTTCGACGCGGCGATCTTCTACGGCGAGGTGCTGGAGTGGGCGACCGGGCGCGAGGGGTGCTGCGAGGTGCAGTACGACGGGGCGGAGGTCGTCCTGCGCAGCGGGGGAGAGGCGGTCGCCCGCATCCACTCCGGCGCGGTCGGCGCGGCCCCCGACCCCACGATCCGCCCCCACTGGCAGGTCCACTTCACGGTGGACGACGTAGACGCCTGCGTGGCCGCGGCGCGGGCGCACGGGGGAGGGGTGGTGCGCTGGACGCCAGGCGCCCCTGACGCCCTCCTCACAGACCCCGACGGAGCGCGCTTCACGGTGACGGGGGGAAGGGGGTAGCCCCCGGGCGGCCCTGGGGCGGCTGGGGTGGTTGGTTCGGTGCGGCTGCGTCGTGGCCGGTCGCGCAGTTCCCCGCGCCCCTTAAAAGCAGGGGACGCCCCCCAGTCCTTCAGGGGGCGCGGGACTGTGTCGATGTGCGGCTACCGCCGCGCGGGCGCGAGAAGTCCCCACCGGCGGTCGGCCGACAACGCGCCCGAACCCCTACGCCGCAGCCGCACCCCTTTTGTTCCGCCGGCGGAACACCTTGCGGCGCGGCTCCTGCTCCGGCACCCACCCGAACATCAGGCACGCCCCGACCAACCCCAGCAACAACCCCACCAGGAACCCACCGAGGTTCGACGTCAGCCACGTCCCCAGCGTCGACAACGCCCCCACCACCGAATAGAACAACCGCTGCCCGGGACTCACCAGCGCCAGCACCCCGCACAGCACCATCACCGACGGCAGCAGATACCCCGCCACCCCCTGCATCCCGACATGCAGCACCACCTTCAACGACGCCTTCTCCGTCAGCAGGATCTCCCCGCCGGCCAGCGCCAGCAGCACCCCACCCCAGAACGGCCGCCGCGCCCGCCACCGCCGGAACCGGCCGCCGCCACCACCACCGGAACCCACGTCAGCACCCGGAGTCGGAGAAGCGCATCCTCAGCCCCGGCAACTTGAAGACCCCCGCCGTCGTGGCGTAGTTGGTCTGCCGCAGGTTGTTGATGTGCACGGTGTCGGCCTGCTGCCCGAACACCCCCGGTTTCCCCTGCACCCCCGCCTTGGTCATGGTGCTCGCGTCGTTGCCGATCTCGATGTTGTCGAACGCCGCGTCGCCCGACAGCTGCGTCGAGTCGGTGGTGAGGTCCTGGGCGGTCACCTTGTCGTCCCCGCCCCCCGCCGTGATCAGCAGGTTCGTGCCGCCGAGGTCCACGCTCTGGCAGAGCTTGGTGAGCGTCGCCCTCTTGATCGCGGAGGTGATGACCAGCACCTGCCCACCGGTGTCACCGGTGTTGGGGCTGCCCTCCGCCATGTTGTCCAGATCGCCGAACTGCTCGAACCCCGTGCCGTCGAGCTCGGTCGCGGTGACCGTGAACGGCATGCCGGAGATGAAGAACTGCACGCCCAGCGCACCCTGGGCGGTCGCGACGATCAGCCCCGCGGCGATCGCGGTGGCCGGCACCGCCAGCACGGCGGCGCGACGCAGCCGGACCCGTCCCCGTCTCTCGGGCCCGGCGGAACCGTCTTCCGGGGGCTCGGGCAGGGAACCGGTGGATGCCGTGTTGTCCGTGGACGAGGTCATGTCTGCTCCTGGGCACAGTCAATGCGGATGGAACCGGATTCACTGGCGCGTTGTCCTGGCGCGGACAGCGCCTGCCGCGCACGCCTCCTCACGCCTCCCGGCGTGCACAAGGGCTTGCTCGTTACGCGGCAGTAGCCATCAAGGAAGTTACCGATGGTTACACCGAAGGGTCAAGGGAGCTGTGGCAGAAGGATGTTGATTGTGGTGATCATGTGTCGGCGACTGCCACGTCCGTCCGCCCCGCCCCCGCCGCTGACCTGCGCCCCCGCCCCGCACGCACCGACCGACAGGGCGAACTTCCGTGCGCACCCTTGACGTTGACGAACCCTCAGGTCTACAACTGCCTCTGATTTCCTTCCGGATCCGTGGCGCCGGATCCGTCCGCACGGCGCAGTCACTCTCCCGGCCCCGCCTCTCGGGGCGTCGTGACACCTCTGCCGCGCCGTGCGGTGCAGTGCAGTGCAGTGCAGTGCAGTGCACGGATCCTTCACACAGCTCACAGCTCACGCGATCCGCGTTTCCCGCGGCACCGGCACGGCCCGCACTCTCCCCCTGTCCGCGGCCCGTGCCGGGTCCGCTCTGCCGCCGCCGGCCCCGTCACGCACGGAGAAGGCGTGTCACGGGCCGGCGGCGGTGACCCTCCTCGCACCCCCACTCCCGAGAAGAGGCATTCCGATGCGTACGACCCGCACCCGCACCCTCCTCGCCCTCGCCGGCGCCGCCGCGGCCCTCGCGCTGTCCGCGGCCTCGCCGGCCGCCGCGGCCGACACGGTCCTCACCACCGGCAGCGCGGGCGGTGACGCCGTCGCGGTCGGCGACGTGCTCAACGCGTCGCTCGCCAGTGGGACGTCGGCCACGCTCTACTCCAGCGCCACCGGCACCAGTGGGGTCTCCTGCACCTCGTCGGCCTTCACCGCCGCCGTCACCGGCAACCCGGCGGCGCCGGGCACCGCGACCGAGTCGCTGACCGGGCAGACGTTCGACGCGAGCAGCTGTTCCAGCAACGTCTTCGGTGTGACGGGGGTGACGAGCATCGCGGTCGACAACCTGCCGTACGACACGACGGTGACGTCGGACGGGGTGGTGACCGTGACCCCGCAGGCCGGATCCACCATCCAGACCACGGTGAAGCTGCGCACGTTGCTCGGCAGCATCACGTGTGTGTACCAGGCGCCGAGCCTGGACGGGACGGTGGACGAGGGCGCGAACGGGATCGCGTTCAGCGCGCAGCACTTCACCAAGGTGTCCGGATCGTCGCTCTGCTTCGCCAACGGGTACTTCACGGCGACATACGCGCCCGTCACCGACACGACCCAGCCCGGCTCCCCGACGGTCTACGTCAACTGACCCGAGCTTTCCCCGCGCCCCTGACAGGGGCGCGGGGAACTGCGCAACGGGGCGAAGCCCCGTCCGGGGTCAGAGGGGCGGAGCCCCTTGAGGACGGGACGGGTAGGGGCGGCGGGGGCGAAACGCCCTGCGCCCCGCTAGCGTGGGCGGATGCCGAGTCAGACGCCCTCACCGCCGGCCTGCACCGGGTGCGGCACCCCCACCCGCCCCGTCGCCGAAGCCGTCGCAGACCCCGCGTCCCTCCACGACGACCTCACCGACCGCCTCGCCAAGGCCCCCGCCACCGCCTCCCGGGGCACCACCACCCTGCACGCCGTAGAGGGCCTGATCATGGCCGGCGTAGGGCTCGCCCTCGCCCACGGCGGCCTGACGGGCCACACCACCGTGCACACCGTCGGCGGCACCCTCCTCGCCCTCATCGCCCTCGCCGGCACGGCGCTCGTCGTCCGCAACGAGACCCGCGGCCGCGCCGCCGTCACCGCGGGTGAGCCCCGCGCCGACGCCCTGTGGCAACCGGCGTACCACTGCCCCGGCTGCGCGTCGGTCTCCTGCCCCGGCGGCGAACCGTGGCAGGGTCGGCTGACGCCGGAACAGTTCAGGAAACTGGTGTGGACCGAGGCGGGTTACGGCGGGGAGCTGGAGGAGAGGGCCCGCACGGCCGTCGTGCCGCCCGGGACGCTCCCCCGTCCCCGAGGAGCACAGGACCATGTCTGAGCGTCGTGAGGCCGCGGCCGCCACCGCCGCCACCCCCGCTCCCGTGATCGTCAGCGACGACCCCGCCTCCTTCCCCCACGGTGTCCTGGCCGAACGCCACCCCGCGCTCGTCGCCCGCGTCCTGGACACCGTCCCGTACGGCCCCGCCGAGCGCGCCGCGCTCACCGCGCTGCTCGACAACCACCTCAAGGGCGTCGTCGAACCGCCCGAACCCGACGCCCCCGGCGCCGAGCGCTGGACGGAGGAGTGGGGACTGCCCGCGCACCTCGGCCGCTCCTGGTTCGCGGCGCCGTTCCTGTGGGCGGAAAGCTACTTCTACCGCCGCTTCCTCGACGCACTCGGCTACTTCGGCACCGGACCCTGGCGCGGCGTCGACCCGTTCCGCCCGTTCAAGCTCGCCGAACTCGACGGCCCCGGGACCGACGAGGAACTCGCCGCCCTCGACGAGCTCGCCGGCCACCCGCCGGCCGAGCGGGCCACCGCCCTGCTGCACGGCTCCCTCTGGGGCAACCGGGCCGACCTCGGCTTCCGGCTCTCCGTCGAGAGCGGCCACGGGACGGGGACCTCTGGGACGACGGGCGTCTCCGGGACGACCGGTGTCTCCGGGGCGATGGGCGACGCCCGGCTCGTCGCCGACGACAGCGAGGCCCTGTGGTCCCTCTTCCCCGTCTCCACCCTGTGCCTGGTCGCCGACAACGCCGGCCGTGAACTCGTCCCCGACCTCCTCCTGATCGACCACCTGCTGCGCCACGGCGGCGCCGAACGGGCCGTGCTGCACGTCAAGCCGCACCCCTACTACGTGTCCGACGCGACCACCGCCGACGTCCTGGACGCCGTCGGCCGGCTGCACCGCGCCCCCGGCGAGGCGGGCGACGCGGGTCGCCGGCTGTGGTCGGCGCTGGCCGGCGGACGGCTCGTGCTGCGCGCCCACCCGTTCTCCTGCGCGCCCCTGCCGTACGTCGACATGCCCGACGACCTGCGCCGCGAGTTCACCGCCGCCGACCTCACGCTCCTCAAGGGCGACCTCAACTACCGCCGTCTGGTGGGCGACCGGCTCTGGCCACCGACCACCCCGTTCGCCCGGCCGACCGCGTACTTCCCCGGCCCGGTGGCCGCGCTGCGCACCCTGAAGTCCGACGTGATCACCGGACTCGACCCGCACACGGAGACCACCCTCGTCGAGGCGGAGGGACAGCGCTGGCGCACCAGCGGGGCGCACGCGCTGATCCAGGTGCGCCCCTGACAAGCCCCGCACCACCGCTTCACGCGATGGTGTGATCATGTTCGGCCGTCCGGATGCGCGGGCGGAACACTGGGCAGGACCCGGCCATGACGCAGCCGTTCCACCTCCCGCACTTCTACATGCCGTATCCCGCGCGGCTCAATCCCCACCTCGACGAGGCACGCGCGCACTCGACCGCCTGGGCGCGCGAGATGGGCATGCTCGAGGGCTCCGGCGTCTGGGAGCAGTCCGACCTCGACGCCCACGACTACGGCCTGCTGTGCGCCTACACGCACCCCGACTGCGACGGCCCGGCCCTCTCCCTGATCACCGACTGGTACGTGTGGGTGTTCTTCTTCGACGACCACTTCCTGGAGCTGTTCAAGCGCACCCAGGACCGCGCGGCCGGCAAGGCGCACCTGGACCGGCTCCCGCTGTTCATGCCGGCCGACCCCGAAACCCCGGTGCCCGAGCCGGAGAACCCGGTCGAGGCGGGCCTCGCCGACCTGTGGGCCCGGACGATCCCGGCGATGTCGGCCGACTGGCGGCGCCGCTTCGCCGTCGCCACCGAGCACCTGCTGAACGAGTCCCTGTGGGAGCTGTCCAACATCAACGAGGGGCGGATCTCCAACCCCGTCGAGTACATCGAGATGCGCCGCAAGGTCGGCGGCGCCCCCTGGTCCGCCGGGCTCGTGGAGTACGCCACCGCCGAGGTCCCCGCGCGCGTGGCCGAGTCGCGCCCGCTGCGGGTCCTGATGGAGACGTTCTCCGACGGCGTCCATCTGCGCAACGACCTCTTCTCCTACCAGCGCGAGGTCGAGGACGAGGGCGAGCTGAGCAACGGCGTCCTCGTCCTGGAGACGTTCTTCGGCTGCACCACGCAGGAGGCCGCCGAGACGGTCAACGACATCCTGACCTCCCGGCTGCACCAGTTCGAGCACACGGCACTGACCGAGGTCCCCGCCCTCGCCCTGGAACACGGACTCGCACCCGACGAGGTCGCGGCGATCGCGGCGTACGCGCGCGGACTGCAGGACTGGCAGTCCGGCGGCCACGAATGGCATCTGCGCTCCAGCCGCTACATGAACGAGGGCGCCGTCGAGGCCCGCCGCCCCTTCGGCATGCCGGGCACGGGCACCTCCGCCGCCGACGTCCGGGGGCTGCTCGCCGACGCCGGTGTCGAGCGGCTGCGCGCCTACACGCACGTGCCGTTCCAGAAGGTCGGACCGTCCCGCATCCCCGAGATCCGGATGCCGTTCACGCTCCGGCTCAGCGAGCACCTCGACGGCGCCCGGGCACGGCTGCTGCCCTGGGCGTTCGAGTCGGGCATGCTCTCCGAGGGCGTCTGGGACGAGGACAAGCTCGCCTCCTGCGACCTGCCCCTGTGCGCCGCCGGCCTCCACCCCGACGCCACGCCCGAGGCGCTCGACGTCGCCTCCCAGTGGCTCGCCTGGGGCACCTACGGCGACGACTACTACCCCCTCATGTACGGCCACCGGCGCGACCTCGCCGGGGCGAAGCTGTGCACCGAGCGGCTGTCGGCGTGCATGCCGGTCGACGGCGAGCCGGTGCCGGTGCCGGTCAACGCGCTCGAGCGCTCCCTGATCGACCTGTGGGGGCGCACGACGGCCGGCATGGACCTCGACCAGCGCCGTACGATGCGGCGCTCGGTCGACGTGATGACGGCGAGCTGGGTCTGGGAGCTGTCCAACCAGTTCCAGCACCGCGTTCCCGACCCCGTCGACTACCTGGAGATGCGGCGGGACACGTTCGGCTCCGACCTCACGAAGAACCTGTGCCGGATGGGGCATGCGCCCAATGTGCCGGCGGAGGTGTACGCGAGCGGGCCGATCTGCTCGCTGGAGAACGCGGCGATGGACTATGCGGTGCTGCTCAACGACGTGTTCTCGTACCAGAAGGAGATCGAGTACGAGGGGGAGATCCACAACGCGGTGCTCGTCGTGCAGAACTTCTTCCGGTGCGGGTACGGCGATGCGGTGCGGGTCGTGGGGGACCTGATGAACCAGCGAATGGAGCAGTTCGAGCACGTGTCCGCGCACGAACTGCCGGTCCTGTACGAGGACTTCGCCCTCTCCCCGGAAGCCCGGGCGACGGTGGAGGGCTATGTGGTCCAACTCCAGAACTGGATGTCCGGCATCCTCAACTGGCACCAGCACGTCCCTCGCTACCGAGCCGACTACTTGTCCCGCCGAGCCCACGGCTTCGTTCCGGACAGGGTCCCCCTGCTACCGGCGTAACCGCTCAGCCGCGGGCTGCTGCGCCCCGCCTGGTGGCTTGGCTCGAATTGTCGACCGCGCGTGTCTCCCCGCTCCGCCCGCCGTGGCCCGTCGCCCTGCCCGCCACGGCGGTGGCCGCGCGGACGAAGGCGGCCAGGGCAGGGGAGGTGGCGCGCTCGGGCCAGGCGAGGACGAGCGTGGTGGGCTCGGCATCGTCGACTGGGACAGCGACCAGGTCGTCGCGGAGCTGGCCGCGGATGGAGGAGGGAAGGACGGCGACCATCCGGCCCAGGGCGATGAGGTGGAGAAGCTGCCCAAGGTCGTGGACCTCGGGTCCGTGTGAGCCGCCCTGGAACGCCCCGGGCCAGCGCGGCAGGGGCTCCCCGGCGAGGTCGTTCAGGCAGACCCGGGTACGGCCCGCGAGGCGATGCGAACTCGGCATCACGAGAAGTTGCGTCTCGGTCAGGAGGTCCTGGGTGTCCAGGCCGGTGAGGTCGGGGTGGGGGCGGTGAAGCAGGGCGGCGTCGGCACGACCCTCCCGCAGGAGGGTCTCACGCTCGCCGAAGCTGCACACCAGCTCGACCGGCAGCGCACCCGGCTCGGCCTGATAGGCGTCGAGGATCGCGGGCAGCAGGCCACCGTCGCCGCCCGGCTTGATGACCAGGACCAGACGCGGGTCGGCGCGGCCGGCCCGCCGGGTGCGGCGCGCCGCGGCCGACGCGGCGTCGAGCACCGTACGGCTCTCGCGGAGCAGGACGGCCCCCGCCTCGGTCAGTGCGACCCGGCGACTGCCACGTTCCAACAGGGCTACGCCCAGCCGTCGTTCGAGCTGCTGAATGGCGCGGGAGAGCGGCGGCTGGGCCATCCCCAGCCGGGCGGCCGCCCGACCGAAGTGCAGCTCTTCGGCGACAGCGGTGAAGTAGACGAGCTCGCGGACCTCCAGTCTTTCCATACCCGCACGGTATCGCTGCGCACCTGATCGGTGTTGGAACTCCCGGCCGCCCCCGTGGTGGGCTGAACGCATGACAGAAACCACGATTGCCCTGGTCACCGGTGCCAACAAGGGCATCGGGCGCGAGGTCGCAGCCCGGCTCGCCTCGCTCGGCACCAACGTCCTGCTGGCCTCGCGCGACCCGCACCGCGGTGCGGCGGCCGCAGCCGACCTGGGCCCGCGGGTGTACCCGGTCACCCTGGACGTCACCGACCGCGCCGGCGTCCTGTCCGCCGCCCGCTGGATCGAGGAGCGCTTCGGCCGGCTGGACATCCTGGTCAACAACGCCGGCGTCTCCGGCGACCTCGCCGCCCAGAGCCCTGGCAGTGTCGAGCTGCCCGCTGTACGCGAGGTGTTCGAGACCAACGTGTTCGGCGTGATCAGCGTGACCACCACGATGCTGCCGCTGCTCGCCCGCTCCTCCGCCGCCCGGATCGTCAATGTCAGCAGTGGACTGGGCTCCCTCGCCCGGATGACCGATCCCGACGACTACTTCACCACCCGGCCCCCGTTGGCCGCGTACGTCCCGTCCAAGACCGCGCTCAACTCGCTGACCGTGCAGTACGCCAAGGAACTGCGCAGCCGCAACATCCTGGTCAACGCCGCCGATCCGGGACCGTGTGCGACCGACTTCACCACCGCGTTCCCCGGCCTCACCCGCACCGCGGCCGACGGCGCGGCCGTGGTCGTCCGGCTCGCCACGCTGCCCGATGACGGGCCGACCGGCGGCTTCTTCGACGAGCACGGCCCGGTTCCCTGGTGAACTGACGGTCACCCCCGGGGGCGGAGCGCCCAAGAGCTCGGGGGGTGGGGCTGTGGGGCGGGTGCGGGTGCGTCGGGGCTGCTCGCGCCCCCGCGGCGGAGCCGCGCAGACAGCACAGCCCCGCCGCCCCTGCGGGATGTGAATGCGGTCGCATCCGGGTTCGTCGGAAGGCAGGATGGCCGGAGTGGACCTTGGAGGGACGATGGCTGCTGCCCCGGGAAGTGACCCCGCGTCGTTCGACGCCGCCGACTACGCCGCCCGTATGCACCGCACCGCACACGCCGCCGCCGACGCCGGACTCGACGGCGTACTGATCGCCCCCGGGCCCGACCTGCTGTGGCTGACCGGCTACCGGCCGGTGGAGACCGAGCGGCTCACCCTCCTCGTGCTGCGCGCCGGCCAGGACCCCGTCCTGGTGGTACCGACCCTGGAGGCCCCCGACGCGGCCGGCGCCGCCGGCGGCCCCGCGCTCACCCTGCGGGACTGGACCGACGGCCAGGACCCGTACGAGGCCGCCGGCGCGCTCCTCAAGCCCGCCGGCCGCTTCGGGATCAGCGACAACGCCTGGGCGATGCATCTGCTCGGCCTGCGCCGCCGGCTGCCGGACTCGGACCACGTCGCGCTCACCGAGGCGCTGCCGATGCTCCGCGCCGTCAAGGACACCGCCGAGCTGGAGCGGCTGGCCGCGGCGGGCGCGGCCGCGGACGCCGCGTTCGAGGAGATCCGCGAGGTCGCCTTCGCCGGCCGCCGGGAGCGGGAGGTCGCCGCCGACCTCGACGCGGCGCTGCGCCGCCACGGCCACTCCCAGGTCGACTTCACCATCGTCGGCTCCGGCCCCAACGGCGCCAACCCGCACCACGAGGCCGGCGACCGCGTCATCGCCCGCGGCGACATGGTCGTCCTGGACTTCGGCGGCCTCAAGCACGGCTACGGCTCCGACACCACCCGCACGGTGCACGTCGGCGAGCCCACCGACGAGGAGCGCCGCGTCCACGACACCGTGCGCGAGGCCCAGGAGGCCGGGTTCCGGGCGGTGCGGCCGGGCGCCGCCTGCCAGGACGTGGACCGGGCCGCCCGCGCCGTCATCGCCGACGCCGGCTACGGCGAGTACTTCATCCACCGCACGGGGCACGGCATCGGCGTCACCACGCACGAGCCGCCGTACATGATCGAGGGCGAGGAGCAGCCGCTCGTCCCCGGCATGTGTTTCTCCGTCGAGCCCGGCATCTATCTTCCCGGCCGATTCGGGGTACGCATCGAGGACATCGTGACGGTCACCGAGGACGGCGGCCGGCGCCTGAACCACACCGAACGGGAGATGGTGCTCGTCGACTGACCCGCACGGCACGGCCGCCGCCCGGCCACCGGGAGCGAAGCCGTACCCGTACCACCCAGTCCCGTACCAGCGAAGCCCGTACCCCCGAGACGACGGCGCGACGACCATGACCCAGGCACCCACACCGACGGCCGACACCGTACGGCGGCTCGTCGGCTCCCTGTTCAAGGAGGCGTCCCAGGAGGCGTCCATGGGAGCGGCCGAGACGGCCGGCGGCCCCGACGTGCGGCCCGTCACCGAGGGCGGCACCGGCGACAGTCGCGCCGTCTGGTGGGTCGGCGCCCGGCACGTGCTCCGGCTGGCGCCCGACCGGGAGGCCACCGCGCGCGGGCGCCGCGAGCTGCGACTGCGCGACCTGGTCCGGCCGCACGTCCCCCTCGCGGTGCCCGCCAGCGTCGCCCACGGCGAGTGGGCCCCCGGCCTCGCCTACACGCTCGACACCCGGCTGACCGGCGCCGGCGCCGAGGACCGGGCCGTCTCCGCCGTCGGCGAGGCGGACCTCGCCGCGCTGCTCACCGGACTGCGCGAGGTGCCCGTACGGCAGGCGGAGACGCTCGGTGTGCCGCGCCGGGCGGCACGCTCCCTGGAGGCGCTGCGCAGGTCGGCGGGCGGCGCCGCCCGACGGCTCGGCGAGGCCGACGAGTTCGACCCGGCCCGGCTCGCCCCGTTCACCGCCACCGCCGCCGCCCAGCTCGCCCCGCAGCCGGGGGCGGCGGTCCTCGTCCACCACGGGCTCACCGGCGCACACCTCCTGGTCGGCGAGGACGGCCGGGTGCGCGGGGTGCTCGGCTGGGGCGACGCGGTGACCGGCGACCCCGCCGAGGACATCGCCGGGCTCGCCCGCGCGGTCGGCGCCCCCGCCGCCGTACGCGCCGCGACCCTCGCCGGCTACGGCCCCCGCCCCTGTCTGCGCGGCCTGTGGCTGGCCCGCTGCGACGCCCTGCTCCACCTCGCCGCCCGCCTCGACGCCCCCACCGGCGACCCGCTGCCCCTGCTCCGGCACCGTCTGCGCCGCGCCTGGGAGCCGATCCTCCTGGAACGTGTCACGGACCTGCGCGGGGGGCCGGGGGAGCCGTAGCGCACCGGCCGACCGCGCCGCCCCGGGGGGCGGACGCTACCGAGGGCCGCCCCGCCGCACGGCACACCCGTACCGTCTGTCACCGCGCCGCAGGGGTAGACGGCAGTGGTGACTACTCCCCCCGCACCGGCCTCCGCCGGATCCCCGCAGAACGGCGCCCCGCAGCAGGAGGCCACCCCCTCGCTCAAGAGGGCGCTGACGACCCCCCTGCTCTACTTCTTCATCCTCGGCGACGTGCTGGGCGCCGGCGTCTACGTCCTCATCGGCCAGGTCGCGGCGGAATCCGGCGGCGCCGTCTGGGTGCCGCTCCTCCTCGCCCTGCTGCTGTCGCTGCTGACGGCCGCCTCGTACGCCGAACTCAGCACGAAGTACCCCCGGGCGGGCGGCGCCTCCCACTACGCGACCCTCGCCTTCGGGCCCTTCACCGGCTTCCTCGCCGGGTTCTGCATGCTCGCCGCGGGCATCGTGTCCGTCGCCGCGCTGGCCCGCGGCTTCGCCGGCGACTACCTCTCCGCCTTCGTCAGCCTGCCCGTCGTCCTGGTGGCGGCCGTCTTCCTGTGCCTTCTGGCCCTCCTGAACGCCCGCGGCATCAGCGAGTCCACGCGCGCCAACGCGGCGGCGACCCTCGTCGAGGTGGGCGGCCTCCTCCTCGTCGTCGGCCTCGGTGTCTGGCTGTTCCTGCGCGGCGACGGCGACCCCGGCAGACTCGTCCGGCTGGGCACCGCCGACTCCGGCGCGGCCGCCGGTGTCCTGAGCGGAACGGTGCTCGCCTACTACTCCTTCGTCGGCTTCGAGACCTCCGTCAACGTCGCCGAGGAGACCCGCGACCCGCGCCGCTCGTATCCGCGCGCCCTCTTCGGCGCCCTGGTGACGGCGGGCGCCGTCTACGTCCTCGTCGGCATCGTCGCCTCGGCCGCCGTGCCCACCGGGGTGCTGGCCCGCTCCAGCGGACCGCTGCTCGAAGTGGTGAAGGCGGCGGGCGGGGTGCCGCCCAAGGTGTTCAGCGCCATCGCCCTGGTCGCCGTCGCCAACGGCGCGCTGCTGACCGGCATCATGAGTTCGCGCCTGGCCTTCGGCATGGCGCGGGACGGCCTGCTTCCCCGCTTCCTCACCCACGTCCTGCCCGGGCGCCGCACACCGTGGGCCTCGATCGCGGTCACGACCGGCCTGTCCTTCCTGCTGGCGCTCACCGGGGACGTGGCGACCCTCGCCTCCACCCTCGTGCTGCTGCTTCTCGTGGTGTTCTTCCTCGTCAACACCGCCGTCCTCGTCCAGCGGCGCGACCGCTCGACGCGGCCGCACTTCCGGGCGTACACCGTCGTGCCCGTCCTGGGCGCGGCCTCCTGCGTGGTGCTCGCCACCCAGGTCGAGGCCGAGGTCTGGACGCGCGGGCTGATCGTCGTCGCGGTCGGCGTGGTCCTGGGCGCCGTCGCCGCCCTGCACCGGCGCCGGACGGCCGGTGAGCCGCCGGGGGACGGCTCCTGAACGCCCGGCCCCGGCCGTCGGGAAGCCCCGGCGGCCGGCCCTCACGCCGGGCGCAGGGCCCTCACTCCCGCAGCAGGACGACCGCCGACTCGCCCGGCAGCGTCAGCGCCCCGTCCGCGTCCGGCGCCGCCACCGGCTCCCACGCGGCCAGGACGCGCGCCCCGCGCACGCCCAGCGGGACACGCACCGGCTCCCCGCCCAGGTTGACCGCCACCCGGACGTCGCCGCGGCGGAAGGCGAGCCAGCGGGCCGCCTCGTCGAAGCCGACCTTCACGTCGGACAGATCGGGGTCGGTCAGGTCCGGCTGCGCGTGCCGCAGCGCGATCAGCTCCCGGTACCAGGCCAGCACGCGCGCGTGCATGCCGCCGCCCGGCTCCGACCAGTCGAGGCAGGAGCGCTCCCGGGTGGCGGGGTCCTGCGGGTCGGGCACGTCCTCCTCCGCCCAGCCGTGCGCCGCGAACTCCCGCCGCCTGCCGTTGCGCACGGCCGCCGCGAGCTCCGGGTCGGTGTGGTCGGTGAAGAACTGCCAGGGCGTGCCGGCCGCCCACTCCTCGCCCATGAACAGCATCGGCGTGAACGGCGCCGTCAGCATCAGCGTCGCCGCGCAGGCCAGCAGCCCGGGGGAGAGGGAGGCGGCGAGCCGGTCGCCCTGGGCGCGGTTGCCGACCTGGTCGTGGGTCTGGGTGTAGCCCAGCAGCCGGTGCGCGGGCACGCGCCTACGGTCCAGCGGGCGGCCGTGGGAGCGGCCCCGGAACGTCGAGTACGTGCCGTCGTGGAAGAAGCCGTGGGAGAGGGTCTTGGCGATCGCGGCGAGCGGGGCGCGCGCGAAGTCCGCGTAGTAGCCCTGCGCCTCGCCGGTCAGGGTGGTGTGCAGGGCGTGGTGGAAGTCGTCGTTCCACTGCGCGTGCAGCCCGAGACCGCCCTCGGCGCGCGGGGTGATCAGCCGGGGGTCGGCGAGATCGGACTCGGCGATCAGGAACAGCGGCCGCTCCAGACCGTCGGCGAGCGCGTCGACGGCGGTGGACAGCTCCTCCAGGAAGTGGCACGCGCGCGTGTCGTGCAGCGCGTGCACGGCGTCCAGGCGCAGCCCGTCGAGCCGGTAGTCGCGCAGCCAGGCCAGCGCGCTGCCCAGCAGATAGGCGCGCACCTCGTCGGAGCCGGGCGCGTCCAGGTTGACGGCGACCCCCCAGGGGGTGTGGTGGGTGTCGGTGAAGTACGGACCGAAGGCGGGCAGGTAGTTGCCGGACGGGCCGAGGTGGTTGTGCACCACGTCCAGGACGACGCCCAGGCCCAGCTCGTGCGCCCGGTCGACGAACCGCTTGAGCGCCTCGGGGCCGCCGTACGGCTCGTGCACGGCCCACAGCGAGACGCCCTCGTACCCCCAGCCGTGCCGGCCGGGGAAGGGGCACAGCGGCATCAACTCCACGTGCGTGACGCCCAGTTCGACGAGGTGTTCCAGCCGGGCGGCGGCCGCGTCCAGGGTGCCCTCGGGGGTGTACGTGCCCACGTGCAGCTCGTAGAGGACCGCGCCCGGCAGCCCGCGCCCGGGCCAGGGGGTGCGCCAGTCGTACCGGTCCTGGTCGACCACCGCGCTGAGCCCGTCCGGGCCGTCGGGCTGACGGCGGGTACGGGGATCGGGCAGCACCGGGCCGCCGTCCAGGGCGAACCCGTACCGCGAGCCGTCGCCTGCCGGTGCCTCGGCGCGCCACCAGCCGGCGCGCTCCGGATCGGGCGCCATCGCGTGCGCGGCGCCGTCGCAGTGGAGCGTCACCCGGTCCTCGGCCTGTGGTGCCCACACCTCGAACTGCACGGACGGTTCCCCCTCGTCAGTCGGTTCCGCTTGTCGTTCTCGTCTGTCGTTCGTCCCGCTTCGCCGTCTGTGGCGCGGTCCGTCCATGGTGCGTCACACTCGATCAATCCGCTCCGGAACCCACCCTTTTGACACGCCGGACGGCCCCGACGGACACACCGGCGAGCGGACGGCGGCATTCCGGGGGCTCGCTGGACACCCCGGCGCCGCTGTCCGACAATCACCCTCGTGACGTCGTCCTTCGAGTTCCCCACGTACCCCGCGCGGCTGTCGGACGCCGACCGTGACCGGGCGCTGAAGGTGCTGCGTGACGGCGTCGCCCTCGGCCGCATCTCGCACGACACCTTCATGCGGCGCATGGAACTCGCGCTCACCGCGCGCGTCCCCGACGAACTGGCCGCGCTCACCGCGGACCTGCCGGCGCGGAGGCCGCTGTCGCGGCTCGTGTACGGCGGCGTCGAGGCGCTGTCCGGCTTCACGGTGAAGCTGCGCCGGGCCTGGCTGTCCGAGCGCCTGCCGAAGCTGCCGCTGCCGCGGCCGGAGCGGACGTATCCGCTCCGCATAGGCCGCGACCCGGCGAGCGGACTGCGCCTGAGCCACGAGTCGGTCTCCCGCGTCCACGCGGAACTCAGCCGCCAGGGCGGCCTCTGGATCCTCCGCGACCTCGGCTCCACGAACGGGACGTCCGTGAACGGCCGCCGGGTGATAGGAGCGGCGGTGGTGCGAGACGGCGACCTGGTCACTTTCGGCACGGTGATGTTCCGGCTGGCGTCGGAAACGTCCTGAACGGTTCGCGGGAGAGCTCGGGGGCTTCTGTGCTTAGGCGGCTGCGGGCGCGTCGTGGCTGATCGCGCAGTTCCCCGCGTCCCTGTCAGGGGCGCGGGGCTGTGTCAATATGCGGCTCCGCCGCGTGGGCGCGATCTTTTACGGGGGTCCGGGGGCGGAGCCCCCGGGGATGGGACGGGTAGGGGCGGCGGGGGCGAGAAAACCGTGGGGTGCGGCCCCGTTGACGCGGGCACCGGTAGTGACTGAATGTAGAGGCCCGCTGCACAACACGTACAACCGACGGAGTCACCCCGCGGAGGTGCGCCCTGCCCACGCTCCGCCGCTACCCCACCGTCGACGCCCTCGCCACCCACGCCGCCACCCTCACCGCCCGCCACCCCCGCACCGCCCGCCTCCGCCACGCCGGCACCTCCCGCGCCGGTACCCCCCTCTGGCTGCTCTCCGTCGGCCACGGCCCCCGCCACGCCCTCGTCGTCGCCGGCCCGCACGCCAACGAACCCGTCGGCGGCGCCACCGCCCTCCGCCTCGCCGAACGCCTCCTCACCGGCCCGCCACCCGCGGGCGACGACGCCGACGTCACCTGGAACTTCCTGCTCTGCCTCGACCCCGACGGCGCCCGCCGCAACGAGGCCTGGCTCTCCGGCCCGTACACCCTCGGCAACTACTTCCGGAACTTCTTCCGCCCCGGCTTCGCCGAACAGCCCGAATGGCTCCCCGACGGCGCCGACCGCGCCGCCCTCCCCGAGACCCGCACCCTCCTCGCCCTCCAGGACGAACTGCGCCCCTTCTTCCACTGCTCCCTGCACGGCGTCGACGTCGGCGGCGGCTTCGTCGAGCTCACCCGCGACCTGCCCGGCCTCGACCGGCGCGTCGCGCACGCCGCCGCCCGCCTCGGCATCCCGCGCGAACTGGGCCCGTACGACACCCTGTACTGGCCCAGCCTCGGCCCCGCCGTCTACCGCATCCCGCCCCCGCGCCGCGGCGACCTCGCCGCCGCCATCACCGAGGCCGCCGTCGAGTCCACCTGGTACCACCCGCACCGCTACGGCACGGCCACCGCCGTCGTCGAGGCGCCCATGTGGGGCGTGCCCGCGGTGGCGGACGCCTCCCCGGCCACCGACCCTGAAACGTTTCTGCGCACCGTCGCCCGCACCCTGCGCCACGACACCCGGCTCCTCGACGGCATCCTCGCCCGGCTCCGCCCCCACCTGGCCGGCGTCCCCGACGCCGACCGGCTGCTCGCCCCGGTGGACGACTATTTACTGGTCAGCCCTGGCCTGGCCGACTCCTGGGACCCCGATGTGCACGACCCCGCGGCCCGGCCGCTGCCGATGTGCGACACCGCCCATCTGACCGCGCTCGGCATCTCCGGGCGCCGGGTCGCCCTGCGCACCGCCGGGCTGCTGCACCGGCTCGCGACGGCCGCCGGACCCGCCGCGGCCGGGCTGCTGCCACGGCTCGACTCGCTGATCGACGGCTGGTGCGCGGAGTACCGCGACCAGTACGGAGCGCGCTGGATCCCGGTCGCCCGCCAGGTGGAGTACCAGTCGCGCGTCGTCCTCGCCGCCTGCCGGCTGGCCGCGCGGCGGCCCGCGGAGCGGCCACCGGCGGCCGGGCGCGAGGCGCCGGAGGGCCGGCGGCCGGCCCCGGTGCCGCCGCCCGCGGACGCCCGGCCCCGAACGGGTGAGCCGGAGTGGGGCGCGGGCGCCGCCGTGCCGATGCACAGGGAATGACGAGAACGACCACCGCGCTCCACGCCGCCCTGCTCGCCGCCGTCACCCTGCTGGCCGCGGCCCCCGCCCACGCCGGCACCGCACGGCACGTCCCGGGCAACCACCTTTCTCTGACCCTGACCCGCGGCGACGCCCGCTCCCACGACACCAGTGGCACCCTCCTGCTGTGCGACCCGCCCCAGGGTCACGCGCACGCCCGCCGCGCCTGTGCCGAACTCGCGGCGGCCGGCGGCGACATCGACCGCATCGCGCAGCGGGACACGTACTGCCCGATGGTCTACGCCCCGGTCACGGCGGCGGCCCGGGGGGAGTGGGACGGCCACCGGGTGGCGTACGAGCGCACGTTCCCCAACCGGTGCGTGCTCGACGCCCGTACGGGCGCGGTCTTCGCGTTCACCGACGAGATCCCCGAACTGCCCGACCGCCCGGTCCCGGGCCTGCCGCAGGGCCCCGTGCCGGGGCTGCACTGACGGGAGGGCAGGCCCGAGGGCAGGCCTCACCCACCACTGACCGCGGGCCGCGCCCCGTTCACTCGTCCCCGGTCCGCTCCAGCAGCGCCACCGGCAGCGGCGAGAACAGCTCCGCCACGCGCACCCGGCCCTCGAACCGCCGCTCCGGGGCGAACACGTCGCTCCAGCGGCCCGGCGGCAGCGGCAGCACCGTCTCCCGCCAGCCGCCCGCCTCCGCGAGCCGCAGCGACAGCCGGGTGACCGCGGTGAGGACCCGCCCGGAGCGCGTGAACGCCAGGCAGTGCGCCGCGCCCGGCCCCTCCGCCCACAGCGGGGCGTACGTCGCCGACGCGCCGAACAGCTCCGGGCGCCGGGCGCGCAGCCGCAGCGCGGCCGCGGTGACGGCCTCCTTCGCCGAGGCACCCTCCTGCGGCGCGAACGGCGCCCGGTTGTCCGGGTCGACCAGCGCCCGGTACTCGCCCTCGGTGCCCTGGTAGACGTCCGGCACGCCCGGCATCGTCAGGTGGGTCAGGGCGGCGCCCAGGACGTTGGCCCGGATGTGCGGGGCGAGCTCGGCACGGAACTCCGTCACGTGCCGCCCGGCGGCCCCGCACGGGCCCTCGGCCACGAAGGCGGCGACCTTCTCCTCGTACCCGGCGTCCTGCTCGGTCCAGGAGGTGCGCAGTTTTGCCTCCCGCACGTGCTTGAGCAGCGCGTCCCGCAGCCGGTCCGCGTCCGGGAGGCCCAGCCCCAGCAGGGTCTGCCAGGCGGCCCAGGCCAGGGCGCCGTCGGGCGCCTCGGGGCCGGCCGCGGCCGCCTCGGCCAGTACCCCGGCCCAGCGCTCGGGGCACTCGGTGAGCACGGCGATCGCCGCCCGGACGTCGGCGCTGCGCTTGGTGTCGTGCGTCGACAGCACGGTCCCGGTCAGCGGCCAGTCGCTCTGCAGGCGGGTGCAGTACGCGTGGAAGTCGCCGGGGGAGAGGCCGGGCGCGCCCGGGTCGCCGCCCACCTCGTTGGCCGACAGCAGCGGCACGTACCGGTAGAACGCGGTGTCCTCCACCGACTTGGCGCGCAGCGCGGAGGCGGTCTGCGCGAACCGGGTGCGGAACTCCTCGTGCCCGGGTCCGTCCCCGGCCCGCCCCAGCGCCAGGTCCCGCACGACGCTCACCGCGTGCGCCTCCTCCGCCACCCGGAAGGCGGTACGGGCCTCGGCGGCGGCCTCCTCGGTCAGGACCGCCTCGGCGTCGGTGGAGTCGTAGGGCCGGTAGACCTCCATGCGGACCAGCAGCTCGCGCAGCGCGGTGCGCAGCGCCCAGGGGGCGTGGTCGCGCAGCGCGGGGTCCGCCGCGCCGGCGCAGACGTGCGCCGCCACCCGGGTGAGCCGGTCCACCTCGGTGGCCAGCTCGTGGTCGACGGTCTCGTACGCCGCCCGGCGCGCGGTGGCCGCCCAGTCGCCCCCGGCGTCCGGCTCAGGGGCGGCGAAGGCGCGGTAGCGCTCCAGCAGTTCCCGGGCGCCCTCGGGGTCGGTGAGGACGCCGTCGATCCGGCGCAGGGCGTCGTAGCCGGTGGTGCCGGCCACCGGCCAGGCGGGGGACAGCACCTCGCGGTCGGCGAGGATCTTCTCGACGACGGTCCACCGGCCGCCGGTCGCCTCGTCCAGTTGCCGCAGGTAAGCGTCGGGGTCGGCGAGGCCGTCCGGGTGGTCCACCCGCAGGCCGTCGATCACGCCCTCGTCGAGCAGCCGCAGGATCGTCCCGTGCGTGGCCCGGAAGACCTCCGGGTCCTCCACGCGGACGCCGATGAGGTCCGAGATGCTGAAGAACCTCCGGTAGTTCAGCTCCGTGCGGGCCAGCCGCCACCAGGCGGGGCGGTACCACTGGGCGTCGATCAGCCGCGGCAGCGGCAGTCCGGCGGTGCCCTCGCGGAGCGGGAAGACGTGGTCGTAGTAGCGCAGGACGTCGCCGTCGACGGTGAGGTGGTCGATCTCGGCGCCGAGCGGATGGCCGAGGACGGGGAGCAGGAGCTGTCCGCCCTGCGCGTCCCAGTCGATGTCGAACCAGCGTGCGTACGGCGACTTCGGGCCCTCGCGCAGGACCTCCCACAGGGGGCGGTTGTGGCGCGGGGACATCGCCATGTGGTTGGGGACGATGTCCACGATCAGGCCGAGGCCGTGCTCGCGTGCCGTCGCGGAGAGGGCGCGCAGGGCCGGCTCGCCGCCGAGTTCCTCCCGGATGCGGGAGTGGTCGACGACGTCGTAGCCGTGGAGGGAGCCGGGGGTGGCCTCCAGGACGGGGGAGAGGTGGAGGTGGGAGACGCCGAGCGGGGCGAGGTAGGGGATGGTTGCCTCGGCTGCGGCGAACGGGAAACCGGGCTGCAGTTGCAGGCGGTAGGTGGCCGTGGGCGGCGGTGAGGCGGGGTGCTCAGGTGTCATGGGGTCGTACGTACCCGCGATGCGGGGTTTTGTGTCTGCGGCGAGTGGGTGGGGCGGCTCCAGCTTCTTTCGCCCCCGCCGCCCCTACCCTTCCCGTCCCCGGGGGCTGCGCCCCCGGACCCCCCTAAAAGATTGCGCAGTTCCCCGCGCCCCTTATGGGGCCCGGTGCAGGACCGTCATGCTGCGGTCCGTGAGGGTGAGGTGGTCGCCCTTTTTGAGTTTCTGGCCTTCTCC
The DNA here is from genome assembly GCF_036226765.1 of Streptomyces sp. NBC_00670. Taxonomy (NCBI): domain Bacteria; kingdom Bacillati; phylum Actinomycetota; class Actinomycetes; order Kitasatosporales; family Streptomycetaceae; genus Streptomyces; species Streptomyces sp. NBC_00670. The sequence goes on from NZ_CP109017.1 coordinate 5,915,278, forward strand.
TGTGCGGACGCCCTCGGGGCGGGACGTGTCCACCACCACCTGCCATTCGCCGCCCTGGCCCACCGGGACCTCGAAGTCCAGGGGCTCGTGGTACGCGTTGAACATCAGCAGGAACGAGTCGTCCTGGATGCGTTCGCCGCGGGGGCCCGGTTCGGAGATGGCGTCGCCGTTGAGGAACACGGTCAGGGCGCTGGCCTGGGCGGAGTCCCAGTCCTGCTGGGTCATCTCGTTGCCCTCGGGGGTGAACCAGGCGATGTCCGAGAGCTCGTCGTGGGTGCCCTCCACGGGGCGGCCGTGGAAGAAGCGGCGGCGGCGCAGGACGGGGTGGTCGCGGCGCAGCCAGACCATCGCGCGGGTGAACTCCAGCAGGTCGTTGTTCTCGCCGGGTTCCGGCCAGTCCACCCAGGACAGCTCGTTGTCCTGGCAGTACGCGTTGTTGTTGCCGTTCTGCGTGCGGGCCAGCTCGTCGCCGTGGCTGAGCATGGGCACGCCCTGGGAGAGCATCAGCGTGGCGATGAAGTTCCGCATCTGCCGGCCGCGCAGGGCCAGGATGTCCGGGTCGTCGGTGTCGCCCTCGGCGCCGCAGTTCCAGGAGCGGTTGTGGCTCTCGCCGTCCCGGTTGTCCTCGCCGTTGGCGTCGTTGTGCTTGTCGTTGTACGCGACCAGGTCGTGCAGGGTGAAGCCGTCGTGGCAGGTGACGAAGTTGATCGAGGCCAGCGGGCGGCGGCCGTCGTCCTGGTAGAGGTCGGAGGAGCCGGTGAGCCGGGAGGCGAACTCGGCGAGCGCCCGCGGCTCGCCCCGCCACAGGTCGCGCACGGTGTCCCGGTACTTGCCGTTCCACTCCGTCCACAGCGGCGGGAAGTTGCCCACCTGGTAGCCGCCCTCGCCGACGTCCCAGGGCTCGGCGATCAGCTTCACCTGGGAGACGACCGGGTCCTGCTGGACCAGGTCGAAGAAGGACGACAGCCGGTCGACCTCGTGGAACTGCCGGGCCAGCGTCGCGGCGAGGTCGAAGCGGAAGCCGTCGACGTGCATGTCGGTGACCCAGTAGCGCAGCGAGTCCATGATCAGCTGCAGGACGTGCGGGGACCGCATGAGCAGCGAGTTCCCGGTGCCGGTGGTGTCCATGTAGTACTGCGGGTCGTCGGTGAGGCGGTAGTACGAGGGGTTGTCGATGCCCTTGAAGGAGAGCGTCGGCCCCAGGTGGTTGCCCTCGGCGGTGTGGTTGTAGACGACGTCGAGGATGACCTCGATGCCGGCCTCGTGCAGCGCCCGGACGGCCGACTTGAACTCCAGCACCTGCTGGCCGCGGTCGCCCCAGGAGGCGTAGGCGTTGTGCGGGGCGAAGAAGCCGATGGTGTTGTAGCCCCAGTAGTTGTTGAGGCCCATGTCGACCAGACGGTGGTCGTTGACGAACTGGTGTACGGGCATCAGCTCCAGCGCCGTGACACCCAGTTCCGTCAGGTGTTCGATGATCGCCGGGTGGGCGAGCGCCGCGTAGGTGCCGCGCAGCTCCTCCGGCAGCTCCGGGTGGCGCATGGTCAGGCCCTTGACGTGGGCCTCGTAGATCACCGTGCCGTGGTAGCCGTGCCGGGGCGGGCGGTCGTCGCCCCAGTCGAAGTAGGGGTTGACCACGACCGAGGTCATGGTGTGCGGGGCCGAGTCGAGGTCGTTGCGCCGGCCGGGCTCGTCGAAGTGGTAGCCGTACACCTCCTCCCCCCAGTCGACCGCCCCGCTGATCGCACGCGCGTACGGGTCGAGGAGCAGCTTCGCCGAGTTGCAGCGCAGGCCGCGCTCGGGGGCGTAGGGGCCGTGCACGCGGTAGCCGTACCGCTGCCCCGGCATGACGCCCGGCAGATAGGCGTGGCGCACGAACGCGTCGGTCTCGCGCATCTCCACGGCCGTCTCGGAGCCGTCGTCGTGCAGCAGACACAGCTCGATCCGTTGGGCGGCCTCCGAGAAGACCGCGAAGTTGGTGCCGGCGCCGTCGTACGTGGCGCCCAGGGGATATGCCTCTCCGGGCCAGACCTGCATGGACACGCTCTTCCAGTAGTTCCGGGCCCAGGCCGAGCGGACCTAGGGCGTCGACACGTCGAGTTTCCCCGAAAAGGGGGGAACCACCCATGACTTACGCGCCTCTTACCCGGCGACCAGTGCGTACGCCGCCTATGGAGTACGCCGAACCAGTGGGGAATCAGAACTGTCTTCCCGGGCGATCCGGGGGAGCAGGGGGAAATGTGCGCAGGAAAGTGCACCGCCATCTGGGGAAGGTGGTGGCGGGCGCGGCCATCGCCGTGGCGGGAACGGCGGCGATGCTGGCCGTCACACTGCCCGGCTCGGCGGGAGCGTCCGGCAACGGGAACGGGAACGGGGAGGGCGGGGCGAGCGGCTCGGCGGCCCGGGCGGGGGCGGCCGGCGACGCGGCCGCCGTACCGCCCGGCGTCGTCGAGGACGCGCCCGCCGTGGGGAAGAAGGGCGTCGGCAGCGACCCGCTGACCGACGACGAGACCGCCGAGGTGGTGCGGATCGCGAGCAACCCGCAGTCGCTCGCCCGCACCCAGAACGTCGAGGGCGACCGCGGCCCGGAGCGGCTGAGCGTGCAGCTCGCCGAGCCGGACGAGAACGAGCTGGACTCCACGAGCGCGCCGCGCCGCGCGGACGTCACGTACTACGACTACAAGAACGACACGCTCGTCACCCGGACCGTCAACCTCGACAGCGGCAAGGTCGAGTCGACCGGCACCCAGCACGGCGTCCAGCCGCCGCTCAGCCACGACGAGACGGTGGAGGCGGCCAGGCTGCTGATCGCCGACCCGCTCGGTGCCGGGCTCAAGGCCGACTACAAGGACGCCACCGGCAAAAAGTTGACCTCGCCCGACCAGCTCAGGCTGGACAGCATGGTCTACCGCGCCACGCCGGGCGTCCGGCCGGCCGCGCTCGACAAGTGCGGCGAGCACCGCTGCGTGCGGCTCTTCCCGAAGGTGAAGAACGGCCCGTGGATCGACAGCCGCGCTCTGATCATCGACCTCAGCACCCGCAAGGTCGCCAAGCTGCAGTGACCGGGGTGGCCGGTCCGCACCGACCAAGCGGCCGGTCCGCACCCGTCTCCGTATCTCTTCTCTCTTCCCCAGCTTCTCTGCTGATGGCAAGGAGTCATCTCGTCATGCGCGTGAACAGAATCAGCGGTGCCCGCAGGCGGGCCGCGGTCGGCCTGTCGGTGGCCGCGCTCGCGGCCGGCTGGACCTCGGCCGCCGGCCCCGCCGCCGCACAGCCCGCCGCCCAGCCCAGGAACGCCCCCACGGCGACCGAGGACTGCAGCTCCGCCTACCGGATCGAACAGAAGCTCTCCACCGGGACCACCTGGCGGATGTGCTGGAGCTACGAGGCCGAGGCCGGACTCGTCCTCTCCGACGTCTCCTACCAGCCCCCCGGCGAGAGCGCCCCGATCAAGGTGCTCTCCACCGCCAAGCTCGCCCAGATCCACGTCCCCTACGACGACGGCTCGGCCGAGTACAGCGACGTCACCGGCGCCGGCTTCGGCCAGGGCCTGATGGAGATGGCGCCCGGGGAGTGCCCCGGCGGCACCATCAAGACCGTCAAGGTGCCCGAGGCCTGGGACCCCGAGCACGAGAATGTCAAGGGCCTGTGCACCACCACCCGCGCCCGCGGCCACGCCTACCGCATGCAGGCCGACACCGGGAACAAGGTGTTCCAGCAGCAGGGCAAGGACCTGCTCGTCTACACCGTCAACCAGACCGGCTGGTACGAGTACATCACCGAGTGGCGGTTCCAGGACGACGGCACCATCCACATGAACGTCGGCGCCACCGGCACCCTCGCACCCGGCGACTACAACGCCACCGACGACCGCGGCTGGCCGCTCGGCAAGGGCGCCCGCGCCTACGCCACCAGCCACAGCCACAACGTCTTCTGGCGGCTCAACTTCGCCCTCGACGGCTCCTCCAAGGCCAAGGTCGAGCAGTACGACTCCAAGGTCACCGCGGCCGCGAGCGGCGACGAGGGCCCCACCAACAGGACCACCCGCACCAAGGTCACCAAGGAACTCGCGGGCGACGCCGCGAACATGCGCTGGTGGCGCGTGGTCAGCCAGAGCGGCAAGAACAAGGACCAGCACGCGCGCAGCTACGAGATCGTCCCCGGGCCCAGCGCCAAGTACCCGGGCCGCAGCTACACCAAGCACGACGTCTACTTCACCCAGTACAAGAAGTGCGAGCAGTTCGCCAGCGACAACCTGCGCAACTGCGGCTCGGGGGCCGGGAAGTCGGTCGACAAGTGGGTCAACGGGGAGACCCTCAAGCACCCCATCGTCTGGGTCAACGTCGGCTTCCACCACGTCGCCCGCGACGAGGACCAGCAGCCCATGCCCGTGCACTGGCAGGGCTTCTCCCTCGCCCCGCGCGACGTGACGGCCATGAACCCGCTCACTCCGGCCGAACTCGCCGATCAGAACGGCGATTACGGATCGGGTGGTTGAGAAACGAACCCTGTCCATCCGGCTGCACCGCCGACCGGTCCCGGAGTACCCTTCCTTGATCGTTGGGACGGGTTTTCCACGGGGGAACGGAAGGCGGTGCACGGGTGGGCTCGGGAGGGCTGGAGCTGCCTCCTGGTGACGAGGGTCACGAGGATCGGGGCGGCAACTCCGCGGACGTCCCACCCGGCGCGGTGTCGCTGGCCAGGCCGATGGAGCGCGGCTCCATCGGCCCGGAGCTGGACTGGAACGCCGACGCCTGGCACGAGGTGCGCACCCGCGCCCAGCGGGCCGGCCGGGCCTACATCTGGCTGAACCTGGTCGAGCAGCGGCTGCGCGCGGTCGTGGCCGCCGTGCTGCGCCCGATCTACGAACCCGTCCACGGCGACGACTGGGTCGTCGCCGCGGCCGGGCCGGCCGGCCAGGAGTGGGTGCAACGGGCCGTCGCCGTACGGGAGGTGAGCCGCCGCAAGGGCTATCTCCTCGACCCGGCCGACGACAACGTGCTCAGCTTCCTCACCCTGCCCCAGCTGCGCGAGCTGATGGTGCAGCACTGGCCCTGCTTCGAGCCGTACCTGGACGAGCGCCGCGACGTCGAACTCGCCCTGGACGAGCTGGAGGTGACGCGCAACGTCGTCTCCCGCAACCGGGCCCTGTCCGAGGCCGTGCTCGCCCAGGCCGAACGCGCCTCCGCCCGGCTCCTGGAGATCCTCGGCGCGGGCAGCGACGTGCCCTCCGCCCGCCGGCTGCCCGTCGACGCCGTCGAGGACCTGGTCGGCGACCGGTACGCCGACGTGGTCGCCGTCCACCCCGACCGGGTGCGGCTGCTGCGCCAGTTCCCCGCCGAGGACATCTTCGGCTCCGCCCGCCGGCTCGACGCCGTCGGCATCGGGCTCAACCTCCTGGTACAGAACTTCTCCGGCCGACGGCTGGTCCGGCTCGCCGAGTCCGGCACCCGGGTACGGCTGCTGTTCCTCAACCCCGCCTCCAGCGCGGTCAAGCGCCGCGAACGCGAACTGGGGATGAAACGGGGCGAACTGGGGCGCTCGGTGGAGATGAACATCCTGCACATGCGGCGCGTGCGCTCCCGGCTGCGCGACCCCGACGCCTTCCAGATCCAGGTCTACGACGACACCCCCCGCTTCTCCGCCTACCTGGTCGACGGCGACGGCTCCGACGGCATCGCGGTGGTGCAGTCCTATCTGCGGGGCGCCCGCGGCATGGAGACGCCGGTGATGGTGCTGCGCGGCGCCGGGCGGGTGGTGAAGGCGGACGACGTGCTGGACGGCGGGCTCTTCCCCACCTACCGGGAGGAGTTCGAGACGTCCTGGGCGGATTCGCGTCCGGTGTCCTGAGTGCCCCCGAAGGGCGGGCTTGTGGCGCTCCGTCGGGGCCGGTAAGCGGAATCCCGTGTTCGGATTGTCAGTGGGGCATGCGAAGGTGAGGAGCACTGGGGGAACGCACCACCACGAAGGGGGATCGCCATGGCCTGGCACCGGGAGCTGCTGGTCGGCTTCGATCTGGAGACGACGGGCACGGATCCGCACGAGGCACGCATCGTCACCGGGGCGGTGATCGAGGTCAGGAACGGGGAGCGGCTGGGACACCGGCAGTGGCTGGCCGACCCGGGCGTGGAGATCCCCGAGGACGCCATCGCCGTGCACGGCATCACCAACGAGCGCGCGACGGCCGAGGGCGCCCCGCCGGACCGGGTGGCCGACGCGATCGCCGAGGTCCTGGCCGGCCACTGGCGCGCCGGGGTCCCGGTCGTCGCCTACAACGCGGCCTTCGACCTCACGCTGCTCAGCGCGGAGTTGCGGCGCCACGGGCTGCCGTCGCTGCGGGAGCGGCTGGGCGGTGCGGATCCGGCGCCCGTCGTCGACCCCTACACCATCGACCGCCGGGTCGACCGCTACCGGCGCGGCAAGCGGAACCTGGAGGCGGTCTGCGGGGAGTACGGCGTCGTCCTCGACGCCGCGCACGACGCGACGGCGGACGCGGTGGCCGCGGCCCGGCTGGCGACGGCGATAGCCGACCGCCACCCGAAGATAGCGTCCCTCACCCCGGCGGAACTCCACGCCCACCAGATCGAGTGGTACGCGGACTGGGCGGCGGACTTCGAGTCGTTCCTGCGCCGCAAGGGCGCGGACGACGCGGTGGTCGACGGCCGCTGGCCCCTCCGGGAGCCGGTGGCCGCGTAGCCGCCGAGCCGCCGAGCTGCCTAGCTGCGGGCAGCGCGCTGCACCCCGCTGCGGGGCGCCTTCTGGCTCGGTACGAAGGGTTCGTTGGCGGCTGCCGGTTGCGTGTGGCTGAGCGCGCCGTTCCCCGCGCCCCTTGCGGGGCTCGGGCCCGCGCCGGCCGTACGGTGGGCGCGTTCCACCGCCTGGCCCCAGTACGTGCCGGCGACCATCAGCACCGCACCCACCGCCATGAGCGGCGTGAGGCGGTCGCCCCCGAGGGCGATCCCCACCGCCGCCGCCCACACCGGCTCGGTCCCCAGCAGCAGACTCGCCCGTCCCGCGGACGTCCGCTGCACCGCCCACGTCTGCGCCAGGAACGCGAACACACTGCAGAACAGGGCGAGATAGACCAGCTGGGCCCAGGCGCCGGGCCCGGTGTGCGCGAGGACGGGCAGGTCACGAGCGGCGGGAACCAGGAACAGAAGGGAGCCGACAAGCGTCTGCACGGCCGTCAGATGCAGCGGCCGGACCGGACGGCGCGCGGTGAGCCGGCCGACCAGGACGACATGGCCCGCACGGATCACGGCCGCCCCCAGGATCAGCAGATCGCCGGAGCGGGGCGCGTGCAGCCCGCCCGCCGACATCAGCAGCCCCACGGCCACCACGCACAGCCCGCACGCGGCGAGGAAGGCGGGCGGCGGACCACCACCGCGTCGGCCCACCCGGTCGAGGAGCGGGGTGAGCACGATGGTCAGGCTGATGAGGAGCCCGGCGTTGGCGGCGCTGGTGTGGGCGACGCCATATGTCTCCACGAGCAGGACGGCCGCCTGGGTCACCCCCAGCGGCACCCCGGCCCGCAGCTCCGCCCGGCTCCAGCGGCGCGGGCCCCGGCCGGCGGAGATCAGGGCGAGACAGGCGAGCGCGGAGAGCGCGTACCGGACGAAGAGGACGAGGAGGACGGGCAGCAGGAGGGTGGCGGAACGGGCGGAGAGATAACTGGAACCCCACACGAGCGCGACCAGGAGGAGTACCGCATCGGTGCGGCGGGCGTCGGTCACCGGTCCACCGTGCCCGAGCAGGTCGCTGAAGCCCAGACCCACCTTCTTCAACGATCTTTTAGCGCCCCTACAACGTCCCTACACTGGCCACCATGGACGAACGGCAGCTGCGCATCCTGCGGGAGCTGGGCGAACTGGGTAGTGTCACGGCGGTCGCCGAGGCGCTCCTGGTGACCCCGTCGGCGATCTCCCAGCAGCTGCGGCTGCTGCAGCGGGCGATCCCGGTGCCGCTCACCGAGCGCGAGGGCCGGCGGCTGGTGCTCACCGACGCCGGGCAGGCGCTGGCGGAGGCGGCGATCGGGGTGGAGTCGGCCCTGGCCAGGGCACGGCACACGGTCGACGACTTTCTCGACCGGCCCGACGGGGAGGTGTCGGTGGCGGCGTTCCACAGCGCCGCGTCGGCGTTCTTCCCGCTGCTGCTGCGGGGCCTGGCGGCACCGGGCGGGCGGGCGCCGGCGCTCGCGCTCGCCGACGAGGACGTACCGCAGGAGGACTTCCCGCGGCTCACCCGGACGTACGACCTGGTCCTCGCACACCGTCTGGACCACGCGCCGCCGTGGCCACGCACGGTCACCGCGACCACGCTGCTGCGGGAGCCGCTCGACGTGGCGCTGCCCACCGGGCATCCGCTGGCCGCGCGGGACGTGCTGTACCCGGACGACGTGGCCGACGAGCCATGGATCACCGTGCACGACGGGTTCCCGGTGCTGGCCACGGTCGAGGCGGTCGCGGCGGCGGCCGGGCGGCGGCTGCGGCCGGCGCACCGGATCAACGACTTCGCGGTGGCGGCGGAGCTGGTGGCGGCGGGGGGGAGGCATCGCGCTGATGCCCCGCTGGACCGGGCGGTCGCACCCGGAGGTGGTCCTACGCACCCTCGGCGGCGTACGGGCCCGCCGCCACGTCGACGCACTGCACCGCCCGGAACGGGCGGCGCGGGCGGCGGTACGCACGGTACTGACGGAGCTGGAACGAGCGGCACGGGCTATTCGTGCGGGTAACCCCGGGTGACCGTCACGGCAGCGGCACGACTGCCCGCAGCCGATAGCTTGGGGGAGAGGTTGAGAGCCTGGGGGAGGGCAGGGGCGGCGGGGGCGAGGAAACTCAGAACGGATACCACCGCACGTCGGCAGCCCCGTCGCGCAGCGAGCGCACCCGGCGGGCGAACTCCTCGCGCGCCGCCGCGTTCGCCGGCGCATGCTGCGCCACCCACGCACAGCTCGCCGTCTCCCGCGCCCCCCGCAACACCGCACACCCCTCCCACTCCCGCACGTCCCACCCGTACTCCCGGGCGAAGGCGTCGTACGCCTCACCCCCCAACCCGTACCGGTCGCGCGACAGCGCCATCACCACCAGGTCGTGCTCCCGCAGGTCCGTGGAGAACGTCTCCAGATCCACCAGCACCGGCCCGTCCGGCCCCACATGGACATTGCGCGGCAGCGCGTCCCCGTGGATCGGCCCCGGCGGCAGCCGCGGGACGAGCGCGGCCTCGGCCGCCGCGAACCCGTCCCGGCGCTCGCGCAGATACGCCGCGTCCGCCGGATCGATCGCGTCCCCCGCGAGCCGCAGCCAGCGCTCGACCCCGCCCAGCAGTTCCCGGCGCGGCAGCGCGAAGCCGGGGTCGGGCAGGGCGTGCACCTGCCGCAGCAGTACCGCCAGATCGGCCGGTCCGGCCGGCCGGACCGCGTCCGGCAGCCGGTGCCACACGGTCACCGGATGGCCCTCGACCAGCAGCGCCTCCGGCACGGCGGCCCGCACCGCCGGCACGCCCGCGTCGGCGAGCCACGCGGCGACGGCCACCTCGCGGCGGGCGCGGGCGGGCAGGTCCGGGTCGTCGCGGCCGACCTTGACCACCAGGTCACCGGCGGCGAACACCGCGTTCTCGCCGAGCGCGAGGAGCCGCGCCTCCCGCGCCGCCGAACCCCGAGACGGACCACCCGCAACCGACCCCCCGGCCGAACCCGTGCCGGACAGCACGCCCGCCTCGGCCAGTACCTCCCGCGCCCGCGCCTCGTCCATCGCCCGCCACCGCCTCCGACTCGCCTTCTGTGATCATTCCCGTGTCGGCAAGTGTCGCATTTCGCGGTGGCCGGGCAGGGCCGAGGGAATTCCGCGGGGAACGGTTCCCCGCACCCGGTGAAAGACCGGCGGACTTCACATCACGGTCGGGTCACTTCATAACGCTCGGATAACGCGGGCCCCACCTGACATGGGTATCGACCCGTCCGAAGCGTTCGACGGTTACCCCCCGCGGAAGGTTGTACTCACCAAATCTTGCACTCTCGGTAAGAGCGTTCTTAACGTGGGATGAACTCCGATCGAAAGCCAGGGAGTTGGCCCATGCCATCGAAAAACCGGGACGTGCCCGACCTCGCCGAGGTGCGCCGTCTCGTCCAGAAGAAGCGGGACGCGTGGTGGACCGTCCTCCTCGTCGACCCGGTCGCCACACCCCTCGTGCGGCTGGTCGCGAAGCGGACGCGGATCACACCGAACCAGATCACCTGGGGCGCGCTGCTGCTCGGACTCGTCGCGGCGGGCTGCTTCCTTCAGGGTGACTGGCAGTGGCTGATCATCGGCGCCGTCGTCTACCACGTCAGCTTCATCCTGGACTGCATGGACGGCAAGGTCGCCCGGCTCACCGGCCAGGGCTCGGTCTTCGGCGCCTGGCTCGACTACATCTTCGACCGCGTCCGCGTCATGGCCTGCGCCGTCGCCCTGATGGCCGGTCAGTACCACCGCACCGACGACACGCTCTACATCTGGCTCGCCGCCGCGGTGATCTTCCTCGACGGGCTGAGGTACCTCAACTCGCTCGAGATATTCAAGACCCGGCACACCATGCGCAAGCAGATCAAGGCCCGGCTGCGTGCCGCCCGGCGGGCCGAGAACGCCTCCCAGGTCGCCTTCATGGAGGACCTGCTGCGGGACAACCCCGCGGCGGACATCGAGCAGGACCTGCGCCGCGCCGCCGAGGAGGGCACCCGTGCCCTGACCGCCGAGAACGACGGGCTGCTGACCGAGGCGCAGGGCGCCGCGCTCCTGGCCGAGGCCGAAGTGCAGGACGGCACGCCGGTCACCGGCGCCGCCGTACCGGCCGCCTCCGGTACCGACGCCGTCGGCGCGCACATCCCCGCCCCCCGTACCCCCGGCGAGCCCGCGGCCGAGGGCGCCGAGAGCGCAGGGGCCACGGACGGGACCGAAGCGGAGCCCGCCGAGGGCACCGTCCCGGCCGTGCCGCGCAACGCCCGGGTCATCGACCTGCACCAGGAGTTCCGCCACCGCTTCCCGGCGTACCTGCGGTTCCGCTCCTTCCTGCTGCGCCACCGCATCCGTACGCACCTGGTGAGCGGCATCGAGTTCCAGATGGGCGTGTTCATCGTCGGCCCGCTGATCAACGCGGTCATCCCGACGACGATCGTCGCCGGTGCCCTGCTGCTGGTCTTCGAACTCGCCATCGTCTACAAGCTGCTGCTGTCGACGCGCGACTTCGCCCGCACCATCGACTCCTTCGACCGCGAGGCGGAGGCCCGCGAGGCCGCCGCCCAGGAAGCCGCGGCCGCACAGGGACCGGTGGCGCACGACGAGGCGACGGCGGACGGGGCGACGGCGCAGGACCCGGCGTCCCACGGCGCCGCGGCCCACGGCGTCTGAGCCGCACGCACGACGGGGCGGGGCCGGGGTGGACATCCACCCCGGCCCCGCCCCGTTTCCGTCGCCGTCCGGCCTCAGAGCCTGACCGTCTCGCCCTCGACCGCCGCCGGCCGGGCCGGCGCCACCGGCTCCGGATCCGACTCGTCGTGGGTGAGGTCGGGCAGCCGGCGCAGCCACTTCGGGAAGTACCAGTTGCGCTCGCCCAGCAGCGCCATCACCGCCGGGAGCAGCACGCCCCGGATGATCGTCGCGTCGATCAGGACGGCCGCCGCCAGGCCCACGCCCATCTGCTTCATGGACTGCATCGACAGCGTGCCGAAGATCGCGAACACGGCGACCATGATGACCGCGGCGCTGGTGACGACGCCCGCCGTGGTGACCACACCGTGCGTGATCGCCTCCCGCGTCGTCCGGCCGCGCAGCCGCGCCTCGCGGATCCGGGAGACCACGAACACGTGGTAGTCCATGCTCAGCCCGAACAGGATCACGAAGAGGAACAGCGGCAGCCAGGTGATGATGGCGCCCACACCCTCCGCGCCCACCAGCGACGCGCCCCAGCCGTGCTGGAAGACGGCGACGAGGATGCCGTAGGCCGCGCCCACCGACAGCAGGTTGAGCAGGATCGACGTGATCGCCACCGTCAGCGAGCGGAACGACAGCAGCATCAGCACGAAGGCGAAGACCACGACGAACGCGAAGACCGGGACGACGGCTCCCGCGAGCTGGTCGTTGAAGTCCTTGGACCCGGCCACCTGACCGGTGATGGGCGCCTGGACCCCGTCGACCTTGCCGAGCGTGGCGGGGCGCACCTCGTCGCGCAGCATGTCCAGGGACGCGCCCGCCTTGTCCAGGTCGGAGCCGCCGACCAGCGGGACGTACACCAGGGCGAGGTTCCGCGCGTCGTCGACCTTGACCTCGACCGGGCCGCGCGAGGCGCCCGAACTCACCGCCCGCTCCCGGAAGTCGTCGAGCGCGGACCGCACCTCGGGGGCGCCGATGTCCTTCGCCTTGACGACCACCTCGGCCGGGTCCGAACCGCCCGGGAAGGCGTCGTTGACCCGGTTGTACGTGGCGACGATCGGCAGCGAGTCGCCGAACTCCTGGTCCAGGGTGAGGTTCTGCGTCTTCATGCCCAGCGCGGGCGCGGCGATCGCCAGCAGCGCCCCGGCCGCGACCACCAGCGAGACGGCCGGCCTGGCCAGCACCACCCGCAGCACCGCGCCCCAGAACCGCGAACCGTCCTCGATACGACGGCCCTTGCGCGCCGCCCGGCGCTGCTTGGCCTCGGGGTTGAGGTACGGGATGCGTCCCTTCTCCACCCGCTCGCCCAGCAGCGACAGCAGCGCGGGCAGCACGGTGACGGAGCCGACCATGGCGACCGCCACCACCATCAGCGAGGCCAGACCCATCGCCTTGAACTCGGCGATCCCGGTGAACAGCATGCCCGCCATCGCCACGCACACCGTGACGCCGGAGACGACGATCGCGCGGCCACTGGTCGCGGCGGCGATCCGCAGCGCGGTCTCCGGGTCCCGGCCCGCCATCCGCTCCTCGCGTTCCCGGCGCAGATAGAACAGGCAGTAGTCGACGCCGACGGCCAGACCCACCAGCAGCATCACCGAGTTGGCGGTGTCGCTCATCGGCACCAGATGGCTGACGACACCCATCAGACCCATCGTCGCGATGATCGCCGTGATCGACAGCGCCACCGGCAGCAGCGCCGCGACCAGCGCGCCGAACGCGATCAGCAGGATGCCGAGCGCGACGGGGACGGCGGAGAACTCCGCCTGCTGGAAGTCGCTGCCGAAGGCGTCGTCGAACGTCTTCTGCATGCTCGCGCCGCCGATCTCCTCGACCCGCAGCGACGAGTGGTCCTCCTGGACGTCCTGCACCGCGTCGAGGACCGGTTCGACCCGCTCGCCCGCGGTGTCGGCGTCGCCGCGCATGTCGAACTGGACGAGCGCGCTGCGGCCGTCCTTGGAGATCGTCTTCGTGTCGTACGGCGAGGCCACGTCCGTCACCCTGCCGGTGCCCTCGACCGCCTTGACGACGTCGGTGACGGCGGCGCGGAAGGCCGGGTCCGTGGCCTTGGTACCGTCGTCCTTCGCCTGCACCAGCACGGTCTCGCTCGCCGGTTCGTCGATGCCGGCGTCCTCGAGGATCCGTGCGGCGGTGTGCGTCTCACCGCTCAGCTGATCGCTTTCCTTGACGTCGACCCGGCCCGCCACCGACCCGAGCCCCATCGCCACGACGACGAACAGTACCCAGATGCCGACGGCGGCCCATCGGTGCCGAGCGCTCCAGCCGCCGGCGCGGGCGGCGACGCCCCGCACCCGCGTGTTGCCGTTTCCCATGACGGGCCAGCCCCCTTGTGCGTGGTGGCGGCCCCCTGCCGTCACCTGGTGCTTCGAAGGTATGTGCCGCGTAAGAGCGTCTCTTCGTACTGTCCGGTGAACCCTGCGGGCGCTTCCTCCATCGTTCGGACCGCATGGCCCTCCCCACGAGGGAGGAGGCTGGCCCCTACACGTAAGGGTTTCGTCGGGGGCGGGGGTCAGGGTCGGCGGCTCTAGGGTGGGCGCATGACTGGGCGGACGACGACGTACGCCGCGCTGCTGCGCGGGATCAATGTGGGTGGCAGCAGGAAGCTGCCGATGGCCGAGCTGCGGGCGCTGATGGGGGAGTTGGGGCACGGGGGCGTGCGGACGTATCTGCAGAGCGGGCAGGCGGTGTTCACGGCGGAGCGGGGGGACGAGGAGTCGCTGGCGGCGGAGCTGGCGGGGGCGATCCGCGAACGGTTCGGGTTCGGGGTGGACGTGCTCGTCCGTGACCATGCGTATCTGCGGGGCGTGCGGGAGGCGTGCCCGTTTCCCGCGGAGCGGCTGGAGGGGAAGCAGCTCCACGCGACGTTCTTCTCCGTACCGGTGGACGAGGGGCGCTTCGCGTCGGTGGGGCGGGAGGGGTTCCTGCCGGAGGACTACCGGCTCGGGGACAGGGTGCTGTACCTGTACGCGCCGGAAGGGCTGGGCCGCTCGAAGCTGGCGGTGGCGTTGTCGTCCCGGCGGGTGGTGGGGGATGCCGTCGTCACGACCCGCAACTGGAACACGGTCCGCAAACTGGAAGCCATGACCTCCGCCTGAGCCAACCGATCTTGTTTCTCGCCCCCGCCGCCCCTACCCGTCCCAACCTCGGGGGCTCCGCCCCCGGACCCCCTAAAAGATTGCGCAGTTCCCCGCGCCCCTGACAGGGGCGCGGGGAACTGCGCGAGAAGTCACCACCCACCCGCACCCGCCAACGCACCTCACCCACCCGAGCTCTCCCGGGGTCCAAGGGGCGGAGCCCCTTGTAGGGATGGGACGGGTAGGGGCGGCGGGGGCGAGGGAAATGCGGTCACGCACCCACGGCGGACAGGTGCGGCAGCGTTGCCTCGTCGTAGCGGTGCAGGAGGAGCTCGGCGACCTCCGGGGACGGGCCCAGGACGCCGGCCAGGACGTCCGCCCCGGCCGCGCCCCGCGCGATCCGGTCCGGGAGGCGGCCCGGCGCGAGGACGTAGGGGGCGACGGCCACCCGGCGACACCCCGCCGCTCGAAGCTCCCGCACCACCCCCTCCGTGCGCGGCAACTCCGCGGAGGCGAACGCAGGCCGCACGGCGCACCAACCGGTGTGCCGCCACTCCCGCGCGATTTCTGCGATCACTGCGATCGCCTCCGGGTCACTGGACCCCGCCGAGGCCAGCACGACCCCGGTCGAGGCTCTGTCGGCGGGGTCGAGCCCCGCCTCGTACAACCGCCGTTCGAGCCCCGCGAGCAGCAGCGGCGAGGGCCCCAGCACCTCCGCCTGCCGCACCGCCAGGCCCCCCGGCGCCTGCCGCAGCACCGCCGGGATGTCGGACTTGGCATGGAACGCCCGGGTGAGCAGCAGCGGCAGCGCCACCACGTCCCGTACACCCTCCGCCGCCAGCGACTCCAGCACACCCCGCACGGAGGGCACGTTGAAGTCGAGGAAGCCCGTCTCCACCCGCACCCCCGGCCGCAGCGACCGTACCCGTCGCACCAGGGCGTGCACGGTCGCGGCGTGCCGCGGATCGCGGCTGCCGTGGGCGATGACGAGGAGGACCGGGTTGGCGTTCATGGGGGTTCAGTTCCTCACCAGGAGGCCGCGGCTGCGCAGTACCCACCGCTCCAGCGGACTGAAGATCAGCAGGTCGATGGCGACACCGACGATCAGGATGAGCAGGATGGCCTCGAACACCATCGACATGTCGCTGGCGTTGCGGCCGTTCTCCAGGAGCTGGCCGAGCCCGACGCCGAGGTCGGGGAAGGACGCGATGATCTCCGCGGCCATCAGCGACCGCCAGGAGAACGCCCAGCCCTGCTTCAAGCCTGCCACATACCCCGGCAGCGCCGCCGGGAGCACGATGTGCCAGGTGCCCCGCAGCCCCGTCGCGCCCAGGGTGCGGCCCGCCCGCAGGAACAGCGGGGGCACCTGGTCGACGCCCGAGACCAGGCCGTTGGCGATGGAGGGCACCGCGCCGAGCAGGATCACCGCGTACATCATCGAGTTGTCCAGGCCCAGCCAGATCACGGCCGGCGGCACCCACGCCACCGACGGCAGCGACTGGAGCCCGGACAGGATCGGGCCGATCGCCGCCCGCACGAACTTCACCCGCGCCACGAGCAGCCCCAGCGGGGTGCCGATGACCAGCGCGAAGAGGAAGCCGAGCAGACCGCGCGAGACGCTGGTCCAGATGTAGCCGAGGAGATTCCCCTCGAGCCAGGCGTCGCGCACCTCGCCCCACACCGCGGACGGCGAGGGCAGCTTCGTCGGGTCGTCGACGACCTCGAAGGTGATCAGCGCCTGCCAGAGCGCCAGGACCAGCGCCACGGCGACGACCGGCGGCAGAACCTTGTCGATCAGGGTGCGGCGCAGCGGCGGCCGGCCGGAGGAGGCGGACTCCAGCGCGTCCAGGCCGGCCTCGACACCGGCCAGCCCCGCACGGGCCTCGTCCGTGTCCGTCGTCGTCTCAGTGCCGGCCATGACGGCGGATCTCCCCACGCAGGACTTCGGTGATCTCGACGGAGAGTTCCGCCACGGGCGCGTCCTCGATGCGGCGCGGCTGCGGGATGTCCACCGTCCACTGGCGGGCCACCCGCCCCGGCCGCGACGACAGCAGCACGACGCGCTGCGCGAGCCGTACCGCCTCGCGCACGTTGTGCGTGACGAACAGGACGGAGACCCCCGTCTCGCCCCAGATGCGGGTCAGTTCGTCGTGCAGCACGTCCCGGGTGATGGCGTCGAGCGCGGCGAACGGCTCGTCCATCAGCAGCAGTCTGCTGTCCTGGGCGAGCGCGCGGGCCAGCGCCACCCGCTGCCGCATGCCGCCGGACAGCTCGTGCACCCGCTTGCCGTGCGCCCCCTTGAGCCGGACGAGCCCGAGCAGCTCCTCGGCCCGTTCGCGGCGGTCCGCCTTGGGCACCCCGCGCAGCCGCAGGGCCAGTTCGATGTTCTTCCCGGCCGTCAGCCAGGGGAACAGGGCGTGCTCCTGGAACATCAGCGCCGGGCGGCCGTCGGTCGTGAGGGCACCCGAGGACGGGGCGTCGAGCCCCGCCACCAGGTTGAGCAGTGTGGACTTGCCGCAGCCCGACGCCCCCAGGAGGGTGACGAACTCGCCCGGCGCGACATCGAGACTGATGTCGTCCAGGACGAGCTGCCGCCCGGTGGGTCCGGCGAAGGACTTCGAGACATGCTCGATACGGGCGGCGTGCGCCACCGCCTCGTCGTCGGCGGTCTTGGCGAGCGTGGTCGTGGCCATGGTCGTCACCTCCTGGGAACGGGCCGGGATACGGGGTCGGCCGGGGACACGGATCACTGGGTGCCGAGTCCGGCGGCGTCGACCGTGTCC
Source organism: Streptomyces sp. NBC_00670 (assembly GCF_036226765.1). Lineage (NCBI taxonomy): Bacteria > Bacillati > Actinomycetota > Actinomycetes > Kitasatosporales > Streptomycetaceae > Streptomyces > Streptomyces sp. NBC_00670. Next base: position 5,932,555 of record NZ_CP109017.1, read on the forward strand.
CCGCCCTCCGCCTTCAGGACCTTGTTCAGAAGCGTGAGGTCGTAGATGCCGTCCAGGTCGGGCTTCTCCAGCAGACCGGCCTTGACCGCGTGGTCCGCCTCGCTGTTCAGCGTGGCGGCCAGCGGATCGTCGAGGATCCTGATGGACTTCCACGCCGGGTCCAGGACATCGGCCGGCAGCGCCTTGCCGGAGTCCTTCTCCAGCTGCTTGTTGGCCGCGGCCTTCGCCGCGTCCGGGTTGGCGTTGATCCACTTGTTGGTCTCGACCGACGCCCTCAGCACCGCCTCGACGGCCTTGGGGTGCTCCTTGAGGAACTCCGCCCGCACCACCACGTTGGTGATGACGAACTTCTCGTCCGGCCACAGCGTCGACTCGTCCAGCAGCACCTTGCCGCCCTCGGCGACCAGCTTCGACGCGGTCGGCTCCGGCACCCACGCGCCGTCCAGCGAACCGGCCTTGAACGCGTCCGGGGTCACCTTGTTGTCGCTGCGCACGACCGTGACGTCGCCCTTGCCGCTCTGCGCGTCGACCTTCCAGCCCTGTTCGGCGATCCAGTTGAGGAACGCCACGTCCTGGGTGTTGCCGAGCTGCGGGGTGGCGATCTTCTTGCCCTTGAGGTCCTTGAGCGACGTGACCTTCTTCGGGTTGACCACCAGCTTGACGCCGCCCGAGGCCGAACCCGAGACGATCTTCAGGCTCTTGCCGCCCGACTTGGTGTACCCGTTGATCGCGGGCGAGGGGCCGAGCCAGCCGATGTCCACGGAGCCGGAGTTCAGCGCCTCGATCTCGGAGGGGCCCGCGTTGAAGACGGCGTACTTCGCCTTCGTCGCGCCCAACTCCTTCTGGAAGAAGCCCTTCTGGTTGCCGACCAGGGCGGTGGCGTGGGTCAGATTGCCGAAGTAGCCGATGCGTACGGAGTCGAGACCGTCCGTCTTCTTCGCGTCGGCGGCAACCTTCGTCCCCTCGTCGGAGTCGGCTTTCGAGCCGTAGCCGCAGGCGGCCAGTGTCAGCAGGGGCAGGACGGCGAGCACGGTGACGCCCCTGCGCGGGCGCGGGACACGGAGGGATCGTTTGGCAGGCACGGGAGGTGGTCCTCTCGTTGGCCCGGCGGTCACGGTCTCTTCACGCCGTGGCCGGGAGGTCGACAGGTCTTCGGTGACGCGGGTGGGGGGTGAGGGCGCGCAGGCAGTGCGCGTACGTCATCGCGCACATCGCGCGACCCCGCCCGTCCCGCTGCCGAGGGCGCCGCTGCCGATGCGGCCGCCCTCCTTGGCGAACGTCGCGAAGATGTCGACCCCGGTCATCTCAGAAGTCCCAGCCCTCGTCGGCGTCGGACTTCACCGGCTCGGGCGCGGCGAAGGACTCGCCGACCATTCCGGCGGTGAGGGTGGTGCCGTCGGACGGATCGATCAGGATGAACGAACCGGTGCGCCGCGAGTCGGCGTACGCGTCGGCCGGGAGCGGCTCGGCGGTACGGATCTTCACCCGGCCGATGTCGTTGGCGGCCAGCGTGCCGGGGTGCGGGTGCAGGGACAGGTCGTCCAGCGTCAGCCGGGACGGGATGTCCTTGACCAGCGCCTTGACCGTACGGGTGCCGTGCTTGAGCAGCACCCGGTGGCCCACCGTCAGCGGCTGGTCGGCCACGTGGCAGACGGTCGCCTCGATGTCCTGGCTGGTGGCCGGGGCGTCCGGGGCCGGGGCGATCAGGTCGCCGCGCGAGATGTCCAGGTCGTCGGCGAGCAGCAGCGTCACCGACTGCGGCGTCCACGCCACGTCGACCGGCGTGCCCAGCAGATCGATCCCGGTGATCGTCGTCGTACGGCCCGAGGGCAGCACGGTGACCCGGTCGCCGACGCGGAACGTGCCGGCCGCGATCTGGCCCGCGTACCCCCGGTAGTCCGGGTGCTCGGCGGTCTGCGGGCGGATCACGTACTGCACCGGGAAGCGGGCGTGGCAGTGCGCCAGGTCGTGACTGACCGGCACGGTCTCCAGGTGCTCGAGCACCGTCGGACCGCCGTACCAGTCCATGTTCCCCGACGCCTCGACCACGTTGTCGCCCTCGAGCGCCGAGATCGGGATGGCGGTGACGTCCGGGACGCCCAGCTCCGTCGCGTACGCCGTGAACTCCTCGGCGATCGCGGCGAACACCGACTCCTGGTAGCCGACGAGGTCCATCTTGTTGACGGCGAGGACGACGTGCGGGACGCGCAGCAGGGCGGCGATCGCGGCGTGCCGGCGGGTCTGCTCGACGACGCCGTTGCGGGCGTCGACCAGGATCACCGTCAGCTCCGCCGTGGACGCCCCGGTGACCATGTTGCGGGTGTACTGCACATGGCCCGGGGTGTCGGCGAGGATGAACCGGCGCTTCGGGGTGGCGAAGTAGCGGTAGGCCACGTCGATGGTGATGCCCTGCTCGCGCTCGGCCCGCAGACCGTCGGTGAGCAGCGCCAGGTCGGGACCCTCCTGGCCGCGCCCGGCCGACGCCCGCTCCACGGCCTCCAGTTGGTCGGTCAGGACCGACTTGGAGTCGTGCAGCAGCCGTCCGACGAGCGTGGACTTCCCGTCGTCGACCGAACCGGCCGTCGCGAACCGCAGGAGCGTGGTCTCGGCGAGGTCCGTGAGTTCCGTGGTGGTGGTCATGGCTAGAAGTACCCCTCGCGCTTGCGGTCCTCCATCGCGGCTTCGGACAGTTTGTCGTCGGCGCGGGTGGCACCTCGTTCGGTGAGCCGGGAGGCGGCGATCTCGGTGATCACCTTCTCGATGGTGTCGGCGTCGGAGTCGACCGCGCCGGTGCAGGACATGTCCCCGACGGTGCGGTAGCGCACCTGCCGCTTCTCCACGTGCTCGCCGTCCTTGGGCCCGCCCCAGTCGCCGGCGGTGAGCCACATGCCGTTGCGGGCGAACACCTCGCGTTCGTGGGCGAAGTAGATCTGGGGGAGGTCGATCTGTTCGCGGGCGATGTACTGCCACACGTCCAGTTCGGTCCAGTTGGACAGGGGGAAGACGCGGACGTGTTCGCCGGGGGCGTGGCGGCCGTTGTAGAGGTTCCACAGCTCGGGGCGCTGGCGGCGGGGGTCCCACTGGGAGAACTCGTCCCGCAGGGAGAATACCCGTTCCTTGGCGCGGGCCTTCTCCTCGTCGCGGCGTCCGCCGCCGAAGACGGCGTCGAACCTCTCGCTCTGGATCTTTTCGGTGAGCGGGATGATCTGGAGGGGGTTGCGGGTGCCGTCGGGGCGCTCTTTCAACGCCCCCCGGTCGATGTAGTCCTGGACGGAGGCGACGTGCAGGCGCAGTCGGTGCTGTGCGACGACGCGGTCGCGGTAGGCCAGGACTTCGGGGAAGTTGTGGCCGGTGTCCACGTGGAGGAGGGAGAACGGCACGGGGGCGGGGGTGAATGCCTTGAGTGCCAGGTGGAGCATGAGGATGGAGTCCTTGCCGCCGGAGAAGAGGATCACCGGGTTCTCGAACTCGCCCGCGACCTCGCGGAAGATGTGCACCGCCTCGGACTCCAACGCGTCCAGGTGCGTCAGGGCGTACGGGCTGTCGGTCTCCTCGGAGACGGAGGCGACGGTCGTCATGCCAGACCCCTTTCGACGAGCAGCTTGTGGACGGCGGCGGCGGACTCCGTGACGGTCTGGTGCTGCGACTCGATGCGCAGATCGGGCGAGACCGGCTCCTCGTACGGGTCGTCCACCCCCGTCAGCCCGGAGATCTCACCGGCCGCCTGCTTGGCGTACAGGCCCTTCACATCACGCACGGAGCACACGTCGACCGGGGTCGCCACGTGCACCTCGACATACGCGGCGCCGCTCGCCTCGTGGCGCTTGCGCACCGCCTCGCGGCTGTCGGCGTAGGGGGCGATCACCGGGACCAGCGCCGTGACGCCGTTGCGGGCCAGCAGATCGGCGAGGAAGCCGATGCGCTGCACGTTGGTGTGGCGGTCGGCGCGGCTGAAGCCGAGGTCCGCGGTGAGGAACTCGCGGATCTCGTCGCCGTCCAGCACCTCGACGAGGCGGCCGTCGGCGCGCAGCAGTCCGGCCAGCTCGTGGGCGATGGTGGTCTTGCCGGCGCTCGGCAGACCCGTGAGCCAGACGGTGGCTCCGGTACTCACGTGCTTCTCCCGGGGATCGTGGGAAACGGTCTGGGGATCGTGGGGAAGGGTGCGGGGGACGGTCCGGCTGCCGTCGGTGGCCGTCATCCGTGCAGCCCGCACTCGGTCTTGGCGCGGCCAGCCCAGCGGCCGGCGCGCGCGTCCTCGCCCTCGGCGACGCGGCGGGTGCAGGGGGCGCAGCCGACGGACGCGTAGCCGTCCATCAGGAGCGGGTTGGTGAGCACCCCGTGCTCCGTGACGTAGGCGTCCACGTCGTCCTGCGTCCAGCGGGCGATGGGGGAGATCTTGACCTTGCGGCGCTTGTCGTCCCAGCCGACCACGGGGGTGTGGGCGCGGGTCGGGGACTCGTCGCGGCGCAGGCCCGTCGCCCAGGCCTCGAAGCGGGTCAGGCCCTCCTGAAGCGGCTTGACCTTGCGCAGGAAGCAGCACAGGTCGGGGTCGCGGTCGTGCAGCTTCGGCCCGTACTCGGCGTCCTGCTCGGCGACCGTCTGCTTCGGTGTGAGGGTGAGGACGTTGACGTCCATCACGGCCTCGACGGCGTCCCGGGTGCCGATGGTCTCGGGGAAGTGGTAGCCGGTGTCCAGGAACACCGCGTCCACGCCGGGCATCGCCCGGGAGGCGAGGTGGGCGACGACCGCGTCCTCCATGGAGGAGGTCACGCAGAACCGCTTGCCGAAGGTCTTCGCCGCCCACTGGAGGATCTCCAGTGCGGAGGCGTCCTCCAGGTCGCGACCCGCCTGCTCGGCGAGCGCCTTCAACTCGGCCTCGCGCGGCGACAGTTCGTTGTCGCGGGGTTCCTTGTCGCCGTCCGGCGTGGTGCCGGACCCGACGGTCTGCACCGTGGTCATATCTGGTCCCCTCCCGTGTCGTGCCCGTGAAGCCCCTGGGCGAGCAGCCCGAGGAACTTCAACTGGAAGGCCCGGTTGCAGGCCCCGCATTCCCACGCCCCGTGGCCTCCCTCACCCGGACGCAGGTCCTCCTCGCCGCAGTAGGGGCAGTGGAACGGCGCCGCGCGCTCGCTCACGACAGGGCCTCCTCGGAGGCGCGCGCGGCCCAGGCGGCGAACCGCTCGCCGTCCTCGCGCTCCGTCTGGAAGCGGCGCAGGACGCGCTCGATGTAGTCGGGCAGCTCCTCGGAGGTGACCTTCAGACCGCGCACCTTGCGGCCGAAGGACGGCTCCAGACCGAGCGCGCCGCCCAGGTGCACCTGGTAGCCGCCGACCTGGTTGCCCTCGTCGTCGGTGACCAGCTGGCCCTTGAGACCGATGTCCGCGGTCTGGATACGGGCGCAGGCGTTGGGGCAGCCGTTGATGTTGATGGTGACCGGCTCGTCGAACTCGGGGAGCCGGCGCTCCAGTTCGTCGATCAGGTCGCTGCCGCGCTCCTTGGTCTCGACGATGGCCAGCTTGCAGAACTCGATGCCGGTGCAGGCCATCGTGCCGCGTCGGAACGGCGAGGGGTTCACCCGGAGGTCCAGCGCCTCCAGGCTCTCCACGAGCGAGTCGACCCGGTCCTGCGGCACGTCGAGAATGATCATCTTCTGCTCGACGGTGGTGGAGACCCGGCCCGAGCCATGGCCCTCGGCGAGCTCGGCGACCTTGGTGAGCAGCGAGCCGTCGAGCCGGCCGACGCGCGGGGCGAAGCCCACGTAGAAGCGGCCGTCCTTCTGGCGGTGGACGCCGATGTGGTCGCGCCACAGCTGCGCGGGCATCTCGGGCGCGGGACCGTCGATCAGCTTGCGGTGGAGGTACTCGTCCTCCAGGATCTGGCGGAACTTCTCGGCGCCCCAGTCGGAGACCAGGAACTTCAGCCGGGCGCGGTTGCGCAGCCGCCGGTAGCCGTAGTCGCGGAAGATCGAGGTGACGCCCTCCCACACGTCCGGCACCTCGGCCTCCGGCACCCACGCGCCCAGCCGCACACCGAACTTGGGGTTGGTGGACAGCCCGCCGCCGACCCACAGGTCGAAGCCGGGGCCGTGCTCGGGGTGGACGACGCCGACGAAGGAGATGTCGTTGATCTCGTGCGCCACGTCGAGCAGCGGGGAGCCGGAGACGGCCGTCTTGAACTTGCGCGGCAGGTTGGAGAAGCGCGGGTCGCCGAGGTAGCGGCGGGCGATCTCGTCCAGCGCGGCCGAGCCGTCGATGATCTCGTCCTCGGCGACGCCCGCGACCGGGGAGCCGAGCATGCCGCGCGGGCAGTCGCCGCACGCCTCGGTGGTGGACAGGCCGACCGACTCCAGGCGCTCCCAGATGGCGGGCACGTCCTCGACGCGCACCCAGTGGAACTGGATGTTCTGCCGGTCGGTGATGTCCGCGGTGCCGCGCGCGTAGGTCTCGGAGACCTCGCCGATGGCCCGGAGCTGTTCGGTGGTGAGCCGTCCGCCGGTGATGCGGACGCGCATCATGAAGTACTCGTCCTCCAGCTCCTCCGGCTCCAGCACGCCCGTGCGGCCGCCGTCGATCCCGGGGCGGCGCTGGGTGTACAGACCCCACCAGCGGAAACGTCCCCGCAGATCGTTGGGGTCGATGGAGTCGAAGCCGCGCTTGGAGTAGATCGTCTCAATGCGTGTCCGCACATTGAGACCGTCGTCGTCCTTCTTGAGCTGCTCGTTGCCGTTCAGCGGGGTGAAGTGCCCCACGGCCCACTGGCCCTCGCCGCGGTGACGGCTCACCTTGCGGCGGGGCGCGGCGGAATTGCGAGGGGTGGCGGCCATGGTGGATACGTCCTTCGGGACAGCGGTGAGTGCGGCTCGTACCTGCGCGCACGGGCATGGTGAACAGGCGTGCGCGACGTTGCGCAGGGGAGGAGAGGGGGTGCTCGAAGAATCCGGTGGCGCTGGTGCTCAGCTCGCCGGACAGATGGCGCTGGACATGCGGCCGAGATCGACGTGGCGCCGACTCACCAAGGCGATTCCAGTTCCAGACATGACGGAAGCGTGGCACGGCAATCCGGACACCGTCCACCATCGTCCATCATCCGGACGCCCTTGTCCCGGATCGCGAGACAAGGGTGGTCATCGTCACATGCTTTCGGGGTTTGCGCGTCCTCGCAGGTCAGGCCGGGTACGCCCCCGGCCAGGGACCGGGGGTGGCCACTTCTCGCTCCTCCTCCACCGTGGTGTCGAAGAGGTGGAAGCCGCGCCGCTGGTAGTTGGCCAGCGCATGCGCACCGTCCTTGCTGCACGTGTGCAGCCACACCCGCTTGGTCGGCGCGCATCCCGGGTGACGTTCGGCCAGGTCCCATGCGCGGGCGGTGCCGTACGACAGCAGATGGCCGCCGATCCGCCGGCCCCGGAAGGCGGGCAGCAGCCCGAAGTAGACGATCTCCACGGCCCCCTCGTCCTGCGCCTCCAACTCCACGTAGCCGGCCGGCGTGCCCCGCTCGTACGCGACCCAGGTCTCCACGCCGGGCCGGTCCAGGTGCTCCCGCCAGCGGGCGTACGGCCACGGCAGCCGGTCGGTCCAGCGGATGTCGCCGCCGACCGAGGCGTACAGGAAACGGCTGAACTCGGGCGAGGGCACCTCGGCCCGGACGACGCGGACGTCGCCCTCGGGGGCCTCGGCGGGCAGCAGATCGGAGGGGGAGGTCTGCTCCAGGGACCAGGTGGTCACGGCGATGTTGCTCATGCGGCCAGACAACCACGGGGGCGTGGCCCGCTCCAAGGGCGGTCCGGCAGGGGAGACGGCCGGTGGGGGCGGGTGCGCTTCCTGTGCGAGCGGCGGCCGTCAGTCCAGCGAGTCGTCGACCGACGACAGCGGCACCGCGTACAGCACGCGCTCCGGGATCGGCGTGCCCTCCCAGCCGTTGTCCGCGTCGGCCGCCCACTCCGTGAGCGTCCACAGTTCGCCGGTCTCCTGCCAGTACGACAGCGACTCGGTGTGCTGCCCCCAGCAGGCCTTCGTCCGGTCGGCCGTGCAGAGGGCGGCGTCGGCACCGGAGTCCGACTGCCGCCACAGCGTGCCGTGCTTCCCGCGTGCGCCGGGGGCCTGGCCGACGTACCAGTCCGGCTCGCTCGCCCCGTCCGGCTTGTGCGAGAGCACGCCCTGGACGCCGACCGCCTTGGTCTCGTACGCCTCGTCCGCGCCCGCGTCGCCGTTCGCGTCGGTGCCGAGCAGTCCGGTGCGGGTGCTCTGCGTACTGAAGTAGTAGCGCCAGAGCCGGGCGGGCTGGGTGCCGCCGGAGCTGAACCACTCGTTCGCCACCAGGCTGTCCGGGCTGGAGGTGCGGTCCAGCGAGACGGAGGCGAGGCACGGCACGTGGTCGTCGTCGGACGCGTCGCACGCGCCGCCGGTCAGGTTGTAGGAACCGATGGCGGGCAGCACGTACTGGTAGCCGTGGGCCGAGAAGCCGCCGCTCACCTTGCCGACCGCGCTGCTGTTGACGTCCGCCCGGAGGATCCGGTGCATGTCGAAGACGAACAGCGCGTTGTCGTGGTCGGCGCCGTTCTTCGCGGTGACGATCAGCTTGTCCTGGTACCAGACCATGCCGCCGAGGTGCGAGCGGACGGCGCCGAAGTCGGTGCCGCCGGAGAGCGGGGCGACGAGCAGGACCCAGCGGTACTTGAGGTGCGCGGGGTCGTTGGCGTCGATGAACGCGACCCGGGCGAGCCCCCGGTCGTCGGCGGGCTCGCCCGCCTTGTGGTCGTTGTGCGTCCAGCCGGCGAGCACCACCCGGTCCTCGCCCCACTTGCCGTCGTCGTCCGCGTCACCGGAGGTGGTGACGGACTGCGGGAGCCACTTCTGCGTCGTGGCGTCCCCCGCGTCCCAGCAGTACGCGCGGGTCGCCTCGGGTTCGACGGGCAGCGCGGCGCGTTCCGTACCGTCGCAGTCGGCCTTGTTCCGCATCGGGTGGTTGGCGCTCTGGAGCACGCCGTGCACGCCGACGTTGCCGCCCATCGCCTTGGTGAGCGTGTCCAGGCTGCTCTGCTTCACCAGGTTCTCGTGCAGTTGGAGCTTGCCGCGCTCGGCGGAGGAGGTGAGCGGGGTCAGCGGGCCGGGGTCGTCGTCGCCGGCCGCCTGCGAGGTGCTGATGAGGGTCGCCGCGGCGGTCAGGGCCAGCGCGGTGCCGGCCAGGGTGGCGCGCAGCGCGCGCCCTCGCCTCTTGCGGCGGTGTCTGCCGTGTGCCATCGCTGCCCTCCCGGGACCGTCAACCGTGCGATACGGCCCTCTCGTTGGCCGTGGCGCGAGTGGTGGTCCGGGAAGGATGCTACGGCAGTGGGCCTCGCGGCCCCCGGTCAACGGCAGAATTGAAGGGAGTTCCCTCGCGGAGCGGTACGGAGGTTTGTTCTTCGGTCGCGGGAGGGGGAGGGGTGTTCTGTCGTACGGCGGGTGCGAGTCGTGTGTGGCTGGTCGCGCAGTTCCCCGCGCCCCTGAAAAGCAGGGGGCACCCCAGGTCTTTCAGGGGCGCGGGGCTGTGTCACTGTGCGGCTCCGCCGCGTGGGCGCGACAAGCCACGACGCACCCGCACTCGCCCCACAACAGGACCCCCCGAGCTCTCCCGCGCCCTCCAAAAAATCAACACGCCCCCGGGGCCGGCAGGCCCGACCCCCGCGCTCGCGCGACCCCCGGCGCCGTGGACGGGGGCAGCAACTGCCCCCGGTCCGCCGGGAACCGAACCTCCACCTCCGCGTCCTCGTGCAGCCGGTAGGGCCGGTGCGCCAGCAGCGAGCCCAGATACCGGCGCATCCGGGACAGCTCCGCACGGACGGTCACCGTGCGGCGCGGGTCGCCGAACAGGTCCGCCGCCAGCGCGGACGCCGTCCGCCCCGCCCGGTCCAACGCCAGCAGACACAGCAACTCCGCGTGCCGCAGACTCAAGTCCTGCGTCCACGCGCCGGCTTCGCCGGACACCGTCACCGTCCAGTGGCGGGGCCCGGACACGTCCAGGACCATCCGGAGCGCCGCCCGCGCCCCCGCGGGCCGCTCCTGCGGACGCAGCAGCCAGCCGCCCGGCAGCGGCTCCACCGTGCAGGGCCCGAGCCCCGGCACGGTCCCGCGCCCGGCGCTCAGCGACACGGGCAGCGCCACCCGCGGGGTGTACGGCACCGACGTCACCGCCGCCGTCCAGCCGTCCCGGTCCACCGCGAGCGCCCTGCTGCCGTCCATCCGGGCCAGCAGCGGCGCCGCCACCGCGCGCAGCCGCTCCAGCGAGGTCAGATGCAGCTCGCGCAGCCGGGCCTCGGCGAGCCGGGCCACCGAGTCGACCCAGGCCAGCGTGGTCGGATGCATCGCCTCCAGCGGACCGCTGACGTTGACGATGCCCAGCAGCCGGCCGTCGCGCGGATCGCTGATCGGCGCCCCGGCGCACGTCCACGGCAGCAGCGAGCGTACGAAGTGCTCACCGGAGAACACCTGCACGGGACGCCGTACCACCAGCGGGGTGCCGACCCCGCTGGTGGCGACGGTCTTCTCGCTCCAGTCCGCGCCGACCTCCAGACCCATGCCGTCCGCCCGGCGCAGCACTCGCGCGCTGCCCTCGCGCCACAGCACCCGGCCCTCGTCGTCGGCGACGACCATGATGTGGTGCGCGGCGTCCGCGACCGGCAGCAGCGTCTCGCGCAGCACCGGCACCACGTGCCGCAGCGGGGACGCCTGCCGGCGCCGCTCGATCTCGTCCCGGCCGAGGAGCGCGAACCGCGGCTCGCGGTCCGGGTCGAAACCGCTGCGCAGCATGCGGCTCCAGGACTCCTCGATCACCGCGCGCGGCGCCATGCCCGCCCGCCGGGACCCGAGCGCGGCGGTGCGCACCTCGCCGAGCAACTGTGCCGCCTGCACGGGGTCCTGGGCGGCGAGCCGCGTCACGTCCAGCACAGTGTGGGCCAACTCGGTCCTCCCGGGGGCCCGTCCGCGCGGTGCACGGGCCCGTCGACTGTTCGCTTCCGTACCGCTCTGCTTGCGGATCCATATTGCCGGTTCCCCGGTGACACAGGGGCACGCCACGGCCACGCAGGGCTGCGGCTTGCAACCTCATGCAACCCTGGCGAACAGCCGTACGGTGGTTGAAACTTGTTCAAGCCGTTCCGGTGGCGCCCCCGAGGCGCCGCCGGTGGGGCCGCACCGCGGGGGTGGTGCCGTGTCGGCGCAGCACCACCCCCGCGACGTACGCCTTCGGCGCAGCGGCCCTCAGCCCACCGGGCGCGCCCGCTCCACCACCGACGCCAGGTCGAGCGTGTGCGGCAGGGTGCCGAACGCCGCGCCCCAGTCGCCGCCCAGCCGCGAGGCGCAGAACGCGTCGGCCACCGCGGGCGGCGCGTACCGCACGAGCAGCGAACCCTGGAGCACCAGCGCCATGCGCTCCACCAGGCGGCGGGCGCGGCCCTCGGCGCCGTCCAGGTCGGCGAGTTCGGTGAGCAGGTTCTTCACCGCGCCGTCGAGGCGGTGGTCCGCGCCCCGGGTGGTGCCGACCTCGCGCAGGAACGCGTCGATCGCCTGCGGCTCGCGCCCGAGCGCCCGCAGCGCGTCCAGCGCCTGGACGTTCCCGGCGCCCTCCCAGATCGAGTTCAGCGGCGACTCGCGCAGCAGCCGGGGCATCCCCGACTCCTCCACGTACCCGTTGCCGCCCAGGCACTCGGAGGCCTCCGCCACCAGCGGCGTGCACCGCTTGGTCACCCAGTACTTGGCGGCCGGCACCGCCAGGCGCAGCAGCGCCCGCTCCTGCTCGCCCCCGTCGTCGTAGGCCGCCGCGAGCCGCAGCCCGAGCGCGGTCGCGGCCTCGGACTCCAGCGCCAGGTCGGCCAGGACGTTCCGCATCAGCGCCTTGTCGACAAGGAGACTTCCGAATGCCTCGCGGTGCCAGGCGTGGTGCACGGCCTGCGCCACCGCCTGCCGCATCAGCGCGGCCGCCCCGAGCACGCAGTCGAGCCGGGTCGCGGCGACCATCTCGATGATGGTCCGCACCCCGCGCCCCTCCTCGCCGACCCGGCGCGCCCACGTCCCGTCGAACTCGACCTCGCCGGAGGCGTTCGACCGGTTGCCGAGCTTGTCCTTGAGCCGCTGGATCCGGAACACGTTGCGCGTGCCGTCCGCCAGCACCCGCGGCACCAGGAAGCAGGTCAGCCCACCCGGCGCCTGCGCCAGCACCAGGAAGCCGTCCGACATCGGCGCCGAGCAGAACCACTTGTGGCCGCGCAGCTCGTACGTGCCGTCCTCGGCCAGCGGCCGGGCCCCGGTGGTGTTGGCCCGTACGTCGCTGCCGCCCTGCTTCTCCGTCATCCCCATGCCGAAGAGCACGCCGGCCTTCTGCGCCGCCGGGCGCAGCTCACGGTCGTAGATCATCGACGTCAGCCGCGGTTCCCACTCGGCCGCCAGCGCCGGGTCGGTGCGCAGCGCGGGCACCGCCGCGTGCGTCATCGACAGCGGGCAGCCGTTGCCCGCCTCCACCTGCGTCCACACCACGAAGGCCGCCGCCCGCCGCACATGCCCGGCCGGCCGTGTCCAGGCCGCCGTCAGCCCCGCCGAGACGCCCTTGCCGAGCAGCCGGTGCCAGGAGGGGTGGAAGTCGACCTCGTCGAGGCGGTTGCCGTAGCGGTCGTGCGTGCGCAGTGCCGGCGGGTTCTCGTTGGCCAGCACCCCCCATTCCTGCACCTGCGCGGACCCTGCCGTCCGTCCGAGGCCCACCAGCTCCTCGGTGACCTCCCCGAGGCGCTCCGGGGCCACATGCCGCTCGACGGCTTCCACGAGGGCCCGGTCGGCGGAGAAGACGTCGTACCCGACCAGGGGCGGGGCCTGGTTGGTCACCGTGTGCGTGCTGGCTGCCATGCCAGGAACCTACCCTTCGGTACGGGGTTGGTCACCCGCTTCCGGGCGCCCGGGCGAAGAGCCGGGGCGACCAGGGGATGAGGGCAGGGTCGAACGGCCGATACCTTTGGTCCGTGCAGCCAGCAAGTGAATCCCCCGACACGCCACCCGGCCGCTTCCACCGGGCGCGTGCCCTGTACCGGAATGTCTCCAAACGCCGGACCGCCTGGCTGCTCCTGAAGGACACCGTCAACTCCTGCATGGAGTACCGCATCCTCGGCCTCGCGGCGGAGGCGGCGTTCTTCACGCTGCTCTCCGTGCCGCCGCTGCTGCTGAGCCTGATCGGACTGCTCGGCTACGTCGACGCCTGGACCGGCACCGACACCATCAGCAGCCTCGAGAACAACATCCTCGACGCCTCCCGCACGGTCCTGTCCGACAAGGGCGTCACCGAGGTCGCCGAGCCGCTGCTGCACGACGTGATGAAGGGCGGCCGCCCCGACATCATCTCCATAGGCTTCCTGTTCGCCCTGTGGTCCGGCTCCCGCGCGGTGAACGTCTTCATCGACACCATCACCGTGATGTACGGCCTCGACGGCACCCGCGGCATCGTCAAGACCCGGCTGCTGGCGTTCGGCCTGTTCATCGTCGCCCTGCTGATCGGCTCCGTCGCGCTGCCGCTGACGGTGGCCGGGCCGGACGCGGTGGTCAACGTGGTGCCGTGGTCCACGACGGTCGTCCAGATCCTGTACTGGCCGGTCGTCGTCGTCCTCTCCATCGTCTTCCTCACCACGCTCTACCAGGTCTCGGTGCCGGTGCGCTCGCCCTGGGTGGAGGACGTGCCCGGCGCGCTCGTCGCCCTCGCGATGTGGGTGCTCGGCAGCTTCCTGCTGCGCATCTACCTCACCAGCACCGTCGAGGGCCCCACGATCTACGGCTCGCTGGCCGCGCCCGTCGCCGTGCTGCTGTGGATCGGCGTCTCGGCGTTCGCGGTCCTGGTGGGCGCGGCCGTCAACGCGGCGATCGACCGGGTGTGGCCGGCCGCCGCGACCGCCGCCGCCCGCGAGGCCAACGAGCGGCTCCGCCGCGAACAGGCCGCGGAGTACGTCGCCCGTACGGCCGCCCTGTGCGACGACGACCCGGACGACCCGGACATGCCCTCCGAGTTCCCCGAACGCTGGTCACGCTTCCTGCCCCCGGAGGACGTCACCTCCCGCCTGCGCGCCCACGTCCGCAGCTACCACCACGGCGGCGGCAAGCCGTCCGACCCGGGGCCGGGGCAGAGGCCCTAGCCTGGCGGTATGTACGCGGAACGGGCGTCGCGGCTGCCGGGGGCGGTTCTCTGGCGCCGGCGCATGGAGCGGCCGGACCCCGCCCGGTGGGAGCGGCCCGTCCTGCCCGACGGCTGCATGGACCTGCTGTGGACCGACGGCCGGCTGCTGGTCGCCGGCCCCGACACACGCGCGTACGTCCCCGAGGCCGCGCCCGCGCGCTGGGCGGGCCTCCGCCTCCCGCCCGGCACGGCCCCCACGCTGCTCGGCGTCCCCGCGCACGAGCTGCGCGACCGCCGGGTCGCCCTCGCCGACCTGTGGCCCGCGGCGCGGGTCCGACGGCTGACGGCCCGGATCGACGCGGCACCGGACCCGGCCGCCGCACTGGAGTCGCTCGCGCTGGACCGGGCGGCGGAGTCGGCCCCGCCGGACCCCCTGCTGACGCGGGTGGTCGCGTCCCTGAACGCGGGCCACTCGGTGACCGCGACCGCGGACGCCCTCGGCGTGGGCGCCCGCCAACTGCACCGACGGTCGCGCACGGCCTTCGGTTACGGCCCGAAGACCCTGTCCCGGGTCCTGCGCCTGCAACGGGCGCTGGCAGTGGCGGGGGAGGGCGCGTCGTACGCGGAGGTGGCGGCCCGCTCCGGCTACGCGGACCAGGCCCACCTGACACGCGAGGTACGGGCCCTGACGGGGTCGACCCCGGGCCGGCTCTTCCCGCCCACGTGAGCGCGCGGTCCCCGCGCACGCCTGTGGGGAGGGCGATGTCAGTGGTGGGCGGTACTGTCCCTCGCACCGACTGGGGAGGGCTGATGGCGGCCAAGTGGAGCTTGACGATCGACTGTGCGCACCCGGCGAAACTGGCGGCGTTCTGGGCGCTGGCGCTGGGCTATGCGGAGAAGCCCCCGCCCACGGGGTTCGGAAGCTGGGAGGAGTGGTTCGCCCATCACGACGTCCCGGAGGAGGAGTGGGACGACGGGGCGTACCTCTCGGATCCGGACGGTGTGGGCCCCACCATCTCCTTCCTGAAGGTGCCGGAACCGAAGGTGGCGAAGAACAGACTGCACCTCGATGTGCAGGTCGGCGGCGGCCGTGAGACCCCGTGGGAGGTGCGCCGGCCGCGCGTGGCCGAGGCGGTGGAGCGGCTGACCGCCGCGGGCGCGACCGTGATCCGCGAGGACGAGTGGCAGGGCAGACCGGACCACGTGGTGATGGCGGACCCGGAGGGCAACGAGTTCTGTCTGCTCTGACGGGCCCGGCCACACCGACCGGGGCTCCTCACGACCCCGCGTAGAGATCCACCGCGTTGCCGTCCGGGTCGTGGACGATCGCGTAGCGCTGGCCCCAGACCGCGTCCCACGGCTTCAGTTCGCCGTGGTGGCCGGCGGCCACCAGGGAGTCGTACAGGGCGTCCACCTCGGCCGGCGTCTCGCAGCGCAGGGCCAGCGAGACGCGGCTCCCGGCCGTGGAAGACGGCGGGCGCCGGCCGGGGTGGAAGGAGCGGACCACCTCCTCCGTATCCAGCAGCAGCCGCATTCCGCCGGGCACCGTCGCCTCCGCGTGCGGTTGCCGTTCGCTGCCCTCGGGGAAGTCGAAGCCCAGGCGGCGGTAGAAGGCGAGGGAGGCGGCCATGTCGGAGACGACCAGGCCGACCGCGTCGAATCGTGGAGTCATGCCGCCACCGTAGGCGTCACCGCCACCCCCGGTCTTGAAGGAAACGGACACACCCTAGGCTGCCCACCCATGGCCCCGCGACTGCTCGTGTACACCCGCACCACCGCCTACCGGCACGACTCCATCCCGGACGCCGTCGCCGCGCTGCGCACCCTCGACCCGGACGGTCTCGCCGTGGACGCCACCGAGAACCCCGCCGCCCTGGAAGCCGACCTCACCCCGTACGCGGCGGTCGTCTTCCTCTCCACCAGCGGCGACGTCCTCACCGACGCCGGCCGCGCCCGCCTCACCGCGTACGTCGAGGGCGGCGGCGGCTTCGCCGGGGTGCACGCGGCGACCTGCACCGAGTACGGGTGGCCGTACTTCGGCGAGCTGCTCGGCGCCCGCTTCACCCGGCACCCCGCCTACCAGCCCGGCCGTGTCGTCGTCGAGGACCGCGCCCACCCCGCCACCGCCCACCTCCCGGCGACCTGGCAGTTCACCGACGAGTGGTACGACTTCGACACCAACCCCCGCGCCACCGCGCACATCCTGCTCCGCGCCGACGAGTCCTCGTACGACGGCGGCGGCATGGGCGCCGACCACCCGCTCGCCTGGTACCGCGCGCAGGGCGCCGGCCGGGTCTTCTACACCGCCCTCGGCCACGCCTCACCCGCCTACGCCGACCCCGCCTTCCGCGCCCACCTCCTCGGCGGACTGCGCTGGGCGGCCGGCCTCGCTCACCCCTCCGGCCCTGCTCACCCCTCCGGGGCGTGAGTCACCCGGATCTTGGACTGGCCGTGCGGCAACCGCTCCCAGTCGTCCATGAACCGGGCCTCCAGCCCGTACTTGGCGGCCAGTGCCACCAGCGTCTCCGTGCGGTAGTAGAAGTCCTCGTGCAGCACGTGGTGCTCCTCGCCCTCGGTCCGGTCGAAGGTGAAGTCGAACCAGCCGCCCGGCTTGAGCACCCGGCCCACGTGCGCCAGGCACTCCTCGATCACCGGCAGCGGCGAGTGGGAGAAGACGCTGTGCGCGTGGACGATGTCGAAGTGCGCGTCGGGCAGGAACGCCAGCGTCAGATCGCGGACCGGGGTCAGCGTGGGGAGTCGCTGCTGCAACCCCATCTCGACGAGCGTGCCCTGTGCGGCGGCGAGGATGTCGGGGGAGATGTCCAGGCCGTAGTAGTGCCCGGGCTCCAGATGCCGGATGAACCGCCAGCCGGCGCGCAGATTGCCGCAGCCGATCTCCAGCATCCGGTGCTCGGGGCGCAGCCCGTGCCCGACCAGGTAGTCGAACTGCATCGCGCCCAGCGCCAGCCACCGCTCCCGGGTCCGGCTCCCGACCGCCGCGTCCGGGCTCACCTGCGTGTCGGAACGCATCACGGCCCGGTAGTAGTCGACGTGGTCCGGGTACTTGCGGCGCAGCCACATGTCCCGGGTGACGCGCACCAGATGCCGCGGCACCCGCGCCGGGTGCCGTACGGCGTAGCCCACACGGTGTCCGAAGCTCGCTCGGTTGACGGTGACGTTCCTGGCCGGCACGGGGTCTCCTCGGTCGTTGTCCGGTCGCTGTCTGCCCTGCCAGCCTGGTGCCGCCGACCGCCCGCGCCCGTCGGCCGACCGGATCGGTCTCCGCGACGGTCCGGCGGACACCGGTGTCAACCGATCGGTTGATGCGCACGCCCGTACGGCCCGATAGACACGAACCAACGGGGCGCGGAGAAACGGAGATCCGGGGGAACGATGGAAAAGCTGCACGCGGCCGAGCGCACCGACCCCGACGCGCGCTGGCTCACCGCCGTTCTGCACATCGCGTTCTGCGCTCTCCTGTGCTCCTCCTTCGTCCGCTTCCTCACCCACGACCAGGGCGGCGGCCCCCAGCGCGCCTGGACGGTGGCGCTGTTCGTGACCTTCCCGCTCCTCTACACCGCCGGCCGGCTGTTCGCCCCCACGTCCCCACCCGGCACCCTGCCCACCGCACGGCACCTCGTGTGGCTGGCGGCCGTCACCGCGAACTGGGTCGTACTCCTCGTCCAGGCGCCGAGCGCCACCTGGTGTGCGATGCCCCTGCTCTTCACCGGCCTGCACGCACTGCCCCCACGCCTCGCCGTGCCGCTCGTGGCGCTGCTCACCGCGATGGTCGTCGTCTCGGAGATACGGTTCTCGCACGGCACGCTCAACCCCAACATGGTCGTCGCCCCGCCCGCCATCGCCGCGGTCGCCACCGCCGTCCTCGTCCACCTCCAGCGGCAGGCGGCCCGCCAGCGGCTCCTCATCGACGACCTGGTCCGCACCCGGCGCGACCTCGCGGCCACCGAACGGCGGGCCGGTGTCCTGGCCGAGCGGCAGCGGTTGTCCGCCGAGATCCACGACACGCTCGCCCAGGGCCTGTCCAGCCAGCGGATGCTGCTCCAGGCCGCCGAGCGCGTGTGGCGGACGGACCCCGCGGCGGCCCAGGACCATCTGCGCGAGGCCACCGGCATCACCGCCCGCAACCTCGCCGAGGCGCGGCACCTGGTCCAGGACCTCGGCCCCGCCGACCTCACCGACGACACGCTCCCCGGAGCGCTCCGCGCCCTCACCGCGCGCGAGAGCCGGCCCGGTCTGACCGTGGAGTTCCGCCTCGACGGCACCCCCGGCCCCCTCCCGGACCGCGTCGAGGCGACGCTGCTGCGCATCGCGCAGGGCGCGCTGGCCAACGTGCGCGAGCACGCGGCGGCGACCCGGGCCGCGCTCACGCTCACCTGCCTGGACGACCGGATCGCGCTCGACGTCGCGGACAACGGCCGCGGCTTCGACCCGGCGGCCCGGCCGCACCCCGCCTCCGGCCGCGGCCACGGACTGCCCGCCATGCGGATCAGGGCCCGGCAGGCCGGGGGCACGCTCACCGTGGAGTCGGCCCCGGGCGAGGGCACCGTCGTCACCGCCACCACCCCGCTGACCACCGAGGAGCCCGCCCCATGACCTCCGTACGACTGCTGCTGTGCGACGACCACGCGGTGGTCCGGGCCGGGCTGCGGGCGCTGCTGTCCAGCGCCGACGGGATCGAGGTGGTCGGGGAGGCGGGCAGCGGCGAGGAGGCGCTCGCGCTCGCCGCGCGGCTGCGGCCTGACGTCGTGCTGATGGACCTCCAGCTCGGCGACGGCATCGACGGCGTGACGGCGACGCGCGAGCTGACGTCGGAGGCGGCGGCGCCGCGGGTCCTCGTCCTCACCATGTTCGACACGGACGCCGACATCACGCGGGCCGTCGAGGCGGGGGCCACGGGGTACCTCCTCAAGGCCGAGCGGCCGGAGGAGCTGTTCGCCGCGATCCGGGACGCGGCGGCCGGGCGTACGGCGCTGTCGGCGCCGGTCGCCGACCGGCTCCTTGCGCGGCTGCGGGACCCGCGGCCCTCGCTGTCGGAGCGCGAGCGGGAGATCCTCCAGCAGCTGTCGGGGGGTCTGGGGAACCGGGAGATCGCGCGGGCGCTGTTCATCAGTGAGGCGACGGTGAAGACGCATCTGCAGCGGATCTACGGCAAGTTGGGGGTGGAGACGCGGGCGGGGGCGGTGGCGGTGGCGAAGGAGCGGCGGTTGGTGCGGTAGCGGGTTCCGCCTCCGCCGTCCCGCATCCGGCGCAAAATACGATGTGCGGCACACGCACCAGAACCGCATCACCCGCCCGCCCCGCCCCCGGCAGGAAGGACGCGCGCATGGCCCCCTCCGAACCCCCTGCCGACCACCACGGCCCGGGGTCGCCGGATCCCGTCGTCCGCACACCCCGCGGCCGCGTCCGCGGCCGCTACGAACAGGGCGTCGCCGTCTTCCGCGGCATCCCCTTCGCCGCCCCGCCCTTCGGCCCGCGCCGCTTCCGGCCCCCCGTGCCGCCCGAGCCGTGGGACGGCGTCCGGGACGCCGGTGCCTACGGGCCGACCCCGCCCAAGCCGCCGTACTCGGAGGCGTTCGCCCGCTTCCTCGCGGACCCGGTGGTCGCCGGCGACGACTGCCTCAACCTCAACGTATGGACGCCGGAGCCGGGCCGCGGGGCCCGGCTCCCGGTCATGGTGTGGATCCACGGCGGCGCGCTGACCCGCGGTTCCTCCGCCGTCCCCGTCTACGACGGCACGGCGTTCGCCCGCGACGGCGTCGTCCTCGTCTCCTTCAACTACCGCCTGGGAGTGGAGGGTTACGGCCTCTTCCCGGACGCGCCGCCCAACCTCGGCCTGCACGACCAGCTCGCCGCGCTCGAATGGGTGCGGGCGTCCGTCGAGGAGTTCGGCGGCGACCCGGACCGGGTGACGGTGTTCGGCGAGTCGGCGGGCGCCATCAGCATCGGCGCGCTGCTGGCCGCGCCGCGCGCCCGGGGGCTGTTCCGGCGGGCGGTGCTGCAGAGCGGGCCGCCGGAGGCGACGGACCGGGGCAAGGTGCGGAAGCTGGTGCGGCGGATGGCCGCGCGGCTCGACGTCCCCGCCACGGCCGCCGCCTTCGCGGACGTGGACCGCACCCGGCTGGCCGAGGCGCAGGCGGAGGCCGGCCGCATGGCAGGACCCATCCTCGGCGGCCCCGCGTTCGGCATCGTCGTCGACGGCGACCTCGTGCCCCGCGACCCGCTCGCCGCGCTGGTGGACGGCGCCGCCCGGGACGTACCGCTGCTGATGGGGTGGACCAGCGAGGAGTACCGGCTGTGGATCGCGCCGACGGGGCTGGTCGAGCGCATCGACCGCCTCGGCCCGCTCGCCGTGGCGCTGGCGATGGCACGCTGCCACTGCGGCCCCGAGGTGATCCGCGGCTACCGGGCCGCGCATCCGACGGCCACGACGTCGGAACTGATCGGCCAGATGGTGACCGACCACCTCCTGCGGGTCCCCCTGCACCGCCTGGCGGACGCGCGCACCCCCGGGTCCGCCCCCACCCACGTCTACGAGTTCGCCTGGCGCTCCCACATCCCCGGCCTGGGCGCCTGTCACGCCCTGGAACTCGGCTTCGTCTTCGACGCGGCGGACGTACCGGAGGCGGAACGGCTCGCCGGCCCGGACGCGCCCCGGGAACTGGCGCGGGAGATGCACGCCGCGTGGGTGCGGTTCGCGGTGGACGGCGACCCCGGCTGGCCGGCCTGGGACGCGTCCCACCCCGTCCGTGTCTTCGGCACGCCCGGACCCCCCGTCGCCCACGGCCCCCGCGACCTGGAAATGGCCCTCTGGCAGTCCCAGACCACCCGCCCCGACCCCCACCGCACCCCCCGGAGAACCACCCGCCCACCCCTACGCGTCACGGCCCCCCTGTCAGCGGTCCGCCGCTTCCGCCGCACGTGACGGGGGCCGCGAACCGCCGGCGGCAGACGCCGGACCACACGGAGGTCAGGAGATGAGCGAGTCGTTCCCGCCGATCGAGCCCTACGAGACGGGCATGCTCGATGTCGGCGAGGGCAACCTCGTGTACTGGGAGGTCTGCGGCAATCCGGACGGCAAGCCGGCCGTGGTCGTCCATGGCGGGCCCGGCTCGGGGTGCGGCGTCGGCGCACGCCGGCACTTCGACCCGGACAGGTACCGCATCGTGCTGTTCGACCAGCGCGGCTGCGGGCGCAGCCGTCCGCACGCGAGCGACCCCGCCACCGACATGCGGCACAACACCACCCGGCACCTGATCGCCGACATGGAGCGGCTGCGCGCACACCTGGGCATCGAGAACTGGTTGCTGTACGGCGGCTCGTGGGGCTCCACGCTGATCCTGGCCTACGCCGAGACACACCCGGAGCGGGTGTCGGAGATCGTCGTCTCCGCCGTCACCACCACCCGGCGCTCCGAGATCGACTGGCTCTACCGCGGCGTCGGCCGGTTCTTCCCCGAGCAGTGGGAGCGCTTCCTCGCGGGCGCCCCCGGCACACCGCGCGACGGCGACGTCGTCGCGGCCTACGCGCGCCTGATGGAACACCCGGACGCCGCGGTACGCGAGAAGGCCACGGCCGACTGGTGTGCGTGGGAGGACACGGTCCTGTCCGGGGAGACGAAGGGCGCCGCCCACCCCTACGGTGACCGGCCGCCGGCCGCGCGACTGGCCCTGGTGCGCATCTGCTCGCACTACTTCTCCCACGGCGCGTGGCTGGAGGAGGGCGTCCTGCTGCGCGAGGCCCACCGGCTGGCCGGCATCCCTGGCGTGCTGGTGCACGGCCGGCTCGACATGGGCGGCCCGCTCGACACCGCCTGGGAACTGGCCCGTGCGTGGCCCGACGCGGAGCTGATCGTCGTCGAGGAGGCGGGCCACCTGGGCAGCGACACCACACGCGGCCATGTGCGCGCGGCCCTCGACCGCTTCGCTCACCGGGGCGGGGCGCGGTGAGCCGTCCACCGGCTCCCTTCACGCACCCGCACCCTCCAGCACCTCCGCGACCCCCCGCACCCCCGCCGGGCCCACGCGGCAGCAGCCGCCGATGAGGCGGGCGCCCGCGTGGTGCCAGCGCTGTACCGCTTCGGGGGTGAAGGTGGTGGGGCCGGTCCAGGTGTGGGTGGCAGGCCTCCAGGTCTCGCCGCTGTTGGGGTAGGCCACCGCCGGCTTGCCGGTCACCCTTGTCGCGGTCGTCACCGCGTGTTCCACGTCCGTGGGGGCGCAGCAGTTGACGCCCACCGCGATGATCTCGTCCGCCTCGGCGGCCAGGGCGAACGCCTCCTCCAGGGGTTGTCCGGCGCGGGTGCGGTCGCCGTCGATCGTGTACGACAGCCAGGCGGGGACGTCCAGGCCCCGTACCGCGCGGAGCAGGGCCCGGGCCTCGTCCGTGTCGGGGACCGTTTCCAGGGCGAGGACGTCGGGGCGGGCGGCGGCCAGGGTTTCGAGGCGGGGGCGGTGGAAGGCCTCCAGTTCGGCCACCGAGAGGCCGTAGCGGCCGCGGTACTCGGAGCCGTCCGCGAGCATCGCTCCGTACGGGCCGGCCGATGCCGCCACCCACAGGGGGCGCGACGCCCCCCGTGCGCGGGCCCGGTGCGCGGCGGTCCGCGCCAACTGAACGCTCAGCGTCAGCAGTTCGGTCGTACGGGCGCGGTCGAAGCCGTACCGTGCGAAGCCCTCGTACGTCGCCTGGTAGCTCGCCGTGATCGCCACGCTCGCGCCCGCCTCGAAGTAGGCCAGGTGGGCGTCGGCGATCGCTTCCGGCGCCTCGGCCAGGAGCCGTGCCGACCACAAAGCGTCGCCGAGATCGTGCCCGGCCGCCTCCAGCTGGTTGGACAGGCCGCCGTCCAGGACGACGACCGAGCCGGCCGGCGCCTCGGCGAGCGAAGGACGCCGTGTCTCGCTGCTCATACGGTTCATTACACCCCAACACCCCGCATACGTTCGGCGCCCGCCGGAGCCAATATCGATCTCCCTCTACAACCAGCGGCGTCACAGCACGCATACTTCTGTTCACCGGGCAACCCGGTACACAGGGCTGGTGCGTTCACGTGTTCGTGACGCAGCATCTGATACCGCGTCCGGCAGCGGAGGGGCCCGGGCCCGTGCGACGAGCCCGTACGCCGTCCCCTCCCCATGAACCCTGGGGCGTCCCGACCGGAACCGGGGCGCCCCAGGCCCCGCCTCACCGGCCGCCCGAGTCGGCGGCCTCGGCCCGCCCGCCGGCCACCGCCGTCTCCCTGGGCCAGTGCTCCAGCGCCACGTGCAGCGCGTCCACCGCCTTGTCCCAGGAGGCCCGTACGTCACGCGGATCGGCGAAGCCGCCCGCCGCCTCCAGCGCGCAGTACCCGTGGAAGGTGGCACGCAACAGCCGTACGGCATCGGTGAGATCGGGCTCGTCGAGACCGTACGCCCTGAGCATCCCGTACGTGATCTCGGCGGTGCGCCGCATCGCGGGGGAGTCGGGGACGACCTCCGGGTCGATCCGGATCTGCATCGCCGCGTACCGCCCCGGATACCGCAGCGCGTACTCCCGGTAGGCGCCGGCGAACGCCGCCAGTGCCTCGCGCCCGGCCCGCCCGGCCACGGCGTCGGCGATCTCGTCGATCATCTCGCCCCCGGCGAACAGCGCGAGTCGCGTCCGCAGCTCCCGCAGGCCGCGCACGTGCGCGTACAGACTGGCGTCCTTCACCCCGAACCGCCGCGCGAGCGCGGACAGCGTGACCTCCTCGAAGCCCACCTCGTCGGCGAGCTCGGCGGCGGCCACGACCAGCCGCTCGACACTGACCCCGGCACGCGCCACGAACACCCTTCCCACGACGGACGACGATGAGGGCCTCGAGGTTATCGCCCGGAGGAGGGCGCGGCCCCGGCCTCACCCGCCCAGGACCGACTCCACGAACGCGTTGCGGAACGTGCCGTCCGGGTCCAGCTCCGCCGCCAGCGCGGCGAAGTCGGCGAGCCGCGGGTAGAGCGCGCGCAGGGCCGCCGGCCCGGTGGTGAAGACCTTGCCCCAGTGCGGGCGGGCGTCGAACGGCTCCAGGGCCGCCTCAAGCCGGCGCACCACCGGCAGCACCAGGGCCGTGTCCTCCACCCACGTGAAGTGGAAGGCGACCGAGTCACGGCCGTACGCCGGGCCGAGCCACTGGGGGTCGGCGGCGATCGTGCGGACCTCGCAGGTCTGCAGGACCGGGGCGAGCGTGTCCCGGATCGCGTCCAGGGCGTGCAGTCCCGCCGTCGCGTGCTCCCGGGGCAGCAGGTACTCCGACTGGAGCTCCGCCCCGCTGCTCGGCACGAACTCCGCGCGGAAGTGCGGCAGCCGCTCGTGCCAGGGGCCCGGCACGCCGAACTGCTCGGTGCAGTTGAGCGCCGGCATGCCCGGCACCGGATGCATCTTCTCGGTCGCCGGGGCCGCCCACGGGAACTCCACCGGCGCCTGGTCCGTGCGCCGCTTCAGCCACACCTGACGGAACCCCGGCGCCTGCCAGTCGGTGAACAGGCTCACGCTGTACGCCGACGCCGCCACCGTCTCGTAGTCAAGTCCCGCCAGCGGCAGCTCGGTGAAGACGTGCTGCGCCACCTCGTACGCCGGCTCCAGGTCGAGCGTGAGCGCGGTCACCACGCCGAGGGCGCCGAGCGAGGTCACCGCCCCGTCGAAGCGCGGGTCGCCCCGGCCGATGACGACCGTCGAGCCGTCCGCCGTGACCAGCTCGACCTCCCGCACCGCCGCGGCGAGCGGCCCGTTGGCCACGCCCGAGCCGTGCGTTCCCGTGGCCACCGAACCCGCCACCGAGATGTGCGGCAGCGACGCCATGTTCGGCAGCGCCAGCCCGTGCGCGTGCACCACCCGCGCCAGCTCCGCGTACCGCACCCCGCCCCCGACCCGTACCGTACGGGCCGCCGTGTCCACCGCCACCTCGGACGGCAGCGCGTCCAGCGACAGCAGGACACCGTCCGCGCCGGGCTCGGCGATCTCGTTGAACGAGTGCCCGCTGCCCAGCACCCGCAGCCGCGCGCTGCCCGCGACGACGGCCCGCAGCGCGTCGAGCGTGCCCGGCCGGTGCAGCTCCTTGGCCGCGTACGTGATGTTTCCGGCCCAGTTGGTGACCGTGTCCCTCGTCACTGTGGTTCCTCCGGGAAAGTCCCTGCGGCGCTGGTCGCCGCCGTACGCACCTTCTCACCCGCCCCCGGCGCGCGGGGACCCGGTACCGGCACCGGGCGAGCGGGGGCATACCGTGAGGAGAGGAACGTCCGACCAGGGAGGAGACAACGGATGGGCAGCCGCACCGCGCTGGTCGAGGATCTGCTGGAACGGTTCGCGCACGTGCCGCGCGAGGCCGTCTTCAAGGAGGATCTGCTCAGGGGCGGGGTCGCCTTCGACGCCTCCGCGCTCAGCGACAACGAGAGCGGGGACGTCAAACCGAAGTCGTACTTCATCTTCTCCTTCGACCACGGCACCCTCCCCGAGCTGGGCGAGGCCGCGCTGCGCCGCCCGCCGGAGGAGATCATCCTCACCGGCGGCCCCTACGACCTGCGCCGCACCGTCGTCTCGGTACGGGTGAACCCCTCCTCGCCGTACCGGGTCGCCGCCGGCGAGGACGGCATGCTCGGGCTGTACCTCGACGGGAAGCGGATCGCCGACGTGGGCGTGCCGCCCATGCCGGAGTACTACCGGCACACCCTCTCCAACGGGAAATCGGTCATGGAGGTGGCCCCCACCATCCAGTGGGGCTATCTGATCTACCTCACCGTCTTCCGCGTCTGCCAGTACTTCGGCGCCAAGGAGGAGTGCCAGTACTGCGACATCAACCACAACTGGCGCCAGCACAAGGCGGCCGGCCGCCCCTACACCGGGGTCAAGGACGTCGAGGAGGTGCTGGAGGCGCTGGAGATCATCGACAAGTACGACACCGCCAAGGCCTCCACCGCCTACACCCTCACCGGCGGCGCCATCACCAAGACCGTCTCGGGCCGCGACGAGGCCGACTTCTACGGCCACTACGCCAAGGCCATCGAGGAGCGCTTCCCCGGCCGCTGGATCGGCAAGGTCGTCGCCCAGGCACTGCCCAAGCCGGACGTGCAGCGGTTCAAGGACTACGGCGTCCAGATCTATCACCCCAACTTCGAGGTGTGGGACGAGTACCTGTTCAAGATGTACTGCCCCGGCAAGGAGCGGTACGTCGGCCGTGACGAGTGGCACCGGCGGATCCTCGACTCCGCCGACGTCTTCGGCGCGCGCAACGTGATCCCGAACTTCGTGGCGGGCGTGGAGATGGCCGAGCCGTTCGGCTTCAAGACGGTCGACGAGGCCATCGCGTCCACCACCGAAGGCCTGCGCTTCTTCATGTCGCACGGCATCACGCCCCGGTTCACCACGTGGTGCCCCGAGCCGACGACCCCGCTCGGCAAGGCCAACCCGAACGGCGCGCCGCTGGAGTACCACATCCGGCTCCTCCAGGCGTACCGGCAGACGATGGAGGACTTCGGGCTCTCCTCGCCTCCGGGGTACGGGCCGCCCGGGCCGGGCAACGCGGTCTTCTCCGTCAGCTCGTTCATGGACAGCCTGCCGGCGGAGCGGACGGCGGAGGTCTGAGGCTGTTCCGACCTCGGCCCCGGCCCCGGCCCCGGCCCCGGTCCCGGTTTTTCCGGGGCCGGGGCCGAGGTGCGTCGTCAGCCGGTGATCACCTCGTTCTTCGCGAGGCTCTTCGTCCGCGTGGTCAGCGTGGACCTGAGCGACGACGCCGTCTTCGCGACCCCGTCGGCGTCCGCGCCGGCGGCCTTCGCCTGCGTCACCAGGGTGGCGAGGGCGTCGGTGGCGTAGCCGGAGCCGAAGAACTGCCGGTACAGCTTCTTGTACGCCGCGTGGTAGACGGAGTCGAAGGCGTCGGTGTCCAGGAAGCGCTCCTTGAGGATGTTGCCGCCCATGCCGCCTGCCATGCCGCCGCCCTTGTCGATCTGGCCGGTGTCGTTCTGGCCGGCGCCGGGGGGCTGGGCCGTGCCGTCCGGCGCCTCCGACGGGGCCCCGGAGGGCATCGCGCCCCCGGCAGCACCCCTGGCCATACCGCCCCCGCCGCCCATACTGGTGCTCTCGTCGGGGCCGGTGGTGGCGGTGCCGCTGAACGTGAGGTTGAAGTCCCAGCCCAGTACCGAGAACTTCCTGCTCGCCAGGTCGTACCAGAGCACGTAGTTGTTGCCCGGCCCGGCCATGTCGTCGAAGTTCAGCAGCAGGTTCTGCGTGGCGACGTACTCCGCGAACGACTCGACGTCGACGTACTCGTCGAGATCCTCGGCGAACTCCTTGTCCGAGGCCTGGTTGACCCACTTCAAGAGTCTCATCACTGGGGACAGGTCCTGGCTGCCCTCCATGTTGAGCTGCTTGAACGACGTCTCGTAGTCGGTCGGGTCGTCCCCGACGTAGTCGAAGCTCCCGCCCGCGCGTGCCTTGTAGGCCACGCCCTTGGTGCCGATCTCCGTGTCGACGTAGTCCTTGCTCGGGTTCTCCACCATCAGCCGGGTCACGGCGGGGCGGTTGTTGACCTTGAGCGTGCCGAAGGCGTACGACTCCGCCGTCTGCCCCGACCTCTTCATCAGGGAGAGGGACAGGGCCTCGTTGAGCGGCAGGGCGTCGTCCACGCCGGGGCGCAGCGAGATCTCCCGCTGTCCGTCGTAGGCGCGGCCCTCGACGTACTCGTCGATGCTGATGAGCCAGGGCAGTTCCTCGGGCTTGGCGGCGGAGAGGTCGAACTGGGCCATGCCGCCGCCTTGGCCGCCTGCCATGCCGCCTCCGTCTTCGGCGGGGGCCTGTTGGTCACCGTCTTCGGCGGGCGCCTGCCGGCCACCGGTTCCGCCCTGTTGGCCCTCGGCACCGCCCTGTTGGCCCTCGGCACCGCGCTGCGGGAAGCCGCCCGGGCCGTTCCCCTTCCGCTGGCCGTTGCCGCTCCCGCTGCGCAGGCTCTGCAGTGTGGAGTTGCCCTTGAGGCGGATACCGACGTCGTTCAGGTAGACGCCGTCGATGGTGAGGTCGGCCTCGATGTACTCCTTCTCGCCGTCCTTCTGGAACTTGCTCATCATGTCGTCGAAGTCGGTCTGGTCGTAGGCGAGTTGGATCGAATGCGGCTGCGAGGCGTCGAACAGGCCGACCGTGCCGGTGACGTCGTCCGTGATCTCGTCGGCGTCGGCCGTGGACGCGCTGGTGACGAACGGGGTGATCCGCGCGTCGCCGAGGAAGACCAGCAGACAGGTCAGCCCGACGGCCAGGAACGCGGCCGGTTTCCAGTGGTGGCGCAGCCGCAGCGGGATGCGGTGCACCAGCCGCCTGCGGGGGGCCGCCATCAGAGGTCCGTCTGGTCGTAACCGGTCAGTACGGTCACGCGCTGGCCCATGGTCCGCTCGCGCAGGGCGGCGACCAGCTCACCGGGCTCGTGGCCCTTCTTGATGCGGACGGTGTAGAACATCTCGGTCAGCGTGCCGCCGCGGATCGACTCGGTGCTGACCAGCTCGAACTCGTCGGTGTGGCGCAGCAGGACGTCCTGGACGGCGTGCGTGTGGTCCTCGCCCGCCGGGAGCTGGACCTTGACGACCTGGCGCTGGACGTTGAGGGCGAACCAGTTGAACCGGCTCATCGCCCAGATGATGACCGCGATCACCACGCCGCCCACGGCGGCCAGGGTGTAGAAGCGGGCACCGCAGGCCATGCCGATGGCCATGACCAGGAAGATGAAGCCGACGTCCCGGGTCTCCTTGACCGCGTTGCGGAACCGGACCACGGACAGCGCGCCCACCAGGGAGAAGGCGCGGGCCAGGTTGGAGCCGACGACCAGCATGATCAGGGCGACGACCATGCCCACGATGACGAGGGTCTGCACGTAGGACTGGCTGTACGAGACGTTTTTGTGGGTGGCCCGGTACACGTAACCGATCAACGTGGAGAGCACGAAGGACAGGGCCATGGCGAGCACGATGTCGGTGACGCTGAACGTGCCGCTCAGGTCCTGGAGGTCGAGGTTCACGGGCGCAGTGCCTCCGTGGTGAGGGGGGTGGTGGGGGTGTTGGTGGTGCTGGGGGTGGACGCGGTGCGTGGGGTGGGGACGGGCATCGGTGTCGACGCGGGCGCCGGCGGAAGGTCCTCCTCGCGGACGTGGAACACCGACCGGGGCGCCATGCCGAACGCCTCGACGCTCTGCACGTACTTGGAGACCCGGATCAGGTTGAGGTTGCGCCGGGCGGCCAGATCGGTGATCCAGTAGGGGGCGCGCTCGTTGACCTTGATCTCCATCACGGACATGTGCGGCGGGATGGTGAACCGGTTCTCGGGGTTCGGGGTCCCGAAGTGGAAGTCCCGGTCCCGGCCCCGGATACGCCGGTCGAAGGTGACCCGCAGGCCCACGTCCTGGTCGCGTCCGACGAGGGCCTCGCGCTGGTAGCCGGTGAGGGCGGTCGGTTGGAGGTTCAGCCGTACGACGAGTTCGAGGACCTCCTCGACGAACGCCCGCTCGTCCGGGGAGTGTTCGATCATCTCGCGGTCGTCGCAGAGCCGCCGGGCGGTGGCGTACGGCACGGTGATGCGCCGCTTCTGGGTGACGCGGTTGACGCGCTGCTTGATCTCGACGCAGACGGGGAAGTCGTCGCCGACGCCGTCGAGGCCGCCGTAGTGCCGGATGCGAAGCTTGCGGCGGAACTTCAGCCCCTCGATCTTCTCCCAGTAGAAGCGGAGCCCGGGGGTGTCGTAGTAGAGGCTCCAGACCCCGTAGCCGCCGACGGGGCTGTGCAGGTCACGGTCCATGCGCTCGCCCAGTTCGTCGCGGATGCGGGCGGCCTGGTCGACCGGGACGAGGTACTTGAGTTCGTAGCGGTTGAACGCGTGGAGTCCGCCGGTCATGTGGTCCCTTCAGGTGGTCGGCCTTCCCGCAGTAAGAAACAGGTAAGACATGAGAGACGGGTGAAGGAATGCCATGAACGGACTTAGTCCTTGAGGTGAATTCGAGGTGAACGAGGACCGGGAGGGCCGCCGGGGAGGCGCGAGTCGTACCCGGATGCGCCGCTTGTCAGTTGTGCGGGAAGCGTGAAAAGCTCGGGCCCTGTCGTGAGACGCCCGCCAACTCCCGCACGCACGAGGCACGTTGGGTTTGCTTGTGGAAGCAGGCAAGTGGGAGAAGCCGTTGACGCAGGAGCCCTCATGCCCGACCTGCCGACCCCCCAGGACGCCGCCGAGGCCGCAGAGTTCTCGGAGGTCTGGGACGCGGTCCTGTCCTACGCCGACCTGTGCACGTCCGGCTCGGCGGCCGGTGCGCGGCTGGCGGCGGAGGCGTTTTCCCGGGGCATCCACGAGGCACGGGCCGCCGAGTCCACGGCGTGGGGCGCCGGGCGCCGCGTCCCGCGGCTGCCGCGCATTCCGCTGCTGCTGACGGTCGTGCGCTCCACCGCCGCCGACTGGGAGGCCCGGGGGCTCGGCCACCGGCTCGACCCCGATCTGCGGCTGTGGCTGCACTCCGAGAAGGCCGCGCGGTACACCGGGCCGCCGCTGCGCCGCCCGCTCGCCCTGCGCGCGCTGCGCGACATGCAGGAGCCGGACGCGGCGCTGCTGTGGCTCGCCGAGGCCGAGTCGCTGCCCCTGCCGTACGTGGCCCGCCGGCTGGGCCTGGACCCGTCGGCCGCCGCCGAGGAACTGGACCAGGTACGGGCGCTGTTCCGCGACCGTTGCCATCGCAACCACCTCGACACCCCCTGGACGCGGAGTGCCGGGCCTACGCCGGGCTGCTCGACGTCGTCACCCGGGCGCCCGGCACGGACACCCCCGAGGACCTCTCGCGGCACCTGGCCACATGCGTGGAGTGCGCCGAGGCCGCCGCGTGTCTGCGGGCCTCCGGCGGCGGGCTGCCGGTCGCGCTGGCCGCCGGGGTGATCGGCTGGGGCGGGCTCGCGTATCTGGAGCGGCGGCGCCGGGCGGCGGAGGCGGGGCTCAGCGGCGGCCGGGTGGACGCGGCGGCCGACACCGGGCTCGCGGTCGGCACCGCCGTCCGGCCCCGGATCGGCCGTACCGGCATCCTGGTCGGGGCGGTGCTCGTCTCCGCGCTCGCGCTGACGGTGTCACTGCTGCAGGTCGGCACGCCCGGCGAGAACGTCGCCGCCCGTGACACGGCGGGCGTACGCCCCACGGCCGACCCCTCGTTCTCCGCCCCGCCCACCGCCCGGCCCTCGCCCGGCGAGGACACCCCGGGCGCTACCTCCACCTCCCGCCCGGCGGAGACCACCGGTCCGACGGCGACACGCGGCGACCGCGACACCGCACCCCAGGGCGAACCGTCCGGCACGCTCCGGAAGACCCCGGGCGCCGGCTCCGCCGAACCGGCGGCGGACTGCGAGGTGGCCTACGACGTCGTCAACGAATGGCCGGACGGCTTCCAGGCCACCGTGACCGTCACCTCCGAGGCGGCGCTCCACGACTGGCGGGTGGCCTGGACCTTCGGCGCCGGCCAACGCGTCACCCAGATGTGGGACGCCTCGGTCACCCAGCACGGCACGCGGGTGACGGCCACGGCCGCCGACTACAACAAGACCGTCCCCGCCGACGGCACCCTCACCTTCGGCTTCCTCGGCTCCATGGCCGACGCCAACCCGGCCCCGTACGGCTTCACGCTGAACGGGGAGAGCTGCGGCGTGGCGGGGTGAACCACAGGTCCGATCGGCGGTCCTCCCGGGGCGGGGCCGTGGATCCGCGCGCGGTCTCGTGCCGGAAAAACCGCTGGCGCGTCGACGGCACGGATGGCTAAGGTCGTGTCGTTCCTGCGGCTGCTCCGCGCGGCCGCTTCCCGCCGCGCGTGATCTGGGAGGTGTTGACCGATGACTGTCGTTGCGATGGGCGCTGCCCGCGTTCGGAAGTTCATTCAGTCCACTTCCGTGGCCACCGGCTGATCCCACTCTTTCTTTCCGTGTCCGAGGACGCGGTGCCGGGGCCACCCATGTGAAGGGTTTCCCCTTGTCTTCCTCTTCTCTTTCGCGTTCGGCTTCGTCCCACCCGCTGGCCCCCTACGGCTGGGACACGGGCTGGGAGGCCGAGTTCGCGGTGTACGCCGGGCAGGGGCTGTTGCCCGGCCGGGTCGTGCGCGTCGATCGCGGGCAGTGCGATGTCGTCACCGCGGGCGGCACCGTGCGGGCCGACACCGCGTTCGTCACGCCGCACGATCCCCTGCGGGTCGTCTGCACCGGTGACTGGGTCGCCGTCGAGCCCGCCGGTGATCCGCGGTACGTGCGGACGTATCTGCCGCGGCGGTCGGCGTTCGTGCGGTCGACCTCGTCCAAGCGGTCCGAGGGGCAGGTGCTCGCGGCCAACGTGGACCACGCCATCGTCGCCGTGTCGCTGGCCGCGGAACTCGATCTCGCGCGGATCGAACGGTTCCTGGCGCTGGCCTGGGAGTCCGGGGCGCAGCCCCTCGTCGTCCTGACCAAGGCCGATCTCGTGGCCGACCCCGTGACGTTGTCCCACCTCGTCGAGGACGTGGAGAGCGCCGCGCCCGGGGTGCAGGTATGTGCCGTCAGTTCGCTGGGCGGGGACGGGCTCGACGTGCTCGGGGCCGTCGTCGCGGGCGGCACCTCCGTGCTGCTCGGGCAGTCCGGCGCCGGCAAGTCGACGCTCGCCAACGCGCTGGTCGGCGAGGACGTCATGCGGGTCCACGCCATCCGTGACGTGGACGGCAAGGGCCGTCATACGACCACCACCCGCAACCTGCTCGTCCTCCCCGGCGGCGGCGTCTTCATCGACACCCCCGGGCTCCGCGGGGTCGGGCTGTGGGACGCCGAGTCCGGGGTCGGCCAGGTGTTCGCCGAGATCGAGGAGCTGGCGCGGGAGTGCCGGTTCCACGACTGCGCGCACGGTGCCGAGCCCGGCTGCGCCGTGCTGGCCGCGCTCGACGACGGCCGGCTGGCACAGCGGCGGCTGGACAGCTACCGCAAGCTCCAGCGCGAGAACCAGTGGATCGTCGCCAAGACGGACGCGCGGGCCCGGGCCGAGCTGCGCCGGGACTGGAAGCGGAAGGGGGCGGAGGGGCGCGCGGCGATGGAGTTCAAGCGGGGGCGCCGGTGAGTTCTACGGGGTGACGGGCGGTGGGTGGCCCGGGGGCGCGCGTCAGCTCCGGGCCACCCAGCCCCGTTCGTAGGCCTGCCAGCCCAGTTGGAGCCGGGTCGTCACCCCGGCGATCTCCATCAGGTGCCGTACCCGGCGCTGCACCGTGCGCAGGCCCAGGTCCAGCTGTTTCGCCACGCTCGCGTCGGTCAGGCCGGCCAGGAGCAGGGACAGGATCTCCAGGTCCGTGCCGTCGGGGCCCTCCGGTTCCTGCTCCCGTACGGTGCCGTCGCCGCCCAGGCGCAGCGGCAGCGCCTGGCGCCACACCGTCTCGAACAGTCCCGACAGCACCTCG
The DNA here is from genome assembly GCF_036226765.1 of Streptomyces sp. NBC_00670. Lineage (NCBI taxonomy): Bacteria > Bacillati > Actinomycetota > Actinomycetes > Kitasatosporales > Streptomycetaceae > Streptomyces > Streptomyces sp. NBC_00670. The sequence goes on from NZ_CP109017.1 coordinate 5,966,096, forward strand.
AGGAGGCCGCTGGCGTGCACCACCAGCGCCGCCGGTTCCGCGCCCGGGGAGGAGATGAGCGGCACCATGGCGAGGGTCCCGTCGGCGACGACCAGCTTCGTCGGGACGCGCTCGGCGACCCGTACGCGCTCGTCCCGGCCCAGTGCGGCCGACAGCTCGCCGACCGCCGCCGGGCCGTCGAGCACCGCGCGCTCCACCACCACGCGGTAGCGCACGCCCCGCGTGGCGGCCTGCTCCTCCGCGTGGTTCTCGGCGGCCGTGACGGCCATCGGCGCGCCGGTGACCAGCGCGCGCACCTCCTCCGTCGCGCCCAGCTGGAGCTGCAGGAACCGTTGTGCGACCGCCGCCGCGCCGGTCACCACCTCCACCAGGTCGTGCACCGTCGGCTCCGCCGCCCGCGCCCGGTACTCCTCCGCGAGCAGCGCCGCCGTCAGCTCCGCCTTCTCCAGCTCGTGCCGGTGCTGGGTGAGCAGCGCGCCGAGCGCGACGCCGGGCGGGGCGGCCACCCAGCGGCCGGGACGGGAGGAGGACTGGGCGGCGAGCCCGTGCCGCTCCAGGCGGCGCAGGGCGCGCTCCGTGTCGTGCTCGCCGAGCGCGAGCCGCCGGGCCAGATCGGGGACGTCGGCGGCGCCCACCGACACCAGGGCGCGGTACGCCGCCTCGTGCGTCTCGTCCAGACCTATCGCTGCGAGCATGCGGCGACGTCCCTCCCAGGGTTGCGTGCTGCGGTTCACGTGCGTGCGTGCGTGCGGGTGCGTGCGTGCGTGGCGGGAAACTGCCATGACGCAAACCCGCCCTCCAACATCATCGCCGTACCGGCGTTCACTCTGACAAGGTGGCGCCACCGCCGGTCGTACGGGGCTGTTCAGGTGTCCCGTACGGGGCGGGTGGCGCGCGGCGGTTCCCGCGTGGTCCGGGGCCGGCCCACAGCTCGTTCCCAGCCGCGCGCGTCATGCTCGGCGGGTGGGATCCCGACCGGGTCCGCCGACGCCGCCGGGCGGTCCTCCCGTGGGGGGTGGGGCCGTCCGGCGGTGCGGGGGCGGGGTCTCCGGTTGTCCGTCAGGCGCCGGGCGCCCGGCGGTTTTTCCGGATGCGCCGTTTTCAAGCGGGTCCCGCGGGCGACAATTGGGGGCATGAGCCAGCAGGGGGAGAGCCGGGAGCGGCCCACCGACCGGGAGGACGACTGGTGGGGGGAGCTGTACGACGGCTCCGCGGACGATGCGGGGCCGAGTGCGGCGGGCGACTCCCTGGACGACCGGTTCGCCTCGGCGGGGGCGGTCGTGGAGGACGACGAGGCGGCGCGGGCGGCTCCGCCGGAGGCTGCGGGGGGTGAGGCTGCGGCTCCTGCGCCGTCGGAGCGTGCGGCTGTGCCTCCGGCGGAGCCGGATCGTGTGGGGCTCCGCCCCCAGGGCGGGTCTGGGGCTCCCGCCCCTGACCCCGAGGGGGCTCTGCCCCCTGGACCCCCGGGAGCAGCGGGGGCTGCGCCCCCTCGCCCCCTGGCGGATGTGCCGCCCCCGCCCCCTCCGGCGCTCACCCACGTCGGCTCCGGCCCTCCCACCTACGACCCCGAACCCGCCGCGCTGCCGCTCGCGGAGCCGGACGCGCTCGGGGACGTCGTCGCGGACACCGTGCTGGACGGGGCCCGGTACGGGACCTGCACGCTGCGGGCAGTGTCGCTGCGCGGGGACTCCGCCCGGTTCCGCGGGGAGCCGCGGCGGGACGCGCTGCTCACCGCCCGCTTCGGCGCCGGCGACGACGCACTGGTGTTCGTCGCCATGGCCACCGGCGCCCGTGCCACCCCCGGCGCCCACCGCGCGGCCGCCGAGGCGTGCCGGCACCTCGGCCGTGCCGTCGGCCGCAGTCACGCACGGCTCGCCGAGGACCTCCGCGCGGGCCGCCGCGGCGACCTGAAGCCGGGGCTCCAGCGCCTCACCGACCGCTCCCTCGGGCGGCTCCGCGCCGACGCCGCCGAGCGGGGCGCGGACCCGGACACGTACACCGCCACCCTGCGCTGTCTGCTGCTCCCGGCCGACCCGGCCTGCCGTCTGCGTGTCTTCTTCGGCGTCGGCGACGGCGGACTGTTCCGGCTGCGGGACGGCGAGTGGCAGGACATCGAACCGGCGCCCCGGGCCGGGGAGAACGCCGCCGAGGGGTTCGGCGGCGGCGACCGGCTCACCGTCGACCTCGGCATCGCCGCCCCGCCGAGCCCGTACCGGCCCGCCCCCGAACCGCCCCGCGCACCCTTCCGCTTCCGCGCGTCCCTCGCCCACCCGGGCGACGTCCTGCTCCTCTGCACCGCAGGTCTCGCCGACCCCCTGCGCGGCGAGCCGGAGCTGTCCCGGCACCTGACGCACCGCTGGACCGGCGAGGAACCCCCGGGCCTCGCCGCGTTCCTCGCCGACGCGCAGGTCCGCGTCAAGGGGTACGCGGACGACCGTACGGCCGCCGCGGTCTGGGAGGGGGAGTAGTCCCGGGCCGGTACCGACGTCCGGCGGAGTCGCGGCACCGCGGCCGGTGTGGATTGATGGACCACGGGCACCCCGTCATGTGCCCGCACCGCCGTCGACCCACGCCGACCGACCCGCGCACCCGAAGGGCACGAAGACCATGGCCAAGCAGAACGTCGCCGAGCAGTTCGTCGACATCCTGGCGCGCGCCGGGGTCGAGCGGTTGTACGGGGTGGTCGGGGACAGCCTCAACCCCGTCGTGGACGCCGTGCGCCGGCACTCCGGCATCGACTGGGTGCATGTGCGGCACGAGGAGACCGCCGCCTTCGCGGCCGGCGCCGAGGCCCAGATCACCGGGCGGCTCACCGCCTGCGCCGGCTCCTGCGGGCCGGGCAATCTGCACCTCATCAACGGGCTCTACGACGCCCACCGCTCCATGGCCCCCGTCCTCGCCCTCGCCTCGCAGATCCCCTCCAGCGAGATCGGCCTCGGTTACTTCCAGGAGACCCACCCCGACCAGCTCTTCCGCGAGTGCAGCCACTACAGCGAGCTGATCTCCAACCCCCGGCAGATGCCCCGGCTGCTGCAGACCGCCATCCAGCACGCGGTCGGCCAGGGCGGCGTGAGCGTCGTGTCGCTGCCGGGCGACATCGCCGATCTGCCCGCGCCCGAGCGGGCCGCCGAGAGCGCGCTCGTCACCTCCCGGCCCACCGTCCGCCCCGGCGACGCCGAGATCGACCGACTGGTCGCCATGATCGACGCCGCCGACCGGGTCACCCTCTTCTGCGGCAGCGGCACCGCCGGGGCGCACGCCGAGGTGATGGAGTTCGCCGGACGGATCAAGGCACCCGTCGGGCACGCCCTGCGGGGCAAGGAGTGGATCCAGTACGACAACCCGTTCGACGTGGGGATGAGCGGGCTGCTGGGGTACGGGGCCGCCTACGAGGCCACCCACGAGTGCGAGCTGCTGATCCTGCTCGGCACCGACTTCCCGTACAACGCCTTCCTGCCCGACGACGTGAAGATCGCCCAGGTCGACGTGCGCCCGGAACACCTCGGGCGGCGTTCCAAGCTGGACCTCGCGGTCTGGGGCGACGTACGGGAGACCCTGCGCTGTCTGATCCCGCGGGTGAAGGAGAAGAAGAACCGCCGCTTCCTGGACCGGATGCTGAAGAAGCACGCCGACGCGCTGGAGGGGGTCGTCAAGGCATACACCCGCAAGGTCGACAAGCACGTCCCGATCCACCCCGAGTACGTGGCCGCCGTCGTCGACGAACTCGCCGACGACGACGCCGTGTTCACCGTCGACACGGGGATGTGCAACGTGTGGGCCGCGCGGTACGTCTCGCCCAACGGCCGCCGCAGGATCATCGGTTCGTTCTCGCACGGCTCCATGGCCAACGCGCTGCCCATGGCGATCGGCGCGCAGTTCACCGACCGGCGGCGGCAGGTGCTCTCGCTCTCCGGCGACGGCGGGTTCAGCATGCTGATGGGCGACTTCCTCACCCTCGTCCAGTACGACCTGCCGGTGAAGGTCGTGCTGTTCAACAACTCCTCGCTCAGCATGGTCGAGTTGGAGATGCTGGTCGCCGGGCTGCCCTCGCACGGCACCACCAACAAGAACCCCGACTTCGCCGCCGTGGCCCGGGCCTGCGGGGCGTACGGGGTCCGGGTCGAGAAGCCCAAGGACCTTCCCGGCGCGCTGAAGGACGCCTTCCGGCACAAGGGCCCGGCCCTCGTCGACGTCGTCACCGACCCCAACGCCCTGTCCATCCCGCCGAAGATCAGCGCCGAGATGGTGACCGGGTTCGCCCTGTCGGCCTCGAAGATCGTCCTCGACGGCGGCGTCGGCCGCATGCTGCAGATGGCCCGCTCCAATCTGCGTAATGTGCCACGCCCGTGATGCTTGACCAATCGCCAGGACTGGCCGGCTGAACCGCCGGGCATGCATCCCCGTGAACGTGTTCGAGGGCCGAGGACGACCACGACCACGACCACGAACCACGGCGACGTACGACGGGGACCCGGGGGATGACCATGAACAGGCAGACGGTGGCGGAGTTACGAAGCGCCAGGAGCCGGACGGGGGACGCCCGGCTGCTGCGCGAAGTGGGCGCGGCGGACCTGCGGTCCGTCGCCGAAGTACGGCACGCGCTGCGCGCGCTGCTGGACGGCCGCGCGGAGCCGGACCGCTGCGCCACCGCCGAGCTGCTGACCAGCGAACTCCTCGCCAACGCACTCGTGCACACCGACGGGGAGGCGGTCGTCACGGCCGTCGTCTCCGGGCGCCGACTGCGCGTGGAGGTACGGGACTTCGCGGAACGGGGCGGTGGCACAGGCGGCAGCACTGGCGTCGGCCCCGGGGCCCGGTCCGCTTCCGCGGCGGGGGACGAGGAGGCCGGGCAGCGGACGAGCGGCCGGGGACTGCTCCTGGTGCGTGCCCTCGCCGACGCCTGGGGCGTCCGCGCGCACGACGTGGGCAAGTCGGTCTGGTTCGAGCTGGAGGGTCTGACGGAGGCCGAGGGGCTGCGACTGGACGGGGACGCGGCCTGAGGGTTCAGGCCGCGTCCCCGTGGCAGTACTGGCTCACCGCGTGTCGGTGCTCAGCCGAACTGCTGCTCCAGGTCCTTGAGCTTGCGCTCCAGCGAGTCGAGCCGGGGGAGGGCCTGTGTGTCGTCCTCCGAGGTGAGGTCGACGGTGACGGCCTCCGCGCCACCGGGCCGGACGGGCTGCAGGGAGGGGCGGGCGGCACGCGCGGGCAGCTCCGCCTTGGATATCGCGGGGTCCGCCTGGGCGGGCGCCCGCTCCACCTCCACGGTGTGGCCGCCGCCTCCACCGCCGCCGCCCCCGCCGGGCAGCCCGCGGTGACCGCGGCTGATCGCCTTCAGATGCGCGCGCTCCAGCTTCTCCTGCTCGCGCCGGCGCAGCCGGTTCTGCTCCTTCTGGCGCTGGTCCTCGCGGACCTCCTCGACGGCCTCGTCCAGGCTCCGCACGCCCTCGAGCAGCATCAGCGACCACGCCTTGTACGTCTCACGGGGCGCCCGCAGCCAGCGGACGACACGGATCTGCGGCAGCGGCCGCGGCACCAGGCCCTGCTCGCGCAGGGCGGCCCGGCGGGTCTGCTTCAGCGCGCGGTCGAACAGCACGGCCGCGGAGAGGGACATGCCGGAGAAGAACTGCGGTGCGCCCGCGTGGTCGATGCCCCGGGGCGCGTGCACCCAGTTGAACCAGGCCGCGGCGCCGGCAAATGTCCACACCAGTATCCGGGAGCCGAGGGCCGCGTCGCCGTGGCTGGCCTCGCGCACCGCGAGCACGGAGCAGAACATGGCCGCGCCGTCCAGACCGAACGGGACGAGGTACTCCCAGCCGTCGGTGAGGCCGAGGTTCTGCTGGCCGAAGCCGACCAGGCCGTGGAAGGAGAGGGCGGCGGCGACCGCCGCACAGCAGAACAGCAGCACGTAGGAGGCGGTGCCGTACAGGGCCTCCTTGCGCCTGCGGCGCTCCTCGGCACGCTCCCACGAGTCGTCCGCGCTCGTGCTCTCCCCGGAGGTGCGCTTGCCGCGCGCCAGCACCGCCACCGCCGCCAGCATGCCCAGGAGCAGTACGCCGCCCGGCAGCAGCCAGTTCAGCGATATGTCGGTCAATCTCATCTGGGGTCCCTTGCATTGGGATAGGGCGTAACGCCCGCCATAGTGGCCCACTCCCGAGGGCCCTCAGGGGGTTTCGGGGCAAGAGGCCGCCAAGGAGGTGCAAGGGAATGCCCAGGGCGGCGTTCTGCTCGAACTGCCGCGTGAGGGGCGGGAGTTGAGTTCGAATAAGACTACCCGTAAGGGTGGTTCCACGGAAAGTTCCTGCGCGGGGTGAGGATTTTGTGAACTACCTGTGATCTGCGCGGGGTTCCGGGGCCGGCCCGGTGGCCTTGTCCGAAGTGGATCTTACTGATGCGGATCTTACGGCACGCGAAGGCCCGCCCTTGTCCGGGGCGGGCCATGGGAGGGGGGCGAGGGGTGAAAGGGCCTCAGGCGGCCGCTTCCGCGGTCAACTTGGCGACGCGGTCCTCGTCGCAGGTGCGGGGGCAGGTGGCGCAGGTGTCCTGCGGTTCCAGCGTGTAGTAGAGGCAGCAGCTCACGCGGTCCCGGGTGGTCAGCGGCTCGCCCTGAGGGCCGGTCAGTTCGCGGAAAGCGGGGGTGCCGGCGTACGGCTTCTCCGTGCCGGGCAGCAGCGCCTCCAGCTCGCGCATGGCCCGCCGCTCCTCGCCGAGCAGATTGCCGACGTACCAGAGCCCTTCCGTTATCTCGTCCGTCGCCATGCCCCACAGGCCACGGCCGCGCCGCCGCATCACCGGGCCGAAGGCGCCGAGGACCGGCTCCAGATGCGCGGCCACCGCCGACCGCAGCTCCGCGCGCAGCGCCTCCTCGTCCCGGACGACGCGGGCGCCGGGCGTCGCGGCCGCCGGGTCGCCGGGCAGGCAGGCGAAGCCGGCGGGACGCGCGGCGAGCCGGCTGCGCTCACGGTCGTGGGCGACCCGCTCCACGGGCAGGTACGGCACCCGGCGGTGCAGGAACCAGGGGAGGGTGAACAGGAGGCAGGCGGGCCAGGCGTAGCGGTGCAGGCCGAAGCCGGCCACGACGTCGGGGCGGCCGGGCCGGCCGTGATCCTGAAGGACCTGCTTCCTGTCCCAGGCGAGATAGCCGTCCAGCGCCTCGGGGTCCCGCGCGAGCGCCGCCGCGGTGACCCAGCCGTCGCCCTCGGGCAGCGGCTCGTCGGGTCCGAGCGTGGTGACGGTCATCCAGGGGAGTACCTCGGCCATCCGGTCGTACGACTCGGCGAGGACGGCCGCGGCGGTGACGACCGGCGCGGTGGCTTCCGTGACGGTGTGGTCGGCGGGGCGGGTGGCCGTGGACAGCAGCATGCGTTACCACCGTATTCGCGGGGTGTGCAGAGGTAAGGCTTACCTTAGCGCACCTGTGGTCGCTTTGACCTGAGGGCGGGGGCGCCTATGGTTCTCCACGACTGGTGACAAAGGCGCGGCTATGCCGTCAATCGGTGCCGTGTGCCGTCAAGTCCGTTAGGAGCGCCCCGTGGAACAGGCCGCCTCACGCCGTCGTACCGCCGACAGCCTCGGGTCCACGGAAGCCCGCCCTCCGGAGCCGAGGGTGGCGGCGCGGGCGCGGGCCGCGGAGTCCGGGCTCGTGCGTCCCGTGGCCGAAGGGGCGGCGCAGGGCCCGGCCGAGGAGGCCGTCCGGGGTGAGCACACGCATGGGGAGTCCCCGATCCCGCTGCCGCGGCGGTCCGTCGTACGGCGCTCCTCGGTGCGGGGGCAGGTGCTGGACGCGTTGCGGGCGGCGTTGGTCGGCGGGGAGCTGGCGCCGGGGGAGGTGTACTCGGCGCCCGTGCTGGGCGAGCGGTTCGGGGTCTCCGCGACGCCGGTGCGCGAGGCGATGCAGCAGCTCGCGCTGGAGGGTGCGGTCGAGGTGGTGCCCAACCGGGGGTTCCGGGTGGTGCAGCGGTGCGACCGGGAGCTGGACGAGCTGGCGGAGATACGGGCGTTGCTGGAGGTGCCGGTGGTGCTGCGGCTCGCCCGTACGGTGCCGGCGGGGCGGTGGGCGGAGCTGCGGCCGCTGGCGGAGGCGACGGTACGGGTTGCCTCCGGCGGTGATGTGGCGGGGTATGCGGAGGCGGACCGGGCGTTTCACCGGGCGGTGCTGGGGTTGGCGGGCAACGAGCAGTTGGTGCGGCTCGCGGATGATCTGCAGCGGAGGGCGCAGTGGCCCGCGCGGGGGGTTGTCGGCGCGGGGGTGCGCCACGGGCGCGCGTCGCTTGTCGCCGACGCGGCGGAGCATACGGCGTTGCTGGATGCGTTGATCGCGCAGGACGCGGGGGTGGTGGGGGCGTTGGTGGCGGACCACTTCGGCGCGACGGGGAGCATGTGACCGCGGTCACGAGCGGGGGGTGACCTTCCGTCGGGGGGCGGGTGCCCTCCGGGCGGGGCGGTGCGGTGCGGGGCGGTGCGTCGGCGGGTGCGGGTGCGTGGTGGCTGGTCGCGCAGTTCCCCGCGCCCCTTGGCGCCTACGGGGGTGGGTGGTTTCGGGGTGTGCGCGGGCGCGGGCGGGATGTGGCTGGTCGCGCAGTTCCCCGCGCCCCTTGGCGCCTACGGGGGTGGGTGGTTTCGGGGTGTGCGCGGGCGCGGGCGGGATGTGGCTGGTCGCGCAGTTCCCCGCGCCCCTTGGCGCCTACGGGGGTGCGTGGCTTTGGTGCGTGGGCGGGTGCGCGCGGTTGTGGGCTGGTCGCGCAGTTCCCCGCGCCCCTGGTAGCGACGGGCGGCCCCTGCCTTCAAGGGGCGCGAGGAACCGCGCGAGCAACCACGAACGACCCGCACCCGCCGGTAATCCGTACCGCCCCACCCCCGTAGGCGTTCAGGGGCGCGGGGAACTGCGCGAGCGACCACGAACGACCCGCACTCGCCCGTGATCCGCACCGCCCCACCCCCGTAGGCGATAAGGGGCGCGGGGAACTGCGCGACAAGCCACCACGCACCCGCGCTTACCCACACCCCGAAAGCACCCCATGGCACCGAACGGCAGCCTATGTGACGGCGGTCACAAGCCGGCGTCCACGTGGGGCGCCAGCCACGTGGGGACGCCTCCCAGGAGGCGGAACAACCGCCCCGCTTCCGCGCGGAGCCGCCCCGCCTCCGGGTCCGTCTCCGCGTCCGCGAGGGACACCAGCGCCGGCGCCGTCCCGACGAGGAACCCCAGTTCCTCACGGATCCGCAGCGACTCGGCGAAGCCGTGCCGCGCCTCCGCCAACTCGCCCTCCCGGAGGGCGAGTCCGGCCAGGTGCCGCCAGGTGGAGGAGAGCAGCAGCGGGTCGCCGTGGGCGAGCGCACCCGCGTGCGCCCGCCGGTACGCCGCCTTCGCCGCCTGCGGGGAACGCGTGATGTTCTCGGCGAGCAGCCCCCGCCGGAAGTCCAGCTGCGCCCGCGCCACCGCCCCCGGCGCGATCAGCGCCGCGGCCCGCCCGAACGCGGACCGCGCCTCGTCCGCCCGGTCCCGCACCCGCAGCAGCGTCGCCGCGTACGCGAGCTGCCCGCGCTCGCAGGCCGCCGCGCCCCGCTCCTCGTCGGTGTGGGCCAGCGCCTCGGCCGTCCGCAGCGCGTCCTCGGCCTCGTCCCAGCCCTGCTCGGCGTAGAGGCAGCGCTCCACCAGCAGCGAGACGCGCTGGAGCGCGGCCGGCGCGGTGCGGGGTTCGAGCAGCGCCGCCGCGTCGGCCCAGCAGGCGCGGGAGCGCAGCCGCCATATCGCGGTCTGGAGTGGATCGTCACCTGCGGTCGTTCCGGTACCAGACATGGCGGTGAGCGCCACATTGCCCTCCCCGAGCGCGCCGTCGAGCTGTTGAGTGGTGGCGGCATTCCAGCACCAATGACGGAGCCCGGGAAGGGGCTGGGTGAAGGATTTCACAAAGTCATGGCCACCGGCCGCGCCCTCCCGGGCGCCGGTGCCCCGCCGCGCGCGCCCTCACGCCCACCCCGCGCCCACCCCGCGCCCGCCCCGCTCTCCCCTCAGCTCATCCGCAGCGCCAGGAAGAAGTCCAGCTTGTCCTCCAGGCGGGACAGGTCCCGTCCGGTGAGCTGTTCGATGCGGCCCACCCGGTAGCGCAGTGTGTTGACGTGCAGGTGGAGGCGGGTGGCGCAGCGGGTCCAGGAGCCGTCGGCGTCGAGGAACGCCTCCAGGGTCGGTATCAGCTCGGCGCGGTGCCGGCGGTCGTACTCGCGCAAGGGGTCGAGCAGCCGCGCGGTGAACGCCCGGCGCACGTCGTCCGGTACGAACGGCAGCAGCAGGACGTGCGAGGCGAGTTCGTGGTGGCCGGCCGCGCAGACCCGGCCCTGCCGCGCGGCGGCGACCCGGCGGGCGTGCCGCGCCTCCTCCAGCGCCCCGCGCAGTCCCTCCGCCGAGTGCACCGGCGCGCTGACGCCCAGCGTGAGCCGCCCGTCGCCGTCGAGCCCGGCGGTGAGCGGTTCCCGTACGGCGTCCAGCAGCGCGTCGGCGAGGAGGCCGGACTCGGAGCCGTCGTGCTCGGCGGAGACGGCCGGGAGCGGTACCAGGGCGATCGCCTCCTCACCCGTGTGGGCGACCGCGATCCGGTCGGCGGGCTCGGGTCCGGTGGCGAGCGGGTCGACGAGGATCTCCTCGAGCAGTGCCTGCGCCGCCGGCCCGCCCGCACCGCCGGGTCCACCCCCGCCGTCCTCCCACTCGACCCGGGCGACGACCACCTGCCAGTGCGGGGCCGCGCCGAGGCCGGGCAGCAGGACCGGCGAGGCGACCCGCAGCCGGGCCGCGATCTCGGCCGGCGCGGCGCCCGCCTGCACCAGTTCGAGCACCTCCTGCGCCAGCCGCCGCCGCACCGTGCGCGCGGCGTCCCGGCGGTCCCGCTCCACGGCGATGAGCTGGGTCACCCCGTGCAGCAGGTCGAGCCGCTCCTCGGGCCAGTCCCCGGCGTCCGCGGCCACCGCGAGCAGCCAGCCGGACAGCAGTGCCCCGCGCGCGTCGCCCGACGGCACGCTCGCGCGCGCGTCGCCGGGCTCCCGGGGCGGGCGGCCGGCGCCCACCGGGAAGAGGGAGTACGGCGCCTCGTCCACCGTCACCCGGTACGGCGCCCGCCGCCCCGCGCGCGAGCCCGCCAGGTGCTCGGCGGCCAGCCGCGCGCAGACCTCGGGCGGCAGCGTCTCGCCGCGCCCGGCGACGACGCGGCCGGTGGGGGAGAGCACCCAGGCGCGCAGGTCCAGGTCGGTGCCGAGCAGGTCGAGGACGACGTCGGGGCCGCCGCCGGCCGGTCCGGAGGTCATCATCCGCCGGTGTCGGTCGACCACCGCCGCCAGATCGCCCGCCCGTTCGCCCGACACCTGCCGCACGACGTACTCGGTGACCGTCGCGAACGCCACCGACTCGTCCACGGCCAGCAGCGGCAGCCGGTGCCGGGCGCACGCGGCGACCAGGTCCTCCGGTACGCCGCTCAGCTCCGCGTCGCCGACCGCGAGCGCGGCGACCCCGGCGGCCACCAGGATCCGCACGAACGGCTCCGAGTCGGCCGGGCCGTGCCGCCAGGCCAGTCCCGTCAGGACCAGTTCCCCGCCCGAGAGGTAGCGGCCGGGGTCGGTCAGATCGGTGGTCATCACCCCGCGCACCGTGCGGTCCAGCTCGTCGGCGCCGCCCAGCAGCCTCAGGCCCAGCGCATCGGTGTCCAGCAGTGCGCGCAGCCGCATGTCTCGTCGCCGCCGTTCTCGTCTCTCACAGCATGTCGGAAGTCTGTTCGCAACAGGGCGATTCCGGCCGCGACGGGCCATGGCCTGGTGCGTACGGGGCCGCGGTGCGGCGTCGCGCGTGAGCGGCCGGGTTGCCGACGGCCTCCGTTCATATGAATCTACAAGATGATGGTTGTGGCCAGCGAACTCCTTGGGGTTTTCCGTGACTGACCCCGACCCCCGTGGGGCGGTGTACTGGCCGCACCTCACGCGCACGGCACGCCGCCCCCGGCCGGAGCCGCCGCCTCCGGCCTGGCTCGAATCGAACAGGGAGCCGGTATGGAATTCCTGCGCCCCGCCCACTGGGACGAGGCGCTCGCCGCCAAGGCCGAGCACCCCGACGCCGTACCGCTCGCCGGCGGCACCGACGTGATGGTGGACCTCAACTTCGGCCGCCGCCGCCCCGAACGCCTCCTCGACCTCACCCGCGTACGCGAGCTGCACGAGTGGGAGACCGGCGCCGGGTCCGTACGCCTCGGCGCCTGCGTGCCGTACGCGACGATCATGGAGCGGCTGCGCCCCGTGCTGCCGGGCCTCGCCCTCGCCGCCCGCACGGTCGCCTCCCCGCAGATCCGCCACCGCGGCGGCGTCGGCGGCAACCTCGGCACCGCCTCCCCGGCCGGCGACGCCCACCCCGCGCTGCTCGCCGCGGGTGCCGAGGTCGAGGCCGCCTCCGTACGGGGAACCCGGCGCATCCCCGTCGACGACTTCTACACCGGCGTGAAACGCAACGCGCTCGCGCCCGACGAACTGATCCGCGCCGTCCACGTCCGCACCGCCGACGGACCCCAGCAGTACGCCAAGGTCGGCACCCGCAACGCCATGGTGATCGCGGTGTGCGCCTTCGGGCTCGCCCTGCACCCGGCCACCCGTACCGTCCGCACCGGCGTCGGCTCGGCCGCCCCGACGCCCGTACGCGCCGCGCCCGCCGAGGAGTTCCTGAACGGTGTCCTCGCGGAGGGCCGCCACTGGGACACCGGGCGGGCCGTCGCCCCGTCGGCCGCCGGGAAGTTCGCCGCGCTGTGCGCCGCCGCCTGTGACCCCATCGACGACGTGCGCTCCACCGCCCGCTACCGCCGCCACGCGGTCGGCGTCCTGGCCCGGCGCACGCTGACCTGGGCGTGGCAGGAGTACCGCGCCACCGCCTTCGCGGAGGGAGTCGCCTGATGCGCGTCGGTCTCACCGTCAACGGACGCCCCCGGCGGGCCGACGACGTCTGGGAGGGCGAGTCCCTCCTCTACGTACTGCGCGAACGGCTCGGGCTGCCCGGCGCCAAGAACGCCTGCGAGCAGGGCGAGTGCGGCTCGTGCACGGTCCGGCTCGACGGCGTCCTCGTCTGCGCCTGCCTGGTCGCCGCCGGGCAGGCCGAGGGGTGCGAGGTCGACACCGTCGAAGGGCTCGCGGACGGCGCCGGACTCGCCCCCGTGCAGCGGGCGTTCCTCGACGCCGGGGCCGTCCAGTGCGGCTTCTGCACGCCCGGGCTGCTGGTCGCCGCCGACGAACTGCTGCGGCAGCGGCCCTGTCCCACCGACGAGGAGATCCGCGAGGCGCTGGCGGGCAACCTGTGCCGCTGCACCGGCTACGAGAAGATCATGGACGCGGTCCGGCTGGCGGCCGCCCGGCGCTCCGAGGAGGACTGATCCGCGATGGCGACGACCGGATCCCCGACGGCGACGACCGGCGCGCCCACCGGAAGGCGGGAGCCCGCCACCGCGACCGGCCTCCCCGTCACGACGACGCGGTCCACCCGCGGCGGCGTCGGCGAGTCCGTCCTCCGTCCCGACGGCATCCTCAAGGTCACCGGCGAGTTCGCCTACTCCTCCGACCTGTGGCACGAGGACATGCTCTGGGGCCGCACCCTGCGCTCCCCGGTCGCCCACGCCGAGATCGTCGCCCTCGACCCCACCGACGCCCTCGCCGTCCCCGGCGTGCACGCCGTCCTCACCCACGAGGACCTGCCCACCGCCGTCCGCCACTACGGACTGGAGATCCCCGACACCCCCGTCCTCGCCCACGACCGCGTCCGCCACCACGGCGAACCCGTCGCGCTCGTCGCCGCCGACCATCCCGAGACCGCCCGCCGCGCGGCGGCCCTGATCAAGGTCGTCTACCGCGAACTCCCCGTCGTCACCGACGAGTCGAGCGCGCTCGCCCCCGGCGCGCCCGTCCTCCATCCCGGCCGCACCGACCGGCACGCCGCCCACGTCCCGCACCCCAACGTCCTGCACCGCCAGCCCGTCCGGCGCGGCGACGTCCCGGCGGCCCGGGAGCGCGCCGACGTGATCGTGACGGGCGAGTACGTCTTCGGCATGCAGGACCAGGCCTTCCTCGGCCCCGAGTCCGGGCTCGCCGTGCCCGCCGAGGACGGCGGCGTCGACCTGCACGTCGCCACCCAGTGGCTGCACGCCGACCGGCGGCAGATCGCCCCCGTGCTCGGCCTGCCCGAGGAACTGGTACGGCTGACCCTGGCCGGGGTCGGCGGCGCCTTCGGCGGGCGCGAGGACCTGTCGATGCAGATCCACGCCTGTCTGCTGGCCCTGCGCACCGGACGCCCGGTCAAGATGGTCTACGACCGCTTCGAGTCCTTCTTCGGCCACGTCCACCGCCACCCCGCGCGACTGCGCTACGAACACGGCGCCACCCGCGACGGCAGGCTGACCCACGTCAGCGCCCGGATCGTGCTCGACGGCGGCGCCTACGCGTCCACCTCCCCGGCGGTCGTCGGCAACGCGGCCTCGCTCGGCGTCGGTCCGTACGTCGTGGACGACGTGGACGTCGAGGCGCTCGCCCTCTACACCAACAACCCGCCCTGCGGCGCGATGCGCGGCTTCGGCGCCGTGCAGGCGTGCTTCGCCTACGAGGCGCAGATGGACAAACTGGCCGCCGCACTCGGCCTGCACCCCGTCGAGTTGCGGCAGCGCAACGCCATGGCCGAGGGCGCGGTCCTGCCCACCGGGCAGCGCGTCGACTCCCCGGCGCCGGTCGCCGAACTGCTGCGCCGGGTCCGCGACCGCCCGCTGCCGCCCGCGCGCCAGTGGGAGACCACCGAGGGCGCGGACGTACGGCAGCTGCCGGGCGGCCCGTCCAACACCACCCACGGCGAGGACGTCGTACGGGGCGTCGGCTACGCCGTCGGCATGAAGAACGTCGGCTTCTCCGAGGGCTTCGACGACCACTCCACGGCCAGGGTCCGCCTGGAGGTGACCGGCGGCGAACCCGTCGCCACCGTCCACACCGCGATGGCCGAGGTCGGCCAGGGCGGCGTCACCGTCCACGCGCAGATCGCCCGCACCGAGCTGGGCGTCGCCCGGGTGACGCTCGCCCCCGCCGACACCCGGGTGGGCAGCGCCGGTTCGACCTCCGCCTCCCGGCAGACGTACGTCACCGGCGGCGCCGTGCGCCACGCCTGCGCGCTGGTCCGCGAGCGGGTGTTCGCGCTGGGCCGGCGCCGGTTCGGAGCCGACCGACCCGCCTGGCTCGACGAGGAGTTGCTGCTGGCGGACGGCAAGGTGGTCACCGCCGGGGGCGAGGTGCTCGGCGGGCTCGCGGACGTGCTCGGCGGGGAGGCGGTGGAGGTCGAACGCGAGTGGCGGCACCGCCCGACCGAGCCGTTCGACCGGCACACCGGGCAGGGCGACGGCCACGTCCAGTACGCGTTCGCCGCGCACCGGGCGGTGGTGGAGGTCGACACCGGACTGGGCCTGGTGAAGGTCGTCGAACTGGCCTGCGCGCAGGACGTCGGCAGGGCCGTCAACCCGCTCTCCGTCACCGGGCAGATCCAGGGCGGCTCGGCGCAGGGGCTCGGCATCGCGGTGATGGAGGAGATCGTGGTCGACCCGGAGACGGCCCGGGTGGGCAACCCGTCCTTCACGGACTACCTGATCCCGACCATCCTCGACACCCCGCCGATCCCCGTCGACCTGCTCGAACTGGCCGACCCGCACGCCCCGTACGGGCTGCGCGGCGCGGGCGAGGCCCCCACCCTGTCCTCGACCCCGGCCGTCCTCGCGGCGATCCGCGACGCGACGGGTCTGGCGCTGAACCGGGTACCGGTACGCCCGGAACACATCGCGCTGCGCTGAGCCGCCGTGCGTGAAGCCGCGGGAGGAGCCCGAGAAGATGCTGGACATCGCCGAGGAACTGCACCGGTGGTTCACCGAGGGGCGCGAGATGGCGGTGGCCACCGTCGTCGCCGTCCACGGCAGCGCGCCGCGTGCGCCCGGCGCCGCCCTCGCGGTGGACTCCGCCGGCACGGTGACCGGCTCGGTCTCCGGCGGCTGCGTCGAGGGCGCGGTGTACGACCTGTGCCGGCAGGCCCTCGCCGACGGCCGCCCCGTTCGCGAGCGGTTCGGTTACGACGACGGCGACGACGCCGACGACGCCTTCGCGGTCGGCCTGACCTGCGGCGGCGTCCTCGACGTGCTGGTGGTGCCGGTGCGGGCGGGGGACCCGGTCCGGGAGGTGTACGAGGCCGCCGTCGCGGTCGCGGCGGCGGGCGATCCGGCGGCCCTGGCCCGCGTGGTGGTGGGCCCGGACCCGTACGACGGCCGGGCCCTGCTCGTCCGCCCCGACGGCACGCACACCGGCGGCCTCGGCGGCGACCCGGCCCTGGACCGCACGGTCGCGGCCGAGGCGCGCGCCTTCCTGGACGCGGGGCGGACCGGCACGCTGGAGGTGTCCCGCTGCGGGGCGCCGCTCACGGTGCTGGTCGAGACGTCCGTGCCGCCGCCCCGGCTGATCGTCTTCGGCGCGGTCGACTTCACCGCCGCGCTGGTCCGGGCGGGCAGGCTCCTCGGCCACCACGTCACGGTGTGCGACGCCCGCCCCGTCTTCGCGACGCGTGCCCGCTTCCCCGAGGCGGACGAGGTCGTCGTCGACTGGCCGCACCGCTACCTGGACCGCACCCCGGTCGACACCCGCACGGCCCTGTGCGTGCTCACCCACGACGCCAAGTTCGACGTCCCCCTGCTGCGCCGCGCCCTGCGCCTCCCGCTCGCGTACGTCGGCGCGATGGGCTCCCGGCGTACGCACGAGGACCGCGTGCGCCGGCTCCGCGAGGCGGGCGTGACGGAGGCGGAACTGTCCCGCCTGCGCTCCCCGATCGGCCTCGACCTGGGCGCGCACACCCCGGAGGAGACGGCGGTCTCCATCGCGGCGGAACTGGTGGCGGTACGGCGGGGCGGCACGGGGGTGCCGCTGACGGGGGCGGACGTTCCGATCCACCGCGGCATCACGCTTCCCGCCACCGGTTGACCCTGTCGGTGGACCCGGTCGCCGTAGGGCTTCGCGGCTCAGGCGGATGCGAGCGGGAAGGCGGTCAGGACGCCCTCGGCCTCGTTCCACACGACGAGGCGTCCGTTCGTCTCGGTGGCGTAGGACATCGAGGTGAGCGTGGCTGATAGGGGGGAGTCCGGGGAGAGGGTGAGGCGACCGCCGCGTACGGGGGTGCCGGTGCCGAAGGGGAAGGCGTAGAGCTGGAGCCCGGTGTCGTCGTCGGAGGCGACCGCGCGGACGGCGCCCTTGACCGAGTCCGGGAACAGCACCGCCTCGCTCGCGTCCCGGCGCAGCCGGTGCTGCCAGGCCACCTTGCCGGTGCTCAGGTCGAAGCCGGCGACCACGGTGTCGAAGCCGACGTCCAGGGTGCGGTCGTCGATCGTCCACGCCTTCACGAAGACGCCGTTCGCCGCGACCCCCTCGTACCGCTGCGGCCGGGCGGCCTCCCCGCGCACGTCCTGGATACGGAGTTGCCGCCAGGCTCCCTTGGTGCGGGAGAAGCAGAGCTCCTCGTTGCCCGCGTCCACGCCCTTCGGCACGGCGACCACGAGGGGGTGGAGATGGACCAGCCGGACGGAGAAGTCGGTGCCGTTCTGCTTCGTGGCGGGCGGGGCGTTCAGTGTGTCGAGGACCCGGCCGGTGGCGAGGTCCTGGGTGAGGATCACCGCGTCCGACGTGTCCGAGTCGTCCTCGTAGGACGCCATGAGCCGGCCGTCGGCGAGTTGTACGTGGTCCAGACGGCGTTCCCCGCCGTCGGCGGAGCGCTGGGTCCTTCCGGTCCAGAGGGTGCGTCCCGTGCGGGCGTCGAGTGCGACGGGGGCGGAGTACGTGCCGGTGACGACGGTGTTCTTCTCGATGCCGATGGCGGGCCGGTACGCGCCGGCCCGGTTCGGGTCCTGCGTCAGCGTCTTCTTCCAGAGCCGCTTGCCGGAGTCCAGGTCGACGGCGACGGCCTGGGTGCAGCCGCCCTGGTCGCCCATGCGGTACAGGACCGCGCCGATGCCCTTCGACGTGCTCGGGGAGACGGCACAGGCGTGCAGGCCGGGCTCGTTCCTGACGGTCCATGCGGGCTTGCCGGTGGCGAGGTCGTACCCGACGACGGTGCCGGCGTAGACGCCCGCGACGACGTGGTCGTCGGCCAGCGTGCCGAGGAGGGACGTCCCGTCCCCGCTCTTGGGGAGGGGAGTGGCCCAGGCGGACCTCCGCTCGCCGTCGATGCCGTAGGTGCGGGCGTGCGGGCTCTCGGCGGTGTCGGCGGTGGTGCCGTCGGAGCCGTCGAGGAGGCGGTCGAGGAGGCCGTTGTGGTGGGCCCAGTAGAGGCCGGTGCCGGCGGTCACGAGCAGTACCAGGGCGAGGGCGAGGACGCCCGTGAGCAGACCGCGGCCGCCGGAGCGGGCGGGGGCCGGGGGCTGTGGGGACCAGGGGGCGGGACCGTAGCCAGGGGCGGGTGCGGGTGCGGGCGGTGCAGGAGAGACGACCGGGGGTGCAGCGGCCGGGGGCTGCGACCCGCCCCGCATCCTCCGTGCCGCACCGTTCAGCAGCTTCACCGCGCCGAGGCTCACGAGCACGAGCGCCCCGCCGACGACCTTCGGCAGCACGTCGTCGTTGCGGAAGAACATCATCGAGCCGACGACGACGAACACCCCGTACAGCGCCTGCCCCACGGTGGCGCCCGCCGGGACGACACGGAGCAGTTGCGGGATGGTCGAGGCGGCGGCGAGGCCGAGCCCGAGGGGGAGGGCGGCGCCGAGTGTCAGCGCCGCGAAACCGAAGGAGTTGCCGTACGCGCCCCAGTCGGCACCCATGACCAGCAGCCACCCGGCGGCACCGAGCCCGAACACCACGAGGAGCCCGTTGAGCCAGGCCGCGAGCGTGGCGGCCCGCCGGGCCACGGGCAGCTGCGCCACCGGCGACCGCCAGGCGTCCGGAGTGAGCGCCCGCAGACTCCGCCGCAGCCGCAGAACACGCGCGAAGGCCGCACCCCCGACCCCGAGGGCCACCAGCCCGACGAGCGCGAAGAGAAACCCGGTCGGCCGCCGCGTCACCCCGAAGTGCACCCCGCCGAAGGTGAACGGAATCCCGAGGAAGAGGGCGAGGACGAAGACCCGGTTGTGGCGGTGTATGCGCTGTACCAACAGGCGCACGTCACCCTGGGCGGCAGGCGCGGGCTGAGGCGGTGTGGGCGAGGAGCCCGGATGGCCGGAGGGCGGGCCCCACTGCATGGAATCCCCCATTCTGCGTGCTGTGCCAGTTCCATGCGGCGCCCCCCGGGGCCCGCCTCCCGGAATGCTAGGACGGCGAACCACCCCGGTAATCAGCCGCACGGAGTGCCCCGGCATACCGCGTGAGTTGACCCACGCCCCCGTCTACAACCAGCGCGGTACGTCAGGGCCCCGCCGATTGCTCGGCATACTGACCGCGCCGGCGGTCAGACCCGTTCGAACGGCTCGGCGTACGTGAAGACGCCCCGCAGCGC
This sequence comes from Streptomyces sp. NBC_00670, assembly GCF_036226765.1. Lineage (NCBI taxonomy): Bacteria > Bacillati > Actinomycetota > Actinomycetes > Kitasatosporales > Streptomycetaceae > Streptomyces > Streptomyces sp. NBC_00670. The sequence goes on from NZ_CP109017.1 coordinate 5,985,594, forward strand.
GGGGTCGTGGGCGGTCAGGGGGCGGACCTGGAAGTACTCGCCCCACGAGGGGTCCGGCGCGGTGATGCCGTGGTCCGTGCTGGGGCGGAAACCGTAGCGGCCGTAGTACGCCGGGCTGCCGAGGAGGGCGACGAAGGGCTCGCCCAGGACGTCCGCCGCCCCGAGCACGGTGTGGACGAGGGCGAGACCGACGCCGTGGCGCTGGTGGTCGGGGTGCACGCTGAGCGGGCCGAGGCCCAGGGCGGGGACGGTGCCGACACGGCCCCGGGTGCAGACCACGTGGCCCACCACCTCGCCCTTGTCGCCGAGCGCCACGAGCGACAGTTCCGGCAACCAGGCGTCGCAGGTGCGCAGCTCGTCGAGGAGCGTCACCTCCACCGGTACCACGGTCTCCGGTTTGGCGAAGGCCGCAGCGGTGACGGCATTCACGGCGGGAACATCGGCAGGCGTCTCGCGTCGGATCAGCATCGGCACAGTCTGAGCCGCGAGTAATGGCGCCGCAAAGGATTTGCGGAGGTCTTGAGGGGTGCGGCGGAAGGGGGGAGAGCCCGGGCGCCACCGGGAGTTCCGTATCCGCCGTGCGACCGCCGCCCACCGGCGATACTGGACGTATGGATGCGACGATCACCGCCCCCCGCGCCGAGGTGCTGCGGGAGCGTTACCGACGTCGGCTGCCCGAACGCCTGCGGGACCTGGCCGGCCCCGTTGTGGGCGACGTCGACCTGCCGCTGCACATCGTCTGGTCCGGGCGGACGAGCTACAGCCTGGACCGCCCGAAGTCCCGCATGACGCTCTACCGCACCGTCCTCGCCGAGGGCCTGCGCGAGGACCTCGCGGCCTTCCTGCACCACCGGCTGCTGACCGAGCAGTGGCCCGTTCTGCGGCGCCTGGTCAGCCCCTACATCCGTGAGGTCTGGGAAAACGCCTTCCCCGAGCTGGCCCGCACCGCCGCAGCCGACGCGTCGGCCGCGTGAAACTGACCCCGCTCCACGAGCGTCTCCTCGCCGACATCCTCGACCTCGGCTCCCCCTATCCACTGGTCCTCACCGGCGGATACGCCGTGCAGGCCCACGGCCTGGTCGAACGCGTCAGCCGCGACCTCGACGTCGCCACCGAGAACCCGGCCCCGATGGACGAGATCATCGCCTCCCTCACTGCCGGCCTCACCACGCGCGGCTGGCGGACCACGCACGTACAGAGCGACCCGCTCAGTGGCCGGTTCCTCGTCACCGCCCCGGACACCGGCGAGGAGTGCGAGGTCGACGTCCTCAAGGAGGCGTTCTGGGCCCCGCCCGCCCGGACTCCCTACGGCCCCGTCCTCTCCCTCGACGACGTGATCGGCACCAAGGTTCGCGCCCTCGCCGACCGCGGCACCGTCCGCGACCTCATCGACGTCCAGGCCGCCTCCCGCCACCGCTCCACCGCCGACCTCGAATCCCTGGGCCGCCGCCGTGCCCACGACGAGTTCAGCCTCGAAGACCTCCGCGACCGGCTCACCGGCGCGGACTGGTACGAGGACGAGGACTACGCCGCGTACGGGCTCACCCCCTGGCAGATCGAAGAGCTCAAGTCATGGGCGCTCGCCTGGGCAACGGACCTGGGGGAACGGATGCACGACGAGAACGCGTGACAGGAAGCCGACCTTGGTTCCGCTACATCATCCGGCGGAACAGACACGGCGCCCACGAAGGGGACGGCCAGGCCTGGTACACGTGCCTGACCTCCTACTCGAGTGACCGCTGGGAGTCTCGGAAGTGCTCACCGGCATCAGGATCGCCCCGGCCTCCAGCCGCTCATCGGTCGGCCCGGGACCGGTGCGGGGGCGTCGACGTGGCGCTCGATGCCGCAATGTACGGGTAGCTGATGTGCACCACCCGCACGAGCGATGCCGGCACGAAGACATGTGCGGCCGTCGACCGGGTGCGCGGCACGTTGCCCGGGCCCGTCCAGGCGATCGGCTGCTGGAGCACGATGTCGCGACGGGCCGGGTCCGGATCGGTCGACACATAGCGCGCATAGCCCTCCACCAGTCGGCCGTCGGACAGTTCGACGGCAAGAAACGGCTTGCGCTTCCCGTCCGGCCCCGCCCGGTCGGTGAAGGCGTGCACGGCCACTGTGCCTTCCCGTACCGCGGCGCCCGTACGTCTGGGTGACCTGCGGCCCGCATACACGCCGACCACGGTGCTGAGCACCATGCTCAGCACCATGGTCATCACTACGGCGCCGACCCACGACCAAGGGTGCTCCCGGAAGTCGGCCGATGCTCTCGGAACGTCATGGAGCGTGACCAGAAAGGGCGCCAGTTCACCGATCAAGAGGGTCAGCAACAGTCCGGCGGAGGTCGTCAGTGCGCCCACGCCGAACAGCTCGACGACCTCGGTGGTGGAGGACCGGGTGTCCTTGGTGCGGTAGTGGCTCATGGCCTGATGGAAGGCGAAGCCCGGCGTCATCGCGGCCAGCAGCAGCACCGCGGCGATGACACTACTGGGCACTCGGGTCCTCCGGCGGCTCGGCGGCGGGTGCAGGCGGGGCGCTGGTCACTGCGGGCGGCAAGGGAAGCTCGCTCCCGTCGAGGGGATCCTCGACGACGAACTGACGCTCGGAGAAACCGAATTCGTCCTCCCACTCCATTCCTCCGCCCTCGTCGTTCTGAGGGTCGGGCACGGGCTCGCCGTTCCGTTGCTTCATGACACGCGTCCTTACTGTGTGGCTTCGGACAGGGATGGAGCAGGTGTGAATGGGTCGTCGAACGACGTCGTGATACTGACGAGACCCGCCCAAAGTCGCGGCGGGACGGAGCCGACTTCTGCCCGGAATCGGCGCTGTGCACTGCGCAGCGCGGTCGAAGGTGCGACGCCCTCGGCGAGGAGCTGGTAGAGGACGGCCAGGATGCGCGCCGTCGGGTGGCTGTACCGGGCGTTTCTTGCCTTTCCGTCCGGCAGCGGAAAGATTCCCCCGATGACCGTCTCGGCACCCCGGCACAACGCGACCGTCGGGATGCCGAGTGGGTCGGTGCCGTGGCGCTCGTCGAGTTCGGCGGAGAGACAAGCGTTGATGAGCAGGGTGTGCGGGAACCGTAGCGTGAGCATGCGGGCCGTGGACAGGGTGGTGGTCCGGTCCAGACGCAGAGCGTGTGCGAGCCCTGGTCTGTCGTTGCCGTGCACGGAGGCGGTACCCAGCGCGTAGTCGACGCCATCGGGGGCCAGCAGCGACAGGAGCTGTTCGGGGCTGTGGGCGTGGGTGACGTCCGAGCCGTACGCGGCGTCCAGGGCGGCCCGTTCCATGTCCAGCCCTTCAGCATCCACACCAGAGAGAAACGCGAATGCTCGTTCTCGGCTCCCGGACCCCGTACCCGATGGCAGCCGGTGAGCTTGTTGCTGTTCTTCCATGAGGGACAGGCTCGGCGACATGGCGAGGACGGCGCGATCCACTACATACCCGTCCCGGGCATCCGGCGCGACACTCAGCGCGGCCCAGGGCACCCGCCACAGGCTCGAATCGGGGACGACCAGCAGCTTGGGAACCGAGCCAGTGGGGTCGATGTGGCGCAGGGTTTCCAGCAGGCCGGGTGGTAGCAGAAGACCGGCCAGGGCCGCCCAGGGTGAGACGTCACGGGAGGTCAGGTGGTGGCAGCGCGGTGACGTCCGCCAGTCCGGTGCCTGCGCGCGCACCCCCTCCGTCTCCCCGGCGTGATCCGGCTCCCGGGTCGTCACCGATTCGCGTCCGTCCCGTAGCGAGTCAATGCCGGCCACGTCCCCCAACAGTGCTCCCGCGGCCCCCCGCACCGGGTGCACGAACGGGTGCCTCGTTCCCCCAGGAGTCGTCCACAAGCCAACGACACGGCTCTCCGTGGCGTTGGTTACGAGCCGTGCCTGCACCACATGACTGTTCCAGCGTCTCGCATACGCACGCGAATCGGCAGTCGGTGCGTGAGGGTCTGCTCCTATGACCCACCGAAACCTCAACGACACCAGCGTCTCCAGACGTTCGTACACCTGTGCTGCCTGGTGGCTCGCCGCCTCGGGCCGGTCGGGGACCGCCTGGACCTCGGAGAACAACGCACCCTCCGGCCCGCTACCCGTGTCCTCGGCGCGGGCCAGCGTACTGAGCAGGTCGGCGATCTCCGCCATGCCGTGCTGTTCGATGTCGTCGGGTGCCCGTGAGACGAGTTCACCACGCAACATACGGCGCAGGGTGGTTCGGCTGCCGAGGTCGAGGAGTGACGCATACGAGTCCAAGGCCTGGTGGTCGCCACCCTCATGGAGGGTGTGAGCCGTGATGTAGGCGGCGAACTCGTGCTCGCTGTAGAGGTCGGTGTAATACTCCTGGGCATCGCGCCAGCCCCAGCGGGTGCGTAGTTCGGCGACGCCCCGCATCATCTCCAGGTACGCGTCGAGAGCACCCCTGTCGTTGCCCTGTGCATGAGAGACCGCAGCGGTGGCGATCAGATGGCGTACGCGATGAGGCAGAGCGCCGCCGCCGTTCGAGAGCGCACTATCTGCCTCGGCGGTCCACCGGGCGGCATCGGCGACCTTGTTTTCCATGAGGGCCAAGGCAGCGAGTGTGTCGCATGCGCCGGCATGTTGAGGGTGGCAGCGCCACTTGGCGGCCAGCGTACGGGCAGCCATGGCGTGTTCGCATGCGCGCGGGGTGTCACCCCGGTCGAAGGCGAGGTTGGCCAGGTACAGCTCCGCACGAACCCTGCTGAGCGGGTACATCCGGCCTCCACCGACCGTCACCGCTTGCGTGATGGTGGCGTACGACTCTTCGTTCCGGCCCCGCAGCATCTGGATCTTGCCGAGCTTTTCCAAGGCCTCGGAATGGCTTGAGCGGTTACGCCCCCGTTCGTGGTGGCGCACTGCGGCGACCGCCTCCGACTCGGCGGTCTGCAGATCGCCCTGCGCCGCCGCCAAGTCGCTGCGCGTCATGGCGACAAGGGCTGCCATGAGCGGGGACTCCTGTACGGCCGGATCCGCGGCAACGGACTCCAGCAACTCGGCGGCTGCGGCCACCTCTCCGGCCATACTCAGTTGATTGGCTCTCGCCAATTGCTTGAGCAGTGGGTCCAGATGGTGGGCATTGAGCAGCATCTGGCCCATGCCGGCCATGCTCAGGTTCGGACCGTGCCGCAGGGCGAGTACGACGACAGCCAGAAGGAGCACTGCCAGGAGCGCTACCAGGGGCGGATACCAGGAGCCGTCCCTGAGCGCCCGGGAGATGAGGTACGAGAAGACCGCCACTGTGGCGAGGAACTTCCAGGAGACTCGGCGTCCTGTGCGCTTGGGTTCCGGCTTCCGGCTGGGTTTCATTTCTTCCATGGGCACGCCCCCCGCTGCTCGGCCCTGGGCGCTCAGCATAAGGACATGAGCCCACGGTGACTCCCGAAAGTGGGGAAACGCTTGGTGTGCCGTATGAGGGCCCGGTCGAGCCGGGCGGTGCCGCAAGTGGCGGAGGAAGTGCGTTAGTGGCCCAGACTTGCTCACGGGCGGGCGCTGTAGGCGTCGAGGGGCCGGGTGTACGCGGGGCGGGGCGTGTCGGTGGGGTGGGGTGCGCGTTGGGCTTTCGACGGGTGACGGGACCGGTGGAGGCGGGCGGGTGCGATGAGCGAAGCGGTACGGCAGCCGGACGGGGCCGACGGGATGAACGCGCTGGGCTCGGAGGAGACGGCGGTCGCGGAACCGCCGCCCGAGCCGGGGTCGGGCATTCTGCGGGTGTTCGGGCGGCAGTTGAAGCGGTTCCGGATCCGGGCCGGGCTGGAGCGCGTCGAGTTCGGTGCGCGGACGGGCTATTCGCCGTCCACCATCGGGGCGTACGAGCAGGGCAGACGCGTACCACCGCCCCGGTTCATCGACGCGGCGGACGAACTCCTGGACGCGGGTGGCGTCTTGCGAGAGATGAAGGAGGAGGTCGCGCGGGCGCAGTTCCCGGCGTTCTTCCGTGATGCGGCGCGGTTGGAGGCGGAAGCGGTCGAACTGCACGTGTGCGACACACAAGTGATCAACGGGCTTCTGCAGACGGAGGAGTACGCGCGGGCGGTCTTCACGATGCGGCGTCCCCTCCTCGACGAGGAGACGCTCGAGCAGCGGGTCACCGCTCGCATGCACAGGCAGGGCATCTTCTCGCGACGGCCCGCGCCGTTGATGAGCTTCGTCATCGAAGAGGCCGTGCTACGCCGTCCCATCGGCGGTCCCCGAGTCCACCAGGGGCAGCTCGAGCAACTTCTGCTCGTGGGACAGAACCGCAGTGTCGAGATGCAGGTCATGCCGTTGCAGCGGGAAGAACACGCGGGGCTCGGCGGCCCGTTCACCCTGATCGAGACGAGGGAGGGGCAGCGCATCGCCTACGTGGAGGTGCAGAAGAGCAGTTCTCTCTACACCGAACGGAGTTCCGTAAGAGGCCTCGAGGCGCAGTATGGGATTATCCGAGCCCAGGCTCTCACTCCGTGGGAGTCGATGGCCTTCGTCGAGAGGTTGCTGGGGGAACTGTGAAGGGCGTAGCGGAACTGACCTGGGTCAAGAGCACCTACAGCAGTGGTGAGGGCGGCCAGTGTGTCGAGGTCGCCCTCGGTGGTGCTCCCGCCGTTCATGTCCGGGACTCCAAGGACACGGCCCGGCCCGGGCTGGCCGTCGATCGGGACGCCTGGGCGGCGTTCGTCGGGTACGCCGGCGAACGGGCACGCTGAGCCGGCGCCGTACGACCACCACCGTGCCCTGCCGCTTCGTACGAAGCCGCAGGGCACGCGCGTGCGACGGTGATTCGCGTGGGGTCGGTACACAGGCCCGGCCCCGCGTAGGTTGGACGGATGGCGACGATCGCATCCCAAGAGGCGTTCCTGCACTCCTTCCACGCCGAGTACCCGGCGGTGACCGCGGAGGCGTTCGGCCGTGGCCGCGCTCCGGACGGGCGGTCCAGTTATGAGGTGCTGTGCGAGCGGGTGGCCGGGTGCGGGCGCGTGCTGGATCTCGGTTGCGGTGACGGGCTGTTGCTCGAGTTCCTGGCGCGGGACGGCGGAAGACGGCTCGCGGGAGTGGACCTGTCGCCGCACTCCCTCGCACTGGCACGGCGCCGGCCGGCGCTCGCCGGGGCCCGGCTGGAGGAGGGGCGGGCCCAGGCGCTGCCCTTCGCGGACAACAGTTTCGACGCCTGCGTCTCCCATCTGGCGCTGATGCTGATGGGCGAGATCGAGCAGGTCGCGGCGGAGATCGCCCGGGTCCTCGTGCCGGGAGGGGTCCTGGCCTGCGTGGTGGGGGGCGGGGCCGTCGGCGGTGAAGCCTTTGACCGGTTCCTCGGGCTGCTGCGGGACACGGTCGGGGCGGCCCCCGCCACGCAGCGCATCCCGGCACTGGGCGACCGGAGGACCCGCAGCCGCGACGGACTCGACGAAGTCCTCGCCCCGGCCGGCTTCGCGGCGGTGGACTGGGAGACCGTCCCCATCGACCTGAGCGGCCCGGTGGAACAGGTGTGGGCCGCCGTCTCCGGCCTCTACGACCTCGGCCCGCTGGACGGTGCGGCCGTGGAGCGGCTGCGCGCGGCCTTCTGCACCGAAGTACGTGACCTGACGACGGCGGAGGGCACCGTCCCCTGCGCCTTCAAGGTGCACGTCGCGACAGCGCGGTTGCGTTGACCTCGTCACGGTGATGCTTCCGAGTGGAGTCCGGGACTTCCCGCGTCCGACGGTCACTCGCGGCGGGCCAGTACGTACGCCTGTGGGGTCTTCTCCCGCAGTGCCGGGTCCGGTTCGCGGGTCAGGCGGGCTGTTTCCGTGAAGCCTGCCGCGGTCAGTGCCTGGGCCAGGCGGTCGGGGGCGAAACGGTAGACGTCCAGTGAGAGATCGTGGCCGTATGCCCGGTCCAGGTGGACGCTGTTGTCCTCGCCCACCTTGTAGGCCAGGGCGAGTTGACCGCCGGGGGCCAGGGCTCGGTAGAACTCCGCGAAGTGGCGCGGGAGTTCGTGCGGCGGGGTGTGGACCAGGGAGTACCAGGCGACCGCCCCGGCGAGGGAGGCGTCCGGCAGGGCGAGGTCCGTCATCGTGCCGACCTCGAACCGCACGCCGGGGCAGGCCTCGCGGGCGACGGCCACCATGCCGGGGGAGAGGTCGATGCCGAAGACGTCCAGGCCGAGGGCGCGCAGGTACGACGTCACCCGGCCCGTGCCGCAGCCGAGATCCGCCACCGGGCCGTCCATGCCCGTGCCGCGCACCTGTCCGGTGAAGAGGTCCAGTACGGCTCGGTCGTAGGGCAGTTCGGCCAGCGAGTCGCGCAGCAGGCGGTCGTACGAGACGGCGGCGGTGTCGTAGGAGGCGCGGGTGGTGGTGAGGGGGGAAGGGATCGGGGAAGTCATGGGGCGGAAGCGTAGGACGGGGGTACGACAGTCGGTCGTCACGTCTTCAGAAGGCGGTCCACCGCATAGCCGTACGCCCGACGGGCGCCCATTCGTACGGTGGGGTCGAGGAGGCGGGGGAAGCCGCGTACGCGTAGGTCCTCCTGCCAGGTCACCCGGGCGCCGCCCGGGGGGTGGGGGTGGATGGTGATGTCCACCCAGCCGCCGAGCAGCCGGCCGTGCTTCTCCAGGCGGCAGTGGGCCGGGGTGTGGTCCGGTGGGGGTTCCCAGGCGGTGACCTCCATCGGGTCGTCGAAGCCCAGGGGGCCCACGCCGGTGCGGCCCACGAAGGCCGTGCCCTCGTGGGTGGGCGGCTCGGTGAGCACGGTGATCCGGGTCAGCGGGGCGACGTCGGCGTGGCGCGGCCAGTCCGTCAGCCGCTGCCAGGCCTGGTCGACGGTGAGCCGCGGGGCGACGCGTTCCAGTTGGAAGAGGGCCACGGGGCGATCGTAGGTCGGGACGGGGCCGGTCGCCCGGCGGGCGATCCGGGGCACGCTGGTGCATATCGTCACGAACGGGTACTCGCCGCACACGCAAGTGAACGCGAGAGTGAGGAGAGGCCCGTGGACGTGCACGTGTGGCGCCGCGCGCTGGTGACCGGGGGAGCGGGCTTCGTCGGCTCGCATCTGTGCGAACGTCTGCTCGATCAGGGGACGGAGGTCGTCTGCCTGGACAACCTCGCCACCGGATCGCGCGGGAACGTCGCTACCTTCGAACAGCGGTCCGGTTTCCGGTTCGTGCACGGCGACGTCACCGACCCGGCCGTCGTCCGCTCGCTGCCCGGTACCTTCGACCTCGTACTGCACTTCGCCTGCCCCGCCTCGCCCGTGGACTATCTGCGGCTCCCGCTGGAGACGCTGGACGTCGGCAGCACCGGCACCCGCCACGCGCTCGAACGCGCCCGGCGCGACGGTGCGCGCTTCCTGCTCGCCTCCACCTCCGAGGTGTACGGCGACCCGCTCGAACACCCGCAGACGGAGACGTACTGGGGGAACGTCAACCCGATCGGGCCGCGCAGCGTCTACGACGAGTCCAAGCGGTTCGCGGAGGCGCTGGTCACCGCGCACCGGCAGGTGCACGGCACGGACACGGCGATCGTCCGCATCTTCAACACCTACGGACCCCGGATGCGGACGGGCGACGGGCGAGCGGTGCCGACGTTCATCGCACAGGCGCTCGACGGCATGCCGCTCACCGTCGCCGGGGACGGCGGGCAGACGCGCTCCCTGTGCTACGTCGACGACACGGTGAGCGGGGTGCTCGCGCTGGCGGGCGCGGCCGGGGAGACCGGGCCCGTGAACATCGGCGGGGCCGACGAGATCACCATGCTGGAGCTGGCCCGACGGGTGGTGGAGCTGACGGGCTCCTCCTCCCGCATCCGGTTCGTCGAACGGCCCGTCGACGACCCGGCCCGGCGGCGGCCGGACACGGGGCGGGCGCGGGAGCGGCTGGGCTGGGAGCCCACGACCTCCTGGACGGACGGCCTCGAACGCACGATCGCCTGGTTCACGGCGCAGCCGATGGCGGCCTGATCACCGCCTCCTCCGTCCCGTCCCTCCCCGGTACGCCGACCCCGAATCCCGTGAGCGATCAGGGCGCCCCGCGGTGCGAGCGCGCCCGGTCACTCCACGGTGACAAACCGCTGCAAGCTGTCGCACACCCCACCGAGTCGTCTCAAAGAGTTTAAGACTGCTGCGGAAGGCCACTCGCCGTATCCACAGGAACACGGCCCCCACCCGCCGAACGCGACGGAGTTCCCACCATGCGCATCCTTGGCATCAACGCCCTCTTCCACGACCCCGCCGCCGCCCTCGTCCTCGACGGCGTCACGGTCGCGGCCGCGGAGGAGGAGCGGTTCAGCCGGCGCAAGCACGGCAAGCGCCCGGTGCCGTTCTCCGCGTGGGAGCTGCCGGAGCAGGCGGCCCGCTGGTGCCTGACCCAGGCAGGGATACGCGCCGACGAGCTCGACGCCGTCGCGTACTCCTTCGACCCCGGCCTCGCCCGCCCCGCCGCCGACATGGGGCTGTTCGACCCCTGGGACCCGCTGCGCCTGGAGTACGCCCGCCGCGCCCCCGAGTTCCTCGCGGAGGCGCTGCCCGGACTCGACCCCGAGAAGGTCGTGTTCGTGCCGCACCACGCCGCGCACGCCGCCTCCGCCGGGCCCGCCTCCCCGCACCCGGACAGCGCCGTCCTCGTCCTGGACGGCCGCGGCGAGGCGGCCTCGCATCTTGCCGGCCGCTTCGAGGGTGGCGAACTGCACACCCTGGCCCAGCAGACGCTGCCGCACTCCCTCGGCCTGGTCTACGAGGAGCTCACCGAGCACCTCGGCTTCCTGCGCTCCAGCGACGAGTACAAGGTGATGGCGCTGGCCTCCTACGGCAAGCCCCGCTTCCTGCCTCAGATACGCCAGTTCGTGCACGCCACCGGCGACGGCGGCTTCACCGCGCACGGCGTCGACTGGGCCGCCCTCGCGCCCGCCCGCGCCAAGGACGAGGAGTGGAACCAGGACCACGCCGACCTCGCCGCCAGCACCCAGGCCGTCCTGGAGGAGACCCTCCTGGAGCTGGCCCAGTGGCTGCACGGCGAGGCCGGCGGCGACTCGCTCGCCATGGCCGGCGGCGTCGCCCTCAACTGCGTCGCCAACTCCAAGCTCGCCCGCCTCGGCCCGTACCGGAACGTATGGGTCCAGCCCGCCGCCGGCGACGCCGGCACCGCGCTCGGCGCCGCCCTGCACGTCGCCCGCGACCCGCGGCCCATGCCCGGCGCCGACCTCGGCCGCGGCTGGAGCGACGACGAGATCCGGCACTGGCTCGACGAGGCCGCCGTCCCCTACGAGCGGCCCGACGACATCGCCGAGACGGTCGCCGAGGAACTCGCCCGCGACGGAGTCGTCGCCTGGTTCCAGGGCCGCAGCGAGTTCGGGCCGCGCGCGCTCGGCCACCGCTCGCTGATGGCCCACCCCGGCCGGGCCGAGAACCTCGAACGGCTCAACAAGGTCAAGGGCCGCGAGGAGTTCCGCCCCGTCGCGCCCATGGTGCTCGCCGACCGTGCCGCCGACCTGTTCGACGGGCCGCTGCCCAGCCCGTACATGCTCTTCGTGCACGACGTGCGCCGCGACTGGCGCGACCGCATCCCCGCCGTCGTCCACGTCGACGGCACCGCCCGCATCCAGACCGTCGACGAGGGCCAGGAACCGCTGGTCGCGCGGATGCTGGCCGCGTTCGAACGGCGCACCGGCATCCCGGTCGTCGTCAACACCAGCCTCAACACGGCCGGCCGGCCCATGGTCGACGACCCGCGCGACGCGCTGGAGTGCTTCGGCTCCGCGCCCGTGGACCTGCTCGCGATCGGGCCGTTCGCCGTCCGCCGCGGGAGGGCGTTCGCATGACGGGCCCCACCGAAGCGCTCGAGCCCCTGTACGCGGTGGTGATACCGACGCTGGTCCGCGACACGCTCGCCGACTGCCTCGCCGCGCTCGTCGCCGCGACCGGGCCGCGGCCGGCCGAGATCGTCCTCGTCGACGACCGGCCGGAGGCGGACGCGGACCCCGCCGCGCTCGAACACCCGCTCCGGGTCCTCGGCGAACTCCGCGACCGCACCCGGGTGTTGACCAGCGGCGGCCGCGGTCCCGCCGCCGCCCGCAACACCGGGGCGCGGACCGTCGGCGCGCCCTGGACGGTCTTCCTCGACGACGACGTCCAGGTCGGACCGCACTGGTGCGCCCAGCTCGCCGAGGACATCGGGGAGGCCCCCGACGACACCGCCGGCATCCAGGGCGTCATCGCCGTGCCGCTGCCCGGCGAACGCCGCCCCACCGACTGGGAACGCGGCACCGCCGGGCTCGCCGAGGCGCGCTGGATCACCGCCGACATGGCCTACCGCACCGCCGTGCTCAAGGAGGTCGGCGGCTTCGACGAACGCTTCCGCCGCGCCTTCCGCGAGGACGCCGACCTCGCGCTGCGCGTCCTCGACGCCGGGTGGGGCATCCGGCGCGGGCGGCGCACCACCCGGCATCCGGTGCGGCCCGCCGACCGCTGGGTCTCGCTGCGCGCGCAGCGCGGCAACGCCGACGACGCGCTGATGGGCCGGCTGCACGGCCCCGACTGGTGGGTCGAGGCCGCCGCGCCGCGCGGCCGGATCCGCAGCCACGTCGCCGTCACGGCCGCCGGTGCGGGCGCCTGCGTCCTCGCCGCCCTCGGCCGGCCGCGCGCCGCCGCCGCGCTCGGCCTCGGCTGGGCCCTGGGCACCGCCGAGTTCGCCTGGTCCCGCATCGCGCCGGGACCGCGTACCCGGTACGAGGTCGACACGATGCTCGCGACCAGCGTCCTCATCCCGCCCGCCGCCACCTGGCACCGCCTCACCGGCACCTGGCGCCACCGGCGCGCACCCGCCTGGCGGGAGGCGACGTCATGACCGTCACGACACCCTTCGGCGGCCCGCCCGCGCCGCGCGCCGTGCTGTTCGACCGGGACGGGACGCTCGTGGAGGACGTGCCCTACAACGGGGACCCCGAGCGGGTCCGGCCCGTCGCCGGGGCGCGGGAGGCGCTGGCGCTGCTGCGGGAGCGCGGCATCCGGACCGGCGTCGTCAGCAACCAGTCCGGGGTGGCACGCGGGCTGATCCGCGCCGCCGACGTCGTACGGGTCAACGCGCGCGTCGACGCCCTGCTCGGGCCGTTCGACGACTGGGCGGTGTGCCCGCACGGCCCCGACGACGGCTGCTCCTGCCGCAAACCCGCCCCCGGGCTCGTGCTCGCCGCCGCCGGGCGGCTCGGCGTGCCCGTCGAAAACTGCGTCGTCGTCGGCGACATCGGCGCCGACATCGAGGCCGCCCGCCGCGCCGGAACGTACGGCGTGCTCGTACCGACCCCGGTGACCCGGCCGGAGGAGATCGCCGCCGCGCCGCACGTGGCACCGGACCTGCTGACGGCCGTCCGCGGGCTGCTGGCCGGCGAGCACGCCACCGCCGCCGTACCCGCCGTGCCCGGGAGGCCCCTGTGAGCGCCCCGCGCGCCGCCGGGCGCGCGCTCGTCGTGCGGCTCGACAGCTTCGGTGACGTGCTGCTCGCCGGGCCCGCCGTGCGGGCCGTCGCCGCGCGGGCCGGGCATGTGACCTTCCTGTGCGGGTCCAAGGGGGAGCCCGCCGCCCGGCTGCTGCCCGGGGTGGACGACGTCCTCGTGTGGGACGCGCCCTGGGGCGGGTTCGAGCCGCCGGACGTGAACCGGGCGGAACTCGACCGGCTCACCCGCCGCATCGACGCCGACACCGCGCTCGTCCTCACCTCCTTCCACCAGTCCCCGCTGCCCACCGCCCTCGTGCTGCGGCTGGCCGGGGTCGCCCGGATCGCCGCCGACAGCGAGGACTACCCCGGCTCGCTGCTCGACGTACGGCACCACCGGGCGCCGCACGCGCACGAGGTGGAGGCCGCGCTCGACCTCGCCGCCGCCGCCGGGTTCCCGGCCGTCGACGACGGCCGGCTCCGCATCCGTGCCACCCCCGACACCCTTGACCTGACCGGGAGTTCGCCCTACGTCGTGGTGCACCCGGGCGCCAGCGTCCCCGCCCGCGCCTGGAGCCCCGACCGCTGCGCCCAGGCCGTGCGCGAACTGGCCGCCGCCGGGCACCGCGTGGTCGTCACCGGCGGCGCGGGGGAGCGGGCGCTGACCGCGCACGTGGCCGGGGAACGGGGGCTCGACCTCGGCGGCCGTACCGACGCCGAACGGCTCGCCGGTGTCCTCGCCGGTGCCTCGGCCGTCGTCACCGGCAACACCGGTCCCGCGCACCTCGCCGCCGCCGTCGGCACCCCCGTCGTCTCCCTGTTCGCGCCCGTCGTACCCGCCGAACGGTGGCGGCCCTACGGCGTGCCGTGCGTGCTGCTCGGCGACCAGGACGCGCCGTGCGCCGACAGCAGGGCGCGGACCTGCCCGGTGCCGGGCCACCCCTGCCTGGACTCGGTCACCGCGCACGACGTCCTGGCCGCCGTCGAGAAGGTGGCGCGGGAGGAACCGGCCGTGAAGAAGGCCGGCAAGAAGGAGGCCGTCGAGAAGGTGAGGGCCGTATGAGGATCCTGATCTGGCACGTGCACGGCTCCTGGACCACCGCGTTCGTCCAGGGCCCGCACACCTATGTCGTCCCCGTCACCCCCGACCGCGGCCCCGACGGCCTCGGCCGGGCCCGGACCTGGGACTGGCCGGCCTCCGTCGTCGAACTCCCGCCCGAGGAGCTGCGGCACACCGAGCTCGACCTCGTCGTGCTGCAACGCCCGCACGAGTTCGCGCTCGCCCGCGAGTGGCTCGGCCGCACCCCCGGCCGGGACGTGCCCGCCGTCTACCTGGAGCACAACGCCCCGCACGGTGACGTCCCCGACACCCGGCACCCCGCAGCCGACCTGCCCGGCATCCCCGTCGTGCACGTCACCCACTTCAACCGGCTGATGTGGGACACCGGTTCCGCCCCGGCCACCGTCGTCGAGCACGGCATCGTCGACCCCGGCCCGCTCTACACCGGCGAACTCCCGCACGCGGCCGTCGTCGTCAACGAGCCGGTGCGGCGCGGCCGCACCACCGGCACCGATCTGCTGCCCGCCTTCGCCGCCGCCGCGCCGCTCGACGTGTTCGGCATGGGCACCGCGGGCCTCGCCGGCCATGTGGGCCTGGATCCCGCGCGCTGCCGGGACCACGAACTCGTGCAGAGCGAACTGCACACGGCGCTCGCCCGGCGCCGCCTCTACGTCCACCCCGTCCGCTGGACCTCCCTCGGCCTGTCCCTGCTGGAGGCGATGCACCTCGGCATGCCCGTGGTCGCCCTCGCCACCACCGAGGTCGCCGAGGCCGTGCCCGAGGACGCCGGGGTGGTCTCCAACCGGATCGACGTACTCACCGACGCCGTACGGGAGTTCGTCGCCGACCCCGAGCAGGCCCGCCGCACCGGCGCGCGCGCCCGGGCGGCGGCGCTCGCCCGCTACGGGCTTCCCCGCTTCCTCGACGACTGGGAGCGGCTGTTCAAGGAGGTGACCCGATGAGGATCGCCATGGTGTCCGAGCACGCGAGTCCGCTCGCCGCGCTCGGCGGCCCCGACGCCGGAGGCCAGAACGTGTACGTGGCTCGCCTGTCGGAGGAGCTGACCAGGCGCGGCCACCAGGTCACCGTCTACACCCGGCGGGACGCGGCAGCGCTGCCCGACCGGGTGCCACTGCCGTGCGGCGCCGTCGTCGAGCATGTGCCGGCCGGGCCGGCCGAGCCGATCCCGAAGGACGAACTGTTCGCGCACATGCCCGCGTTCGGGGCGTACCTGGCCCGGGTCTGGGCCCGTGAGCGGGACCGGCCGGAGGTGGTGCACGCGCACTTCTGGATGTCCGGCATCGCGGCGCAGCTCGGCGCGCACCCGCACGGCATCCCGGTCGTGCAGACGTTCCACGCCCTCGGCACGGTCAAGCGGCGCCACCAGGGACGGGCGGACACCAGCCCGCCCGAACGGATCGGCGTGGAGCGGGGCATCGGGCGTACGTGCGACCGGGTGCTCGCCACGTGCAGCGACGAGGTGCACGAACTCGCCGCGATGGGCGTCCCGTCGCGGCGGGTGTCGGTGGTGCCGTGCGGGGTGGACGCGGAGCAGTTCCGGCCGGAGCAGTTCCGGCCGGCGGGGGAGCGGCCGGGGGCCGGGCGTGCCGACGGGGGCGCGCGGGTGGGCGCGTGGCAGGCCCCGGAACGCTCCGGGACGGCGGCGCGGTGGCAGGTGCCGGAGCGGCGGGCGGCGCACCGGCTGCTCGCCATCGGCCGGCTGGTCCGCCGCAAGGGCTACGACCAGGCCATCCAGGCCCTGCCGCGCATCCCCGACACCGAACTGCTCATCGCCGGCGGCCCCCAGGAGCACCTGCTCCCCGACGACGCCGAGGCCGAACGGCTGGTCCGGCTCGCCGGGGACCTCGGCGTCGGCGACCGGGTACGGCTGCTCGGCGCGGTCGACCCGGCGCGGATGCCGGAACTGATGCGCAGCGCCGACCTCGTCCTGTGCACGCCCGCGTACGAGCCCTTCGGGATCGTGCCGCTGGAGGCCATGGCCTGCGGCGTGCCGGTCGTGGCCACGGACGTCGGCGGCCACCGCGACAGCGTGGCCGACCGGGTCACCGGGCGGCTCGTCCCGCCCGGCGACCCCGGCGCGATCGCCGCGGCGGTCCGCGAACTCCTCGACGACACGGCGCTGCGGCGACGCTACGGCGCCGCCGGCCGCGACCGCGTCCTCGCCCGCTTCACCTGGCAGCGGGTGGCGCTCGGCGCGGAACAGGTGTACCGCCAGGTCGCGTCGGACCGGGAGCTGCGCACGGAGGTCGCCTGATGCGCGGCCCGCGTACGGCGTGCGGCGGGCTGCCGGCCCGCCGTCGTCCCGTGGACGTGAACCGACCGGAGAACCCTCTCGCGGAGGAGAAGGCCCGATGACATACGCCCCCGTCGTGAGCCATTGCGACGAACTCCTCGACGCCCTGGGGCCGTTCCGCCGCTCGGCCGCGGTGGCCGGCCGGTGGGGCGAGCGGCTGGCCGCCGCGCTGTGCGGGGGCGGCCGGCTGCTGGCCGCGGGCAACGGCGGCAGCGCGGCGCAGGCCCAGCACCTCACGGCCGAGCTCGTCGGCCGCTACCGCACCGACCGGCCGCCGTTCTCCGCGATCGCCCTCCACGCGGACACCTCCAGCACGACGGCGATCGCCAACGACTACGGCGTGGACGAGCTGTTCGCCCGCCAGGTGCGCGCCCACGGCCGCCCCGGCGACGTCCTCATACTGCTGTCGACCAGCGGCGCCAGCGCCAACCTGCTCTCCGCGGCGGACGCCGGCCGGGCGGCCGGTCTGCACGTGTGGGCGCTGACCGGCCCCGCCCCCAACCCGCTGGCCGCCGCGGCCGACGAGGCGTTCTGCGTGGACGCCCCCTCGACGGCGACGGTCCAGGAACTCCACCTGGTCGCCGTCCACATGATCTGCGCCGCCTTCGACGACGCCCTGGAGGCCGACGGCCTCCTCGATGCCGACGGCGAAGTCACCACGACCCACGGCACGGGCATCGCCCGCTCCCTGAGCAGCCACGGCGCCCACGCCGACGGGGCCACGTCCGACGGTTCGCGCTCCCCACGGGGCGCCGCACCCGCGCCGGGCGCGCCGGCCTCCGACCGGGGCGGCGCCCGACCCGCCCGATCTGGCCTGACGGGCACGCCGGCGGACGGCACGGGCACCGCGTCCGGCTCCCGTCCCGCGCGTGACGGTGCGCAGCGGCTCGACGGCGTGCAGCCTGTCGTACCCGACGGCGCCGTCGGCCACGCCCTCGGACGACGCGGCGAGGCCCGCCGCCCCGAAGAGCCCACCGGCCGCGCCGGCGCCTCGGCCGACGGACCCGCGCGGCGGACTGCGGCGTTCGACGGTGCTCCCCGGTCCGGGGGCGACGGCGCCGGTCGGCCCGGGGGCGGCGGCGCTGTCCGGCCGGAGGTCGACGGAGCCCCGCGGCCCCGAGCCGACGGCACCGGTCGGGCGCAGGTCGGTGATGGGCGCGAGGCTGCCACGTCCCGCGGCGGGACCGGGCGGCACCGTGCCGTGCCGGGGCGTGGGGCCGGGCGGAAGGGGCGGCGTGATGGCTGACTCCACCGTGCGCGCGCCGTTGCTCGTCGTCGGGGACGCGCTGCTCGACCGGGACGTCTCCGGGCGCGCCGAGCGGCTCGCCCCCGACGCCCCCGTCCCCGTCGTCGCCGACGGCGAGGAACGGCTGCGCCCCGGCGGCGCCGCCCTCGCCGCCTACCTCGCCGCCCGCGACGGCCGCGAGGTCACCCTCGTCACCGCCCTCGGCGACGACCCCGCCGCCCACGCCCTGCGCCGGCTCCTCGAACCCTGGCTCACCCTCGTCGCCCTGCCCACCACCGGCGCGCTCCCCGAGAAGACCCGCGTGCTGGCCCAGGGCCGCCCGCTGGTCCGCGTCGACCGCGGCACCGGCCGTGCCGCCGCCGCCACCGACGAGGCCCGCGCCGCAGTCCGCTCGGCCCGCGCGGTACTCGTCTCCGATTACGGGCGCGGCGCCGCCGACGTGCTGCGCGACGCCCTCACCGAACGGCCCCCCGCCGTCTGGGACCCGCACCCCCGCGGCGGCCCGCCCGTGCCCGGCACCCGCCTGGTCACGCCGGCCGCCGCCGAGGCCAAGGCCTTCACCGGGGACGGCGGAGCCCCCGCCCGCGACAACGACCTGCGCGCCACCGCCCACGGCGCCGCCGCCCTCGTACGGGACTGGCGGGTCGGCTCGGTCGCCGTCACCCTCGGCGCCCGCGGCGCCCTGCTGTCGTACGGCGACTTCCCGCTGCTCGTCCCGGCGCCCGAGGCGCACGGCGGCGACAGCTGCGGCGCGGGCGACCGGTTCGCCGCCACGGCCGCCGGGCTCCTCGCCGACGGCGCCGCCACCGACGAGGCCGTCCAGGGCGCGGTCACCACGGCCTGCGCCTTCGTCGGCGCGGGCGGGGCGGGCGGGCTGCGGTGGGAGACGGCCGGTTCGAGGGCCCGTACGGCGGTCGGTGCGAAAACCGGTACGACTGGTGACGCCGACCCCGCCGCGGGCGACGCCGAGCGGCTCCTCGCGCACGTCCGCGCCACCGGCGGCACGGTCGTCGCCGCCGGCGGCTGCTTCGACCTGCTGCACGCCGGCCACGTCGGACTGCTCCAGGCGGCCCGGCGGATCGGCGACTGCCTCGTCGTCTGCGTCAACTCCGACGCCTCCGTGCGCCGCCGCAAGGGCGACGGCCGCCCCGTCAACCCTCTCGCGGACCGCGTCCGGGTGCTGCGCGCGCTGGAGTGCGTGGACGCCGTCGCCGTCTTCGACGAAGACACCCCCGAGGCCCTGCTCACCCGGCTCAAGCCCGACGTGTGGGTCAAGGGCGGCGACTACACCCACGCCGACCTTCCCGAGGCCGCGCTGCTCGACGGCTGGGGCGGGCAGACCGTGCTGCTCCCCTACCTCGACGGCCGCTCCAGCACCAGCCTCGCCGCCCGCGCGGCGGCCGCCGCGGCGGCGGGAGGAGCGGGCGGGAGCGACGGCGGACAGCGCGGCTGACCCCGCCACCCACCCCCACTCACCACCCCCGACCCCCGGAGCCCCGCCCCATGACCCAGCGCACCGCCCCGCCGCCCCCCGCCGCTCCCCGCCGTCCCCGCCTCCTCGTGCTGCGGGCGCTGGGCCTCGGGGACCTGCTCGCCGGGGTGCCCGCGCTGCGCGCGCTGCGCCGGGCCTTCCCGGAGCACGAGACCGTGCTGGCCGCGCCCGCGGACCTGGCCCCCCTCGCCGCGGCGAGCGGCGCCGTCGACCGGCTGCTGCCCGCCGCCGCCCCGGGGCGGGCCGTCCCCACCGCCCTCGACTGGACCGGGCCGCCCCCCGACCTCGCCGTCGACCTGCACGGCAAGGGCCCCGAGAGCCTGCGTCCGCTCCGGGCGCTGCACCCCCGCCGGGTCCTCGCCTTCGCGGCCCCGGACGGCCCGCCCTGGTACGCCGAGGAGCACGAACGCGCCCGCTGGTGCCGGCTGCTCACCTCCTACGGCATCCCCGCCGACCCCGCCGACCTGCGGCTCCCCCCGCCGGACGCGCCCTCCCCGGCGCCCGGCGCGGTCGTCCTGCACCCCGGCGCCGGGGCCCCCTCCCGCTGCTGGCCCGTCGACCGGTACGCCGCCGTCGCCGCCGGGCTCCGCGCCAGGGGCCGGCGGGTGGTCGTCACCGCCGGACCGGGGGAGGAGGAGCTGGCGGCCGGACTGGCCCGGCGCGCGGACATGCCCGCCGAGGACGTCCTCACCGGCGGCCTGCCGCTCGCGGGGCTCGCCGCGCTCGTCGCCGGCGCGGACGCCGTCGTCAGCGGCGACACCGGGCTCGCGCATCTGGCCGTCGCGTACGGCACCCCGTCCGTCACCCTCTTCGGACCCGTCCCGCCCAGCCAGTGGGGCCCGCCCCCGCACCCCCGCCACCGCGCCCTGTGGCACCCCGGCCCGCCGGGCGACCCGCACGCCCCCACCCCCGACCCGGCACTCCTCCGCATCACCCCGGACGAGGTGCTCGACGCCCTCCGCCGGCTGCCGGCCGCCGACCCCGCCCCCCTCCCAGCCTCCCGGTGACCCCCATGACCCGCGCCCCCGCCGTCGGCATCGCCCTCGCCACCCGCGACCGTGCCGACACCCTCGCCACCACCCTCGAACACCTGCTCGCGCTCCCGGAACGGCCGCCCGTCGTCGTCGCCGACAACGGCTCCACCGACGGCACCCGCGCGATGCTCGCCCGCCGCTTCCCCGAGGTCCGCGTCCTCGCCCTCCCCGCCAATCGGGGCGCCCTCGCCCGCACCGACGCCGTACGCGCCCTCGACACCCCCTACGTGGCGTTCAGCGACGACGATTCCTGGTGGGAGCCCGGCGCCCTCGCCACCGCCGCCCGGCTGCTCGACGCCCACCCCCGGCTCGGACTGCTCTCCGCCCGCACCCTGGTCGGTCCCGCGAACGCGCCCGACCCGCTCAACGCCGTCCTCGCCGGCTCCCCGCTCGGCACGGACCCCGACCTGCCCGGCACCCGCGTCCTCGGCTTCCTCGGCTGTGCCGCCGTCGCCCGCCGCACCGCCTACCTCGACGCGGGCGGCTACCACCCGCTGTTGTTCTTCGGCGCCGAGGAGACCCTGCTCGCCTACGACCTCGCCGCCCGCGGCTGGGGCGTCACCCACTGCCCCGAGGTGGTCGCCCACCACCACCCGGCGGTCTCGGACCGCCCGCACCGCTCCGCCGTCGTCCGCCGCAACGAACTGCTCACCGCCTGGCTGCGCCGCCCCCTGCCCCACGCCGCCGGCCGCACCCGGCGGCTGGCCGCCGACGCCCGCCACGACCCCGTCGCCCGCCGCGCGCTGCGCGAGGCGCTGGTGCGGCTGCCGGCCGCGCTGCGGCAGCGCCGACCGCTGCCGCCGGAGGTGGAACGGGCCGTCCGCCTGCTGGAGCGGGCCCCCGCGCGGCAGGAGGAGCCGGTATGACGGACCACGAGCGCGCCGTGAGCGAAAACGAGGACGACCGTACGACCGTCGTCGTCATCACGCACAACCGGCGGGCCGAACTCCTGCGCACGCTGGAGAAGTTGGCCGCGCTGCCGGAGGCGCCGCCGGTGATCGTCACCGACAACGGCTCCACCGACGGCACGGCGGAGGCGGTCGCCGAGCGGCACCCCTGGGTGACGCTGCTGCGGCCCGGCCGCAACCTCGGCGCGGTGGGCCGCAACCTGGCCGTGGAGCGGGTGCGGACCCCGTACGTGGCGTTCTGCGACGACGACTCCTGGTGGGAGCCGGGGGCGCTGGCCGCGGCGGCCGATCTGCTCGACCGGCACGCGCGGCTCGCCGCCGTCACCGCACGGATCCTGGTGGAACCGGCGGGCACCGAGGACCCCATCGTCGCCGAGCTGCGCGACTCGCCGATCCCCGGGCCCGAGTGGCTGCCCGGGCCCGCGCTCGGGTCCTTCCTCGCGGCGGCGACCGTGCTGCGGGCGGACGCGTTCCGGGCGGTCGGAGGGTTCTCGCCCCGGTTGTGGCTGGGCGGGGAGGAGGAACTGCTGGCGGCGGACCTGGCGGCGGCGGGGTGGTGGCTGGCGTACGCGGAGGAGCTGACGATCCACCATGCGCCGTCGGTGGCGCGGGACGCCGCGTTGCGGCGGGCGCACGGGATCCGGAACACGCTGTGGTTCTCGTGGTTGCGGAGGCCGGTGGGGGTGGCGTTGCGGCGGACGGTGCACATGGTGCGGACGGTGCCGTGGGATGTGACGTCGGTGCGGGGGTTCGCGTGGGCGGTGGCGGGGGTGCCGTGGGTGGTGCGGGAGCGGAGGGTGGTGCCCCCGGAGGTGGAATCCAGGCTGCGCCTGCTGGACGAGGCCCAGCGCCGCTCGAAGGCGCGCCGGTACGGTCCCTGACCGCCGGGGAGTTTCCTCGCCCCCGCCGCCCCCTCCTGAACGTGGGGGGCTCCGCCCCCGGGCCCCCCGGGGAGGGTGGGGGAGCCGGGGGCGGGTGGGGAAGACCGTGGGAGAGCTCGGGTGGCGGGGTGCGTGGGCGGGTGCGGGTGGGACGTGGCCGGTCGCGCAGTTCCCCGCGCCCCTTGAAGCGCGGGCTGTACCGCTCTGCGGCTCCGCCGCGCGGGGGCGAGCGGGGCTGTGTCGATGTGCGGCTGCGCAGGGCGGGCGCGGGGAGTCCCCCTGCGCCGGCGGGGGCGAGGAGTCCTCGGTCACCGGACCTTCACCTCGTCCGCCCCATCCCCGCGTATCCCCGGGGCACCCGCCCACGCGAACCGCATGAAAAGGGGCCCCCGTGTTCGTCGTCGTCGCCGTCCTGCTGCTCCCCCTCGCCGGAGTCACACTCGCCGCCCTCTCCTGGTGGGAGGAACGGCTCTTCACCACCCCCGAGACACCCCGCCACGCCCGTGCGCCGCACAGCCGCCGCCGTCACCACCTCCGGCTGATCCCCGGCGGCCGCACCACCCCCGCCGACACCACCCCGACGGAACAGCGCGACGCCGCCTGAGGCACAAGCCTCGGGCGGCGTCACACCCACCACGGTCGGGCTCGGCGCTCAGCGCCGACGCACCCTCCGCACCACCAGAACCCCCACCCCCACGACCACCACGGCGCCCACGGCCACCGCCGCCCCCACCACCGGCACCCCCGCCGCCCGCTCCCGCACCGCCGCCGCCTTCTCCCGCGCCCTGGCCTTCACATCCGTCTTCGCGGCCAGCTCCTCCACCGTGCGGCCCAGCTCCTCACGGGTGTGCGCGATCTGCGCGCGCAGCTCCTCCTTGGTGGCGGGGGTGCCCCCACCGGGCCCGGACGGACTCCGTTCAGCCATCGATGCCATCGACATGTCCTTCCTCGTAGCGGTCACTCACTCGTTCTCCAGGCGACGCTTGTCCTGCTCGTCCCACGCCCGCGTGTCCCGCGGTTCCGCGTACGGCTCCTCGTCCGGCGGCAAGCCGCCCGCCACCGCCCGCTGCCGTGCGGTCTCCGCGTCGAACTCCAGGCCCAGCAGGATCGCCAGGTTGCTGATCCACAGCCACACCAGGAAGACGATGACGCCGGCCATGGTCCCGTACGTCTTGTTGTACGAGCCGAAGTTGGCGACGTAGAACGCGAACCCGGCGGAGGCGACGAGCCAGATCAGCAGCGCGAGCGCACTGCCGGGGGTGATCCACCGGAAGCCGCGGACCTTCGCGTTGGGCGTGGCCCAGTACAGGATCGCGATCATGATCGTCACCAGGACCACCAGCACCGGCCACTTCGCGATGGACCACACCGTCAGCGCCGTGTCACCGAGCCCGAGGGCGTCACCGGCCCGCTTGGCGATGCCGCCGGTGAACACCACGATGCAGGAGCTGATGACGGCCAGCACCATCAGCACCACCGTCACCCCGAGCCGCAGCGGCAGCACCTTCCACACCGGCCGGCCCTCGGGCATGTCGTACACCGCGTTGGCCGTACGGATGAACGCGGCGATGTAGCCCGACGCCGACCACAGCGCCAGGACGATGCCGACCACCGCCATGATCGAGCCGATGCCGCCGCTGCCCTGCAACTGGTGCACCGCGTTGGTGACGATGTCCCCGACCGAACCGGGGGCGAGGTCGTTGACCTGGTCCAGCAGTTTGTCGGTGGTCGACTTCCCCGTCATGCCGAGTATCGAGACCAGGACCAGCAGCGCGGGGAACAGGGCCAGCACCCCGTAGTAGGTGAGCGCGGCGGCGCGGTCGGTCAGCTCGTCGTCCTGGAACTCGCGCAGGGTGCCCTTGAGCACCGCCTTCCAGGAGCGCGCGGGCAGCTCGGTCGGCGTGTCCGGGGCACGGCGCTCCACGTCCGGGTCCGGACCGTACCGCTGTGCCCCGCCCTCGCCCCCGCCGTCCGGGTCCGCGCCCGCGGCAGCGCCCGCGTCGGCGTCCGCACGCGCGTCGGCGTCGGCGTCCGCGTTCTGGTGCCTGTGTCCTAGTTTCGATAGCCGAGACATACGGTGCGGGTATCCCCGACGGGCCCGATCACGCTCCGCGCCCTGCACGGCCATGCGTCCCGGTACGGACCGTTTGGCACCGGGGCGCCGGGAAACCCGGACGGGGCGAAACGATCTGGCCCAGCCGACCGGACGGAGATGCCATGGACGAGCAGGTCACCCCCTCCCAGGCGGAGGGCGAGCGGGACGACGAGGACGGCGCGGACGGCGCGGACGGCGCCACGGCCACCGGCCGCGCGGACACCCCGCACCCGACGCCCTCGCAGGCCGAGGGGGAGCGCGACGACGAGGACGGTCCGGAGGGGCTCAACGGGCCCTGACCGGCAGGAGCCCAACGGGTTCTGGTCCGCAGGAGCTCAACGGGTCCTGTCCGGCCCAGTTCAACGGGTCCTGTCCGGCCCCCGGCCGCAGCGGACGCAGACGTCGGCGTGCGGAACGGCGAGCAGCCGGTCGCGCGCGATCGGCTCGCCGCACACCGTGCACCGCCCGTACGCGGGGGTGCCGAGGCGGTCCAGCGCGGTGCGGGTCCGCTCCAGCAGGGTCCGCGCCCGTTCGGCGTCCGAGCGCAGACGGTCGGCGGCGGTCACCTTCGCGCCGAGATCGCCCGCGTCCAGATCGCAGTCCGTGTAGAGCGTGGCGGTCTGCGCGTCCACGGCCGCCAGCTCCGCGCGCAGCCCCTCCTCCTGCGCGGTGAGCCGGGCACGGAGGTCGTCGAGATCCCGGGCTGACAGTTCTTCTTCGGTCGGCATGACGGCTCCTCGTTCTCGACGCCTCCGGGTTCCCGCCGGGGCGCGGACCACACGCCGACGGACGGACGGACCACACGCCGACGGGCAGGCGGACCACACGCCGACGGACAACGGGAGCGCACTGTGCGACGAAGGATTCTGCTGGTCGGCTGGTTCAGCTTCGCGGACGGCGAGGCGACCGCGGGCGACGTCCTGGCCCTGCGCCGGGTGGAGGACGTCCTCGACCGGGCCGGCCTCGCCCACGACGCGGTCTGGAGCCCCGGCTTCCGCCCCGGGGGGCTGCACTTCGACGCCGTCCGGCCGGGGGACTACACGCATCTGGTTTTCCTGTGCGGGCCGCTGCACGGGCCGCAGGTGGCGGCGCTGCACGAGCGGTTCCCCGGGTGCGTACGGATCGCGGTGGGCGTCTCCGTGGTCGACCCCGGCAGCGCGGCGGTCACCGGGTTCCACCGGGTGCTGCCCCGGGACGCGCCCTCCCGCGAACCGGTGCGGGACCTCGCCGCGGGCGCGCCGCAGATGTCCTCCGCGCCGGTGGCCGGGGTGGTCCTGACCCACGGGCAGGGCGAGTACGGGGGACGCCGACGGCACGACGAGGTCGCGGACGTGCTCACGCGCTGGCTCGGCGGCAAGGACTGCGCGCGGCTGCCGCTGGAGACCCGGCTGGACGCCCACGACTGGCGGCTGGCCGCGACGGCGGGTCAACTCCAGTCCGTGATCAGCCGGTTGGACGTGGTGGTGACCGACCGGCTGCACGGCATGGTGCTGGCGCTGCGGGCCGGGGTGCCCGCGCTGGCCGTCGACCCGGTCGAGGGCGGCGCGAAGGTGACCGCCCAGGCCCACGCCTGCGGCTGGCCCGCGGTGGTCGGCGCCGAACGGCTGGACGTACGGCGCCTCGAGCACTGGTGGGACTGGTGTCTGACGTCGGGACGGGCGGCGGCCAGGCAGGTGCGGGAGGAGTTCCGCGGGGCGGCCGGGGCGGGTGTGACGACCGGTGCGGGGGACGGTACGGCGGGGCTGCTCGCGGCCCTTCGCACACGGGAGTCGGGGGCCCCGCGCGGTGGTTAGTTCCGGGGTCTGCGGGCACCCGCACAGAGCGTCCACAGGCCAGGCGTTTCCGGGAGGACCCACAGTGACCACCGGCCGGATACCTGATCACGAGAAGCGGATACTCGCGGACATGGAGGCCGCTCTGCGGCGCGGCAACCGGCGGCTGGACCGGCGGTTGCGGACGCTGCGGGTGCGCCGGGGTCCGGACCCGCGCCGGCTCGCGGCGTACGAGCCGCGGACGGCGGTGGTGGGTGTCTGGCTGTGCGTGGCGGTGGCGCTGATGGTGACGGGGATCTGCACGGGGGAGCCGGCGGTCATCTGGACGTTCGCGGCGGTGTGGCCGCTGGCGTTGTTCGGGGTCTTCCGGCTGCTGTGCCGGTGGTCGAAGCCCTGACGTCTCGGGCTACGGCCGGCGTTGCCGCTCCCCGGGCACGGGCAGGACCGCCAGTGCGGTGTCCGCGACGTTCCGCACCGTCTCCGGGTCCAGGCCGGCCTTGCCCACCGCCTCGATACCCCGGACCACGGTCAGCAGCAGTGCCGCCAACCTGCGGCGCTGATCTCCGTCCGCAGCAGGGACAGCAGTGCCGTCATGGTCTCGGCCGACCGTCCGGCGACCGCCGGATCGCCCTGGGCCAGTTCCGCCGCGCCCTTGGCCAGCAGGCACCCGCGGCGTTCGGTGTCGGCGGCGGTGTTCTCCGCCATGAGGTGCACGTATCCCGACAGCCGGGCGAAGGCCTCCGCGTCCGGGCCGCCTGCCAGCCGCCCTTCGGCCACCTCGACGACCGCGGCGCACCAGTCGCCGAACACGCGGTGGAACAGCTCGCCCTTGTCGCCGAAGGCGCCGTACAGGCTGCCCTTGCCCAGCCCGGTCGCCCGTGATCACCGGAGGGACCAGCGGGATCGGGCTGGCCGTCGCCCACCGCTTCGTCAGGGAGGGCGCACGGGTCTTCGTGACCGGCCGGGACATCGACCGCCTCGAAGCGGCGGTCGCAGAGATGGGCCCCGCGGCCACCGGCGTACGCGCCGACGTCTCGGACCTGGCCGACCTGGACGCGCTCTACGCGCGCGTCCGCGAGGAGGCCGGACGCATCGACGTGCTGGTGGCCAACGCGGGAATCGTGGCGGACGCCGCGCTCGGCGCCCACACCGAGACGAACGTCGACCTGACGCTCGCCGTCAACGTCAAGGGCACGCTGTTCACCGTCCAGAAGGCGCTTCCGCTGCTGGCGGAGAACGCCTCTCTCGTGGTCGTCGGCTCGAGCAACAGCGTGCGGCCCAATGAACAGCTCGAGGTCTACAGCGCGTCGAAGGCGGCGGTGAGCAACCTCGTGCACAACTGGGCCCGGCAGTCACGGGAGCGCCGGTTCCGGGTCAACGTGCTCAGCCCGGGCCCCACGCGGACCCCCGGCCTGCTGGGCGTGGCAGGGGCGGCCGCCGACCGGTTCGCCGAGGCCACCGTGCCCCTGGGGCGGCTGGCCGACGCCGAGGAAATCGCCGAGGCCGCCCTCTTCCTGGCTTCGGACGCCTCGTCGTTCGTCACCGGCGCCGAACTCTTCGCCGACGGCGGCTACACCCGGGCCTGAGCGACGGCCGCCGGCGCGCGTCCGGTTCCCGCGCGGCGACGCCCGGACGGCACCGGTGCCGTCCGGACGTACGTGAGCGACCCCACCCGCTTCCCCTCGAGGGGCCACGCATTGGGTGGCGTCAACGTGGCACCTGATCACCCATGCACTGGTATCGCACGGCGACGCAGGCCGTCCGCGGGCAGGTGAGGGCCGGGGTCCTCACGGCCCACCGGGCGTGGGCGGGACCGGGTCGCGAACGTGACCTGGTCGTGCAGGCGTTCAAGGCGGCGCTCGCCGCCTTTCTCGCCTGGCTCGCCGCCGGCTGGTGGCTGAACGCGCCCGTCGCCTTCGTCGCCCCCTGGGTCGCCATCGTCCTCGTCGAGTCGACGGTGTACCGCTCCATCGCGCACGGGCTGCAACAGCTCGCCGCGATCGCCACCGGAACCGTCGTCGCCACGGCCTTCGCCCTCGCCCTGAACAGCACGCTGCTCGCGATGGCCGTGGTGCTGCCCGCCGCCGTCCTGCTGGGCAACTGGCGGCGCCTGGACAGCCAGGGGATCTACGCGGCCACCGGCGCCCTCTTCGTCCTCACCGGCCCGTCCGTCGGCGTGCTGACCTCCGCCGCCCGGATCGGCGAGGCCGTCTTCGGCGCCCTGGTCGGCATCGCCGTCAACGTGCTGATCCGGCCGCCGGTGTATCTGCGCAGCCCGCGCGCCGCCCTGGAGGACGCGGCCGACGAGGCGCGGTCCGTGATGGAGGACGTGGCCGAGGGGCTCGACGGCGGCGAGTGGGACGCGGCCGAGGCCGGCGACTGGCACGAGCGCGCCCTCCACCTCAGCCGCCTCGTCGACCAGGCCCGCTCCGCCCTCGGGTGGAGCCGGGAGAGCCTGCGCGTCAACCCGCGCCGCCGCTCCCGTACCGTCGCCGAGCCGGGCAGTGCGTACGACGACGCCGTCGCCGTCTTCGACTACGTCGCCGTCCACACCGCCGGCGTCACCCGCACCGTCCTGGAGACCGTGGGCGAGGACCGCAAAGCCTCCTGGCCCGGCTCCACGATCGCCGGCCCCTACGCCGCGTTCCTGCGCCGGGCCGCCGACGCCGTACGCCTCTACGGCGCGGTCCGCTTCGACGACGGCTCCGCGGCGGAGCTCGACGAGGCCGTCGCGGGGCTGCGCCGCTCCCTCGACGAACTGCGCCGCCGGCTGCCCGACGCGGCCACCGGCGACCCCGAGGACCTCGCCACGTACGGCACCCTGCTCACCCAGGCCCGCCGCCTCGCCGACCAGCTCGCGCCCGCGGAACATGACGGGTGAGCGGGGTACGGCGCCCTGAGGGGCCCTAGGTTGGGGACATGACCGACGACACCTGGCGGGCCGGTGACCCCGGCGTCCTGCGACTGCCCTCGGGCCGGCTGGTCCGGGGGCGCGGACTGCGGCGCCCGCTGCCGCCGGGCAGCACGCCGCGGTACGGGGTCTATCTGCTCGGCGGCCGGCCGCCGGAGACCGACTGGGAGTCCTGCTGGCTGCGCTGGCCGGACTTCCGGCTGCCCGCCGACCGCGCGCGGGCCCGCGAGGTGCTCACCGACGCGTGGGAGCGGGCCGGTGCCGAACGCGTCGAGCTCGCCTGCGGCGGCGGACGCGGGCGGACCGGCACGGCGCTGGCCTGCCTCGCGGTCCTCGACGGCGTACCGGCCGAGGACGCGGTGGCGTTCGTCCGGCGGCACTACGACCGGCGGGCGGTGGAGACGCCGTGGCAGAAGCGGTACGTACGGGGGTTCGGGCGGGGCTGAGTCCGGCGGCGGCGTCAGGCCCGGTCGATGTGCACGTTGGTCGACTTCACCCGGGCCGTGGCCTCCACGCCCACCTCCAGGCCCAGCTCCTCCACCGCCTCGCGGGTCAGCAGCGAGACCAGACGGTGCGGGCCCGCCTGGATCTCCACCTGCGCGGCCACGTCGCCGAGCTTGACGGCCGTGACGATGCCGGGGAACGCGTTGCGGACCGAGGTGTACGAGGGGAGGCCGTCGCCGCCGTCCGCCGTGCCGCCGGTACGGGCGAGCTCCACGGAGAAGGCGGCGAGGTCGCGGCCGTCGATGAGGCGGCGTCCGCCCTCGTCGCGATGGGTGGCCATGCGGCCGGCGTCGGCCCAGCGGCGCGCGGTGTCCGGGCTGACGCCGAGCAGGCGGGCGGCCTGGCCGATGGTGTAGGACTGCATGGCCGTCAAGATAGCCCGGGGCCCGTCACGCGATGGACAGGGGGCGTTGCGGGCCGCTCGTGGAGGCCCGCAGCGCCCCCTGGCTCGGTGTGCGACGGGGAACGCGGGACCGTCCTCCGTCTGCCCGGGCGAGCGGCACGGGTGACACGCTAAAGCGTGCGGTTCCGGACTCCCAAGGGGGGAACCCCCTACGCCCCGGCCCACAGGGAAAACCCTCGGTGACGGACGTCCAGTCGGTGACGGACGTCTATAGGGGCGCGGGGAACTGCGCAAAACGGAGCGAAGCTCCGTAGGGGGGTCCGGGGGCGCAGCCCCCGGGTTGGGACGGGAAAGGGCGGCGGGGGCGGAAAACGTCACTCCACGCGCCGCGTCGCCGCCAGCCGCACGATGTCCACCCGGGAGCGGATCCCCAGCTTCCGGTACACCCTCGTCAGCGTCGCCTCCACCGTCTTCACACTGATGAACAGCCGCGCCGCGATCTCCCGGTTCGTCGCCCCCTCCATCACCAGCGCCGCCACCTGCCGCTCCGTGGCCGCAAGGCCCCCCAGCGCCGCCGCCCCCGGCGACACCCCCACCCGTGTCGCCGCCGAGCCCCCCGCCCCGTCCACCGGCTCCGCCTCCACCTGCCGCAACCACGGCACCGCCCGGCACCGCCGGAACAACCGCGCCGCCTCCTCGTAGGACGCACCCCCCGGCCGCCGCCCCCGCAGCCCGGCCGGCCCGGCCAGCCCCGCCAGCGCGTACACCGCCCGCGCCTCCTCCAACCCGTACCCGAGCCGCCCCAACCGGTCCCGCGCCGACGTCAGCTGCCGTACCGCCCCGTCGACGTCGCCCCGCGCGGCCCGCACCAGGGCCTCCGCCCGGTCCAGCACCGCCAGCACGCTCTCCCGCCCGAGCGCGGACGCCCGTACGCGCGTGACCTCGACGAGCCGCTGCGCCTCCGCCGGCTCCCCGACCCGCACCAGCGCCTCGGCGAGGTCGCCGTGCCAGCGGCCGCGCGCCGGGTCGGTGACGCCGAGCTGCTCCTCCAGGCCCCGCACCCGCCGCAGCGACCGCACCGCACCCGCCGCGTCCCCGGCCACCAGCTGGGCGTGCCCGAGCGCGCCCAGTGCTCGGGAGAGGTACACCTGGTCACCGTGGTCCTCGGCGCGCGCCACCGCCTCCCGGGCCAGCGCGAGGGCCCGGTCCACGTCACCGCCCGCCGCCTCGGCGAGCGAGGTGAACATCGCCGCCGCGGCCTGGCCGATCCCGGTGTCACGGGCCAGCCGCAGGCTCTCCCGGGCCAGGTCGAGGGCGCGGGCGCAGTGCCCGGAGCGCAGCTCCGTCTCGGCCAGGCCGCGCAGGAAGTGCACCTCGCTCTCGACCATGCCGCGCCGGCGCACCTCGCGCAGCAGCGCGCTGATGGTGGTGCGGGCCTCGGCGAGCCGGTCGCTCATGATCAGCCAGCGGAAGCGGGCCGACCCGGCGCCGTTGTGGTCGCAGGCGACCCGCGGGTCCTGCGGCTCCTTCAGCGCCCGCTTGATGGTGGCGGGGGCGTCCGGGTGGCCCATCAGCGTCTCGGCCTGCGCCTGGAAGGCGAGCGCCATCAGTTCGGTGCGCCGGTCGCCGGCCCGCTCGGCCAGCGCGGCGGCCCGCGCGGCCTCCTGCCGGGCCTCGGCGAAGTCGCCCTCGTAGAGCATGGCCCGCCAGGCGAGCTGGTAGTGGACGAGGGCGAGCAGCCGGGGGTCCTCGCCGGCGTCGGCGAGCGCCTGCGGGTAGGCGGCGTCGACCTCGCCGAGCGCGTGCCCGGCCGACTCGATGACGACGATCCAGGCGCGTACGCGCTCGGCGGGCCCGGTGGCGTCGGCCAGTACCTGGCGGGCGAGGTTGCGGGCGAGGTCGGTCTCGCCGGCGATCAGCGCGTCCTCGGCCGCCTGGAGCCGCCGTGCGGAGGGGCTCGGGTCGGCGTCCGCCGGGGTGTGCCGGGCGGCGAGCAGGCCGAGCCCGGCGGCCACCGAGGGGGCCCCGCGCTCGCGGGCCGCGGCGGCGGCCTCGCCGAGCCGCTCGGCGACGCCGGGGTCGGTGCCGGGGGTGGCCAGGGCCAGGTGCCGGGCGCGTTCGATCGGGTCGGAGGCGGCCGTGGACAGCGCCGCGTGTGCCGAGCGCCGCTCCTGCGGGCCCGCCTCCGCGTACAGGGCCGCCGAGATCAGCGGGTGCGCGAACCGTACGCCGGGGGAGTCCCGGTCGGTCACCAGCAGCCCGAGCGCGGCGGCCTGCGCGATCTCCGCCTCCGCGTTCTCCCGGCCCGCGGCGCGCAGCAGGGCGGGGGTGGGGCGGGCACCGGCGCTGGCGACGAGGAGGGTGCGGCGGGCCTCGGCGGGCAGCGCCTCCAGCCGGTTGAGGACGAGGGCGCGCAGCGAGGTCGGCACGGGCAGGGGTTCGCCGGGGCTCGGCGGGACGGGGCTGTCGGCGAGCGCGCGGCCCAGTTCGAGGGCGAAGAGGGGGTTGCCGCCGGAGGTGCGGTGGATGTCCCGCACGGTGGAGCGGGGCAGCGCGCCGAAGCCGCGGCGGGTGAGGAGTTCGGCGGTCTGCGGGCGGGAGAGCGGGCCGACGCGGACGGCGAGGGTGTCCGGGGGTGTGGCGCGCAGGAAACGGTCGTGCTCGGGGCCCGGGCTGCGGGGGTCGGTCTCGGTGCGGACGGCGCACAGCATCCGGATCGGCATGTCGCCCAGGCGGCGGGCGGCGAAGCCGAGGAGTTCGGTGCTGGCGGGGTCCAGCCACTGGAGGTCGTCGGCGACGATCAGGACGGGGCCGCGGGCGGCGAGTGCGCGGAGGGTGGACAGGACGGCGAGGCGCAGCGCGAGGCCGTCCCGCTCCAGGGTGGACTCGCCGCGGCCGGTGAGCGCGGATTCCAGCGCGGTGCGCTGGGCGGTGGGGAGGTGGTCGGCGACGTCGGCGGCGACCAGGCCGAGGAGGTCGGCGAGGGCGAGGAAGGGGAGGTGGGACTCGGACTCGGTGGCGGAGCAGCGCAGGACGGTGGCCGCGGTGGTGGCGTGCTCGGTGGCGAGGGTGCGCAGGACGGTGGACTTGCCGATGCCGGCGGGGCCGTGGAGGAGGACGCTGCCGCCGCGGGTGAGTTGGTCGCGGGCGGTGGCGGCGAGGTCCTCGCGGGCGACGAGGGGGGTGGGGCGGGTTCTGCCGGGTTCTTTGGACTCGCGTCCCACGGTTCCCGCCTCCTTCTCGTGTCGGCCGGGCCCAATCCTAAGTGCGCCACGAGCGTCCCAGAACGGAGGTTTTCCGCCCCCGCCGCCCCTACCCGCCCCATCCCCCAGGGGCTCCGCCCCTTCAACCCCGGGAGGGGCGACGAGTTGGGAGGCGTGGAGGGACGGGGACGGGCGGGGTCGCGGGTCGGGTGCGGACGGGTGGGGGCTGATCGCGCAGTTCCCCGCGCCCCTGAAAGACCTGGGGTGCCGCCTGGCTTCGAGTGCTGGGTGGGTGGGGTTGTGGGGCGGGTGCGGGCCGGTGGGGGCTGATCGCGCAGTTCCCCGCGCCCCTGAAAGATCGGGGCCGCTCCCTGGCCTTGAGGGCGTGGGCGCGATCAGCTCGGGGGCGCTCCCGTTCGCAGCTCCCGGCCGGCCTCCAAGGGGCGCGGGGCTGTGTCGATGTGCGGCTTCGCCGCGTGGGCGCGATCAGCTCGGGCGTGCTCCCGTTCGCAGCTCCCGGCCGGCCCTCCAAGGGGCGCGGGGCTGTGTCGATGTGCGGCTTCGCCGCGTGGGCGCGATCAGCTCGGGGGCGCTCCCGTTCGCAGCTCCCGGCCGGCCCTCCAAGGGGCGCGGGGCTGTGTCGATGTGCGGCTTCGCCGCGTGGGCGCGATCAGCTCGGGCGTGCTCCCGTTCGCAGCTCCCGGCCGGCCCTCCAAGGGGCGCGGGGCTGTGTCGATGTGCGGCTTCGCCGCGTGGGCGCGATCAGCTCGGGGGCGCTCTCGTTCGCAGCTCCCGGCCGGCCCTCCAAGGGGCGCGGGGCTGTGTCGATGTGCGGCTTCGCCGCGTGGGCGCGATCAGCTCGGGGGCGCTCCCGTTCGCAGCCCCCGGCCGGCCTCCAAGGGGCGCGGGGAACTGCGCGACCGGCCACGACGCACCCGCAGGCGCCGAGCCCACCCGAACCCCCGAGTTCTCAGGCGCCCCGACCCCCGGTCCGCACCAGCCCCCGCCCCGCCCGGAGGGCTACGGGAGGGCGCCGGCGTGCCGCGCGGCGACGACCGCTTCGCCTCGGGTGCGGGCGCCCAGCTTGCGCATGGCCGACCGCAGGTACCCCTTCACCGTCTCCGGGCGGACGCCCAACCGCTCCGCCACCCCCACGTTCGTCGCCCCGACGGCGACCCACGACAGCACGTCCACCTCCCGGGGCGACAGCCCCGGATCCGCCTCGCGGGAACCCCCGGCCAGCCGTCCGCACACCGCGAGCAGCTCCGCCCGCAGCACCGGATCGGCGATGCGCGGCGCCAGCGCACGCAGCGCCCCGTGCGCCTCGCGCACCCGCTCCCAGTCACCCCCGCCCGCCCCGGCCCCGCCGGCGGCCCCCCGCGCCGCCGCCACCAGCCCCGCCGCCTCGTCCCGCACCACCAGCGACTGCTCCACGTCCCGCGCCGCCTCCACCGCCGCCGTCAGCGTCCGGTCGCCCAGCGGCTGGGCCGAGCGCAGCGCCCCGTACAGCACCCCCCGCACCCGCCGCCGTACCACCACCGGCACCGCGAGCACCGACCGCAGCCCCTCCCGGGCCACCGGCGCGTCGTACTCGTGGGTGATGTGCCGGGCCGCCGAGTACTCGGTCACCGCGTACGGCCGGGCCAGCGCCACCACCTTGCCGCCGAGCCCGTTGCCGGAGACCACCGCGAGCGAGCGCAGCGCGGCCGTCGCGGTCCCGCTCAGCTCGCTGATGCGGATCTGCGCGCGCCCGGGCTCCACGAGCCCGCCGAACGCCACCGGCAGCCCCGTCGCCCGCCGCAGCCGCGCCAGCGCACCCCGCACCTCCACCGCATCGGCCGCCTGGACCGCGTCAGCCGCCATACCGTCCGCCCTTCGCCGCGGGCACCCGCCGCCCACCCCCCGTTCGGGGGTGGTGAGACCCGCATCACGGATTAGACGATGGAGGACGGCTGTCCGGCAATGAGTCCGGCAATGAGTCCGGCACCGAGGAGGACACATGACGGCGACCACCGGCACGGGCGCGACCGAGGAGTTCAGGGCCGCGCGGGACTTCCTGCTCGCCCACCGCGAGGACTGGACCACGGCCTACGAGGGCTTCCGCTGGCCCCGTCCGGCGTACTTCAACTGGGCGCTCGACTGGTTCGACGTCATCGCCCGCGGCAACGACCGCACCGCCCTGCACATCGTCGAGGAGGACGGCAGCACCGTACGGCTGTCCTTCGCGGAGCTGTCGGAGCGCTCGGACCGGGTCGCGAACTGGCTGCGCGGACGCGGGGTGCGCGCCGAGGACCGGGTCCTGGTCATGCTGGGCAACCAGGCAGAGCTGTGGGAGACCATGCTCGCCGCGATGAAGCTGCGCGCCGTCGTCATCCCCGCCACCCCCCTCCTCGGCCCCGCCGACCTGCGCGACCGCGTCGAGCGCGGCCGTGTCCGGCACGTCGTCGTAAGGACCTCGGACGCCGAGAAGTTCGCCGACGTGCCCGGCCGCTACACGCGTATCGCGGTCGGCGGCGCCCCCGACGGCTGGCAGCGGTACGAGGACGCCTACGAGGAACCGGCCGGCTTCAGCCCGGACGGGCCCACGCACTCCGACGACCCGCTGATGCTGTACTTCACCTCCGGCACCACCGCCCGCCCCAAGCTGGTCGAGCACACGCACACCTCGTACCCGGTCGGCCACCTCGCCACCATGTACTGGATCGGGCTGAAGCCCGGTGACGTGCATCTGAACATCTCCTCGCCCGGCTGGGCCAAGCACGCCTGGTCCAACCTCTTCGCCCCCTGGAACGCCGAGGCGACCGTCTTCCTGTTCAACTACACCCGCTTCGACGCGGCCCGGCTGATGGCCGAGATGGACAAGGCCGGGGTGACCACGTTCTGCGCCCCGCCCACCGTGTGGCGCATGCTCATCCAGGCCGACCTGAGCCAGCTGCGTACCCGCCCGCGCGAGGTCGTCGCCGCCGGCGAGCCGCTCAACCCCGAGGTGATCGAGCAGGTGCGGCGCGCCTGGGACGTCACCATCCGGGACGGCTTCGGGCAGACCGAGACGGCCGTCCAGGTCTCCAACAGCCCCGGCCAGCGGCTCAAGACCGGCTCGATGGGCCGCCCCAGCCCCGGCTACCGCATCGAACTGCTCGACCCGGTCTCCGGGGCCCCCGGCGCGGACGAGGGCGAGATCGCCATCGACATGTCCGACCACCCCGTCGGCCTGATGACCGGCTACCACGGCGACGCCGACCGCACCGCCGAGGCCATGGCCGGCGGCTACTACCGCACCGGCGACATCGGATCGCGGGACGAGGACGGCTACCTCACCTACATCGGGCGCAGCGACGACGTCTTCAAGGCGAGCGACTACAAGATCAGTCCGTTCGAGCTGGAGAGCGCGCTCCTGGAGCACGAGGCGGTCGCCGAGGCGGCCGTCGTGCCCGCCCCCGACGAGGTGCGGCTCGCGGTGCCGAAGGCGTACGTCGTCCTCGCCGAGGGCTGGCAGCCGGGGCCCGACACCGCCAAGGTGATCTTCGAGCACTCCCGGGAGATCCTCGCCCCGTACAAGCGCATCCGCCGGCTGGAGTTCGGCGCGCTGCCCAAGACCGTGTCCGGCAAGATCCGCCGCATCGAGTTGCGCGAGGCCACGGCCGCCGGCTCGACGGACGAGTACCGCGAGGAGGACTTCCGATGACCGGACACCCGGCCCCGGACGGGCTCTCGTACGCCCACGGCACCAGCACGACACCCCTCCTCGGCGACACCATCGGCGCCAACCTCGACCGCG
Organism: Streptomyces sp. NBC_00670; assembly: GCF_036226765.1. Classification (NCBI taxonomy): domain Bacteria; kingdom Bacillati; phylum Actinomycetota; class Actinomycetes; order Kitasatosporales; family Streptomycetaceae; genus Streptomyces; species Streptomyces sp. NBC_00670. The sequence goes on from NZ_CP109017.1 coordinate 6,022,512, forward strand.
CGATCGCCGCGTACCCCGACCGCGACGCCCTCGTCGACGTGCCCTCCGGACGCCGCTGGAGCTACGCCGAGTTCGGCGCCGCCGTCGACGAGGTGGCGCGCGGACTGCTCGCCAAGGGCGTCACCACCGGCGACCGGGTCGGCATCTGGGCGGTCAACTGCCCGGAGTGGGTGCTCACCCAGTACGCCACCGCCCGCATCGGCGCCATCATGGTGAACATCAACCCCGCCTACCGCGCCCACGAGTTGGAGTACGTCCTCCAACAGGCCGGGATCACCCTGCTGATCGCCTCGCTCGCGCACAAGGGCAGCGACTACCGATCCCTGGTGGAGGAAGTACGGGGCCGGTGCCCGCAGTTGCGCGAGACGGTGTACATCGGCGACCCGTCCTGGGACGCGCTCACCGCCGGCGCCCCGGCCGTCCCGCACGCCCGGCTCGCGGAGATCGGGGCGGGGCTGAGCTGCGACGACCCCATCAACATCCAGTACACCTCGGGCACCACCGGCTTCCCCAAGGGCGCCACCCTCTCCCACCACAACATCCTCAACAACGGTTACTGGGTGGGCCGTACGGTCGGCTACGGCGAACAGGACCGGATCTGTCTGCCCGTCCCCTTCTACCACTGCTTCGGCATGGTGATGGGCAACCTGGGCGCCACCTCGCACGGCGCCTGCATCGTCGTCCCGGCCCCCTCCTTCGAACCGGCGGCGACCCTGGAGGCCGTCCAGCGCGAGCGCTGCACCTCGCTGTACGGCGTCCCCACCATGTTCATCGCGGAGCTGAACCTCCCCGACTTCGCCTCCTACGACCTCTCCACCCTGCGCACCGGCATCATGGCGGGCTCCCCCTGCCCGGTCGAGGTGATGAAGCGCGTCGTCGCCGAGATGCACATGGAGGAGGTGTCCATCTGCTACGGCATGACGGAGACCTCGCCCGTCTCGCTCCAGACCCGCCGCGACGACGACCTGGAGCACCGCACCGGCACCGTCGGCCGCGTCCTGCCGCACATCGAGGTCAAGGTCGTCGACCCCGCGACCGGGGTGACACAGCCACGCGGCACCTCCGGTGAACTGTGCACCCGCGGCTACAGCGTGATGCTCGGCTACTGGGAGGAGCCCGCGAAGACCGCCGAGGTCGTCGACGCCGGGCGCTGGATGCACACCGGGGACCTCGCGATGATGCGCGAGGACGGGTACGTCGAGATCGTCGGCCGCATCAAGGACATGATCATCCGAGGCGGCGAGAACGTCTACCCGCGCGAGATCGAGGAGTTCCTCTACGCCCACCCGAAGATCGCCGACGTCCAGGTGGTCGGCGTGCCGCACGAGCGGTACGGCGAGGAGGTGCTCGCCTGCGTCATCCCGCGCGACGCCGGCGACCCGCCCACCCTGGAGGAGGTACGCGCCTTCTGCGACGGGCAGTTGGCCCACTACAAGGTGCCCACCCGGCTGAGCGTCCTCGACTCCTTCCCGATGACGGTCTCCGGGAAGGTCCGCAAGGTGGAGCTCCGGGAGCGGTACGCGGATCCGGACGGGCGGGGCTGACGGCCTCCGGCCCTCGGCCCCGGGCACGCCGCAGGGGCGGCCCCCACGACCTGGGCCGCCCCTGCGCCGCACCGCTCACCGCGTGCGTGCGCGGCGACCGGTGGTTCTCCGTGACGCGGATCCGAACACCCCTGCCGGTTCCGCGTGACGTCCACGAGGCCCGCCGCCCCCGTGCCGGCGGGCCTCGTGTGTCGGGGAATGTGCCCGCGCCCGGGGGCGGTTGAAGCGCCGGGCGCGGGGTTCAGAGGTTGATTTGAGGGTTGCGTAGGGCGGGTACGCCACCTGCGGCACGCACGGGGCCGTGGACGCCGGATCACGCCTCGTGACCGCTCTCCGCACTCGTCCCCGTCAGGGTCCAGCTCGCCAGCAGGTCCAGGGCCCGCCGGGACGGCGAGCCCGCCTCGGCGGTGTAGACGAACAGGGTGGTGTCCGGGTCCCCGGGCAGGGTGAGGGTCTCGTACTCGACCGTCAGCTCGCCGACGAGGGGATGGCGGAGCCGCTTGGAGCCATGGGTGCGCTGGTGCACCCGGTGCTGCTCCCACCACCGGTCGAACTCGGCGCTGTGCTCCCGCAACTCCGCCACCAGCTCGGCCGTGGCCCGGTCGCGGGGATCGCGGCCCACCTCCAGACGCAGACTCTCCACGGCCGTGCGCGCCTGGTCCTCCCAGTCGGCGAACAGCGCCCGGGCGTCCTCGTCGAGGAACATCCAGCGCGCGTAGTTCCGTTCCCGGCGCGGCATGCCGTCGAAGTCGGCGAAGAGCGCGCGGGCCATGCGGTTGGCGGCGAGGACGTCGGTGCGCCGGCCCAGGATCAGCACGGGTTCCCCGTCGAGGGCGCCGATCAGCTGGTACAGGCCCGGCCGGACGCGCTGGACCCCGGCAGGACGGCGGCCGCCGGTCGCCGGAGCCGCGCCGATCCCGAAGAGGTCCCGCAGATGGGCCCGGCCGGCACCGTCCAGACCGAGGGCGCGCCCGAGGGCCTCGACCACGGCGGGGGAGGGCGTGATGCGCCTGCCCTGTTCCAGCCGGGCGTAGTAGTCGGTCGACACCCCGGCGAGCAGCGCGACCTCCTCACGGCGCAGGCCCGGCACCCGCCGGACCCGGCCGTCCGGGGGGAGACCGGCGCGCGAGGGGTCGACCTGCGCGCGGGCTCGTCTGAGGAAGTCGGCCAGTTCACGATTGGTCTCAGCCACGCCTCCCAGTCTCGCCGATCCGGGCCGTTCCCGACTGGCCCTGCGCGTCCTAGGCGGCGGCGTCCGCGTCCACGCAGGAGCGACGGTGGAGTGCCCTCTTGTCTGCCCCCGCACGTCTTGTGCCCCGATGGCGGGGGCAACAGAGTGAGTTGCTCATGCCGAGCCATCCGAGGGGGGACGCCTTGCACCAACACGAGCGCATGCGCAGGGAATCGACCAAAGGGGCACCCGCCGGGGCACCGCGGCGGTCCGCTCCGACCGGCCCAACTGGTGACCTGTCGCGGTCGCGGGGAACGGCCGGCCCCCTGGGCCCGTCGGCGGTGACCGTCCTGCAGCGCATGGCGGGCAACGCCGCGACAACGCGTGCGCTGGCGGCCGACCGCGGTCGCACGCCACGTGGCACGGCCCCGACCGTCCAGCGCGCCGGGAACGACAACGCCGGCGGGGGCACAACAGCCGGCGTGGCGGAGGTGGAGAGCGTTGCCGAGGGCGAGGTCAAAAGTGTCGGCCCGGGCGGCACGATCATCTATCCCTCGGTCACAAGCTGCTTGACCATCACCGTCTACCTCCGGAACGGCGGCAAGGTCGGCGGTCATGCCAGTCTGTACAAAGCGCCCGGTGGCATGTACTCGGACCAGATCCTGCGGGAGATAAAGAGACAGGTGGGCGCGGAAAGGGTGGAGAGTATCGACGTCAGTGGTGCCGTCTCGTCGTGGAACCCCGCGTACTTGCAGACTGCCATCGAGAATTCCAGCTCGGTTCCGGCGCAATTGTACGACCCGGACGGTATCCGCAAGGTCGTGTCCAGCCTCTTGGACCGGCAGGCGAAGAAAGTGTTCGTACAGGAGACTCCGGACGGCACGCTGACCAGGTGAGAGGGCGAGAGACTGCTGCCCGGGACTTGTTCGGCATCCCCGCGATGCGTGACGTCTTCGGCGAGACGGCATATCTGGGAACACTCGTCCGCGTCGAGGTGGCCCTCGCACGGGCCCGGGCACGGGTGGGCGTCGTCCCGCCCGACGCCGCGGACGCCATCGCCGCACGCTGCGACCCGCCCGGCTCGACCGCGAGCGGCTGCGCCGGGACTCCGGGGCCGGGTCGGGCCCCGTGCGCGCACTGCCGGCGGGACGCCGTCGCCGCGCTCGGCGAGCACCGGATCCGGAGCCTGACCGACCCGTCCGGCCACCTCGGCAGCGCCGGGGCCATGACCTGGTCCGTGGTCGGACGGGCCCAGGGCCTGTCGTTTGGATCAGCCCCCGACCCGTCCGCGAAACCGCCCGGGGCACTGCGCCCCGGGCGGACCCGCGGACGCGGGCGTGCTCCTTCTCAGCCGAGTGCCTCGATCATGTCCTCGGCCAGGCGGGTGCTGGAGGCCGGGTTCTGGCCGGTGAACAGGTTGCCGTCGCGCACGTTGTGCTGCTGGTAGGCCGGGCCCCCGACGTGCTCGGCGCCCTTCTCCCGCAAAGTGCCGGCGAGCAGCCACGGAGCGCCCTCCGCCGTGCCGAACAGCGCCTCCTCCTCGTCGGTGAAGGCGGTCATCCGGCGTCCCTCGTACAACCACGCGCCGTTCTCGTCCACGGCGCTGAGCAGGCCCGCCGGGCCGTGGCAGACGGCCCCGACGAGGACGCCGGAGGCCTCCGCGGCGGTCAGCAGGCGCCCGAGGGCCGGGTCCTGGTAGAGGTCGACGACCGGGCCGTGACCGCCGGGCAGGACGAGCGCCGCGTAGTCGTGGACGTCGATCTCCTCCAGCTTCAGCAGCGGGCCGAACTCCCGCAGCGCCTTCTCCGCGTGTGCCACATGGCGGGCGCAGTCCGCCCCGGCGATCGCCGGGGCGGCGCTGTGCGCGTCGAGCGGCTGGAGCACCCCGCCCGGGGAGGCGAAGTCGACCGTGTGGCCGGCCTCGACGAACTTCGCGTGCGGCGCGGCCACCTCCTCGGCCCAGTAACCGGTCGGATAGGCCGACCCGTCGTTGCGCGTCCAGACGTCGGCGGCCGACATGATGACGAGGATCCTGCTCATGAGTGGGTCCTTCCCGAGGGGGACTGATGGTGGGACGGTCCGCGGTGGCCTCCGGCGACCGCTCCCCTCCAGCGTGGGGCGGCGATCGGGCCGGCGGACGCCCACCTCGAGCCCTGCGGAACCGCGCCCCGGGGAACCGAGGACTCACAGGGCCGCCACGCGCCGCCGGCCGGCCCCGTTCCCCCGGCGTGCTCTCAGCGCGTTCGGGGCAGCGCCCGCAGCCGGTCGCGGACCTGCGTGGCGATCCGGTGGACGTCTCCCGTCGGCCGGGTGGCCAGGCGGCCCGGGGCGCGGGTCCAGCGGTCCTCCAGGGCGTACCAGTCGACCGCCGCCGGGGCCCGGTCCTCGCGCAGGGCGGTCCGCAGTGCGGCGAAGTACGTCGACCAGCGCAGCCGGTACAGGCCGCCGACCAGCCCCGCCCACTCGCGGTTGGCGTAGTCGTGCAGCCCCGCGTCCGCGCCCTGACGGGTGCCCCAGACCGTCAGCAGGGAGAGGGCGTCGTACTGGAGACGGTCGCGCTCGGCGTCGTCCGCGCCCCAGGAGCGGGCCTCGGCGACCCAACGCCCCAGCAGATGTGCGGAGTCGGTGGCCAGCAGTTTCTCCAGCAGGTCCAGCGCGGACAGCCAGTCCCCGGTCGCCGCGTCGAACGCCTTCGTGTCCCGCGCCTCGTACGCCCGCCGGATCCGGGGCAGCAGGGTCCGGCCGCGGTTGGACAGGCACTGGCGGGCCACGTCCAGGAGGTCCCGCCGGTACGCCGACGAGTCCCGCAGCCCCGGCCGCACCTTCAGCAGTTCGTCGAGGGCGCGCTCGAACTCGTCCGCGTCGTATCGGAGTTGCTTGGGCGACCAGGACGCCGCCCGCCGTGCGGTCAGCGAGGGGCGGGCGCCGAACAGGCCGTCCGCGCCCTCGCTCCAGGAGTCGGCGCGCGTGGTGCCGTACGCGGTGCGGCGCAGCACGTCCCAGGCGGCCTCGGCGTGCGGGTCGTGCGCCCCGTACCGGGACCGCGCCCAGCGCGCGAACCACGCCTTGAGGTCCAGCTCGCCGTCCCGCCAGGGGAGTTCGGAGAACAGGGCGAACGCCGCCGGGTTGTTGTCGGCGGCCTCCGGGAGCAGTGCGATGCCGCGCAGCGCGCTGCCCTCCTTGGTGCGCCAGGCGTCGTACAGGCGGGCCCAGTCGGGGGTGTTGGCGCCGAGCGCGGTGTGGCCGCCGAAGTTCCAGATGGAGCCGAAGGCGTACGGGACGCCGCCCCAGTCGGCCTCCCGGTCGGTGACGGTGGGGCGGCGGTCGGAGAGGCCGTCCAGGACGAGCATCCGGTCCTTGCCGGAACCGTCGGAACCGTCGGAACCGTCGGAACCGCCGGAGGTGACGGCGTCGAGGATCGCGCGCGGCGGGTTGTGCTGCCAGCCGAGGATCACCCAGACCGCGTCCGGCCGGGCCGTGCGCAGCGCCCGCTCGACACCCTTCGCGGCCTCACCGACGGGCACGTCACCGGCGGTGCCGCCCTCGTGCAGCAGATCCATCTTGTACAGGGTGGACGCGCCGAACAGCTCCTCCTGCGTGCGGTAGAAGGCCCCCGCGACGCGGGCGAAGACGTCGGTGCGCGGGTCCAGCCAGTCGGGCCGGTCGAACCCCATCCAGGTGCCCTGCGGCACCGTGCGCGCTCCCGGGGCGCGGTCGGCGAAGCCGGGCGGGACCGTGCCGAAGTAGCCGGGCAGCACCGGCACCATGCCCAGCTCCCGCAGCCGGTCGGCGATGCGCCGGCCGAGCGCGGCCCGGGCGTCGAGGAGACGGCGGGAGACCGGTTCGGGAAATGCGGGGAAGGCCGAGAGGTTCTGCAGCAGCCACCAGGGCTGGTGCGCCGGGCCCGGGAGCCACGCCCGCAGTTCCTCGTCGCCGTACCCGAACCCCTGGAACACCCGGTGGTACAGCGCGTCCGTGCCCACGGTGACCAGGACCTCGTTGTAGCCGTGCAGCGCGAGCACGTCGAGCTCGCGCTCCCAGTACGACCAGTCGTGGTACGGGCCGGTGTAACCGTCGTTGGTGTCATTGAGCGCGAAGCGGTGGGGGACGTCGGCGCGGCGGGTGACCGTGCCGTCGGGGACTCCGGGCAGGGTGCGGGGCAGGTCGAGCTGCTGCCCGGCCCAGTTGACGTCGGCGTCGGCGACATGGCGCAGATACCAGTTGAGCCCGGTGAGCTGGGTCCCGGGCGTGCCCCCGGAGACATGGAGCCGGCCCGCGCCGCCGGACACGGCGAACGTGTCGCGGTCGCCCTCGGTACGGAAGGAGAGCTGCCGCCAGTGGTGGGGGAGCAGCCGCCGGGCGGCGGCGGCCGCGGCCCGCGCGCCGGCGTCGACGGCTCCGGCTCCGCCCATGTCGCCCGAGGAGCCGTCCGCGGTGGCGGGTGCGCAGGCGACGGCGGCCCCCGCGGAGCCTGCGGCCAGAACGGTCAGCAGGGAACGGCGCGCCAGCGGCATGGTGTCTCCCTCGTGCACGGGGCGGGGTCGGATGCGGCACCGGCGAGGGGCGACCCCCGCTCGGCACGTCGCGCCAGACATACCCGCCCGGATGCGCGACGGACGGCACGCCGCCCACTTGGGGGAGAACCCGCGGTGAACTCCTCGCTCCGGCCGCCCCGGCCCCTGCGGGACGGTCACGTCGCGGACAGGGGCGGTGGGCGGGAGCGAGGAAGGCCGCGCGGGAGCCCTGGGCGGCACGGACAACGGCGCCGCCTGCTGCCCGGCCCGCTCCCGGGCCACGCACTTCGCGCGCCCGCGTTCCTTCGCGTACGCCGATGGCGCTACTTCCGGCGCGGTGACGCCAGTACGTACCGCCGGCCGGTGCGCGCCTCGGCGTGCTCGCTCACCTGCCACCCAGCCCGTTCCAGCGTGGCCGCGCAGGCGCGCAGCGCCCCGGGGTCGGGCTCGTGCACGGCGACCGCCTCCGGCTGGGGCGTGGCCCGTACCCGGTAGCCGGGCCCCGCCGGGTCCGGTCCGGCGGGGGCGTGACCGTCGGCCTCCAGGGCGAGCGCGGCCGCCCGCACCAGCTGCGTCCGCTCCCAGCCGCAGGGCCGGCCGGTGTCCCCGTCCGGGTTCGTCATCCGGCGCAGCTCCAGCAGCCCCTGCCAGGCGCTGTGCACCTCGCGTATCCGGCGGGCCGTCGCCTCCGGGGCGTCCTCCCCGCCGACCCGCGCGGCGAACACGTCGGACCCGGTCGCGGCGGGCGCACTGCCGGGTCCCGCCGCGTCCCCGGCCCCGGTGGCACCCCCGGCCCCGATGGCTTCCCCGGCGCCCTCCTCGCGTATGCGGTGGCCCGCCGGGGTCAGGAAGTGGTCGTGCGGCGGGCGCGGGTGGCGGAAGGCCAGGCCGCGCTTGACCAGGGCCTCGTACTGGGCCCGCGTACCCCGCAGCCGCCCCGTCACCGGGTCGGCCGCCTCGATCACCCGCCACTGCGCGGCGGTCGGCGGACGCGTCACACCACGCTCCTTCCCCCGTCGGTGGACCAACGCGGAAAGACTACGAGGAGGGTCTGACATTCCATCCCGCCACCACATGGCGCCGGTGTTCCGTGCTCAGCCGGCTGATCGTCCCCGTGCCGAGCTGGAAGAGCGCGCCGTCCCGCGCGGGCAGGCCCAGGCGCCGGGCGGTCAGGACGCGCAGGAAGTGGCCGTGGGAGAAGACGACGACGCTGCCCTCGGAGTCGGCGAGCGCCGCGTCGATCTTCGCGAGCATCCGCTCCGCCCGCGCCCCGACCTCCTCCGGGCTCTCCCCGGGATGCTCGGGCGGGCCCTCGGTGACGCCGTCCGTGAACAGGAACCAGTCCGGGCGGGTGCGGTGGATCTCGTGCGTCGTGACGCCCTCGTAGCCGCCGTAGTCCCACTCCCGCAGGTCCTCGTCGACCTGCGCGTCCGGCACGCCGGCCAGCAGCGCGGTCTCCCGCGCCCGCTGCAACGGGCTGACGAACGCCGTCGCGATCCGGTGCGAGGCGACCAGCGGGGCCAGCCGTCGTGCCTGTTCGCGGCCGGTGTCGGTCAGCGGGATGTCGCTGGACCCGGTGTGCTTGCCCGAGCGCGACCACTCGGTCTCGCCGTGCCGTACCAGCAGCAGGTCACCCATGTGCGATCCCTCCACCGCGTCTCTTGTCGACGTCTCTTGATCGACTTCGACTCCAGGCTACGCCCGGCCGGAGAAGGACCACCCGTCAGGCCGTCACTGCCGGTACCCGCTCAGGAAGCGGCCGATCCTGCTGATCGCCGCGTCCAGGTCGTCGGCGTGCGGCAGGGTGAGGATGCGGAAGTGGTCGGGGCTCGGCCAGTTGAAGCCGGTGCCCTGGACGACCTGGATCTTCTCGCGCAGCAGCAGGTCCAGGACGAACCTCTCGTCGTCGTGGATCTTGTGCACGGCCGGGTCCAGGCGCGGGAACGCGTACAGCGCGCCCTTCGGTTTGACGCAGGAGACGCCCGGGATCTCGTTCAGCTTCTCCCAGGCCCGGTCGCGCTGCTCGCGCAGCCTGCCGCCGGGCGCGGTCAGCTCGTGGATGGACTGCCGGCCGCCGAGCGCGGCCTGGATGGCGAACTGCGCGGGCGCGTTGGCGCACAGCCGCATGGAGGCCAGCATCGTCAGGCCCTCCAGGTAGTCGCGTGCGTGCTGCCGCGGGCCGGTCACCACCATCCAGCCGGAGCGGAAACCCGCCACGCGGTACGTCTTCGACAACCCGCAGAAGGTGAGGACGACCAGATCGGGGGCGAGGGCGGCGGCCGAGTGGTGGACGGCGTCGTCGTACAGGATCTGGTCGTAGATCTCGTCCGCGAGCACCATCAGTCCGTGCCGGCGGGCGAGGTCGAGGACGCCCTCGACGATCTCCTTCGGGTAGACCGCGCCGGTGGGGTTGTTGGGGTTGATGAGGACGACCGCCTTCGTGCGGTCCGTGATCTTCGACGCCATGTCGGCGAGATCCGGGTTCCAGTCGGACCGCTCGTCGCAGAGGTAGTGCACCGCCGTGCCGCCCGCGAGGGTGGTGACGGCGGTCCACAGCGGGAAGTCCGGGGCGGGAATGAGGATTTCGTCGCCGTCCTCGATCAGCGCCTGCACGGCCATGGAGATCAGTTCGGAGACGCCGTTGCCCAGGAACACGTCGTCGACGCCGACCTCCAGGCCCAGGCCCTGGTAGCGCTGGGCCACCGCGCGGCGGGCGGAGAGGATGCCGCGCGAGTCGGTGTAGCCGTGCGCCTGCGGCAGCATGCGGATCATGTCCTGGAGGATCTCCTCCGGCGCCTCGAAACCGAACGCGGCGGGGTTGCCGGTGTTCAGGCGCAGCACGCTGTGGCCGGCCGCCTCCAGTGCGTCCGCGTGCTCGATCACCGGGCCGCGGATCTCGTAACAGACGTCGCTCAGCTTGCTCGACTGCCGGAACTCCATGCGTGTGCCGCCCCTCCGGAATTGGTGTTGCTTGGTTTTACCAAGTTGCCGCTTGGAAAGTCCAACGTCTTGTCTAGACTGCGTCGCATGTCACCTCGCCGAAGCTACGACCAGTACTGTTCCGCCGCCCGCGCGCTGGACGCCGTGGGGGACCGCTGGACCCTGCTGATCGTCCGTGAACTGCTGGCCGGACCGCGCCGCTACACCGATCTGCACGCGGACCTGCCGGGCGTCAGCACGGACGTACTCGCCTCCCGGCTGAAGGACATGGAGCGCGACGGGCTGACGACGCGTCGCCGGCTGCCGCCGCCGGGAGTGGCGTATGTGTACGAACTGACCGCGCGGGGGCGGGAGTTGCTGCCGGTGCTGCAGGCGTTGGGGGAGTGGGGTGGGCCGTTGCTGGGGGAGCGGCGGGCGACGGACGCGGTGCGGGCGCACTGGTTCGCGTTGCCGTTGGTGCGGGTGCTGGAGGGGGCCGGGGCGGGGGACGGGGTGGTGGAGGTGCGGCTGGAGGAAGGGCGGTTCTTCCTGCGGCTGGGGGCCGCGGGGGACGAGGGGCCGGTGTACGGGGAGGGGGTGGCCGGGGCCGGGGAGCCGGATGCGGTGCTGACGCTGGACGCGTCGACGGTGACGGGGCTGGCCTGCGGCGACCTCGCACTGCGTGCGGCTGTGCGGGAGGGGGTGGTGGGGGTGGAAGGTGACTCCGCGGTGGCGAAGGTGTTGCGGGGGGAGTAGCGGCATGGGTGAGGCCCGCCGGGGTTGTCGCCGCGGCGGGCCTCTTGTTGTGTGCAGGTGGGTGTGGGCTGAGGCACGGAAGTAGCGCCACTCGGCGATACGAGGTGCCGCTGCGCCCACCCGTGCCGCCCTGCGGCACGATTGCCCGCAGCTACGCCGGCGGCACGCCGCGGGGGCGGCCGTTGCCCTTGGTCAGGGTGTAACCGCCGATGCCTGCCAGGGCGGCGAGGACGGCGCCGACGGCCGTCCAGATCCAGCGGTCGGTCCACCAGCCGGAGGACCAGCCGTCGTCGGGGTCCAGGGAGGACAGCACGGCGGAGTCGTCCGACTCCTCCTCCGACTTCATCGCGATGCCGGGGACCAGCGGCTTGCTCAGCGAGCCGTCCACCGCCGCCGAGCCGCCGATGTCCTTGGAGTCCACCTCCACCTCCGCGCTCGCCGGCAGCCCCAGGTCGGCCGAGGCGACCGAGACCGCGGTGAGCCGGAGGTAGTACGTGCCCGGCAGCGGGTCGTTGGCCCACGGCTCCGCCCAGCCCCGTACCGTCCGCAGCGTGCAGGCCAGTTCGAGGGAGGACGCGTCCGGCGCGGCCGTCCGCGTCTGGGCGCCGTACTGGCACGCCTGGCGGCGCCGCAACCCGTCGAACACGTCGATCTGCCACGTCTGCCCGGCGCTCCGCTTCGCGGACTCCGGCAGCTTCACGGTCGCCTTCACCGTGGGCCGCTGCCCGAGGTCCGCGGGGAACGACCAGTACAGGTAGTCACCGGTGGAACCACTCGCCGTGGCCTTCTCGCCCTGCTCGATCTCCGTCGCCGTACGGAAGGACGTGCCCGCCGTGGTCGGCGCCGAGTCGTCGTCCGAGGAGGCGGAACTGGCAGTGGGGGACGGGGAGTCGGCGACCGCCGGGGTCACCGCCGCGCCCAGCAGCAGCCCCGCCGCCGCCAGTACGCGCACGGCTCCGGCGACTCCCGCCGCTCGCACGACTCGTACAGTTCTTGCCGCTCGCATCAGTTCGTCCTCCAGACGGCGACCCGCCAGCGCGACACCCAGCCCCACACCAGACCCGCCAGGAAGCCGACGAGCACCAGCGCGCCCAGCAGCCACCAGCCGCGCCCGAGACCGAAGGCGGCGACGTCGCCCGCCTTGTCCGGTCCGTCGACCACGTCGACCGTCAGCTCCAGCGGCAGACCGGGGGTGGTCTTCACGCCGGACGCCGGGGAGAAGGAGTGCGCGACCTCCAGGCACACCGTCTCGGGGGCGGAGTCGTCATCGTCGGACTCCGCCTTCGGGTAGCGCAGGCCCGTCGACAGCACGTCCGTACGGCCGCTGCCGGTGGCCTCGCCGCGGACGATCTCGCGCCCGTGCACGGTGAGCGCGCGCAGGCTCACGCCGTAGTCGGGGTCGACGGCGCGGTCGGCGGAGACGCTCACCGAGGCGCGCAGCTCCTGACCGGGCTCCACGTCGACCTTGTAGTAACGGTGCTTCGCGAACTCCTCGCGGTCGGTGTACAGCCCCGACGTGAGCGCCGGCGCGCTGCTGCACGCCGACGTCCCCTCCACCGCCACCGGGTTGACGACCGGGTCGGCGGCTCGGTCCACCAGCTGGTTGACCTTGTCGGTGAGCTGGTCCCGGTGCTCGACCGAGGTGTACGTGCCGCCGGTCGCCTCGGCGATGCAGCTGAGCTGCCGGCTCAGCTTGGCGCTGGGCACCAGGCCGAGGGTGTCGATGGTCAGGCCGATGCCCTTGGCCGCGATCTCGCGGGCCACCTCGCAGGGGTCGAGCGGGGCGCAGGTGTCCTCGCCGTCACTGATGAGGACGATCCGCTTGGAGCCGTTGCCGCCGTCCAGGTCGTCGGCGGACTTGAGCAGCGCGGGGCCGATCGGGGTCCAGCCGGTCGGGGTGAGCGTGGCGACCGCCGTCTTGGCCTCGGTGCGGTCCAGCGGGCCGACCGGGTAGAGCTGCGCGGTGTCCTTGCAGCCCGTCTTGCGGTCGTCGCCCGGGTAGTCGGCGCCCAGGGTGCGGATGCCGAGCTGGACCTCCTCCGGGGTCGCGTCCAGGACCTCGTTGAAGGCCTGCTTGGCCGCGGCCATCCGGGAGCCGCCGTCGATGTCCTTCGCGCGCATGGAGCCGCTGACGTCGAGGACGAGGTCCACCTTGGGTGCGTCCCGGTCCGCCGTCTCGTCGGCCGCGGCGCCGGACGGGACGGCGAGCCCCGTCGCCAGGGCGGCGAGCAGGGCACAGACGCCCGCCGCCAGCCGTTGTCTTGTGATCATCGGCGGATCCTATTGATCGTAAGGGTCCACCTTCAAAACGGCCGCCTCACCGCACCTCTTCGTGCAGCGGGTTGGGCAGCGCCGCCCAGAGGTCGCCGGTGCGGTCCGGGGTGAGCCGCATGAGCGTCAACGCCTTGGCGGGCAGCGGCTCCTGGCGCAGTACCTCCAGATCGGGGGTACGCGCGAGGTGCGGTACGGCGGAGGCCAGCGCCTCGCCCATCGCCGTGTGCGAACCGGCGGTCGCCGCGAGGGTCCCGGCGACCAGCGAGCCGAACAGCTTGCGGCGCAGGGTCGTTGGGTCGTCGTTGACCAGACGGCCGGTCAACTCCGGTACCGGCAACCCGTGTCGGGCCGCGCGGGCCGGACTGACGCGGATGTCGGCGAGGTCGCGGTAGACCAGCCGCAGCGGGGCGCCGGTGGCCGCGTCCAGGACCACCAGCAGGTTCTGTCCGTGCGCCTCCAGCGCCACGCCCAGGTCGAGGAGGCGCAGCCCCACGGTGAGCGCGAGCCGGGTGAAGCCGGCCAGCCAGGAGGGGGAGCGGGGCAGCCCGGTCGCGGGCAGGGCGGCCACCGGTACGACCCGCTCGCCCGGCCCCGCGTACCGCTCCGGCGGCTCGCGCAGCACCGCCGCGAGATCGGGCGAGCCGGTGGTGACCGCGCCGAGGGTGCGGGTGACGTGCAGCAGCCCGTCCGTGCGGGCGGCGACCGACGCGACGAACGCCGAGACCGTCGCCGCGGTCCGGACCGAGTACGGCGAGATGTCGCGCACGGAGGAGGTCAGGCGCGTGCTGAGGGTCGTCTTCACATGCGGGCCGCCGTCGGGGAGGGCGAGCGTGCGCAGTGACATCAGCGGATGCGCCGCCGGTCCGGCGGAGACCGCCGGTTTCTGGTCCAGCACGTGCGCCGACTGCCACGGGTGGACGGGGATCAGCACCTGCCCGCCGTCCCGCAGCCACGCGGGCCACTCCCCGGTGACCAGGCAGTCGTCCACCGCCGCCAGGCCCAGCCGCACCACCGGCCGGTGCTCGGGCCCGTACGCCAGCTGCTCGGCGACCGAGAAACCGGGGCGCGAGCGGCAGCCCGGGTGGTAGGGATGACCGTCGACCACGCTCTGCTCCCACGCCCAGACGGGGGCGGGGGGCTCGTCGGCCGTGGCGGGAGGGGCGCCGCGGTCGGCCCGGGACAGGGCCAACGAGGCCGTCCCGGCGTCGAGTTCGGTCGCGAGGGCGGCGCCGTGCGGGATGCCGAGCGCGGTGAGGAGGGCGGCCGGGCGGTCGTACGGGGTGTCGTCGAGCCGTACCTCCGTGACGTGGTCGGTGGTCGCGTACGGGTCGGAGGGCGGGCCGCTGAGCCGGCGCCCGTCGGCCAGCCGCAGCACCAGGGCGCCGTACGCGGGCTCGCGCGCGGTGATCCACGGCAGCGGCTCGTGCGCCAGCGCCCGCCACAGCCGGGTCAGGACGGCGGCCCGGGCGCCGGGCAGCGCCTCCGTGTACGGGACGGACAGCGCGGGCCGCACGGCGTCGAGCGCGGCGACCGGCTCGGCTTCGGCATCGCTCACGGGACGGTGACGGGACACGGCGGGGCTCCTCGGGGACGGGAAGGGGCTGGACGGGCCCGGGCGCGGCGGGCGGCGTGGCCGGACGCGTCGCGAATCGGCCCGATCGCGGCTTCGCCGGGTGGGGCGGTGCCAGACATACTGATCACCAGTGCACCGTACGGAACGAATGGATCCCGTGGACCCGCAGCTCCCGATGCCGCAAGAGCCGGCCGTGCCGGCCGTGTCGCCCGCGCCGCCGGAACGGCCGGCGTGCGAACCGTTCGGGCCGCCCGCGCCGCCCGGGGTATCCGGGGACGACGTCGGTGCGGTCGCCGACGGGTACGCGGCCGCGCCCCTGCTCAACTGTCTGCTGCGGGAGGTGGGCGAGCCCACCGACGCCCCCGGTGTGCACCGGCTGCTCGCCAGTGGGCGGTTGCTGCGGGTACGGGGCGGCCGTCGGCCCCGGGACCCCGAGCTGCGCGCCGCCGGCGGCTGGCAGCGGCTCACGCACGCCGAGCTCGTCAAACTCGTCGCGGAGGAGTTGCGCCGGTACACGGGGGTGGGCAACGCCGAACTGCCCGGCGAGATGCTCGACAGCCGGGCCGCCGTCGCCGCGCTGCTCGCCGCGCGGGCCGGCGCCACGCCGCCCGACGACCCCTATCTGCGCTCCGAGCAGTCCCTGCTCACGGGCCACCCCCACCACCCCGCCCCCAAGGCGCGCGGCGGTGGTCCGGCCGCCGGGTGGCTGCCGTACGCGCCGGAGGCGTACGCCCGCTTTCCGCTCGTGCTGCTCGGGGTGCGCGAGGACGTCGTGGTGGAGGAGGGGGACACGCGCGCCCTCGACGCGCTGGGCGAGGCCCCGCCCGGCTACCGGCTGCTGCCTGCCCACCCCTGGCAACTCGACCTCATCGGCGCGGAGTTGCGGGACGCCTTCGCCGACGGCCGGCTGGTCCGGCTCGGCCGCACGGACGGTGTCGTGTGGCCGACGGCCGCCATCCGTACGGTCTACGCGCCCGGGACTGACTTGTTCCTGAAGTTCAGCCTGGATGTGCGGATCACCAACGACATCCGTCGGCTGTGGCGGCACGATCTGCGCCGGCTGTGCCGTACGGACGCGGCCGTGACGGCGGCGTTCGCGGAGTTGCCCGGGCCGGCGGCGTGGCTCGGCGACCGCGGGTACCGGACCGCCGGGTTCGCGTTCGAGGAGCTGGCCGTGCTCGTGCGGGACGGGCTGGGCGGGCGTGTGGTGCCCGGGACGACGCCGGTGCTGGCCGCAGGGCTGGTCGAGGGGTTCGACGGCAGCCCGCTCGACCGGGTCGTCGAGCCGGCGGGGTGGTGGGAGGCGTACCTCCGGCAGGTCGTGCCACCGGTGCTGGGGGCGTTCGACCGGCATGGGGTGGTGCTGGAGGCGCACTTGCAGAACGTGCTGGTCGCGGTGGACGGGGCGGGGGTGCCGGCGCAGGCGGTGTTCCGGGATGCGGAGGGGGTGAAGTTGGTGGGTGAGGTGGGGCGGGCAGCCGGGTGGGAGCGGTTGGTGTACTGCCTGGTCGTCAACCACCTGTGGGAGGTCGCCGAGTTGTTGGCGGAGCGGTTCGGGGGGTTCGATCCGTGGCCGGCGGTTCGGGGGGTGTTGGGGGCTTCCGGGGTGGAGGAGGCGGTGGGGTTGGCCGATGCGGTGACGTTGCCGGGCAAGACGAATCTGTTGCTGCGGTGGACGGGGGCCGACGGGGCGGCGGCGAGTTATACCGGCGTTCAGAATCCGTTGCGGGGGCGGTGACCGGGGGAGGGGGGCGGGTGCGGGCGCGATGTGGCTGGCCGCGCAGTTCCCCGCGCCCCTTCGGGGGCGCCCCGTGAAGGCGCCCTCGACGAGGCTCCCCCGGTCGTCACGCTCGGTTACTATGCTGGGAGCATCCCAGGGAGAGAGACGCGGGGACATTGACGAAGCTGCGAGAGGTCACCGCGACCCGCTACCTCGCCCCCCTCCACTCCGGCGGCTCCGTCCCCGGTCTCGTCGAGGCGGACGACCTCGGCACGTATGTCGTCAAGTTCACCGCCTCCGCGCAGGGGCTCAAGGCCCTCGTCGCCGAGGTGATCGTCGGTGAGCTGGCCCGTGCGCTCGGGCTGCGGGTGCCCGAACTGGTGCGCGCCCGCTTCGACCCCGCCGTCGGCGCGCACGAGCCGCACCAGGAGGTGCGCGAGCTGCTGGACGCCAGCGCCGGCCTCAACCTCGGCATGGACTACCTGCCGGGCGCCGCCGACTACACCCCGGAGCTCGCCGAGACCTTCCCCGTGGACCCGCTGGAGGCCGGCCGCATCGTCTGGCTGGACGCCCTCACGGTCAACGTCGACCGCACCGTGCACAGCTCCAACCTCATGGTCTGGCCCACCCTCGGGGTCGCGCCCCCGCGGCTGTGGCTCATCGACCACGGCGCGGCCCTCGTCTTCCACCACCGCTGGGACACCTCGGCACCCGGGAAGACGTACGACTTCCGGCACCACGCGCTCGGCCACGCCGCCCCGGACGTACGGGCCGCCGACGCGGAACTGGCGCCGCGCGTCACCGAGGAGCTGCTGCGCGAGGTCACCGCCGCCGTCCCCGACGCGTGGCTGACCGTGGAGGCGGGGTTCGCCACGCCCGACGAGGTCCGTGCGGCGTACGTCGGTTATCTGGCCGCCCGCGTCCGGGCGTCCGCGGTCTGGCTGCCCACCGACTTCCCCACCCGCGAGGAGCGCGCCGCCGAGGAGGCCCGGCGTGCGGCCCGCACCCGGCGCGGCCGGCCGGCCTGGCTCCAGCACGTCCCCGACCTGCACGGCAGACCGGCGGCGGAGCAGGACTGGTCGCGGCATCTGGGGTGACCCGGGGGCGTGCTCGCGGGCGCGCCCGTTCCGGCGCCCGCTGCGTCAGCCCGCCAGCCGCTCGTACGCCGGCAGGGTCAGGAACTCCGCGTAGTCCTCGTCGAGCGCCACCCGCACCAGCAGGTCGTGGGCCTCCTGCCAGGCCCCGGCGGCGAAGGCGTCCGCTCCCGACTCGGCCCGCACGGCGGAGAGTTCGTCGGCGGCCACCCGGCGGACCAGTTCCGCGGTGACCTTCTCGCCGTCGTCGAGGACGACACCGGCGTGCACCCACTGCCAGAGCTGGGAGCGCGAGATCTCCGCGGTGGCGGCGTCCTCCATGAGGTGGAAGATGGCCACCGCGCCCTGCCCGCGCAGCCACGCCTCGATGTAACGGATGCCGACCTGCACGGCGTTGACCAGGCCCGCGTGCGTGGGGCGGGCGTCGAGGGAGCCGACCGCGAGCAGGTCGGCGGCCGTCACCTCCACGTCCTCGCGCAGCCGGTCCTTCTGGTGCGGGCGGTCGCCGAGCACGGCGTCGAAGGACTCCCGGGCGATCGGCACCAGGTCGGGATGGGCGACCCAGGAGCCGTCGAAGCCGTCGCGCGCCTCACGGTCCTTGTCGGCGCGCACCTTCTCGAACGCGACCCGGTTGACCTCCGCGTCCCGCCGGGAGGGGATGAACGCCGCCATGCCGCCGATCGCGTGCGCGCCGCGCCGGTGGCAGGTGCGGACGAGGAGTTCGGTGTACGCGCGCATGAACGGGGCGGTCATCGTCACCGCGTTGCGGTCCGGGAGCACGAACTCGGGCCCGGCGGCACGGAAGTTCTTGATCAGGGAGAACAGATAGTCCCAGCGGCCCGCGTTCAACCCCGAGGCGTGCTCGCGCAGTTCGTAGAGGATCTCGTCCATCTCGAACGCCGCCGTGATCGTCTCGATCAGGACGGTGGCCCGGACCGTACCGCGCGCGATGCCGAGGTGGTCCTGCGCGAAGACGAACACGTCGTTCCAGAGGCGCGCCTCCAGATGCGACTCCGTCTTCGGGAGGTAGAAGTACGGTCCCTTGCCGAGGTCGAGCAGCCGGCGCGCGTTGTGGAAGAAGTACAGCCCGAAGTCGACGAGCGCCCCCGGGATCCGGGACCCGTCCTCCCCGTCGGCCAGATGGCGTTCGTCCAGGTGCCAGCCGCGCGGGCGCACGACCGCCGTGGCCAACTCGGCGTCGGGGCGCAGGGCGTACGACTTGCCGCTGCGGTCGTCGGTGAAGTCGATGGTGCGACGGTGGGCGTCGATCAGGTTGAGCTGGCCGAGGACCACGTTCTCCCAGGTGGGCGACGAGGCGTCCTCGAAGTCGGCGAGCCAGATCCGGGCACCGGAGTTGAGCGCGTTGACGGTCATCTTCCGGTCGGTGGGACCGGTGATCTCCACCCGGCGGTCCTCCAGGGCGGGCGGCGCGGGGGCCACCCGCCAGGAGTCGTCCGCGCGGATCGCTGCCGTCTCGGGGAGGAAGTCCAGCCGCGCGGTACGGGCGATCTCGGCGCGGCGCTGCGCGCGGCGGGCGAGCAGTTCGTCGCGGCGGGGCGTGAACCGGCGGTGCAGCTCGCCCAGGAAGGCGAGCGCCCCCTCGGTCAGCACCTCCTCCTGCCGGGGCAGGGGCGCGGCGGCGTCGACGACGAGCGGCGGGGACGGCACGGGTGCGGACACGGGGGGTCACATCCTTGGTCGCTGTCTTCTGTGGTCGCTGTCTTCTGCTTGATGGACCCTAGTTTCCTCATTGTGGAAGATCAATGGTTGGGGAGGGTGGGGAAGCCGGGGAGGCTGGAGAGGCAGGGGGAGCCGGGGAGGCTGGAGAGGCCGGGGAAGCCGTCGGCCGCCCGGTGCGCAGCCGGACGAGGTCCGCCTCGGTGTCGATGTCGTACGGCTCGGCCACGTCCCCGCACTCCACGAGCCGTAGCGCGCCCGCGTGCGCCCTGAGATACGCGCGCGCCCCCTGGTCACCGGTCGCCGTCGCGGCCACGCCGGCCCAGTGGTCGGCGCCCAGCAGCACCGGGTGGCCCCGTACGCCGTCGTACGCCGCCGAGGCGAGCGTCGCGGGGGAGGTGTACGCGGCACGTACGCGCTCCGTCGCGCGCGGGCCGATCCCCGGCTGGTCCACCAGCGCGACCAGCGCCGCGCCCGCCCCCGTCCCGGCCAGCGAGGCGAGCCCGGCGCGCAGGGAGGTGCCCATGCCCCGCTCCCACTCCGGGTTGTCCACCAGGGCGCAGCCCGGCAGCTCCGCGCGGGCGCGCACCTCGTCGGCGGCCGCGCCCAGCACGACGTGCACGCGGGCGCAGCCGGCCGCGCGCAGCACCTCGACCGCGTGCTCCACCAGGGGGCGCCCGTCGTACTCGAGCAGCGCCTTGGGGCGCCCGCCGAGCCGCCGTCCGCCCCCGGCCGCGAGCAGCAGACCGACGACGGGGGCGGGGCCGGTGCCGGAACCGGGGCCGGAATCGACGGCCCCGGTTCGCTCTTGATTCGTTCGCATGCCCTCCTGCATACCCGTTGGTGCCGAATTTCGGTCCGGACGGTGGCGCACGCGGCGTCAGGTGGCGTTTACTGACCCGCACCCCCCGTGCGCCCGATCCGTGCGCCGGGGCGTGCGCGGTGGTGAAACCGCGTCATGGGGGCGTGCGCACGACGAGGTGCGAAGGGGGAGAGCTGTGTTGCGGAGCTTGGGGCAGAGACGAGTGACCGGCAGTGACGAGGACCCGAGAGTGGCCGGACTGCGGACCGCAGTCGCCCGCTTACGGCGTGAACTCGCCCTGCTTCCGGCGCAGTTCCCCGACCGGTCCATCGCCGAGGACGAGCTCGCGGCGATGGCCGCGATGGCCGCGGGCGGCGCGCCGGAGACGCGGCGGCTGCGACGTTCGCTGCTGCTGATCGCCGGGTCGATCGGCTCCGTGAGCGCGCTGTCGCGGGGGCTGGAGGAGGTGCGGGACGCGGTGGATCTGTTCGGGACGCCGCGTGCGTAGGGTCTGCGGCCAGACGTGAGGGCGGAGGAGCGCGGGGCGGTCAGTGCCCCGCCTCCCCGACGGCCCCCTGGTCCTGGTCCGCCAGCGCCCGCGACAGTTCCGCCGCGACCTGCCGCAGCACCGGCACGATCGTGGCCGTCGCCGCCTCGGTGACCCGGCCGGCCGGGCCCGAGATGGAGAGGGCCGCGGCGGTCGGGGCGCCCGGCACCGGGACCGCGAGGCAGCGCACGCCGATCTCCTGCTCGCTGTCGTCGACCGCGTACCCCTGGCGCCGCACCTCCTCCAGGGCGGCGAGGAACGCGTCCGGTGACGTGATCGTCTTCTCCGTCGCGGCCGGCATGCCCGTACGCCGCAGCAGGGCCCGCACCTCCGCCGGTTCCAGACCGGCCAGCAGCGCCTTGCCGACCCCCGTGGTGTGCGGCAGCACCCGGCGGCCCACCTCGGTGAACATCCGCATCGAGTGCTTGGACGGCACCTGCGCCACGTACACGATCTCGTCGCCGTCGAGCAGCGCCATGTTGGCCGTCTCGCCGGTCTCCGCCACGAGTCGGGCGAGCTGCGGCCGGGCCCAGGTACCCAGCAGCCGGGAGGCGGACTCGCCGAGGCGGATGAGCCGGGGGCCGAGCGCGTACCGCCGGTTCGGCTGCTGGCGCACGTACCCGGAGCCGACCAGCGTGCGCATGAGGCGGTGGATGGTGGGCAGCGGCAGCCCGCTGCTCGCCGCCAACTCGCTCAGGCCGACCTCGCCGCCCGCGTCCGCCATCCGCTCCAGCAGGTCGAAGGCGCGCTCCAGGGACTGGACACCGCCACCGGAGCCGCCACCTGAGCCGGAGGTCTTGGCGGCGTCTCGGTCGCCGGCGCTGGACGAGGACGGCACGGCACGTTCCTTTCAGGGGGTCCGGGGGCCGGTGGGCCACGGGATCCAGGGGGACGGGGATCAGCAGCCTACCCGGCGGTCGGGTGACGTCCGCCGGGTGCGGGAACCCGCGACCGGACCCACTCGTTCCGCCCGTGTGACTCTTCGGCAAGACATCGTCGGCAACGCCATGCAGATGGCGATCGTCAACCTGCGTCCCGGCCAGACCGTGTACTGCGAGGCCGGCAAGTTCCTCTTCAAGACCACGAACGTCAGGATGGAGACGCGCCTGTCCGCGCCGGGCAGCGGCGGCGGCGGTCAGGCCGGTGCCGGCTCGGGCTCCGGGAGCGGCGGCATGGGCGGCATGCTCCGCCAGGCCATGGGCACCGCCATGCAGGCCGGCCAGCGGATGCTCGCCGGCGAGTCCCTGGCGTTCCAGTACTTCACGGCCTCCGGCGGCGAGGGCACCGTCGGCTTCGCCGGTGTGCTCCCCGGCGAGATGCGCGCCCTGGAACTGGACGGCACGCGCGCGTGGTTCGCGGAGAAGGACGCCTTCGTCGCCGCCGAGTCGAGCGTGGAGTTCGGCATCGCCTTCCAGGGCGGCCGCACGGGCATGAGCGGGGGCGAGGGCTTCATCCTGGAGAAGTTCACCGGACAGGGCACGGTGATCATCGCCGGCGCCGGCAACTTCATCGACCTCGATCCGGCGGACTTCGGCGGCCGGATCGAGGTCGACACCGGCTGCGTCGTCGCCTTCGAGGAGGGCATCCGGTACGGCGTCCAGCGCATCGGCGGCCTCAACCGCCAGGGGCTCATGAACGCGGTCCTGGGCGGCGAGGGCCTGTCCCTGGCCACCCTGGAGGGCAACGGCCGGGTGATCCTGCAGTCGCTCACCATCGAGAGCCTGGCCAATGCCCTGAAGAAGGCCCAGGGCGGCGACAAGCAGGGCCCCACGGGCGGCCTGTTCTCGACGCACGCGGGATGAGACCGGACGCGCGCAGGGGGCACCGGAGGACCCGCACGAGGCGAAACCGAGGAACCACGACGAACCACCGATGAGTCGAGCACCCCTCGCCGGTCTGCACCCATGAAACGGAACCGGCCCGGCTCCGCCCGCCTGACGCGAAAGAAGGCACCCCGCATGGGAAAGCTCACCCTCACCGCGTTCGTCACCCTCGACGGCGTCCACCAGGCGCCCGGCGGCCCCCAGGAGGACCCGAGCGGCGGGTTCGAACAGGGCGGCTGGAGCGTGCCGTTCGGCGACGACGACTTCGGCGCCTTCGTCGTGGAGAACTTCGGGCGCGTCGGCGCGTTCCTGCTCGGCCGCCGCACGTACGACATCTTCGCCTCGTACTGGCCGAAGCGGACCGACCCCGCCGACCCGATCGCGACGAAGCTGAACGCCCTGCCGAAGTACGTCGCCTCGCGGACGCTCACCGACGCCGCCTGGCAGCACACCACGGTCCTCGGCGGCGACCTCGTCAAGGAGGTCGAGCAGCTCAAGGAGCGCACGGACGACGAGGTCCAGATCCACGGCAGCGCGACCCTCGCGCAGTCACTGCTGGCCCACGACCTGATCGACACCGTGCACCTGTGCGTCTTCCCGGTGGTCCTCGGCGCCGGCCGCCGCCTGTTCGCGGAGGGCGCCGTACCGACCGCGTTCCGGCACGTGGAGGCACGTATGACGGGCGCCGGCGTCGCGATCCACACCTACGACCGCGCCGGCCGCCCGACGTACGGCAGCTACTGAGCCCCGGCCTCCGTCGTGTCCCGCACCCGCAGCACCACCCGGCGGCCGTGCAGCTCACCGGCCTCCAGCCGTCGGTGGGCCTCGGCCGCCGCGTCGAGCGGGAGCACCTCGAGGGCGCGGGGACGCAGCAGCCCCCGGGCGAGCGCGTCGTTCAGGGCCGCCGCGGCCTCCGCCAGCTCGGCCACGGTGGCCCGGGAGATCGCGAAGCCGCGCACGGAGGCGTCCTTCATGTACAGCGGCCCCACCGGCAGTACGGGCCGCGCCCCGGGCCCGGCCAGCAGCACGATGCGGCCCCGGTGGGCGAGCAGGTCGACGGCCGCGTCCAGGTCGTGCCGGCCGGAGGTGTCGATGTGCAGGTCGACACCGTCCGGGGCCGCCTCGGCCAGCCGTTCGACCGGCTCCCGGTAGTCGACGACCGCGTCCGCGCCCAGCGCCCGTACGTGCTCGTGATCGCGCGGCGAGGCGGTGGCGACCACCCGTGCCCCGGCCCGCGCGGCCAGCGTCACCAGCGCCGAGCCCACATTGCCGGCGGCCCCCGCCACCAGCACGGTCTCGCCGGGCAGCAGCTCCCCGTGGTTGAAGAGGGCGAGGTACGCGGTGGCGGCCGGATGCAGCACCGCCACCGCCTCCAGCGGCGGCACCCCCGGCGGCAGCCGGTACAGCCGGTTCGCGGCGACGACGACCCGCTCGGCGGCGGCCCCCTGCCGCCCGCCGTGCCCCAGGCTGTTGCACCACACGGTCTCGCCCGCCGCGAACCCGGCGGCCGCCTCCACGACCGTCCCCACCAGATCCCGCCCGACGACGAAGGGAAACGTGAGCGGCGTCCGGAACACCCCCGACCGCACCAGCGTGTCCACCGGATCGACGGCGGTGGCCACCACGTCCACCAGCACCTCACCCGCCCCCGGCACGGGCGCGGACAGTTCCCCGATCCGGATCACCTCGGGCGACCCGAGCTGTTCGATGTAAGCGGCGCGCATGGGCGGTGATTCTTCCACCGGGGTGGAAGGGAGACGGGCGGACACCCCGTCGTCCCGGCGGGTGCGGCGGCAGCGGGCACCATTCGGCGGGCCCGTACGTTGCACCGTGTGACGGCCCGGAGCGGGAAGCGTGACGCAGGACGGACGAAGGGGGAGTCGTGGGATTCGTGGGCGGCGTGATCGACCTCGGGCAGTACGGCACGGCGTTCGCCGAGGACCCGTTCCCGGTCTACGCGGAGCTGCGGGAGCGGGGGCCCG
Source organism: Streptomyces sp. NBC_00670 (assembly GCF_036226765.1). Lineage (NCBI taxonomy): Bacteria > Bacillati > Actinomycetota > Actinomycetes > Kitasatosporales > Streptomycetaceae > Streptomyces > Streptomyces sp. NBC_00670. The sequence goes on from NZ_CP109017.1 coordinate 6,046,908, forward strand.
TGCACCGGGTGCGGTTGCCGGGGCCCGATCCGTGGGAGTGCTGGCTGGTCGTGGGGTACGACGAGGCGCGGGCGGCGCTCGCGGACCCGAGGTTCGCCAAGGACGTCCGCAAGCTCGGCGGACCGGGCTTCGACGAGCAGATGATGGGGCGGCACGTGCTCGTCTCCGACCCGCCCGAGCACACCCGGCTGCGGTCGCTGGTCACCCGGGCGTTCACCGCGCGGCGCATCCAGACGCTGGCCCCGCGCGTGCAGCGGGTCACCGACGACCTGCTGGACGCGATGCTGCCCCGCGGCCGCGCCGACCTGGTGGAGTCCTTCGCCTACCCGCTGCCCATCACCGTCATCTGCGAGCTGCTCGGCGTGCCCGACCTGGACCGCGACGCGTTCCGCACGATGTCGACGGAGGTCGTGACGCCGACCGCCGGGGACAGCCACTTCACCGCGATGCGGCAGATGGCCGCGTACCTGGACGAGCTGATCGAGGACAAACGCTCCTCGGCTCCGGGCGACGACCTGCTCAGCGACCTCATCCGCACCCGCGCGGAGGACGGCGACCGGCTCTCCCGCACGGAACTGCGCGGCATGGCCTTCATTCTCCTCGTCGCCGGCCACGAGACGACGGTCAACCTCCTCACCAACGGGGTGTACGGGCTGCTCACCCACCCCGAGCAGTTGGCGGCGCTGCGGGCCGACATGTCGCTGATGGACGGCGCGGTCGAGGAGATGCTCCGCTACGAGGGCCCGGTGGAGACGGCCACGTTCCGCTTCGCGGCGGAGCCCGTGGAGCTGGGCGGGCGGCTGATCGGCAGGGGAGAGGGGGTACTGGTCGGCCTCGACTCGGCCAACCGGGACGGGGCGCGCTACTCCGAGCCCGACCGCTTCGACATCCGCCGCGCCCCCCAGGGCCACCTGGCGTTCGGCCACGGCCTCCACTTCTGCCTGGGCGCCCCCCTGGCCCGCCTGGAGGCCCGCACGGCACTGCGCTCCCTACTGGAGCGCTGCCCCCACCTGACCCTCGACGGCCCCCCGGGCCCACGGGTACCGGGCATGCTGATGCGGGGTTTCCGCGCCTTGCCCATTCGTTGGTAGTAGGTGGGTGGCGAGCCCACCCACCCCCACCCCCTGGCTTCCCGCCCCTAACCCCCCGCCACCTCCTCCACCCGCACCACCCTCCGCTCCCGCCGCGACACCTCACACGCCTCCGCGACCCGAAGCGCCCCCAACGCCTCCCACCCGTCGCACGGATTCTCCGCCTCCCCCCGCACCACCCGCACGAACGCCCCCAGTTCCCCCTCGTACGCCGGCGCGAACCGCTCCAGAAACCCCGGCCACGGCTTGTCCGCCGCCGGCGGCCCGGCCGGCTCCGTGGACGCGATCGGCGTACGGTCGTCCAGCCCCACCACCACCGTGTCCCGCTCGCCCGCCAACTCCATCCGCACGTCGTACCCCGCCCCGTTCACCCGCGCCCCCGTCACCGTCGCGAGCACCCCGTCGTCCAGCGTGAGCACGGCCGCCGCCGTGTCCACGTCGCCCGTCTCCCGGAACACCTCCGGCCCGGCGTCCGCCCCGGCCGCGTACACCTCGACGACCTCGCGCCCGGTCACCCACCGCACCATGTCGAAGTCGTGCACCAGGGTGTCCCGGAAGAACCCGCCCGAGATCCGCAGATGCGCGGCCGACGGCGGCGTGCGGTCCGCCGTCAGCGCCCGTACGGTGTGCAGCCGGCCGAGCCGCCCGGCGCGCACGGCCTCCCGCGCGCCGGCGTACCCCGCGTCGAACCGGCGCTGGAACCCCATCTGCAGCACCGTCCCCGCCGCCTTCACCTCCGCGAGCGCGGCCAGCGTGCCCGGCAGATCCACCGCGACCGGCTTCTCGCAGAACACCGGCAGCCCCGACCGCGCCGCCCGGCCGATCAGCTCGCCGTGCGCCGTGGTGGCCGCCGTGATGACCACCGCGTCCACGCCCCAGGTGAAGATCTCGTCCACTCCGGGCGCCGCCGTCGCCCCCAGCCGGTCGGCGAGCGCCTGGGCCCGTGCCGGGTCGACGTCCGTGATGATCAGCGACCCCACGTCGCGATGGCGGCTGAGCGTGGCCGCGTGGAGCGTGCCGATCCGGCCCGCCCCGATGAGTCCGATGCGCATGTGAACAAAGTGTGGTGACAGCCGTCACGGTGTCAATGGTTTGTCCGGACAATCGGACTGCGCAACTTCCCGTCCCCAGGCGCCGCGACTACGCTCGGGCCGTGCCCAAACCAGAGGTGGACCCCGTCGTGTCGCTCGAACTCAGCGTCGACCGCAGCAGTCCGGTGCCGCTCTACTTCCAGCTCTCCCAGCAACTCGAGGCCGCGATCGAGCACGGGACCCTGACGCCGGGCAGTCTGCTGGGCAACGAGATCGAGCTCGCCGCGCGCCTCGGGCTCTCCCGGCCCACGGTGCGCCAGGCCATCCAGTCCCTGGTCGACAAGGGGCTGCTCGTGCGCCGGCGCGGCGTCGGCACCCAGGTCGTGCACAGCCAGGTCAAGCGCCCGCTGGAGCTCAGCAGCCTCTACGACGACCTGGAGGCGGCCGGGCAGCGCCCCGCCACCGAGGTCCTCGCCAACATCCTGGAGCCCGCCCCCGCCGAGGTCGCCGCCACCCTCGGGATCGCCGAGGGCACCCAGGTGCACCGCATCGAGCGGCTGCGACTGACCCACGGCGAGCCGATGGCACACCTGTGCAACTACCTGCCGACCGGGCTGTTCGACCTGGACAGCGGACAGCTGGAGGCGACCGGCCTGTACCGCATGATGCGCGCGGCCGGTATCACCCTGCACAGCGCCCGGCAGTCCATCGGCGCCCGCGCGGCCACCGCGGCGGAGGGGGAGCGGCTGGACGAGCCCGCCGGCGCCCCGCTGCTGACCATGCAGCGCACCACGTTCGACGACACCGGCCGCGCCGTCGAGTACGGCACGCACACCTACCGCCCCAGCCGCTACTCGTTCGAATTTCAGCTCCTCGTCCGCGGCTGAGCGACCGCCCCCGCGACCCCCAACACCCGCCCGCCGCGCGCGAATCGGCCCCCTGACCTCGGCCTTCGCGCCGTACGCCGGCGCCTGCCCGGGGCGCCCCGTGTCCGTATACACGCACGGCATCACCGATAATCGGACGGAATGTCTGTTCGATCGAGTGGTGACAAGAAGGGCGACGGTCTCGTGGTACGGAGACGGAGCTGGGCAATCATCGCGCTGGCGGCGGTGCTGGGGACCTCCCTGGCCGGCTGCAGCGCGACCGGCGGCAAGCGCGCCGAGGACGCCCGCAGGGCCGCGTCGGCGCAGGGCCGGGCGGCGGTGTCGACGCCCCTCTGGACCTTCGCGATGATCACGCACTCCGGCGACGGCGACACCTTCTGGGACATCGTGCAGAGCGGCGCCAAGCAGGCCGCCGTCAAGGACAACGTCGACTTCCTCTACTCGCACGACGACGAGGCCAAGGAGCAGGCGCAGCTCGTCCAGACCGCGATCGACAAGAAGGTCGACGGCATCATCGTCTCCCTCGCCAAGCCCGACGCGCTCAAGGCGTCCCTCGCCCGCGCGAGGGAGGCCGGCATCCCCGTGATCACGGTGAACTCCGGCTCCGCGGAGTCCAAGGAGTTCGGCGCGCTCACCCACGTCGGCCAGGACGAGACCACCGCCGGCGAGGCCGTCGGCGAGGAGCTCAACCGGCGTGGCCGCAAGAAGGTCCTGTGCGTCCTGCACGAACAGGGCAACGTCGGCCACGAGCAGCGCTGCGACGGCGTGAGGAAGACCTTCGACGGCACCGTGCGCGACCTGTACGTCAACGGCACGAGCATGCCCGACGTGCAGTCCGCGCTGGAGGCCCAGCTCCAGTCCGACGCCTCCCTGGACGCCGTCGTCACCCTCGGCGCCCCCTACGCCGACACCGCCGTCAAGGCCGAGGAGAACGCCGGCAGCAAGGCCGAGATCGACACCTTCGACCTCAACGCCAAGGTCGCCGCCGGACTCCAGAAGGGCACCCTCGGCTTCGCCGTCGACCAGCAGCCCTACCTCCAGGGCTACGAGGCCGTCGACCTGCTCTGGCTGTACAAGTACAACGCCGACGCACTCGGCGGCGGCAAACCCGTCCTCACCGGCCCCCAGATCGTCACCAAGGACCAGGCCGCCGAACTGCGCCGCTACACCGAGCGGGGCACCCGATGAGCGCCGCCACCTCCGACGAGCGGCTGCTCGCCACCTCGCCCCTCGACCGCCTCCTCACCCGCCCCGAGCTCGGCTCACTGGTCGGCGCGCTCGCCGTCTTCGCCTTCTTCGCGCTCGCCGCCGACGGCTTCCTGCGCGCCTCCAGCCTCAGCACCGTCCTGTACGCCGCCTCGACCATCGGCATCATGGCGGTGCCCGTCGCCCTGCTCATGATCGGCGGCGAGTTCGACCTGTCCGCCGGCGTCATGGTGACGTCCTCCGCGCTGATCTCCTCGATGTTCAGTTATCAGATGACGGCGAACGTCTGGGTCGGCGCCGGCGTCTCGCTCCTGGCCACCCTGGGGCTCGGCGCGTTCAACGGCTACGTCCTCACCCGTACGAAGCTGCCCAGCTTCATCGTCACCCTCGGCACCTTCCTGATGCTGACCGGCGCCAACCTGGGCCTCACCAAGCTCATCGACGGCACCGTCTCCACCAAGACGATCGCCGACATGGCGGGCTTCCCCGCCGCGCACGCCGTCTTCGCCTCCGCCCCCTCGATCGGCGGGGTACAGATCCGGATCACCGTCCTGTGGTGGCTCGCCCTCGTCGCCGTCGCCTCCTGGATCCTGCTGCGCACCCGCGCCGGCAACTGGATCTACGCGGTCGGCGGCAACGCGGACGCCGCCCGCGCGGTCGGCGTTCCCGTCACCAAGGTCAGGATCGGTCTCCACATGGGCGTCGCGTTCGGCGCCTGGATCGGCGGACAGCACCTCCTCTTCGCGTACGACGCCGTGCAGTCCGGCGAGGGCGTCGGCAATGAACTGATCTACATCATCGCCGCCGTCATCGGCGGCTGTCTGATCACCGGGGGCCACGGCTCCGCCGCCGGCTCGGCCCTCGGCGCGCTGCTGTTCGGCATGGTCAGCAAGGGCATCGTCTTCGCGGAGTGGAACCCCGACTGGTTCAAGTTCTTCCTCGGAGCCATGCTGCTCCTCGCGACCCTGCTCAACACCTGGGTCCGCAGGCGCGCGGAGGCGAACAAGTGACCGCGCCCGCGACCCGCGCGCCCCTCGTGGAGCTGACCGGCGTCAGCAAGCGCTACGGCAACGTCCGCGCCCTCCAGGACGTCTCCCTGCGCGTCCACGCGGGCGAGATCACCTGCGTCCTGGGCGACAACGGCGCCGGCAAGTCCACCCTCATCAAGATCATCGCCGGACTGCACCCGCACGACGACGGCACCCTCGCACTGGACGGCGAACCCACCCGCCTCGCCTCCCCGCGCGAGGCCCTGGACCGCGGCATCGCCACCGTCCACCAGGACCTCGCGGTCGTCCCCCTGATGCCGGTGTGGCGCAACTTCTTCCTCGGCTCCGAACCCCGCAAGGGCCTCGGCCCCCTCAAGCGACTGGACACCGGCCTCATGCGCCGCACCACGCGCGAGGCACTGCTGCGCATGGGCATCGACCTGCGCGACGTCGACCAGCCCATCGGCACCCTCTCCGGCGGCGAACGCCAGTGCGTCGCGATCGCCCGCGCCGTCCACTTCGGCGCGAAGGTACTCGTCCTCGACGAACCGACGGCGGCCCTCGGCGTCAAACAGTCCGGCGTCGTCCTCAAGTACGTCACCGCCGCCCGCGACGCCGGCCTCGGCGTGGTCCTCATCACCCACAACCCCCACCACGCCCACCTGGTCGGCGACCACTACACCCTCCTCAACAGAGGCACGACAACAGCGACGTACACCAGGGAAACGGTCACCCTGGAAGAGCTGACGGCCCAGATGGCGGGGGGCTCGGAACTGGAAGCCCTGAGGCATGAACTGCGGGTTGCGGCCACAGATGGATCGGCTTGAGGGCAGCCATGCAGTCTTGGGGGCGCGGGGAACTGCGCGAGCAACCACAACGCACCCGCACCCGAAAACAAACCGCACACACCCTCCCAACCCCCGGCCACAAGAACCCCCCGGGCAGGGAGCCCACCCCCCAACCGACGGAGTCATACGGCACAATCGGCCACGATGAGCACCTACCGCGACCTCTCCCTCCCCCGCGCACTGGGCGCCGCCAGAGCCACCGCCGGCGCCCCCATCGGCTCCCGCCGCGCCACCGCCCTGCGCACCGTCGGCACCCGTGAGCGCCGCTCGCACCTGACGGCGCCCCGCGTGCCGACCGTCGGCATCGACATCGGCGGCACCAAGGTGATGGCGGGCGTCGTGGACGCCGACGGCAACATCCTGGAGCGGCTGCGCACGGAGACCCCGGACAAGTCCAAGAGCCCCAAGGTCGTCGAGGACACGATCGCCGAGCTGGTGCTCGACCTCTCCGACCGGCACGACGTGCACGCCGTCGGCATCGGCGCGGCCGGCTGGGTCGACGCCGACCGCAACCGCGTGCTGTTCGCCCCCCACCTGTCCTGGCGCAACGAGCCGCTGCGGGACCGCCTGGCCGAGCGCCTGGCCGTGCCCGTCCTGGTCGACAACGACGCCAACTCCGCCGCCTGGGCCGAGTGGCGCTTCGGCGCCGGCCGCGGCGAGGACCACCTCGTCATGATCACCCTCGGCACCGGCATCGGCGGCGCCATCCTGGAGGACGGCCAGGTCAAGCGGGGCAAGTACGGGGTCGCGGGGGAGTTCGGGCACATGCAGGTCGTGCCCGGCGGCCACCGCTGCCCCTGCGGCAACCGGGGCTGCTGGGAGCAGTACAGCTCCGGCAACGCCCTGGTCCGCGAGGCCAGGGAGCTGGCTGCCGCCGACTCCCCGGTGGCGTACGGGATCATCGAGCACGTCAAGGGGCAGGTCGGCGACATCACCGGCCCGATGATCACCGAGCTGGCCCGCGAGGGCGACGCCATGTGCGTCGAGCTGCTCCAGGACATCGGGCAGTGGCTCGGCGTCGGCATCGCCAATCTGGCCGCCGCCCTCGACCCGTCCTGCTTCGTGATCGGCGGCGGCGTCAGCGCAGCCGACGACCTGCTCATCGGCCCCGCCCGGGACGCCTTCAAACGGCACCTCACCGGCCGCGGCTACCGCCCCGAGGCGCGGATCGTGCGCGCCCAGCTCGGCCCCGAGGCCGGCATGGTCGGCGCCGCCGACCTGGCCCGCCTCGTCGCCCGCCGCTTCCGCCGCGCCAAGCGCCGCCGGGTGGAGCGCTACGAGCGCTACGAGCGGTACGCCGAGTCCCGCCGCACCGAGCGGGAGGGCGCCTCGTGACGTCCGCCGCGGTACCCCACCAGCCCGTCGCTTCGGAGAAGCCCGCGCGTCCGCCCGAGGACCGCCGGCACATGATCCGCCGGCGCGCGCTCACCCTCCTGACGATCGTGCTGCTCATCGGCGTCCCGGCCGGCTATCTGGTGATCTCCGCCAACCAGAGCCGGGACAGCGGCAAGGACAAGGAGGAGAAGTGGTCGGCGACCGGCCTCACCGCCGGCTGGCCCTCGCGCGTGCAGCGCCGCCTCTACCAGGTGCCCATCCCGCCGTACTCGCGCGACGTCGCCTACTACGAGACCAACAACTGGAAGACCAGCCGGCTCTACACCCAGTTCCTGACCAGCAACGAGGGACTGGAGCGCTTCCTGCGCGAGACCGGCACCGGCATGGCCGCGCTGAAGCAGGACGACATCGCCATCGGCACCCGTGACCAGCGGGTCATCGGCTGGGACTTCAGCGGGCCCGGCCCCTGGTACGGGCTGGTCCACAAGCAGAAGGACCCGGCCCCCACGCACGACATCGTGGTCAACCGCTCCAACCCGAAGCACCCGATGGTGTACGTCGTCTCGCGCACGGTGCCGTAGACCGGGCGCGCCCCGGTTCCCGCCGGCCGAGGGCCAGCGGGCCGCCGCGAGGCCGCCCGAGCCGCCCCGGCACCGGCTCCGGAGCCGATTGTCAGACCCCGCCCGTACAGTCGTAGACACCTGACACGACGAGAAGGGCGGGAGGTGACCGTACGTATGGAGATGGAGAGGGAGAACGCGCTCGCGCGGGTGCCCGCGCGCCTCGCCGCCGTCTTCCTGCCCGCCCCCGTGCCCCGGCAGGGCCGCGTCGCCTTCTGGGACCCGGATCCCGAGGGCATCGTGCCACCCGCCGCCGAGGACCTGGTCGTCGTACGGCCGCACGGCACCACCGTCCGCCGGGCCACCGTGCCCGCACGCACCCTCACCGTCGCGGCCGCGCTGCCCGTCCTCACCGCCGCCCGGCACACCCCGGGCGCCCACCCCGCCACCGCCTGCTGGGGCGCCGCCGCGCTGCACGCCCTGCGGCTCGTCGCCCGCGGCCGGCTGCTGCCCGGTCTCACCGCCGAGGGGTACGACGCCTGGCGCGCGGGCCCCCTGGAACGGGACGACATCGCCCACCTGAGGGCCATCGCCGCCGCCCTCCCCCACGAGGGGCACGCCGTGCCGCTCCCCGGGCGCGGCCCGCTCCGGCTGCCCGAGCCCGAGGCCCTGGTGCGCGCCTTCCTGGACGCGGTCGCCGACACCCTGCCCCGCACCCCCGCCGCGGCACACGTCTCCGGCCGGCCCTTCGCCGCCCGCGCCACCACCCGCCTGCCCGGCGCCCGGGACTGGGCCGCCGAGGTCGCCGCCGGCATGGACACCGGCGTACGGATCTCGCTGCGCCTGGACCTGTCGGCGTACCAGCTGTTCGACGACACCGAGGGCGCCTCGCGCGCGGGAGCGGCCGTCGTCCAGGTGCACAGCCTCGCCGACCCCACGCTCGTCACCGACGCCGCCGCCCTGTGGGCGGGGGAGTCCGACGCGGCGTTCGGGCCCCGCGCGCGCGTGGACGCCGCGCTCGCGGTGCGCCGCGCGGCCCGCGTCTGGCCGCCCCTGGACCGGCTCGCGGAACAGGACGTGCCCGACGTACTGGCCCTGTCCGAGGAGGAGCTGACCGACCTCCTCGGCGTCGCCGCCACCCGCCTCGGCGCCGCCGGCGTCGCCGTGCACTGGCCGCGGGACCTCGCCCAGGACCTCACCGCCACCGCCGTACTGCACCCGGCCCCCGGCTCCGCCACCGACGGCACGGGTTTCTTCGAGAGCGAGGACCTGCTCCGCTTCGGCTGGCAGCTCGCCCTGCGCGGCGACCCGCTCACCGAGGCCGAGATGGACGCCCTCGCGGAGGCGCACCGGCCGGTGGTCCGGCTGCGCGACCAGTGGGTGCTCGTCGACCCCGCCCTCGTCCGCAAGGCCCGCAAACGGGAGCTGGGTCTGCTCGACCCGGTCGACGCGCTGTCCGTCGCCCTCACGGGCACGGCGGAGGTCGACGGCGAGACCGTGGAGGCGGTCCCGGTCGGTGCGCTGGCCGCCCTGCGGGACCGGCTCACCGCCGGCATCACGGCCGTCGAGCCGCCGCCCGGCCTCGACGCCCGGCTGCGCGACTACCAGCTGCGCGGACTGGCCTGGCTGGACCTGATGACCTCCCTCGGCCTCGGCGGCTGCCTCGCCGACGACATGGGCCTCGGCAAGACGGTCACCCTGATCGCGCTCCATCTGCGCCGCGCCCGCCCCGAGCCCACGCTCGTCGTCTGCCCCGCCTCCCTGCTCGGCAACTGGCAGCGGGAGATCACCCGCTTCGCGCCCGGCGTCCCCGTCCGCCGCTTCCACGGCCCCGACCGCACGCTGGACGGGCTCGACGGCGGCTTCGTCCTCACCACCTACGGCACCATGCGCTCGGCCGCGCCCCGGCTGGCCGAACAGCCCTGGGGGCTCGTCGTCGCCGACGAGGCGCAGCACGTGAAGAACCCCTACTCGGCCACGGCCAAGGCGCTGCGCACGATCCCGGCACCCGCCCGGGTCGCGCTGACCGGCACGCCGGTGGAGAACAACCTCTCCGAGCTGTGGGCGCTGCTGGACTGGACGACGCCCGGGCTGCTCGGCCCCCTGAAGTCCTTCCGTGCCCGGCACGCACGCGCGGTCGAGGGCGGCGAGGACCCCGGCGCCGCCGAGCGCCTCGCCCGGCTGGTCCGGCCCTTCCTGCTGCGCCGCAAGAAGTCCGACCCGGGCATCGTCCCCGAACTCCCGCCCAAGACGGAGACCGACCACCCGGTGCCGCTCACCCGCGAACAGGCCGCGCTCTACGAGGCGGTGGTGCGCGAGTCGATGCTCGCGATCGAGACGGCCGAGGGCATCGCCCGGCGCGGCATGGTGCTGCGGCTCCTCACGTCCCTCAAACAGATCTGCGACCACCCCGCGCTGTACCTCAAGGAGGACCCGGCCACGGCCCGGTCCCTCGGGGAACGCTCCGGGAAGCTGGCCCTCCTCGACGAACTCCTGGACACGCTCCTCTCGGAGGACGGCTCCGCCCTGGTCTTCACCCAGTACGTGGGCATGGCCCGGCTCATCACCGCGCACCTGGCAGCCCGCGCCGTCCCCGCCGACCTGCTGCACGGCGGCACCCCGGTGCCGGAACGCGAGCGCATGGTGGACCGCTTCCAGGCCGGTACGACGCCGGTGCTCGTCCTCTCCCTCAAGGCCGCCGGCACGGGCCTGAACCTCACGCGGGCGGGGCACGTCGTCCATGTCGACCGCTGGTGGAACCCGGCGGTCGAGGAACAGGCCACCGACCGCGCCTACCGCATCGGGCAGACCCAGCCGGTGCAGGTGCACCGGCTGATCACCGAGGGCACGGTCGAGGACCGCATCGACGACATGCTGCGCTCCAAGCGCGCCCTCGCCGACGCGATCCTCGGCTCCGGCGAGACCTCCCTCACGGAACTGACCGACCGCGAACTGTCCGACCTCGTCTCGCTGAGGAGAACGACGTCATGACGGCGGACAAGGAGAACGGCGACGAGGGTTCCAGGCCCGGCGACGCGGCTCGCAAGGCCCTGCGCGAGGCCCGCGCCCGCGCGCACCACGCGGAGCCGGAAGCGGAGCGGCCCCGCCCCGCCCCACAACCGGCGAAGCCGGCCCGCCCGGGCGACGCCGCTCGCGCGGCCCTACGCACAGCCAGGGCCACCCTCAGGGGCGCGGGAGTGTATCAATCTGCGGTTCCACCGCGGAGCGCGACGAGCCCGAAGGCACCCGCACCCGCCAACGCACCGAACACCCCGAGCTCTCCGGCGCCCGAGGGCACCGCACCCGACGCCACCCCGCAACCTCCGCCCACTGCCAGGGGCGCGGGACTGGATCAATCTGCGGTTCCACCGCGGAGCGCGACCAGCCCCACCCCACCCGCACCCGCCAACGCACCGAACACCCCACCCCCTTCCGCGCCCACCCGCACACCAACCCCCCGCACCATGGCCGCCCCCTCCCGGGACGGCGACCTCCGGCGAACGTTCGCCACCTTCCCCGCCCAAACCGGCGGAGCCACACGCGAACCGTTCGCCCACACCTGGTGGGGCAACGCCTGGCTCACCGCCCTGGAGGCGGGAGCCCTCGACCCCGCCCGCCTCACCCGCGGCCGCACCTACGCCGCCCAGGGCAACGTCGACGCCATCACCGTCACCCCCGGCCAGGTCCTGGCCTACGTCCGCGGCAGCCGCCCCCGCCCCTACCGCACCCAGGTCCGCCTCCGTACCCTCTCCGACGCCGACTGGGACCGCTTCCTGGACGCCGCCGTGGAACGGACGGGCCACATCGCCGCCCTCCTCGACAAGGAGATGCCGCACTCGCTCGCGGACTGCGGCGTCCCCCTGCTCCCCGGCCCCGGCGACCTCGAACCGCTGTGCAGCTGCCCCGACCGCGGCCACCCCTGCAAGCACGCCGCCGCCCTCTGCTACCAGACCGCACGCCTGCTCGACGAGGACCCCTTCGTCCTGCTCCTGCTCCGCGGCCGCGGCGAACGCGCACTGCTCGACGCCCTCTCCCGCCGCAGCGCCGCCCGCGCGGCCCGCACCGCACAGGACGCGCACGACACGGCCGCCCTGCCCGGCGTCCGCGCCCGCGACGCCCTCGCCCCGCGCACCCTCCCGCCGCTCCCCGCCCCGCTGCCCCCGCTCCCGCACCCCGAGCAGCCACCGGCCCACCCCGCCGCCCCCGGCGGCCCGGACCCGCTCGCCCTCGACCAGCTCGCCACCGACGCGGCCGCCCGCGCCCACGCCCTGCTCACCACGGGACGTGACCCCGTGGCCGAGCTGACCCTGTGGCAGGACGCCGTCCGTCTCGCCGCCGCCCGCCCCGGCTCCGGCCTCACCGCCACCACCCGCGCCCTCTACGCCTCCCTCGCCGCCGCCACCGGCCGTAGGACCGCCGACCTGGCCCGCGCGGTCGCCGCCTGGCGGCAGGGCGGACCGGAGGGGCTCGCCGTCCTGGAGGAGCCGTGGGACCCGCCGGCGGGCCGCTTCGACCGGGCCCGCCCGCTGCTCCTCGCCGCCGACCTGCCCGCCTTCCGGCCCTGGCGCAACCGGCTCACCCACCCCGCCGGCCACGTCCAGCTCCGCCTCGGCCGGAACCACCTCTGGTACGCCTACGAGTCGGAACCCGGCACGGAGGACTGGTGGCCCCGTGGCACCCCCGACCTCGACCCGATCGGCGCGCTCACCGGCCTGGGCGGCATACCGTGACGGTGGGGCTGCCCGCGACACCGTGACGGGGCGGGACGGCCCGCGCACACCACGCCCCGTCGACGTGGCGACCTTTCTCCGTCTCCCGGCGTTCAGGGAGGGCGAAGGTCTTCGGCCACCCTCGTACTACCTCGCGCTACCTCGTACTACCTCGTGCTACCTCGCGTGGCGGCGGACGCGGTCGATCATCGCGTCGAGCACCGCTTCGAGGGCGGCGGTGTCGCGATGGGCCTGCGTCATCAGCAGGCCGCCCTGCAGCGCGGTGAGCAGGGCGAGGGCGAGACGGTCGGGGTCGGCGTCCCCGTCCAGCTCACCGCGCTCCTGCATGGACCGCAGCCCGTCGCGGATGGCGTCCTGCCACTGGGCGTAGGCCGCCACGAGCCGGGCGCGGGCCTGCGGGTCGGCGTCGGACAGCTCGGCGGACAAGGATCCCAGCGGGCAGCCGCCCCGGCAGTCGCGCGCGTGCTGCGCCCGGACGACGGCGTCCCGCCACGCCTCCAGTGCCTCGAAGCTGTCCAGTCGGCCGAGAAGCGGTCGCTGGAAGTCGAGGACACGCTCGGTCTGGTACTCGATGACGGCCTGGACCAGCGACTTCTTGTCGCCGAAGTAGTGGTACAGCTGCGAGGGACTGCTCACCCGGGCGGCCTTGAGGATGTCTTCGGTGCTGGTGCCCGCCACGCCGTGCTCGTACATCAGTGCGGCCGCCGCCGCTGCGATGCGGTCGCGTGTGGCCTGCCCCTTGGGGGTCAGGCGGCGCGTTCCGGTGGTGCTCGTCACCCGGTCACGTTACCAAATCCCGACCTGTTCTAGAGTTGACATTCTATTTCTCTTCCGGTCAGGATTGGAGTGGTCGCTCTAGGAAAGTGGCCACTCCGGAAATGAAGGAACGAAGGGCGCACTCCATGACCACCACCCCCATCGCGGACCAGGTCGCCGACCTCCAGAAGAACGTCACCGGGCAGTTGCCGCCCGAGGTCGTGGAGGTGCTCAGCGCCGAGCAGACGGAGCTGGACGCCGCCGGAGTGCCGTCCGGCATCGCGGAGCCCGGAACTCCCATGCCGGACGCGCCACTGCTCGACGTGCGGGGCCGCTCCGTCACGCTGGAGCAGGTCCGGCAGGGTCGGCCGGCGGTCGTGGTGTTCTACCGCGGCGCGTGGTGCCCGTACTGCAACCTGGCCCTGCGCACCTACCAGCGGGAACTGGCGGACGAGCTGGACGCGCGGGGCGTCGTGATGATTGCCGTCAGCCCGCAGAAGCCGGACGGTTCGCTGACCGTCGTGGAGGCCAACGAGCTGACGTACACGGTTCTTTCCGACCCCGGCAACGGGATCGGCCAGGCGCTCGGCATCGTGACCCGGTCCGACGACCCGGTGCGGCACGCGCAGGCGTCTCTCGGCGTGGACCTCGCCGAGGTGAACGCCGACGGTACCCACGACATCGTCATGCCGACGGTGGCGATCGTCGACGCCGGGGGCACCCTGCGCTGGATCGACGTCCACCCGAACTACACGACCCGCACCGAGCCCACCGAAATCCTCGCGGCCCTCACGGACCTTTCGGAGACGACCCGCTGACCGGCGCGTCCCGGACACGCGCCTCCGCCTCCGGTACACACGGGACCGCCTCCGCCTCCCGCGCACACGGGGATGGGGGCGGACCGGCCGGTGCGCAGGAACCGCTCCGGCCACCGCCCGCCCACAAGCCCCCCGGTGCCCCGCACGCGACCGACGGAAGCGTGCGGGGCACCCACGCGCGTCGCGCTACACGGGCTGTGCCGTGGGCAAGATCTTCGTCTACGACACCGAACCCGGCAGCCCCTCCGAGGCCGCGATGCGTCTGCTGGCCCAGTGGAACAGCGAGGGGAAGGACGCCGACGGCAGCCGGGGGAAGGCCACCGGGACGGAGAGCTCACCGGGAGCGGCGCGTTGAGGACCGCGCCCGGCACGCCGGCGCGCCGGGCGCGGGTGCGCCTGCGCGCCGGAGCGCGGGTTCAGCACTGCGCCGAGGCCGGAAGGCCGCCCCGCGGCGGTCGGTGTCGCCGGCCAGGCACTGTGCGAGTCGGGCAACGACGGCGCCGGCCGGAGCCGGCCCCCGTTACCGGTCCGACCGGTCGCGCCGATCATGCTCATGCCCGAGAAGGGCCGGCAATGCATTCGATACTGTTCGAAAACCACGGTCCGCTCGCGGTCACTTGTAGATCTTCCCGGGCTCGGCCTTGCCCGGAGCGAGCAGCTGGGAGACGGTCACGAAGGTGTAGCCCTGTTTCCTGAGCGCCCGCAGGATGGACGGCATGGCCGGGACGGTGCCCTTGTGCAGCGGGTGGAGCAGGATGATCCCGTCGCGGCCGGCACCCTCGAGGACGCGCCGGGTGATCAGCGCGGTGTCGTCCGTGGCGTAGTCCTTCGCGGTCACCGTCCACAGCACCTCCGCCATCCCCAACTCCTTGCAGACCCTGGAGACGCGGTCGTCGGTGCGGCCCTGGGGCGGGCGCATCAGCGTCGGCTCGCTGCCGGTCAGCCGGGAGATGGCCCGTGCCGTGCGGCGCAGTTCGTCGCGGATCCGCGCGTCGGAGGCGTCGGTCAGCACCGGGTGAGTCCAGGTGTGGTCCCCGATCTCGTGCCCGTCCCGGGCGATCCGCCGCACCACGTCCGGGAACCGGTGAATGCGGCGGCCCTCGAGGAAGAAGGTCGACGGCGCCTTGTACTCCTTGAGGAGGTCCATCAGCCGGTCGGTGGGTTCACCCGGGTTGCCGTCGAACGTGAGCGCGATGCACTTGGCCTTCCGGCAGTCGACCTGCCCGGGCGGTATGCGCGCCCCGGACGCGGCCCGGTCACGTTCCGCGCGCGGGGAGAGCGTTTCCATCCTGTGCGCCCGGACGACCACGACGACGGTCACCGTCACCGCCACCACGGCCAGGGTCAGAAGTATGAGCAGACGGGGCCGTCTGTGGGAGATCTTCACCACGGGGAGAAGGGCCCGGCGCCGTACGGGTTGCCCGGCGGACCCGATGGTGAGGCAGAACACGTGCACGAGGCGTGGTGAAACGACGGGGGCGCCGGGCGGGTGCCCTGGACGACGTCATGGACCCAGCGGCTCTCGCAGGGGGCGTCTGTACGATGCTCGGGCGTCGGCCGTGGCGGACCTGCTTCCCGCGGCGCAGGCATGGGGAGGTCTCGCAGGGGACGTGTGAGGGATCGTGACGGACAAAGGTGTGAACCGGTGAGCGAAGCCAAGACCGAAACGCTGCAGTACCGCTTTGACGGGCCGGAAGACGCCCCTGTCCTGATCCTGGGACCATCCCTCGGCACCACCTGGCACATGTGGGACCGCCAGGTCCCCGAACTGGCCCAGCAGTGGCGGGTGCTCCGGTTCGATCTGCCCGGGCACGGGGGTGCGCCCGCGCATCCGGCCGGGGCCGTCGGCGATCTCGCCCGGCGGCTGCTGGCCACGCTCGACGCGCTCGGCGTGCAGCGGTTCGGCTACGCGGGCTGCGCGTTCGGCGGCGCCGTCGGCCTCGAACTGGCGCTGCGCCACCCCGAGCGGCTCGCCTCCCTCGTGCTGATCGCGGCCTCGCCCCGGTTCGGCACGGCGGACGAGTTCCGCCAGCGCGGGGTGATCGTCCGCAGCAACGGGCTCGACCCGATCGCCCGTACCTCTCCCGAGCGCTGGTTCACCGGCGGATTCGCGGCCGCGCAGCCCGCGATCACCGAGTGGGCGGTGCAGATGGTCCGCACCACCGACCCCGGCTGCTACATCGCCGCCTGCGAGGCCCTCGCCGCCTTCGACGTGCGCGGCGAGCTCGGCCGCATCGGCGTGCCCACGCTCGTCCTGGCCGGCTCCGAGGACCAGGTCACCGGACCGGCCGAGGCGCGCACGCTGGTCGCCGGCATTCCCGACGCCCGGCTCGCGGTCGTCCCCGGCGCCTCCCACCTCGTCCCGGTCGAACAGCCCGGCGCCGTCACCGACCTGCTCGTACGCCACTTCTCCAGCGCCTGGCAGCAGCCGGTGTTCGACACCGCCACCGGCCAGATCCCGCTCCCGGCCGTCCCGGTGCCCCCGGCGCCGGTCGTGGGGCCGGGGACCACGCCGCTGGCCGCGATCGCCCCGGCCGCCGCCCAGCCCGAGCCGGTGGGCCGGCCCGACCCGTACGACGCCGGGATCAAGGTGCGCCGCGAGGTGCTCGGCGACGCGCACGTGGACCAGGCGCTGTCCGCGGCGGACGAGTTCTCCGGCGACTTCCAGGAGCTCGTCACCCGGTACGCGTGGGGCGAGATCTGGGACCGCCCGGGACTCGACCGCCGCGCCCGCAGCTGCGTCACGCTCGCCGCGCTGATCGCCGGCGGACACACCGAGGAGCTCGGCGCGCACGTCCGCGCCGCCCTGCGCAACGGGCTCACCCCCGCCGAGATCAAGGAGGTGCTGCTGCAGACCGCCGTCTACTGCGGCATCCCCGCCGCCCAGGGCGCCTTCCGGGTGGCCCAGCAGGTGATCCGGGAGGAGACCACCCCCGAGTGAACCGGGGGCCCGGCCATGATCCGGGCAGCGGGAGCACCACCCTGAGGTGCTCCGCCACCACTGCGCCGGGGGCACGATGGAACCATGAAGTTCACGAAGAAGACGCACTCCTGTGTCCGCCTCGAGAAGGACGGACGCACCCTCGTCATCGACCCCGGCATGCTCAGCGAGGAGGACGCCGCGGTCGGCGCGGACGCGATCCTGGTCACGCACGAGCACATGGACCACTTCGACGAGGGCCGGCTGCGGGCCGGTCTCGAGGCCAACCCCGGGGCCAGTATCTGGACCCTGAAGTCGGTCGCCGAGAAGCTCTCGTCGGCGTTCCCCGGCCGCGTCCACACCGTGGGCCACGGCGACACGTTCACCGCCGCCGGCTTCGACGTCCAGGTCCACGGCGAGCTGCACGCCGTGATCCACCCCGACATCCCGCGGATCACCAACGTCGGCTATCTGATCGACGGCGGCGCCGTCTTCCACCCCGGCGACGCGCTCACCGTCCCCGACCATCCCGTCGAGACGCTGATGCTGCCGGTGATGGCCCCCTGGAACAAGATCGCCGAGGTGATCGACTACGTCCGCGAGGTCAAGCCGCAGCGTGCGTACGACATCCACGACGCGCTGCTGACCGACCTCGCCCGCCCGGTCTACGACGGCATGATCGGCGGCCTCGGTGGCGCCGAGCACCTGCGGCTCGGCTCCGGCGCCTCCGCCGAGCTCTGAGCACCCCGGGGCCCGGCCGGACCGCGTTGTCGGACCCGCCCGGTAGTTTGTAGGGCATGCGCATCGCGACCTGGAACGTGAACTCGATCACCGCTCGGCTGCCCCGGCTGCTCGCCTGGCTGGAGAGCAGCGGGACGGACGTGCTGTGCGTCCAGGAGGCCAAGACCACCGAGGAACAGTTCCCGTCCGACGCGCTGCGCGAGCTGGGCTACGAGTCCGCGGTGCACGCGACCGGCCGGTGGAACGGCGTGGCGGTTCTCTCCCGCGTCGGCCTGACGGACGTCGTCAAGGGCCTGCCCGGCGATCCCGGGTACGACGGCGCCCAGGAGCCCCGCGCGGTCTCCGCGACCTGCGGCCCGGTCCGCGTCTGGTCGGTGTACGTGCCCAACGGCCGCGAGGTCGACCACCCGCACTACGCCTACAAGCTCCAGTGGTTCGAGGCGCTGCGCGCGGCGATCGCCGGGGACGCGGCGGGTGACCGCCCGTTCGCCGTCCTCGGCGACTACAACGTGGCCCCGACCGACGACGACGTCTACGACCGCGCCGCCTTCGAGGGCTCCACCCACGTCACCCCCGCCGAGCGCGCCGCACTCGCCTCCCTGCGCGAGGCGGGCCTGTCGGACGTGGTCCCGCGCCCGCTGAAGTACGACCACCCGTACACGTACTGGGACTACCGCCAGCTCTGCTTCCCCAAGAACCGCGGCATGCGGATCGACCTGGTGTACGGCAACGAACCGTTCGCCAAGGCCGTCCAGGACGCGTACGTGGACCGCGAGGAGCGCAAGGGCAAGGGCGCCTCGGACCACGCGCCGGTGGTGGTGGACCTGGACGTCTGAGACACCGGCCGCCGCAGCCGTAGGCCCACCCGCCCCGGCCGCACGGCCAAAGGCCCAGGCCGCCCGCCCCGTCTCACAGCAGCCGCAGGTCCACCGAGTCGGCCAGCGCGGCAAGGCCCGTCGGACCGGGGTGCAGATGGTCGCCGCTGTCGTACTCCGGCCGCAGCCGCGCCGGGTGGGCGGGGTCGCGCAGCACGGCGTCGAAGTCGAGGAGGCCGTCGAACGTGCCGTCGGCGCGGCGCAGCCAGGCGTTGACCGCCGTGCGCCGCGTGTCCGCGGCGGCCGTGCATAGCGTCTCGCCCTCGCACGGGGCGATCGTGGCGGCCAGCACCCGGACCCCGCGTGCGTGCGCCCGGTCGGCCAGTTCACGCAGCCCGGCGATCACCTGGTCCGCCGTGGTGCCCCAGCGGACGTCGTTGACGCCCTCGAAGACGATGGCGGTGCGTACCGACGTCTGCGCCAGCACGTCACGGTCCAGCCGGTGCAGTGCGCTCACCCCGCCGGTGTCGGTGGAGACCCCGTCGCCCGGGTAGCGGTCGGTGACCACGCGGTTCGCGGAGATCCCCTCGTCGAGCACCCCGTAGCGGGGGACCGCGTGCTGCCGCAGCAGCCGGCCGGCCAGCACGTTCGGCCAGCGCCGGTTGGTGTCCGTGCCGGACTTCTCGCCGTCGGTGATCGAGTCCCCGAGCGCCACCACCGTGCCCGGGCCGCCGCCGGTGCCCCTGCCCGCGCCGCCGCTCACGTCGACGCCGGTGAGGAACGGCCAGGTCGTCAGCGTCGAGGTGTACGCCTCCGGTCCGGCGTCGCGCGTGTGGTCGCCCGGTTCGCTGAGGTACGACCGTTGCAGCGCGAGCCGGTGGACGGGCGCCGCCGTGACGGTGCCCGGCAGATGGAAGCTGACCAGCAGATCGGCGTCGGCGGGCACCGCGAACGGCACCGGATCGCTGACCGCCTCCGCACCCGCCGGAACGGTCAGGCCCCGCGCCCCGCCGAACGACAGCGGCACCGGCCTCCCGGCCGCCGCCGCCCCCGAACCCCGCGCCGCCACCGTCGCCCCGCCGATCCGTACCGGCGTTGAGGCGAACGTGTTGGCGAACCGCAGCCGCGCCCGCGGCCCGCCCGCGGAGGTGTGCACGACCAGCCGCAGCGTGCGGTCGGTCCACGGGCCGACCGAGGTGTACCCGGAGGGCGCGGCGGCCCAGCCGCCCGTCCAGCCACGCCCGGCGGACCGCACCGACAGTGCGAAGACATGCAGGTCGCGGTCGCGCGGCAGCGCCACCGACGCCACCGGCCGGCCGCGTACGAGCGGCACCGTCACCACGTACAGCCGCGCCCGCTCGGCGAGCGGCCCCGTGGGCGTGTTGAGGTGCGGCAGCGCGAGCGCCTTGGTGGCGAGGGGCCCGGTGCGCCAGTCGGGGGCGGTCAGCCGGTAGGCGGAGCGCGAGCCGTCCGTGTACCGCACCGTGCCGGAGCCGCCGGCGTCGGCGCCCTCGGCCCCGGTGCCGGCGACGAGGAACGCGAGTGCGTCGCCGCGGCCCCGCAGCCGTACGGACTGCCCGGCGGCGCGTACGTTGTCCGGCGCGCCCGGGGCGGTGCGCGGCCAGGTCAGCCGGGCGCCCTGGACGGTCAGCGCGCGCCCCGGTGTCCAGCCGGCCGCCGTCAGGTCCCGCGCCGACAGCGACCGCCCGGCCCCGTCGAAGTCCGCGGCGTCCGGCCGGGCGTCGTCGCTGACGGCCACGTTGTCGAACAGCCGCGCGAGCGACACGGCGCCGGAACCGGCGCCCGGACCCGTGACCGCCCCCGCCGCCCGCGCGGGCACGCCGGGCAGCAGGGCCCCCGCGCACACCCCCAGGGCCGCGGCCACCCACCCGAGACGCAGGCGCACCAGGGGCTCCTCTCAAAAGTAGGAACTCGAAAGCAGGAACTCGAAAGTAAGAAAACGACAGGGGAGAACGGAAAGAGGAACTGACGGGACACCAGATGCCTCTTGAAGCTAGGGAGGAGGAGGCGAATCGTCAATGAACCACGGATGAACACACCGGTGCCGCGCGCTTGTGGTGCACGGCGCGGGGACGATGCCACATTGGACATATGAACATCCCTTTTCTGGGCAACTGGCGCAAGAGTCACGGTGCGACGGCCCTCGGGGGTGCGGTGCTCACCGCAGGCGACCCCGACAGCTCCGGCCGTGAGGGGATCGCCGCGCTGCTGGCCGAGTGTGAACTGCTGCGCGCGCAGGCCGAGCGGGCGGGGGTCGAGCTGGACGACACGGCGGACTCGCTGGCGGCGCTCGACCAACTGGTCCCGCGCTGGCGGGACGACGAGGAACTGCTGCCCTGGCTGGGCAACGACGCGGGGCTGTACCTCGGCACGGTCATCGTGCGGACGGTGCCCGGCGCGGTCTGGGAGCTCCGGTCAGGGCACCCCGTGGTCCTGCTGGCCACCGGGCGGGAGGTCGACGTGGTGACGGACGGCCAGGACTGGGCGGTGACCGGCGCACCCGAACTGTCCCAGGTCTACGCGGAAGTGGCGTGAGCCCGAGCCCCACCCCGCGCTTCGGACCGCCCCGCCCCGCGCCCCGAGCCGCCCGCCCCGCGCACCACTCCGCCCCGGGCCCGCGCACGCCCGCGCACACCCCGCGCGCGCCACGGCCCGCGCCCGTACGGGAGGCCCGCGCCGGCAGCGAGTAGGCTGACCCCGCACGGCTGTCGGTCCGTCGATCGAACGGCACGCGTCACCAGGGGGAGCAGCGCACCGCACCCGGCCGGCCTTGTCCGGCGGCAGCCGATGATCACTGCTCGCACGGCGGAACCGGCCCGCACGACGGGTCGTCCGCCGACGAGAAGGAGGTCAGCTGCACGCCGGACGGGCCGGGCCCCCCGGCTCCCTCGTGTCTTCAGCCCGCCCGGTGCGACGGCCGCTCCGACGCCGGTTCGGCGGGCAGCGGTGTCTGCGCCGCACGGGTCACGTCCGCGACGAGTTCGACCACGTCGGGGCCGTACGCCTGCGAGTTGACGACCTTCAGCAGCAGGACGAACGTGCCGTTGCCGTACTTGCGGGCGAGCCGCGTGTGGTGGCGGGCGAGGTAGCGCGTGGCCGCCTGGTTGGTGATGGCCCGCTGCCCGGCGAACAGGAACACCGGCCGCACCTGGTCCGGCTGACCCGCCGTGAGCCGCGCGAGGAGCACGTACTCGGTGACCCCGGCCTCCATCCGGTACCGCTCGGTGCCGATGCGGAACGCCGCCCGGTCGACGACCGGTTCGGGATCGGTGTGGACCCGAACCCCGGGCAGCATCGCCTGCATGTGCGCCGCCATCCGCCGGTTCGAGCCCGGCCCGCCGACGCAGAACTCGGTGCGCTCGCCGAAGCCCTGCTGGGCCGCGTCCTGGGTGATCACCTGGATGCCCGCCCCGCACTCCTTGATGAGCGCGGACAGTTCGAGCAGCGCGAACACGTCGTGGCGGTGCACCGCCAGGTCCGCACTGCCCGCGTCCCGGTTGACCACGAGCAGCGACTCGGAGTGGGCGGGCAGTCCGAAGAAGGCCTGCTTGCGCCGGAGCCTGCGCCGCCACAGATAGGTGCGGGCGATCCAGCCGAGCGAGGCGCTGACGCCGGCCGCTATCACTCCCAGGACGATGTTGCGCACGTCGTCTGTCATGGCCGCGCATGGTAGCGGCCCCGGCCGCAACGGTGTTCGACGGTCCCCGCGAACAGGTCCCCGCGAACAGGTCCCTGCGAACAGGTCCCTGCGAACAGGTCCCCGCGAACATGCCCCCGCGACCAGGTCCCCGCGAAACAGACGCCCCCGAAGCGTCTCCCGCCGACGCGCGGCGCCCCATGCCTTGTCGCGGTCATGCCGCCACGGCGTTACGCTGCGCGGACGGTTCTTGACTGGAGGTACGCATGCGTCGTCCCGTCGCACGGAATTGGGCGGTACTCGCGGTCTCGGCCGCGGTGGTGTCGGTGGGCGCCGCCGCGCCCCCGTCCGCACCGCCGGGCCCGACCGCCGCCACGAGCGCCACACCGGCGAAGGTCCCGGTCGCCGTCGGCTACGGCGGTGCCGTGGCGAGCGTCGACGCCGACGCCTCGGCGGCCGGCATCGAGGTGCTCAGGAAGGGCGGCAACGCGGTCGACGCGGCCGTCGCCACCGCCGCCGCCCTCGGCGTCACCGAGCCGTACTCCTCCGGCCTCGGCGGCGGCGGGTTCTTCGTCTACTACGACGCCCGCTCCCGCACGGTGCACACCATCGACGGCCGCGAGACCGCGCCGCTCACCGCCGACAAGAACCTCTTCGTCGAGGACGGCAAGCCGCTCGCCTTCGCGGACGCCGTCACCAGCGGACTGAGCGTCGGCACCCCCGGCACCCCCGCCACCTGGGCCACCGCGCTGGACCAGTGGGGCAGCGAACGGCTCGGTACGGTCCTGAGGCCCGCCGAACGCCTCGCCCGCCGCGGCTTCACCGTCGACGAGACGTTCCGTTCCCAGACCGCGTCCAACGAGACCCGGTTCCGCTACTTCCCCGCCACCGCGAAGCTGTTCCTGCCCGGCGGCGAACTGCCCGCCGTCGGCTCCACCTTCAAGAACCCCGACCTGGCCCGCACCTACCGCGAGCTGGCCCGCAAGGGCGTCGGCGCGATCTACCACGGCGACCTCGGCGCGGACATCGTCGCCACCGCCGCCAAGCCGCCCATCGACCCGGCCGCCGGCTACAACGCCCGCCCCGGCAAGCTGACCCGGAAGGACCTGGCCGCCTACCGCGCCAAGCTCCAGGCCCCCACGAAGACCGACTACCGGGGCCTCGGCGTCTACTCCATCGCCCCGTCCTCCTCCGGTGGCACCACCGTCGGCGAAGCGCTCAACATCCTGGAGAAGACCGACCTCTCCAGGGCGAGCGAGACGCAGTACCTGCACCACTACATCGAGGCGAGCCGGATCGCCTTCGCCGACCGGGGCCGCTGGGTCGGCGACCCCGCCTTCGAGGACGTGCCCACCAAGGGGCTGCTCTCGCAGAAGTACGCCGACTCGCGCGCCTGCCTGATCAAGGACGACGCGGTCCTCACCAGCCCCCTCGCCCCCGGCGACCCGCGCCACCCCGCCGCCTGCGGCGCGGGCGGTACGGCCGCCCCGACGACGTACGAGGGCGAGAACACCACCCACCTCACGGTCGCCGACAAGTGGGGCAACGTCGTCTCCTACACCCTCACCATCGAACAGACGGGCGGCAGCGGCATCACCGTCCCCGGGCGCGGGTTCCTGCTCAACAACGAGCTGACGGACTTCTCCTTCGCCCCCGCCAACCCGGCGGTCCACGACCCGAACCTGCCGGGTCCCGGCAAGCGGCCGCGCTCGTCGATCTCCCCGACGATCGTGCTGGACAAGCACGACCGGCCGGTGGTCGCGCTCGGCTCGCCCGGCGGCGCGACCATCATCACCACCGTGCTGCAGACCCTGACCAACTTCGTCGACCGCGGCCTGCCGCTCGTCGACGCGATCGCCGCGCCCCGCGCCAGCCAGCGCAACGCGGCCAGGACGGAACTGGAACCGGGCCTGTACGACAGCGCGCAGCGGGCCCGCCTCGAGGCGCTCGGCCACGTGTTCTCCCTGAACCCGGAGATCGGCGCGGCGACGGGCGTCCAGCGCCTGCCGAACGGCAAGTGGCTGGCGGCGGCGGAGAAGGTCCGCAGGGGAGGGGGTTCGGCGATGGTGGTACGGCCGACCGGCTGACCGCGGCGAGGGGTGGGCCGGCGGGAGAACAAAAGCCGCTCACATGAACCGCTCACCCACCCCCCGCTCACCTCTCCGCGTCGAACACCAGCTCCCCTCCCTCCACATCCACCCGCACCCGATGCCCCGCCGTCACCCTCCCGTCCAGGAGGAAGCGCGACAATTCGTTGTCGACCTCCCGCTGGATCGTGCGCCGCAGCGGCCGCGCCCCGTACTCCGGCTGGTAACCACGCCGGGCCAGCAGGTCGACGGCCGCGTCGGTGAAGTCGACGTCGATGTCCTGCGCCCGCAGCCGCCGCCGGGTCTGATCGAGCAGCAGGTCGGTGACGCGGCGGAGCTGCTCCTCGGTGAGCTGCCGGAAGACGACGACCTCGTCGATCCGGTTGAGGAACTCCGGCCGGAAGTGCTCGCGCAGCGGCCGCAGGATCTGCTCCCGCCGCGCCTCCTCGGCGGCCTCCGTGCCGCCCGCCGTGAAGCCGAGCCCGGCGCCGCGCCGGGTGATGGCCTCCGAGCCGAGGTTGCTGGTCATCACGATGACGGTGTGGGAGAAGTCGACCGTGCGGCCCTGGGAGTCGGTGAGCCGGCCGTCGTCGAGCACCTGGAGCAGGATGTTGAAGACGTCCGGGTGCGCCTTCTCCACCTCGTCGAGCAGCAGCAGCGAGTACGGGTGGCGCCGTACGACCTCGGTGAGCTGCCCGGCCTCCTCGTGGCCGACGTAACCGGGCGGGGCGCCGACCAGCCGGCTGACGGTGTGCCGCTCCTGGTACTCGCTCATGTCCAGGCGCACCATCCGCTCCTCGCTGCCGAACAGCGCCTCCGCGAGCGCTCGGGCCAGCTCGGTCTTGCCGACGCCGGTCGGGCCGAGGAAGAGGAAGCTGCCGATGGGCCGGTCGGGACTGGCGAGTCCGGCCCGGGAGCGCAGGACGGCCTCGGAGACCGCGCGGACCGCCTCGTCCTGCCCGACCACCCGCTCGTGCAGATGCCGCTCCAGGCCGAGCAGCCGGTCCTTCTCCTCCTGGGTGAGGCTGGCGACGGGGATGCCGGTCTGCCGGGAGACGACCTCCGCGATGGCCTCGGTGGTGACCTCCAGGTGCTGTCCGTCGTCGACGGCCTGCTCCTGGCTCCCGTCGCCGATGCGCTCCTTCAGCTCCGCGATGCGGTCGCGCAGCTGGGTGGCCTGCTCGTACTGCTCGTCGGCGACCGCCTGGTCCTTGTCCCGGACCAGTTGCTCCAGCTCGCGCTCCAGGGCGCGGGCGTCGGTGCCCTTGGTGCGCGAGCGCAGCCGCACCCGGGCACCGGCCTGGTCCATGAGGTCGATCGCCTTGTCGGGCAGGTGCCGGTCGGTGAGATAGCGGTCGGACAGCTCGACGGCGGCGACCAGCGCCTCGTCGGTGTAGCGGACCTGGTGGTGGGCCTCGTAGCGGTCACGCAGCCCGCGCAGGATCTCGACGGCGTCGGGCACGGACGGCTCGGGCACCAGGATCGGCTGGAAGCGGCGGGCGAGCGCCGCGTCCTTCTCGATGCGCCGGAACTCCTCCAGCGTCGTGGCGCCGACGATGTGCAGTTCGCCGCGGGCCAGGGCGGGCTTGAGGATGTTGCCGGCGTCCATCGAGCCGCCCTCGCCGCCGCCCCCGGCGCCCACCACGGTGTGCAACTCGTCGATGAAGACGACGAGCTGGTCGGAGTGGGTGCGGACCTCGTCGACGATGGTGTTGAGCCGTTCCTCGAAGTCGCCCCGGTAGCGGGTTCCGGCCACCACGCCGGTGAGGTCGAGGGCGACCACCCGGCGGCCGAGCAGGATGTCCGGCACGTCGCCCTCGGCGATGCGCTGGGCGAGCCCCTCCACGATGGCGGTCTTGCCGACGCCCGCGTCGCCGATGAGCACCGGGTTGTTCTTGCCGCGCCGGGAGAGCACCTCGATCGTCTGCTCGATCTCCTCGTCGCGTCCGATCACCGGGTCGACGCGGCCCTGGCGGGCGAGGTCGGTGAGATCGCGGCCGTACTTGTCCAGGGTGGGGGTGCCGGTGCTGCCCCGGGGCCGCTCGGGGCGGGCCTGCGCGGCGGCCTCCGGCGCCTCGGCCGGCAGCGGGCCGCCGGGACCGCCGAACCGCAGCGAATTGAGGATGTGCCCGGCGGCGGAGTCCGGGTTGGCGGCGAGCGCGCTGAGTACGTGCTCGGGCCCGATGTAGCCGGCGCCGCTCGCCCGGGCCATGTCGTGCGCGTCGAGGAGGGCGCGCTTGACCGCCGGGGTCAGGGCGACGGAGGTGGGCGGCGGGCCCTCGCCGGGGCCGTGGGCGGGGCCGGAGCGCTCGTCGATCTCCGTGGCCAGGTTGTCGGGGTCGGCACCGGCGCGGCTGAGCATGCGCCGGGTCGGTTCGACCGCGAGCGCGGCGCGGAGCAGGTGCTGGGTGTCCAGGTCACGGCTGCCGTGCTCGGCGGCGTAGGTGGCGGCCCCCGCGACCAGCTCCCGGGCCGGCTGGCTGAGCAGCCGCCCGATGTCGATCTGCCGGGGGCCGGGGCGGGCACCGCCGAAGAAGCGGGCGAAGAACTCTGCGAAGGGGTCCGAACCGAAGCCCTCCGGGGTGAAGCCGCTGGTCATGGCCTTCCGTTCCCTGGCTTCCCGGTCGGTGCGGGGACGCCATAGCTCTGGGTGCGGGTGCGCACGGCGAGTGCCCTTGCGCTCCGCTGTTATGCATGGGGCGCCCAGGGGGGAGGGGGTTCCTGTGGGTGTGCGGGTGCGGGTTGGGGTGGGTTGCTCGCGCAGTTCCCCGCGCCCCTCTGGGGCGCGGTGTCTTGGCACGGCGGCCCCGGAGGCCTACCGTCGTCGTTCCGTGGTCGTGTCTACGGGCGTAGAGGGTCTGTGGAGGTGTGGCACATGGCTCATGTCGTGCGGGCGGCGTTGGTGCAGGCGAGCTGGACCGGGGACACCGAATCCATGATCGTCAAGCATGAGGAGCACGCCCGGGAGGCCGCCCGGCAGGGGGCCCGGGTGATCGGGTTCCAGGAGGTGTTCAACGCGCCGTACTTCTGCCAGGTGCAGGAGCCGGAGCACTACCGCTGGGCGGAACCCGTGCCGGACGGGCCGACCGTCACCCGGATGCGGGCGCTCGCGCGCGAGACCGGGATGGTGCTCGTCGTGCCCGTGTTCGAGGTCGAGCAGTCTGGGTTCTACTACAACACCGCCGCCGTGATCGACGCCGACGGCAGCTACCTCGGCAAGTACCGCAAGCACCACATCCCCCAGGTCGAGGGGTTCTGGGAGAAGTACTACTTCCGGCCCGGCAACGCCGGCTGGCCCGTGTTCGACACCGCCGTCGGCAGGGTCGGCGTCTACATCTGCTACGACCGGCACTTCCCCGAGGGCTGGCGGCAACTCGGTCTGAACGGTGCCCAGTTGGTCTACAACCCGTCCGCCACCCACCGCGGCCTCTCCGCGTACCTGTGGCAGTTGGAGCAGCCCGCGGCGGCCGCCGCCAACGCGTACTTCGTCGCCGCGATCAACCGCGTCGGCCAGGAGGAGTACGGCGACAACGACTTCTACGGCACCTCCTACTTCGTCGACCCGCGCGGACAGCTCGTCGGCGGGGCCGCCAGTGACACCGAGGAGCAACTGCTCGTCCGCGACCTCGACTTCGGGCAGATCGACGCGGTACGGCAACAATGGGCGTTCTACCGCGACCGCCGCCCCGACGCGTACGAAGGACTGGTGCAGCCGTGACCGACGACCTCCACGCCCGCCACCGTGCCGTACTCCCCGAGTGGCTGGCCCTCTACTACGACACCCCGCTGGAGATCACCCACGGCGAGGGCAGGCACGTCTGGGACGCCGAGGGCACCAAGTACCTCGACTTCTTCGGCGGCATCCTCACCACCATGACCGCGCACGCCCTGCCCGAGGTCACCAAGGCGGTGAGCGAGCAGGCCGGCCGCATCCTGCACTCCTCCACCCTCTACCTCAACCGCCCGATGGTCGAACTCGCCGAGAAGATCGCCGAGTTGAGCGGCATCCCGGACGCCCGGGTCTTCTTCACCACCTCCGGCACCGAGGCCAACGACACCGCGCTGCTGCTCGCGACCACCTACCGGCGCAGCAACACCCTGCTGGCGATGCGCAACAGCTACCACGGCCGCTCCTTCTCCACGGTCGGCATCACCGGCAACCGCGGCTGGTCGCCCACCTCCCTCTCGCCGCTCCAGACGCTCTACGTCCACGGCGGTGTCCGCACCCGCGGCCCCTACGCGCACCTGGGCGACGCCGAGTTCGTCGCGGCCTGCGTCGAGGACCTGAAGGACCTGCTCGGCCACACCCGCCCGCCGGCCGCGCTGATCGCCGAACCGGTGCAGGGCGTCGGCGGCTTCACCTCCCCGCCCGACGGGCTGTACGCGGCCTTCCGCAAGGTGCTGCGCGAGCGCGGCGTCCTGTGGATCGCCGACGAGGTGCAGACCGGCTGGGGCCGCACCGGCGACCACTTCTGGGGCTGGCAGGCGCACGCCGAGAACGGCCCGCCGGACATGGTGACCTTCGCCAAGGGCATCGGCAACGGCATGTCCATCGGCGGCGTGGTGGCCCGCGCCGAGATCATGAACTGCCTCGACGCCAACAGCATCTCCACCTTCGGCGGCACCCAGATCACCATGGCGGCCGGCCTTGCCAACCTCTCCTACCTGCTGGAACACGACCTCCAGGGCAACGCCCGGCGGGTGGGCGGGCGGCTCCTGGAACGGCTGCGAGAGGGCACCGCGGACAACCCGGCCGTACGGGAGGTGCGCGGACGCGGACTGATGATCGGCGTCGAACTCGTCCGCCCCGGCACCGACGAGGCGGACCCGGCCGCCGCGGCCGCCGTACTGGAGGCCGCACGCGAGGGCGGACTCCTCATCGGCAAGGGCGGCGGCCACAGCACCAGCGCCCTGCGCATCGCCCCGCCCCTGACCCTCACCGCCGCCGAGGCGGAGGAGGGCGCCGACATCCTTCTGCGCGCGCTGCGGAGCGCCCACTAGCCGTACCGGAACAGGGACAGGGAGAGGCAGGCAGCATGAGCAGCCGTACCGTCGTCCGTGGCGGCCTCGTCGTCACCGCCTCCGACGAACTCCACGCCGACGTCCTGATCGAGGACGGCCGTATCGCCGCCCTCGCCACCACCGGCACCCCGGCCGCCGAGGCGTTCACCGCCGAGCGCACCCTCGACGCCACCGGCAAGTACGTCATCCCGGGCGGCGTCGACGGCCACACCCACATGGAGATGCCCTTCGGCGGCACCTACGCCTCCGACACCTTCGAGACCGGCACCCGGGCCGCCGCCTGGGGCGGCACCACCACCATCGTCGACTTCGCCATCCAGAGCGTCGGCGGCACCCTGCGCGAGGGCCTGGACGCCTGGCACGCCAAGGCGGAGGGCAACTGCGCGATCGACTACGGCTTCCACATGATCGTCTCGGACGTCAACGACGCGACGCTCAAGGAGATGGACCGCCTCGTCGACCACGACGGCGTGACCTCGTTCAAGCAGTTCATGGCCTACCCGGGGGTCTTCTACTCCGACGACGGCCAGATCCTGCGCGCCATGCAGCGCGCCGCCGGAAACGGCGGGCTCATCATGATGCACGCCGAGAACGGCATCGCCATCGACGTCCTCGTCGAGCAGGCCCTCGCCCGCGGCGACACCGACCCCCGCTTCCACGGCGAGGTCCGCAAGGCCCTCCTGGAGGCCGAGGCCACCCACCGCGCCATCCGGCTCGCGCAGGTCGCCGGGGCGCCCCTGTACGTCGTGCACGTCTCGGCGCGGGAGGCGCTCGCCGAACTGGCCAGGGCCCGCGACGACGGGCTGCCCGTCTTCGGCGAGACCTGCCCGCAGTATCTGTTCCTGTCCACCGACAACCTCGCCGAGCCGGACTTCGAGGGCGCCAAGTACGTGTGCAGCACCCCGCTGCGCCCGCGCGAGCACCAGGCGGCGCTGTGGAGGGGGCTGCGCACCAACGACCTCCAGGTCGTCTCCACCGACCACTGCCCGTTCTGCTTCACCGGGCAGAAGGAGCTGGGCCGCGGCGACTTCTCGAAGATCCCCAACGGGCTGCCGGGGGTGGAGAACCGCATGGACCTCCTCCACCAGGCCGTCGTCGACGGGCACCTCTCCCGCCGCCGCTGGATCGAGCTCGCCTGCGCCACCCCGGCCCGCATGTTCGGCCTCTACCCGAGGAAGGGCACGCTCGCCCCCGGCTCCGACGCCGACCTCGTCGTCTACGACCCGGGCGCCGAGCAGGTCCTCTCCGCCGCGAGCCACCACATGAACGTCGACTACTCGGCGTACGAGGGGCGGCGGATCACCGGCCGGGTCGAGACCGTGCTCTCGCGGGGCGAACCGGTCGTCACGGCGGGGGAGTTCACCGGCCGCGCGGGCCACGGCAGATACCTCCCGCGCGCCACCTGTCAGTACCTCGGCTGACGGCCGCCGTCGGCGACCCGGACCCTTCCAGGAGTGGCGCATGGATGACGGACGCATGGACTTCGGACTCGTCCTGCAGACCGACCCGCCCGCCTCGCGCGTCGTCGACCTGATGCGGCGCGCCGAGCGCAACGGCTTCACGTACGGCTGGACCTTCGACTCGGCCGTGCTCTGGCAGGAACCGTTCGTCATCCACAGCCAGATCCTGGCGCACACCGACACCCTGACCGTCGGTCCGATGGTCACCAACCCCGGCACCCGCACCTGGGAGGTGACCGCCTCCACCTTCGCCACCCTCAACGACATGTTCGGCAACCGCACGGTGTGCGGGATCGGCCGCGGCGACTCCGCGATGCGTGTCGCGGGCCGTAAGCCCCACACCCTGGCCCGGATCAGCGCGGCGATGAAGGTGATCCGGGCCCTGGCACGGGGCGAGGAGGCCGACCTCGGCGGCGGCACGGTCGTCCGGTTCCCGTGGGTCCGGCCGGGGGCTCAGCTCCCGGTGTGGATGGCCGCGTACGGGCCGAAGGCGCTGCGGATGGCGGGGGAGGAGGCCGACGGGTTCATCCTCCAGCTCGCCGACCCCTACCTCACCGCCTCCATGGTGCGCACCGTGAAGGACGCCGCCGCGGCGGCCGGGCGCGACCCCGGCGAGGTGACGGTGTGCGTCGCCGCCCCCGCGTACGTCACCGCCGACGACTCGCCCGAGGCGCTCGCCCACGCGCGGGAACAGTGCCGGTGGTTCGGCGGCATGGTCGGCAACCACGTCGCCGACCTCGTCGCCCGCTACGGGGAGCACTCCGCCGCCGTGCCCGACGCGCTCACCGACTACATCAAGTCCCGCGAGGGCTACGACTACTCCCACCACGGCCGTGCCGACAACCCGGACACCGCGTTCGTGCCGGACGACATCGTCGACCGGTTCTGCGTCCTCGGCCCAGCGCAGGCACACATCGAGAAACTCCGCGCCCTGCGGGACCTGGGCGTCGACCAGTTCGCGCTCTACGACATGCACGACGCCCAGGAAGACGTCATCGACGCGTACGGGACCACGGTGATCCCCGCCGTCAACGCGGGCTGAAACGGGGCGGATCGGGGCCGTCAGCCCTTCCCCAGCGCCGCCACCGCCTCCTTGGCCGCCTTGATCGCACCCTTGTTGATCTCGTCCGTGCCCGGCGCCTTCTTCGACTCGAAGTCGCTGCCGTTGTAGGTGACGACCACCAGCGCGTTGGACACCCGGGCCAGCACCACGCCCTCGCGGGTCTGCTGCTTCTTGTCGGTGGTGAGGTTGACGACGGAGTAGCCCTGGTCACCGAGTCCGGGCACCGCGCCGCCGCCGCTCTTCTCCTTCGTACGGTCCTCGTACGCCGTCTGCGCGGCCTTCACCGAGTCCGCGATCTCGAAGGAGACGTCGAGCCAGCGGTAGTCGAAGCCCTTGAGGGCGTTCCAGGAGCAGGTGCGGCGCACCGCCTCGTCCGTGGACGGAATCTCCTTGCCGGCCGTCTTGGCGCCCGGCACAAGGGACTTGACGGTCTTCTCGGCGATGCTGTCGCAGGCCGCGGGCGCCGCGTCGTACGCCTTGGCCGCGGGGGAGGCGGACGAGCCGGAGCCGTCGCCGTCCTTCTTCCCGGCCGAACTCCCGGCGTCCGGCGACCGCTCCGCGGCGGAATGGCCGGAGTCCGAGTCGGACGCGGAGGCGAGGGGGCCGGAGGACAGTGCCCAGCCCGCCGAGGCGAGCACGGCGACCGGCAGCAGTCGCGCGGTGAGCGCGAGGGGCAGGGGAAGTGAGCGCACGGGCACTTCTCGTGGGGGAGGGTGCGGAAAGGGTCCGCACTGCGGACGGGAGGCACAGTCTCACACGACTCCCTGTGCGGGGAAAGGCCGAACTCGCTCCGTGCCTGTGCGGTCACTGTGACCGACCGCGGGCCCGCCGTTTCCGGTCACCGTGGCCGACGACCGGCGTGCTACCGCCGGTTACCGCGACCGGCCGTGGGCCCGCCGATCCGGGCCGCGTGGCATGATCACGTCGTGACCGTTCACCGCCGTCTCCGCAGCGCCGCCGGACTCCTCGTCGTCTCCCTGCTGGCCGTCGGCTGCGGGCTGTCGGCGGAGCTGGACCGGGAGAGCGATCCCGACCGCCGCCCGGACGCGGCACCGGCGACGACCCCGGCGGTGCCCGCCGTGACCCCCGGCGAGGTGCGGACCGGCGCCCTGCCGGGCGAGCCGACGCGTTCGCCGACACCCACCAGCACCGCCTGCCCCGCCTCCGGCGTGCGCATCGAGCCGGGGCTCGTCGACGCGGCCATGGGGTTGCGCGGGATGACCGTACGGCTGACCAACTGCGGCAAGGCGGTCCACCGGCTCGGCGGCTACCCCGTCCTCACCGTGCTCGACGCGGACCACGAACCCCTCGACGACGTGAAGGTATTGAAGGGGCCGGGGGAGATCACCACGCTCGACGACCCCGGACCGCATCCCGTCGCCCTGGCCCGCGGCGAGTCCGCCACCACCTCGCTGGTGTGGCGCAACACCGTCACCGACCCCACCACCACCGCCGTCAACGCCCCCTATCTGCGGATCGCCCCCGTCAAGGGCGCCGCCACCACGGTGCTGACCGTCGACGGCGGCCTGGACCTCGGCAACACGGGACGGCTCGGCACCACGGCCTGGAAGAAGGCCGGCTGACCCGGCGCACCCGGGCCGCGGGTGCTCAGACCCCGATCGCGTAGCCGATGAACCCGGCGGCGAACAGCAGCACCAGCAGCAGAATGATCGCCAGCGGTGCCTTGGCCCAGCCGCGCGGCGGGTTGTACTCGGTGTCACGGGGCAGTGTTCCCGAGATGCCGTCCTCGGCCGGCGGGGTCTCGCCCGGCGGAACGAGACCGGCGGTGTCCACCCCCCGGCCGGTGGGCCCCGGATCGGACACCCGGCGGGCGGACCCCGGCTCGGAGGAGGAGTTGCCGTACTGCATGGACATGAGAGGCCCCTGTCGGTCGGACCCGGACGCGCGGGTCAGTCGGAACCGAAAACGGTGCGGCTGACCTTGTTCGGGCCGTCGAATTCGTCCTTGCCGTGTGCCGCGAGCGCGTCCACGAGCGCGCTCGCGGCCCCGTTGTCCCGGGCCAGCCGTGCCAGGTCCTCGCCGGTGGCCGGGTAATCGGCGCCCTTGAGGGCCTGCTGGAGATCGACCGGGCTCAGTTTCGCCATCCGCGGCTCATTCCTTCCCGCCGCTCGTGCCGGCTGCTTGTGTCGGTGGGGCTCCTCGTCCGGCGGGGGGCTCCGGTAGGTGGTGGGACGTTACGCAGTACCCCTGGGCACGCGGGCCATGCAGGACCCCCGGAATTCCCCGGTACCCCCGTCATCAGTGAGGTGTTCGAACCGCATGTTCACGACCCGGCCCACCCTCCAGGGCACCTTCGGCATGGTGTCCTCCACCCACTGGATCGCCTCCGGCTGCGCCATGGCCGTACTGGAGGACGGCGGCAACGCCTTCGACGCGGCCGTTGCCGCCGGTTTCGTCCTGCACGTCGTCGAACCGCACCTCAACGGGCCCGCCGGGGAGCTCCCGGCGCTCGTCGCCCCGGCCGGGGGCCCGGTACGGGTGCTGTGCGGCCAGGGCGTCGCCCCCGCCGGCGCCACGATCGCCCACTACCGCTCCCTCGGCCTGGACCTCGTCCCCGGCACCGGGTCGCTGGCCGCCGCCGTGCCCGGTGCCTTCGACGCCTGGATGCTGCTCCTGCGCGACCACGGCACCAAGCCGCTCGCCGACGTCCTCAAGTACGCCATCGGGTACGCCGAACACGGGCACGCCCCCGTCGAGCGCGTCGGCGGGACCGTGGAGACCGTACGGGAGCTGTTCGAGACGGAGTGGACCTCCTCGGCCGCCGTGTACCTGCCGGCCGGCGAGCCGCCGCGCCCCGGCCGGCTCTTCCGCAACCCCGCCCTCGCCGCCACCTGGAAACGGCTGCTCGCCGAGGTCGCCGGGGCGGGCGGCCGGGAGGCGGAGATCGACGCGGCGCGCGAGGTGTGGCGCACCGGGTTCGTCGCCGAGGCACTGGTGCGGCAGTCCGCGCGGCCCACCCTGGACACCAGCGGCACGCACCACACCGGGACGCTCACCGCGGCCGACCTCGCCGCCTGGTCCGCCACGTGGGAGCGGCCCGCGACGTACGACTGGAACGGCTGGACCGTGTGCAAGGCCGGACCCTGGAGCCAGGGCCCGGTACTGCTCCAGCAGCTCGCCCTGCTCCCGCCCGAACTGCCGCCGTACGCCTCCGCGGACTACGTCCACCTCCTCGTCGAGGGCTGCAAGCTCGCCATGGCCGACCGCGAGGCCTGGTACGGCGACGCCGCCGCCGTCCCCCTGGAGGAGCTGCTGTCCGCCCCGTACAACGCGCAGCGGCGGGCCCTGATCGGGGCGGCGGCCTCGTACGAGCTGCGACCGGGCGCGCCCGGCGGGCGGACGCCCCGGCTGAGCCGGTACGCGCTCGGTCTCGCCTCCGCCGAGTCGGGTTACGACGCGCTCGGCGTGGGCGAGCCGACCGTCGCCAAGAGCCCGTTGTCGCCGGTGCCGGGTGAACCGGCGGGGGCGGGCGCGGGCGCGGACGGGGAGCCGACGGTGGCCGGTGACGGTTCGACCCGGGGCGACACCTGCCATCTCGACGTCGTCGACCGCTGGGGCAACATGATCGCGGCCACCCCCAGCGGCGGCTGGCTGCAGTCCAACCCGGTCGTGCCCGAACTGGGGTTCCCGCTCGGCACCCGGCTGCAGATGACCTGGCTCGACGAGGGACTGCCGGGCTCCCTCACTCCGGGGCGCCGCCCGCGCACCACGCTCAGCCCGTCGCTGGCGCTGCGCGGCGGGGTGCCGGTCATGGCGTTCGGGACGCCCGGCGGCGACCAGCAGGACCAGTGGGGGACCCACTTCTTCCTCGCCGTGGCGCTGCGCGGCCGGATACGCGGCGGCCTCGACCTCCAGGGCGCGATCGACGCCCCCAACTGGCACAACGACAGCTTCCCCGGCTCCTTCTTCCCGCGCGGGATGCGGCCCGGCGCGCTCACCGTCGAGTCGCGCACGGACCCGGCGGTCGTCGCGGAGCTGCGGCGGCGCGGGCACGACGTGCTGGTGGGCCAGGCGTGGTCGGAGGGCCGGCTGAGCGCGGTCGCCCGGGACCCGGAGACCGGCGTGCTCTCCGCGGCGGCCAACCCGCGGGGGATGCAGGGGTACGCGGCGGGACGCTGAGGGAGAGCGACGGAGCCGGGGGCGGGGCCCGTGCCGACGGCACACGCGGGGCGGGCGGCGCCGGGTGCCCCGCACGCCCGGAATTCACCCCGATTCCGCCCGCTGTGCACCGGGCGGGACGGGAATGTCAGTGGCGCGTGCTCTCATGGAGCCATGATCGAGAGCACCTACCTCAGCACGGGAACCATCGACGAGTTCCTCACCCGGCACGCCGACGACGTCGAGGCGGCGGTCCGCAGGGCGGCCGCCACCGAGATCATGCCGCGCTTCCGCCGCCTGGAGGCCCGCGAGGTCGACGAGAAGACCGGCCCGCACGACCTGGTCACCGACGCCGACCGCAATGCCGAGGCGTATCTCACCGAGGAGCTGGCCCGGCTGCTGCCCGGCTCCGTGGTGGTGGGCGAGGAGGCGGTCCACGCCGACCCGCGCGTGTACGAGGCGATACGCGGCCAGGCCCCGGTGTGGATAGTCGACCCGGTGGACGGCACCCGCCAGTTCGTCCACGGGGACACCGGCTTCTGCACGCTGGTCGCGCTGGCCCGGGGCGGCGAACTCCTCGCCTCCTGGACGTACGCGCCCGCCCGCGAGCAGTTCGCCACCGCGCTGCGTGGCCGGGGCGCGTTCCTCGACGGCACTCGGCTGCACGCCGGCTCCCCGGAGCCGGCCGCCGGCCTGGAGGTGGCCACCTCGCACCCCGACTACACCACCGACGCGCAGAAGGAGGCGCTGCTCGGCCTGCGCACCGAAGGCGTCCGGCCGCGGCCCTGCGGGTCGGCGGGCCTGGAGTACCTGGCGGTGGCCCGCGGCGAGCTGGACGCCACGGCGTTCACGTGGGAGGCCGCCTGGGACCACGCGGCCGGGCTGCTCCTGGTCGAGGAGGCGGGCGGCGCCCACCTCACGCGCGCCGGCGTGCCGTTCCGTATCACCGGCGGCAACGCCCTGCCGTTCAGCACCGCGCGCGACGGCGCCACGGCCCGCAGGGTGGTGGAACTGCTGGGCGGCGCCCGGTGAGCGGGGCCGCCCGTCCACCCGCGCCCCGGCGCCGTCGGAGGTGCGGCATATCCTGATGCCTCAGTGGCCGTCGGCCGGCGAAGGAGTCCGAAGGTGCCGTCAATGCTCGATGCGGTCGTGGTGGGAGCGGGGCCGAATGGACTGACGGCCGCCGTGGAGCTGGCCCGCCGGGGGTTCTCGGTGGCCGTGTTCGAGGCCAAGGAGACCGTCGGCGGGGGAGCGCGCACCGAGGAGCTGACCCTCCCCGGCTTCCGGCACGACCCCTGTTCCGCCGCCCATCCGCTCGGCATCAACTCGCCCGCGTTCCGGGCGCTGCCCCTGGAACGGCACGGCCTGGAGTGGCTCCAGCCGGAGCTGCCCATGGCGCACCCGTTCCCGGACGGCACGGCGGCCGTCCTCGCCCGGAGTGTCGCCGAGACGGCCGCCTCCTTCGGTCCGCGTGACGCGGGCACCTACCGCAGGCTCGTCGCCCCGTTCCTCGACAAGTGGGACACCCTGGCGAAGGACTTCATGTCGCTGCCGGCCACCGCGCTGCCCCGCGACCCGGTCACCCTCGCCCGGTTCGGCCTGGTCGGACTGCCCCCGTCCACCTGGCTGCTGCGCCGCTTCCGCGACGAGCGGGCCAAGGGTCTGTTCGCCGGGCTCGTCGCCCATGTCATGGCACCCCTCGGCGGCTTCGCCACCTCCGCCGTCGGCCTGGTCTTCGCCCTGGCCGCGCACGCCCGGGGCTGGCCCGTCGCCCGCGGCGGCTCCCAGGCCATCTCCGACGCGCTCGCCGGGTACCTCACCGCACTCGGCGGCACCCTGCACACCGACTACGAGGTCAAGCGGCTCGACGACCTCCCGCCGGCCCGCGCCTACGTCTTCGACACCTCGCCCACCGCGCTGGCCCGCATCGCCGGACTCGGCCGGACGTACGACAACTACCGCTACGGCCCCGGCGTCTTCAAGATCGACTACGCGCTGGACGGCCTGGTGCCCTGGACCGCGAAGGAGGCGCGCACCGCCGGCACCGTGCAGATCGGCCCCACCAGCGACGACATCGGCACCGCCCTGCACGCCGCCGCCCGTACGGGCCGTGCCCCCGACGCGCCCTTCCTCATCACCGTGCAGCCCGGCGTCGTCGACCCCACCCGGGCGCCCGAGGGCAAACAGGTCTTCTGGGCCTACGGCCATGTGCCGAACGGCTGGACGGGCGACCTCACCGACGCGATCGAACGCCAACTGGAGCGGTTCGCCCCCGGCTTCCGGGACCGGGTGCTGGCCCGCGCCACCGCCGGGCCGCCCGAACTGGCCGTGCGCAACGCCAACTACGTGGGCGGCGACATCGCCACCGGCTCCGTCGCCGGACTCCAGCTGCTGCTGCGCCCCAAGCTGTCCCTGTTCCCGTACGCCACCCCGCACCCGGCCGTCTACCTCTGCTCCTCGGCGACCCCACCGGGCCCCGGCGTGCACGGCATGTCCGGCCACAACGCGGCGAAGGCGGTGTGGCGCCGGCTGCGCCAGACCTGACCGTGCCGGTCCCGTCGTCCACCATCCCGCACACCTACGCATGAGGAGGCCGCACCACCGATGACGACCCTCACCGTGATCCGCGGCGACCTCACCCGCCAGTCCGCCGACGCACTCGTCAACGCCGCCAACTCCTCGCTGCTCGGCGGCGGCGGGGTCGACGGCGCCATCCACCGCCGGGGCGGGCCCGCGATCCTCGCCGACTGCCGCGCCCTGCGCGCGTCGAAGTACGGCCGCGGTCTGCCGACCGGCCAGGCCGTCGCCACCACCGCCGGTGATCTGGACGCCCGCTGGGTGATCCACACCGTCGGCCCCCGCTACTCCACCGACGAGGACCGCTCCGCACTCCTCGCCTCCTGCTACCGCGAGTCCCTGCGCGTCGCCGACGAACTCGGTGCGCGCACGGTCGCGTTCCCCGCCGTCTCCGCCGGGATCTACGGCTGGCCGGTCGAGGACGCCGCCCGGATCGCCGTGGAAACGGTACGGTCCGTGCGGACGGAGGCCGAAGAGGTCCGGTTCGTCCTACTCGACGAACGGGCCTACGACGCGTTCGCCGCCCGGCTCAGCTGAACCGTACGGAACGGGATGCCCTCATGACCACACCCCGGGACCTGCTGATCGTCAGCCTGGACGTCCCGTCCGCCCACCCGGTCGGGCAGGGCGACCTCTCGCTCGCCCTCGCCGGCGCCGAGCTGGTCGATCTGCTGCGCACCGACGCCCTCGTCCTGGACGGCGACCGCATCGTGCCCGGCGCGGCACCAAAGGACCCGGCGGACCCGGCGGACCCGGCGGACCCGGTGGAGCCGGAGGACGCGCTGCTGCGCGCGGCCGGGGCCTCCCTGCGGCGCGAGGTGCCGTACGAGTCGGTCGAGGACTGGCTGTGGCGCCGGGGCAACGGGCTGGCGGCGGCGTACCACTCCGGTCTGGAGGCGGACGGCCTGCTGGTCCGGCAGCGCCACCCGTGGATCCCCATGCGCACCGGCCGTACCGCCCTGGTGGACTCGCCCGCCCGGCGCCGCGCCGCCGTCCGCTGGCGGGCCGGTGACCCCGTGCTCGCCGGGCTCGCCGCCGCCCTCGGCATCCACGACGAACCGGCCGAGGACTTCGGCAGCCTCGCCGACGAGTCCCTCGTCACCGTCCTGGCCGCCGTCCACCACGCGGTGGCCGAACTGGAGGCGGTACGCCAGCGCCGCAGCATCGAGAAGGCGGCGTTCGACAACATCTGGCGGGGCTGACAGTATCCGGCGCGGCTGGCGGCAAAACCAACAGAGTCCGACAACAGCATTGATCAAGCCCTACGCCTGGTTCTAGTGTGACCAGCCGAGTTGGTTTTACCGACAACAGCGAACAGAACCAGACGCACCTCAGTCAGCGCAGTACGCACCCTGTCGCACCGAGGAAGGCCACGGTCATGCCGCACCCCCACACGCCATCCGCCGACCGGCCCGCGGGCCCCCGCCCGGCGGTCGTCAGCCGCCGCCGACTCCTGGAGGGCACCGCCGCCGTCCTCGGCGGGCTCGCCCTCTCCGCCACCCCCGCCGCCGCCCTCACCACCGGCCGGGTACCGGCGGCCGGTGACGCCGCCGCCACCCCGGAGTGGAACGGGCACATCGCCACCTTCCAGGTCGGCACCGAGCCCCCGCACACGACCCTGATGCCCTACGGCGACCTCCGGCAGGCCCTCGCCGCCGACCGCACCCGCTCCCCGTACCGGCTCAGCCTCGACGGCACCTGGAAGTTCGCGCACAGCGACCGCCCCGAGGACCGGGACCCCGACTTCCACCGCACCGACCTCGACGACCGCTCCTGGGACACCCTCCCCGTCCCCTCCGCCTGGCAGACCCACGGCTACGACGCCCCCATCTACGTCAACATCACGTACCCGTACTGGGGCCCCAACGGCCGGGGCGAGGAGCCGCAGCCGCCCGCCGCGCCCACCCGCTACAACCCCGTCGGCCAGTACAGACGCACCTTCACCGTCCCCCGCGACTGGAAAGGCCGGCGCACCTTTCTGCACTTCGAGGGCGTCAAGTCCGCGCACTACGTGTGGATCAACGGCCACCTCGTCGGCTACCACGAGGACTCGTACACCCCCGCCGAATACGACATCACCGACCATCTGAAGTCCGGCACCAACCAGATCGCCGTCGAGGTCTACCGCTACAGCGACGGCGACTGGATGGAGGACCAGGACATGATCCGGCTGAGCGGCATCTTCCGCTCGGTCTACCTGTACTCCACCCCCGGCGTCCATCTGCGGGACTTCAAGCTGGAGACCCCGCTCGGCGACGGGTACACCAGCGCCGAGCTGAAGGTCGCCGCGAGCGTGCGCGCCTACGGCGACGGGGACGGCGGCCGGTACACCGTCGAGACGCAGCTCTACGACGACCGCGGGCACGCCGTCTGGTCACGGCCGCTCAACCAGAGCGCCGACCTCGGCTCGGTCGACGTCGGTGAGGACGTCACCGTGACCGCCTCGCGGGCCGTGCCCGACCCCCGGCTGTGGTCCGCCGAGCACCCGTACCTCTACACGGCCGTACTGCGTCTGCGTGACCCCGCCGGGAAGGTGGTCGAGACCCTCTCCCACCGCGTCGGACTGCGCGAGTTCGCCCTCAAGGACGGACTCATGCGCATCAACGGCAAACCCGTCTCGTTCCGCGGCACCAACCGGCACGAGATGCACCCCGACCGCGGCACCGCCCTCACCCGCGCGGACATGGTCAAGGACGTCACGATCATCAAGCGGATGAACATGAACTCCGTCCGCACCTCGCACTACCCGAACAACCCGGTGTGGCTCGAACTCGCCGACGAGTACGGGCTCTACCTCGTCGGCGAGACCAACCTGGAGACCCACGGCATCAACGGCGAGTACCCCGGCGACCACGCCGACTGGACGACGGCGTGCGTGGCCCGTGCCCGCAACATGGTGCACCGCGACAAGAACCACGCCTCGGTCGTCATCTGGTCCCTCGGCAACGAGGCCGGCGGCGGCAGCACCTTCGTCGCCATGCACGACTGGATCCGCTCCTACGACACCACCCGCGTCATCCAGTACGAGGGCGACGACCGCCCCGGAATCAGCGACATCCGCTCGGCGATGTACGAGAGCCCCGCCCGGATCGCCGAACGCGCCGCGGACACCTCCGACACCCGGCCGTACGTCATGATCGAGTACTGCCACGCGATGGGGAACTCCAACGGCAACTTCAAGAAGTACTGGGACACCGTCCGCGCCCACGACGTCCTCCAGGGCGGCTGGATCTGGGACTTCGTCGACCAGGGCCTCAACTGGCGCACCCCCGCCCGCATCCTGCTCACCGAGACCGGACCCGGCGCGCTGCGCGGCGAAGTCCTCGCCCCGCAGGGCACTTTCGACCGCGACAAGGGCGTCAGCGGCGGCACCGTCTTCGCCCGCGACGACCGCCTGGACCTCACCGGCTCGCTGACCCTGGAGGCCTGGGTCACCCAGCGCTACACCGGCGACCACCAGCCCATCCTGGTCAAGGGCGACACCCAGTACGCGCTCAAGCAGTCCTTCGAGAACCTGGAGTTCTTCATCCACTCCGGCGGCCAGTGGATCAGCGCGAGCTGGAAACTGCCCGACGGCTGGACCGGCTCCGAACACCACCTCGCGGGCGTCTTCGACGCCGACGCCGGCACGCTCACCCTGTACGTCGACGGCGAGGTGAAGGCCACCCGCTCCACCACCGCACGCCCCGACAGCACCGTCACCCCCGTCTCCCTCGCGACCGACATGGACAACGCGCTGCGCGAGTTCAGCGGCACGATCCGCCGGGCCCGCGTCTACGCCCGCCCCCTGACCGCCGCCGAACTCGCCTCCGACGCGCGGAAACCCGGCGACGACGGCGTGCGCTTCTGGTTCGACGCCGCCACCGTCGGACACACCGAGAAGCGCCCCCACGAGCGGACCTTCCCGGCCTACGGCGGTGACTGGGGCGACAGCCCCAACGACGGCAACTTCTGCGCCGACGGCATCGTCACCGCCGACCGCGGCCACACCGGCAAGGCCGCCGAGATCAAACGCGTCCAGCAGGCCATCCACGCCGCCCCGTCCTCCGGCGACGACACCCTCACCGACGGCGCGCTCACCCTCACCAACGAGTACCTCTTCACCAACCTTCGCGAATTCGACGGCAGTTGGGCGCTCGTCGCCGACGGCCGGACGATACGGCACGGCAGGCTCACCCGCGCCCAGCTCGACGTGGAGCCACTGTCGAAGAAGCGGATCACCGTGCCCGTACCCCTCCCGGAGGACCCGGCGCCCGGCGCGGAGTACTTCCTGGAGCTGTCCTTCACCACCCGGGAGCACACCCCGTGGGCCAGGGCCGGCTTCGAGGTCGCCCGCGAGCAGATCCCCGTCGACGCGGGCAGCCCCGAGGTGACCCCCGTCCCGCTGGAGAGCGTGCCGTCCCTGCGCCACGACGAGGACGACAGCTCGGTCACCGTCAAGGGCCGCACCTTCTCCGTCACCCTCGACAAGAAGACCGGCACCCTCACCTCCTACGAGGCCGCGGGGCACCGCCTCCTCACCGACGGACCCGTGCCCAACTTCTGGCGGGCGCCCACCGACAACGACAAGGGCAACGGCCAGCACACCCGCAACCAGACCTGGCGCGACGCCGGCGCCCGCCGCGAGGTCACCGATGTCACCGTCCGCGCCCTGCGCGACAAGGCCGTCGAGATCAAGGTCACCGGCACCCTGCCCACCACCGTGGAGTCCGCGTACACCACCACGTACACCGTCTTCGGCAACGGCGAGATCAAGGTCGACCACACCCTGCACCCGGGCGCGTCGAGCCTGCCGTACATCCCGGAGGTCGGCAGCATGCTCTTCCTGCCGGGCCGCCTCGAGAACCTGCGCTACTACGGGCGCGGCCCCGAGGAGAACCACTGGGACCGCAACGACGGCACCGACGTGGGCGTGCACTCCGGGACCGTCTCCGACCAGTGGACCCCGTACATCCGCCCCCAGGAGAACGGCAACCGCACCGACATCCGCTGGGCCGCGCTCACCGGCCGCGACGGCACCGGGCTCCTCGTCACCGGCGACGCGCTCCTCGAAGTCAACGCCTCCCACTTCACCCCCGAGGA
Organism: Streptomyces sp. NBC_00670; assembly: GCF_036226765.1. Lineage (NCBI taxonomy): Bacteria > Bacillati > Actinomycetota > Actinomycetes > Kitasatosporales > Streptomycetaceae > Streptomyces > Streptomyces sp. NBC_00670. Next base: position 6,090,703 of record NZ_CP109017.1, read on the forward strand.
CCTGTCCGTCGGGGCCCGCCACGACTACCAGCTCACCCCGCGCGAGAAGGTCGTGCTGCGGGTCAACCACCGGCAGATGGGCGTCGGCGGCGACAACAGCTGGGGCGCCCATACCCACGACGAGTACAAACTCTTCCCCGACCGCGACTACACGTACACCTACCGCCTCCGCCCACTGACGGACGTGGACGACGCCATGCGCCTGTCCCGCCGCCCGACGGCGACGAAGTTCGCCTGAGCTGTATAGGGGCGCGGGGAACTGCGCAAAACGGAGCGAAGCTCCGTAGGGGGGTCCGGGGGGCAAAGCCCCCCGGGGACGATGGGGGTCCCCCCTGCTCGAACGAAGTTGAGAGCTTGGGGGAGGGTAGGGGCGGCGGGGGCGAAAACCCCCACAGCCACCCCACCCGCCCCGCACCCCCCGCCCACCTCCATGTCGGATTCCTGCCAGCCGGAGGCCCCCGCATGCCCGAAACTTGAGGCATGCGGAACGCGATGCACACCGACACCGAAGGCTGCGTCCGCGCTGTCCGCTCCAAGGACGCGCGCTTCGACGGCTGGTTCTTCACCGCCGTCCTGACCACCGGCATCTACTGCCGGCCCAGCTGCCCGGCCGTGTCCCCCCGCCCCGAGAACATGACCTTCTACCCCAGCGCCGCCGCCTGCCAGCAGGCCGGCTTCCGCGCCTGCAAACGCTGCCGTCCCGACACCACGCCCGGCTCCCCGCAGTGGAACCAGCGCGCCGACGCCGTCGCCCGCGCCATGCGGCTGATCGCCGACGGCGTCGTCGACCGCGAGGGCGTCCCCGGCCTCGCCGCCCGGCTTGGCTACAGCACTCGGCAGATCGAACGCCAGCTCCTCGCCGAGCTGGGCGCCGGGCCGCTCGCCCTGGCCCGCGCCCAGCGCGCCCAGACCGCCCGGCTGCTCATCGAGACCACCGCCCTGCCGATGGCCGACCTCGCCTTCGCCGCCGGGTTCTCCTCCATCCGCGCCTTCAACGACACCGTGCGCGAGGTCTTCGCACTCTCCCCGAGCGAACTGCGCGCCCGGCGCCCGCGCCGGACGGTGACCGCCCCCGGCGCACTCTCCCTGCGGCTGCCGTTCCGCGCCCCGCTCAACCCCGACAACCTCTTCGGCCACCTCGCCGCCACCGCCGTACCCGGCGTGGAGGAGTGGCGCGAGGGCGCGTACCGCCGCACCCTGCGCCTCCCGTACGGCCACGGCGTCGTCGCCCTCACCCCGCGCCCCGACCACATCGCCTGCCGGCTCACCCTGAGCGACCTGCGGGACCTGCCCGTCGCCATCAGCCGCTGCCGCCGCATGCTCGACCTCGACGCCGACCCCGTCGCCGTCGACGACCAGCTCCGCACCGACACGCTGCTGGCGCCGCTGGTCGACAAGGCGCCCGGCCGGCGGGTGCCGCGCACGGTCGACGAGGCGGAGTTCGCGCTGCGCGCGGTGCTCGGCCAGCAGGTCTCCACCGCCGCCGCCCGCACCCACGCCGCCCGTCTCGTCACCGCGCACGGCGAGCGGATCGAGGACCCCGAGGGCGGCCTCACCCACCTCTTCCCGGCCCCCGGAGCACTGGCCGCCCTCGACCCCGAGACGCTCGCCATGCCCCGCACCCGCCGCACCACCTTCACCACCCTCGTCCGCGAACTCGCCGAGGGAAGACTCCACTTGGGCGTCGAGAGCGACTGGGCCGAGTCCCGCGCGCAGCTCTTGGCCCTGCCCGGACTCGGACCCTGGACGGTCGACGTCATCGCCATGCGCGCCCTCGGCGACCCCGACGCCTTCCCCGTCACCGACCTCGGCATCCGCCGCGCCGCCCGCGACCTCGGCCTCCCGGCCGCCCCGGCCGCGCTCACCGCCCGGGCGGCGGCCTGGCGCCCCTGGCGCGCGTACGCCGTCCAGTACCTGTGGGCTACGGACGACCATCCGATCAACTTCCTGCCCGTCTGACCACCGACCACCGGTCCGTCACCGCTGAACGGACCCGTCGAAGGAATCCCCGTGACCGTGAAACAGCACACCGTGATCGACAGCCCCTACGGCCCGCTCACCCTCGTCGCCGACGACGGCGTCCTGTGCGGCCTCTACATGACCGAGCAGCGCCACCGCCCGCCCGAGGAGAGCTTCGGCGCCCCCGACGACGTCCCCTTCGCGGCGGCGCAGGAGCAGCTCGCGGCGTACTTCGCGGGCGAGCTGAAGGAGTTCACCCTCGACCTGCGTATGCACGGCACGCCGTTCCAGCGGCGGGTCTGGGACGCGCTGCGCCGCATTCCGTACGGCGAGACCCGCTCGTACGGCGAACTGGCCGCCGAGCTCGGCAGCCCCGGCGCCTCCCGCGCGGTCGGGCTGGCCAACGGCCGCAATCCGATCGGCATCGTCGTCCCGTGCCACCGCGTGGTGGGGGCCAACGGCAGCATGACGGGGTACGGCGGCGGCATCGACCGCAAGAAGCGCCTGCTGGCGTTCGAGAGCGGGGCGGAGCGGGCGGGGCTGTTCTGAGGGCGCGGCCGTGCCGAGGGGCGGTTGTTCCAAGGCGTGGGCGGGGGCTGCCGGCGGGGGCCGTCGAGGGGCGGCCGAATATGCCCGTGGCAGGCCGAATATACGGTCGCACCGGCCCGCGCCCCCGCCTTACCCTCGACCGCATGACGACCAAGCCCCTCGTCGCGCTTCTGAGCGGCGCCGGGATCTCCACCGACTCCGGCATCCCCGACTACCGCGGCCCGGCCGGGCTGTGGCGGCAGGACCCCGAGGCCGAGAAGCTCGTGACCCACGAGCACTACATGGGCGACCCCGACGTCCGGCGGCGCTCCTGGCAGATGAGGCGGCGGACGGGGGCACTGCGCCCGGAGCCCAACGCGGCGCACCGGGCCGTCGTCGAACTGGAGCGCTCCGGCGTGCCGGTACGGGTGCTCACACAGAACGTGGACGGGCTGCACCAGCGCGCCGGGATGCCCGCCCGCAAGGTGCTCGAACTGCACGGCAGCGCGCGCCACGTGGTGTGCGTCAAATGCGGTGCCAAGGGCGCGATGGAGGACGCGCTCGCCCGGATCGACGCCGGTGAGGACGATCCGCCGTGCCTGGAGTGCGGCGGCGTCCTGCGACCGGCGACGGTGATGTTCGGCGAGCCGCTCGACCCCTCCGTCCTGGCCGAGGCGGCGGCCATCGCCAAGGCGTGCACGCTGTTCTTCGCCGTCGGCTCCAGCCTCCAGGTGCACCCGGCGGCCGGGCTCGCCCAGGTGGCCGCCGAGCACGGCGCCCGGCTCGTCGTCGTCAACGCCGAGCCGACGCCGTACGACGGCATCGCCGACGAGGTCGTGCGCGAACCGATCGGCACCGCGCTGCCGCGCCTGCTGCGGGAACTGGCGTAGTCCCGCTCAGCGGTCCCGGCCAGTGGTCCCGTTCCGCGGCCCCGCTCAGAGGGCGGGGCTGACCTCGTCGACCGGGTCCGCCCGGTGGCCGTCCTCAAGTTCCGCCGTGTGCCCGCCGCTCTCCAGCACGTCGAGGGCGGCGAGGACGCGGCGGCCCAGTTCGCCGAGGAGGTGGTCGGCGAGTTCCGCGCGCGGCACCAGCCGCCAGGACAGCAGCTCCGACTCCTGGAGCCTCACCGCCGCGAGCTCCTCGGCGGTGAGCACCCCGCCGTCGTACAGATACGCGACCACGGGCGGACGGTCCGCGGTGCCGGACACCCAGTCCACCGCGAGCAGCCGGCCGAGCGTGCGGTCCAGGCCGATCTCCTCGGCCGTCTCGCGCCGCGCGCCCTGCCGCGGACTCTCCCCGTCGTCCGACTCGACCGTGCCGCCCGGCAGCGCCCAGCCCTCCCGGTAGTTCGGCTCGACCAGCAGCACCCGCCCCTGCGTGTCACGGAAGAGCGCGGCGGCCCCCACCAGGACGCGCGGCAGGCCGGCGATGTACGTGGCGTAGTCAAGAGTGCTCATCCAGGCAGGGTAACCACCTCCGACGGCCGCCCGGGCGCGCGCACAGCGTGTTCCCAGGGTGGTCCGGAGCGCGGTCGGGGGCATGACGGGGCGGGAGGGGCGCGGATAGGGTCGCACACACGGGATGAGAAAGCGCTTGCAGACACAAGGGGAAGCCAACGTGACGAACGCTGCCGTGACCGGCGCCCGCAGGGTGCTCATCGCCGCGGACAAGTTCAAGGGGTCGCTGACGGCCGTGGAGGTCGCCGAGCGCGTGACGGCCGGGCTGCGCCGGGCCGCACCGGAGCTGGAGGTGGAGTCGCTGCCCGTGGCCGACGGCGGCGACGGCACCGTTGCCGCGGCGGTCGCGGCCGGCTTCGCCCGCCGGGGAGCACGTGTCGCCGGGCCGCTGGGCCAAGAAGTCACCGCGGCCTTCGCGCTGCGCGGCACGACCGCGGTGGTGGAGATGGCCGAGGCCAGCGGGTTGCAGCGGCTGCCCGCAGGTGTCCTCGCGCCGCTCACCGCGTCCACGTACGGCAGCGGGGAGCTGCTGCGCGCCGCGCTGGACGAGGGCGCGCGCACGATCGTCTTCGGGGTGGGCGGGAGCGCGACCACCGACGGGGGCGCGGGGATGCTGACCGCGCTGGGGGCGCGGTTCCTGGACGCGGAGGGCGAGCCGGTGGCGCCGGGGGGCGGCGGGCTGGCCTCGGTCGTCGCCGCCGACCTCTCCGGGCTCGACCCGCGGCTCGCCTCCGTCGACCTCGTGCTCGCCAGTGACGTCGACAATCCGCTGACCGGGCCGAAGGGGGCGGCGGCGGTGTACGGGCCGCAGAAGGGGGCCTCGCCGGACGACGTCGAGGCGCTGGACGCGGGGCTCGTACGGTTCGTCGGGGTGCTGGAGCAGGCGGTCGGCGCGCGCGCCGTCGCGTGCGCCGGGGCGCCGGGGGCGGGGGCCGCGGGTGGGATCGGGTACGGGGCGCTGCTGGTGGGGGCGCGGTTCCGGGCGGGTATCGAGGTGATGCTGGAGGTGCTGGGGTTCGGGGCGGCGGTGGAGCGGGCGTCGTTGGTGATCACGGGGGAGGGGGCGTTGGACGCGCAGACGCTGCACGGGAAGGCGCCGGTGGGGGTGGCTGCGGCGGCGCGGGGGGCCGGGCGGGGGGTGGTGGCGGTGTGCGGGCGGTTGGCGTTGTCGCCGGAGGTGTTGGCGGGGGTGGGGATCTCGCGGGCGTACGCGCTGACGTCCCTCGAACCGGATGTGTCCCGCTGCGTCGCCGAAGCGGGCCCGCTCCTCGAACGTCTCGCGGAGCGGCTGGCCCACGACCAGGGCCTGGGCTGACGCCGGACGTTTCCTCGCCCCCGCCGCCCCTGCCCGTCCCCAGGGGCTCCGCCCCTTCAACCCCCGGGGGCTCGGGTGGCGTGGGTTTGTCGGGGAGTGCGGGTGAGTGGGTGGTTGCTCGCGCAGTTCCCCGCGCCCCTGAAGACTCAAAAGCAGGGGGCGCCCCACTGCTTTTGCTTTTGGGGGCGCGGGGAACTGCGCGACAAGCCACGTCGAACCCGCACCCACCCACGAAGCTCACCACCCGAGCTCTCCGGGGTGAAAGGGGCGGAGCCCCTCGAGGACGGGACGGGCAGGGGCGGCGGGGGCGCGGAAACCCCCCGGCGGCGCGCACCGCCGTACGCGAAAGGGCCCCGTACCCGGAACAGGTACGGGGCCCCACGCGCACGCACGGCTACGGGAGCTGTGCCGCCCGCGCCTCGCGGCGGTTGTCGCGGAAGGTGTTCACCCGCCGAGCCGTCGCGAACAACGGAATCACCGCGCCCATCACAAGCTGCAACGCACACCCCGTCTGCAACAGCAACTGCCCGCTCGGCGCATCGAACGCCCACCCCGCCAGCAGCCCCATCGACAGCACGATCCAGCTCAGCATGGCACCCGCGAGGCGCCCCCTCGGCTTCGGGTACTCGACCCGGCTCACCATCAGCCACGCCGTACCCAGGATCGCCAGCAGCGTCGCGAAGAACGGCAGCTCCAGCAGGACGATGGAGACGACCGTGAGCGCCCCGAACGGCGAGGGCATGCCCTGGAACATGCCGTCCTTGAGCGTCACGCACGAGAACCGCGCGAGCCGCAGCACCACCGCCAGCAACACCACGATGCCACCGACCGCGGCCACTCTCTGGTGCGCGTCATCGGCGACCATGCCGTACACCAGCACGAAGTACGCCGGCGCGAGCCCGAAGCTGATGAGGTCCGAGAGGTTGTCCAGCTCCGCACCCATCGGCGAGGACCGCAGCTTGCGGGCGACGAGACCGTCGAACAGGTCGAAGACGGCCGCGCACAGCATCAGGATGACCGCGGTCGCCGCGCTGTGGCGGGCCATGCCCGCCGACTCGTCGCTGCCCGTGAGGTGCGGGATGAGGATGCCGGTGGTGGTGAAGTACACCGCCATGAAGCCGCACGTGGCGTTGCCGAGGGTGAGCGTGTCCGCTATCGACAGGCGCAGCGAGAGGGGCATCTCCTCCTCGTCGGCCCCGCCGTCGATGTCCGCGGCCTCCGGCACCCAGCCGGCCTGGGTCTGCGGGTCAATCACGGTCAATGCGAGTCACCCCAGCCACGGTCTTCTGTCCGACCTCGACGGCCACCTCGACGCCCTCGGGCAGGTAGATGTCGACGCGCGAGCCGAACCGGATCAGCCCGATCCGCTCGCCCTGCTCGACCTTGGTGCCCTGCGGCAGGTAGGGGACGATCCGGCGGGCGACGGCACCGGCGATCTGGATCATCTCGATGTCACCGAGCTCGGTGTCGAAGTGCCAGACCACCCGCTCGTTGTTCTCGCTCTCCTTGTTGAAAGCGGGGACGAAGCCGCCGGGGATGTGCTCGACGGACGTCACCGTGCCGGCCAGCGGGGCCCGGTTCACGTGCACGTTCAGCGGGCTCATGAAGATCGCGACGCGGGTGCGCCCGTCCTTCCACGGCATGATGCTCTGCACCACGCCGTCGGCGGGAGAGATGACCCTGCCGGGAGCGATCTCCCGCTCGGGGTCCCGGAAGAACCACAGCATGCCCGCCGCGAGAGCGGTGGCGGGCACCGCGACGGCCCGGGCGGCGCGGGAGCGGCGCGACCGGGCGAGGCTGAGGGCTGCGGTGGCAACGGTCGGGAGGAGCCACGGCGATGCTCCGCGCGCGAGGCGTGCGCCGACCAGGCTGTCGCGAGGTGCAGAGGTTTGGCTGTGGGGCATGGATGACCTTCGTAGCGGATGAATGTGCCGCGCTGCGTGAGGGGGACGGCGGCTTTCCGGCGATCGTAGCGGCTCAGGGTCACAACTGGGTAAGCCGGGAAGCCGAGTCGGCGGCCGAGAAGGGCTGACGGGGTGTGATCCTCTTCCCCAAGAAAACACCCCCAACCCGGACAATCATCCTGGCATCAGCCCTGGAATCGATACTCCTCGAGCAGCCTGCGCCCGATGATCATTTTCTGGATTTCGGCGGTACCCTCACCGATCAGCAGCATCGGTGCCTCCCGGTAGAGCCGCTCGATCTCGTACTCCTTGGAGAAGCCGTAGCCGCCGTGGATCCGGAAGGCGTCCTCCACGACCTCCTTGCAGTACTCCGAGGCGAGGTACTTCGCCATCCCCGCCTCGAGATCGTTTCGTTCCCCCGAGTCCTTTTTGCGTGCCGCGTTCACCATCATCGCATGCGCGGCCTCCACCTTGGTGGCCATCTCCGCCAGTTTGAACTGGATGGCCTGGTGGCGGGCGATCGGCTTGCCGAAGGTGTGCCGCTGCTGGGCGTAGTCGATACCGAGTTCGAAGGCCCGCTGGGCGACGCCGCAGCCGCGGGCGGCGACGTTGACGCGGCCGACCTCGACGCCGTCCATCATCTGGTAAAAGCCCCGGCCGGTGACCCCGCCGAGCACGCGGTCGGCCGGTACACGCAGGCCGTCCATGATCAGCTCGGTGGTGTCGACGCCCTTGTAGCCCATTTTCTCGATCTTGCCCGGAATGGTCAGACCGGGACGGACCTCGCCGAAGCCGGGCTCCTTCTCCACCAGGAACGTCGTCATCGACTTGTGCGGGGCCGTGCCCTCGGGGTGGCCTTCGTCACTCCGGACGAGGACGGCGACCAAGGTGGACGAGCCGCCGTTGGTGAGCCACATCTTCTGGCCGTTCAGGACGTACTCGTCGCCCTCCTTGACCGCCTTCGACGTGATCGCCGACACGTCGGACCCCAGCCCGGGTTCCGACATGGAGAAGGCGCCGCGGGTCTCGCCCAGCGCCATCTTCGGCAGGAAGTACTCCTTCTGTTCCCGCGTGCCGTGCTGCTTGAGCATGTACGCCACGATGAAGTGCGTGTTGATGATGCCGGAGACCGACATCCAGCCGCGGGCGATCTCCTCCACGCACAGCGCGTACGTGAGCAGCGACTCGCCAAGGCCGCCGTACTCCTCGTCGATCATCAGTCCGAAGAGGCCGAGTTCCTTGAGGCCGTCGACGATTTTCTGCGGGTACTCGTCGCGGTGCTCCAGCTCGGTGGCGACCGGGATGATCTCCTTGTCGACGAAGTCCCTGACGGTGGAGAGGATCTCCTGCTGGACGTCGGTCAGACCGGCGGTCCGGGCGAGTCGCGCCATGGCTACTTCCCCTGTTCCTTCAGTACCGGGCGGCCGGGCTGCTCACCGCCGCGCTCCTTGATGTACGTCTCGGTGGGCACCATCACCTTGCGGCGGAACACACACACCAGCGTCCCGTCCTGCTTGTAGCCCCTGGTCTCGACGTGGACGATGCCGCGGTCGTTCTTCGACTTCGAGGGCCACTTGTCCAGCACGGTCGTCTCGCCGTAGACCGTGTCGCCGTGGAAGGTCGGCGCCACGTGCTTCAGCGACTCGATCTCCAGGTTGGCGATCGCCTTGCCGGAGACGTCCGGGACGGACATGCCCAGCAGCAGCGAGTAGATGTAGTTCCCGACCACCACGTTCCTGCCGAAGTCGGTGGTCTCCTCGGCGTAGTGGGCGTCCAGGTGGAGCGGGTGGTGGTTCATGGTGAGCAGGCAGAACATGTGGTCGTCGTACTCGGTGACCGTCTTGCCGGGCCAGTGCTTGTAGATGGCGCCGACCTCGAACTCCTCGAAGGTGCGTCCGAACTGCATCGCGCTCAGGCCTCCGGGATCTCGAACTTCGACGTGCGGGTCATGCCGGCCGCCCGTCCCTTGCCGGAGACGACCAGCGCCATCTTGCGGCTGGCCTCGTCGATCATCTCGTCGCCGAGCATCGCGGAGCCCTTCCTTCCGCCCGCCTCGGACGTGTAGTAGTCGTACGCGTCCAGGATCAGCTCGGCGTGGTCGTAGTCCTCCTGGGAGGGCGAGAAGATCTCGTTGGACGCCTCGACCTGGCCCGGGTGCAGCACCCACTTGCCGTCGAAGCCGAGCGCGGCGGCGCGCTGTGCGACCTCGCGGTAGCCGTCGACGTTGCGGATCTGGAGGTAGGGGCCGTCGATCGCCTGGAGATCGTTGGCGCGGGCCGCCATCAGGATCTTCATCAGGATGAAGTGATAGGCGTCCGCCGGGTAACCGGGCGGCTGCTCGCCCACGACCAGGGACTTCATGTTGATGGACGCCATGAAGTCGGCCGGGCCGAAGATGATGGTCTCGATGCGCGGGGAGGCCTCGGCGATCGCGTTGACGTTGTTCAGGCCGCGCGCGTTCTCGATCTGCGCCTCGATGCCGATGCGGCCGACCTCGAAGCCCATCGTCTTCTCGATCTGCGTCAGCAGGAGGTCGAGCGCGACGATCTGCGCCGCGTCCTGCACCTTCGGGAGCATGATGCAGTCCAGGTTCGGGCCGGCGCCCTCCACCACCGTCACGACGTCGCGGTACGTCCACTCCGTCGTCCAGTCGTTGACGCGCACGACGCGGGTCTTGCCCGTCCAGTCGCCCTCGTTGAGGAACTTCACGATGGTGTGCCGCGCGTCGGGCTTGGCCAGCGGCGCGCACGCGTCCTCCAGGTCCAGGAACACCTGGTCCGCCGGGAGGCCCTGCGCCTTCTCCAGGAAGCGCGGATTGCTTCCGGGAACGGCCAGACAGGAGCGGCGGGGGCGGAGCCGGTTGACGGTCGTCATGCGGGGACCTCCAGGGGGTCGGGCCGGGGCTCGGGCTGTGGTTCGAGCAGGGGTTCGAGCTGGTTCGCGTGGCGGATCTCGTCGACGATACGGCCGATGATCCCGGTGATGTCGAAGTCCTTCGGGGTGAAGACCGCGGCCACTCCCGCGGCCCGCAGTTTCTCGGCGTCGGCGTGCGGAATGATCCCGCCGGCGATCACCGGGATGTCGGCCGCGCCGGCCGCGCGCAGCCGCTCAAGGACGTCCGGCACGAGTTGCGCGTGCGAACCGGAGAGGATGGACAGGCCCACCGCGTGCACGTCCTCGGCGAGGGCCGCGTCCACGATCTGCTCGGGGGTGAGCCGGATGCCCTGGTAGACCACCTCGAAGCCGGCGTCCCGGGCCCGTATGGCGATCTGCTCGGCCCCGTTGGAGTGCCCGTCCAGGCCGGGCTTGCCGACCAGGAACCGCAGCTTGCCGACGCCGAGGTCACGCGCGGTCAGCTCCACCCGGCGGCGCACCCGCGACAGGGCCGAGCCCTCCTCCGCGGTCACCGCGACCGGGGCGGACGAGACCCCGGTGGGCGCCCGGAACTCGCCGAACACCTCGCGCAGCGCCCCCGCCCACTCGCCGGTCGTCACCCCGGCACGGGCGCACTCCAAGGTGGCCTCCATGAGGTTGTCGGTGCCCTTGGCGGCCTCCCGCAGCTTCTCCAGCGCCTTGCAGGGGCGCGGGTGGTTGAACGGCGGCTGGTAGCGGGTGTCCCGCCAGTGCTGGAGCGCGGCGACGACACGGGCCTCCACCGCCGGGTCCACCGTCTGGACCGCGGTGTCCAGATCGGCGGTCAGCGGATTGGGCTCGGTGCCCTCGAAGGCGTTGACGCCCACTATCTTCTCCTCGCCCGACTCGATCCGGGCTCGCCGCTCGGCGTGCGAGGCGACCAGCTGCGACTTGAGGTAGCCCGACTCGACGGCGGCCATCGCGCCGCCCATCTCCTGGATCCGCTCGATCTCCGCGAACGCCGCCTCGACCAGCTCGTCGACCTTCGCGCCGATCACCGTCGACCCCTCGAAGAGGTCCTCGTACTCCAGCAGGTCGCTCTCGTGCGCCAGCACCTGCTGGATGCGCAGCGACCACTGCTGGTCCCAGGGCCGGGGCAGCCCCAGCGCCTCGTTCCACGCGGGCAACTGCACGGCACGCGCGCGTGCGTCCTTGGAGAGGGTGACGGCCAGCATCTCCAGGACGATCCGCTGGACGTTGTTCTCCGGCTGCGCCTCCGTCAGCCCCAGGGAGTTGACCTGGACGCCGTACCGGAAGCGGCGGTGCTTGGGGTTCTCGATGCCGTACCGCTCGCGGGTGATGCGGTCCCAGATGCGGGTGAACGCCCGCATCTTGCACATCTCCTCGACGAAGCGGACGCCCGCGTTGACGAAGAAGGAGATCCGGCCGACGACGTCCCCCATGCGCTCCTGCGGCACCTGGCCGCCGTCACGGACGGCGTCCAGGACGGCGATCGCGGTGGACATCGCGTACGCGATCTCCTGCACCGGCGTGGCGCCCGCCTCCTGGAGGTGGTAGCTGCAGATGTTGATGGGGTTCCACTTGGGCAGGTGGGACACCGTGTACGCGATCATGTCCGTCGTCAGGCGGAGGGAGGGGCCCGGCGGGAAGACGTGCGTCCCCCGGGACAGGTACTCCTTGACGATGTCGTTCTGCGTCGTGCCCTGGAGCTTGGTGACGTCCGCGCCCTGTTCCTCCGCGACGACCTGGTAGAGCGCCAGCAGCCACATGGCGGTGGCGTTGATGGTCATCGAGGTGTTCATCCGCTCCAGCGGGATGTCCTGGAACAGCCGGCGCATGTCACCGAGGTGCGCGACCGGCACCCCGACCCGGCCCACCTCCCCGCGGGCGAGGACGTGGTCGGAGTCGTAGCCGGTCTGCGTCGGCAGGTCGAACGCGACCGACAGTCCGGTCTGGCCCTTGGCGAGGTTGCGCCGGTACAGCGCGTTGGACGCCTCGGCGGTGGAGTGACCGGCGTACGTGCGCATGAGCCACGGCCGGTCCTTGTGACGTTCACTCATGTGCGCCTCCTAGATGTTCCGGAAGCGGTTGATGGCGTCGGCGTGCCGGGCGCGCTTCTCCTCGTCGCGCACGCCGAGCCCCTCCTCGGGCGCCAGGCACAGCACGCCGACCTTGCCCTGGTGGAGGTTGCGGTGCACGTCGTACGCCGCCTGGCCGGTGTCCTTGAGCGGGTACACCTTGGACAGCGTCGGGTGGATCTTGCCCTTCGCGATGAGCCGGTTGGCCTCCCAGGCCTCGCGGTAGTTGGCGAAGTGCGAGCCGATGATCCGCTTCAGCGACATCCACAGGTAGCGGTTGTCGTACTGGTGCAGATAGCCCGAGGTCGAGGCGCAGGTGGTGATGGTGCCGCCCTTGCGCGTGACGTAGACGCTCGCGCCGAAGGTCTCGCGGCCGGGGTGCTCGAAGACGATGTCGATGTCCTCGCCGCCGGTGAGTTCGCGGATGCGCTTGCCGAACCGCTTCCACTCCTTGGGGTCCTGGGTGTGCTCGTCCTTCCAGAACCGGTAGTCCTCGGCGTTGCGGTCGATGATCGCCTCGGCGCCCATGGTCCGGCAGATCTCCGCCTTCTGAGGGGAGGAGACGACACAGACCGGGGTGGCGCCGCCGGCCAGCGCGAACTGTGTGGCGTAGGAGCCGAGTCCGCCGCTCGCGCCCCAGATGAGCACGTTGTCGCCCTGCTTCATGCCGGCGCCGTTGCGGGAGACGAGCTGCCGGTAGGCGGTGGAGTTGACCAGGCCCGGAGCGGCGGCCTCCTCCCAGCTGAGGTGGTCCGGCTTGGGCATCAGCTGGTTGGACTTGACGAGCGCGACCTCGGCGAGGCCGCCGAAGTTCGTCTCGAAGCCCCAGATGCGCTGCTCGGGGTCGAGCATCGTGTCGTTGTGGCCGTCGGAGGACTCCAGTTCGACGGACAGGCAGTGCGCGACGACCTCGTCGCCGGGCTTCCAGGAGTTGACGCCGGGGCCGGTGCGCAGGACGACGCCGGCGAGGTCGGAGCCGATGACGTGGTACGGCAGGTCGTGGCGCCTGGTGAGTTCGCTGACGCGGCCGTAGCGCTCCAGGAAGCCGAAGGTGGAGAGCGGCTCGAAGATCGACGTCCACACCGAGTTGTAGTTGACCGAGGAGGCCATCACGGCGACCAGGGCCTCGCCCGGGCCGAGTTCGGGGAGCGGGACGTCGTCCAGGTGGAGCGACTTGCGGGGGTCCTTGTCGCGGGTGTCGAGGCCCTCGAACATGTCCGTCTCGTCCTTGTGCACGGTCATCGCGCGGTACGAGTCGGGGAGCGGGAGTGCGGCGTAGTCGGCGGACGTGGCCGTCCCCGACTGGATCGCGTCCAGGATTTCCTTCACGGTGGGCCTCCGGCGGAATGGTGGCTTGGGGGAGGGGTGCCGTCGGTTCGGCGAGGTTTTGGGGTGCGCGTTCGGCGCGCGGGTGGCGCGCTCGGGGTTGCTGGGTACGCGAGGGGTGCCTGTGACGCAGGCGTCCGGGCGGGCGGCGGGGCCGCCGGGGACAGGGCCGGCGTACGGACATTGCGCCGTGCGCCGGTCGCTCGGACATGTCCAACGTATGGCACGGTGTGCCAGGGCGCAAGGCACGGAGTGCCAAGAAATGGTCTCAGGTGAATTTTTCTGCGCTCAGGTGAGCGATGATCGATCAGGTGGGGGTGGGGGCGCGACTCGCGTGCGGTTTTCTCGCCCCCGCCGCCCCTACCCGTCCCATCCTCAAGGGGCTCTGCCCCTTTGACCCCGGACGTGCGGGTGGGTGGGTGGTTGCTCGCGCAGTTCCCCGCGCCCCTTAGGGGGCGCGGCGCCGGGCGCGGGGTTAGCGGCGGGCCTGGAGGGCCGCTTCGATCGTGCGCATGACCTCGTCCAGGGGGGCGTCCGTGCGGGCCACCGTGACCAGGACCTCGCCCTGCGTGGCCGTGGTCGCCGGGGGCGTCGCGGGCGGTGCCGTGTCGCGGCCGGCGCCGATCCCCGTGCCGAACGTCCGCCGGACGATCGCGAACGCGTGGTCCAGCTGTGTCTCCACGTCGCCCTGCCCGTCCGCCCGCAGCCAGCGGCGCAGTACGTGGTTGTGCGCGGTGACCACGGCCGACGCGGCGACCTCGGCCAGCAGCGGATCGTCGTTGGCGTCGTCCGCGTGCGCCCGCTCGTCGAAGTGGCCCAGCAGATAGCGCGTGAACAGCCGCTCGTAGCGGGCGACCGACGCGATTTCCGCCTCCCGCAGCGTCGGCACCTCGCGGGTCAGGTGGTAGCGGGCCACCGAGATCTCCGGCTGGGCCGCGTACATCCGGATGACCTCCTTGATGCCGCGGCACACCGTGTCGAGCGGGTGCTCGTGCGCGGGGGCGGCGTTGAGCACCGCCTCGGCGCGGACCAGGGTGTCGTCGTGATCGGGGAAGATCGCCTCTTCCTTGGAGCGGAAGTGGCGGAAGAAGGTCCGGCGGGCGACCCCGGCGGCCGCCGCGATCTCGTCGACCGTGGTCGCTTCGTACCCCTTCGTGGAGAAGAGCTCCATGGCCGCCGCGGCCAACTCGCGGCGCATCTTCAGCCGCTGGGCGGCGGCGCGGCTGCCGGCGGCGCTCTCCGGCGCGCTGGCCGAGGCGGCGATACGTGAGGACTTGGCGGACTGGGGCATGCCCTGAACGTACTGCATGTGCGCAGCTTGGTGGGCATGTCCCCGGTTTACCGGCCCTCCGGGAGGCGGGTGCGGGGGACGGGACGGGGCGGCCGGATCGAGCAGCCCGCCCCACTCCCGCCCCGCCGGGAACCGGCCGTCGGGGCACTCCGTGCCACCCGCGCCGGGCCGCGCGGCCTCCGACTGCACGGCCTCCGGCCGCGCCCGCCCCGGCCGCGCCCGCCCCGGCCGCTCAGCGCCGGGCATGTTCGCGGAAGCCGCGGCCCGTCTTGCGGCCGAGGCAGCCCGCGGCCACCAGATGCTCCAGGAGCGGGGCGGGCGCCAGGCCCGGGTCGCGGAACTCGCGGTGCAGCACCTTCTCGATGGCCAGGGACACGTCAAGACCCACCACGTCGAGCAGTTCGAACGGGCCCATCGGGTAGCCGCCGCCCAGCTTCATCGCGGCGTCGATGTCGTCGAGCGTCGCGTAGTGCTCCTGGACCATCTTCACCGCGTTGTTCAGGTACGGGAACAGCAACGCGTTGACGATGAACCCGGCGCGGTCGCCGCAGTCCACCGGGTGCTTGCGCAGATGCCCGCAGACCTCGCGGACCGTGGCGTGCGTCTCGTCCGAGGTCAGCACCGTGCGGACCACCTCGACCAGCTTCATCGCCGGGGCCGGGTTGAAGAAATGCATGCCGATCACGGACTGCGGGCGCGAGGTGGCCCGGGCGCAGGCGACGACCGGCAGCGAGGAGGTGGTGGTGGCCAGCACCGCGCCCGGCTTGCACACCTTGTCCAGCGTGGTGAAGAGCTGCTTCTTGACCTCCAGGTCCTCGGCCACCGCCTCCACCGCGAGGTCGACGTCGGCGAAGGCGTCGAGGGAGTCGGCCGGGGTGATCCGGTCCAGGGCCGCCGCGGCCGCCTCCACCGTCATCCGGCCCTTGTCCACCGAGCGGGAGAGCGACTTCCCGATCCTGGCCCGCGCGGTCGCCGCCTTCTCCCCGGTGCGGGCGGCGAGGACGACGTCGTAGCCCGCCTTGGCGAACACCTCGGCGATCCCGGACGCCATGGTGCCGCTGCCGGCGACGCCCACCGCGCGGACGGGGCGGGCGGTGCCGGTGGCCGGACCGCCGGTGAGCGGGGTGAGGGCGTCCCGCACGACCGTGGCGCTGCCGGGCGCCTCGTAGGTGTAGAAGCCGCGGCCCGACTTGCGGCCGGTCAGCCCCGCCTCGCTGAGCTGGCGCAGGATGGGCGCGGGGGCGTGCAGCCGGTCGCGCGAGGCGGCGTACATCGCCTCCAGGACCGTACGCGCGGTGTCCACGCCGATCAGGTCGAGCAGCGCGAGCGGGCCCATCGGCAGACCGCAGCCCAGCTTCATCGCGGCGTCGATGTCCTCGCGGGAGGCGTACTTCGCCTCGTACATCGCGGCGGCCTGGTTGAGGTAGCCGAACAGCAGCCCGTCCGCGACGAAGCCGGGGCGGTCGCCGACCGCGACCGGCTCCTTGCCCAGGTCGAGCGCGAGGTCGGTGACGGCGGCGACGGCCGCGGGGGCGGTGAGCACCGAGGAGACGACCTCGACCAGCCGCATCGCCGGGGCCGGGTTGAAGAAGTGCAGGCCGAGCACGCGCTCGGGGCGCGCGGACTCGGCGGCGAGCCGGGTGACGGAGAGCGCGTTGGTGCCGGTCGCCAGGATCGCCTCCGGGCGCACGACCGCGTCGAGCTCCCGGAACACCTGCTGCTTGATCTCGTACGACTCCGGGACCACCTCGATCACCAGATCGGCGTCGGCCGCCGCCTGGAGGTCGGTGAAGGTGCGGAAGCGCGCGAGGACGTCGCCGCGCCGCTCCTCGGTGAGCCGGCCGCGCGCCACGGAACGGGCGGTGGCGGCCTCCAGGGCGGCGACGGCCCGGGTGGCCGCGGCCTCGCTGAGGTCGATGCCGACGACCTCGCGGCCGGCCTGGGCGAGGACTTCGGCGATGCCGGTGCCCATGGTGCCGAGGCCGACGACGGCGACGGTGCGCAGCGGGGACAGGGAGGTGTCGGAGAGGGGAGTGGCCATCGCGGGACTCCAGGAAGGTGGGTGACGACGGGAAACACGCCCGTTCTGCGCCGTCCGGCGCACCGGATGCGTGCGGGACGCACGCAGGATGCGTGCGTGCGGAAGGTGCTGCGGTCAGGAGTACGGGTGTGCGGTCTCCGACCGGCCCTGTCCCCAGGCCGGGTCGCACCGCGGTGCCCGGAAAGAAGGCTGGGCACCGAACCGACTGCTCCGTCCTCACAACGGCTGCGTCACCAAACCGCCATGAGGAGTACGTGTACTGCTGCGAGTGGGTGAACTCGCTCGTCTGAGATTAACTCACCGGTAATGAGCCCGCCAGACCTCGTGGGTTGCGGTTGTTCGTGATCCGCGTCCCACGCGCGCGGCACCGCGCCTACTCTCTCGTCCATGGACGAAGAGTTGCGATCACTCACGGAGCGCTTACGGCGCGAGGCGGGCGGCGGCCCGGAGTTCGAGCGCCTGGTGACCACGGAGGACCCCGACGACCTCGCGGCCGTCCTGACCGCACCCGGCCGCCCGCTGTGGGCCCGGGAACTCGCCGCCTTCCGCCTCGGCCTGGCCGGTGACCGCCGCGCCTTCGAATCGCTCGTCCTCCTGCTCAACCACCGCGACCCGCCCCGCTGCGCCTCGGCCGCCCACGCCCTGGCCCGCCTGGACGACCCCCGCACCGCCCGCGCGGCCGCCGCCCTCGCCACCAACGAACTCCGCGTCGCCTACGCCCTGTACCCCGTGCGCCTGCTGACGGAACTGCGCGCCCCCGAGGCCGTCCCGGCGCTGATCACCACGCTGCGCCGCCGGCTGCGCCCGCACGACCCGTACCGCCGTGTCGCCCTGGCCTGCGTCGAGGGCCTGGGCACCCTCGGCGACCCCCGCGCCGTCCCCGTCCTGCGCGAGGCCCTGGCCCACCCCGCCCTGGCCGAGGCGGCCGTCCGGGCCCTGGGCCGCATCCCGGGCGCCCGGTGAGCGTCCGGGCCGGCGGGCGCCAACGGCCCGCGCGGGGACGGGAGATGACCTACGGAGCCACGACCGCGAGCGCCTCGATCTCCATCAGGAACTCGGGACGCACCAGCGCGGCGACCTGTATCGCGGAGGCGGCCGGCAGCCGGTCGTCGGGCAGGTGGGCGGCGCGGGCCGCGCGGATCGCGGGCATGTGTGCCATGTCCGTGACGAAGAAGGTCAGCTTCACCACGTCGTCGAAGGTCGCACCGGCGGCCGACAGACAGCGGCGCAGGTTCTCGAAGACCTGACGGGCCTGCGCCGCCGCGTCGCCCTCTCCGACGAGCGTGCCGTCCTCGTCCAGCGCGAGCTGGCCGGAGACGGCCACGAACCGTCCGGTGGCGGCGACGACATGGCTGTACTGGGCGGCGGGGGCGACCCCGGCGGGGGCCGGGATGCGGGTCGGCAGGCTCATGGATCCATGGTGGACCATGGGTCTGACAACGCGGCCCGCCGCCCGGCCCCCGCCGGTTCCGCGGCGGCCGGGCTCAGCCCCGGAAGCCGAGCAGCCCGTGCAGTGCCGCGCCGCGCGAGGGCTTCGAGGCCGCCTTGGACGTCTTCGGCGACTTCTGCGTCTTCTGCGTCTTTGAGGTCTTGGACGCCTCGGACGTCGTCTCGGCCGGGAGCGGTTTCGGCGCGGGGAGCGCGGCGCAGGTCGCGTCGGCCTCGCCGCGGCCGTGCGGCACCTTGCCGGTGCGCAGGTACGCCGCCAGGCGGTCGTCCAGGCAGGCGTTGCCGCTCAGCGTGATGCCGTGGTTCCCGCCGCCCTCCTCGACGACGAGGCCGGAACCGCGCAGCAGGTGATGCATCGTCACCCCGCCCTCGTACGGCGTGGCCGCGTCGTCGGTGGCCTGGAACAGCAGCACCGGCGGGAGCTTGTCGTTGGCCACGTCGACCGGCTGCTTCGCCCGGGTCGGCCAGAACGCGCACGGGGCGTTGTACCAGGCGTTGTTCCAGACCATGAACGGCGCCTTGGAGTACACCGCCCAGCTGTCCTCGCGCCACCGCTCCCAGTCCCGCGGCCAGCCCGCGTCACGGCACTGGACGGAGGTGTAGACGCTGTAGCCGTTGTCGCCCGCGGCGTCCACCGCGCCGAAGGTCTGGTACGCGTCGACCAGCGCGTCCGCGTCCTTGTCGTGGACGTACGCCGCGAACGCCTCGGCCAGGTAGGGCCAGTAGCCGTCGTAGTAGCCGCCCGGAATGAACGTGTCCTCCAGCTCGGCGGCGCCGACCCTGCCCCCGGCCGGGTGCGCGGCGACCGCCGCGCGCATCGCGTACCACTCGGTCTCGACCCGGGCGGGGTCGGTGCCGAGCCCGTACGTCTCGTCGTGCTCGGCGATCCACGCCAGGAACGCCCGGTGCCGGTCGTTGAAGGCGTAGTCCTGCTGGAGGTTGTCGTCGTACCAGACGCCCCTGGGGTCCACGATCGAGTCGAGCACCAGCCGCCGCACCCGCTGCGGGTACAGCTTGGCGTAGACGGCACCGAGATAGGTGCCGTACGAGTACCCGAAGTAGTTGATCTTCTTGGCGCCGAGCGCCCGGCGCATCGCGTCCATGTCGCGCGCGGCGCTGACCGTGTCGAGATACGGCAGCAGCTTCTTGTACGTGGCGCCGCACGCCCGCGCGAAGGAGCGTGCGCGGTCGAGGTTCGCGCGCTCGAGCGCGGGCGTGCGCGGCACGGTGTCGGGGCGCACGGGGGCGAAGTGCCCCGGCGCGCAGTCCAGCGCGGGGGTGCTCGCGCCCACGCCGCGCGGGTCGAAGCCGATCACGTCGTACTGCGCCGCCACCGCCTTGGGCAGCGAGGAGGCGACGAACCCGGCGAGACTCCGCCCGCTGCCGCCCGGCCCGCCCGGGTTGACCAGCAGCGGGCCCTGGTAGGTGCGCGCGGTGTGCGGGACGCGGGACAGGGCGAGCGTGATCTTCCGCCCGTTCGGCTTCGCGTGATCGAGCGGCACCCTGAGGGTCGCGCACTGGAGGGTCGGGTAGTCGCCGGTGGCGCACTTCTTCCAGGCGAGCTTCGCCGTGCCGGTGGCGCTCGCGCCGGCGGTCGTCACGGCGCGCGGGGCGGCGCTCGCCGCGGCCGGGGCGCCGGCCGGCAGCCCCGCCATCACGACCGCCGCACCGCACAGCACCGCTGCGGTTCTTCTCATGCCGGGCCTCCCGGAACGTGGGACAGGACGCGGAATCGGTGCCCTGGGAAGGGCACGGTCCTCGCCGCATCGTCCCGGGAAGCGTCCCCTGGGGAACCCGTTCCGCGGAATTTCAGCCGATCGGGCCGCGGGAAGCGCCCGGCTGCCGTCTGCCGTCGCACGTGGCCGAATGCGGCGGGATCAGCGGCTCAGAGCAGGGAGAGCTGGATGGGGCCGGGGGCCGCCGTCGGGTCGAGGGCATGGTCGGGCGCGGGCTCGGCGGGCCGGATCCGGCGGGGCATGCCCGAGCGTGTGGGGCCGATCCCGTACTCCCGCGCCAGCTCGTGCACCTGACGGGTGATCCGGCGCTGATACCACGTCGGGGCGTAGGCGCCCGCGGCGTACAGGCGCTCGTAACGGCGCACGAGGTGCGGATGGTGGTGCTCCAGCCAGGCCATGAACCACTCGCGCGCCCCCGGCCGCAGATGCAGCACCAGGGGCGTCACCGAGGTCGCCCCGGCCGCGGCGATCGCCCGTACGGTGGCCCGCAGCTGGTCGGGGTGGTCGCCGAGGAACGGGATGACGGGGGCCATCAGGACCCCGCAGCCGATACCGTGCTCGCTCAGCACGCGCACCACCTCCAGACGCCGTTCCGGGGCCGGGGTGCCCGGCTCGACCGTGCGCCACAGCGCGGGGTCGGTGAATCCCACGGAGACCGAGATGCCGACGTCGGTGACCTCGGACGCCTGCTTCAGCAGGTCCAGGTCGCGCAGGATCAGCGTGCCCTTGGTGAGGATCGAGAACGGGTTGGCGCGGTCGCGCAGGGCGGCGATGATCCCCGGCATCAGCCGGTAGCGCCCCTCGGCCCGCTGGTAGCAGTCGACGTTGGTGCCCATCGCGATGTGCTCGCCGCCCCAGCGCGGCGAGGTCAGCTGCCGGCGCAGCAGCTCGGGGGCGTTGACCTTCACCACGATCTGCGAGTCGAAGCCGATGCCCGTGTCGAGGTCCAGATAGCTGTGCGTCTTGCGGGCGAAGCAGTACACACACGCGTGCGTGCAGCCCCGGTAGGGGTTGACCGTCCATTCGAACGGCATGCGCGAGGCGCCCGGCACCCGGTTCACGATCGAACGGGCACGCACCTCGTGGAACGTGATCCCGCGGAACTCGGGAGTGTCGAACGTACGTGTGGTCACCGCGTCCGCGCCGAACAGCGCGGCGTCGCGGGCGCGGTCCCCGGTGGGATCGGTGGTGAGGTTCTCCCAGCGCATGGCGCCTCCTCGGGTAGTGCTGCGCCCACAGAATAGAACATACGTTCCCTTGATCGTGGGAGCGGTGTCGTTCGTATGTTCGATATCCGAGGGAGGTGGTCCCGGCCTGGGGCTTTTCCGGCGGATCCGCGCTCCCGCCCGGCGCGGCGGACGGCGCGTGCGCCGGAGCGCGGGCGCGTAGGGTCCCGGTCCGCGTCCGCCCGCGACTCCGGGTGTGGTGGGATTGGCCGTACCCCCGTCACACGTACAGGAAGAGGAACGTCATGGCGCAGGTCGAGGCCACCACCGAGCGGGTCATCGCTGCGGATGCGGAGAAGGTGTTCGACTCCCTGGCCGACTACACCGGCACGCGCGCGAAGCTGCTGCCCGAGCACTTCAGCGAGTACGAGGTGCGTGAGGGCGGCGACGGCGAGGGCACCCTCGTCCACTGGAAGCTCCAGGCCACGAGCAAGCGGGTGCGCGACTGTCTGCTGGAGGTCAGCGAGCCGACGGACGGGGAGCTGGTCGAGAAGGACCGCAACTCGTCCATGGTGACGACCTGGCGGGTGACGCCGGCGGGTGAGGGACGGGCGCGGGTCGTCGTCACGACGACGTGGAACGGGGCGGGGGGCATCGGCGGGTTCTTCGAGAAGACGTTCGCGCCGAAAGGGCTGGGCCGCATCTACGACGCGGTGCTTGCGCGGCTCGCCGCGGAGACGGAGAAGTAGGGCGTAGCCCCTGCTGTCAAGGGGGCTCCGCCCCCTCCCCCTCGCCGTGATTCCCGGAGGTGCGTGGGGGAGCCCCCTTCTCTTCCCCTCTCCCTCACCGGATCGGGTGGATCTTCTCGTTGCCGGTTCTCGTGCCGTAACTCCGTGTGGTGGGGCGGAGTTGTGTGGGGGCGCGGGCAGGGCGCGGAGGGTGCGGTGAGGGGAGCGTTTCGTGGGTGGG
This sequence comes from Streptomyces sp. NBC_00670, assembly GCF_036226765.1. Classification (NCBI taxonomy): domain Bacteria; kingdom Bacillati; phylum Actinomycetota; class Actinomycetes; order Kitasatosporales; family Streptomycetaceae; genus Streptomyces; species Streptomyces sp. NBC_00670. The sequence continues at coordinate 6,112,796 of NZ_CP109017.1, forward strand.
ATCACTCTGGCGCAGGAGGACGTGGAACTCGCGCCCCCGCGCGCCCCCGAGCCGCCGCTTCCGCCCCCGGACGCCCCGCTCACCCCGGGCCGGGTCCGGCTGGTCTTCCTCGGGCTGATGCTCGCGCTGCTGCTCGCCGCGCTGGACCAGATGATCGTCGCCACCGCGCTGCCGAAGATCGTCGGCGAGCTGCACGGGCTGGACAAGATGTCCTGGGCCGTCACGGCGTATCTGCTCACCGCGACCATCGGACTGCCCGTCTACGGCAAGGCCGGTGACCTCTTCGGGCGCAAGGGCGTCTTCCAGTTCGCCATCCTGGTCTTCGTGGCCGGCTCCGCGCTGGCCGGCCGGGCCGGGAGCATGGACCAGATGATCGCCTACCGGGCGGTCCAGGGCGTCGGCGCCGGCGGGCTGATGATCGGCGTGCAGGCGATCATCGCGGACATCGTGCCGCCCCGTGAACGCGGCCGCTACATGGGCGCGATCGGCGCCGCGTTCGGGCTCGCCTCGGTCGCCGGTCCGCTGCTCGGCGGTTACTTCACCGACCACCTCTCCTGGCGCTGGTGCTTCTACGTCAACGTGCCGTTCGGTCTGGTCACCCTCGCCGTCGTCGCCGTCGTCCTCAAGCTGCCCAAGCCCGACCGCCGGGCCCGGCTCGACGTGCCGGGGGCGCTGTTGCTGGCCGCCGCCTCCACCTGCCTCGTGCTGCTGACGAGCTGGGGCGGCACCGAGTACGCGTGGGGCTCCCGTGTCGTCCTCGGGCTCGGCGCGGGGGCGGTCCTGGCGACCGTGCTCTTCCTGATCGCTGAGCGGTTCGCCGCCGAACCCCTCATCCCGCTGCGACTGTTCCGGGACTCGGTGTTCAACGTCACCGCGCTGGTCGGACTGGTCATCGGCGTCGCCCTGTTCGGCGCGGCCAGCTATCTGCCGACCTTCCTGCAGATGGTCGACGGGGTCTCGGCCACCGAGTCCGGGCTGCTGATGCTGCCCATGATGGCCGGGATCGTCGGCGCCTCCATCGTCTGCGGGCAGCTCATCAGCCGCACCGGCCGCTACAAGCCGTACCCGCTGCTCGGCAGCGCGCTGTCCGCCGTCGGCATGTGGCTGCTGTCCGGGCTCGGCACCGACACTCCCCGGCTGCAGTACAGCATCTGGATGGCCGTTCTCGGCACGGGCATCGGCATGGTGATGCCCGTGCTCGTCCTCGCCGTGCAGAACGCCGTGCGCCCCGCCGACCTCGGCACCGCGACCAGCGCCAACAACTACTTCCGGCAGATCGGCGGCAGCGTCGGCGCCGCCGTTTTCGGCACGCTCTTCGCGCAGCGGCTCACCGACGCGCTGAGCGACCGGCTCCCGCACGACGCGAGCCGCGGGCTGCCGGACCCCGAGTCGCTCACCCCGCAACTCGTGCGCACGCTCCCGCCCGCGCTGCGCGACGCGTATGTGCGCGCGTACGCCGATGCGATGCCGCGCATCTTCCTCTATCTGGTGCCGGTCCTCGTCCTCGGGCTGCTCATCGCCTGCTTCCTCAAGGAGAAACCGCTGGTGTCCCACCCCACCCCCACCGAAGCCCCCGCCGCCGGGCAGGTCCCGCAGGCCCGTCTCTCCTACGGTGCCGGGGTGCCCGTCTGCGGCAGCGTGCAGCATCCCGACGGCACCGTCGTGCCGCGCGCGGCGCTCACCCTCATCGACGTCACCGGCGCGCAGATCGGGCGCGGGGCGAGCGGGGAGGACGGGCGGTACGCGCTGGCGACGCCCGGGCCGGGGGCGTACGTGCTGATCGCGGCGGCCGGCGGGCACCAGCCGCAGGCGGTGTCCGTGACGGTCGGCGAGCGGCCGGTCGAGCTCGATGTGGTGCTCGGGGGTGCGGGGCGGCTGGCGGGCAGTGTGCTCACCGCCGACGGCACGCCCGTGCGGGACGCGACGGTGACGCTCACCAACGCGCACGGTGAGGTCGTCGGTACGACGCGGAGTGCGGCGGAGGGCGGCTATCTGATCACCGAGCTGGTGGCGGGCGAGTACACGCTCGCGGCGAGCGCGCCCGCGTTCCGGCCGGCGGCGCTGCCGGTCACCGTGCACGCGTCCCGGGAGACCCGGCAGGATGTCGAGCTCGCGGGTGGGGCGGTGTTGCGGGGGACCGTGCGGGCGGGGGGCGGGCGGCCGGTGGAGGACGCGAGGGTGACGTTGCTGGACGCCGCGGGGAACGTGGTGGATTCGGTGACGACGGGGGCCGACGGGGTGTTCCGGTTCGTGGACCTCTCGTCGGGGGAGTACACGGTGATCGCGGCGGGGTACCCGCCGGTGGCCACGGTGTTGAGGATGGCGGGGGGCGGGCGGACGGAGCGGGACCTTCACCTGGGGCATGAGGACTGAGGGTTCGCCCCGATTCGCGCCCACGCGGCGGAGCCGCACATCGACACAGCCCCGCCGCCCCTGAACGAGGGGCGGCGGGGGCGAAAAACGCAAAGAGAACGCGTACCGTTTCGGCATGAAGATCCTCCTCAGCGCCGATATGGAGGGCGCCACCGGGGTGACCTGGCCCGCGGACGTGCTGCCCGGCACCCCCCAGTGGGAACGCTGCCGCACCCTGTTCACCGGTGACGTCAACGCCGCCGTCCAGGGGTTCTTCGACGGCGGTGCCGACGAGGTCCTCATCAACGAGGCCCACTGGAGCATGCGCAACCTCCTCCTCGAACAGCTGGACGACCGCGCCGAGATGCTCACCGGCCGGCACAAGTCCCTCTCCATGGTCGAAGGCGTCCAGCACGGGGACGTGGACGGCATCGCCTTCCTCGGCTACCACGCCGGCGCCGGCATGGAGGGCGTCCTCGCCCACACCTACCTCGCCAACCAGATCACCGGCGTCTGGCTCAACGACGTACGCGCCAGCGAGGGCCTGCTCAACGCGCACGTCGCCGCGGAGTACGGCGTCCCCGTCGTGCTCGTCACCGGCGACGACGTGGCCTGCGAGGACGCTCTCGGCTACGCGCCCGAGGCGCTGAAGGTCGCCGTCAAGGACCATGTCTCCCGGTACGCGGCCGTCTGCCGCACCCCCGCCCGCACCGCCGCCGACATCCGCGCCGCCGCCAAGGAGGCGGCCGCCCTCGCCGTCCGCCACGCGCCCGCGCAGGACGGGCCGTTCACCCTCGCGTTGGAGTTCGACGCCGAGCATCTCGCCGCCGCCACCACCGTCGTCCCGGGCGTCGACCGCGTCGGCGAGCGCAAGGTGGCGTACACCAGCGCCACCATGTACGAGGGCATCCGCACCTTCAAGGCGGTCACCACGATCGCCTCGGCCGCCGTGGAGGAGCAGTATGGCTGACGCAGGAAGCACGGAACACCGCGTCGGAGAGCGGGCGTTGGACGAAGTCGTCCGGTTCACCTCCGATCTCATCCGCATCGACACCACCAACCGGGGCGGCGGCGACTGCCGCGAGCGGCCCGCCGCCGAGTACGCGGCGGAACAGCTCGCCGACGCCGGCCTCGAACCGGTGCTCCTCGAGCGCACCCCGGGGCGCGCCAACGTCGTCGCGCGCCTCACGGGTACCGACCCCTTGGCCCCCGCCCTGCTCGTGCACGGTCATCTCGACGTCGTCCCCGCGCAGGCGGACGACTGGAGCGTGCACCCGTTCTCCGGCGAGGTGCGCGACGGCGTGGTCTGGGGGCGTGGAGCCGTCGACATGAAGAACATGGACGCGATGATCCTCGCCGTCGTCCGCGACTGGATGCGCGCGGGCGTGCGCCCCCGGCGTGACCTCGTCATCGCGTTCACCGCCGACGAGGAGGCGAGCGCCGTGGACGGCTCCGGCTTCCTCGCCGACCACCACCCCGGGCTGTTCGAGGGCTGTACGGAGGCCATCGGCGAGTCCGGCGCGTACACCTTCCACGACGGCGCCGGGCGTCGCATCTACCCCATCGGGGCGGGGGAGCGCGGCACCGGCTGGCTCAGGCTCACCGCGCGCGGGCGCGCGGGGCACGGCTCCAAGGTCAACCACGACAACGCGGTCACCCGGCTCGCCGCGGCCGTCACCCGCATCGGCGAGCACCGCTGGCCGCTGCGGCTCACCCCGACCGTCCGCGCCGCCCTCACCGAACTCGCCGCGCTCTACGGCATCGAGACGAGTCTGAGCGGCACCAGGACCGGCCTGAGCGGCATCGAGGCCGACCCGAGCGGCACGGAAGACGCCGCCGCCGAGGTGGACGCCCTCCTGGAGAAGCTCGGCCCCGCCGCCGCCCTCGTCGAGGCCACCGTCCGCAACAGCGCCAACCCGACCATGCTGGAAGCCGGTTACAAGGTCAACGTCATCCCCGGCGAGGCCGTCGCCCAGGTGGACGGACGGTTCCTGCCGGGCGGCGAGGACGAGTTCCGCGCCACCCTCGACCGACTCACCGGCCCCGACGTCGACTGGGAGTTCGAGCACCGCGAGGTCGCCCTGCAGGCCCCCGTGGACTCGCCGACCTACGCCAGGATGCGTGCGGCCGTCGAGGAGTTCGCGCCCGAGGGGCACGTCGTGCCGTACTGCATGTCGGGCGGCACCGACGCCAAGCAGTTCTCCCGGCTCGGCATCACCGGCTACGGGTTCGCCCCGCTCAGGCTCCCCGAGGGATTCGACCACCAGGCGATGTTCCACGGCGTCGACGAACGCGTCCCCGTCGAGGCGCTGCACTTCGGCGTCCACGTCCTCGACCGCTTCCTGCGTACGGCCTGAGGAGGGCCCGGACATGGTGCACACCCTCCCCTACGGGACCTGGCCCTCGCCGATCGACGCGGCCACGGCCGCCGCGCACGACGGCCGGCCGGACCACGTCGGCTTCGTCGGCGACGAACCCTGGTGGACCGAGCCGCGCCCCACCGAGGGCGGCCGCCGCACCCTCGTGCGGCGCACCGCCGACGGCACGGAGGAGTCCGTGCTGCCCGCGCCCTGGAACGTGCGCAGCCGGGTCCACGAGTACGGCGGCCACCCCTGGGCCGGGGTCATGCGCGCCGAGGGCCCGCTGGTGGTGTTCAGCGAGGGCGCGGACCAGCGGCTGTACGCCCACGAACCCGACGCCCCCGGCGCCGTGCCGCGTCCGCTCACCCCGCTCTCGCCGGTCGGCGGCGGACTGCGCTGGGTGGACCCGGTGATGCGTGCGGAGCGGGACGAAGTGTGGTGCGTCCTGGAGGAGTTCACCGGTGAGGGGCCGTCCGACGTACGGCGGGTGGCCGTCGCCGTACCGCTGGACGGCTCCGCCGCCGAGGACCGCGGCGCAGTGCGCGAACTCACCCCCGCCCGGCACCGGTTCGTCACCGGCCCCCGCCTCTCGCCCGACGGCCGCCGCGCGGTCTGGCTGGCCTGGGACCACCCCAGGATGCCGTGGGACGGCACCGAACTCCTCGTCGCGGACGTCGGCGACGACGGCCTCCTGCACGACCCCCGCACGGTCGCGGGCGGACCCGGGGAATCCGTCGCCCAGGCGGACTGGGCCGCCGACGGCACCCTGCTCTACGTCTCCGACCGCAGCGGCTGGTGGAACCCGTACCGGCTCGACGACACCGGGCGGCACCAGCAACTCTGCCCGCGCGAGGAGGAGTTCGGCGGCCCCCTGTGGACGGTCGGGCAGCGCTGGTTCGCCCCGCTGGCGGACGGACCGGTCGCCGTCCTGCACGGCCGGGGCACCAGCGTGCTCGGCATCCTCGACCCGGAGACCGGCGAGGTCGTCGACGCGGCCGGTCCCTGGAGCGAGTTCGCCCCCACGCTCGCCGTGCACGGCAGCCGGATCGTCGGCGTCGGCGCGGGACCGCGCAGCGCGCCCGCGGTGATCGAACTCGACGCGCGCACCGGACACGCTCGGGTCATCGGCGCCGCGCCCCACGACCCCGTCGACCCCGCCTACTACCCCGAGCCGCAGCTCCGCACCTTCACCGGGCCCGCCGGACGGGACATCCACGCCCGCCTCTACCCGCCGCACGACCCCGGGCACACCGCGCCCGGCGGTGAGCTGCCGCCCTACGTGGTGTGGGCGCACGGCGGCCCCACCAGCAGGGCGCCCGTCGTCCTCGACCTGGAGATCGCCTACTTCACCTCGCGCGGCATCGGGGTCGCCGAGGTCGACTACGGCGGTTCGACGGGGTACGGGCGGGAGTACCGCGAGCGGCTGCGGGAGCAGTGGGGCGTCGTCGACGTCGAGGACTGCGCGGCCGTCGCCCTCGCCCTGGCCGAGGAGGGCACCGCCGACCGGCGGCGGCTCGCCGTGCGGGGCGGCAGTGCGGGGGGCTGGACGGCGGCGGTGTCGCTGGCGACGACGGACGTGTACGCGTGCGGGGCGATCCGCTATCCGGTGCTCGACCTTCTGGGCTGGGCGGACGGGGGTACGCACGACTTCGAGTCGCGGTACCTGGAGGGGCTGGTGGGGCCGGTGGGGGCCCCGGCGTACGCGGAGCGGTCGCCGGTGGAGCGGGCGGACGGGATCACGGTGCCGTTCCTGCTGTTGCAGGGGCTCGACGACGTGATCTGTCCGCCGGAGCAGTGCGAGCGGTTGCTGGAACGGATGGCGGGGCGTGGTGTGCCGCACGCGTATCTGACGTTCGAGGGGGAGGGGCACGGGTTCCGTCGTGCCGAGACGACGGTGCGGGCGTTGGAGGCGGAGCTGGGGTTGTACGGGGACGTTTTCGGGTTGCGGGGGGTGGAGCGGCTGCGGCTGCGGGGGACGTGAGCCGGTTTTTTCTCGCCCCCGCCGCCCTTACCCGTCCCGTCCCTTCAAGGGGCTGCGCCCCTTGGACCCCGGGCACGGGGCTTGGCCCCGTTTCGCGCAGTTCCCCGCGCCCCTATCAGGGGCGCGGGTGAGGGTCCGGGGGCTTGCCCCCGGGGGGACGGGCACCACGTCGTACAGTGAACACGTGACCGTTCGTTATCTCGCCGAAGGCGACCGCGTGGGGATACGGCCGTTCTCCTACGACGACGCCGCCGAGTTCACCGGACGAGTCCGGGAGAGCAAGGCGTTGCACCACCCCTGGCTGTTCCCACCCGACAGCACCCCCACCTACCGCGCCTACGCCGGCCGCCTCATCGAAGACCCCACCAAGGCCGGCTTCCTCGTCTGCGACCGCACCGACGACACCCTGGCCGGCTACATCAACATCAACAACATCGTCCACGGCGCCTTCCTCAGCGGCGCCCTCGGCTACGGCGCCTTCGCCCACGCCGCCGGCCGCGGCCTGATGACCGAGGGCCTGAACCTCGTCGTCGCGCACGCGTTCACCACCCTCGGCCTGCACCGACTGGAGATCAACGTCCAGCCCGGCAACGCCGCCTCCGTCGCGCTCGCCCGCCGCTGCGGCTTCCGGCTGGAGGGCTATTCGCCCGACTTCCTGTTCATCGACGGCGCCTGGCGCGACCACGAACGCTGGGCCCGCACCGCCGGGAAGGCGCCGGCCGGGGCCGCCTTTGCCCAATCCTGACCGGAACGCCCCCTGGTCCGGGCGCCGACGGGCGGGTTCCATGACCGGGTGACGACGATCCGACGTGCCGCAGTGACCCTGCCCGCCGCCGACCTCGGCCCCGCCAACCCGCTGCCGCCCCTCACCCCGCTCGACGAGGCCCACCACGTCGACGAACGGGACCTCGAAGGGTTGCCCCGCGACATGGCCCGGCAGATCCGCTACGCCCCCCTCGACAGCGTCCTGCCCACCCCCCTCCGCGACGGCTACGGCAGACAACGCGCACCCCGCACGCTCGACGCCCTCGTCCTGGAGAACGACCGGCTGCGCGCCACCGTCCTGCCCGGCCTCGGCGGCCGCGTCGTCTCCCTCCTCCAGTTGTCCACCGGACGCGAACTCCTCTACCGCAACCCGGTGTTCCAGCCCGCCAACTTCGCGCTCAACGGCGCCTGGTACTCCGGCGGCATCGAGTGGAACATCGGCGCGACCGGCCACACCACCCTCTCCTGCGCACCCCTGCACGCCGCCCGCGTCACCGCCCCCGACGGCGGCGAGATGCTGCGGCTGTGGGAGTGGGAACGGCTGCGCGACCTGCCGTTCCAGGTCGACCTGTGGCTGCCGGACGGCTCCGACTTCCTCTACGTCGGGGTCCGCGTCCGCAACCCGCACGACCGCCCGGTGCCGGTCTACTGGTGGTCCAACATCGCCGTCCCGGAGGAGTGCCGGGTCCTCGCCCCCGCGGACGAGGCGTGGCAGTTCGGCTACGAACGCCGGCTGCGCAGGGTGCCCGTGCCCGAGTGGGCGGGCGCCGACCGGTCGTACCCGCTCAACAGCCCGCACGCGGCGGACTACTTCTACGAGCTGCCCGAGGACGCCCGCCGCTGGATCGCCGCGCTCGACGACAGCGGACACGGCCTCGTGCAGACGTCCACCGCCGCGCTGCGCGGCCGCAAGCTGTTCGTCTGGGGCGCCCGGTCCGGCGGCCGGCGCTGGCAGGAGTGGCTCACCGAACCCGGCACCGGCGGCTACTGCGAGATCCAGGCGGGCCTGGCCCGCACCCAGCTGGAGCACGTACGCCTCGACGAGCGGAGTGAGTTCAGCTGGCTGGAGGCCTACGGGCCGCTCGCGGCGGACGCGGACGCCGTGCACGGCGCCGACTGGGCCGGGGCCCGGGCGGAGGTGGAGCGGCGGCTCGACGCGGCGCTGCCGCACGCGCGCGTCGCGGCGGCGTACGAGGCGTGGCTGCCCTGCGCCGACACCGAGCCCGGCGAGGTGCTCGCCGTCGGGTCCGGCTGGGGTGCGCTCGAAGTGCTGCGGGCGGGGGAGAAGTTGCCGGGTACGCCGTTCGAGGAGAGCACGCTGGGCGAGGCACAGGAGCCGTGGGTGCGGTTGTCGCGGTCGGGGGCGCTGCCGGAGCCGCGGGTGCCCGGGGTGCCCGGGGAGAGCCTCGTCGCCCCGCACTGGCGGGACATGCTGGAGACCGCGCCCGCGGGGCCGTCGACCGAGTACCACCTCGGGGTCGCCCAGTGGCACGCCGGTGACCGGGCGCAGGCCGTGCGCAGTTGGGAGCGGGCGCTGCGATGTGCGGCCGTGCGGTGGCCGTTGCTGCGGTGTCTCGCTGTCGCCGACCGGGTGGCGGGGGACGGGGAGCGGGCCGCGGAACGGTATGCGGAGGCGTACGACGAGCTGTGCGGAGAGCCCCATGCCGGTGAGGCCGTCGTCGCTGCTCTGGGACGGGAGGCGCTCGAGGCCCTGTTGGGGGCGGGGCGGGTGGCGGATGCCCGGGGGGTCTGGGAGCGGCTTCCGGAGCGGGTGCGCGAGCGGGGGCGGTTCCGGTTGCTCGGGGCGCGGTTGCTGCTCGCGGAGGGGGACCGGGCGGGGGCGCGGGCCGTGTGCGACGGTGGGGTGGAGGTGCCCGATCTGCGGGAGGGGGAGGAGGTGCTGGGTGAGCTGTGGGCGCGGGTCGCGGGCGAGGGGGAGCCGCTGCCCGCGCGCTACGACTTCCGGATGCGGGCGGGCGGCGACTGAGGGGGGGTGGTGGGGTCAGGAGGTGGCCGCACGGTCGACGTACTCGAAGATCGAGCCGTCGGGGTGGCGGACGATCATGTTGCGGCCCGCGGGGGTGGGGACGGGGCCGGCGATGATCTGCGCGCCGAGGGTGGAGAGGTCCTGGTGGGCCTCCTCCACGTCCTTGACCGCGATGGTCGCGGTGACCTTGCGGAGGATGTCCAGTTCCGCCTGGGGGCCGCTCATGAGGAGGAAGAATCCGATGGCGGCGACCTTGACGCCTCCGCGTTCGAAGCGGAGGGCGGGGGCGGCGGCGATCCGCTCGTAGAAGGGGATCGACGATTCCAGGTCGTCGACGCAGATGCGTAGCGTGGCTCCCATAATCTCCATGGGGGTCAGGGTAGTTGGCCGTTTTCGCCCCCGCCGCCCCCGCCCTTCCCGTCCTTGGCCCGGGCTGTGTCAGGTCAGCTGCGGGAGCACCTTCGTGCGGTAGAAGTCGAAGAAGCCGCGTTGGTCGGGGCCTATCTGGTTGACGTAGACGCGGTCGAAGCCGGCCTCGGCGAAGGCGGTCAGGGCCTGGACGTGTTCCTCGGGGTTGTCGCCGCAGACCCGGTTGTCGCGGACCATGTCCTCCGTGACCAGGGGCTTCAGCTGCTCGTAGTGCTTCGGGGAGGGGAGCACCTGGCCCATCTCGCCGGGGAGCTGTTCGTTGAACCACAGGTCACGGACCGTGCGGACCGCCGCGTCCTTGTCGGTGCCGTAGCAGACCTTCGTGCCGCCGCTCACCGGCTTCGCGCCGCCGCCGCCCTTGCGGAACTGCTCGACCATCGACTCGTCCGGCATCATCGTGATGTAGCCGTCGCCCACCCGGGAGGCGAGTGACGTGGCCGCCGGGCCGAAGCCGGAGATGTCGATGGGCACCGGCTCGTCGGGGACCGTGTACAGGCGGGCGTTCTCCACGGTGTAGTGCGTGCCGTGGTGGCTGACCTCCTCGCCGGTGAACAGCCGGCGCATCACCTGGATGGACTCCTCCAGCATCTCCATCCGCACATGCGCCGGCGGCCACGCGTCGCCGAGGATGTGCTCGTTGAGCGCCTCGCCCGTGCCGACGCCCAGCCGGAACCGTCCCTGCGTCATCACCGCGCTGGTCGCCGCGGCCTGCGCGACGACCGCCGGGTGCGTACGGACCGTAGGGCAGGTCACCGCCGTCTGGATGGGCAGCGACACCGCCTCGGAGAGCGCCCCGATCACCGACCACACGAACGGGCTCTGGCCTTGCGCGTCGTGCCACGGGTGGTAGTGGTCCGAGATCCACAGCGCCTGGAAACCGGCCTGCTCGGCCATCCGCGCCTGGTCGATCAGATCCGCGGGGCCGTGCTCCTCGCAGGAGAGGAAATAGCCGTACTCGGGCATGGGGTACCTCCGCGACGGGGGTGGGGTCGGTCATCCGTTCGGGTAACCGCCCCGCATACCGCGAAACGCGGCCCCCTGCCGAGAGAAACGCGCCCCCCGCGCCCCTCCACATACCGCCCCGCGCGGCGCCGCCCCGGCCGGGCCACGTTTGGCCGACCTGACCAGGGGGACGCGGAAAGTTCGAGCACCGGACACCAGAGACCACGGGGCACCAGCCCATGCCGACCACCGCCGGAGGCGAATCGTGAGCCGACCCCGCATTCTGATCATCGGAGCCGGATTCGCCGGCTACCAGACCGCCCGCACGCTGTCCAAGCTGGCCCGGGGCAAGGCCGACATCACCCTGCTCAACCCGACGGACTACTTCCTCTACCTGCCCCTGCTGCCCCAGGTGTCCGCCGGCATCCTGGAGGCCCGCCGGGTCACCGTCTCCCTCTCCGGCACCCTGCCGAAGGTGAAACTGGTGCTCGGCGAGGCCGACGGCATCGACCTCGACGCCCGCACGGTGCACTACACCAACCCCGAGGGCGACGAGGGCACGCTCGGCTACGACCGGCTGGTGCTCGCCGCCGGCAGCGTCAACAAGCTGCTGCCCATCCCCGGCATCGCCGAGCACGCGCACGGCTTCCGGGGCCTGCCCGAGGCCCTCTACCTGCGCGACCACATCACCCGCCAGGTGGAACTCGCCGCCGCCTCCGACGACCCCGAGGCCTGCACCGCGCGCTGCACCTTCGTGGTGGTCGGCGCCGGCTACACCGGTACCGAGGTCGCCGCGCAGGGACAGATGTTCACCGATCAACTGGTGAAGGACCACCCGCTGCGCTCCGGGATGCGCCCGCGCTGGCTGCTCCTCGACGTGGCCAAGAAGGTCCTGCCCGAGCTGGACGAACGGCTCTCGCGCACCGCCGACAAGGTGCTGCGCGAACGCGGTGTCGACGTGCGGATGGGCACCTCCGTGAAGGAGGCCACCTCCGAGGGCGTGCTGCTGACCGACGGCGAGTTCGTCGACACCCGCACTCTGGTGTGGTGCGTCGGCGTCCGCCCCGACCCGCTCGCCGAGTCCACCGGGCTCACCCTGGAGCGCGGCCGGCTGCTGGTCGAGCCCACGCTTCAAGTGCCGGGCCGGCCCGAGGTGTTCGCCTGCGGCGACGCGGCGGCCGTGCCCAACCTGGAGGATCCGGGCACGTACTACCCGATGACCGCCCAGCACGCCTGGCGGCAGGGCAAGACCTGCGCCCACAACATCGCCGCCTCCTTCGGCCAGGGCGATCCGCGCCCCTACCGCCACCGCGACCTCGGCTTCGTCGTCGACCTCGGCGGGGTCAAGGCCGCCGCCAACCCGCTCGGCATCCCGCTGTCCGGTCTGCCGGCCGGCGCGGTCACCCGCGGCTACCACCTCGCCGCGATGCCCGGCAACCGGATCCGGGTCGCCGCCGACTGGCTCCTGGACGCCGTACTGCCGCGCCAGGGCGTGCAGTTGGGCCTCGTACGGTCCTGGTCGGTGCCCCTGGACACCGACTCGCCGGAGCTGGCGCGGATGCCCGGGGCCCCGGAGAAGTCGAAGAGCGGGAAGAACGGCAACGGCGGGAACGGCAGCGGGACACACGACAAGAACGCGAAGAACGGGAGCGGGAAGACCTCATGAACAACGAGCAACTGACCGAGCTCGCGCAGCAGTTGCGCGTCGACAGTGTGCGTGCCGCGGCCGCCGCCGGCTCCGGGCACCCCACGTCCTCGATGTCGGCCGCCGATCTGATGGCCGTCCTGCTCGCCCACCACCTGCGCTACGACTTCGAGCGCCCCCAGCACCCCGCCAACGACCGCTTCGTGCTCTCCAAGGGCCACGCCTCTCCGCTGCTCTACGCCGCGTACAAGGCCGTCGGCGTCGTCGACGACGAGGAGCTGCTGACCTTCCGCAAGCAGGGCAGCCGCCTCGAAGGGCACCCCACGCCCCGGCAGTTGCCCTGGGTGGAGACCGCGACCGGCTCGCTCGGCCAGGGGCTCCCGGTCGGCGTCGGCATCGCGCTCGCCGGCAAGCGGCTCGACCACGCCGACTACCGGGTGTGGGTGCTGTGCGGCGACAGCGAACTCGCCGAGGGCTCCGTCTGGGAGGCCGCCGAGCACGCCGGGTACGAGAACCTGGCCAACCTCACCGCGATCGTCGACGTCAACCGGCTCGGCCAGCGCGGCGCCACCCGGCACGGGCACGACCTGGACGCCTACGCCCGCCGCTTCAAGGCCTTCGGCTGGCACACCGTGGAGGTCGAGGGCCACGACGTGGAGGCCGTCGACCGCGCCTTCGGCGAGGCCCGCTCCACCACCGGGCAGCCCACGGTGATCCTCGCCCGCACCCTCAAGGGCAAGGGCGTCGAGGCCACCGAGGACCGCGAGGGCCTGCACGGCAAACCGGTGAAGGACGCCGACGAGGCGATCGAGGAGCTGGGCGGCGTCCGCGACCTGCGGGTCACGGTGCAGGCGCCGCCCGAGGCCCGTGCGCTGCACTCCGTGCCCACCGGCACGCCCGAGCTGCCCCGCTACGACAAGGGCGACGAGGTCGCCACCCGCAACGCCTTCGGCGAGGCGCTCGCCGCGCTCGGCACCGCCCGCGGCGACGTCGTCGCCCTGGACGGCGAGGTCGGCGACTCCACGCGCGCGGAGTTCTTCGCCAAGGAGCACCCCGAGCGGTACATCGAGTGCTACATCGCCGAGCAGCAGCTGATCGCCGCCGCGGTCGGTGTCGCCACCCGCGGCTGGGTGCCGTACGCGTCGACCTTCGCGGCCTTCCTCTCCCGCGCCTACGACTTCGTCCGCATGGCCTCCATCAGCGGCGCCGGGATCTGTGTCAACGGCTCGCACGCGGGCGTCGCCATCGGTCAGGACGGGCCGTCGCAGATGGGCCTGGAGGATTTGGCGATGTTCCGGTCCGTGTACGGCTCGACGGTGCTGTACCCGTGCGACGCCAACCAGACCGCCAAGCTCACCGCCGCCATGGCCGGCCTCGACGGCATCCGCTATCTGCGCACCTCGCGCGGCGAGGCCCCCGTGCTCTACGGGCCCGACGAGGAGTTCCCGGTCGGCGGCAGCAAGGTGCTGCGCTCCTCCGACGAGGACCGGCTGACCCTGGTCGCCGCCGGGGTCACCGTGCACGAGGCGCTGGCCGCCGCCGACACGCTGGCCGAGGCAGGCATCAAGGTCCGGGTCGTCGACTTGTACTCGGTCAAGCCCGTCGACCGGCGCACCCTGCGCGAGGCCGCCGAGCAGACCGGCTGCCTCATCACCGTCGAGGACCACCACGAGGAGGGCGGTATCGGGGACGCGGTCCTCGACGCCTTCGGCGACGGCCGCCCCGTACCCCGCCTGGTCCGGCTCGCGGTGCGCAACATGCCGGGGTCCGCGACGCCGGAGGAACAGCTGCACGCGGCGGGCATCGACGCGGAGTCGATCGCGGCGGCGGCCCGGCTGCTGGTGGAACAGGCCGTGGTGCGCTGACATGAGCGGCGGGCGGAGCGTACGGGCGGGGCGGCGCACCCTGGAGATCCACCGGCCGGACAAGGTGCTGTTCCCGCCGCCGGACGACGGGGACGGCCCGGAGTACACCAAGGCCGATCTGGTCGCGTACTACCGGGCCGTCGCCCCGTACCTGCTGCCGCAGCTGCGCGACCGGCCGCTCATGCTGGAGCGGTACCCGGACGGCGTCGGCGGGCCGCGCTTCATGCAGAAGAACGTCTCCGCGCACGCTCCGGACTGGGTCGCGCGGGTCGAGGTGGCCAAGGAGGGCGGCACCGTCTGCCATCCGCTGTGCCAGGACACCGCCACCCTGGTGTACCTCGCCGACCAGGCGAGCCTCACCCTGCACCGCTGGCTCTCCCGGACCGGTCACCTCGACCGCCCCGACCGGCTGGTCTTCGACCTGGACCCGTCGGGCGAGGACGACTTCCCGCTGGTCCGGGAGACCGCCCACCACCTCGGGGAGCTGCTCGACGCGCTCGGACTGCCCTCCGCGCCGATGACCACCGGCTCCCGGGGCCTGCACGTCGTCGTCCCGCTCAACGGGCGGCACGGCTTCGACGAGGTGCGCGCCTTCGCCGGGGACGTCGCCGACACGCTCGCCGCCGCCCACCCCGACCGGCTCACCACCGCCGCCCGCAAGAAGGACCGCGGCGACCGGCTCTACCTCGACATCCAGCGCAACGCCTACGCGCAGACCGCCGTCGCCCCCTGGAGCGTCCGGGCCCGGCCCGGCGCCCCCGTCGCCGCACCGCTGTCCTGGGACCAGCTCGACGACCCGGGTCTGCACGCCCGCCGCTGGACTCTCGCCGACGCCGCCGACCAGGCCCGCACCGACCCCTGGCGCGGCCTGCTGCGCAGGGGCCGCGCCCTGGGCCCGGCCCGCCGCCGGCTCGACGCCCTTCGCTGACCGCACTCTCCGCAGGACTCCGCGGACCCCCCACGCACGACAACAGCGCGGAGTCACCGGCTCGCCCCGAGTGGTCATCGGCGCCCGGGGCGGCGAACCCCTGTCTCAAAACCGCCCCCACAGGTTTGCGGGAGAGACGCGGGGCACCCGCTTTACGAGGTGGCCATGTCGAACACATCCCATGCATCGAATTCACGAGATTCATCCGAAGAGAGCAACACGTCCAAAGCATCCGAAGAGGGCAAAGAGCCCCAGAGAAGAAAATCCCTGACACCCATGGAAGTCGTGCGCAAGGGAAGCGCCCAGTTCGTGGAACTCACCGGCCTGGAGGCCGAATCCGTGTCGTCGTTCACACGCACGGACGACGGCTGGAGCCTCGAGATCGAGGTGCTGGAGCTGTCCCGGGTCCCCGACACGATGAGCCTGCTCGCCAGTTACGAGGTGGAGCTCACGGCCGACGGCGACCTGGCCGGTTACCGGCGGGTCCGCCGTTACGAGCGGGGCCGGGCCGACCGGCGGTCGGGCGGCTGAGCGACCGCGCGCTTCCCCCGCGAACACGAAACGTCACAGAAGGAGGCATCACCGGTATGACCGTAGTTCCGGCCCAGCAGTCCGGAGGCGGAGGCGGCTCCAGCGGCCTCTACGACGTCCTTGAGCTCGTCCTCGACCGGGGATTGGTGATCGACGCGTTTGTCCGTGTGTCCCTCGTCGGTATCGAGATCCTGAAGATCGACGTCCGGGTCGTCGTGGCCAGCGTCGACACCTATCTGCGCTTCGCCGAGGCCTGCAACCGGCTCGACCTGGAGTCGGGCCCCAACAAGAGCACCGGCCTGCCCGAACTGGTCGGCGAGATGACCGAGTCCGGCGCGCGCGGCAAGTCCAAGGGCGCCCTCTCCGGCGCCGCGCAGACCATATCCGACGCCTTCAGCCAGGCCCGTGACGAGAGCCGGGGCGACGAGGGCAAGAGCGAGTCGCGGCCGCGGGCCCGCAGGTCCGCCCCCGCGCGCAAGAAGGAGGAGTCGGAGTGAGCACGTACGTCTACGGCATCGCCGCGGGCTCGCACCCCTCGCTCCCGGAGGAACTGGCCGGCGTCGGCGATCCGCCGCGCCCGCTCAGGACCGTGACGGGCGGCGGACTGACGGCCATCGTCAGCGACGCCCCCGAGGGGCTGCGCCCCAAGCGCAGGGACCTGCTCGCCCACCAGACCGTCCTCGGCGAGGCGGGCGCGGGCGGTTCGGTGCTGCCGATGCGCTTCGGCAGCCTCGCCCCGGACGACGACGCCGTCGCCCAGGTGCTCGACGAGCGCGCCGACCACTACCGGGAGCGGCTGACCGCCCTGGACGGCCGCGTCGAGTACAACGTCAAGGCCAGCCACGACGAGGAGGCGGTACTGCACCGGGTGATGTCCGAGAACCCGGACCTGCGCGCCCTCGCGGAGTCCAACCGGCGCTCCGGCGGCGGCAGTTACGAGGACAAGCTGCGGCTCGGCGAGATGGTCGCACAGGCCGTGCAGCGCCTGGAGGCGACGGACGCCGGTGAGGTCCGGCGGCAGCTGGAGCCGGCCGCCGAGGCGGTCAGCCCGGGCCCCGAGTCCACCGGCTGGCTCGCCAACGTCTCCTTCCTGGTGCCCCGCGACGCCTCCGCGCGCTTCGTGGAGGCCGTCGAGGAGGTCCGCAAGAACAACCCGCACCTCGAACTGCGGGTCAACGGACCGCTGCCGCCCTACAGCTTCGTCGAGCCCGGCCCCGCCGAGCCCGCCGCGACGCCGACCGGCACGGTGGCGGCCGAGGAGTGAGCCATGGGACTGCTCAGCGAGGTCCTGCTGCTGCCGTTCGCGCCCGCGCGCGGCAGCCTCTGGGCGATCAGACAGGTGGTCGCCGAGGCCGAGCGCCAATACTACGACCCGGCGAACATCCGGGCCGAGCTCGCACAGCTCGAGCAGCGGCTGGAGGCGGGCGAGATCACTGAGGACGAGTTCGACACGCAGGAGGACGCGCTCCTGGACCGCATGGAGATCGGCATGGGCCGTACATCGTCGACAGGCAACGGGACGGCATGATGAACCGAGTGGCTCTGGGCCTCGCCGTAGGGGCCGGGTACGTCCTTGGACGTACGAAGAAGATGAAGATGGCGTTCGCCGTCGGCACGCTCGTGGCGGGCAAGAAGATGCAGCTCAGCCCGCGCGCGGTGGCCGATCTGGTGAACCAGCAGCTGAAGAACAACCCGCAGTTCAAGGAGATCGGCGACCAGTTGCGGACCGATCTGCGCGGGGTCGGCAAGGCCGCCTCCGGCGCGCTCGTCGAACGGCAGATCTCCGGCATCGCCGACCGGCTGCACAACCGCACCGGTCAGCTTCGCGACCAGGTCTCCGGCGTCGCCTCCAAGGCCACGGATCTGCCCGGTACGGGCGGCGGGGGCCGGGAGGACGACGAGGAGGCCGACGAGCGGGACCGGGACGACGGCGGGTCCGCCGAGGACCGCGACGAGCGCGCGGACCGGGACTCCGACGAGCGGTCCGGCGACGAGCGGTCCGGCGACGACGGGGACGAGGCTCCGCGCCGCCGGCCCGCGAAGAAGGCCCCCGCGCGGAAGGCGGCCAAGAAGGCGCCCGCCAAGCGGGCGGCCGAGGGCGCCGGGGGCGCCGCGGGCGCCGCGAAGAAGACCGCGCGCACCGCGAAGAAGGCGCCCGCCAAGAAGACCACCGCGGCCAAGGGTGCCGCACGCCGCTCCACCGGCGGCCAGTCCGGTGAAGGGAGGCGGTGACCATGGCCGACACCGTGGGATCCGCGGCCGGGAAGGCGACGGGAGGCCTCTCCGGGGTCGCCCGCAGCGAGGCGGTCGACCGCCTCAAGAGCGAACTGCAGAGCTATCTCGGCGCCCAGGCCGAGCGCGCGCTGGCCGGACTCGGCCGCAAGCTCGGCGAGACCACCGGGAAGCTCAACGACATCGCCGAGGGCAACAGCCCCGGCTTCGCCAAGCTCGCCCTGGACGGCGGCCGCAAGCTCGCCGAGGGCAAGGGGCCGCTGCGCTCCGCCCTGGAGGTGGGCGCCGGCCGGGCCAAGGACAGCGTCACCGACGCCTTCAAGAACCTCACCGGAGGCAAGGGCAAGCGCAAGGGCGGCGGAGCGGGCCAGAAGCCCACCGTCATCCTGGAGTCCGTCGACGTGGGCGTGCCGCTGCGCACCGCCTACGACCAGTGGACGCAGTACCAGGACTTCAGCACCTTCGCCAAGGGCGTCAAGAGCGCGAACCGCGCCGACGACACCAGCTCCGACTGGCAGCTGAAGGTGTTCTGGTCCAACCGCAGCTGGAAGGCGAAGACCACCGAGCAGATCCCCGACGACCGGATCTCCTGGAGCTCGGAGGGCGCCAAGGGCACCACCAAGGGCGTCGTCTCCTTCCACTCGCTGGGGGAGAACCTCACCCGGGTGCTGCTGGTCATCGAGTACTACCCCAAGGGGCTGTTCGAGAAGACCGGCAACATCTGGCGCGCCCAGGGCCGCCGGGCCCGGCTCGACCTGAAGAACTACGTCCGCTTCCTCACCCTCAAGGGCGAGGCGTCGGACGGCTGGCGCGGCGAGATCCGCGACGGCGAGGTCGTGCGCAGCCATGAGGACGCGGTCGCCGAGGAGGAAGAGGAGGCCGGCCGGCGGGCCGAGGGCGAGGAGGAGCCCGAGGACGGTTACGAGGGCGCCGACGAGTCCGAGCCCGAGCCCGGGTCCGATTCCGCGTCGGAGGAGCCGGAGGACTCCGCCGACGAGCCCGAGGAGGGCTACGAGGACGAGGAGGAGGGCGCCTACGAGGAGGAGCCCGAGGCCGAGTACGAGGACGAGGACGCCGGGTACGACGAGGAGGGCACGGAGGACGCCGAGGACCGGGAGCCCGAGGAGGACTACGAGGAGGAGACCGACGAGGTCGAACCCGAGGACGAGTCCGAGGCCGAGCCCGAGGACGAACCCGAGCCCGAGGACGAGCGCCTCGCCTCCGGGAGCCGGCGATGACGTCCCCCGCGAGATTCCCCGACCCCTACGGGGGTCCGTCGAGCGGCGCCAACCTGGCCGACATCCTCGAACGGGTGCTCGACAAAGGTGTGGTGATCGCGGGCGACATCAAGATCAACCTGCTCGACATCGAACTGCTCACCATCAAGCTGCGCCTCGTCGTCGCCTCCGTCGACAAGGCCAAGGAGATGGGCATCGACTGGTGGGAGAGCGACCCGGCGCTGTCCTCCCGTGCCCGCCACGACGAGCTGCGGCGGGAGAACGCCGAGCTGCGCGCCCGACTGGAGCGGCTGGAGGGTGGTACTCACGGCGGGGAGCACGAGCTCGCCGAGGGTGCCGCCCCCCGCACCCCCCGCAGGGAGGAGTCCCCATGACCGCGCTGCGGTACGTCTACGCCGTCTGCCGCCCCCTCACCGCCCCCCTCCAGGCCGAGCTGAGGGGGGTGGCGGGCGCTCCGGCCCGCCAGCTGGAGCACCACGGTCTGATCGCCGTCGTCAGCCAGGTCCCGGAGTCCGACTTCGCCGAGGAGGCGCTGCGGACCCGTCTGGAGGACCTGGACTGGCTCACCGCCACGGCCCGCGCCCACCAGAACGTCATCGACGCGCTCACCGGCGTCACCACCCCGCTGCCGCTGCGCATGGCCACCGTGTTCCGCGACGACAGCGCCGTCCGCGTGATGATGGAGAAGCGCGAGGACGCGTTCCGGCACGCCCTCGACCGGCTGGACGGCCGCGTCGAATGGGGCGTCAAGATCTTCATGGAGAATCCGGACGAGGACGCGGGCGGCGGCGGGGGCGCGGCGGCGGAGGCCGGCACCGGAACTCCCGCCCCGAAGGCCAGGTCCGGACGGGATTACCTCCGGCAGCGCCGTATGCGCACCACGGCCCGCGAGGAACAGTGGCAGCAGGTCGAGGAATTCGCCCGCCGACTGCACGAACGGCTTTCCGCGCAGGCCGAGGATTCCCGGCTGCACGCCCCGCAGAACCCCCAGCTTTCCGGGGCCTCGGGCCGTAATGTGCTGAATGCCGCCTATCTCGTGCCGCGGGCGCGGTCCGAGGAATTCGTGACCCTGGTCGACCGTACGAAGGACGACACCCCCGGAATTCGCGTCGAACTGACCGGGCCGTGGGCGGCGTACTCGTTCACCGGGCTCGCCGACGAGAGCACGGGGGAGCGGACGTGACGGTCGTCGAACGCCGGGAGATCGCGCTGGTCGACCTGCTCGACCGGCTGCTCGCGGGCGGCGTGGTGATCACCGGGGACATCACCCTGCGCATCGCCGACGTCGACCTCGTGCGCATCGATCTCAACGCCCTGATCAGCTCCGTCAACGAGAACGTCCCCTCGCCCTGGCCGGAGGCCGAATGACCATGACCGACAGCGAGAGCAGTGGCGAGATCAACGGCGGGATCAACGGCGAGATCAAGGGCGGGATCAACGGCGAGAGCGGCGGCTGGATCGACGGCGCGTCCGACGGTGGGACCGACCCGGCGCCCGCGCGCGACGGGCGGCCGCGCCGGCGGATGGAGCTGGAGCCCGACACCGTCGAGCGCGACCTCATCAAGCTGGTGCTGACCGTCGTCGAACTGCTGCGCCAGCTCATGGAGCGGCAGGCGGTGCGCCGGTTCGACACCGGGGACCTCACCGAGGACCAGGAGGAGCGCATCGGGCTGACGCTGATGCTGCTCGAGGACCGGATGGCCGAGCTGCGTGACCGCTACGGCCTGCGGCCCGAGGATCTCAACCTGGACCTCGGGCCGCTCGGCCCGCTGCTGCCGCGCGACTGAGCCGGGGCGCGCGACGCGCGCCCCGGCCCCTCTCGCACGAGAGCACGACCGGGCCCCCGCGGGAATTCCCGCGGGGGCCCGGTCGTACTTTCCGTTACCACCTATACCATCGGCCACGGGAGCCGGAGGAACTCGTACCGCGCACCAGGAATCCCAGCAGCCAGACCACCAGAACCACGAGCGCGATCCACCAGAGGATTTTCACCGCGAAGCCGGCACCGAAGAGAATGAGGGCCAGCAGAAGAACCAGCAGAATGGGAACCATGATTGTTGTACCTCCTGCGGTTCTTATTGCCCCTAACTCCTCGTTCAGACTTCCTTGCGGGCCAGAATTTCCGCGTGCAGGACGGCGAACCAGCCGTCGGTGCTGCGCCCCCACTCCCGCCACGCCCCCGACACCGCCCGCAGCTCCTCCTCGGTGGCGTGACCGCCCGAGGTGGCGCGGTCGGCGTACGCGGAGGCGACGGTTCGGTCCGCCCACAGCCCGCTCCACCAGGCCCGCTCCTCCTCGGTGGCGAAGGTCCAGGTGCTCGACGTGGCCGTCACGTCGGTGAGCCCGGCCGCCAGCGCCCAGGAGTACAGCCGCCGCCCCGCGTCCGGCTCGCCCCCGTTGGCGCGCGCCACCCGGCGGTACAGATCCAGCCAGTCGTCCAGACCGGGCACCAGCGGGTACCAGGTCATCGCCGCGTAGTCGGAGTCCCGTACGGCGATGAAGCCGCCGGGCCTGGTGACCCGCGTCATCTCGCGCAGCGCTCGGACCGGGTCGCCGACGTGCTGGAGCACCTGGTGCGCGTGGACCACGCAGAACGTGTCGTCCGGGTAGTCCAGGGCGTGGACGTCCGCGACCGCGAAGTCGGTGTTGTCCAGGCCGCGTTCGGCCGCCGTGGCCCTGGCCCTCGCCACGATCTCCGGGGCGCGGTCGACGCCGGTGACATGGCCGTCCGGGACCAGTTCCGCCAGGTCCGCGGTGATGGTGCCGGGGCCGCAGCCGATGTCCAGGATCCGCATGTGGGGCTTGAGCGAGCCCAGGAGGTAGCCCGCCGAGTTGGCGGCCGTCCGCCAGGTGTGCGAGCGCAGCACGGACTCGTGGTGGCCGTGCGTGTAGACGGCGGTCTCCCGCGGTTTCGACATGGCGTCTCTCCCCTTCACGACGTACGGACGTACGGGTACACGACATGCCGCCCCGCAGCGCCGAGGCCGCGGGACGGTACGTGACACCGTATGCCGTTCACCGCATGGTGAGACGAGTTGTCTTGAATAATGGAATCAACAGGTCTAGGAGAGCGGGCGGTAGACCGTCAGGGCCTCCGGCTGCTTGAACAGCGTGACCGTGCCCGCCACCTCGGTGACCTCGCCGTCGTACGCGAGCAGCGTGCCGGGCGCGACCCCGTCCAGGCGCAGCCGCCGCACCCGTACGGCGGCGTGCGCGGGGGAGCGGGTGAGCGGGCCGGCCGCCGCCGCGGACAGCAGCCGCAGCGCGGGGCGCCGGCCGCCGTGCACCACCCGCACGTCGAGCTTGCCGTCCGCCAGGTCGTAGCGGCGGCCGGGCGCGAGGCCCAGCCGGTGGTAGGTGCCGTTGCCCGCGAACAGCAGCCACAACGGGTGCGCGCGGCCCCGGATCTCGGCCTGCAACGGATGCCGGTCGGCGCGCAGCACCTTCAGCGCCGCGAGCACCCCCGCCGGCCAGGCGCCGATCCGGTGCGACCAGCGCTCCCGCTCGCGCACCAGCTCCGGGTAGACGCCCAGGCTGAGGGTGTTGATGAAGACGCCGTCCCGCTCCGGGGTGGACCAGCGGCCCACGTCGACGCGGACGGCGTCGCCGCGCTCCAGGGCGCGGGCCAGATCGCGGACGTCCTCGATGCACAGGTCCTGGGCGAAGTGGTTGAGGGTGCCGCCCGGCACGACCGCCAGCGGCAGCGCGTGGCGGACGGCGACCTGGGCGGCGGCGTTCACCGTGCCGTCGCCGCCGCACACGCCGAGCACCCGGGCACGGGCCGCCGCCTTCTCCAGCTCCTCGGGGACGTCGGAGGGTTCGCACTCCACCGTCTCGGCACGCGGCAGCAGCTCCATGAGGTTCCGGACGCGCTCCGAGGTGCCCGAGGCGCGGTTGGCGACGATCACCAGGCCCTCGCCGGCGGGCAGCGCGGGCGCGTCCGCGCGGGGCCGGCCGGGGGCGGGGAGCTGGTCGCGGGTGGGCACCAGGCCGCGTACGGCGAAGGCGGCGCCGACGCCGAGGGCGGCGCCGGCGAGGACGTCGCTGGGGTAGTGCACGCCGGTGTACACGCGCGAGACCGCGACCGCGGTAGCCAGCGGCGCCACCGCCGCGCCCAGGCCGCGCGACTCCAGCGCCACGCCGGCGGCGAAGGCGGCGGCGGAGGCGGCGTGCCCGGAGGGGAAGGAGGTGGTGAACGGCTGCTGCTTGAGCCGGCGGGAGAGCGGGACGGAGTCCAGGACGGGGCGGGTGCGGCGGACCGAGCGCTTGCCGAGGGTGTTGATGGTGGCGGAGGCCAGGGCGAGGGAGGCGAGGCCGCGGGCTGCCGCGCGGCGGCCGCGGGGGGTGCGGGCGGCGGTGAGGGCGGCGGCCGCGGCGCACCACAGTACGCCGTGGTTGGCGGCGTGGCTGAGGCGGGGGAGGACGGGGTCGGCGCCGGGCCAGTGGCGGGCGGCGACGGCTTCGAACAGGCGGCGGTCCGCGCCGAGCAGGCGGTCCCGGAGGAGGTGACGGCCCGGGGGCCGGACGGTCAGGTCGACATCAGGGCTCATGCGGAAACGCCTACCCGCCGGGGGAGGTTGTGTGTATGGCGGGGTGCGGGGAGGGTTTTTCGCCCCCGCCGCCCCTACCCGTCCCATCCCTGGGGGCTGCGCCCCCAGACCCCGCTAAAAGATCGCGCAGTTCCCCGCGCCCCTGGATAGGGGCGCGGGGAACTGCGCAACGGGGCGAAGCCCCGTACGGGGTCCAAGGGGCGGAGCCCCTTGAAGGGACGGGAAGGGTAGGGGCGGCGGGGGCGAGGAAAAACGGGGCTACTTCCAGCGGAGGAGCGCGCCGAGGCCGCCGACGGGCGCGTCCGAGCGGACCGTCGCATCCGCCGGCGCGACCGACAGCGCCGGCGCACCCGTCGCGACAGCCGCCCGCACCAACGCATCGTCCGCCCGCGCGGCCCACGAATGCTGCTCACCCAACGTCTTCAGCTCAGTCCGCCGCACCGCCACCTGATCCGCGTCCTCCCCGATCCACACCTCCTGGTGTGCGTCCGCCCCGTCCGGCCGGACCAGCAACTCGTCGATGCGATGCTCCCGCGCCGCCTCGATCACCGCCGGCACCCCCTCGACGGCCAGCGCCCGCCCCTCCGCGTCCGGCGCCCGCGCCGCCAGGAACCGCTCCAGGTCCTCCTCCGCCCGGTGCCGCACATGCTCCGCGCGGATCCGCTCGACGTCCTCGTCGAGCAGCCGGCTGCCCGGCCCGTGCGACGCCTCCACGGTCCGCTCCCGCACCCCCTGCGGCAGCCGCTCGTGCACACTGCGCCGCTCCCGGTCGTCACCGACGAGGACCACCAGGTCCGCCCCGGTCTCCTCCCGGCACGCCGCCAGCGCCTCGGCGACCTCCCCCGCGTTGTGCTCCCAGGTGTTCTCCACCGCGAGCTGGAAGTGCCGCTCGGACCAGTCCACCGAACGCGTCCGGTGGATCGGCCACTGCCGCCCGGTCACCGACCCGGCGTCCTCGCGGCCCAGCGCCCCGCGCAGCTCGAAGTCCGCGCCACGGCGGTCGATGTACGCCACCAGACACACCGGATCCTCACCGGCCAGCTCGAGCAGCGGCGTCGTCCGCGGCAGCGGGGCCCAGCGGGCGGAGGAACCGCCGGCCGGCCGCTCGGCCAGCGGCGGATCGAGCACCACCTCGCCACCGCGCGCGAACAGCGCCCTGCCGTGCGGTTCCGAGGAGTGCCGCAGCTCCTCGACGGCCGACCGCACCGCCTGACAGGTCGCCTCGTCCGCGCCCTGTCCGGCCAGCTCCTGGGAGAGGGCCTGGGCGGTCAGATGGCGTTCGTGCGGCGTCGACTCCGTGTGCCGCGAGGTGTCCACGTACACGGAGGCCCAGGGGCCGGGCTGTTCGTACAGGGGGTGCAGAAAGGCGAGATCCATGGCTCCCTCCCGGGTGCCGCTCGGGGGTATTGCGTCGGGAGCGGGTACCCGCACGGCATGAACGAACACGACGCGCGGGACACCGCGACCACCGGAGTCGCCCCGGACCGATTCAGTGAGGACCAGCTCATGAAGGAGCTGGAGACCATCCACCGCACACGCCACGACACCCTGCTGCACGGCTCGGACGACGCGCTGCGCGCCCACAACGAGCGCATGGCGCAGCTGGAGGGCGAGTATCTGCGCCGCCATCCGCGCCGGCTGGTCTCCGCCGGCCGTACCCGGGAGGGCGCCCGGGAACGCGGCTGCGCGGACGGCGCGGCACCGCACTGACGGAGCGGAGGCGGTGGCCGGCACCGGGTTCCTCCGGTGCCGGCCACCGCCCCGGGTGCCGCGCGTACGGCGGCCGTACGGCCGCTGTTACGACTTCACTTCTGCGCCGCCTTGTCGAACTCCTTCAGGAACGTCTCGCAGAACGCCTTGAGGTCGTCCGGCTTGCGGCTCGTGATCAGTACGTTCGGGCCGCCGTCGCAGACCTTCACCTGCTCGTCGACCCACGTGGCCCCCGCGTTGCGCAGGTCCGTCCGCAGGCTCGGCCACGAGGTCAGGGTGCGGCCGGAGACGACGTCGGCCTCGATCAGCGTCCAGGGGGCGTGGCAGATCGCCGCGACCGGGCGGCCCTGGTCGAAGAAGGCGCGGACGAACGCCACGGCCTTCTCGTCCATCCGCAGCGCGTCCGGGTTGGCGACGCCGCCCGGCAGCACCAGCGCGTCGAAGGACTCCGCCGGCACCTCGCCGGTCACCTCCGCCACGGGGAAGGTGTCCGCCTTGTCGAGGTGGTTGAACGCCTGGACCTCCCCGGACTTCGTCGACACGAGCACGGGTTCGTGCCCGGCGTCGGTCACCGCCTGCCAGGGCTCGGTCAGCTCGACCTGCTCGACTCCCTCGGGGGCGGTCAGGAATGCGATGCGCATCGTGGTCACTGCTCCTCTTCTTCGTACCTGGTTCTCTGCATGGCCGTGAGGTCCGGCTCCGGGGCGGGGCCCGGCCAGGTGTCGGGTACGGCGCGGCTGATGTCGGCGAGCGCGGAGCCCGGGTCCCGGGCGAGCGCCACGTCCCCGAGGCTCACCATCCCGACCGCGCGCCCGTCCTGGACGACCGGCAGCCGCCGTACCGCGTGCCGCCGCATCAGCCGTACGGCGTCGGTGACGTCGTCGTTCGGGCCGACGACCACCGGGCGGGGCGTGCACACCGCCTGGGCGAGCACCGTCAGCGGGTCCGCGCCGTCGGCGACGGCCCGCAGGGCGATGTCGCGGTCGGTCAGGACACCGATCAGCTGTCCCCCCTCGGCCACCAGCACCTCGCCCACGTCCTGGGCCCGCATGAGCCGCGCGGCCTCGACGAGCGGGGCGTCCGGCAGCACCGCGACGATGCCGGGGGTCATCACCTCCCGGACCAGTACCGCCGTCATGGCTGTCCGCCGCCGCCCTCGGCCGCCTCGACGACCGCCTCGGCGAGCTCCTGCGCGTTGGCGTAGCGCGCCTTGTGCGGCAACCCCTCCAGGGGCGCGATCAACGCGTCCGGGGCGTTGTCGCGGCGCAGCGCCCGGATCAGCTCGGCGGGTCCCGCGGGGAACGCCGTACGGCCCAGCCGACGGGCCAGCTCGTAGCGCACGCTCTCCAGCGAACCGGCCGTACCGGGGGCCACCGGGCCGCCGGCGACCTCGGGGTCGTCGTCGGCGGTGGGCTCCGGGTCGTGCCACTCCTCGCTCCGCGTCGGGTGGCCGGACCGCAGCATGCCCTGCAGTTCGTGCTTCATCTCGTCGTCCCGGTGGACGCTCAGCCTGTCGCTGCCTCGCTGCATGTCTGCACTCCAACTCTCGGGGGTTGTGCCCGCGTACCCGGTGAGGCGGGACCGACACGGCCGTCCGG
Source organism: Streptomyces sp. NBC_00670 (assembly GCF_036226765.1). NCBI lineage: Bacteria > Bacillati > Actinomycetota > Actinomycetes > Kitasatosporales > Streptomycetaceae > Streptomyces > Streptomyces sp. NBC_00670. The sequence continues at coordinate 6,139,909 of NZ_CP109017.1, forward strand.
GGACCGTTCCGCCGGGAGGCGCCCACGCCCCGGATTCCGGCGCCGCCGCGCCGCCGACCTGCCCGGACGTGTTTGGCGGTGCGCGTTGTGGTGACCCGGCACGGCAGTCCCCGCGCGGTATTCCACTGGGGTCCTTCGAGGAGGACGAACCATGGTGGTGCTCGCTGTGATCATCCCGCTCGTGATGCTGGGCGTACTCATGGCCCTGGACCGGTACGAAGACCTCGTGTTCCCGGCGGCTCCGGCCGCCGACCCGGCCGACGGCGCGGCCGTCGCGTCCGCCGCCGCCGTTCCGTCCGGCCCGACCGCGACCGCCGAGGGCACCGGCGGCCCCCTCGGCACCGGTACGCGGGTGCTGTGACCGGAGCCCGGCAGGGCGGCGTGTGACGGAGGGGACCCAGGAGACCCCAAGGCTCTCTACCGTCCCGGCAAAGGCCGGGCAAGGCCGGGCAACAGTCGGGGAAAGTCTTCGCGGGTCCCGGCGGGCGGGCCGGCCGCCCCATCGGCCGGGCCACCAGGCACGCGTCCCCGAAACGGGGTAAAACCCGCGGAACCACAGGCGCCGCTTGTGTTTTCCGGGGCGTTTGCCCCCCAGGCGCTCGGGCAGGCGCAGTCCCAGTGCTTCGGACAGGAGGCACGTCCGTGGGAGCGGCGAGAGTCGTCACGGGTGTGTCCGGACCCGCTCGGCCGGCGCGCTCCCCGGTGAATGTCCACCGCACAGCACTCCCAGGGAGCTGCGAGCACCATGCGTACCCAGGCAAGCGCGAAACACCACCCCCACGACGACGCCCCCGACACCTCCGCCGACTTCCGCCGACTCGCCGCACTTCCCCAGGGCCCCGAACGCGACGCGCTCCGCTCCCGGATCATCGAGGCCTGGCTGCCCATGGCCGAACGACTCGCCGGACGGTTCCGCAGCCGCGGCGAGAGCTACGAGGACCTGCGCCAGGTCGCCTCGCTCGGCCTCGTCAAGGCCGTCGACCGGTACGACCCCGAGCTCGGCAACGCGTTCGAGAGCTACGCGGTGCCCACCGTCACCGGCGAGATCAAGCGGCACTTCCGCGACCACATGTGGACGCTGCACGTGCCGCGGCGCGTGCAGGACCTCCGCAACCGGGTGCGGTTCGCCTGCCAGGACCTGTCCCAGACGGTCTCCGGCCGCCGGCCCACCGTCGCCGAGATCGCCGCGCACGCCCACATGAGCGAGGAGGACGTCAAGACGGGGCTCGAGGCGCTGGAGAGCTTCACCGCGCTGTCCCTCGACGCGGAGCTGCCGGGCAGCGACGACGGGTACTCGCTGAGCGACGCGCTCGGGTCGGCCGATCCCGCGCTCGACACGGTGGTCGACCGCGAAGCGGTCAAGCCGCGGCTGGCCGCGCTCCCCGAGCGGGAGCGGGCCATTTTGTACATGCGGTTCTTCGGGGACATGACGCAGAGCCGGATCGCGGAGCAGCTGGGGATCTCGCAGATGCACGTGTCCCGGCTGATCAGCCGGTGCTGTGCGAGGTTGCGGGAGCAGATACTCCGGGAGGCGTGAGGGGCGGGAGGCCGTTCACCCGGAAGGAGCCGTTTGTCGCGCTAATGGGGGTTGGCCCCGGGCGGCAGCCGTGGGCTGGGGCTGTCATGGGACGTGAGGCTTGACGTCCGTCCGAGGAGTTCGCCCATGCGTCGCCCTGCACCCCGTGTTCTCACCGTCGTCGCCCTGGCCGGGGCCGCCCTGGGGCTCGCCGCGCCGGGCGTGGCCGCGGCGGCCGATCCCGCCGCGCAGGTCGAACCCGGTGCCGCCACCCCCGGCGGCACCGTGACCGTCTCCGTCTCCTGCGACGCCGCCGGAGACGCTCCGCCCGCCTCCATCGAGGCCACCTCGCGCGGGTTCGAGGAGGGCAGGGTGATGCTGCACCGCGTCGACGCCACCGGCACCGCCGCCCTCACCTACACCGGCACCGCCCAGGTCCCGGCCGACGACGCCCCCGACGCCGTACCGGAGCCGGGGGAGTGGTCCGTCGACGGGGCCTGTCCCGCGGCCCCCGGCGGGGCCCAGGAGCAGTGGAGCACCTCCTTCGGGCTGGACGGAGGCGGGGCCGAGGGGGCCGACGTCGGCGACCCCGGCGTGGACGCCCAGCTCGCGCAGGAGCCGCCCGCCGCCGTGCCCGGTACCGGAAGCGGCACCGGCAGCGACAGCGGCACGGGTACCGGAAGCGGCACGGGCGCCGGTGACACCGGCACCCGCCCGCAGCCCTCCGCGTCGGCGCCGAGTCACCGTCCGGCCGCTCCGGCCACCGAGGCGCCGTCGGGCGGGGCGCAGCACGGTGTGGAGGCCGGGCGCGGGGGCGCGTTCACCGACTCCGTGCCGGCGATGGCCGCCGGTGCCCTCCTCATGGCGGGCGCGTTCGGCGCCGCCGTCCACCGGCTGCGCCGCCGGTTCGCCCACCCGCGCCCATGAGCATGTGACGGCTGCGACCCAGGGCGACACCCATGACCCGGCGTGACTCGGGGTACTCAGAGCCCGAGGGCACCGCCGGCACCGTACGCGGCACCCCAGGAGGACGGCAGGGCACGCCCGGGACCCCGGGCCCGGCACCACCGCGCGGAGGCAGCCATGGGGCGGACGGATCCCGAGGGGCACGGCCCCGTCCGGTACGGGCCGCCCCTGCCGGACCAGGGACTGCCCGTCCTGCCGAGCCTGGCCGCCGCGCTCTGCGGCAGCGCCGAACGCGCCGACGGCGAACCCCCCGCGGGCGGCACGCCCGACCTCCTCGACGCCGCCGCGGGTTACTTCGGCCGCCGCCGGCTGCCCGCGGACCCCGCCCGGCTGGCCGCCGCGCCCGGCGCCCCCGCCCTGCTCGTCGCGCTCACCGCCGCGCTCGGCGGCGACGTGCTCGTGCCCCGGCCGTGCGCCGCCTGGTGGGCACCGCTGGCCCGCGCGCTCGGCAGAGCCGTCTTCCACGTGCCGATACCCGCCGAGGGCGGCGGCGTCCCCGACCCCTACGCGCTCCTCGAAACCGTCCGCCGGGTCCGCGCCGAGGGCGGCGACCCCCGCATCCTGGTCCTGTCGACCGCCGACGACCCCACCGGCACCGTCGCCCCGCCCGAACTCGTGCACGAGACCGTGGAGGCGGCCGCCGCCGAGCGGCTGTATCTGATCAGCGACGAGACCTGGCGCGACACCCTCCACCGGCCGCACCAGGCCCTCCAGTTCAGCCCCGCCGAGATGCTCCCCGACCGGGTCACCGTCCTCACCGACCTGGCCGGCCCCTTCCTGCCGCCCGGCTGGCCCGCCGCCGTCGCCCGCTTCCCCGCCACCGCCGACGGCGCCGGACTGCACGCCCGCGTCCTGGACGTCCTCACCGCGCTCGGCGCCCGCGTCGCCGACCCGGTCGCCGCCGCGGCCGCCCACGCGCTGGCGGAGCCCGCCGACGTCACCGCCCGCCTCACCGCCGCCGTACGGCTGCACGCGCGCGTGGCCGCCGCCGCGCACGACGCGGTGGTCGGCGCGGGCGCCCTGGCCCGGCCCCCGGCCGCCGGCCGTCATCTGTACGCCGACCTCGAACCGCTGCGCCCCGCGCTCGCCGCGCACGGCGTCGGCGACGCCCAGGAGCTGGAGGAGTTCCTCACCGCCCGGCTCGGCCGTCCCGTGCCGGGCGGCCACCGGTTCGGCGACGACCTCGACGCCCTGCGCGTACGCCTGTCCACCGGCCCGCTGCTCGGCACCGGCCCCGAGGAACGGCTGCGCTGCCTCGACGCGGCGGCCGCCGGAGCGGACTCCACGGAATTGCCGCACGTGCGACGCGCGTTGACCCGGCTGCGCACGGTCTTCGACGACCTGCGCGGGGACTGCCCGCCCGGCCGCCCCCCTCCCGGGCACGGCGACGACTGACCACCACGACGAACCACGCGACGAAGCCCAGCGAGGGGAGCCCACTCGATGACGCAGCAGTCCGAGCCGACCACCAGATCCGTTGCCCCGGCGGACGCCGCCGCCTCCCTCCCCGTCCGCGGTCCGGTGTCCCCGGCCGCCGGCCCCCGCACCGCCCTCGCCCCGCCGCACCCCACCGACCCGCGCCCCCTCGGCGAACCGCGCCGCTGGCCCCGCTCCTTCGTCGACCGGCTGACCGCGCCCCTGCCCGGGCTCGGGGCCTACGCCCGGCTCGTCCGCGAGGGCGCGATACGGCCCCGCCCCGAGGCGCTGAAGGACATCCCGCTGCTGCCGTACGACCCGCGGCCGCTGCCCGCGGTGGACGCCGGAACCGTCGCCGTCACCTGGGCCGGGCACGCCAGCTGGGTGGTGCGGATCGGCGGCCTCACCGTGCTCACCGACCCGGTCTGGTCGCGCCGCATCCTCGGCACCCCCGCCAGGATCACCCCCGTCGGCGTGGCCTGGAGCAGCCTGCCGCACGTCGACGCCGTCGTCATCAGCCACAACCACTACGACCACCTCGACGCGCCCACGCTGCGCCGGCTCCCGCGCGACACCCCGGTCTTCGTGCCGGCCGGCCTCGCCCGCTGGTTCCGGCGCCGGCGCTTCACCCGGGTCACCGAGCTGGACTGGTGGGAGGCGGCCGAACTCGGCGGGGTCCGCTTCGACTTCGTCCCCGCCCACCACTGGTCCAAGCGCAGCCTCACCGACACGTGCCGCACGCTGTGGGGCGGCTGGGTCCTCACCGCGCCCGACGGCCGGCGGGTGTACTTCGCGGGCGACACGGGCTACGGCCACTGGTTCCGCGCGATCGGCCGCCGCTACCCCGGCATCGACCTGGCGCTGCTCCCCATCGGCGCGTACGACCCCCGGTGGTGGCTGCGGGACGTCCACTGCGACCCGGAGGAGGCGGTGCAGGCCGCGCTCGACGTGGGCGCGCGGCGGATGGCCCCGATGCACTGGGGCACGTTCGTACTGTCCCCCGAGCCAGTGCTGGAACCTCTGGAACGGGTCCGCGCGGCCTGGACCCGCACGGGGCGCTCCCGCGAGGACCTGTGGGACCTCCCGGTGGGGGGTTCAGCGGTACTGACGTGAGCCCCTGAAAGGGGCGCGGGGAACTGCGCGAAACGGGGCGGAGCCCCGTGCGGGGTCCAAGGGGCGGAGCCCCTTGAAGGGACGGGAAGGGTAGGGGCGGCGGGGGCGAGGAAACCCTCGCTCAGCCGGCGGCAGCCCTGCGCACCCGCCGCCACAGACTCGGCGCCACACTGATCGTCACCGTCAACAGCACCGCCGCCAGCACCCCCTCCCACGGCTCGCGAAACAGCGAGCCGCCCAGAATCCCGATCAACTGATACGTCACCGCCCACGCCACACACGCCGGCACATCCCCCCGCACGAACGTCCGCATCGGCATCCTGGCCATCAGACACGCCAACATGACCGGTATCCGCCCCGCCGGCACCAGCCGGGAAAGCGTCAGCACCGCGACCTCGTGCTCGCCCAACTTCTCCTGCGCCTGTGCCAACCGCTCCTCCGGCGCCCGCGCCCGTATCGCCTCCAGCCACCGCGACCCGTTCTTCGACCGCATCCCCCGCCGCCCCAGCCAGTACAGCGACACGTCCCCGAGGAACGCGGCGAGCGAGGCCACCAGGAAGACCAGCAGCAGCGCCAGCGGCGCGCTCTGGTGGAAGGCGACGACCGCCGCCGTGCTGACCAGCGCCCCCGTCGGCACGACCGGCACCAGCGCCCCGATCAGCACCAGCAGGAACAGCGAGGGATAACCGAACGCCTGCTGCGTGGGCGCCGCCGGCAGCATCGAGGGCACCAGCGCGAGCGCCTTCACGCGGCGCCCTCCGGCCCACCGGTCCGCACGCTCTCGCCGTGCCGCAGCAGATGCACCGCCACCTCCGGCGCGTGCACCGCCGCCCGGCGCACGAACTCCGCGCCCGGCGTGTGGAACTCGTGGGGGCGCACCGCGTCCATGCCGATCGGCCAGTACGTGCCGTAGTGCACCGGCACCGCGCTGCGCGGCTCCAGCCGGGCCAGCGCCTGCGCCGCCCGGTCCGCGTCGAGGTGCTCCTCGCCCAGGTACGGGCCCCAGCCGCCGACCGGCAGCAGCGCCACGTCGACCGGTCCGACCTCCTTCGCCATCGACTCGAACAACCCGGTGTCCCCGGCGAAGTACGTACGGGCCGCGCCCTCGACGACGAACCCGAGCGCGGGGGAGCGGTGCGGCCCGAACGGCAGCCGGCGGCCGTCGTGCCGGGCCGGCACCGTCCGCACCAGCAGCCCGCCCATCCGCGTCTCGTCGCCGGGCGCGACCTCGGTGAGCCGCAGATGCCTGAGCCGGCGCAGGGAGGGCACCTGACGTACGGCACCGCGCGGCAGCAGCACCCGGGTGCCGGGTGCGAGCCGGGCCAGGGAGGGGACGTGCAGATGGTCGGCGTGCAGATGGGAGACGAGCGCCAGGTCCGCCAGTGCGGCGGCCGGCGGGGGCGGGGCGCCCCGGCGGCGGCGCAGATGCGCGAGCCGGCGCGTGAAGAGGGGATCGGTCAGCACCCGCGTGCCGGAGTCCTCGACCGTGCAGGTGGCATGGCCCCACCAGGTGATCTCCACCGGCACTCCCTTTGCTCCCTTCGTGCGACTCCCCCCGAGCCTACGTGCAGCGGTAGGGTCGGCGGCGAAACCCTGAGGTGAGGGGGGACACCATGGGAGATCCGCGTACCGCTCCGGAAGTGCCGTGCCCCGGCTCCCCGGTTCCATGCGCGACGGGGGAGGGCGGCGTGCCGCTGAGAGTCGCGGCGATCGCCAGTCTGACGCCGCTGGAGGAACTCGACGCGGACCCCTTCCTCGTGGACTCCCGCAGCCAGCACGCGATGTGTGCGCGGTGGGCGGCGGAGCGGGGGTACGTGGTCACGCGCGAACTCCTCGTCCGCGGGCTGCGTCCCGACCACGGGGCGCTGTGGTCGGACGTCGAGTCGGGCCACGTCGACCTGTTCGTCGCGCCGAGCCGGCGGGTGCTGGAGCGGGCGCTGGCGTCGGTGGAGGAGTTCGCGGCGGAGTGTGCGCGGCGGGGGGTGCGGATGGAGACGGTCGGGCGGGCGGAGCCCGCGTACGACGCGGACGCGAAGGCGCGCGTCCACCGCCGTCTGTCCATGCCGACGGCGGGCTACGACGGCCGCTGACGGCTGCGCGGGTCGAGTGTGGCTGATCGCGCAGTTCCCCGCGCCCCTAAAAGCAGTGGGGCACCCTCTGGCTTCTAAGGGGCGCGGGGAACTGCGCGACAAGCCCCCACCCACCCGCACCCGCCCACGAACCCACCCACCCGAGCTCTCAGGCGCCCGGGGTACGGGCGGAGCCCCTCCGCGGGGGCGAAATACGTACGTATGGCACGCTGGGCAGGGCCGGGCGAACCCTGGCCCGGAAAAGAGCGAGGTAGGTGGACGTGCGGAACAAGCGCTGGCGGAGCCTGTTCCGCGGCACCCTGCGGAGCATCGCCGTATGGGCCGTCTCCACCCTCACCATGCTCGTCCTCGCCGGCCTCCTCCCCGACTTCCAGCTCCAGTCCGACACCGGCGACAGCGCCACCCGCATCGCCGTCACCGCCGCCGCCGGCGCCGGTGTCTTCGGCCTGCTCTCCGCCCTCGCCTGGCCCCTCCTCGTCCGGTTCCTCCTTCTGGTCCCCGCCCTCGTCCTCGGCCTGCTCGTCTTCTTCCTCAACGGCTCCCTCCTCCTCGTCGCCCTCCGCCTCAACCCCTCGGGCCGGGGCGAGGCCGCCCCGGAGACGGCGGTCGTGGTCGCCGCCGTGATGTCCGCCGTCGCCTCCGCGACCGGCGCCACCCTCGCCGTACGGGACGACGACGCCTACCGCAGACGCCTGTACCGGCTCGCCGACCGCCGCCGCCGGCGCGCGGCGGCGGAGTCCGGGCCGTCCTCCCCGGGCACCGTCTTCCTCCAGCTCGACGGCGTCGGCCACGACGTACTGACGGACGCCGTGCTCAAGGGGCTGATGCCCGCCGTCGCCGCCTGGCTGGGCGTGGCCATGGGCACGGCGGCCACGCCCGGCCACGAAAGGAAGACCGCTGACGATGCCGTCGTCACCCCCGCCACCGTCCCCGGCACCGCCCCCGCCCAGGGAGCCGCCGCGGCCGCTCCCACCCACCGGCTGATCCCCTGGCGCACCGACTGGTCCAGCCAGACCGGCGCCAGCCAGCTCGGCATCCTGCACGGCTCCAACCACGACGTCCCCGCCTTCCGCTGGTACGAGAAGGACACCGGCGAGACCGTCGTCGCCAACCGGCCCACCAGCGCCGCCGAACTCCAGCGCCGGGCCGTGGAGCGGACCGGCCACGGCGGACTGCTCGCCGTCGACGGCGCCAGCCGCGGCAACCTCTTCAGCGGCGGCGCCGGCGAACAGGCCCTGGTGCTGTCGATAGCCATCCGGCGCCGCGGCCGGGCGAACCGGTCCCGCGCGGGCTACTTCGCCTACTTCTCCGACCCCGCCAACGCGGTGCGCACCGCCCTGTCCTTCGTCGCCGAGGTGTGCCGCGAGATCGTCCAGTCCACCCGTGCCCGGCTGCGCAAGCAGCGGCCCCGGGTCGGCCGCGGCGGGCTCTACCCGTTCATCCGCGCCTTCGCGACCGTCGTCGAACGGGACGTCGTCGTCGCCGCGGTGATGGGCGACATGCTGGCCGGCCGCACCGCCGTCTACGCCGACCTGGTCGCCTACGACGAGGTCGCCCACCACTCCGGGCCGCACAGCGGGGACGCCGGGAAGGTGCTCGCCCGGCTCGACCGCGCGCTCGCGCTGATCGCGCACGTCGCCGAGATGGCGCCGCGCCCGTACCGGATCGTCGTCCTGTCCGACCACGGCCAGAGCCCCGGCGAGACCTTCCAGACGCGCTACGGACTCGGCCTCGGCGATCTGGTCCGGGCCGGCTGCGGGCTGCCCGTGCCGCGCCGGGCGCAGCGCACCCACAGCGGCGCCGAGGCCCGCTCCGCCGTACGGGCCGCGCTGCGCCGCCCGGTGGAGGGGGACGGCGACCGGCACCGGCACACCGCATGCGGCCACACCCGCCCGGACCGCCGCTCGGTGCCCGCGCCCCGCTCCGCCGCCGAACCCGTCGTGCTCGCCTCCGGCAACCTCGGCCTGGTCTCCTTTCCGGACGTGCCGCACCGGATGAGCAAGGAGGAGATCGACCGCCGCCACCCGGCGCTGCTGTCCACCCTCGCCAACCACCCCGGCATCGGCTTCCTGCTGGTGCGCAGTGAGGAGCACGGCGGGGTGGTGCTCGCCGCGCACGGCGCCGAGGTGCCGGTGGACGAGCTGAGCGACGCCCACCCGGGCCCGCTCGCCGACTTCGGCCCCGGCGCCGCCGACGCCGTACGGCGCACGCACTCCTTCCCGCACACCGCCGACATCATGGTCAACTCCTGGTACGACCCGGCCGACGGCGAGGTGCTCGCCTTCGAGGAGCAGATCGGCTCGCACGGCGGGCTCGGGGGCGCGCAGGGGCGGCCGTTCCTGCTGTCGCCGCTGGAGTTCAGCCCGCCCGTCGCGGACGGTGCCGAGCTGACCGGCGCGGAGGAGGTGCACCGGGTGCTCGCGCGCTGGCTGCGCGAGTGCGACGGCCCGCAGATCCCCGTCGACCCCGAGCCGGGCACGGTCGTCCCCCGGCCCACCGACCGCGCTCCCGCGGTCACCGGCGGCGAGGGCGGCGACGACGCCGACGAGCGGGCGGCCTGAACGGGCGGGTGCGCCGGGCGGGAATGTGATCGGATGGGGCCGGTACCCGTGCCGGGAACCGCTTCGCACAACATTCGAAAGAAGGACGCACAGTGGCAACCACGCGCACCGCGCACACCGTCTGGGAAGGCAACCTGCTCGAGGGCAACGGTGTCGTCACCTTCGACTCCTCCGGCATCGGCCAGCAGCCGGTGTCGTGGCCGTCGCGCGCCGAGCAGGCCAACGGCAAGACCAGCCCCGAAGAGCTGATCGCCGCCGCCCACTCGAGCTGCTTCTCCATGGCGCTGTCGCACGGCCTGGCCGGCGCCGGCACCCCGCCCACCAAGATCGAGACGAAGGCCGACGTCACCTTCCAGCCGGGCACGGGCATCACCGGCATCCACCTGACCGTCGAGGGCACCGTCCCCGGCCTGGACGCCGACGCGTTCACCGCCGCCGCCGAGGACGCCAAGAAGAACTGCCCGGTCAGCCAGGCCCTGGCCGGCACCGAGATCACCCTGACCGCGAAGCTCGCCTGACGGTCCGTACACGTACGACGAGCCGCGTCCCCGCACTTCGGGGGGCGCGGCTTTCGTCGTCCCCGGGGTACCCGGAGCCCGGCGGACGTACGGGGGCCGAAAGAGGGGTTGACAACAGCCCGCTCAAGTTTTGTGCTGGAGTGCAGAGCAGTCGGTGGCGTGTGCAGGGCACGTAGGAGAACGGGCAGGGGCGGAATCCGGTCGAGAAGGGGTACGACGATGGCGCGTGCGGTCGGGATCGATCTCGGGACGACGAACTCGGTGGTGGCGGTCCTGGAGGGCGGTGATCCCACGGTCGTCGCCAACGCGGAGGGCGCCAGGACCACCCCCTCGGTCGTCGCCTTCGCCAAGAACGGCGAGGTACTGGTCGGCGAGGTCGCCAAACGGCAGGCCGTGACGAACGTCGAGCGCACCGCGCGCTCCGTCAAGCGGTACATGGGCGACACGGACTGGCGCTTCCCGGAGCAGGGCTCGGTGGACGGCACCCGCTACCGGGCACAGGAACTCTCCGCCCGCGTGCTGCAGAAACTGCGGCGCGACACGGAGGCGTACCTCGGCGAGGACGTCACGGACGCGGTGATCACCGTGCCCGCCTACTTCGACGACGCCCAGCGGCAGGCCACCAAGGAGGCCGGGGAGATCGCCGGCCTGAAGGTGCTGCGCATCATCAACGAGCCGACGGCGGCCGCGCTGGCGTACGGCCTGGACAAGGAGAACGAGCAGACCGTCCTCGTCTTCGACCTCGGCGGCGGCACGTTCGACGTGTCGCTCCTGGAGATGGGCGACGGCGTCATCGAGGTCAAGGCCACCAACGGCGACACGCGTCTGGGCGGCGACGACTGGGACCAGCGGGTCGTGGACCATCTCGTCACACGGTTCAAGGCCCACCACGGCGTCGACCTCGCCGCCGACAAGATGGCCGTCCAGCGGCTGCGCGAGGCCGCCGAGAAGGCCAAGATCGAGCTGTCCAGCTCCTCCGAGACGACCATCAACCTCCCCTACATCACCGCCTCCGCGGCCGGCCCGCTGCACCTGGAGGAGAAGCTCACCCGCGCCCAGTTCCAGGAGCTCACCGCCGACCTCCTGGAGCGCTGCAAGCAGCCCTTCCACCAGGCCGTCAAGGACGCCGGGGTGAAGCTCTCCGCGATCGACCACGTCATCCTCGTCGGCGGCTCGACCCGGATGCCGGCCGTCACCGAACTGGTCAAGGAACTCACCGGCAAGGACCCGCACAAGGGCGTCAACCCCGACGAGGTCGTCGCCGTCGGCGCGGCGCTCCAGGCGGGCGTCATCCGCGGCGACGTCAAGGACGTCCTCCTCCTCGACGTCACCCCGCTGTCCCTGGGCATCGAGACCAAGGGCGGCATCATGACCAAGCTCATCGAGCGCAACACGACCATTCCGACCCGGCGTTCGGAGATCTTCACCACCGCCGCGGACAACCAGCCCTCCGTGGGCATCCAGGTCTACCAGGGCGAACGCGAGATCGCCGCGTACAACAAGAAGCTGGGCGTCTTCGACCTGACCGGACTGCCGCCGTCCCCGCGCGGCATCCCGCAGATCGAGGTCGCCTTCGACATCGACGCGAACGGGATCATGCACGTCTCGGCGAAGGATCTCGCGACCGGGCGCGAGCAGAAGATGACGGTCACCGGCGGCTCCGCCCTGCCGAAGGACGACATCGACCGGATGATGCGGGACGCCGAGCAGTACGCGGAGGACGACCGCCGGCGCCGGGAGGCGGTGGAGACGCGGAACCAGGCGGAACAGCTCGTGTACCAGACGGAGGCCTTCCTGCGGGAGAACGGGGACCGGGTCCCCGGGGACGTGAAGGCGGACGTGGAGTCCGCGGTGGGGGAGCTGAAGGGGTTGCTGTCCGGCGAGCCCGAGGTGGGTGCCCTCCGGGCGGGGGTGGAGAAGGTGGCCCAGGTGAGCCAGCGGCTCGGGCAGGCGATGTATCAGGGGGCGGCCCCCTCCGACTCCGCCTCCGCCTCCGGCGGTTCGGAGGAGGGTGTGGTGGACGCGGAGATCGTTGACGAGGAGGACGGGGGTGGGAAGAACGCGTCATAGCTCGGGGGGTCCGGTTCGTTGGCGGGTGCGGGTGCGTCGTGGCTTGTCGCGCAGTTCCCCGCGCCCCTGAAAAGCAGGGGGCGCCCCCTGCTTTTCAGGGGCGCGGGGCTGTGTCGATGTGCGGCTCCGCCGCGTGGGCGCGAGCAACCACATCCCACCCGCACCCGCCAACGAACCGAACCCCCGGGCTACTGGGCGCCGTCCGGCCTCCGGAACGCCCGTAGGGCGAACCGGGGGGCCGGGCGGGCCCGGTCCTGGTCGGGGAGCGCGGCGAGTTGCGCCGCGAAGGACTCCGCCGCCGCATCCCCCGGCGGCAACGTCACGAACCACCCCCGGCGCAGGTCCGCGAGCGCCCGCCGGGGGCTGCGTCCCTGCCCCCGGAACCCGCCCCGCCCGGCGGGCACCAGCCCGGCCCCGGCGGCGTACGCCGCGACGTCGTCCGCCGCGTCCCGCGGCTCACTGCGCGGCCGGGAGGCCATCACCGCGTCGATGTCGCTGCCCACGTTGTGCGCCGCGGCCTTGTCGACCGTCGTCACCCACACCCCGCCCGGCGCCAGCACCCGCGCGCACTCGGCGGCCATGGCCCGTACCTCGTCCGCGTGCGGGGCGAGGTGCAGCAGCCATATGGTGACGACCGCGTCGAAGCGTCCGTCGGGGAACGGCAGGCGTCGGGTGTCCGCGCGCACCACCGCGCCGGGCAGCCGCGCGGCCGCCCGGCGGGTCATCTCGAAGGAGAGGTCGGCCCCCACCACCCGCGTGCCCGGCCGCGCCGCGGCGAGGCGGCGGGTGACGATGCCCGTGCCGCACGCCGCGTCCAGCAGCGTGCGGCACCCGTCCGGCAGCAGCGCGAGCACGGCCTCGGCGGCGGCCGCCGCACGGGGCTCGCCGCCGCGCAGGTCGTCGTACCGCTCGGCCTCCTGGTCGTAGTCGAGCATCCCGGCCTCCCCCTCGGTGCGCTCGGCAGGGTCAGTGCGCGCCGTGCACGGGCGCGAGGTCCGCCACCCGGCGGGCGAGGTCGAAGTCGAGCGCGGTGACGGCGCCGCCCGCGCTGTGCGTGTGCACGGTCAGCGCCACCGTGTCGTACCCCAGGGTGAGGTCGGAGTGGTGGTTCAACTCCTCCTGGACCTGGGCGATGTGCACGACCATCGCGGTCGCCGCGAAATGGGAGCCGAGGCGGTAGGACCGGGTGAGCCGGCCGTCCGTCAGCGACCAGCCGGGCAGCTCCGCCAGCCGGTGACCGATCTCCTCCTGCGACAACGGCTCGACCGCCATGACCTCGCTCCTCTCCCGGAATTCACAGGTGTACGCCCGCCCTCCGGGACGCCCAAGTACCTCAGAGGACTGGCATTCCGATCGGATGACATGATCTCATGCGGGGAGCGGTGGAGGCGGATTCAGGGAAACGCCACACCGCACGCACACTTCGGCACGTGGGGAGGCGTGGCGTGAGCGAACGGCGGGCCGCGCCCACCGTGGGCCAGGTCGTGCTCGGCCGACGCCTGCAGGAACTGCGCGAGGCGGCCGGACTGCGCCGGGAGGTGGCCGCACAGGTACTGCGGGTCGCCCCGGCCACCGTGCGGCGCATGGAAATGGCCGAGGTGACGCTGAAGATCCCGTACGTCCAGGTGCTGCTCACCACGTACGGCGTCCCCGAGCACGAGGTCGCCGCGTTCGTCGCGCTGGTCGAGGCCGCCAACGAACCCGGCTGGTGGCAGCGGTACCACGACGTGCTGCCCGACTGGTTCAGCATGCACGTCAGCCTGGAGGGCGCGGCACGCGTCATCCGCTCCTACGAGCCGCACTTCGCGCCCGGGCTGCTCCAGACGGAAGGCTACGCGCGGGCCGTGATGGAGGCCGGCACGATCGGGCAGACCAGCCCCCAGGACGTCGAACGGCATGTGTCGCTGCGGATGCACCGGCAGAAGCTGCTGGCCCGCGAGGACGCCCCCCACCTGTGGGTCATCATGGACGAGACGGCACTGCTGCGGCCGGTCAGCATGCGGCCCGAGGTGATGCGGGACCAGCTGGACCGGCTCCTCGAAGCCTGCGAGAACGACCGGATCACGCTCCAGGTCGCCGAGTTCGCGTCCGGCCCGCACCCCGGCACGTACACGTCCTTCACCCTGTTCCGCTTCGCCCAGCCGGAACTGCCCGACATGGTCTACAGCGAGTACCTCACGGGCGCGCTCTACCTGGACAACCGCCAGGAGGTTGCCACCCACCTCGAGGTCCTGGACCACATGTCCGCCCACGCCGCCTCGGCCGCCCGCACGAGGGACGTCCTCAAGGCCTACCGCGAGCGCTACTGAGGCGGCCGGGCCCGCCCACCCCGGCAACCTCCCCCCACCCGGCGGCGACTGACCCACGGAACCCAGCCCCCGCCTCCGGAGGTCCCCCGTGGGAAACGGTCACCCCAGACGAACCCTCTCCTTCGCCCTGGCGGCCACCACCGCCCTCCTCGCCACCGCCCTCACCACCCTCGCCCCCGGCCCCGCCGCGGCCGCCACCACCGCACGCCAGGTCGAGAAGCTCGACCGCGGCCTCGTCAGCGTGCACACCGACAGCGGCAACCTGATCAGCTGGCGCTGGCTCGCCACCGACCCCGACGACGTGTCGTTCAACGTCTACCGGGCCGGCACCAAGGTGAACTCCAGCCCCGTCACCGGCTCCACCGACTACTTCCACTCCGGCGCCCCCGACTCCGCCGACTACACCGTCCGCGCCGTCGTCAACGGCACCGAACAGGGCGACTCCGCGCACGCCATCCAGTTCCGCGGCGGCTACAAGGACGTGCCCATCAGCGCCCCGGCGGGCGGCACCACCCCCGACGGCGTCTCCTACACCTACGAGGCCAACGACGCCTCCGTCGGCGACCTCGACGGCGACGGACAGCTGGAGTTCGTCCTCAAGTGGCAGCCCACCAACGCCAAGGACAACTCCCAGTCCGGCTACACCGGCAACACCGTTGTCGACGGCATCAAGCTCGACGGCACCCGCCTCTGGCGCATCGACCTCGGCAGGAACATCCGCTCCGGCGCGCACTACACCCAGTTCCAGGTGTACGACTACGACGGCGACGGCAAGGCCGAGATCGCCATGAAGACCGCCGACGGCACCAAGGACGGCACCGGCACCGTCCTCGGCAGCTCCTCCGCCGACCACCGCAACTCCAGCGGCTACGTCCTCTCCGGGCCCGAGTACCTGACCATGTTCAACGGGCAGACCGGCAAGGCCATGCAGTCCGTCGACTACGTCCCGGCCCGCGGCACCGTCTCCTCCTGGGGCGACTCCTACGGCAACCGCGTCGACCGCTTCCTCGCCGGCACCGCCTACCTCGACGGGCAGCGCCCGTCCCTGATCATGGCCCGCGGCTACTACACCCGTACCGTCGTCGCCGCCTGGGACTGGCGCAACGGCGCCTTCACCCGCCGCTGGACCTTCGACACCAACTCCTCCACCAACAGCGGCAAGGGCTACGACGGCCAGGGCAACCACCAGCTCTCCGTCGCGGACGTCGACGGCGACGGCAAGGACGAGATCGTGTACGGCGCGATGGCCGTCGACGACAACGGCTACGCGCTGTGGACCACGAAGAACGGTCACGGCGACGCCATGCACGTCGGCGACCTCGACCCCTCCCGCTCCGGCCTGGAGGAGTTCAAGGTGGACGAGGACTCGTCAAAACCGTCGTCGTACATGGCGGACGCGAGGACCGGGCAGGTCATCTGGTCCACCCCCGCGGGCGGCGACAACGGCCGGGGCGTCTGCGGGGACATCTGGTCCGGCAGCGCGGGCGCCGAGTCCTGGTCGTCGTCGGAGAGCGGCATCCGCGACCCCAAGGGCACGGTCGTGGCGAGCCGCAAGCCGTCCAGCACCAACTTCCTGTCCTGGTGGGACGGCGACACCACACGCGAACTGCTGGACGCCACGCACATCGACAAGTACGGCACCTCGTCCGACACCCGGCTGCTGACCGCGTCCGGGGTCCACTCCAACAACGGCACCAAGGCGACGCCGTCGCTGGCCGGGGACATCCTCGGCGACTGGCGCGAGGAGGTCGTCTGGCCGAGCACCAACAACACCGTCCTGCGGATCTACTCCACGCCGTACGAGACGAGCACCCGGATCACCACCCTGCTCCACGACACCCAGTACCGCACGGCGCTGGCCTGGCAGAACACCGCGTACAACCAGCCGCCGCACCCGAGCTTCTTCCTCGGCTCGGGCATGTCGACGGCCCCGCGCCCCTCGGTCTACACCCCCTGACGTCCCCCCCGCAGCACGTTCGGAGGCCGTCCGCACACCGCGGGCGGCCTCCCGCGTTCCCCTCGTGGCCCTCCCGCACCAATGACCCTCTATGAATCGTAAGGGTGATGTACGTCTCGTTTCCGCAACCATGTCCTCCTTACACGAGTCATCCACGTGCACCACAGCCTCACCATGGGGGGACCATGAACCCGCAAAACCCGCAAAACCCGCAGTTCCCGCAGGACCCGCAGCACGCGCAGGACCCGCAGCAGGCGCCGTACCCGCCGCACCCGCAGCCGCCGGTGTACCAGCAGAACCCGCAGCAGCAGGCGCCCTACCCGCCGCAGTACCCGCAGCAGCCCGGCTGGGGCACCCCGCCGCCGATGCCGCAGCCGCCCCGCCGGAACACCGGCAGGATCGTCGGCTTCAGCTGTCTCGGCGTGCTGGCCCTCTTCGTGGTCCTCGGCATCGTCGTCGCCGCGGTGGGCGGCGGGGACGACGACAAGAAGAGCACCGTCTCCAGCGGCCAGGCCAAGGACGACTCCGCGAAGGACGACGCGGCCAAGAGCGGCGACGACGCCAAGAGCGACAAGGGCGACAAGAGCGGCAGCGGCGCCAAGGACGACGACAAGAGCGACGACAAGTCGACCGGCAGCCAGGCCGACCAGTTCAAGGCCTGTGTCGCCAAGAAGGGCACCGCCGGCGAGAAGGACGCCGTCGAGCACGTCACCAAGGTGACCGGCACCGACAAGCGGAACGACATCCTCGACTCGGCCGAGGTCTTCACCGACTTCACCGGCGGCTTCATGAGCGCCAACGCGGGCGACGCCAAGCTGATCACCTCGGCGTTCACCAGCTGCTACGAGTCCGACAACGGGCTCGTCACGGTGTACGGCAAGGACGGCGACATGATCACCAACGGCAACTACTGAGCACACGAGCGGGCGCGTACCGGAATCCCGGCACGCGCCCGCCGTGCCCCTGCCGTCAGCCGGACGGGTCCGCCGTCCGGCCCCGGGCACGCGTGCCGGACGGGTCGCCGTAGATGATTCCCCGGCCGTTGGTCGAGACGTACACGCGCCCGTACACCCGCGGGTCACCGGTGATCGCCGCGCCCGTCCAGCCCCACTGGTGGGCGTCGTCGTTGATCCGGGTCCAGTGCAGACCCCTGTCCGTGGAGCGGAAGATGCCGCGCACCCCGCCGACCCTCGCGCTGGTGTAGAGCGTCTGGTACGACGCACCCGGCGCCGCCCTGCCGAAGCCGATCGTGTCGGCCTGGTCGACGTCCGGCAGCTTCGTCCAGTGCGCCCCGGCGTCCGTGGAGTGCCACAGGCCGTACGCCCCGTCGCTCGCCCCGCCCGCCAGCCACACGTCACCCTTCGTGCCGGGCAGCGCCTTGAAGCGCACGCTGTCCCCGGCGGGCAGCCCGGTCGCGGCCGACGCGGTGAAGGTCGCCCCGCCGTCCGTACTGACGTAGAACCTCCCGGACTCGAAGCCGTAGAAGGTCTTCGGGTCCACCCGGTCGGACTCGACCACCGCACCCGCGGGAATGCCGCTCGACGCCTGCCACGACGTACCGAACCCGGTCGTGTACTGCACACCGGCACCCGCCGGACTCCACACGAACCGGCTGCCGTCCGCACCCGCCGCGACCGTACCGCCGCCGCTCACGCCCGCGGGGTCGGTGCCCGCGAACCAGTGGGCCCCGTCGTCCGTCGAGAACGCCACATGCGGACCCGAGTCCAGATCGCCCACGCGGACCACCGTGTCCGGGTCGGACTCGGCGAAGTCCAGGCTCGTCGTCGACGTGAACGTCGGCGAAGTGTACATCATCGACGGCACCTTCGTCAGGTCCGTGTGCCGGAAGCCGCCGACGTCGCCCAGCGCGCTGAGCAGCCGCGCGTCGCCGGACGGGGGAGCGGCCAGGTCGTTGACCGCCGTCTCCTCCAGGCCGCGCACCATCGGCGTGATCGTGAACCGGCCGCCGCTGTCCCACTTCGTCAGGTCCTCGGTGCCGTAGACCGTGGCGCCCGTGCCGTACATCATCCGGTCCGAGTCGAACGGGTCGATCTCCAGCGACTCCGTCATCCACCCCAGTTTGGGGGTCTGTTCGGGCGGTGAGGGGTGCGCGCCGAAGGTCAGCCAGGGGGTGGCGGACACGTCCATCGTGTAGCGGTTCGCGCGGTCGGGGTAGGACGTGTAGTCCCACGCCCTGGTCCAGGTGCCGCCGCTGTCGGTGGAGCGGAAGATCTGGGTGTCCGGCCACCAGGAGCTGTACGCCGTCGCCATCACCGTGCCCGGATGCTGCCGGTCGACGGTGAGCCCGCTGAAGCCGTAGTAGGTGTCGGCCTCCGCCACCGGGCTGATGTCGGTCCAGGTGCCGCTCGCGGTCGCGTACCGCCACAGCCGCCCCTTGCCGCCGTCGTACGGGCCGCCGGTGTCGCTGTAGGCGAGGTAGAGGTAGCCGTTCTCCGCGTCGAGCACGCCCTTGTGGGCGAGGTAGCCGGTCGGTTGCCCGGCGAGGCGGGTCCAGGTGGCGCCGGCGTCCGTCGAGCGGTAGACCGCGTTGTCCTTGTCGGCGACCCCGACGTAGACCGTCCGCGTCGCGCTGCCCGCCGAGCCCGTCGACTCGTCGAAGGTGACCCAGGTGATGCCCTGGTTGTCGCTCGCGTACCCGGAGGTGTCGGACGGGTCCTGGGCGTAGTTCCCGACATTGGGGAAGTCCTTCACCTGCGACCAGGTGACCCCCGAGTCCGTCGACCGCCACAGCCCGTTGCCGCCGGGCGCGCCGAGGTACAGCACGCTGTCCTTGTGCGGGTCGACCGCGAGCCGTTCGCCCATGCCGCGCCCCGGCATGTTGCCGCCCAGCTTGAACGGCAGCTCGGCCTTCTTCCAGCTCGCGCCCCGGTCGTCGGAGCGCAGCACGGCACCGTTCGTCGGGTCCCAGTCGTTGGTGTACGTGCCGACGGCCGCGTACACCTTGTCGGGGTCGACGGCGTCGGAGGCGAGGCTCACCACCCCCGTGTGCCCCCAGTCGTCCCAGCCGACCGAGTCAAGGAGCGGGGTCCAGGTCTTCGACGACTGCTGCCAGCGGTAGGCGCCGCCGATGTCGGTGCGGGCGTAGGCGAGGTTCTTCTCGGAGCGGTTGAAGACGATGCCGGGGACGAAGCCGCCCCCGTCGACGCGCGCGTTCTTCCAGGCGTACGTGCCGGCGGCACGCGGCGGCGGTGGGTGCGCCGCGGCACCGTCCGCCGCGCGCACGGAGGGGGCGGCCCCGGACAGCAGACCGGCGGTCAGCGCGAGCACCGCCGTGAGGACACGGGTTCTTCGCACGGTGGGAGGTCCCTTCCAGGTGAGCTTCCAGGTGGGGGAGCGAAGGGGGAAACGGACGGCCGGGCGGCCCGCGTGCGCGGAGGGCCGCCCGGCCCGGTGCGGGTCCCGTCCCCAGGCGACGGGACCCCGTACGCGGAACCTCGGACGGGGGCTATTCGAGGAGTTCCGCGTACGAGCCCATCGCGAGCGCGATGTCCGCCTGGGCCCAGAACCGGTGGTACGTGAACACGGGCGCGGCGCCGCCCTCCAGATAGCTCTCGATCTTCGACCACGCCGGGTCGTCCTGGTAGAAGGAGCGGATCGAGGCGAACGTCGACGAGGAGTCGATCGTGTCGCCGTTGGGCATGGTGCCGGTCCAGCCGCTCGGGACGTACACGCTGTCCCCGAAGCGGTTGTAGTCGGCGCGGGTCTCCGGGACGGCGATGCCGAGGTCGTCCTGGTAGTTGTCCCACATGCCGTCGAGCAGCGCCTTCGCCGTCGTCCTCGCCTCCGCGTCACCGGACTTGGCGGCGTAGTACGTCAGCGTCTTGGCGTACGCGGCGGCCACGCCCACGTCG
Organism: Streptomyces sp. NBC_00670; assembly: GCF_036226765.1. Classification (NCBI taxonomy): domain Bacteria; kingdom Bacillati; phylum Actinomycetota; class Actinomycetes; order Kitasatosporales; family Streptomycetaceae; genus Streptomyces; species Streptomyces sp. NBC_00670. Next base: position 6,160,297 of record NZ_CP109017.1, read on the forward strand.
TTGGTGTAGTCGGCGACGGTGACGTGCAGGCCGCTGTTGTCACCGGGGCTGGAGGCGTTCCAGGTGTCCGGCTGCCCGGACCAGTGCAGCGTGGACGGGATCTGGTAGGTGCCGTCCGGGTTGATCGTGGTCTCGGACAGCGCCCAGTCGACCCACTTGTCCAGGACCGTCTTGGCGTCGGCGTCGCCCGTCTGCTGGTAGTACTCGGCGACGCGCTCCATCGACCACGCCTGGAAGCCGAACCACTGGTTGGACGGCGGGTCGTGGTAGACGGGGGCCTCGTCGTAGTACATGCCGTAGAACGTGGACGTGCCGCTCGGCGGGGTGGCGTATCTGCCCTGCCAGCTGTTGGTCGCGCCGCCCGCGATCGCGCCCTCGTCGGACTGCAGCCAGCGGTAGAACTCCAGCTGCCGGTCGAGGGACTTGGACCAGTCGGCCGAGCCGGTGGACGACTTGGGCTTCAGGTCGGCGTAGGAGCTGAGCGCGTACGCGGCCAGCGGGTTCTGGTAGCCGCCGTGGACGTGGCTGGAGCCGATCCGCCAGGCCCAGCCGGCGCTGGTGTCGGTGGCGCCGCCCCAGGCGTAGTACCAGGAGAGCAGATAGGCCGAGGCGTCCTTGCCGGTGCCGGCCGCGCAGGCCGACGGACCGACGCAGTTGCCGATCTTCTTGAAGTACTTGTCGTACATCGCGTAGCGCAGATAGTCGCCCATCTTCGCGGCCTTGCCGACGGTCGCGGAGACGTCGCTGCCCTTGCCCTGCTCCTTGGCCCACACGTCCGCCCAGTACGCTGCCTGCACGGCGCGCGCGTCGGCGTCGGGGGCGTCGGTGTACTTCCACTGCTTGGCGTAGGAGGCGTCACCGGTGAACAGGTCCAGGTAACCGTTCTTGCCGCCGTACTTGAAGGCGTCGCAGGTCGGCTGCGGGACCGTCTCCCAGACCGACTCCTGCGGGCCGCGCTGGAAGGTGTTGAGGTACGACGGCCCCTCCGCGGTGGGCCCGGCCTCGCACTTGCCGGGCGCGTTGCCGTACCCGTAGACGTTGTCGACGTCCTGGATCCAGTGCATCCCGTAGACGTCGTCCGTGCCGTACGCGCTCTTCAGCTCGCCCGCGATCGGGTCCGTGCCCACCGAGACGCCGGTGTCCAGCTCGGCCGGGTACTCGTCCGGGGTGTCGTACTCGGGCGCGTAGGTGGCCGGTTTGGACGCGTTGTAGAACGAGTTGGTCGGCTGGTCGGCGTGCGTGGGGATCATGTACTTCTCCATGATGTCCCAGGCGCCGTTGAACTTGGACCAGTCGCCGGTGACCTTGCCGTACATCGCCTGGAGCCACAGCAGATAGCTGTACGCCTCCGACGTGGTCTCATGACCGTAGTCGGGCGCCTCGACGATCAGCGTCTCCACCGAGTGGTACGGGATGCCCTCGGGGGAGAAGTAGCCGTTGGCCGGGTCGGTGATCTTCCCGTAGAGGTCCAGGAAGCGGGCGTCGTACGCCGTGGAGGCGGAGAGCTCCGTGACGGTCACGGTGGCCTTGGCGTGGCCGGTGGCCGTCGAGGTGAAGGTGGCGGCGCCGGTGCCGGAGTCGTCGGCGCTGACGGTCACCTTCTGCGCGGTGTCCCAGTTCGACGGGGTGAAGGTCAGCGAGGCGCCGCCGGTGACGGTCAGTCCGCTGTTGCCGTCGGTGCGGGCGGTCGTCACGGTCACGTTCGCCGCGGGCTTCGTCGACAGCTTCACCTGGTAGGTGCCCGACTTGCCCTGCTGGACGCCCAGTTGACTGGGTGAGGCGACGATCGCGGGTCCGGAGGCGACGGTGATGCCGACCGGGGTCGACTCCGCCGACGCGCCGAGGCTGTCGTACGCCTTCGCCACCAGCGAGTGACCGCCCACGGAAAGACCGGAGGCCGCGTAGGTGTAGGGCGCGCTGGTGTCGGTGCCGAGCAGCGTGGTGTCGTCGTAGAACTCGATCTTCGAGATCGAGGCCCCGTCGGCCGCGGCGGCCGTGGCCGCGAGCGGGACCGCGTCGCCCTGCGAGTAGACCGCGCCGGCGCTCGGGCTGGTCAGCACGGTCACCGGCGGCTGGTGCGCGCCGGTGCAGCTGGTGCCGTTGACGGCGAAGTCGGTGGGCGCGGCGTTGGTGCCGCTGTAGGTGAACTGCCCGCCCGTGGTGACGGCGGCGCCGGCGGCGACCTTGCCGTTGTAGGAGGCGTTCTTGACGGTGACCGACTGCCCGGACTGCGACCAGGTGCCGTTCCAGCCGTTGCTGAGCTTCTGGTTGCCGGCGTAGGAGTACGTCAGGGTCCAGCCGTCCAGGGCCTCGGAGCCCCGGTTGGTGAGGGTCAGTTCGGCGGTGAAGCCGGAGCCCCAGTCGTTGGTCCTGTAGTCGACGCCGCACTGGACCGAGGCCGCGTGTGCGGTCGTCGATCCCGCCGACAGCAGGGCGAACGGAAGGGCGAGAGCCGCCACGGCGGCGGTCCACAGCCGCCGTGCGGTACGGCGTCTGCGTCTGCGTCCGGCTCTGGGACTGCGTGAGGGTTCCATCGTGCTGGTTCCTCCTTGCGGCTCTGGCAAGTGGGGGGAGGAGCGACAAGCTGTGAACCAGTGGGAGCGCTCCCATAGTGGGGAGAGGGGCCCTCGCGGTCAAGTCGTGTGAAGAGTCGAAAAGAATTCTCTCGGCTTCACCTACGGTGAGGGGCCGGTTTCGCGGAGTTTCGCATGCAACCCCCTTGGCTGTGACCGTGAGTTGGCGTTACCTTCCCCACACCAGTGGGAGCGATTCCATCAGTCGACGCGTCCGTCCCGGACGCGACCGAGCTGCAAGGAGTCGCTCATGCGACACCCCCCGCGTTCAATGCTTTTAGCCGTGGCCGGCGCGGTCGCGCTCCTGGGGAGCGTGACGGTTCCGGTGGTCACGGCGTCGGGCGCCGCCCCCGCCTGCACGGTGGAGTACTCCGTCACCAACCAGTGGGCCGGCGGCTTCCAGGGCTCCGTGAAGATCACCAACAACACGGCGGCGCTCAGCGGCTGGACACTCGGCTTCGACTTCGCCGACGGCCAGAAGATCGACCAGGGCTGGAACGCGAAATGGTCCCAGTCCGGCACACGTGTCACCGCCGCCGGCGAGAGCTACAACGGCTCGCTGCCGTCCGGTGGAAGCGTCAGCGCCGGGTTCCTGGCCTCGTGGTCGGGGAGCAACGCGGTGCCGACGTCGTTCACGCTCAACGGCACGGCCTGCAACGTCGACGGCGGCACGACGGATCCCACCGATCCGCCGACCGACCCCACCGACCCGCCGGACGACGGTGCGGACGGTGTGCCGCCCGCACTGCACGTCTCCGGCAACAGGATCGTCGACGCCGACGGCAAGGACCGGCGGCTGCTCGGCGTGAACCGCTCCGGCGGCGAGTTCATGTGCGTCCAAGGCTATGGCATCTGGGACGGCCCGGTCGACGACGACGCCCTCCAGGCGATCGCCGACTGGGACGCCAACACCGTCCGCATCCCGCTCAACGAGGAGTGCTGGCTGGGCCTTTCGAACGTCAAGGCCGAGTACGGCGGCGCCAACTACATCAACGCGGTCAAGGATCTGGTCGCCCGCGTCGAGGCGCACGGCATGAACCCGGTCGTCGAACTGCACTGGACCTACGGCGAGTACACCGGCAACTCGGCGGGCTGCACCGACGTGCACGCCACCTGCCAGAAACCGATGCCGGACGCCCAGTACACGCCGTCGTTCTGGTCGTCGGTGGCCGACACCTTCAAGGACGACCGGGCCGTCGCGTTCGACCTGTTCAACGAGCCCTACCCGGACCGCGCGACCGCCACGACCGCCCAGGCGTGGCAGTGCTGGCGGGACGGCGGCACCTGCCCCGGCATCGGCTACGAGGTGGCCGGCATGCAGGACCTGGTCGACGCGGTGCGCGACACCGGCGCCGAGAACCTGATTCTCGTCGGCGGGCTCGCGTACTCCAACGACCTGAGCCAGTGGCTCACGTACGAGCCGGACGACCCGGCCGGCAATCTCGCCGCCGCCTACCACGTCTACAACTTCAACACCTGCGCGAACGAGAGCTGCTGGAACTCCACGCTCGCCCCGGTCGCGGCCGAGGTGCCGCTGGTGGCCGGGGAGATCGGCGAGAACACCTGCGCGCACTCCTTCACGGACCAGGTCATGAAGTGGTTCGACGACCGGGACCTGTCCTATCTGGGCTGGACCTGGAACACCTGGGACTGCTCCTCCGGTCCCTCCCTGATCTCCGACTACGACGGCACACCCACGTCGTACGGAGCCGGGCTGCGCGACCATCTGCGCGCCCTGAACGGATGACCCCGCACGGCACCACGCGGACCGAACCGGGACAACACCCGACAGGAAGAAGGAAACCCGCACTCATGAGCCGTACCAGAACAGCGTTGTTCGCCGCCCTGGCGCTGGTCGCCGGGGGGACGGGCACCGCCCTCATGGCACCCACCGCAGGCGCCGCCACCGCGGCCGTTCCCTGCTCCGTCGACTACCGGATACAGAACGACTGGGGCTCCGGCTTCACCGCCAACGTCACCGTCAAGAACAACAGCGCCGCCAAGACCAGCTGGTCGCTGAAGTGGTCCTACGCCGGCAGCCAGAAGGTCGCCAGCGGCTGGAACGCCAAGATCAGCCAGAGCGGCAGCACCGTCACCGCGAGCAACGAGAGCTACAACGGCACCCTGGCCACCGGCGGTTCGACCAGCTTCGGCTTCCAGGGCACCTACAGCGGCTCCAACGCCGTGCCCGCGAGCTTCACCCTCGACGGCGTCACCTGCAACGTCGACGCCGGCGGCGGCGGGGACGACGGGGGCGGCGGGGACGACGGGGGCGGCACCACCGACCCGTCCGACCGCGTGGACAACCCGTACGCCGGCGCCAAGGTGTACGTGAACCCCGAGTGGTCCGCCCACGCGGCCGCCGAACCGGGCGGCGACCGGGTCGCCGACGAGCCGACCGGGGTGTGGCTGGACCGTATCGCCGCCATCGACGGCGTCAACGGCGGGATGGGCCTGCGCGACCACCTCGACGCGGCGCTGGAGCAGAAGGGCAGCGGCGAGGAGGTCGTCCAGCTGGTCGTCTACGACCTGCCCGGCCGCGACTGCTCCGCCCTCGCCTCCAACGGCGAACTCGGCCCCGACGACATCGACAAGTACAAGTCCGACTTCATCGACCCGATCGCCGACATCCTCTCCGACAGCAAGTACGCCTCGCTGCGGATCGTCGCCACCATCGAGATCGACTCGCTGCCCAACCTCATCACCAACACCGGCGGCAAGGCGACCGCCACGCCCCAGTGCGACACGATGAAGGCCAACGGCAACTACATCAAGGGCGTCGGCTACGCGCTGGCCCAGCTCGGCGCGATCCCCAACGTCTACAACTACGTGGACGCCGGCCACCACGGCTGGCTCGGCTGGGACGACAACTTCGGTCCCACGGCACAGCTGTTCGCGCAGGCGGCCACCAGTGAGGGCGCGACCGTCGACGACGTCCAGGGCTTCATCACCAACACCGCCAACTACAGCGCCCTGAAGGAGGAGAACTTCACCATCAACGACACCGTCAACGGCACCTCCGTGCGCCAGTCCAAGTGGGTGGACTGGAACCGGTACGTCGACGAGCTGTCGTACGCCCAGGCCTTCCGCGAGGAGGCGATCTCGGCCGGCTTCAACTCCGACATCGGCATGCTGATCGACACCTCCCGCAACGGCTGGGGCGGTTCCCAGCGGCCCACCGGGCCGGGGGCCAAGACCAGTGTCGACACGTACGTCGAGGGCGGGCGCATCGACCGCCGCATCCACGTCGGCAACTGGTGCAACCAGTCCGGCGCGGGTCTGGGCGAGCGCCCGCAGGCCGCTCCCGAGGCCGGGATCGACGCCTACGTGTGGATGAAGCCCCCGGGTGAGTCCGACGGCGCCAGCCAGGCCGTCGACAACGACGAGGGCAAGGGCTTCGACCGGATGTGCGACCCGACGTACACGGGCAACGCACGCAACGGCAACAGCATGTCGGGCGCCCTGCCGGACGCCCCGCTGTCGGGCCACTGGTTCTCCGCCCAGTTCCAGGAACTGATGAAGAACGCCTACCCGCCGCTGTCGTAGGCGGCCCGTAGCAGCCGGGCTCCGTTCCTCCGTCCCTTCGGCCGGAGGAACGGAGCCCGGCTCCGCGACGGTGTCAGCCGTTGACGTCGGCCGGGTCGGAGCCGATCCGCCGGTCCTCGTTGAGCGCGCTGATCGCGCCCAGGTCCTCGTCGTCCAGCGAGAAGTCGAAGACCTCGATGTTCTCCTTGATCCGCGACGGCGTCACGGACTTCGGGATCACGATGTTGCCCAGCTGCAGATGCCAGCGCAGCACCACCTGCGCGGGCGTCCGCCCGTGCTTCTGCGCGATCGCCACGAGCGCCGGCACGTCCAGCAGCCCCTTGCCGGAGCCGAGCGGGGACCAGGCCTCGGTCGCGATGCCCTGCTCCGCGTGGACCTCGCGCGCCGCCCGCTGCTGCAGATGCGGGTGCAGCTCGATCTGGTTGACCGCCGGGACGACCGACGTCGCCTCCAGCAGCGTCGTCAGATGCTCGGGCAGGAAGTTGGAGACGCCGATCGCCTTGGCGCGGCCCTCCTCGTACAGCTTCTCGAACGCCTTGTACGTGTCGACGAACAGGCCCCGGTCCGGCATCGGCCAGTGGATCAGGTACAGATCCACGTAGTCCAGGCCGAGCTTCTTCAGGGAGGCGTCGAAACCGCGCAGGGCGCTGTCGTAGCCCTGGTCGGCGTTCCAGAGCTTGGTGGTGACGAAGAGCTCCTCGCGGGGGAGCCCGGCGGAGGCGATCGCCCGGCCGGTGCCCTCCTCGTTGCCGTAGATCGCCGCGGTGTCGATGCTGCGGTAGCCCGCCTGAAGGGCGGTGCTCACGGCACGCTCCGCCTCGTCGTCCGCCACCTGCCAGACGCCGAAGCCGAGCTGGGGCATCTCGACGCCGTTGTTGAGGATGATCGGGGGGACCTTGCTGCTCACGAGCTCTCTAATCCTTAGGTCGTCGATGGGTGCAGCGGGCGGGACGCCCGTGCAGGACACACGAGAGTGCTCCTGCCCGTTCGTCCGCCCGGTTACCCCATCGTCAACGATCACACTGCGTGATGCATTCCGGGAGGTCCGTTCCCGGCGGGGCGAAAGGTTCCCTCACGCCTGGTACAGCGCCTCCACCACGGCCTCGTAGGCGTTCTCGATCGCCCGGCGCTTCAGCTTCAGCGAGGGCGTGAGCAGCCCGTGCTCCTCGGTGAACTGGTTCGCCAGGATGCGGAACGTACGGATCTGCTCCGCCCGGGAGACCTGCGTGTTCGCGGCGACCACCGCGCGCCGCACCTCGGTCTCCAGGTCCGGGTCGCGCACCAGCCGGGCCGGCTCCAGGCGCGGCTTGCCGCGCATCTGCAACCAGTGCTCCACCGCCTCCTGGTCCAGGGTGACCAGCGCCGCCACGTACGGCCGGTCGTTGCCGACGACCAGGCACTGGGCGACCAGGGGATGGTCCCGGACCCGCTCCTCCAGCGGCCCGGGCGAAACGCTCTTGCCACCAGAGGTGACCAGGATCTCCTTCTTGCGCCCGGTGATGGTGAGGTAGCCGTCCTCGTCGAGGGTGCCGAGGTCGCCGGTGGCCAGCCAGCCGTCGTGCAGCGCCTCGTCGGTGGCCTTCTCGTTGTTGAGGTAGCCCTGGAAGACGTTGTCGCCGCGCAGCCAGACCTCGCCGTCCTCCGCGATGTGCACGGACATGCCCGGGATGGCCTGGCCGACCGTGCCGTACCGGGTGCGCTCGGGCGGGTTGGCGGTCGCGGCCGCCGTGGACTCCGTCAGCCCGTAGCCCTCGTAGATCTGGACGCCCGCGCCCGCGAAGAACAGCCCGAGGCGGCGGTCCATCGCCGAGCCGCCGGACATCGCGTGCCGCACCCTGCCGCCCATCGCGGCGCGGATCTTGGCGTAGACCAGCTTGTCGAAGACCTGGTGCTGCATCCGCAGCCCCGCCGTCGGCCCCGGGCCGATGCCCCAGGCCTTGGCCTCCACGGCGTCGGCGTATCTGACCGCCACCTCCACGGCCTTCTCGAACGGTCCCGCCCTGCCCTCCTTCTCGGCCTTGCGGCGGGCGGCGTTGAAGACCTTCTCGAAGATGTACGGCACCGCCAGGAAGAACGTCGGCCGGAACGCGGCCAGGTCGGGCAGCAGCGCGGAGGCGCTCAGCTGCGGCTGGTGGCCGAACTTGACCCGGCCGCGGATCGCGGCGACCTCCACCATCCGCCCGAAGACGTGCGCCAGCGGCAGGAACAGCAGGGTGGACGCCTGGTCGCCGCGGCGGGAGTGGAACACCGGCTCCCAGCGCTGGATCACCGTGTCCGTCTCGAACATCAGGTTGCCGTGGGTGAGGACGCAGCCCTTGGGGCGGCCGGTGGTGCCCGAGGTGTAGATGATCGTGGCCACCGTGTCGGGGGTGACCGCCTGCCGGTGCCGGTGGACCGTGTCGTCCTCCAGATGCGCGCCCGCGTCGTACAGCTCCTGCACCGCGCCCTTGTCCAGCTGCCACAGCCGGCGCAGATGGGGGAGGCGGTCGATGACCGTGGCGATCGTCATCGCGTGGTCCTCGTGCTCCACCATCGCCGCGCTGACCTGCGCGTCGTGCAGCATCCAGCAGACCTGCTCGGCGGAGGAGGTCGGGTAGACGGGGACGACCTCGGCGCCGATGGACCACAGCGCGAAGTCGAACAGGGTCCACTCGTAGCGGGTGGGGCACATGATGGCGACCCGGTCGCCGAAGCGGACCCCCTGGACGAGCAGGCCCTTGGCGAGGGCCAGCACCTCGTCGCGGAACTCGGCGGCGGTGACGTCTCGCCAGCGGCCGTCGGGGCCCTTGCGGCCCAGGGCGATGCGCGAGGGGTCCTCGTGGGCATGCTCGAAGACGACGTCGGCCAGTCCGCCCACGGGCGGTTGCGACGTCGTCGGCGGAGGGTTGGTGAACTCGTGCAAACCCCGCTCCTCGTGCGCTCCCGGACAGGGCGTGAAAGCTACCCCACGGCGCGGCGGGGCGGGAGGGGTGTGAAAAATGAGCGCCGTTCACGGAACGTGCTGGTCAGCGCGTGAAAATGCGCTCACATGGGTCGGCGCGGGACAGAAACCTGACGTCAGGGTAAGTTCCGGGCCCGCAATCTCCACGGGATCTGCCCGGGGCATGCACCGGGTGCGAACGGTTACTGGGGAGTAGGGGTTCGTTTTCGGGTGGGGGCGGGCCGGTGGTCGCCCGGTGGCCGCGCGTCGTCGTCCTTGGCCCGCCGCCGGGCGATCACCGCGCACACCATCAGCTGCATCTGGTGGAACAGCATCAGCGGCAGCACCGCCAACGACGCCTGCGCCCCGAACAGCACGCTCGCCATCGGCAGCCCCGACGCCAGCGACTTCTTCGACCCCGCGAACTGGATCGCGATCCGGTCCTCCCGCCCGAACCCCAGCGCCCGCGCCCCGTACCAGGTCAGCGCCAGCATCACCGCGAGCAGCACCGCCTCCACCCCGAGGAGGCCGGCCAGCCGCACCACGTTCACCTGGTGCCAGATGCCCCGCACCATGCCCTCGCTGAACGCCGAGTAGACGACCAGCAGGATCGAACCCCGGTCGACGAGCCCCAGCACCTTCTTGTGCCGGGCCACGAACCCCCCGATCCAGCGCCGCAGCACCTGCCCGGCCACGAACGGCACGAGGAGCTGGAGCACGATCTTGACCAGGGAGTCCAGGGAGAACCCGCCCCCGCTGTCACCGAGCAGCGCCGCCGCGAGCAACGGCGTGACGACGATCCCGGCGAGCGAGGAGAAGGAGCCCGCGCAGATCGCGGCGGGCACGTTGCCGCGGGCGATGGAGGTGAACGCGATCGAGGACTGGATGGTCGAGGGGACGAGCGTGAGGAAGAGCAGCCCGGTGTACAGGGAGTGCGTCAGCAGCACCGGCACGAGCCCGCGCGCGGCCAGCCCGAGCAGTGGGAAGACGACGAAGGTGCAGAGCAGGACGGTGACGTGGAGCCGCCAGTGGCGCAGTCCGTCCATCGCCTCACGGGTGGAGAGCCGAGCCCCGTAGAGGAAGAAGAGGAAGGCGATCGCGGCCGTGGAGGCGCCGGAGACCGCGTCGGCGGCGGTGTCGCGCGCCGGGACGAGGGCCGCGAGTCCCACCGTCGCCAGCAGCAGGACGATGTACGGGTCGACGGGCATCCATCGCGGCCATCGCAGGCGTTTCACTGGGCTCCACCACGCTGTGCGTCATTCGGGGTCGTGTGTCATTCGGGCTCGGGTGCGCTTCCGAGGCCCGGGTGCGCTTCTTCCGAGGCTCGGCTGCCCTTCTTCCGAGGTCTCCATCGTCCGGCCCGCCGGGCTATCGGGAAACCGGTACACCGCTCTTACTGCGATCGTGTTTCGTGATGAAGGGCTAGGGTGGCCGCCATGTACGAGCCCACCCATCTGCGTACCTTCCTCGCGGTGGCGCAGACGCTGAGCTTCACGCAGGCCGCCCGGCGGCTCGGGCTGCGCCAGTCGACGGTCAGCCAGCATGTGCGCCGGCTCGAGGACGCGACCGGCCGGGCACTGTTCGCCCGGGACACCCACTCCGTGGAGCTGACGGAGGACGGCGAGGCGATGCTCGGCTTCGCGCGCCGGATCCTGGAGGTGCACGAGCAGGCGGCGGCGCACTTCGGCGGTGCGCGGCCGCGGGGGCGGCTGCGGTTCGGGGCGTCTGAGGACTTCGTCCTGACCCGGCTGCCGGAGATCCTGGAGGGGTTCCGGCGCGAGAACCCCGAGGTCGATCTGGAGCTGACGGTGGAGCTGTCGGGCACCCTGCACGAGCGGCTCGCGGCCGGGCAACTGGACCTGGTGCTGGCCAAGCGGCGGGACGGGGATCCGCGGGGGCAGCTCGTCCGCCACGACGAGCTGGTGTGGATCGGGGCGGAGCGGTTCCGGCTGGATCCGGCGCGGCCGGTGCCGTTGATCGTCTATCCGCCGCCGGGGATCACGCGGGAGCTGGCCTTGCGGGCGCTGGAGCGGGCGGGGCGGGCGTGGCGGATCACCTGCACGAGCGGAAGTCTCAACGGGCTGGTGGCGGCGGCGCGGGCGGGGCTGGGGGTGATGGCGCACTCGCGGGGGCTGGTGCCGCCGGGGTTGGTGCGGGTGCCGGAGCGGGTGGGGCTGCCGGTGCTGGGGGAGGTGGACTTCGTGCTGGTGCATGCGGAGCGGGCGGGGGCGGCTCGGGTCGCGGCGGAGGCGTTGGCGGGGGCGGTGCTGGCGGGTGGGGCTCGGCTGCGGCGGGCGGGGCAGTGACGGTTGCGGCGGGCGGGACGCTGAAGTAGGTGGCGGTTCGGCCGCCGGCCGGGTCGGTGGTGCACGGAGGACATCACCGGCCCGGACCGTTCTCGCCCCCGCCGCCCCTACCCTCCCCCAAGCTCTCAACTTCTCCCCCAAGCTCTCGGCTGCGCTCGAGCAGGGGGGACCCCCATGAGCAGGGGGGACCCCCATCATCCCTTCAAGGGGCTCCGCCCCTTGGACCCCTTGGGTGCGTTGTCGGGTGCGGGAGGGTGGGTGGTTGCTCGCGCAGTTCCCCGCGCCCCTAGAAACAGAGGGCGCCCCCTGCCTCCAGGGCGAGCCGGTGGTCTCCCGCGTACACGTTCATGGACGTGCCGCGGAGGAAACCGACCAGCGTGAGGCCCGATTCCGCTGCCAGGTCGACCGCCAGGGAGGACGGGGCCGAGACCGCGGCGAGGACTGGGATGCCGGCCATGACCGCCTTCTGGGCCAGCTCGAAGGACGCCCGGCCCGAGACCATCAGGACCGTGCGGGACAACGGCAGCGCGTCGTTCTGCAACGCGCGGCCCACCAGCTTGTCGACCGCGTTGTGCCGGCCCACGTCCTCCCGTATGTCCAGCAGCTCGCCGTCCTCCGAGAACAGCGCCGCCGCGTGCAGCCCGCCCGTGCGGTCGAAGACGCGCTGGGCCGCGCGGAGCCGGTCCGGCAGGCCGGCCAGCAGCTCCGGCGTCAGCGTCATGGGCGCGGCGGCACCGTCGTCGATCGCCCAGCGGGCCGTCGTACGGACCGCGTCCAGGCTCGCCTTGCCGCACAGTCCGCAGGACGACGTCGTGTACACATTGCGTTCGAGCGTGATGTCGGGGATGACGACGTCCGGCGCGGTCTGCACGTCCACGACGTTGTACGTGTTGGACCCTCCCCCAAGCTCTCGGCTTCGCTCGAGCAGGGAGGGACCCCCACCCGTCGCGCCCGCGCAGTACACGATGTTCCGCAGCTCGTCGCCCGCGCCCAGTACCCCCTCGCTCACCAGGAACCCGGCGGCGAGCGCGAAGTCGTCGCCGGGGGTGCGCATGGTGATCGCGAGCTGTTTGCCGTTGAGCCGGATCTCCAGCGGCTCCTCGGCGACGAGCGTGTCCGGCCGGGCGGAGACCGCCCCGTCGCGGATGCGGATGACCCTGCGTCGTTCCGTGACCCGTCCCATGTCCCGATCAGCCCCGGTTCCCTGCGTCGTACTGGCGGCCGAAGCGGCCCTTGGAACAGAGGTTGCCACGGGGCGCCGGATCAATCACCCCGCCCCCGTCCCGCCCGGGCCGAGCGGGTCGCGCGCAGGGACGCCAGCAGCCGCAGCCGGTCCGCGGCGGGGCCGGGCTCGGCGGTGAACACCAGCATCACCGGACCGGGGTCGCCGGGCAGCGGGTACGTGTCCCAGTCCAGGACGAGGTCGCCCACCTCGGGCACCCGGAACGTCTTCGTGCCGCTGACCGACGCGCACACGTCGTGCCGGGCCCACAGCCGCCGGAACTCCGCGCTGCGGATGCTCAGTTCGCCGACGATCGCGGTGGCGCGCGGATGCGTGGGGTCGGTGGCGACGGCGGTGCGGAGCATGCCGATGTAGTCCAGGGCCTGGCGCTCCCAGTCCTGGCAGCGCCGCCCGTGGTTCAGTTCGTCGTCGAACAGCAGCAGGAGCATGTTGAGCCGGTCGGGCGGGAGCCCGGACGGGTCGCCGAGCAGGGCCTCGGCCATCTCGTTCCAGTCGAGCAGGTCCAGGTGCCTGCCGAGGACGACGGCCGGGGTGTCCATGACGCGCAGCAGCCGGCGGGTGCGCCGCGGCACGCGTTCCGGGGCGCGGTCCACCGGGGCGGGTGCGGGCCGGCGGGCGGCGCGGGCCAGGGTGAACAGGTGCCGGCGCTCGGCGTCGTCGAGGCCGAGCGCGCCGGCCAGCGCCTCCAGGACGCCGTCGGACGGGCGTACCTCCCGGCCCTGCTCCATCCGCTGGTAGTAGTCGGTGCTCAGCCCGGCCAGCAGGGCCAGCTCCTCGCGCCGCAGCCCGGTCACCTTGCGCCGGCCGCCCGGCTCCAGGCCGACGTCGCGCGGGGCGATCCGGCCGCGGCGGGCGCGCAGGAAGTCGCCGAGTTCGCGGGCGTACGGGTGCGGGCTGCTCATACGGCCAGTGTGCCGCCCTCCTGGACGCGCAAGGTAGGTCCCGGGGACCTAGGGAAACGCGGACCATCGAGCCGGCCCGCACCGCTCCTAGCGTGGCCGGGCCGGCGTGCCGCCGACCCGACGTACCGATGCCACCAGGAGCAGCAGATGACCGGATGGACCGTCGACCGCATTCCCGACCAGCACGGCAGGGTCGCCGTCGTGAGCGGGGCCAACTCGGGCCTCGGCCTGGTCACCGCGACCGAGCTGGCGCGGCGGGGCGCCCGGGTCGTCCTCGCCGTCCGGAACACCGCGGCCGGGGAGGAGGCCGCGCGCCGGATGGGCGGGGACGTCGAGGTGCGGGAGCTGGATCTCGCCTCGCTCGCGTCGGTGCGGGCGTTCGCCGCGAAGCTGGCGGCCGATTACCCGGTGATCGATCTGCTGGTCAACAACGCGGGGCTGGTGCTGCTGGGGCCGCGCCGTACGTCTGCCGACGGGTTCGAGCTGCACTTCGGCACGAATCTGCTGGGGCACTTCGCGTTGACCGGGTTGCTGCTCGGCAGTCTCTCGGCGGCGCCGGCCGCGCGAGTGGTGAGCCTCAGCTCGATCACGCACAAGAACGCGCACCTCGACTTCGACGACCTGATGTCGGAGCGGGACTACGACGCGGCCCGTGCGTACGGGCGGTCGAAGCTCGCGGCGACGGTGTTCGGGGTGGAGCTCGACCGGCGGCTGCGGGGGGTGGGGGCGTCGGTGGTGAGCGTGCTCGCGCATCCGGGGCTCACGCGTACGAATCTGACGCCTCGGGCGTGGGAGCACCGGGGGAGGGTGGGAAGTGTGATCGCGCGGCTCGGGTTGCTGGTCACGCAGCCGGTGGAGCGGGGGGCGTTGCCGCAGTTGCGGGCGGCGACGGATCCGGGGGTGCGGGGTGGGCAGTTCTTCGGGCCGGGGGGTTTGTGGGAGACGCGGGGGCGGGTGGTCGAGGCGCGTCTGAGCCGGGATGCGGCCGATCCCGGGATCGCCCGGCGTCTGTGGGAGACGGCCGAGCGGCTGACGGGGGTCAGCTACCTCTGAGTTCCGGCGGCGGTGTGCTTTTTCGCCCCCGCCGCCCCTACCCTTCCCGTCCTTTCAAGGGGCTCCGCCCCTTGGACCCCGCGAGAGCTCGGGTGGGTGGGGGTTGATTGCGCAGTCCCCCGCGCCCCTTACGGGTCGCGGTTGCTCGCGCTTGCGCAGCCGGGGGCGCCCCCTGCTTTTCAGGGGCGCGGGGAACTGCGCGACACGCCACAACGCAGCCGCACCCGCCAACGAACCCCACCCCCCGAGCTCCCCGGCGCAACAACCCGGGGTCCAGGGGCGGAGCCCCCGGGCTCCGGGCGCCCCGGAACGCCGTCGAACCCCACCACTTCGACCGCTCACCGCCCCACAGGAACCGTTCGTCGCGCGCACCGTACCGTTCACCGCATACGCGCAGACCGTTGCCTTCTCAACTACCCCCGACGTCCCTACCGTTCTTGATCCATGAGCCCCCCTGTCGCACCCCCCGGCTGGAGCCGCTGGCTCGTTCCCCCGGCCGCCCTCGCCATTCACCTCTCCATCGGCCAGGCCTACGCCTGGAGCGTGTTCAAGCCGCCCCTCGAATCCGCCCTGGACCTCTCCGGCACTCAGAGCGCCCTCCCCTTCCAGCTCGGCATCGTGATGCTCGGCCTGTCCGCCGCCTTCGGCGGCACGCTCGTCGAGCGCAAGGGGCCCCGCTGGGCCATGACCGTCGCCCTGGTCTGCTTCTCCTCCGGCTTCCTGCTGTCCGCCCTCGGCGCTGCCACCGAGCAGTACTGGCTGATCGTCCTCGGCTACGGCTTCGTCGGCGGCATCGGTCTCGGCATCGGCTACATCTCCCCGGTCTCCACGCTCATCAAGTGGTTCCCGGACCGCCCCGGCATGGCCACCGGAATCGCCATCATGGGCTTCGGCGGCGGTGCGCTGATCGCCTCGCCCTGGTCGGCGCAGATGCTGGACTCCTTCGGCACCGACAGCGGGGGCATCGCCCTCGCGTTCCTCGTGCACGGACTGGCGTACGCCGTCTTCATGACCCTCGGTGTCCTTCTCGTCCGGGTGCCGCGCGAGCGCGCCCCCGTCGTCCCGGCGGCCGGGGAGGAGACGGCCGGAGCCGAGGCCCCGGCCGTCGCCGCCCCCGTCCACGTCTCCGCCCGCAGTGCCGTCCGCACCCCGCAGTTCTGGCTGCTGTGGATCGTGCTGGTCACCAACGTGACCGCCGGCATCGGCATCCTGGAGAAGGCCGCGCCGATGATCACGGACTTCTTCGCGGGCTCGTCGACCCCCGTCTCCGTCTCCGCGGCGGCCGGCTTCGTCGCCCTGCTGTCCGCGGCCAACATGGCCGGCCGCATCGGCTGGTCCACCACCTCCGACCTGATCGGCCGGAAGAACATCTACCGCGTCTACCTCGGCGTCGGCGCCGTGATGTACGCGCTGATCGCCCTGTTCGGCGACGACTCCAAGCCGCTGTTCGTGCTGTGCGCGCTGGTCGTCCTCTCCTTCTACGGCGGCGGCTTCTCGACCGCACCCGCCTATCTGAAGGACCTCTTCGGCACCTACCAGGTCGGCGCCATCCACGGCCGGCTGCTCACCGCCTGGTCCCTGGCCGGTGTGCTCGGCCCGCTGATCGTCAACTGGATCGCCGACCACCAGGAGGACGCGGGCAAGCACGGCGCCGACCTCTACACCCTGTCCTTCCTCATCATGATCGGGCTGCTCGTCGTCGGCTTCGTCGCCAACGAACTCGTCCGCCCCGTCCACCCCCGTCACCACGTCCCCGTATCCGGCAAGGAGGCCGCCGATGACCGGCGAGAGCAGTCCGCCGCCTGACCGCCGTCCGCTGATCGCCCTCTCCTGGCTGTGGGTGGGCGCCCCGCTCGCCTACGGTCTGTACGAACTGGTGCGCAAGGCGACGCAACTGTTCACCGGCTGATCCCACCGGGTGAACGAACGCTTTGCGGCCGGGGCCCCGGGCACTGACGGAAGCCGACAATCCGCCTCCCGCTTTCCTGTCGCTTCGCCTGCCGCCGTACCCGTGAGTCACTGATCAGACTGGTGGATCCGCCACCCACGCACCAGGGGGACCACCATGACGCACGGCTCACGCCTCACCGCCGTCGGCCATTACCAGCCCGCCGGGATCCTCACCAACGAGGACCTGGCGGGCATGGTCGACACCAGTGACGAGTGGATCCGCAGCCGGGTGGGCATCCGCACCCGGCACGTCGCCGGGCCCGACGAGCCGGTCGACGAACTCGCCGCGCACGCCGCCGCCAAGGCCCTCGCCGCGGCCGGGCACGGCCCCGAGACCGTCGACCTCGTCGTCGTCGCCACCTCCACGGCGATCGACCGGTCCCCGAACACCGCCGCCCGGGTCGCCGCCCGGCTCGGCATCCCCTCGCCGGCCGCGATGGACGTCAACGTCGTCTGCGCCGGGTTCCCGCACGCGCTGGCCACCGCCGACCACGCCGTCCGCGCGGGCGCCGCCACCCGCGCGCTGGTCATCGGCGCCGACAAGATGTCCGAGGTCACGGACTGGACGGACCGTACGACCTGCGTCCTGGTCGGCGACGGGGCGGGCGCGGCCGTCGTCGAGGCCGACGTCGAAAGGCCCGCCGGGGCCGACGGGGCCGCCGCGGCCGACGCGCGCCCCGGTATCGGGCCCGTGCTGTGGGGCTCCGTACCCGAGATGGGGCACGCCGTACGCATCGAGGGCACCCCGCCGCGCTTCGCCCAGGAGGGGCAGAGCGTCTACCGCTGGGCGACCACCCGCCTCCCCGCCATCGCCCGCCAGGTGTGCGAACGCTCCGGCATCGCGCCCGCGGACCTCGCCGGAGTCGTCCTGCACCAGGCCAACCTGCGCATCATCGAACCGCTCGCCGAGAAGATCGGCGCCGTCAACGCCGTCGTCGCCCGGGACGTCACCGAGTCCGGCAACACCTCCGCCGCCAGCATTCCGCTCGCCCTCTCCAAGCTCGTCGAGCGCGGCGAACTGACCACCGGCGACCCGGTCCTCCTCTTCGGCTTCGGCGGCAATCTGTCGTACGCGGGACAGGTGATCCGCTGCCCCTGAGCGTCCAAGGGGGTGGGCCGGCCACCACTGGTTCCGGAAGGGAGCCGACGTTGTCGACGGAACTGCCGCGGGGCGCGATGCCGGCGCGGCCCGGGCCGCTGCGCGACCGGGTCCACGAGGCGCTGCTCGACCTCATCACCAGCCGCGCCCTGCCGCCCGGCCGGCATCTCGTCGAGAGCGAACTGGCCCGGCACCTCGGCGTCTCGCGGCAGCCGGTGCGCGAGGCGTTGCAGCGGCTGAGCACCGAGGGCTGGGTGGACCTCAGACCCGCCCAGGGCGCGTTCGTGCACGAGCCGACGGAGGCCGAGGCCGAGCAACTGGGCACGGTACGCACACTGTTGGAGGGCGAGGCCGCCCGGCTCGCCGCCACGGCCGCCGGCGCGGACGGCGTCGGCGCGCTCGAGGTGCTGTGCGCGGAGGGCGAACGGGCCGTGGCAGCGGGCGACCTGGACCGCGCGGTCGCCCTCGGCGCCCGCTTCCACGCCAAGGTCATCGAACTCTCCGGCAACGCGGTCCTCGCCGAACTGGCCGCCCGGATCGACCGCCGGGTGCGCTGGTACCACGACCCCGCCGCCCGGCAGCGCGGCCCGCGGGCCTGGGCCGAACACCGGGCGATCACGGCCGCGATCGCGGACGGCGACGCCGCCCGCGCGACGGCACTGATGCGCGCCCACACCGAGCACATACGCCACTGATCCCCGCCGCCGGCCCGCCCGCGGCCGGACTTTGTCCTGTGCGAGGAGAAAGAACGAGCAATCCGCGCACAGCTTCTTCCCAGGTTCGGCAGGCGCTGCTACGTTCCCTTACCGAGCAAGCCACCAACGCGGCCGAACACCGCCGCGCACAGGCCTGATTGAGGCGGGGAGGGGCTCGTGAGGCGCATGACGGCACGTCCGGGAAACGCACACCAGGCCCGCCTGCTGCGGCTGTTGCGCGACGGCGGCCCCAACTCCCGGGCCCGCCTCGGCGACCAGGTCGATCTGTCACGGTCCAGGCTGGCCGTGGAGGTGGACCGGCTGCTGGAGACGGGCCTCGTCGTGGCCGACGGACTCGCCGCCTCGCGCGGCGGCCGCCGCTCCCACAACGTCCGCCTCAATCCGCAACTCCGCTTTCTCGGCGTCGACATCGGCGCGACCTCGGTCGACGTCGCCGTCACCAACGCCGAGCTGGAGATCCTCGGTCACCTCAACGAACCGATGGACGTGCGCGAGGGCCCGGTCGCGGTCTTCGAGCAGGTTTTGTCCCTGGCGGCGAAGCTCAGGGCCGCCGGGTGGGCGGAGGGGTTCGACGGCGCCGGCATCGGCGTCCCCGGGCCGGTCCGCTTTCCCGAGGGCGTCCCGGTGGCGCCGCCGATCATGCCCGGCTGGGACGGCTTCCCCGTACGGGAGGCGCTCGGCCAGGAGCTGGGCTGCCCGGTCCTCGTCGACAACGACGTGAACCTCATGGCGCTGGGGGAGCAGCACGCCGGCGTCGCCCGCACCGTCGCCGACTTCCTCTGCGTCAAGATCGGCACCGGTATCGGCTGCGGCATCGTCGTCGGCGGCCACGTCCACCGCGGCACGACGGGCAGCGCGGGCGACATCGGGCACATCCAGGCCGTGCCCGACGGACGGCAGTGTGCCTGCGGCAACCGGGGCTGCCTGGAGGCCCACTTCAGCGGTGCCGCGCTCGCCCGCGACGCGGCGGAGGCCGCCCGGCAGGGCCTGTCGGCCGAACTCGCGAGCCGACTGGAGGCGAACGGCGGCCTGAGCGCCGTCGACGTCGCCGCCGCGGCCGCCGCGGGCGACGCCACCTCGCTCGACCTCATCAGGGAGGGCGGCACCCGCACCGGCCAGGTCATCGCGGGCCTGGTCAGCTTCTTCAACCCGGGCCTCGTGGTGATCGGCGGCGGGGTCACCGGCCTCGGCCACACCCTGCTCGCCGCGATCCGCACCCAGGTCTACCGCCAGTCCCTGCCGCTGGCGACCGGCAACCTCCCCATCGTGCTGGGCGAACTGGGCCCCACCGCCGGAGTCATCGGCGCGGCCCGGCTCATCAGCGACCACCTGTTCTCACCCGCGTAACCGGCCGCGCCCCCGCGAACCGGCTCCCGCACACCACACCGAACCGCTCCGGCCCCACCGCACCGAGCAGCCCTGCCCTGACTCCGGCCGTCCGTACGCCCGCCGAGGGGACCTCACATGGCACCGGAACCACCCCTGCTCAGCATGTCCTCCGTCACCAAGACCTTCCCCGGCGTCCGGGCCCTGGACGGCGTCGACCTCGACGTCCGGGCCGGCGAGGTGCACTGCCTGCTCGGCCAGAACGGCGCCGGCAAGTCCACCCTCATCAAGGTGCTGGCCGGCGCCTACCAGCCCGACTCCGGCACCCTCCGCTGGCGCGGCGAGCCCGTCACCCTCCGCTCGCCCATGGCCGCCCTGCGCCTCGGCATCGCCACCCTCCACCAGGAACTCGACCTGGTGGACCATCTGTCGGTCGCCGAGAACGTCCACCTGGGCCATGAGCCGACCCGCGCCGGCTTCGTCGTACGAGCAAGGGCGGCGAGGTCGGCGACGGCGGCGCTGCTCGAACGGCTCGGGCACCCGGAGATCCGCCCCGGCCGCCCGGTCGGCGAACTCCCGGCGGCACAGCGGCAGATCGTGTCCATGGCGCGGGCGCTCTCGCACGACGTACGGCTCCTCGTGATGGACGAACCCTCCGCCGCCCTCGACCCCGACGAGGTCGACAACCTGTTCCGCATCGTCGCCGACCTCACCGCCGCCGATGTCGCCGTCGTGTACATCTCGCACCGCCTGGAGGAGATCCGCCGCATCGGCGACCGGGTCACCGTCCTCAAGGACGGCCGGGCCGTCGCCGGCGGACTGCCTGCCCGGTCGACGCCCACCCGCGAGGTGGTGGCGCTGATGACCGGCCGCAGCATCGAGTACGTCTTCCCGGACCGGCCGGAGGGGCAGGCGGACGGCGCCGCCACCCCCGTCCTGAGCGTCCGCGGCCTCTCCCGGCAGGGCGAGTTCGCCCCGCTCGACCTCGACGTCCGCCCCGGCGAGATCGTCGGCCTCGCCGGACTTGTCGGCTCCGGCCGCTCCGAGATCCTGGAGACGGTCTACGGCGCCCGCCGCCCCACCACCGGCCACGTCCTCGTCGACGGCCGCCCGCTCAGACCCGGCAGCGTGCGCGCCGCCGTCCGCGCCGGGCTCGGCCTCGCTCCCGAGGAGCGCAAGGCGCAGGCCCTGCTGATGCTGGAGTCCGTCACCCGCAACGTCTCCGTCGCCGCGCTGCCCCGCTTCGCGCGCGGCGGCTGGCTCGACCGGCACGCCGAACGCGAGGCCGCCCGGACCGCCACCCGGGAGCTGTCACTGCGCCCCGACGACCCCGCCGTACCCGTGCGCACCCTGTCCGGCGGCAACCAGCAGAAGGCGGTCCTCGCCCGCTGGCTGCTGCGCGGCTGCCGGGTCCTGCTGCTCGACGAACCCACGCGCGGCGTCGACGTCGGCGCCCGCGCCGAGCTCTACGCGGTGATCCGGCGGCTGGCCGACGCGGGCCTCGCCGTCCTGCTGGTCTCCAGCGAGATCCCCGAGGTGCTCGGCCTCGCCGACCGCGTCCTGGTGCTCCGCGAGGGCCGCGTCGTCCACCAGGCACCCGCCCGCGGCCTCGACGAACACCGCGTACTCGACCTCGTCATGAACGCGCACCGGGACGCGCGCGAGGACCTGTCCAGCGACTCCTCCCGGGAAGGGAGCCCGGCCTCATGACTCAGCACGTGTCCCCGCCCCGGGACGGCACCGGAAAGGCGGCCCCGGCGGCCGGGCGGCCCGCCCGGCGGGGGTTGCCGGTCCACGCGGACGTCCGCACCCTCACCCTGCTCGGCGTCCTCGCCGTCCTGGTCCTCATCGGCGGCCTCACCAAGCCCGACGCGTTCCTCGACACCCGCAACCTCCAACTCGTCCTCACCCAGGCCTCCGTGATCGGCGTCGTCAGCGTCGGCATGACGTTCGTGATCACCTCCGGCGGCATCGACCTGTCCGTCGGCGCGATCGTCGCCCTGTCCTCGGTGTGGGCCACCACGGCCGCCACCCAGAGCCACGGCTTCGGCGGCATCCTTCTCACCGCGGTCCTGGTCGGCCTCGGCTGCGGGCTGGTCAACGGGGTGCTCATCGCGTACGGCGGCCTGGTCCCGTTCATCGCCACCCTCGCCATGCTGGCCTCCGCACGCGGCCTCGCCCTCCAGATCACCGACGGCCGCACCCAGGTCGTCACCGTGCCGGGCGTCCTCGACCTCGGCGAGCGCGACGCCTACGTGCTCGGCGTGCCACCGCTGGTGCTGGTGTTCGCGGCCGTCACCGTGGTCGGCTGGCTGGTGTTCAACCGGACCACCTTCGGCCGCCGCACGGTCGCCGTCGGCGGCAACCCGGAGGCCGCCCGGCTGGCCGGCATCGACGTCCGCCGCCAGCGGCTCTACCTCTATCTGCTCTCCGGGCTGTGCTGCGGCATCGCCGCCTTCCTGCTCGTCGTCCTGGCCGGCTCGGGCCAGAACACCAACGGCAATCTCTACGAACTCGACGCCATCGCCGCCGTGATCATCGGCGGCACCCTGCTCAGCGGCGGCCGGGGCACCCTCACCGGTTCCGTCCTCGGCGTCCTGATCTTCACCACGATCACCAACCTCTTCGCCCTGAACAACCTGCAGAGCGACGTCCAGCAGATCGCCAAGGGCGCGATCATCGTCGCCGCCGTGCTGGTCCAGCGCCGTACCGCGAGCACGACCTGAGGAAAGGGTTCACCGCCATGCACCAGCTCACCTCCTCCCGCAGAGGACTGCTGTTCGGAGCCGCCGCCGTGTCCGCCGGTGCCCTCCTCAGCGGCTGCACCAGCAACGACACGGGCGACGACGGCGACGGCGGGGCGGCCGCGAACGACAGCCCCGCCGCCGACGACAGGCCCGGCAAGCGCGTCACCATCGGCTACGCGGGACCGCAGGCCGACCACGGCTGGCTCAACGCCATCAACGACAACGCCAAGAAACGCGCCGAGAAGTACACGGACGTCACCCTCGAGGTCACCGAGGGCTCCAACGACACCGCCCAGCAGATCGGCCAGATCGAGACCCTCATCAACAAGAAGGTCGACGTCCTGGTCGTCCTCCCCGCCGACGGCAAGGCCCTCACCCGGGCCGGGCTCAAGGCGATGCGCGCCGGCATCCCCGTCGTCAACCTCGACCGCGTCTTCAACTCCCCGCAGGCCTACCGCTGCTGGATCGGCGGCGACAACTACGGCATGGGCCTCAACGCCGGCCACTACATCGGCGAACGGCTCAAGGACAAGGCGGACGCCAAGGTCGTCGAACTGGCCGGACTGGACAACCTGGAACTCACCAAGCAGCGCACGCAAGGGTTCGACGACGCACTGAAGAACTACCCGAACATCAAGAAGGTGGCCCGCCAGGCCGCCGAGTTCACCGTCGAGTCCGGGCAGGCCAAGATGGCCCAACTCCTCCAGGCCCAGCAGGACTTCGACGCGCTCTGGAACCACGACGACGACCAGGGCGTGGGCGCGCTGCGCGCCATCGAGCAGGCCGGGCGGGACGACTTCCTGATGGTCGGCGGCGCCGGCGCGCTCTCCGCGTTCCAGGCCATCAAGGCGGACCGGGGCGTGCTGAAGGCGACCGTGCTCTACCCGCCGACGATGGCCGCCTCCGCGATCGACCTGGCCCGTGCGCTCGGCCAGGGCAAGGGGGTCTCCGGACTCGCCGAGTTCGAGATCCCCACGTCGCTGACCTGCTACTCGGCCGTCGTCGACAAGGAGAACGTCGACCGGTACATGTCCACGGGCTTCAAGTGAGGCGGCCGGCAGCGCCGCACCGGGCCCGCCGCGCCACGACGACGAGGAGGACAGCCGCATGAGGGAGCCGGTCGAACCGGGGAAGCCGGGAGAGCCGCTGGAGCCGGGGGGAACGGGGGAGGTGGGGGAGGTCGCCGGGGGGCGCGCCACCGCGGTGGTCGCGCGTCCCTCGGCGGCCGCGCCGCCGCTGCGGATCGGCATGGTGGGCCACGCCTTCATGGGCGCCGCCCACTCCCAGGCCTGGCGCACCGCGGGCCGCGTCTTCGACCTGCCGCTGAACCCGGTCCCGGTGGCACTCTGCGGGCGCGACGCCGACGCCGTACGCCTGGCCGCCGGCCGGCACGGCTGGGCGAGCACCGAGACCGACTGGCGGGCCCTGGTGACACGCGACGACATCGACCTCGTCGACATCTGCACCCCCGGTGACAGCCACGCCGAGATCGCGCTGGCCGCGCTCGCCGCCGGCAAGCACGTCCTGTGCGAGAAGCCGCTGGCCAACACGGTCGCGGAGGCGGAGGTGATGACCCGCGCCGCCGAAGAGGCGTACGGCCGGGGCCGGTTGGCGATGACCGGCTTCAACTACCGGCGCCTCCCGGCCACCGCGCTGGCCCGCCGCATGGTCGCCGAGGGGCGCCTCGGCCGGCTGCGGCACGTGCGGGTGACCTACCTCCAGGACTGGCTGGTGGACCCCGCCGCCCCGCTGACCTGGCGGCTGCGCCGGGAACGCGCCGGCTCCGGCGCACTCGGCGACCTCGGCGCCCATGTCGTCGACCTGGCGCAGTACCTGACCGGGGAGCCGCTCGCGGGCGTCTCGGCGCTCACCGAGACGTTCGTACGACGCCGGCCGCTGCCGTCGGCCACCGGTGGGGGGCGGGGGCTGTCGGCGGGGTCGGCGGACGGCGTCGAAGGTGAGTCCCAGGCCGATGCCACCGGCGAGGTCACCGTCGACGACGCCGTCGTCTTCACCGGC
Source organism: Streptomyces sp. NBC_00670 (assembly GCF_036226765.1). NCBI lineage: Bacteria > Bacillati > Actinomycetota > Actinomycetes > Kitasatosporales > Streptomycetaceae > Streptomyces > Streptomyces sp. NBC_00670. Next base: position 6,184,697 of record NZ_CP109017.1, read on the forward strand.
CGTTTCGCCTCCGGCGCCCTCGCCTCCTTCGAGGCCACCCGCTGCGCCACCGGCCGCAAGAACTCCCTGCGCCTCGAACTCAACGGTGAGCGCGGCTCGCTGGCCTTCGACCTGGAGCGGCTCAACGAACTCTCGTACCACGACGGCACGGAGCCGGGGGAGCACGCGGGCTTCCGCCGCATCCTCGTCACCGAACCCGAGCACCCCTACCTGGACGCCTGGTGGCCGCCGGGCCACGGGCTCGGCTACGAGCACACCTTCGTCCACCAGGTCCGCGACCTCGTCCACGCGATCGCCGAGGGCCGCCGGCCCGAGCCCTCCTTCGCCGACGGACTGCGGGTGCAGCGCGTGCTCGCCGCCGTCGAGGAGAGCGCCGCGAAGAACGCCGTCTACACCCCGATACCCGCCCCCGCACCCGACCCGATCGCCCCTTGAGGAGGCTGAGCAGCGACATGCCGCGCGACTTCACGCTCTTCACCGGCCAATGGGCCGACCTGCCCCTGGAGGAGGTCTGCCGCCACGCCCGCGACTTCGGCTACGACGGCCTCGAACTCGCCTGCTGGGGCGACCACTTCGAGGTCGACAAAGCCCTCGCGGATCCCTCCTACGTGGAATCCCGCCACCAACTGCTCGACAAGTACGGCCTGAAGTGCCGGGCGATCTCGAACCACCTGGTCGGCCAGGCCGTCTGCGACGCGATCATCGACGAACGCCACCGGGCCATCCTCCCCACCCGCATCTGGGGCGACGGCGAACCGGAGGGCGTCCGGCGGCGCGCGGCCGACGAGATCGCGGACACCGCACGCGCCGCCGCCCGCTTCGGCGTCGACACCGTCATCGGCTTCACCGGCTCGTCCATCTGGCACCTGGTCGCCATGTTCCCGCCCGCGCCCGAATCCATGATCGAACGCGGCTACGAGGACTTCGCCGACCGCTGGAACCCGATCCTCGACGTCTACGACGCGGAGGGCGTGCGGTTCGCCCACGAGGTCCACCCCGGCGAGATCGCGTACGACTACTGGACCACCCGGCGGACCCTGGAGGCGGTGGACCACCGCCCCGCCTTCGGCCTGAACTTCGACCCCTCGCACTTCGTCTGGCAGGACCTGGACCCGGTCGGCTTCCTGTACGACTTCCGCGACCGGATCTACCACGTCGACTGCAAGGAGGCCCGCACCCGCCTCGACGGCCGCAACGGCCGCCTCGGCTCCCACCTGCCCTGGGGCGACCCCCGGCGCGGCTGGGACTTCGTCTCGGCCGGCCACGGGGACGTGCCCTGGGAGGACGTCTTCCGCATGCTGCGCTCCATCGGCTACCGGGGCCCCGTCTCCGTCGAATGGGAGGACGCCGGCATGGACCGCCTCCAGGGCGCACCGGAGGCCCTTGCCAGACTGCGGACGTACGACTTCGAGCCACCCTCCGCCGCCTTCGACGCCGCTTTCGCCCACTGACCGCCCCACCCGGCCCCCGCCCCCGGTCCGCCCCCTCCACCCGACGGATACGCAGGTGAAAGGCACCGCCAAAGCTTGGTATTGTTGTCCGTGTCGCCGCGGGGCCCCACCCCGGCCGGGCGACGGACACCTCGTCCGGGTGGCGGAATGGCAGACGCGCTAGCTTGAGGTGCTAGTGCCCTTTATCGGGCGTGGGGGTTCAAGTCCCCCCTCGGACACTTGCTTGATCGACAACATGTGAGGGCCCCGACCGTCAGGTCGGGGCCCTCACCTGTGCTCCTCGTGCCGCCGGCCGGGTCAGGCCGCAGGCCCGGCTCCCCGTGCCGGAAGACGTCCAGGCTGTTCCGGACGCGCGTGGCCGCCACGACGAGCAGGGACCGGACCCGCTGGTACTCGGCCCCTTCGCGTGGCGATCGCTTGGCACTCGTCCGCCCAGTCGGCCGGCCGGTGCAGTCGAGGTCGCCGTACGTGCGGTCCCGCCGCTATGGGTTCGGGGCCGCGCCGGGGCCGGGCCGGTAGCCGCATCCGAGGAACACGAACTCCTTCGGGGCGACGCGGACCTCGGTACGACTCCAGTGGTAGATGCCGTTCTGTTCCCCCTCGTAGGTGGAGGTCCCGCCCGCCTCGATGGTGAAGAACTGGTCCTCCCCCGTCTCGCCGAAGAACTCCCACTTCGGCTCCCACTCGGGGGACAGCTCCCATCCGGGCGCCTTGCCGTCCGCGAACCAGCGCTGCTGGAGCTGGACACGCACGTCGTACGGGGAGGTGTTGCGGACCTTCACCGTGTACGTGGCCGAGGTCGGGTCGTCGTCGGCATCCGGCCGCTCGATCGTGGCCGTCGTCTTCAGAGTGGAGACGGCCGGGCAGTCCTCGTCCTGCTTCGTCGGCACCGGCATGCTGTAGACGCCGTCGGTCACGGCGCCGATCCGGTCCGGGCAGTAGAAGGTGACCGCCTCCACGATGAAGGCGGCCTGGTCGATCGGGTCGGGGAGCGGCAGCCCCACGAGGTCGGGGACGTCGTTCATGTCGGCTCCACCGGTGAGGGCCTCGCAGACGGCTCTCGCGTCCCCGAGGACGGCCTTGCGGAAGTCCGAGAGGTCGTAACCGCCACCGTCGGACGACATGGCTCCGTACTCCGTGGCGTCGGGCCACGTGGAGAACTGGCCGACGTCGCCGAGGAACGCCACGTCGCGTGCGGCGGCGGAGCTGAACTCCGGGACGGAAACGTGAGGGGGCCCGGAGGTCGGATCGGCCGTGCTCTTCTCTGCCCCGGGCTCGGCCGGGACGTCGGCGTCCGTGCCGGAGCGTGCCGATCCCTGCTCGCTGCCGCCGGTCACCAGGAGGGTGACGAGGGCGACGAGCGCGAGGACCGTCGCGGTGAGGACCGCTGCGAGGCGCCGCCGCCCGAGTGCCTTCGGGCGGGCTGCGACGTCCTTCTCCAGCCGGACCTTTCCGCCTGTCGTGGAGGGCGGCTGCTCGGCCGGCCCCGATCTCTTGTCGGGCATGTGCGGTGTCCCCCTGGTGGAGCTGTTCGGGGCCCGGGCACTCCGACCGGGCCGGTGGGTAAAGGGTCAGCTCGTTCCGGCCCCGTCGACCAGCTCGGCCAGCGCGTCCGCGAGCGCTTCGAGCCCCGGGCCGTACGGGCCGCCCGGTTCCGTCATGTAGACGTCGCGCCGGATCTCGATCATCAGCGCGGTGACCCGGGGGTCCCGCTCGTAATACCGCAGGGGAACGTACGTTCCCTGGAACGGGCTGTCGATCCCCGTGCCGCCGAAGCGCGCGAAGGCCCGCTCCGCGTGGGCGAGCAGCGCGTCCGGGGTGTGGAAGGCGTCCCGGCCCAGGCAGATCGGCGGGCGGGGGCCGTCGCCGTGCAGTTCGTACGGCAGCCGCGCGGTCGGGTACGAGTGCACGTCCACGATCACCGCCCGCCCCACGGCGGCCAGCCGCCCGGCGACGGCGTCGGTCATGGCGGCGGCGTAGGGACGGAAGTACGTCTCGACGAGCGGCCGCGCGTCGTACGACGCCGGGCGGAGCTCTTCCCTGTGCGTGGTCCGCGTGTACACCGCGCCCATGCCGACGGAGAGCATCTCCTCGCGTTGGTCCGGGAACCGCTCGGGGTCCACGACCAGCCGCGAGAGCCGGTTGACGAACCGCCAGGGGGTGGTGGCGCAGCGGTCGGCGGTGGCGGCGGCGAGCTCCGCCGTGTGCGCGTCCGTGATGTGGTCCAGCTCGGCGTTGAGCGCGGCGTCGTCGAGCGTGATCCCCTGCCGAACGTCCTGCGGTATCGCGCGGGAGGAGTGGGGGACGTGGAGGATGACGGGGGAGTCGGGCGCGCCCGGGAGGTACTGGTGGTACTGGTGGTTCTGGGGATGCATACGGGGTGACCCTCGGTGTGTGTCGTCGTGGTTCGTACGTCGAGGGGCAAGCGCGCCCCCCGCCTCGCCCGGTCCGGTGTCGTGCGGGGGACCACACCCGATCAGGTGCGGTGATCATAGGACATGTCCGCCGCGCGCCCCATTGCGTCCCGCCCGGGGGCCCGGGGGCGAGACTGAACGGAAGGGAAAACGGGGGAACACATATCGCGGAGGAGCGAGTCGCCCGTGGTCTACCTCTTCGGTCTGATCGCCGCCTGTCTGCTCGGCCTCGGCTTCGTGCTCCAGCAGCACGCCGCCGAGCGGGCGCCCGTCTCCGACATGCTCTCCTTCCGGCTGCTGTGGGACCTGGTCCGGGTGCCGCTGTGGCTGGGCGGCATCGGCTGCATGGTGGTGGGTCAGATCCTCAGCGCGGTGGCGCTCAGCAAGGGCGACTTGTCCAAGGTGGAACCGCTGCTGGCCACGAACCTGCTCTTCGCGATGGCGCTGGCCCGCTGGATGAGCGGGGAGCGGCTGGGCGGCTCCGGCTGGAGCGGGGTGCTGCTGCTCAGCGGCGGGGTGGCCGCGTTCATCCTGGCCGGGCGGCCGACCGGCACCGACGCGCAGGTCGGCGCGTTGCGGCACTGGCTGGTGTTCGGCCTGGTCGTGGGCGTGGCGCTGGCGCTGATCGTGGTGGCCCGGCACCTGCCGTTCTTCGAGGAGCCGCCGCTGCTGGCCGCGGCGGCGGGCGCGCTGTACGGGCTGCAGGACGCGCTGACCCGGGTCTCCAGCCAGATCATCGCCGACGACGGCATCCCGGCGCTGTTGGTGAGCTGGGAGCCGTACACGATCGTCGCGCTCGCGGTGACCGGGCTGATGCTGGTGCAGAGCGCGTTCGAGGCGGGACCGTTGCGGATGTCGCTGCCGGCGCTGACCGCGGCGGAGCCGATCGCCGGGATCGCCTGCGGGATCGGCTTCCTCGGCGACCGGCTCCACACCGACCCGGCGGCCCTCGCGTGGGCGACGGCCGGCCTCGCGGCGGTCGTCACAGGGGTGTTCGTCCTCGCGCGCCATCCCGCGATGCCGGGGTCGGTCGCGCGGGAGCGCGAGCCGGGGTGAGGGGTTCGGGGTTCGGGGATCGGCTTCGTGTCCGGATGCGGGTGGGGGCTGGCTGGTCGCGCAGTTCCCCGCGCCCCTGAAGGACTGGGGGCGCCTCCTGCTCTTAGGGGGCGCGGGGAACTGCGCGACCAGCCCCCGTCCACCCGCACCCCCCACTCAACCCCACCCCCCCCCGCACAAATGGACCGTACCAATCGCATCCATTGGCATGGACCTGACTTGACTTCCCCGTTACCCTCTCCCTCAGAACCACCCCTGAGAGCGCTCTCAGTCAGTACCGCCCGTCCGCCCCACCTCGCTCCACCCCACAGAGCACCGGACGACGAAAGGCACCCCCCATGAGACGCACCACCACCCTCCGCACCACCACCCTCTCCACCGCCCTCCTCCTCGTCACCGCCGCCGCAGGCCTCGGCCAGGCCTCCGCGGCCGCCCCCGGCGCCACCCCCCAGGACACCCCCGCCAAGAGCAGCGCCGCCGCCTCCCCCGCCCTGATCGACGCCCTCCAACGCGACCTGCACCTGACGAAGTCCCAGGCCACCGACCGCCTCGCCGCCGAGACCACGGCCCGCACCGTCGAGAAGGCCGCCCGCAAGGCGGCCGGCGCCACGTACGGCGGCTCGTGGTTCGACGCCAAGCGCGGCACGCTCGTCGTCGGCCTGGCGGACGACACGCACCGCGCCGCCGTCGAGGCCACCGGCGCCGACGTCACCCGCGTCGCACACACCGAACGCACACTCGACTCGACCATGACCGAGCTCAACGCGATGGACGCGCCCGACGGCGTCGCCGGCTGGCACGTCGACCCGAAGTCGAGCACCGTCACCGTCACCGTCGTCGACACCCACAAGAGCGACAACGATGTCGAGGCGTTCGTGGCCCGCGCCCGCAAGGCCGGCCCGGTGACCGTCCAGGAGACGGACCACCAGCCGCGTACGCTCGCCGCCGGGACCGTCGGCGGCGACCCGTACTACACGGGCAACGTCCGCTGTTCCATCGGCTTCTCGGTGTACGGCGGCTTCATCACCGCCGGCCACTGCGGCACGCCCGGCATGAGCGTCAGCGGCTGGGACCACACCTACATCGGCAACTTCCAGGGCTCCTCGTTCCCCGACAACGACTACGCGTGGGTCAACGTCGGCAGCGGCTGGTGGACCGTGCCGGTCGTCCTCGGCTGGGGCACCGTCTCCGACCAGCTGGTGCGGGGCTCGGGGGAGGCACCGGTCGGGGCGTCGATATGCCGTTCCGGCTCGACCTCCCACTGGCACTGCGGGACGGTCCTCGCGAAGAACGAGACCGTCAACTACAGCCAGGGCGCGGTGCACCAGATGACCAAGACGAACGCGTGCGCCGAACCCGGTGACTCCGGCGGCTCGTTCATCAGCGGCGACCAGGCGCAGGGCACGACGTCGGGCGGCTGGGGCAACTGCAGCTCGGGCGGCGAGACGTGGTTCCAGCCGATCAACGAGGTGCTCAACCGCTACGGACTGACGCTGCACACGGCGTGACGGCGGCGGCGTAGGAGCGCCCTTCGCCACGACCACCTGACGGGTCGTGGCGAAGGGTGCGGAGTTCGTGCCACGCGCGTGTGCCGCGGCACGGATCCGACGGCTTCGAGCGGTGTCACCAGCTGAGGCCGGCCGCCACGGGGAGGTGGTCGCTGCCGGTGGCCGGCAGTACCCGGGAGCTGTCCGGCCGCACTCCGCGGACCAGGATCTGGTCGATCCGGGCCACCGGGAACGTCGCCGGCCAGGTGAAGCCGAAGCCGTTCCCGGCCTCGGTCTGGGCCGAACGCAGCCGCGAGGTGATCCCGTCGAGCGCGCGGTCGTCCGTGGTGCCGTTCAGGTCGCCGAGCAGCACCACCCGCTCGTTCCGCTCGGCGGCGAGGGCCGTGGCGAGCGCCCGCGCGGAGCGGTCCCGGCTCTCCGTCCAGAAGCCTCTTCCGGGCATCAGCCGTACGGATCCCAGGTGGGCCACGTACACCGCCAGCGGGCCCCGATCCGTGGCCACCGTGGTGCGCAGTGCCCGGTTGTCGGGCAACTTCTCGGCGGCCGGCCTGGTCGCCCCCAGCGGCCCGCCGGCCTCGGTGTCGACCGGCCGGGTGTCCGACAGCGGCAGCGTGCTCCACAGCCCGACCGTGCCCTGCACGGTGTGGTAGGGGTACGCCTTCGCCAGCTCCCTCTCGTATGTGCCCCGGGCCTGCTCGGTCAGCTCCACCAGGGCGAGCACGTCCGCCCCGGAGGCGGCCAGCGCGCGGGCGGTGCCCGCCGGGTCGGGATTGGCGTCGCCGACGTTGTGCTCGGCCACGGTGAGGTCGCCGCCCGCGTGGGACTTGTCGCCCAGCAGCCCGCCGAACAGGTTCAGCCAGACCGCGACCGGCAGCAGCAGCGCGATCACCGCGGAGGCGGAGCGGCGCCACAGCGCCGCGAGCAGCAGCACCGGTACGCACAGGCCGAACCAGGGCAGGAAGGTCTCCACCAGACTGCCGAGGCCCCCGCGGTCCGTGATCCACGTGTGGAGCAGCAGGAGCAGGCCCAGCAGCAGCGCCGCCGCCGCGAGCACCGGGCCGCGCTTCCAGGGGCCCGGACGGGAGACGAGGCGCATCACCCGGCGAGCGCCTCCCGTGCCCCGGCCTGTGCCCCGGCCCGGTCGTCCGGAGCCGGTGGGGGCAGGGGAGCCGGCGGTGGCATCGGGATCGGTGGGGCCATCCGGGCCGGTGCCCTGGCGACCGGCCCCTTGGTGCCCGTCCTCCACCGTGTCGACCTGTGTCATCGTCCGTCCTCGCTCACTGCTGTTCGTCGTTCGTCCGAAAGAGCCCGTACCAGGGGAGATGCCGACGGCCGACGCGCCGGGGCGCGCGCCATTCACTCGTCACGGCTGCATCCTCGGGTCGTGGATGGGGTCGGCGTACATGGCCGGGCAGCCGTCGTCGATCGCCCCGGGGCGCAGTTCGTAGTGCCAGGCCTCGTTCTCGTAGATCTGGCACAGCCCGTACTTCGCATCGGTCGCGGCCCGGCGCAGGGCCGTGAGGAGATCCGGGTCAAGCCTGGTCACCGCCGGGACGTCGTCGAAGACCGTCGTACCGTCGGGGACGACGCCGTCGGCCTCGCCGAGCCCGCGGCCGGCCTCGCGCAGGGCACCGCGATGGTCCCGGCGGAGCCCGCGCGAGGGTGCGGCGGCGGACGACGGGGCGCGTGCGGCCGGAGCGGAGTGCGAGGGGGAGGTGGAGTGCGAAGGGGAGGCGGGGGCCGGGGGCTCGGGGCCCTGCCCGCCGCAGGCGGTGACGACCGCGGCCACGAGGGCGGCCAGGCCGGCGGCGGGAAGCCGTCGGGCGGTGGTGCGCGATGAGGCAGTGGTGGGAAGCATGCCGCCAGTCAAGAGGCCGCGATGTTGCCGGCACGTATGCGGTTTTCGATACACCGACGATATGAGCCCACCCGTAGCCTCGACATCATGCGCGTGCTGATCGTCGAGGACGAACCCTTTCTGGCGGAGGCCATCCGCGACGGCCTGCGCCTGGAGGCGATCGCGGCCGACATCGCGGGTGACGGCGACACCGCCTGGGAGCTGCTGAGCGTCAACGGCTACGACATCGCGGTCCTCGACCGCGACATCCCCGCTCCCTCCGGTGACGAGATCGCCACGCGCATCGTCGCCTCCGGCAGCGGCATGCCGATCCTCATGCTCACCGCGGCCGACCGCCTCGACGACAAGGCCTCCGGGTTCCGACTCGGAGCCGACGACTACCTGACGAAACCCTTCGACATGCGGGAACTCGTGCTCAGACTCAGAGCGCTCGACCGCAGGCGTGCGCACAGCAGGCCGCCGGTGCGAGAGGTCGCGGGGCTGAGGCTCGACCCGTTCCGCCGGGAGGTCTACCGGGACGGCCGCTACGTCGCACTGACCAGGAAGCAGTTCGCGGTGCTCGAAGTCCTGGTCGCCGCCGAGGGCGGTGTCGTCAGCGCCGAGGAACTCCTGGAACGGGCCTGGGACGAGAACGCCGACCCGTTCACCAACGCGGTGCGCATCACCGTCTCGGCACTGCGCAAGCGTCTCGGCGAACCGTGGATCATCGTCACCGTGCCGGGGGCCGGCTACCGCATCGACACGCAGCGGGGGACCGGGCGCGGGGGAGGCGAGCATGGATAGGGCGCCCGGTCCGAGCGTTCGCCTCAGGCTCACCCTGAGCTACGCCGGATTCCTCATGGTCACGGGAATCCTGCTCCTGGCGGTCGTGTGGGTGTTCCTGCTGCGGTACGTGCCCGACGAAGCGGTCTCGCTCCCCGCGCGCCGCCCGCCCGGCGCTCCGATCGGACTCCCCGGCCGCCCCGGTCGCTTCGTTCCCGGCCGGTCCGACCTCTGGCGTGCCTTCGCTCCGAAGGCGGCCGTCGTGTCGGCGCTCCTGCTCGTGTTCGGTCTCCTGGGGGGATGGGTCCTCGCCGGCCGCATGCTCGCCCCACTCACCCGCATCACCCACGCCACCCGCACGGCCACGAGCGGATCGCTCTCCCACCGCATCCGGCTGCCCGGCCGCCAGGACGAGTTCCGCGAGCTCGCCGACGCCTTCGACACGATGCTCGCGCAGCTCGAAGCCCACGTGGGCGAACAGCGGAGATTCGCGGCCAACGCCTCCCACGAGCTGCGCACCCCGCTGTCGGTCATGAAGTCACTGCTCGATGTCGCCCGTGCCGATCCGGACCGGGCCGCCGATCCGCTCGTCGACCGGCTCCACACCGTCAACACCCGGGCGATCGACCTGACCGAGGCGCTGCTCCTGCTCAGCCGCGCCGACCGGCGGTCCTTCACCCGCGCACCCGTCGACCTGTCGCTCCTGGCGGAGGAGGCCGGCGAGACACTCCTGCCCCTGGCGGAGAGGAACGGCGTCACCCTCGAGACCGGCGGCGACGTGGCCCTCACCACCGGGTCGGAACCGCTGCTGCTGCAACTGACCACGAACCTCGTGCACAACGCGATCGTCCACAACCTCCCGGAACGCGGCAGTGTGCGGGTGAGCACCGAAAACCGCGCCAAGGCCGTGGTGCTCACCGTCGAGAACACCGGCGGACGGATCGCCCCCGAGCTGATCCCGACACTCACCGAGCCGTTCCGGCGCGGCACCGCGCGCGTACACACCGACCATGGGGGTGTCGGCCTCGGCCTGGCCATCGTCGAGTCCATCACCCACGCGCACGACGGAACGCTCACGATCACCCCGCGCCCCGCCGGCGGGCTCCTGATCACCGTGGAACTGCCCACGGCGTCCCCCGCGGGCAGCCCCGGGTGAAGGTGACACGCGCCGTCGCTCACGCGGCGCGTGTGGGCCCGGCCGACCGCCCACCGGCCCCTCGCCGTGGCCCGAGGAGGACCGGCGGTCCCGCGCCGCGATGCCGCGGCATTGCCGCGCGGCGGTGCGGCACCGGGGCCTGGTGGCCCGGAGCCATGCCCGGTCGTCGCGGCGGGACCGGGGCGGTGGCCCGTCGGCCGGGTCGGGACCGGGGCGGTGGCCCGTCGGCCCGGTCAGCCGTTCTTGCGGGCGACGCCGCCGTAGATGCCGATGGGCGGCGCACCGGCCGCCGCGGGCTCGTCCGGACGCCAGTCCGTCACCGAGACCAGGCCGGGCTCCACCAGGGCGTAGTCGCCGAAGAAGTCCAGGACGCGCGCGTGCGTACGCAGGTTCATGCTCGCGGTGGCCCGCCGGTAGACGGCCGCGGCGTCCTCGCGGTGGTCCTCGTGCAGGTCGCCCGTGGCGTGCGACAGCACGAGGTAGGAGCCGGTGGGCAGCGCGTCGCGGAGGGTGGCGAGGATGCCGTCGGGGTCCTGCGCCTCGGACAGGAAATGCACGATGGCCACCAGCAGCAGCGCCACCGGCTGGTCGAAGTCGATGACCCGGCGGACCTCGGGATGGTCGAGGACGCCGCGCGGGTCGCGCAGGTCGGCGAGGACGACGGAGGTGTCGTCCTGGTCGAGCAGGGCCCGGGAGTGCGCGCTGACGATCGGGTCGTTGTCGACGTAGGCGACCCGCGTCCCGGGCGCGACGGACCGCGCGATCTGGTGCACGTTGGGCGGGGTGGGCAGCCCCGTGCCGATGTCGAGGATCTGCCGCACCCCGCCCTCGGCGACGACGTGCCGGACGGCGCGGTGCATGAAGTACCGGTTGGCGCGCACCCCGTCCCGCACCTCCGGCGCCACCTTCATGAACTGCTCGGCGGCCTCCTGGTCGACCTCGTAGTTGTCCTTGCCGCCGAGGAAGTAGTCGTACATCCGGGCGGGGTGCGGCTTGCTCGTGTCGATCCGGTACGAGGCGTCACCGCCGCCGCTGCCGGAAGTGCCGTCGGTGCTGGGGGAGGTCGGGGAGGTCATGCAGGCTGGCTCCGTCCTGGACTCGCATCCCACCGCCGAACGAAGGGTGGTGAGTGACTGTCAGAACATCATCTTGGCATGTTTTCGACGGTGGGGCGTACGGGTGTGCGTGCGGGGGCGTGCGCGGGGGCGCGGCCCCGAGTGCCGTCGGGCGTACGGCGGTTTCAGGCGGGGGAGGCCAGGGCGGCGAGGCCGGTGTCGAGGAGGCCGGCCGCGCGGCGGACGTCGGCGGTGACCGCGTCGTGGAGCCGGTCGGGGGTGCGGGTGTCGTCGGCGAGATGCCTCGCCAGGCTGCGGAACTGCACGGACCACAGCCCGAGCAGGGCGATCGCCGCGATGTGCGGTTCGGGGTCGTCCGGGGAACCGTCGGCATCGTCCTGGGAACCGCCGCCGTCGCCGCGCCCGGCCAGTGCCTCGGCGGCGACGGCGACGAGCCGGTCCGTCATGTCCTGGTGGTAGGCCCGCAGTGAGGGCGTCGACCTGATCAGCGCGCCGAACCGTCCGATCCGGGCGGCGGCGGCACGCGGATCGTCCTGTGCGGCGAGCCAGGCGGTCAGGGCGCGCAGTTCGTCGGAGAGGATCCCCAGCGCCGCCTCGACCGGGGAGCGGTCCGGATCGGCCAGACCGGTGCGCAGCGCGGCCGCCGTGGCCTCGCCCCGGTCCAGGATCAGCGACTCCTTGGTCGGGAAGTGGTTGAAGACCGTCTTCTCGGACACGTCGCAGGCGCGGGCGATCTCCGACACGCGGACGGCGTCGAAGCCGCGTTCGAGGAACATTTCGGTCGCGGCGTCGGAGAGCCGCTGTCGCAGCAGCCGCTTCTTCCGCTCCCGCAACCCCTCGGCCCCGGGCTCCGCCGCCTGCGGGCGCCATGCGGTCCAGTCCACCGTGCTCATGCCGCCAGAGTAGTACGGCGACGGGACAATTTCTGTTACTGTAATTTTCTAGCGACTGTAGATATCGGTCCGAGTCGCGGTCACAGCCCAGGGGAGCGCCATGAGCAGCACCATCCACATCGTCCGCGACTACCCGTACGCCCCCGCCAAGGTCTGGCGGGCGGTGACCGACCCCGACCTCATCCCCCTGTGGACGGCGACGGGCGCCGGCGCCCGCCCGGAGGGGTTCGCCACCGCCGTCGGCACGGAGTTCCGCTTCGTCGCGAAGCCGAAGCTTGGCTGGAGCGGCATCGTCGACTGCGTCGTACGGGAGGCCGACGCCCCTCGCCTGCTGCGCTACTCGTGGACCGACCACGGCGGCGGCGAGACCACCGAGGTCACGTACCACGTCGAACCCCACGCCGGCGGCACCCGCTTCACCTACGACCACACCGGCTTCACGGGCGCGGGCGGCCTCCTCATGTCCCGGGTCCTGGGCCGCGTCCGCCGCAAGATGCTGACGGTGGGGCTGCCGGCGGTCCTGGGCGAGATGGACGAGGCGGGCGGGCTGCGGCCGGGAAGCGGGCTGCGGCCCAGGGGCTGATTCCGGACCGGAAGGTGACCGGAACCAGGGCGGGCGCGCTTCCCTCCCGCGGCCTCGAACGCGCCCGAGTACCCGGCCGTACCGGAGGGATGCACTCGCACTTGTTGCGCGCGGCGGTACCGGGCGCCCGTACGTGCGCCCCCGCACAACCCAATGGCCGATTCTTCGCCCCGGCGATCCGTGACAGCCGCCAACAATGGGGCACGTTCACCTCCTGCACACCTGAGGGACGGGCCCGAAGTACGGCGAGCTGAAGGGGCGGGCAGTGATCCGGGTACTTCTTGTGCACGACGTGTGTCTGATGAGATCGGTCCTGGCGCACTGGCTGCGGGGCGAACGGAGCCTCCAGGTGGAGGAGACCTCGTGGAAGGCCGCGACCTCCCGCATACGCTCCGTCTCCCCGGACGTGTGTGCGGCCGACCTGGACCGTGCCGACGGCCACGACAGCCCGCCGTTCGGCGCTCTCCGTCCGCCCGGCCCGGGAGGGAGACCACCGGCGCTCGTGGTGCTGGCCGACGCGAACCGGCCGGGACTGCTCAGACGGGCGGCCGAGGCGGGGGCGCTCGGCTTCGTCGACAAGGCCGGTTCGCCGGACCGGCTGGTGCGCGCCATCCGCTGTGTCGCCGAGAGGGAACGATTCGTCGACGCCTCGCTGGGGTTCGGCTTCCTCAAAGCGGCGCAGATGCCGCTGACCGGGCGGGAGTTGAGTGTGCTGTCCCTGGCGGCCGAGGGAGCGTCCGTCGGAGAGATCGCGGGCCGTCTGAACCTGTCCCACGGCACGGTCCGCAACTACATGGCGGCGATCACGCGCAAGACGGGGGCCCGAAACCGGATCGACGCGATCCGGATCTCTCAGGGCGAAGGCTGGCTCTGACCGGCCCGGCCGTGGGCATCGGGCGTCGCTGCCCAGCCGCCGACCAGATCCCGGTAGAGGGCCGACACACGCAGCAGCTCCTCGTGCGTGCCGTGCGCGGTGCGCGGCCCGTCCATCACCAGGACACGGTCGGCACGGCGGGCGGAGCTGATCCGGTGCGCCACGACGACCAGGGTGCCGCCCCGGCGCGCGGCGAAGGCCCGCTCCGCGCGTGCCTCCGCCTCCGGGTCGAGATGACAGGTGGCCTCGTCGAGCAGGGCGAGCGGTGCGGGGGAGAGGTAGGAGCGGGCCAGCGCGATCAACTGCCGTTCACCCGCCGACAGCGCGTCGGGGACGACCCGGCCGCCGGGTCCGCCCAGCGACCGCAGCAAGGGGCCCAGCCCGACCGCCTCGGCGGCGGCCAGCAGTTCGGCCTCCGGTACCGGCTCCGGGCGGAGGAGGCTGAGGTTCTCCGCGAGGGTGCCGCCGTGGACGTATGCCTGCTGCGGGATCAGTACCCGCAGTGCGGCCGCCTCCGGGCCCGGCACGGTGTGCCCGTACACCCGGACGGAGCCGTGCCGGGGGGCGAGCAGTCCCGCGACCAGTTCCGTGAGCGTCGACTTCCCGATGCCGCTCGGCCCCACGACGGCCAGATGCCCGCCCGCCGGAACGGTGAGGTCGAGCCCGTCGAGGACGGGGGCGCTCGCGGGGCCGTACGCGAAGGTGACCGAGGTGAGGGAGAGGGCGGGCGCCGCGGGCACCGGCGCCGGGTCCCGGCGCCGAGGCGCACGCGGTGACGACGCCGCCCGGGATCCCGCCGGGCTCTGCCGGGTCAGCCGGCGCAGGACCACCGTGAGACGGGAGCCGCCGGCGCCCAGACCGTGGACGAGGTTCTGCAGGGCGGGCAGCAGGGACTGGCTGGTGTAGGCGAGCGCGCCGACCAGGGCGCCGGGGGTGACCCCGCGGCCGAGCAGCCAGGGCGCGGTGGCCAGCAGCAGCACCACGGGGAGCTGGCCGCCCACGGCGAGCGCGGCCACGCGCGCCACGCTCCAGTGGGCCAGCACGCGGGCGGCCGTGAGCTCCGCGTCGATCCGCCGCCCGGTGCCGGCCGCGACCTGGGCCTCGGCACCGGAGGCCGTGATGTCCCGCAGCCCGGAGCACACCGCGCCCAGGTCCTCGGCGAGCGCCTCGTCGGCGACGAGGAACGCCTCCTGACGGCGGGCCAGCGGCCGGAGGGTCGCCGCGAACAGCCCCACCCCGGCCAGCAGCGGCGGTACGACGACCACCAGGAGCAGTGGGTCCAGCGAGAACAGGCCGACCAGGGCGCCCGCAGCGGTGAACACGAAGGAGCGGGACACCATCACCAGCCCGGCCAGGGTGTCCCGGGCGATCTCCACCTGCTGGGTGAGGCCGGACAGCGCCCCGGCGTCCGCCTCCCGCACCCCGCGTGCGACCACCCTCTCCACCAGCCGGTCCCGGGCCGGTTCGACGAGTCCGGCGACCGCGCCGTAGACGCGTCCGGTCCCGTACGCCCCGGCGCAGACGGCGAGTCCGGCCGCCGCGAGCCACAGCAGGCCCACGCGCTCGTTCCCGGCCAGGAAACCGGCGTCCAGCGCACGCGCGAGGGCGTAGCCCACGAGGAAGGTCTGCCCGGCCTCCAGCACCGACCAGGCGGTGAGCCGCAGGAGCGCCCGGCGGTGCGCCCGCAGGAACCGCAGCGCCCGGGCCCTCACCGCGGGGCTCCGTCCAGGCTCCCCGCCCCGCCGACGCACGCCGGGTCCTGGCCGGCCGCCGGTCCGGGGCGGGCTGTGGGTCCGGTACGGGACGACGGTTCGGCGCCGGGCGTTGGTTCGGCATCAGCGGCTCGTTGCGCATCGGCCGTCGGGTTTCCGCAGGTCGCTGGTGCGTCACGGGCCCCGGCGGCCGGTTCGTCGTCCTCGTGGTTCGCGAACACCGCCCGGTACGCGGCATCCCGCCACAGCTCCGCATGGGTTCCCACCGCCCGTACCCGGCCCCCGTCCAGCCAGGCGACCGCGTCGGCGCGGGCGGCCGTCGCCGCGCGGTGGGCGATCAGCAGCCGGGTGGGGCCGCCGGGCGCCAGGAGGGCGTCGGCGACCTCGTGCTCCGTCACCGTGTCGAGGCTGGACAGGGCGTCGTCGAGGATCAGCAGCCGCCCGCCGCGGGCGAAGGCGCGCGCCAGGCCGAGGCGCTGGGACTCGCCGCCCGAGCGCGGAGCGGCGGCGCAGCGGGTGGCGTAGCCGTCGGGCAGCCGGCGGACGAACGCGTCGGCGCGGGCCGCGCGGGCGGCCGCCCGGACCCGGGCGGGGGAGGGGGCGGCGAGCCCGAGGGCGAGGGCGTCCTCGACGGTCGTGCCGAGCAGGGCGGGGCGGTCGAAGGCATAGGCGACCGCGCGGCGCAGGTCGTCGTGGGCGAGGCCGTGCAGCGGGACCCCGTCGAGCAGCACCTCTCCCGCGTCCGGGTCGGTGAGGCGGCCGGCGAGGGCGGCGAGCAGGGACTTGCCGGTGCCGGAACGGCCGACGACGGCGAGGGTGCCGCCGCCGGGCACGGTCAGGTCGACCCCGGCAAGGACCGCGCGCCCGTCCCGGCGGGCGGTCACGCCCCGCAACTCCAGCCGGCCGGGGCCGGGCGGCAGACGGCGGCTGCCGTGCGCCGGCGCGGACACGGCCAGGACCTCGGTGAGCCGGCCGGTCGCGGCCCCGGCCCGGCTCAGCGCGGCGAGCTGCCCCACCAGAACCCCGACTCCGCTCGCGAGCACCGCGTACCGGGAGGCGGCCAGCACCTCGCCCACCGAGAGCCGGTGCCGGGCGAGCAGCAGCCCGGCCACCGCCACCACGCCCAGTTGCAGCAGCGGTGCCACGGTCACCGCCTGGGCGGCGGCCCGCCCCTGCACCCGCCACATGCGGTGCCCGGCGCCGGACAGCTCCGGCAGCGGAGCCAGGATCCGGGCCGCCTCCCGCTCCTCGGCACCCGCCGCCCGGATCGTACGGAACCCGTCGACCGCCTCGGCGAGCGCGCCCGCGATACGGCCCTGGACCCGCTGGTACTCGGCCACGCATGCCGAGGTGTCGCGGGCGAAGGCACACAGCAGCAGAGCCAGCACCGGCGCCCCGGCCAGGAACACGGCCGCCAGCCACGGGTCGATGAGGCCGAGCGCCACCACACCCCCGACCGGACCGGCGAGCGCGGCGGCCAGCGCGGCCAGCGCCCCCGGCGCCGTACCCGCCTGGGCGCCGCTGCCGACGAGCCGTGCCACCAGGTCCCCGGCATCGAACCGGCCGGCCGCGCGCGGGCCGAGCGCCAGGACGTGCCCGGTGGTCCGGCGGCGCAGCCAGGCGGTGGCCCGCGCGTCGACGACGCCGGCCAGCACGCCCGCGGCCGCCTCCAGCAGGGAGATCATCAGCACCAGGGCCGCGCAGCAGGCGATCCACCGGGCCGCGGGGGCGTGAGCGAGCAGCCGGTCCAGGGTACGGCCGAGCACGGCGGGCAGCAGCAGACCGGCCGCCGTCGCCGCCGTGCTCACCGCGCACAGCGCGGCGCAGCGGGCCACGTCGTGCCGGAGCACGGCGCGCGAGAGGCGCTCGGGGGCGTCGGGACGATACGTCATCGGCTGCTGCCTCGCATCCGTCGAGTCGTCAGCGGCTGCCTCGCGTCCGTTCGGACGCGGAACGGCTCCGGGCCGCCCCGTGAGGGGCCGCCCGGAGCCAGGGCTCACCGGCAGGTCACAGGCAGAGCAGGACGCTCGCCGCGGAGACGCAGGAGAGCAGGCTCGCGGTGCTGGCGCCGCCGCCGTTGAGCTCGTCGGACTCCATGGTCTGCAGGTCGAGAAGGGCCATGATGGGTTCCTTTCCCATTCTTGGGGACGGAGGGTTGTGTCACGACGCCGTCAGGTGACGGCGCCGCGTGTGTGGGCCGCCGGTGGCGGCGGGAGGAAGGGCAGGTGCGCGGTGCGCTCCGTGTCGAGTGCCGACGCGAGCGCGAGCAGGCACCCTGCCGTTCCGGTGGCGAGGTCCATGGACAGGCGCATCATCTGGTGTCCGGGGAAGGCCAGTTGGCCCTGGTAGTCCATCGCGAACCAGCCGAGCCCGGCGATCTGCTGCGCCAGTCGTTCGGCGGTGGCGCCCGGCGCGGAGCTGCGGGCCAGGTGCAGGACCATTCCGGCGCGGCCCTGGAACAGGCCGGGCTGCGCGTAGAAACGGGAGGTGGCGGCGGTGAGGATGCCGGCGCGGGCCCGCTCGAACTCCCCGTCCGGGTCGGCGCCGTGTGCCAGGTAGTCGTCGAGGACCAGCCCGATTCCCGCGCTTCCGTCACCGAGGTAGGGCAGCGTCCGCCATCCCTCGTCCACCTCGAGGCCGCCCGTCGCCTCCTGGCGGACGCAGCGGGCCAGGTCCCGGCGCAGTGCCTCGGCCGCGGCCGTCAGCAGCCGGGGCTCGCCGGTCTCCTCGTACCGCCGGATCAGGAACAGGGCGGGCCCGGCGGCACCGCGCATCAGTCCGGCGCGCCGCCGGGGCGTGTCCGGCACCGGTTCGGCGAGCCGCCGCACGAGGATGTCGGCGGCCTCGGCGGCCCGGTCACCGAGCCGGCGCTCGCCTGTGGTGCCCGCCAGACGGCCGAGGACCAGGCCGAGGCCAGCGAGCCCGCCGTGCAGGTCGGAGGAGAGGTTGTGCCAGTTCTCCCGCAGGATGCCGTCGACCAGGTCCAGCGCCCGCTGCCGGTGCCCGAGCCGGTCCAGTACCAGAGCGACCCCCGCGAGCCCGTCGTACAGACCGAGCGGCGTGCCGGGCGGCGGCGGGGCGGTGCGGTCGAGGAGCCAGCGCTCGCCCTCCTCGTAGCGGGCGGCACCGCAGGCCGCCAGCGCGTACAGCACACCGGCCGCGCCGTGCGCGAGGCCGAGGCCGCCGCCGTCGGAGAACTGGGCGATGTCACCGGGGAAGAGCCGGTCGTGCCGTTCCGGGGTGGCGGAGGCGAGGATCGCCTTGACCATCGAGTCCCGGCTGTAGGGCCAGTCGCCCGGCACCACCGGCGGGGCGGACGCGCCTCGTCCCGGCATGTCCCGGGTGATCTCGGCGACCGCCTCGTCCAGGAAGGCGCGCGGCACGTCCGGGAACTGCTCGGCGATCACGTCCGCCAGGTGGGCCGCCTTCCCGCGGTCCACCACGAACAGCGTGGTGACCGGCAGGAACAGGGCCAGCCGCAGACAGGCCAGGGCGTAGTGGTCCACGTCCCGGCCCCGGCGGCCCGGCGGGGCGAAGAAGCCGGGGTGGGCGACCGTCTGCCGGGCGTTCTCCGCGACCGGAGCCGCCGCCTCGAAGTCGATCAGGTACACCGTCTCGTCGTCCGGGGCCACCATGATGTTGAAGACGTGCAGATCGTTGAAGACCAGCCCCTTCGCGTGCACGGCCGCCACCGCCCGCTCCACCGCCCGGTGGATCCGCAGTGCCCAGGCGGTGTACGCCGCCACCGCCGCCGGGTCCGGGTCCGCGGTGAGCAGCGGATGCCGTTCGGCGAAGAAGGAGTTGAGCGGCCGGCCCTCCAGATGGTCCATCACCAGGAACCGGTGCTCGCCCAGCGTGAACCAGTCCCGCACCTCGGGCACCACGCCCGTCCCGGCGACCCGTTCCAGCGCCGCTCTCTCGCGTTCCAGCCGGGCCACCGCGTCCGCGCCGTCGGCGGCCAGCCCCGCGTGCGGCCGCGCCTCCTTCAGCACCACCCGGCGCCCGTCCCGGGTGTCGGTTCCGGCGTACACGCCGCCGCCGTTGGAGAAGTGCAGCGCCTTCTCGATGCGGTACGGCAGGTCGCCCACCGTCGTGATGTTGCGGGCCTCCAGGTGCGGCCGCAGGAACTCCGGCAGCGTCACCCACTCGGGTACCTGGAAGGACGGCGTCCGCCGGTCCGGGACCAACTGTCCCTCGCCGTTTTCCACGGCCAGGACCAGCGAGCCGCGCTCGTCGACCACGTACCGGCGCGCGAAGGCGCCGTGGCGGACGTACAGCGGACCGTCGTACCAGCGCAGGTCGGTGAGGATGTACGGCCCCTCGAAGCCCTTGAGCAGCGCGCCGAGCTCCTCCAGGACCTGCCGCAACCGCTCCTCGTCGGCCGGATAGACGGTGACGAACTTGCCGCTGGTGTCGCGGCCCGCGTACTTGGCGTTGCGCAGGTGCAGCAGGTGCGGGCCGGGGACGAACTTGAACGGGATGCGGCGCGGCACGCAGTAGTCCCACACGATCTCCGCGATCCGCTCCGCGTGCTCGGCGGTCGCCGAGGAGTGCACCTTCCAGCCCTGCGCCGGTGACGGCGCCGGCGCGCCGTCCGCGCCGAGCGGGGTCAGCGTCAGCCAGTCACCCGTGCGGCCGGCGTGCCAACCGTCGGGAACCGGGCGCCGGGCCGTCGCGAACAGGGGCGCCGGCTCCGACCCGTCGGCGGAGAGCCGGTCGGGCGTGTCGTAGAAGTGCCCGTCGGCGAGCGCGTACACCTCGTACCGCTTGTCCATGCCGCTCCTGCCCCTTCCTCCCGGTGACCCGCTCCGGACGCCCGCGGACACCACCCGGCGGTCCGGACGGCTCCGGAAACCACTCGGCGGCCCGGTTCAGACACTTCCAGAGACCATGCCGTGACGGACAGTCACGTATGTCATGACCTCACCGTGAGAAACGCACGGGTGGGGAACGGGCGGGGGAGGGACGGGCGGGAAGGGCACGGGGCGGCTACGTCACTGCCCCACCCGCCCGTCGATCCGCTCACGCAACAGGTCCGCGTGGCCGCAGTGGCGGGCGTACTCCTCGATCCTGTGGACCAGGAGTTCGCGGACGGCGATCCCGTCCCTGCCCAGTCGCTCGCCGAGGTCCGGGTGCGCGGCCAGTGCGGCGTCGGTCGCGGCCTGTTCGCGGGCCAGCGCCTCGTACGCCGCCTCGATCTCCCCCGGCTCGGCGACGGCGCCGTCGAAGTCCGCGTCACGTGCGCCGTACAGCTTCGGCAGCGGGTCGCCGTCGCTGATCCACCGGCGCCAGTCCCGTTCCGCCTCGGCGAGGTGCCGGACCAGGCCGAGCAGGGACATCGTCGACGGCGGGGCCGAGCGCCGGGCCAGCTGCTCCGCGTCCAGGCCCTCGCACTTCATCCGCAGCGTCATGCGGTAGTTGGCCAGGAAGTCGGCCAGCGTGGCGAGTTCACCGTCCGGGGCCCGGCCCTCGCTGTTGCGGGGGTCGTCGTCCGGGTCGACCCACATGTCGGGGTAGACGGTCGCCTGTGTCCATCGTGCGGGTTGGTCGGTCATGCGTCCCATGTTCGTGCGGGGCGACCCGCACCCACCACCGATTTCCGAGCGTCGGAAAGGGCCCCGGCCACGGCCGGTACCGCTCGCGTCCGGACGGAGAATCCGGCCATCGTGCTCGTCCGCCCGGTCCTCTTCCTCATCCCGGTGCCCCGTGGCCCGTCGGCGTCCCCCCTCAGTCCTCGCCGATGACGACCACCTCGTCCTCGGCCGACCAGCGGCGCCGCTCGGCCTTGTGCGGGTTGATCCGCAGACCGTGCCCGGGCCCCGACGAGGAGCCGTCGTGGCTGCGGTAACCGATGGCGCACTCGCCGCGGCGACGCGCCGCGGCCACGACCGTGGCGAAGGACGTCTCGCACCCCGGCACCACGTAGTCGCCGGCCGGCCGCAGGCGGACCCCGGCGCCGTCCGCGGAGAACAGCTCCTCGAACACCGCCGCCAGGTGCCGGTTCTGCGAGATCTGCGCCATGAGCAGCCCGATGAGCTTGCCGCTGATGATCACGTCGGCTCCGGGGCTGATCGGCGCCAGCGCCCGGTTGCGGTCGTCGATCAGCTCGGTCACGACCGGCAGTTGGCGCCCGGTGGCCTCCTCCAGCCGGCGCAGGAGCAGGAGGGTGACCAGCGTGCGGTTGTCGGGGTCGTCCGGGGACTGCCCGGGCGCGGGGTCCCGGCCGAGCACGATCACGCTGTCATAGGAGTGGACGTCCAGGCGGTGCAGGGTGTCGGGACGGGTGATGTCCCCGTGGTGCAGGGTCAGGGTCAGACCGGTGCCGCCGCGCGCGTCGGTCTCGTCGACCTCCCGTGCCGTCGCTCCGCCGCCGTCCGCCACCACGTCGACGGCCGATCCGGGCCGGCTGCGACGGCGCAACTGGTCGACGACGAGCGGCGCGCGGCGGTTCCAGCCCAGCAGCAGGATCCGCTCCGGCCGGGCGGGCGTCGGAGGACCGGATGTCATCGCCTCCTCCTCGGCCAGCTCCGCGCAGTCCTCCGGCCGGGCCGTGTCGTCGTCCCGGGTGAGGACGATGAGCAGGTCGTCCGGGAGCAGGGGCGTTTGCGGCGGCGGGCTGAGCAGGGGAGTGTCCCCGCGCAACACACCGACGACGCTCGACGTCGCATAGGACAGCAGCGCGTCGCCGAACGGGCGCCCGGTCAGGGAGGCCTCGGCCACCAGGTAGAACTCGTCGCCGGCGAAGTCCAGCAGCTCCTGGTGGACGAGGGAGAGCCCGGAGCGGCGGGCGGTCTGGACGATCATCCGGGCGGTGACGGTGTCGCTCTCCAGGACGATGCCGCCCGGCCCGGCGGCGAGCGCGGCGGCCAGACGGTGGCGGTCGTCCCGGACGGCGGCGACGACGAGCGGGTGCTTCCCCTTCCCGGCCAGCGCCGCCCTGAGCGCCAGCAGCGTCTTCACCACCTCGGCGTCGGCGTCGGGTTCGTCACGGGGCAGGACCAGCACGACCCCGGCCGTGGCGGGACTGGCCAGGGCGAGCACGGCCGGGTCGGTGGTGGGACCGCTGCGGCAGATCAGCCGGGTACGGCCCAGGGGGCCCACCTTCGTGCCCAGGGCCTCCTCCATCGCGGTCTTGTCCCGGTCGGCCAGCACGGCCACCGCCGCCCGCCGCTGGTTGGCGTTGGCGGCCACCAGCTCGCCGACCACCGTGAAGACCTGCTCCGACCACCCCAGGACCACCGTGTGCCCCTGTTCGAGCACGGTGGACCGGCCCCGCCGCAGCGCGGTGAGCCGCTCCGTGAGCGCCGTCGTGATCAGGCCGACGAGCGTCGAGACGTACAGCAGGGCGATCAGCGCGAGCAGCACCGACAGCAGCACCCGCAACGGTGTGCCCGTCGCACCGCCCAGCCGCAGCGTCTCCCCGGTGAGGTGCCAGACCTGCGCCAGCCGCTCCCGCAGGGACGCGGGCGCATCCGGGTCGGTCCACACCAGCACCGCACTGGCCGGGACGACGGCGCCCAGGCACAACAGCACCATCCAGCCGAAGAGGGCGGAGGTGCCGCGGGCGAGCGTGCTGTCGAACCAGTAACGGGCTCTCGCGCCGAATGGAGTGCGCCGTGGTGCCATCTCCCTTCCTCCCCCTTCCTTCCCCCTTCTCGTCCGGCGTTCGTGCGCGGCCGGACCGGCGCCGCGCACGCGGGGTGCCGTGCGGGCCGCCGCAGAGCACGGATGCGGACCCTTGTCCGCAGTGTGGAGGACCGGCCAGGACGGTGGACGGGGTCCGGTCGGCATTCATCCCTTCGGGTTTCCCGCCGTCCCGCGGGGCGCCGTCCTCGCAGGGCGCCCCGCGGGACGGCGTGCCTCCGCTTCCGTGGAACGGCGCGCCTTCGTTTCCGTGGAACGGCGCGCCTTCGTTTCCGCGGGACGGCGCCTCCGCTTCCGTCGACCCGTCGTACCGTCAGGGTTTGTCGGGGTTTCGCTCCTTAGGGTCAACAACGCCCTGAACTGCGGCGCCGGGGCCAGGCCACCGGTACAAAAGCCGCCATGGCTGACGAACACGCGGTGATCCGCGCACAGGACGGTCCTTCCCGCCTTTCCCGCAGGAGCTTCGCGGCAGTGGCGGGAACGGCCGCCGCGGCGACCGCCCTGACCACGGGGCCCGCCACGGCCCTGCCCGTACCGGCGGCCCCGGCCGCCCCTACCGCCCCGGCCGCGTCCGGCCCCGGCTTCGACCGGTGTCTCGCCGTCGCCCGCGCACTGCTCGTCCTCGACTCCGACGACCACCAGCTCGTCCCGCGGTACCGCCGCGTCCTCAAGGACGGACTGCCCACCGGGCGGCGCGTTCGGGCCAAGGACGTACTCGTCGTCGGTGCCGGCCCGGCCGGGCTGGTGGCCGCCTGGCTGCTGAGGGAGGCCGGCCACCGGGTGACGGTCCTCGAGGCCAACGGCAACCGCGTGGGCGGACGCATCAAGACCTTCCGCAAGGGCGGCCACGAGGGCGCCGAGCAGCCCTTCGCCGATCCCCGCCAGTACGCCGAAGCGGGCGCGATGCGCATCCCCGGCAGCCACCCCCTGGTGATGGAGCTGATCGACAAGTTCGGCCTGAAGAAGCGGCCCTTCTACTACGTCGACGTCGACTCCGAGGGACGCCCCGTCAACCACACCTGGATCCACGTCAACGGCATCCGCGTGCGGCGCGCCGACTATGCCCGCGCGCCCCGGCGGGTGAACCGGTCCTTCGGCGTCCCCCGGGCCCACTGGGACACTCCCGCCGCCACCATCCTGCGCTCCGTGCTGGACCCGGTGCGCGACGAGTTCAGTACCGTCGGCCATGACGGCAAGCGGGTCGACAAGCCGCTCCCGGAGCGGCTGCGGGGCTGGGCCCGGGTGGTGCAGCGGTTCGGCGACTGGTCGATGTTCCGCTTCCTGACCGAACACGCCGGCCTCGACGAGCGGACCGTCGACCTGATCGGCACCCTGGAGAACCTCACCTCACGGCTGCCCCTGTCCTTCATCCACAGCTTCATCGGGTCCTCCCTCATCAGCCCCGACACCCCCTTCTACGAACTGACGGGCGGCACGGCCGTGTTGCCGGACGCCCTCCTGGAACGGGTGCGCAAGGACGTGCGGTTCGACCGGCGCGTCACGCGCATCGAGTACCACCACCCCGACCGCTCCTCCTCGGACACCGAGCACGTCCGGGACAAGGGACCGCACGTATGGGTGGACACCGTCTCCGAGGGCCGCGAAGGCCCCGTCGTGCGCGAGCAGTTCACCGCGGACGCCGCCGTGATCACGGTGCCCTTCGCCGGACTGCGCCACGTGCAGATCGCCCCGCCCCTGTCGTACCGCAAGCGCCGTGCGGTCACCGAACTGCACTACGACAGCGCGACCAAGGTGCTGCTGGAGTTCAGCCGCCGCTGGTGGGAGTTCGACGAGGCCGACTGGAAGCGTGAGCTGCGCGCCATCGACCCGGGCCTCTACGACGCCTACCGCACCGGCCGCGCCGCCGCGGACGGCAGCCTGCTCGGCGCCCACCCCTCCGTGCCCCACGGACACATCACGGCCGGTCAGCGCACCCACTACGCCGCCAACCGCGCGCTCGCGCGCGACGAGCCGGAGGCGGCCCACGTCGTGGGCGGCGGCTCGCTCTCGGACAACGCCAACCGGTTCATGTACCACCCCTCCCACCCGGTTCCCGGCAGCGCGGGAGGTGTGGTGCTCGCCTCCTACAGCTGGGCGGACGACGCGATGCGCTGGGACTCCCTGGACGACGAGGCACGGTATCCGCACGCCCTGTGCGGCCTCCAGCAGGTCTACGGCCGCCGCATCGAGGTCTTCTACACCGGCGCGGGACGCACCCAGAGCTGGCTGCGCGACCCCTACGCCTACGGGGAGGCGTCCGTACTCCTGCCCGGCCAGCACACGGAGTTGCTGTCGGCCATCCCCACGGCCGAGGGACCGCTGCACTTCGCCGGGGACCACACGTCCGTCAAACCGGCGTGGATCGAGGGGGCCGTGGAGTCCGCGGTGCGGGCGGCCCTGGAGATCCACACCACCTGAGCCGCGGCGCGGGCGCCGGCCCGGCCGCACGGGGAGGTGTCCACACACGCCGGTGCCTGCCCGCCGTCGCCTCCGCGTCGCCCGGCCCTCCCCGCGCTCCCCTCACGGAGCGCGGGGAGGGCAGGCGCCGGCCCCGGGACCGGCGCCTGCCCTCCCGGTCGACCTGGATGTTCCATCCGCCGCTGTCGCCCGCGGCTTCCGCGTCCGAACCGCTCGGACGTGACGTGCTCCTACACCTTCCGGGCCAGCCCGGCGGCGATGAGGCGCTGCCAGACGGTGAGTTCCTGTTCGCCGCCGCCGTCGCCCCACGGGCTCTCGACCGTCTCCGGACGCCACAGGGACGCGGGCACTATCCCGGGCTCGAGGATCTCCAGCCCGTCCAGCAGCGCCTCGATCTCCTTGTCCGTGCGCCACCGGCCGCGGCCGAAGGTCTGCTGGAGGACGCGTTCGGCCTCCTCGGTCTCCGGGTTGTTGCCGGAGCGGAAGTGGCTGACGAAGAAGTAGCTCCCGGCCGCCACGTGGTCGCGCCAGTGGCGCACGATTCCGGCCGGGTCCTCCTCGTCGTTGACGTGGTGGAGGATCGCGCTGAACATGACGGCGACGGGGCGGTCGAAGTCGATCAGTTCGAGCGTGTCCGGGTGGTTGCGGACGCCCTCGGGGTCGCGCACGTCCGCCCGTACCACCCGTGTCCGGTCGTTCTGCTCCAGCAGCGCCCGGCCGTGGACCAGTACCTGGGGGTCGATGTCGACGTACACGACCCGGGACTCGGGCGCGTGCCGCTGGGCCACCTGATGGACGTTGTCGGCGGTCGGGAGGCCGCTGCCGAGGTCGACGAACTGCCGTATCCCGGTCGTCGTCGCGATCTCCGCGACCGCCCGGGTCAGGGCCGCGCGGTTGGCGAAGGCGATGGCCACCGAGCCGGGCAGATCGCGCTTGAACACGTCGCCGACCTCGCGGTCCGACGCGTAGTTGTCCTTGCCGCCGAGCAGGTAGTCATACACGCGTGCGATGCTGGGCCTGCTGGGGTCGATGGAGCTGCCTTCAACCGTCATGCCCCCATCCTCTCCCGCACGTCCGCCCGCCGACCAGCACTTTGGCGTACCGGGAAGGGGAGAGCGCCGTCCGGCGCCGACCGCACACCTTCCCCTCCACCCCGCCCGATGGCACGTGCCGTATACATTTATTAACATTGCGCGCACTGTGTACCACATCAACACGTTTGCCATTGAGGCGGATCTGTTACCCGTGTACGGTGACCCACATGACGGACAACGCCGCTTCATCCGCCGGTCCGCTGGTCTCCGGCGCCGAGATCGCGCGGCTCGCGGGGGTGACCAGAGCGGCGGTCTCCAACTGGCGGCGGCGTTACGACGACTTCCCGCTGCCCGCCGGCGGCGGCGCCCACAGCCCGCTGTTCGCCCTCACCGAGGTGCAGGCCTGGCTGGACCGGCAGCGCAAGGGGCAGGAGGTCTCGGACGAGGTCCAGCTGTGGCAGGCGCTGCGCAGCGCCTACGGCGACGAGATGATCCGCGGGCTCGCCGATGTCGCCCAGGTGCTCTCCGCACCGTCGGACGAGACCCCGGACCGGCTTCCCGCGGAGGCGGCCCGCCTGGTGCGCACCCTGGCGGCGGACACCTCCGCGCACGACGTGGTGACCGCTCTCGTCGAACGCCTCACCGACTCCGTCCGCAGGGCCGGTTCGGACCAGATCACCTCCCCGCGCGTCGTCCGCGCCGTACGGCACTTCGCGGGCGAACCGGCGGCCGACGCCACGCTCCTCGACCCCGCCTGCGGCATCGGCACGCTCCTCCTCGCCGTCGGCCCCGAGCGGGGACCGAAGCGGCACGGCCAGGAGGCCGACGCCGACAGCGCCCGCTTCGCCCGGCTGCGCGCCCGCCTCACCGGACGCGGCGGCGTCGAGATCGAGACGGGCGACTCCCTGCGCGACGACCGCCTGCCGGAGCTCAGGGCCGACCTCGTCGTCTGCGACCCACCGGTGGCCGACTCCGACTGGGGCCGTGAGGAACTCCTCCTCGACCCCCGCTGGGAACTGGGCACTCCGTCCCGGGCCGAGGGCGAACTCGCCTGGCTCCAGCACGCCTACGCCCACACCGCACCCGGCGGCCGGGTCCTCATGGTGATGTCCGCCTCCGTCGCCTACCGCAAGGCCGGCCGCCGCATCCGGGCCGAACTCGTCCGCCGGGGCATCCTCACCCAGGTCACCGCCCTGCCCCCGGGCACGGCCGTCTCCCACGCGCTGCCCGTGCACCTGTGGCAGCTGCGCCGCCCGCTCTCCCCGGGTGACGCCGCCACGCACGTCCGCATGGTCGACCTGACCACGAACGACCCCGACGGCACGCTCGAGGCACGGCCCGACCAGTGCGCCGACGTGGCGCTGATCGACCTCCTCAACGACACCGTCGACCTCACCCCGGGCCGCCACGTCGTGGAGACCCACCGCGAGTACGCCGCCGAGTACGAGGCGCTGCGCGCGGAACTGGCCGAGCAGGTACGGGCCTTGGCCCAACTGCTGCCGGCGCTCACCGGCGCCGACGGCCCCGGCATCCAGGACGGCCCCACGGTCAGCGTCGCCGACCTCGCGCGCGCCGGGCTCGTCGCCTACGGCACACCCGAGCCCGCCTCCGTCAGCGACCAGCTCGACACGGACTTCCTGCGCGGCTTCCTGCGCAGCGCCGCCAACAACCGGCGCTCCACCAGCGCGAGCGGCACGTTCCGCCTGGACGGCAAGGGCGCACGCGTCCCGCAGATGGACATCGACGAACAACGCCGGTACGGCGCGGCGTTCCGCGCCCTGCGGGAGTTCGAGGAACGGGCCGGGCGAGTGGCGGAGCTCAGCCGCGAGGCGGCGGCACTGGCGCGGGACGGGTTGGGCAACGGGGCGTTGCGGCCGGGGGACTGAGGCGGGGAAAGGGGGAGCGGACCGGGGCGGGGCCCGGCCGTCGCCCCCGGGTCCCTCATGACGCGGGACCCGTCACCGCTCCCGCGGTACGAACGGGCTCCCCGTCCCGCTCCACGACACCGCCAGCGCCTCCCGCGCCCTCGTGCAGGCCACGAACAGCAGGCACCGCTCGCGCAGCAGGTCCGACTCGTGCTGCAACGCGTCCACCGCCGCCGGTGTCACCTCGCGGGTGAACGGCACCGCGCTCGCCGTCGCCCCCAGCACCGCCACGCACCGGAACTCCAGCCCCTTCATGGCGTGCATGGTGGCCAGCCGTACGCCCTCCTCGTCCGCCCCCGGGTTGTCCCGGACCCGGACCACCGGCACCCCGGCCGCGCGCAGCCGGTCGTACGCCTTGTCGAGCAGCACGTTGAAACGGGCGCACACGCCGATCTCGGACGGTCGGATGCCCTGCGCGATCCACCCCCGCACCCGCTCGACGAGCGCCGCGACCTCCGCCGTCTCCGAGCCGTACCCGTCCACGTGCGGTCTGCGGCCGTGCAGCAGGGACCGGTAGCCGGCCAGGGTGTCGGAGCCCTCGCCGCTGAGGTCGTCGACCGTCACCGGCGTCATGATCCCCGTCGACCAGGTCAGGATCTCCTCCGTACTGCGGTAGTTGACGCGCAGCCGGTGGGTGCGGCCGGCGACCGGGATGCCCAGGGAGCCGAGCGACACCTTCGCGTCGTAGATCCGCTGGTGCGGGTCGCCCGTGAGGAACAGGTCGTCGCTGCCGGGCCGTACGGCGCCGCGCAGCACCCGCCACTGCGCGGGGTGCAGGTCCTGCGCCTCGTCGACGACGACGTGGTCGTGCGTCGGGGCGGAGGCGGACAGCAGTTCGGCCGCGCGGGCGCACACCTTCAGGTAGGTCGTGGCCCCGCGGTCGCGCAGCATCCGCTCGAACAGTTCGACGGCCGGCCACAGCTGCTCCCGTCTGACGGGGGACAGCGCGCTGCCGCGGCCCCGCCGGGAGGCGGCCCGGTAGGCGTCGAGGGTGCGCAGGTCCTGGGCGAGGATCACATGCCGGTACTCCTGCGCCAGGAACTGCTCCGTCCACGGCAGGCCGAGCTGCTTGACGACGCGCTGCCACACCTGCCGTTCGTCGCGGTCGCCGACGGGAGAGGGCGCCCTGCCGTCGAGACGGGTGACGACGGCGTGCGCGTACGCGTTGACCGTCGTCACCTCGACCCGGTCGAGCGGTGCCGCGCCGCCGTCGCCGCCGCTGCCCAGGAGGAGGGCGAGGTTCTCGCGGAGCGAGGCGGCCAGCGCGTTGGTGTACGTGGTGAGCAGGATGCGGCTGTCGGGGGAACGGGTCAGCAGATGCTTGACGCGGTGCAGGGCCGCGACCGTCTTTCCGGTGCCCGGACCGCCGGTGACCTGCACCGGCCCGCCGTACGACACCCGGTAGGCCACCCGCCGCTGCGAGGGGTGCAGGAACACCCGCCAGGCGGCGAACGGCTTCTCCAGGATGTCGGCCAGCTCCTCCGGCCCGCTGACCAGCGTGATCCGGCTGCGGGTGTTGGCGATGGCGGCGGCCAGGCTCTCGTCCGGGTCCGGCCCCGCGTCGACGGGACGGCGGGCGGCGACCACGTCCCGGTAGACGACCTCGGGGCTGTACCCGTCGGCCAGGAAGTACAGGACCTCGTACTGGTCCTCCGGCAGCAGCGTCTGGAAGGCGTCGAGCTGCTGCTTGTCGATGACGGTCCGCACCGCCCGCAACACCTGGTCGTCGACGCCCAGTTCGCGCAGCACGGTGTCGGAGTACTTGGCGAACAGCAGCGTGGGTGCGGTGGCCGCCGCCTTCTCCAGGGCGGGGGTGAGCTGGTCGATCGCGACGGCGTTGCGGACCTCCAGCGCGCGGGTCGCCGAGTTCGTCGTGTACAGCCGCTTGGCGGCCCAGGTGTAGGCGTCGTCGTGCGGGACGACGTTGACGAGCAGGAACACGTCGCTGCCGTCGTCGGGGGCGAGGACGACACCGCGCCAGAAGTCGTTGATGCGGATGGTCCGCATCCGGGTGTCGGCGGCCTTCTCGACCGACTCCAGGTGCAGCCCCTTGTCCCGCTGCAACTCCGGGACGCTGAGCAGCTGGAACTTCTGCATCGCCTTGCGCACGCCGTTCCGGACGGACTTCTCCAGGGAGTCGTAGCTCTCCCAGAAGCTGTTGGCGAACGCCAGCTGCGGCACGAGGCCCACTCCCCACCCTGAACGGACGAAACGCCCTCGATCATACGGGTGAGGGAACCGCCCGCATCCGGTCTGCCACCTCGCCGATGTCGGCCAGCAGCCCCGCCGGTTCCTGGTCCAGGTCGAGGGCGTGCTGGTGGATCAGGACGCCCGCGTGGCGCACCCGGTGGGCGGCGTGCGCGGCGTTGCCCTTCGCGTAGACCAGGTGCCCTTCGGGCAGGCCGAGCGCGGTGCAGTACGCCAGCATCTGGTACAGGTCGGCCTCGGGGAAACCGCCCGGCCTCCGTGCCTTGTTCACAGCTCTCTCCGCCTTGTACTTGGCGTCCGCGACCGCGCACGGGGTGCCGTCCGGCCCGTAGAGCACGAAGTCGGGCCGCATCCGGACGACCGACGCCTCGTCGAGGGTGTGGGCGTCCTGCAACCGGGCCGTGTGCCCCGAGCCGCGCACCGCCTCGCGCAGGGCGCGGGTCACGAAGTCCTCGAAGAGCCGGTTCATGTCGAACAGGAACCCCTCGATGCGCAGTCCGCCGGGCGCGTGCTCGGGCGAGGCGTCGTCCAGGACGGCACCGGCCAGGCGCAGCGCCTGGTGGTAGCGGGCGTTGAGGCGGGTCGGCCGCCAGTCCGGCAGCCGCTGGCCGCGGATGACGGGGGTGACGTCCGCGAGCCGGGCCCGCTGGTGCAGCAGCCGGCGCCGCACCTCGCGCGGCACGCCGGGCAGCCGCAGCAGACGCTCCACCGCCGTGCGCAGCAGGCGGTTCTCGGCGATGTCGGTGGTGAACTCGTCGTACGCCACCTCCACCGGCGGCATCGCGCCGAACCGACGCCGGATCTGTTCGGCCTCCCGGACGCGGCCGCGTACGACCAGGGCGCTCTCCACCGTCTCCCGGTAGCCCTGGAGCAGGCCCTGCCGCAGGGCCCGGTCGACCTGCCGTTCGACGGCGTGGGCGAGCGCCGGGAGCAGCTCCCGGTGCCCGGCGACGTCGACCTCCCCCTCCCGCCAGGGACCCTTCGGGTCGAGGCTGTAGCCGAGCAGGAAGAACAGCCGGGCGATCGGCACCTTGGGGGCGACCCGCACGGTCACGGGCTCCCCGGCCCCCGGCACGGTGACGGCCACCGCGCCGACCTTGCTGCCGGCACGCAGCGACCAGCGCCCGGGCGTGTACGGGTCAGGGGCCGCGTCCACGACGCTCCCGGCCGCGAGGGCCCGCCCCACCGCGTCGGGCAGGGCGACGCTGCGGGCCGGGCCGTGCTCGACGAGCTCGATGCTCCGGGCCCGCCCGTGCTCGACCGGCTCGACGACCGCGCTCACCCCAGCGACTCCCGCAGCGCCGCCGGACCGTACCGCTTCTCGACGTCCACGCCCTCCCCGTAGTGGTGCTCCTCCAGCAAGGGCAGGATCTTCGTCCGCCAGGTGCGCTCCAGGCCGCCCTCCCGGTAGACCCCCTTCTTCATCAGGTACGACGGCCCGATGCGGAAGTCGGGGTCGTCGATGCGGGAGTTGAGCGCGTCGAGCAGGTCGGCGGGCTCGGCGTCGCGCCCCTCCCGGGCGAGCCAGCGGCGCAGCAGCCCGCGCGTCGGCTCCACGCGCGGCGACAGCTCCACGAACGCGAACCGCCGCCGCATCGCCGCGTCCACCAGGGCGATGGACCGGTCGGCGGTGTTCATCGTGCCGATCACGAACAGGTTGGGCGGCAGCGCGAAGTCGTCCCCCGAGTACGTCAGCCGCACCGACTTGTTGCGGTACTCCAGGAGGAAGTACAGCTCGCCGAAGACCTTCGCCAGGTTGGCCCGGTTGATCTCGTCGATGACCAGGAAGTGCGGGACGTGCCCGTTGCCCTCGCGGGAGGCGAGGTCGGCGAGTTCGCGCAGTGGTCCGGCGGTCAGCCGGAAGGCGACCTCCCGTGTCTCGGGATCCTCCTGGGGCCGGAAACCCTCGAAGAAGTCCTCGTACGCGTACGAGGGATGGAACTGCACCAGCTTGACCTGCTCGGGCCCGCCCCCGAAGTACTCGGCGAACCTGAGCGCGAGGAAGGTCTTGCCGGTGCCGGGCGGCCCGTGGAACACCAACTGCCGCTCATCGGCCAGCAGATCGCGCACCTCGGCCAGCCAGGCGGGGTCGTGCACCAGCAGTTCGGCGGCGAGCGCCTCGGTGGGCGCGGGCAGTTCGGGGTCGCGGCGGGCGACGAGGGCCGCCGCCTCCGCGGTGGCGTCGCCGTCCGCGGACCCGGCCTCCTCGGCCAATTCCTCGTCGCTGCGGCCGAGTCCGTCGACGAGGGGGAGCACGGGGGTCAGGTCCACGACGTCATGCTGCACGGACAGTTTCTGCTGCAATGCCTCCGGCAGTGCGTCGTACGGCACGCCCTCGGGCCGCCAGGCCGTTCTGCGGCGCAGGTTGGCGAGCCCGCCCTCGGACTCGACCTGCTCCGCCCGCCCCTCGACCAGGCCGACGTACAACTGTCCGCCGGAAATCGTGCACACCGTGTCGCCGGGCCGCATCTGGGTCAGGAAGTAGTGCAACTCGTCGGCCAGCGCCTGCTTCTGGCTGTACGAGGCGGTGGCGTCGTAACCCTCCTGGACGTACCGGCGCAGGGCGCTCTTGGTGGGGTCCTCCTCGCCGACCGGCGGGAGGTGCGCCGCGGCCAGCGTGACCACGCCCTCCGGCAGCCACAGCCGCCGCACCAGGTCCCGCCCCGCCACGTTCGACCCGCGGACCAGCCACGCCTTGCGGGGCGGCCGCCAGGAGTGGCCGAGGTAGTCGACGAGGGGGAAGTCCTCCTCCACCGTCCGCCACTCCGACAGCGCGTTCGAGCCGTGCCCGGCGGCGAGGGAGGCCGCGGCGGAGGGCGAGTTGCACTCGATGTCCCGCGCGGTCTCCAGATACCCCGGCCACCGCTCCGACGGCCGGACCGCCCCCTCGGCGATCAGTGCCTCCCGCTGCTCCGTCGCGTACCGCCCCGCGCCGGCGGTCGTCTCCGGCCGCACGGGCGATCCGGCGAGCAGCAGGAACTTGGGACTGCCGTTGAGCCCCTTCGCGGGCAGCACCCGCCCCCGCGCGTAGGGCCCGCCGTTCGGCAGCCGCAACCGGAACTCCGGGTAGGCCGCGGTCCGCTGCCCCTCCACAGTCATCGATCCCCCACGCTTTCTCCCGCTTGCTCACCGTACGGCCGACTCAACACAGTAGGGGCTCCCACTGACAGTGGTCCCCGACAGGTGACCAGCGCGCTCAGGGCCCGCACTCCGCCCACACCGTCTTGCCGCTCGGCGGGTACGGGCGTGTGCCCCAGCGGTCGGCGAGGGCGGTGACCAGGAGGAGACCGCGGCCGGACTCGGAGTCCGTGGGCGCGACGGGGGAGGGGGCGGGGAGGCGGTCCCCGCGTGCGTCGGTGACCTCGACCCACAGCCGGCCGGCCGCCGGGTCGAAGCGGAGCGTGAGGCGGAAGTCGCGGCCCTGGACGTGGCCGTGCAACGCCGCGTTCGCGGCCAGCTCGGCGACGATCTGCTCGCCCCGCTCGGCCACGGACGGTGACACCTGCCAGGCCTGGAACTGCGCCGCCGCGAGCAGCCGCGCGAGCCGCGCGCCGCGCCGGGTGGAGGACAACTGCTGTACGAAAGTCCTGACGGCAGCGGCGGCCGACGCGGACGTGGTGACGTTCATGGGCCCACCGTGCGGGGCGCGCGGGGGCGCGCGCCATACAGGAGCGCCGTACGCTGCGTGAGCGTACGGCGGCGGTGGGTGCGGGGACGGAGTCGGGCCGTGCGTTTGTCGACGCGGGTCGGGTGGGAACGGCCGTGGCGGCTGTACGATGCCCTTCCGACGTCACAAATCCCCCTTTGGCCAGACGAGTTACCGCTGTGCCTCGCCGTGGGCCGGCCGGTGGCTCCGTAGCCGCGACCGATGCGATGCACCCCGCTGGAGGACCGGTCTTGACCGCGATGCCCCCGTCCACACAGCCTCCGCCGGAGCCGCGGCCCTCGGGCGACGGGGCCGCGCCACCCTCCGGGCAGCCCGCGTCCCCGGTACCGCCCGCGTCTTCCGAGGCCGCGCCCGGACAGCCAGCCGCGGGCTCGACTCCGCAGCCACCCGCGAGTTCGACCCCGCAGCCACCCGCGGGCTCGACCGCGCAACCGTCTGCGGCCGCGACTCCGCAGCCTTCCGCGGGGCACCCCGCAACCGTCCGCCGAGCCGTCCGCGTGGGACCTGGCCGTGCAGCAGGCATTCCCGGTCCCGGGGGACCAGCCCCGGCGGAAGTCACTCCAGGTCGTCGGCCTGATGGTGACCATCTCGGTGATCACCTTCGTACTGACCCTCGTGGGTGGCTACTTGTTCGACCGTTCCACCGCCGACTCCCGCGTCAAGGACGAGAAGGACGCGGAGCAGTCGCTGGACCAGGCGGAGCAGCCCTTCACAGCCGCGGCCATGTACGACGAGAGCGGCATCGACAACTGGAAGCTCGCGCTGGACCGGCCCCTGACTGCGGCGGAGCAGAACAAGCTCACCTCCCTACGGCCCAGCGCGGACGGCGACTTCACCGAGGCGTGGCGGTATCTGCGGTCCCTCGGCGGCCGGATCCTCCGGTACCCGTCGCTGCTCAACGCCGGTCCCCTCGAGGGGTACGGCAGCCTGGGCGCCGAGTCGACGACCTTCAAGCTGAACCTGTTCAGCAAACGGGCCCGGCTGGGTGGACTGCGACAAGGTGACGGACAACGCGTCGTGCGTGGCGTGGCGCAAGGGGGAACGCTGAACGGAGTCGGGTCCGTTTCGGTACGGAGCGGGCCGGCCGAGGGCCGGGCCGGATGTGGTTCGCTACGGGGATGACTCAGGACTTGGAGACCGTCGCCTTCGCATCCGCCGAGGCGTTCGAGGCGTGGCTCGGCGAGAACCATGCCGTCTCGCCCGGCATCTGGCTCAAGCTGCGCAAGAAGGCCCCCGGAGTCGTCGCGCTGGACTACGCCCAGGCGCTCGACGTGGCGCTCTGCTACGGCTGGATCGACGGGCAGAAGGCCGGGTTCGACGACCAGTGGTGGCTCCAGCGGTTCACCCCGCGCAAGCCGGGCAGCAAGTGGTCCAAGGTCAACCGGGACAAGGTGGCCGCGTTGACCGAGCAGGGCCGGATGCGTCCGCCGGGGCAGGCCGAGGTCGACCGCGCCAGGGCGGACGGCCGCTGGGAGGCGGCCTACGACGGCTCGCGGACCGCCACGGTGCCGGACGACCTCGCGGCGGCCCTGGCCGCCGACCCGGCCGCGGCGGCGTTCTTCGAGACCCTGGACCGGCAGAACCGCTACGCGATCCTGTACCGGATCCAGGACGCGAAGCGGCCCGAGACCCGGGCGCGGCGGATCGAGAAGTACGTGGCGATGCTGGCGAAGGGCGAGAAGCTGCATCCGTAGCCGAGGAGGGGCCCACCCTGGGGCATTCGCCCTACACGCCCCGGGGCATCAACCACTGCTCAAACAATGCGCAGGCCGACCAATGCGCGTTCACGAACGCCATGGGGTGAGCGGAAACGCCAGTGCCCCCACGTGATGTCCGGCCGATGGCAGTCAGCCTGCGGCCCAGTCCGTGGTCAGTATCTGCGTCAGGGACACGAGTCCATCGTGATCCAAAGGGGTCCGGTGGGAGAGAGTGTTGCGGGCCGTGTGCAAGGTGCGAAGGCGATGACGTTGCGTGGTGGTCAGGGCGAGCATGTGGGAGGCGTAGGAGAGGCCGCCGAGTTCGAGTTCCTCGAGATCGGGCACGGCGGCTTCGTCGGTCTTCTTCCAGTGCTGGGAGCGGGCCTTCTCGCAGAAGTCCTGAAGGGTGAACTGCTGTGTGCGCAGCAGCCCGGGAACGAGGTGTATCAGGCTGGTGCGTGCTTCCTCGATGAGCGGGAGGAGGACGCGGTTCTGAGCGTGGCAGACGAGGACCCGCAGTTCCTGCGAGTTGGCGTCCAGGAGGAAGCGGCCGTGAGTGGGGTGGATGCGTCCGTCCCAACTGTCGACGGCACCGCGGGCCCAGGCAGCGTGTATCTCGGCATCGGGGGCGGAGGCGTGGGCGGTGGACAGGCGCCTCGGCCACACGGGCTCTGCGGAGCCGGCTGCGGGCTCGGGCAGGATCTGGCCCAGTGCGTGGCGGAGTGTGCCGAGGTCACCGCCGTCCCAGGTGTTGCGGAGAGTGAGGGCGCGGTCGATGTCGGGGCCGCAGACCTCGGCGACGACGGCGTCGGTGACACGGCGGAGGAGCGTGTCGGAGGCGTCAGTGACTCCTGAGCGGGAACGCCAGGCCATGAGGACCTCGGTGTCGAGACGGGACCAGACCTTCCACCACCAGTGGACGGCGGCGCGGCCTTGACTGCCGAGGGTGGCGCGGGACAGGTCGGCGGCGCGTGCGGTCAGGAGGAAACGCGGCCGTGCCCGACCGGTCAGACCGGCTTCGTGGAAGGTGGCCTGAGCAACGCGGAGGAGCCGGGCGGCCTCTTCCGGGGAGGACTCGTCCCAGCAACGCACGACGATCACATGGGGCACTTGAGCGGTTGTGGCCTGTTCGGCGAGGGCTTCTACGGGGTCGCTTGTGACGCCGAGTTCCTTGGCGAGGCGTTCCTCCAGCGTGGCTGTCGGCATGGCGGTGGCCGGAGCCAGGCTGGACCG
Organism: Streptomyces sp. NBC_00670; assembly: GCF_036226765.1. Classification (NCBI taxonomy): domain Bacteria; kingdom Bacillati; phylum Actinomycetota; class Actinomycetes; order Kitasatosporales; family Streptomycetaceae; genus Streptomyces; species Streptomyces sp. NBC_00670. The sequence goes on from NZ_CP109017.1 coordinate 6,221,866, forward strand.
GACGCTGCCGCTGGGCGCGGCGAGCCGACGCAGGAGACTGGTGTAAGGGTCCTCGGGCAGAATCGTGTCCTGTCCGAGGACCGAATCTGCCCAGGGCTCGTTCGACTCGGCGGTCGGGGGGCGCGGCGTGGGCAAGGACGCCGGGCCGACACGGCGGTCGGCGTGGGAGACGACGCCGGGAACGGGGATCACCGCATCTAGGCGATGGGTGAGCTCGCGCACGAAGAAGTCGGCGCGGCCGGATTCCACGACGGAGTCGGGGAAGTACCAGACGCAGCTGCGGCCGGCCCGCAGGTCGGCCTCGAGCATGTCGAGGTGCCGACGAGGACCGGGGAGCCGGGCGAGATCCTCGTCCGTGATCTGTCGGCCGGTCCCCGCGGCGACCGGCTCAGACGCTGCGGACTTCGGTACCGGGGAGTCCGCGGTGGCAGAGCTCACGGCCTTCACTGAGCCGGCCCGATCGTTTTCAGCGCCCGGAAGGTGACCGGGTCGAGACGAACGCCTCCGGACTTGTCGGGATCGAGGACGGCCAGGCCGTCGAGACGCCTCAAAAGGTGCTCGGCGGCTTCGAGGGGGTTCTCATCGCTCTGGTCGAAGAACGCGGCGGCGATGTCGCCCGGATTCATGGCTGCCTCGCCGTCCGCGTACTCCTCGTCGCTGTAGAACTGGGCCCAAGCGGTGAGGCGAGAGACATCGGTGGGCGTGAAACCGGCTGCCTTCAGGTGGGCCGTCGCAGCATCGGGAGTTCCCCAGAGCTCCCGCAGGCTCTGGAGGACCTCCTTCTGCCGCATGCCGGAGCGGACGTTGTGCATGGCGGTCTCGACCAGACCGGGCCACCCCCCGGTGGACTGGATGAGGCCACGTCGTTCCTGCGGGGAACCGAACGGCGACTCCGGCCAGGCACGCACGCTGTCGACGGTCCACCGCTGCGGCAGGACGAGGCCGGCCCCTGTCTCCCTCGCTTTCACCGTGGCATCCGGGGAACAGAGAACCACGGCGTACCGGCGGGGCGCGCCGGGAGTCGCGTCAGCGTCGTGGGTCGTACCACCGGTGTGTCTGACGAGTCGCTCGGCGGCCTCCCCGACCTGGTCGGCGTTGCGGCCACGCAGGTCCACGAAGAGAACCCGGGAGCCCTTCCGACGTGAGTTGGCGGTGATCGCTTCGGTGAGGCTGTCGTCGGGAGCGACGCTGATGATGTCGAGGCCGTACCCGCCGCCGTAGAGGCGCAGTCCGTGTTCGACCTGGTCGTCGCCGAGCGCCCGGGTGCAGGGCACGAGCGTGGTACGCGTGGGATGGCTGAGCATGTCGCCGAACTGGCCCTCGGTGAGCGGGCTCATCCGCTGGACACCGCCCGAAATACCGATGGACCGGCGGGCGGCACGCGGGTTGTAGTCGTAGGGCAGGTCGAACTCGGTGTCGTTCAGCTCGCTCCGGAGCTCGGGCCGGGTGCCCAGCATGTTGACGACGTTGGGGCTGCGCATCGCGTAGGCGCGCTCCTCGCCCGGAACCCGGATGAGCAGGCCCAGACCGACCATTTCGTCCAGGAAGATGGTCAGCTGACGTTCGCTGTTGAGCGGGAAGCCCTCGTCCCAGATCTCGTGGGCGGCCTCCAGCAACTCGCTGGGCCGGGACGCGTGCCTGTAGCCGTCCTCGAGGCTGCGCAGGGCGATCAGGAGGGTGAGTACGCGGTAGCGGTCCTCCAGATTGATGGTGTAGCGCAGACGTTCCGCGATGAGCTCGCGGACCCGCTCCAGGTTCGCCACTGCCTGGACGTCGTCCCAGGTGATGGGGGCATGACGGCCGCCGGCGGGCATGGCGCGCTGCTGCATGTAGGCGACGAGGTGGTCGCAGAAGATCTGCACCAGGTTGGCCTGGTAATTGGTGACGCCGAGGATGTGCCAGACCAGGTCGGGAGTTTCGAAGGTGAGACCGACGGCAGCCAGGGGTTCCTCGACGAGCCCGACGGCGGCCTGCGGCTTGAGCGGACCGACGAGGATGCCCGGTCCGCCGTGTGCGGTGACCACGTTGGTGAGGTGGTTGAAACGCTGGACCTGGTGGAGACCGGCGAAGACGACCTTGAACGACCGGTTGGTGGTCTCCATCAGGCGCTGGAGCCGCTTGACGGTGCGGAAGGTCGACTGACCGCCACCGGTATAGACGGCTTGGGCATCGGCGGTGAGGAAGGCGTCGGCCTCGTCCGCGAGTAGGAGGACACGGCGGCCGGGTTCGGCCTCGATCCAGTGCTGGACCGCGTCGGCGATCACGTCGACGCTGGCGGCACGGTGGGAGACGTTCGCTCCGATGGCGCCGCGGTGCTTCAGCTCGGCCAGCAGGACGCGCCAGATGCCCTCAGGGGGTTCGGCGTGTCCGATGTCGGCCTTGAGGAGGTCCATGTAGACGGCGATGTGGCGGTCCGGGTCGGCCTTCTGGAACACCTCGACGGCTTGCCGCAGAAGGGACGACTTGCCGAGCTGGCGACCGCCGAAGAGGAAGACGGACCCGTCCGGGCGGAGGATCTCCTGCATTTCCTCGGCGCGGCCCTTGAAGACCTCCGGCGGAACGAGTCCCGCGACGTGCGGGGTGTAGGGGGTGTAGCCGGTCCACGGCAGGGTGACGCGCTGCGTCGCCCGGAACGAGCGCGGCGCGCGGGCGGCGACCCAGCCGACGACGGCCGGGTCGACGACCAGGGCCTGTTGCCCGCGGTCGCGGGAGGCGAGCGCCAGTTGACGTCGTCCTTCCGTGCCGAGGGGCTGCAGATAGAGGATCAGATTGGCGCCGATGGCCGATTCGGGAAGGTGACGCAGCGGGCCTTCGCCGCGCAGTTCGTCGGCGATGACGACGACCTTGTACATGTGGCGTGCCTGGGAACCGAGGGCGGCGACGTAGCCGGGGGTGCTCTCGGTGATGTCGGCGCGCACGCTGAGCCGGGTGATGCCGTACCGGGCCTCCTCGACGTTCGACTCGTTCACGGTCAGGCCGAGTAGGCGCAGGACGCTCTTGACCAGACCGCGGATCTTCCGCTGGTCCCGCTCGCCGATCAGTTCCTCCCAGGCGCCCAGTCCGGAGAGCGCGTTCTGCACCAGCGGTTCGTCCTCCGCGTAGTGCTGGGCCCACCAGCGGGCCCCGACGCCGCGACGAATGGACTGGGGAGCCTCCGGGTGGACAACGCCCTTCAGGAAGCGGGCCAGCTCCTCCCCGGCCGGCTCGGCGGGTGCGGGCAGCGCCTCGCCACGGCGGGCGAACGACAGGAGTTCTTCGACGGCGACCGTCTTGCCGCGCTCCAGCAGCCGGTGGATGCGCCCGTACTCGGCCTCGGGGAGGTGGGCCGCGTCGAGCTGGCGGTAGAGCTTCTCGGTCTGCTGTTGCTCCAGGACGCGCAGGTCGTGGCCGATGGCGGCGATGGACCGGAAGCGCTCCCCGAAGCGGTCGCCGTGGTCGTCGCCCTCCAGGTCCAGGAGCCGGGCGGTGAAGTCGTGCTCCTCCTCGGGCTTCAGCAGGTTCTGCACCCGGATCTGGGCGAGGAGCAATTGGGCGCGTCGGTGTTCCTCAGCGCATTTGCGACCCCAGGTGGTGGCCGCGTCGGCGATGCGCTGCCGCCACTCGGCGAGTTCCGCGGCCGACATGGCGGCTCCGACGATCTGCCCGTGCTCGAGCCGTTCGAGCAGACGGTCCGCGAGGTGGAGGTCGCCCGCGTCCTGGTGGCATCGCAGCGCGGCGGCGGGGACGGCCGGAGCGAGCAGACCCAGTAGCGCCCCGAGCGAGCCCGGGTGCTCGAGGTCGGGCTCGTCCTGCTCCTCGTGGACGTGCCAGCGCAGCTCGGGCAGGTGCAACAGGCCTTCGGCGGACGGCCGGAACCCCGTGTCGCGCGGCTCGGGGGCGTAGGAGCCGTCGAGCCAGCGCAGCAGGAGCGCGAGGAGGGCTCCTCCCGCACCGGGCAGCGGTGCGGCCTGACGCGCGTCCGCGATCGCGCGCATCAGGTCCCGGCCGATGTCACGACCGCCGGACGGACGAGGGGACGAAGCGATGTGCAGCGCCGTCGTCAGCAGGTCCCGCACCGACTTGATGTGGCCTCGGAGCTGTTCACGGGCCGCCGAGTGGATGTCGCTCTTGGACTGCTTGGGCGTTCGTTTGGCCCGATCGGTGGTGTCGATCATCCGGTCGGCGGCGTCGGAGCGCTTGTAGTGCTCCTCCATCTCCTTGGCGAGTTGTTCCGCCTCGATCCGCCCGTCGGCCCAGCCCTGGATCAGGTGCAGAGTCCGTCCGAGTTGGCCGTCGGGTGCGGCGAGGGTCTGCAGGACGATAGTGCCGCGCTGGAGCTTGATGGTGCGCAGCGGCAGGTCCAGGGTGAGCTGCCGTGCTCGGTCGCCGATCTCCTCGCGCCGGTCGGTGACCGGAGTCGTCGTCGGCTTGTCCAGGTCGCCCGGCTGTATCTCCGTGGACTGCCGCACCGCGTGCACCAGTTCGTCCATCACCGACGCCCACGGCTCGGGAACACCCGGCATCGAGGTGAAGGCGGTAAGGGCGCTGCTCGCCCAGCGGGCCGACAGGCCGCTGCGGATGGCCGCGGTCAGCAGGACCACGTAGGCGTCACGGTCGTCGTCCCAGGGGTGCTCCTCGTCCAACGCCTCGAGGAGTTCCTCGCCCCGCACCTGAAGGTCGGAGGCCCCGGTCGGGGGAGTGTGGAAGGCGGCGTCCGCGAACGCGAGCGCGAGGCAGCGGTGAGCGGGGGCGCCGGCGGCGCGCGACAGCCAATAGGCCTCGGCCAGCCGGCCTTCGGTGACGAGGACCTCCACCGGGGCGGGAGTGCCCGCCCACACGTTCGACACGGTGGGGGCGGCGGGGGTGGAAGGTTCGTCCGTCGCCGTGTCCTGAGGAACGGCGGCCGGGACGTGAGCTGCCGACAGTGCCTTCTCCACCGGAGCGCTGGTGGACGGCTCCTGGGCCGGTGCGGATCCGCCGATTCCGGCTGTCGTGACAATGCCGCTGTTGGACGCGGGCCCCTCGGTGCGCGCGGTTTCCGGCGCCCGGCGGTCGTCCGTTTTCTCCTGCGGCCCCGTTCGCCCGACGGGGCCGGACACCTCTTGGAGGTCAGGTCCGGCGTCTTCCGCCGCGGCGGTCGGCGACGCGGCGCCGACCGCGTGAGCGGTGTCGGACCGAGGCGCCTCAAGGGTCTCTTCGGAGACGCCGACCTGTTGTGATCCCGGCTCGCTCCGGGGCTCGGCCTCCGCTCCGCCGCCGGGAGCAGCGGCGCTCGCGCCGACGGGCCGTACCGTCCCGCCGGTCGACGAGTTCCCGCCGAGATCCCGGAGGCGCTGCTCGAACTCGGTGATCTGACCGTGGAGGCTCTCCCGCACCAGATCGTTCGTGGCCATGTCGAACATGGTCCGGACCTCGTCCAGCGCCTGCTCGGTCTTCTTGATCTCCTGATCGGTCTCCTGCTGACGGCGCTCCTCCTGCCGCAGCCGCTCGACGAGCGCCCGAGCCGCGGACCAGCCCTGGTCCTCGCCCCATCCCCCTTCCGCGTCCACGGCCGCGAAGGTCCGAGCCAGAGCCCGGCGTTCCCGGACCCATGACACCGTGTCGTGCAAGAGTTCCCGGCCGTCGGCCAGGCGCCCGTCGCGGACCGTCGCGGCGAGGACGTCCAGCCTTCCGGCCAGCGCCTCTGCTGCCTCGTTCAGCCGCACGATCTCCAACTCGATCCCGTCGGCGTCCGGTTCCACCACGCCCTCGCTCCCGTGCTCTCCCCTTGGGACGGCCGTCATGCCGTCGGCTGCCGGCCGGATCGTCTCGTCGGTGTCCTCTTGAACCCGTACCGCGCAGGACAGCCGCTCGTAGTCGGCTTCCATGAGGGGAGCGGCGTCGCTCAGCGCGGCCTCCAGGAGCTTCTCCGCGTGACTGTGTGCGAATCGGTGGGCCGGCATGTCAGGGAAAAGCGAGAGGCCGTGGAGCATCAACTGGGCCAGGTCCGGCGGCAGGTCCTTCAGCATGCGCGTGAGGCGATCGAGGTCCGGGTCCCGAACCTGGTCCGCGTACCCCAGCTCACGCAGCCGTGATTCAGCCATCATCGTGCCGCATTTGCAGACATTGATCAGTAGCCGCTCCGGTGCTCGGGTGGCCCACATGCGGACACCGGCCGTCTTGTGCAGCTTCGCGGTCGCCGGGCCGCCCCGGTACTGCAGGGCGTCCGGTCCGTGCGCCTTCTCGACGTGCCGGAACAACGAGAGGACCAGGTCGGGTGTCTCCTGCAACCACTGCCGCAACGACGAAACCGAGAACACCGCGGAGCCCCCCTTGCCATGCGCCTTGCGCGCATCTTCCCTCCCGGATTCGCCGGGTGACCTCCGAGCGCGCTCCCCACGCGACCGGCGAAGTGCCCTGCGAGCTGCGGTGACGAGAGGCCACGGGCAGTCCAACGTGCTGCCTCGGCAAGGCACTTCGAAGGCGGAATCTTCTCACGGCCCGGCAGCCGCCTGACAGTCCTCGGTGCCCTGGAACACTTGATCGTCACCGAGGGACTTGTCCTGGACGCCAACGCCGGCAGCTGCCGTGACGTGCCCTCGTGGCACTGGAGAAGGCTCCAGCCCGTGGCACGTGACGAGACCGATCAATCAGTCAAGAGGAGTGCCAGCGGTTGCGGCCGTCCGAGCCGGGGCCGCAGACCATGGGGGTGCCTGCCGCGGTGACGCCGGTGGCGCCGGGCGGGGAGCAGAAGGAGCCGGGGTGGACGGTGCCGGCGCTGCCGCCGGACGAGGAGCTGCTGCCCCCGGACGAGGAACTGTTCCCACCGGATGACGAGCTGCTGCCGCCGTTTGTGGAGCTGCTGCCGCCGGACGACGTCGAGGAGCTGCCGCCCGAGGACGACGTGCTGCCGCCACCGCTCGAACCGCCGGTCCCGGCCCCGCCGTTGGTCGAGTTGCCGCCCGTGGTGGCGCGGGCGTCGGGGGTCTTGTCGTGGTGGTCGGGGTCGTTCGCGGGGATCTTGTATGTCGTGTTCTTCTTCGACGGGCACTTCTGGACCGTGTCCGCGTCGGTCCAGCGGCCCAGGTCCAGGCGGACCTTGGTCGTGGAGGTGACGTCGCTGTCCTCGGCGGGGCGCTGGAAGCAGACCCGCCACTCGTCGCCCTTCGCGGCGGCCTGCTTCGCCGTGGGGGCGTCGACGTCGAGGTAGACGTCGTCGAGAGTGACGTCGGCCGTGTCGATGCCGGCGTGGTTCAGGGCCTTGAGCGCCGTGTTGTACGTGTCGCCGACGACGTCCGGCATCGTGGGCCAGGGGAGGGCGCCGCCGTCCTTCGCCGGGCAGGGCTCCTCGTCCTCCACGGCAGCGAAGACGACGGCTTTCTCGGCGGCGTCCGCCTTCTGGAAACACACCGTCCACGCCGACCGCCCCGCGACGGGTCGGCCTTCCGGCGATGCGTCGTGGCGCCCGACGGTGTAGCCGGCCGCGCGGGCGCCCTTCTCCGCCTCGTCCAGGGCCTTGCCCGTGTAGTCGGCGAGAGGCGCGGCCTTCGACGCCTTCGGGGACGCGCTCGCCGCGGCGTTCTTCGCGCCCGCCTCGGTCGTGCTCGGTGCGCTGTCGTCGAGCTGTCCGCCGATGCCCGCGGCGATCACCGTCAGGAGGAACGCGCCGAACGTGGCGCCCAGCCTGGCGTACCAGCGCCACGGCGGCAGCACCCACACCGCCACCACCGCGGCGATCATCACCAGGAAACCCAGCCCAACGCTCACCGCGCTGAGCACCGCCATGAGCGCCAGGAGGCCGAGCATGGCGGGGGTGGTCCGCCACCAGGGCCGGGGGCGGTGCGGGGTCCAGCGCGGGGGCGGAGGGGCGTTGTACGGGTTCACGGGCGCTCTCTCGTCTTCTTCGGGGGTGCGGAGTTCGTGGGGCGGGTTCGGGCCGCTCTCGGCGCGGGTACGACGTCCAACCGGCCCGGCCGCCTTGTCGTTACGCTCGTCAGTTGGCCAGTGCTGTGCGTTTCACGTAGGCGACCCTCACCGACGCGATGTCGGAGACCCCGTGCTTGTCCTCGAACGTGCCGTAGGAGGTGAACTCGCTCTTGTCCGCGTCCGTCTTGCCCGGCGCCAGGTGTTCCGCGCCGAGGTAGGTCTGGCCGACGTAGTCGCCGTCCTTGTCGAAGGCGTTGACGAGGACGGAGTAGTTGGCGGGTTCGTCGCCCTCGTTCGTGATCTTGTAGACGAACTCGTACGTCGACTCCGGCTCGGAGTCGTCGTCCGTGTCGCAGTCGTTGAACGTGTAGATGTCCGTGTCGTCGCAGTACGCGTCGTCGTCGCTGTCGTCGTCCACATCGCTGTCGTCGGTGACCAACTTGCCGCCGGACACCTCGACATGGCCCATGGGGTCCCCGTCGCCCGACAGCGCCCAGTACGCGACACCGCCGCCCACGGCGAGTACGGCGGCCGCGGTGGCGGCGACGAGACGGGTGCGGTTGCGCCGTCGGCCGGCCCCGCCGCCGGGAGCCGGCGGAACCGGCCCCGGGGGAGTGGCGGGCAGCGGATAAGCGGGTGCGGCTTCGGGTCTCTCGGGCGTGCTGTCGGACATGCGGGGGGTGACTCCTCGTCTGCGTGGAGCAACTGAGCTCTGGCGCACGTGAGTTCGGCGCGTGGTGTTGTTCACGGGAACGGTGCGGCGCGGCCCCTCGGGGGCGGCGATGTGCACAGGGAGAGTATGGGTTTTTTGTGTTAGCGATGTCAACGCGTTCGGTAAGTCGCCCGTACCGTCCGTACGGTGCGTCAGCGTACGGACACGTTTTGTGGACTGTGCGAATCTGAGTGGGCCACTGTGGGAACCCTCGCGCCCTCGATAGTGGGGGACTTGGCGCGGTGAGGGTGACGTCGACAACGCGGACCGCGTTCACCAGTGAATCGGGAGGACGACCGTGACCGCACCGCATGCAGAGCCGCAGGCCGGTGAGCCACTCATGCCCATGCCCGCACTCATCCCTGAGGCGCTGCGTGCTGCGGTCGAGCGGCTGACGCCGAGCCGCATGCCGACATTCGTGCGTGATCTCGTCGAGGCGACCACCAGTGCTCAGCAGGAACAGTCCCTCGCGCCACTGCGCACCTTCGTCCACATGTGGGGTGTGTTCGTCGCGATTCAGCGGTACCCCTCACGCGGCGCGCACCTGCGACATCTGGAGGAGATCGTGAGTGCCGGTGTCGAGGATCCGACGGATGCCATCGCGGAGATCCGGAAGATCCACGCGGACGCGGCGGTCGAGGCCGGGGTGTGACCGACTGGAAGTGGGATGACAACCCGAACGAGGAGTACCTGACCGCCGGGCTCCCCGTCGGCGTCATCGCCGAAGTGGAGCGGATCGCCACCGAAATCGCCGCGCGGGGTATCGACGCCGAAGTGGCAGGCATCAGGCCGGATGACGCACCCGGCGGCCTCAGGAACTTCCCCCTCTTCGGGGGCGCGGATTCATCCAGTTCCTCGCGGCTCCCCGACACGGGTGCATCTACGTTCGCAACATCATTCGGAACGGGTGAACGGCGTGCCGTTGGGGGCGGTACCGCCGGCTCGAGGACTTGTCGAGAAGGGACCCGCGTAGCCGATATGGCCAGGACCACGCAGCTGCGTACGTACACCGTCAGTGAAGGGCTGCTCGACGAGTGGGTCGAGCGATGGCGTGGTGACATCGTGCCGCTGCGGCTGAAGTTGGGCTTCGAGATCGGCGGCGCTTGGGTGGACCGGGAGCGCAATCAGTTTGTCTGGCTGCTCTCCTACGAGGGCCCCGAGACCTTCGCCGAACGCAACGCGCTGTACTGGGCGTCGCCCGAGCGCGAGGCGATGGGCCTCACGCCGGACGACTACCTCGTGCACACCGACGACCGCACGGTCGAGCAGCGTTACTGATGCAGGCGAGGTCCCGCGTGCGGAACACCCGTCCGCGTACCCGCGTCTTCAGTCGGTCTCAATTATTGAGCTCACGCGGATCTGTGTGCTTTTGGGGAGGGACTCGCGGAGGGAAGACTTCGTCCACCCTTTCAGGGAGCGCAGAATAAGGTACCCACGCAGTGCGCATCGGTCCCACCAGTAATTCGATCGAGGGAGTGTGCCCGATGTATTCGTGTATCGCCTGAAGAGTGGCGGAATCCCGATCATCCACCCTGACTGCATGGCGTTGAGCAGAATCCCAAAGTGTCCTCCGAGTGTAAGCGCGCAGTGACGACGGATTGAGAACTTCGAAAACCTCAACGAGGTTCCCGCTCTCCCATCGCCAAACCGTATCCATTCCCGTGCCGCCATTATGGTAGAGCACTGCCTCGGACTGTTGAGAGATGCCACTCAACAGATTCTGGCATATCGGTGCCGCCCCCCACGCTTCAAAACAGAGGGACCATTCGCCCAGCTCAGTAACTCGCACCACTGCACCGTCCGGGTCGGAGGGAACTAGCTTCTGCGATTCCCACAGGTCCAGTGTGGATCCGCTTGAGGCCGGCTGTTCCGCTCCCATGCAACGCATCAGAATGTCTGCAGGAACACCGCGGATGTAGGACAACTGGAATCCGGGGAGTTCGAGCCCGAACAGCGCATCCTCGTCGCTTGATGGATATGACACTATTACCCCCAGGCGGGCGCCTTTCGAAGCATGCGCCCGCTCTCGCTGAAGTCAGCTCTGATCGCGACGCCAGAAGATCAGGTGAGTGTTGGGTGAACTACGAAATCCTCGCCGCCAATTACATGCCAGCTATTGATGAACCCGGCGTACTTGGAGCCGGCAGTGGTGTTCTGTAGCAGTGGAACGTGTGAACGGACACACGGTTCTTTGCCGGTGTTGGGATGGTTGGCGAAAGTATGTATGTGCCACGACTTGTCGTCGGTGTGCCACAGTGGGACTATTTCGGCACACAGTGCCCCGTCGGTTCCGCCCTGCGTGGTGCCCGCGAATGGGTATTCATCGCAGGAGTCGGTCGGTACAATGTCGTCCCTGGGCTCAAACTTCACCGAAGCCAGATCCTCGCAGGTCTGTCTCCTGTTCTTTTTCTTTTTGGCTGCATCGTCGATACGTGTCAGCTTGGATTCCGGGGTTCCGAACTTTCCCGCCAAGTAGATCTCCCCGTACAGATACGTGACTGCCGCGGCCCCGTATCTGTTGTCCATAGCAGATATGCTGAGAACGGGAACGTGGGATGCAATCACGCATCCAATTGACGTATTCTTGACCATGGTTTTGTCGCATCTAACAGGTCTCGTGGCACTCCAAGTGGCCGGAGTGCCAGTAGCTGGCTTAGTGGCCGGCCTTGCGCTGTAGGTGTATGAAGGTGAGAGGTTGTTGCTCTCGCCGGCTGCTGGGGCGGCGCTGAAGGTGATATCCGCAGTCAGACTTTCTCCCGGAACCATAGGGGCCCCTGTCGTGGGCCAATTCGAGAGTGCCACGCAGGATCCCCCGCTGCACCCCGCGTTGAACAAGACGTTCGATGTCGCCAACGGCCCTTCGCCGTCAACAAGCATTATCAGATCCTCCTCTTGCCAGAATCCGCTGTCTCTGTGAAGAGTCCCTCTGCCGTTGATAAGGCTGTGGCTAACGAACACTCCATCTTTGGCGTCAGTGAATGTCGTAGTGACGGTTAAGTTGTAGCAGTAGCTGAATCGAGAATAGTTGTACGAGTTGAGCGTAACCGAGCAGCTCGCGGGAGTTTCTCCGTCAGTCCCCGGGTCCGAGTCGTCGTCGTGCGCCTCATCCGTGTCGTCCAGAGTCGACATGGCTGATTTAGTGGCCGCTGACAAGTTGGCTGCAACTTGGTTGCAGAGTTTGTCCCCGTTCGTGAACGTTTCGCAGCTCTTTCGGGAGGGTGCCGCTTGGTCGCTGAGGTTGCTTTTCGGCTGTGGAGAGGCCAGCTTGGACGCTATTTCAGTTTGCGTCACTTTGCCAATGTCGACGAGCCCGTCGAGAGGGTTCGCCTGTGCCGTAGGACTCCCTCCTATCATCGACACTGCTAACGTGGACAGAGCGACTAAGGTCACAGGCCATCTGTGTCTGAACAATTTCTTCGGCATGGAGTACCTCGGATCGCAACGGTGCGGTTGGTCGATAGTCTTCTGGTCGGACCCGCCGCAGGCCAGTCGTAAGGCGTATGAATGGCTGAGATTCACTTCATGAGTGGCCGGTGTGAGCGTCCGGTCGTTGGCGGTCAGCCTTTCCGCGGTTGCTCTCTGCACTACTCAGCGCGCCGCCAGCTCCGGTCTCGACCAGTTCTCCCAAACGGGACGTGGCCGGCACATCGCCGAGCGGTGGCGGGCGGGACGGGACGGCCGCGCCGGGGCCGGGGGTGCGGCGCAGGCGAGGTGGTGGCCGAGGAAGGCGTGCGTCCTTCTCGCAAGATCTGGGAGATCGGCGCCGACGCGGCGGACGAGGCAGGGCCCTGACCTGACGGAAAGTGGGATGACAATCCGAACGAGGAGCACCAACCGCCGGGCTCCCGGTCGGCGTCAACGCCGACGGGGGCGGATCGCCACCGAACAGCCATCGCATTGACCTCGGCAACGGGCATATCCGGAAGTGCTGCTGCCGGACTGCTGCGTGAACTCATCCGTACGGTGCGTCAACGTACGGACATGTTCGCTGGATTGTACGAGTTCTTGTGGGTCACCGTGAGGACCTTCGCGCCCTCGATAGCGGAGGGCTTGGCGCGTGCGCACGCATCTGGAGGTGGCCTCGTATGACGACTAACCACGTGTGGGCCGTGGACCCGGCGCAGCCGGGGGGACCGGCGGAGCCGGTGGTGTCGGGTGGGGAGTGTGAGCGGGAGCCGGATCCGTCGGACAGTCTGCGGACGTTCGGGGCGGTCGTGCAGGCGCTGCGCGAGCACGCGGGACTGAGCCGTGCGGAGTTCGGTGAGCTGGTGCGGTTCTCCAGGCACACGGTGGAGTCCGTGGAGTTGGGGAGGAGGATGCCGGACGAGTCGTTCGTGGAGCGGGCGGAGGGGGCGACCGGTAATACGGGGGCGCTGCGGCGTTCGGCGAGATTTCTGACCCGGGGGGACCTGGGCCTTGCGGCGTGGTTCCGGCGGTGGGCGAAGCTGGAGCGGGTGGCGGTGAGCTTGGGCACGTACGAGTGCCGGTTGGTGCCGGGCCTCTTGCAGTCGGAGGGTTACGCTCGCGCGGCTTTCGAGACTCGCATTCCGCCGTTGTCCGACGAGCAGATGGAGGCGCAGGTGGCCGCGCGGATGGAGCGGCAGCACCTGATCAGGGAGCGCCCGAACACCTCGTTCAGCTTCGTGATGGAGGAGTGCATCGTGCAGCGCCCCCTCGGCGGCGACGAGGTGCTGCGCGACCAGTTGAATCACATCCTGGACCTCGCGCGGCTCCGCAACGTGTCCGTGCAGGTCATGCCGACCCGCACTGTGTCCCACGGTGGCCTGGACGGGCCGCTCGCACTGCTGGAGACGCCGGAAGGCAGATGTCTGGCGTATGCCGAAGGACAGGAAAGCGGCCGATTGATCGCTGAACCGAAACAGGCTGCCGTTCTCCACAGGAGGTATGCGACACTCCGCGCACAGGCCCTCACCCCCCATGACTCCGTGGGCCTGCTGGAGCGGATCAGAGGAGAGCTATGAGCAGCAGTCAACTGGCCTGGTTCAAGTCGAGTTACAGCGGCACAGCCGGTGACAACTGCGTGGAGGTCGCCGTCACCGAACACGCCATCCACGTACGGGACTCCAAGGACGTGACGCGCCGCCCCTTCACCGTGGGACGGGACGGCTGGACGAAGTTCGTGATGCTCCTCGGGCGTGGCTGATATGTCCAGGACCACGCAGTTGCGTACGTACACCGTCCGCGAGGGGCTGCTCGACGAGTGGGTCGAGCGGTGGCGTGGTGACATCGTGCCGTTGCGGTTGAAGTTGGGCTTCGAGATCGGCGGGGCCTGGGTGGACCGGGAGCGCAACCAGTTCGTCTGGCTGCTCTCCTACGAGGGCCCCGAGACCTTCGCCGAACGCAACGCGCTGTACTGGGCCTCGCCCGAGCGCGAGGCGATGGGACTCGACCCGGACGACTACCTCCTGCACACCGACGACCGTACGGTCGAGCAGCGCTACTGACCGTCCGCCGGATCCGGCGGCAGCAGGTGCTGCCGCCGTTCCTCCGCGTCCAGCGTGCGGAACACCCGTGCGCGTGCCCGTGCCTCCAGCCGGTCGTAGTCGGGATCCGCCGGCCACACCCGCGCGGTGCCGTCGGCGGACGCGGTGAGCAGTCGCGTGCCGTCCCCGGACCACGCCACGGACATCACCTTGTCCCGGTGGACGCCGACGACGGCGAGTTCCTCGAACGTGGTGGCGGACCAGAGCCGCACCGTCCGGTCGTCCGAACCGGTCGCCACACGGCGGCCGTCCGGCGACCAGGCGACGGCCCGGACCCGCCCCTCATGCCCCTTCAGCACGTCGATGCGTCGACCGGTCACCGCATCCCACACGGCTGCCGTCCAGTCACCGGACGCCGTGGCCACCCGCTCCTCGTCCGGGGACCAGGACGCGTCCTCCACGTAGTTGCCGTGCCCGCGCAGCACGGTCAGTTGCGTGCCGTCGGTGGTGTCCCACAGGCGGCAGGTGCGGTCGTCGGAGCAACTGGCCAGCCTCCGCCCGCTCGGCGACCACGCCACGCGTCCCACCCAATCCTGGTGCCCGGTCAGCTTCCGCAGTTCGGTGCCGTCGACGGCGGACACGAGGCGTACGGTGCCGTCGTGTCCGCCGGTTGCGATCCGCCGGGCGTCGGGGGACCACGAGCAGCCTTCGACGGGCTCCCCGCGCAGGTCGAACACCGTGCCGCCGGAGCCGTCCACCACTCGCACCAGACCGTCCGCGGTGCTGAGGGCGAGGCGGTCTCCTTGCGGTGCCCATGCCACACTCCACACCCGCTCGCCCGGCGCCGTCACGGGCCCGGCGGACGCGCCGGACTCCGCGCTCCAGATCCGCACCGTCCCGTCGTCCGAGGCGGTGGCGAGACGCGTGCTGTCGCCGGACCACGCCGCCTGGTTCACCGGCCCGTCATGCCCCTCGGCCAGGGTGGACTCGGCTCCCCGGGGCTTGAGGTCCCACACCCGGCCGGAACCGTCCGTCGACGCGGTGGCAAGCCTGGTCCCCGACGGCGACCACACGACGGCCCAGACCGTGTCGGTGTGGCCGCGCAGCACCGCGACCTCCTTCGCGTCCTCGGTGCTGACGACACGCACCGTCCGGTCGGACGACGGGGAGGCAAGCAGCCGACCGTCGGGCGAGAAGGCCGGGTTCCACACGTAGTCCGTGTGACCACGCAGCAACAGCCGCAGCGCGCCCGTGCGCGCGTCCCAGATCCGGGCGGTGTGGTCACCGGACCCGGTGGCCAGCGACTCGCCGTCCGGCGACCACGTGACGCCCTCGACGAACTCGGTGTGGCCGGTCAGGGTTACCGTGGCCGCTCCCGTCGCCGCGTCCCAGACGATCACCGTCCGGTCGTGCGAGGCGGTAGCCAGATGCGAACCGTCCGGCGCCCAGGCCACGCCCCAGACGTCGCCGGTGTGGCCGCGCAGTTCGTGCACGAGCCGACCGCTTTCGGCCTCCCACACCCTGGCCACCTGGTCCTTGAAGGTGGCGGCGATCCGCGTCCCGTCCGGCGACCACGCCACCTGCCGACCGATGTCCCCGGCGCCGGCGAGCTGCCGGACCGGTTCACCGGACACGGCGTCCCAGACGCGTACGACCTGGTCGCGCCCGGCAGTGGCCAGCCGTGTCGCGTCGGTGGAGAAGGACACCGACTCGACCATGGCGCCGTCACACGGCAGTACCCGCAGCGAACGTCCCGACTCCGCGTCGTACACGCGGGCTGACCCGTCCCTGGACGCGGTCGCCAGCAGTCGTCCGTCGGCGGACCAGGCGACGTCCCGGACCGTGTCCGTGTGACCGTCCAGCCTGGTCCGCAAATGACTCGCGGACAGCGCCGTCATCAGTCCCCGCCGGGCGGCCAGTGTCGGAGCGCACTCGCCGAGCGCGGCCAGAGAGAGCAGCAGTGCCCGCTCCGGCTCGGTCTCCGCGCTCGCGAGCACCTGTCGGCCGATGCTGTCGGAGACACGGGAGAGGAACGCCGAGTCGCGACGCTGCGAGGCGTCGACGAGCGCACGGGCGAGAGCCGATGCCTGCCCGGCCTCCTCCAGCGTGGCCAGCCACCGCTGGGCGACGGTGAGGCGCTCGCCGGTGAGGAGGTAGTCCACGCTGTGCCCGGACCGCTCCCAGTCGGCGGCCCACCGCTCCAACTCGGCCCGCTCCCGCAGCCGTTCAGCCCGCGCTTCCGCCTCCTGGCGCAGCGGCGCCCACTGCCGGAACAGTGCCTCGTGCGTCACCTCCGCGCGTGCCTCCCGGTGACCGTCCGCGTGCCCCGCGGTCTGCTCGGCGGCGTAGGACCGGATGAGACGCGCTTCGATGAACGCGTCCACCACGTACCGCTCCCGGTCGGTGAGCTCGGACAACGGCACCGGACGACGGGCGAGGTCCCGTTCCTCGACGGTGACGAACTTCAGCAGCACCCGCAGCGCGAAGTCGACGCCGCCAGCAGTACCGAGAGCGGCCACGGTGTTGTCCGCCTGCCGGGCCAGTGCCCCCGCCACGCCGCCGAGCTGCCGGTACGCCTCCTCGGTGATCGTGCCGCCCGGACCGCAGGCGAAGTACAGCTCCTGGAGGAGGTAGGCGAGCAGGGGCAGCGCGTCGTCCGTGCCGGTGTCGTCCACGATGGTCTCGACGAGACCGGGTTCGAAGGAGATGCCCACCAGCGTGCCCGGCCGCTCCACCACTTGCACGAGCTGCGCGCGGCTCAACGTGCCGATCGCGACCGGATGCTGCAGTAACGGGGCGTGGCCGGTGCCGAGCAGCCGCCCCAGCAGATCCACCCGGCACGTGGCCAGAACCCGGACGGAGGGCTCCTGCCGCAGACACGTGTGCAGCGCTTCCAGGAACTGGGCCTGTTCCCGCTCACCCGCGAGGGTGACAAGCTCCTCGAACTGGTCGATGACGAGCAGGACCCGCTGGAACTGCCCGGACCGCAGCCTCGACACGTCGGACGCAAGACTGTCCGGACCCTGTCGCAGCCGCCGCAGTACCGCGTCGGCTGTCTCCCTTCCGCCCCCGGCCACGGCCAGCGATGCGGCCAACGCGTGCAGGGGGTTCGGCCCCGGTGAGAACGTCGGCACGATCGTCCACCGGCGCCGGCGAAGCCGGGGCAGGACCCCGGCCCGGACCAACGACGACTTTCCGCTGCCGGACGCACCCGTCAGCAGCAGGAACCGGTCGGCGGGACGGCTCGCGGAGGCGTGCAGCCTGCGCGTCAACTCGGCGGCCTGAGCCTCCCGGCCGAAGTAGACGGCCGCCTCGTCTTCGCCGAACGCGTCCAGCCCTGGGTACGGAATCCGGTCACGCGGCCACTCCGACGGCGCGGGCGCCGGGTTCTCCAGCCGGTACACGACGACCTGACCGACCACCATGGCGACGACCAGCAGCCCGATGGCCGGCACGGACCACCGCTGGATCATCTCAAGCGCCCAGGGCGCCTCGTCCTTACTGGTGGCGTAGTTGGTGACGATCCCCAGCAGACAGGCGACCAAGGCCAGCAGGATCTGCAGCACGACTTGCAGGCGCTGCCTCATACGGCACCGGCTTCCGGCCAACCAGCTCGCCCTCCGCGCTGCACCGTCACGCTCCCACCCCGTCCGCCAGCCTGCGTCCCGTCGTACACCGGAACTGCACCACGCCCCCGCACCCGCTGGTGGGAGGAACCGCGGACATCATCTGCGGGCGACAGGAACCGCTTCAAGAACACCTGCGGAAACTGGCCAGGACCCGTCCGTCGAGGATGCTCGAACGACATGGAGGCGCGGGCGGAAGCCCTGCCTCCGCCCCCCGTTCAGAAGTCCGGTGCGTCGGACGCCTGCCGCTGTGGCGCTGACGGGGAGTAGGAGACCACCTTCGGCCTCTTCTTCGCGCTGCGCTGACGGACGCGTGTGGCCCGTTCACGGGGCGTCTCCTCACTCGTCTCGACACCCAGTACGACGCTGTATCCCTCGCGGGCGCGCTCCAGACTGAAGTCCCGCAACTGCTCGACGCTGGTTCCCACGGTCCCGACCAGGCCGAGCTTGACCAACTCCGCGAAATCCGAGCCGACGAGGTAGCGCTCCACCCTCTTGTAGCTGAAGAGGCGCCCACCCCTGCTCCCGCGTGTGCAGTCGTCGTTCAACAGAATGCGGGCGTAGGAGAGAGGGATGTACATGCCGGGCGCCAACTCGGAGTTGGTAGTCGCCCTGTCCCGCCAGTGTGCGAACTTCAGGAAGCACGCGTCCCGGGAGAGGCGCCACTCGTGTGGGTGCACGGAGTCCGAGCTGAGCTTCGAGACACTCTCCAAGCGGTCCATCTGGTCCAGGAGTTGTTTGTTCACCCGGTATTCCTTGTCCCGAGAGCCCAGTCGTTTGTACTGGACGAGGACGAAGCTGTGGGTTGGGTGATGGTAATAGATCATGTCCGTGCCCAGTCGGCTCTCGACCGGAGTGGCATTGACGTTGACGACTTCGAGGCGGCGCCCGTCGGTGTCCTCCAGCACGTGGATGTCACACCGCGCGTCGCCGAGTCCCAACCAGTCGTCGAAACGGGGACCATCGCCGCCCAGGCCGACACGTACATCGTGGTCGATCAAACTGTTCTCCACCGGCTCCGGGACAAGACCCGCGAGGTACGGCGCATCTCGTGAGGCGGGGCGTCTCCAGGCCGAGAGGGCGGAGTGGGGGAAGTCGGTCACCCGGGTCAGCAACTGGGCGGCGTCCCTCTGCTCCTGCCATGCCTTGTCCGCCGGGTCTTCTTCGTCGAAGACGACCGGGTTCAGATTGGCGAACAGCCACTCGATGTACGGGGCCAACTCGGGGCTGTACCGGAGGATCGCTTCGTGGAGCGCCTGCCAGGTTCTTCTGCCGATGTGCCCCGCGCTCCCGGTCAGCGCCCGCTCTACGTGTGCTCGGTGCGTGGAGGAGAGGGAGGCGAGGATTCCGTCGGAGCCGTCCAAGGGCACCGGTTTCGGGCACCTACGCATGGGCTCGATGGTGATGCTGCTGTCGACCGGTCCCACAGTGTTGAAGCGCTGTACCGATCCGATCCAGGTGACGAAGCGGCCGTGCTCGGAGAACTCCCTGCGGCCGCTGTTCGAGGGATGCGACCTGTTGTCGCATACCAGTAAGGCTAACCGGGTGCCGGATTCAGAGGTGTCAAGCCCCGTGGGCAGCCCTTTCGTAAACCGCTGAGTGATGAGCCAGTCGTCTTCGTTCTTGGCCATCTGGACCGAGGTGAGGGTCACTATGTATGTCACAGGCCGACCCTATCGATGCCGCCGGCGCGAGCAGAGGGCTCTGCCCGGCGAAAAGCGTCGGCGCGATCGTCCGTCGGCGCCGATCAGCAGGGGCCTCATCCGAGCTCGTCGGCACGTACGGTGAGTCAGCGTACGGGCACGTTCGGTGGATCGTACGAATTCCTTCCGGCCACTCTGAGCGTTCTCAGGGAGTGGGACCTGGCGTGTGAGCACCTGGAGGTGGGCCGCGAATGACGACCGATCATGTGGAACCGGTGGAGCCGGTGGTGTCGGGTGGGGAGTGTGAGCGGGAGCCGGATCCGTCCGACAGTCTGCGGACGTTCGGGGCGGTGGTGCAGGCGTTGCGCGAGCACGCGGGGCTGAGCCGGGCGGAGTTCGGTGAGCTGGTGCGGTTCTCCAGGCACACGGTGGAGTCCGTGGAGTTGGGGAGGAGGATGCCGGACGAGTCGTTCGTGGAGCGGGCGGAGGGGGCGACGGGGAACACGGGGGCGCTGCGGCGGTCGGCGAAATTTTTGACCCGGGGGGATGTGGGCCTTGCGGCGTGGTTCCGGCAGTGGGCAAGGCTGGAGCGTACGGCGGTGAGTCTCTGTACGTATGAGTGTCGGCTGATCCCTGGGCTGTTGCAGTCGGAGGGGTACGTGCGGGCACTCTGCGACAACGAGATCCCGCCGCTGTCGGACGACGCTCTGGAAGCCACCGTGCAGGTGCGCATGGAACGTCAGCAGCTGCTGCGCGAACGCCCCAACACGGCGTTCGACTTCATCGTCGATGAGGCTGTGTTCATGCGCCGCTTGGGAGGTCCGCACGTTACTGCGGACCAGCTCGACCTCATCCTCGAGCTCAGCCTGCTGCGCAATGTCACCGTCCAGGTCATGTCTGCGAACAGCGAGCAGCACGCCTGCCTTTCGGGGCCCGTACGGCTGCTGGAGATGCCGGACGGCCGCTGGCGAGCGTACTCCGAGGGGCAGGAGAACGGCCGCTTGATCACCGGTGCGAAAGAGGTGAGCCGCATCCATATGCGCTATGCAAGACTGCGTTCGCAGGCACTCTCACCCAAGGACTCCACGAGCCTGCTGATGCGGATCAGAGGAGCGCTATGAACACGTCCGAACTCGGTTGGTTCAAGTCCAGCTACAGCAGCGCGCAGGGGGACGACTGCGTGGAGGTCGCCCTCACGCAGCACACCATCCATGTACGGGACTCCAAGGACGTCACGCGTCCTCACTTCGCCTTCGGGCGTGAGGAGTGGTCGCGCTTCGTACGGTTCGCGGCCGGGGACTGAGCCGCCTCGTCCCGGCGGTGGGCGCCAGGACGCGCACCGCCGGGAAGCCACGTCAGCGGAGGTCGGGGCCGCCCTCGTCGACGATCTCGTCGAGCACGCTGATCTTCTCGTCGGCGTCGTCGGAGACGTCCGCGTCGGTGAACGTCACGAACGCCTCTTCCTCGGCGAGGTACGGGTACTTCTCCAGGAGGAACCGGCGTCGGTATGCCATCTCGGCCGCGTCGACGATCCCTTCCAACGTCGCCCAGTTGAGCGTGGAGCCGACGACGATGCCGAAGGCGGGGACGGCCTTGCCGAGCCCCTTCTTGGTGAGGCGGACGCCGAACGCCTTGGCGAACTTCTCGGCTACCTTGGTGACGAAGGAGTTGCTGAGGACGTCCCACGTCTTGCCGCGAAAGAGCGCCTGGGTGAGCTTCGAGATGTCGGCCATGGCGGCATTCTTGGCGGTGGCCGAGCTTGCGGTTCCCAAGTTGACGACGGACATGATGAAGAGCTTCTCGGACGGGTCTTCGGGGTCGTATCCGTAGAACAGTGAGATCTGGCCGACGGCCCGGGACGAGAGTCCGAGTACGGCTGCGGTATCGGCAGTGAACGCGCCCGCGATCGCTCCGGCCGAAGGCGCCGCCGCGGCGCCGGCGGAGGCGGTGATCGCGAGCTGACCTCCGGTGATCACAAGCCCGGAACCCGCTCCCGAGAGCGCCGCCATGATCGGGTAGTACCAGTTCGCCGCCCGGCCGCGCACCTTCTCGACAAGTTCGAGGTCGAGTTGGCGCACGTCGGAGAGCGAGGCGACTTCGTGGCCTCGCTTGGTGTGGAGCGCCACCACCCGTTTGGGAGAGAGTCCCGCGCGCGAGATCTTCCCCACCGTCTTCCGTACGGACTGCACGGCCGTGCCGCCCCACTCCGGCATGTTCTCGGCGGCGTTGCGTGCCTTCGCGCCGGCCTTGGAGGCGCCCTTGGCTACGAACTCCTGTCCCCGTGACACCGCCGACGCGGCGCGCGGATACTTTTCCAGCTGCTTCGCAGCCTGCTTGCCGAGTCGTGTGACGCCGTTGGCCACGTGGTCGCCGGCGTTCTGCATCGCCTGTGACAGTGGGCGGCCCTTGTACTGCTGGATGGAGTCCCACACCTCGAGTTCGTACTTCGAGGGCATCGGATCGGGCTGGGTCGGGTTGCTCATGGTCCCCCCTGGGATGTGGATGGCGGTGGTGTGTTCTGTCAGGCGCTGTGGCGGGGGCCGCGGCCAGGGGGCGGAGTGAGGGGCGAGGTGTAGGCCTCGCTGCCCACGAGGGGGGACTCCAAGGTGAGGCCGGCGTGTGCCATGCGGTTGTACTCGGTGAGGACGAGGCGCTTGGTGCGGTACTCGCCGTACTTGGCGATCTCGTTGTTCTTGAGGCCGCCCGACTCCGACTGGAAAGTCTCCAGGATGTAGTCGGTGTCCTCGGCCGAGATGCCGTACAGGTGGAAGAAGTAGGCGTCCAGCTCGGCACGGAGCTGTGCCCTACGGGCCTCGTCCCAACGGAACGGCTCGCCCTCGTCGCCCAGGTCGCGGGCGAGGGGGGTCATGTCGTAGGCGGTGTAGACGAGTTCCAGTACGCGGGGGAGGAGGAAGGGGAGGTGCGGTTCGAGGGCGGTGGGGGTGGGGACGGGCAGTTGCTTCCACACGAACAGCTTCATGTGCGCGTCGCTGATCTTCTGTCGGCTGACGAAGTCGAAGACCAGGGAGGACTGGGTGGCGATGAGGGCGGCGACCAGGGGCGGGGAGACGCGCGGGAGCATCAGAGGGTATGTGTGGCCGACGGCGGCTCGCGGCAGGAACGCGGGAATGGCCGTTCGCTCGTTGGTGAAGTACGTGACGTCACGCCAGCCGATCAACCAGTCATGCTCCCAGTTCACTTCGGCGAGGCGGTCCGCGATGCCACGTTCCTCCAGTTCCTTGCCTCTGCGAACGGTGTCGATCGGTCCTTGTTCCGCGACCCAGTAGCGAGGGTCGGCGCAGGCGGTCGGGTCCTGCTTCTCGGTGAGATCGATCCGACGGCGGTCTTCGGTGCCCGTTCCCGTGTAGCTGTTCCAACGATGGTCGAACAGGTGCGCCATCTTGCCTTCGTACAGGGGCAGCATCCGATCCCTGCCCCGCAGGAACAGGTTCCCGTCCAACCGCCACCCGGCATCCTCCAGTTCCTTCCGCGACTGGAAGAGGTCGGAGTCATCGGTCATGTTGAACAAGTTCTTGAAGCTGAGCCCCCACGGATTGCCGTTCCGGTTCCCTTCGTTCCACAGCACTGGCATGCGCCGGTAGATACCTGCTGTGAGGACTGCGTCGCGCTGGGAACGGAACTTCGGGAGTGTGCCCGTATTGGGGTTGATAAGGGCCAGGTCCTCGGGACTCAGGGCGAAGACGCGCTCGGGATCGTCGAGTTCGGTGATATCGCCGATGGAGAAGCCGAACCGAGCAGCACTCTGCCGCAGGCCACGTCCAGCGAGGGAGAGCAGGCAGAACGACTGCTTGGAATCGATGTCGAACCACTTGCCGCCCTGGGGCAGCGCTGCCGACCTGGGCCGCCTCACCTCGAAGTCGTAGAGTGAGACCAGCGACCTCTGGCGTGTGAAGCTGGAGAAGAGGTGTTGTGAGCCCGCTCCCGTCGCGATGGAGGTCGGCAGGATCACGCCGAACCGCCCCTCCACCCCCACCACGCTGGACATGCGCTCGGCGAACAACGTGTCGGTCTGGAGAGAGTTCACTCCCTTGACCGTCAACCCCTTCGCACACAGCGGAAACACTCCCGAGTTCGCCAGGAAGTGGAAGTTCCCCTTCACCGTCCGCCGCGCCTCCCGGTACCGCGCCCCCGCCTCCGGATGCTCGACCTCCCACTCCGCGATCCGCGTACGCCGAGCCGTACCGGAGATCGCCGCGATGTCCGGGTCGACCACGCTGAAGTACTTCTTGTCCTCGAAGTCGACCTTGTCCCACGGCGGGTTGCCCACCACGCACGAGAAGCCGCCTGCCCAGCCCGTGCCCGGGTCGACCTTCGCGGCCTCCGCCGAGCCGTCCTCCGGAACCGTGAAGATCTCCGGGAACTCCAGGTGCCAGTGGAAGAACGCGTACTGGTCCCGCAGGCGCGTGATCTCCTCGTGTGTGGATTCCGGGGCCGCGTCGCCCTCGGGGTCCTCCAGGCCGCGGAACACCTTGTCCGTGACGGCCGGCGGTGCGTCCTCCCGCTTGACCCAGACGAACGCCGCGCACCACGCGTCGGCCAGGTGCAGCGCCTGCCGGTAGTCGCCGGACGTCGACCACGCGCGGAACGCGGCCTCCTTGCGGCGTACGTCCGCGAGGTCGCCGGCCGGGGCCGCCGTGATGCGGCGCAGGCCGGACGCGAACGCCGTGTTGGCGACCCGCGTCTCGGACTCGACGTCGAACAGGCCGCCCTGCCCCGCCCGTTCCTGCTCGTTGCGGGCGAGCAGCATCTTCGCCCAGGCCTCGTCGTCGCCCTCGGCCTTCTTGAACGCCTTGTCGGGGATGCCGTCCCGCATCAGCGCGGGCGTCGCGCCGATCAGGCCGTTGCCGTGGCGGATGTGGGCATCCAGAAAGCCCAGCGGACGGCCCGGTTCCATGGCCTCCAGCCACAGGGAGACCTTGGCCAGCTCCACGGCCATGGGGTTGAGGTCGACGCCGTAGACGCAGCGCTCGACCACCTCGTGCAGCGCGTGCCGTACCGCCTCCGCCGTCGGCTCGGGGTTGCGCTCGCGCACTGAGGCGACCCGCTTGGCGATGCGACGGGCGGCGGCGACGAGGAAGTGGCCGGAGCCGCAGGCAGGGTCGCAGACGGTGAGGGACAGCAGTTCCTCGACGATGACACCGGCGGCGTCGGCGGGGTCCGTGCGGCCGGACACCGTCGCCCGCTGCTCGCCGCGCTTCACGGCGTCGTCGATCACCGGGTTCAGCGTCGAGTCGAGAAGTGTCTCGGTGAGCGCGGTGGGCGTGTAGTAACTGCCGGTCTTCTTGCGGTCGTTGCCGAGGCGGTCGACGAGGGCGAAGGTGCGGTCGGAGGCGCTGTGCTTGGGGACCAGCTCCAGCAGCGCCTCGTAGACCGAGCCCAGTTCCTCGGCGCCCATGTTGCGGTAGTTGACCGGGCGCCAGCGCGAGGAGCCGTGGTCGCGTACGCGGGCGAGGTGGCGTACGGCCTCCAGGAAGTACCGGTTGGAGAGGCGGACGCCGGCGAGGGGCCCGTCGGCGTCCGTGGTGTTGAACAGGCCGCCGAGGCCGCGCAGGGCGAGCTCGGGGCGGCCCTCCTCGTCACCGAGGGCGGCGAGGACGAGTTGCAGGGCCTCGTACTGGTCGCTGTGGGCGGTGCCGGTCCGGCGCAGGGCGCGCTCGCGGAGGCGGACCGTGGAGAAGTAGCGGGTGTAGCGCTCGCGGGCCCGCTCGTCGGCCCGCGGGTCGGGCAGGGCCTCGCGGTCCTCGGCGACGAAGAGGAAGATCAGCCGGTAGACGAGGCGGAGCAGGGCGGACTGGAACGCGGCCGGGTCCAGGTTCTCGCGCAGTGCCGCGTTGTCGGGGTGGCGCAGGAAGCCCGTGCCGAGCGCGGTCAGGGCGGCCTGGACGCCGTCGCGGTAGTGCTCCAGCGCGCGGGTGCCGGACTCGATGGCGACGGTCCGCCAGCTCTCCAGCCAGCACGCCGACGGCGGCGCCCCCTCCGCCACCTCGAACCGGGACACGTGCAGCAGTCGGTACAGCAGCACGAACTCGCTGAAGAGTTCGCCGTCGAAGATCGACTCGAGGTCGAACTCGACGTAGGACGCCGTCGCGAGGGCGCTGGAGTCGCGGAGGAGGCGGACCTGGCGGCCGTTGGTGAGGACGGCCCACAGGTGGGCCTCCGTGCGGTTCAGGCACTCCTGGAGCATCGACTGGGGCGGGACGCTGCCCGGGCCGGCCGGGCGCTTGTCCAGCTCCGCGTTCCACGCGGTCTGGTGGACGAGGGCGTGCTGCCAGTGGTGGGAGACGGGGAACTTCTTCTCCGGGTCGGAGTCCGCCGTGATGCCCGCCGGGCCGACCGGGGTGAGCCGGCCGAAGCCCAGCTCGCGCCAGAGCGGGGCGAGCCAGTCCGTGCCGGCGCGACCGGTGGGGTCAGTGGACGGGGCGCCCGTCTCCGCCGCCCCGGGCAGGTGCTTGCGCAGGTCGCGCCAGAGCGGCTTCAGGTACTCCCAGCTGCGCTCCGCCTCGTCCCGTACCGAACGCGAGGACGGCAGGCCGTAGTCGGCAGGGCCCGAGCCGGGGACGTCCTTGCCCTCGGAGACGCGGACCAGCATGTCCGCCGGGAGCAGGCCGCCGACGGTGTGGACGGCGGTGAACACCTGGTTGCGGGTGGTGGCGGACATCAGGCGGTCACTCCAGCGGAAGCAGAGGGAGCAGCGGAAGCAGTGGGAGCGGAGGGAGCGGCGGGCAGGTAGACGTAGGCGCCCAGGACGTCGGCCGGCTTCTGGGCCGTCACGGACAGGCCGCGGACGATCTCGCCGGAGGCCGCCCGCACCCTGCGGTGCGAGGCGTCCAGCTCGGTGGCCAGGCCGTCGCCGTACGACTCCAGGTACGGGCGTACGTCGTCCAGTTGGCCGAGGATGCGGGTCATGGTGCGCTCGCCGGAGGCGGGGGCCGTGTTCTCCGTCGCCTGCGCGTCCAGCAACGCCGTCGCGCGCTCCGGCGGGAGCCAGACCGCCTTGCCGGGGGCTCCCTCGAAGGCGAGCAGGCGGGCGTCCTCGGCCACCACCTGCTTCTCGCCGTTGCGGGAGGGCAGGGTGAGGTGGAAGCGGTAGCGGACCAGGAGCAGCGTGGTGCGCGTGCTCACCGCGTCCGTCGTGACGACGCCGCAGCGGCGGGCCGGGCGGGCGCCGTCCGCCTCGGGGTCCAGGGCGGCGTTCAGCACGTGGGAGGCGAGCGCGCCCACCACCGGGTCCGTGCGGACGAGGGCGGCCTCGCCGCGCGCCACCGCCGGGTCCGTGCGGAACGGGATCGGACGGTCCTGCTCCACCGTCTCCGGGCCGAGCACCGGGGCGAGCGCGTCCCGCAGGCCGGCCGGGGTGCCGCCGACCTGCGCGGTGAAGTCCGCGCCGGAGGAGGCGGACCCACTGGACACCTCGGACACGCCGGAACCGCCCGGTCCGCCGGACTCGCGCAGCACCGCGCCCAGCGCGTTCAGCGACTCCCGTACGAACGTGTCGAGCTCGCCCGCGCCGCCCAGCGCCTCCCGTACGGCGGCGACCTCGCGGGCCACCTCCTCTGGGTGGATCGAGCGCTGTGCGAACCGCGAGCGGGACGCCTTCTCGCGGTCTGCGGCCGAGTTCCAGTCCTGCTCCAGGTCGGCGAAGCTCTGCTGGAACGCGTCCGACTCGAACAGGGCCTCCTGCTCGCCCTGGCGGCCGCGCAGCAGCAGCCACTCCACGATCGCGTCCGTGACGCCCGTCGACATCTCGTCGGGGACGGAGACGGAGATGCCGAGGTCCTTCTTGATCTGGCGGTGCTTCTTGATCAGCACCTCGAGCACCTTGCCGTCGATGCCGTTGTCCTCGCCGTACAGCGTGATGACGCGGACCTCGTCGCGCTTCTGCCCGTAGCGGTCGACGCGGCCCTCGCGCTGGTCGTGACGGGTGGGGTTCCAGGCCAGGTCGTAGTGGAGGACGGCGTCGAAGTGGTGCTGGAGGTTGACGCCCTCGGAGAGGCAGTCGGTGGCGATCAGGACCCGGCGCGCGGCGGCGTCCCCGCCGGCCTCCGCCGCCAGCTCCTCGATGCGTTCGATGCGCTGCTGCGGGGAGAGCGTGCCGGTGACCGCCCTGACGACCGTCCGCGCGCCGAGCGGGCCGCGCTTCTTCGCCTCGGGGTCGTTGCCGAGCTGGTCCGCCAGGTACTCGGCGGTCGGGATGTAACGGCAGAAGACGATCGGGTTGTGGCCGTCGGCCAGGAGCGCCTTGAGATGCCTGATGAGCGCCTTCAGCTTCAGGTCCTGCGCGGGGCCCTCCAACTCCTTGGCCCGTGCGGCGAGTTCGGCCAGGCGCGAGCCCGCGTTCTCCTCCGTCTCCGCGCCGGGGGCCACGTCCATGCCCTCCAGCGCGTCGCTGTCCGCGGAGTCGCTGGTGAGCGGGGCGCCGAGCCGGTCCGCCTCCTCGGCGGAGGCGGCCACCGCGGCGGCGGAGCGGGTGCGCAGGGTCTGCGCGGCCGCCCTCGGGGAGGACACCAGCGAGCGCAGCAGCGCGATCGCCGACCACCAGGCGATACGGGCCTCGCGCCGGCCCCGGCCGTCCGCCTCCTCCACGCGCTCGCTCGCGTAGGCGATCGCGTCGTCGAGGAGGGCCCGGTAGGCGGGGGAGAGCTTGTACGTCTCGTCCTTGAAGTAGCGGTCCGAGGGGAACGCCGTGCGCTCGGCGAGCGAGTCGTCCGCGAGGCCGTCCTCCTTGGTGAGGTACTGCCGTACGTCCGCCCGCTTGCGCGCCACGAAGTGCTGGGCGAGCAGCTTCCGGCCGGACTCCGAATCCAGGTCCACGCGCGCCAGTTCGGGTCTGACCAGGGCCAGCAGATTGCGGAACGCGGACTCCTTGCCGCTGTGCGGGGTCGCCGTCACCAGCAGCAGGTGACGCTCGGCGTCCTCGGCGACGCGGCGCAGCAGCTCGTGGCGGAGCTGGTTCTGCGTGCTCACCTTCGTGTCGTCGGCGGTGACACAGGTGTGCGCCTCGTCGACGATCACCAGATCGGGGCAGTGGCGCACGAAGTCGTCGCGGTGGCGGGTGGACTTGATGAAGTCCGTGGAGACGATGACGTGCGGGTAGCGGTCGAAGAGGGACTGGCCGAGGTCCAGGCCGCGCTCCAGGCGGGAGACCGTCGAGGACAGCACCAGTTCGGCGTCGATGCCGAACTTGGTGCGCAGTTCCTGCTGCCACTGCTCGGCCAGCGCGGGCGAGCACAGCACCGCCAGGCCCGTCGCCTCGCCCTGTGCCAGCAACTCGCTCGCGATCAGGCCCGCCTCGATCGTCTTGCCGATGCCGACGTCGTCGGAGATCAGCATGCGCACGGTCCGCTGCCGCAGCGCCATCAGCAGCGGGACGAGCTGGTAGGCGCGCGGCTCGACCGCGATTCCGGCCAGCGAGCGGAACGGGCCCGCGCCCGAGCGGAAGCCGACGCGGAGCGCGGTGCGCAGCAGGCCGGCGGCACGCTGGTCGCCGAGGTCGCCGGGGGCCGGGGGCGCGAACTCGGCGCCCTTGACCGTCTCGAAGGCCGGGAACACCGCCGCGATGTCGTCGTCCGAGCCGCCCAGCGGGCGCAGTACGAGCAGGTCGGGCTCGCTCTCGGGGAGCACGACCCAGTCCCGGCCGCGTGCGGTCACCAGCGAGCCGGCGGAGTACGTGAGTGCCATGTCAGTCGTCTGTTTCCTCGAAGGGCCGGGTGCGGGCGGTCAGTCGGCGGCGGGGGTGCCGAAGCAGTCGGTGTAGGACGCGGCGAGCGCGTCCCAGTCGTCGCCGGGGCGGAAGCGTACGGCCTCCCAGCCGGCGTCGAGGAGGCGCTCCTCGGCGTCCTCGTCGCGCAGGGCGCTCTGCTCGGTGTCCGGCAGGTCCACGAAGACGGCCAGGCGCGTGCCGGGCTCCCGGTAGACGTAGTCGGGCATCGCGTTGGCCTCGGTGAGCAGGGTGGCGGTCTCCGTCGGCAGATGCAGGCCCCGGGCCTTCAGCCAGCCCAGGAAATCGCCCTCCGCCGCCAGCTCGGCCGCCGCCGCGGCCTCCACCGGCGTCGGCACCGCCGTCGGCCCGGCGGTGTCCGCGACCAGGCGGCGGTACTGCTCCGAGCGGGACTCCCCGCGCGCCTCCCGCGTCGCCGTCGCCGACGCGAGGCGCACCAGGAGCGCCGCCACCGTGTGGCGGTCGATGCGGGCGTGATCGAGCTGGTTGCCGTATGTCAGCAGGCACTCGTAGCAACCGCGCGCGCAGGCCCGGCCGGGGCGGTGGGCCTCGTCGCCCTCGTCCGTGCCGTCGGCCGCGAAGTGGCAGATCTCCAGGGCGCGGCGGGCCGCCCGGGCCAGCGCGTCGTCCTCGGCCTGGAGGCGGCGCAGCACGCCCGCGCCGCCCTCGGCCGCCTCCATGAACAGGATGCGGCGGCGGGGGCCGTCGTCCGGCGGCAGCAGCTCGGCGGTCAGCTCCGCGTCCTCCAGCTCGAACGCCGCCTCGATGCCCCGCTCCAGCGCGTACATCAGCGTCAGCGCGACCGGCTCGGGCAGCGCCTCGTCGAGGGTGACGACGAGGATGTTGCGGCGGTCCTCCACGAACGGGATGACCCGCTTCTTGCGGCGCCGCTCGTTGCCGTCGGCGTCCACCAGGTCCAGTTCGCTGACGTCGCCGGAGGCCTCGGCGGCGTCCCTGTCGGTCATCCAGCGGCCGTCGGCCAGGTCGAGCCAGTAGCCCGGCGGCTCGTCCTGCTTGGCGCGCACCCGGCCGGTGTTGGTGATGCGGACCGTCGCCGAGTCGCCGTACGTGATCCCGGCGAGCGGCCCGCCCGCCGCGTCGGCGACGCTCGCGTTGAGGCGGCCCCGGCGGGCGCCGTGGTCGTGGAAGCGGTACGACGTCTGGAGCCGGAACCCGGCCCGGCGCCGCTCCTCCTCGTCGGAGGAGATCCGCTCCCGGCGGGTGGTGTACACCGTGTGCAGGTGGAGCAGCCCGTAGGTGGCCGAGCCCAGCGGCTCGTCGCAGAAGCCGCAGCGGTCCTCGCGGTTCTGCGGGTCGTGGTGGTAGCCGCAGTGGGCGCAGCGGCGGGCCTCGCCCGTGGTCAGCTCGCCGGAGGAGTCCGGCGGGAGCTGGATGCGGGTCACCTGGTAGCGGGCGCCCTCGTGGTAGATGAGCGCGCCGGGGCCGAACTCGCGGATGGCGAGGAAACGGGGCCGCTGGAGGTAGTCGCCGTCGCCCCGGCGGCGGCCGACCGTCGGGATGTAGGCGGCCAGCGGCAGGCGCGGGAAGCTGTAGCCGGGCAGGAAGCCCTCGGAGGCCAGATAACGGTAGGGGTTGAAGTCCGAGAGGACCGACTTGCTGTCGACGCTCTCGTTCATCAGCAGGTTGAGCTGGGTCTCCGCCTCGCGGCGGCGGGCGTTGGCGCGGTTGCGGTCGTACTCGGTGAGGCTGTAGTCCAGGCGCCGCTTGTTCTGCGTGTACTGGTCCAGCAGAGCGGCCCGGAACAGGTCGCGCCAGCGGTCGAAGGCGTCGTCGAAGCGCTCGGGGACCGTGCGCACCCGGTCCTGGATCCAGTCGTCGTGCCACCAGGTGGTGTCGGCGAAGTCGGGCAGCAGCGGGCCGAGGACGCGCAGGGCGGCGTCGACCGTGCGGCGCCGGGCGCCCTCGTCGTGTGCGGCCGCCGCGATTTCCGGCAGGAGCTCCAGCGCCGGGTCGGGGCGGTCGCCGGTGTCGGGGTGGGAGACGTCCAGGACCTCGGGGATCGCGCGGCCGAGCCGCAGGCCCGCCTCGGCGATCCAGATGCCCTGGAGGTGGGAGAGGACCAGGTCCTCGTTGGCGAGGTCCAGACGGGGCGGGGCGACCGCGCCCGCCACCATGCGCTCGGAGCGGCGGAAGTAGTACTGGTCGTGGCTGTTGCCCGTGGCGCAGTACGTCGTCACCAGCGCGGGCTGGCCGCTGCGGCCCGCGCGGCCGGAGCGCTGGGCGTAGTTGGCGGGCGTGGGCGGCACGTTGCGCATCATCACCGCGTTGAGCGAGGAGATGTCGACCCCCAGCTCCATCGTCGGGGAGCAGTACAGCAGCTTCAACTCGGCCTTGCGGAAGGCCTCCTCGCGCTTCTCCCGGTCCTCCGGCGCCACCTGCGCGGTGTGCTCGCGGGCGAACAGCCCGGAGAGGGCGTCGGCGGTCTCCCGGTACAGCTTGAGGAAGAAGGAGTTGATGCGCGGGCCGTCGCCGCTCTGGTAGGTGCGGGTGAGCGGGTCGTGCGCGCCCGACTCGCCCCGGCCGGCCCGCCAGACGAGCGACTGCGCCGCGACCCGGTAGCCGGTCGTCGTCGGACCGGAGGGCCTGCGGTAGCGGCCGGGGCGCCGCGGGGCGGTCTCGACCTCCTTCACCAGGCCCGCTCCGGTGAGGACCGTGAGCAGCTGGGCGATGATCAGCTGGAGGTCGTCCTGGTCCAGGCCCGCGAACGAACCGTCCGCCCGCTTCAGGTACTTGCCGTACTTGCCGCGCGCGGAGAGGAACAGACTGGAGCGGTCGGCGCCCGGGCGGGAGGGGTGCGGGTACGCCGTGCCGACCCGCGGCTTGTCACCGGCGGAGAGGATCCAGGGGTCCACCAGGCGTTCCTCGGTGGCGCGTTGCAGCGACTCGAAGGTGTCGTCGCGGAAGTACGACACGTCGATGGCGAGGGAGCGGCGCATCTCGTTCAGCAGCGTCTTGACGATCTCCGCGCGCAGGGCGGGGTCGGCGTCCCGGAGCGCCGGGTGCGTGTCCGCCCAGCGATCCTGCTTGCCGGCCACCCAGTGCAGGTCCTCGTAGTCGATCTCCAGCAGGCCCGTCTGCTCCAGGTTCGGCATGGTGATGCGCCAGCCGCGCTCCAGGTCCAGATAGAGCCGGAAGGCGACCACGTCACGCAGCGTCCGGGCGGCGTTGCGGGCCAGGCCGGGGGAGAGGTCGGTGTCGCCGGTGTAGTCGGCGGGGGCGAGCGCGAGGGCGTTCGTCACCGCCGAGGCCAGCTCCTCGTGGTGCAGACCGTCCGCGCCGGCGTCCAGGGCCGCGCGGTACAGGGCGCCGCGCAACTGGGTGATCTGAACGAAATCGTTGAAGTGGCCGGCCTGAAGGGAGGCGTCCTGACGGTTGTCGACGAAGGTGAGGAGCTTGCGCGCCTCCTTGTCCAGGGCATCCTCCGGGACCGACTTCAGCGAGCGGACGATGGACGCCGAGACGAGGGAGGTGGCGGAGGAACGGCCCTCCTGGTCGAGGGTGGCCAGCTTGGCGAAGTCACGGCCGCGGGTCTGCTCGTAGGCGACACCGCAGTGGAGGCAGAACAGGAAGGGGGAGGGGACGAAGGCGGCCTTGAGCTCGCCCTGGCCCTCCCGGCCGTGGGGGTCGACGGTGACCGCGCGCGGGACACGATCGCGGTAGGCGCGCTTGACGACCTCCTGGCCGCGGTCGTCCACCTCCAGCCAGGACTCCGGCAGCCGGCGGTCGTCCACGGCGTACTGCGTGTTCGACGGCCACTCGCGCTCGTGGTCGACGTACAGATAGCCGTCGCCCTGCCGGCCGCCCGTCGCGGAGGTGTCCCGGCGGGCCTCGTAGCGGACCTCGCCGTCCTTCTCGGTGCGCCACACCGTCAGGTACTCCTGCCCGCACTCCCGGCAGAACGCCAGCGGCATCAGCGACTTGCCCCCGCTGCCGGGCTGTTCGAGCTGGTAGGAGCGGGTGAGATGGCGGGAGGACTTGTCCTCCAGGGTGACGTAGACCGTGTCCCCCTTGGAGAGGAACTGGTGCAGCCGGAACGCGAACAGGGGCCGCTCGGTGACCGGGTGGCGGGCCTGCGAACCGGCCTCCAGAGCGGCGCGGATGGCGGCGGCGCAGTCCTCGGCGGGCACGCCGGACGCCTCGCTCAGCTCCTGCGACGCCGCCTCGATCTTCGCCGGCCGCTGCCGCACCAGGCGGCCCGACTCGTCGTCCTCGACGAGGCCGAAGCGGCCCTCGATCCAGCGGGCCAGCGGGTCGCGCACCAGGTCGTCGTAGCGGCGCGGGGCGGCGGGGGTGCGCAGCCGCTCGGCCGGGACGGTGTCCGGGGCCTCGCCGGTGGCGCGGACCAGGGTCTCGCCGATGACGTGCTCCGGCCGCACCCGGGTGCCGAACAGGGTGCTCGCCACATCGGCGACCACCTGGCGCTGGTCGGCCGCCGTGCCCTCCGTCGACATGGTGGCGGAGGTGCCGACGCACTGGAGGGCGGAAGCCTGGCAGGCCTCGCGGACCCGGCGGATGAGCAGGGCCACGTCGGCGCCCTGGCGGCCGCGGTAGGTGTGCAGTTCGTCGAAGACGAGGAACTCCAGGCCCCGCGCCATGGTGATCAGGCTCGCCCGGTCGGCGGGACGGGTGAGCATCAGCTCCAGCATCACGTAGTTGGTGAGCAGGATGTCCGGCGGGTTGTCCCGGATCTCCTTGCGCCGGGCGTCGTCCTCCTGACCGGTGTACCGGGCGAAGGTGACGGGCTCCTGGCCGGCGCCGTACCCGTCGCGCAGGTACTTCTCCAGCTCGCGGAGCTGGCTGTTGGCGAGCGCGTTCATCGGGTAGACGATGATCGCCCGGACGCGCTTGGTGGCCCCGGAACCCTCCTGGTCGCGCTCGCGCAGCACCTTGTCGACGATCGGCACGATGTAGGACAGCGACTTGCCGGAGCCGGTGCCCGTCGTCAGGACGTAGGACGCCCCCGCGGCGGCGGCGTCGATCGCGTCGCGCTGGTGGCGGTGGAGGGTGAGCGGCCGGCCGTCGCAGACGGTGCCGCCCTCGGTCTTGCGGGCCTGGAAGATGCGGGCGCACTCGGGGTGCAGCACCTTCTCCTGGGCGAGTTCGACGACCGTGCCGCCGCCCTGGAAGAAGGGGTTGAGGGAGAGCCAGGGGTCGGGCCACTGGGACTTGCCGTCCAGGTCCCGCTCGACGAAGTCGGCGACGCGGTCGTCACGGATGACGGTGCCGCCCTCGGTGAAGGAGCGGTAGTCCTTGATGAGGGCGCGGTGGACGCCGAAGACGTCCATGACGGAGGAGGGCGTCGGGGGTGTGGCCGTGGTGGTCGGGGTGGCGGCGTCTTCGGGGCTTCTCCCGGGTCCGGGTGCGGGCGCGGGAGCCGGCTCGCGGAGAGGGGCCGTGGGGTCCAGGGCGCCCCAGTGGGGGAGGAGGGGGTGTCCGTCGTCCGCCGTGGCGAGGGGCAGGAGCGCGTCCCGTACGGTGACGGCGTCGGCGGGACGGTCCGCGGGATCCTTGGCCAGCAGCCGTTCCACCAGCCGGGCCAGCTCGGCGGGGACCTCGGCGCGGATCGCCCGGACGGGGGCGGGCGGCTGGTTGACGTGCCGGTCGGCCAGCTCGTACGCCGACTCGCTGGTGAACGGCGGGACGCCGACCAGCATCTCGTACAGCACACAGCCCAACGCGTAGAGGTCGGCGGCCTGTGTGACCTGCTTGGCCTGGCACTGCTCCGGCGCCATGTACCGGGCGGTGCCGACGCTGACGCCGGTACTGGTCAACCGGGTCTGGTCGGGGTCCTCGACGACGCTGCCCATGCCGAAGTCCAGCACCTTGACGGTGCCGCCCTGGGTGAGGACGACGTTGGCGGGCTTGAGGTCGCGGTGGACGACGCCCGCGGTGTGGGCGGCGGCCAGCCCGGCGGCGATCTGCGCGCCGATGGCGGCGGCCCAGGCGACGGGGAGCTGCGGTTCCTCCGCGATCAGATCGCGGAGGGTCTCGCCGTCCAGGAACTCCATGGCGAGGTAGGGGAGGGGGGTGGCGTCCTCGTCCTCGGCGGCGACGGTGCCGCCCGCGATGAGGCGGGTGAGGTTGGGGTGGCGGAGGCGGCGCATGATCCGCACCTCGCGTGCGAAGCGCTGCATCGCCTTGGTGTCGCCGCCGGTGTCGATCCGGTTGCCGGTGCGGCCGCGCAGGACCGTCTTGAGGGCGACGGTGCGTTCCGGGGTGCCCTCGGGGGCGTGCAGGTCCTCCGCCTGGTGGACCTCCCCCATGTTGCCCCTGCCGATGACGCGCCCGACGCGGAATCTGCCGTCGACCAGCCCCTGGCTCACTGCCGCTCCCCTTGTCACTGTGGTCCGTGTTCCCCTGTGCGCGCTGAGTGTTCGTCACCGTACACGAGATGGATGAGGAGCGGTAGCGCTCTATCTGTTGACATCATCAACGCGCGGAATTACGGTCCTGATTGAAACAAGCTGGGGGGTGACCGGGACGGTGCTGCGACCTGTGAACGGGGAGGAGTCGTCCGACGTACGGGCGGCGCTGGGTGTGCTGCTGAAGCGGCTGAGGCGCGCGGCGGTGGACGGCGTCGTGCCGGAAGGGGCCTTCCTCGCGGCCGTACGGGAGCTCGCGCTCGGCGACGACGAGCGGGAGCGGGTACGCGACGAGCTGGCCCGGCTGGGGCTGCCCGTGCGGAGGTTGCACGTGCACACAGACGGCGACTCGCGAGGTGCGGAAAAGGTTGCACGTGTCGGCGGAAAGAGTGAAGAAAATGTGTTCTCCGCGCGTGTCATGACGGCGCGGGCGCTGCTGGCGCGTTACGCGGACGCGGAGGGACGGGTCGCTTCCGGCGCGCTGGAGGGGGTCGTACGGCTCGCGGGGCTCGACGCGGCGGAGGCGGCGGAGCTGCGTGCGGCGGTACGGGTCCGGGTGGGGCGGGCGGAGCCCGCGGGTGGTCCGGGGGGACCGGTCGGCGTCGTGCCGGGGAGCGGTGACGCCGCGGCGGATGTGCCGGTTGCCGACGACGCCGCTCCGGACGTCCCGGATGTCGCGGACGTGGCGGAGGGGCCGGACGGTCTCGACGGGGCGATGGCGGCGGCGCGGGCCGTTCTGGAGACGGACCGCCTCCGGCGGGGACCGGAGAAGCGGCTGCTGAGCGCGGAGGCCGAGGTCGGGCTGGCCGTACTGCTGCGGGGTGGGCCGGAGCGGATCGCGGAGGAGGCCTCGGAGGAGGAGCTGAAGGCGCTGCCGGGAGGCGACCTCCGTATCCGTGCCAGGGACTGCCTGGTCGTCCACAACCTGCGGCTCGTGCACTCCCTGGTGCGGTCGCACCTGGAACAGGGGCTGGAGTACGAAGACCTGGTCCAGCACGGTGTGCTCGGGCTGATGCGGGCGGCGCGGAAGTTCGACCCGAGAATGGGCAACAAGTTCTCGACGTACGCGACCTGGTGGATCCGGCAGTCGATGAGCCGGGCCGTCGCCGATGAAGGTGCCCTGATCCGCATCCCCGTCCACATGCACGAGCAGGTGCGCAAAGTGGCGGCGGCCGAACGGAACCTGGCCGCGCGGGGGCGTCCCACGACCGCGGCCGACGTGGCGGTGGCCTGCGACATGACGCTGGAGAAGGTGGAGCACGCCCGGCGGCTGAGCCGCCGCACGGACTCGCTGGACCGTGTCATCGGCGACGGCGCGACCCTCGCGGACTTCGTGGCGCGCACGCATGCGCTGCCGCCGGTGGAGAAGCAGGTGGTGGGGGAGCTCTTCGTACGGGACGTGCTGGACGTGGTGGACACCTTCACGGAGCGCGAGGCGAGGATTCTCGTGCGGCGCCTCGGGCTCGACGGGCAGGAGCCGTCGACGCTGGACGAGCTCGGAGGCGAGTTCGGCGTCACACGGGAGCGCATCCGGCAGATCGAGGCGAAGGTGCGGCCCGCGCTGCGGGAGCGGCTGCGCGAGGTGGGCCTGGTCGGCCTCGACGCGGCGTGCGAGAGGGCCGAGCGTGCGGCGGAGAAGGCGGCGGTGGCCGCGAAGTCGGCGCGGTACGCCCGGGCGACGCAGGCGGCGCGGACCGCCCGCGCCCGGCAGGCCCTCCGCCGGGCCCGGGCGGCACGACTGGCCGGGGCGGAGCGCGTGACGCGGACGGAGAGTGCGACCCGGCCGGAGAGCATGGCGGGGACCGTGGCGGAGTCGGAGTCCGTGCGGGTGGAGCCGGTACCGGCGGAGCCCGTCACGGTGGTTCCGGGCGGCGGTGGAGTCGGTTCGGCGGAGGCCGTGAGGGCGGTCGAGGGTGGCGGTCGGGCTGGTTCGGAGGAGGCCGTCACGGCGCTTCCGGGCGGCGTCGAGACACCCGTGGAGCCCGCTCCGGAGGTTTCCAGCGGCGCGGAGGTCCCGGCGGAGCCCGTACGGGCGGCCCCTGACGGTGGCGAGGGCGTGCGCGCCGGGAAGCCGGGCGTGGTCGCCGCCGACTGGACGCGTGCCCTTCGGCTGGCGAAGGCGCCGGGCGGGCAGAGTTGGCTCGCCGAGTACGCGCTCGCCGCCGTGGGGCAGGAGAACCTCGTGGCGTACCTCGGGCAGACGGCGGCCGAGGCGGCCGTACGGGTCGCCCGGGACCGGCAACCGGCCGACCGGCCGGTGCTGACCGCGCTCGAAGTGCTCCGACGCGTCTTCGACCACGTCGCGGACGCGGGGCTGCGGCCCGAGGACTTCTTCGGGCGGCCCACCGAAGCGCTTCGCGGGACGACGCCCGGCGCCTACCTCGCGACCAGGCCGCTGGTGAACGGCGAGTCGCGGCTCGCGGTGCGGGACGCGCTGCGCGAGTTCCTGGCCGCGGTGCCGGCCCGCCCGGAGGAGACGGCGCAGCCGGGGCGAGCGGAGCAGCCGGAGGTGGCGGAGGGACCGGAGGTGGCCAACGCGCCGGAGATCGCCGCCGAGTGGGGCAGGGCCCTGACGCTGGCGCAAGCGCCCATGGGCGGAGGGGTGCCCTGGCTCGCGGAGTACGCGGTGCTGGCGTTGGGGCAGCGGCAGCTGACGGACCTGCTGGGCTCGTCCGCGGGGGACGCGGTGGTACGGGCCGCGCGTGAGCGGGGGACGCTCGACCGCCCCGTGGTGCGGGCGCTCGAAGCGCTCAGGGAGGTCTTCGACGGCGTGCGGGAGCTGGGGCTGCGGCCCGAGCACTTCTTCGAGCACCCCGCGAAGACGCTGGCCGGCGCGACGCCGCGGGCACACCTTCGTGCAGCGCCCCTGACGGGCGTCGCGCCGCGCCGAGCCGTGCGCGAGGCGCTCCGCGAGTTCACCGCGAGGCACGCGGCAGCGCCGGCGGCGGAGCGCGCGCGGGTCGAACCGCCGCGGGTGGAGCCGCCGGTGGCGGCAGTCGAGCCGCCGGTCGTCGAGCCGTCGAGCGTGGTACCGGCGGCCGCGGAACCGGTGGCGGCCGAGCCGGCGGTCGTGTCCGCGATGGAGGAGTCGCCGTCGGCGGCCGTACCCCCGGCGGTCGAACCACCGGCCAGCACGGCGCCGTTGACGGACGACGTCGACGGGCTGGTCGCCGGGGCACGGACCCGGCGTGAGGTCGGGCTGGCTCTGCTCGTCCGTGAGTACGACCGTCGGCTGAGGGAGGAACGCTGCAGCGCCGACGAACGTCTCGCGGCGGTCCGGGCAGAGGGCGAGCGGCAGCTCGACGCGTGGGAGGAGGAGCTGCTGCACCGTGCGGACCAGGTGCGGGAGCGGCGCGAGAGGCATCTCCAGCGGCAGGCCGAGGAGCGGCTCGCGGAACTGAAGGAGCAGCACCGGGAGCGGCTGCGTGCGTACCGCGAGGGTGCCGAGAACCGGATCAGCGACCTCCAGTCGCGGCTGGCGGACGCCCGGGCGGCCGGCGCCGAGCGGG
This sequence comes from Streptomyces sp. NBC_00670, assembly GCF_036226765.1. Taxonomy (NCBI): domain Bacteria; kingdom Bacillati; phylum Actinomycetota; class Actinomycetes; order Kitasatosporales; family Streptomycetaceae; genus Streptomyces; species Streptomyces sp. NBC_00670. Next base: position 6,260,806 of record NZ_CP109017.1, read on the forward strand.
AGACCGAGCTGCGGCAGGCCGAGGCGGCCGCGGCCGAGCGGGAGCGCGCGGCCGCATCGGCGCGGGAGGAGTACCGCCGGGGCGCCCAGGCGCGGGTGGCCGAGCTGGAGCGGCGGCTGCGGGAGAGCGAGGCCGCGCTCGCACAGCGGGACCGGTTCGTCGAGGCGGCCCGCACGAGTGCCGAGGAGGCCGAGCGGCAGGCCACCGAGCGCATCGCGCGGAGTGAGCACGAGGCCTGGGTCGCCCTCACCGATCTGCGGGCCCGGCTGGCCGACACCCAGGCGCAGCTCGCCGCCGTGCAGGAGGCGGCCGACAGCCGTACCTCCCTCCGGGACCGCTGGCGTCGGCCCTGAGCCCCCCAGCTCCCGCCTCCCGTCCGAGTAGTCCACAGACCGCGATCACCAGGAACGACATGGATCTCCGACACGAACTCGTCTCCTACCTCCGGCGGCAACTCGTCGGCCCGGCCCGCGGTGCGCACGAGACCCTCGACGCCCCGCCCGACCGCCAGTACCTGATGGGCACCCTTTATCCCCAGGAGGCCGACCTCCAGCGCCAGTTGGACCTCGCCGCCGAGGAGCGCGAGGGGGCGGGGACGGAGGGGCGGGCCGAGGACACCGCACCGGCCGGGGACCCCGTACCCGAGTCCAACTCCTGGCTGCCCTCCTCCCTCGGCTTCAGCTTCTACACCGACGCCGACACCGTGGAGGTCGTCTGCGCGGCCGCCCACTACGCGACCCGCTCGCGCACGGGTGAGCGCGGCCGGAGCTGGCAGCGCATCCCGCTGTCCGCCGAGACGCACACCCTCGGCCCCGACCGCGACCACGTCCCCGTACTGGACGGCCGCGCCGAACTCCGACTGCGACGACGGGCATTCGGCACCGGGCGGCTCATCACCGTCGCCCTCGTCAACTCCGCCACACACGAGCCCGACCTCGGAAAGGCCGCCCACTGGGACCGGATGCTGTTCCAGGTGGAGCTGGAGGGACGGCCGGTTAACGGCCAAGTGCTCCAGTACCCGAGCGTGCGCCTGGCCAGCCGCGACCCCGAGGAGCAGGAACTGCGGTTGCAGTACCGGCACGTCCGTACCCACGCCGTCGGCCACGGATGCGCGGTCGAGGAGCGGTACGACGAGACGGGTGAGCGAGTCACCGGGCTGCGCGCCGCCGTGCTCCCCGAGGCCGAGGTCACCGGTGTACGGGCGGCCGGCCCCAGCGGCTCGCCCGTGCTCAACCTGTGCCACCTCGCCGACCCGGACGTCCCCGTCGACCAACTGCGCGAGGAGCTCGCCGAGTTCGCCGCCGACTACCGCGCCTGGTACGTGGGGCAGCTCAACGCGGACATCCCCGAGTGGGGGCGCGACGCCGCCGACCGGGTGCTCGGCCGGATCAACGCCGCCGTCACCCGCATCGAGTCCGGAGTCCGCACCCTGTGCGATCCGCGCCGCCCCGAGCTGCTGCACGCCTTCCGCGCCGCCAACCGCGCGATGGCCCTGCAAATGCGGCACTCCGCACCCGACCTCGCGGGCACCCGGCGCTCCCGCCGGGACGCCGTACCGGCAGGCGCGGAGCCCGCGGCCGACGCCGACTGGCGCCCCTTCCAGCTCGCCTTCTTCCTGCTCGCCTTGGACGGGGTGGCCGACCCCCGGCACCCGGACCGGTCCGTCACCGACCTGATCTGGTTCCCCACCGGTGGTGGCAAGACCGAGGCCTACCTGCTGCTGGCCGCGTTCGCCATGGTGCTGCGCCGCCGCCGGCCCGACGGCGGCGGCACGGCCGTACTCAGCCGCTACACCCTCAGCCTGCTCACCACCCAGCAGTTCCAGCGCGCCGCCACCACCGTGTGCGCCCTGGAGACCCTGCGCCGCGCCGAACCGGCCACGTACGGCGAGGAGCCCTTCTCCATCGGCCTGTGGGTGGGCGAGACCACCACACCCAACACCTACGAGAAGGCGCGCGCGGCCTTCGACAACGCCCGTCAGGCCGCCCGGCCGGAGGACGTGTTCATCCTCGACCGCTGCCCCTGGTGCGGCACACGCGTCCTGCCCGCACACAAGTCGCCCGACATCGGCGACTACGGAGTGCGCGCCGGCGCCGACTCCTTCGCCTTCTTCTGCCCGCGCGAGGCCTGCGTCTTCCACGACGAACTGCCCGTCGCCGTCGTCGACGAGCAGCTCTACGACCGGCCGCCCACCTTCGTCCTCGGTACCGTCGACAAGTTCGCCCGGCTGGCCTGGGAACCGCGCGCCGGACAGCTGTTCGGGGCCGCGGGCGGGGCCCCGGTACGGAACCTGCCGCCGTCCCTCGTCATCCAGGACGAGCTGCATCTGCTCACGGGCCCGCTCGGTACCACCGTCGGCCTGTACGAGGCGGCCGTCCTCGGGCTGTGCACCGCGCCCGACGGCACCGGCCCCAAGGTGGTCGCCTCCACGGCCACCATCCGCCGCTCCGGCGAGCAGGTCCGCGCCCTGTACGGCGGCGGCGTCCAGCTCTTCCCGCCGGCCGGACTCGACGCCCGCCACTCCTACTTCGCCGAACCCGACACCTCCCGCCCCGGCCGCCGCTACCTCGGCGTCATGGCCCAGGGACACACCGCCGGCCGCGCCGCCGTCGCCACCGCCGCCTCGCTGCTCCAGGGCGCGTACGAGCTGCCCGAGGAGCACCGGGACGCCTACTGGACGCTCGTCGCCTACCACCACAGCCTGCGCGAACTCGGCCGTACCGTCACCGCGGCGGCCGACGACATCCCCGCCCAGCTAGCCGGCCTCGACCCGGGCACCGGCAGCGGCGTACGGCAGTTGACGGACCATCAGGTGCAGGAGCTGACCAGTAACCTGCCGCGCGCCGAACAGCCCGTGCTGCTCGACCGGCTGGAGAAGCGGTGGGACGACCCGCAGTCGGTGTCCTTCCTGCCCTGCACGAACATGCTGTCCGTCGGCGTCGACGTCAAGCGGCTCGCGCTGATGCTGATGCAGGGCCAGCCCAAGACGACCGCCGAGTACATCCAGGCCACCAGCCGGGTGGGCCGGCACTCCGTGCCCGGTCTCGTCGTCACCTTCTTCAACGCCACCCGGCCCAGGGACCGTTCGCACTACGAGACCTTCGACGTCTATCACCGCTCGCTGTACCGGCACGTCGAGCCGACCAGCGTCACCCCCTGGTCCGTACCCTCGCGGCGGCGGGCGCTGCACGCCGCGCTCGTCGTCCTGGTACGGCACCGGCTCGGGCTCGCCGCCGAGAACCAGGCCGGACAGGTCCTCGACCGGCTGCCCGAAGTGGAGGCGCTCGCGGAGGAGCTGGCGGTCCGGGCGGAGGCGGCCGAGCCGTCGGCCGGGGACGAGGTCCGCAAGGAACTGGCCGGACTGATCGCCGACTGGGAGGACGCCGCACGCGAGGCCCGCCGGGACGGCCGCGAGCTGTACTACCGCGGCCAGGGCAAGGGACAGACCAACCTGATCAAGAGTTTCGAACAGAACTACGGCCTCTGGGAGACACCGAACTCCATGCGCAACGTCGACCGGGAATGCCAGGTCATGGTGAAGGGAGCCGACCTGTGAGCCGCACACTGCGGGTACGTCAGTCGCAGACGGTGGTGCCGTTCGGCGTCGGGGCCGTCTTCGACATCCAGGGCGAGTCGTTCGTGGCCACGGGCATCGGGGACTGGCCGGCCAGGGGCAGACAGCGGATCGAGTCGGCCCGGCTCGCCGCCCGCCTCGGCGTCAGCGGCTTCCACGCCGCGCCGGCCACCGTCAACGACCGCTTCGACGTCCCCGACGCGCCCGGGGCCCCGTACATCCGCTTCCCGTCCTGGCTGTTCTGCGGCGCCTGCCGGCGGATGAAGCGGTGGCGGATCGCCGACGAGAAGCCCGGGCAGCCGCCGCGCTGCCCGTCCTGCTCACCGGCGCGGACCCTGGCGCCCATGCGGTTCGTGCAGATCTGCCAGGCCGGGCACCTGAGTGACGTCGACTGGTGGTTCTGGGCCCACTCCCGACGCGACGCGGGTGAGCGCCGCGGCTGCGGCGAACGCGAGCGGCTGCGCTTCCAGGTCTCTGAACGGGCCTCCGGGCTCGAGGCGCTGTCCGTCGTCTGCACGGCCAAGGGCTGCGGCGCCGGCCGGGACCTGCTCGACATCCTCGGCACCCACGGCATGCGCTGCTCGGGACGCAACCCCTGGCAGCGGGCCGGTGACGCGGTGGACTGCGTCCGACCGGTGCAGATCGTGCAGCGCACGGCCGGCAACCTGTACTACCCGCTCACGCACTCGGCGCTCGACATCCCGGAGACGGACGTGCCCGCGCACACGGACGACGCCCGCGCGGACGAGGTGCGTGCGCACCATCTGTGGGTGCCGTTGTGCCAGGTGGTGGGGACGCCGCGGGCGGTCATGTACCGGACGATCATTCAGGAGGACACAGGGGCGGACGAGGCGCTGCTCGACGCGTTGCTGGGGGAGGAGACCGGGGAGGCGGCACTTTCGGACGTGCCGTCCGGTGGTGCGGGCACGGCTCCCGACGCCGGTGGTGGAGCGGCTCGTCTCGACCTCAGCCGTGAGGAGTGGGCCGCGTTCACCGCCCCCGTACCGCCCGCCACCCGGGACTTCGCACTCCGCGAGACGACGCTCGGCCTCGGCGGTGAGACCGCCGACCCCTGGGCCGCGCTCGGCCGCCGCTTCGGCCGGATCGTCCTCGCCGACCGGCTGCGGGAGGTGCGCGCCCTGTCCGGCTTCACTCGGGTCTCCCCGGACGCGACCGTCGTACCCGTCGACACCGCCCGCCGGCTGAAGTGGCTGCCGGCCGTCGAGGTGTTCGGCGAAGGCCTGCTCCTCACGCTGAACCGCACGGCACTGACGGAGTGGGAGGACGACCGGGACGTCCGCAAGCACGTGGCCGGAATGCGCGCCGACCTCGACCGCTCCTTCCAGAAGGACCGCCTCGAAACGCTCACCGGCGCGGAGCTCGCCCCCCGGTTCGTACTCCTGCACACCCTCGCCCACCTGCTGATCCGCCAGCTCTCCTTCGAGTCCGGCTACACCACGGCGAGCCTGCGCGAACGGATCTACGCACGCCCCGAACAGGACCAGTACGGCATCCTCGTCTACACCGCCGCCGGGGACGCCGAGGGCACCCTCGGCGGCCTCGTCCGCCAGGGCGAACCGCCGCGCCTGGCCGAGACCCTGCTGCGGATGACCGAGGCCGCCGCCTGGTGCTCGGCCGACCCGCTGTGCGCCGAACACACCGGCCAGGGCTTCGGCAACCTCAACCGCGCCGCCTGCCACGCCTGCGCGCTGCTCCCCGAGACCAGCTGCGAGACCGGCAACACCCTGCTGGACCGGGCCCTCGTCGTCGGCGGCGCACACGTGCCCGGCTACCTGGAGACGATCGTCACCGCCGCTCGGGCCGCCGCGGCCGACGCACTGGAGCAGGAATGACCCTCACCTACCTCGACCTCACGCCGGACCAGCGCGGCTGCCTGGACGGGCTCCCCTTCGACGGCAACCACTTGATCAGCGGCCCGCCCGGCACCGGCAAGAGTCTGCTGGCCGTGCAGCGTGCCGTCCTGCTCGCCCTCACCGGCACTCCGGTGGTGCTGCTGACGTACTCCAACCTGCTGCGCCAGTCGCTCGCCGAGGCGGTGCACGCGCTGGGACCCGGCGACCGCTCGGTCCGCGTCATGACCGCGCACGCGTGGCTCGCCGAGTGGTACGGGCCGGGCGCGCCGCGCTCCGGCGACTGGTACGACTGGCCGGCCCTCTGGGACCGCGCCGCCGACACCGGCCCCGTCCCCGGACTCACACTGGTCGTCGACGAAGGCCAGGACCTGCCGCCCGAGTTCTACACGCTCTGCCGGATGCTGGGCGCCCGTACGACGGTCTGCGCGGACCAGTACCAGCGGCTCACCGACACCAACTCCACGGTGGAGGAGATCTCCGGACGGCTCGGCCACTGCGCCCGTCACGAACTCGCCGACAACCACCGCAACACCGCCCAGATAGCCGCGCTGGCCGCCCACTTCCACACCGGCACCACACCACCGGTCCTGCCCGACCGGCAGGGGCCGCCGCCGCGTCTGCACCGCTTCCACGAGCGGGGCGCCGCCGATCTGCTGATCCTGCTCGCCGAACGGCACCCCCGGCGGAGCATCGGCGTGATCACCAACTCCAAGCACACGCAGTTCTCCCTGCTCTACAGCCTGTCGCGCCGGGCACCGCGGCTCAAGCCGCAGCTGTACACGTCCGACGCCAGGGGCGGCCAGTACCGCAACCTCGACCTGGGCCGGCCGGGCATCGTCCTCGTCCATCGCCGCAGTGCCAAGGGACTCGGCTTCGACACCGTCGTCGTCCCCGACACCCACTCCGACGCCGCCGAGGACCCCACGTCCGCGACCCTGCGCATGGCGTACTACGTCCTGGCCACCCGCGCCCACCGTGAACTCCACCTCGGCTACGAGGGCGACCACGAGCCGCCGGTGCTGGCACGGGTGCCGCGGGGGGACCTGCTGCGGGACGACGCACTGCCGCGCGGTTCGGCGGGGACACCGCTCGTTTGACGGACCCGCCGCGGGCGCCGAAGGCCTGAGGATGTCGTAGGCCTGTGGATCCGGACACCGTGCTCCTCTATGATCGACGCGAACTGCCGTCGCTCGTCGCGGAGTCGTGATCCCGGGGCTGGGGAGTGCGCGTCAACGCCCCGCGCCAGTGTTCCGTCAGGTACCGCCGCATCTCGCCCACGTTCACGGACTCGCGGTCGACCATGAGTTGGAGGGCCAGGCCGCGGAGTTGGGTGACGATCGCGGCTGTCGTTTCGTCGAGGGTGTGGGCGATGCCGGGGTGGATCGTGCCCTCGGCGATGCCTGCCGTGAGGTCCTCGCGCAGGTCCCGGCGGAAGGCCTCCGTGCGGTCGTGGAAGAGGGGGGCCAGGTCCGGGGAGGTCGCGGCCTCGATCCAGAGGAGGAGGAACGCCTTGTTCAGCGGCCGCTCGTGCTTGGCCTGCTGTGCGAGGTAGCCGTCGATGAGGCGGAGGAGGCGGTCCAGGCCGGGGGGCACGTCCTCCAGGCCCGGGACGAAGCCGGACTGGGCCGCGCGGGCCAGGCGTTCGACCAGGGCCTGCTTGGAGCCGAAGTAGTGCGTGACGAGGCCCCGGCTGTAGCCGGCGCGTGCGCCGACGCGGGCCAGGGTCAGGGAGCGCAGGCCCTGCTCGGCGACCAGTTCGGCGGCGGCGTTGAGCAGGGCCGCCTCCGCCTCGTCGCGGCGCTGTTTCTGGGTGCGGGCGGGGGTGGTCATGGGGCCAGACTAGCGACTTACTTGTCAGCCGACCAACAAATGGAGCAGGATGGCAGACCTCAGGCCAGGCAACGCGAGAGGCGCCGGACCATGCCCCCTGCCCGCCCGCGGCGTGCGCCGCGCACCGATGCACGGGAGAACCGCGCGCGCCTCGTCGAGTCCGCCCGCGAGGCCTTCTCCGCCGACCCCTCCGCGAGCCTCGCCTCCATCGCCAAGGCGGCCGGGGTGGGACAGGGCACGCTCTACCGGCACTTCTCCGGCCGGGAAGAGCTGCTGCTCGCCGTCCACGAGGCGGAGGTCGCCGGGCTGGCCGAGGACGCCGGGCGGCTGCTGGAGGAGCACGAGCCGCTGGCGGCGCTGCGGTTGTGGCTGGAGCGGATCGCCGACGGGGGAGGGCGGTACGGGCGGTGCCACCCGCCCGTCCTCGCCGCGCTGGAGCTGCTGCTCGCGGCGGGAAAGGACGCGGGGCAGGTGCGGGCGGACGCCGGGGCGGAGGACGTGCTCATTCTCGGGGCGTTCCTCTGGGAGAGCGGCCGCGACGGGGCCGCGTGGCGGGAGCGGCGGGGGCGGATGCTCGACGTCCTCGTCGACGGGTTGCGGGGCGGGGGCGGTCCGCGGTGAGTGGGCGGTTCGCGGTGGGTGGGTGGCTCCCGTTGAGTGGGCGGTTCGCGGTGAGTCGGCGGCTCCCGGTAGTGGTTCCGCCGTCCTGCCTGCCGCCACGTCGGCGCCGAGCGGTCAATGGGCCAGGAGCAGCACCAGGACGACAACAGCGACGGTCACCGCCACCGCCAGCAGGGCTTTGCGCCGTCCCTCCTCCGACACCCGCCGTCGCACCGTGAGTTGTCCGCCGGCGTCCCGGAAGACGTAGAGCTCGAGGTTGCCGGAAGCGGGCGGTGTCGCCCTGACGACCGTGAGCCGCCGGAGGACGATCTCGCGTTCCTTCTCTCCCGGCCGCGCACCCAGTTCGGGCTCCAGTGCGGAGCGATGGGCGGGGAGGAGGTCGTCGGGGAGCGGATCGTGGGCGTCGAGCCGGTCCTCGCGCCAGCCGGCCGAGCCCAGTTCCGACGCCACCTGGCGGGGCCTCGGGACGGGAGGCGGCACCTGGCGGGTTCGAGAGATCCACTCTAGTCGTCCGGCGGTCCAGGACGTGAGGCTCCCGTGCCCCTCGCACGTGGTGCAGTCGACGGTGCCCGACGCCTTGCACGGCACGCAGGGGATACGCCCCCTCGCCCCGCACTCCGTGCACTTCACCTTCCCCCAGCCCCGGCATCCGGGACACGCGCTGTCGGGTGTCCGGCAGGCCTCGCAGTCCACCCGTTCCTGGGGGTGGTCGGCCCTGCCCGGCTTCACCGGCCGTGGTGGGGTACTGGGCAGGCCACCGTGTTTGAGGAGCTGCGTGCACGCGGTGACACCGTGGCACACCGTGCACACCTGGGCGGGCTCGCACGGGCGGTATCTCATTCCCTTGCAGTCGGCGCACTGCCGTCGGCCGTTGCCGCAGTCGCAGGACGCCAGATGCGCCGTGCCGCGCCTGACCAGATCGATCGGCCGGTCGACGGGCTTCTCGTGCGGGCCGAGCTTGTAGTCCCGCAGCACGTCGTAGAGCGGCCGCTCCGAGAGGTCGACGGTGCCGGGCCGGTGGTGTGTCCTCTCGGAGCGCTCCTCGATGCGGCGGGTGACGGAGGCCTCGAGCAGGTGCAGCCGGGAGAGCCGGAAATCCGTCGGAGCCGGCCCCGGACGCCTGCGCCGGCCGCGTGCCGAGAACGCGTCGAGCGCCTCGTGCACCTCGTCGTCGGACGGGTCGTCGTTCGTCACCGCGACGCTCACTCCCCCCAGCCGCGCCTCCACCGCCCGGACGGAGGCCGGACAGTGCCGAAGGATCTCAGTGTGACGGGACGGACCCCGTCACGAAAGGGCGCACAAGGGGAGGCCACGTCGGCGGTCTCCGCCTCCCTTCCGCCGACCCTTGCGCGGGTCGGAGGCCACGCGTCCGCCTCAGGCTCGGCCCGCCAGTTCCGGCAGTGGGGTCGTCGGCTGCGTCCTCTCCTCGGCCGTCAACGTCGGCGTCGGCGTCGGCATCCGCTCCTGCTCCGGCATCGGCTCCTGCTCCGGCTCGTCCCGTTCCGTCCACAGCCAGCCCACGTCCCGTCCGAACGACCACACCAGCCACCCCAGCGCCGACGACACCAGGACCGCCGACGCCTGGTACGGGAGCCAGCCCGAGGCCGCCGCCAGCAGGGCGATGCCCTGGTACGCCGCCACCGTCTTGCGGGCCATGCTGTGCGGGAGCGGGGCGTTGAGCCACGGCTGGAAGCGGGCCGCCGCCACGAACAGGTAGCGCATCGCGCCGATCAGCAGGACCCACGGGCCCAGCGACATCGACACGTACACGCTCAGGACGAGGATGAGGAACGCGTCCACCTCCATGTCGAAGCGGGCGCCGAGCACCGAGGACGTGCCCGTGCGGCGGGCGACCTTGCCGTCGACGCCGTCCAGGATCAGGGCGATCGCCGTCAGCCCCACGAAGAGCGTGACGGGCGGCGCCGTCTCGAAGGAGTCCGCCACCAGCGCCGTCACCCCGCCCACCAGCGTGGCCCGCCCCAGCGTGACCCGGTTGGCCGGTCCGAACGAGGTCAGCCGGGAGCGGAGCACGGCGCGGGTGAGGACGGCCCAGGTGGCGAGGGCGAAGGCCAGGCCGGTCAGCCAGCCCGCCGGACTCATGCCCGTCGCCGTGCCCAGCAGGGCCAGCAGCAACACCTGCACGCCCGCCCCCACGGTCGTCTCCTGCTGCAACAGCCTCGCGTCGTATGTGTGGTTCAGGGCCACCGCTCATCCTCCGGCCGGTGTCGTCGAGATCAGCGAGATCAGCGAGATCTGTGAGATCAGCGAGATCAGCGAGATCGTCGAGTGACAGATTCGATCTTCGTTGCGTACGTTGTGCGCGACTTCGTGAGGTGCTTCGGGACTTCTTGTAGCTGCGGTACGTGGGGAATCCGTCGATCGTTCAGAGGGGTGCATATGAAAAGCACAGGAAGCACGGAGCGTTCAGCCCGGGCCTTCTGGCTGCGGGAGCCCGGGTGCGGCGAGATCCGCGACGTCGGGCTGCCCGAGCCGGGCGAGGGCGACGTGGTCGTACGGGCGCTGTACTCCGGGGTCAGCCGCGGCACCGAGACCCTCGTCTTCCGGGGCGGCGTGCCCGCGAACCAGTACGGCGCCATGCGCGCGCCCTTCCAGGACGGCGACTTCCCCGCCCCGGTCAAGTACGGCTACCTCAGCGTCGGGGTCGTCGAGTGGGGGCCCGGGGAACTGCTGGGACGGAACGTGTTCTGCCTCTTCCCGCATCAGACGCGGTACGTCGTGCCCGCCTCCGCCGTCACCCTCGTGCCCGAGCGCGTGCCGGCCGGGCGGGCCGTCCTCGCGGGGACCGTCGAGACCGCCGTCAATGCCCTGTGGGACGCCGCGCCGCTGCTCGGCGACCGCATCGCCGTCGTGGGGGGCGGGATGGTCGGATGCGGTGTCGCCGCGCTGCTCGCCCGGTTCCCCGGGGTGCGGGTCCAGCTCGTCGACGCCGACGCGGGACGGGCCGGCGTCGCCCGCGTGCTCGGGGTCGACTTCGCCCTGCCGGAGGAGGCGCTGGGGGAGTGCGACCTCGTCGTGCACGCCAGCGCGAGCGAGGCCGGGGCCCGGCGCTCACTCGAACTGCTCGCCCACGAGGGCACGTTGATCGAGATGAGCTGGTACGGGGACCGGGTCGTCGGGCTGCCGCTCGGCGAGGCCTTCCACTCCCGGCGGCTCACCGTGCGCAGCAGCCAGGTCGGCACGGTGTCGCCGCGTGCGCGGTCCGGGCGGACGTACGGCGACCGGCTCGCCCTCGCCCTCGACCTGCTCGCCGACCCCGCGTTCGACGTGCTCCTCAGCGGCGACACCCCGTTCGAGGAGCTGCCGGAGCTGCTGCCCCGGCTCGCCTCGGGGGAGTCGGGCGGACTGTGTCACCGGGTGACGTACGCCTGAGGGCACCTCGTGTCACGGCTGAGGTCGGCTTCCGTCCCGGGCGGTCCGTGAAGCGGACAAGCCGCTGCTGAACAACCCGTGCCGATCGGCCGTACTACACGGCATGCCTGGCCCGGCCGGAGTTCCCCGTCCCCCGTGACGGGGGCGCCGGCCGGGCGCTCAGACGCACCGCACCTGGAGGGTCGTCCGTTGTTCAGCATCACGGTCCGCGATCACCTGATGATCGCCCACAGCTTCCGCGGCGAGGTCTTCGGCCCCGCGCAGCGCCTGCACGGAGCGACGTTCCTCGTGGACGCCACCTTCCGCCGCCCCGAGCTGGACGACGACAACATCGTCGTCGACATAGGACTGGCCACGCAGGAACTCGGCGCCGTCGTCGCCGAGCTGAACTACCGCAACCTCGACAACGAGCCCGACTTCGCCGACACCAACACCTCGACGGAGTTCCTCGCGAAGGTCGTCGCCGACCGGCTCGCGCAGCGCGTCCAGGACGGCCGGCTCGGCGAGGGGGCCCGCGGGCTCACCGGGCTCACCGTCACCCTGCACGAGTCGCACATCGCCTGGGCGAGTTACGAGCGTGACCTGTGAGTGACGTGATCACCCAGCAGACGGCCCGTCCCGCCGCGGGGCAGGCGGCTCCCCCCGCCGGTACGGCTCCGGCGGCTCGTCGCCGGCTGGACTACGTGCCCGTGCAGCAGACCGCCCCCGCTCCCGCCCCCACCCACGCCGAGATCATCCCCATGTCCCTGCGCACCCTGCACTTCGTGCTGCCGGCCGGCGTCGACGACCCCGCCAACCCCAGCGGCGGCAACGCCTACGACCGCCGGATCTGCCTCGACCTCCCCGGCTTCGGCTGGCAGGTCGTCAAGCACACCGTCGGCGGCGCCTGGCCCGCCCCCGGCGCCGACTCCCGCGCCGCCCTCGCCCGCACCCTGCGCGAACTGCCCGACGGCACGGTCGTGCTGCTCGACGGCCTCGTCGCCTGCGGCGTCCCCGAGGTCGTCGTCCCGGAGGCCGGACGGCTCTGTCTCGCCGTCCTCGTCCACCTCCCGCTCGGCGACGAGACCGGGCTCGACGCCGACGTCGCCGCCGCGCTCGACGCCACGGAGCGCGAGACCCTGCGCGCCGTCTCCGCGGTGATCGCCACCAGCGACTGGGCCGTACGCCGGCTCGTCTCCCACCACGGGCTCGCCCCCGACCGCGTGCACGTCGCCGCCCCCGGCGCCGACATCGCCCCCCTCGCCTCCGGCACCGACGGCCTCTCGCAGCTCCTGTGCGTCGCCTCCGTGACCCCGCGCAAGGGGCAGCACCGGCTGGTCGAGGCGCTGGCGACCGTCCCCGACCTGCCGTGGAGCTGTGTGTGCGTCGGCTCGCTCACGCAGGACCCCGAGTACGTCGCCGGGGTCCGGGAACTGATCACCGCGCACGGGCTCGGCGACCGGTTCCACCTCGTCGGACCGCGCTCCGGCGCCGCGCTCGACGCCAGCTACGCCGCCGCCGACCTGATGGTCCTCGCCTCCTACGCCGAGACCTACGGCATGGCCGTCACCGAGGCGCTCGCCCGGGGCATCCCCGTCCTCGCCACCGACGTGGGCGGGCTGCCCGAAGCGGTGGGGCGCGCGCCGGACGGCGGGGTGCCCGGCATCCTCGTACCGCCGGAGGACCCCGCCGCGCTCGCCGCCGAGCTGCGCGGGTGGTTCGGCGAGGCGGACGTACGGCGCCGGCTGAAGGCCGCCGCGCGGGGGCGCCGGGCCGCGCTCGACGGCTGGGCCACCACCGCGCGCAGCCTCGCGGGGGTACTGGGCCGGCTGCGGCCCGAGTCCCGGGAGGCGGCGTGAGGACGGGGGCGGCGGGTGTCGGTGCGGGTGCCGACGTGGGTGTGGATGCGAGTGTGGATGCGAACGTGAGCGCGGGTGCGGGTGTGCACTCGGGTGCGGGTCCCGGCGGTTCGCTTTCCGCCCTGCCCGCGCCCGGCGCCGGGCCCGTCGACGACGAGTCGGGCGTGCCCCGGTACGCCCCCCAGTGGCTGCGGCTGCGCGAGCCCGCCGACGCCGCCGCGCGCGCCCACGATTTGCTGGACCCGTTGCGCATCCGGCTCGCCAACCGGCCGGGCCGGCGCGGGGCCGGGCTCGTCGTGCACGACCTCGGCTGCGGCACCGGCTCCATGGGCCGCTGGCTGGCGCCCCTGCTCGACGGGCCCCAGCACTGGATCCTGCACGACCGCGACCCCTACCTGCTGCACTTCGCCGCCGTGGGGGCGCCCCGGTCCGCCGCCGACGGCAGCCGGATCGACGTCACCACGCAACGCGGCGACCTCGGCCGGCTCACCGCCGACGCGCTCGCCGGTGCCTCTCTCGTCACCGCGTCCGCGCTGCTCGACGTGCTCACCCGCGAGGAGATCGACACGCTCGCGGCGGCCTGCGTCGGGGCGGGCGTCCCCGCGCTGCTCACGCTGTCCGTCGTCGGACGGGTCGAGCTGACGCCCTCCCGTCCGCTCGACGCGGAGCTCGCCGCCGCGTTCGACGCCCACCAGCGCCGGGGTGAACTGCTCGGCCCGGACGCGGTCACCGCGGCCTGCGAGGCGTTCGGCCGGCTCGGTGCGACGGTGCGGGTGCATCCCAGTCCGTGGCGGCTCGGGGCCGAGCACGCGGAGCTGGCGGGGGAGTGGCTGCGTGGCTGGGTCGGCGCGGCCGTCGAGCAGCGGCCGGAGCTGGCGGCGCGTGCGGATACGTATCTGCGGGAGCGGCTCGCCCAGTGCGGGGGCGGGGAGCTGGGGGTTGTGGTCGGGCACAGTGATGTGCTCGTGCTGCCGGGGGCGGGTGGGGTGTAGTGACTACCGCGGTTTCAGAGGTGACGGTGGAGGTCTCGGAGGTCTCAGCGGTCTCGGAGGTCTCGGCGGTCTCGGAGGTGACGGCGGAGGCGGCCGGGGCCGGGGTGGTCCGTGCGGGGCGGCCTCGGGTGCCGGCGGGCGTGCGGCGGCACTTCGGGAGTGTGGCCGGGGTGGTCATCCTCGCGGTGTTGCTGTGGCGGCTCGGTACCGGGGTGTTCCTGGACGGGCTGCGGCGCATCGATACGCCGACGCTGCTCGCGGGGCTCGGCATCGGGCTGCTCACCACCGTGCTCAGCGCCTGGCGCTGGTGCCTGGTGGCGCGGCGCCTCGGCATCCGGCTGCGGCTGCGGGACGCCGTCGCCGACTACTACCGGGCGCTGTTCCTCAACGCCGCCCTGCCCGGTGGCGTCCTCGGCGACGTGCACCGTGCCGTGCGGCACGGGCGCGACTCCGGGGACCTCGGGCGCGGGGTGCGGGCCGTGGTGATGGAACGGACGGCGGGGCAGCTGGCGTTGGTCGCGGCGGGGGTGCCGGTGCTGCTCCTGGTCGAGTCGCCCGTGGTGCACCAGGTGCGGCACGGTGTGGCCGTGCTCGGGGTGGTGGTCGTGGGCGTGGTGGCCGTGGTGGCTGCGGTGCGGATGGGGCGTTCGGGAGCGGGTGTACGGCCGGTGCCGGGTGCGCGTCGGGGGCGGGCCGTGCGTGCGGCATTCGTCGAGGCGCGGGGTGTGTTGCTCGACCGGCGGGTCGGGGGTGGGGTGCTCCTCTCTTCCCTCGCCGTGCTCGGCGGGTATCTGCTGATGTTCCTCGTTGCGGCGCGCGCCGCCGGGGCCGACGTGAGTCCGCTGCGGCTGCTGCCGCTCGCCATGCTCGCGCTGATCGCGATGGGGCTGCCGCTGAACGTCGGCGGCTGGGGTCCCCGGGAGGGCGTCACCGCCTGGGCGTTCGGGGCGGCGGGGCTGGGTGCGGGGACGGGGCTGAGTGTCGCCGTCGTGTACGGGGTGCTGAGCTTCGTGGCGAGTCTGCCGGGGGCTGTCGTGCTGGTGGTGCGGTGGGTCGGTGGTTCGCGGGTGCTGTCCCATGTTCCGTTTCCCCGGTCGCCTCCGGCGGGGTCGGAGGCGGGGGCGGGTTCCCGTTACGCCGAGGGGTTCAGCAGGGTGAAGTACGCGGCGAAGGAGTCGGTCAGTGCGGTGAGTATGCGTTCCCCCTTCTCCGCCGAGGCGAGTGAAGGACGGCCGATGACACCGGACTCCGTGTAGGCCGCCATGCCGGTCGTCAGCAGGTGCCGCCGGTCGTCGGCGACGAAATCGGTGGCCTCGTATCCGCCGCGGACCACCTCGGGATGACAGTGGAGGAGGAGGGAGGTCTCTATTTCCCCCGCGTGCATGTCGGTCAGCAACGAGGTCTCGACTCCGGCCCGTTCGCGTGCGGATTCCCAGTCCTCCGGGGCCGGGAAAAGCGCCATGGTGGGTCCTTCGGCCGCGGTGGATTCCTGCACCACATTGCCGAGTACGTAATTGCCGCCGTGGCCGTTGACCAGGACGAGGGCCTCAACGCCGGAGCGGCGCAGCGATTGTGCGATGTCCCGTACCACCGCGTGGAGAGTGACGGAGGAGATGCTGACCGTGCCCGGCCAGTCCGCGTGCTCGTGCGAACAGGCGATGGTCACCGGGGGCAGGAGATGCACCGGATATCGCGCGGCGACCGCGCGGGCTATCGCGCAGGCGACGAGGGTGTCCGTCGCCAACGGCAGGCAGGGGCCGTGTTGTTCGAAGCTGCCGATGGGGAGGACGGCGACCTGGGGGTGCCGGCCGACGGCCCGGCGTCGTACGTCCTCGGTGGTGTCGGTCGGGAGGACGCCGGTGGTGTTGTTCGGTGCTTCTTTCTTCATTTTGTGGCTTCCCTTCCTCAATGTGTTCTTCAGATAGGAACTGATCATGACAGAAATTGTCGCCGGGGTCACTCGGGTGGTTACCGCGCCGTTGCCCACGAAATACGGTGATTTCGAGGCGGTCGGCTACCAGGACAACGTCCGTGGTGACGAGCAAGTGGCGTTGGTGTACGGGGACGTGCAGGCGGAGGGAATGCTTGTCCGGCTGCATTCCGAATGCCTGACGGGAGACGCGTTCGGGTCCACGCACTGCGAGTGCGGGCCCCAGCTCATCACCGCGCTGCGGGAGATCGTGGCCGAGGGGCGGGGCGTGCTGGTGTACTTGCGGGGGCACGAGGGGCGGGGCATCGGGCTGCTGGGGAAGCTGCGGGCGATGAAGCTCCAGGCGGAGGGGCTCGACACGGTCGAGGCGAATCTCGCGCTGGGGTTGCCGGTGGACGCGCGGGACTACCGCGTGGCCGCGGAGATGCTGCGGGATCTGGGGGTGCGGTCGGTGCGGTTGCTGTCCAACAACCCGCGGAAGCGGGAGTCGTTGGAGCGGCACGGGGTGAAGGTCGAGACGCAGGTACCGTTGCTGATACCGCCGTGCGAGAACAACATCACGTATCTGCGGACCAAGCGGGAGCGGTTGGACCACTATCTGCCGCATCTGGACGCGGTGGTGCAGTCCTCTTGAGGTGCGTGTCTCCGGGTGCGGTCCGTCCGTGCGTGGGCGGCTTTCCCGTAGGTCAGGCGATGATCGCTTCGGCGACCAGTCTGCGCAGGTCCTGGAAGAACGGGTTGCCGGCTTTGGGGCGGACCTGGGTGAGGAACTGCACGGTGAGGTCGTGGGCGGGGTCCACCCAGAACGTTGTGCTTGCCACTCCGCTCCAGCCGTAGGTGCCGGTGGGGCCCACGGAGACGCCCAGGCCGAAGCCCGTGTTCTTGTTGGTCTGCGTGCGGTGGGGTGGGGTGCCGTAGTTGTGCAGATCGGTGTGGTGGGGGAGGTGGTTCGACGTCATGAGGGTGACGGAGTGGGGGGTGAGGAGGCGGGTGCCGTTCAGTTCGCCCTTGCGGCGGAGGAACTCCATGAAGCGGTGGTAATCGCGGGCCGTTGCCACCATGCCGCCGCTGCCGGAGAGGAGCTTGGGGCGGGTGTGGAGGGGGAGGCCGGGGACGGGCTCGATGCCGCCGGTCTCTGTCTCGCCGTACAGCTCGGCCAGGCGGGGAGCCTGTTCGGGGGTGACGTGGAAGCCGGCGTCGCGCATGTCCAGGGGGGTGAAGATGCGGTCGCGGAAGAAGTCGTCCAGTGGGGAGGCGGAGACCGTTTCGATGACGCGGCCCAGGATGTTCGTCGCCACCGAGTAGTTCCAGGCCGTGCCGGGGTCGAACTGGAGGGGGAGGCGGGCGTAGGCCTCGCAGGTCTCGGCGAGGGTGGTGCCGGGGACGACGGAGGACTCCAGACGGGCCTCGCGGTAGAGCGCGTCGACCGGGTGGTCGTGGTAGAAGCCGAAGGTCAGGCCCGCCGTGTGGGTCATCAGGTGGCGGATGAGGAGTGGGTTCGAGGCCGGGCGGGTGTGGGTGGCGTCCACGTAGACCCGGGGGTTCGCGAAGGACGGGAGGATCTCGGCAAGGGGTGTGTCGAGGGTGATTCCTCCTTCCTCGATGAGCATCAGTGCGGCGACGGATGTCACCGGTTTGGTCATGGAGTACATGCGCCAGAGGGTGTCGGTGGTGACGGGGGCGTGCGTCCGCCGGTCGCGTTCTCCGTGGGTGGTGAGGTGGGCCACGTGGCCGTGGCGGGAGAGGGAGAGCAGGTAGCCGGGGAGTCTGGCGTCCCGCACCGCGCGGGTGAAGTGGGCGTTCAGGCGGGCCAGGGCGTGAGGGTCCAGGCCGGCCTCGGTGGGGTCCACTTCTTGTCGCAGGTCCTTCATGGGGGTCTCCCTTCCCTGGTGGGGGTGGTCGGACGCCTGCCGGGTACCTCGTGGGGAGACGGTGCCCCGCTCAGGAGGTTGGTGTCATGGACGAAGCGCTGCTCGGGCTTCTTGCCGAGCACAAGGGTGGGGTGCTGGTCACCCTCAAGCGGGACGGTCGGCCGCAGTTGTCGAATGTCGCCCATGTGTACTACCCGGACGAGCGGCTCCTCCGGATCTCCCTGACCGACGACCGGGCCAAGACCCGCAATCTGCGGCGGGACCCACGGGCCTCGTACCACGTGACGACGGCGGACCGCTGGGCGTACGCGGTCGCCGAGGGGACGGCCGATCTGACCCCGGTCGCGGAGGATCCGCACGACGCCACGGTCGAGGAGCTGGTGCGGCTCTACCGGGACGTGCGGGGCGAGCATCCCGACTGGGACGAGTACCGGGCCGCCATGGTGCGGGACCGGCGGCTCGTGCTGCGGCTGCCGGTCGAGCGGGTGTACGGCGTTCCGCGGCGTTAGGACGTTTCGGTGCGGGCCTCCAGGGCGTGGAGGACCGCCACCATGTCCTGTGTGCCGTGGCCCAGGGCGACGGTCTCCTTGAACAGGGCGTGGCAGGTGTCGAGGAGGGGGGTGGCCAGGCCGGTGGTGCGGGCCGCGTCGCTGATCAGGTGGTTGTTCATCAGGACGTCGCCGGCGGCCGCCTGCACGGCGAAGTCGCGGTGCAGGAGTTTGGGTGCCTTCATGCGGGAGACCGCGCTGGCCATGGGGCCCGCGTCCAGGACGTCGAGGAAGAGCCGGCGGTCGAGGTGGTGCCGGTCGGCGAAGTGGAACGCCTCCGTGAGGCCGGTGACCTGGGTGATCAGGAAGAGGTTCACGGACAGTTTCATGAGGAGGGCGTTCGGTACGGGGCCGCAGGAGAACGTCTCGTGGCACATGGGGGAGAGGAGGGGTGCGATGTCTGTCACGGCTTCCTCGTCTCCGGCCAGCATGGCCACCAGCTTTCCCTGTTCGGCGGGGATGCGGGAGCCGGAGACCGGGGCTTCTACGTAGCGGCCGCCCGCTTCGTGGATGTCCGCCGCCAGGGCGCGGGCGTACTCGGGGGCGGTGGTGCCCATGTTCACCACCGTGCGGTCGGCGGTGAGGGCGCGGAAGGCGGGGGTTCCGCGTTCGAGTACGGCGTCGGTGGCGTGGTCGTTCGCCAGCATGAGGATGACGGTGTCGGCCTTCGCGAAGACTTCCGCGGGGGTCGCGGCGATCGTCGCGCCGGCGGTGCGGAGGGGTTCCGTTCTGTGGGGGGTGCGGTTCCAGGTGATGAGGGGGGTGCCCGCGCGGGCCAGGTTGAGGGCCATGGGGGTGCCCATGACGCCGAGGCCGAGGAATCCCACTGTGCGCATTGCGACCACCGGGTGTGTGTGACGGCTGGCTATGACGGTTGTCATAGTGGGCTGATTATGACAGCTGTCATGGCGGGGTGGGGTTCGGACGCGGTCGTAAGCTGTCCGCCCGCTTCGGGTGGTTCGGGGCGGGTGAGGAGGTGGACGATGACGGAGTCCGAGCGGGGGCCTCGGGAGCGGATGGTCTTCAGTGCCGCTCAGCTCATCCGGCGGCGGGGAGTGGCCGGGGCGGGGATGCGGGACGTGGTGGCGCACGCGCATGCGCCGCGGGGGTCGTTGCAGCACTACTTCCCGGGCGGGAAGGAGCAGCTCGTCAACGAGGCGGTGCGGTGGGCCGGGCGGTATGCGGCGAAGCGGGTCGCGAGGTTCGTGGCGGGGATGGCGGAGCCGACGCCGAGTGGGCTGTTCGCGGCGATGGTGGGGCAGTGGACGGAGGAGTTCGCGCGGGAGGGGTTCGCGGGGGGTTGCCCGGTGGTGGCGGCGACCGTGGGGTGTGCGGAGTCGGTGGAGTCGACGCGGGTGGCGGCGGCGGGGGCGTTCGGGGAGTGGGTGGGGGCGGTGGGGGAGGCGTTGGTGGGGATGGGTGTGCCGGCGGGGCGAGCCGGGGGGCTCGCCGTGGTGATGGTGAGCGCGGTGGAGGGGGCGGTGGTGGTGGCGCGGGCGGAGCGGGATGTGCGGGCGTTGGAGGCGGTGGTGGGGGAGTTGGGGGTGGTGTTGGATGCGGCGGTGGGTGAACGGTGAGTTTCTCGCCCCCGCCGCCCTTACCCTTCCCGTCCCCTCAAGGGGCTCCGCCCCTTGGATCCCGGGTTCGTTGGCGGGTGCGGGCGGGTTCGTGGTTGCTCGCGCAGTTCCCCGCGCCCCTGAAAGATCGAGGGGCGTCCCCGGCTTTCACGGGGCGCGGGGAACTGCGCGACAAGCCCCCACCGGCCGTCAGCGGACAACGCGCCCAACGGGGTGCAAGGGGCGGAGCCCCTTGTCGAGGATGGGTCGGGTAGGGGCGGCGGGGGCGGAAGAACTACTGGCGGCTCACCGCGCGGGTGACGCCTGCCAGTACCGTCGTCGCCAGGATCCAGCCCGTCAGGATCAGGGCGTAGGACAGGGCCTGGTACCAGCCCCGGGGGGCGAACGCGGCCTCCTGGCCGAAGGAGATGACCGGGAGCATCAGGTCCAGGGCGTAGAAGACCGGGTTGAAGGGCGGGGCCTCGGCCGGCTTGAGCGCGGCGGGCGGGTGCACGCCGAACGCCACCGCGCCGACCACCAGCAGCGACAGCAGCCACCCGGCCGCCCGCAACGGCCGGAACCCGTAGCCCACCGTCGCGTCCTGCACATGCCCCCACACCCTCCCGTACCACGGCAGCGTCCCCCGGTGCCGCCGCAGCTTCGCGAGCTGCACCGTACGGGCGGCGTGCTCGTCGCCGACGCGTCGGTACGCCGCCGCCAACTGCTCGTAGGCGTACGGGACATAGCCGTCCGCGTCCCGCTCGAGCACGGCCAGGCGCCGCTCCGCCGCGGCGTGCGGGGTGAGGGTGGTGTACGTGAGGCTGTCCAGGCACAGCTCCTCGGGCCACACCTCCGGCGCCGCGTGCAGCGCGTCGATACGGGCGCGGCGGAGGTTGAGCGCGCCCTCGATCCCCTCGGGCTCGCGCAGCCACAGCTCGCCGATCACCGCGCTGCTCACCCGCAGCGCCGTGCCCTCGGAGTGGGACAGCCGGCCGTACGACAGGTTCAGTTGACCGGGGATGCGCGCACCGCGCAGGTTCAGCATGCCGTGGGCGACCAGGCAGCCCGCCTGCACGTCGGAGTCCACCGTGAGGTTCCGCCCCTGCAGGGCCGTCGCACCGGGGTGGTGGAAGTGGGCGTTCTTGAGCATGACCATGCCGGTCACCGTCGCGCTCTCCAGTCGCGTTTCGCCCTCGACCCGCAGTCCCGGGGCCCAGAGCGCGTCGCCGATGGTGACCTGGTTGAGCTGGAGCACCGGTTCGGTCAGGTCCGAAGAGGTGAGGTGTGCCTCGTCGAGGAACAGTGCTCCGGCGATGCGGGAGCCGCCGAGCCGTACCTGATGGGTGATCCGGCAGCCGGTCAGCCGCAGGACGCCGTCCACCTGGAGGCGCGCGGCGTGCAGGCCGGGCATGACCGAGCCGCGCAGGTTGAGCTGGCGGACGCGGAAGTCGTACAGCGCGGGGCCGTCCGCGAAGTGGCAGTGCTTCAGCTCCACGGCGTGGTCGATCGTGGCGTACTTGAGGTCGAGCTTGCCGGTGATGCGGGCGCCGTTGAGTTTGAGGACCGGTATCTCGGCGGCGCGGGCGGGGCCGTCCAGGAGCAGGGACCGCAACACCCGGGCGCGTACGGTGCGTTCGGGGCCCCAGCCGGCGCCGTCGGCGGGGTCCTCGTCCGGTGACTGCCGGAAGTCCACCTCCGTGCCGTCGGGGAACGCCTCCCACACGCGCCGCTCGGCCGCCGTCAGCTCGTTGATCTCCATCAACGGGGACTTTCGCCGGGGCGGCCCCGGATGTCAACAGCCCCCCGACGGCACGAAGGTGCGGCCGGTCCCCGGGACCGGCCGCACCTTCATGTGGCCTACTTCTTCGCGGACTCCACCGCGTGGCCGCCGAACTGGTTGCGCAGTGCCGCGACCATCTTCATCTGCGGCGAGTCGTCCTGGCGCGAGGCGAACCGGGCGAACAGGGAGGCCGTGATGGCGGGCAGCGGGACCGCGTTGTCGATGGCCGCCTCGACCGTCCAGCGGCCCTCGCCGGAGTCCTCGGCGTAGCCGCGCAGCTTGTCCAGGTGGGCGTCGTCGTCCAGGGCGTTGACCGCGAGGTCGAGCAGCCAGGAGCGGATGACCGTGCCCTCCTGCCAGGAGCGGAACACCTCGCGGACGTTGTCCACCGACTTGACCTTCTCCAGGAGCTCCCAGCCCTCGGCGTACGCCTGCATCATGGCGTACTCGATGCCGTTGTGGACCATCTTGGAGAAGTGCCCGGCGCCCACCTTGCCCGCGTGGACGTAGCCGTACGGGCCCTCCGGCTTGAGCGCGTCGAAGATCGGCTGGAGCCGGTCCACGTGCTCCTTGCTGCCGCCGACCATGAGCGCGTAGCCGTTCTCCAGGCCCCACACGCCGCCGGAGACGCCCGCGTCGACGAAGCCGATCTCCTTGACGCCGAGTTCGGCGGCGTGCTTCTCGTCGTCCGACCAGCGGGAGTTGCCGCCGTCGACCACCGTGTCACCGGGGGAGAGCAGATCCTTCAGCTCGTCGATGACGGACTGGGTGGCGTTGCCGGCCGGGACCATCACCCAGACGGTGCGCGGGGCTTCGAGCTTGTCGACCAGTTCCGCGAGGTCCTTGACGTCGGAGAGGTCGGGGTTGCGGTCGTAGCCGACGACGGTGTGGCCGGCGCGGCGCAGCCGCTCCCGCATGTTGCCGCCCATCTTGCCGAGACCGATCAGGCCGAGCTGCATGTCACTTCACTTCCCTGGACTTGAGTTCACGGTAGTCGGCCACCAGCGCGGCCGTGGACGGGTCGAGACCGGGGACATCGGCGCCCTCGCTGAGCGCGGGCTCGACGCGCTTGGCGAGGACCTTGCCCAGTTCGACGCCCCACTGGTCGAAGGAGTCGATCCCCCACACCGCGCCCTGCACGAACACCTTGTGCTCGTAGAGCGCGATGAGCTGGCCGAGGACCGAGGGGGTCAGTTCGGGGGCGAGGATCGTGGTGGTGGGGTGGTTGCCGCGGAACGTGCGGTGCGGCACCTGCTCCTCCGGCACGCCCTCCGCGCGCACCTCCTCCGCCGTCCTGCCGAACGCGAGTGCTTGCGTCTGGGCGAAGAAGTTGGCCATCAACAGGTCGTGCTGCGCCGCCAGTTCGTCGCTCAGCTCCGCCACCGGACGGGCGAAGCCGATGAAGTCCGCCGGGATGAGCCTGGTGCCCTGGTGGATCAACTGGTAGTACGCGTGTTGGCCGTTGGTGCCGGGGGTGCCCCACACCACGGGCCCCGTCTGCCACTCCACCGGACGGCCGTCGAGGTCGACGGACTTGCCGTTGGACTCCATGTCGAGCTGCTGGAGGTAGGCGGTGAACCGGGAGAGATAGTGCGAGTACGGCAGCACGGCGTGCGACTGCGCGTCGTGGAAGTTGCCGTACCAGATGCCCAGCAGGGCGAGGAGCAGCGGGGCGTTGGCCTCGGCGGGGGCGGTGCGGAAGTGCTCGTCGATGGTGTGGAAGCCGTCGAGCATCTCGCGGAAGCGGTCCGGGCCGATCGCCAGCATGAGCGAGAGGCCGATCGCCGAGTCGTACGAGTAGCGGCCGCCGACCCAGTCCCAGAACTCGAACATGTTGGCCGTGTGGATGCCGAAGTCGGAAACCCTATCCGCGTTCGTCGACAGCGCCACGAAGTGCTTCGCGACCGCCTTGTCCTCGCCGCCGAGCCCGGCGAGCAGCCAGGAGCGGGCCGACGTGGCGTTGGTGATCGTCTCGATCGTCGTGAACGTCTTCGACGCCACGATGAACAGCGTCTCCGCCGGGTCCAGGTCCCGCAGGTTCTCGTGCAGGTCCGCGCCGTCCACGTTCGACACGAACCGGACGGTGAGATCCCGGTCGGTGAACGCGCGCAGCGCCTCGTAGGCCATCGCGGGGCCCAGGTCGGAGCCGCCGATGCCGATGTTGACGACGTTCCGGATGCGGCGGCCGGTGTGGCCGGTCCACTCGCCGGAGCGGACGCGGTCCGCGAAGTCGGCCATGCGGTCCAGGACTTGGTGCACGGCCGGGACGACGTTCTCGCCGTCCACCTCGATCACCGCGTCCCGCGGGGCGCGCAGCGCGGTGTGCAGGACCGCGCGGTTCTCCGTGGTGTTGACGCGCTCGCCGCGGAACATCGCGTCCCGCCGTCCGAACACGTCGGTGGCGGTGGCCAGTTCCTGGAGCAGGGCCAGCGTCTCGTCGGTGATCAGGTGCTTGGAGTAGTCGATGAGCAGATCGCCGGCCCGGACGCGGTACCGCTGGGCGCGCCCGGGGTCCGTGGCGAACAGCTCGCGCAGCCGGGGCTGCGGTATCGCGTCGGCGCGGTGGTCCTCCAGGGCCGTCCACTCGGGGCGGCGGGTGAGCCAGGGGTGGTGGCCGGAGGAGGGGGAAACGGGCTCAGACACGGGCCACGGCCTCCTCGGTGGAGGCGTCGGCGCCGCGCAGTGCCACCTCGTACATCTCGTCCGCGTCCAGCCGACGCAGCTCCTCGGCGATCAGCTCGGACAGCGGGCGCACCTTCAGCGCCAGGGAGCGCGGGGGCTGCCCGGGCAGCGTGAGCGTGGCCAGCGGTCCGGCCGGGCGGTCCAGGACGATCTCGCCCTTGTCCGTGCCGAGCCGCACCGTCGTCACCACCGGGCCGCCGCTCTCCACCCGGTCCACGTCCACCTTCAGCCGGGCCTCCAGCCAGCGCGCCAGCAGCTCGGCGCTGGGGTTGTCGGCCTCGGCCTCCACCGCTGCCGAGGTCACCGGCGTACGGGCCTGGTCCAGGGCGGCGGCCAGCATCGACCGCCACAGGGTGAGCCGGGTCCAGGCCAGGTCGGTGTCGCCGGGCGCGTAGGAGGCGGCCCGGGTGCGCAGTACGTCCATCGGGGACTCGACGGCGTACAGATCTGTGATCCGGCGCTGGGCGAGCGCGCCCAGCGGGTCCTTCGCCGGGTTCTCCGGCGCGTCCACCGGCCACCAGACGACGACGGGCGCGTCCGGCAGCAGCAGCGGCAGCACCACCGAGTCCGCGTGCCCGGTCACCTCGCCGTACAGCCGCAGGACGACCGTCTCGCCGGTGCCCGCCTCGGAGCCGACCCGCACCTCGGCGTCCAGCCGGGAGGTGGTGCGGTCGCGCAGGGTACGGGCGTGCCGCTTGATGACGACCAGGGTGCGCGAGGGGTGCTCGTGCGAGGCCTCCTCGGCCGCCTTCAGGGCGTCGTAGGCGTTCTCCTCGTCCGTGACGATCACCATCGTCAGGACCATGCCCACGGCCGGGGTGCCGATCGCGCGGCGGCCCCGCACCAACGCCTTGTTGATCTTGCTTGCCGTGGTGTCGGTCAGGTCGATCTTCATGGCCTGCGCCAGCTCCGTCCGTCTCGTGCGAGCATCTCGTCGGCTTCCTCGGGACCCCAGCTTCCCGAGGCGTACTGCGCGGGCGTGCCGTGCGCGTCCCAGTACCCCTCGATCGGGTCGAGGATCTTCCAGGACTCTTCCACTTCCTGGTGGCGCGGGAACAGGTTGGCGTCGCCGAGCAGTACGTCGAGGATGAGCCGCTCGTACGCCTCCGGGCTGGACTCGGTGAACGACTCGCCGTAGGCGAAGTCCATCGTCACGTCCCGGATCTCCATGGACGTGCCCGGCACCTTGGAGCCGAACCGCACGGTCATGCCCTCGTCGGGCTGGACCCGGAACACGATCGCGTTCTGGCCCAGCTCCTCGGTGGCCGTCGAGTCGAACGGCGAGTGCGGGGCCCGCTGGAGGACGACCGCGATCTCGGTGACCCGGCGGCCGAGCCGCTTGCCGGTGCGCAGGTAGAACGGCACGCCCGCCCAGCGGCGGTTGTCGATCTCCAGTTTGATCGCGGCGAAGGTGTCGGTCTTCGACCCGGGGTCGATGCCGTCCTCCTCCAGATAGCCGCGCACCGGCTCGCCGCCCTGCCAGCCGCCCTCGTACTGCCCGCGCACGGTGTGCGCGCCCAGGTCCTCGGGCAGCTTGACCGCCTTGAGCACCTTCAGCTTCTCGGTCAGCAGCGACTCCGCGTCGAACGCGGCCGGCTCCTCCATCGCGGTGAGCGCGAGCAGTTGGAGCAGGTGGTTCTGGATGACGTCACGCGCCGAGCCGATGCCGTCGTAGTAGCCGGCCCGGCCGCCGATGCCGATGTCCTCGGCCATCGTGATCTGCACATGGTCGACGAACGAGCGGTTCCAGATCGGCTCGTACATCTGGTTGGCGAAGCGCAGCGCCAGGATGTTCTGGACGGTCTCCTTGCCCAGGTAGTGGTCGATGCGGAACACCTGGTCCGGGGCGAACACCTCGTGCACGAGCGCGTTCAGCTCGCGCGCGCTTCCCAGGTCCCGGCCGAACGGCTTCTCGATGACCGCGCGCCGCCAGGAACCCTGCGGGGCGTCCGCCAGCCCGTGCTTCTTGAGCTGCTGGACGACCTTGGGGAAGAACTTCGGCGGCACGGAGAGGTAGAAGGCGTAGTTGCCGCAGGTGCCGCGGGAGGCGTCCAGCTCGTCGACGGCGGCGCGGAGCTGCTTGAACGCCGTGTCGTCGTCGAAGTCGCCGGGGATGAACCGCATGCCCTCGGCGAGCTGCTGCCAGACCTCCTCGCGGAACGGCGTACGGGCGTGCTCGCGCACCGCGTCGTGCACGACCTGCGCGAAGTCCTGGTCCTCCCAGTCCCGGCGGGCGAACCCGACCAGTGAGAAGCCCGGCGGCAGCAGACCGCGGTTGGCCAGGTCGTACACGGCCGGCATCAGCTTGCGGCGGGACAGGTCGCCCGTGACGCCGAAGATCACCAGGCCGGAGGGGCCAGCGATACGGGGCAGCCGGCGGTCCCGGGGGTCACGCAGCTCGTTGGCCCAGTCGCCGAGCAGCTCGTCCGGGGTGGCGCAGGCGCCCACGGCTTCCTGGGCGGCTCGGGGGTTCTGGGAGTTCTGTGGGGCTGTGGGTTCCTGGGACTCCTCGGGACTCTGTGGCGTCCCTTCGGTTGCCCGGGCTGGGGTTGCCTGGGCCTCGGATGCCCGGGCCGCCTTGGGCCCGGCAGCCCGGGACCCGGTCCCGGCGGACCCGGTGGCCCTGCTCCTCGTGCCCTTGGCCGCGCGCTTGGTGGCCTTGGCGGCCGTCTCGTCGTCGCTCATCAGGCGTGCACCTCCTTGCCGTCGTCGTCGGCGCCGTCCTTGCCGCGCAGCGAGGCCGCGACCGCGTCCAGCAGCTCCTGCCAGGCGGCCTCGAACTTCGCCACGCCCTCGTCCTCCAGCAGCCCGACCACCTCGTCGTACGAGATGCCCAGCCGTGCCACCGCGTCGAGGTCGGCCCGGGCCTGCGCGTACCCACCGGTGACCGTGTCACCCCGGACGTCACCGTGATCGGCGGTGGCGTCCAGCGTGGCCTCCGGCATGGTGTTGACGGTGCCGGGGGCGACCAGTTCGTCCACGTACAGGGTGTCCTTGTAGGCGGGGTCCTTCACCCCGGTGGAGGCCCACAGGGGGCGCTGCCGGTTGGCTCCGGCGCTCTCCAGGGCCGCCCAGCGCTCCGTCCCGAAGAGCTCCTCGTACGCCTGGTAGGCCAGGCGCGCGTTGGCGAGCGCCGCGCGGCCGCGCAGGCCGAGGGCCTCGTCCGTGCCCAGCGCGGTCAGCCGCTTGTCGATCTCGGCGTCCACGCGGGAGACGAAGAACGAGGCCACCGAGTGGATGCCGGACAGCTCCGTGCCGCGCTCCCGGGCCTGCTCCAGACCGGTGAGGTAGGCGTCCATCACCTGGCGGTAGCGGGCCAGGGAGAAGATCAGCGTCACGTTGACGCTGATGCCCCGGGCGATCACCTCGGTGATCGCGGGCAGCCCGGCCCCGGTGGCCGGAATCTTGATCATCACGTTGGGCCGGTCGACCAGCCAGGACAGCTGCACGGCCTCGGCGACCGTGGCGTCCGTGTCGTGCGCGAGCCGCGGATCCACCTCGATGGAGACCCGGCCGTCCCGGCCGCCGGTCGCCTCGTACACCGGGCGCAGCACGTCGGCGGCGGCCCGTACGTCGGCGGTGGTCATCATCCGTACGGCCTCGTCGACCGTCACCCCGCGCACGGCCAGGTCGGCGAGCTGCTCCTCGTACCCCTCGCCCGAGCCGATGGCCGCGCGGAAGATGGACGGGTTGGTGGTCACGCCGACGACGTGCTTGTCCGCGATCAGCCCGGCCAGGTTGCCGGAGGCGATACGGCGGCGGGAGAGGTCGTCCAGCCACACGGAGACACCCTCCTTCGCCAGCAGCGCGAGCGGCTCGGGGGAGGAGGCGGCGGACGTTCCTTCGGTGGTCACAGTGATCTTTCTTTCCTTCTGCTGCGGATGCGGGCGGGAAGCGGCGCGGGTCAGCCGCGCGCGGCGGCCAGGGACTCCTTCGCCGCGGCGGCCACGTGCTCCGCGGTGAACCCGAACTCGGCGAAGAGCGTCTTGGCGTCCGCGGAGGCGCCGAAGTGTTCGAGGGAGACGATGCGGCCGGCGTCCCCGACGTACTTGTGCCAGGTCAGGCCGATGCCGGCTTCGACGGCGACGCGCGCCTTCACGGCGGCCGGCAGTACCCGCTCGCGGTACTCCGGGCCCTGCTCCTCGAACCACTCGACCGACGGCACCGACACCACGCGGGTGGCGACGCCCTCGGCCTCCAGCTGCTCCCGGGCGCCTACGGCGAGCTGCACCTCGGAGCCGGTGGCGAGCAGGATGACGTCCGGGGTGCCGGTGGAGGCCTCCTGGAGGATGTAGGCGCCCTTGACCGTCTCGGGATTGGGCGCGTACGTCGGCACGCCCTGGCGGGTCAGGGCCAGGCCGTGCGGGGCCGGGTGCGTGGCGTGCCGGCGCAGGATCTCGGCCCAGGCGAGCGCGGTCTCGTTGGCGTCGGCCGGGCGGACGACGTTGAGGCCGGGGATCGCGCGCAGCGAGGCCAGGTGTTCGACCGGCTGGTGCGTGGGGCCGTCCTCGCCGAGGCCGATGGAGTCGTGCGTCCAGACGTACGTCACCGGGAGCTGCATGAGGGCGGACAGCCGTACGGCGTTGCGCATGTAGTCGGAGAAGACCAGGAACGTGCCGCCGTACACGCGGGTGTTGCCGTGCAGCGCGATGCCGTTCATCTCCGCGGCCATGCTGTGCTCGCGGATGCCGAAGTGCACCGTGCGGCCGTACGGGTCGGCCTCGGGGAGCGGGTTGCCCTTCGGGAGGAAGGAGCTGGTCTTGTCGATCGTGGTGTTGTTCGAACCGGCGAGGTCGGCGGAGCCGCCCCACAGTTCGGGCAGGATCGCGCCGAGCGCCTGGAGCACCTTGCCGGAGGCGGCGCGGGTGGCGACGGCCTTGCCCTCCTCGAACACCGGCAGGGCGTCCTCCCAGCCCTCGGGCAGGCGGCCGGCCACGACCCGGTCGAACAGCTCCGCGCGCTCGCCGTCGGCCTCGCGCCAGCCGGCCAGCTCCTTGTCCCAGGCCGCGTGCGCCTCCGCGCCCCGGTCGAGCGCCTTGCGGGTGTGCGCGAGGACGTCGTCGGCGACCTCGAAGCTCTTGTCCGGGTCGAAGCCCAGGACGCGCTTGGTGGCCGCGACCTCGTCCGCGCCGAGCGCCGAGCCGTGCGCGGCCTCGGTATTCTGGGCGTGCGGGGCGGGCCAGGCGATGATCGTGCGCATGGCGATGATCGAGGGGCGCGCGGTCTCGGCCTGCGCCTCACCGAGCGCCGTGTACAGCGCGTGCACATCGACGTCGCCGTTCTCGGCGGGCTCGATGCGCTGGACGTGCCACCCGTACGCCTCGTAGCGCTTCAGTACGTCCTCGGAGAACGCGGTCGCGGTGTCGCCCTCGATGGAGATGTGGTTGTCGTCGTAGAGGAAGACGAGGTTGCCGAGCCGCTGGTGGCCGGCGAGCGAGGAGGCCTCGGCGGAGATGCCCTCCTCCAGGTCGCCGTCGGAGACGATCGCCCAGACGGTGTGGTCGAAGGGGGACTCGCCCTCGGGTGCCTCCGGGTCGAACAGACCGCGCTCGTAGCGGGCGGCCATCGCCATGCCGACGGCGTTGGCCACGCCCTGGCCCAGCGGTCCCGTCGTCGTCTCGACGCCGGCCGTGTGCCCGTACTCGGGGTGGCCGGGGGTCTTGGAGCCGTGGGTGCGGAACGCCTTCAGGTCGTCCAGCTCCAGCTCGTAACCGGAGAGGTAGAGCTGGGTGTAGAGCGTGAGGGAGGTGTGGCCCGGGGAGAGGACGAAGCGGTCGCGGCCGGTCCACTCCGGGTCGGCCGGGTCGTGCCGCATCACCTTCTGAAAGAGCGTGTACGCCGCCGGGGCCAGGCTCATCGCCGTACCCGGGTGGCCGTTGCCGACCTTCTGCACGGCGTCGGCGGCCAGGACACGGGCCGTGTCGACGGCACGGCGGTCGAGCTCGGTCCACTCCAGGCGGCCGGGGCGGCCGAGGTTCTGAATACTCATCTTCAAGAAGTCCTCACATCATGCGGATAGACCGGTCGGACGCCTTCAAATCTAAAAGTCTGACTTTTGGCGGGCCAGGTCGCACTGTGCCACGCTTCGGTGAAAGTGGGACACGGCCCCGGTCGGCGGGCGCCGTGCGGCCGGATGAACTCACACGAGACGGACATGGTGGACACGGGCACGGGTACCTACGGAGACGCGTTCCAGACCTCCGACGAGGAGATCGGCCCCTCGCAGAGACCGGCGGGGGCGATCCAGACCTTTCCGTTCGATCCGCGCGCGAGCGTGAGCGGGGTCGGGATGCAGATCGGGCCCATGGGGGAGGACGGGCCGACGTGGCAGTCCCGGGCGGTGCCGGAGCGGGTCCACCGGGTGGACTTCCACGTCGTCATGCTGTTCACCGGGGGGCCGGTGACCCACATGATCGACTTCACCGATCATGAGGCGCGGGCGGGTGACGTGCTGTGGATCCGGCCCGGGCAGGTCCACCGGTTCCGGCCCGCGCACGCGTACCGGGGGACCGCGCTGACGATGCAGCCCGGGTTCCTGCCGCGGGCGATCGTCGAGGCGACGGGGCTGTACCGGTACGACCTGCCGCCGCTGCTGCGCCCCGATCCGGCGCAGTTGGATGCGCTGCGGCACTGCTTGCGGCAGCTGGAGCGGGAGTACGTCGACACGGCGACGTTGCCGTTGAGCCTGCACACGGCGGTGCTGCGGCACACGCTGACGGCGTTCCTGTACCGCCTCGCCCACCTCGCCGTCGGCTCGGCGGGGCGGCCGGGAGCGGAGGGGGCGGACAGCACGACGTTCGGGCGGTTCCGGGAGGCGGTGGAACGGGACTTCGCGACCAACCACAGCGTGAGCGCGTACGCGGATGCGCTCGGGTACAGCCGGCGCACGCTGGTGCGCGCGGTGCGCGCGGCGACGGGGGAGACGCCGAAGGGGTTCATCGACAAGAGGGTGGTGCTGGAGGCGAAGCGGTTGTTGGCGCATACGGATGTGCCGGTGGGCCGCGTGGGCGCGGCTCTTGGGTTCCCGGACGCGGCGAACTTCTCGAAGTACTTCCACCAGCGGACCGGGCTGACGCCGGCGATGTTTCGAGCGGAGGTGGGGTGAGGGGGCGGTTTCCCGTGTTCCCTCCGCACGCCCCGGCCGGTGGCTCCTCGACGCGCCGCGCGGTCAGGGGTGAGCCGGGGGACCACTGTTCGACCGAGAGTTCCGGTCGGTCGGACACGCGGGCCGGACAGTGCCCTCCAGTCCGTACTCGGCCGGCCAGGACAGCAGTTCCTCCCGCGCGGCACCCACGAGGCTGCCACCGGTGAAGCGGAGGTCGTCGGTCACCTCCGCGACGCATGTGGACGGGCGGCGGAACGACGTGGCGTCCTCGTCTCGTGTCCGGCGCAACCGCAGGCGCGTGTACGCCAGATACAGGTCGGTGATGCGCCGTCTGGCGACTACGTCGGGGGCGTCCGGGGGCGTCCGGGGGGGGGGAGCCAGCAGAAGCCTCCTCTCCCGCTCGGCCTGGGCGTACAGCCCGGGGACGTGTACGCGCGGTGTAGCGCCGGAGGCCGGTGTCGCGATCATGCCGGCCTTTCCCGCCCCTGGGCCGCCCAGAGATCGAAGGTGGCCGCGAGGGGTTGTACGACCTGCCGACGGAGCCAGGCGCACCGCTCGGCGTCGAACCGGCGTGGCACCGCCTCCACCCACATGATCAAGTAGAGGTACGAACGGTAGAGGGTCAGCCGCCGTCGCGCGGACGCGTCGAACGTCACGGTGCCGCCCGCCGTTCGGTACCCTTCCAGGAAGGCGTCGTCACGCTCCATGTCGTCGAAGAGCGACAGCGAGACGAACTCGGCCAGCGGATCGCCCCAGAAGGCCCGCTCGGCATCGATGAGCGCGCCGATCCGTGCGCCCGCCGGGCCGCGGTCCACCAGGATGTTGCCGTCCCACAGGTCGAAGTGGACGAGCCGCGGAGTGCTCACCTCGTCGAGGACCGCGCTCTGCGCCGCGAACAACTCCCGGATGCGATCGGCGTCTTCGGGCAGCTCGACGGCGAAGCGCCCGGCGTCCGTGAGGACGGCGCCGACCATCTCGAGGAACGCCTCCCGCCAGCTCCCGCGCAACGGACCCAGCGGTTCGGCCGGATACCCGAAGGCCTCGCCGGTGATCGAGTGCAGGGCGGCCGTGAAGCGCCCCAGCTCGGTGCGCAGGCGTCGCCGGTCACCGGCCTCCACCGCGTCCCCCAACTCGTACCAGTTGCCGCCGGGGCACTCCGACATGACCAGGTGGTCGCCGGCGGCGGTGCCCTTGTCACCGGGCGGAGTGAGGACGGCCGGTACGGGGACGCCGGTGGCCTTCCGGACCGTGTCGTAGAACCAGGCCTCCGTGGCTAGGATGCGGTGCTCGTACCGCAGTACGGGCTCGCTCGGATCGGGTGCCAGCTTCACCACCAGTTGGGTGCCGTCGGTCCGGCGCACCCGGAAGACGGTGTTGAAGGTGCCACCGCCGAGTCCCCGTACGTCGGCCACCTCCTTTTCCGGCACCCCCGCGGCGGCGAGAGCGTCGCTGAGCCGGGCCTGCGGGAAATCGCTTCTGCCGTCCACGTGTCCTCCTCAACGTGCTCCCACGGGAGCCCCATCGGTCTCCTGCCAGGCCGGCAGCTCGACGCGTACGAGGAGACCGCCGGTGGCCCGCGCCCGTGCCGTCACGGTGCCGTGGTGGCCGTGCACGATGGAGCGTACGATCGCGAGGCCCAGACCGTGGCCGCTGCGGTCGCTGGCCACGCGGGGGCGGGCCCGGTAGAAGGGTTCGAAGAGCCGGTCCACCGCCTCGGGGTCGACCGCCGGACCCGTGTTGGCGACCTCCAGGACGATCGCGTCGTCCACCCGGTCGACCCGTACATCGACCGTCCCGTCGGACACATTGTGCGTACAGGCGTTGTCGAGGAGGTTCACGACGAGCTGCCGCAGCAGCGTCTCGCTGCCCATGACCTCCCAGGGTTCGCGGGTGTCGATCGCGGCGGTGATCGTCACGTTGCCGGTCCCGGCCCGCTGCTCGGCGACGGTCTTTTCCGTCAGTTCGGCCAGGTCCACCGGTTCGGTGTCATGGATCTCCCGCTCCGTTGCCGCGAGCCGCAGCAACTGCTGCACGACCTGGATGTTGCGCTCGTTGGTCTCGCGCAGCATCGGCAGCAGTTCGGCGAACTCCTCCTCCGACGTGTCACTGCCGGTCATCTGGAGGATCGCCCGCGTTGTCGCGAGCGGTGTCAGCAGTTCGTGTGAGGCGTTCGCGGCGAACCGCCGGTGCGCCGCGAACGATTCCTCAAGGCGCGCCAGCGTCGTGTCGAAGGTGTCGGCGAGCTGCTTCAGTTCGTCGTGGGGGCCTTGGGCGTTGATCCGATAGGTCAGGTCGCCCTCGCCGGCCTTGGCCGCCGCCCGGTTGATGGTGTGCAGTGGTGCGAGCAGCCGGCGTGACAGGAGCCAGCCCGCGCCCAGGCCGATGCCGAGGACCACGATCACGCCGCCGATGGACAGCGCGAGGACCGTGGCCCACACATCCTCCTTGTCGCGGATCAGGCCGGACGCATCGATCGGCTCGCCCCGCTTCAGGGGCGGGTCCTGGACGTCCGGCTCGTACGTCGGTGCGACGTGGGGCGGGCTCGCCTCGGTCCGCGGCAGGGCGATCGGTGTCGTGAAGTCGTATGTCGGCAGGTAACGGATCCCGGTGTAGATGATCGCCACCATGAGTGTGGAGCAGGCCGCGAGCGCGGTGCCGAAGCCGAGGAAGAGCCGGGTGTGGATGCTCAGTGTGCGCGGCCGGTGTTCGCGGCTCCGAGGCCGCCTCACTTCGCGCCCAGGTAATAGCCCGCGCCGATCGCGGTGTGCACGAGTCGTGGCTCGCCGAGCTTCTTGCGCAGCGTGTGCACCACGAGCCGGACGGCGTTCGTGAGCGGATCGGCGTGCGCGTCCCACGCCTTGTCGAGCAGGTATTCCGCGCTCAGTACTCCGCCGTTGGCGCGCATCAGCAGTTCCAGGACGGCCATTTCCTTCGGAGTGAGTCTGATTTCCGTGCCGTCGCGGACCGCCTGGCGCCTATGGGTGTCGAGGGTCAGGCCGGCGAATGTCAGGGTCGGGGAGTGAGCCATGGGGCTGCGCCGGTACAGGGCGCGGAGTCGGGCGACCAGTTCGGGGAAGTCGAAGGGCTTCGCGAGATAGTCGTCTGCGCCGAGGCCCAGGCCCTCCACCTTGTCGCCGAGCCGGCCGGCCGCTGTGAGCATCAGCACGCGGCATTCCGCGCCCATGGCGACGATGCGGCGGCACACCTCGTCGCCGTGCACCCCCGGCAGGTCGCGGTCCAGGACCACGGCGTCGTAGTCGTACACCGTGACCCGCTCCAAGGCCGTCGTCCCGTCGTGGACGACGTCGACGGCGATGGCCTCGCGTCGCAGCCCGAGTTCCAGGACGCGCGCCATGTACTGCTCGTCCTCGACCACTAAAACCCGCACGGGCACCGCCCTTTCGCCGTTTCTGAGAAATTCCTGAGAAGCCGGGGCGCGGCCGAAGGGATTCCGACCGTTTCCGGTGTTTCCGTCACGTCTACCAGATGCCGTATTTGATTCGTGTATGAGAGTGCGCGTGAGTGACTCTCCTGGCAAATGTCACTCAAAACGCCGGCCTCATAGCGTGCCGTCCATGAACTTCTCCAAACGTGCGTGGTGGCGGCTCACCGGAGCCCCGGGCAAGACCTTGACGCTGGTCGGCCTGTTCTTCGTCGTCTGCACCCTGGCGCTGTCCGGCTTTCTGATCCGGTCGGCGGCGGCGCGCGCGGCCGACAGCGCCAAGAAGAGCGTGGGCGCGGCGGCCACGATGCAGCTCGACCTGAACGGGTTGATGGCGTCGGGCAAGAACGACGGGAACCAGGGCAGCGGGCCGAACCCCGGCACCATCGGATCTGCCGGCGATCTGAAGCGCGACCTGGTCGACAAGATCTGCGGGTCGTCGGTGGTCACCGACTGCAACTACACGGCCGACGGAGCAGCCTTCCCCACCGCGACCACCAAGCTCTACCAGCCGGTCCCGGCGCCTGTCGGCCAGGACAGCGCCGGCACCGACCTGTTCAAGGTGGACGGAGTGCGCAAGCTCTCCGAGGTGAGCGCCTTCCGCAACGGCGACTCCAGGATGATCGCCGGAAAGGGCATCGGGCCGGACACCAAGAAGGACGAGATCGTCGTCGAGGAGCGGGTGGCCAAGGAGAACAGGCTCGGGATCGGTGACAGGGCCAAACTCAAGATCGGCGAGGTCATGCCGGGCGTGGACACCTCGGAGCACGAGTTCGAGGTCATCGGCATCTACAAGAACGGCACGGCCGACACGGGCCAGTACGTGCCCGCGATGATGGACCCGGCCAACCAGGTCTACACGAGCATCGAGGGAGCCAGCCTCCTCGGCGGAAAGACCACCAAGGACGGCGGCACCCTCAGAGCGGCCACCTTCACGCTGGCCGACCCCGATGACCTGGGCCGGCTCAAGGAAGACGCCCGGAAGGCGGGCGCAGATCTCCAGATCTTCCCGATCTCGGTCAACGACAAGCAGTACAAGACGCTCGTCGGCCCCATCACCAAGACCGCGGGCTTCGCGACGGTCACTGTGTGGCTCGTCGCCGTCGCCGGCACGCTCATCCTCGCCCTCATTGTCGCCTCCAACCTGCGCGAGCGCCGCGGCGAGCTGGGCGTCCTGCTCTCCCTCGGCGAGAAGAAGCCCAAGCTGCTCGGCCAGCACCTCGTCGAAGTCGTCGCCTGCGCCGTCATCGCGATCGGACTCGCGGGCGTGAGCAGCCAGTTCCTCTCCGAGGCGATCGGCAACAAGTTGCTCGCCGGCGAGGTCGACTCGGCCAGGCAGGATGCCGAGAACGACAGCCTCCGACGCGACCCCAGCGACCCCAACGGCGTGAGCATGCGGGAAGACGGCGGGCCCGAGGCCGGGCCGATCGACTCGCTCGACGTGCACCTCGGCCCGGCCGACATCGCCGAGGTCGGTGCCACCGGACTCGGCATCGCCGCCCTGGCCACCCTCGTCCCCGGCGCCCGCGTCCTGCGCCTCAACCCGCGCGACATCCTCACGAAGGGCAACTGACGTGACCACCGCTCCCGCCACCGACCCGAACGCACCCGGCGCACCGGCCGCGCCGATCCTCGAACTCGCCGACGTGACCCGCACGTACAGCACCGGCAACCGTCGCCGCGTCGTCCTCAAGTCCGTCTCGTACGCCTTCGAGACCGGCCGCATGTACGCCGTCGTCGGCCCGTCCGGCTCCGGCAAGACGACGCTGCTGTCCCTGGCCAGCGGCCTCGACGCGCCCACCTCGGGAAGCATCCGCTTCCAGGGCCGCGACGTGGCCGAGCTCGGACTCGGCACGTACCGCAACCGGCACGTGGCCACCGTGTTCCAGTCACTGAACCTGCTCACCTACATGAACGCCGTCCAGAACGTGACCTCCGCCATGGAGATCACCGGTGTCAGGGGCGGCCGCAGGAAGCAGCGCGCCAACGAACTGCTCGAGCTCCTCGGCATCGAGCCCGTCGACCGCACCCGCCGCACCCTCCAACTCTCGGGTGGCCAGCAGCAGCGCGTCGCCATCGCCCGCGCGCTCGCCTGCGAGGTCGACATCCTCTTCGCCGACGAGCCGACCGGCGCCCTCGACCACGAGACCGCCGCCGGCATCATCAAGGTCTTCCAGAAGCTGGCGCACGACGACGGCAAGTGCGTGATCGTCGTGACGCACTCCAGGGAGGTCGCCGCCGCCTGCGACGAGACCCTGATGCTCAAGCGGGGGAAGCTGGTCCCGCAGGGCTGATCCCGGCTGAGCGTACGGGGTGCGGGTTCCGGCGTCCTGAAGCGGGGTGGAACAGACAGGCATCATGCCGTTCCCCGCCATGAAGGAACGCCGCCCCTGCCCCGCCTCCCGGCTTCCCGGCCTCCCCCGACCAGGGGGGACGCCGGGAGCCCGGGGGCGGGCAGGGGCGGCGGGGGTTGCACCTCAGTGGCCGAAGGTGAACCAGTTGACGTTGACGAAGTCGGCCGGCTGGCCGCTGGTGAAGGTCAGGTAGACGTCATGCGTCCCCGTCACCCCACTGATGTTCGCCGGCACCGTCCGCCAGCTCTGCCAGCCCCCCGTGTTCGCCAGCGCGAAACTCCCGATCGGCGCCGCGCTGCGGCTGTCCAGCCGTACTTCGACCAGACCGCTCACCCCGCTCCCCGCCCCGCTCGCGACCCGCGCACTGAACTGGTGCGCCGCGCTGGACCCGAAGTTGACGCCCTTGTAGAGCGCCCAGTCCCCGTTCGCGACCGCGCCGATGTTCTGGCCGCCGCCGCTGTCGGACGTGGACTCCGTGAACGTCCCCGACTGGCTGTCGAACGACTCCGCCTGGATCGTCCCGTAGGCATCCCGGTTCCCGGTCGGCGGCGGGGTGGTACCGCTCCCATCGCCCGAGGACGACAGCACCTGCACATAGTCCACGGTCATCGGGTGCCCCGGCTCCGTGCCGGCGTCCGGACCGCCGCCGAAGGCGCCCGGGAAGCCCCCGCCCATCGCGACGTTGAGAATCACGAAGTAGCCGTGGTTCGTGGCGTTCGCCCACGTCGTCGCGTCGACCTGATTGGCCCGCACGGTGTGGAAGTTGACCCCGTCGAGGTAGAACCGCACCTCCTCCGGGCTCGTCGACCTGTCCCACTCCATCGCGTAGGTGTGGAACCCGGCCTGGCAGGTGGTGCCGCTGCACGGGGTCGAACCGCCGATGCCGGTCGTCTCGTTGCAGGGGCCGCCCGGGTTGGTGCCGCAGTGCATCGTGGCCCAGTCGGTGTTGAGCCCCTGGACGTTCTCCATGATGTCCAGCTCACCGACGGCCGGCCAGTTCTGGTAGTTGCCGCGGAACGGGGCGCCCAGCGTCCAGAACGCCGGCCAGTAGCCCTTGGCCGCCGCGCCGGTGACGTTGGGCAGCTGGATGCGGGCCTGCACCCGCAGCTTCCCGCCGGCCGGCGGCTGGAAGTCGGTGCGGCGGGTCTCGATGCGGCCGGAGGTCCAGTGCCCGGAGGCGTCGCGGCGCGGGGTGATCTGCAGATTGCCGGCCCCGTCGAGCGCGACGTTGCTGGTGCTGGAGGTCATCGTCTCGACCTCGCCCGTGCCCCAGTTGGCGGCGCCGCCGGGGTACGAAGTGCCCGTGTCGTACTGCCAGTTGTTGGTGTCGACCCCGGTGCCCGCGGCACCGTTGAAGTCGTCCAGGAAGACCTGGGACCAGCCCGCCGGGGGAGTGGGCGCCGAGGCGCTGGCGGAACCGGTGGTGGCGGTCGCCGCGGCGGCCGCCAGGCCCAGGGTGCCGATGACGGCGACGAGCGCGCGCCGCAGTGAACGGCGTCTGTGGTGGGTCCGGCGGCTGCCGGAGGAGGATGTCTCGGTCATCTGATGAATGCCTCTTCACGTACGGGGAGTGGGGGTACGCGGGTGGTGCATGCACTCCGGGAGCCTGCTGAGAGCGCTCTCAGAGCGCGCGCTCAATGTGCTCTCCGGTGCCCCGGCCGTCAAGAGGTAAAGCGGGGAAATCACTTTCCGTGTGCGGGAGTTCAAGGAGTGAAGGGGGCGGTAGGGGGCGGTACGGGATGCACCGCCCCCTTCGTCTCGTCGCCTCCCCGGTCAGGACGCCCGGGACGGCGTACGGGCGCCCCGCGCGCCCTCGGAGCCGCCGTCGCGCCGTCCGCCGCGCCCGCCGGACCCTCGCGTCTCGCGGCCCTGTAGCGCCACGGCCAGCGGGGTCGCCGTGAAGACCGACGAGTACGTGCCCACCACGATGCCGATGAGCAGGGCCAGCGCGAAGTCCGTCAACGTGTCGCCGCCCAGCACCACCAGGGCGACCAGGATGAACAGCGCCCCGATCCCCGTGTTGACGGTCCGTGGCAGGGTGCTGAGGACCGCCGAGTTGGCGATCCTCACGAAGGGTCCGCTCCGGTCGCCGGCGGTGAGTTCGCGGACCCGGTCGAAGACGACGACGGAGTCGTTGACCGAGTAGCCGATGACCGTGAGCAGGGCCGCCAGGAAGACGCCGTCGAGCGGCTTGCCGAGCCAGGCGAACACCCCGATCAGCAGGACGACGTCATGGGCGAGCGCCACCACGGCCGAGGTCGCGTACGTCCAGCGGAACCGTACGGCGAGATACAGCAGTTGGGTCGCGAGGGCGGCGCCGAGGGCGAGCAGCGCGTTGGTGCGCAGTTCGTCGCCGAGGCTGGGCCCGATCATCTCGTCGCGCACCTTCGCCGTCTTCCCGCCGAGTTCGCCGACGGCCTCCCGTACCTCCCGCTCCTCGGCGTCGGTCAGATCGGTCGTACGGACGGTGAGATCGCCGTCGGCGGAGGAGTGCACGACCGCGCGCGGGAACCCGGCGTCCGCGAGCGCCTCCCGGGCGTCGTCGGCGGAGACGGTGCGGGGGGTGGAGTACTCGATGAGCCGGCCGCCGGTGAACTCCACTCCCAGCTCCACCCCGCGCATCGCGATGCCCGCCGTCGCCAGCACCAGCGCGACCCCCGACACGGCCAGCCAGCGCCGCGGCCGCCGCATCAGATCCGGGTCGCGGCGGCCCAGCCAGGCCCGCACCCGCCCCGTGCGGTCGATGCCGGACCACGCCGGACGCGTGCGCACCGCACGCCGGTTGACGGCGAACTCGGCCAGCACCCGGGTGATGACCAGCGCGCTGAACATCGACGCCAGCACCCCGATGCAGAGGGTGACACCGAAGCCGCGCACCGGCCCCGAGGCGAGGAAGAACAGCAGTCCGGCCGCGATCAGCGTGGTGATGTTGGAGTCCGCGATCGCGCTGAACGCCTTGCGGAAGCCCACGTTGAGCGCCGTGCGCGGGGTCGTGCTCCGGCGCGCGGTGTACTCCTCCCGCGCCCGTTCGAAGACCAGGACGTTGGCGTCCACCGCCATGCCGATCGCCAGCACGAAGCCGGCCAGCCCCGGCAGGGTGAGCGTGGCGCCGAGCGCGGCCAGGGCGGCGTAGGAGACGAGGGCGTAGCAGGCCAGCGCGAGGGTGGCGAGCGCGCCGAGCAGCCGGTAGACGACGATCACGAACAGCGAGGTCAGCGCCGCGCCGATGACGGCGGCCCACGCGCTCGCGGTGATCGCCTCCGCGCCCAGGGTGGGGCCGATCGTGCGCTGCTCGATCGTCTCCACCGGCACGGGCAGCGCCCCGCCGTTGACCAGCAGCGCCAGCTCCTTCGCCTCGCTGTCGGAGAACCCGCCGGTGATCTGCGTCGAGCCGCCCGCGATCCCCGTGCCGCAGGAGACCGACGGGTCGACCTGGGGCGAGGAGATGATCTCGTCGTCGAGGACGATGGCCACCCGGCGGGCCGGGTCCCCGGCCGGGTTGCACGCGGCCTCACCGGTCAGCTTCGCCCACAGGTCGCTGCCCTTGCCGCCGAAGTCCACGGTGACGAACCAGCCCACCGCCTGCTGCGGGTCGATCCGGCCCTCGGCGCCCTTGACGTGCTCGCCGGTCATCGCGGCCGGACCGAGCCGCAGCCGCTGCCCGTCCTCGTCGGCCAGGACGCGCCCGCCGGAGGAGCCCGAGTCCTGCTGGGCGGCGGTGCCGAGGACGGGGTGGAACGTCATCTGTGCGGTGCGGCCGAGGACGTCGGCGGCCTGGCGCGGATCCTGCACGCCCGGCAGCTCGACGATGATCCGGTCCTCGCCGGAGCGGACCAGGTTGGGTTCCGACACCCCCAGTCCGTCGATCCGGCGGCGCAGCACCTCCAGGGCCCGGTCGGTGGCGTCCGCGTCCGCCTTCGCGGTGTCCGAGTCGCGGGTCTGCAGCACGATCTGCGTGCCGCCGCGCAGGTCGAGCCCCAGCCGGGGCGGGACGGTGAGCGCGATGTACACGGACAGGGCCAGGACGACGAGGGCCAGGACGGCCCGCACACGGGAGGCGCGTTGCACGCGGTCGACGCGTTTCACAGGAGGGCTCCAGCCGTACGGCTTGTGGGTAGGTACGGATACGGGTACGGGGTATGGGTATGCAGGTCGGCGCGCGAGGTCGTCCGACGCGTGCCGTGCCGGTGTGTCAGGGGGGAGCGGGCCGGGGTGGGAGCCCGGCCGGACGGTCAGGGTTCGACCAGGCCCGCCCGGATGGCGTACCGGGTCAGTTCCAGGCGGTCCCGCAGGCCGAGCTTGTGCAGCAGGTTCGCCCGGTGGCGCTGGACGGTCTTGATGCTGATGAACAGGGTGTCGGCGATCTCCTTGGAGGAGTGGCCCTCCGCGATCAGCTTGAGGACCTCCTCCTCGCGCGGCGTCAGCACGCTGTCCGGGGCCTCGTCGCCCGAGCGGACCCGGTCCAGGAAGTTGCGGATCAGCGCCGTGACCGCGCCCGGGTACAGGAACGGCTCGCCCCGTACCGCAGCGCGGCAGGCCTCGACCAGGTCGCGGTCGGCCACCGACTTCAGGACGTAGCCGCACGCGCCGGCCTTGAGGGCCTGGAAGAAGTACTGCTCGTTGTCGTACATGCTCAGCATGAGGATGCGCAGGTCGGGCTGGAGCTGGGAGAGCTCCCGGGCGGCCTGGAGTCCGGTCATGCGCGGCATGGCGACGTCCAGGATCGCGAGGTCGGGGCGGTGGGTTCGGGCGGCCTGGACGGCCTCGGCGCCGTCACCGGCCTCCGCGACGACCTCGAAGTCGGGTTCGCCCTCCAGGATGAGCCGCACCCCGCGGCGCACCAGGGCGTGGTCGTCGGCCAGCAGGATGCGGGTGCGGGTGGCGGCGGCCGGTGGGGTGGTCGGTTCGGTCATGGGTCAGGCGTTCTTCCGGGTGGGTGCGGCGGGGGCGGGCGGCGGCTCGGTCGGGGCGGGGGGCACGGTCGTGGTGGGCACGGTCAGCAGGAGCCGGGTGCCGCCCTCGGGGGCGGGGGAGAGGTCGAGGGCGGCGCCCAGCAGCAGGGCGCGCTCCCGCATGCCGCGGATGCCGGCGCCCTCCCGGGCCGGGCCGATGCCACGGCCGTCGTCGGTGATCTCCAGGACGACGGCGGTGCCGGTGCGGCGCAGGGCGAGCACGGCGCACTCCGCCTCCGCGTGCCGGGCGATGTTCGTCAGGCCCTCCTGGGCGACCCGGTAGAGCACCAGCTCCGCCTCCCGGTCCAGCGGGGGCAGCCCGTTCTCCAGCCGGCGCACGACCCGCAGTCCGGTGTGGGTGGCGAAGTCGGTGGCGAGCGAGGTGAGCGCGGCGATCAGGCCGAGGTCCTCCAGCACGCCGGGACGCAGCCGGCGGGCCAGCCGGCGCACCTCGTCCAGGCTCTCCCGGGTGATCTCCTGCGCCTGCCGCAGATCCTCGCGGAGCGGTTCCGGTGCCTGGTCGGCGGCGCGCTTCAGGCCGAGCAGCACGGCGGTCAGGCTCTGGCCGACCTCGTCGTGCAGCTCGGCGGCGATCCGGCGCCGCTCGGCCTCCTGGGCGGACAGCACGCGGGCGCTGGAGGTGGCGCGCTCGGTCTCCAGCCGGTCCAGCATCGCGTTGAACGTGCGGATCAGCTCCGCGACGCCGCTCTGCGCGGGGACGGGCAGCCGCTGCCCCGGGCGCAGCAGATCGACGGTGGACATCAGCCGCGACAGCCGCTCCAGCGGGGCCAGGCCGATGCGGAGCAGGGCGGCGTTGGCCACCAGCATCACCGCGAGGCCGGCCAGCAGGATCACGGCCTCGGTCAGCACCACCGGCACCGAGACGGTCACCGGGGCCCACAGCAGGAGCGCGGTGGCCGCGCCCAGGACGAGGGCGTTCAGGCCGAAGATCCGCCAGAACAGGGACACCGGGGGTCATGCCTTCCGTCGTTGTCATCGGGTACGCGCTCGGTCGTGCGGTACGTGCTCGGTCGTTCGGTACGTGTCGGGTGTGCGCGTACGTCCACTATCGCCGTTCGCGGGCGGCCACCGGCCGTGGGGTCACGGAGGGTGGGGTGGCGCGGTGGCCGCCCCAGTGCCAAGACTGCCGTGCCGGGCGGGCGGGGGTCGATGGGGAGCGGGCCCCATCTGCGTGGCGCGCGGGGGCCGGGGGGCCCGTCGGAGTGCACTGCGCGACCCACCGGAAATGGGGTCCGCGACCGATGGCCCGTTCAGGGGTGGTCGACGAGGGTGGAGGGCGAGCGGGGAGACCGTCAGCTTCCCGCCCGGCTCCCGGGGCGCCCGTCGGCCCCGGTCGGGGTCGGTCCGTCCGACGTGAGGGACGGACGGGCCGGCCCGGGCCCCGGAGCCGCTTTTCGTGGAAAGGACCTGTTGCGATGTCGCTGGACACCGCCCGCGCCGGCTCGTCCGCCGGGCGTCTGAGCATGCACGAGGCCCGGCAGCGCCTGGAGCACGAGCGCAACACGCGGCTCGCGCAGTTGGAGGCGTTGCGCGAGGGGCAGGGGGACGCGGTCGCCGACGACCTGGTGTCGGCGCAGCGGATGGCTGTGCGGAGGGCGCTGAAGGACATCGAGGCGGCGTTCGGGAGGCTGGAGGACGGGTCCTACGGGGTGTGCGGGGGGTGTGCGAAGCCGATTCCGGTGGAGCGGCTGGAGATCCTTCCCTATGCGGGGTCGTGCGTGCCGTGTGCGCAGCGGGTGGGGTGACGAGGGTTTCTTCGCCCCCGCCGCCCCTACCCTTCCCGTCCCTTCAAGGGGCTCCGCCCCTTGGACCCCGGGGTGCGGGTGGGTGGGGGCTTCTCGCGCAGTTCCCCGCGCCCCTTGAAAGCAGGGGGCGGCCGGGGTTCGTAGGCAGCCGTCCGCGTCGCGTCCCGTTCGGAGAGGGGTAAGCGATGGAGCATCAGGTCGTTGTCGGTGGTGTCAATGCCGGGATCGGGCCCGGGGAGCTGGGTGGGTTGCGGGAGGGTCTGGTCGAGCAGCGGGCGTTTCGGCTCGATCAGCTCGCGCAGCTCGGGCATGTCGCGCCCGCGCGGGCCCAGCGGGCCCGGGAGCGGGGCGTGCCCTCGCAGCTGGAGGTGCACGTCAAGCTGTGTGCGTCCGCCCGCATGGTGCTCGCCGACGTCGAGGCCGCCCTCGCCCGGATGGACGAGGGCAGCTACGGACTCTGCCTGCGCTGCGGCCACCCCATGGACCTGCCCCGCCTCCGCATCGTCCCCCAGGCGCGCTA
Source organism: Streptomyces sp. NBC_00670 (assembly GCF_036226765.1). NCBI lineage: Bacteria > Bacillati > Actinomycetota > Actinomycetes > Kitasatosporales > Streptomycetaceae > Streptomyces > Streptomyces sp. NBC_00670. Next base: position 6,305,431 of record NZ_CP109017.1, read on the forward strand.
CTGCGCCCCCTGCCACCGGACCAGGGAGGTGAACCGGTGACGTCCGCACGGCGCGAGCCCGCGTGGCGGGCGCTGCGGCGCTCCTCGGGCCTCGCGCTCGACCTCGGCAGCGCCCGGACGCGCGTCTGGACCCGGGCACACACCATCCTCGACGCGCCCACGGTCTCGTTCGGTCCCGCGGACGACGCCGGTGTCGTCCGCCCCGTCGAGCGCGGTGCCATCGTCGACTCCGACGGGGCCGCGCGGCTGCTCACCCGGCTGCTCGCCCCCCGCGTCCCCCGGTACGCCCGCCCCGTGATCGTGTGCACCACCCCGGTGCTCGGCGGTGCGGAGCACCGGGCGGAGCTCGCCGCGGTGCTGGCCGGGCTGCGGCCGCGCAGCGTGCTGGCGATCGACACCGTCCGTGCGCTCGCGCTCGCGGCCGGTGCCGACCTGTCCCGGCCGCTGCTCGTCGTCGACCTCGGTGCCCAGCTCACCGAGGTCGCCCTGCTGTGCGACGGCACCGTCTCCGCCGCCCGCCGCGTGGAACACGGCACCGGCGATCTGCCGACACTGACCGCGAGGCGACTGGCCGACCGGGTCACCGAGGCGGTCACCGGCCTCGTGCGGGAGGACCCCCGCCCGGAGTTCGTCGACGCGCTCGCACGGGGACCGCTGCTCGGCGGGGGCGGCGCGCTGCGCCCGGAGCTGGTCCACCGGCTCGCCCGGCAGCTCAACACCTCCGTCCGGCCGGTGCCCCGGCCGCACACCGCCGCCGTGCGTGGGGCGGCCGCCGCGCTGGACTCGGCGCGGCGCCATCCCGTCCTGGCGACACCGGTCGGCCCGGCGGGCCCCGCCTGACCGTCGGGGGCCGGCCGCCCCGTCCGTCCCGTCCGTCCTGTCCGATGTCGTACGAAGGAGGCGACATGCCCGACCTCGTTCCGCGTGCCGAACCGCCGCCGGCCGTTTCCGCCGACCGCTGGTGGCGCTGGCGCCCCGGCCCGCTGCGCCGGCCCGGGGACCTGCTCCTTGCCTGGGCCGGACTGCTGCTGGGCGCGGTGGTCGCCGCGGCCACGCCGCTGACCGGGTACGCCGTCGGCACCGCCGTGTACGACCGGGCGACGCACAGCGCCCGCGCGCAGGTCGACGCCGGGCGGCACACCACCGCCGTACTGGTCCAGGACGTGCCCCGGCACCCGGAGCCCGGGTCGGAGGAGGAGCAGGAGAGCCGCTACCCGGCAAAGGTGCGGTACACCACGGCCGACGGGACGGTCCGCACCGCCACCGCCGAGGTGGCGCCCGGGCTCACGGCGGGGGACCGGGTACGGGTGTGGACGGACGCGGCGGGCGCGCTCGCCGAGCCGCCGCTCACGGCGGAGCAGATCCGCAGCCGGGCCATCGGGTCCGGGATTCTCGCGGGAGCCGGGGTGCTGGTGCTGGGACGGCTGGCGTACATGGCTGCCGCGTGGGCGGTGCGGCGGCGGCGGATCGCGGCGTGGGGGTGCGAGTGGGAGCGGGTCGCGAGCCGGTGGACGGCCCGGCCGTGAGGGGGGTGCGCGGCTCGTGTGCGCCGCAGGCCCGTCGTCGAAGAAGATCCGCGTCCGTGGAACCCGGCCGCCGATTCCCCCCTCTTCACGGTCGGAAGCCGCACGGCGCACTCCCCCCGCGCCGTGCGGCTTCCGTGTCGCTCAGGGCGTTGCCGGGCGCCACCCCAGGGCGCGGCTGATGCCGCGGGCGGCCAGGCGTACGGTCGGGGTGAGCGCCGGGAGGTGGACGTCGTCGAGGGGGACGACGAGCGACACCGCCGCCGTCACCCGGCCGTCCGGGCCGCGGACCGGTGCCGCCACCGAGACCGCGTCGTCGGTGATCTGGCGGCTGCTCACCGCCACGCCCGCGCGGCGCACCTCGGCGAGCCGGCGGCGCAGTTGGGCCGGGTCGGTGACCGTGTGCGGGGTGAACGCGGCGAGCGGGCCGGCGCAGTACTCCTCCTGCACGGACTGGTCGCTGTGGGCCAGCAGGGCGAGCCCCACGCCGGTGGCGTGCAGGGGCCAGCGGGCGCCGACACGGATGTGCACGCCCACGGCGCTGCGGCCGGACAGCCACTCGATGTACACGACCTCGCCGCCGTCGCGGACGGCCAGCTGCACGTTCTCGTGCGTGGCCTCGTAGAGGTCCTCGAGGTACGGGAGCGCGACCTGCCGCAGCGCGAGGCCGCGCGGGGCGAGCGCGGCGACCTCCCAGAGCCGCAGGCCGACGTGGTACACGCCGGCCCCGTCCCGCTCCAGCGCGCCCCACGCGGTGAGCGCGCCGACGAGACGGTGGGTGGTGGTGAGCGGGAGCGCCGCGCGGCGGGCGATCTCGGAGAGGGAGAGGGCGGGATGCGCGTGATCGAACGCGGCGAGCACGGAGAGAAGCCGGTCGGGGGCGGAGCGGGGTGGCTGTTCGACGATGACGGTTCCTTCGGCGCGGGCTGGGACGACGCGGGCGGCCCCCACAGCATGCCGCAGGAAGGCCGGACGGCCGGAGGAGGGGGAGGGGGAGAGGGCTTGGGGTACGTGGCCGGGTGCGCGGCCCCGCGCCCTTCAGGGGCGCGGGGAACTGCGCGACCAGCCCCCCACCCACCCGCACTCCCCACCCAACCCCACCCACCCGAGCTCCCCCGGGGTCCAAGGGGCGGAGCCCCTTGTCAAGGATGGGAAGGGTAAGGGCGGCGGGGGCGAGGAAAATGAGGGGAGCCCAACCCGTACGAACCGGAAGGCTTCATGAAGCTCACCCTCCTCGGCGGGGGCGGATTCCGCGTGCCCCTCGTCCACGCCGCCCTCCTCGCCGACACCGAAAACCCCCACCGCATCACCCACCTCACCCTCCACGACCTCGACCCCACCCGCCTCACCGCCATCACCCGCGTCCTGGCCGACCAGGCCACCCAGCACCCAGAGCACACCCGCCTCACCGTCACCTCCACCACCGACCTCGACGAAGCCCTCCGCGGCGCGGACTTCGTGTTCTCCGCCATCCGCGTCGGCGGCCTCGAAGGCCGCGCGAACGACGAGCGCGTCGCGCTCGCCGAGGGCGTCCTCGGCCAGGAGACCGTCGGCGCCGGCGGCATCGCCTACGGCCTGCGCACCGTCCCCGTCGCCACCGACCTCGCCCGCCGCATCGCCCGCCTCGCCCCCGACGCCTGGGTCATCAACTTCACCAACCCCGCGGGCCTCGTCACCGAGGCCATGTCCCACCACCTCGGCGACCGTGTCCTCGGCATCTGCGACTCCCCCGTCGGCCTCGGCCGCCGCATCGCCCGTACCCTCGGCGCCGACCCCGCCACCGCGTGGATCGACTACGTCGGCCTCAACCACCTCGGCTGGGTCCGCGGCCTCCACGTCGACGGCCGCGACGAACTCCCGCGCCTGCTCGCCGACCCCGCCCTGCTCGGCTCCTTCGAGGAGGGCAGGCTCTTCGGCCCCGACTGGCTGCGCTCCCTCGGCGCGATCCCCAACGAATACCTGCACTACTACTACTTCAACCGCGAGACCGTCCGCGCCTACCAGGAGGTGGAGAAGACCCGCGGCGCCTTCCTCCTCGACCAGCAGGCCGACTTCTACGCCCGCGCCGCCCGCCCGGACATCCCCGCCCTCGACCTGTGGGACCGCACCCGCGCCGAACGCGAGGCCACCTACATGGCGGAGAACCGGGAGACCGCCGGCGCCGGCGAGCGCGCCGCCGAGGACCTCTCCGGCGGCTACGAGAACGTCGCCCTCGCCCTGATGCGGGCCATCGCCCGCGACGAACGCGCCACCCTCATCCTCAACGTCCGCAACGGCACCACCCTCGCCGCCCTGGACGCCGACGCCGTCATCGAGGTGCCCTGCCTGGTCGACGCGAACGGCGCGCACCCGGTCGCCGTCGACCCGCTGCCCGGCCACGCCACGGCACTGGTGTGCGCGGTGAAGGCGGTCGAGCGCGAGGTGCTGTCGGCGGCCGCGTCCGGGTCCCGTACGACCGCGGTGAAGGCGTTCGCCCTGCACCCGCTCGTCGACTCGGTCGACGTCGCCCGCAGGCTGGTGGAGGGGTACACCGCCGTCCACCCGGGCCTGGCCTATCTGCGGTAGCCCGCCGGACGCGCGTTCCCATGAAACATTAAGAGAGCGGTAAGTGCGCAGGTCACCACCGGTGCGCCGGCCGCCGCGGCCCCCGCGCTTCGCCTCCGCGTCACCTTCCCTTCGCCCGCCGCCCCTGCAATGCGGAGCAGCAGACGAAGGCGCGCGAGGGAAGGGAGCGGCACCGTGCGGGACCCCCGGCTCACAGTGATCGGCAAGGGACTGAGGCGGCGCGGCAGACTGGTGATGCAGGCCGTGAGCCCGCCGCGCCGCACCCTGGACGCCGTACCCGGCCCGCGCACCCCGGAGACCGCCGCGTACACCGCGCCGTGCGCCCCGCGGCTGGTGTCCTCGCCGGTCTTCGTGCTCTCCTCGGTCCGCTCCGGTTCGACCCTGCTGCGGGTCCTGCTCAACAGCCACAGCCGGATCCGCGCCCCGCACGAGATGCATCTGCGCACCCTGCACGTGCGTCTGTCCCGGGACTTCACCGCCGAGGCCATGAAGGCGCTGGAACTGGACCGCGCGGAGCTGGAGCACGTCCTCTGGGACCGGGTGCTGCACCTCGAACTCGCCCGCAGCGGCAAGGACGTCATCGTCGACAAGACCCCGGCCAACACCCTCATCTGGCCCCGGCTGCGCCGGTGCTGGCCCGACGCCCGGTACATCCTGCTGCTGCGCGAGCCCGGCGCGGTCGTCACCTCGCTCACCAGCCGCCGCACCGACCCCGACCACGCCGCGATCCGCGCCGAGGTGCTGGAGTACGCCGAGAAACTGGAGGAGGCCCGGCAGCACCTCGACCCGCACGTGCTGACGTACGAGGAGCTCACCGCCGACCCCGAACGGGCCACCCGGGCGCTGTGCGGGTATCTCGATGTGCCGTGGGAGCCCGGCATGCTCGACTACGGCAGCAAGGACCACGGCACCTTCCGCCCGCAGCTCGGCGACTGGAGCGGCACCCTGAAGTCCGGTCGCGTCCAGCGGGCCCGTCCCGCCGACCCGGAGGCCGAACTGCCGCCCAGGCTGAGGGAGTTGGCACGGAAGTGGGGGTACCCGGAGCGGGTACCCCCACGCTGAGCCGGACGCCGGAGCGCGGGTCTCAGCCCGTGAAACCGGCCGTGATCGAGGTGAACTGCCAGTCGCTCTGGGAGATCCCGGAGCAGTTGCTCACCACGCCGCCGCCCGCGCACGGCCGGTCGCGGTTGACCGCCCAGTACGCCAGCCGCGCGATGTGGTGCGAGTTGGCCCAGTCCCGGATCGACGTCCAGATCGCCGGGGTGGTGTTCTCCTGCTGGTCGGAGAGGCCGTTCATGCCGGAGATGCCGATGTGGGAGTAGGCGGTGGCGTCGTCCCACCCGAAGGTCGACTTCAGCTTGGCCTTCAGGCCCTCGGCGGCGTTCACCGTGTTGCCGTACATGTCGGAGCCGCCGCCGAAGTCGAACGGCATGATGGTGAAGACGTCGATTCCGGCGTCGAGCGACTTGGCCTGCTCGATGAGCCGGTTGCCGTAGTAGGTCGGCCCGGTCGTCGAGGTGCCGAAGGTGACGATGGTCTTGAGGCCCGGGTTGTTCGCCTTGACCGTCTTCAGCGCGGTGAGGATCCGCGCCTGGACGGCCTCGTTCTCGAACTCGTCCGTGTTCTCGATGTCCATGTCGATCGCCTTGAGCGAGTAGGCGTCGATCACCTTCTGCAGCGCCCCGGCGAGCGCGCCCGCGGAGGAGCAGTTGGCGCCGAGCTTGCTGCCCTGCCAGCCGCCGAACGAGGGCACGATGTCGCCGCCGGCCGAGCGGATCTGGTTGATGGTGCTCTGGTCGACGCCGCCGGTCAGCGCCCGGCTGCCGTCCCAGGCGGGGTTGCAGCCGCCCGAGTCGAGCATGAACGCCATCGTGTACCACTTGATGCCGGTCGCGCTCATCACCGAGGTCGCGCTCGGCGGGTCGCCCCAGCCGAGGTAGAGGTAGGGCGCCGCCTGCTTGAAGCCGGTGCCGCTGCCACTGCCCGCGCTGGTGGTGACGCTCACGGAGTTGGAGGCCGCCGAGGTGTTCCCGGCCGCGTCCCGCGCCTTGACGGTGAACGTGTAGGCGGTGCTCGCCGACAGCCCGCCGACGGTGGCGCTGGTGCCGGAGACGCTGAGCACCTGGTTGCCGCCGCTGTAGACGTCGTAGCCGGTGACGCCCACGTTGTCCGAGGCCGCCGACCAGGACAGCGAGACGCTGGAGGACGTCTTGCCGGTCGACGTCAGGTTCGTCGGCGCGCTGGGCGCCTGGGTGTCGGAGCTGTTGCCGCCGCCCGGGCCGTCGAGCGCGATGTCGTCGGCGTAGTAGGTGCCCTGGGCGTACCAGCCGTGGACGTACAGCTTCACGCTGGTCTGGGAGGCGCCGGTGGTGAACGGCACCTTCAGCTGGCTGTACGTGGAGGGCGAGGAGGTCCACGTGGAGGCGCCGCCGTCGACGCCGAGGTAGACGTACGAGCCCCGGACCCAACCGCTCAGCGTGTAGGCGGTGTTGGGCTGGACGGAAACGGTCTGGGTGCACTGGGCGTTGTCACTGGAGGTGACCGCGCCCGCGAGGGCCTTGGAGCCGCCGTGCACCGGGGAGGAGACGACCGAGCCGAGGTTGCCGGAACAGGACCAGGGGGAGAGGGAGCCCGACTCGAAGCCGGGGTTGGACAGGACGTTGGCCGCGTGGGCCGTGCCGGGTACCGCGAGGGCCCCGGCGAGGGCCAGCGCGGCGGAGCCGAGCACGGCGACGAGGGCGCGTCTGGAGCGCCCCAGGAAACCTGACGAGGCTGACGATGAGCGAGGAGTGCGCACGCGATCTCCCTGTGGGGAATGGGGAATTCGGGAGTGCCGGGTGGTGCGGGACGCAGTGGTGCCGGACGCAGCGGGACGGTGCGAGCAAGGTGCTGCGGAAGGGTGCGCTCATCAATTTGGTATGGACCAATTGCGGCGTCAAGGGGGACGACGGCAATTGGTCCGGACCGGCTGGGAATGTGTGCGCGGGCGGGGCGGCTACAGAGGCAGGGGAGTGGCCGCGGCCCGCGCGGAACCCGCGGCCGCCTCCCGGGGCTTCGGCACCCCGACCGCCCGCACCGGGCGGGGCCCGGAGACCACCGCGTAGTCGTCCCCGACGCACGGCGGTACGACCCGGCCCGGATCGTCGCCGAGGGCGAGCCGGACGGCGGCCCAGGGCGCGTTCACGCCGCACAGCGACAGCTGGTGCAGCCCGCCCGCGGGGCGGGTGTTGACGTCGAGCAGGACGGGACGGACGCCCTCGGGGTGCCCGGGGTCCTCGAACATACGGAACTGGATGTTCGACAGATGGTGCAGCCCGAACGTCTCCGCGAGCCGCACCGCCGGGGTGATCCAGCGCTCGTGCAGCGTGAACCCGCGCCGGCGGCCGTTCTTCGTCCGGCCGATCGCCATGCGGACACGGTTGTCGGACCCGGTGAGACAGTCCACGGACACCTCCGGCTGCCCAAGGCGGGGCATGACCAGCCAGTTCACCGGCTCCCCGGCCTCCCGGACCGCCCGGACGACGAGGTCCAGCGGCACCTGCGGGCTCGGGAAACCGGCGAGCTGCGCCAGCGAGAACCGGTTCCGGGTGACCACCCGGAACCCGACACCGCCCGCGCCGTCCGCCGGCTTGAAGCACGCGGTGTGCCTGGCGGACTCCAACTCCTCCACGGCGTGCAGGAGTTCACCCTCGTCGCGCACCCGGAACCACGGCGGCACGGGCAGCCCCACCGAGCGCGCGGCCTCGTACGCCGTCACCTTGTCCCCGAACACCGCGACCGCCTCGGCGGACGGCGCCAGCAGCGCCGTACCGGCGGCCGTGAACTCCGCGCGGTGGGCGACGACCGCCTCCTGGTGCAGCCGGGGCACGAACACGTCGATGCCCCGACGGCGGCACTGGGCGAGCGCGTACTCGACGTACGCGGCCGGGGACAGACCCTCCGGTTCCAGCTCGGCCGTGTCGGCGGCGGCCAGCACGGGGGAGTCGGCGTCGCCGTGCGTGGCATGGACCTCGACGGCACGGCCGTCGGGATTTCGTCGGAGCTGATCGATGAAGAACACGTTCTCCGCGTACGTGCGGTTGAGCCAGACGCGTACGGGAGAAACCATGCAGGCCGCCTTTCGGGGTCGCGCGGGCACGGCACAGCAGGCCGAGCCCGGCCGGAGGGAGTAGGAGGCACACCGCGGCGACGTACGTTTTCGACGCGTCCGTGGGAGGTGTTGGGGCGATCATAGGGCCTCCGGAGCAGTGCCACGCATGGGCTACCGTCGTTGCCGTCGGCCGTGCCGCGTGCGGAGGGGAGAACCGGTGATCGAGGAGCTGCTTCCGGGGTCCGTCGTCGCCGTGGAGGCCTACGGCGCCGAGGCGGCCGTCGACGACGCGCCGCTGTATCCCGAGGAGCGGGCCGTCGTCGCCCGCGCGGTCGCCAAGCGGCGGCGCGAGTTCACGGCGGTACGGGTCTGTGCGCGGCGCGCGATGGAGAAGCTCGGCGTGGCGCCGGCGCCGGTGCTGCCCGGTACGCGCGGGGCGCCGGGCTGGCCCGAGGGGCTGCTCGGCAGCATGACCCACTGCACGGGCTACTGCGCGGCGGCCCTCGTCCGCGCCGGCGACCTGGCCTCGCTCGGCATCGACGCCGAGCCGCACGAGGCGCTGCCCGAGGGCGTGCTCGACGCGGTGGCCGCGCCCGGCGAGCGGGAGCGGGTGCGCGCGCTGTCGGCGGCACACCCGGCGGTCCACTGGGACCGGCTGCTGTTCAGCGCGAAGGAATCGGTCTACAAGGCGTGGTTCCCGCTGACCGGGCGATGGCTGGACTTCCTCGAGGCGGACGTGGAGATCCGCCCCGCCGCCGGTTCCGCGACGTCCGGCGGCTTCCGGGCGTCGCTGCTGGTCGACGGGCCGCTCGTCGACGGCCGCGTCGTGCGGGCGTTCGACGGCCGGTGGACCGTGGGACGGGGCCTGCTGGCGACGGCGGTGACGGTGGGCGCCTGACGGCTCGGGGGCGCATGTCCGTCGACAGGGGCGCGGGGAACTGCGCATCTTCTGGGGGTCCGGGGGCTTGCCCCCCCCGGGGTGGGACGGGAAGGGGCGGCGGGGGCGGGAAAACCGGCCGCACCGCCACCCATCCCCCAGCCGGTCACCCGCCCCGCACCGCCCCCCACTCCGCCTCAGTCAACGGCGGCTCCGCGAGGCGCTCGCGGCGCGGGCCGCGCAGGACCGCGATGAGGACCGCCGGGCGCACCAGCTCGGTCACCGGCTTCGAGAGCGTCACCACGTCGAAGAACGCCCGCGCCACCAACGGCCGCCCCGTCGCCGTCAGCATCAACCGGTTGACGTACGCCCCCAGCACCCGGTTGCCCAACCCCGGCGCCTTGCCTATCGCCCCCGGATAGTGGATGTCCGTGCTCGTCGCCAGCGACCACGCCGTCGCCACCGGCCGCGCCACCGCCCGCTGCACCCGCCGTGAAAGGCCCGCCGCGGAAAGTCCCGCGCGGGCCACCTCGTCGCGCAGCGCGAGCACGCCCTGCGCCGCGACCGACAGCCCGTGCCCGTACACGGGGTTGTACGTGGCGACACAGTCGCCGATCGCGACGAACCCCTCCGGCCAGCCCTTCACCTTCTCGTAGTAGCGCCGCCGGTTGACCGTGCTGCGCGTCAGCACCGGCTCCGACAGCGGCTCCGCGTGCGCGATCAGCTCGCCCACCACCGGATGCCGCACGCTCTCCCGCGCGAACGTCTCGAACTCCTCGGCGGAGGCGGGCGGTTCGCCGCCCCGCGTGCCCGACAGCGTCACCAGCCAGCGCCCGCCCTCCACGGGCTCGATGGTCGTGGTCCGCCCCGGCACCGGCACCGTCGCGTCCGACTGCACATTGACCAGCGGGAACTCCTCCGTGCCCGCGGGCGCCCGGTAGAGCCGGCTGGAGTAGGCGAGCCCGGAGTCGACCTCCTCCATCGGCGCGTCCGCCACGCCCAGTTCGCCCAGCCACCGCTGCGCCCGGGAGCCGCGCCCGGCCGCGTCGACGACGAGGTCGGCGGAGAGCACCCGCTCCTCGCCGTCGGTCGCCCGTACCCGTACGCCCGTCACCCGCCCGGCGTCACCCTCCAGGGACAGCAGTTCGGCCCGCTGCACCACGGTGACCCGCGGGTCCTTGACCACCCGTTCGCGCACCACCCAGTCCAGCAGGTCCCGGCTGCACGCGATCATGAACTGCATCTCCGGCCACCGCCGGAACCAGCCGCGCGGCTGCATCGACACCAGCCCCGTCGGCAGCGGGATCCGCCGTGCCCCGCCGGCCAGCCACGCGTCGGTCACCCCCGGCAGCAGCTCCTCCATCGCCCGGGCGCCCCCGGACCAGATCACGTGCACGTGCCGGGCCTGCGGCAGCCCCTTGCGCGGCTCGGGGCCCTCGGGCAGCGCGTCGCGCTCGACGACGGTGACCTCGGCGTACGCGCTCAGCGCGGCGGCGGCGAGCATGCCGGCCATGCCCCCGCCGATCACGACGGCACGACGGGGTGCGGCACCGCTGGCGGTGCCGACGGGTTCACTCATGGAGATCGCTTCCTGACCTGGTGGCGGTCCGTCCCCGGACGGCCGCGACGACGGGTGACTGACGCAGGGCGAGGGACATCCGCACGAGGTCCCGGGGACCGTCGTCGGAGGCGGAGGGGGCGGACGGGGCCGCTTCGGCGGTGGCGCGGCGGGCGTCGTCGTGGGCGCCGGCCGCGTCGATCAGCCTGCCCTCCGGGTCGGCGGCCCGGGCCCGTACGGCCGCCGCCACCATCGCCGCGTCGGCCTCGGCCCGCGCCTGCTCGGGGTCGGACCCCGCGGCCAGCGCCGCGTCCCGGGCGCGCCGGCGCAGTCCGGCGTCGAAGTACGGGTACAGGCCGAGCATGCCGTCGTGGATGTCGGACTCCCGCTGGGTCACCCGCAGTTCGGCCGGTGACCACCAGGCGATCCGCACGCCCCGGTGCGACTGCGCGGCCACCGGCCGCAGTTCGCGCCAGAGCGGGCCGAGCCGACGGTAGGTGGCCCAGGTCTGCCAGCTGTCCCCGGCCCGCCGGCAGGCCAGCGGGATGCAGAACCCGACCGCGCTGATCTGCGCCCCCGCGGAGGCCAGCACCGGCGCCCAGTCACTGCTCAGATAGTCCAGGTCGGCCCCGCGCCAGCGGGCGATCACCGCCGTGAACTTGGTGGCCAGGTAGGCCAGGTTGAACAGATAGCCGACGACGATGATCAGCAGCCCGGCCCGCAGCCAGCCCCGCACCTGCAGCGCCCAGCGCCCGCACATGACGTTCATCGCGACGCCCGCCACCGTCAGCGCCACGAGGTAGAGCACGATCAGCTCGCGGAGGTACGGCGTGCGCGCGTAGTACGTGTCGAAGTCCCGCAGCCGCTCCACCGGCGCGCTGCCGAGCACGAACAGCACGACGAGGGCGACGATCACCACGCCGTACCCGGCGGTGATCCACCGGTTGATCAGACGGGTCCGGGCGGGCGGTCCGCCGCGCCAGTTGACCACCAGCACGAGACAGGACGCGCTGAAGGCGCTCAGCAGGCAGTACACCAGCGGCGCCGAGAAGTTGACGATGCCGGTCCACTCGTTGACCTGCGCGATCGTCGGCGGCGCGGCGAAGCAGAAGACCAGGCCCGCCAGCGCGAGCAGTACGCACACCGAGCGCAGCAGCGGATCGCGCCACGCGCGCCGCAACGCGGGCGCCTTGACGGTGAGCGCCACCGCCATCGCGGCGGAGGGGAGGTAGTAGCCGGAGCCGTCCATCGTGTCGGTGCGCCAGTCCCCTCTAGCCCTGCGGTCCGCGGTAGCCGAGCGACGCCTCGATGCGCCCGGCCAGGTCGTCGCGGCGCACGGGACCGCGCATCGAGGAACCCGCCAGCCAGGTACGGCACTTGCTGGCGAGGAGCAGGCCGAAGCTCTCGGCGTCCTTCTCGTGCGCGAGGTCGAACCGGGTGCGGGCGGCCACCGAGTGGACGGTGGCCTGGAGATCGGCGGTGTCGCTCAGTAAGCGCGCGGCGACGGCGGCGCCCTCCACGTGGTGGCCGTGGTGCCCGGCGCTCATGTGCCACAGTTCGTGGCCCAGGATCACCAACTGGTGGTCGGGGGCGGTGCGTTCCTCGACGACGACGAGGTCCTGCTCGGCCATGTCCAGCCAGAGCCCGCTGGCCGTCCCGGGCGGGAAGACGGCGGTACGGAACTGGACGGGCCGGCCGCGCCGCCGGCTCATGCCGGAGCACAGCGCCGCGTACAGGGCGGACGGGTCCGCCGGTGCCGGGAGCGTGAGTTCCGCGACGAGTGCGCCGCACAGACGGCGCATGTCCCTGCCAATGCCCATGGTCGGTCTTCCCCCTCCCGGCTCAGGACTCGGGCCGTTTGACGCTCTCCAGGAGCATGTCCAGCCACTCCGCGACCTTGTCGCGGTGCTGGTCGGTGGGCAACTGCGCGGCCCGCCAGGCGATGCCGCGCACGCCGTGGTCCTGCAGCAGCCGTTCCAGTGGATCGTCGGGGGCGGGTGGCGCGTCCGCGTGCGCGGCGGTCCCGTCCTCGCGCACGGCGCGTTCCTGGCCCGTACGCTCGCGGTCCGGCCCCTCCGGGCGGCCCGCCGTGCCCCCGCGGTCCGCGAGTTGCTGGAGCAGGTCCTGTTCGATGTGCTGGAGTGCGGTGGCGAGCGCGTCCGGGTCGTCGGCGGTCAGGAAGCCGGCGTGCACGCGGAAGAAGCGCTGGATGGCGTCGCAGTGCTCCATCGTGGGGCGGCGGTCGCCGTTGATGAGCGCGCCGGCCTGCTGGCGCGACATGCCCGCGCCGTCGGCGATCTCCTGCTGGGTGTACTTGCGGCCGTTCGGTTTCAGCCGGGTCCGGCGCAACAGTCCGAGCCGTTGCAGGAAGCGGGCCTGGAGGTCCGGTTCGCCCGCCGGACGCCCGGCGAGCAGCGCCTTCACCACGGGATCCGGTACGCCCGACGCCGCTGAAAGGCGGCCGGTGTCGAACACCTCGGCGTGCGGTACGCCGAGCCGGTCGGCGAGGGCGGTGACCCGGGAGACGACGGCCGTCAGCAGCCCCGTCGCCGCGGCGTCCGGAACCTCGTAGCCATCCGTCACCGACCCAACTCCCATGTCTCTCAGGCCGTTTCCTCAGCGCGCTCTCAGGAAGGGCGGGTATGAACAGGGACGACCCGTGTCGTGTGTCCCGAACCACCCGGAGAGTAACGGCTCCTTCGAACTCGCATCCAGGTCTCGCCACAACTGTGGCGAGATTCAGCCGTCCCCGGCGCGGGAATGCCACGATAGTTGACACGCGTCGGCGGTGGCCCCGAGTATCGGGGCTCCGCGTGACGGCGGGTGAGCGGGACCGGCCGGAGAGTGCGGGACCCAGGGCAAGAGGGGTGACCACCCGATGGTGCAGCAGGCAGGGGGACAGCGGTCGGTACCGCGGTCCGTGCCCGGACGTCCCGAGGTGCGCGCGTATCTGCGGGACTACGCGGCGCTGCTCGAGTCCACGCCCTTCCCGTCGGTCGTCCACGACCACCGGTGGGACGTCGTGCTCGCCAACTCCGCGTACGAGGAGCTGTTCGCGGGGGTCGGGCCGCATCCCACGGCCATGCCGGGCGACAACCTGCTGCGGTTCGTGCTGTTCCATCCGGACGCGGCGCGGGTGCTCGGGGAGCACGAGTCGAGCTGGGCGCTGCCGATGCTCGCCGACTTCGCGTCGGCGGTGGAGCGGCACGGGCACGACCGGGGGTTGCAGGCGATCCGGCGCGAGATCGCGCAGGACCCGATCATGGACGTCGCCTATCGGCACGGGGTGCCGCACTGGCTGCGGGCGGTGGGGGCGGATGCGGGGGAGCCGGACGGGGCGGTGCGGCCGTTGCACCACCCCGACCCCCGGTGGGGCGGGGTGTGCCGGGTGGTGGGGGAGACGCCTCGGACTCTGCGTGAGGTGGGGTATGTGCGGTTGACGTTGGTGTTGCGGGAGGCGGCGAGGGCGGGGGCGCGCCTGCGGGTGGTGCCGGCCGTGGAGGGCTGACGCCCTCCGGCTCCCTTCCCGCCAAGAGCTGGACCCCGGCTCCGTCGACGTTCAGGTCGCCGACGGCGCCGGGGTCCCGGGGTCGGGCCCCGGGCGCCTTATGGACTGGGGGTGCCTGTACGTGGTCGGGTGCAGATGCGATGTGGTCGCTCGCGCAGTTCCCCGCGCCCCTGAGTTGGCCGGGGTTGGTCGGGAGTGCACTGGCGAGGTCCCTCCTGTGCCCCAGGCCCCAGGGGCCCCAGGGGCGCGGGACCGTACCGATGTGCGGCTCCGCCGCGTGGACGCGACCAGCCACGAGCCACTCGCACCCGACGACGCAAGCTCACCACCCCACCCCCAGGGGCGCGGGGAACTGCGCGACACAAGCCACTCACCCACCCGCACTCGCCCGCCCACACGAACCCCCACCCCCCCCACGCACCGCAACGCAACAACAACGCAAGCCGTTTGCGCGGCTTGCGTTATCCTTGCGGCATGACACGTCGTCTCGCCGAGGTCGCGAAAAAGGTCGGGGTCAGCGAAGCCACCGTCAGTCGCGTGTTGAACGGGAAGCCGGGGGTCTCCGAGGCCACCCGGCAGTCCGTTCTGTCCGCGCTCGACGTCCTCGGGTACGAGCGCCCGACCCAGCTCAGGGGCGAACGCGCCCGCCTCGTCGGCCTCGTCCTGCCCGAGCTGCAGAACCCGATCTTCCCGGCCTTCGCCGAGGTGATCGGCGGCGCGCTCGCACAGCACGGGCTCACCCCCGTGCTGTGCACGCAGACCAAGGGCGGCGTCTCCGAGGCCGACTACGTCACCCTCCTCCTGCAACAGCAAGTGTCCGGCGTCGTGTTCGCCGGCGGCCTGTACGCCCAGGCCGACGCCCCGCACGACCACTACCGCCAGCTCGCCGAGCGCAACATCCCCGTCGTCCTGGTGAACGCCGCCATCGCCCGCCTCGGCTTCCCCGCCGTCTCCTGCGACGACGCCGTTGCCGTCGAGCAGGCCTGGCGCCACCTGGCCTCCCTCGGGCACGAGCGGATCGGCCTGGTGCTCGGCCCCGCCGACCACATGCCCTCCGCGCGCAAGCTCGCCGCCGCCCGCGCGGTGGCGGGCGACGCGCTGCCCGACGACGCCGTCGGCCGCGCCATCTTCTCCATCGAGGGCGGCCACGCGGCCGCGGCCAAGCTCATCGACCGCGGCGTCACCGGGTTCATCTGCGCCTCCGACCCGCTCGCCCTCGGCGTCATCCGCGCCGCCCGCCGCCGCGGGCTCGACGTCCCCGGCGAGATCTCCGTCGTCGGCTACGACGACTCCGCGCTGATGAACTGCACCGAGCCCCCGCTGACCACCGTCCGCCAGCCCATCGACGCCATGGGCAAGGCCGCCGTCGAACTGCTCAACGCGCAGATCGCCGGCAGCTCCGTACCCGCCGACGAGCTGCTGTTCGAGCCGGAGCTGGTGGTCCGGGGCTCGACCGCGCAGGCACCCCGCGCCTGACTCACGTCGAAACGATTCACTCGGCAGCCGACAAGATCCGCTCTGCTGTCGAATAATTGCAAAGTTCGCGCGATCTATTGCGCAACCTCCCTCCCGGTGCTTGAGTGTGCGTCGCCAGTCACGGGTGGTACGGACCATGCGCGGTCACGCATCGGCCAAGCGCGGTCGCCGTACCCCCGTGGGCCTTTCCACGCTCCTGCCCAAAGGGGTCCACCGATGACACGCACCGGGTTCCGCCGTACCTTCGTCGCGATCGGCGTCTGTTCCCTCGCCTCCCTCGCCGTCACCGCCTGCGGCGGCAGCGACGACGACGCGGCGGGCGGCAAGACCCGCATCACCGTCAACTGCATGCCGCCCAAGAGCGCCAAGGTCGACCGGAAGTTCTTCGAGGAGGACATCGCGTCCTTCGAGAAGCAGAACCCGGACATCGACGTCGTCGCCCACGACGCCTTCCCCTGCCAGGACCCCAAGACCTTCGACGCCAAGCTCGCCGGCGGCCAGATGGAGGACGTGTTCTACACGTACTTCACCGACGCGCGGCACGTCGTCGACATCAACCAGGCCGCCGATCTCACCCCGTACGTCAAGGAGTTGAAGAGCTACTCCACGCTGCAGAAGCAGCTCAAGGACATCTACACCGTCGACGGCAAGGTCTACGGCATCCCGCGCACCGGCTACTCGATGGGCCTCATCTACAACCGGAAGCTGTTCGAGAAGGCCGGACTCGCCCCCGACAAGCCCCCGGCCACCTGGGAAGAGGTGCGCGCCGACGCCAAGAAGATCGCCGCCCTCGGCAACGGCACCGTCGGCTACGCCGACTACAGCGCCCAGAACCAGGGCGGCTGGCACT
The DNA here is from genome assembly GCF_036226765.1 of Streptomyces sp. NBC_00670. Taxonomy (NCBI): domain Bacteria; kingdom Bacillati; phylum Actinomycetota; class Actinomycetes; order Kitasatosporales; family Streptomycetaceae; genus Streptomyces; species Streptomyces sp. NBC_00670. The sequence goes on from NZ_CP109017.1 coordinate 6,321,878, forward strand.
TCACCGCCGAGCTGTACTCCCAGGGCGGCAACGTCGTCAGCGCCGACGGCAAGAAGGCCACCGTCGACACCCCCGAGGGCCACGCCGTCCTGCAGAACCTGCACGACATGCGGTGGAACGACGACTCCATGGGCAGCAAGCAGCTCCTCGTCATCAACGACGCCCAGCAGATGATGGGTTCCGGCAAGCTCGGCATGTACCTCGCCGCCCCCGACAACATCCCGATCCTGGTCAAGGAGAAGGGCGGCAACTACAAGGACCTCGCGCTCGCCCCCATGCCCGGCGGCAAGGGCACCCTCATCGGCGGCGACGGCTACATGTTCAACAAGAAGGACAGCCCCGCCCAGATCCGCGCCGGCCTCAAGTGGCTCGACCACATGTTCCTCACCCCCGGCAAGGGCTTCCTCGGCGACTACGCCCGCGCCAAGAAGAACGGCGGCCCCGTCGGACTGCCCGAGCCGCGCCTGTTCACCGGCGCCGCCGACGCCAAGGACCAGCAGGTCAAGAAGGCCAACGCCAACGTGCCCGTGGAGAACTACCAGAGCTTCCTGGACGGCAACCAGAGCCTTCAGATGAAGATCGAGCCGCCGCACGCCCAGCAGCTCTACTCCGTCCTCGACGGCGTCGTCTCCGCCGTCCTCACCAAGAAGGACGCCGACATCGACTCACTCCTCAAGGAGGCCTCCGGGAAGATCGACAGCATCCTCGCCCGGAGCTGAGCACCGATGACCAAGACGGCCTCCCGCCCTCCCGTCGAGGCACCCGCCGCCCGCCCGGCCCCCGCGAGGACGCCCTCCCCGGCGTCGGGGGCCGGCCGGCGGCGCCGCCTCGGCGACCAGGCCCGCGCCTACGCCTTCCTCCTCGGCGGACTGCTCTGCTTCGCCCTGTTCTCCTGGTACCCGGCGATCCGCGCGGTCGTGATCGCCTTCCAGAAGTACACCCCCGGCTCCGCCCCGGAGTGGGTCGGCACCGACAACTTCACCCGCGTCCTGCACGACCCCGAGTTCGGCGACGCCTGGCGCAACACGCTCACCTTCACCGGGCTCGCCCTGCTCATCGGCTTCGCCGTCCCGTTCGTCCTCGCCCTGGTCCTCAACGAACTCCGGCACGCCAAGGCGTTCTTCCGGGTCGCCGTCTACCTGCCGGTGATGATCCCGCCGGTGGTCAGCGCCCTGCTGTGGAAGTGGTTCTACGACCCCGGTTCCGGCCTCGCCAACGAGGCGCTGCGGTTCCTGCACCTGCCCACGTCCAACTGGTCCAACGGTGCCGACACCGCACTCGTCTCCCTCGTCCTCGTCGCCACCTGGGCCAACATGGGCGGCACCGTCCTCATCTACCTGGCGGCCCTGCAGTCCATCCCCGGCGAGCTCTACGAGGCCGCCGAACTGGACGGCGCCAGTCTGCTCCAGCGGATACGGCACGTCACGATCCCGCAGACCCGGTTCGTGATCCTCATGCTGATGCTGCTGCAGATCATCGCCACCATGCAGGTCTTCACCGAACCGTTCGTCATCACCGGCGGCGGCCCGGAGAACTCCACCGTCACCGTGCTCTACCTCATCTACAAGTACGCCTTCCTCTACAACGACTTCGGCGGCGCCTGCGCGCTCAGCGTCATGCTGCTCGTGCTCCTCGGCCTCTTCTCCGCCCTCTACCTCCGGCTCACCCGCACCGACGGGGAGGACGCATGAGCAACGGCACCCGTACCCTCGTCTCCCCGGCCGCGCTGGCCCGCCCGCGCGGCAAGGCGATCTACTGGGGCGTCTTCACCGCCGTCGTCCTGCTGTTCGCGCTCGCCTTCCTCTTCCCCGTGTACTGGATGGTCACCGGCGCGATGAAGTCCCCGGACGAGGTCGCCCGCACCCCGCCCACCCTGGTCCCCGAGCACTGGCACCTCAGCGGCTACACCGACGCCTGGGACCTGATGCAGCTCCCGCAGCACCTGTGGAACACCGTTGTCCAGGCCGCCGGCGCCTGGGCCTTCCAGCTGGTGTTCTGCACCGCCGCCGCCTACGCCCTGTCCCGGCTGAGGCCCGTCTTCGGCAAGGTGATCCTCGGCGGCATCCTCGCCACCCTGATGGTGCCGACGCAGGCACTCGTCGTGCCGAAGTACCTCACCGTCGCCGACCTGCCGTTCCTGCACACCAGTCTGCTCAACGACCCGCTCGGCATCTGGCTGCCCGCCGTCGCCAACGCCTTCAACCTCTACCTGCTCAAGCGGTTCTTCGACCAGCTCCCCAAGGACGTGCTGGAGGCCGCCGAGATCGACGGCGCCGGCAAGCTGCGCACCCTGTGGTCCGTCGTGCTGCCCATGTCACGGCCCGTGCTCGGCGTGGTGTCGATCTTCGCCCTGGTCGCCGTCTGGCAGGACTTCCTGTGGCCGCTGATGGTGTTCTCCGACACCGACAAACAGCCCATCAGCGTCGCCCTGGTGCAGCTGTCGCAGAACATCCAGCTCACCGTGCTCATCGCCGCCATGGTGATCGCCAGCATCCCGATGGTCGCCCTGTTCCTCGTCTTCCAGCGGCACATCATCGCCGGCATCAGCGCGGGCAGCACCAAGGGCTGACGGCCGTCTCCGCGGCGACGGCCCCGCCCGCCACCCCCACCGAACAGAAAGGCACGCACCGTGGGACAGCCCACCCCTGCCCGAAAAGGGACCGACTGGTGGCGCTCCGCCGTCATCTACCAGGTGTACGTCCGCAGCTTCGCCGACGGCGACGGGGACGGCACCGGCGACCTCGCGGGCGTCCGCGCCCGGCTCTCCCACCTCGCCGAACTCGGCGTCGACGCCCTGTGGTTCAGCCCCTGGTACCTCTCCCCGATGAAGGACGGCGGCTACGACGTCGCCGACTACCGCACCATCGACCCCGCCTTCGGCACCCTCGCCGAGGCCGAGAAACTGATCGCCGAGGCCCGCGAACTGGGCATCCGCACGATCGTCGACATCGTCCCCAACCATGTCTCCGACCAGCACCCCTGGTTCCGCAAGGCCCTGGAGGGCGGCCCCGAGCGCGAGCTGTTCCACTTCCGCACCGGCCGCGGCGACCACGGCGAACTCCCGCCCAACGACTGGCAGTCGGAGTTCGGCGGCCCCGCCTGGAGCCGGCTCGACGACGGCGACTGGTACCTGCACCTGTTCGCCCCCGAGCAGCCCGACCTCAACTGGGCCCACCCGGCCGTCCGCCAGGAGCACGAGGACGTGCTGCGGTTCTGGTTCGAGCGAGGCGTCGCCGGGGTGCGGATCGACTCCGCCGCCCTCCTGGTCAAGGACCCCGCGCTGCCCGACTTCACCGCCGGGCGCGACCCGCACCCGTACGTCGACCGCGACGAGCTCCACGACGTCTACCGCTCCTGGCGCCGCGTCGCCGACGAGTACGACGGCGTCTTCGTCGGCGAGGTCTGGCTCCCCGACGCCGAGCGCTTCGCCCGCTATCTGCGCCCCGACGAACTGCACACCGCCTTCAACTTCTCCTTCCTCTCCTGCCCCTGGGACCCCGCCCGGCTGCGCGCCTCCATCGACGACACCCTCGCCGAGCACGCCCCCGTCGGCGCCCCCGCCACCTGGGTGCTCTGCAACCACGACGTGACCCGTACGGTCACCCGCTACGGCCGCGCCGACACCGGCTTCGAGTTCGCCACCAAGGCCTTCGGCACCCCCACCGACCTCGCGCTGGGCACCCGCCGCGCCCGCGCCGCCGCCCTGCTGACCCTCGCCCTGCCCGGCTCGGTCTACGTCTACCAGGGCGAGGAACTGGGCCTGCCCGAGGCCGACATCCCCCGCGAGCGCATCCAGGACCCGATGCACGCCCGCTCCGGCGGCACCGACCCCGGCCGCGACGGCTGCCGGGTCCCGCTGCCCTGGACGGCCGGCGCGCCGTACGCCGGTTTCGGCTCCCGCGAGGAGCCGTGGCTGCCGCAGCCCGCCGACTGGGCCGCGTACGCCGCCGACCGGCAGGCCGCCGACCCGCACTCGATGCTCACCCTCTACCGCGAGGCGATCCGCCTCCGCCCCGTCTTCGGCGACGGGCCGCTCACCTGGCTGCCCGCCCCGGAGGGAGTCCTCGCCTTCACCCGCGCCGACGGCGTCCGCTGCGTGGTGAACCTCGGCGAGGACCCCGTCGCACTCCCCACCCCCGCCCAACCCCTGCTCTCCAGCGGCCCGTTGACCGACGACGGGCGGCTGCCGCAGGACACCGCGGTCTGGCTCCGCGACTGACGGCCACGACCGCGCGACCCGCTATCCCCGCACCCCCACTCGAAGGGATCAGCACCATGTCACACGGCACCACGCACCACCGCACCACCGTGAGAGCCGCCGGCCGGCTCTCCGCCGTCGGCACCGCCGTGGCCCTCGCGGCCGGCATGCTCGTCACCCTCGGCGCACCCGCCGCCCACGCGGCCGCCGGGGCCACCCTGCCGTTCACCTCCGTCGAGGCCGAGTCGGCGAGCAGCACCGGTGCCAAGATCGGCCCCGACTACACCCAGGGCACGCTCGCCTCCGAGGCCTCCGGACGGCAGGCGGTACGCCTCAGCTCCGGCCAGCGCGTGGAGTTCACCGTGCCGCGCGCCGCCAACGCCGTGAACGTCTCCTACAACGTGCCCGACGGCCAGTCCGGCAGCCTCGACGTGTACGTCAACGGCACCAAGCTCGACAAGACGCTCCCCGTCACCTCGAAATACTCCTACGTCGACACGAGCTGGATCACCGGCTCCAAGACCCACCACTTCTTCGACAACGCCCGGATGCTGCTCGGCCGCGACGTCCAGACGGGCGACAAGATCGCCTTCCAGGCCACCAACGTGCAGGTCACCGTCGACGTCGCCGACTTCGAGCAGGTCGCCGACGCCGCCGGCAAGCCGTCCGGGGCGGTCTCCGTCACCGACAAGGGCGCCGACCCCAGCGGCCAGGGCGACTCCACCCAGGCCTTCCGCGACGCCATCTCCGCCGCCCAGGGCGGGGTGGTGTGGATACCGCCGGGCGACTACAAGGTGTCCTCCTCGCTCCAGAACGTGCAGAACGTCACCCTCCAGGGCGCCGGCAGCTGGCACTCCGTGGTGCACAGCTCCAGCTTCATCAACCAGCAGAGCAGCGCGGGCAACGTCCACCTCAAGGACTTCGCGGTGATCGGCGAGGTCACCGAGCGCAACGACGGCAGCCCGGACAACTTCGTCAACGGCTCCCTCGGCGCGAACTCCTCCGTCTCCGGGATGTGGCTCCAGCACCTCAAGTGCGGCTTCTGGCTCACCGGCACCAACGACAACCTCGTCGTCGAGAACAACCGCATCCTCGACACCACCGCCGACGGCCTCAACCTCAACGGCAGCGCCAAGAACGTCCACGTCCGCGACAACTTCCTGCGCAACCAGGGCGACGACTCGCTCGCCATGTGGTCGCTCTACTCACCGGACACGGGCAGCGCCTTCGAGAACAACACCATCTCGCAGCCCAACCTCGCCAACGGCATCGCCATCTACGGCGGCACCGACATCACGGTGAAGAACAACCTGATCTCCGACACCAACGCCCTCGGCAGCGGCATCGCCATCTCCAACCAGAAGTTCCTCGACCCGTTCAGCCCGCTCGCCGGAACGATCACGGTCGACGGCAACACGCTCGTCCGCGCCGGGGCGATGAACCCCAACTGGAAGCACCCGATGGGCGCGCTGCGCGTCGACTCCTACGACAGCCAGATCAACGCCACGGTCAACATCACCAACACCACGATCACCGACAGCCCGTACAGCGCCTTCGAATTCGTCTCCGGCGGTGGCACCGGCTACCCGGTCAAGAACGTCAACGTCTCCGGCGCCACGGTGAAGAACACCGGCACGGTCGTCGTCCAGGCGGAGGCGCAGGGCGCGGCCACCTTCAAGAACGTGACCGCCACCAGCGTGGGCGCGGCCGGCATCTACAACTGCCCCTACCCGGCCAACTCGGGCACGTTCACGCTCACCGACGGCGGCGGGAACTCCGGCTGGGACAGCACCTGGTCGGACTGCTCCACCTGGCCCCAGCCCGGCCAGGGCAACCCCGACCCCGACCCCGGCCGCAACCTCGCCAAGGGCCGCCCGGCCTCGGCCACCGGCTCCCAGGACGTCTACACCCCGGGCAAGGCGGTCGACGGCGACGCGAACAGCTACTGGGAGTCGACGAACAACGCCTTCCCGCAGGCGCTCACCGTCGACCTGGGGTCCGCGCAGGCCGTACGGCGGCTCGTGCTGAAGCTGCCGCCGTCCTCCGCGTGGGGCGCCCGCACCGAAACCCTGTCCGTGCTCGGCAGCACCGACGGCTCCGGGTACTCCACGGTCGTCGCGTCGAAGGACTACCGCTTCGACCCGGCCTCCGGCAACACGGCCACCGTCACCCTGCCGAGCAACGCCGACCTGCGCTATCTGAAGCTGAACGTGACCGCCAACACCGGCTGGCCGGCGGCCCAGTTCAGCGAGGTGGAGGCGTATCTGCAGTAGCCGCCGCGGGACCCGGGGGATCCGGGAGATCCTCCTTGACGAGGGCCGGTGCCCGGTCGCCCGGCGGTTCCTGACCCGCCGGGGACCCCACCGCCGGGCCCGGCCCCGGCACGGCCGTCCCGCGCTTCGCCGCCTGGATCTGCTCGTACACATGTGTACGCAGATCCGCGAAGCGCGGGGCGACCCGTGTGTGGACCTGGTCCCGCTCCTCGGGCAGGTCCACCCGCAGCTCCTCCCGCACGACGGTGGGGGAGGCGGACAGGACCACCACCCGCTCGCCGAGGTAGACCGCCTCGTCGATGTCGTGGGTGACGAACACGATGGTGATGCGCCGCTCCCGCCACAGCCCCCGGACCAGGTCCTCCAGATCGGCCCGGGTCTGCGCGTCCACCGCCGCGAACGGCTCGTCCATCAGCAGCACGTCCGGCTCGTACGCCAGCGCGCGGGCGATCGCCACCCGCTGCTGCATCCCGCCGGAGAGCTGCCAGGGGTAGGCGCCCGCCGCGTCCGCGAGCCCCACCGACGCCAGCGCGTCGGCCACCAGCTCCCGCCGCCGGGACTTCGCCAACCCCTTCTGCTTCAAGGGCAGTTCGACGTTCTCGCCGACCCGCATCCAGGGGAAGAGACTGCGCCCGTACTCCTGGAACACCACCGCCATGCCGGGCGGCGGACCGGTCACCCGGCGCCCGTCCAGGAGCACCTCGCCGCCGGTCGGGGTGAGCAGTCCGGCGACGCACTTCAGCAGTGTGGTCTTGCCGCAGCCCGACGGGCCCACCACGCAGACCAGTTCGCCCGCCGCGACCGTGAACGTGAGGTCCCGGACCGCCTCCACCCGGCGCCCGGAGCCCTCGTAGACCTTTCTCAATCCGCGTACGTCGAGCATGCACTGCCCTTTCGCATGACTGGAGGATTCACGAGGACCGCCGGCCGGCCGCGCGCAGCCCGTGGTACCAGCCGAGCACCCGCCGCTCGACCAGCTGGAACAGGACCGACAGCACGAACCCCAGCAGCCCGAGCAGCAGGATCCCGGTCCACATGCCGGGGATCGCGAACCCGCGCTGGAACTGCACGATGGTGAAGCCCAGTCCGCTGTCGGCCGCGAACATCTCGCTGATGACCATGAGGATGATGCCGATCGACAGCGCCTGCCGCAGCCCGGCGACGATCCCCGGGCTCGCCGCGCGCAGCACCACCGTGCGCAGCCGGGCGGTGCCGGTGATGCCGTAGCTGCGGGCCGTCTCCGCCATCACCGGGTCCACGGCGCGGACGCCCTCGACGGTGTTGAGCAGCACCGGCCAGACGCAGCCGCTCGCGATGACGGTGATCTTCATGCCGTCGCCGATGCCCGCGAACAGCATGATGACCGGTACCAGGACGGGCGGCGGCACCGCCCGCAGGAACTCCAGGACCGGCTCGCACACCGCGCGCACCCGCCGGTGGGAGCCGATCACCGTGCCGAGCGCCACACCCACGACGGCGGCGGCCGCGTACCCGGCGAGCAGCCGCCACACGCTGGGCAGCACGTCGGCGCGCAGCCGGTCGCCGGTCCACACGTCGGGGAACGCCTCGAGGATCGTGCGCAGCGGCGGCCAGTAGACGTTGGTGGAGCCGTCGGAGGCCAGCCACCAGCCGACGACCAGCAGGACGGGCAGCGCGCCCGCGTACACCACCCCGAGCAGGACCCGTTTCACACCGCCACCTCCCCGCGCACCGACTGGTGCCAGGCCAGCGCACGCCGCTCCACCGCGCGTGCGCCCACGTTGATCAGCAGTCCGAGCAGCCCGGTGACGACGACGAGCGCGTACATCTCGGGCACGGCCTGCGAGGTCTGCGCCACCGCGATGCGGGAGCCCAGCCCCGGTGCCCCGATGACGAGTTCGGCGGTGATGGCGAGGATCAGCGCGACCGCGGCGGCCAGCCGGACCCCGGTCATGACGTACGGCAGCGCGGTCGGCCACAGCACGTGGCGGATCCGGGCCCAGGTGCCGAGGTCGTAGGCGCGGGCGGTCTCCTCGGCCACCGGGTCGACGTCCTGGATGCCGTACAGCACCTGGATGAGCACCTGCCAGAAGGAGGCGTACACCACCAGCAGCAGGACCGAGCGCAGTTCGGTGCCGTAGAGGAGGACGGCGAGGGGGATCAGGGCGACGGAGGGGATGGGGCGCAGGAACTCGATCGTCGAGGCGGTGACCTCGCGCAGATACGGCACGACGGAGACGAGCACCCCGGCCGCGACGCCGGCGCCCACCGCGAGCGCCAGGCCGAGCGCCCAGCCGGTGAGGGTGTCGCCGAGGGCGGTCCAGAAGGCGCCGTCGGCGAGCTCGTGGCCGAGGGCGTCGGCGATACGGCTGGTGGGCGGGAAGTAGTCCTCCTTGACCAGGCCGAGCCGGGGCACCGCCTCGCCGAGGGCGAGGAAGGCGAGGAGGCCGGTGAGGCCGAGGAGGGTGTTCTCGGAGGTTCCGCGGTGTGCGCGGTTCCGGCCGCTCACGGCAGGAGCTTGTCCAGGTCGGGCTCGGACGCGTACAGACCGTCCTGCTGTCCGAGCTTCATGAGCTTCTCGATGGAGGCGCGGTTGGCCTGGGCGGGCCAGCTCGGCAGCGTCAGCTTCGACAGCAGGGTGGAGGGGATCTTGGTGTACGTGGTGAGCACCTTGCGGACCTCGTCCGGGTGTCCGTCGGCGTACTTGAGGGACTCCTCGGTCGCCTCCCGGAACTTCTTCACCGTCTCCGGGTTCTTCTGCTCGTAGCTCTGCGAGGTGAAGTACATCGCCACGGTGAGGTCCTTCGCCACGTCCACGTACGACGAGGCGATCTCGGTGCCGCCCTGCTCCTTGATGGTGGTGAGCGCGGGCTCCACCGCGAACGCGGCGTCGACCTGGCCCTTGTCGAGCGCGGCCGGCATCTGGTCGAAGGCCAGCTCCACGAGCTTCACCTTCGACGGGTCGCCGCCGGCCTCGCGCACCGACTCGCGCACGGTGGTGTCGTTGATGTTCTTCAGCGTGTTGACGGCGACCTTCTTGCCCTCCAGGTCCTTGGCGGACGAGAGGGGGCTGCCCTTCTTGACGACGGTCGCGCCGAAGTCCTTGCCGTCCACGCCGGTGGAGTTGACGCCCTCGACGACCGCCTTGACGGGCACGTTGTTGGTCTGGGCGAGCATCAGCGAGGCCATGTTGCTGAAGCCGAACTGGAGTTGGCCGCTGACCACGGCGGGCACGATGGCCGCGCCGCCCTGGGCGGGGGTCATCTCCAGCTTCAGGCCGTGCTTCTTGTAGATGCCCTGTTGCTGCCCCAGGTAGAGCGGGGCGACATCGAGGATGGGGATGATCCCGACCTTGACCGTGGTGGTGGTGCCGGAGGACGCGGACGACGTCCCCGAGGAACCGTCCGACGATCCGCAGGCCGACGTGGCGGCCACGAACGCTCCGACCGCGAGCGCGGCGAGCAGGCGACGCATGGGCTGGCTCCTCTGTGCGGCGACGGTGATCCGACGGTGGTGCGCAGTGGTGCTGCCCGGGAAGTTAGAGGTGCGGGTGGGCCATGGTCAATGGCCATGGCTGACAATATTGTTGACGTTATGAAAGCGTGGTGTGCCCCTGCGGAGGGCTGGGGGGTGGGGTTCGTTGTCGGCTGACGGCCGGTGGGGGCTGGTCGCGCAGTTCCCCGCGCCCCTGAAAACCTGGGGGCACCCCCCGGCTTTCAAGGGGCGCGGGGCTGTGTCGATGTGCGGCTCCGCCGCGTGGGCGCGAGCAACCACAACGGACCCGCGCATGGCTTCGGGCGCGAGCCCGCATCGACCGTGGGCGTCAGCCCAGGCCGCGCGCGTCCTGCTTGAGCGCCGTGTCGACCGTCAGCGCCGTCGCCACGACAAGGCTCCGCAGCGGCTCCGGGAGCTGGAAGTGGATCTGGAGGACGTAGTTGTCCGACGTGGTGAACATCGTCTTGGCGAGGCCCTCCCACGTCTTCGTGATGCGGGCGACCTCGTTCTCCGAGTGGTCGGTGATCGCGAAGTTCCACGCCCGCCAGTTCTCGGCCTTGATCGCGCCGATCTTCTGACCCCCCGCGTTGATCGAGAAGTTGATCTTCCCTATCGCGTTCTGCTGGACGATCTCGCCCACCGGCTGCCCGTCCGGACGCTCCACGACCACCCGGGACTTGATGAACTTCGCAGGCCGCGTCAGCAGCAGCTGCGGCTGCCCGTACGCGTCACGGATCTCCAGCCTGTGGGTCATGTACTGGTCCAGGCTGGAGACGAACCGCAGCGCCTTCTTCAGGCCGCTCTGCCCGACCTCCGCCACCGAGCCGATCTGGTTGCCCTGCTGGTCGAAGACCTTGTACTCGTTGGTGAGTTCGATCAGCTTGGCCTTCTGGTTCACCACGAGCACCGGCTCGCTGAACAGCGAACCGCCGCCCGCCGCGCCCGGGGCGATCCCCGCCTGCTGCTGCACCTGGCGCTGCACACGGGGGTCGGGCGCGGCGGGCTGCTGGGGCATGGCCGGGGCGGCCCCCGGGGCGGGCGGCGCCTGCTGCGCACCCTGCTGATCCGGGGTGGTGTGCTGGGTCCACTGGGTGCCGTCCCAGTAGCGCAGGGTCTGTACCGCACCGTGCGGATCCGGGTACCAGCCTGCAGGAGTGTTCGAATGCGTGGTCACCGGGGCACACTACCGCGAGCCACCCACGACGCAACCCCCGTCACTCGCCGCCCAGCGCCGGGTCGCTCACGCCCGCCCTGCCGTTCTCCACGTGGCCCGCGAACCGGCGCCGGAAGGACGGGTCCGCCTCGACGGTGACGGTCAGGTCGTACCAGCGCCGGCTCGCCGCGAGCGGCACCCGGTGCCGTACCCGTCCCCCGGCCCGCACCCGCACCGTCCGTGCCCCGCCCCGCGCTCCCGTGAGCGTGAACCGCGTGGTGCCGGTACGGCCGCCCGTGAAGGTCAGCTCCAGGTCGCCGTGGGCGTGCCGCGCGGTCACCTCGGGGGCGCCGGCCCCCGTCGTGCCCGCGAACTCCCGCAGGAACCCGTTGGGCCCGTGCACGGTGAGGTCGTACGCGCCCTTCGCCGCGCCCCGGTCCCAGGTGCCGGAGACCGTACGGCCGGACGCCGCCGTGTACGTCCACGGGCCCTCGTCGGCGGCATCGCCGGACGTCACCAGGAACGCGGCCCCCGCGTGCGCGCCGGAGGCGAAGGTGAGCGTCAGCGTCCCGGCGGCCGGGTCGATCGAACCGTCCACGTGGGGCACGTACTTCAGGGGCCGCGCCGGGCGCGTGCCGCGCTCCTGCCGGGGCAGGGCGCCGGTGGCCGGCGGGGTGGGCACGTAGTCGGGGTGGCGCCGGTCGTCCTTGGGGCGGTAGCCGTCCGTGCCCGGCAGTGAGACGTCCGCGGTGTCCCGGCGGGAGAAGTCGAACGCGGCGGTCAGATCGCCGCAGACCGTGCGTCGCCAGGGCGAGATGTTCGGCTCGTGGACACCGAAGCGGCGCTCCATGAACCGGATGATCGAGGTGTGGTCCAGCGTCTCGGAGCAGACGTAACCGCCCTTGCTCCAGGGCGAGACGACGAGCATCGGCACCCGCTGGCCAAGGCCGTACGGCCCGGCGACGAGCGAGGCGTTCCCGGGGAACACGTCCGGGCTCGCGTCGACCGCCGATCCGCCCTGCGCGGCGGAGGCGGGCGGGAAGGGCGGGACAACGTGGTCGAAGAAGCCGTCGTTCTCGTCATAGGTCACGAACAGCGCCGTCCGCGCCCACACCCCGGGGTCGGCGGTGAGCGCGTCCAGGACCTGGGAGATGTACCAGGCGCCGTAGTTGGCGGGCCAGTTGGGGTGCTCGGTGAACGCCTCGGGGGCGACGATCCAGGAGATCTTCGGGAGCCTGCCGCCGGTGACGTCCGCGCGCAGCAGGTCGAAGAAGCCCTCGCCCTTCCGGGCGTCCGTGCCGGTGCGGGCCTTGTCGTAGAGCGGGTCGCCGGGCTCGGCATCGCGGTACTGGTCGAAGTAGAGCAGCGAGTTGTCGCCGTAGTTGCCGCGGTAGGCGTCCTGGATCCAGCCCCAGCCGCCGGCCGCGTCCAGGCCGTCGCCGACGTCCTGGTAGATCTTCCAGGAGACGCCCGCCTTCTCCAGCCGCTCGGGGTACGTCGTCCAGTGGTAACCGGCCTCGTCGTTGCCGAGGACGGGGCCGCCGCCGCTGCCGTCGTTGCCGGTGTACCCCGTCCACATGTAGTAGCGGTTGGGGTCGGTGGAGCCGAGGAACGAGCAGTGGTAGGCGTCGCAGACGGTGAAGGTGTCGGCGAGGGCGTAGTGGAACGGGATGTCCTCGCGGGTCAGATACGCCATGGTGGTGGCCGACTTGGCGCCCACCCAGCCGTCGTACCTCCCCCCGGCGAACGCCGCGTGGCCGTCGTTCCAGCCGTGCGGGAGGTCCTGGATGAACGCCAGGCCCAGGTCGTCGGCGTCGGGACGGAAGGGCAGCACCTCCTTGGCGCCGTCCGGCTGGTGCCACACGGACTTCCCGCTCGGCAGGGTCACGGGGTGCGGGTCGCCGAAGCCGCGGACGCCTCTGAGGGAGCCGAAGTAGTGGTCGAAGGACCGGTTCTCCTGCATGAGGACGACGATGTGCTCGACGTCCTCGATCGTGCCGGAGCCGTGGTGCGCGGGGAGCGCGGCGGCGCGCTCGATGCTGCCGGACAGGGCGCTGAAACCGGCGGTGGCGCCCGCCAGTTGCAGGAATCGGCGCCGGTTGACCTCGGGCATGGGCGGGGCCCTCTCCTTCTGCTCGGTCCCCGGCGGGCCGGCCCGCCGGGGGCGCTTCGTCGTACGCGCATGGAGTGTTCCAAGTGCACCGAACGACAGGGAAGGGCGCGAGGGCACTCCTGTGACGGGAGGAAGTACAACGGGCGTACGGCGCCGGTCCGCGATCCGCCCGGACACGGAGCCGTCGGTGAGGCGGTGTTCCGTCTGACGGAAGAGCCCTTGCCCGGGTGTGTCGTGCGTCACGAATCTGTGGTCAACCACGGCACGCGGGGCGCCGACGCCCCGCTCTCAGGGACGGGAACGCCATGCCGCACCTCACCGCCTTCGCCAGGAACCAGTGGTACGTCGCCGCCTACAGTCACGAGGTCGGACGCGAGGAACTGCTCGGCCGGACGATCCTCGGGGAGCCGCTCGTCCTCTACCGCACCGAGGAGGACGGCACCCCCGTCGCACTGCACGACCGGTGCGTGCACCGCCGCTACCCGCTCTCCGCGAGCCGGCTCGACGGCGACCGTGTCGTCTGCGGCTACCACGGGTTCACCTACGACACCACCGGCGCCTGCGTGTTCGTACCCGGACAGAAGCGGGTCCCGCGTACCGCCCGTGTCGCCTCCTATCCCGTCGTCGAGCGGGACTCCCTGGTGTGGGTGTGGATCGGCGACCCCGCGCTCGCCGATCCGGAGGCCGTGCCGCGCGCCCGGCACCTCGACGCCCCCGGCTGGGTCACGGTGCGCGGCATGGAGCCCATCGACGCCGACTACGGGCTCCTCGTGGACAACCTGCTCGACCTCTCCCACGAGACCTACCTCCACGGCGGCTACATCGGCACCCCCGAGGTCGCCGAGACGCCGATCACCACGGAGGTCGACGAGGGCGCCGGGATCGTACGGGTCAGCCGCCACATGGACGACGCCGAGTGCCCCTCCTTCTACGCCCGCTCCACCGGCCTCGAGGGCCGGATCTCCCGTTGGCAGGACATCGAGTACCACGCCCCCTGTCTGTATCTGCTGCACAGCCGCATCGCCCCGGTCGGCGTCGTGCCCGAGCCGGACGGCAGCGACCCGCACGGCTTCCACACCGAGATCACGTACGCCATCACGCCCTCCGCCGACGGCCACGTGTACGACTTCTGGATGGTCTCGCGGGACTGGGCGGTCGAGGACGCCGAGGTCACCGAGTTCCTGCGGGCCAACAACCACACCGTGGTGAGGCAGGACGTCGACGCGCTCAACCTGCTGCAGCGCACGCTCGGCACCGAGCGCACCGGCTACCAGGAGCTGAGCATCAACATCGACACCGGCGGCCTGGCGGCGCGGCGGATCCTGGCCCGCCTTGTGGAGGAGGGCGAGAAGCCGGTGGAGGGGGTGCGGTGAGCGGGGCGGCTTCTCCCGGTGAGGTCTACCGCGTCGACTGGGTGCCGGGCACGGATCTTCTGCACGGCACCTGTCACTGCGGGACGGAGCACACCGCGCAGGATCCGGTGGAGATGTGGGAGTGGATGCTGGCCCACCCCGAGGGGCACCGGCTCGGGGAGACAGGGACCGCACGATGAGCGAGCTGGAACTCGTCGTGTCCGCGCGGCAGCCGGTGGCCGAAGGCGTCCTGGCACTCACCCTTCGCCATCCGCTCGGGCGGGAGCTGCCCGGATGGGAGCCGGGCGCACATGTGGACCTGCTGCTGGGACCGGGGCTGGAACGGCAGTACTCGCTGTGCGGCGATCCCGCCGACCGGACCGCCTGGCGGATCGCCGTGCTGCGCGAGCCGGGCGGGCGGGGAGGTTCGGCTCACGTCCACGGCGAGCTGCGGCAGGGCGACAAGGTGCGGGTGCGCGGCCCGCGCAACCACTTCGCGCTGCGGCCCGCCACGCGGTACCTGTTCGTCGCGGGCGGCATCGGCATCACCCCGATGCTGCCGATGCTCGCGGCGGCGGAAGCGGCGGGCGCCGAGTGGTCACTGCTGTACGGCGGGCGGACGCGGGCGTCGATGGCGTTCACCGAGGAGCTGCTGCGGCGGTACGGCGACCGCGTGACCCTCGCCCCGCAGGACGAGGTGGGCCTGCTCGACCTGGCCGCCGCGCTCGACGGGCTCGCGGAGGGCACGCTCGTGTACTGCTGCGGGCCCGGGGCGCTGCTGGACGCCATGGAGTCGCGGTGCCCGGCGGGGGTGCTGCACGTGGAGCGGTTCCGGCCGGTGGAGCGGCCGGGCGGGCCGGACGCGGAGTTCGAGGTGGAGCTGCGGCGGTCGGGGAAGAGGGTGACCGTGCCGGCGGGGACCTCGGTACTGGACGCGGTGCGGGGTGCGGGCGTCGAGGTGCTGTACTCCTGCACGGAGGGGACGTGCGGGACGTGCGAGACGGACGTGCTGGAAGGGGCGCCCGAGCATCGTGACTCGGTGCTGACCGAGGAGGAGCGGGCGGGGGGCGAGACCATGATGATCTGCGTCTCCCGGTGCCGGGGGGAGCGGCTGGTCCTGGATCTGTGAGGGCCGAACCCGGGAGGGTGGAGGGGGGGCGGGGTCCGCTCCCCTCCACCGGCCCCTTCACCGGCTCACTGACTGGGAACCGTCGAGCCCCGGGGAGCGGGTACGACGGGCGGGGGCGAGGAGCGCCGTGGCGCCGCCTCCGTGGGGCAGCTCGCGGGGTCCAGCGCGAGCACCGCGGCGACGGGGTGCTCGTCCGGCACGGCCACCGCGGCCGGTACCGGTAGCGCGCCCACGTCCCGGGCCGCCCGGGACAGCACCACGACCCCCCACGCGGCCAGCGCCGCCCCGACCGCCCCGGCCGGCAGTCCCTCCAGGCCGCCGCGCAGCCGATCGCCCAGCAGCGTCACGCCGATCGCCGCCGCCGCGACCGGGTTGGCCAGCGTCACCACCGCGAGCGGCGCGCCCAGGCCGCCCCGGTACGCCGTCTGCGACAGCAGCAGGCCCGCCGCCGCGAACGCCGCCACCAGCAGCGCGACGACGACGACGTGCGCGCCGAGCGCCGGTTCGGCGCGGTCGGTCGCGGCCACCGTCACCGTCTGGGTCAGCGCGGAGGCCACACCCGACGCGACTCCGGACGCCGTCGCGTGCCGCAGTCCGGGCCGGGCGCGCGGCCGGGCCAGCATGCCGATGAGCGCCGTCGTCGCCCCGGCGACCGCGAGCGCCTGCGGCAGGCTCAGGATCCGCTCCGGGGCCGGCCCGGACGCGGCGACCAGCAGCGCCGCCAGCCCGGCCAGGGTCAGCGCGGTGCCGCGCCACTCCGCCGCGGTGACCCGCCGTCCGGCCGCCCGGGCCCCCAGCGGCACCGCGGCCACCAGGGTCAGGGCGCCCAGCGGCTGCACCAGTGTGAGGGTGCCGTACGTGAGCGCGGCGACGTGCAGCAGCGCGGCCGCCGCGTTGAGCAGCACCGACCACCACCAGGCCCCGTGCGCGAGCAGTCGCAGCAGACCGGTGCGCGCGCTGCGGGCGGCGAGCCGTTCCTGCGCCACCGCGGCGGCCGCGTAGGCGACGGCGGAAACCAGGGACAGCGCGACGGCGAGGACGGTCGCGCTCATCGCCGCGCCCCCACGAGCCCCTTGCCTCCGGTGCTCGCGCCCCCGGCGGCGGGTTCGGCGCCCGGGGTGTCGGCCGGTCGGCCGCCTTCGGCCCCGTCCGGCGGCGCACCCGCCCCGGCCGTGGCCTTACGCGTTGCCTTCGCCCGCCGCACCGGCGACGGGACGACGGCGAGCGCGATGCCGAGCAGCGCCGCCACCACCAGGGAGTCCAGCCAGAAGTGGTTCGCCGTGCCGACGATGACCAGCAGCGTCACCGCCGGGTGCAGCAGCCACAGCCACCGCCACCGCGACCGGGTCGCCGCGATCAGCCCGAGCGCGACCATCAGCGCCCACCCGAAGTGCAGCGACGGCATGGCCGCGAACTGGTTCGCCATCGAGTCGGTCGCCGGGTGGGCCCCGTAGACCGTCGGCCCGTAGACCTGTCCGGTGTCCACCAGACGGGCGGCGCCGAGCAGGCGCGGCGGGGCGAGCGGGAAGGTCAGGTGCAGGACGAGTGCCGCGCCGGTGACCAGGGCGAGGACCCGGCGGGACCACACGTAGTGCGCCGGGCGGCGCAGGTACAGCCAGACGAGGAAGGCGACGGTGGCGGGGAAGTGCACCACCGCGTAGTAGGTGTTGGCCACGTGCACCAGGGCGTCGCCGTGCAGCAGCAGGGACTGCACGGCCCCCTCGCCCGGCAGGTGCACGGCCCGTTCCAGGTCCCAGACCCGGTGGGCGTTGCCGAAGGCCTCCGCGACATGGCCGTCGGCCAGTCGCCGGCCGGCCTTGTAGAGAAGGAACAGGCCGACGACGAGGAGGAGTTCACGTAGGAGCGGCGGCCTGACGGACGCGTCGGTCCCGCTGCCGGATGGTTCGCTGTCCGGCGGCTCGGTTCTGGAAGCCATCCCGCGGTCCTTTTGCTGACGGTGGTACGGAGCCCGGGCCGTGCGGGAGCACGCCGGACTCATCGATACGCCAGTGTACCGATACGGTCGCGTATCGGTACACTGGCGTATCGATGTACTGTGTGAAGAGCACCACGGGTCGTCGCGGATTGAACCACCGGGCCGCGGGGCACCACCGAGCCGGAAGCGCAGGCGCGCGGGAGCAGGAGAGGGAGGCGCGGAGTTCATGACGTCGCAGGCAGCGGACGCGTCCCCGTCGGGGGCCGCCTCGCGCCGCTCCAAGCTCACCCCCGAGCGCGAGCAGGAGTTCTTCGACGCCGTACTCGAACAGGTCCGCGAATGCGGCTACGAGGCGGTCACCATGGAGGGCGTCGCGGCCACCACCCGCTGCAGCAAGTCCACGCTCTACCGGCAGTGGCAGTCCAAGCCGCGGTTCGTCGCCGCGGCACTCCGCTCCAGCCGGTGCGTACGGTTCGCGGGCATCGACACCGGGTCGCTCGCCGGGGACCTGCGGGCGGTCGCGCGGGCGGCGGGGGAGTCCGGGCGGGACACCCGGCTGATGCAGGCGCTCGGCAACGCGGTGATGCTGGACCAGGAACTGCGGGGGGCGCTGCGCGAGGCGCTGGTCGAGCCCGAGGTGCGGATGCTGGAGGCGATCGTGCGGCGGGGGGTCGAGCGCGGTGAGGTGCGCGCGGACCACCCGGCGCTGCCGTACGTGCCGGCGCAGATCATCGGCATGGCGCGGATCCGCCCCATGCTCGAGGGAAAGTACGCGGACGGCGCGTACCTCGAGCGTTTCGTCGAGGCGGCGGTCCTTCCGGCGCTCGGCCTCGGCCCGGACGGGCCCTAGAACCAGGCCCGCCGTCCGTGGGATGACCGGACGACGGCCTGCGCGCCGCACCGTGGGGACGGGCGCGGCGCACCACCCGGCCGGGTGGACCCCCTCCGGAGCGGAGAGGGGGTCCACCCGGCCGGACCCGTGTGTGCGGTGTGCGGTGCGCGGGTCAGACGTTCTGGCCGCTGCCGCCGCCCTCGGAGACCTTGATGCCCTCGGTGATGTCGTCGAGGAGGGACTGCTTCTGCCCCACGTCGACGCCGAACCGGACCACGACGATCTGCTTGGCACTGGCGGGCGACGGGAACGCGAGCGACTGCACATAGCCGTCCGCGCCCTTGCTGGTGACCGCCTTCCAGCGCACCAGGTAGCCCTTCTGGCCGGCCACGGTCACCGCCTTGGAGGCGAGCACCTCGTGCGAGGTGATGCTGCCGTAGCTGCTGCCTCCGTAGGACTCCTCGGCGTTGGCGGCGATGTCCGCCTTCGCCACCTCCTCGGCGGTGCTGCCCTTGGTGCCGAGGGCGAGCGCGGGCGTGGAGTACGCGCCGCCGCGCGTGCACGTCTTGGACGTGTCGCCGGGGCACTTGTACGAGTCCTTCGACGACAGCTGGGCGCCGATCTGGCCCTGCTGGCCGTACCAGCCGTCCGGGACCGGCAGGCTGATCCCGTCGACCGGGTCGGTGACGGAACCGCTCTCGATCTTCGGCGCCTCGGACTCGTCCGGCGCCGGCGACTCCCCACCGGAACCGCCGGAGCCCCCCGAGCCACCGGAGCCGCCTTCCGGTCCGCCGTTGCCGCCCTGCCCGAAGGGGCCGCCGCCCTGACCGCCGTTGCGGCCACCGCCGCCCGGCCCCTGCGCGCTGCTGCTCCCGCCGTTGCCGCCGTCGTCCTTGGTCAGCACGTACGTTCCGACCCCGATCCCGGCCAGCACGGCGACGGCCGCACCCACGGCTATCCCGACCCGAAGCCCTCGGCGCGCGGGGGCGGGGGCGGGGGCGGGATACGGCGCGGGGTAGGCCCCCGGGTACGCCCCGCCCGGGGCCCCGCCGAAGTAGGAGGCTCCGCCGGGGGCCGGCGGCCCGCCGAAGTACGGGGTCCCGTCCGGGGCCGGGGGCCCGCCGGCAGTCGGGCCGCCGTACGGGACCTGCGCACTGCCCGCCTCCGGCCCCCCGCCGAAGGCCGCCCCACCCGGGGTCGCCGGGCCCCCGGCACCCGGGGCTCCGCCGCCACCCGGAGCCGCCGGGCTCGCGCCGGGAACCGAGCCCGCGGCGCCCGCTTCGGCGGGGTCGGCGTCCGCCGGATCCCCGCCGGTGGAAGCGGCGTCCGCGCCCGCGGTGCCCGCGCCGGCAGGGCTTCCGCCCACCGGCGGCGCGCCTGCGGAGCCGGTACCTGCCGGACTCGCGCCAGCGGCCGCGGACCCCGCCCCGGTGGGGCCGGCCTCCGCCGGACCCCCGTCGGTGGAAGCGGCGTCCGCGCCCGCGGCGGCGGAGTCGTCGCCCGCCGGGCTCCCGCCCGCGAGCCCCGTGCTCGCGGAACCCGGGCGGATGCGTTCCGTCCAGGCCTTGCCGTCCCACCAGCGTTCCGTGGCGGGGCCGTCACTGTTCTGCCCGGGGTCGGGATACCACCCGGGGGGAGTCACCTGCGTCATGACCCCACCGTATGAGCCCACCGTGAAAGCGGGATGAGAGGGCACCCCTTTCCCGTCGTGATCCGCTCCTATACCACCGCCCCGCCTCCCCGTACCCCGTTTCCGGTGCAACCGGCAACACGTGTCCGACAGCCGTCCCCTCCGTCGGCCGGGACGGCTACGCTCAATGCCTGTACGTCATTTGGGCGGCCTGGGGAGGTAGCGGGATGACGGAGGTACCGCCGGACGCGGTCCCCTCGGCTTCCCTGTGGGAACGCGAGGACGAGCTCCGCACCGTTTCCAGGGCCGTCGAATCCCTGCGCGCCGACGCGCCCGCCGACGCCGGCGGCGCCCCGGGCACCGGGAGCGTGCTCGTCGTCACCGGGGAGGCGGGGCTCGGCAAGACCGCCCTGCTCGGCGAGGTCCGCGACCGCGCCGAGAAACTCGGCTGCACGGTCTGGTACGCCCGCGGCGGCGAGACCGTCGCCTCCGTCCCGTTCAACGTCTTACGCCAGCTCCTCCAGCCCGCACTCGTCCAGCTCACCCCCGACGAGGCCCACGACTACCTCGGCGACTGGTACGAGGTCTCCGGCCCCGCCCTCGGCATAACCGACCCCGGCGCCCGCCCGCCGGACCCGCAGGCCGTGTGCGACGGCCTCGTCACCGCCGTACGCCGGCTCGCCCGCCGCGAATGGCCGCTCGTGCTGCTCATCGACGACGCCCACTGGGCCGACCAGGAGACCCTCGGCTGGCTCGCCGCGTTCGTCGAGCAGGGCGGCGACCTGCCCGCCCTGGTCGTCGTCGCCCGCCGCCCCGGCGAGGCCGGCGAGGCCGCCGCCCGCCACCTCGACGCCGTCGCCGCCCGCGCCGCCCGCCCCGCGATCCCGCTGCGCCCGCTCACCCCCGAGGCCACCGCGGGACTCACCCGCGACACCCTCGGCGCACGGGCCGACGCCCCCTTCTGCCGCGAGGTGTGGGCGGTCACCGGCGGCAACCCGTACGACACCGTGGAACTGCTCGCCAAGGTGCGGGACAGCCGGCTCGAACCCGTCGAGTCCTCCGCCACCGAGCTGCGCGTACTGAACAAGTCGGCCCGCGGCCGCGGACTCCTCGCCCGCCTCGAACAACTCGGCGTGGACGCCACCCGGTTCGCCTGGGCCGCCGCGATCCTCGGCAACGGCATCACCGTCGACCTCGTGGCCCGCCTCGCCGGCCTGGACCGGCAGGACGCCGCGCACTGCGCCGAACTCCTCACCACCGCCCGCGTGCTCACCGCCTCCGACCCCACCGCCGGCAGCGGAGGCCTCGGCGGCGGAGCCCTCGGCAGTGGAGCCCTCGTTGGCGAGCTGGAGTTCGTCCACTCACTGGTCGCCACCGACATCTACCAGGCGATCCCCGACGCGCTGCGCACCGCCATGCACGGCATCGCCGCACGGGTCGTCGCCGACTGCGGCATGGGCGCCGCCGTCATCTCCCGGCACCTGATGTTCGTCCACCCGGACGACGACGCCGAACTGGTCGAGCAGATGCGGGAGGCCGCCCGCGAACACCTCGCCGTCGGCGCCCCCGACCCCGCCCGCCGCTGCTTGGAACGCGCGCTCGCCGAACCGCCCCGCCCCGAGGTCCACCCGCACGTCCTGTACGAACTGGGCTGCGCCAGCCTGCTCACCTCGCCCGCGACCACCGTCGAATACCTCCGCGAGGCCCTCGCCCTGCCCGGTCTGGAGGGCGACGTCCGCGTCGACGCCGTCCACCGGCTCTCCCAGGCGCTGCTGCACAACGACCAACTGGAGGAGGCCGTCCGCACGGTCGACGCCGAGGCCGCGCGGCTGCCGGACGGTCCCGCGAGGACCCGGCTGCGGGCCGTGCACTACATGTGGGAGGGCATACACGCCCCCGAGGAGGGCACCCCCTCCCGCTCCACCGGACTCGCCGACCTCGCGGCCGCCTGCACCGGCCGGGACAACGCCGAGCGGGCGTTATTGATCCTGCGCGGCTTCGACGCCATGACCCACGGCGAGAGCGCCGAGCAGGTCGTGGAGTTCAGCGACCGCGCCCTCGTCAACGGCAGGCTCGCCCCCGGACTCGGCTGGACCGACACCGAGTGGGGCATGGAGCTGCTGATGATGCTCGGCAGCTCGTACGCCTACGCCGACCACCTCGACCGCGCCGAGGCCCTCTTCTCCGAAGCCCTGCACGCCTACACCACCGCCGGCTGGAGTGGCGGCCACCTGGCCCTCGCCCATGCCTTCGTCGGGCTCGCCCACCGCAGGCGGGGGCGGCTGCGGGAGGCCGAGGAGTCGCAGCGCGAGGCGCTCCGGCTCGCCGAGCGGGTCGGCCGCGGGCTGCCGCTGCACTGGTCCGCGACCTGTGGCCTCGTCGACACGCTGCTCGCGCGCGGGCACGCTCAGGAGGCGGCGAAGGTGGCCGAGGAGTACGGGTTCGGGCCGCCGTACCCGTCGACGATCGTGCTGCCCGACATCCGGTCCGTGCGGGGGCGGTTGCTGCTGGCCACCGGGCGTACGCAGGACGGCATCAACGAGCTGGAGGACGCGGAGAAGGCGGCGAGTGCGCGGGGGCACCACAACACGGTGCTCGCGCCGTGGGCGCTGGACCTCGCGCGGGCGCTGGCCGGGACCGATCCGCGGCGGGCCGCGGAGCTGGCGGCGGGGGCGCGGCGGGAGGCGGAGCGGTTCGGGACGGATACGGCGATCGGGGAGGCGTTGCGGTGTGCTGCCGCGTTGGAGACGGGGCGGAGGGCGGTGGTGCTGTACGAGCGGGCGGTGACGTATCTGGAGACGTCACCGGCCGCCTACGAGCACGCGGCGGCGCGCCTGGAGTACGGCATCGCGACAGCGTCGCGGCCGGAGCTGGAACGTGCGCTGACGCTGGCGGAGTCCTGCGGGGCGGACGGCGTCGCGGCACGAGCGATCTCCGCGCTGCGGCACGTCTGAGATCTTTCCTCGCCCCCCGCAGCCCCTACCCTCCCCCAAGCTCTCGGCTTCGCTCGAGCAGGGGGAGGGTAGGGGCGGCGGGGGCGAAGAAGAAGATTCAGGTCTCCTCCGACAGGACCCGCTGCGCCACCGCGAACGCCGAGTTCGCCGCGGGCACCCCGCAGTACACGCCCACCTGCAACAGCACCGCCCCGATCTCCTCCGGCGTCAGCCCGTTCCGCCGCGCCGCCCGCACATGCATCGCGAGCTCCTCGTCATGCCCGTGCGCGACGAGCGCCGTCAACGTCACCATGCTCCGCTCCCGCCGCGACAACGTCGGATCCGTCCACACCTCCCCCCACGCATACCGCGAGATGAAGTCCTGGAACCGCGCGGTGAACGCCGTCTGCCGCGCCTGCGCACGGTCCACGTGCGCATCCCCGAGCACCTCCCGCCGCACGGCCATCCCCCGCCGCGCACCCCCGGCAGCACCGCCGAAGTGTCCGCGCAACGCGGTCAGCACGGCCTCCGGCCGCTCCGCCGGCGCCAGGTGCGAGGCACCCGGCAGCTCCACGAGAGCCGCCCCCGGCACCGCGTCGGCGATCTCCCGCAGATGCGCCGGCGGCGTCGCGGGATCCTCCCGCCCGGCGACCACCAGCGTCGGCGCGCCGATCCGGGACAGCTCCCCACGCAGGTCGTAGGAGGCCAACGCGTCACAGCACGCCGCATACGCCCCCGGATCGGCCCGCCGCTGGTCCTCGACCAGCTCCGGCACCGTGAACCCGGGCGTGAACCACCGCGCGTCCGCGGTCCCGGCCAGCCACTCCACCCCCTCCGCCCGCACCCGCGCGGCCCGCTCGATCCACCCCTGCGCCCCGTTCGCCCCGTCGAAGTGCGCGGAGGAGCAGAGCACGGCGAGCGAGGAGACCCGCTCGGGGTGATGGACGGCGAGGTGCAGCCCGACCGCACCGCCCAGCGACACCCCCGCGTACGCGAATCGCTCCACCCCCAGCGAGTCGGCGAGCGCGAGCACGAGGTCCGCGAGGTCGGCGACCGTCGCACCGGGCCCGATCAGATCCGGCGACGAGCCGCCGTGCCCGGGCAGGTCCCAGCGGATCACCCGGTGGGATATGGACAGTTCGGGCGCGACCCGGTCCCACAGCGCGGACGACGTGCCCAGCGAGGGCCCGAGCAGCAGCGGGGGAGCGGAGGCGGGGCCTTCCGCACGGTGGTCGAGGAGGGTGTCGGTCAACGTCGCTCCAGGGCGCGGTCGGTGAGGGCTCCGGCGGAGCCGGTGTAGTGGGCGGGGTCGGTGAGGTCGGCCAGGTCGACCACACCCTTCAACTCGGGCTCCTCGGCGAGGACGTCGGCGAGCGGGCGGTCCTCCGCGTAGGCGCGCCGGGCCGCCCCGGTGAGCAGGTCCTTCGCCCGCGCCCGGCCCAGCACGGGCGCCAGCTCCGCCGAGAGCCGCTCGGAGACGATCAGCCCGTGGGTGAGGTCCAGATGGCGCCGCATCGCGTCGGCACGCACCCGCAGCCCCTCGGTCAGCTCGGCGGCGTCCCGCGCGGCGCCGCCGGTCAGCCGCAGCAGGTCCCGCAGCGGCTCCCACTCGGCGTGCCAGGCGCCGGCCGGCCGCTCGTCCTCGGCGGCCAGCGACCCGTACAGCGTCGCCGCGAGCCCCGGCGCCCGCCGGGCGGCCGCCGCGAGCAGCGTGGCGCGCACGGGGTTGGCCTTGTGCGGCATCGCGGACGAGCCGCCGCCGCTGCCCTCCGCCAGCTCGGCGATCTCGGTACGGGCGAGGACGAGCACGTCGGCCGCGAGCTTGCCCAGCGCGCCCGCCGTGAACGCGAGGCACCCGGCGAGGTCGGCGATCGGCGTGCGCAGCGTGTGCCAGGGCAACTCCGGGGCGGCGAGCCCGAGTTCCCGGGCGTACGCGGCCGGCAGCGCGGTCGCGTCCTCGGCGCCGTACGCCGTGAACGCCGCCAACGTGCCCGCCGCGCCGCCGAGTTGGGCGGGCAGCCGGTCCCGTACGGTACGTACCCGGTCCCGGGCGTCCAGGACCAGTGACCGCCACCCGGCGGCCTTGAGCCCGAAGGTGGTCGGCACCGCGTGCTGGGTGAGGGTCCGGCCCGGCATCGCCGTGTCCCGGTGTTCGGCCGCCAGCCGGGCCAGTGCCCGTTCGGTGCGGGTGAGGTCGGCGAGGACGAGGTCCAGGGTGCGGGCGGCGACCAGCATCGTCGCCGTGTCCATGATGTCCTGGCTGGTCGCGCCCCGGTGGACGTACGGCCCGTGCGCGTCGCCGACGGCCCGGGTCAGCTCTCCGACCAGCGGGATCACCGGGTTGCCGCCGTCGCGGGCCCGCTCGGCGAGGTCCCGGAGCGCGAAGCGCTCCGGGTCGGCCGCCGCCTCGGTCACCGCGGTCGCGGCGGCGGCCGGGGCCTGCCCCAGCGCCGCCTGCGCCCGGGTGAGCGCGGCCTCCGCCTCCAGCAGGGCCCGCAGATACGCGGCGTCCGAGGCGGCGCCCTCGGCGGGTGCGCCGACCCACCCGGGGGCGAGCAGACCGGCGTCCCGCTCACCGGGTCGGCCGGCGTCCTGATCGGTAAATGTCACCGGTACTCCAGAAAGACCGTTTCTCCTTCGCCCTGAAGGCGGATGTCGAAACGGTACGCGGCGCCCTCGTCCGTCGCGATCAGCGTGGCCCGCCGCTCGTCGTCGAGTCGCCCCAGCAGCGGGTCGGCGGCGAGCGCGGCGTCGTCGCCCGGCAGATAGATCCGGGTGAACAGGTGCACCAGCAGCCCGCGCGCGAACACGCACACGCTCAGATACGGTGCGCTGTTCCCACGCGCCCCCGGCCGCAGCGTCCGCACGTACCAGTGGCCGTCGGCATCCGTCTGGATACGGCCCCAGCCGGTGAACTCCACCCCGTTGCGGCCGAGGTAGCCGCCGCTCGCCGGGTCGCGCCGCATGGAGCCGTCGACCGTCGGCACCCGGCCCTCCGGGTCGGCGCCCCACACCTCGACCAGCGCGTCGGGCAGCGGGTTGCCCTCGCCGTCGCGCACGTACCCGTGCACGGTGACGGTGTCCGGGTGGCCCAGCGGGGCGATCTCCTCACCGCCGGTGAACGGCAGGGAGTACCCGTAGAAGGGCCCGACCGTGTGCGACGGGGTGGGCAGCACGCTCTCCGGGCTGCTCGTGTCGATCCTCGTCATGGCAGGTCAGCGTCCTTCCTCGATCCAGGTGGCGTGCGGGCCGTCGAGCACGATGTCCCAGTGGTAGCCGAGCGAGAACTCCGGCACCGACAGACTGTGGTCGTAGGTGGCGATCAGCCGCTGCCGGGCCGCCTCGTCCGTCACCGACTGCAGGATCGGGTCGTACGGGAACAGCGGGTCGTTCGGGAAGTACATCTGCGTCACCAGCCGCTGGGTGAACGCCGACCCGAACAGGGAGAAGTGGATGTGCGCCGGCCGCCAGGCGCCCACGTGGTTGCGCCACGGGTACGGGCCCGGCTGGACGGTGGTGAACCGGTAGCGGCCCTCGTCGTCGGTGAGGGTGCGCCCGGTGCCGGTGAAGTTGGGGTCGAGCGGGGCGTCGTGCTGCTCGCGCTGGTGGGCGTAGCGGCCGGCCGAGTTGGCCTGCCAGATCTCCACCAACTGCCCCCGCACCGGGCGCCCTTCGCGATCCAGGAGCCGGCCCGAGACGGTGATGCGCTCGCCGACCGGCTCCCCGGGGTGCTGCCGGGTGAGGTCGTTGTCGATGGCGGTGAGGTCGCGCTCGCCGAAGGCGGGGGAGGACAGCTCCACCATCTCCGGGTCCTTCGTCACGTCGATCGCGACGGGCGGCTGCCGGGGGTGGCGCAGCACCGAGGAGCGGTAGGGGGCGTAGTCCCGGCGCGGGTGGTGCTCGACGGGCGCGCCCCCGGCGACGCGCTTGTCGTACGCCTCGCGCTCCGCCGCCATCTCCTGGTCGATGTCGTACTGGGTCAGGGCCATGGGCCGGACTCCTTCGTCGTGTGAGGGCCCTTGCGGGGGTGGCGGTTCAGCGTTCGAGGACGAGTGCGAGGCCCTGGCCGACGCCGATGCACAGCGTGGCGACGCCGACTCCGCCGCCCTTGCGGGCGAGCTGGTGGGCGACGGTGCCGGCGAGACGGGCTCCGGAGGCGCCGAGGGGGTGGCCGAGGGCGATGGCGCCCCCCTGCGGGTTGAGGACCGCCGGGTCGAACTCGGGCCACTCGGCGAGGCAGCCGAGCACCTGGGCGGCGAACGCCTCGTTCAGCTCCAGCACGTCGAGGTCGGCGAAGGACCTCCCCGCCTTGGCGAGGGCCCGGTTGACGGCCTCGACGGGGGCGAGGCCGAAGTAGTGCGGGTCGACGGCGTGCACGCCGGTGGCGGAGACACGGGCGAGGGGCTCGCGGCCGGTGGCCCTCAGGCCCTCCTCGTCGGTCAGGAGCAGGGCGGCGGCGCCGTCGTTCAACGGCGAGGCGTTCCCGGCGGTGACGGTCCCGCCGTCCTTGCGGAAGGACGGCTTGAGCTTGGCCATCGTGTCGAGGGAGGCGTTGCCGCGTACGGACTCGTCGGCGTCGAAGAGGACCTGCTCGCCCTTGCGCCGCGGGACCGGCACGGGAGTGATCTCCGCGTCGAACAACCCTTCGGCCTGCGCCTTCGCCGCCTTCTGGTGGCTCCCGAACGCGAACTCGTCCTGCTGCTCGCGGCCGATCCCGTGCTTGTCGGCGATGAGTTCGGCCGATTCGCCGAGCGGGACGGTCCACTGCGGGTCCATGTCCGGGTTGGCCATGCGCCAGCCGAGGGTGGTGGAGTACAGCTCGGTATGGGCGGCGGGGAAGGGCTTGTCGCTCTTGGGCAGGACGTACGGGGCCCGGGTCATCGACTCGACGCCGCCCGCCAGGACGACGGAGGCGTCTCCGACGGCGATGGCGCGGGCCGCCTGGACGACGGCTTCGAGCCCGGAGGCGCACAGGCGGTTGACGGTGACGCCGGGCACGGAGGTCGGCAGCCCGGCGAGCAGGCCTGCCATGCGGGCGACGTTGCGGTTCTCCTCGCCGGCGCCGTTGGCGTTGCCGTAGTAGACGTCCTCGATGCGGGAGGGGTCCAAGTCGGGCGTACGGGCGAGGAGTTGGCGGATGGTATGGGCGGCGAGGTCGTCCGGGCGGACGGAGGCCAGGCCGCCGTTGTAGCGGCCGATCGGGGTACGGACCGCGTCGACGAGGTAGACGTCCTTCACAGCAGCTCCTCCAGGCCCTTCGCGAGGGTGAGTTCGGCGTCGGTCGCGGCGGTGATCTCCGCCACCGTCACACCGGGGGCGGTCTCGACGAGGACGAGTCCGTCGTCGGTGACGTCCAGGACGCCGAGGTCGGTGATGATCCGGTCGACGCACCCCTTGCCGGTCAGCGGCAGCGCGCACTCGGTGCGGATCTTCGGCGAGCCGTCCTTGGCGGTGTGCGTCATCACGACGATGACCGTACGGGCGCCGTGGACGAGGTCCATCGCCCCGCCGATCCCGGTGACCATCTTGCCCGGGACGGCCCAGTTGGCCAGGTCGCCCTTCTCGGAGACCTGCATGGCGCCCAGTACGGCGACGTCGATGTGACCGCCGCGGATCATGCCGAAGGAGAGCGCCGAGTCGAAGAAGGAGGCGCCCGGCAGGACCGTGACGGTCTCCTTGCCCGCGTTGATCAGGTCCGGGTCGACGGCGTCCTCGGCGGGGTAGGGGCCGGTGCCCAGGATGCCGTTCTCGGACTCGAGGATCACCTCGACGTCGGAGGGGAGGTAGTTCGGGATCAGGGTGGGCAGGCCGATGCCCAGGTTGACGTACTGGCCGTCCCGAAGTTCACGGGCCGCGCGGGCGGCCATCTGCTCGCGTGTCCAGGCCATCAGGAACTCACCGTCCGCTTCTCGATCCGCTTGTCGGCCGCCTGCTCGGGGGTGAGCGCGACCACGCGCTGCACGAAGATGCCGGGCAGATGGACCGCGTCCGGCTCGATCTCGCCGGGCTCCACCAGTTCCTCGACCTCGGCGATCGCGACCCTGCCCGCCATGGCCGCCAGCGGGTTGAAGTTGCGGGTGGACCTGTGGAAGACGAGGTTGCCGTGCCGGTCGCCCTTCGCGGCCCGGACCAGCGCGAAGTCGGTGCGGATGCCGCGCTCCAGCACGTACTCCGTGCCGTCGAACTCGCGGACCTCCTTGGGCGGCGAGGCCAGCGCGACCCCGCCGGAGCCGTCGTAGCGCCAGGGCAGCCCGCCCTCGGCGACCTGGGTGCCGACGCCCGCCGGGGTGTAGAACGCGGGGATCCCGGCGCCGCCGGCCCGCAGCCGCTCGGCCAGCGTGCCCTGCGGGATGAGCTCCAGCTCCAGTTCGCCGCCGAGGTACTGCCGGGCGAACTCCTTGTTCCCGCCGATGTAGGAGCCGGTCACCCGGACGATCCGCCCGGCCGCGAGCAGCACCGCGAGGCCTGACTCCATGGCGCCGCAGTTGTTGGAGACCACGCTCAGTCCGCCGACGCCCCGCTCGTACAGCGCCTCGATCAGCACGTTCGGCACACCGCTGAGCCCGAACCCGCCCACCGCGAGCGACGCGCCCTCCGGTACGTCCGCCACCGCCTCCGCGGCCGTGGCGATCACCTTGTCCATCCGTGCGGCTCCTTCGTCGTCGAAGCGGGGCGTTTAGTCAGCGCACTGAGTATTTCAGCGAGGTGAGCCACACGCTGCCACCGCGCGTCGGTGCCGTCAAGACCTCGACAGTAAATTCGCAGGTCACAGCGGCAATGGTGCACTGGTGGAAGGGTGCGACACGGTCCCCTTCCCCCGGATATCATTCAGTGCACCAACGAAATCCGGCACCCGGCATCCCGAGGAGCTCACATGGCCGCGGTGGACCTCTCCACCCATCCCGGGCACCTGGCCCGGCGGCTCCAGCAGGCGCACTACCTGCTGTGGAACACGATGGTCTCCGAGGAGATCACCTCGCCCCAGTTCGCGGTGCTCAACGCGCTCGTCGCCGAGCCGGGGCTCGACCAGCGCACGGTGGGGGAGCGGGTCGGCCTGGACCGGTCGACCATCGCCGAGGTCATCAGCCGGCTGAGCCGCCGGGGTCTGCTCGACAAGGTCCGCGACCCGCGGGACGGCCGCCGCTTCCTGCTCGACCTGACCGAGGAGGGCGGGCGCGTCCACCGCCGGCTGACGGTCCGCACGGCGCGGATGAACCAGGTCTTCCTCGCCCCGCTCACCGCCGAGGAGCAGGAGCAGTTCTTCGCCCTCATCGGCCGGGTGTCCGACGCGGCGGAGAAGCTGCGCGCGGTCTGAGCCCGTGGGGCGCCCGGGCCGGTCCGTCACGGCTTCTTCGCCAGCACCACCCACACCTGGCCCTTGGCGAAGTTCAGCGGCGCACCGTCCGCGGTGGTGAACTTCGTGCCGTCCGTCGCGGAGTCCCGCTTCCAGTGGCCCTCGTACGCGCGGCCGTCGCGCAGCACCTCCGCCCGGCCCGTGCCCACGGTCTGCGTGTACGGCGTCGTGCTGCCGAGGTAGTCGTGGAAGCGGGAGGCGCGCACGGTCACGTACTGCACGACCACCGTGGCGGGGGCCACCCGGGTGCCGTCGGTCGTCACGGTCGGCCGTCCGTCCGTCGAGACCAGCCAGCGGTGCCGGTCGGCGGACCAGGCGAAGGCGAACCGGGCCGCCGGGAAGCGGACCGTGCGGTCGGTCTCGGGGGAGCCGCCCGAGGGCGCGTCACCGAAGGTGAAGCCGGTGGTGAGCGCGTCCGCGCCCGGCGCGGACTTCAGCAGCGCGCGCGGGTGCAGGAAGAGGTCGTGCGGTGCCGGGCGGCCCTTCGCCCGGTCGTACGCGTCCGGGGCCGACTCCGGGGTCGCGGCCCGCAGGGGTGCCTTGTCGATCAGGGGGAGGAGCTTGTGCTGGGCGCCGGAGAAGGCGAGCGTCGGGTCGTCGAACTGGCGCAGCAGCTCCAGGTCGGACTCGCGTGCGCTGCGGACGGGGCCGACCGCCTCGGGCAGCTCGGTGGCGAACACGGCCATCAGCCGGCTCAGGCCGCCCTCGACCTGCTCGGCGTAGACGACGTCCGCCGCGTCGAGCCCGGCCTGCGGGCGGGCCGGGCCCACGTTGTCGACCTTGACGGCGAGCAGTGGTCCGGCGGGCCGGGCGCTCTCGCCGGGGCTGCGGCTGTGCCTCCCGGAGCCGCCGTCGTCCGCGCCGCCGCCGTCCCCGCCGGTGCAGCCCGCGAGGAGCGGGCCCAGCAGGGCGGCGGCGACCAGGCCTGTCAGGCCCGCCGTCCGTGTCGTCCGCGTCGTCCGCGGCCTCGCGGCCGCCGTCGTCCGCGTTCTCGCGGCCGGTCGGGCCGCCCCCGTCGTGCGTCTCATGCCCACCCGTCAATTGTGTGACCTTCGTACGATCCCTGCCATACCGGTGCGGAGCGCGTGGCGCGCCCCGGACAGGGCCGTTCCGGGCAACGGGGCGGGTTCGCGCACGGCGCCCCGGGTACCCGTCGGTCCCTACCCAGCGGACCTGAACGAAGGGGCACGAGCCGATGAAGGCAGTGACGTGGCAGGGCAAACGGGACGTGCGCGTGGAGGACGTGCCCGACCCGCGCATCGAGCAGCCCACGGACGCGGTCATCCGCATCACCTCCAGCGGCCTGTGCGGCTCCGACCTGCACCTGTACGAGGTGCTGACGCCGTTCATGACCCCGGGCGACATCCTGGGCCACGAGCCCATGGGCATCGTCGAGGAGGTCGGGGCCGAGGTGACGAACCTGCGGCCGGGCGACCGCGTGGTCGTACCGTTCCAGATCGCCTGCGGGCACTGCTGGATGTGCGGCACGGGGCTCTACACGCAGTGCGAGACCACCCAGGTGTCCGGCGAGGGCATGGGCGCCGCGCTGTTCGGCTACACCCGGCTCTACGGCGCCGTGCCGGGCGCCCAGGCCGAGTACCTGCGGGTGCCGCAGGCGCAGTTCGGGCCGATGAAGGTGCCCGAGGGGCCGCCGGACGACCGCTTCGTCTACCTCTCGGACGTGCTGCCCACCGCCTGGCAGGCGGTCCAGTACGCGGCCGTCCCGGCCGGCGGCACCGTCGCCGTGCTCGGCCTCGGGCCGATCGGGGACATGGCCTGCCGGATCGCCCTCCACCAGGGTGCCGAGCGGGTGTTCGGCGTGGACCTCGTGCCCGAGCGGCTGCGGCGGATGCGGGAGCGCGGTGTGGAGACGTTCGACCTGCGCGACTTCGACAGCGAGAAGGAGCTCGTCGAGGCGATCCGCGACAAGACCGCCGGGCGCGGCCCGGACGCCGTCATCGACGCGGTCGGCACGGAGGCGCACGGCAGTGGGACCGCGAAGCTCGCGCAGACCGCGGCGGGTGTGCTGCCGCGGGCGATCGGCTCGAAGATCGCGGAACGGTTCAGCGTCGACCGGCTCGCCGCGCTGTACACGGCGATCGACCTGGTGCGGCGGGGCGGCACGATCTCGCTGTCCGGGGTGTACGGGGGGCAGGCGGACCCGATGCCGCTGCTCACCATGTTCGACAAACAGATCCAGCTGCGCATGGGCCAGGCGAACGTGCGCCGCTGGACCGACGACATCATCCCCCTCCTCACGGAGGCGGACCCCCTGGGCGTCGACACGTTCGCGACGCACCACGTCCCCCTGTCGGACGCGCCCCACGCGTACGACATGTTCCAGAAGAAGCAGGAGGGCGCGGTCAAGGTCCTGATGAAGCCGTAGGGGGTCTTTCGCGAAGCGCCCAACCGCTCGGGAGCTTCTGTGGTTCGGCGGCTGCGGGGGCGTCGTGGCCGGTCGCGCAGTTCCCCGCGCCCCTGACACCCCGCGCCCTGAAGGGGCGCGGGGAACTGCGCGAGCAACCACCCACCCGCCCGCAGAGGACGGGGAGGGTAGGGGCGGCGGGGGCGAAACCCCTCACAGGGCGCCCCCCAACACCTCCGCCAAGTCGTACCGCACCGGCTCCTCCAGTTGGCCGAACGTGCAGCTCGCCGCGTCCCGGTCCACCCGCCACCGCCGAAACCGCGCCGTATGGCGAAACCGCACCCCGTTCTCCATATGGTCGTACGCCACCTCGGCCACCCGCTCCGGCCGCACCGGCACCCACGACAGATCCTTCTTCCCCGACCACCGACTCGGCGCCCCCGGCAACCGCGCCCCCGCATGCGCCGCCTCGTCCCCCCACGCCGCCCACGGATGCCCCGCCACGTCCTCCATCCGCAGCGGCTCCAGCTCCTCCACCAGCTCCGCCCGCCGCTTCATCGTGAACGCCGCGCACACCCCCACGTGCTGCAGCACCCCCGCCCCGTCGTACAGCCCGAGCAGCAGCGAGCCGACGACCGGGCCGCTCTTGTGGAAGCGGTACCCGGCCACCACCACGTCCGCCGTCCGCTCGTGCTTGATCTTGAACATCGCCCGCTCGTCCGGCCGGTACCGCAACGTCAGCGGCTTGGCCACCACCCCGTCGAGCCCCGCCCCCTCGAACTGTTCGAACCACCGCTCGGCCTCCGCCCGGTCGCGCGTCGCGGGCGCCAGGTGCACCGGCGCCGAGACACCGGCGAGCGCCCGCTCCAGCAGCGCGCGCCGGTCCGTGAGCGGGGCGGACAGCAGCGCCTCGTCGTCCAGCGCCAGCAGATCGAACGCGACGAACGACGCCGGCGTCCGCTCGGCGAGCGTCCGCACCCGCGAGGCCGCCGGGTGGATGCGCTCGCTCAGCGCGTCGAAGTCCAGCCGTCCGTCCCGGGCGACCACGATCTCCCCGTCCACCACGCACCGCTCCGGCAGCCGCTCCCGCAGCGCGTCCACCAACTCGGGGAAGTACCTGGTCAGCGGCTTGCCATTGCGGCTGCCCAGCTCCACCTCGGCGCCGTCGCGGAAGACGATCGCCCGGAACCCGTCCCACTTCGCCTCGTACTGCATGTCCGGCGGAATCCGCGCCACGGACTTGGCGAGCATCGGCAGAACGGGAGGCATCACCGGCAGGTCCATGGCCCGATTCTGCGGCCGTACGCCCGCCTTCGCCCGGTGTGCGAGGTATGCGGCGTACGCCTACCGTGGCTCGCATGGGCGAAGCGGTGGAACTGCGGGTGGCGGGGCGGACCGTACGGCTGTCCAGCCCGGACAAGGTGTTCTTTCCGGAGCGCGGCTTCACCAAGCTGGACGTCGCGCGCTACTACCAGGCCGTCGCCCCCGGCATCCTGCGCGCCCTGCGCGACCGCCCCACCACCCTGGAGCGGTACCCGGACGGCGTCGGCGGCGAGTGGTTCTTCCAGAAGCGCGCGCCCAAGGGCATGCCCGACTGGATCCCCACCGCCCACATCACCTTCCCCAGCGGCCGCAGCGCCGACGAGATGTGCCCCACCGAGGAGGCCGCCGTCCTGTGGGCCGCCCAGTACGGCACCCTCACCTTCCACCCCTGGCCGGTGCGGCGCACGGACGTCGACCGGCCCGACGAACTCCGCATCGACCTCGACCCGCAGCCCGGCACCGGCTACGTCGAGGCCGTCCGCGCCGCCCACGAACTCCGCGCCGTACTGGAGGAGTTCGGCGGGCTGCGCGGCTGGCCCAAGACCTCCGGCGGCCGGGGACTGCACGTCTTCGTGCCGATCGAGCCGCGCTGGACCTTCACCCAGGTCCGCCGCGCCGCCATCGCCGTCGCCCGCGAGGTCGAGCGCCGGATGCCGGAACAGGTCACCACCGCGTGGTGGAAGGAGGAACGCGGGAGCAAGACCTTCGTCGACTACAACCAGACCGCCCGTGACCGCACCATCGCCTCCGCCTACTCGGTACGGCCCAAGGCGCACGCCCCCGTCTCGGCCCCGCTGCGCTGGGACGAGGTCCCCGACGCCCGCCCCCGCGACTTCGACCTGGAGACCATGCCCCGCCGCTTCGCCGAACTCGGCGACGTCCACGCGGACATGGACGACCACGCCTACTCCCTGGACGCCCTCCTCGACCTCGCCCGCCGCGACGAGCACGAACACGGCCTCGGCGACCTGCCGTACCCGCCCGAGTACCCCAAGATGCCGGGCGAGCCCAAGCGCGTACAGCCCAGCCGCGCCCGCAAGGACGCCCCGGCGCACCCGCGCGGTGGCCGTCGGAGCACGGCCGGGGACGGGTGAGCGGCGGAGCTATCCTGACGGCAGCCCGCCGAGGAGGAGTGCCGAGTGACCGAGACCGCGCCGCGGCCCACGCTGGAGGCGGTGGCCGCCCGGGCCGGTGTCTCCCGGGCCACCGTCTCCCGGGTCGTCAACGGCGGCGACGGCGTCCGCGAACGCCTCGCCGAGCGGGTGCGCCGGGCCGTCGACGAACTCGGCTACGTACCCAACCAGGCCGCCCGCAGCCTCGTCACCAAGCGGCACGACGCCGTCGCCGTCGTCATCGCCGAACCCGAGGCCCGGGTCTTCGCCGACCCCTTCTTCGCCGTCCAGCTGCGCGGCATCAGCAAGGAACTCACCGCCCACGACTCCCAGCTCGTGCTGCTGCTCACCGAGGGCCGCGAGGACCACGCCCGCGTCGGCCGCTATCTCGCCGGCGGGCATGTCGACGGGGCGCTCGTCTTCTCCCTGCACCTCGACGACCCGCTGCCGAGCCTGGTGCGCCGGGCCGGCGTGCCCACCGTGTTCGGCGGGCGGCCCGACTGGGGCGACGGCACCGACGGCACGGGCGAGGCGGTCTACGTCGACAGCGACAACCGCGGCGGCGCCCGCGAGGCCGTACGCCACCTCGTCGCCCTCGGCCGTACGCGCATCGCGCACATCGCCGGGGCCCTCGACCAGACCTCCGGCGTGGACCGGCTGGAAGGGTTCCGGGACGTCATGGGCGACGGCGACCCCGGCCTCGTGGCGGAGGGCGACTTCACACCCGCCGGCGGGGAGCGGGCGATGCGGGAGCTGCTGGAGCGACGGCCCGACGTGGACGCCGTGTTCGCCGCCAACGACCTGACCGCGGCGGGCGCCCTGCGGGTGCTGCGGGAGACGGGGCGGCGGGTGCCGGACGACGTCGCCGTCGTCGGCTTCGACGACATGCTGCCCGTCGCCGAGCAGACCGACCCGCCGCTCACCACCGTCCGCCAGGACATCGAGGAGATGGGGCGGCTCATGGCCCGCCTGCTGCTGCGCACGCTGGACCGCGACGGCGGCGGGGGAGGAGTGGGCACGGAGGCGGACGGCACGCCCGCCGGGATGGTGCTGCCCACCACGCTGGTGCGGCGCGCCTCCGCGTGAACCGTGTGCCGCGAGCTGCCGGTCAGCCCTGGCGGGGCGCGGGCTTGAGCACCGCGAACCGTGCGCCGTAGGGGTCGGTGAGGCGGGCGATCCGGCCCACGTCGGGTACGTCCGTCGGCGGGAGCCGGACGCCGCCGCCCTCGTCCCCGGCCCTCGTCGCCACGGCGTCCGTGTCCGCGACGGAGAAGTACGGCAGCCAGTGCGCGTCCGCCCCGCCCTGGGCCCCGGTGGGGTCGTCGGCCGTCGCGACCAGGCCGCCGAACATGGTGTCCGGGCCGCCGTCCGCCGGGTTGACGGTGGTGTACGTGTCGCCGCCGGGCCAGGGCACGCCCTCGATCTCCCAGCCGAAGACCTTGTGGTAGAACGCGGCCGAGGCGGGGACGTCCGCGGTGTGCAGCTCGACCCAGCACAGGGCGCCGAGGCCGCCCGCGACGTCCAGTCCCTTGACGCGGCCCGGCTGCCAGACGCCGAACGTGGCGCCCGCGCGGTCGGCGAAGACCGCCATCGTGCCCTCGCCCATCACGTCCATCGGCGGCACCAGGACGCGGCCGCCCGCCTGCTCGACGGTCTTCGCGGTGGCGCCGGCGTCCGGGACCTGGAAGTACACGTTCCAGGACGGCGGGCCCTGCTCGGGGGTGATCGGCATGCCCCCGGCGACGGTCTGCTCGGTGAGCCGGAAGAAGCCGTAGCCGCCGGCGCCCGGGCCGGCGGGGGTGAAGTGCCAGCCGAAGAGGGCGGCGTAGAAGGAGGCGGCGGCGTCGATGTCGGGGGCGCCGACGTCGAGCCAGTTGGGTGCGCCGCTGACGTAACGCGTACTGAGCATGTCCGGCTCCTCCGCAAGGTCCCGTGGTCCCCACGTGAGAGTCTGCCATCCCTCCACCCACCACGCGCGGGGCGCCCGAGAACTCGGACGGGCGGGTACGTCGGCGGGTGCGGGTGCGCCGTGGCCGATCGCGCAGTTCCCCGCGCCCCTAAAAGCGTGGGGCGCCCCCTGCTTTCGAGGGGCGCGAGGAACTGCGCGAGAGCCCCCACCCACCCGCGCCCCCCACACAACCCCACCCACCCGAGCTCTCCCGGGGTCAAAGGGGCGGGAGCCCCTTGTCGGGACGGGAAGGGCAGGGGCGGCGGGGGCGAGGAAAAAATGCCGCACCCACCCCCGTTGATCCCTCGTTGATCGGACGTTTTTCGGGCCCCGGCAGCATCGCCCCATGCACTCGGAACCCCTCACCGCCGCCGACCTCGCCTGGCAGCAGCGCGCCCTCTGCGCCCAGACGGGCGCGGACTTCTTCTTCCCCGAGCCCGGCAGCTCCCTCCGCGACGCCAAACGCATCTGCGGCATGTGCGAGACCCGCTCCGTCTGCCTCGAATACGCCCTCCGCCACGACGAACGATTCGGTGTCTGGGGCGGCCTGTCGGAGAAGGAGCGCCTGCGCCTCGTCCGCGCGGACGAGGGCTGAAGCGCGGCGCCCGAAGGCCCTCGCGGGCCCGCACACCGCGCCGCGTCAGCCCGCCGCCCGCGCCGCCATCCGCGCCTTCCGCGCCGCGAGCCTCTCGTCGAACTTCGACGCCTCCGCGTCCAGCCCACCCATGAACAGGCCCAGTTCCTCCTGGGCCTTCAGCCCCTCCGGGCCCAGCCCGTCGAGCTGCATCACCTTCAGGTGGCGCAGCACCGGCTGGAGCACGTCGTCGTGGTGGATGCGCAGGTTGTAGACCTCGCCTATCGCCATCTGCGCCGCCGCCCGCTCGAAGCCGGGAATGCCGTGGCCCGGCATGCGGAACTCGACGACCACGTCCCGCACCGCCCGCATCGTCAGGTCGGGCGCGAGTTCGAACGCGGCCTTGAGCAGGTTGCGGTAGAAGACCATGTGCAGGTTCTCGTCCGTGGCGATCCGCGCCAGCATCCGGTCGCACACCGGGTCGCCCGACTGGTGCCCGGTGTTGCGGTGCGAGATGCGCGTGGCCAGTTCCTGGAAGGCGACGTACGCGATCGAGTGGAGCATCGAGTGCGCGTTGTCCGACTCGAAGCCCTCGCTCATGTGCGCCATCCGGAACTGCTCCAGCTTGTCCGGGTCGACCGCGCGCGAGGCGAGCAGATAGTCGCGCATGACGATGCCGTGCCGGCCCTCCTCCGCCGTCCAGCGGTGCACCCAGGTGCCCCAGGCGCCGTCGCGGCCGAACAGGGTGGCGATCTCGTGGTGGTAGCTGGGGAGGTTGTCCTCGGTCAGCAGATTGACCACCAGGGCGGTGCGGCCGATCTCGGTGACCTTGGACTGGTCCTTCTGCCAGGCCTCGCCGTCCTCGAAGAACCCGGGGAAGTTGCGCGCGTCGCCCCACGGCACGTACTCGTGCGGCATCCAGTCCTTGGCGACCTTCAGATGCCGGTTCAGCTCCTGCTCGACCACTTCCTCCAGCGCGTACAGCAGCCGCGCGTCGGTCCAGGCGGACGGGCTGCCGAGAAGGGGGGAGGTAACGGTCACGAGGCACTCCAGGGGGACGAACGGGGGACGGAAGGGTGGTGCGTGTGTGCGGCGGGCGGACCCGAGCGGTGGGCCCGCACGGCCTGCGACGCCTGGGGCGGCGCCGACGGGACCTACGGCGCCGTAACCTACGGCGTCGTAGGCTACGAGACCGTAGGTTACGCAGCCGTAGGTTAAGCGCGCTGTAAAGGCCGCTGATCAGGCGCGCGGTCCCCGCCTCCGTACCGAGGGACGGATCAGAGGCGCATCAGCAGCACCACATGTCCGCCGGACTCCTTTCCGGTCAACCCGCCGCCACCTCCTCGGCCGACGTCTCGCGCAGCTCGCCCCCGTCCAGGAGCAGCCAGCGGGTGATGCCGACGGACTGGAGGAACGGCAGGTCGTGGGAGGCGATCAGGAGGGCGCCCTCGTACGACTCCAGCGCGGAGGTCAGCTGCCGCACGCTCGCCATGTCGAGGTTGTTGGTCGGCTCGTCGAGCAGCAGCAGCTGGGGCGCGGGCTCGGCGAGCATCAACGCGGCCAGGGCCGCGCGGAACCGCTCCCCGCCGGACAGGGTCCCCGCCGCCCGGTCGGCCCGGGCACCCCGGAACAGGAAGCGGGCCAGCCGCGCCCGGATCCGGTTGTCGGTGGCGCCGGGCGCGAACCGGGCCACGTTCTGCGCCACGGTCAGTGTGTCGTCGAGCACGTCGAGCCGCTGCGGCAGGAACCGCGCGGGCACATGGACCGTCGCCTCGCCCCGCACCGGCGGCAGCTCGCCCGCGACCGTGCGCAGCAGCGTGGTCTTGCCCGCGCCGTTGCGCCCGATCAGCGCGACCCGCTCGGGCCCGTGCAGATCGAGCCCGCCCTCGAGCAGACCCCCGTACGACACCTCCAGATCGCGCAGGGTGAGCACGCTCCGGCCCGGCGGCACGGCCGTGTACGGCAGTTCGACGCGGATCTCGTCGTCGTCCCGGACGGCGTCGGCGGCCTCGTCGAGCCGCTCCCGGGCCGCGGCCAGCCGCTCCTCGTGCAGGATGCGGTGCTTGCCCGCGGACTCCTGCGCGGCCCGCTTGCGCGCTCCCATGACGATCTTCGGTTCGCGCTTGTTGTCGTTCATCTTCTGCCCGTACCGCTTGCGGCGGGCCAGCTTCGCCTGCGCGTCGACGAGTTCGCGCTTCTGCTTGCGCAGGTCCGCCTCGGCCACGCGCACCATCCGCGCGGCGGCGTCCTGTTCGACGGCGAGGGCCTCCTCGTACGCGGAGAGGTTGCCGCCGTACCAGGTGAGCTCCCCGGCGCGCAGATCGGCGATCTGGTCGACGCGGTCGAGGAGATCGCGGTCGTGGCTGACCACCACCAGCGCGCCCGGCCCGGACCACGCGTCCACCGCCTCGTACAGCCGGCGGCGCGCGTGCAGGTCGAGGTTGTTGGTGGGCTCGTCGAGCAGCAGCACGTCGGGGCGGCGCAGCAGCAGGGCGGCCAGCCGGAGCAGGACGGACTCGCCGCCGGAGACCTCGCCGAGCGTGCGGTCCAGGCCGATGTGGCCGAGGCCCAGCTCGCCGAGGACCGCGAGCGCGCGCTCCTCGACGTCCCAGTCGTCGCCGACGGCCGTGAAGTGCTCCTCGGCCACGTCGCCCGCCTCGATGGCGTGCAGCGCGGCGCGCACGGAGGCGATGCCGAGCGCCTCGTCGACGCGCAGGGAGGTGTCGAGCGTGACGTTCTGCGGCAGGTACCCGACCTCGCCGGTGACGCGCACGGTGCCGTCCGCCGGGGTCAGTTCCCCGGCGAGCAGTTTCAGCAGGGTCGACTTCCCCGAGCCGTTGACGCCGACGAGTCCGGTGCGGCCGGGGCCGAACGCCGCGTCGAGACCGTCCAGGACGGGGGTGCCGTCCGGCCAGGCGAAGGACAGGGACGTACAGGTGACAGAGGTATGGGTATGCATACGGGCCTCGCAGGGGCGTGTGGGGGCGAATCATGAACACGCGTACGGGACACCGCGAGGAGGACCCGGCAGGGCTGACGGTCCTCCGTCGGCGGGACGGCTCGTGGATCGAGGTCGCACACGACGCGCGGGCGGCTCGGCACGGCGGGGCTGAGTTCGACTCGACTCAGCGCGGCCGGGTGAGCGTGCGGCGCGGTGTCCCAGGACCTCAGACGAGCAACGTCCTTCTCCGATCGACGGCAACAGAACCGGTGTCCACGGTAGGAACGGGTACGAGGTGTGTCAACGGAATATCCGTGGACCGGCCCCCGGCCCACGGTCCGAC
Organism: Streptomyces sp. NBC_00670; assembly: GCF_036226765.1. Taxonomy (NCBI): domain Bacteria; kingdom Bacillati; phylum Actinomycetota; class Actinomycetes; order Kitasatosporales; family Streptomycetaceae; genus Streptomyces; species Streptomyces sp. NBC_00670. The sequence continues at coordinate 6,362,861 of NZ_CP109017.1, forward strand.
CTGACGCAAGGAGGCCGACGTGCTTGATGGCTCCCTCAGCCTGCCCGCCCGCCTCTGCCTGCTGTCCTGGGACACGGCGACGGGGGAGCCGGTCGCCGTCGACCGGCTGCCGTACCTGGTACGGGCCGGCGCCCTCACGGAACTGGCGCGGCGCGGGCTGCTGGCCGACGTGGACGGCATCGTCACCCCGGTCGACCTCGACGCGACGACGGGCGACGACGCGCTCGACGACTTCCTCGAACTGGTCCAGGAGTCCCGCCCGCGCACCTGGGCGGAGTGGGTGACGGCACACGCCTCCGTCACCCTCGACGCGGTACGCGCCGGCCTGGCGGCCGACGGCCTCCTCCGCCCCGGGAAGCGGCGGGCGCTGGGCTTCCTGCCGACGGTGGACTACACGCTGGTCGACGTCGAGAAGACGACGGCGCTCCAGGCCGCGGTCCGCCGCGCGCTGACCGCGGGAGCCGCGGCACCGCCGGACGAGGCGGCGCTGGCCGCGCTGGCGGCGACGGCGGGGCTGCCCCCCGCCACGTCCGCGCCCGCCCTGGCGACGGACCCGGTCGCGAGGGAGATCCGCGAAGGCCTGGCAGCGGCGGTGGAGACGAGGGTGGGCGGCGCCTGAGAGCTCGGGGGTTCGGTTCGTTGGCGAGCCCTCAAAAGCAGGGGGCGCCCCACGCTTTCAGGGGCGCGGGGAACTGCGCGAGCAACCACCCACCCACCCACCCGCACCCGACAACACACCCACCTCACTCCTCACGCGTCCCGCATCAGCTCCGCCAGGTCCCGGTCCAGGTCGATCTGGAGATGCTCCAGCCCCACCGGCACCAATTCCCCCGCCGCCCGCAAGAACCTCCGCACGTCACGCGAGTGCACATGCACCACAGCCGTCCCCTCCGGCGCATGGAACTCCAGCACCGTCCGGTCGTACCCGTACGGCCGCACCCGCACGTCCCCGTCCCCCTCCGCCCGCTCCAGCCCCGCCGCCAGCAGCTCCCGCGCGAACGTCCAGCACACGTCCACCCCTTCCAGCGTCGCCGGCGCCGGGAAGGTCATGCGGACGGCGAACGGGTCCGCGCGGTCGTAGTGGAGCGCGGCGGGGATGCTCGACATCCGCGGCGCGGCGGCGACCAGGCGTGCCTCGACGGGCTGCTCTATGACGGTGGACATCGCCTTGCTCCCTTGTGATGGGCCGGACGGACTCCCGGTGGCCGGAACCCGTCGTCCAAAAAGACGCCGGAACCGGCCGTTCCGTGCACACGAGGTGCGAGTGACCTCTGTCACCGAGTCCAATCACCGTGACGTCGACACCCGGACACCGTGACACTTCGAGAAGACACCCGCGCGCGGCTCCCGGTTCCCGCCCGGCCGGAGTAGTGGCCGCGCGGTGCGACGGACGCGGTGCTTGCCTGGGGGATGAGGGGTACCCGGTCCTCACGTGTCCCGAAAGGAAGTGAACGTCCATGCCCAGCGGGTCGAGCCCGAAGCGTGAACGCCAGTACGAGCACATCAAGAAGAGCGCCGAGGACCGCGGCGAGAGCACCGGCCGCGCGAAGGAGATCGCCGCGCGCACGGTGAACAAGGAGCGCGCCCGGTCCGGCGAGGCCAAGCAGAAGAGCAGGACCTCGACCCAGGACATGTCGTCCGGCAAGCGCGGCGGCCAGCGCTCCGGCAAGGGGGCGCAGGGACCGACGTACGACCAGCTCTACGAAGAGGCCAAGAAGAAGAACGTCCACGGCCGTTCGGACATGAACAAGGCCCAGCTCCAGCGAGCTCTCGGCAAGTGAGCGCCGCCCGCGGGGCCGTACCCTCGTCCCACCATGACGACCGTACGCATCCCCGCGGGCCCGCCCGCCCCCGCCACCGAGGAAGAGGCACTGGCCGTCCAGGACGCCCTGCGCGGCCGGGTGATCCTCGACGAGCCCGGACCGCCGCCGGGAACCGGCAACGTGACGGGCGTGGACGTCGCCTACGACGACGCGCGCAACGTCGTCGCCGCGGCGGCCGTCGTCCTCGACGCGGCCACCCTGGAGCCGGTGGCCGAGGCCACCGCCGTCGGCGAGGTCTCCTTCCCGTACGTGCCCGGCCTGCTGGCCTTCCGCGAGCTCCCCGCGGTCCTGGCCGCGCTGGAGGCGCTGCCGTGCGACCCGGGCCTGGTCGTCTGCGACGGCTACGGCCGCGCCCACCCCCGCCGCTTCGGCCTCGCCAGCCACCTGGGCGTCCTCACCGGGCTCCCGGTCATCGGCGTCGCGAAGAACCCGTTCACCTTCACCTACGAACCTCCCGCCGCCCCGCGCGGCAGCACCAGCCCCCTGCTCGCCGACGGCACCGAGGAGGTAGGCCGCGCCCTGCGCACCCGGACCGGCGTCAAACCGGTCTTCGTCTCCACGGGCCACCGGGTGACCCTCGACAACGCCTGCGCCCACACCCTGGCCCTGTCCCCGAGGTACCGCCTCCCGGAGACAACCCGCAGAGCGGACACCCTGTGCCGTGCGGCTCTGAAGAGGGCGACTCCCTGAGTCCAGGGGCGGCGGGGGGCGAGAAAAATCGCCCCCCGTGGCCTACCCTTGGAGCCCAACCGCATAACCAAGCGCTTGCTCGCCCCAGGGGAGCCCGATGTCCGAGGCAACGACACCACCCGCACCGTCGGCGACACCCGCACCACCACCCGCCCCCACCGGCCCCCTCACGGACGTCCGCGTCGTCGAACTCGCCGGCATCGGCCCCGCCCCCTTCGCCGCCATGCTCCTCGCCGACCTCGGCGCGGACGTCGTCCGCGTGGACCGCCCCACCGGCCCCGGCCTCGGCATCGACCCCGCCCTCGACGTCACCAACCGCAACAAGCGCTCCGTCGTCCTCGACCTGAAATCCCCCGACGGCCCCGCCCGCGTCCTGGACCTGGCCGCACGCGCCGACATCCTGCTGGAGGGCTACCGCCCCGGCGTCGCCGAACGGCTCGGCGTCGGCCCCGCCGACTGCCACGCCCGCAACCCCCGCCTGGTCTACGGCCGGATGACCGGCTGGGGCCAGGAGGGCCCCCTCGCCGACCGCGCCGGCCACGACCTCGCCTACCTCGCCCGCACCGGCGCCCTCGGCATCACCGGCGACCCCGACCGCCCGCCCGTCGCCCCCGCCAACCTCCTCGGCGACTACGCGGGCGGCGCCCTCTACCTCGTCGTCGGCGCCCTCGCCGCACTGCACCACGCCCGCGCCACCGGCACCGGCCAGGTCGTGGACGCCGCCATCGTCGACGGCACCGTCCACCTCACCGCGATGCTGCACGGCATGCTCGCCGCCGGGGCGTGGCAGGACCGGCGCGGCGCCAACCTCCTCGACGGCGGCTGCCCGTTCTACGGCACCTACGAGACCTCCGACGGCCACCACATGGCCGTCGGCGCCCTGGAGGAACGGTTCTACGCCGAGTTCACCGCCCTCCTCGGCACCGAGGAACCGCTTCCGCCGCGCGACGACCCGGCCCGCTGGCCCGAGCTGCGCGCCGCCGTCGCCGCCCGCTTCCGCACCCGTACCCGCGCCGAGTGGACCGAGGTCTTCGCCGGCTCCGACGCCTGCGTGGCGCCCGTCCGGTCGCTGCGCGAGGCCCCGGCCGACCCGCACCTCGCCGCGCGCGGTACCTTCACCGACCACGGCGGCCTCACCCAGCCGGCCCCCGCGCCCCGTTTCTCCGCGACCCCCACGGCCGTCCGCAGCGCTCCCGCCCGGCCCGGCGCCGACACGGCGGCCGTCGCCCGGGACTGGGACCTGCCGCACCTCACCACCGACGCCCCCCGACCCCCGCACGCCTCCCGAAAGGTCAGCCCGTGAGCACCGAAGCGTACGTCTACGACGCGATCCGCACCCCGCGCGGCCGTGGCAAGGCCAACGGGGCCCTGCACGGCACCAAGCCCATCGACCTCGTCACCGGCCTCATCCACGAGCTGCGCGCCCGCTGGCCCCAACTCGACCCGGCCGCCGTCGACGACATCGTGCTCGGCGTCGTCGGCCCCGTCGGCGACCAGGGCTCCGACATCGCCCGGATCGCCGCGATCGCCGCCGGACTGCCCGACACGGTGGCCGGCGTGCAGGAGAACCGCTTCTGCGCCTCCGGGCTCGAAGCGGTCAACATGGCCGCCGCCAAGGTGCGTTCCGGCTGGGAGGACCTGGTGCTGGCGGGCGGCGTGGAGTCGATGTCCCGGGTGCCGATGGCCTCCGACGGCGGCGCCTGGTTCGCCGACCCGATGACCAACCTCGCCACCAACTTCGTCCCCCAGGGCATCGGGGCCGACCTCATCGCCACGATCGAGGGATTCTCGCGGCGCGACGTCGACGAGTACGCGGCCCTGTCCCAGGAGCGCGCCGCCACCGCCTGGAAGGAGGGCCGCTTCGAGCGGTCCGTCGTCCCGGTCAAGGACCGCGCGGGGCTCACCGTCCTTGACCACGACGAGCACCTGCGGCCGGGCACCACCGCCGACTCCCTCGCCAAGCTGAAGCCGTCCTTCGCCGACATCGGCGACCTGGGCGGCTTCGACGCCGTCGCGCTGCAGAAGTACCACTGGGTGGAGAAGATCGACCACGTCCACCACGCGGGCAACTCCTCCGGCATCGTGGACGGTTCCGCGCTCGTCGCGATCGGCTCGAAGGAGATCGGTGAGCGCTACGGCCTCACCCCGCGCGCCCGGATCGTCTCCGCCGCCGTCTCCGGCTCCGAGCCCACCATCATGCTCACCGGTCCCGCCCCCGCCACCCGCAAGGCGCTCGCCCGGGCCGGGCTGACCATCGACGACATCGACCTCGTCGAGATCAACGAGGCGTTCGCGGCCGTCGTGCTCCGCTTCGTCAAGGACATGGGACTGTCCCTGGACAAGGTCAACGTCAACGGCGGCGCCATCGCGCTCGGCCACCCGCTCGGCGCCACCGGCGCCATGATCCTCGGCACGCTCGTCGACGAACTGGAGCGCCAGGACAAGCGGTTCGGGCTCGCCACCCTCTGCGTGGGCGGCGGCATGGGCATCGCCACCGTCGTCGAGCGCGTCTGACCCCTCCCGACGGACCACCGACCCCCTGATCCTCTGGAGCTCCCCTCATGACCACCGAAGCCACCACCATCCGCTGGGAACAGGACGACACCGGGATCGTCACCCTCGTCCTCGACGACCCCGCCCAGTCCGCGAACACCATGAACCAGGCGTTCCGTGACTCCCTCGCCGCGGTCGCCGACCGCCTGGAGGCCGAGAAGGACGCGGTCCGCGGCGTCATCGTCACCTCCGCGAAGAAGACCTTCTTCGCCGGCGGCGACCTGCGCGACCTCATCCGCGTCACGCCCGAGACCGCCCAGGAACTCTTCGACGGCGGCATGGCGATCAAGCGGAACCTGCGCCGCATCGAGACCCTCGGCAAGCCGGTCGTCGCCGCGCTCAACGGCGCGGCCCTCGGCGGCGGTTACGAGATCGCCCTCGCCTGCCACCACCGCGTCGCCCTGGACGCTCCCGGCTCCCGCATCGGCTGCCCCGAGGTCACCCTCGGCCTGCTCCCCGGGGGCGGCGGCGTCGTCCGTACGGTACGGATGCTCGGCATCGCCGACGCGCTGCTGAAGGTCCTCCTCCAGGGCACCCAGTACAACCCGCGCCGCGCCCAGGAGAACGGCCTGGTCGACGAGGTCGCCGACAGCCCCGAGGACATGCTCGCCAGGGCCCGCGCCTTCATCGACGCCCACCCCGAGTCCGCCCAGCCCTGGGACAAGCCGGGTTACCGCATCCCCGGCGGCACCCCCGCCAACCCCAAGTTCGCGACCAACCTGCCCGCCTTCCCGGCCAACCTGCGCAAGCAGACGAACGGCGCGCCCTACCCGGCGCCGCGCAACATCATGGCCGCCGCCGTCGAGGGCTCCCAGGTCGACTTCGAGACCGCGCAGCTCATCGAGGCGCGGTACTTCGTCGAACTGGCCGCCGGGCAGACGGCCAAGAACATGATCCAGGCGTTCTTCTTCGACCTCCAGGCCGTCAACTCCGGCGCCAACCGGCCCAGGGACGTGGCCAAGCGTCAGGTGCGGCGGGTCGCCGTCCTCGGCGCCGGGATGATGGGCGCCGGCATCGCCTACTCCTGCGCCCGCGCGGGCATCGAGGTCGTCCTCAAGGACGTGTCCCTGGAGGCCGCCGTCAAGGGCAAGGGGTACAGCGAGAAGCTGTGCGCCAAGGCCGTCTCGCGCGGCCGCACCACGCAGGACAAGGCCGACGCCCTGCTCGCCCGCATCACGCCGACCGCCGAGGCGGCCGACCTCGCGGGCTGCGACGCGGTGATCGAGGCGGTGTTCGAGGACACCTCGCTCAAGCACAAGGTGTTCCAGGAGATCGAGCACGTCGTCGCCCCCGACGCGCTGCTCTGCTCCAACACCTCCACGCTCCCCATCACGGCGCTCGCCGAGGGAGTCGAACGCCAGACCGACTTCATCGGGCTGCACTTCTTCTCACCCGTCGACAAGATGCCGCTCGTCGAGATCATCAAGGGCGAGCGGACCGGCGACGAGGCGCTGGCCCGCGCGTTCGACCTGGTCCGGCAGATCAACAAGACGCCGATCGTCGTCAACGACTCGCGCGGCTTCTTCACCTCGCGGGTCATCGGGCACTTCCTCAACGAGGGCGTGGCGATGGTCGGCGAGGGCATCGAACCGGCGTCGGTCGAACAGGCGGCGGCACAGGCCGGATACCCGGCGAAGGTGCTCTCCCTGATGGACGAGCTCACGCTGACCCTGCCGCGCAAGATCCGTACCGAGACGCGGCGGGCGGTGGAGGAGGCGGGCGGCACGTGGACCGCGCACCCCGCCGAGGCCGTCGTCGACCGCATGGTCGACGAGTTCGGGCGGACCGGGCGCAGTGGCGGCGCGGGCTTCTACGAGTACGGCGAGGACGGGCGGCGGGGTGGCCTGTGGCCGGGGCTGCGCGAGCACTTCACCAAGCCCGGGCATGAGATCCCGTTCCGTGACATGCAGGAACGGATGTTGTTCGCGGAGGCGTTGGACACGGTGCGGCTGCTTGAGGAGGGGGTGCTGACATCGGTCGCCGACGCGAACATCGGGTCGATCTTCGGGATCGGGTTCCCGGGGTGGACGGGGGGTGTGCTGCAGTACGTCAACGGGTACGAGGGCGGGCTGCCGGGGTTCGTCGCGCGGGCGCGGGAGTTGGCGGAGCGGTACGGGGAGCGGTTCGCACCGCCGGCGTTGTTGGTGCGGATGGCTGAGCGGGGGGAGCGGTTCGCGGACGGGGGGTGAGGGTGCGGGAGAGGGGGCGGGGCATTTTTTCCGCCCCCGCCGCCCCTACCCTTCCCGTCCCTTCAAGGGGCTCCGCCCCTTGGACCCCGGAACGGGGCTCCGCCCCGTTGCGCAGTTCCCCGCGCCCCTGATCAGGGGCGCGGGGCTGTGTCGCTCTGCGGCTCCGCCGCGTGGGCGCGAGCGCTCACTGTGCCCCGTCAGGGGCGCGGGGAACTGCGCGACCAGCCACGGACCCACCCGCATCCGCCGGCGAACCCACCCACCCGAGCTCTCTCGCGCCCTCCCCGGGGAGCCTGGGGGCGGAGCCCCCGGGTTGAGGATGGGAAGGGTAGGGGCGGCGGGGGCGAGGAAACTATCCGGCGTGGACCCCGTTCGTGGCCTGGATCTTGGGCCAGGACTTGGGGCGCGCGGGGGCCAACCCGGCTTCCCCCCGCCTCGCCACCGCCGGCTCCGCCGGCTTCACCGTGTCGTACAGCCACGTGTCGAACAGGTCACCCAACGACCGCCCGGACACCCCCTCCGCATACCGCCGGAAATCCCCCACGGACGCGTTCCCGTACGCCCGCTCCTTCGGCCACCCCTTCAGGATCGCGAAGAACGTCTCGTCCCCGACCGCGTTCCGCAACGCCTGCACCGCCAGCGCCCCCCGGTCGTACACCGCCGTGTCGAACTGGTTCTCCGCCCCCGGATCCCCGGGCGCGACCGTCCAGAACGGATCGTCCGCCGGATGCGACGCGTACACATAGTCCGCCAGCTCCTGCGCCGTCCCCTCGCCCTCGTGCTCCGACCACAGCCACTGCGCGTACCGGGCGAAGCCCTCGTTCAGCCAGATGTCCTTCCACCCGGCGAGCGACACGTCGTCGCCGTACCACTGGTGGGCCAGCTCGTGCACCACGACCGACGTGTTGGACCCGTTCGCGAACTGCCTGGGGGAGTAGTAGACCCGCGTCTGGGTCTCCAGCGCGTACCCGGTGGTCGTGTTCGGCACATACCCGCCGGCCGAGGAGAACGGGTACGGGCCGAAGTAGCCGCTCAGCCAGTCGACGATCTCCCCGGTCCGCTCGACGCTCGCCCGGGCCGCCCCGTCGTTGTCGCCGAGGTCCTTGCTGTAGGCGTTGACGACGGGGACACCGCCGTCGGAGGTGCCCGTGGTGATGTCGAAGCGGCCGAGCGCGAGAGTGGCCAGATATGTCGCCTGGGGTTTGTTCTGCCGCCAGTTGTAACGCGTCCAGCCGCGCTGCGAACTCGTCGACTGGAGCGTGCCGTTGGAGACCGCCTGGGTGCCGTCGGGGACGGCGACCGAGACGTCGTAGGTGGCCTTGTCGCTGGGGTGGTCGTTGCTCGGGAACCACCACCACGCCGACTCGGGCTCGTCCGCCGCGACCGCGCCGTCCGGGGTGCGGTGCCAGGTCGTGAACCCGTACGCGCTCTTCGTCGACGGCACCCCGCTGTAGCGGACGACGACGGTCACCGGCGTGCCCGCGGGCAGCGGGCTGCTCGGCGTGACCTCCAGTTCGTGCTCGCCGGAGGCGGCGAACGTCGCCCTGGCGCCGTTGACGCGGACCTCGCTCACGTCGAGCAGGAAGTCGAGGTCGAAGCGGGAGAGGTCCTGCGTGGTCCGGGCCAGGATCGTCGCGGTGCCGGACAGCTCGTCGGTCGTCGGCCGGTACGTCAGCCGCAGGTCGTAGTGGGAGACGTCGTAGCCGCCGTTGCCGTAGTACGGGTAGTAGGGGTCGCCGATACCCGGCGCCCCGGGCGAGGCGCCGGCCGCCGATGCCGGGATCGCCAGCAGCAGGGAGGCGGCCGCGAGCGCGCCCGGAACGATGAGTCTGCGGTGCACGGGAACTCCAAGGGGTGGGGGTCCGAGGTCCGGTGAAACCGTTACGGAGCCTATTGAGTCCCTGACGGGCCCGTCATGTCCATGGCGTCGCCCGCCACACGATCGCCATCCGGCCGTTACAGCGCCCCGCGCCCCTTCGAGGGGCGCGGGGAACTGCGCAATCCTTTACCGGGGTCCGGGGGGCGGAGCCCCCGGGGACGGGAAGGGTAGGGGCGGCGGGGGCGGAAACCTCCGCGGTCACCGACCCTTCGGGTTCACCAGCCCCGCACGCCGCAGCGCGTCCGCCATCGCACTGTTGGCCGGGGCCGGCGCCTGCCGGGGAGCGCCGCGCCCACCACCCTGCCGCGGCTGCGGCGCCCGCCCGCCACCCCGCTGCGGGCGCCCGCCGCCCGAAGAGGACGACGCCGCCCCCGCCTCGTCGTCCAGCCGCAACGTCAACGAGATCCGCTTGCGCGGGATGTCGACGTCCAGCACTTTGACCTTCACGATGTCGCCCGGCTTCACCACATCGCGCGGGTCCTTCACGAACGTCTTCGACATCGCCGACACATGCACCAGACCGTCCTGGTGCACCCCGACGTCCACGAACGCCCCGAACGCCGCCACGTTCGTCACCACACCCTCCAGGACCATCCCGGAGGACAGGTCGGAGATCTTCTCCACGCCCTCCTTGAAGACGGCAGTCTTGAAGGCCGGACGCGGGTCGCGGCCCGGCTTCTCCAGCTCCTTGAGGATGTCGGTCACCGTCGGCAGCCCGAACGTGTCGTCGACGAACTCCTGCGGCCGCAGCGACCGCAGCACGCCCGTGTTGCCGATCAGCGCGGCCACCTCGCTGCCCGCCGTCTTCACCATCCGCCGCACCACCGGGTACGCCTCCGGGTGCACGCTGGACGCGTCCAGCGGGTCCTCGCCGCCGCGGATGCGCAGGAAGCCCGCGCACTGCTCGTACGCCTTCGGACCGAGCCGCGCCACGTTCTTCAGCTGCGCGCGGGAGGTGAACGGGCCGTTGGTGTCCCGGTGCGTGACGATGTTCTCGGCGAGCCCGGAGGTGATGCCGGAGACCCGGGCCAGCAGCGGCGCGGAGGCCGTGTTGACGTCCACGCCCACGCCGTTCACGCAGTCCTCCACCACCGCGTCCAGCGACCGGGACAGCTTCACCTCGGACAGGTCGTGCTGGTACTGGCCGACGCCGATCGACTTCGGGTCGATCTTCACCAGCTCGGCCAGCGGGTCCTGGAGCCGGCGCGCGATCGAGACGGCGCCGCGCAGCGACACGTCCATGTCCGGCAGCTCCTGCGAGGCGAACGCCGACGCCGAGTACACCGACGCGCCCGCCTCCGACACCATCACCTTGGTGAGCTTCAACTCCGGGTGCTTGGTGATCAGTTCACCGGCGAGCTTGTCCGTCTCCCGGGACGCCGTGCCGTTGCCGATCGCGATCAGCTCGACCGCGTGCTCCTTCGCCAGCCGCGCCAGCTTGGCCAGCGCCTCGTCCCACCGGTTGGCCGGTACGTGCGGGTGGATGACGTCGGTCGCGACCACCTTGCCCGTCGCGTCCACCACCGCCACCTTCACACCCGTACGGAACCCGGGGTCCAGGCCCAGCGTCGCGCGCGTGCCGGCCGGGGCGGCGAGCAGCAGATCGCGCAGGTTGGCCGCGAACACCCGTACCGCCTCGTCCTCGGCGGCCGTCCGCAGCCGCAGCCGCAGGTCGATGCCGAGGTGGACGAGGATGCGCGTGCGCCAGGCCCAGCGGACGGTGTCCGCCAGCCACTTGTCCGCCGGACGCCCCTGGGCGGCGATCCCGAACCGGCCGGCGACGATCCCCTCGTACGACGACGGCCCCTCGGTCGGCTCCTCCGGCTCCAGGACGAGGTCGAGGACCTCCTCCTTCTCGCCGCGCAGCATCGCCAGGATCCGGTGCGAGGGCAGCTCCGTGAACGGCTCCGCGAAGTCGAAGTAGTCGGCGAACTTGGCGCCCGCCTCCTCCTTGCCGTCCCGCACCTTCGCGGCCAGCCGGCCCCGTACCCACATGCGCTCGCGCAGCTCGCCGATGAGGTCGGCGTCCTCCGAGAACCGCTCGGTCAGGATCGCCCGGGCGCCGTCCAGCGCGGCCTGCGGCTCGGCGACGCCCTTGTCCGCGTCCACGAACGCGGCGGCCGCGGCGAGCGGCTCGACCGACGGGTCCCGGAGCAGCCCCTCCGCCAGCGGCTCCAGACCCGCCTCGCGGGCGATCTGCGCCTTGGTGCGGCGCTTGGGCTTGTACGGGAGGTAGATGTCCTCCAGCCGCGCCTTCGTCTCGGCGCCGCGGATCCGCGCCTGAAGCTCGTCGGTGAGCTTGCCCTGCTCGCGCACCGACTCCAGGACCGCCGTGCGGCGCTCCTCCAGCTCACGCAGATAGCGCAGCCGCTCCTCGAGCGTGCGCAGCTGCGCGTCGTCGAGCATCTCGGTCGCTTCCTTGCGGTAGCGGGCGATGAACGGCACCGTCGAACCGCCGTCGAGCAGCTCCACCGCGGCCTTCACCTGCCGCTCCCGCACGCCGAGCTCCTCGGCGATCCTGCCCTCGATCGACCCTGCCCCAATGACCCCGGCTGTCGTCACGTTCCCGTACCGCCTTCTCAGTTCCCGGCTTGCCGGGCAATTCTGACAGGCGACACTGACAGCGCCCCGTATGGGGCGCGGGGAACTGCGCGAGAAGCCTCACCGGCCGGCAGCCGACAACGCACCCCCGGGGTCCAAGGGGCGGAGCCCCTTGAAGGGACGGGAAGGGTAGGGGCGGCGGGGGCGAAAACCCCCCACGCGAACCCCACCCACCCCGCTCAAGCCCTCCGCGTACTGCTCGACGCACCCCCGAACAACCGCGCCACCGCCCGGAACGGCAACGTCACCACCGTCGCCACAGCCCCACCGATCTGCCGCAGCACATCCGCAATCGCTCGGAACACAGCACTTCCCCTTCCACTCTCCCGGCAGGTCCGCCGGGAGAGATCCGGGTACCCTCAGCCCCTCCCCACCATGCCCGCCGGAAACGCCCCCGCCGCCAGCACCCGCCCCGCCAACTCCCCGGCCAGTTCGGTCAACCGCCCGACCCCCGCCGCCCCCAGATGCTCGTACGGCCCCCGGTCAAGGCGGTCCGTCTCCACCTCGATCTCCCGCCGCAGGGCGACCCCGGCCCCGGTCAGCTCCCCGTCCCCGTCGAGCAGCCCCCGCCCGCGCAGCCGTCCGACCGCCGCCTCCCAGTCCTCCCGCTTCCAGCCCCGCGTGCCCAGCGCCCACTTCGGCGCCATGCCCTTGCCGGTCGCGGTATGGCTGACCAGGGCCTCGACCGGGTCCAGCTCCGCGGCCAGCAACACCGCCAGATGACCGTCACCGCGGTGCTCGCGCAGCAGCGTCGCCGCGTGCCAGAGCGCGAGATGCGGTTCCTCCGGCACCGGCAGCCCGGCGTGCGCCGCGTACAGGGGGCGTGCGACCGGCGTACACGCCTCCGCGGCCCGCAGCGCCAGCTCCGCCGCCTCGGCCACCTCCTTCGCGGTGCGCACCTCCTCGCCCAGCAGCCGCCGCAGCGTCGCGTCGACGGCACGCACGCGTGCTGCCAGCACCACGGCGGGGGAGGCGGCCTCCCAGACGGCCGGCACATGCCGCGCCACCAGACCGGGCCGGAAGTTGTAGAACGCGGCGGTCACCACCCCGGCGCCCACCGCACCCATCGCCGCCGCGCGTGCCGCGAGATAGGCGGCCGCCGGGTCCCCGACCCCCACCGCGGCCAGCTCCCGCCCCAGGTCCGGCGAGAAGTAGTGCGTCGAGTGCAGCGGGTTGAGCACGTTGTGGCAGCGCCGCCCGGCGCGCTCCGGAAGAGAAGAGGTCATGTCCGGAGGTTACCGACTGGTCAGTACGTACGGAAGCCGGCAGGGTCCCCGGGGCCGGAACCGATGGCAGGAAAGGTGGGGTACTCGTCATTGCGGCCGTCGACGGCCGCCGCCCACAATCGTGAGCATGCGAAACGTCCTGGTCGTCCTCTTCGACCGTGTGCAGAGCCTCGACGTCACCGGCCCGGTGGAGGTCTTCGCGGGCGCCGAGCAACACACCCCCGGGACCTACCGCCTCACCACCGCCTCCCTGGACGGCGCCCCCGTCCGCACCTCCTCCGGCCTCACCCTCGTCCCCGACCACGCCCTCGCCGACGTCCCCGACCCGGACACCCTGCTGGTTCCCGGCGGCGAGGGCACCCGCGCCCCCGACCCGGACCTGCTCGCCTGGCTGCGCCACCACGGCCCCCGCGCCGGCCGCCTGGTCTCCGTCTGCACCGGCGCCCTGCTGCTCGCCGAGGCGGGTCTGCTGGAGGGCCACCGGGCCACCACCCACTGGGCGTACTGCGACCGGCTCGCCCGCGAACACCCGGGCATCGACGTCGACCCCGACCCCATCTACGTCCGCGACGGACGCATCGCCACCTCCGCCGGGGTCACCTCCGGCATCGACCTGGCGCTGGCCCTCGTCGAGGAGGACCTGGGCCGCGAGACCGCGCTCACCGTCGCGCGCCACCTCGTCGTCTTCCTGCGCCGCCCCGGCGGCCAGGCCCAGTTCAGCGCCCAGCTGGCCGCGCAGACCGCCCGGCGCGAGCCGCTGCGGGAGGTCCAACAGTGGATCACCGAGCACCCCGGCGACGACCTCGGCGTCGACGCGCTCGCCGCCCGCGCCCGGCTCTCGCCCCGGCACTTCGCCCGTGCCTTCCGCGCCGAGACGGGTATGACCCCCGGCCGCTACGTCGACCGGGTCCGCCTCGAACACGCCCGGCGCCTGCTGGAGGACACCGCCGACGGGGTCGAGGAGGTCTCCCGCACCAGCGGCTACGGCACACCCGAGGCGATGCGCCGCGCCTTCGTCAAGGCGCTCGGCACGGCCCCCGCCGAGTACCGACGCCGCTTCCGCCCGGCGACGCGCCCCTGAGACCGCCACCGCTTTCCTACGGCCCCCCGACGCCACCACTCACGTCCCGCCCGCTCCCGAAAGGCACCCGCATGCAGATCGCCGTCGTCCTCTTCGACCGCTTCACCGCCCTCGACGCCGTCGGCCCCTACGAGACCCTCGGCCGGCTCCCGGGCGCGGAAACCGTGTTCGTCGCCGAGCAGGCGGGCCCCGTCCGCAACGAGAGCGGCACCCTCGCGCTCACCGCCGACCGGGCCCTCGCCGAGGTCGCCCGCCCGGACCTCGTCGTCGTACCCGGCGGCCCCGGGCAGAGCGCGCAGATGGAGAACCCCGTCCTGCTCGACTGGCTGCGCGCCGCCGACGCCACCAGCGCCTGGACCACCTCCGTCTGCACCGGCTCCCTGCTGCTGGCCGCCGCCGGCCTGCTCCGGGGCCGCCGGGCCACCTCCCACTGGCTGGCGCTCAACGAGCTGAAGCGGTTCGGCGCCGAGCCGACGGGGGAGCGGGTGGTGACCGACGGCAAGTACGTCACCGCCGCCGGCGTCTCCTCCGGCATCGACATGGGCCTCACCCTGCTCGGCCGGATCGCGGGCGACGAGCACGCCCAGGCCGTCCAGTTGCTGACCGAGTACGACCCGCAGCCGCCCTACGACGCCGGATCACCGGAGAAGGCGCCCGCTCGCCTCGTCGAACGGCTGCGCGAGCGGAGCCGCTTCACTCAGGTGTAGTCACGGTCGTCCGGCCCGGTGTCTCCGGCGTCCAGGCGAAGTGCGGCTCCCGGCGCTCCAGGAACGCGGCGACGCCCTCCGCGGCGTCGCCGCTCGCGCGCGCCTGCGCGGTCCAGTGCGCGTCCCGGTCCGTGCGCCCGTCCGCGAACTCCTTCGCCGCGGCCTGGGTGAGCCGCGAGCGCGCGGCCAGGACGGCGGTGAACTCCGCGACCCGCGCGTCGAGCGCGCCGGCCGGCAGCACCTCGTCGACCAGGCCCGTACGCAGCGCCCGCCCGGTGTCGATCAACTCGCCCGAGAACAGCAGGTACTTGGCGGTGGCCGGACCCACCAGCGCGGTCAGCCGCCGGGTCGCGGAGGACGGGTAGACGATGCCCAGCCTGGCCGGTGTCACCCCGAACCGGGCGCCCTCCTCGGCGAACCGCAGATCGCAGGCGGCCGCCAGCTGCGCCCCGCCGCCCACGCAGTACCCCCGCACGGCGGCCAGCGTCGGCCCGGGGAAGGCGGCCAGCGCCTCCTCGGCCTCGACGGCGAGCCCCTGGGCCTCCTCCGGGGAGTCCCGCAGTCCGGTGAGGTCGGCGCCGGCGCAGAACGTGCCGCCCTCGCCGGTCAGCACCAGCACCCGTACGGCGGGATCGGCGGCCAGGCGGTCGAGCAGCGACGGCAGCGCCCGCCACATGCCGGCCGTCATGGCGTTGCGCCGGGCCGGATGGTGGAGGACGACGGTGGCGACCGGGCCGGTCACCCGGTGCAGCAGCTGGGGCTCCATGAGCATGACCGGATGGTATCCACCCGGCCACGGTGCGATCGGAAGCGGTCGGGAGGGCGCACGGGGCATGCGAGACCGATCGGAAGCCGTCGATACGTGCTGACTTGTGTTCAGCTTCTCGGTGGGGCGCGGTACGTTCCCAACACTCGACTCGTGGTGACAATCGAGCGCGAGGACGGCGACCGGACGATGGACGACGCGGGGCGCGAGGCCGGCGGCCCACGCCCCGACGGCGGGGAGGCTCCCGAGGGCGGCAGACCGCCGGGAGCGCTGCCCTACGAGGGGGTGTGGCGGTTCACCGCGCCCGCCGTGGACGCCTCCGTGCCGCAGGCCCGGCGGGCCGTGCGGGACCTGCTGGCCCGGCAACGCGTGCCCGCCGCCGAGGACGTGGTCGACGGACTGCTGCTGATCGTCTCCGAACTGGCCACCAACGCGGTCCGGCACGCGGCGGTGCTCTCCCCGATGCTCGCCGTCGAGGTGGCCGTCGGCGCGGACTGGGTGCGCGTCTCCGTCGAGGACGAGCACCCCTACCGGCCCACCGCCCTGGAGACCGACCACGGGCGCACCGGCGGACGCGGACTGCTGCTGGTGCGCGAGATCGCCCGGGAGGCGGGCGGGATGTGCGACATGGCGCACACGGCGAGCGGCGGCAAGGTGATCTGGGCCACCCTGCCGCTGCGTCCGCTGCCGTAGTCCGTATGTCCTGCGGGGCTACCAGCCCGCGGAGTCGCCCGTCAGCTCCCGGACCGCCGGGCGGGCCGCGTCGAGCACGGTCATGAACCAGGAGGAGAAACGGTCCCGCGCGTGGCGCTCCGCCAGCTCCTCCGGCGTCACGAACGCGGTCGCGCCGACCTCCTCCGGATCCGGCCGCACCGGCGACTGCACCAGGCCCACGAAGAGGTGGTTGTACTCCTGCTCGACCAGCCCGGAGTCGGGGTCCGGGTGGTTGTAGCGGACGGTGCCCGCCTCGGCGAGCAGCGTCGGCGAGACGCCGAGCTCCTCGTACGTCCGCCGGGCCGCCGCCGCGAAGGGGGACTCGTCGGGGTACGGGTGGCCGCAGCACGTGTTGGACCACACGCCGGGTGAGTGGTACTTGCCGAGCGCGCGCTGCTGGAGCAGCAGCCGGCCCCGTTCGTCGAAGAGGAACACCGAGAACGCCCGGTGCAACTGCCCCGGCGGCTGATGGGCGGCGAGCTTCTCCGCGGTGCCGATCGTGGTGCCGTCCTCGTCCACCAGCTCCAGCATGATCGCTTCCGCGGTGCCGTTCGACGCACTGTGCGTCGCGGTGGCAGGTGTGATCGCCATACCCATCCTTCGCCTCGGTCTTCCAGCCCCAAGTCTGCCGTACGAATCCGGCACTCCCGGCACTTCACTGCCCCGCATGTCCCGTCGCCGCCGGGGGGGAAACCGGCCGCGGGGGCCTCGCGGACGGTCGCCCCGGCGGCCACCGGAACGTGACCGGGCGGTCACCGGTTGTCGCCGTGAGTCCTGATCGTGCCCGGTGGCGGCGGCCGGGAACCGCCCCGCCGGGGCGCACTCACCGGCGTGCCGCCGCCGGGTGGTGCAGCTGCCAGCCCTGCCAGGCCGACTCCACCATCTCGCGCATCCCGCGCCGGGCGCGCCAGTCCAGTTCGCGCGCGGCGCGCGCGGCGGACGCGACGGCGCGCGGGGCGTCGCCGGGGCGGCGCGGTTCGACGCGCGCCGGGGTGGCGTCGCCGGTGACCTCGCCGATGAGGGTGACCAGCTCGCGCACGGAGACGCCCTCGCCGCGGCCGATGTTCAGCGTCAGGTCGCCGGTCGCGGTGCCGGAGGAGAGCCGGCGGGTGGCGGCGAGGTGGGCCTCGGCGAGGTCCGCCACATGGATGTAGTCGCGGACGCAGGTGCCGTCCGGGGTGGGGTAGTCGTCGCCGAAGATCCGGGGGGCCTCGCCGCGGGTGAGGCGGTCGAAGACCATGGGGACGATGTTGAAGACGCCGGTGTCCGAGAGGACGGGGTCGCCGGCGCCGGCGACGTTGAAGTAGCGCAGGCAGGTCGTCGCGATGCCGTGCGCCCGGCCGGCGGCCCGGACCAGCCACTCGCCGGCGAGCTTCGTCTCGCCGTAGGGGTTCACGGGGGCGCAGGGGGTGTCCTCCGTGATGAGGTCCACGTCGGGGTTGCCGTAGACGGCGGCGGAGGAGGAGAAGAGGAACCGCTCGACGCCGGCGCCGGCGGCGGCGTCCAGGAGGGTGGCGAGGCCGCCGATGTTCTCCTGGTAGTAGCGGGCCGGCTCGGCGACGGATTCGCCGACCTGTTTGCGGGCGGCGAGGTGGACGATGCCGGTGACGGCGTGCTCGGAGAGCACGCGCTTGAGGAGGGGGGCGTCGAGGGAGGAGCCGGAGACGAGGGGGATGTCGGGGGGGAGGCGGTCGGGGACGCCGGCGGAGAGGTCGTCGAGGACGACGACGGGTTCGTTCGCGGTGGTCATGGCCCGGACCACGTGCGCCCCGATGTAACCGGCTCCGCCGGTGATCAGCCAGGTCATGACGCCTCACCTTACGCCGGGGTCCGCGCCCCCGCCGCCCCTACCCTTCCCGTCCCTTCAAGGGGCTCCGCCCCTTGCACCCCGGGAGAGCTCGGGTGGGTGGGGTTTCGTCGGGGGGTGCGGGCGGGTGGGGACTTCTCGCGCAGTTCCCCGCGCCCCTTAAAAGCAGGGGCTCGGGCCTCCTGCGGCCGACCGCGCCTTCACGCCCCCGGCAGGCCCCGGCCAACCCAGGGGCGCGGGGAACTGCGCGACCAGCCACCAACCCACCCGCACCCGCCGACCCACCCGAACCCCCAACCCAGAAGGCGCTCCACCCCCGTGCCCCCGGCACCGAACCCCGGGCGAGCCCACCCACCCCCCCCCGCCGGCGGAGCCATTTCGTACGGTTCGCCCCGTGGGGCAACCCCCCGGTTTGGAGCCCACCGCCCGTATCCCGCAAGATGATCGCGGTCAGGGGCGGTCGGCCGGTGGGGCGAGCCGCGTGTGAACACGCGGTGAACTCGCGCTTCCGGTCATCCGATAACCTCTGCCGACACGTCGCCCCACCGGGCAGCACGCCCAGGGACGTACGGCGTCCCCTTTCATCGCGCACGCCCGCCGCGTGCCCGCGTCGGCCCAGGGAGTGAGTTCGCTGTCGACCGCCATCCTCACCGGACAGCCGGTACCCGGATCGTCGCTCGAGGGCGATCTGCGGTCCCTCGGCTTCGACGTGCGGGTCGCCTCGGACATCGGTGACGCCGAGGCCCTGCTCACCACCCTCCCCGCCGATCAGCGCGTCGCCCTCGTCGACGCCCGCTTCGTCGGCCACCCGCACGCCCTGCGGCTCGGCCTCACCGACCCCCGCTTCGACGCCGCCGCCCTCCCCGGCGCCGTCACCGCGCGCCCCGCCGCCCGCCAGGCGCTGATCCGGGCCATGGCCGGCGCCCGCGCGGCCACCGCCGGGGCCACCGACCCCGGCGGCGCCACCGCCACCGTCGTCCTGGAGGAGCTGCCCGACCTTCCCGGGCGCCTGGCCGCCGGGCTGGACGCCGACGACGTCCCCGTGCACCGCCCCGAACTCGGCTCGCTCGTCGCCACCGTCCCCACCGACCCGCAGACCCGCAACGAGGCCCGGCAGGCCGTCGCCGCCGTCGACGACGAGGCGATCCGGCTGAAGTCCGCCGTGAAGTCCCGCGACGGGTTCTTCACCACGCACTTCATCAGCCCCTACTCCCGCTACCTCGCCCGCTGGTGCGCCCGCCGCGGCCTGACCCCCAACCAGGTCACCACCGCCTCCCTGCTCACCGCGCTGATCGCGGCCGGCTGCGCGGCCACCGGCACCCGCCCCGGCTTCGTCGCCGCCGGCATCCTGCTGATCGCCTCGTTCGTCCTGGACTGCACCGACGGCCAGCTCGCCCGCTACTCGCTGCAGTACTCCACGCTCGGCGCCTGGCTCGACGCTACCTTCGACCGCGCCAAGGAGTACGCCTACTACGCCGGCCTCGCCCTCGGCGCCGCCCGCTCCGGCGGCCACGACGACGTATGGGCGCTCGCGCTCGGCGCCATGGTGCTCCAGACCTGCCGGCACGTCGTCGACTTCTCCTTCAACGAGGCCAACCACGACGCCGAGGCCAACACCAGCCCCACCGCCGCCCTCTCCGGCAAGCTCGACAGCGTCGGCTGGACCGTCTGGCTGCGCCGCATGATCGTGCTGCCGATCGGCGAGCGCTGGGCCATGATCGCCGTCCTCACCGCGGTCACCACCCCCCGCATCACCTTCGTCGTGCTGCTGATCGGCTGCGCCCTCGCCGCCCTCTACACCACCTCCGGGCGCGTCCTGCGCTCGCTGACCCGCAGGGCCCGCCGCACCGAACGCGCCGCCCGCGCGCTGGCCGACCTCGCCGACGCCGGACCGCTCACCGAGGCGCTGACCCCGGCCGTGCGCCGGGTCCCCGGCGGCGCCGCCCCGTTCCTCGCCGCCCTCGGCGGTGCCCTCGTCGTGATCGCCGCCGCCGTGTGGGGCGCGAGCTGGGCCACCGCGGCGTGCGCCGCCGTCTACGTGCTCACCTCCGCCGCCGCCGTCGTACGCCCCCTCACCGGCGCGCTCGACTGGCTCGTGCCGCCCTTCTTCCGCGCCGCCGAATACGGCACGATCCTCGTGCTCGCGGCCGAATCCGAGGTGAACGGGGCGCTGCCGGCGGCTTTCGGGCTGGTTGCGGCGGTCGCCTACCATCACTACGACACGGTGTACCGCATCCGCGGCAACGCCGGCGCGCCCCCGCGCCGGCTGGTGCGGGCGATCGGGGGGCACGACGGCAGGACCCTGCTCGTCGCCGTCCTCGCCGCGGCCCTCACCGCCACCGCTTTTCCCGTCGCGCTCACGGTCCTCGCCGTGGCCGTGGCACTCGTGGTGCTCGCCGAGAGCATCCGCTTCTGGGTCTCCGCAGGAGCACCCGCCGTACACGATGAAGGAGAACCCGCATGATCGGCCTCGTGCTGGCGGCCGGCGCCGGACGGCGTCTGCGCCCCTACACCGACACCCTGCCCAAGGCGCTGGTGCCGGTCGGCCCCGAAGGCGCGGAGGACAGCATCACCGTCCTGGACATCGCCCTCGGCAACTTCGCCGAGATCGGCCTGTCCGAGGTCGCGATCATCGTCGGGTACGCCAAGGAGGCCATCTACGAGCGCCGCGAGGCCCTCGAGCAGCGTTACGGCCTGAAGATCACCCTGATCGACAACGACAAGGCCGAGGAGTGGAACAACGCCTACTCCCTGTGGTGCGGGCGTGACGCCATCAAGCACTCGGTGATCCTCGCCAACGGCGACACCGTGCACCCGGTCTCCGTCGAGAAGACCCTGCTGGCCGCCCGCGGCGACGGAAGGAAGATCATCCTCGCCGTCGACACGGTGAAGTCGCTGGCCGACGAGGAGATGAAGGTCGTCGTCGACCCCGCCAAGGGCATGACGAAGATCACCAAGCTGATGGACCCGGCCGAGGCCTCCGGCGAGTACATCGGCGTCACCCTCATCGAGGGCGAGGCCGCCGACGAGCTCGGCGACGCGCTGAAGACGGTCTGGGAGACCGACCCGCAGCAGTTCTACGAGCACGGCTACCAGGAGCTCGTCAACCGGGGCTTCCGGATCGACGTCGCGCCCATCGGTGACGTCCAGTGGGTCGAGATCGACAACCACGACGACCTCGCCAAGGGACGTGAGATCGCGTGCCGGTACTGACCAGGCTCATCCCCTCGCCGATCGTCGTGGACATCCGCCCGGGTGCCCTCGACGATCTGGCCACGGTCCTGGCCGACCAGCGGATCTCCTCCTCCGGCAAGCTCGCCGTCGCCATCAGCGGCGGCTCCGGCGCCCGGCTGCGCGAGCGGATCTCGCCCGCGCTGCCCGACGCCGACTGGTTCGAGGTCGGCGGCGGCACCCTGGACAACGCGATCAAGCTCGCCGAGGCCATGAAGCGCGGCCACTACGACGCGGTCGTGGGCCTGGGCGGCGGCAAGATCATCGACTGCGCCAAGTTCGCCGCGGCGCGCGTCGGCCTGCCGCTGGTCGCCGTCGCGACCAACCTGTCGCACGACGGCCTGTGCTCGCCCGTCGCCACCCTCGACAACGACGCCGGGCGCGGCTCGTACGGCGTGCCGAACCCGATCGCGGTCGTCATCGACCTCGACGTCATCCGCGAGGCCCCGGTCCGCTATGTGCGCTCCGGCATCGGCGACGCCCTGTCCAACATCTCCGCGGTGGCGGACTGGGAGCTGGCCAACCGCGAGAAGGGCGAGTCCATAGACGGCCTCGCCGCCGCGATGGCCCGGCAGGCCGGCGAGGCCGTGCTGCGCCACCCCGGCGGCGTCGGCGACGACGGGTTCCTCCAGGTGCTCGCCGAGGGCCTGGTCCTCACCGGCATCTCCATGTCGGTCGCGGGCGACTCCCGCCCCGCCTCCGGCGCCTGCCACGAGATCAACCACGCCTTCGACCTGCTCTTCCCGCGCCGCGCCGCCAGCCACGGCGAGCAGTGCGGGCTGGGCGCGGGCTTCGCGATGCATCTGCGCGGCGCGCGCGAGGAGGCGGCGTACATGGCCTCGGTGCTGCGCCGCCACGGCCTGCCGGTGCTGCCGGAGGAGATCGGCTTCACCCCGGAGGAGTTCGTCCAGGTCGTGGAGTTCGCCCCGAGCACCCGCCCCGGCCGCTACACCATCCTCGAACACCTCGACCTGTCCACCGACCAGATCAGGGACGCATACGCCGACTATGCAAAAGCCATCGGTAGCTGAGCTCCGCCCGGTCGTCCACCCCGCGGGGGTCAAGGACCGGCGCAGCGGGGAGCACTGGGGCGGCCGCCTCTACATGCGCGAGATCTCGCTGCGCATAGACCGGCACCTGGTGAACACCCGGGTCACGCCCAACCAGCTGACGTACCTGATGACCGTCTGCGGGGTGCTTGCCGCACCGGCGCTGCTGGTGCCCGGCATCCCGGGCGCCGTCCTCGGCGTCGTCGCCGTCCAGCTGTATCTGCTCCTTGACTGCGTGGACGGCGAGGTCGCCCGCTGGAAGAAGCAGTTCTCGCTCGGCGGGGTCTACCTCGACCGGGTCGGCGCCTACCTCACCGACGCCGCCGTCCTGGTCGGCTTCGGGCTGCGCGCCGCCGACCTGTTCGGCAGCGGGCGGATCGACTGGCTGTGGGCCTTCCTCGGCACGCTCGCCGCGCTCGGCGCCATCCTGATCAAGGCGGAGACCGACCTGGTCGGCGTCGCCCGCCACCAGACCGGCAAGGAGCCCGTCAAGGAGTCGGCGTCCGAGCCGCGCTCCTCCGGGATGGCGCTGGCCCGCCGGGCCGCCGCCGCGTTCAAGTTCCACCGGCTCGTGCTGGGCATCGAGGCGTCCCTGCTGATCCTGGTCCTCGCGATCGTCGACCAGATCCGCGGCGATCTGTTCTTCTCCCGGCTCGGGGTCGCCGTCCTCGCGGGCATCGCGCTGCTGCAGACCCTGCTGCACCTGGTGTCCATCCTCGCCTCGAGCAGGCTGAAGTGAGCACCGGCACCGGCGGGGAGACCGCCGCCCCGAAGGTCGGCGCGGTGATCATCACCATGGGCAACCGCCCCGACGAGCTGCGCGCCCTGCTCGACTCGGTCGCCAAGCAGGACGGCGACCCGGTCGCGGCGGTCGTGGTCGGCAACGGCTCGCCGGTGCCCGAGGTCCCGGACGGCGTGCGGACGGTGGAGCTGCCGGAGAACCTCGGCATCCCCGGCGGCCGCAACGTCGGCATCGAGGCCTTCGGCCCGGGCGGCCGGGACGTCGACATCCTGCTCTTCCTGGACGACGACGGCCTGCTCGCCCGCACCGACACCGCCGAGCTGTGCCGGCGGGCGTTCGCCGCCGACCCGGAACTCGGCATCGTCAGCTTCCGCATCGCGGACCCCGAGACCGGCGTCACCCAGCGCCGTCACGTGCCGCGGCTGCGGGCGTCGGACCCGATGCGCTCCTCGCGGGTGACCACCTTCCTCGGCGGCGCCAACGCCGTCCGCACGAAGGTGTTCGCCGAGGTCGGCGGGCTGCCCGACGAGTTCTTCTACGCCCACGAGGAGACCGATCTGGCCTGGCGGGCGCTGAACGCCGGCTGGATGATCGACTACCGCGCCGACATGGTGCTGTACCACCCCACGACGGCGCCCTCCCGGCACGCGGTCTACCACCGCATGGTCGCCCGCAACCGCGTCTGGCTCGCCCGCCGCAACCTGCCCGCGCTGCTCGTCCCCGTCTATCTCGGGGTCTGGCTGCTGCTCACGCTGGCCCGGCGCCCCTCGGGGGCCGCGCTCAAGGCCTGGTTCGGCGGCTTCCGCGAGGGCTGGGCGTCCCCGTGCGGACCCCGGCGGCCCATGAAGTGGCGTACGGTGTGGCGGCTGACCCGACTGGGCCGGCCTCCGGTCATCTGACAAGCTCGATATCTGAGAGCATGCGGGCGACACCACGCCCCGGGCTCTTCCCTGCCCGATCCGGCGCGCTTCCTTGAGGACGAAAGCTTCCTACCTGTGAGTGAGACCACGCATGACGGCGGAGTCGCGGTGAGCGCCCGGCCGTCGCCCGATGACGGGATGAGCGCGGCCGACCTGGCCGCCAAGTACGGACTGAGCGTCAGCGGCGCCCGGCCCGGGCTCGTCGAGTACGTCCGCCAGCTGTGGGGGCGGCGCCACTTCATCCTCGCCTTCTCGCAGGCGAAGCTCACCGCCCAGTACAGCCAGGCCAAGCTGGGTCAGCTGTGGCAGGTGGCGACGCCGCTGCTCAACGCGGCCGTCTACTACCTGATCTTCGGACTGATCCTGAACGCCAGCCGGGGCATGTCGCACGACGTGTACATCCCGTTCCTGGTGACAGGTGTCTTCACCTTCACGTTCACCCAGAGCTCGGTGATGTCGGGCGTGCGGGCGATCTCCGGCAACCTCGGGTTGGTGCGCGCGCTGCACTTCCCACGCGCCTCGCTCCCCATCTCGTTCGCCCTCCAGCAGCTCCAGCAGCTGCTGTTCTCGATGATCGTCATGGTGCTCGTGGTGGTCGGCTTCGGCAGCCTGCCGGGGCTGTCCTGGGTGCTGATCGTGCCGGTCCTGGTGCTGCAGTTCCTGTTCAACACCGGGCTCGCGATGATCATGGCCCGGTTGGGGTCCAAGACCCCGGACCTCGCCCAGCTGATGCCGTTCGTGATGCGCACCTGGATGTACGCCTCCGGCGTCATGTTCTCCATCACGCACATGCTCAAGGGCAAGCCGGGGTGGATCGCCGACGTGCTCCAGGTGAACCCGGCGGCCGTCTACATGGACCTGATGCGCTTCGCGCTGATCGACGAGTACGGCTCCTCCAACCTGCCGTCGCACGTCTGGGCGATCGCGGCGTTCTGGGCCGTCGCCCTCTTCGCGGGCGGGTTCGTGTTCTTCTGGAAGGCGGAAGAGAGGTACGGCCGTGGCTGAGCTTTCCGACCGCCCCACCGTGATCGCGGACGAGCTGCACATCGTCTACCGGGTCAACGGCGCCCGCACCGGCAAGGGCAGCGCCACCTCCGCCCTCAGCCGCATACTGAAGCGGGGAGAGGAGCGGGGCGTGCGCAAGGTGCACGCCGTGCGCGGGGTCTCCTTCACCTCCTACCGGGGCGAGGCCATCGGCCTGATCGGCTCCAACGGCTCCGGCAAGTCCACCCTGCTGCGGGCCATCGCCGGACTGCTGCCCGCCGAGAGCGGCAAGGTCTACACCGACGGCCAGCCCTCGCTGCTCGGCGTCAACGCGGCCCTGATGAACGACCTCACCGGCGAACGCAACGTCATCCTCGGCGGACTCGCCATGGGCATGTCCCGGGAGCAGATCAGGGAGCGTTACCAGTCCATCGTCGACTTCTCGGGCATCAACGAGAAGGGCGACTTCATCACGCTGCCGATGCGGACGTACTCCTCCGGCATGGCGGCCCGGCTGCGGTTCTCCATCGCCGCCGCCAAGGACCACGACGTCCTCATGATCGACGAGGCGCTCGCCACCGGCGACCGCAAGTTCCAGAAGCGCTCCGAGGAACGCATCCGGGAACTGCGCAAGCAGGCCGGCACCGTCTTCCTCGTCAGCCACAACAACAAGTCGATCCGCGACACCTGCGACCGGGTGCTGTGGCTGGAACGCGGTGAGCTGCGCATGGACGGCCCGACCGCCGAGGTCCTCAAGGAGTACGAGAAGTTCACGGGCAAATAGCCCACAACGACCCGCTCATGCCCAGGGGCCCCGCCGGATCACTCCGGCGGGGCCCCTGTCATTCGCAAAAGAAACGTCAACTCCTGCGGGCGTTAGGAATCTTGACGGCAATCGGTGTGTTGTTGTGATGTGCAGGACACCCCCGCGCGGCACGCTTAGTTGTACAACGTAAGCTGAGCTGAGTGCTGATTCGCGGCAACTGGGTCGATAACGCGCGCCATCGGCACGAACGCCGCGCGGCGCGGACATCCGGGCGACGTGTTCTAAATAGGATGTATTCGGTCCGCAGGGTAGAACGGGAGTTGTGACGGCAATGGCTACGGATGATCTCCACCTCCGCGAGGCATGCGCCGTCCCCGGGCCGGGCGGCACATGGTGACCGACGCCGGCGCGACGCGGGCCGGCGATCCCGAGCGCGACACCCTCGACAAGGCCGCGGACGAGAACTTCCCGGTGGCCCCGTTCTTCCTGCCCCGCCCCTGGCGCGACGACCTGATGGCCGTCTACGGCTTCGCCCGCCTCGTCGACGACATCGGTGACGGCGATCTCGCCCCCGGCGGAGCCGACGCCCGGCTCCTCGGCGTCGCACCCGAACAGGCGGACGACCGCCTCGTCATGCTGGACGCCTTCGAGGCCGATTTGCGCCGCGTCTTCGACGCCACCCCGCGCCACCCCCTGCTGCGCCGCTTGCAGCCGACGGTCCGGCGCCGCGCGCTGACCCCCGAACCCTTCCTCGGGCTGATCGCCGCCAACCGCCAGGACCAGCTCGTCAACCGCTACGAGACCTACGACGACCTGCTCGCCTACTGCGAGCTGTCGGCCAACCCCGTCGGCCGGCTCGTACTCGCCGTCACCGGCACCACGACCCCCGAGCGCGTCCGTCGCTCCGATCTCATCTGCACCGCACTGCAGATCGTCGAGCACCTCCAGGACGTCGCCGAGGACCTGGGCCGCGACCGCATCTACCTCCCCGCCGAGGACATGAAACGCTTTCACGTCCAGGAGGCGGATCTCGCCACCCCCTCAGCAGGCGCATCGGTGCGCGCACTGGTTGCATACGAAGCAGAACGCGCCCTCGGCCTGCTGAATGAAGGCGCCCCCCTGGTGGGTAGCGTCCACGGCAGACTCAGACTGCTGCTCGCGGGGTTCGTGGCAGGAGGAAGGGCGGCGATCCGGGCGATCGCCGCCGCCGATTTCGACGTACTTCCCGGCCCGCCCAAACCCGGCAAGCTCCGGTTGCTGCGCGAGGTGGGCGTGACTCTGCGAGGAGAGGGGTGATCCGGACCGTGGAGTCGGAACAGCACGTGTCCCCACCGGTACTCGCCGCGTACCGCTACTGCGAGACCGTCACCGGGCAGCAGGCCCGCAACTTCGCCTACGGCATCAGACTGCTGCCGGCGCCGAAGCGCCGGGCGATGTCCGCGCTGTACGCGTTCTCCCGGCGGGTGGACGACATCGGTGACGGCGAGCTGGCGGACGACGTCAAGAAGACCCGTCTGGAGGACACCCGGGCACTGCTCGCCCGGGTGCGCGGGGGAGAGGTCGGCGAGGACGACACCGACCCGGTGGCCGTCGCCCTCGCGCACGCCGCCGACCGGTTCCCGATCCCGCTCGGCGGGCTCGACGAGCTCATCGACGGCGTCCTGATGGACGTCGGCGGCGAGACCTACGAGACGTGGGACGACCTCAAGGCGTACTGCCGCTGCGTCGCCGGCGCGATCGGACGGCTCTCGCTCGGCGTGTTCGGCACCGAGCCGGGGGCGCGCGGCGCCGAGCGGGCCTCCGAGTACGCCGACACCCTGGGGCTCGCCCTCCAGCTCACCAACATCCTCAGGGATGTACGGGAGGACGCCGAGACCGGGCGTACCTATCTGCCCGCCGACGACCTCGCCAAATTCGGCTGCTCGGCCGGGTTCAGCGGACCCACTCCACCGGAGGGCTCCGACTTCGCGGGCCTCGTGCACTTCGAAGTGCGTCGGGCCCGCGCTCTTTTCGCCGAGGGCTACCGGCTGCTGCCCATGCTCGACCGGCGCAGCGGCGCGTGCGTCGCCGCGATGGCGGGCATCTACCGCCGGCTCCTGGACCGCATCGCACGCGAACCGGAGGCCGTGCTGCGCGGCCGGGTCTCGCTGCCCGGCCGCGAGAAGGCCTACGTCGCCGTCCGCGGCCTCTCCGGCCTCGACGCCCGCAACGTCACCCGGCGCACGGTCAGGAGGCGCGTGTGATGCGCCGCACCCAGGCAACGACCTACGGACCGCCGCCCGCACCCGGCGCGGGCCACCAGGCCCGCCCGCTGCCGCCCGCGCCGGGCGACCACTGCCCGCTGCCGCCGGAGGCCACCGCGGTGCCCGGCCGGGACGGCGCGCACCGCCTGCCGCCCTCGCCGGTCACCGGCGCGTGCGGCGCACGCGCAGCGGGGAGCGCGCCCGCGACGGGCGGCGGCTCCGCTCGCCCGCCGGCGTCGGCGGCCGTCGGCCCGGACGGTCCCCTCCGCCCGCGGCGGCCTGCGGTGACCGGCGGGAACCGGCAGGCAACCCTCCGGCGGTGCGCGGCGTCCCTGACAACGGTGGCGCGCCCGCGCGGTGGCGCCGCGGGGGAGGGTGTGCGATGAGCGAGGCCACGCTGCCGGGCGAGCCGGGGACGGAACCGGCCGGCGGTGCCGGGGGACCGGCCACGGCCGTCGTGGTCGGCGGCGGACTCGCCGGCGTCACCGCCGCGCTCGCGCTCGCCGACGCCGGCGTACGGGTCACCCTCCTCGAAGGCAGACCGCGCCTGGGCGGCCTCGCCTTCTCCTTCCACCGGGGCGACCTCACCGTCGACAACGGCCAGCACGTCTACTTGCGCTGCTGCACCGCCTACCGCTGGTTCCTCGACCGCATCGACGCCGCCTCCCTCGCCCCGTTGCAGGACCGGCTCGAAGTCCCCGTCGTCGACCCGCGGCGAAAACCGGGACGCAGACTCGGCACCCTGCGGCGCGACGCGCTGCCCGTGCCCCTGCACCTCGGGCGCAGCCTCGCCACCTACCCGCACCTCTCGCTCGCCGAGCGCGCGAAGGTGGGCAGAGCCGCCCTCGCCCTCCGTGCCCTGGACCTCGGGGACCCGGCGCTGGACACCCAGGACTTCGGCAGCTGGCTGGCCGCACACGGTCAGTCGGAGCGTGCCGTCGAGGCACTGTGGGACCTCGTGGGGGTCGCCACCCTCAACGCGGTGGCCCAGGACGCCTCCCTGGCGCTCGCCGCGATGGTGTTCAAGACCGGTCTGCTGTCCGACCCGGGGGCCGCCGACATCGGCTGGGCCCGCGTCCCGCTGGGCGAACTGCACGACACCCTGGCCCGCAAGGCGCTCGACTCCGCGGGCGTGCGTACCGAAGTCCGTACACGAGTCACCTCCGTCTCCCCTTACGGGAACGGGCGCTGGGCGGTTCAGGTTCCCGGCGAGACCCTCGAGGCCGACACCGTCGTCCTCGCCGTGCCCCAGCGCGAGGCGCACGCCCTGCTGCCCGCGGGGGCGCTGGAGGAGCCGGAGCGGCTGCTGGAGCTCGGCACCGCGCCGATCCTCAACGTCCACGTGGTCTACGACCGCCGCGTGCTGGCCCGGCCCTTCTTCGCCGCCCTCGGCTCACCGGTGCAGTGGGTCTTCGACCGCACCGAGGCCTCCGGGCTGCGCGAGGGCCAGTACCTGGCGCTGTCCCAGTCGGCCGCCCAGGACCTGATCGACGAGCCCGTCGCCGCCCTGCGGGAGCGGTTCCTGCCCGAGCTGGAGCGACTGCTGCCCGCCGCCCGCGAGGCCCGCGTGCGCGACTTCTTCGTCACCCGGGAACGCACCGCCACCTTCGCCCCCGCCCCGGGCACCGCACGGCTGCGGCCCGGCGCCCGCACCCACGCCCCCGGCCTCTACCTGGCCGGCGCGTGGACCGCCACCGGGTGGCCCGCGACCATGGAGGGCGCGGTCCGCAGCGGCGCCGCCGCCGCGGACGCCGCGCTCGGCGCGCTGGGCCGGCCCCGGGACCATCTCCTCGCCCTGCACGAGGAGGCGGCATGAAAGCCGATCAGCGGGGAACTGCCACCCGGGCTCCCGCTCATGCGACAAGAGGAGAGACTGTGCCCACCGTGCCCCCGGCGTCCCCGGCCGCGTCAGCGACCGCGGTGGACGTGACCGCGCTCCTGGAGCGCGGCCGCACCCTGGCCACCCCGGTGCTTCGGGCGGCCGTCGACCGCTTGGCGCCGCCGATGGACACCGTCGCCGCCTACCACTTCGGCTGGATCGACGCGGCCGGCAACCCCGCCGACGGCGACGGCGGCAAGGCCGTGCGCCCCGCCCTCGCGCTGCTCTCCGCGCAGGCCGCCGGAGCCGCCCCCGAGGTCGGCGTCCCCGGCGCCGTCGCCGTCGAACTGGTGCACAACTTCTCCCTGCTGCACGACGACCTGATGGACGGCGACGAGCAGCGCCGGCACCGCGACACGGTGTGGAAGGTGCACGGCCCCGCCCAGGCCATCCTGGTCGGCGACGCCCTGTTCGCGCTGGCCAACGAGGTGCTGCTGGAACTCGGCACCGTCGAGGCCGGCCGCGCCACCCGCCGGCTCACCGCCGCCAGCCGCGCCCTGATCGACGGTCAGGCCCAGGACATCTCCTACGAGCACCGCGACCGCGTCAGCGTCGAGGAGTGCCTGGAGATGGAGGGCAACAAGACCGGCGCCCTGCTCGCCTGCGCCTGCTCCATCGGCGCGGTGCTCGGCGGCGCGGACGACGCGACGGCCGACACCCTCGAGACGTACGGCCACCACCTCGGCCTCGCCTTCCAGGCCGTCGACGACCTCCTCGGCATCTGGGGCGACCCGGACGCCACCGGCAAACAGGCCTGGAGCGATCTGCGTCAGCGCAAGAAGTCCCTCCCCGTCGTCGCCGCGCTCGCCGCGGGCGGACCCGCCTCCGAGAAGCTCGGGCGGATCCTCGCCGAGGACGCCAAGAACAGCGACTTCGAGAACTTCACCGAGGAGGAGTTCGCCGCGCGCGCCGCCCTGATCGAGGAGGCCGGCGGCCGCGAGTGGACCGAGAAGGAGGCCCGCCGCCAGCACGAGGTGGCCGTGCGGGCACTGGACTCGGTCCGGATGCCGGACCAGGTGCGGGCGCAGCTCACCGCGCTCGCCGACTTCGTCGTCGTACGGAAGAGATGATCACTATCGGTTCAACGAGCCTCGCGTAGTCGCCGGCCGGTGCCGCGAGCACCGGTCGACGGCGGACCCAGCAGAGAGACACCACTGCACGAAGGGGAAGCCATGACAGCGACGACCGACGGAAGTACCGGGGCCCTGCCGCCCCGCGCTGCCTCGGCCAGCGAAAGCACCATCGGCAACATCAGCACCACCGGAAAGATCAGCACGACCAGCACCACCAAGGCCCCCGCCGCGGCCGGCACCCGCGACGTCGCCACCCGCGCCATGCTGCGCGCCACCGACTTCCTGCTCGCCCGCCAGGACGCCCAGGGCTGGTGGAAGGGCGACCTGGAGACCAACGTCACCATGGACGCCGAGGACCTCCTGCTCCGCCAGTTCCTGGGCATCCGCGACGACCGCACCACCCAGGCCGCCGCCCTCTTCATCCGCGGCGAGCAGCGCGCGGACGGCACCTGGGCCACCTTCCACGGCGGCCCCGCCGAACTGTCCACCACCATCGAGGCCTACGTCGCCCTGCGGCTGGCCGGCGACGCCCCGGACGCCCCGCACATGGCGAAGGCCTCCGCCTGGGTCCGCGCACAGGGCGGCATCGCCGCGTCCCGCGTCTTCACCCGGATCTGGCTGGCCCTGTTCGGCTGGTGGAAATGGGAGGACCTGCCCGAGCTCCCGCCGGAGCTCATTTACTTCCCCACTTGGTTCCCGCTCAACATTTATGACTTCGGCTGCTGGGCACGGCAGACGATCGTGCCCCTGACCATCGTCTCCGCCAAGCGCCCGGTGCGTCCGGCGCCCTTTCCCCTGGACGAACTCCACGTCGACCCCGACCGCCCCAATCCGCCCCGGCCGTTCGCGCCCCTGGGCACCTGGGACGGCGTCTTCCAGCGTCTGGACAAGGCGCTGCACCGTTTCCGCAAGGTGGCACCGCGCCGGCTGCGCCGGGCCGCCATGAACAGCGCCGCCCGGTGGATCGTCGAACGGCAGGAGAACGACGGCTGCTGGGGCGGCATCCAGCCGCCCGCCGTCTACTCCGTCATCGCCCTCTACCTGCTCGGCTACGACCTCCAGCACCCCGTGATGCGCGCGGGCCTGGACTCGCTGGACCGTTTCGCCGTCTGGCGCGAGGACGGCGCCCGGATGATCGAGGCCTGCCAGTCCCCGGTCTGGGACACCTGTCTCGCCACCATCGCCCTCGCGGACGCCGGACTGCCCGCCGACCACCCGCAGTTGGTCAAGGCGGCCGACTGGATGCTCGGCGAGCAGATCGTGCGCCCCGGCGACTGGTCGGTGAAGCGCCCCGGACTGCCGCCCGGCGGCTGGGCGTTCGAGTTCCACAACGACAACTACCCCGACATCGACGACACCGCCGAGGTCGTTCTCGCCCTGCGCCGGGTCGGCCACCACGACCCCCGGCGGGTGGAGAAGGCGATCGCCCGCGGCGTCGTGTGGAACCTGGGCATGCAGTCGAAGAACGGCGCCTGGGGCGCCTTCGACGTCGACAACACCAGCAGATTCCCCAACCGGCTGCCGTTCTGCGACTTCGGCGAGGTCATCGACCCGCCGTCCGCCGACGTCACCGCGCACGTGGTGGAGATGCTCGCCGTCGAGGGCCTCGCCCACGACCCGCGCACCCGCCGCGGCGTCGACTGGCTGCTCGCCGAACAGGAGGAGGACGGCTCCTGGTTCGGGCGCTGGGGCGTCAACTACATCTACGGCACCGGCTCGGTGGTGCCCGCGCTGACCGCCGCCGGGCTGCCCGCCTCCCACCCCGCCATCCGCCGTGCGGTGGCCTGGCTGGAGTCCGTGCAGAACGACGACGGCGGCTGGGGCGAGGATCTGCGCTCCTACCACGAGGTCGCCAAGTGGAGCGGCCGCGGCGACTCCACCGCCTCCCAGACCGCCTGGGCGCTGATGGCGCTCCTCGCGGCCGGGGAGCACGACTCCAAGGCCGTCGAGCGGGGCATCGCCTGGCTGGCCGCCACCCAGCGCGAGGACGGCTCCTGGGACGAACCCCAGTTCACCGGCACCGGCTTCCCCTGGGACTTCTCCATCAACTACCACCTCTACCGGCAGGTCTTCCCGCTGACCGCGCTCGGCCGCTACGTCCACGGCGAGCCCTTCACCAAGCTCACCGGGCGCACGGGCGGGGCCCTCGCCGGCACCGAGGGGCGCGGATGACCACCCGGCCCGCCCCCACCCCGCTGCTCGTCGCCTGTGCGCTCGGCATCGAGCGCCTCGCGCTGCGCAGCGGCGGCGGGCGCGGCGCCGGCCGTCCCGGCGCCGGGGGCGGGCCGGTCACCGTACTGCGCACCGGCATGGGCCCCCAGGCCGCCGAGCGCGCGGTCACCCGGATGCTCGCCGGCCCCGCGCTGCGCGACGCCGCCGTGGTGGCCACGGGGTTCTGCGCCGGGCTCGCGCCCGGCATGCACCCCGGCGACCTCGTCGTCGCGGAGGAGACCCGCGATCCACGCGGCGCCACCCCCTGCGTCGGCACCGAACTGCTGGTCAAGGAGTTGGTACGGGCCGTGCCCGGCCGTACCGTGCACACCGGCCCGCTCACCGGCTCCGACCACGTCGTGCGCGGCCACGAACGCGCCGACCTGCTCGCCACCGGCGCGATCGCGGTGGACATGGAGTCCGCCGCCACGCTCCACAGCGCCGTACGCACGGGCGCGCGCCCGGTTGCGGCCGTCCGAGTGGTCGTGGACGCTCCAGAACATGAACTCGTCCGAATCGGCACGGTGCGCGGTGGAATATCTGCTTTCCGAGTCCTCCGTGCCGTGCTTCCCGCATTTTTCGAATGGCACCGATCCTTGCTGCTCCCCCGGAGGTGAGCCCGATGGCCATGCCGTTGCGCCAGTCCATCAAGGTCGCTACGTATCTGGCTGAACAGAAGCTCCGCAAGCGGGACAAGTTTCCGCTCATCGTCGAGCTGGAACCTCTCTACGCCTGCAATCTGAAGTGCGAGGGCTGCGGCAAGATCCAGCACCCGGCCGGGGTGCTCAAGCAGCGCATGCCGGTGGCCCAGGCCGTCGGCGCGGTGCTGGAGTCCGGCGCGCCGATGGTGTCGATCGCCGGCGGCGAGCCGCTGATGCACCCCCAGATCGACGAGATCGTGCGCCAGCTGGTGGCGAAGCGGAAGTACGTCTTCCTGTGCACCAACGCCATGCTGCTGCGCAAGAAGATGGACAAGTTCACGCCCTCCCCCTACTTCGCGTTCACCGTGCACATCGACGGCCTGCGCGAGCGCCACGACGAGTCGGTGGCCAAGGAGGGCGTGTTCGACGAGGCGGTGGAGGCGATCAAGGAGGCCAAGCGGCGCGGCTTCCGGGTCACCACCAACTCGACCTTCTTCAACACCGACACCCCGCAGACCATCATCGAGGTGCTCAACTACCTCAACGACGACCTCAAGGTCGACGAGATGATGATCTCGCCCGCCTACGCCTACGAGAAGGCGCCCGATCAGGACCACTTCCTGGGCGTGGAGCAGACCCGCGAGCTGTTCAAGAAGAGCTTCGCGGGCGGCAACCGCCGCAAGTGGCGGCTCAACCACTCGCCGCTGTTCCTCGACTTCCTCGAGGGCAAGGTCGACTTCCCGTGCACCGCCTGGGCGATCCCCAACTACTCGCTCTTCGGCTGGCAGCGCCCCTGCTATCTGATGGCGGACGGCTATGTGCCGACGTACCGGGAGCTGATCGAGAAGACCGACTGGGACAAGTACGGCCGCGGCAAGGACCCGCGCTGCGACAACTGCATGGCGCACTGCGGCTACGAGCCGACCGCCGTCATGGCCACCATGGGCTCGCTCAAGGAGTCCCTGCGTGCCATGCGGGAGACGGTCGCCGGAAACGCGGCGAACGCGGGAAGCTCCAGGTGAGGCCATGACCGCCGTTTCCCTGGGCGTCCCCGAAGTGCCCATGAGGCCGGTGGCGCCGCGGCGTGTGTCGCGGCAGATCCACGTCGGTCCCGTGGCGGTCGGGGGCGGTGCCCCGGTGTCGGTGCAGTCGATGACGACGACCCGTACCTCCGACATCGGCGCCACGCTCCAGCAGATCGCGGAGCTGACCGCCTCCGGCTGCCAGATCGTCCGCGTCGCCTGCCCCACGCAGGACGACGCGGACGCGCTGGCGACCATCGCGCGGAAGTCGCAGATCCCGGTCATCGCGGACATCCACTTCCAGCCCAAGTACGTCTTCGCCGCCATCGAGGCCGGCTGCGCGGCCGTCCGCGTCAACCCGGGCAACATCAAGCAGTTCGACGACAAGGTCAAGGAGATCGCCAGGGCGGCCAAGGACCACGGCACGCCGATCCGCATCGGCGTCAACGCGGGCTCCCTGGACCGCCGGCTGCTCCAGAAGTACGGCAAGGCCACCCCCGAGGCTCTCGTCGAGTCCGCGCTGTGGGAGGCGTCCCTCTTCGAGGAGCACGGCTTCCGGGACATCAAGATCTCGGTCAAGCACAACGACCCGGTCGTGATGATCGAGGCCTACCGGCAGCTCGCCGAGGCCTGCGAGTACCCGCTCCACCTCGGCGTCACCGAGGCCGGCCCCGCCTTCCAGGGCACGATCAAGTCGGCGGTCGCCTTCGGTGCGCTGCTCTCGCAGGGCATCGGCGACACCATCCGGGTGTCGCTGTCCGCGCCGCCGGCCGAGGAGGTCAAGGTCGGCATCCAGATCCTTCAGTCGCTGGGGCTGCGGGAGCGCCGGCTGGAGATCGTCTCCTGCCCCTCCTGCGGGCGGGCGCAGGTGGACGTCTACAAGCTGGCCGAGGAGGTCACGGCGGGCCTGGAGGGCATGGAGGTGCCGTTGCGCGTCGCGGTCATGGGCTGTGTCGTGAACGGGCCCGGTGAGGCCCGTGAGGCGGACCTGGGGGTGGCCTCCGGCAACGGCAAGGGGCAGATCTTCGTCAAGGGCGAGGTCATCAAGACCGTCCCCGAGTCGAAGATCGTGGAGACCCTCATCGACGAGGCGATGAAGATCGCGGAGCAGATGGAGAAGGACGGCACCGGTTCGGGGGAGCCGGCCGTCACCGTGAGCTGAACAGCACGGACCGAGAGGGGGCCCGAGCGTGACCAAGCTGGAGAACATCCGGGGACCACGCGACCTGAAGGCGCTGTCCGAGGCGGAACTCGGTGAACTGTCCGAAGAGATCCGGGAGTTCCTCATTCACGCGGTCGCCAGGACCGGCGGACACCTGGGGCCCAACCTGGGCGTGGTGGAACTGACCATCGCGCTCCACCGGGTCTTCGAGTCGCCGGCCGACCGCATCCTGTGGGACACCGGCCACCAGAGCTACGTCCACAAGCTCCTGACGGGCCGTCAGGACTTCTCCAAGCTGCGCGGCAAGGGCGGACTGTCCGGCTACCCCTCGCGCGAGGAGTCCGAGCACGACGTCATCGAGAACAGCCACGCCTCCACGGCGCTCGGCTGGGCCGACGGCCTCGCCAAGGCCCGCGAGGTGCGTGGCGAGGAGGGGCACGTCGTCGCCGTCATCGGCGACGGCGCGCTCACCGGTGGCATGGCCTGGGAGGCGCTGAACAACATCGCCGCCGCCAAGGACCGGCCGCTGATCATCGTCGTCAACGACAACGAACGCTCCTACGCGCCCACCATCGGCGGCCTCGCCAACCACCTGGCCACCCTGCGCACCACCGACGGCTACGAGAAGGCGCTCGCCTGGGGCAAGGGCATGCTCCAGCGCACCCCCGTCGTCGGCAACACCGTCTACGAGGCCCTGCACGGCGCCAAGAAGGGGTTCAAGGACGCCGTCGCCCCGCAGGGCATGTTCGAGGACCTGGGTCTGAAGTACGTCGGTCCCATCGACGGACACGACATCGGGGCCGTCGAGTCCGCGCTGCGGCGCGCGAAACGCTTCCACGGCCCCGTCCTGGTCCACTGCCTCACCGAGAAGGGCCGCGGCTACGAACCCGCGCTGGCCCATGAGGAGGACCACTTCCACACCGTCGGCGTCATGGACCCGCTGACCTGCGCACCCCTCGCCCCGGCCGGTGGCCCCTCCTGGACCTCGGTGTTCGGCGAGGAGATCGCGGCGATCGGCGAGGAACGCGAGGACGTCGTCGCGATCACGGCCGCCATGCTGCACCCCGTGGGCCTGGGGAAGTTCGCCGAACGGTTCCCCGACCGGGTGTGGGACGTCGGCATCGCCGAGCAGCACGCCGCCGTCAGCGCGGCCGGACTCGCCACCGGGGGACTGCACCCCGTCGTCGCCGTCTACGCCACCTTCCTCAACCGCGCCTTCGACCAGCTCCTGATGGACGTGGCCCTGCACCGCTGCGGGGTCACCTTCGTCCTGGACCGGGCCGGCGTCACCGGCGTCGACGGGCCCTCGCACAACGGCATGTGGGACATGTCGATGCTTCAGGTCGTCCCCGGGCTGCGCATCGCCGCGCCGCGCGACGCCGACCAGCTCCGTGCCGAACTGCGCGAGGCCCTCGCCGTGGACGACGCGCCCACGCTGGTCCGCTTCCCCAAGGAGTCGGTCGGCCCCGCGATCCCCGCGCTCGACCGCGTCGGCGGCATGGACGTACTGCACCGGGCGGAGGACCCCCAGGTGCTCCTGGTCGCCGTCGGCGTCATGGCGCCCGTCTGCCTCCAGGCGGCCGACCTCCTCGAAGCGCGCGGCATCCACTGCACCGTCGTCGACCCGCGCTGGGTCAAACCCGTCGACCCCGCCCTGCCCGGCCTCGCCGCCCGGCACCGCCTCGTCGCCGTCGTCGAGGACAACAGCCGGGCCGCCGGGGTCGGTTCCGCCGTCGCGCTCGCCCTCGGCGACGCCGACGTGGACGTGCCCGTACGGCGCTTCGGCATCCCGGAGCAGTTCCTCGCGCACGCCAAGCGCGGCGAGGTGCTCGCCGACATCGGGCTGACCCCCGTCGAGATCGCGGGCCGGATCAGCGGCTGCCTCACGACGGGTGCGGAGGGCACCGTCGGCACCCGGCCGGGGCAGCAGACCGAACCGCAAGCGAAGACGTCCGAGGAGAGCCACGTATGACCACCGCGGAATCCGCCCCGAGCCAGGAGGCCGCGAAGGGCGGGGAGTTCGACCTCGCGGGGCTGCTGGCCGCGCGCGGGGGCGAGCGCTACGACCTGCACGGCCGCTACGTCAACCACCAGCTGCCGCGCATGCTGCACACCATCGGCTTCGACAAGGTCTACGAACGGGCCGAGGGCGCCCACTTCTGGGACGCCGACGGCAACGACTATCTCGACATGCTCGCCGGGTTCGGCGTCATGGGCCTCGGCCGCCATCACCCGGTGGTGCGCAAGGCCCTGCACGACGTCCTCGACGCCGACCTCGCCGACCTGACCCGGTTCGACTGCCCGCCGCTGCCCGGACTGCTCGCCGAGAAGCTGCTGTCCCACAGCCCGCACCTGGACCGGGTCTTCTTCGGCAACAGCGGCACCGAGGCGGTCGAGACCGCGCTCAAGTTCGCCCGGTACGCCACCGGGCGGCGCCGCGTCCTGTACTGCGCCCACGCCTTCCACGGACTGACCACCGGGTCGCTTTCCGTCAACGGCGAGGACAGCTTCCGCGACGGCTTCGCGCCGCTGCTCCCCGACACCGCGGTCCCGCTCGGCGACCTCGACGCGCTGGCCCGGGAGCTGAAGAAGGGCGACGTCGCCGCGCTCATCGTCGAGCCGATCCAGGGCAAGGGCGTGCACGAGGCCCCGCCCGGCTATCTGCGCGCGGCGCAGGAGCTGCTGCACAAGCACAAGGCGCTGCTCATCGCCGACGAGGTGCAGACCGGGCTCGGCCGCACCGGCGACTTCTACGCCTACCAGCACGAGGAGGGCGTCGAGCCGGACCTGGTGTGCGTGGCGAAGTCCCTGTCGGGCGGTTACGTGCCGGTGTCGGCGACGCTCGGCAAGGACTGGATCTTCAAGAAGGTCTACTCGTCCATGGACCGCGTGCTCGTCCACTCCGCCAGCTTCGGCGCCAACGCGCAGGCGATGGCGGCGGGTCTCGCGGTGCTGCACGTCATGGAGAACGAGCAGACCGTCGCCCATGCGCGGGCGATGGGGGAGCGGCTGAGGTCGGGGCTCGCGGCGCTGACGGAGCGGTACGAGCTGCTCGCCGAGGTGCGGGGGCGGGGGCTGATGATCGGCATCGAGTTCGGCCGGCCGAAGTCGCTGAAACTGCGGAGTCGGTGGGCGATGCTGCAGGCGGCGCGGAAGGGGTTGTTCGCGCAGATGGTGGTGGTGCCTTTGTTGCAGCGGCACCGGATCCTGACGCAGGTGTCGGGGGACCACTTGGAGGTGATCAAGCTGATTCCGCCGTTGGTGGTGGACGAGGCGGATGTCGACCGGTTCGTGGAGGCGTTCACCGCGGTGATGGACGACGCGCATGACGGGGGTCTCATGTGGGACTTCGGCAAGACACTGGTGAAGCAGGCGGTGGCGACGAGGTAGGGCGGGGTTCGCCCGGGAGGTTTTTCGCCCCCGCCGCCCCTACCCTTCCCGTCCCTTCAAGGGGCTCCGCCCCTTGGACCCCGTACGGGGCTTCGCCCCGTTTTGCGCAGTTCCCCGCGCCCCTGGACAGGGGCGCGGGGGCGATGAACTGGGGGCGCACCCCCACCCACCGGCCTTTTGCCTCCTAGGCAAGAAAATTGCCCCCTGGGCAAAAGTCTGGCTCAATCGGGGGTATGAGCGCTTCCGATCCGCCGCCTCCGGCGGAGCCCGGCGCGGGTCTGCCCACCGTCGCCCCGCAGCTCCGCGCCCTCCGCCACCGCACAGCGATGACCCTGGAGACCGCGGCCCGGGCCGCGAACCTCTCCCCGGCCCACCTCTCCCGCCTGGAGACCGGCCACCGCCACCCCTCCCTTCCCGTCCTCCTCACCCTCGCCCGCATCTACGGTACGACCGTCTCCGAACTGCTCGGCGAGACCGTCACCGAACGCGACGCCGTCGTCCGCGCCGCCCACGCGGAACCGACCCACGCCGGCGGCTGGACGTACTGGCAGGCCGGCGCCCCCGCCCGCGGCATGCAGGCACTGCGCGTCCACGTTCCCCACGGCACGCAGGGCGACATCGTCCGCGTCCACCCCGGCGAGGAGTGGCTGTACGTCCTCAAGGGCCGGCTCCGCCTCCGCCTCGGCGACACCGCGCACCTCCTCGACGCCGGGGACAGCGCGCACTTCGACTCGCTCACCCCGCACCGCCTCGCCGCCGCCGACCGCGCCGGCTGCGACCTGCTGTTCGTCCACACCCTCCTGCAGAGCCCCAGCACCGCGCTCTGCCTCGGCCCCCTCACCGGAGACACCCCATGAGCGACTTCGAGACCAAGTTCCCGCGTGCCCTGTGGGTCAGGCTGCTCGTGTACCTGGCCGTCGGGCACCTCTTCGCCGCGTTCATCTGGCTGCTGTTCGAGGTGGGCGCCAAGTAGCCGCTGCCCCGGAAGCCCTCAGTCCAGCAGGTGCTCGCGTAGCCGTGCGCGCACCTCGGGGGTGACCCCGAGCCCCTGCTCCAGATAGGCGTCCACCCCGCCCCAGGTCTCCTCGATCGTGGCGAACGCCGCCTGGAGGTACTCGGCACGCGCGTCGAACAGCGGAGCGAGCAGCTCCATCACCTCGGGGGAGTACGCGTCCCCCGAGGACGCGCTGCGCCGCACCTTGTACCGGCGGTGCTTCGCGTTGGACTCCAGATAGTCGGCGACGATCGCGTCCCGCTCCACGCCCAGCGCGAGCAGCGTCACGGCGATCGACAGCCCCGCCCGGTCCTTCCCCGCCGAACAGTGCATCAGCGCGGGCGCGCCGCCGTCGGCCAGCGCGCCCAGCACGCGCGCGTGCTCCGCCGTACGCCCGCGCACGATCGCCCGGTACGAGGTGAGCATGCGTGCCTCGGCCCGGCCGTCGGACAGCAGTTCCCGCAGCTGCTCCAGGTCACCCTCGCGCACCAGCCGCCAGAACTCCGCCCCGTCGGCCGGGTCGGACAGCGGCAGGCCGACGTTGCGCACCCCCGGCAGCTCGACGTCCGGGCCCTCCAGCTTGTGGTCCGCGGCGTTGCGGAAGTCGAAGACCGTGCGCAGGTTCAGGGAGGCGAGGAAGACCGCGTCCTCGGCCGTCGCATGGGCGAGGTGGCCGCTGCGGAACAGCCTGCCGTAGGCCACGCGCCGGCCGTCCGCGGTCGGCAGCCCGCCCAGATCGCGGAAGTTGCGCACTCCGGCCAGCTCGGGTTCGGTCGACGGGACCTGCTGTGTCACGGGTGCTCCTCCCATCCGTCCGCCGACGCGGCTCGTCGGCGGGGCGCGTTCGCCGACGACGATACGGCACGGATGCCCCCGGCAACCGTGCTCCGTACACACATCCCACCCGTGCCCCGTACCACCGTGAATGCCGCGAAACGGGCGACTCGATTATCCGGCCAATCCCCATCCGGACCTTTCTGTCCGAATTGACTCCTTCAGTCCAACTGGCCCGGTAATGCGCTACGTCGACGAGTGACGCGTGAGCAGGGTCATATTCGTGACGGGGCGTCGAGCATCATGTTCACGTAATTCACCTGTTCTGTCGGGGAATTCGGCGGGAAGGGAAGATCGATCATTCCTGTGCCGTGCTGTGAATTCTGTGAATCGATCAAGGGAAAGCGGTGCCGGGGAAAGCCAAAGCTTGTGGTCGCGGCGCCATTTCGCTTACGTTCC
Source organism: Streptomyces sp. NBC_00670 (assembly GCF_036226765.1). NCBI lineage: Bacteria > Bacillati > Actinomycetota > Actinomycetes > Kitasatosporales > Streptomycetaceae > Streptomyces > Streptomyces sp. NBC_00670. The sequence goes on from NZ_CP109017.1 coordinate 6,404,437, forward strand.
CCAACGTTCCGAGCGGAACGCCGAATCCTGCCGCCGCCCGGAATCCGCACTCACCCACCCGTACTGGCAGGAGCGGGGGACCCACAGGTACATCGCCTGGGCCGGTCTTCCGGAACAGGCTCGGGGTAAAGCCGCGCACAGTGCGCGGCCGGGCATCTCCAGCTCGCACCCGACAGCTCACCTCGCAGGCGCCGGAGAGGAATTCGACATGCCCGCGAAGGGTAAGCACCGCCGTACCAAGGCCCGGTTCATCACCACGACCCTCGCCGCCGCCGGAACCGGAGGCGCCGCGCTCGCGCTGCCCCTCTTGAGCGCCACCGGCGCCCACGCCGCCACCCCGGCCGCCGCGCCCGAGCACGCCGCCACCTCCGTCGCCGCGAGCGCGCACGAGGACGCCGCGCGGACCTACACCGTGAAGTCCGGCGACTGGCTCGCCAAGATCGCCGGTGAGCAGCACGTCGCCGGCGGCTGGCACAAGCTCTACGACGACAACCGCGAGGCCGTCGGCAGCGACCCGTCGCTCATCCACCCCGGCCTGAAGCTCACGCTGGGCGCCAAGGCCCCCGCGCACGCCGGCAGCTCCTCCTCGGACGAGTCCCCGGCCGAGAGCGGCTCCGCCGAGAAGTCCGCGCCCGCCGAGAAGTCCGGTACCGCGCAGAAGTCCGAGGCCGCCCAGGGCAGTCAGTCCGCCGCCAAGGACGACTCCGCCGCCGCGAAGCCCGCCGCGAGCAGCGGCTCCGGCTACACGCTCCCGGTCCAGGGCGCCACCGTCGGCACCGCCTACCACACCGCGGGCAGCATGTGGTCCAGCGGCTACCACACCGGCACCGACTTCGTGGTCCCGACCGGCACCAGCGTCAAGGCCATAGCCAACGCCACCGTCGTCTCCGCCGGCTGGGGCGGCGCGTACGGCAACCAGGTCGTCCTGAAGCTCGCCGACGGCTACTACGCCCAGTACGCCCACCTCTCGCAGCTCTCCGTCTCGGCCGGCCAGACCGTGACCGAGGGCCAGCAGCTCGGCCTCTCCGGTGCCACCGGCAACGTCACCGGGCCGCACCTGCACTTCGAGATCCGCACCACCCCGGACTACGGCTCGGACGTGGACCCGGTCGCCTACCTGCGCGCCCACGGCGTCACCGTCTGACGGCCCCCGCCTCCCCGAAGGCCGGACCCCCCGATCCCCGGGGTCCGGCCTTCGGCCGTGTCCGGACACTCCACCGGACCAGGACCAGGACCAGGACCAGGACCAGGATCAGGGCTTATTCCGCTGTTGACCAAGCCTTGACCCGTGGGGTATCTCACCGCCCGTCAACCCCTCCCTACGGTCGCGTAGCTCACATCCCAGGAGGAAGGATGGGCCGACGTGGCAGACGATTCGAAGAGTGACAACAGATCAGTGATCGGGTCGTACGTGGCGGTGGGGGACAGCTTCACCGAAGGCGTCGGCGACCCCGGCCCGGACGGGGCCTTCGTCGGCTGGGCCGACCGTTTCGCGGTCCTCCTCGCCGACCGGCGGCCCGAGGGCGACTTCCGGTACACCAACCTCGCCGTACGCGGGAAGCTGCTCGACCAGATCGTCGCGGACCAGCTCCCGCGGGCCCTGGCGCTCGCCCCCGACCTGGTCTCCTTCTGCGCGGGCGGCAACGACATCATCCGGCCCGGCACCGACCCGGACGAGGTCGCCGAACGGTTCGAACGCGCGGTGGCCCGCCTCACCGGCACGATCGGCACGGTGATGGTCACCACCGGCTTCGACACCCGCGGCGTCCCCGTCCTCAAGCATCTGCGCGGCAAGATCGCGACGTACAACGGGCATGTGCGGGCCATCGCCGACCGGTACGGCTGCCCCGTGCTCGACCTGTGGTCGCTGCGGACGGTGCAGGACCGCCGGGCCTGGGACACCGACCGGCTGCACCTCTCGCCCGAGGGCCACACCCGGGTCGCGCTGCGCGCCGGCCAGTTGCTCGGCCTCGACGTCCCGGCCGACCCCGACCAACCCTGGCCGCCGCTGCCGCCGCGCGGCACGCTGGAGATCCGCCGCGACGACATCCACTGGGCGCGGGAGCATCTCGTGCCGTGGATAGGCCGCCGCCTGCGCGGCCAGTCCTCCGGAGACCAGGCGGTGGCCAAGGGCCCCCTGTCCCCCGAGGACATCAGGATGCGGATCGGGACGGCGGTCTGAACAAGGGGCGCGGGGCTGTGTCAATGTGCGGCTCCGCCGCGTGAGCGCAATCTCTTGGGGGTCCGGGGGCGGGAAGGGCAGGGGCGGCGGGGGCGAGAACAATCCCCGCCGCACCCGCCCCCACGGGAACCCACAGCCGCCCCACAACCGTTGACGCGGAGAACGAACCGCCCCACGTACCCCACAGGAGACGCCGTGACCGGCCTACGTACCCCCACCCCCGGGCCGCGCCCGATACGGCCCCTTTCCTTCGGCGCGGACCCGACGGGCGAGCGCATGGCCCGCATCCGCCGCTCCCCGAACTTCTCCGGCGGCGTCTTCGTCAACCCCGACGGCACCCGCACCCGCGAGTCCGGCGCCTCCGCCCTGGACATGGCCAGGCAGTACTTCCAGAAGGACTCCCGCGCCCGCCGCGCCCCCACCGGCACGATCCCCGTGCACGCCACGACCGTCGCCGACCTCGCCCGCCCCCCGAAGACCGGCCTCCGGCTCACCTGGACGGGCCACTCCAGCATCCTCGCCGAGATCGACGGCCACCGCGTGCTGTTCGACCCGGTGTGGGGCAAGCGCTGCTCGCCGTTCGACTTCGTCGGCCCCAAGCGGCTGCACCCCGTCCCGCTGCCGCTGGCCGCGCTCGGCCCGGTCGACGTCGTCGTCATCTCGCACGACCACTACGACCACCTCGACCTGCCCACGATCAAGGCCCTGGCCGGCACGGACACGCTCTTCGCGGTGCCGCTCGGCGTCGGCGCCCACCTGGAACGCTGGGGCGTCTCCCCGGACCGGCTGCGCGAGCTGGACTGGAACGAGTCGGCGAAGATCGGCGGCCTCACCCTGACCGCCACCCCCGCCCGCCACTTCTGCGGCCGGGGCATCCGCAACAGGCAGCACACCCTGTGGGCGTCCTGGGTGGTCGCGGGCGAGAACCACCGGATCTACCACAGCGGCGACACCGGCTACTTCTTCGGCTTCAAGGACATCGGCACGGAACACGGCCCGTTCGACGCGACGATGATCCAGCTCGGCGCCTACAGCGACATGTGGCCGGACATCCACATGACCCCCGAGGAGGCCGTCCGCGCCCACCTCGACCTGCAGGGCGGCGCTCCGGGCGGAGTACTGCTGCCGATCCACTGGGGCACGTTCAACCTGGCACCGCACCCGTGGGCCGAGCCGGCCGAGTGGACGAGGGACGCCGCCGGGGAGGCGGGGCAGGCGGTGGCCTTCCCCCGGCCGGGCGAGCCCTTCGAACCGGCGGGGGAGCTGCCGGTGGAGACGTGGTGGCGGGCGGTGTCCCGCCCGATCCCGCGCCCGTGGCGCCGCCCGCGGAACATCGAGGGCGCGGCCGGGACGACGAAGGAGGACCTCGACCTCGCGGGTGGGCGCTGACCCAGGCCTGATCTCCGCCTCGCCGCAAGGGAGTTGAGATCCTCTGGTGCCGCCGCGGAGTGAACCGGAAGGGGTCCCTCACCGTCTGGACGGACGACATGCCCGTGCGCGACGCCGCGCACGGGGCAGGCCGGCGTTGCGGCCGGCCCCTCTCCGTCTCAAGGGGACCACATGGTTCATCTCCGTCCACTCCCGAACGCCCGCGCGGGGATGGCCGCGCTCGCCGTCACCGCGGCCGCGGCCTCGCTGCTGACCTGCGGGGCCGCCCCGGCCTCGGCGGCCGGCGACTTGGCCCAGGGGAACTACAAGCACTACGTCGCGCTCGGTGACTCCTACGCCGCCGGTACCGGGCTGGCCGAACAGACCGACGCGGACTGCGAGCGCGGCAAGGGCAGTTACCCCTCGCTGCTGGCCGGCACGTTCGAGCCGGAGGTGTTCGCGGACGTCACCTGCAGCGGGGCCACCACCGACTCGCTGCGCGACAGCGACGGCTCGGCCGCACCCCAGCTCGACGCCCTCACCCAGGACACCGACCTGGTGACCGTCACGCTCGGCGGCAACGACCTCGGCTTCACCGACGTAATCGTCCAGTGCGTGCTGGCCGGACTCGTCACCAAGGAAGGGGCTCCCTGCCGCGACAAGGTCTCCGGTGACGTGGAGGCCGCCTTCACCAAGCTGGCCGACCGGCTGCCCGAGACGGTCGCGGACATCGAGCAGCGCAGCCCCGAGGCCCGCGTCGTCGTGGTCGGCTACCCCAACCCGTTCCCCGCCGAGGGAAGCGGCTGCGGTTCCTCCGTGCCGCTGGCCAAGGGCGACGTCACCTGGCTCCACCAGACCACCGACCGGCTGAACTCCCTGCTGGAGGCGTCGGCGGTCGCCCGGCACGCCGACTTCGTCGACACGTCCAAGGCGTTCGAGGGCAAGGACATGTGCCGGCCCGAGTCCACGCGGTGGATCAACCCGCTGCTGCCGGTGACCCCCGGCTCCGCCCACCCCAACGCGGCCGGCCACCAGGCGACCGCCGCCGCGGTGCGCGAGCGGATCGAGAAGTAACCTCCGCGTCTTCCGTCACTGCCACCGCGGTGGCAGTGACGGAAGTGCGGTCCGTGGGCGTGGTCAGTGGGCCTCCGGCGGTCCCGGCAGGTCCTGTTCCGTCCAGATGCATTTGCCGTCGGCCAGGAAGCGGGTGCCCCAGCGGCGGGACAGGGCGGCCACCAGGTGCAGGCCGCGGCCGCCCTCGTCGGTCTGGCCGACGCGGCGGATGCGGGGTGTGGTGAGGCTGCCGTCGTAGACCTCGCAGATCAGGGACCGGCTGCGCATCAGACGGAGCCGGATCGGTCCCCCGGCGTGCCGTACGACGTTGCCGATCAGCTCGCTGACCAGCAGCTCCGTACTCATCACCAGGTCGTCGAGGCCCCAGACGTCGAGCTGGCTGCGCACGTACTCCCGGGCCTGGCCGGCCGCCCGGGGGTCCTCGGGGAGGCTGCACGAGGCGACATTGCCGGCGGGGGTGGAGCGGGTGTGGGCGATCAGCAGGGCCGCGTCGTCGTTGATGCCCGCGTGGTCCGGCAGGAGCGTCGAGACGACGAGGTCGCACAGCTCGTCCAGCCGGTCGGCGGTGCCCGCCCCCGGGGTTCCGGCCTCCCGCGGGGCGAAGTACCCCGTACGGGCCACCGCCGAGGCCAGGGTCTGGCGCAGCAGCGCCATCCCCTGGTCGGCGTCCCGGTCCGGGGACTCGACCAGCCCGTCGGTGCAGAACACCAGCAGGCTCTCGTCCGGCAGTCGCAGCTCGTGCACGTCGAACGGCGGGTCGGCGGCGCCCAGGGGCGGGTCGATGTCGACGTCGGGGGAGTGGACCGTGCCGTCGGGGTGGACCAGGACCGGCGGCAGATGACCGGCGAGCGCGTACGAGCAGATCCGGGTGACCGGGTCGAACACCGCGTACAGACAGGTCGCGTAGTAGTCGTAGCCGAGGTCGCCGACGATCTCGCTGAGGTGGGTCAGCAGCTCGTCGGGGTCCATGTCCAGGTCGGCCAGGGTGCGCACGGCCGTGCGCAGCCGGCCCATGGTGGCGGCCTCGGTGATGCCGTGCCCCATGACGTCGCCGATCACCATGGCGACCCGGTCGCCGGAGAGCGGGATGACGTCGTACCAGTCCCCGCCCACCTCGTCGCCCCGGCCGGCCGGCAGATACCGCGCCGCCGCCGAGACCGCGGGCAGCGACGGCAGCGTACGGGGGAGCAGGCCGCGCTGGAGGCCCTGGGCGCGGGTGTGCTCGACGTCGAACAGCCGGGCCCGTTCCAGCGCCTGGGCGACCAGGCCGCTGAGCGCGGTGAGCAGGGTGCGGTCGTCCTCGCTGAAGGTGCGCGGTTCGGAGAAGGAGATGACGAAGGAGCCGGTGGCCCGGCCGGACACGATCAGCGGCAGGAAGACCCAGGCCTTGGACGGTGAGTTGTCCGACAGGTACTCCAGCTTCGGGTAGAGCTCCACGAACTCGGCGGCCGATCCGACGAACAGGGGTGTGCGGTCGCGGAGCACGTCGGCGACGGCCATGTGGTCGGCGAGCGGGATGCCGTCGATCCGGTCCAGGAACCGCTGGTCGTACCCCACGGAGTCCACGACGCGGATCCGGCCGGCCTCCAGGGTCTCCACGACCAGTCCGTCGGCACCGACGGGAGGCAGTACGTGCTCGGCGACGGCCCGTACGACGTCCTTGGACGTGACGGCCTCGGCCAGGGCAAGGGTCAGTTCGGACATGCGTGCGGCACGCTCGCCGGCCGGTTCGCCGGGGTCGTGGCCGGCCTCGCGCAGGCGGCGGTCGGTGACGTCGACGAAGGAGATGCCGAGGCCGCCGTCCGGGACGGGGACCAGACGGAGGAGGTACAGGCGTCCGTCGATCGGGTGGGTGAGGTCGAAGCCGATCGGCCGGCCCTCGGCGGCGGCGCGGCGGCACTGGCCCTCCAGGCCGGGCACGCCGAGCGCGGCCACGTCCCGGAGGCTGGTGCCCGGCCGGACCCGTTCGGCGCCCAGGATGCGGACGGCCTCCCGGTTGGCGAAGGAGATCCGCCAGGTGTCGTCGAGGGCGAGGAAGCCTTCGCTCATGTCGGAGAGGGCGTGGAGGACGGTGTCGCGGGAGGTGTGGTGGGGGGTGGCTCGAGGGTCGGGGGTTCCTGGGGGAGTGGCCTCGGCGGGTGCGGGTGCGGGTGCGGGTGCGGGTGCGGGTGCGGGGGTGTCGGTGCCGGTGCGGGCGTCGTGGTCCTCCGGTGGGGCGCCGGGACCGCCGGGGCGGCCGGGGTCGCCGCGGCCGTCGGCTTCGCCGGGGCGGTCGACTTCGCCGGGGCGGCCGGGGCCGTCCGGCTCGCCGGCCGGGTGCCCGTGTCCGGCACCGCCGGCGGCACCCTCAGCCGCCACGTCGCCTCCCGCTTGCCTCGCGCGTCGGGCCGCGGCCGGGGCCGCGCGGTGGCGTCCGGACGCCGTGGGCCCGGGGGCCGGGGGCCGTGCCACCGCGGGACCGGTGGGGCCCGCTGCTGTCAACAGTAGTTCCTGACGCCCTTCCGGGCCGATCGGGGACGGGGCGGGGCCATGGCCGGGGCGGACACGCCCCGTGACGTCGGAGGGGGGGCGGCGGGGTGGACCGCCGGGGGTCCGCGGGTGCCACGGGGGCCGGTCGGCGGGGTACGGGAGCGGGCCGACGGCGACGGGCCGGGTCGCGGCCCCGCCCGAGCCGTCGCCCACTCGTGACCGGTTCTGACCAGCTCTGATCGCTTCACCCGATCGAGGGAACGTGCGTCCGAGACGGTTATCGGTCTGTCGTACGACGCCTCATACCAGAGCGGGATGCTCCCCGGAGGACTTTGCCAACTGCCCGCCGCACACGGCCCCACCCCGACTACTGTGAGTCGCCGCCGGACGGCGCGGGACCGCTTTTCGCGGGCCTCCCGGCCGGCACAGCGAGGGCGCACGTCCACGTCGCGCCGACCGCGGGAGCCATGTGCCCCCGAGCCCCCAGTACGAGGACACCGATGTCTCACCTACGCGCACCGGCCGCCCGTGCGGACCGCCGTGAGGGCGGGCGGCACGGGCGACCGGCCGCCCGCACCGCCCCCGCCCCGGCCGAGACGCACCTGCGGCCGCAGCTGCTGCGGCTGGCGGTGCTGCCCCCCGTCGCGGTGGCGCTCGCCGGCTGCGCCGCCGTGCTCTTCACCGTCCGCTCCACCGGCACGTTGCCCACGCCGACGCTGTGGGGTGTGCTCGCCGGCGCGCTCGGGGTGGCCGTCGCGGGGGTGCTGACCGCGGCGGTGGCCGCGGGCCGGGCGGCGGACTCCGTCAAGGAGCGGGTGGACACGCTGCGGCGTACGGCCACCCGCGGCGAGGCCGATCTGCGCGCCCTCGTCGAGGCGCTGCGGCGCGGCGAGACCGTGCCGAAGCGGGGCGGGCGGGGGCGGCCTGCGGCCGACACCTCCGGGGCCGACGACTTCGAGCTCCTCGCCGCAGACCTCGCCCGGGCGCGCGACGGGGCGGTCGCGGCCGTTGTGCGGGCCGCGCAGCTCTCCAGCCGGGCAGGCAGCGAGCAGAAGCTCGAGGTCTTCCTCAACCTGGCCCGGCGACTGCAGTCCCTCGTCCACCGGGAGATCTCCACCCTGGACGAGCTGGAGAACGAGATCGAGGACCCCGACCTCCTCAAGGGCCTCTTCCACGTCGACCACCTCTCCACCCGGATCCGCCGCCACGCGGAGAACCTGGCGGTCCTTGGCGGCGCGGTCTCCCGCCGGCAGTGGAGCAACCCGGTGGAGATGACCGAGGTGCTGCGGTCGGCCATCGCGGAGGTCGAGCAGTACGCGCGGGTGCGGCTGGTGCCGCCGGTCGACGGCCGGCTGCGCGGGCACGCCGTCGCCGACGTCATCCATCTGCTGGCCGAACTCGTCGAGAACGCGACGGTGTTCTCCGCGCCGCACACCCAGGTGCTGCTCCGCGCCAACCTGGTCACCGCCGGGCTCGCGGTCGAGGTCGAGGACCGGGGCCTGGGCATGCCGCTCGCCGAGCAGCACCGGATGAACGCGCTGCTCGCCGACCCCGACCAGGTGAACGTCGCCAGCCTGCTGCAGGACGGCCGGATCGGCCTGTACGTCGTCTCCCAGCTCGCCCGCCGGCATGGCATCCAGGTGCGCCTGGGCACCAACATCTACGGCGGCGTCCAGGCGGTCCTGGTCCTGCCGACAGAGGTGCTGGGCGCACCTCGGCCGGAGCTGTCGCCGACGTCGCAGCCGGTGGCGGGCGGGGCGCCGGGGCGGGGCGCGCCCGGGTCCGGCGCGGCCGGGGCCTCGGGTGGGGCGCCGTCGCCCGGCGGGATGCCCGCGCCGGGCGGGGCGTCCGGCCGGGTGCCGGGTGCGGCGCGTCCGCAGGACTGGGCGGGCGAGGGGGCCACGGAGCCGACGCATCGACGGGGACCGGAGTCGACGGCGGCTCCGTCGGCCGGGCGTCGGGACGCGGGACCGGACGGTCCGGACGCCGGCGGGCCCACCTTCGGCGGGACCTCCCCGGGGCCCGGGGCCGTCGGTACGGGCGCGCCCGCGCCAAGTGCCCCGGACGCGCGGCTGCCCGTCGACGCGTCCGGCTCGGACGGACGCGGCATGCCGGCGCCGTCCGTGTTCCGGCCCGACGCCCCCGGGTTCGGCGCCCCGGACATGCGCGTGACCGGGAGCGAGGGATCCGCCCCCGGCCCCACGCCCACGGGCGCCGGTGCCGAGGTGGCCCACGCCGGGCCCGGCGCTCCGCCGCCGTTGCCCGTGCGGGGGCAGCGCGCCGCGCGGCCGAACCCCGCCGAGGCACAGCCCGGCATCGGCGCCGGGCACCGGCGGCTGCTCGCGGAGAACACGGTGCTGCCGCCCACCCCTCGCGTCGGCCCCGTCCGCGGCACCATGGGCAAGCCCAAGCTGCCCCGCCGCCGCGCCCAGGAGCACCTCGCACCCCAGCTCCGCGGCGGCCCCGTGCCCGGGCCCCGAGAGGACACCGGGGAGTACGTCGAGCACGACCCCGGCCTGATGGCAGCCTTCCAACGCGGCATCGGCCTCGCCGAGGCCCAGACGCCTTCCACGGAGCCGTCGGAGCCGTCCCGCCCGGCGGCCGGTGGACCGACCGAGCCACCCGGCCCGACGCCCGGCGACCTCCCCGGGCCGCGGCATCCGGCTCCCACCCTGCCGACCGAGCCACCACACCAGGCTCCTCCCGTGCCGGGCGAGCCGTCGTACGAAGCGCCCGCCCCGCCGGGCGAACCGTCGCACCCGGCCCCGGCCGCCGAGCCGCACCGCTCCGTCGGCGACGGCGGCAGCGCCCCCGTGCGCATAGTCGGCGGGCGAGCCGCTTCCGAGGGCGCCGGCTGGCGTGACGGGAGAGGGTCCGCCGGGTGAGCAGGACGTTTCGCAGCAACCCCCCTACCCCCGCCCCCCATACCCCAAGGAGTCGATCCACCATGGCGAGTGAAGCGCCGACCGGGCACGCGTCCGACCTCGACTGGCTGATGAGCTCTCTCGTGCAGCGCGTGCCGCACACCAGGAGTGCGGTGCTGCTCTCCTGCGACGGGCTGGTCAAGTCCGTGCACGGGCTGGAGAAGGACAGCGCCGACCACATGGCCGCGCTCGCCTCCGGCCTGTACTCGCTCGGCCGCAGCGCCGGCGTCCGGTTCGGGGGCGGCGGCGACGTCCGCCAGGTCGTCGTCGAACTCGACTCCTCGCTGCTGTTCGTCTCCACCGCCGGCTCCGGCACCTGCCTCGCCGTCCTCGCCGACCGCGAGGCCGACGCCGCCGTGCTCGGCTACGAGATGGCGATGCTGGTCAAAAGCGTCCGCCCGTACCTGGTCACCGCGCCCCGGCAGCCCGCCGGCCGCCCCCCGGCGCTCAGGCCTTGAGCGCGGCCACCGCCGGCGACGGGCCCTGGCTCGACGACGCGGCCGGCCGGCTGGTCCGCCCGTACCAGGTCAGCAACGGGCGGACCCGGCCGACCGCCGCGTTCGACCTGCTCACCCAGGTGAGAGCCACCGGGGCCACCCCCCTCGGCCACCTCGCCCCCGAGTACGCCCAGGCGCTCGACCTCTGCCGGGGCCCCGTCTCCGTCGCCGAGGTCGCCGGACAGCTCGGGCTGCCGGTCGCGGTCGCCAAGGTGCTGCTGTCCGACCTCGTCGACAGCGGGGCGCTCACCACCAGGCCCCCGGCCTTCCACCACAACCCCACGGACCGGTCCCTTCTGGAGGCAGTGCTCGATGGACTACGACGACAGCTCTGACCCCTTCCCCACCGCGCTGAAGATCCTCGTGGCGGGCGGGTTCGGAGTCGGCAAGACCACCTTCGTGGGCGCGGTCAGCGAGATCGCGCCGCTCAGCACGGAGGAACTCCTCACCACGGTCAGCGCCGCCACCGACAACCTCGACGGCATCGAGAACAAGGTCGAGACGACCGTGGCGATGGACTTCGGCCGGATCACCCTCGACCCGCGCCACGTCCTCTACCTGTTCGGCACCCCCGGCCAGGAACGGTTCTGGTTCATGTGGGACGAACTCTCCGAGGGCGCCCTCGGCGCGGTGATCCTCGCCGACACCCGCCGGCTCCAGGAGTGCTTCGCCGCCGTCGACTTCTTCGAGGAACGCGGCCTCGGCTTCATCGTCGCGATCAACGAGTTCGACGGCGCCCACCGCTACGACCCCGAGGAGGTGCGCGCCGCCCTCGACCTCGACCGCCGCGTCCCCGTCGTCCGCTGCGACGCCCGGATCTCCAGCTCCGGCGTGCAGACCCTGCTCGCCCTCGTCACCCACCTCCTCGCCCACATTCCGGCCACCCCGGCGCCGCACCACGGAGCCCGCACATGAGCCCCCGCCGACTGCTGCTGACCCCCCAGGACGAGGACGCCCCCGCCCGCGTACGACGGCTGCGCGCCCTCGGTCTCGCCCTCGAACCGGGGGAGCGCGCCGATCCCGCCCTGGACGCCTTCGCGGACCGGCTCGCCCAGGTGCTGGCGGCGCCGTACGCGATGGTCAACTTCGTCGGTGAGCAACGGCAGTTCCTCGCCGGACTGCACACCCCGGGCGGCCTCCCGCTGCCCGCGGCCACCGGCGCGGACGGCACCGGACGGGCCCGGCTGCTCGCCCGCGACCACGGCTTCTGCCCGCACGTCGTGGTCCGCCGCCGGGCGCTCGCCCTGGAGGACGTCCGCGACTACCCCCGCTTCGCCGGCAACCCGATCGTCGACGAGACCGGCGTCCACGCCTACCTCGGCGCCCCGCTGCCCGACCCGTCCGGCATCGCGCTCGGCACGGTCTGCGTCGCCGACGTCATCCCGCGCCGCTGGGGCCGGGAGGGGCTTCAGACCATCAAGGGGCTCGCCGCGGAACTGACCGAACGGCTCGTGGGACGCGAGGCGCACGAGACCCGCGAGGTGCCCGGGACGGACGAGCACGGCGGTCGGCGCGACCCCCACCGCGACCGCGCGTGAAGGAAAGCTGCGGGCGCGCTTAAGAAAGTCTCGATGGACCGCCGGCCCGGCCGTACGGCAGATTCCCTCAGGGGTCTCCCACCGGGGACCGCGCCGTCGAACCACAGGAGCCGTACGCGTGAAAGCGCTGGTCAAGCAGAAGGCGGAGCCCGGTCTGTGGCTCCGGGACGTACCCGAACCGACCATCGGCCCCGGTGACGTACTGATCAAGGTGCTGCGCACCGGGATCTGCGGCACCGATCTGCACATCCGCTCCTGGGACGGGTGGGCGCGGCAGACCATCACCACCCCGCTGGTGCTCGGCCACGAGTTCGTCGGCGAGGTCGTCGACACCGGCCGCGACGTCACCGGCATCGACACCGGCGACCGGGTCAGCGGCGAGGGCCACCTGGTGTGCGGCACGTGCCGCAACTGCCTGGCCGGACGCCGCCATCTGTGCCGGGCCACCGTCGGCCTCGGCGTCGGGCGCGACGGCGCGTTCGCCGAGTACGTCGCCCTGCCCGCGTCCAACGTGTGGGTGCACCGCGTCCCCGTCGATCTCGACGTCGCCGCCATCTTCGACCCGTTCGGCAACGCCGTGCACACCGCGCTGTCCTTCCCGCTGGTCGGCGAGGACGTGCTGGTCACCGGCGCCGGACCCATCGGCCTGATGGCCGCCGCCGTGGCCCGCCACGCCGGCGCCCGCCACGTCGTCGTCACCGACGTCAGCGAGGAGCGCCTCGAACTGGCCCGCAAGATCGGCGTCAGCCTCGCCCTGAACGTCTCCGGCGCCACGATCGCCGACGGACAGCGCGAGCTGGGGCTGCGCGAGGGCTTCGACGTCGGCCTGGAGATGTCCGGCCGCCCCGAGGCGCTGCGCGACATGATCGCCAACATGACCCACGGCGGCCGGATCGCCATGCTCGGCCTGCCCGCCGAGGAGTTCCCCGTCGACTTCGCCCGGATCGTCACGTCGATGCTCACCCTCAAGGGCATCTACGGCCGCGAGATGTTCGAGACCTGGTACGCGATGTCCGTCCTGCTGGAGGGCGGACTCGACCTCGCCCCCGTCATCACCGGCCGGTACGGCTACGCCGAGTACGAGGCCGCGTTCGCCGACGCCGCGAGCGGCCGGGGCGGCAAGGTCATCCTCGACTGGACCGTGTGAGCCACCCTCCTCTCCCGCATCCCCAGGAGCTTCTGACATGTTCGCCTCCGTACGCGACGACCTCCGCGCCACCCTCGACGAGATCCGCGCCGCCGGGCTGCACAAGCCCGAGCGCGTCCTCGGCACCCCGCAGTCCGCGACCGTCGCCGTCACCGCCGGCGGGCGGCCCGGCGAGGTCCTCAACTTCTGCGCCAACAACTACCTCGGCCTCGCCGACCACCCCGAGGTGGTCGCCGCCGCCCACGAGGCGCTGGACCGCTGGGGTTACGGCATGGCCTCCGTCCGCTTCATCTGCGGCACGCAGGAGGTGCACAAGGAGCTGGAGGCCCGGCTCTCCGCCTTCCTCGGCCAGGAGGACACGATCCTCTACTCCTCCTGCTTCGACGCCAACGGCGGCGTCTTCGAGACGCTGCTCGGCGCCGAGGACGCGGTGATCTCCGACGCGCTGAACCACGCCTCGATCATCGACGGCATCCGGCTGTCCAAGGCCCGCCGCTTCCGCTACGCCAACCGGGACATGGCCGACCTGGAGGCGCAGCTCAAGGCGGCCGGGGACGCCCGGCGCCGGCTGATCGTGACCGACGGCGTCTTCTCGATGGACGGCTACGTGGCGCCGCTCGCCGAGATCTGCGACCTCGCCGACCGGTACGACGCCATGGTCATGGTCGACGACTCGCACGCCGTGGGCTTCGTCGGACCCGGCGGGCGGGGCACGCCCGAACTGCACGGGGTCATGGACCGGGTCGACATCCTCACCGGCACGCTCGGCAAGGCCCTCGGCGGCGCCTCCGGCGGGTACGTGGCCGCCCGCGCCGAGATCGTCGCACTGCTCCGCCAGCGCTCGCGGCCGTACCTGTTCTCGAACACGCTGGCCCCGGTGATCGCGGCGGCGTCGCTGAAGGTGCTGGACCTGCTGGAGTCGGCGGGGGAGCTGCGGGAGCGGCTGGCGGCGAACACGGAGCTGTTCCGGCGGCGGATGGGGGAGGAGGGGTTCGACGTCCTTCCCGGCGACCACGCGATCGCCCCGGTGATGATCGGTGACGCGGCGGAAGCGGGCCGCATGGCCGAGCTGCTGCTGGAGCGGGGCGTGTACGTGATCGGGTTCTCGTACCCGGTGGTACCGGAGGGCGCGGCACGCATCCGGGTCCAGCTGTCCGCCGCGCACTCGACGGAGGACGTGGAGCGGGCGGTGGCGGCGTTCGCCGCGGCACGAGCCGAGCTGGCGGGCTGAGGGAGCGCGGGAGAGCTCGGGTGGCTGGGGGTTCGTCGGCGGGCGCGGGCGGGGATGTGGTTGCTCGCGCAGTTCCCCGCGCCCCTTAAAAGCAAGGGGGGGTGCCCCCCAGTCTTCAGGGGCGCGGGGAACTGCGCGAGAAGCCCCACCGGCCGTCAGCCGACAACGCACCCCCCCCGGGGTCCAAGGGGCGGAGCCCCTTGAAGGGATGGGGAGGGTAGGGGCGGCGGGGGCGAAAACCCCCGGCTTGCGATAATCGGACGCGTGATTGAGGCGCGACGGTTGCACATTCTTCGGGCGGTGGCGGATCACCGCACGGTGACCGCGGCCGCCGCGGCGCTGTACCTCACGCCGTCCGCCGTCTCGCAGCAACTGGCCGCACTGGAGCAGGAGACCGGTCACCGCCTCGTCGAGCGCGGCGCCAAGGGCGTGCGGCTGACCGCGGCCGGCGAGATCCTGCTCGGTCACACCCACGCCGTCCTCGCCCAGCTGGAGCGCGCGGAGGCCGAGCTCGCGGCGTACAGCGGGGGCTCGGCGGGCACGGTGACGCTCGCCGCGTTCGCCACCGGCATCGGCCTGGTCGTCGCCCCGGCCCTGGCCACCCTGGGCCGTACCGCACCCGGCATCCGCGTCCGCGTCCAGGACGCCGAGGGCGACGCCAGCCTGCCGATGGTCCTGGCCCGGCAGGTGGACGTGGCGGTCGCCGTCGAGTACCGGGGCGCCCCGGGCGCCGACGACCCCCGGCTCACCCACATCGCGCTGTACGCCGAACCGTTCGAGGCGGTCGTGCCGGTCGCCCACCGGCTGGCCGGGGCGGAGGTCGTGCCGCTCGCCGAGCTCGCCAAGGACGCCTGGATCGGCCCCTACCCGGGCAACCCCTGCCACGACGTGGTCGTCCTGGCCTGCGAGCACGCCGGCTTCCAGCCCCGTCTCGAACACTCCTCCGACGACTTCAGCGCCGTCATCTCGCTGGCCTCCGCCGGGGCCGGCGTGGCGCTCGTGCCCCGCTCGGCGCTGCGCGGAATGGACCTCAGCGGGGTCGTGGTCCGGCCGGTGGACGGCGTGGCCCCCACGCGCCGGGTGTTCGCGGCGGTGCGCCGGGGCGCGGAGGAGCACCCGCTGATCCGCCCCGTACTGGACGCGCTGACCGAGGCCGCGACGGCGCACTGAAAGCACCTCGCCCCGGCGCCCCGGTGTCAGTGGCGTTGGTTACCGTGCGGGCATGCCGGATGCCGAAGACGTACGCCGTATCGCCCTCTCCCTGCCGGACACGGCGGAGAAGACCGCCTGGAGCATGCCCACGTTCCGCGTCGCGGGCAAGATGTTCGCCACCCTGCCCGAGGACGAGACGTCGCTCGCCGTGCGCTGCCCGAAGGTGGAGCGCGACGAACTCGTGCTCGCCGAGCCCGGCAAGTTCTGGATCGCGGGCCACGAGGCGTCCTTCGCCTGGGTGCGCGCACGGCTCGCGGCCCTGGAGGACGAGGCGGAGCTGCGCGACATCCTCGCCGACTCCTGGCGTCAGGCGGCCCCGCCCCGTCTCCTGGAGGCCCACCCGACGCTCGGCCTCCCGGCCACCGGCTGACCGGCACCCCGCGGCCCGGGCACCGCGCGCCCGTCGGCGCGGTCACCGCGCGGAAAAGCCGTGCGCGGCGACCGCCCGGAGTGCGGTATGGTTTCCGTGCGCGTTCACCCGGGGGAAACCCCAGGTCAGACGGGCAACGGGACGTGGCGCAGCTTGGTAGCGCACTTGACTGGGGGTCAAGGGGTCGCAGGTTCAAATCCTGTCGTCCCGACTCGCGAGAGTCGCCGTTCAGGGCCGGTTTCGGAGGACATCCGAAACCGGCCTTCGTCATTCCCGGCCGGTCTTCGTCATTCCCGCAGGCCCGGAAGCCGGGCGGGCACGCATTTCCCGGACGCGCAGGAATTCCCGGACGTGCACGGACCCGTGGCCGAACCTGTTCGCACACCGTACGGGCGGCGAAAAAACTCTTGGACCGCCCCGGCCCCCGCGCGGGACACTGCCCTCTTCCACCGGGCTCCTCACACACGACTGCCGTGCGGTGCGCCCCCTCATGACTACGGAGGGTTTCCATGCAGTCACAACAAGTGCACGATTCCCCGCCGGGCCGGTCCAAACGCACCGGCCCCGTCCTCCTCGCGCTCCGTTACTACGGCCGGGAACTCGCCCGGCGCAAGTGGCTGACCACGGGCGCGATGCTGCTGCCCGCGCTGGGCAACATCGGCATCAACTACGTCGCCCCGCTGGTCGTCGCCAAGCTCGTCGGACGCATCGCGGACCACACCGAGCTCGGCCTCGGCAGCTCGTTGCCGTACGTCCTCGGCTTCGCCGGGGTCCTGCTCTTCGCCGAGCTGCTGTGGCGCCTCGGCCTGCACTGCCTCAACCGCCTCGCCGCCCGCGGCATCGAACGGCTGTACATCATCGGGATGGACGAACTGTTCGCGAAGGACGCCGCGTTCTTCCACGACAACTTCGCCGGGGCGCTGACCAAACGGGTCCTCAGCTTCGCCTCCCGCTTCGAGGACTGCGTCGACACGATGACGTTCCAGGTCATCGGCCGGATCGTGCCCCTGGCCTTCGGGGCCGTGGTGCTGTGGCGCTACGAGCCGCTGCTCGTCGTCGGCCTGCTGGCGATGCTCCTGACCACGACGTTCTGCGTGGCGCCCCTCATCCGGCGCCGACAGGCCCTGGTGCGCCGGCGCGAGGAGGCCATCGCCCGGGTCGCGGGGCATGTCGCCGACAGTCTGATGAACATGGACACGGTCCGCGCGTTCGCCGCCGAGGAGCGCGAGGCCGCCGAACACCGCGACCGCGTCGCCCACTCCCGGCGGCTGACGCTGCGCTCGTGGGACTACGGCAATCTGCGCATCGACACCTTCGTCGCGCCGATGTCGGTGCTGACCAACGCGCTGGGCCTGCTGCTCGCCGTCGTCCTCGGCGGCGGCGCGCACGGCGTGGAGGCGGTCGTGGTGGCGTTCACCTACTACGGCAACGCCACCCGGATCATGTTCGAGTTCAACCAGATCTACCGGCGCCTGGAGAGCGCGATGACGGAGGCCGCGCAATTCACCGACCTGCTGCTGAAACCGCCGACCGTGCTCGACCCGCCCGCCCCCGAACCGCTGCGCCCCGGGCCCGCCGGCATCCGCTTCGACCGGGTGACCTTCGCCCACGGCGGCGGCAAGCCGCTCTTCCGGGGCCTGGAGCTGACCGTGCCCGACGGGGCGAAGATCGGCCTGGTCGGCCGCTCCGGCGGCGGCAAGACCACCCTCACCCGGCTGCTGCTGCGGATGACGGACATCGACGCCGGCCGCATCCTGGTCGGCGGCCAGGACATCACCCGGCTCCGCCAGGCCGACCTGCGCAGCCTGATGGCGTACGTGCCGCAGGACCCGGCGATGTTCCACCGCACCCTGCGCGAGAACATCGCGTTCGCCCGGCCGGGCGCCACCGAGGCCGAGATCCGCCGCGCGGCCGAGGCGGCGCACGTCACCGAGTTCGCCGACGGGCTGCCGGACGGCTTCGACACCATGGTCGGCGAGCGCGGCGTCAAGCTCTCCGGCGGCCAGCGCCAGCGGGTCGCCCTCGCCCGCGCGATCCTGCGGGACGCGCCGATCCTGCTGCTCGACGAGGCGACCAGCGCCCTGGACTCCGAGAGCGAGGTGCTGATCCAGGAGGCACTGTGGCGGCTCATGGAGGGGCGCACGGCGCTCGTCGTCGCCCACCGGCTGAGCACGGTCGCCGGCATGGACCGGCTCGTCGTCCTCGACCGCGGCCGGATCATCGAGCAGGGCACCCACCAGCAGCTCCTCGCCTCCGAGGGGGCCTACGCCAAGCTGTGGCAGCACCAGTCGGGCGGCTTCCTCGACGACGTCGACGCAACCGACGGCGACGACGCCGGCGACGGGGACGCCGACGCCGGCGGCCGCGCCCTGGGCCGCCCCGTCCTGGGGGCCGACCTGGTCTGAACGCGCGACGAGCGTCGCCGCGCGGTGTGGCCCCGGGCGCCGGGGGAACCCGGGGCCACATGGACGAGCAGGCAGCACTTCACCGGTCGTACTGGCTCGAGACGGCCCCCGCGGGCGAACCCGGACCGCCCCCGGCCGACGGCCTCACCGTGGACGTCGCCGTCGTCGGCGGCGGCATCGCCGGGCTCAGCACCGCCTGGGAACTGGCCCGCGACGGCCACCGCGTCGCCGTCCTGGAGGCCGGCCGGCTCGCCGCCGGGGTCACCGGGTACACCACGGCGAAGCTGACCGCCCAGCACACCCTGATCTACGACAAGCTGCGCCGCACCCGCGACGCCGAGGCCGCCCGGCTGTACGCCCGTTCCCAGTACGAGGCCGTCCGGCACGCCGGGGAGATCGCCGCCGAGCTCGGCATCGAGTGCGAGTGGGAGGAGAGCACGGCCTACACCTTCACGCGGCAGGCCGGCCGCGTCGACGAGCTGCGCGCCGAGGCCGAGGCCGCCCGCGAGGCCGGGCTGCCCGCCGAGTTCACCACCGACACCGACCTGCCCTTCCCCGTCGCGGGCGCCGTCAAGGTCACCGACCAGGCCCAGTTCCACCCCGTCAAGTACCTCAGGGCGCTCGCCGAGGACATCCGCCGCCGGGGCGGCACCCTGCACGAGAACACCCGCGTCACCGGGCTCACCGAGGGCGAGCCCTGTGTGCTCACCACGGAGGCGGGGGCGGAGGTGAAGGCGGGGGCGGTCGTCGTCGCCACGCACTACCCCGTCTTCGACCGTGCGCTGCTGTTCACCCGGCTCTCCCCGCGCCGCGAACTCGTGATCGCCGCCCCCATCGAGGCCGAGGCCGCACCGCACGGCATGTACATCACGCCCGATGAGAACACCCGTTCGGTGCGGACGGCCCCGTACACGGACGGCAAGCGGCTGCTGGTGATCACCGGCGAGCACTTCACCCCGGGCGCCGGGGAGGACGTCGAGGAGCGGTTCGGCCGGCTCGTCGAATGGGCCGGGCGCCACTTCGGCGACCTCCGCCTCAGCCACCGCTGGGCCACCCAGGACAACGACTCCACGGACACCGTCCCGCTCGTCGGCCCCCTGCACCAGGGCAGCCGGCACGCCTATGTGGCCACCGGGTTCGGCGGCTGGGGGCTGAGCGGCGGCATCATGGCGGGCCGGCTGCTCGCCGATCTGATCGGCGGGCGCACGCCCGAGTGGAGCGGACTGTACGACCCGCGGCGGCTCGGCTCGGTGGTCCGCGAGGGCGGGGAGTTCCTCAAGAACCAGGCCAAGGTCGCCAAGCACTTCGTCGGCGACCGGCTCACCTCGATGAGCGGCCCCGGCGTCGACGAGATCGCCCCCGGTGACGGCGCGATCGTCCACGTCGACGGCAAGCGCACCGCCGTGTACCGCGACGAGGCCGGCGCCCTGCACGCCGTCTCCGCGCGCTGCACCCACCTGGGCTGTCTGGTCGCCTTCAACCGTGCCGAACGCGCCTGGGAGTGCCCGTGCCACGGCTCCCGCTTCGACCCGGACGGCGCGGTCGTCCAGGGCCCGGCCCTGCGGCCGCTGGAACCCCGGGAGCTGTGAGGTGTTTCGGCCGTGGGGCGAAGGGCACCCGCAGCCGTGGGCACCGGAACGTCCCGTTTTCCAGGATGAAGAAGGAAGATGACTCACTGTGACCGCGCACATAGCTGAAACCTGCGTCGCCGACCGACCGGAGACCGGCTGGGCCAAGGCCAGGCAGGTCCGGGGGAAGGGCGTACGCACCTGCGTGCCGGCGGTCGAGGAGCGCGGCGAACTGCGCGGGACGGAAGCGGTCCGGGACTCCGAGGGGAACATCATCCGGGGCGAGGACTGAGACGGGCACGGGGAACAGAGACCACTACCGGAAACAGGGGTAGGTGGAGGGGCCGGAGCGGCGGTTGGCGGACCGTCACTCCGGCCCCTCGGTGCGCGCGCCGCCCCCCGGATCCCGTCTCTTACCGACCTCTTGCCGCCTGCGCGGGGCCCCGTACGCGTGGAACACCCCGCCCCGGGCAGGAGTGATCCCAAGGGCCGCCGAGACATCCCGTCGGGGGTTGGGAGATGCTGTGCACCGGCACGGACATGTCCGTGGGCATCGTCGTCGACGAAAGGCGTGGTGACGGCGGTGTGCTGTTCACCCTGCGCGGGGAGATCGTCCACGGCACCGTCGAGCCACTGACCGGCGTCCTGACGCGCGTGCCCGCCGACGCCGGGAGCGTGACGCTCGACATGGCCGGTGTCACCTACATGGACTCCGCCGGCCTCGCCTTCCTGCGGGCCGTCGACGACTTCCAGCGGCGTACGGGCATCCCCGTACGGACCGTCCACTGGAGCGGCCGGCCGCGCAGAGTGCTGGAGTTCACCGCGCTCGACGACGACGGGGCTCCGGCGCCCGGACCGTCGGCGGCCGCCCGGGAGCGGGAGGAGCTCGCCCGGCAGCTGGAGGAGGAGGTCGAACAGCTGCGACAGGCCCTGGTGTCACGGCCGTTGATCGACCGGGCGACGGGCGTGCTGATGGCGGCGGAGGTGTGCACGGCGGAGGAGGCGTGGGGGATCCTGCGGGAGACCTCGCAGCGGGCGAACGTGAAGCTGCGGCTGGTGGCGCGGGCGGTCGTCAGGAGCGTGGACGGCCCGCCCCCGGAGGAGCCGGTGCTGTCGGCCCTGCGGTTCGCCCTCCTGCGGCACCGCCGCACCTGACCCGGTCGGTCCGGTGCTCGCCGGGAGCTCCTTGCCATTTCGTAGTCGTGATGATTACAGTCCTCTACTGTAATCATCATTGCTACGGATTGGTGTGATCATGATCGGCATCACGGGTGCGTCCGGCTCCCTCGGACGCGCCACCGCCGAACTGGTGCTGCGTACCGTCGACCCCCGCGAGGTGGTCCTCACCACGCGGACGCCACAGGCGCTCGCCGACCTCGCCGACCGCGGTGCGCGGGTGAGGCGGGCCGACTTCGGCGACCCGCGCACCCTGGAGGCGGCGTTCGCCGGTGTCGAACGGCTGCTGCTCATCTCCACCGACGCGGTGGGCTCCCGCCTCGACCAGCAGCGGGCCGCCCTCGCGGCGGCGGCCGGGGCAGGGGTCTCCTACGTGGCGTACACCTCCGTTCCCGAGCCGGTGTCCGCCAACCCCGCGGTGGTGGTGGCCGACCACGCCGGAACGGAGCGGGCGCTGCGGGAGAGCGGACTGCGCTGGACCGCCCTGCGCAACAACCTGTACGCGCACATGCAGGTGTCCGTCGTGGAACAGGCCGCCGCCACGGGCCGTCTGATGACCAACAGCGGCAGCGGCGCGGCGGCGTACGTCACCCGGGAGGACTGCGCGGCGGTGGCCGCCGAAATCCTCACCCGGGGCGGGTACGAGAACCAGGCCGTGGACGTCACCGGTCCGGAGGCGGTCGGTGCCCTCGATCTGCTGCGTCTCGCCCGTGACCTCGGCGGCCGTGACGTCGAACTCGTGGACGTCGACGACCACGCGTTCGCCGTCGCACTGGGCAGTGCGGGCCTGCCGGAGCCGGTCGCGGACCTCGTGACCTCGTTCGGTGCGGCCACGCGCGGCGGGTTCCTCGCCGGGGTCAGCGGGGTGGTGGCCGACGTGACCGGCCGCGCCCCGCGCCCCCTCGCGGACCTGGTGCGCACGGCCCGGACCTCCTGACCCGATGACGACGGAGAACGCGGTGGTTCCCCGGGCCGGCGACGGGGCCGGGGCCGGGGCAGGCCACAGGGTCCGGGTGCTGGTGATCCTCGCGAGCCTCAGCGCCCTCGGCCCGGTGTCCATCGACGCGTACATCCCCGGTCTGCCCCGGCTCGCCGAGAGCCTGCACAGTCCGGCATGGGCGGTCCAGCTCACCGTCACCGCCTGCCTGGCGGGCCTGGCCGTCGGCCAGCTGGTGGCCGGTCCGCTGAGCGACGCGCTGGGCCGGCGGCGGCCCCTGCTGTACGGGCTGAGCCTCTACACCGGGGCGGGGCTGCTGTGCGGCCTCGCCCCGACGATCTGGCTGCTCGTCGTGCTGCGCGCGGCGCAGGGACTCGGCGGGGCCTTCGCCCTGGTGATCGCCTACGCGTACGTCAGCGACCTGCACGAGGGGAAGGCGGCGGCGCGCTACTTCTCCCTGCTCACGCTCGTCACCGGCCTGGCCCCGGTGCTCGCCCCGCTCGTCGGGGCGCAACTCCTCCAGGCGTGGGGCTGGCGGGCGGTCTTCGTGGCGACCTCCGTGCTCAGCGCCCTCGTCCTCGCCGCGGGCGCGGGGTCGCTGCCGGAGAGCCACCCGCCGCATCTGCGCCAGGAACGGTCCTGGCGCCGGGCGGGCCCGGTCTACGGCCGTCTGCTGCGCGACCGTTCCCTGCTCGGCCCCGTCCTCGCCAACGCCCTGTCGTTCGCGGTGATGTTCGCGTACATCGCGGGCTCCCCGTTCGTCCTGCAGAGCCTGTACGGACTCGGTGCCGGGCAGTACAGCCTGGTGTTCGCGGTGAACGCGTGCGGACTCGTCGCCGCCGCGGGGGTGAGCGGCGTCCTCGTCGGCCGCCTCGGTGCCCGGTCCCTGCTGCGTGCCGGGGTGACCGGTTCGGCCGCCGCGAGCGTCGTCCTGCTCGTCCTCGCGCTCGCCGGCGCGGGGCTGTGGCCGGTCCTCGCGGCGCTGTTCGTGGCGATCGCCCACGTCGGACTGGTGCTGCCGAACGCGCCCGCGCTGGTGCTGCGGCAGCGCGGCTCCCACGCCGGCGCGGCGGCGGCGCTCCTCGGCTGCGGCCAGTTCCTGTTCGGGGGGCTCGCCGCACCGCTCGTGGGGCTCCCGGACGCGCACGACGCCGTACCCATGGCCACGGTCATGGCCGCGCTCGCCCTGGCGGCCCTGGTCGTGTTCGTCACCCTGACCCCCGCCGCCACGACAGAGCCGCACCTCCGAACGAGCGGCGACCTGCCCTGAAGGGGCGGCGGGGGCGGGGAGACCTGCTCCGCAGACCTACTCCGCGACCGCGAAGCGCTCCCAGACGCGGTGGGTGGCCAGGAGCTGCGTCACCTCGGCGAGGGCCGCCGGGCCGTCGGCGGCCGTCACGACGCCGGCCGCCCCGGCGGGGATGCCCGCCGCCTCCAGCACGGCCTGCCCGCCGCCCCAGACGGCGATCGCCTTCCCGTGCCGGAACGCCTCGTCCAGCAACAGCAGCACCCGGGGGTCCGTCGCCGCCCCGGCCGCCGGCTCCGCCGCCTTCGCGTCCCGGGCGCCGAAGGCGTCGGCGCCCACTCCCGGCACCCCGGCCACCAGCACCGCGTCGAACTCGATCGACCGCGCGGTGGCGAACGTGCGCTGCACGGTGACCGGTTCGGCGCCCTCGGCGTCCAGCTTGCCGCCCGCCGGGGCGACGACCAGCGGCACCATGCCGCCGTCGAGCACGGCCTGCCGTACCGCGCGCACACCGTCCAGGTCGCCCTGCCCGTCGGTGACGACGGCGATCATCCGGCCGTCCGTCGGCCAGCTCCGCCCCACCTGGGACAGGGCCGGGCTCGGCTCGACCTCCTCCAGGGCCACCGTCGGCGCCGGCGCGGGCAGCCCGAGCCCGGCGGCGACCGGCGCGCACAGCTCCGGGTCGATGTTGGCCAGCACCTGCAGTCCGCGCTCCTTGACCGCCTGCTCGTAGCACTTGCCGAGCTCGAAGGTGTACGCCGAGACGATGTGTTCCCGCTCCACCGGGCTCATGCTCCGCCAGAACCTGCGCGGCTGGCTGAAGTGGTCCGCGAACGTCTCCGGAGCCTCGCGGACCTTCTTCGACTGCGGCACCGTCACCGGCACCTCGACGAACGCCCCGTTGTCCGCGCCCGCGGTGAACGGGCAGCCCCCGTCGAGCGAGTTGGGCCGGTACGGGGCCACCCCCGTGTGCACGGCGTCCTGGTGGAAGCCGTCCCGCAGCATGTCGTTGACCGGCGCGTGCGTGCGGTTGATCGGGATCTGCGCGAAGTTGGGGCCGGCGAGCCGGGTGATCTGCGTGTCCAGGTACGAGAACAGCCGCCCCGCAAGGAGCGGGTCGTCGGTGACGTCGATGCCCGGCACCAGATGGCCCGGGTGGAACGCGACCTGCTCCGTCTCCGCGAAGTAGTTCGACGGGTTCCGGTTCAGCGTCAGCAGCCCGATCGGCTGCACCGGCGCCAGCTCCTCGGGGACGATGTTCGTCGGATCGAGCAGATCGATCCCCTCGAACATCTGCTCGGCGTTGTCCGGGAACGTCTGGATGCCCAGCTCCCACTGCGGGTACGCGCCCGCCTCGATCGCGTCGGCCAGGTCCCGGCGGTGGAAGTCGGGGTCCACCCCGCCGGTGATCTGCGCCTCCTCCCACACCAGGGAGTGCACGCCCAGCTTCGGCTTCCAGTGGAACTTCACCAGCGTGGTGGCACCCTCGGCGTTCACCAGCCGGAAGGTGTGGACGCCGAAGCCCTCCATCATGCGGTACGACCGCGGGATCCCCCGGTCCGACATGTT
Organism: Streptomyces sp. NBC_00670; assembly: GCF_036226765.1. Classification (NCBI taxonomy): domain Bacteria; kingdom Bacillati; phylum Actinomycetota; class Actinomycetes; order Kitasatosporales; family Streptomycetaceae; genus Streptomyces; species Streptomyces sp. NBC_00670. The sequence continues at coordinate 6,429,350 of NZ_CP109017.1, forward strand.
CCACAGCACGTGGTGGGTGGCCTCGGTGTGCAGGGTGACGAAGTCCCAGTGCGTGTCGTGCGCGGACTGGGCCTGCGGGATCTCCCGGTCGGGGTGCGGCTTGGCGGCGTGCACGATGTCCGGGAACTTGATCGCGTCCTGGATGAAGAAGACCGGGATGTTGTTCCCGACCAGGTCGAACGTGCCCTCGGTGGTGTAGAACTTCGTCGCGAAGCCCCGGGTGTCGCGCACGGTGTCCGCCGAGCCGCGCGAGCCGAGCACCGTGGAGAAGCGGGTGAACACCGGCGTCTCGACGTCCTTGCCGAGGAACGCCGCCTTGGTGACGCTCGCCGCGGTGCCGTACCCCTTGAAGACGCCGTGCGCCGCGGCACCGCGCGCGTGCACGACCCGCTCCGGGATGCGCTCGTGGTCGAAGTGGGTGATCTTCTCCCGCAGATGGTGGTCCTGCAACAGCACGGGACCGCGCGGACCGGCCTTGAGGGAGTGGTCGGTGTCGTAGAGCCGCGCGCCCTGCGCCGTGGTCAGATAGGCGCCGGCCTGCCCCATCCGCCTCGGATCGGTGCCGGTCTCCTGGCCGGTGGGGCTGACGGTCTCCGGGGTGCCCTGGTCCGGCTTGGGCGGCAGCGGCTCCCGGGGCTCGGTCGGCTCCGCGACGGTGGGGGTCTCCGGGCCCGGACGGCCCGGTATGCCCTCGGGCGGTCCGTCGCCGCGGAGTGCGTCGGCGGCCTTCTCTGCGAATGCCCTCACGGGGTTCTTGTCAGTCATCGCGCTCCCACGGTGAATCCTCGGCTGCGCCGCGCGCGGGGGGAGTCGCACGGCGGAGCCGCCTGAGTACCCGGGGGAGCGGGAGCTGAACTCGTGCGGACGGGTGAGGTTGGGGCGTCCTACGGGAAGGCCCCCTACGGCGCACGCCGCAGGGGGCCCCAGTCGCCGCCCTGGCGGTCGACCGCCGTGCGAGCTTCCTTGATCACGCGTTCGTCTATCCAGCCGACCGGTTCCACGTCCCGCACCAGCGGCTCGTTGTCCGGGCCGCGCCCCAGCTCCTGGCCCCGCAGCACCCAGGGGCGCACGCCGGGGCCCTTCTCGCGGGGCAGATGGGAGTAGTCGTGGAGCCGGCGGGCCACCCACAGCTCCACCGGCCGGTCCTCCCACCACGGCTCCACGCCGAGCGGATTGGCCGACAGACCGGGCATCCGCACGCCCGTCAGATCGTCCCTGCTGCCCTGCGCGCCCAGATCGGCGTGCGGGCCGTGCGACCAGCGGACGTACAGATCCGGTTCGCCCCGCACCAGGGCGCCCAGCTCGCCGAGCGTGTGCAGGACGGGCAGGGCGTCGTCAGTGCTCATCGGTGCTCGTCTGTTGCGCCGGGCTCATCGGGCCTGCGACCGGGACTCCGTCCGGTCCGGTTTGAGCGGGTCGTGGCCGAGGGACATCAGGCGGTGGCGCCGGGCCGTGTCCGCGTCGCTGTCGGCCCGCTCCGGCTCGGGCTCGTCGGCCCGGTCCTGCTCGGCGTTGACGGCGTCCACGACCTCGTACATCACGTCGATGTCGGCGTCGGTGAGGTCCGTGCGCCGCTTCTGCAGGATGGCCAGCACGTGCTGACCGGTCTCCGGGCCGGCCTGCTCGGGCAGTGGCTCGGTCTCCTCCCCGGCGTCCTGGACCCGCAGCCAGGCCGCCAGTTCCTGGGAGGTCATGTTCACCACGCGGTGGAACTCGTCCCACAGCGTGTCGAGTTCGAGGGCGTCCGTCATGACGTACCCCTTCCGTGCGCGTATCCGGACGTGCCGCCGGCGGGCGCCGTCGTCGTCGCGGGCCCGCCGTGTTCCCGAGGGGTCAGCCCTCCTCGTGCGGGTAGTTCTCCGCGTCGAACATCCACCGCTGCTTCTCCAGATCGGCGGTGATCGCGATCAGCAGGTCCTGGGTGACCGGGTCCGGCTTGTCGGTGGCCTCGATCCGCTCCCGCAGCCGCTTGATGGCGGCCTCCAGGGCGTCCACGATCACCTGGACGACATCGGTGTCGCGCACCCAGCCGACCTTCGGGCCGCCCAGGTTGAACGAGGCGGCGATGGTCTCGGGACGGCCGTCCGGCGGCACGCCGATCGCCGCGGCGCGCTCGGCCACGGTGTCGGAGTACGTACGGGCGGTGTCCACGACCTCGTCGAGCTGGAGGTGGATCGAACGGAACCGGGGCCCGACGATGCTCCAGTGGGCCTGCTTGCCGACGAGCGAGAGGCCGAGCAGATCCACCAGCGTCTGCTGGAGGGCGTCCCCGGCCACTCGACGGGCCTCGTCGGGGAGCGTGCTCTTCACAACGGTCATGCCGCGGTTCTCCTTAGTCTTGTCTCTCCTCGCGGGTTCTCGGGGCCCCGCGTCTCTTCCCCACGCTCACGCGGGTGCCCACGACCCCCCGTCGGAAACCCGGCCCGGACCGCCCGCACCGCCCAGGACCGACAGGCGAGACGCTCCTTACCTCCCAGGTGGGGCGGGCATAGCATCGGTTCCCGCATGGACACGATCTCGCTGACGCACATCTCCCCGTGGGGGTTCGCCGCGCTCGCCGCCGCGGCCCTCCTCGTCGGCTTCTCCAAGACCGCGGTGAGCGGCGCCAACACCGTCAGCCTGGCGGTCTTCGCGGCCGTGCTGCCGGCCCGCGCGTCGACCGGCGTACTGCTGCCCATCCTCATCGCCGGTGACGTCCTCGCCGTCCTCACCTACCGGCGGCACGCCCACTGGCCCACCCTGTGGCGGCTGTTCCCCGCGGTCGCGGTCGGCGTCGTCCTCGGCACCGGGTTCCTGGTGTGGGCAGACGACGGGGTCGTACGGGTGTCGATCGGCGCGATCCTGCTGCTGATGGCGGCGGTCACGGTGTGGCGCCGGCGCACCGCCGCACACGAGAGCGACCCCGAGGCGGTGACCACCCGGAGCGGCCGTGTCAAGGCCCGCTCCTACGGCGTCCTCGGCGGTTTCACCACGATGGTCGCCAACGCGGGCGGCCCCGTGATGTCGCTTTACCTGCTCTCCGCGGGCTTCCGCAAGCTCGGCTTCCTGGGCACCTCCGCGTTCTTCTTCCTCATCGTCAACGTCTCCAAGGTGCCGTTCAGCGCGGCTCTCGGCCTGATCGACGGCTCCTCGCTGCTGCTCGACGCGGCGCTCGTGGCGTTCGTGGTCCCGGGCGCCCTCCTCGGCAAGTGGGCCGTGCACCGCATCAACCAGCGCCTCTTCGAACGCCTCGTCATCGCGGCGACCGTCGTCGGAGGCATCCAGCTCCTCCTGCGGTGAGCCCGGCACGTACGCTCACCGGCATGTCCCCGCACGTCCTGATCCTCGGCGGCACCACAGAGGCCCGGCACCTCGCCGCCGCGCTCTCCGCCCGCCCCGGCGTACGGGTGACCACTTCCCTCGCCGGCCGCGTCGCCCGCCCCGGCGCACTCCCCGGCGAGGTACGCATCGGCGGCTTCGGCGGCGCCGAGGGGCTCGCCGACTGGCTGCGCGCCCACGCCGTCGACGCCCTGGTCGACGCCACCCATCCCTTCGCCGAGCGCATCACCGCCCACGCGGCCCGGGCCGCCGCGGCGACCGGCGTCCCGGCGGTGTTCCTGCGCCGCCCCGGCTTCACCCCCACCACCCCGGACGCCCACTGGACCCCGGTCCCGTCCCTGACCGCCGCGGCCGAGACCCTGGCCGGGCTCGACCCCCGCCGGATCCTCCTCACCACCGGCCGCCTGGGCCTGGCGGCGTTCGCCGCACTGGACCACCACGAGTTCGTCGTACGTTCGGTGGAACCCCCGGATCCTCCACTGCCGGCCCACACGGAGGTACTCCTCGCCCGGGGCCCCTTCACCCTCGACGACGAGCTGACCCTCCTCCGCCACCACGCCATCCAGCTCCTGGTGACGAAGGACAGCGGCGGCAGGGCGACGGTCCCGAAACTCACGGCGGCCCACCGACTGGACGTTCCGGTCGTGCTCGTCCAACGCCCTCCGCTGCCGGAGGGGGTTACGGCGGTGGGGGATGTGCCGGGTGCGTTGCGAAGCCTGGGCCTGGCTGAGTAGGGGCCCGGGGCTGTGTCGATCTGCGGCTCCGCCGCGTGGGCGCGACAAGCCACAACGCACCCCGCACTCGCCCAAAAACGCATCCTCCCGAGCTCTTGGGCGCAGCCCACACCCCGGGCCCCGCCCGACTCAGCCCCGCGCAGGCGCCCCCTCCGCCAGCCGGGACGGCAGGTCATGCGCGAGATCCTCCGCCAGCACCCGCTTCGCGATCCCGTCCACCGCCGCCCTCAACTCCGCATCCGACGCCCGCCCCACATCCCGCTCCACCCGGTCCGCCAGCCACCGTCCCCACGCCGCCGTGATCAGCCGCGCCTCCCGTTCGCCCGCCTCCGTGTGGGAGTACAGCGTGCCGTCCCGGGTCAGATACCCCTCCGCCACCATCCGGTCGAACACCGGCAGCAGCACCTCCGGCGGCACCCGCCGTCCGGCCGCCAGCAGCCCCAGGCTCGCGTGCCCCACCAGCCGGGTGAACAGTTCGACCTGCATCACCGCCCACGCCCCGGCCACGTCCAGCCGGGTCTCGGACTCCCGGACGATCCGCCGGGCCGTGGCCCGTTCCGTACTGCCGAGAATCTTCGCGACGGCTCGTTCGAGCTGGAGCCGCGAGTCCGCGCTGCTCGGCGACGCGAACCCCTCGCCGAGGTCCGAGGACCCGGCCCGCGCGCTGTCCCGCAGCCGTACCTGCCGCAGGCACAGCGCGACGACGAAGCCGAGCAGCGCGACCGGCACGGTCCACAGGAACACCGTCTGCAAGGTGTCGGCGTACGCGTTCACGATCGGCGACGCCGCCGCGGGCGGCAGGGAGTGCACCCCCTCCGGGCTCTGCGCGGCCCGGGCCAGCGTCGCCGGGTCCGCGGCGCCCGTCCGGGCCGCGGCCGCGACCCCGTCCGTCAGGTTCGGCGTCAGCGAGTTGGCGTAGATCGTGCCGAACACCGCCGTGCCGAACGAGCTGCCCAGCGTGCGGAAGAAGGTGACGCCGGAGGTCGCGGTGCCGAGGTCGGCGTAGTCCACGGTGTTCTGCACGGCGATCGTCAGCACCTGCATCGACAGCCCGATGCCGGTGCCGAGCACGAACATGTACAGCGACTCCAGCCATACGCCGCTGTCCGGGCCCATGCGCGACATCAGAAACAGCCCGAGCGCCATCACCAGCGAGCCGACGATCGGAAAGTACCGGTAGTGACCGGTCCGGCTCACCACGTTGCCGCTCGCGACCGAGGCGATCAGCAGACCGATCACCATGGGCAGCGTGCGCACGCCGGAGATCGTCGCCGAGTCGCCGTCCACATACTGCAGATACGTCGGCAGATAGGTGAGCGCGCCGAGCATCGCGAAACCGACGATGAAGCTCAGGATCGAACAGACGGCGAACACCGGCGTACCGAACAGCCGCATCGGCAGCATCGGCTCGGTGGCCCGCGTCTCCGCCCAGCAGAACAGCACCAGACCGGCCGCGCCCAGCGCGAACAGGCCGATGATCACCCCGGAGCCCCACGGGTACTGGTTGCCGCCCCAGCTCGTCGCCAGGATCAGCGCGCTCGCGCCGATCGCGACCAGGGCGATGCCCAGGTAGTCGATGCGCGGGCGGACCGCAGCCCGGACCCGGGGAATCGTGCGGGCCGCGGCGACCACCACGACGATCGCCACCGGCACGTTGACGTAGAACGCCCAGCGCCAGCTCAGGTGGTCGGTGAACAGGCCGCCGAGCAGCGGGCCGATCACCGTGGCCACGCCGAAGACGGCGCCGATCGCGCCCTGGTACTTGCCGCGCTCCCGCAGCGGGATGACGTCCGCGATCAGCGCCATCGCCGTCACCATCAGGCCGCCGGCGCCCACCCCCTGCATCGCCCGCCAGGCGATCAGCAGCGTCATGTTGGTGGCGAGGCCGCAGAGGAACGAGCCGGTGATGAAGACGACCGCGCTGAGCTGGAAGACGATCTTGCGGCCGAAGAGGTCGCCGAACTTGCCGACGAGGACGGTCGCGACGGTCTCCGCGAGCAGGTACGACGTGACGACCCACGACATGTGTGCGGCGCCGCCGAGGTCCGCGACGATCGTGGGCAGCGCGGTGCCGACGATGGTCTGGTCGAGGGCGGCGAGGAGCATGCCGAGCATGATCGTGGCGAAGACGATGTTGCGGCGGCGGCGGTCCAGGACGGGGGGTTGCTGGGCGGGGGCGCGCGCGGTGTCCTCGGTCGTGGTCACGGGTTCACGATCACACCGGGGGTGTGGGGGCGCATGTGGGGGGTGTTCGACCGGGTGTTTTTTCGCCCCCGCCGCCCCTGCCCTTCCCATCCCCTCAAGGGGCTCCGCCCCTTGGACCCCGGCGCGGGGCTTCGCCCCGTTTCGCGCAGTTCCCCGCGCCCCTTCAGGGGCGCGGGGAACTGCGCGAGCAACCACCAACCCACCCGCGCCCGCCAACGAACCGACCGCCCCCGAGCTCTTTCGCGCACGCGGAGGTAGGGCGTAGGGCGCCCTTAATTCCCCGGCCTCCTGCGGAGCAGATACGTGTCCATGATCCAACCCTTCCGCTCCCGCGCCTCCGCCCGCAGCCGTTCGATCTCGGGAGCCGTCTCCGTGATCGGACCCGACGCCAGGATCTCGTCCGGCGTGCCGATGTACGCCCCCCAGTAGATGTCGAGGTCGTCGTCCTGCGCATGGCGCAGGAACGCCTGGTGCGCGTCGAGCATCACCACCACGTCGTCCACCCCCTCCGGGAAGCCCTCCGCGAGGCGGCGGCCGGTGGTGATCTGGACCGGGCGGGCCACCCGGTTCAGGCCCGTGCGGTGCCGGGCGGCCAGTGCGGAGACGCTGCTGATGCCGGGGACGACGTCGTACGTGAACGTGACCTTCCCCCGCTCCAGCACCTCCTCCAGGATGCCCAGCGTGCTGTCGTACAGCGCGGGGTCGCCCCAGACCAGGAACGCCCCGCTCTCCTCCTCGCCGAGTTCCTCGGCGATCAGCCGCTCGTAGATGCCGGCGCGGGCGCTGCGCCAGTCGCCGACGGCGGGGGAGTAGGCGGCGCTGCCGGCCGTCCGGTCGCGCTCGGGGTCGCGGGCCTCGGCCACCCGGTACGTGCCCTCGGGCAGGTGCGCGTCGAGGATGTCGCGGCGCAGCCGTACGAGGTCCGACTTCACCTCGCCCTTGTCCAGGAGGAAGAACACGTCGGTGCTCCTCAGCGCCCTGACCGCTTGCAGGGTGAGCTGGTCGGGGTCGCCCGCGCCGATGCCGATGACATGAATCTCTCGCACGTCCCCGAGTCTGCCGCACGCCACTGACCACGCGTGCGGCGGCTCCGTCCAAAGGCTCCGTGCGGCGCTCCGGGCGAGGGCTCAGCCCCGTGCGTCACCGCGCAGCCGAGGGGCCCGGGCCGCCGCGTCCACCGGCTCGCCGCCGCGCTCCACATCCGCCGCCAACTCCCGCGCCCAGGCGATCAGTCCGGGCAGGGCGAGACCGTGCGGGTCGCCCGCGCGCCCGTCCCCCGACCGCCACTCCGCCACCGCCCCGGCGCCGCGCCGCAGCAGCCGGGCGCCGCCCGTCACGTTGCCGCGGGCCGCGTGCGTGAGGCCCACCGCGAGCTGTGCCAGCCCGCGCCACAGGCCGCGCTCCTCCTCGGAACCGGTCTTCCACGCGTCCTCGAAGACCTCGTGCGCGTGGAAGGGCCGGCCCGCGTCCAGCAGCTCCTGCGCCTGGGCCACCGACTCGGCCGGCTCCCGTACGACGCCCTCGGGCTGCCGGGGGACGCCCTCGGCGCCGTACGGCAGCGGCCGTCCCAGCCCGTCCCGTGGCCGCGCGTTCCGCGCCCGCCCCTCGGCGTCCCGGTCCCGACCGTCGTCCGTGCGTACTCCGGATGTCCCGCTCATGCCCCGATTGTCCCGCACGCCCACCTCCTGCGGGACGGCGCCCGGTGTGGGGTAGAGTGCTCTACGCGCGAACGCGCGGTTCCACCGCACGGCGCGCATCGGGACGTGGCGCAGCTTGGTAGCGCACTTGACTGGGGGTCAAGGGGTCGCAGGTTCAAATCCTGTCGTCCCGACTCGTGAGAGTCGTCGGAAGCGATGACGTGCCGAGGGGCGGTTCCGGAGTGATCCGGGACCGCCCCTCCGTCATGCGCGGGCCGCGTGCGCGGCCAGGGCCCGGGTGCCCGGGGCGCACGCCTCGCGCAGGGCGGTGCGCCGGTCGGGCGGGAGCGCGGCGGCGGTGCCGCGGCGGTCGGTGGTCAGCAGCCGGGTGGCCTCGGCCAGCCAGGCCGGGTCCGCCTCGATGCCCCAGAGACCGGCGAGCCGGGTCAGCTCGCCTGCGGGGGCGTCGAGGAGGTCCTCGTAGGCGAGCGCGGTGTGCGTGCCGGTGGGGAGGGCGTCGAGCTGCGCCAGACCCTCGGTGATCGCCTCCGACCACAGGGTGCCGAACCGTTCCACCGGGACCCGCCCGGACAGTGCCTCCGTGAGCGGGCGGCTCTCGTCGGAGAGCAGCCGGCCCACCTGGGCGGCGGCCTTCTCGGGGCCCAGTTCCCCGGCCAGGTCGGCCATCAGCCGGACGAACCGGAACCCCGGATGCCGGCTCATCGAGACCGCGCAGTCCGGACCGTCCCGGTACAGATGCAGGAAGTGCGCCTCGGGGAAGTGCCGGTGCAGCAGGGACACCCGGTTCAGCGAGTAGCCGGAGCGCTCCACGACCAGCCGTCCGCCGCACCGGGCGGCGAGCGCGGCGAACAGGGCGCGGTAGTGCCCGGCGACCGGCCCCCGCGGCCGCCCGGTGAGGGCCGGCCGCAGGGCGTCGAACAGCGCGTCCGGGTCGGGGGAGAGGTGCGGAAGTGTGGTGAGGGAGAGGGCCGGGATGCCGTCGGACGCGGTGAAGCGGCCCGGCATGTGCGGGTACAGGTGTTCGGGCAGCGGGGTGCCGTCGCGGATCAGCCGGTTCCCGAAGTGCGGCGGCTCGGCGAGCATCCGCCAGAACTCGGCGCCGTCCAGCGGCTCTTCGGGCAGTCCGCCGGGGTACAGGGCGGCGAACAGTTCGCTGAGGCTCAGCACCGACGGGTGGCGGCGCAGGATCTCCGACAGGGCCGTCGAGCCGCAGCGTCCGGTGCCCACGACGAAGACGAGCGGGGGAGAGGTCATGGACTGCTCCTCGGGTCTCTCGGGCGGTTCGCGGACCGTTCCGGCCGCCGTTCAGTAGCCGTAGCGGGCGGTGACCCGGCGCGGGTAGTAGCGCTCGTCGCCGCGGCGTTCGTAGTCGGGGCGGCGCGGGGTGTCGCCGGTGGGCCGGTCGCCGACGACGGTGACGCGCCGGCCCATGCGGTACGCGTCGTAGTCGTTGATCGCGAGGTGCTGGGTGGCGCGGTTGTCCCACAGGGCGACGGTGTTCGGGTCCCAGCGGTGGCGGCAGGTGAAGCGGGGCTGCTCGGAGTGGTCGAACAGGTGCTGGAGCACGAGGTCGCTCTCGGGCCTGCTCAGCTGCGGGATGTGCGAGGTCCACATCCGGGTGACGTAGAGCGAGCGGCGGCCGGTGACCGGGTGCACGCGGACCACCGGGTGCTCCGCCTTGAGCTCGCCGACCTCCGGCGCCTTGAGGACGTGGATCGCGGTGAGGCCGTCCAGCATCTCCCGGAACGGCGCGGACAGCGTCTCGTAGGCCAGGTACTGGTTGCTCCACATGGTGTCGCCGCCGGCCGGCGGACAGGTCACCAGGTGCAGGATGGAGGCGACCGGGGGGTGGGGGCTGAAGGTGACGTCGATGTGCCACTCGTCGGCCTTGCCGCCCTTGTCGGACTCGATGAGCGTGACCTCGGGGTGGTCGGCGAGCTTGGGCAGGAACGGGTGCACCTCGACCTCGCCGAAGCGGCGGCCGAGGGCGACGTGGGCCTTCGGGGTCAGGTTCTCCTGGCCGGGGAAGAACAGCACGAGGTGACGGAGCATCAGCTCGTGGATCCGCTCGAACTGGGCGTCGGTGAGCGCGCCGAGGTCGATGCCGTGCACCTCGGCGCCGAGGGCGCCGGACATGGGACGGATGCGCAGGTCGGTGTCGGTGCCGGTGCCGGTGCCGGTGCCGGTGCCGGGGGTGGTGGTGGACATGGTGACGACTCCTTCGGTTCCTTCGGTTCTCTCGGTCGGGGTGACGTGCGTGGTGTCGGGCGGGGTCAGTGCGGGGCGGGGACCCGGTGGGCGCGCGGGTCCGGGAGGAGGCCGAGCTGCTGGAGGCGGTCGAGGGGGGTGAGCGGGAGCGGGCCGAGACCGGCCATGTTGTGGGTCACCGTGTGCAGCAGTCGCGGATTGGCGCCGGTGTGGCGCACCGCCCGCCGGCCGACGGCCCGCCCCGGCCAGGACAGACCCGTCACCATGCGGGTCGCGTTGGCGCTGGTGCGGGCGGCCGACGCGAGGACCGGGGCGCGTTCGCGGCGGTAGGCGTCCAGGGCCGCGTCGACGGCGGTCGCCTCCAGGGCCGGCCTGCCGCCCGTCCGGCTGTGCGCCGACAACTGTGCCGAGAGCGCCTCGGTGAGCGCCCAGGCGCTGGTGATCGCCGTGTTCATGCCCTGGGCGGCCATCGGGTGGACGGCATACCCGGCCTCGCCCACCAGTGCGAGGCCGGGGGCGGCGAAGCGGTCGGTGAGGTAGCGGCCGACGGAGAAGACCTGCCGGGTTCCGGCGGCCGCCGCGAGGGCCGGGACGTACCCCGCCAGTGCGGGCACCTCGCCGACGGCCCGGACGAGCCAGTCGGCGAAGTCGCGCGCGCCGAGCCCGCGCAGTTCGTCGGGCGCGCACTGCAGATACAGGCGGACGCGGTCCCCGGGCAGCGGGTACAGCAGGCGCAGCCCCCGGTCGGAGAGGTAGGCGGAGAAGTCCCCGGGGCCCTGGCGGGCGGCATCGGCGAGTTCGACGGAGACCAGGCGGTGCGGGTACTCCGTACGGCGGCCGAGGATGCCGGCGGCGCGCCGCAGCCGGGAGGAGATGCCGTCGGCGGCGACCACGAGGGGTGCGCGCACCGGGCGGTCGCCGTCCGGGCCGGCCAGGACGAGGCCCGTCACCCGGCCGTCGGGGGTGCGCAGGGCCTCGCGGACGACGGTGCCGCGGCGGACCTCGACGTCTCCGGTGAGGCCCTCGGTGAGGGCGGTGAGGATCTCCCGGTGGTCGTGGACCAGCAACTCGCGGTCTCCGGGAGGAAGTTGCCCGTAATCGAGGGCCATGAGGGGCGTGCCGTGGGCATCGCGGACCACAAGACGGTTCATGGACACCGCGCCCCGCTCGCGCAGCGCCTCCGCCACACCCCAGCGCCGCAGCACGCGCAGCGCACCGGGTTGCAGGACCTCCCCCTTGGCGACGTCACGGGGCGCGGCCTGCCTGTCGAGCAACAGCACACGCAGCCCGAGCCCACCGAGCCCGCGCGCGGCGGCGAGCCCCGCGACACCGGCACCACAGACGAGGACGTCGTAGTCGTGGGAGGGGTGCGGCCGGGGGCCGCCTGTCGCACGGGAGGCGGGGCGGGCGGCGTCGGTCACGGTGCCGGCCCCGTCGGCCGCCGAACCGGCATCCTCGGCCGTGCCGCCGGCCGGCCGCCGCGAGGCCGCCAGTGCCTTCACGGCCAGCGAGGTGGCCAGGACCGGGTCGGCGTAGCGGTAGCAGTGGCGTATGTACTCGTTGACGGGTGCGCCCGGCCAGGTGCCGTCGGGGTTCTGGTGGTGCAGGAGGTGGGCGGTGGCCCGGGTGAGCGGGGCGGAGTCCGGTGGCTCGCCGGCGGTGAGCAGGGCGTGGAGTGCCCAGGCGGTCTCCTCGACGGTGCCGCCGGGGGCCTCGGCCGTGCCGCCCGGGTCCTCGCCGGCCGTGCCCCAGGAGCCGTCCGGCAGTTGGGTGCGCAGGAGGAAGTCGCGGGCCCTGCGCGCCGGTTCGGTCGCCGCGAGGCCCGCGGCGGACCAGGCGGTGAGGGCCGCGGCCGTGCCGGGGACCATGCCGCGGTACCACATCGCCTCCAGCGCGCCGTCGGGCCGCTGCGCCCGGCGGAGGCTGTCCAGGCCCTTGCGCACCCGGGGGTCGTCCCGGCCCGCGCCGCAGTCCAGGAGGGCCAGGACGGACTTGGCCGTCATCTGCGGGCAGGGGCCGAAGCCGCCGGGCCGGCTGTCGCGCACCGCCAGGCTCCAGGAGCCGGAGCGGTCCTGCATGGCCGTCAGCCATTCCAGGCCGCGCCGCACGTGCGGATCGTCGTCGCCGCCGGGCATCCGGTGCAGCAGCGAGCTGATCTCGGCGGTCTCCAGCGCCATCGGCCACGAGCGGTCGGTGGAGAAGCCCCAGTGTCCCGGCGGACAGGCCAACGCCTCGAAGGGCACGTCCTGCTGACGGTCGCGGAGCATCGTACGCAGGGGGACGAGCCGGGGGTCGTCGGCGTAACCGGCCTCCAGGAGCGCGGCGGCGGCGAAACTGGACCAGGTGAGGTCCAGGGGCATCAGGTCCCAGCCGCCGTCGGGCCGGGCGGCGCCGGTCAGCCAGTGCGCGGCGGCCCGCACGAGGTCCGGGGCCAGTTCGGAACGTCCGACGCCGAGCGCGATCAGCGCGGTCAGCCAGGGGTCCGCGCTGAACGAACCGGTGCCGCGCTCCCGGGCGAAGGCCTCGCGGACGAGGGCGAGGGCGCGGGGCCGCAGGGCGCGGTCCAGCCGGCCGCCGAGCCCGCGGCGGGGGCGCCGCACGGACTGGCCGAGCGCGGAGGCCGCGAAGATCGGCAGCCGCAGGCTCAGTGCCCGGCGGGCGAGCCCCGGCAGCAGGAGCAGCTCCAGGGGCAGCCGGGGTGTGGAGGTCCGGGCGCCGGGGTCGGAGAGGGCGGCGAACTGCCGGGCCAGCGCGCGCATCGCGGGCTCGGGGAGGCTGTCGACGCCGCCGCGCCGGCGTACGAGGTCGTGCGCGGCGGCGACGGCTCGCCCGGTGCTGTCGGGTGCCGTCAGCGTGAGTGCGGCGGCGACGACGGCGGTGGTGAACGTCTCCGTCGGGACGCCGGCCATGGCCCAGCCGCCGTCGGGGCGTTGGGTGGCGCACAGGCGTGCCACGGCGTGGTCGCGCACGGTGTCGGCGTCCGCGGTCGGGGCGGCGCCGTGGGCGCGTGCGGTGTGCAGGGCGATGAGGGCGGCGGCGGTGTTGGCGGGGGAGAAGCGGTCGCCGGCGGGGGCGACGACGCCGTCGGCGCGGCGGGCGTCGAGCAGGGCGTCGGCGCCGGCGCGGATCGCGCGCGCCAACGGTTCGTCGGGCGGGGGGTGGGGCTGGTCGTGCGCGGGAGGGCTCGGGGGGTGCGGTGGGTCGGCGGGTGCGGGTGCGGTGTGGTTGGTCGCGCGGTTCCCCGCGCCCCTGGGTTGGCTGGTGGCGTCGGACATCGGAGGATCAGCCCTTCGTTCGTGGGGGCGCGGCGGGGGACGTGTGGGACGGGCGAGCCGCAGCGGGCCGGGCCGCGCCGGCCCCGGGCGTGTCCGCGCCCGGCCCGTCGGGCCCGGCCGGGCCGGGAGCGGGGGAGGCCCCGGTCCGGCCGGTGTCTCCCGGCCGAACCCCGCGGCTCCCGGCCGGAGTCGGCGCGCCCGCGGCACCGCTCGAGCCCCCGTCCCGCCCGTCGCCGTCCGGGAACTCGTGTCCGGCGCGCATCCGGGTCTGGGTCAGCAGGCTGGCCGCGAGGAGGGGCAGGAGCAGGGCCAGTGCGGGCGTCGGGCCCCAGCCGGACGCGAGGATCGCGGCGGCCAGTGTCAGGCGTTCGCCGACCAGGACCTCGTGGGAGCGCAGGGAACGGCGTGCGGAGGGAGCGTGGTGGCGCAGCAGGGGGACGAACGCCGCCGCCCCGGCCGCCGCCGCGCACGCGGCGAGGACGGCACCGGCGGCGGTGTGGGCGGCGGTGCCCAGGTGCAGGGCGGTGACCGTCAGCGCGGCGGCGTACAGCAGCGCGGACGTCCGCACCGCCACCACCGGACCGTGCGCCACCGGCAGCGTCCGGTAGCCGCCCGCCCGGTCGGCCTCCGTGTCCCGCAGCGTGCCGACGATGTTGGACGCGGTGTCGTGGAGCAGGAAGGCCAGGGCCACGGGGAGGACATGCCAGGACGGCGGTTCCCCGAGCGGGACGCTCACCGCCGCGCCGTAGCCGACGGCCATCGCGGTCAGCAGGCCCCGTACCGCGTTGCCCAGCAGCCCGCGCCCCTTCAGCAGCCGGCTGTAGGCGACGACCCCCGCGAGCGCGAGCAGCACCGCGACGACGGCCGTCCAGTCGACGGCGGCGGTGACGGCCGCGGCGGCCAGGACGCACCCCAGCCCGCAGGCGCGCGCCGTCGCCGCGGACAGCCGGCCGGAGGGCAGGGGCCGCTGCGGCTTGCCGATCGCGTCGAGGTCGCGGTCGAAGTAGTCGCCGAGATAGTGGCCGCCCAGCCAGGCGAGCGTGGGGCAGAGCCACGCGGCCAGGACCCCGGCGGCCGTGGGGTCGCCGGTGCCGGACGCCGCACCGGCCAGGCCCACCAGGCCGGGGTAGGAGAGGGTGTACGGGCGCCATGTCTCCAGGTGCGCGCGCACCGCCGTGAGCCTCGGGGACTTGGGCGGTGCGCCGGCGAATCCCACGGCTCACCTCTCCCGGGACACGGAGAGGTCGGCCACCGCCGCGAGGGTGTCGCGGGCCCGGCTCGCGGGCAGGCCGAGCAGCGCCTCCTTGGCCCGCTCTCCCTCGGCCAGCGCCTGCGCGCGGGCCCGGTCCAGCGCACCGGTGCTCGCCAGCAGGGACCGCACGGTGACCAGGGCCTCGTCGGCGGGCAGGGACCCGTCGAGCGCGGTGGCCAGCAGCCGGCGGCCCCGGGCGTCGGCCTCCTCCCAGCACAGCAGCAGGGGAAAGGTGGGGCGGCCGTTGGCGAGGTCGCTGAGGACGGACTTGCCGCTCGTCGCCGTGTCGCTGGTGTGCGGCAGCAGGTCGTCGGCCATCTGGAAGGCCCGGCCCAGGTGCTCGGCGAAGGCGGCGAGCGCCGACTGTGTGGCGGCCGGCGCGCCCGCGAGCTGCGCGCCGCCGAGGCAGGCGGCCCGGAACAGCGCGCCGGTCTTGAGGGCGATCATCGTCAGGTAGTGCCGCAGCCCGCTGCCGGGGTCCGCGCGCACCTCGTCCTCCATCACCTGCCCGCGGCACAGGTCGATGCCCGCGTCGGCGAGCGTGCGCACCACGGCCAGCTGCCGGTCGCCGGGAATTCCCGCCCCCGCGCGCTCGGCGACCGCGCGGAACGCGCCGATGAACAGGGCGTCACCGGTGACGACCGCGTGGGGCAGCCCGTGGCGGGCGACGACCGAGGGGCGCCCGCGCCGTAACTCGTCCCCGTCGATGATGTCGTCGTGGACGAGCGAGCCGACATGCAGGAACTCCATGCCGAGCGCGACGCCGAGGGTGTCCTCGCGGCGCATCCCGGCCGCGGCGGCGGACTCCGTGAACAGCAGCGGCCGCAGCAGCTTGCCCGGCGGCAGCAGGGCCGAGCGGCCCATCGCGTCCACCCCGCCGAGCCCGTCGGGACATCGGCGCTCCAGCTCGGCGCGGAGCAGCCGCACGGTGGGCTCGATCAGCGCGGTCGCGTCCCGGGGCGGCAGGGTGAGGGAGGGTGTCGCCCCGCCCGCGTTCACTCCGGGCTCCCGGTGCCCGTGCGGAACTCCGCGGCCAGGGCGGCGAACGCGTCGTTGGCCGCCGGTTCGGCGAGGGTGACGCGGACGCCCTCGCCGGGTTTGCCGCAGATCATGACGCCGTGGTCGGCGCAGAACCGGGTCAGCTCCTCGACGCCCTCGGTCAGGGGCAGCCAGACGAAGTTGGCCTGGCTGTCGGCCGAGGTCCAGCCCTGACCGGTCAGCACCGTGTGCAGGCGGTCGCGTTCGGCGGCGGTCGCCCGGCAGCGGCGCCGGATCTCGTCGTGCGCGCCGAGCGCGGCGACGGCCGCGGCCTGCGCGGGCGCGCTGACACGCAGGAACAGCTGCTGGCCGCGCATCGGATCCAGGACGCGGGGATGGGCCACGAGATAGCCCACACGGAGACTGAGCAGCCCGTACGACTTGGAGAACGTCCGTACGACGCACACGCGTTCATCGGTCCGGTACAGCTCGACGCCGTCGTCCGTGCTGCCGGGATCGGCGAAGTCGAGATACGCCTCGTCCAGGACCACGACGACATGCGCGGGCAGCAGATCGAGGAACGCCTTCAGCGCGCCCGGGGGGACGACCGTGCCGGTGGGGTTGTTCGGATTGCAGACGACGACCATACGGGTCTCGTCGGTCACGGCGGCGGCGAGCGCGTCGAGAGCGTGCCGCTCGTCGACGAGGGGGACGCGGACCACGGAGGAGCCCGCGTTTTCGGCCATCATCGGATACGCCTCCCACGACGGCCAGGCGTGCACGGTGTGGGTGCCGGGCCCCGTGAAGGTGCTGAACAGCAGTTGCAGCAGGGCCCCGGATCCGGGGCCCACCATGACGTCCCCGGCCGGTACGCCGAGGTGCTCGCCCAGCACCCGGGAAAGGCCCGTACCCAGGGCGTCCAGCGTGCGGTGGGCCTGTGCGGCGGTCTCCCGTACGGCGTCGAGAACGGCGGGGAGCGGCGGGTGGTGCGTTTCGTTGAGCGCCAATTGATGAATGATCGCGCCCGGTTCGGTGACCGGTTGTATTCGATTCCAGCCATTCTTTTCCGACATGGAGCCTCCAGCGCGGAGATATGTCAACGGCTTTCGGGCTGATCCTTTGGGCGACCCAATTTCTCAGTGTTTCCGGCTCGGTCCTCGGACATGCTCAAATCCCGCTCAAGATAAGGCGCCGGGAATGTGTGGGCCGGTAATTGCGTGCGCTTTCAGGAATATCTGTGTATGGCGGGAGAGATAGTGACGCCGAATAACGGGTCCCTTTGCCGCGGGCCCGGTGGCTCCGGCCGGGGTACTAGGCTGCTGACTTCGGAACCTTCGAGACGTGCGAAACCTACGAGACGTTCGAGACGAGAGTGCCTGGGGTGGCGTCAGTGCCTGGAGAGTCGACCATGACATCGGTGACGTCCGAGACCGCCGAGGTCGGAGCGGCCGAGGACGCCCTCCTCGGCGGGGGCGTCTGGGTGGAGCCCTCCGCGGAGGCGGCCGACGGGACCAGGACGGCCGATGCCACGGAAGCGGCCGGTGACGCCGAGCCGGCCGACGACGCGGAGGCCGCCGACCCCGTCGACGTGCCCGAAACCGTGCTGCGGGACGCCCGCGACTTCGGGGAGTACGCCCGTACCGGCGGCTGGGCCTTCGCGCTGAAGGTCGCCCGCAGTGTCCGGCCCGGCGGGCAGCCGGCCGGACAGACCCCGAAGGTGTCCGCGAGGCGGTTCGCCGAGCTGGCCGGCTGCTCGCCGGAGCGGGTCATGCGCCACTACAAGGCGTGGGACATGGCCGCCGACGACGGACTCGTCCCCCAGTTCGAGGCGCTCGCCCCCGGCCAGGAGATCGACCTGCCCGACGCCGACGCCTGGGCCGCCTACTACAGCTCCCGCAACAGCGCCGGCTCCGTGCGCGGCACCGCGATCACCGCCGCCGCCGAGGCGGAGGGCATCCGGCCCACCAAGGCCCTGGAGGTCGCCGAGAACCCCACCGCGCTGCGGGCCGCGATCCTCGCCGACCCGGCCACCGCGCACACCGCCCGCGCCGCCCTCCTCGACCGGTTGCGCGAGGACCCAGCGCTCCAGACCGAACTGGCCCGCGACATCGCCCGCACCGACGAGCTGAAGAAGGCCGTCGCCACCGAGAACCAGGTCGCGGGGCGGATCGGCTACGTCCGCCGGATCGCCGAGGAGGGCCAGGTCAAGACGCCCGCCGGGCAGACCATCGAGGCCCCGGCCCCGCTGCGCGTGGAGGCCGAGCGGCATCTGTCCCTGCTCGACGAGCTGGACGACGACGAGGACGCCGGGCAGTGGGCCTTTGAGGCCTACGACACCGTCCGCGAACTCGTCGTCCAGACCGTCGAGGCCGACCCCGAGCTGCACCTCACCGAGCGCCGCACCAAGTTCTACAGCAGCCTGCAGAAGGCGACGAAGGTCTTCGAGGAGCTCACCTTCGACGACGCGGAGGAACTGAGCACGCTCTACGAGGACGACATGCTGACCCGCCTGGAGGAGCTCCAGCAGGCCATCGGCAGCTGCATCACCGCCCTGCGCGGCGCGGCGGCGGCCGCCCCCGGGGCGACTCCGCGGACCGCCGCCGGGGCCACTCCCCAGGGCGCCCCCGGGCTCCCTGCCCAGGCGGCTCCCGAGGAGGCCGCCGCTCCCGAGGAGGCCGCCGCGCCCGAGGAGGCCGCCGCCGCACCCGCCGCCGTGTCTCCCGTCGCTACGACTCCCGGCGCACCTCCGCGAGCGTGACCGGTCGGTGCTCGGCCAGCGACAGCGTGCACGCCTCCGCGATCCAGCCGGCCTCCAGCGCGTCCGCCACCGTGCACGGTGAGGACCGCCGGCCGGCCACCACCTCGGTGAACGCGGCCAGTTCGCTCCGGTAGGCGGCGGTGAAGCGGTCCATGAAGAAGTCGTACGGCAGCCCCGACGGGAACGACACCCCCGGCTCCACCGAGCGCAGCGGCAACCGGTCCTCCAGGCCGACCGCGATGCTGTCGTTGAAGCCGTGCAGCTCCATGCGGACGTCGTAACCCCGGGCGTTGTGGCGGCTGTTGGACACCACGGCGATCGTGCCGTCGTCCAGGGTGAGGAGCGCGCCCGTGGTGTCCGCGTCGCCCGCCTCCTTGATGAACTCGGCGCCCCGGTTGCCGCCGGTGGCGTACACCTCGGTGACCTCGCGGCCGGTCACCCAGCGGATGATGTCGAAGTCGTGGACCGCGCAGTCGCGGAAGATGCCGCCGGAGGTGGCGATGTACGCGGCGGGCGGCGGCGCCGGGTCCAGCGTCGTGGACCGTACGGTGTGCAGCGGGCCCAGCTCACCGGCGCGCACGGCCTCCCGGGCGGCGGTGAAACCGGCGTCGAAGCGGCGGTTGTAGCCGATCTGGATCTCCACGCCGCTGTCCCGGACCGCCGCGAGGACCTCCGTGCCCTCTCGCATCGTGCGGGCCACCGGTTTCTCGCAGAAGACGGGCACCCCGGCCCGCACCGCGGCCAGGAGCAGTTCGGGGTGGGCGTCGGTCGCCGCGGCGATCACCACGCCGTCCACGCCCGACGCCAGGACGGCCTCCGGCGAGTCCGCGACCTCGGCGCCGAACCGTTCCGCGGCCCGCTTGGCGGCCTCCGTGAACGGGTCGGTGACCACGAGGGAGTCGACCACCGGGAGGGCGGAGAGGGTCTCGGCGTGGAACGCGCCGATCCGTCCGAGCCCCATGATGCCGATGCGCATGTGCTGCCTTTCGTTTCGTTCTCGGTCGTGCTCGGGGCCGGCCGTGTCCCGTTTCGGGCCCCGTCCGGACCGTACGTCAGTCCTGTCCGCCGACGACGTTCTGGTCCCAGTCCAGGACCGACCCGGTGACCACGCCGGAGCGGTCGGAGAGCAGCAGGACGACGAAGTCCGCGATCTCGTCCGGGTCGCCGAGTCTGCCCATGGGCAGACGCCGGCCCGCCTCCTCGCGCCAGTCGTCGCCCGCCCCGTGGAAGGCCCGCTGGGTGGCGTCCTCACCCTCCGTCGCCGTCCAGCCGATGTTGAGCGTGTTGATCCGGACGCGGTCCCAGCGGTGGGCGTGGGCCGCGTTGCGGGTCAGCCCGGCGAGCCCCGCCTTGGCGGCGGAGTACGCGGCCAGGTGCGGCGGGCCGCCGTGCGCGCAGTTGGAGCCGATGTTGACGATCGTGCCGGGCGCGCCGCGCCGCACCATGTCCGCCACGGCGGCCCGCATCGCGAAGAACGGCCCCCGCAGGTTCACCGCGATGTGTGCGTCGAACAGTTCGGGCGTGGTGTCGAGCAGTGTGCCCCGCGAGGTGAGTCCGGCCGCGTTGACCAGGCAGTCGATCCGGCCGTGCGCCGCGACCACCCGGGTCACGCTCGCGCCCGCCTCCTCCGCGTCGGCGAGGTCGGCGCGGACGTACGTCGCCTTCGCCCCGGCGGCGGTCAGTTCGGCGGCCAGGGCCTCGCCCGGCTCCGGTCGGCGGCCGGTGACCGTGACCACCGCGCCCTCCCGGGCGGCGGCCCGGGCCACGGCGGCGCCGACGCCCTGGCTGCCGCCGTTGACCAGTACGACCTTGTCGTCCAGCAGTCCCATCGCGTGCCCCTTCCCTTCCGGCCGGTCGCGGGTCCTCGTCAGCTCCTGCGGCGCCCGGCGGCGGCCGTCAGGGCCTCGCGCAGCGTCTCCGCCGGCCACTCCTCGCGCACCGCGCGCCGTACGAGATCCGCCTGCGAGGGCGGGGCCAGGCCGTCCACCGGCGGGTCGAGGTCCAGGTTGGTGGGGAAGGGGTAGCCCTCGGCACAGGCGGCGACGACCCGGTCCAGCCACTCCTCGTCCGCGCCCTGGGCCTTCCGCTCGAGCAGCACCGGGTAGACGGCGTTCACCACGGCCTCGCGGTCCACGCTCTCCATCGCCCGGCCGAACGCCGACGAGATCTGCAGCAGGTTGGCCATCCGGCGGACGTCCGCCGAGCGGTTGGCGCCCGCCGCGTGGAACAGCGCCGGGTTGAAGAAGACCGCGTCCCCCTTGGCGAGCGGAAGCTGCACGTGGTGCGTGTCGAAGTAGGCGCGGAACTCCGGCAGCCGCCAGGCCAGATAGCCCGGTTCGTAGCCCTGCGAGTACGGCAGGTAGAGCGTCGGCCCCGACTCGACCGGCATGTCGCAGTGCGCCACCGCGCCCTGGAGCGTCAGCACCGGGGAGAGCCGGTGGACGTGCGCCGGATACGCGGCCGCCGCCTTGGCCGACAGGAAGCCCAGGTGGTAGTCGCGGTGCGGGGACTGAGCGGCACCGCCCGGGTTCACCTGGTTGAGCTGCGAGGTGATCTGGTAGCCGGGGCCCAGCCACGCCTCGCAGACCAGCGCCACGATCTCGTTGGCGTAGTAGTCCGCGAACACCTCCGGGTCCTGCCGCGCCAGCTTCTCCAGCGCGTTCCACACCCGGTCGTTGGCGCCCGGCGCGGCGAAGTGGTCGCCCGCCACCGTGCCGGCCGCGCGCTGTGCGGCTATCAGCGCCTCGAAGGCCGCGGTGGCCCGGTCCACGACGCCGGGGTCGGGGAAGGCGCCGCGGAAGACGGCCACCCCGGGACCGTCGGTCAGCGCGCGCACCACCTCCTCCGCCACCGCCCGCCGCTCGGCCGCCCCGGCCGCGCGCAGCCGGTCGCCGTCGTAGAAGAGGACGTCGTGCGCCACCTCGGCGGCGTGCGGATGGTCGGCCGGATCGGTGGTGCGCTCCACCAGGGCACGGAAGGCGTCGAGGTCGCAGTCCTGCTCGGACAGCCATGAGCTGCGCACGGGGGTGGCGTGGGACATCGGCGTCCTTTCCTGACCGAGGGGCGACGGAACGCCCGATCACTGCCATTCTGAGGAGCGCGGACCCCTCGGACAACCAGCAGAGAACCCTCAAAAACCCCTCAGCCGACCCCGAGAGAACCCCCAGGAGACCCCCGACATGGCCCACCCGTACCCGTTGCGCGAGATAGCCCGCCAGGCCGGGCTCAGCGAGGCCACCGTCGACCGCGTCCTCAACGAACGCGGGGGAGTGCGCCCCGGCACCGCGCGCGAGGTGCACCGGGCCATCGCCGAACTCGACCGGCAGCAGACACAGGTCGGCCTCGTCGGCCGCACCTTCATGATCGACATCGTGATGCAGGCGCCGGAACGGTTCTCCTCCGCCGTGCGCGGCGCCCTGGAGGCCGAGCTGCCGCTGCTCCAGCCCGCCGTGCTGCGCTGCCGCTTCCACCTGCGCGAGACCGGCCCGGTGGACGGCCTCGTCGCCACCCTGGACCGGATCGCCCGGCGCGGCTCGCAGGGCGTGCTGCTCAAGGCGCCCGACGTGCCCGAGGTCACCGCCGCCGTCGGCCGGCTCACCGCGGCCGGCGTCCCGGTGGTCACCCTCGCCACCGACCTGCCCGCCGGCGGCCGCCTCGCCTACGTCGGCATCGACAACCGGGCGGCGGGCGCCACGGCCGCGTATCTCACCGCCCAGTGGCTCGGCGACCGTCCCGGCAGTGTGCTGATCAGCCTCAGCAGCGGCTTCATGCGCAATGAGGAGGAGCGCGAGATGGGCTTCCGCAGCACCCTGCGCAGCCTGCGGCCCCGCCGCGCGCTCGTGGAGATCGACGAGGGACAGGGGCTCGACGCCGCCCAGTACCACCTGGTCCTCGACGCGCTCGCCCGCGATCCCGCGATCCGCGCGGTCTACTCGATCGGCGGCGGCAACGTGGCCACGCTGAAGGCGTTCGAGGCGGTGGGCCGCGAGTGCGCGGTGTTCGTCGCGCACGACCTCGACCAGGACAACACCCGGCTGCTGGCCGCGCACCGGCTCTCCGCCGTCCTCCACCACGACCTGCGCCAGGACATGCGCCAGGCCTGCCGGATCCTGCTGCGCGCCCATGGGGCGCTGCCGCCGGCCGGGCCCGTGCGGCCGGCGGCGATCCATGTGGTGACGCCGTACAACATGCCGCCGGAGACGGCGGCCGCGGTGGCCGGCCAGGGCCGGGAATTGGGGCGCGGTGCCCCCGTACGGTAGGGTTGACCTGCGTGATCACGCGGGGTGACCCGCGTCGGACGCGACCGGGACGTGGCGCAGCTTGGTAGCGCACTTGACTGGGGGTCAAGGGGTCGCAGGTTCAAATCCTGTCGTCCCGACGGTCGGAGAGCGAAAAGGGAGAGGCCGGAGTTTTCCGGCCTCTTCCTTTTTCGCGTGCCCGTGTGCTCGGGACCCCTGTGCCCGCGTGCTCAGAACTTCCGTGCCCGTGCGCTCAGAACGCGCAGCCC
This sequence comes from Streptomyces sp. NBC_00670, assembly GCF_036226765.1. Taxonomy (NCBI): domain Bacteria; kingdom Bacillati; phylum Actinomycetota; class Actinomycetes; order Kitasatosporales; family Streptomycetaceae; genus Streptomyces; species Streptomyces sp. NBC_00670. The sequence goes on from NZ_CP109017.1 coordinate 6,452,243, forward strand.
ACGTGGGCCAGTGCCTGCTTGAGCAGGACGCCCTGGCCGCCCGGCATCTCGTTCTGCACCATCGCGGAGGCGGCCTCCTGGGGACTGAACCAGACCAGGTCCAGCGCGTCCTGCCGGGGGCGGCAGTCGCCGGTCACCGGGACGATGTAGGCCAGGGACACGGCGTGCTGACGCGGGTCGTGGAACGGGGTGATGCCCTGCGTCGGGAAGTACTCGGCGACGGTGAAGGGCTGCAGCGAGGCGGGGACCCGGGGCAGGGCCACCGGACCGAGGTCCTTCTCCAGGTGCCGCAGCAGGGCGTCGCGGACCCGCTCGTGGTGCAGGACGCGGCCGGAGACGAGGGTGCGGCTGACCGTGCCGTCGGGGCCGATGCGCAGCAGCAGTCCGATGCTCGTGACCTCACCGCTGTCGTCGACGCGGACCGGTACCGCCTCGACGTAGAGGATCGGCATCTGGGCGCGCGCCTGCTCGAGGTCGTCGGAGGACAGCCAGCCGGGCGTGGTTTCGGTCGTGTCGGACATTGGCCGATCATAACCGGGGGCTCTGCCGGGGGAGAGGGGGTCCACGACCCCCGAGGGGCGCGGAGCCGCGCTCGCGCACGCGGCTCCGCGCCCCCTACGGCGGTGGCGTCACGCCAGCGACGCCAGCGCCTCGTTCCACGTGGTGGACGGGCGCATGATCGCGGACGCCTTCTTCACGTCGGGCTGGTAGTAGCCGCCGATGTCCGCCGGCTTGCCCTGGACCGCGGCCAGCTCGGCCACGATCTTCTGCTCGTTCGCGGCGAGCGTCTCGGCGAGCGGGGCGAAGGCCTTCGCCAGGTCCGCGTCCTCGGTCTGCCCGGCCAGTTCCTGCGCCCAGTACAGGGACAGGTAGAAGTGGCTGCCGCGGTTGTCGATGCCGCCGACGCGGCGGCTCGGGGACTTGTCCTCGTTGAGGAACGTCGCCGTGGCACGGTCGAGCGCGTCGGCGAGGACCTTGGCCCGCGTGTTGCCCGTGGCCTCGGCGTACTGCTCCAGCGACGGCACCAGCGCGAAGAACTCGCCCAGGCTGTCCCAGCGCAGGTAGTTCTCCTTGACGAGCTGCTGCACGTGCTTGGGGGCCGAGCCGCCCGCGCCCGTCTCGAACAGGCCGCCGCCCGCCATCAGCGGCACGACCGACAGCATCTTGGCGCTGGTGCCCAGCTCCAGGATCGGGAACAGGTCGGTCAGGTAGTCGCGCAGCACGTTGCCGGTGACGGAGATGGTGTTCTCACCGCGGCGAATGCGCTCCACCGACAGCTTGGTCGCCTCGACGGGGGGCAGGATGCGGATGTCCAGGCCCTCGGTGTCGTGCTCCGGCAGGTACTGCTTCACCTTGGCGATGAGCTGCGCGTCGTGGGCGCGGTCCTCGTCCAGCCAGAACACGGCCGGGTCGCCGGTGGCGCGGGCGCGGGTGACGGCGAGCTTGACCCAGTCGCGGATCGGGGCGTCCTTGGTCTGGCAGGCGCGGAAGATGTCACCGGCCGAGACGGCCAGCTCGAGGACGGCCTCGCCGGACTGGTCGACCAGGCGGACCGTGCCGGTCGCCGGGATCTCGAACGTCTTGTCGTGCGAGCCGTACTCCTCGGCCTTCTGCGCCATCAGGCCGACGTTCGGGACCGAGCCCATCGTCGACGGGTCGTAGGCGCCGTTGGCGCGGCAGTCCTCGATCGCGGCCTGGTAGACGCCCGCGTAGGAGGAGTCGGGGATGACGGCGAGGGTGTCGGCCTCCTGGCCGTCCGGACCCCACATGTGGCCGGAGGTGCGGATCATGGCCGGCATCGACGCGTCGATGATCACGTCGGAGGGCACGTGCAGGTTGGTGATGCCCTTGTCGGAGTCGACCATGGCCAGCGCCGGGCCCTCGGCGAGCTCGGCGTCGAAGGAGGCCTTGATCTCGGCGCCCTCGGGCAGGTTCTCGATGCCCTTGAGGATGCCGCCGAGGCCGTCGTTCGGGGTGAGGCCGGCGGCGGCGAAGGTCTCGCCGTACTTCGCGAACGTCTTCGGGAAGAAGGCGCGCACGACGTGACCGAAGATGATCGGGTCGGAGACCTTCATCATCGTGGCCTTGAGGTGCACGGAGAACAGGACGCCCTCCGCCTTGGCACGGGCGACCTGCGCGGTGAGGAACTCGCGCAGCGCGGCGACGCGCAGTACGGAGGCGTCGACGACCTCGTCCGCCTGGACCGGCACGGACTCGCGCAGCACCGTGGTGGAGCCGTCGTCGCCCTTGAGCTCGATGCGCAGGGTGCCGTCCTGGGCGATGACGGCGGACTTCTCGGTCGAGCGGAAGTCGTCGGCGCCCATCGTGACGACGTTGGTCTTCGAGTCCGAGGACCAGGCGCCCATGCGGTGCGGGTGGGTCTTGGCGTAGTTCTTCACCGAGGCGGGGGCGCGGCGGTCGGAGTTGCCCTCGCGCAGCACCGGGTTCACGGCGGAGCCCTTGACCTTGTCGTACCGGGCGCGGATCTCCCGCTCCTCGTCCGACTTCGGGTCGTCCGGGTAGTCCGGCAGGGCGTAGCCCTGGCCCTGGAGCTCGGCGACGGCGGCCTTGAGCTGCGGGATGGAGGCCGAGATGTTCGGCAGCTTGATGATGTTGGCGGCCGGGGTCTTGGCCAGCTCGCCCAGCTCCGCCAGCGCGTCGGGGATGCGCTGGTCCTCGTTCAGGTACTCCGGGAAGACGGCGATGATGCGCCCGGCCAGCGAGATGTCGCGGGTCTCCACGGCGACACCGGCCTGCGAGGCGTACGCCCTGATCACCGGCAGGAACGAATGCGTTGCCAGGGCCGGGGCCTCGTCAGTGTGTGTGTAGATGATGGTCGAGTCAGTCACCGGGTGCTCCGCTCCACGTCCACGTCGTCTTCGTCTGCGTCGTCTGTGACATTGCTTGACATCAAGATATCTCGTGCGGGGGCGAGGCGGCACGGGGGGCTTCGGGGCGGGACCCCACAGCCCGGGGGCTGCCCGGGGTTTCCAGGGGCGCGGGGAACTGCGCGGCCAGCCCCCACCGGCCTGCGGATGACGACGAACCGCGCAGCCCCCGGGCATTTCTTTCACCCCGGTGAACGACCAACGCACCGCCCGTCCCAGTCGGCTGACGCACCGGCAGGCGGATGCGGCAGGATGTGCGGTCGCGTCCCAGGTCGCGTCCCAGGTCGCGTCCCAGGTCGCGTCCCAGGTCGCGCCCTCGGGCGTCCCGCTGGGCGTACCGCACATCCGAGAACGAGCAGGTGGCACGTGACGAAACCGCACATCCGGCCGGCGGCGGGTTCCGCCGACACACCCCTCACCGCCGGGGGCGTCCGGTGACCCGGGCGCTCACCCTGGACGATCTGGTCGTCGCCGGGGTCGCCCTCGTCGCGGGGCTGCTCGCCGGGTTCCTGCTGCGGCTGCTGCTCCGCTGGCTCGGCAAGCACGCCGGGCGCACCCGCTGGCGCGGCGACGACGTGGTCGTCGACGCCCTGCGCACCGTCGTGCCGTGGGCCGCGGTCGCGGGCGGGGCGGCGGCCGCCGCGGCGGCGCTGCCGCTCACCAGTGGCGTGGGGCACCACGTCGACCAGGGGCTGACCGTGCTCCTCATCGCCGTCAGCACGGCGACGGCGGCCCGGGTGATCAGCGGCCTCGTGCAGACGGTCACGCAGTCCCGGTCCGGCGTCGCGGGCTCGGCCACGATCTTCGTGAACATCACCCGGGTGGTGGTGCTGGCGATCGGCTTCCTGGTGATGCTCCAGACGCTCGGCGTCTCGATAGCGCCCCTGCTGACCGCGCTGGGCGTCGGCGGTCTGGCCGTCGCGCTCGCGTTGCAGGACACCCTCGCCAACCTCTTCGCGGGCATCCACATCCTCGCGTCCAAGACCGTCCAGCCCGGTGACTACATCCGGCTGAGCAGCGGTGAGGAGGGGTACGTCGTCGACATCAACTGGCGGCAGACGACCGTCCGCCAGCTCTCCAACAACCTGGTCGTGATACCCAACGGGCAGCTCGCCAAGGCGAACATGACCAACTACACCAAGCCGGAGCAGAACCTGACCGTGCTGGTGCAGGTGGGGGTCGGCTACGAGAGCGACCTGGAGCACGTGGAGCGGGTCACCCTGGAGGTGGTCGCGGAGGTGATGACCGAGATCACGGGCGCGCTGTCGGAGCACGAGCCGGCGGTGCGGTTCCACACGTTCGGGGACTCGCGGATCGGGTTCACGGTGATCCTGGGGGTGGGGGAGTTCAGCGACCAGTACCGGATCAAGCATGAATTCATCAAGCGGCTCCATGCGCGGTACGGGGTGGAAGGCATCCGCATCCCCGCCCCGACCCGGACGGTCGCCCTGCAGGGCCAACCCCCGGAACCGGGCCTGATCGCCCTCCCACAGCAACGGTCACCCCGCCCGGAGGCCGAGCACCCGTAAGGGGCTGCGCCCCTTTACCCCGCCCCACCCCCGGCGGCCAGTTCCTGCGTCCCCACCACCCCCAGCAGGTCCAACAGACCCGCACTCTCCGTGCCCACCGCCGGGGTGAACCACAGCAGCCGTTGCCGGCCGTCCTCGCTGAACAGGTTGAGGCAGTTGACCTCGACCAGCCCCAGCGCCGGATGGTTCAACCGCTTCCGGTCGTTGCGCCGGAACGCCACGTCGTGGTCGTTCCACAGCGCGGCGAACTCCGCCGAGCGGTCGAGCAGCGACTCGACCAGCTCCCGCGCCTCGCCGTCCCGCGCGGCCCGCCGCGCCGCGGCCGCGCGCAGGTCGGCGACGAAGGCCCGGGACTGGATCCCGTGGTCCGCCTCCGGGTACAGCCGCCGCGCCTCCGGCTCGGTGAACCACCGGTGCACGAAGCTGGCCCGCGCGCCCCGGAACCCGGTCTGGTCCCCGAGCAGGGCCACCGCGAGCGGGTTCTGGACCAGGGTGACGTGCAGGTCGGTGATGACCTGCGCCGGCGTCGACGGCATCCGCTGCAACAGGTCCAGCATCCCGGGATGCACGTGCGAGACGGCGCCCGCGTTCGCCGGCACCGGCCGGTCGGCCAGGTGGTACAGATGGTCGCGCTCGTCGGCCGTCAGCCGCAGCGCCCTGGCCAGCGCCGCGATCATCTGCTCGGACGGCTGCGATCCGGCGCCCCGCTCCAGCTCGTTGTAGTAGTCCACGGACGCCCCGGCGAGCTGGGCGACCTCGTCCCGTCGGAGCCCGGGCACCCGGCGCCGGGGCCCCGTCGGGAGCCCCACGTCGCCGGGTCTGATGCGCGCCCGCCGGGACCGCAGGAACGCTCCCAGCTCGGTGTACTTCGCAGAAGCCATGGTGTCCATTGTGTGCCCGGGCGGGGCCGGGACACAGGGGACGGGATCCCCTGGTTCCGCCGGCGGCGGCCGTCCACGCTGGAGGCATGAACACGAACACCTCAGCCCAGCAGCCGGCGGCCACCCGGGTCGCCGTCGTCACCGGTGGCTCCCGCGGCATCGGCCGGGCGGTCTCCCGGGAGCTCGCCAAGGACGGGCTCGCCGTCGTCGTCGACTACGCCGGTGACGAGGCGGCCGCCGAGGAGACGGTGGCGGAGATCACCGCCGACGGCGGCCGGGCGATCGCCGTCCGGGCCGACGTCGCGGACGAGCAGGCGGTCGCCGCACTGTTCGACCGGGCGGAGAAGGAGTACGGCGGCGTGGACGTCGTCGTCAACTGCGCCGGCCGGATGGCCCTGGCCCCCGTCGCCGAGCTCGACCTCGCCGTCCTGGACGCCGTGCACCGCACCAACATCCGCGGCACCTTCGTCGTCGCCCAGCAGGCCGCGCGCCGGCTGCGGTCGGGCGGCGCGTTCGTCGGCTTCTCCACCTCCGTGGTGGGCACGCAGTTCCCCTCCTACGGCGCCTACGCGGCGAGCAAGGGCGCCGTCGAGGCGCTCACCCTGATCCTCGCCCGCGAGCTGCGCGGCCGGGACGTCACCGTGAACACGGTCGCGCCCGGGCCCACCGCCACGGACCTCTTCCTCGAGGGCAAGACGGAGGAGCAGATCGAGCGGCTCGCCAAGACCCCGCCGCTGGAGCGGCTCGGCACCCCAAAGGACATCGCCCGCGTGGTCGCCTTCCTGGCCGGCCCGCAGGGGCGCTGGGTCAACGGACAGATCCTGCGCGCGAACGGAGGGATGGTATGAGCACCCGCCCTCAGGTCGTGGTGGTCACCGGCGCCTCCAGCGGCTTCGGCAACCTCGCCGCACGCGCCCTGGCCGGGGCCGGGCACACCGTCTACGCGGGCATGCGGGCCACCACCGGCCGCAACGCCCCCGCCGTCGCCGCACTCGACGCGCTCGCCGCCGAACACGGGCTGCGCCTGGCGGCCGTCGAGATGGACGTCCAGGACCAGGAGTCGGTCGACGCCGCCGTCGCCCGGATCGAGGCCGAGCAGGAACGCCTGGACACCGTGGTGCACAACGCCGGCCACATGGTCCTCGGGCCGGCCGAGGCGTTCACGCCCGAGCAGCTCGCCGACGTCTACGACATCAACGTCCTCTCCACCCAGCGGGTCAACCGCACGGTGCTCCCGCTCATGCGCCGCCAGGGCCGCGGCCTCCTCCTCTGGGTGGGGTCCTCCTCCACCCGCGGCGGCCATCCGCCCTTCCTGGCGCCCTACTTCGCCGCCAAGGCCGCGATGGACGCGCTCGCCGAGAGCTACGCAGCCGAGGTGGTCAAGTACGGCATCGAGACCACCCTCGTCATCCCGGGGGCGTATCCGAGCGGCACCAACCACTTCGCGCACGCGGGCACCCCCGCGGACACCGCGAGGGCGGCGGAGTACGACGCGGCGTACGGCACGCTCAGGGACAGCATGACCGGCGCGCTCGCCGGTGTCTTCCCGCCGGGGCGCGAGGTGGACGAGGTGGCCGACGAGATCGTCCGCGTCGTCGGCCTGCCGCACGGCGCCCGCCCGCTGCGCACCCACGTCGACCCCAGCCGCGACGGCAGCGAGGTGGTCTCCGCCGTCTACGACCGCGTCCGCGCGGAGTTCTACCACCGCGTCGGCATCGGCGAACTGCTCACGCCCGGCGCCAGCCTCTGACCGGCACACACACCCGCGACACATCCTTTCCAAGGAGCGACAACCATGCCTTTCGCCCACTTCAAGGTCCCGGCCGGCACCCTCGGCGACGCCGACAAGAAGAAGATCGTCGAGCGCACCACCGACCTCTACGCCGAAATCTACGGCGAGCGCGCACGGCCGACCACGGTCGTCCTCGTCGACGAGGTCCCGGACGGCGGCTGGGGAGTCGCCGGCAACATCCTGACCGCCGCGATGCTCAACGGCGAGTCCTGACCCACCACGTCGGGCCCGGCACCCCGGTGCCGGGCCTCCGCCGTGCCCGCAGCCGTTGCAGCGGGGTGGGCGGCAGGGCGCGGACGTTGCCGCGTGCGTAGTACCGCTCGACGTAGAACTGCCCGGCGCCCAGCACCGTGGTGACCGCGATGTACCAGAGAGTGGCGACCATCAGCAGCGGGATGACCTGGTAGGTCTGGTTGTAGACCAGCTGCACCGAGTACAGCAGGTCGTGCACGGCCAGCACGCTGACGATGCTCGTGCCCTTGAGCGTGCCGATCAGCATGTTCCCGGCGGTCGGCACGATCGAGCGCATGGCCTGCGGAATGACGATCCGGCGCAGGGTGCGGCGCCGGCTCAGCCCGAGCGCCTGCGCGGCCTCCGTCTGACCGGAGTCGACGGAGAGGATGCCGCCGCGCACCACCTCGGCGGCGTACGCGGTCTCGTGCAGGGTGAGCCCGATCACGGCGGTCAGGGTGGGCCCGAGGAGGTTCACCGTCTCGACGGTCACGAACTGCGGGCCGAACGGGACGCCCAGGCCGAGCGTCGGGTAGAGCGCGCCGATGTTGAACCAGAACAGCAGCTGCACCAGCAGCGGAGTGGACCGGAAGATCCACACATAGCCCCAACTCAGCGTGCGCAGCACCGGGTTGGCGGAGAGCCGCATCACGGCGAGGACGGTGCCGAGCAGGAACCCGAGCACCATCACCGCGCCGGTCAGCCACAGCGTGAGCAGCAGCCCGTCGAGCACGGCGGTGGCGGCGAAGTACCGCCCCACCACGGCCCATTGGAAGGCGTCGTTGCGGACGACGGAGTTGACCACCATGGCGAGCACGAGCAGCGCGAGGACGGCGGTCGCCTGACGCCCGAGGTGCCGGCGCGGCACGATCCGCGGGGCATCGGCGGCGCCCGAACCGCCCGGCGCGGGCGGCTGTTGCGCGGCGGCCCGGCCGGCGGGGCCGGAGCCGACGGCGGTGACATCGGAAGGCGTGAACATCGGAAGGCCTCTCCGGGGGAGGGAGTCGCTGGCGTGGATGACCGCCCGGGACACCAGGGAGCGCGGCAGGAGCCGCGCCGGTCCGGTGCGTCCGGGGTCCGACGTCGTCACGGTCACCGCGTCCCTCAACGCGGCCGGAGAGGCTGCCGCACACGGCGGAGCCGACCCGCCCTCGATCGTATGTGCCCACCGCGCGCAGCTGTCAACAGGGCCTGGCGGGCGGCGGCTCCGGGCCGGTCCGCCATCCGAACGCCGCTTGACGAACGGCGCGACGCACTGCTCAATTAATCGCATGGACGCCCAGCAGCGCTTGGTCTCGCGCGGTCACATCGACTTCGGTCGAGTGTGGTCCGCCGCGTGTTGCGCCTGACTCGGCAGCGGGCCCGCTGACCGGCCCGTCCCTCCCTCGGTGAGTCCCGGCCTGTCCCGGTGACCCCCGACGCGGGCCGCTCCCTCCGCCTTCGCGCGCTGCCGCCGCACGCCCCTTCCCCGACGCCCGTCGTCGTCACACCCGCACCGAGCTGCCCGCACCGCACCACCGGCAGCGCATGGCCCGCACCACTCTCCCTTTTCTGACGCACCATCACCCAACCCGTGCGCAGGGCGAGTTCGTCATGTCTCCGCGCCGCGGTTCACCCGTGAAAGGCCACCGTCATGCCCGTGCAGTTCCTCGGGATCGCCGCCACCAACGACGGCTCCGAAACCACCCCGCGCTCCGGCGCCGCCTTCGACAAGGAGTACACGCTCCGTCTCGCCGCCGCCCACGAGGAACACGGCTGGGACCGTGTGCTGTTCGCCTACGGCTCCGGCTCCCCGGATCCCGCACCCGCCGCCGCGTACATCGCGAGCCGGCTGGAGCGCCTGGAGATCCTGCTCGCCCACCGGCCGAACGTGTCCTACCCCACCTTCGCCGCCAAGACCTTCGCCACCCTCGACCAGATCAGCGAGGGCCGGCTGACCGTGCACTTCATCACCGGCGGCAACAACCACGAGCAGGGCCGCGAGGGCGACACGCTCACCAAGGACGAGCGCTACGCCCGCACCCGCGAGTACATCGAGATCGTCAAGAAGATCTGGACCACCCGCACACCCTTCGACCACCAGGGCGAGCACTACCGCTTCCACGACTTCGTCAGCGACGTCTTCCCCGTCCAACAGCCGCGCCCCGACGTCTCGTTCGGCGGCTCCTCGCCCGCCGCGTACGCCGCCGGGGGCGCCGAGGCCGACATCTACTGCCTGTGGGGCGAGCCGCTGGCCAGGACCGCCCAGCAGATCGACGCGGTCAGGGCCGCCGCATGGGAGGCGGGCCGCACCGACGTGCCGCGCATCCAGGTGGCGTTCCGCCCGATCATCGCCCCGACGGAACGGGAGGCCTGGGAGAAGGCCCACCGCACCGTCGGCGCGATCAAGGAGCGCCGGGCGAAGGGCGAACGGATCAGCCGGCGCCACCACGGGCGGACGGAGCCGGAGAACGCCGGCTCGCAGCGGCTGCTCGCCATCGCCGAGGCGGGCGAGCGCTACGACCGCGCCCTGTGGACCCCCACCGCCGCCGCCACCGGAGGCGCGGGCAACTCCAACGCCCTGGTCGGCACCCCCGAGACGGTGGCCCAGGCCCTCCTCGACTACTACGACCTCGGCGTCGACATCCTCTCCGCACGCGGCTACGACCTGCTCCAGGACGCCGTCGACTTCGGCCGCTACGTGATCCCGCTCGTCCGCGAGGAGGTCGCCAAGCGCGACGCCGCGCGGACGCCCCGGGGCACCCAGAACCTCGCGGTGGTGGGCGGATGAGCGCCCTGCGCACCCGGTCGCTCGGCGCCGCCGCGCTCGCCCTGCTGCCGCTCCTGGCGCTCACCGCCTGCGGCTCCGGCGACCCCGACGGCACGGCGGCCGTCGGCGCGGGCGCCTCGCCCGCACCCACCGACGACCCCGTCGCCGCCGTGCGCAAGGTGGACTCCGTCGCCGCCCTGCTCCCCGCCGCCGTACGGACGTCGGGCACGCTCCGGGTCGGCAGCGCCGTCGGGGCCCCGCCCAGCGCCTACTACCCGAACGGCTCGGACAAGGCGCCCGCGGGGCAGGACATCGACCTCGCCGACGCCGTCGCCAAGGTGCTCGGCGTGAGACTCCAGCGCCAGGACGCCTCGTTCGAGACGATCCTGCCCGCCCTCGACAGCGGCAAGTACGACGTCGGCACCGGCAACTTCGGCGTCACCACAGCCCGGCTGAAGACCATCGACTTCGTCACCTACATCGACGACGGCCAGGGCTTCGCGGTCAAGAAGGGCAGCACCACCCTCAAGAAGAAGATCACCGACCTCACCCAGCTGTGCGGCCTCACCATCGGCACCGGCGCCGGCACCACCTTCGAGACCACCCTCGCCGCCCAGAAGGACGTGTGCACGAAGGCGGGCAGGAAGCCGTACGACGTGAAGGTGTTCTCCGAGAACGCCGCCACCCTCACCGCGCTCCAGCAGGGCCGCATCGACGTCGTCATGTCGACCATCAACGGCCTGCGCTACCAGGCCGCCCAGCCCGCCTCCGGCACCACCTTCCTCGGGGAGTACCACCGGCTCGACGTCGGCTTCGCCTTCAAGAAGGGCTCCCCGCTCACCAAGGCCTTCCAGGCCGCCGTCAACGAGCTGCTCAAGGACGGCGCGTACACCCGGATCCTCGACAAATGGGGCACCACCGCCTCCGCGATCGACGCCTCCCGGATCAACCCGCCCGAGCACGAGTGACCAGTGAGCGAGAACGCCACCATGGGACCCACCACCGACTCCGTCGCCGCGCCACCCGGCGAGGCGGCCGCACCGCACACCGGGCCGGCCGCCGGGCGGACCCCGCCCGCCCCCGACGACCCGGCCACCTTCACCGTCGTACCCGCCCGCCACTACGCCCGCTGGGCGGCGGCCCTCGCCGTCCTCGTCCTGGTCGCCCAGCTCGCGCACGGACTGGCCACCAACCCGGTCTGGGAATGGCACGTCTTCCGCGCCTACGTCCTGTCCGAGACCATCGTCCGGGCCGTCTGGGTGACCCTCCAACTCACCGCCTACGCCACCGTGCTGGGCTTCCTGCTCGGCACCGTGCTCGCCTTCATGCGGCTCTCGCGCAGCCCGGTGCTCCAGACCGTCGCCTGGACCTACATCTGGATCTTCCGGTCGATCCCGATGATCGTCCAGCTGGTGTTCTGGTTCAACCTGAGCGCGCTCTACGACCGGCTCGGCCTCGGCATCCCCTTCGGCCCCGTGTTCTGGTCCGTCGACAGCAACAGCATCATCGGCACCATGGGCGCCGCCGTCATCGGGCTGACCCTGCACCAGGCCGCCTACTGCGCCGAGATCGTCCGCGGCGGCGTACTCGCCGTCGACCAGGGCCAGTTGGAGGCCGCCGCCGCCCTCGGCATCCCGCGGCTGCGCCAGATCCGCCGGATCGTGCTGCCGCAGGCGATGCGCGCCATCCTGCCCACCGCGGGCAACGAGGTCATCGGCCTGCTCAAGGGCACCTCGGTGGTCTACGTCATGTCGATCGGCGAGCTGTTCTACCAGGTCCAGGTGGTCTACGGCCGCAACGGCCGGGTGATCCCACTGCTGCTGGTCGCCACCGCCTGGTACGTGCTGCTCACCTCGCTGCTGTCGGTCGCCCAGTACTACGTCGAGCGCCGCTACGCCCGCGGCGCCGACCGCACCCCACCACCCACCCCCCTCCAGCGCGCCCGCCGCTCGCTGCGCACCCTGCGCGCGGCGGCGGCCCACCGCGACCGCCCCGTCGTACCGCTGAGGAGCCCGCAACCCCTGGGAGAGACCCGATGAGCGAGGTCATGGTGGACGTCCACGGCGTCCACAAGAGCTTCGGCCCGCTGGAGGTGCTGCGCGGCGTGGACCTCACCGTCCGCGCCGGCGAGGTCACCGTGATCCTCGGCCCGTCCGGGTCGGGCAAGTCCACGCTGCTGCGCACCATCAACCACCTGGAGAAGGTCAACAGCGGCTGGATCAGCATCGACGGCGAACTCATCGGCTACCGCCGCGCCGGGGACAAGCTGCACGAACTCAAGGAGAAGGACGTCCTGCGGCAGCGCACCCACATCGGGTTCGTCTTCCAGAACTTCAACCTCTTCCCGCATCTGACCGTGCTGGAGAACCTGATCGAGGCCCCCGTCTCCGCGCTGCGCCGCCCCCGCAAGGAGGCGCGCGAGAGAGCCCGCCGGCTGCTGGAGCGGGTCGGACTCGCGGACCGGGCGGACTCCTATCCGCGCCAGCTGTCCGGCGGCCAGCAGCAGCGCGTCGCCATCGCCCGCGCGCTCGCCCTCGAACCCAAGGTGCTGCTCTTCGACGAGCCCACCTCCGCGCTCGACCCGGAACTGGTCGGCGAGGTCCTCGACGTCATCAAGGACCTGGCCCGCACCGGAACCACGATGATCGTCGTCACCCACGAGATCGGCTTCGCCCGCGAGGTCGCCGACACCGTGGTGTTCATGGACGGCGGGGTCGTGGTGGAACAGGGCCCACCCGCGGCCGTCCTGGACGACCCGCGGCACGCGCGCACCCGGGCGTTCCTCTCCAAGGTCCTCTGACCTGCCGCCCGCCCCACCTCTTCTCCGACCACCAGGAGCACGCCCATGACCGCCCCCCTCACCCGCCGCACCACCGCCACCGCGCTCGGACTCGCCGCCGCCCTCGCCCTCACCGCCTGCGGCAACCCCGACGACGGCGCCACGGCCGAGGTCGCGGCCACCCCGGGCGCCACCGCGAGGACGACGATCGACACCAGCCCCGACCGGGCCCGCATCACCACGGACAAGGTCGCCTCCCTCGCCGCCGAGGTCCCGGCCCCCATCCGCGAGAGAGGCACCCTGGAGATCGCCGACTCCTCCGGCTCCGCGGCACCGCTCACCTTCTACGCCACCGACGACCGCACCGTCATCGGCGTCGAACCCGACCTCGCGTACCTCGTCGCCGACGTGCTCGGGCTCGAGGCACACCTCAACCCGGTCTCCTGGGAGAACATCTTCGTCGGCCTCGACAGCGCCAAGTACGACGTCGGCTTCAGCAACATCACCGTCACCGAGGAGCGCAAGGAGAAGTACGACTTCGCCTCCTACCGCGAGGACAACCTCGCCTTCGAGGCGAGGAAGGGCAGCGGTTGGAAGGTCACCGGGCCGAAGGACGTGGCGGGCCGGACCGTCGCCGTGAGCAGCGGCACCAACCAGGAGAAGCTGCTCGTCGAGTGGAGCAGGACCAACGTGAAGGCCGGGCGCAAGCCGGTCGACATCAAGTACTACCAGAACCCCACCGACACCTACCTCGCGCTCCGCTCCGGCCGGATCGACCTCGCCCTCGGCCCCAACCCGACCGCCGCCTACCACGTCGCCACCGCCGGCGAGTCGGAGGTCGTCGGCACCTACTCCGGCGCCGGGGCCACCCTCCAGGGGCTCATCGCGGCCACCACCAAGAAGGACAGCGGGCTGGCGAAGCCGCTCGCCGACGCGCTCAACCACGTCATCGAGAACGGCACGTACGCCAAGGTGCTGAGCCGCTGGGGGCTGTCGGACGAGGCCGTGACGGAGTCCGAGGTGAACCCGCCGGGGCTGCCCCGCAGCAACAAGTAGCCCCGGACGGTCCCCTCTTCGACCCGTAAGGAACCCCGCCACCATGGCGCACACGATCCACCTCCCCGCGGACGAGGCCCCCGCCGCCCCGCCCGCGCCGCACCTCCTGGACAACCCCGTCTGGGCCGCGCTCACCGGGCCGCACGCCGCCCGGTTCGCCGAACGCGTCGGCCGGGCCGCCCGCTATCCCGCCGACGTCTACGCGTTCGCCGCCGTCGCCGAACCCGTGGACCCGGCCGCCTGGGCCGATCTGCACGCGCTCGCCGGACCGTCGGCCGTCGTACAGATCAAGGGAGTCGGCGGCGTCCCCGCCGGCTGGGAGACCGTCGGCGGCGGACAGGGCGTCCAGCTCGTCGACACCGCCCTGCGCGCCGAGCCGGACCCCGAGGCCGTACGGCTCGGCCCCGACGACGTCCCCGAGATCCTGGACCTCATCGCCCGCACCGCACCGGGGCCGTTTCTCACCCGGACCGTCGAACTCGGCACCTACCTCGGCATCCGGCACCGGGGACGGCTGATCGCCATGGCCGGTGAGCGGCTGCGGGTGCCCGGCTGGACGGAGATCAGCGCGGTCTGCACCGACCCCGACCACCGCGGCCGGGGCCTGGCCACCCGGCTGGTGCGCGCGGTCGCGGCGGGCATCCGCGAACGCGGCGACACCCCGTTCCTGCACGCCGCCGCGAGCAACGCGCGGGCGATCGCGCTGTACGAGTCGCTCGGCTTCACGCTCCGCCGCCGGACGACGATCCTCCAGGTCCGGACACCGGCGACGGCCCCGCCCGGTGCGCGGCCCCGCCCCTGACCCACCCTCCCCGCCACGGACCTCCAGGAAGGCCTTCCCCGTGTCCGACGCGTCCACCGTCTCCTCCCCCCTCCACCTCGCCGTCGCCCTCGACGGCACCGGCTGGCACCCCGCCTCCTGGCGCGAGCCGGGCTCCCGTCCCCGGGAGCTGTTCACCGCCGGGTACTGGGCCGACCAGGTCGCCGAGGCCGAGCGGGGGCTGCTCGACTTCGTCACGTTCGAGGACGGCCTCGGTCTCCAGTCCTCCCTCCTCCTCGACCCCGACGACCGCACCGACCAGGTGCGCGGCCGGCTCGACGCCGTGCTGATCGCCTCCCGGGTCGCCCCGCTGACCCAGCACATCGGCCTGGTCCCGACCGTGATCGCCACGCACACCGAGCCGTTCCACCTCTCCAAGGCGATCGCCACCCTTGACCACGTCAGCGGCGGCCGGGCCGGGCTCCGGGTGCGGATCAGCGCCCGCCCGCACGAGGCCGACCACTTCGGCCGCCGCCGCGTCCCGCGCGTCGACCTCGCCGAGAACCTGTCCGCCCAGCCCTCGGTCACCGACCTGTTCGACGAGGCCGCCGACTACGTCGAGGTGGTGCGGCGGCTGTGGGACAGCTGGGAGGACGACGCCGAGATCCGGGACGTGGTCACCGGCCGCTTCGTCGACCGGGACAAGCTGCACTACATCGACTTCGAGGGCCGTTTCTTCCGCGTCAAGGGCCCCTCCATCACCCCGCGCCCGCCCCAGGGCCAGCCGCTCGTCACCGCTCTCGCCCACCAGAACGTCCCGTACCGGCTGGTGGCCCGGCAGGCCGACGTCGGCTACGTCACCCCGCACGACACCGGCCAGGCGCGCGCGATCGTCGCCGAGATCCGCGCCGAGCAGGAGGCCGCCGGACGCGCCGGTGAACCCCTGCACGTCTTCGGCGACCTCGTGGTCTTCCTGGACGAGACCCGGGCCGCCGCGGAGGACCGGCTCGCCCGGCTGGACGACTTCGCCGGGGCCCCGTACACCTCCGACGCCCGCGTCTTCGCCGGGACACCCGCCGAACTGGCCGACCTGCTGGAGGAGTTGGGGTCGACCGGGCTGACCGGCTTCCGGCTGCGGCCCGCCGTCACCGGGCACGACCTCCCGGCCGTCGGCCGGCGCCTGGTCCCCGAACTCCAGCGCCGCGGCCTCTTCCGCCGCGCCTACGAGGCGGACACCCTGCGCGGTCTCCTCGGCCTCGCCCGCCCCGCCAACCGCTACGCGGCCGCCTGAGCCGGAGGGACCTGCCCACCATGACCAAGCCCCCGCACCCTACCGACACCGGCAAGCCGCTCAAGCGGATCCATCTGGCCGCCCACTTCCCCGGCGTCAACAACACCACCGTGTGGAGCGACCCGGAGGCCGGCAGCCACATCGAGTTCGCCTCCTTCGCCCACTTCGCGCGCACCGCCGAACGCGCCAAGTTCGACTTCCTCTTCCTCGCCGAAGGCCTGCGACTGCGCGAACAGCACGGAAAGATCTACGACTTGGACGTCGTGGGCCGCCCGGACACCTTCACCGTCCTGGCCGCGCTCGCCGCCGTCACCGACCGGCTCGGACTGACCGGCACCATCAACTCCACCTTCAACGAGCCCTACGAGGTGGCCCGCCAGTTCGCCAGTCTCGACCACCTCTCCGACGGCCGCGCCGCCTGGAACGTCGTCACCTCCTGGGACGCCTTCACCGGCGAGAACTTCCGGCGGGGCGGCTTTCTGCCGCAGGAGGAGCGCTACTCCCGCGCCAAGGAGTTCCTCGCCACCGCGCACGACCTCTTCGACTCCTGGCACGGCGACGAGATCGTCGCCGACCCGGCCACCGGCACGTTCCTGCGGGACGCGAAGGCCGGGTCCTTCGTCCACACAGGGCAACATTTCGACATCCACGGGCAGTTCGACGTGCCACGCTCCCCGCAGGGCCGTCCGGTGATCTTCCAGGCCGGCGACTCCGAGGAGGGCCGCGAGTTCGCCGCGTCGAGCGCCGACGCGATCTTCAGCAGGCACGCGCGACTGGACGCGGGCAAGGCCTTCTACGCCGACGTCAAGTCCCGCCTCGCCAAGTACGGCCGCCGCCACGACCAGTTGCTCATCCTGCCCGCCGCCACCTTCGTGCTCGGCGACACCGACGCCGAGGCGGAGGAGCGCGCCCGCGAGGTGCGCCGCCTCCAGGTCAGCGGGGCCACCGCCCTGCGGCACCTGGAGTTCGTCTGGAACCGGGACCTGTCCTCGTACGACCCCGAGGGCCCGCTGCCCGACATCGACCCGGACACCGGCGACGAGCACCTCGTGCGCGGGCGCGCCCAAGTGCGGGAGTACCACGACCGGCTGGCCGTCGCCCGCGAGTGGCGCGAGCTCGCCGCCGCGCACGACTGGTCCATCCGCGACCTGGTCATCCACACCGGCAACCGCCAGAGCTTCGTGGGCTCGCCCGCCACCGTCGCCCGGGCCATCGACGCGTTCGTGCAGACCGACGCGAGCGACGGGTTCATCCTCGTCCCGCACCTCACCCCCGGCGGCCTCGACGAGTTCGCCGACACGGTCGTCCCGCTGCTCCAGGAACAGGGCGTGTTCCGCACCGAGTACGAGGGCACCACCCTGCGCGACCACCTCGGTCTCACCCACCCGGGCCACGCGCACGACGGGCGGCGGCCGGAGCCGGAGCACGCGGGCGCCGAGCAGCGGGTGGCGTCGTGAAGTTCCTCGCCCTCACTCTCATCGTGCACCGCCCCGACCCGCTCACCGGTGTCCTCACCCCCACCCACGACCGGTTCCGCGAAGTCCTCGACAGCGCGCTGCTCGCCGAGGAACTCGGCTTCGACGGCTTCGGCGTGGGGGAGCGGCACGAGCGGCCGTTCCTCTCCTCCGCGCCGCCGGTCGTCCTCAGCCACATCGCCGCGCTGACCCGGCGGATCCGGCTCTTCACCGGCGTCACCACCCTCAGCCTCCTCGACCCCGTCCGCGCCTACGAGGACTACGCCACCCTCGACCACCTCTCCGAGGGCCGCCTCGACCTCATCATCGGCAAGGGCAACGGCGCCGCCCAGCGCGAGCTGTTCCACGTCACGCCCGAGGACCAGTGGGAGCGCAACGCCGAGAGCTACGAGGTGTTCCGGCGGATCTGGCGCCAGAACAAGGTCACCGCGGCCACCCGCTTCCGCCCGCCGCTCACCGACGCGGAGGTGTGGCCGCGCCCGTACCAGCGGCCGGTCCGGATCTGGCACGGCAGCGCCACCAGCAGGGAGTCCGTCGACCTGGCCGCCCGCCACGGCGAGCCGCTGTTCTCCGCCAACGTCACCCACCCGATGGAACCGTACGCCGCACTGATCCGGTACTACCGGGAGCGCTGGGCGCACTACGGCCACGACCCGGCCGCGCTCACGGTCGGCGCGGGTACGGCCGGCCTCCTCGTGGCCCCGACCTCGCAGGCGGCCGTCGCCGCCTACCGGCCGGTGTTCGAGGCCAATCTGGCCTTCGCCCGCGAGGCCGGCCTGCCCGTGGTCTTCGAGACCCTGGAGGACTACGTCGCCCGCAGCTCGGCGCTGATCGGCAGCCCGCAGCAGGTCGTCGAGAAGGTCCACCGCTACCACGAGCGGTTCGGGCACACCGTCCTCCATGTGCACGCCGATGCCGGCGGGCTGCCCCCCGACCGGCACCGCGCCTCCCTCGAACTGTTCCAGTCCGCCGTCGCCCCCGTGCTGCGCCGGGAGATCCCCGACCCGCCGTTCGCCTGGGGCCCCGTGCTCCCGGCCGCCCCCGTCCCGGAGGAGTCCGCCCGTGTCTGACCTCACCCTCGGCGTCCTCGACCTGGTCCCGATCCCGTCCGGCGCGACGGCCGCCGACGCGCTGCGCAACTCGGTCGACCTCGCCCAGCAGGCCGAACGCCTCGGCTACGGCCGCTACTGGTTCGCCGAGCACCATCTCAACCCCGGCGTCGCCGGCACCTCGCCCGCCGTCGTCCTGGCGCTCACCGCCGCCGCCACCTCCACCATCCGGCTCGGCTCCGGCGCCGTGCAGCTCGGCCACCGTACGGCGCTGTCCACCGTGGAGGAGTTCGGGCTGCTCGACACGGCCCACCCCGGCCGCTTCGACCTGGGTCTCGGCCGCTCGGGCGGGCGCCCGCCGGGGGAGCGGGCCCAGGCGCTGCCGACGGCGACCCCGGTGGTCGACGGGCGGGCACCCAACGGCCTGCTCGTCCCGCCCCGGTTCGACTTCGCGCAGCTCCTCGGCTCGCCCCGCATCGCCCTGCAACGCCGGCTGCTCTCACTGCCGGGCGCCGCACCGCAGGACTACGCCGAGCAGATCGACGACCTCCTCGCCCTGCTGGCCGGCACCTACCGCTCCCCGGAGGGCGTCGAGGCACACGTCGTGCCCGGCGAGGGCGCCGACCTCCAGGTGTGGATCCTGGGCAGCAGCGGCGGCCAGAGCGCGGCGGTCGCGGGCCGCCGGGGGCTGCGGTTCGCGGCGAACTACCACGTCAGCCCGGCCACCGTCCTGGAGGCGGTGGAGGGGTACCGGTCCTTCTTCCAGCCCTCCGAATTCCTCGACAAGCCGTACGTCAGCGTCTCGGCGGACGTCGTCGTCGCCGAGGACGACGCCACCGCCCGCGCACTCGCCGCCGGGTACGGCCCGTGGGTGCGCAGCATCCGTACCGCCGAGGGCGCCATCCCGTTCCCGACGCCCGAGGAGGCGCGCGCGTACCCGTGGACCGACGCGGACCGGGCGCTCGTCCAGGACCGCCTCGACACCCGGTTCGTCGGCACGCCCGGCCGGGTGGCCGACGAACTGGAGCGGCTGCGGGAGGCCACGGACGCGGACGAAGTCCTCGTCACGACGATCACCCACGACCACGCCGACCGGGTGCGGTCCTACGCCCTCCTCGCCGAGGAGTGGCGAGGGCGCGGGCACACGCTCGGGCCCAACTGATCCGGTCACGGGCCCCGTTGACCTCCACCGACCGACCCGACGCATCGAAAGGTCCCCGCATGGCCACCGTCCTGTCCGTCTCCGGAAGCCCCTCCGCCACCTCCCGCACCGCCCGCCTGCTGCGCCACCTGGACCGGCGGCTCGTCGCCCAGGGCCACCGGGTGACCGCGCTCGACGTCCGCTCCCTGCCCGCCGAGGCGCTGCTCCTGGCCGACTTCGCTCACCCGGCGATCGTCCGGGCCACCGCGCTGTTCGAGCAGGCGGACGGGGTGGTGATCGGCACGCCCGTCTACAAGGCCGCCTACTCGGGCCTGCTGAAGTCGCTGCTCGACCTGCTGCCGCAGTACGCCCTGGCGGGCAAGACCGTCCTGCCGCTGGCCACCGGGGGCACCACCGCCCACGTCCTGGCCATCGACTACGCCCTGCGTCCGGTCCTCGCCTCCATGGGCCCCGCGCACATCACACCGGGCTGGTTCACGCTCGACAAGGACATCACCGTCGGCGAGGACGGCACCGCGACGCTCGCGCCGGGCCCGGCCGAGGGGCTGGCCCGGGTCACCGACCAGTTCTCGGCGGCGCTGGGCGGCCGTACCACGGTGCTGGCGGCGACGGGCTGAACCCCGGCCGGCCACCGCCCACCCGTACACCCTGATCGGAGTCCGTCGTGTCCCTCGTCTTCCACTGGTTCCTGCCGACCAACGGCGACAGCCGGCACGTCGTCGGCGGCAGCCACGGCGCCCCCGCCACGCGCTCCGCGCGCGACCGGCCGCCGACCGTCGCCTACCTCGGCCAGATCGCCCGCGCCGCCGAGGACCTGGGCTTCGTCGGCGTGCTCACCCCGACGGGGGCCTGGTGCGAGGACGCCTGGCTGACCACCGCGATGGTCAGCCGGCACACCGAGCGGCTGAAGTTCCTCGTCGCCTTCCGCCCCGGTTTCCTCTCGCCGACCCTCGCCGCGCAGATGGCGTCCACCTTCCAGCGGCAGTCCGGCGGACGGCTGCTGCTCAACGTCGTCACCGGCGGCGAGAGCCACGAGCAACGGGCGTACGGCGACTTCCTCGACAAGGACGCCCGCTACCACCGCACCGGTGAATTCCTGGGCATCGTGCGGGAGTTGTGGGAGGGCCGGACCGTCGACGCGCGCGGCCGGCACCTCCACGTCGAGGACGCGCGGCTGGCCCGCGTGCCCGACCCGCTCCCCGAAATCTACTTCGGCGGCTCCTCGCCGATCGCGGGCGAGATCGCCGCCCGGCACGCCGATGTGTACCTCACCTGGGGCGAGCCGCCCGCCGCCGTCGCGGAGAAGATCGCCTGGGTACGAGGGTCGGCCGAGCGGGAGGGGCGTCGGATCCGCTTCGGCATCCGGCTGCACGTCATCACCAGGGACACCGCCGCGCAGGCCTGGGCCGAGGCGGACCGGCTCCTGGACGGCTTCGACGCGGAGACCGTCGAGGCCGTCCAGGCGGGGCTCGCCCGCAGCGAGTCCGAGGGGCAGCGGCGGATGCGCGCGCTGCACGGCGGCAGCCGCGAGCGGCTGGAGATCCACCCCAACCTGTGGGCGGGCATCGGTCTGGTGCGCGGGGGCGCGGGCACGGCACTGGTCGGCAGCCACGACGAGGTGGCCGACCGGATCGGCGAGTACGCGGCCCTGGGCATCGAGGAGTTCGTGCTCTCCGGCTATCCGCACCTGGAGGAGGCGTACTGGTTCGGCGAGGGCGTACTGCCGAGGCTTCGGGCACGGGGGGTGTGGCGGCGGCCGTGAGGCGGGGGGCCGTCCGCGCGCTTCTCACCTGGTGAGACGTTCCGGCGCGGGCGGCACGGGCCCACTTGACGGGGTCGGACCGGGGGGCCGAGACTCCCATACGGTAATCCTAGTGATTCAGTAGGGAAAGAGCGCTCGTACGCCTGTGACCGAGCACCCCAGGGAGACGCATGTCCGCCATATCCCCGACCGTCGTGCCGTCCTTCCGCGGCAGGATCGGCTGTGACGCGCGCAGCGGCTACTACGCCGCGCCCCGGCGCTACCGGCTCCATCTGTCGCCGTCCTGTCCGGACTGTCTGCAGATAGCCGTCACGCACAGCCTCCTCGGCCTCGACGACGTCCTCCCGGTGACCGTGCTGCCCGCCCTCCCCGACGCCCCCGACGGCGGCCACCAGACGCTGCGCCCGCTGTACGAGGCCAGCTCGCACCAGCACCCCGGCCCGGCCGTCGCACCGGTCCTGAGCGACAACTGGACCGGAACGATCGTCAGCACCCACACCCCCGGCATCCTGCGCGACCTGGCCCGGCGCTTCGGCGCCCACGGCCCCGACCTGCACCCCCGGGGCGCTGAGGAGGCCGTCGCGGCCGTCGGCCGGCTCTGCGAGGGCATCACCGAGGCCGCCCAGCACGCCGGCCGCACCGACGCCGACCCGGCCGCACGCGAGACGGCCCTGACCGAGCTGCTGCGCACCCTGGACGCCCTGGACTCCCGGCTCGCCTCCCAGCCGTACGTCCTGGGCGCCGAACTCACGCTCGCCGACGTGCAGTTGTGGGTCACGCTGGTCCAGCTCGACACCGTGCACCGCCACCACCTGGACGCCACCGCCGTCCACCGCGTCACCGCGCACCCCCACCTCTGGACCTACGCCCGCCGCCTCGCCGCCCACCCCGCCTTCGCCCGCCACCTCGACCTCGACGCCCTCACCCGTGGGCACCAAGCCCAGCGCCGCGGCACACAGGCGGCCGGCGCGGCGGCCGGCGCCGTGGACCGGCCGGTCCCGGCGGCCTCCGAGCGGGCGGTCGCGTAGTACCCGGGTACTACGCACCCCGCGCGGTTCGGCCCCCCGGTACCACCGGAGTGCCGCACCCCGGCCCCTAGCGTTTCCCGTGTGGCGCCGCGGACGGCGGGCGCCGGGGGCCGACAGGGAGGCGCGCGCATGATCGACGCACGGCGGTTGACGAAGAGGTACGGCGAGAAGACGGCCGTCGACGGGCTGGAGTTCACCGTGCGGCCGGGCACGGTGACCGGCTTCCTCGGCCCCAACGGCGCGGGCAAGTCCACGACCATGCGGATGATCGTCGGCCTCGACGCCCCGACCAGCGGCTCCGTCACCGTGAACGGCCGCCACTACGCCCGCCACCGGGCACCGCTCCAGGAGGTCGGCGCCCTCCTGGAGGCCAAGTCGAACCACCCGGGCCGCTCGGCGTACCACCACCTCAGGGCCTTGGCACTGACCCACGGCATCCCGGACCGCCGCGTCGGCGAGGTCATCGAGCTCGCCGGGCTGAGCGGGGTGGCGGGGAAGCGGGCCGGCGCCTTCTCCCTCGGCATGGGGCAGCGGCTCGGCATCGCGGCGGCGCTGCTGGGCGATCCGCAGACGGTGATGCTGGACGAACCGGTCAACGGGCTCGACCCCGAGGGCGTGCTCTGGATCCGCAACCTCCTCAAGGGGCTCGCCGAACAGGGCCGTACGGTCTTCGTCTCCTCGCACCTGATGAGCGAGATGGCCCTCGTGGCCGACCATCTGATCGTCGTGGGACGCGGCCGGCTGCTGGCCGACACCACCGTGGCGGACCTGATCCGCGAGGCGGGCGGCGACACGGTGAAGGTGGCGACGGAGGATCCCGCGCGGCTGCGGGACGTACTGGCCGGGCCGGGCGTCGACGTCACCGGCCGGATCGGCTCGGAGGAGCTTGAGGTGACCGGGCTGACCGCGCGCGAGATCGGGCTGCGGGCGGCGGAGCACGGGATCGCCCTGTTCGAGCTGACCGCGCGCACCGTGTCACTGGAGGAGGCGTTCATGGACCTGACGAGGGACGCCGTGGAGTACCACGGCACGACGACCGGCGCGGGCGGCACGACGACCGGCGCCGACGGCGGCGACAGCCTGGGGAGGACCGCATGAGCACGCTCACCGCAACCGCCGAGGAGCCGCGGACCGCGCCCGCCCGCCCCGTCCACCGGGTGACCGGACGGCGGGTGCTCGCCTCCGAGTGGGCCAAGCTGTGGTCCCTGCGTTCGACCTGGATCACCCTGGGCGTCGCCCTGCTGTTCCTGGTGGCCTTCGGCCTGATCGCCGCGAGCCGCTACACGTCGGGCTACGACTCCGGCAACCTGGACCCCGACCTCGCCGACTCGACGGCCGTCAGCCTGTCCCTCTTCGGCACCAACTTCGCCCAACTCGCCCTGGGCGTCCTCGGCGTGCTGGTCACGGCGGGGGAGTACTCCACCGGCATGATCCGCTCCACGCTCGCGGCGGTGCCCCGCCGGCTGCCCGTGCTGTGGTCCAAGGCGGCCGTGTTCGGTCTCGTCGCCCTGGTCCTGGCGACGGCCGGCGGGTTCGTCGCCTTCCTGTGCGGGAACGGCATGGTCTCGGACACGCCCGCGGCCCTGGGCTTCTCGGACGCCGGGGTCGTGCGCAGCCTGCTGGGCGCCGGGCTCTACCTCGGCATGGTCGGCGTGATCGGCACCGCCCTGGGCGCGCTCCTGCGGTCGGTGGCCGGCGGCATCTCGGCACTGGTCGCCGCCCTGATGCTGATCCCGGGGCTCATCTCCCTGCTGCCCAGCTCCTGGCAGGACAACATCGGCCCCTATCTGCCGTCCGAGGCGGGGCAGGCGATGTTCGCCCTCACCCACGACTCCTCGACGCTGTCGCCGGGCACCGGGCTGCTCGTCTTCGCCGGCTGGACGGCGCTGGCGCTCGCGGGCGCGGCGTACCGGCTGGCCCGCACCGACGTCTGACCGGCGCGACGTGACAGTGACGTGTGACCGTACGGGCCGTGGCAGCGACGCCCGAGGAGACCGGCCGTGGCAGTGACGGCCGGCCGGGCGGACCATGGCACCGTGACGTCCATGACCGTGACCACCGACGAGCTCGGCGTGCTGGGGCCGCTGGTCGCCCGCCTGTCCCGGGGCGGCCGGCGGCTGCGGCACGCCGACCGGGCGCGCCCCTGGGTCCTCGACACCGCGGTCGTGGTCCTGCTCTTCCTGATGTTCTGCCTGCCCGACCTGCTGCACGACGGCGACGACGGCGACGGCCCGCGGCGGATCCGGCTCGCCTTCGCCCAGCTGCCCGTCGCGGCCATGCTGGCGCTTCAGGCCGGACTGGTGCTGCCCCTGCTGTGGCGCAGGCGCCGTCCGCTCGTGGCCTTCGGCGCCATCGCGGCGGTGTTCGTCGTGCAGTGGTCCCTGGACGCGGCACTGCGCGCGGACGTCGCCCTGTTCGTCGCCCTCTACAGCCTGACCCTGCACGGGCGGCTGCGCCAACTGCCGTGGGCCTGCGCGGTGATGGCGGGCGCCATGGCGCTGGTCGCGGTCCGCGCCGCGTCGGTCGTCTCCGTCTGGGACGCGCTGTTCTTCCTGCTGAGCACGGCGACCGCGGCCCTCGCGCTCGGCCTGACGGTCCGCATCCGCCGGGCCCAGCTCGAAGGGCTCCGCGACCGCGCCGCCCGGCTGGAAACCGAGCGCGACCAGCGCATCAGACTGGCCGCGGCCACCGAACGGACCCGTGTCGCCCGCGAGATGCACGACATCGTCGGCCACAACCTGTCCGTCATCATCACGCTGGCCGACGCCGGTGCCTACGCCACCGGCACCGCCCCCGAACGGGGCAAGGAGGCCCTCCGGCTCATCGGCGACACCGGCAGGCTGGCCCTCGGCGAGCTGCGGCGCGTGCTCGGCGTCCTGCGCGAGGCCGTCGACGACCCCGCCGGCGGACCCGAACTCAGCCCGCAGCCCCGCATCATGGACATCGGCGCGCTGTGCGCCACGGTGCGATCGGCCGGACTGGAGGTCGTCTACCGGACCTCCGGCGACGTGGACGCCCTGGACAGCGGGGTACAACTGACGGTGTACCGCATCGTCCAGGAGGCGCTCACCAACACCCTGAAGCACGCCGAGAGCGGTACCCGGTCCCGGCTGGCCGTCCTCGTGGCGGACGGCCGGCTCACCGTACGGGCCGTGGACACCGGGCCGGCGCTGCGGTCCGGACCGCCGAACGACGAAGGGCACGGCCTGGTGGGCATGCGGGAACGCGCGGCACTGTACGGGGGCACCGTCACCGCCGGGCCGACGGGCGGCGGCGGATGGCACGTCGAGGCCGTCCTCGACCTCACGCCGCAGGACGGTGGGCGATGACCACCGTCCTCATCGTCGACGACCAGCCATTGCAGCGCTACGGCTTCCACCTGCTCCTCGACTCCGCGCCCGGGACCGACGTCGTCGGCGAGGCGGCGCACGGCGCGGAGGCCGTCCGCAAGGCCGCCGAACTGCGCCCGGACGTCGTCCTGATGGACGTCCGCATGCCCGGCATGGACGGCATCGAGGCCACCCGCCGCATCGTCGCCTCCGGCGGCCGCTCCCGCGTCCTGGTCCTCACCACCTTCGACCTCGACGAGTACGTCCACGCCGCCCTCCGCGCCGGCGCGGGCGGCTTCCTCCTCAAGGACGCCCGCCCCGAGGAACTCCTCGCCGGCATCCGCGCCGTCGCCGCCGGTGACGCCGTCATCGCGCCCGCGCTGACCCGCCGCCTCCTGGACGAGTTCGCCCAGTACGTCCCCGCCCACCGCTCCGACACCGCCGAGGACCCGAGACTCACCTCCCTCACCGACCGCGAACGCGAGATCCTCGTCGCCATCGGCAAGGGCCTCACCAACGGTGAGATCGCCGCCGAGTTCGTCCTGTCGGAGTCCACGGTCAAGACCCACGTGGGCCGGGTCCTGGCCAAGATCGGCGCCAGGGACCGCATCCAGGCGGTCATCTTCGCCTACGACCGCGGTCTGGCCCGGCCGCGGACGGACTGACGGGGGCGTGCGGCGGCGCCCCCGTCAGGGCAACCCGTCAGGGCAACCCCGTCAGGGCTGTTCCGCCGCGCGCTGCCGGGCGGTGGGCAGTCCGTCGAACACCCCGGCGCCGTGGTAGCTGAGAGTCAGGGTGGGGCTGTCGACCTCGAGCGCGGCCCAGGCGACTCGGGGGTCGCGTACGTGGGGCCGGGGTGGGGGCGGAGGCGGGGTGGGGGTCGGTGCGGCGGGCCAGGTCCGGGTCAGGGCCGGGCCGGGCGGGGCGGGCCATGGGGCGGGTTCCGGCAGCCGGGAGGGAGACGGTGGGAAGCCCTGTGAGGCGTGGGCGGGAGGCGGCGGTGCGTACGGCGGCTGGTACGGCGTCCCGGGCTCCTGTGGCGCGGGGGCGCGTTCCCCGCCGCCGTCTTTCACCACGACCATCACGCCGACGATGAGGAGCAGCAGCCCCGGGACGGACGCCGGCTGGACGCGCTGTCCCATCAGCAGCCAGGCGGTGACCGCGGCCACCGGGGTCTCCAGCAGGAGCAGCACGCTCATGGTCGTCGCCGATGCCCTGCCGAGCGCGAAGTTCAGGGAGCCCAGCCCCAGGAGTTGCGGCAGGACGAGCAGACCGAGCAGGGACAGCTGGGTCGAGGTGTCGAAGCCGGTGAGCGGAACGTCCGTCAGCCGGCAGACGAGGAAGAGTTCCAGACCGCAGACCAGGGAGCAGACCGTCGAGTACATCGGCGTACTCATGTCACTGCGCGCACTCTGGCTCAGCGCGGTGTAGGCGGCCTGCGCGACGGCACCGCCGAGGGCGAGCAGGTCCCCGGCCAGCGCGGTGCCGCCGGAGGTGATGTCGAGACCGGCGGCACCGGCCGCGCCGGCCACGGCGAGGCCGAGGCCCGCCCAGGTCCTCCCGCTCGCCCGGACGCCCCGGCTCGCCGCGATGAGGGCCTGCCAGACGGGCTGCGTGGCGACGAGCGCGGTCGACATGGCGACCGTGGTCAGCCGCGTGCTGGTCATGAAGGCCGCGAAGTGCAGCGCGAGCGCCGTGGCGGCCAGGGCGCCGAGCCCCAGGGGCGCCCACTGCGCCCGGCGCAGCAGGGTGCGTTCGCCGCGGGCCACGCGTGCCACCTCGCGGCGGCGCAGCAGTAACAGGAACGGACCGAGGGTGGCGAAGCCGAGGGCGTTGCGCCAGAACGCCATGGCCAGCGGCGAGGCGGAGGCGGCGGCAGTGAGGGGCGCCGTCGCCGAGATGGAGAGCACGGCGACCGCCATCGCTGCCGCGGTCAGCGGATCGAAACGGTGCCTCATGCCGTGGCACCGCCACCGGTCGCCGGGCTCCCGGCGGCTGAGGTCCCGCGGACGCGGCCGGCCCGGGCCGCCGGCCACCGGGTGCCCGTACCGCGTAGGGAGCCGTCGCGGGCGGGTCGGTCGTCGACTGAAGGATGCATGGTCTCCTGCCCCGGAGTGGGAGCCGGGGCCGGCAGGTGCGAACCGGCCCGCCCCGGCGGTACGTAAGGACACGGCGCCGCCGCCCGCACCCCCACCGGCCGGACCGCCGTGGCGGCCGGGAGCGGAGGGGGCGCCGGACGGGCCGGGCGCGACGCGCGGCACGGTCGGCCGCGTTCGCCCGACGAGACGGGAGGGACCGCGCGGCGGTTCACCCCGCCGTGGGCACCCTCCGCCGGCGGTCGGCCGACGGGGCACGGCAGCGGTCCGCCGGGGCAGAGGCGCAGGCCGAAGTCCTGGGCCTGGGCGGACGGAGGAGCAGGCGGCGGTACGCGCACGCACACGCGGCGGCGGGCCGGCCGTCCGGCACGCCCGCGGGGCTCGCGACGAGAACTGCCCGATGGGGGATACACCGGTGTCCACGGGTCCCCGCCGGGCGGGGCCGTGCATCGAGTTCAGGTGGTGCGGCCCACCGGCCGGTGGCCGCCGGTTGTCCGTCCACCCTTCATGCTGGGTCCAGGTCGGCGTGCAGCAGGTGGTGGTCCGAGTACGGGGTGGGGTGCACTCCGTGCGCGCGGGAGGTGAGGCCGCGCAGGAAGACGTAGTCGAACCTGCTCCGCCAGTCGGTGGTCGGCGCGCAGGCGGCGGCGGCCGAGGGACGGCACCGGGCGTCGGCGTCCACGGCCAGCTGCCACATGGGGTCGAGTTCGGGAGCGTCCGGTACGGCGTTGAAGTCCCCGAGGACGAGCGCGCGGTCGTGCTCGGCGACGGCCGCCGCCAGCACACGGGCCTGCCCCGCCCGGACCGGCTCCTGACGCCGCTCGGCGAAGTGGGTGTCGAAGACCCGGACCGGCCGGCCCGCCACCTCGGTGGTGACCGCCAGATAACCGCGGTCCTCGGAGCCGCCGTCGGGGTACTCCACGACGACCGGGTCCCTCATCGGTGCCGCCGAGAGGATCGCCTGCCCGTAGCCCCCCGGACTCCAGGGCACGCCCCCGCAGCGTCCCCAGTCGCGGAGCACCGACCCGTACGCGACGTGGTACACCAGCCCGTAGAGGCTCTCCAGATGGTCCCGGATTCGCTCGACGTCGCGCGCGCACGCCTCCTGCATGCCGATGACCTGTGGCCGGTACGTGGCGATCTCCGCCGCCCGGTCGACGTTCCCGGCCCCGCACGGGTTGCACAGGTTCCATGTCATGACCCGGCCGTCCACGACCTCTCGCGCGGTACCGACGGGCAGCGACCCGGCGAAGGGCGCCCCACCCGGCGCGACGGGCCCGGCGAGCAGCATGCACGCCACGATCACGGCGCCGACCAGCAACCGCGCGTCCCTCCCGAACACCTGGCCCCCTCGCAGTGGATGCGGAAGACGATCGGCGTTCCGACGCCCGGGGTCAAGTCGCGTTCCGATAGTTTCGAGAATGTGCCGGTCCCCGAGGCGGCGTAAGTGGGAAAAGGACGCCTCCTCGGTCTTGTAGGCGCACTGACCTGTCCCGGCAGGCGCTCCCCGGCCATCTGGCTCAATGGCACTCCCGGACAGGAGCGAAACTTTCGAGAAGCAATCGGAAAATACATCCGTCATTACCGTTGACGGGCCCTCGTCAATCTCGCCATCATCTCTCGTGAACGTCGGCCGACCGACCGTGATCCGAGATGTCGAACCGCATGCCCCGGGCGGACCCGCGCTGCCCGGGAAGAGCCGCGCACAGTCGCCCTACCTTGGAGGCACAGTCATGGGCTCTCAGGCCCTTTCCAGATCCGGCGCCGGACCACAGCGCCGCATCCTGCTGGTGGCCCTGGTCACCGGCGTCCTCGCCCTGGTCACCGCACTGCTCTCGGCGCCGCCCGCGCACTCCGCCGAGAACACGCTCGGCGCCGCCGCGGCGCAGAGCGGCCGCTACTTCGGCACCGCCATCGCCTCGGGCAAACTCGGCGACTCGACGTACACCTCGATCGCCAACCGTGAGTTCAACATGGTGACGGCCGAGAACGAGATGAAGATCGACGCCACCGAGCCGCAGCGGGGCCAGTTCAACTTCAGCAGCGCCGACCGCATCTACAACTGGGCGGTGCAGAACGGCAAGAAGGTGCGCGGGCACACCCTGGCCTGGTACTCCCAGCAGCCCGGCTGGATGCAGAGCCTGAGCGGCAGCTCGCTGCGCCAGGCGATGATCGACCACATCAACGGCGTGATGGCCCACTACAAGGGCAAGATCGCGCAGTGGGACGTCGTGAACGAGGCCTTCGCCGACGGCAACTCGGGCGGCCGCCGCGACTCCAACCTGCAGCGCACCGGCAACGACTGGATCGAGGTCGCCTTCCGCACCGCGCGGGCCGCCGACCCGTCCGCCAAGCTCTGCTACAACGACTACAACATCGAGAACTGGAACTGGGCCAAGACCCAGGGCGTGTACAACATGGTCCGCGACTTCAAGTCTCGCGGCGTGCCGATCGACTGCGTCGGCTTCCAGTCCCACTTCAACAGCGGCAGCCCCTACGACAGCAACTTCCGCACCACGCTGCAGAACTTCGCCGCCCTCGGCGTGGACGTGGCCATCACCGAGCTCGACATCGAGGGTGCCTCGGCCACGACCTACGCCAACGTGGTCAACGACTGCCTGGCCGTCTCGCGCTGCCTCGGCATCACCGTCTGGGGCGTGCGGGACAGCGACTCCTGGCGCTCGAGCCAGTCGCCGCTGCTGTTCGACAACAACGGCAACAAGAAGTCGGCCTACACCTCCGTCCTCAACGCCCTCAACAGCGCCTCGCCCGGCGGCGGTGACGACGGTGGAGATGACGGCGGCGACGACGGCGGTGACGGCGGCACGCAGAGCGGACAGCTCAAGGGCGTCGGCTCGGGCCGCTGCGTGGACGTGCCGAACGCCGCCACCTCCGACGGCACCCAGGTCCAGCTCTACGACTGCCACAGCGCCGACAACCAGAAGTGGGAGCAGACGGCCGCCGGTGAGCTGCGGGTCTACGGCAACAAGTGCCTGGACGCCGCCGGCAGCGGCAACGGCGCCCGGATCCAGATCTACAGCTGCTGGGGCGGCGACAACCAGAAGTGGCGCCTCAACTCCGACGGGTCCCTCGTGGGCGTCCAGTCCGGACTCTGCCTGGACGCCGTCGGCAACGGCACCGCCAACGGCACCCAGCTCCAGCTCTACTCCTGCTCCGGCGGCAGCAACCAGCACTGGACACTGACGTCCTGACACGGCCTGTCATCGCCTGCCGGCACTGAGGGGTTCCGGGGCCGCCGCCACCATGGCGGCGGCCCCGCGGCCCGTGGAAAGGGAACATACTTCCGTGCATATGTACGACAACCCGGTGATCCCCGGATTCCACCCCGATCCGAGCGTGTGCCGGGTCGGGGACGACTACTACCTGGTGTGCTCCAGCTTCGAGTACTTTCCCGGGCTGCCGCTCTTCCACAGCAGGGACCTCGTGCACTGGGAGCAGCTCGGCAACGTGCTGGACCGGCCCGGTCAACTGCCGCTGCCCGTCCCCGGGGCCAAGGCGTCCGGAGGCCTCTACGCTCCCACGATCCGTCACCACGACGGCCGTTTCTGGGTCGTCAACACCAACATCGACGGAGGCGGCAACTTCCTCGTCTCGGCCGAGCGGCCCGAGGGGCCGTGGAGCGACCCCGTGTGGCTCGACCTCACCGGCATCGACCCCGACCTGGCCTGGGAGGAGGACGGCACTTGCTGGTGCGCCTTCTCCGGCCCCGAAGGGGGCATCAACATGGCGCGGATCGACCCGGTGAAGGGTGAGGTACTGGAGGGCCCCTTCCCCACCTGGTCGGGCACCGGCCTCAAGTACCCCGAGGCACCGCACCTCTACCGCATCGGCGGCTGGTGGTACCTGCTGATCGCGGAGGGCGGCACCGAACGCGGCCACAGCATCTCCCTGGCCCGCAGCCGCTCGCCGCGCGGCCCCTGGGAGGGGGCGCCCGCCAACCCCCTGCTGTCCCACAGCGGCACCGCCCGCCCCATCCAGAACACCGGCCACGCCGACCTGGTACAGGCCCCCGACGGCACCTGGTGGATGGTCCTGCTCGGCGTCCGCCCCCGCGGCTTCACGCCCGACGTGCACGTGCTCGGCCGCGAGACGTTCCTGACCCCCGTGGAGTGGGACGCGGACGGCTGGCCCGTCGTCACGCCCGTCCCCGAGCGCCACCCGGCCCCGGGCGGCGCCCGGCACCCCGTCCCGGCCTCGGACAGCGCCCGGCACTCCGTCCCGGCCCCGCCCGCCCGCGACGACTTCGAAGCCCCCGCCCTCGCCCCGCACTGGATCTCGCCGTTCGCCCGCCCGGAGGGCTCCTGGTCGCTCACCGAACGCCCGGGCCGGCTGCTCCTCCACGCCACCGGCCCCACCCTGGACAGCCCCGGGTACACCTTCGTCGGCCGCCGCCAACAGCACCACGACTGCCGCGTCACCGCCCTGATCGAGCCGGGCACGGGACGCGGCGGCCTCTGCGTGCGCCTGGACGAGGCCCACCACTACGAGGTGGAGGCCGGGAACGGCGAGGTCGCCGTCCTCGCCCGGATCGGACCGCTCCGCCAGACCGTGGCCCGCAGACCCGCCCCGCCCGGACCACTGGTCCTCACCGTGACGATCCGCACGTCCGACCTCGTCCCCGCCTCACCCGCACTCACCGACGGCGGCACCACGGGCCCCGACACCCTCGCCTTCACGCTCGGCGACCCCACCACCCCGCACACCCACCCACTCGCCGAACTCGACGGACGCTACCTGTCCACCGAGATCGCCGGCGGCTTCACCGGCCGGGTGATCGGCATGTACGCCACGGAGGGGTCGGTGGCGTTCGACTGGTACGAGTACGCCCCGACCTCCGGCCCCGGCAGCGCCTGAGCGTTGAGCGCTGCGACGCGAGGGTTGTGCTGCCTGCCGCTGAGTTCGGCGCGCTCCGTGAGGTCGTGCGAAGCGTCGCGGGAGCGTGGTTCGGCCACCGCGAGCAGCCGAGCGAGATGTGCGGCGCGCCCGTACGCGGAGCGGGCGTACCGGGCGGGCGGCCATGCCCATCGAGGGGCGGGGGACTGTCAGTGGGGGATGGCAGGATCGCCGGCATGGTGTTCGAACGGACTACTCCGCCGCGTTCTGTCGAGGTGACCGCGGTCTTCCCCGAACTGGCTGCGCTGGCCCGCCCCGCCATCCGGCTGCACCCCCGCCCGGGATCGCCCTCGGTCGGGGACAGCTCGGTCGGGGGGCCGTTGCTGTGGCCGGCCGGGGAACCCTGGCCGCACTGCGAGGACACGCACCTGCACGGTGACAGCGGGTTCCGCCAGTCACCGGCGGAGATACGGCTCGACAGGCACGACCGGGCCCGGCGGCATGACGATCCCTACGGTCCCTCGTTCACGCCCGAGGAGGTGGCGGCACTGGAGCAGAAGGCCGCGCGGCTCGCGGAGCGGCTCGACGCCGGCCCTCCCTGGCCCGCGGACCGCCCGGTCCCCCTGTTGCCCGTGGCTCAGCTGTATCTGCGTGACGTTCCCCTGCTGCGGCCGCCCGGCGAGGCCGATCTGCTCCAGGTCCTCTGGTGCCCCTACGACCACGAGCCGGACTGGAAGCCCGCGACCGCGGTGTTCTGGCGGACCGCAGCCTCGGTCGTCGACGTCCTCGCCACCCCACCGGAACCGTACGAGGCCAACTACCCCGGCTACGTGCCCGAACCGTGCCTGCTGGCACCGGAGGCCATCACCGAGTATCCCGACAGCCTCGATCTGAGCCGGGAGTTGAGACAGGTGGTCGGGGACTGGAGCCGGTGGCAGGCCGCCGGTGCGGACCTGGACAGTTCCTATGAGGAGTATCCGGCGGAGTTCTACGACAGCGAGCTGGCCGACGCTCCCGGCTGGAAGGTCGGGGGCTGGCCGCCTTGGGGCCGCACCGACCCGTACCGCAGGTACTGCGCCGTCTGCGAGGCCCGGATGGTCCCGCTGCTGACCATCGCCTCCTTCGAATGGGACGGCGGCACGCGCGGCTGGGCGCCGCAGGAGGACCGGGCCGCCGCCCACGCCGCCGGCCACCGGGCCGGCCTGTCCCCCGCCCAGCCCACGCGGGTCGAAGTGGGCAGCGCCGACAACATGCAGCTCTACGTCTGCCCGGCCTCCCCCGAGCACCCGCACACCGACCTGATCCAGTGAACGATCGGCGGGTTCTACGCGCGAGGGCACGGCAGTTCGGGTGCCGAGCGGTTCGGGGAGCACGTCACCACGGCGAGGGAGAGGTAGGAGGGGCGTTCGAGGTAGTGGCCGTATGACACGTCGGCGCCCGAACGCAGGCGTTCGGCGGCGGCGTCCACCAGCCGGGCCAGACGCGCGGTGTCCCGGTCGGCCTCGGCGGCGAACCGGGGCGTGTACTCGGCCAGCCGCTCGCCGAGCCAGGCCGCCGCCTCCTTCGCCTCGTCCCATGTCCCCCGGACGAGTGTGCGGGGCTTGACGAGCCAGTACGCCGTCTCCAGCGGCGGGAGGTCCGACGTGCGGAACTCCGCGGCGACCTGGCGGTAGCGCTCGATCAGTTCCGGCCTGCCTCCCGGCGGGGGCGGATCGGGGTGCGGGGGCCGCCGCAGGGCCTCGTCGTCGAAGCGTGCCTTCGGGCCGGTCCAGAGGTAGGCGTGGTGGTGCATGGGCTGTTCCCGCTTCGAGAGGCGCCGGCCGGGCCCGGCCCGACCGGCGGGAGGGGGCGGAGGAGTGTCAGACGCCGATGCCGAAGCGCGCCGGGTCGATACCGGCCGCGTCCAGCTCCTCCGTGGTGAACCGCAACGGCTGCGCGTCCGGACGCTTGCTGTCGCCCAGGGCCCAGGCGTCCTCGCCGATCCGGGCCAGGGTCACGCACCCCTCGGTACAGGGGCCGCCGCACGCCTTCGTGAACGCGGCTCCGCTGAGGTCGAGCGCGTAGAGGTCGGTTCCGTTCTGCATCACTGCACCTTCCAGCTCGTCTGACGCGGCCAGGCAGAGCCGCCGCCCGGTGTCTCCGCAGGTCAGCGGTGTACGTGGACGGTCTCTCCTGGCGCTTGGTGACCTCAGGGTGGCGGTCGGACGGGGGCGGGGACGAGTGTGGCACCCCGTACGTTGAGTCAGCGTACGGACACGAAGAGTGGACGGTACGTCTGATGATCCGTCAGGCTGGGGGTGTTCGCGGAGACGAGGAAAGGGGCGGCGGATGGACGTGGTGGGAGTCGAGGGGGAGGCGGCGGCCGGTGCGCGGGCGGTTCCGACGGGGGAGTGGGAGCGAGAGCCGCATCCGTCGGACAGTCTGCGGACGTTCGGCGCGTTCGTTCAGGCGCTGCGGGAACACGCCGGGCTCAGCCGGACCGAGCTGGCCGCCCTTGTCCAGTACTCCAAGCACACGGTGGAGTCGGTGGAGTTGGGACGGCGAATGCCGGACGAGGCGTTCGTGGAGCGGGCGGAGGAAGCCCTCGGCAACACCGGTGCCCTGCGGAGGGCCGCGCGGCATCTGACGCGGGGGGAGGCGGGGCTAGCGGCATGGTTCCGGCGGTGGGCCCGGCTGGAGCGGGAGGCGGTGAGCCTGTGCACGTACGAGTGCCGGTTGGTTCCGGGGTTGTTGCAGTCGGAGGCGTACGCGCGGGCGGTGTTCGACAACAGCATTCCGCTGCTGACCGACGAGCAGACGGAGGCGCAGGTCGCGGCCCGCATGGACCGGCAGGCGATGATGCGGGAGCAGCCGACCGTGCCGTTCGGCTTCATCGTCGAGGAGTCGGTCTTACGGCGCGGACTGGGCGGGGCGCAGGTTCAGACGAACATGCTGGACCACGTGCTGGAGCTGACCGCGCCGCGCAACGTGACGCTTCAAGTGGTGCCGGTGGAAATGGAGTTCCACGGGTGCCTTGACGGACCCATGCGCATCTTGGAGACCCTGGAGGGGCGTCGAGTCGGCTACTCCGAGGGGCAGCAGAACGGACGGCTGATCTCCGACCCGAAAGAGATGAGTCTGCTCTGCCGACGCTATGACACACTGCGCTCACAGGCCCTCAATCCCAAGCAATCCAGGGACCTGCTGGAGCGACTGCGAGGAGAGCTATGAGCAGCGGTACGTCGGAACTCGCCTGGTTCAAGTCCAGCTACAGCGGCACCCAGGGAGACGACTGCGTGGAGGTCGCCGTCACCGAACAGGCCGTCCACGTACGGGACTCCAAGGACGTGGCCCGTTCGGCCTTCGCCGTCGGCCGCGCAGGCTGGGGACAGTTCGTACGGTTCGCGTCGGAGCGTTGAGCGACGTGAGGGCGTGCCGTCCGCCGGAGCAGCGGGCGGCACGCGGGTGGCCTATCCCGTACCTGAGTGGCGAGCGTCGTCCAGGACGTCACGCAGTGCCCAGTAGGCGGGTTTCGCCTCGTACGTCGCGTCCCAGGGCAGGGCGTTCCCCGGACTCGGGGGATAGTGCCGCAGGTCGGCCGTGGAGCCGTACCTGTCGGTGAACCCCCAGGTCGAGAACGAGGTGCAGTTGGGTTCTTCGACGCAGACCGCGAGTTTCCCCGCCAACTGACGGG
This sequence comes from Streptomyces sp. NBC_00670, assembly GCF_036226765.1. Lineage (NCBI taxonomy): Bacteria > Bacillati > Actinomycetota > Actinomycetes > Kitasatosporales > Streptomycetaceae > Streptomyces > Streptomyces sp. NBC_00670. Next base: position 6,488,627 of record NZ_CP109017.1, read on the forward strand.
CCTGGATGTCCTCTTCGTCCTCGTCGACGAGGACGTCAGCCTCCGAGACCCGGGCTTTGAGGCCGAGCCCGGCCAGAGCCCGGACCTTGCGTCGGAAGACCTCGGGGTCGGTACGGTCGCCGGCGGCGTATTCGTGGTCCTGGAAACCGACGCCGTCGATCGGAACGCCCCGCTCCTTCAGCCGGACCAGCAGCGCGTAGAGGGCATCCCAGCGTGGACCGTCCTCCTCCACCCCGTACTCGTTGAGGTAGAGCACCGCGTCCGGGTCGGCCTCGCGGGCGGCACGGAAGGCGATGTCGATGTACTGCTCACCCATCGCTTCGAACCACAACTGCGGCCGCACGCCCCGGTTGCCGTTGGAGTAGTCCTCGTCCTCGTCGGACATGGGCTCGTTCACCACGTCCCATTCCGCCACCTTCCCCCGGAAGTGGCCCGCCACCGCGCATATGTGCTCCACCATGACGCGCCTGCGTTGCTCGTGCGTCATCTCGGCGCGCATCCATGCGGGCAGGGCTTCGAACCAGACGAGGGTGTGGCCGTGCACCTTCATCCTGTTGGCCTCGGCGAAGTCCACCAAGGTATCGCCTTCCGCGAACGCGAACACGCCGCGTCGAGGCTGGACGAACTGCGGCTTGAAGTCGTTCTCCGGCGTGAGCATGGAGAACTCCTCACCCGCCGTCCGGCGGTAGGTGCTGTCCGTCAGCAAGGGGCCCGCGGCCAGGGCGGTTCCCATGCGGATCGGGCGTGGGAGGACCGCCGCCAGATCGCGCATCGCATCGCTGGACCGGGGCACTCGCAGGCCGGGCGCGTCCACGACGGACAGCCGGCCCCGCCCCAGTGACCGCGCGTGGAGATCGCTGAGGGTCCAGCCCTTCCCGCGGGCTCCCGCGTCCGCGCCGAACCAGATGCGGCCACCGCGGAAGACGTCCCGCGCGGGAACGGTCCCCACGACCCTGCCGTCGGCCTCCAGCACAAGCCTGTCGGCGCGGACTTCGACGGCGAGGCGGACTTCGCGCCCCAGGCCGCTCCCGAAGGTGCGGGTCAGCGCAGGTCTGTCGGAGTCCCCGTCCCAGCGGTCGATCCGAAGCCTCCCGCCGACCACGCCGATGCGCACGCCGCGCCGTTCGTAGCGCCATTCGTCGTAGATGACCGGCGTCTCACCGTACAGATGCAGGTAGGCGTCCGTGTGATCCGTGCGCCGCAGGCCGGCCTCGATCCGGACATCCCCTCGGAACACCATGTGGGGGCCGCGCAGGTTCACCGGTGGGTTCGGCTGTCCACCGGTACCGTCCTGGCGTGTGATGCGCCGGTCGAGGGGTGTGACCCGCACCCCTGCGTGCGTGGGCCTCCCGCCGGCGAAGTGCGCCCAGTCCCTGCCGTTCAGGAGATCCTCCACAGGTCCCCCCGCGGGCGCGGAGATGCCGACACGGTCCCCCGAGACACCGGCGGCCAAGACGCACACAACCGCGATGACAGCGCTCTTCCGAAACCGCATGAACAGCAGCACTCCGTATCCGTGACTGATCGCCATTGTCCCAGGTGCGAGTGAGGGACCGTCGGCCGAGGGCCGTTCGGGAACGGCGGTCGCCCGGTACGGTGCGCGATATTCCGCGAGGCCTTCGGCCGTGAGGCGTGCCCGTGTACAGTGAAGACAGCCCTTGACCTGCACAAAGCGGGCAGGGAGCCGTCTTCCAGGAGTTCGACATGCTGCGCACCATGTTCAAGTCCAAGATCTAGTGTCCTGAGTCGTTAATTCGTGTGCAGTATGCGGCGAGGGTGTCGAGGATGTTGTCGGCGGTCTTCGTCCAGACGAACGGTCTGGGGTTCTTGTTCCACTCGTTGATCCAGCCGCGGATGTCCCGTTCGAGTTCGATGACGCTGCGGTGGGCCGAGCGGCGGAGTTTGCGGGAGGTCAGCTCGGCGAACCAGCGCTCGACGAGGTTGAGCCAGGACGCCGAAGTGGGGGTGAAGTGCAGGTGGAAGCGGGGGTGCCGCAGCAGCCACTTCTTGACCGGTTCGGTCTTGTGGGTGGCGTAGTTGTCCAGGACCAGGTGAAGCTCGAGGTCCTTGGGGACGGCGGCGTCGATGACCTTCAGGAAGCGGAGGAATTCCTGGTGGCGGTGGCGGCGGTAGTGCTGGGCGATGACCGAGCCGGAGGCGATGTCCAGGGCGGCGAACAGGCTGGTCGTGCCGTGCCGGACGTAGTCATGGGTCATCTTCGCCGGCACGGTCGGCGCCATCGGCAGCACCGGCTGGGTCCGGTCCAGGGCCTGTATCTGCGACTTCTCGTCCACCGCCAGGACCAGGGCGTTCTCCGGCGGCGAGAGGTAGATGCCGACCACGTCGCGGACCTTGGTCACGAACTGCGGATCGGTCGACAGCTTCCACGTCTCCACGATGTGGGGCTTGAGGCCGAAAGCCCGCCAGATCCGCGAGACCGCCGACTGCGACATGCCTGCCGACTGGGCCATGGAACGCGTCGACCAGTGCGAATCACCCGTCGGCGGCGTCTGGCCGAGCGTCCTGGCGACCAGGGCTTCGACCTGCTCGTCCGTGATCTTCCGCGGTGCACCCGAACGCGGCCGGTCCACCAGGCCCTCCAGCCGGTCCGCGGCGAACCGGGACCGCCACTTGCGCACCGTCTCCCGCGAGATGCCCAGGTCCTGCGCGACCTCCGCGTTCGGCCGACCCTCCGCACATGCCAGCACGATCCTCGACCGCATCACCAGCGCCTGCGACGCAGTCTGCTTGCGCAACCAGCCCCGCAGCACCCTGCGTTCGTGATCGGACAGCTCCAGCGGCAACGGCTTCGGACCAGGCATCGCCACACTCTACAACCGCACGCGAACTAACGACTCAGGACACTAGTATCTGGGCGTTTGTGCAGGTCAGAGGCGTAGTAGGGTCGCTCAGGTCAGCAAATGGTCAGCATCGGGTGCGAGGGCGTCCTGGCTTGCTGACCTGGTGGCCGCCGCGGCGGAGGGCCTGGGCGCAGGTGCCCGGCTCCCGCTCGGAAGGTGCGTCACGTGGCTCGTCAGCTCGCTCGCGGTATGGGGTCGTTCTTCAAGGACTGCGGCTGTGCCAGGCCGACGCGGTGCCTGCACCCGTACACGATCCGTTTCCGTAACGGCGTGGGGAAGCAGCTTGAGGAGGGTGGCTTCGCAACGCAGGACGAGGCGATCGACCGCCTCATAGAGGTCTACGCGGAGAAGAAACGCACGGAGCCGTCTGTCGCGGAGGCGCGCCGGGAGTTGGGTCAGCAGACGGTCGCGGAGTTCGCGAGGCAGTGGTTGCGTCGGCAGCGTCGTATGACCGTGTATTCGACGGGCGAGCACGTCAGCAGCTCCATCAACGTGCATATCGTTCCGCGTCTGGGGTCACGGAAGTTGATATCCGTCACGCCGATGGTGGTGGAGCGCTTTCTGGATGACTTGGAGGCCGACGGTGTCGGCCGGGGTAATCAGGTCAATATTTTGCGTGCGCTCAAGGCGATTCTGCGGGACGCCTATGACAAGGGGGCGATGGCTGATGACCCGGTGAGGGGGGTGCAGGAGCCAGAGTACGTTCGTCAGAGGGTGGTCATTCCGGACCTGGCTTATGTGAGGCGGGCTCTGGCTGTGGCGGGTGAGGACCTTGCTCTGGAGATCGTGATGATGGTGGGGTGCGGGCTGCGTAACGGCGAAGCGCGGGCCGTGAACGTCAACAATCTGGTGGCGGATGACGTGTACCGGGTGCACGAGCAGATCCACTCCAACACGCACCGGCCGGCGAAGCTGAAGCATCGCAAGGTGGGGGAGTTCCGGGAGGTTCCGCTGCCCCGCTCGGTACGGGAGGCGATCGAACGCTATGAGGCAAAGCACGGCACCACGCGGGAGGGGAATCTGCTGCGGGGGCCGAGCGGGTACTACACGGAGCCGATGGAACGCCGGCGCGTCCGCGCACTCTTCGAGAAGCTGCCTGTGGTGGACGGGATGGGGATGTATGGCTTCCGGCACTACTTCGCCTCTAACGCTCTTGGCAGAGGCATTCCGATCACGGACGTGGCCGAGTGGATGGGGCACAAGTCGATCGAGGAGACGTACCGCACCTACCGGCACCTGATGCCGGGAAGTATCACCAAGGCGGCGCGTGTCCTTGACGCGGGACTCTGGGACGCGGCTTGACACCGTGGCGAAACCTGTCGTGCTGCCCTCTGGTTGGGCTGCACCGGCACCACATGGCACAGGTTGTAGAGGCCGTCCAGGGGCGTCTACGTCAGTCCAGCAGAGGCAGGAAATTGCGCTTCAGAGCCTTTTGGTCCGGGAGGGTCTGCCTATAGGTGTGATCCCATGGGCCCTCAGCTCTGTGGACCGTGGCTGTCCCCCTCGGCTGTCCTCATCCCGCGTTCGCGGCTCCGCGATGAAGCGGCAGCACCGTCACCGCGGCGAGGACGGAGCCAGTGACGCAGCGTGCCCCAGCAGGCAGTAGCCGGGATAGCCGCGCCGGGTGAGTGACAGTGCTGATCCCTTGAGGACCTCAGTGGTCGGGCTGGCAAGTCGCTCAGATCGGCGGTGCGTTGGTGTGCGGGCTGCGACAATGAACAACTGCTGTTGCAGAGTAGAGGGCGGCTGGCGCAGAAGTGATCTGCCCAGCTCGGGAGGGCGGGGTGTGTGAGGGCGTGGTTTGAGCGCATGGCGTCGATTCCCGGGATGACGTTCGGCGGGAGTCCCGGCGTCGTCCGTGGCAGGCTGCCCGAAGCGGGGGTGCGCCCGGATGAGTCGTTCGGCAGCGCGATGTGGCCCATCCCCGAGGGACACACCTCTGCGACGCCGGCCAGCCGGCACGTAGCGCACGACGTACACGGCGAGGAGCTGATCGCTCGAGTGTGGGAGGCTCTGGAGCTTCCGGGTTCGGCGATGGACTACCACTTCGTCTTGCAGAACGCGGTCGAGAGGTTGTGGAGTACACGCCGTGCGCACCCTGCGGCACTGGAACTGCTCGAAGTGTTCGCCCTCTTGGATCTGGAGCTGATGGAGGCTGCGCCCGAGGCTGTGTCGTTCGAGGACATGGAGGCGGGAAGGTTTGTGCGGGTTACGTCTGTGCCCCGGTTGATCGGTCTGCTGGAGCGCGAGGGTGCCTTCGTCGAGGCACTCACGGTGTCGAGGCGACTGGTCCGCTTCGGTCAGGGCGAGGACGCAGTGGCCCGGCTGTCGGAGAAGGCCGGTGCGCTGGCAGCCGAGACCACGACGGCGGGCGGGGCACGGTGAGCGTTGGGCTGGAACGGCTCGTGCCTGCCGCGTCCTACCTTGAGGAAGCTTTCTTGCGGTGGGTTCTCACCCCTGCCGCGGATGCGGCCATCGTGCAGCGGGTGCACAGCCAGTACCCGGTCACCGTGCAGGAGCGCACCTACCGGCTGGACTATCTAATCGTGGGCCAGACGCTGCGGCTGGCTGTCGAGCTGGACGGCTTCGCGTTCCACAGCGACCGGGCAGCATTCACCTACGACCGGCTGCGGCAGAACGACCTGGCCGCCACTGGCCTGACGGTTCTGCGGTTCTCCTACGACGCGGTGCGCACGGACACGGCGCGCTGCGTGGCCCAGCTGCAGGCGATGCTGCGGCGCGATCCGGTGCTCGCTGCGCTGGTGACAGCGGTGCCGGTCGTCGAGGTTCCGGACATGGCCGGCAACCCGATGCTTGCCGCCGGCCCGCCCCGTGGCATGGGCGCGTTCGGGCCAGTGGCGGAGAGCTCCTACTTCGACGAGGTGCGTGACCGGGTCGACCGGGGGCCGCTGCGGTCCTGCCAGGACGAAGCGCTGGTCGCGCTGGCGAATTACTACGCCGGCGGCGGCCGGAATGCGGCCGCGGTGATGGCGGTCGGGGCCGGCAAGACGGCCCTGGGCGTGGCGGCGGCGCTGTCGTTTACCCGGCGGCGGGCGCTGGTGGTGACGCCGGGGTCGGTGATCCGCGGCACTTTCGCGTCGGCGCTCGATGCGGGGGCGCCGGGCAATGTGCTGTACGGGCTGGCGGGCGGGCCGATGCTGCCCGGCGCCCGCCCGCCGTCGACGCTGGTGCTGGATGCGGACGGGGAGCAGATCAGCCGGGTCGGCCGCGAGCGGCTGCTGGCCGCGGACATCGTGGTCACGAACTTCCACGCACTGGGCACGGGGGACAAGAGCGGGGACCTGCTGGCGAAGCTGGAGCCGGAGGACGTCGACTTCATCGTGGTCGACGAGGCGCACATCGCGGCCAGCGACTCCTACCAGCGGCTGTTCGCGCATTTCCCGCAGGCGCGGACGCTGTTGATGTCGGCGTGCTTCACACGCCTGGACGGCAGGCCAATCGACGCGGATGTCGTCTATCGCTACCGGCTGGTGGACTCCGTCGCGGACGGGGTGGCGAAGAACCTGCGGGTGCACCGGTTCGCACCCGAGACGGCGTCGACGGTGTATGAGGCGGTGTGGCCGGACGGGCGGCGCGAGCAGGTCGTGGGCCGTGATGCGCTGCTGCGTGTGCTGGGGGACGAGCGGAAGCTGGCGCGGATCACCGCGCAGTCCGAGGCGCCGATCCGGCAGGTGATGGCGGTGACCCGGGCGTGTCTGGACATGCAGGCCAAGCTGTTGGCCCCCATCAGGCCGCGGGTGCTGTTCGCGGCGATGGGCCAGGCCCACGCTGAGCAGATCGCACGGATCGCTGAGGAGCACGGCATCGCCTGCGCCACGCTGCACCACAGCATGCCGGCCTCGGCGATCGCCGCGACACGGCGGCGGTTCGAGTCGGAGGCGGGTGACCTCGAGGGCATCGTGCAATTGCGGATGCTCGGCCAGGGCTACGACTTCCCGCCCATCACCGTCGTCGTGCCGTTGCGGCCGTATGGCAGCTTTGGCGAGTTCTACCAGTTCGTCGGCCGCGGCGTCCGCGTCCTGCGCCACTCCCGTCTCGCCCCTGACCAGCAGTACCTGGACATGGTCTGCCACACAGAGCTCGGCCTGGAGGAGCACTTGGAGGCTTTGTGCGCGGACAACGACATGGACCCTACGGTTCTGCTCGAGGCACCGCTGATCGACACCGGCATGCTGGAGAGCGTTCTCGACGGCCGTGGCGGTGCCCCGGACGGGACCAACCCGGCGGGTGAGGGCGGGATGGACGCGTTCGTGCTGTACGAGCGGGGCCGGGTCGAGGAGCGTGTGATCCACGGCGTGGACCGGGTCGAGGCACGGCGGGCGGAGCGGGAGCAGCGGCTGCTGGCTCAGCGTTACGCCGTCTACGCGCAGAGCACTGCCTCCCCGGTCCCGTTCGAGCAGTTCGTCGACTACATGCGGAGGCTGACCGGTGGTACGTGACCCGTCGTACTGGTGGCATCCGGCCATCCAGGCCGACCCCGGAGAAGCCCTCCGCCTGGAGGCGGCGGCCGGGCAGCAGCGGCGGTTCGCCGAGCTCGACGCCCTGGCGGCCCGACTGCTCGGCGCTGCCCTGGCCGGACAGCCGCTGGCCACCGTCACTCCCGGCCGGGGACGCGACACCCCCGACAGGGCCGAGGTGACGGCCCTCACCCCAGCAGAAGCAGCCCTGTGTGCCGGCTTCTTCAGCGTCCAGGAGCAGCACAAGCGCGGCGCGTGGTACCTGCCGGCGAAACTGTCCGTGAAGGCGGGGGCGGTCAACCTGCCGCATCTGCTGCGGGAACGTCCCGGCCACGCTCTGACACTGGCCGCCGATGAGACCGCCCGGCTCACCGCCGTGGAGGGCGCGGACACCATCCTGCTGTGGGCGCTGCTGGTGCCGTTGTTCGAGACATTGCTGCAGCCCGTCCGGCTGCGAGCGGCGGGAGACATCTTCCCGCCCACGCAGCAGCAGCGGTTCTGGACTGTGATCGAAGAGCGCTACCGGCTTTTGGGCATTGGGGACGGTGCGCTGGAAGCTTTCCGCTACGGCGGCGCTTGGCCGACTCTGGACCGGGCGGGACAGCAGCAGGCCCGCCTGGAGCTGCTGGACACCCTCGCCGCTGCCGACCTGGTACAACTCGTCGCCCGCCACCGCATCCAGCAGCTCCAAGCCCTGATGTCCGGCTTCGCCAAGAAGGCCAGGGCCGGCACGGCCCTGGCGCGCCGGATACTCACCAAAGAACTGCAGCCGGTCGTCTCCGCGTACTTCGCAGGCGACTGGCTGGCCGCTCTGGACTACCTTCAGGCTCCTGTCCACCCGGACGAGGAAATCATCACCGCTCTTCCTGAGCCCCGCCTGTATGTGGGCACGTCCGTCCAGACAGCCGACGTTGCTGCCGAGGCGGGCATCGCGGAAGCCGAGGTGCAGGCCATGCTGGCCGCCTTCCTCGGCGGGGGCAGTTCCGTGTCCCCGGTGGAGGAGCGGACTGCTGCCCTGCGTCGCTGGTGGACGGGTTTCGACCAGGCGCATGCGGTCCAGGCGCCGGGGATGCCCTCCTTGTGGGGTCTGGTCGACGAGGAACTGATGAGCCTGTCGCGGACCGAGCAGGGTTTCACCCCTCAGCTGTACCAGCAGTGTCTGCCCGCCGACGTCCTCAAGGAGGTCGGACGGCTGTGGGCGACAGTGACGCTGCAGCGGTATCCCGGCCGGATCGTCAGCAATCCGCGGCCGCACCGGATCATGGCCGACGCACTGGGCCCGGCGGGCGAGTTCTGGCACGGCATGGGTCTGACCGCCTGGTTCGTGTGCGAAGGACCCTACTCCCGCACCACCCTGGACCGCGCCAACCGCTACTACAGCAAGTCTCTGGCGGCCCTGCGCGCGGCGGGCTGCCCCGTCGACCCGACCTTCTTCCGCGAGCTGGCTGCTGCCGAACAGATGCTGGGGCCGGAGGAGGACATCACCGACAGCACAAGCAGCACGGTCGAAACTCCCTACGGTCAGGTGATCTTCACCTCCGGCATGAGCGGCCGCACCCGCCGCAAGGGCTTCGAAGGGGTGCGGGACCTCATCACCCGATACCGGCGTGCCTGGGCCGAACAGCACCTCGCAACCTACCTGCAGCACCGGTGGCGCACCGAGCTGGAGAACGTCGCGCACCAGCTCCACCGCCACGTCGCGGCCAAAGGGAAGCCGCCCACACTCACCCAGTTCTCCCGGTTCGCCACGGAAACCGCCAACCACTGGACCGGCGGCGACCTGGGAGCGCTGTACACAGCCATCGGCGAGCCGGCACCGTCCGAGCAGGAACGGCCTGCTCGTTTGCTGACAGGTGACGGCTATGACGTGGCCCGGCGGGTGTATCGGGCACTGGGGGGTGAGCCTGTCGACCACGACACGTGGTTGAACAGGCCGGAGGAGACCCAGCGGCAGTGGCAGCTTGGCCGGCTGGCCGCCGAGAGTCTGCGCTATCTGCAACTGCAGGAGGCCCTCGGGCAGCCCCCGACGGCCAAGCAGTTCGGTGCCCATCGTCTGCGCTGGCCCTGGCCCGGCGAGGAGGCAGAGGGCTGGCCTCGCCTCCAGCAGGTTCTCGCTGCGCTCACCGGCATCAGCTCTGCCTCGGAACAAAGCCTCTCCCTCGCTGACGGCTCGACCATGGTGGTCCGCCCTCGGGACGGCGGACAGCAGATGCTGGCCAAGGGAGCCAACGCGCCCCTGGCACCCGAAGAGGCCGCCATCCGCGTCACTGCCTCCGGCGTGCCCGTGGACGTGTCCGCAGTGCTACTCACCGACGAGGGCAGAGTCCGCAGTGATGACGACCTGGTCTTCTACAACCACCCCTTCCAAGACGGGGTTCGCATTGACGGCGGGACCGTCACTGCCGAGCTGGGCCTCATCCCGGAAGGCGTCAGCAGCATCGCCATCGTCGTCAGCGTCGATCCCGAGGGTCCGCCCGGCGCAGTCTTGGACCAGAACACCGTGTGGGAGGCACAGATCACTCAGCCGTCCGGCGCCCGGCTGTCCTTCGTGCCGCCGCCGTTCACGGGGGGAGAGACGGTGGCCGTCGCGGTGGAGGTTTACCGCCGTACGGGTAGCTGGAAAGTCCGCGCAGTCGGGCAGGGCTACGCCAGCGGACTGGCAGGTCTGGCCACCGACTACGGCATCGATGTGGAGGCTTGAACCGGACGCACAGCGGGTGGGGGGATGGCGGGTCGTCATGGTCAGGTCTGCTGCCCTGGTGGCCTGCAGTCCAGCACTTTGGCCTGCACGGGAAGCCGATGGGCTGTGGCCTGTTGGTGCTGTTGCTGCTCGATCTGCTCCCGGCTGTGGGCCGGGGAGCAGACCGGCCGCCTGTTGGTGTCCCAGATGTCGCAGTCGAAGAATCCGACCAGGAGGATGCCGGCCGTGCGGGAGTGGCGCAGGTAGCGGGCTACCAGCTGGTCGGTCAGTGCCGTGGGGAGTGTGGGGTTCCAGCACCCCTTGCACTCGAGGAAAATCGTGACCGGGGCCGGGTCGTCGGGAGCAGTGGCGGCCTGGATGTGGATGTCGGTGCGGCCTCCTCCCCCGACGCCGGGGCGGTTGACCTGGCCCATCTGAAGCAGGCTCTGGCTGTCGCAGGTGACGACAGGGTCACCCCCGCATCCCTGGATGGGCCCCACCCCGGCCAGCGCACCACGGCCCGCCTTCAGCCGCCTCTCGTACGCGCTGTCTTGAGCCGCTCGATCCCACGCAGCGGCACGCCGGCTGAAGCCAGCATCCACCGCCGATCTCTGAGCTATCAGCGCCTGATCGTGCGCTTTCGCATCGTCGTGCGCTTTCGCGCGCCTGTCCGCGTCTCGGGCGTTGTCAGTGCCGGGTGCGACGATGCAGTCGTGACAAAGCCGAACCTCTCCGAATCCGGCACACTGCGAGAGCCTGAAGGCACCAGCGGTGATCGCGGACCGGCCGCGGACGTCTGGGCGCCATGTGCCGGAGATCCGAACCTGCGCACTCCTCCTCCGGCTGGTTCCCCGGGGCGCACGCCTGCGGGAGCGGATCTGGATCTGCATCTTGGCTGGGACCGTTTCGAGAAGCTGATGCTGGCCCTGGCCCGCCGTGCACTGGGCCTGCGGGACATCCGCTTTCGGCGTTACGGGGTCCAGGGGCAAGAGCAGCACGGCATCGACCTGGCTGGTCGGGAGCCGACGGGTGACTACGCGGTCATCCAGTGCAAGGACTACGCGGCGTTCACCGCCGGGGACCTGCGCAAGGCGGTCGAGAAGTTCGCCGTCGGTCGGCGTCCCTTCGATGCAGGCCGTCTGATTGTGGCGACTTCTGCCTCCACCGAGGCCACGCAGCTGGCCGACGAGCTGGCCGCGCTTCAGCTCCAATATTCTGATCTCGACTTGGACCTGTGGGGAGCCGAGCAGATCAACCAGCACCTGCGCTACTGCGGCGACATCGTCGCCCAGTTCTGGACGCGGGAGACGGCGGCCGACTTCTGCACGGGCGCTCCGCTGCCAGGGGTGCCGGCTCCACCGCCGGACCGGCAGGAGCAAGCCGAGAGGGTCCTCATCGGGCCCCTCAACACAGATGATGTGGCGCCGATGCTGCGGGCCGCGGACAGCAGGCGGACCGAGGCACCGGCGGAGTCAGCCAGGCTCTACGGAGACTTGGCGCACCGGCTGTACGTCGCCGGGTACCGGGGACATGCCACCGTCTTGCGGAAAAAGCAGCTCGAGGCGCTCCAAGAGGGCGGTCTGTTCGACGAGGCAGCCGGCTTGGCGGCCGAAGTTGCCGCAGCCGCACTCCACCACGGAGACAGCGATCAGGCACGGATCCTGGCCCACCAGCTCGAGCAGTTCGCCCGCGACGCGGCCAGCTCCCGCACCCCAGAGGCTTCGGCCACGGCACGTCACGCCACCCTCATCAACGCGGCCGCCCAGGACATCGCCCACCCTCTGACCATGAGCCGTCTGGCCCCCGCCCTGGAAGCCGGCGACAAACACGCCCCCGACTACCGGCCGCTTCTGGTCCTCATGCTCGGCGAGTACCGGCTCGCCACCGAGTTCCATACGCTCGAGGAACTCGACGGCCTCATCAGCGCAGCCCTCGCACAGGCAAAAGACCAGCCAGTAACGGAACAGACGCAGGACATTGTTGTGCGCCTGCGTCTGCTGCGAGCCGAATACGACATCGCGCAACGGCAGGAGTTGCTCCGCGAGGCCAGACGGCACCGGATGAAGGGCCGGCACGCAGCACTCGTCAGTGCGCGCGAGGCGCGACGCTGCGCCCTCGAAGGCCGGGCAGAGGAAGCAGTGGAGAACTGGAGGGATGCCGTCCAGGACGGCATCCACGCGGGACTTGCCGAAGAGGCCGCCGACTGGCTTTACGCCATCCGCGCGGCCAACGCACGGTACGGACCGTGGATGACCGAGATCGATGACGAGCATCGCCTTGCCCAGGCACTGCGCACGACGGGCACCGGTCGCCTGTTGGACCGCATCCGGGACCCCAGAGCACAGGCGATGTCGGCGCTGGTGAGGGGCAAGCCCACCGAGGCGGTCCTTGCGGCCCGGCGCTGGCTGGCCGACAGCGTGGTCACCGGGAGCTGGGCGGACGAGAGCGAAGCCGTGACGGTGCTCGCGGACCTCTACCGCGACCACAGCGAACCCGCCCTGGCGGCGGCCTACTACCAGCGCGCCGGAAGCAGCGAGAAGCTCGAACAGCTTACCAAGGGCATGGGAGATGAACTGCTTCCCCTGGTGCCCGGCGTGAGCCAGCCGTGGTGGGTCCTGCGTGCACGGGCAGCCCTCATTGCGGCACAAGCCGACCTGGGCGAGGACGCGGCGGCCCACGAGCTGTTCGAGGAGATGCTGGACCTGGCCGTACGCGGCAGGGCTGGTGAACTCGTCGATTCACCTACACGGTCCCTGGCCGTGCAGGCCGCGAAGAGCGCCTGCGCTCTCGCCTCGCGCAGCTCACCTGAACAGGCCGCAGCACTGCTGGACCTGCTCAGCTCCGACGTCCCCCGCCAACCCCATCAGTACAGTTACACCGACGACGAGCACGCGACCGCATGCGTGGCCATCGCCATGGCACACCCCGAACTCGCCATGCGCGCCCTCACCAGGCTGTTCGATCTCGCCGACGTCCACACCGACAAAGCTCTGAACGTACTTCTAAGGGATCAGACGCTGCGCCTACTGGGCGCCTGGCCGCAGGGCGACAGCTCGGCTGTCGGCACTGCCTCCTGCAGCCCGCTGAGCGATGACGAACAGAACACCCTGCGCAGGCGAGCCGACGAGCTGGTCAAGCGGGAACACTACCTGTCCAACGTGATCCAGGCCGCCCTCACCCCCGGCCATCCCGACGTGCAGGAGCGCGCCAGGACGGCTCGGGATCGCATCCTGAGTCGGCCTGAGCCGGAGCCCAACTCCATGTCCCTGGGCAGCACGATGGTTCCCGACTCGGCCATGGTCTGTCACCTCGCCTCCGATGATCAGCGAGCCTGCCTGAACAAGCTCCTTGCCGTGGCGAGTGATCGACGAGAGTCGGCGTCCAACCGGCAGGACGCTTTGATCGGCGCCCGCAATCTCGTCGTCGACCAGGAATCGGAGACCAAGGGCACCACCTTCCGTGCAAGTCAGCCCTTCGCCCTGGGCGCGCTCGACGGAAGCCGACTCGACGAGTTCACGGGCCAGGCCCACCCCCTCAGTACCTTGAAGATCAACCTGGGATCCGCGTCGCTGCGCGGCCCCGGACTGCGCCTGGCTGCTGCCTCAGCGACAACAGCTGACGAGCAGGAATGGGTCAAAGAACAGGCAGTTGAACTCCTGCGCAGCGACGATGCCCATGACGTCCAGGAAGCAGCCCTGACACTCAACAGCCTCCCAAGCGACGTCACAAGGGACATTGACGCCCGCGCTCTGGCCGACCACAGCCATGTCACGGCTCGGCAGCTCAGCGCAGTGCTGTGTATGCAGCAGCCCCAGCGCTTTGCCGATACCACGGCTCGTCTTGCCGCAGACCCGAGCGTCCGAGTGCGCCGTACTCTGGCCGAAGCGGCGACAGCTCATGCAGGCCGTGACGCCCCACCAGTAGTCGCGGGACTTCTGGACCGTCTTGGCAAGGACCCCCGGCACAGTGTCCGCGTCTTGGTGCGAGTCCGGTAGAACAAATCTCAGGTCGTGTCCGCAATGTCAGGGAGCCTGAGTTGCAGGCAGGCGAGGGTGACCATGGCTTGGGAGTGGCGGCCGCGTTTGTCGTACCGGGTGGCCAGGGCCTTGTGGTGCTTGAGCTTGTTGCAGCAGCGTTCGACGACATTGCGGCACCGGCAGGCGGCACGGTCGAGGTAGTAGCGTCGCTCACCGCGCCGGATACGGCCGTTGATCTGGTCGATCCGTTCCGGGATGGCCGCCCTGGTGCATCGCCTGGGCAGGTAGGCGCGGATCTTCACGGACGAGTAGCCCTTGTCCGCGGCGACCTGCTCCGGTCTGGACCGTGGCCGGCCCGGGGCGCGCGATCCTGATGCGGGCCATTACTGCCTCGAACTGGGTGCAGTCGTTGACGTTCCTGGCGGTGAGGGCGAAGGCAAAGGCAAGAAGGCGGTCGTGTCCGTCGCAGGGAAGATGGATCCTTGTGGTCAGTCCGCCGCGAGACCGGCCGATCGCCTCGCCCGGCCAGAGCCCCCTTTTCGGGCCCCGCCGCATGCTGGTGGGCCCGCACGGTGGTGGAGTCACGATGCGCCAGTCGACGGTGCCCACGGCATCGCAATGCTGCTGGGCGTTGGCCAACAGGCGGTCCTAGGTGCCATCGGCCGACCAGCAGCGGAAGGGTTCGAAGACCGTCTTCCACGGGCCATAGCGTTCGGGCAAATCCCGCCAGGCCGAGAACGGCGAGTCGTCTGCGCCCGGCCGCCGCGGGGTGCGGGGCTGGGGGCAGCGGTCATGGCAGGGATGATAAGAGCTGTTGCACCATCAGCGTCTGGGGGAACTGTTGTATTTGAACCGCGTGAAGGTTGCTGGTCTGAGGGCGAGCGCCGAAGGGGAGATCGAGCGTCAATTGCCCGGGCGTTTCAGTGTCCTGCTCGGAGCCAACGGGGCTGGAAAGACGACGATCACCGATTCGTTGTACCTGGCGCACACCAGCCGGTTCCCCCTGCTGCCCCGGCAGAGTTCGGCCGTGTTGGGCACCGGTGGCACGCCGAGAGTCGAGGTGCAGTACCGGCTGGAACCCGCGATGGAGGCCGAGGGCCCCTTGGGGCAGCACATCCGCGACACCTGGCACAGTCCTGCCGACGGCGTCGCCCAAAAGTGGTTCTCGGACCTCGAGCGAAACCTGGGCACAGTCCGTGCCCGGGTCGACCACGACCGCATATTGCAACGCGGGCTGGGGACTGACCCGTTCAAGTTCATCTACCTGCCGGCTTGGCGGCATCCGCTGGACGAGCTGGCTCGTCGTGAGACTCGGATCCTTATCGAGCTGCTTCGAGCCCAGCAGGAGCGTCTCGACGGCAGCCGCAGCCTGGTGCCACTGCGGGTGAAGGCCTCCCGACTTTTGGAGAACCTTGCCAAGGACGGGCTCATCGCGGCCGTTGAGGAGCGCGTCAGCGCGCATCTCGCCGCGCTTACTTCCGGGGTGCAGCGTCAGTGGCCATTCGTGCGGGGTCAAGTGATAGACGATTCCTACCTCGCGCGGGTGCTGGAACTGATGCTGGCCGTTGTCGAAGGGCGCTCGTCGGCCCGCCCGCTGGAGGTCTCGGGCCTGGGTTACGTAAACCTGCTGCATATGGCGGTGACGCTGGCTGCGATACCCGACTCTGCTGCCCGCGCTGCGGCTGCAGCGAAGGCGCCGGACCCGGCCGAAGATGTCGAGGGATTGTCCCCGGCCGATGAGGAGCGACTGGCCAGAGAGAGAAACACACAGGCCACGGCAGAGGCCGAGTCCGAGGCAGACTCCTTTTTCCCTCGCGCCCCGTTCCACGCCACTGTCGTCATCGAGGAACCCGAAGCCCATCTTCATCCTCAACTGCAGCATGCTCTGGTGCGCTATCTGCGGAAAACCGTGCGGGAGCGTCCCGAACTCCAGATCGTGCTGTCCAGTCACGCTACCGACATCATCACCTCCTGCGCCCCCGAAGACCTCGTCGTCGTGCGGCGCACGCCGGAGGGCCAGCGGGTCTGCCGGCCCATCGCGGGGATTGCTATGACCGAGCGGGGCAAGACGCTGCGCATGGCCCGCCTGCACATGGACGCCAGCCGCTCTGCCGCGCTGTTCGCCGAACGGCTCGTCGTCGTCGAGGGCGTGACCGAGGCAGCCCTGCTGCGGGACTTTGGCCGAGCCTGGGCCGGCACGGACGAGGCGAAGCGCGCCTTTGTCGAGGCGCTCAGCATCATGCATGTCGGAACCAAGGTGGGACCATGGACCTCTCGCCTCTTGGCGACGAAGGGCTCAGAGATCTGTACCCGGCTGGCGGTGCTGCGGGACAGTGACAAGCCGTTCGCCGAGCAGCCCGAACCCCCTAGCTGGCTCGACGAGCACGATCCGGCGGTCGTACAGGCCTTCATCAGCCACCCGACGCTGGAGCCGTCCATCACGCAGGGAAACGAGCAGCTCATCAAGACAGCGTTGCGTGACATCGACGCAGCGGCTCCTGTACCGATCACCCCGCAAACGGTGCATGATCTCTTCAAGAGCAAACGGAAAGGGAAGAAGGGAGCCCCTGATACCTCTGAGGGTCCGCACAAGAAGGACAAGGCGGCCTTCGCCGACGCACTGGCCTTCCGCCTGAGCGACGCGATCGACCGCGGTGACCCCGTCCACGTCCCGGACCATCTACAGCAGCTGTTCGACTTTCTCTTCCCCCATCCCGCAGACCCGCCGGGCGACGATGGTTCGAAGACGGATGAAGCAGAGCGCGAGGACGTCTCCTCTGGCTTGTCTCCTGCCGTTCCTGACATTGCGCCGTTCGACCCACCGGCCCCGCCACCGGAGTCTGCGCCGACCGGAGGGTGGCCCACCGCTCCGACACATTTCGCAGATCCCGATCCCTGGGCAGTCGCAACTCGGAACCCTGATCCGTGGGCAGACGCTCCCTGGGGGGACCCCCCGTACGGGGATGGCGATGACCAGAGCTGACACCGCCGACTGGCTCACCACTGAGCAACTGATCGCGGCGGCGACGCCGCACCGTCGCGTCTACATCGAAGCTGCCCCCGGTTCCGGCAAGACCACCGTGGCCGCTCAACGCTTCGGCGTTCAGCGTTTCAACGGCAATGACCAACGGGCGGTTGTCGCCGTCAGCTTCACCCGCTCCGCGACCGCCGAGCTCCGCGACCGTGTGCTGCGCCACTGGGGGCGCAGCGTCCTTGACTGGCCGCATCGCGTCGTCACACTCGACACCATCGTGTGTGAGCTGCTCACCCACCTTCTGCACACCGGCCACGTGCGCTGGCCCGCAGGCCACCGCGAGCTCACGGTCGTCGACCACTGGCGGGTCCTGCTGCCTACTCGGTGGAGCGACTGGGAGCCCACCGTCATCTTGAGGACAGGACAGGTCGTGGCCCAGACCGTTCGCCGTGCCAGCAAAGCAAACAGGCCCAACGCAGACGACGTCCGCACGGCGCTGAGCGAGGGGTACTGCACCCACCAGGACGCACGCCACGTCTTCGAAACAGCCCTGGACGCGCCCGGCGTACGCGACGTGGTACGCACCCGCCTCGCCCAGACAGCGCGAGCTCTGATCGTCGATGAAATCTTTGACGCCAACGCACTCGACCTGGCCCTCGTACGACTCGCCGCCGACGCAGGTCTGGAAGTCACCGTTGTCGGCGATCCGTGGCAGGCCCTCTACGCCTTCCGCGGCGCCCGCCCCGAAGAAGTCCCCGCCCTGACGCACGAAGCCCGCTTTGTCCAGCGGGACCTGCACACCTCGTTTCGATGGACGAGCCCGCGACAAGCCCTGCTGGCCGCCGAACTGCGCGCAGGACTGGGCCAGATACTCCCCAAGGGCCCGGCCGAGACCACGGATGTCCTAATCGCTCTGCAATGGAAGAGCCTGTGGGAGGCAGGCGCTCATGTCCTGCCCCTCGCCTACAAGTCAACCACCGGAAACATTCAAGAAGCAGCCTGCACCCTGGTGCTCAGCGAAGTCACCCAGCGTATGTTCGGTGAAGACGCCACCTTCCACGCCGACGCTCTCATCACCCTCGGCATCACCCACGACGCGGCGCAACGCCTGCGCCCTCTCCTTCAGTCCATCGTTGACGACCTTGAGGGCACGACCGACACAGCTAAAGTCTGGTCCGCCCTTAACGCGGCTGTTGCCACCGAAACCGACCGCCCTCTCCCCAAAAGGCCACACGCCACCCACATAGCGCGGTTGAAGAACCTGAGTACTCGCCTCCGTAACTCCTCGCGCCTGGTCCCTGGCCTCACCGCCCATCAGGCCAAGGGCCGAGAATGGGACGTCGTCGGAGTCCGACTGACTGATGCGGAGTGCGCAGTACTACGACAAGGCCTCCGCGCGGACAGCGAAGACCATCGCAAGCTCTACGTAGCTCTCACTCGGGCCAGAACACGCACCGTACTTGTCCCGGCAAACGAACTATGACGGCCTACTGCGTCGAGAGCGGAACTGACGCCAGCTCCCCACAGGCCGCTTGGATACGGCCATCGCTCTGAGACTCGCTTTCTCGTCGGGGCTCAGGCGCCCGCCGACGGCCGGAAGCGTGGAGGATGGGACGCCTTCACCGTCACCATCACGGGTGACGGTACGTTCCTCTGTCCGGTTGTGCAGGGTCTCCTTCGTCCTCGATGGGGAACTGGTGGCCGTGCAGCCGGTAGACCATCTCGTCTGGAGCAGCCAGCATCCGTGCCTGCCGCCAGGCTGCATCGAATGACAATTGGCTGTCCGCTTCACGTCGCAGACGAAGTGCACGCCAGGAAGAGAGGGGGTCCAGGACGATCCGCCACAGCGCGGGGCTCATTCCTTGCGCCGCCCTTCCGCAGTACTAGAAGCGACGGAGGAGTCGTCTGATGAGTCATCGCCCTTCAGCTTCTGGAGCGCGTCGCAGAGCGCGAGCATGGCCCGGTTCTGCAGCTCAATGTCGTTGAAACCCTGGCCGACCTTTTCCCACTGGTCGAGAATGGGCTGCCACCATTCGTCAGCAGCGACCATCCACCGTGCCAGGCGCTGCCATTCGGCAACCTGCTGAGCGCCCGGCCAATCGCCTTGCTTTTCGATCCGGTCCAGCACGAAAAGGTCGGGTTGCTCGTAAAGGTTCCTGCGGAGGAACCGCAGACGCCGTACCCGTGCCTCGTCAGCCTGCTGCTGAGCAAGGTCCTCCCGTGAGCTCTCCGAGAGCGCCAGTTCCACACGGGCAGCCAGACACCGGTACCCGGTGGCGCGGGTGTGTTCCGGGGCGCCGAGCTCGGCGTTGATGGTGTCCTGCGCGGTGCGCACCTCGACGGCTGGGAAGAGCTGCGCAACCTCGCTGGCCCGCGCTAGGGTCTGGCTGACTACGAGGTCTTCGAGATTAAGCCGGGTCCGTAACGCGGGGCGCCACTCGATCGTGAACGTGGCCTCGAAGTTGATACCGGGGGTCGCGCAGCGGAGCATCCGTGGCTGGGCGCAGTGGATCGTACGGGCCCGGCGCTGCCAGAACCACCTCACGCCGAATCCCTGTTGAGCTGAAACACCGTACGGACACGTGGGTCTACGAGACGGTCCCAGAAGTCGTTGGCCGCGTTCGTCTCCCCGTCGACCGAGACGTGCTCCAGTGCCTGCATCAGGCTCACGGAAGCCTTGAAGATCTTTTGGCCGCGTAGGACGGGGAGCAACCCGTCGCGGACGCGGGCGTAGGTGTCGGGGTCGGTCGCTGACTGCCTGACCCATGTGGTGAGGCGGTTGATGGCGTCGGGAGCCGTATCGATGTCTCCCAATAGATCCTGCAAAGCCCGCTTCACGTTCACTTCGGAAGGGATTTCATCGGATAGCAGCCACGGGGTGGTGCTGCCTGGTACGGACATCAGGGCCAGGAAGGCTGCGGTGCCGGCCCCGCGGGACCGACCTGACTGCTGCCATGTTCGTACTTCGGTGATGAGCCGCGCCACCCCGGCGGGGTGCTGAGCCTGCTCGATGAAGACTGCGAGGGCCTCAGGCCAGGCTGATTCGTGCCCACTGTTGGCGGCTCGCCGCAGCCGGACCATGGCCATCCTGGCCTGAGAAGACGTGACGTCCGGGGAGTTCAGGACTTGTCGGCAGGCGGCGACCACCGTGGCCGCCCGTTCCTTGCCCGAAGCCCAGCCGTACAGAATGCCCCACGCTTGGCGGCCGATATGTTCGTCCTGTACTGCCTGGACCAAAAGGGCGCTGAGGAGTTCATCCTTCACTGGGTAGCTCTTGGAGCCGAGCTGTACGAGGTGGTCGACGTTCCCGTGCCGCAGGGTCAGAGCGGCGATGGCATCCACGACGTGCTCGTTCGCCTCGCTGCTGTCCCCAGACATAAGCCACTTGAGCAAGGGATCGCGCATGACCTCGTAGTTGTCCCAGACGTAGGTCAGGATGGCCCTGCCGTAGCCGGGTTGGTCGAAGATGGCTTCGTCGTTGCTGCTAACTCCGGCGCCGACATCGACAACACGGCGGCGCAACCCGCGGCCGGCGAATGCCGCACTTGTCGACGAGGCGAAGTCGCTGCCACTGGCGACATCGGCGCTGATGATGCGCTGCAGGTCGCGGGCGGCTTTGGCCACTACGGGCATTGGCGCGGATTGGCACACAGCCAGGGCCAGGAGGAGGCAGCGGTCTTCCAGTGGCAGCGACGTGTCCTTGCCTCCATGCCCGGAGACCGTCTCTCCGAACAGGGTGTCGAGTTTGTCTCGCCAGTCGGACATGGCGGACGTGATCCGTTCGAGCAGTCCGGCATCGAGCGCGGACCATGACGACGGGGCGTCCATGGGGAGCGACGTGTCAGTCAGCCGTTCGTGTTCCCGCCAAGCCAGCATGATCGAGTCCGCGGTGCGGACCGCTTCCACGGCGTCGAGACGGCTTATCGAAGCCTTGCTCTTGTCGACGGAGTGAAGGTAAGCAATCAGCCCAGCGGCCTCGCGAGCCCTCAGCCGCGCTTCCACGACACCCTGGGCCGGC
The DNA here is from genome assembly GCF_036226765.1 of Streptomyces sp. NBC_00670. Classification (NCBI taxonomy): domain Bacteria; kingdom Bacillati; phylum Actinomycetota; class Actinomycetes; order Kitasatosporales; family Streptomycetaceae; genus Streptomyces; species Streptomyces sp. NBC_00670. The sequence goes on from NZ_CP109017.1 coordinate 6,509,615, forward strand.
GGCGGCTCGGTGACGTGGACGACGTGAATGCCGGATTGGACCGAGGCGTAGTGATCAGTCCAGAGATCCTTGGCCACGTTCAGGACGAGGTAGGAGCCGAGTCTTTCCAGAAGCCCGGCATGCTCTTCCAACATGGTGAGGAAATCGGCCGAGATCCGGTCGTGCTCAGGGTCCTTGAGGTCGACCTGGTAGGCGTGGCGCTCCTCGGCGGGAAGCCAGCCCACTTTGGGTGTCTTCCAGTCCGCGTCCAGTTTCACGATGTCGGTCTCCTCGCCCGTGTGCTCGGCGAGGAGGTGCAGGGCCAGGGTGGTCGATCCGTACGACCGCGGGGCGACGATGATCAGTACGTGCTTCCGCGGGTGTAACCCCGCCGGATCCAGAGCCTGCTGCCACGTCTCTGCCCATTGGGCTTCGCGGGCGATCGGCTCCTGCTTGATCCGGTGACGAGAAAGCGTGGAGCCTTCGAGGATGCCCGGTTTGCGGGTCTCGTTGATGATCTTGTCGGCGTGGTTGACGAAAAACTCCGGCCGGTTCACCGTGATCGGTGCCGGCCCAGTGTCCGGTACGGGGGGCACGACGAACGCTGCCGGGGTGGCTCGGCTGGCGCCAACGGGCTCCGTGCCTTCAGGGGCGCTATTGCTTGGGTCCAGCGGACGCGGAGCCATGCCATCCGCTCCCGTCGACGGAGACTCGAGCTCGCCGGGAGAGCGGCGCGGAAAAGGGAATTGGTCATCGGACATGCGCTCTCTGGTTCCTTTCGATGCGGCTCGGTGCGAGGGCACGGGCACGGTCAGATCCGGCGCCGGTCGATGCGCATCGTTCCGACGGTGTTGATCACGGTGGTGTCGGTCATTTCGCCGTTGAACTGGAAGATGGCGCCAGTCGGGCTGTTTGAACCGGCCGACGACGTCGGCGCGGTTGTTCCACCTCCGCCTCCGAGGGGCTCCGGGCTGATGAGCGGTGCGAGGGCTTGCGGTGTCATCTGGGGAACGAACAGCCAGCACGGCTCCTCGAATGTCTTGCCGTGCACCCGCGCCGTGGCGCTGAGGAAGCGTTCCTCGTCGAGGTCCGGTGTCCGTCCCGCGCGGACGGTCCGCCGGAACGCCGCCTCTGAGACGACGGCGGCCAGAAAGCCGCCTCGGTGTTCCCGGGCCACGGTGAGGCCCGCGTGCACGACCTGGCTGTCGAGCAGTCGGCACACTTCGTTGATGGCATCGCCACGATGGTCGGGCAGGGAGAGCGGGCCGACATGCAAAGCGGCACGCAGTCGGATCGCTGGTGCGTTGGCGAGCCGTTCACGGTCGTAGCGGACGAGCGCTGTGTGCAGGTGTTCCAGCAGTGGGTCGACCAGCCGTGCGATGTCCTTGGCCGGCATGACGAAGATGGCTCCATCTCCGGTGTCCTTGAATGCACCGGGCCGGTCTCGTGGATCCTGCAGTCCAACGTGGGTCAGCACATTGGTGAGGACGTCATCCAGATCGGAACGGATGGGCGCCATCTTCGCTTCCGGAATCTGGCTGTAGCCCTGCATATCCACGGCCAGGAGTGCCTGCTCCGGTGGCACGTCGACGGACGAAGGTGAGGCAATGGGCACGCTGTCACCGACCTTTCGGTCACGACGGAGGAATCGAGTGCCCCATGCTGATCGGCCCGGGCACGCTCTGGTGCCCACTACTGGGCACCGCCCGGGTGCGGCCGGTCACATCGTGCTGCGGGCGTGGGCCGTGATCGATGTGATGTCATGGATCAGTAGTCCGCCGCCCGGATCCGTCTCCAGCCAGCCCTCTTCCCGCCACGGCTTGATCGCCGTACCGACGGCGTTGCGGGACGCACCGATCATCTGGGAGAGCTCTTCCTGAGTCAGTCGGACACTGACCGCTGGCTGATTCGTTGCAGCGGCGTCCACGAGCCGGCGAAGGGCACCGGCCAGGCGTACGGGAACACACGCGGTGGCGAGTTCGAGCCTGACGGCTTCGGACTCCCTGACCCGCGCGATCGCATGGCGTAGCAGCGGGTTGAGTAGGTCGTTGCTCTCGACAAAGGAAAGGAAATCGGGGGCCGGAATGAGGTGCACGTGGCAGGGTTCCGCGGCGATCACAGAAGCCGAACGGGGCTGCGCATCCAGGACGGCCAGTTCGCCGAGCAGCTCACCAGGGCCGCGTATCGCGAGCAAGGCCCGTTCCCCGTTCGGCCCCGTCAACGTCACGAGGGTCGACCCCGAAGCCAGCAAGACCACATGGGTACCGGGATCCCCCTGCCGCAGGAGGACACTGCGGGCCGGGCGCACCCGCATGGGGGCGAGGGTACGCAACTGCGACCACAGACTCTCGCCGATCACTGCCATGTGCGACTGATACATATCCCCCCAAACGTAGGGACCAACCCATAGAGGGTGAGATTTTCAGGAGGTAAGGAAGGTGAGCAACAGGACCAATCCGGCCACACTGATTGCGGCCACGGTGAGATCGACGGCCACCTTGACTGCCCGGAACTTTCGGCGCGCAAGGGTGGTCAGGGCAGCCTCACGTTCCGGTATCTCGGCGCAGCTCACTGGACGTGGCGGTAGGGCTGCCGACGAGTGCCTGCTTCCGCTGCCTCCACCGACGAACTCCTCACGCCAAACGAGCCCGTTGTCCTTCGGGAAGATGGGGCGCAGGGCCATCAGTGCCGATACCAGGGCTGCCCCGAGCAGTGCGCCCACCAGCGCCACAGCCACGCTGAGCATGCGCGACGAGCTCACCGGTGCGGCCAGCGCCATCCCTGCCGTGATCGCAAGTAGGGCACCGGTTACTCCACTCAGTGCTGTTGCTTTCGTATCCGCGCGCTGCACCTCGACGAACATCCTGTTGTCATCACTCGCAGGTGCGCCGGTTGTTGTCGAGACGTGCAGCGGGACGTTCTGCGACTCGGGTTCTTCCACTGCCTTCTCCTTGTCGTTGCCTTGCGGCTTGGAGTAGCAGTCTGGGCAGGCGGCCGGAACGCAGTTGCCCACCAGGTTGTAGCGATCGCGATCGATCGGTCACAGTCGGGAGCCTGGTTAGGTTTGAACCACGAGGCTGCCCGGACCGAGTGCTCCGCAGGCGGCGGTGGGGCAGCCAGTGGCGGGTCCACTCGACCGCCTAATGCTTTGGTGCCGGATGAAGCCCCAGGCTGCCGGGTTCGTTGAACGACTTCCAGGTCGATGCAGAGGATGGCTCTGTGCTCAACGCAGTGCTTACCTGGTGCATCGTCAGGTAAGTCAGCATCTGGTCAGCATGAGTCCTCGCATACTCCGAGGCAGGTGCTTGAGCGGGTTCTTGGACGGCGATGGCACAACAGCCGGTTCTACGCGGAAGCGCAGGTGGGGAACCTTCTTGCCCAAGAAGGATCGATGTTCCTCAGCATCTTCGAGTGTGAGGAGCGTCGGTGTACAGTGAACAGCGCCCCTGACCTGCAGAAAGCGGCGGGGAGCCGTCACATAGGAGTCCAAAGTGCTGCGCACTGTTCTCAAGTCCAAGATCCACCGTGCCACCGTCACCCAGGCCGACCTGCACTACGTGGGATCGGTGACCATCGACGCCGATCTGATGGATGCGGCGGATCTGCTGCCGGGTGAGCTTGTGCACATCGTCGACGTCACCAATGGGGCCCGGCTCGAGACGTATGTCATCGAGGGGGAGCGGGGGTCCGGGGTCATCGGGATCAACGGGGCCGCCGCGCATCTCGTGCACCCCGGGGATCTGGTGATCCTCATCAGTTACGCCCAGGTGTCCGACGCCGAGGCGCGGTCGCTGCGGCCGCGGGTCGTGCACGTGGACGGCGACAACCGTATCGTCGCCCTGGGCGGTGACCCGTCCGAGCCGGTGCCGGGGTCGGACCAGGAGCGCAGCCCGCAGGCCGTGTCGGCCTGACGGTTCGACTTCGGGTGGTCATCGACTTCGAGTGGACGAGGAGTGCGGTCGTGAGTGACGACATCGAGATCCGTGACGACCGGGCGGCGGGGCGGCTCGAAGCCCGCGCCGGGGGTGAGGTCGTCGGGCGGGTGGAGTACTTCGTGCTCGACGAGCCCGGCCGTGCGCTCGTGCCCGTGCACACGATCGTCGAGCCGGCGCACGAGGGGCAGGGCATCGGAGGGTCCCTCGCTCGGGAGCTCTACGCGATCGCCGGGCGGGAGGGTGTCGCGGTGGCGCCGTTGTGTCCGTATGTCGTGAAGTGGGCCGCGCGTCATCCTCAGGAGGCGCCGGCGGCGGATGCGGCGTTGGTGCGGGCGGCGGAGGAGTGGCTGGCCGCGCATCCGGGGCGGTTCTGAAGGGGACGGGCGTCCTGCCGGTGAGGGCGGCTTCGGGAGTGTTCCCGGAGCCGCCCTTCCGTGTTCCGCCGTCGCCCTGCGCGACCGGGTGACTGGGGGGTCGGGGTTCGGGTAGGCGGGGGAGTAGTCCAGAGCCGACGTGTCGATGGCTGGAGGACAGCATGACGCAGCCGTATCCCGATCCTGTGCCGCCGGGGCCCACGCCGGGGCCCGCGCCGACGCCGCCGGGGCCCACGCCTACGCCCGGGCCGGATCCGGTGCCGCCGGATCCGGCGCCCGCGCCGCCGGTGCCGACTCCGCCCGCGCCCACTCCGCCGGGGCCGGCGCCTGTGCCGCCTGGGCCCGGGCCTGTGCCGCCCGGGCCGGGGCCCGATCGGCCGGGGCCCGTTCCGGAGCCGGGGCCCGTTCCCGGGCCCGATCCGGAGCCGCCGGGGCCGTTGTCCTGACGGGGGGCGGGGGGACGGGGGGCTATTTTCTCGCCCCCGCCGCCCCTACCCTTCCCCTCCTCCAGGGGCTGCGCCCCTTCTACCCCCGGTGCGCCTCATGGCTCGGGGGGTGTGCGGTGGTGGGCCGGGTGCGGGTGCGTCGTGGCTTGTCGCGCAGTTCCCCGCGCCCCTGACGGGGCACGGGTTGCGTTCGCGCTCGCGCGGCGGAGCCGCAGGTTGGTACAGCTCCGCGCCCCCTCGGCGACGGGACGCGCCCCCTCGCCGAAGGTGCCGTTACGCCTCGACCTCCGTGCGGTCGCCGCCCCACAGGGTGTGGAACGTGCCCTCGCGGTCCGTACGGTGGTAGGTGTGGGCGCCGAAGTAGTCGCGTTGGCCCTGGGTGAGGGCCGCGGGGAGGCGGTCGGCGCGGAGGGCGTCGTAGTACGCGAGGGCCGCCGCGAAGCCGGGGGCCGGGACACCCTGGCGGGTCGCCGCGATCAGGACCTCGCGCCAGTCGTCCTGCGCCGCCGCGATCTCCTGCGCGAACGTCTCGTCCGACAGCAGGCTCGGCAGGTCCGGGCGGGCGTCGTACGCCGCGCGGATGCGGTCCAGGAACGCGGCCCGGATGATGCAGCCGCCCCGCCAGATCGCCGAGACCGCGCCCAGGTCGACGTCCCAGCCGTACTCCTCGCTGCCCGCCGCGATCTCGTGGAAGCCCTGCGTGTACGAGACGATCTTCGACGCGTACAGCGCCTGCTCGACGCGGTCCGCGAACGCCGCCGCCTCGGACGGAGACAGCGCGGACGCCTTCGGGCCCGCGAGACCGCGCGAGGCCTCGCGCAGCGCCGCGTGCCCGGACAGCGAGCGCGCGAACACCGCCTCGGCGATGCCCGACACGGGCACGCCCAGGTCCAGCGCGATCTGGACCGTCCAGCGGCCGGTGCCCTTCTGCTCCGCCTGGTCCACCACCACGTCCACGAACGGCTTGCCCGTCGCCGCGTCCACGTGCGACAGGACCTCCGCCGTGATCTCGATCAGATACGAGTCGAGCCGCCCGGTGTTCCAGGTGCGGAAGATGTCCGCGATCTGCGCGGGGGAGTAGCCCGCCACGTCCCGCAGCAACTGGTACGCCTCGCCGATGAGCTGCATGTCCGCGTACTCGATGCCGTTGTGCACCATCTTGACGAAGTGCCCGGCGCCGTCGGGGCCGACGTGCGTCACGCACGGGGTGCCGTCCGCAGCCTTCGCCGAGATCTTCTCCAGCATCGGGCCGAGCGAGTCGTACGACTCCTTCGGGCCGCCCGGCATGATGCTCGGGCCGTTGAGCGCGCCCTCCTCGCCGCCGGAGACCCCCATGCCGACGAAGTGGATGCCCTGTTCCCGCAGTTGGCGCTCGCGGCGCCGGGTGTCGGCGAAGTGCGCGTTGCCGCCGTCGATGATCATGTCGCCGGGCTCGAGGAGCGGCGCGAACTCCTCGATCACCGCGTCCGTCGGCCCGCCGGCCTTCACCATGACGACCAGTCGGCGGGGCCGTTCCAGCGCCGCGACGAACTCCTTCGCGGTCTCGGCCGCGACGAAGTCGCCCTCGTGCCCGAACTCGTTCACGAGGTCGTGCGTCTTCGACGCCGTCCGGTTGTGCACGGCGACCGTGTAGCCGTTTCGCGCGAAGTTGCGGGCGAGGTTGCGGCCCATGACCGCGAGACCCGTGACGCCGATCTGGGCTGAACTGCTCATGCGTGGGCTCCTCAGGTTGTCGTCAACAAAAGCCGTGTGTCGTGCAACAAGGCCGAGAGCGCCAGTATTGCCTCCGGCCCCTCCCGACGTGGTGATTCGCGCTCCGTACGGCCGCGCGTCCGCCCATGTGTACGTGCGCGGGTGGCCGCCCGCCTCAGCCGTCCGGTGAATCGGCTCCCGTGCGTACGGGAACCGGCGGCGAAATCCGGCCACTTGACGTGCCGGAGCGGCCGACACCGGTCTTGTCCCGCTCCGCGCGCAGCGGTTACGGTGCCCGCTCCTGACGCCTGTCAAGGGGGCTCCCCATGGCCGTACGCGGCCGGCACCGCCGGTATCAGCCGAACAGGATCAACCGCGCCTCGCTCACCGTCACGGCGGGCGGCGCCGGCATGGCCCTGCCGCTCATCGGCACCGGGGTCGCCCACGCCGCCGACGCCGACACCTGGAACAAGGTCGCCGCCTGCGAGTCCAGCGGCAACTGGCACATCAACACCGGCAACGGGTTCTACGGCGGGCTGCAGTTCACCCAGTCCACCTGGGAGGCGTACGGCGGCCGGGCCTACGCGGCGCGCGCCGACCTCGCCACCCGCGACCAGCAGATCGCCGTCGCCGAGAAGGTCCTCGACGGCCAGGGCCCCGGCGCCTGGCCGGTCTGCTCGGGCCGCGCCGGACTGGCCCGCGGCGGGCCCGGCCCCGACGTCGACACGGGCACCCACACGCAGACCGCCCGGCAGACGGCGCGGAAACAGGCCCCCGCCGCTCCGCAGGCCCCGGCGAAGAAGCGCGCGTCGCACAAGGACGTGGCCCCGCAGTCCACCCCCCAGTCGCGGGCCGGCACCGCCGAGATGTACACCGTGGTCCACGGCGACACCCTCTCCGGCATCGCCGACTCCCACGACGTGCGCGACGGCTGGCACGGCCTCTACGCCGCCAACCGCACGACCGTCGGCTCCGACCCCGACCTCATCCTGCCGGGGCAGCGGCTCACCCTCGACGGCGCGCGCGCCACCAGTCCGGCCGGGAAGGCGGACACCAAGGAGAAGCACACCGCCGAGAAGCGACAGAAGTCCGGTGCGGCGAAGAAGGAGGCGGAGAGGAAGAGCGAGACCTCCACCCACCGGTCCGCCGCGCCGACGTCCGGTCGTACGGTCGTCGCCCCCGTCGCCGACACCAGCATCGGCACCCGCTACCACGCCTCCGGCTCGTCCTGGTCGAAGGGCTACCACACGGGCGTCGACTTCCCCGTGCCCACCGGCACCTCCGTGCGGTCCGTCGCCGCCGGGCACGTGGTCAGCGCGGGGTGGGGCGGCTCGTACGGCTATCAGGTGGTCGTACGGCACAACGACGGCCGGTACAGCCAGTACGGTCATCTGTCCGCCATCTCCGTCCGGGCCGGGCAGAGCGTGGCCGCCGGCCAGCGCCTCGGCCGCTCCGGTTCGACCGGCAACGCCACGGGGCCGCATCTGCACTTCGAGGTGCGGACGGGGCCCGGGTTCGGGTCGGACATCGACCCGGTGGCGTATCTGCGGGCCGGCGGCGTACGGCTCTGAGCGAGCGCGCGCCCGCCTTGGTGGTCCCGGTCAGGATCCGACGCGGCTGCGGTGCCGGCCGGGGAGGGGCATCGGGATGAACGGCCCGCTGTAGAACGGGCCGAAGGTGTACGGCGGGGTGCACTGGGACGGGCCCCGCAGGGACGCGGGGAGCGGAGCCGCGGTCAGGGGTGCCGGGATCGCGGGCGCCGGCTCCGGCAGCGGGCGCGGCGCGGACTCGGACGGCAGCGGCTGGGCGGGAAGCGGCCGGGCGGGCACCGTTCCGGTGGCCGACGGTGCTTCTCCGGTGACGGCCGTCGCCTGTCGCTGCCCTTCCGGCGCCGCCCCGGCGGCGGCCGTCTCCTGGCGTTCCCCGCCGAGCCGTTCCGTGGTGAGCAGGATCAGGCCGCCCGCCGCGACGACCCCGCACGCCAGGGCGAGCACGGTGCCCGTGGTGCCGTGGCGGAACGTCTCGCCGAACATGGTCAGGCCCACCGCGGCGGCGATCACCGGGTTGACGACCGTGACCGTGGCCAGCGGGGCGGCCAGGCCCGCCCCCCGGTAGGACGCCTGCGACAGCAGCGTGCCGACCGTCGCCAGTACCGCGATCGTCGCCACGCTGAGCAGCGACGCGAGCGTCACGCCGTGCTCCCAGTCCTCCGCGACGGTCTTGGTGAACACCGAGGCGATCCCGAACGCGATGCCGGACGCGCCGGCGAGCAGCACGCTGCGCACCACGGGGTGGCGGTGGGCGGCGCGGGCGGCCGTCATCAGCGCGACGACCGCGCCGGCGGTGACCGCCGCGAGCAGGACCCGCTCCGTGCTGTCCAGGGACTGCGCCTCGGCGCTGCCGGTCAGCGCGAGCATGCCCGCGAGGCCGACCGTCGCCATCAGGGCGCCGCGCCAGGCGGTGGCGCCCGCCCTGCGGCCCACGAAGAGGGCGGCCATCGGGAGCGCGAACACGATGGTCAGCGCGCCGAGGGGCTGGACGAGGCTGAGGGGGCCGTAGGCGAGGGCGACGACGTGGAGGAGGGCGCCGAGGCCGTTGAGGGCGATCGCGGCCCACCAGGCGGGGAGGCGGAGGGGGGCGTAGGGGCGGTCGGGGGTGGTGGCGGCGACGCGTTCCTGGACGATGGCTCCGGCGGCGTAGGCGACGGCGGAGACGAGGGAGAGCAGCACGGAGACCGCGAAGGCGCTCATGCGTGGCTCCTTCGGGGGGAGGCCCCGAGGGGCCGGTGCGGTGGTCTGGCTGCTTTCATGTCACCACCTTGCCTCGTGGATCGGCGTACGTCGTCGTACCTGAGCACTCATTGGGTCCTACTGCCGATGGAGTACGGGGCCCACGGGGTCCTCCCCAGGGTGGGTGACGGGGGTGGGGGAGCGCACGCGTTTTTTCCCGCCCCCGCCGCCCTTGCCCTTCCCATCCCTCAAAGGGCTCCGCCCCTTGAACCCCCAGACGTGCGGGTGGGTGGGGCTTCTCGCGCCCACGCGGCGGAGCCGCATATCGACACAGCCCCGCGCCCCTGAGAGCCAACCCCTCTTCCCCTCCCCGCCGCCATGGGTGACCATGGGCTCAGGCAACCCAGGAGGTCGCAGGTGCGGGTGGGACTGTTGAGTCGGGAGTATCCGCCCGACATTTACGGCGGGGCAGGGGTCCACGTCGAATTCCTCGCCCGGGAGCTCGCGCCGCTCGTCGATCTCGCCGTGCACTGCTGGGGCGAGGGTGCCACTCCGCACGCGAGCCCCGCCGTCACCCGGCACCGCCCCTGGCCCGCCCTCGACGACGCCAACGACGCGCTGCGCACGTTCTCCGTCGACCTCGCCATGGCCGCCGGGCTCCGCGACCGCGAGCTCGTGCACTCCCACACCTGGTACGCCAACCTCGGCGGCCACCTCGCCAAGCTCCTGCACGGCGTCCCGCACGTGATGACCGCCCACTCGCTGGAGCCCCTGCGTCCCTGGAAGGCCGAGCAACTCGGCGGCGGCTACGCCCTCTCCAGCTGGGCCGAGCGCACCGCGATCGAGGCCGCCGACGCCGTCGTCGCCGTCTCCGGCGCCATGCGCGACGACATCCTCGCCTGCTACCCCGCGCTCGACGCCGCCCGCGTGCACGTCCTCCACAACGGCATCGACACCACCCTCTACCGCCCCGACCCCGGCACCGACGTCCTGGACCGGATCGGCCTGGACCCCGGCCGCCCGTACGTCGTCTTCGTCGGCCGCATCACCCGCCAGAAGGGCGTCCCGCACCTCCTGCGCGCCGTCCGGCACATCGACCCCGCCGCGCAGGTCGTGCTGTGCGCCGGCGCCCCGGACACCCCGGAGATCGACCGCGAGTTCCGCGAGCTGTACGACGAGCTGAGCCGGACCCGCGCGGACGTGCACTGGATCTCCCGGATGCTGCCCCGCCCGGACGTCATCCAGCTCCTCACGCACGCCGCCGTCTTCGTCTGCCCCTCGGTCTACGAGCCGCTCGGCATCGTCAACCTGGAGGCGATGGCCTGCGGCACGGCCGTCGTCGCCTCCCGGGTCGGCGGCATCCCGGAGGTCGTCGACGACGGCCGCACCGGCCTCCTCGTCGACCTCGACCCGGGCGAGGACCAGACGGGCTTCGAGACCCGCCTCGCCCACGCCCTGGACACCGTCCTCGGCGATCCTTCGACGGCCCGGCGCATGGGCGAGGCCGGCCGCGCACGGGCGGTCGGCGAGTTCGGCTGGGACGCCGTCGCCCGCCGTACGGTCCGTCTTTACGAGGAAGTCCTCGACGGGGCGGCAATCGACGCCCGTCGCGGGTAGGGAATACAGACAAGACAGGGTGCCGCACACGCGTACGGGCGAACGCGGCACCACCGGGCGTAGAGGGGCGGCGGCATGCGGCGCGGTGGACCTTCGGTGCTGGGAATCGTACTGGCGGGTGGCGAGGGCAAGCGGCTGATGCCGCTGACCGCCGACCGCGCCAAACCGGCCGTGACCTTCGGCGGGACGTACCGGCTCGTCGACTTCGTACTCTCCAATCTGGTCAACGCGGACATCCTGCGCATCTGCGTGCTCACGCAGTACAAGTCGCACTCGCTCGACCGGCACATCACCACGACCTGGCGGATGTCCAGCCTGCTGGGCAACTACGTCACCCCCGTCCCCGCCCAGCAGCGGCTCGGCCCGCGCTGGTACCTCGGCAGCGCCGACGCGATCCTCCAGTCGCTCAACCTGATCTACGACGAGCAGCCGGAGTACGTCGCGGTCTTCGGCGCCGACCACGTCTACCGCATGGACCCGCGCCAGATGCTGGCCCAGCACATCGACTCCGGTGCGGGCGTCACCGTCGCCGGGATCCGGGTGCCGCGCGCCGAATCGCCCTCCTTCGGCGTGATCACCCCGGGCTCCGACGGCCGCACGGTCGACCGCTTCCTGGAGAAGCCCGCCGACCCGCCCGGCCTCGCGGACAACCCCGACTGCGTGTTCGCCTCGATGGGCAACTACATCTTCACCACCAAGGTGCTGATCGAGGCGCTCCAGCGCGACGCCGAGGACGAGAAGTCGGTCCACGACATGGGCGGCTCCCTGCTGCCCATGCTCACCGACCGGGGGGAGGCGCAGCTCTACGACTTCAGCGCCAACCATGTGCCCGGCGAGACCAGCCGTGACCAGGGGTACTGGCGGGACGTCGGCACGCTCGACGCGTACTACGAGGCCCACATGGACCTGATCGCCGAGCGGCCCGCCTTCAACCTGTACAACCGCAACTGGCCCATCTACACCCACTCCACGCAGCTCTCGCCGGCCCGCTTCAACGCGGGCGGGATCGCCAGTGAGTCGATCATCAGTGCGGGGTGTCTCATCCGGGGGCAGGTGACGCGGTCGGTCCTCTCGCCGGATGTGCGGGTGGATCCGGGGGCGGTGGTGCAGGGGTCGGTGTTGCACGACAACGTGCACATCGGGCGGGGGGCGATCGTGCGGGGGGCGATTCTCGACAAGAATGTCGAGGTGCCGCCGGGTGCGACGATCGGCGTCAACCCGAGCCGGGACGCCGAGCTGTACACGGTTTCCAAGAGCGGCGTCATCGCGCTGGGCAAGGGGCAGAGGGTTCTGTAGTTTCGCGCCCACGCGGCGGAGCCACATATGGACACAGCCCCGCGCCCCTGATCAGGGGCGCGGGGAACTGCGCAATCTTTCGGGGGCCCGGGGGCTTGCCCCCGGGGACGGGACTGGGAAGGGGCGGCGGGGGCGAAGAAACCCGCCCGGCGAACGAGACCCGTCAACACCCTGGACACAGCCCGGCAATCATGTTGTCATGCCTCTGCCTGACTGATGACAACGTTGTAATCCCCCCAACCACGAGCCCTGATCCGCCACCCGTCCTCACCCACGGAGGATCCGTGCGCACCAGACGCCTCAGAGTCAGAGACCGTCTCGCCCTGCTCCTCGTCGCGGCCATGGCCGCGACGGGCCTCGCGGCGACGGCGACCTCCCCGGCCGCGGCCACCACCGCCGCCGACACCCCCACCCCCACCGAGGCCCACGGCCTCAAGGGCGAGTACTACACCCAGTCCGCCGAGGGCGCCTTCGACTTCGCCACCCTCAAGGCGACCACCTTCGACCCCACCCTCGACTTCGCCGATCTCGAACCCCGGCTGCGCGCCACGACGGGTCAGGACAACGATGTCAGCGCCCGCTGGACCGGCCGGCTCGTCCCCGAGAAGACCGGCGCGACCACCTTCTCGATCATCGGTGACAACGGCTTCCGCCTCTGGGTGGACGACAAACTCGTCATCGACCACTGGGTGGACGACTGGGACCAGGAGCAGACCGGCGAGCCCGTCGATCTGACCGCCGGTCACGCCGTCGACATCAAGGTCGAGTACTTCGAGCACTACGGCGGCTCCAACCTCCACGTGCGCTGGACCCCGCCCGGCGGCAGCAAGACCGCGATCCCGCAGTCGGCGTTCCGCCTCCCGGAGGGCTACGACTACGACGGCCCCGTCGCGACCACCGTCCGCGCCGACGGCCGCACCCTCCAGCTCGACTTCGCCGGCCCACTGGCCGGCGTCCCGGCCGGCCTGACCGACCACCTCAGCGCGGTCGTCGGCGGCGCCACCTGGCCGCTGGGCAGGGCGAAGCTCGACCCCAAGAACCCGGCGTCGCTGCTGATCGCCCTCGACGAGCCGGTCGTCGGCAACAAGACCGGCACCGCCAAGGGCACCGCCGACGTCCGCTACGACGGCAAGGGCGGCCTGACCACCGGCACGCACACCGTCGGTGCCTTCTGGACCAGCGGCCCCAACAAGTCGACGTACGAGCTCACCACCAAGTGGGCCAAGCAGGTCGGCCCGCACAACGCCCTGCCCGAGTACCCGCGCCCGCAGCTGACGCGTACCAAGTGGCAGAACCTCAACGGTCGTTGGCAGTTCGCCGCCGCCACTTCCGGTGAGCAGCCGCCGGTCGGCAAGACGCTGGACGAGCGGATCCTCGTCCCGTACCCGGTCGAGTCGCAGCTCTCCGGGCTCGAGCGGCACGAGGACCGCATGTGGTACCGCCGCACCTTCACCGTGCCGAAGAACTGGCACGTCGGTTCCCACCAGCGGCTCCAGCTGAACTTCGGCGCCGTCGACTGGCGGGCCGAGGTCTACGTCAACGGCACCAAGGTCGCCGAACACCAGGGTGGCTACGACAAGTTCAGCGCCGACATCACCAAGGCGCTCAAGCCGGGCCGCACCCAGGAGCTGATCGTCGGCGTCTACGACCCGACGGACTCGGCGAACGGCGAGAACCAGCCGATGGGCAAGCAGCGCCTGGACCCGAGCGGCATCTGGTACACGCCGACCTCCGGCATCTGGCAGACGGTGTGGATGGAGCCGGTCGCCGCCGACCACGTCGACAACCTCAAGCTCACCCCCGACGTCGACAAGAGCACCCTCACCATCGAGCCGCAGGGCGTCCGTGACGGCGTACCGGTCACCGCGACCGCGTACGCCGGCAAGCGCAAGGTCGGCACCGTCACCGGGCGCACCGGTCACCCGCTGACCCTGCACCTGCGCGACCCGCACCTGTGGTCGCCGGACGACCCGTACCTCTACCACCTCAAGGTGCGCGTCGGCTCCGACAGCGTCGGCAGCTACTTCGGGATGCGCTCGATCTCCGTGAAGAACGTGAACGGCACCCCGCGCACGATCCTCAACGGCAAGCCGATCTTCATGATGGCCACCCTCGACCAGGGCTTCTGGCCGGACGGTCTCTACACCGCACCCACCGACGAGGCCCTCGCCTACGACCTGAAGGTGCACAAGCAGCTCGGCTTCAACTCCGTGCGCAAGCACATCAAGGTGGAGCCGGACCGCTGGTTCTACTGGGCCGACCGGCTCGGTCTGCTGGTGTGGCAGGACATGCCCGCGATGAACGCCGGCACCAGCCCGTCCACCGCCGCCCGCGCCGAGTTCGAGCGCGAACTGAAGCAGATGATCGACGAGCACATCAGCAGCCCGTCGGTCGTCATGTGGGTGACCTTCAACGAGGGCTGGGGCCAGTACGACATGGCCCGCATCGCCGACCAGGCCAAGGCCTGGGACCCGACCCGGCTGGTCAACAGCATGTCCGGGATCAACCTCGGGGCCGACGGCGGCACCGGCGACATCATCGACGAGCACGGCTATCCCAGCCCCGCCCTGCCACCCAACCCGGACGGCAGGCGCGCCCTGGTCAGCGGCGAGTACGGCGGCCTCGGCCTGGCGGTGCCCGGCCACGCCTGGTCGGTGCAGCAGTCGTACGTGGACGTCGACCCCTCGACGTACACCGACGACTACCTCACCAAGCTCGACGAGGTGCACGCGCTGGCCTGCAAGGGCGGCAACGGCGCGGTCTACACCCAGATCAGCGACGTCGAGGGCGAGCTCAACGGCCTGCTGACCTACGACCGCCGGGTGCTCAAGCCCGACGTCGACCGGGTGAGGGCGGCCCAGCGGTCCCTCATCCACGACGCGTCGCAGCCGACGGTCGCCGGTTGCACGGAAAACTGACGCGCCGACAGCACCATGCACGGGTGATCACCTGAGCGTCTCGCGAGAGCCGCACAGGTGACCGCCTCAGACAGGACCGGTCCGCCGCGCCCCAGGCGCGGCGGGCCGGGAACCCCCGACCCTCCCGGAGGATTTCCGAGATGAGATGGACCCGGCGTCTGCGCCTGGCCGCCGCCGGCGCGGTGGCCGCCACGGCGCTCTCCGCCCTGCCACCCGCCCAGGCCGCCATGGCCACGGGTGCCGCCGAGCCGGCCGCCGCGTCCGGCCGGGGCGGCGCCCTCACCGACCTGGTCAACCCCTTCATCGGCACCCAGAACGAGGGCAACACCTATCCCGGTGCCGCCGTGCCCTTCGGCATGGTGCAGCTCTCCCCGGACACCGGCCACAACACCGGCTACGACTACGCCGAGGACCACATCCGCGGCTTCTCCCTCGTCCACCTCTCCGGCGTCGGCTGCGGACTCGGCGGCGACCTGCCGGTGCTGCCGACCACGGGTGACGTCACGCAGACGGACTACGCGAAGTACGCCGCGAAGTTCTCCCACGACGACGAGCAGGCGAGCCCCGGCTACTACGGCGTCGGCCTGGACAGCGGCATCAAGGCCGAGCTGACCGCCACCGCCCGCACCGGTGTGCAGCGCTACACCTTCCCGGCCACCGACAAGGCCAACGTCCTGCTCAACGCCGGACAGTCGCTGCACAAGACCGTGAACACGAAGGTCGAGGTCCTCGACAACCGCACCGTGCGCACCGCCATCACGGGCAGCGGTTTCTGCCAGGACACCAAGCCGTACACCGTCTACACGATCACCCGTTTCGACCGTCCGTTCACCGCGCACGGCACCTGGAACGGCGACACCGTCACCGCCGGCTCGGACACTTCCTCCGGCACCGGGCGCAACGGTGCCTATCTGCGGTTCGACACCACCAAGGACCGCACGGTCGAGGCGACCACCGCGCTGAGCTACGTCGACGCGCGTGGCGCCGCCGGCAACCTGCGCGCCGAGGGCGGCCACTCCTTCGCCCACGTCCGCGAGGCCGCCCAGCGCACCTGGGAGCACCGGCTCGACGACGTCCGCGTCAAGGGCGGCGACGACACGCTGAACCGCACCTTCTACTCGTCCCTCTACCGGTCCTTCCTCGCGCCCAACATCGGCAGCGACACCGACGGCCGCTACACCGGCTGGGACCAGGAGATCCACCGGGCGAAGGGGTTCACGTACTACCAGAACTGGTCGCTGTGGGACACCTACCGCACCCAGTCCCAGCTCCTCTCGCTGCTCGCGCCGCGCCAGGCCCGGGACATGGCGATCTCCGTCATCAAGATCGACGAAGAGGGCGGCTGGCTGCCCAAGTGGGGCTACGGCACGGTCGAGACCAACATCATGACCGGTGACCCCGTCACCCCGTTCCTCACCAACGCCTACCAGCAGGGGTTGCTCAAGGGCTGGGAGGAGAAGGCGTACCGGGCGCTGAAGAAGAACGCCGACGGGGTGCCGCCCACCGACTCGCCCTACGTCGGCCGCGAGGCCAACAAGGAGTACCTGAGAGACGGCTTCGCCCCGTACATCGAGGGCCGGCCGCACGCCAAGCCCGGCGACTCCGACTACGACCACGGGCCCTCCGCCACCCTGGAGTACGCCCTGTCCGACGCGATGCTCGCGCAGATGGCCCGTGACCTCGGCCACAAGGCGGATGCCGCCCGTTACGCGAAGCGCGCGCAGAACTACCACTCGATCTTCGACCCGAGCACCGGCTTCTTCCGCGCTCGGGACGCCTCCGGCGCCTTCACCGGCCCGGACGACCCGGCGCAGAGCGCGGGCTTCCACGAGGGCACGGCCTGGCAGTACCAGTGGCTCGTCCCGCAGGACCTGCCCGGCATGATCGACCTGATCGGCGGCCGGCAGGCGGCCAACGACCGCCTCGACTCCTTCTTCGCCTACGACCAGCTCGTGCAGGACCCGGCGAAGACCGCCCGCGAGGTGTGGGTCAACGGCCCGTACGAGTACTACAACGCGGACAAGTACAACCCGCAGAACGAGCCCGACCTGATCGCCCCGTACACCTACCTCTCCACCGGCCAGCCGTGGAAGACCACCGACGTGGTGCACGCCGCGCTGACCCTGTTCACCGACACCCCGACCGGCATGACCGGAAACGACGACCTCGGCACGATGTCCGCCTGGAACGTGCTGTCGTCGATCGGAATCTTCCCGGTCCAGCCCGGCTACGACACGTGGGGGCTCTCCACGCCCGTCTTCGACCGGGTCGACCTCACCCTCGACCACCGCTACTACCCCAAGGGCCATCTGACGGTGACCGCGTCCGGCACCTCGGACACCGACCGCTATGTGCAGTCGGCCCGGGTGAACGGCAAGGACTACGGCAAGACGTATCTGACCACCGGCGATCTGCGCCGGATCCGTTCCCTGTCGTTCACGGTCGGCGCGCAGCCGTCCGAGTGGGGAACGTCGGCCGACGCGGCGCCGCCGGCGCTGAAGTGACACCGGGCGTCCGCTGAGGTCCGGACCGGGTTCGGACGTCGGTGGACGGCTCCGGCGGTGAAGTCCCGCCCCCTTGCCGGGGCGGGACTTCATGCGTTCTTTACTGTGCGTAGCGTGATCGTACTTGACCGTAATCGGCGGTCGGGGTTTGACTTGGGGTTCAACGGGCTCGTCCGCCGCGGCACCCGCACACCCCGTCGTTCACGCGAGGGCACGCCATTGACTTCCGATCTGCTCGCCCCCCTCGACCTGGCGTTCTGGAACATCGAGTCCGCCGAGCACCCCATGCACCTGGGCGCGCTCGGCGTCTTCGCCTGTCACTCGCCCACCGCGGGCGCCCACGCCGCCGATCTGCTCGCCGCCCGTGCCGCCGGGGTGACGGGGCTGCGGATGCGGATCCGTGACGTGTGGCTGCCGGGCGGTGATGCCGCTGCCGGGGGCGCCACCGGTCTCGCCCGCGCCGGCGTACGTCTCCCGCTCGCCTTCGGCGGCGCGGCCCGCGAGCCCGCCCCCAACTTCGACCCGCTGGACCACGTCCGGCTGCACGCCCCCGCCGACGACTTCCACGCCGTCGCCGGCCGGCTGATGCAGCGGCCCCTGGAGCGCGGCCGGCCCCCCTGGGAGGCGCACGTCCTGCCGGGGGCGGACGGCACCTCGTTCGCGGTGCTGTTCAAGTTCCACCACGCGCTCGCCGACGGGCTGCGGGCGCTGACGCTGGCCGCCGCGATCATGGACCCGACGGAGCTGCCGCCGTCCCGGCCGCGGCCCGTCGAAGCGCCCCGGAGCGCGTTCGGCGCGTTCCCGTTCGCGGACCCGCGGCGGCTGCCCGGGCTGGTCCGCGGTGCGCTGTCCGGCGTGGTGTCCGACGTGGGACGCGCGCTGGACATCGGCGCGTCCGTCGCCCTGTCCACGCTCGGGGTGCGCTCCTCGCCCGCGCTGACCGCCGGGCCCACCGGGACCCGGCGGACCGCGGGGGTCGTCCTCGACCTCGACGAGGTGCACCGGGTGCGCAAGACGGCGGGCGGCACGGTCAACGACGTGCTCATCGCGGTTGTCGCGGGGGCGCTGCGGAGGTGGCTGGACGAGCGCGGCGACGGGAGCGAGGGGGTGGCGCCGCGGGCGCTCATCCCCGTCTCCCGGCGCCGGCCGCGCAGCGCCTCGCCGCAGGGGAACCGGCTCTCCGGGTACCTGATACGGCTTCCGGTCGACGAGGCGGATCCGGTGCGGCGGCTGCGGGTGGTGCGGGCGGCGATGGACCGCAACAAGGACGCGGGGCCGGGGCGGGGGGCCGGGGCGGTGGCGTTGCTCGCCGACCATGTGCCGGCGCTGGGGCATCGGCTCGGGGGGCCGCTGGTCAGCCAGGCGGCGCGGCTGTGGTTCGACATCCTCGTGACGAGTGTGCCGTTGCCGAGTCTGGGGTTGCGGTTGGGCGGCAGTCCGCTGGTGGAGGTGTTCCCGTTGGCGCCGTTGGCGCGGGGGCAGTCGTTGGCGGTGGCGGTGTCGACGTATCGGGGGCGGGTGCATTACGGGTTGGTGGCGGATGCGGAGGCGGTGCCGGACCTGGAGCTGTTCGCGGCGGCGATCCACCACGAACTCGACGCCCTGCGGCAAGCCTGCGACGCGTAGCGGTTCGCCCGGGTTTTCCTCGCCCCCGCCGCCCCTACCCGTCCCATCCCCAACCTGGGGGGGAGGAGGCGCGGGAGAGCTCGGGCGGGTGGGGTCCGTCGGCGGGTGCGGGTGCGTCATGGCTGGTCGCGCAGTTCCCCGCGCCCCTAAAAGCTGGGGGCGCCCCCTGCTTTTTAGGGGCGCGGGGAACTGCGCGACGGGGCGAAGCCCCGTACGGGGTCAAAGGGGCGGAGCCCCTTGAGGACGGGAAGGGTAGGGGCGGCGGGGGCGAGGAAAAGACTGTGGCGAACCCCCCGTTTTGGTGGTTCGCGTCGCGGCTACGTACAATCCCCCGTTCGAAAGGCGAGCGCGACCCGCGCGCCGCAGGCGAGCGAGGAACGGCAGCGCGATGACGGTGACAGAGACCGCCCCGGCGAACGACGGCCCGGCGGCCACACCCCCGGCCGCGCCCCGGATCCCCCACCCCCACGAGACCTCCCCCGACAGCGCGTCGTACGGGCCGGGGATCGACCCCGAGCGGCTCGCCGTCTGTCTGAGCGTGCTCAAGGAGCTCGACGGCATCGACGTCGACCACCCCGACGCGATCGCCGTCCGGCGTGCCACCTCGCACATCTACCGCACCGTCAAGCAACGCCGCCGCCAAGAACGCCGCGCAGCGAAGACCGCGCACGACAAGGCCGTCACCGAGGCCACCGCCACCGGCTCCGCCCAGCGCATCGACGACGAGACCGAGGGCGTCCTGCCCTCCTCCGTCACCGAGGCCGGCCAGATCGCGGGGATACTCCAGCGCCCCCGCTCCTGCTACACCTGCAAGACCCGCTACACCGAGGTCGACTACTTCTACCACCAGCTCTGCCCGAACTGCGCCGCAGAGAACCGGGCCCGCCGCGACGCCCGCGCCGACCTCACCGGCAAGCGCGCCCTCCTCACCGGCGGCCGCGCCAAGATCGGCATGTACATCGCGCTCCGGCTGCTCCGCGACGGCGCCCACACCACTGTCACCACCCGGTTCCCCAATGACGCGATCCGCCGCTTCAAGGCGCAGCCCGACAGCGCCGACTGGATCCACCGGCTGAAGATCGTCGGCATCGACCTGCGTGACCCCGCCCAGGTCATGGCGCTGGCCGACTCCGTCGCCGCCGAGGGCCCGCTGGACATCCTGATCAACAACGCCGCCCAGACCGTACGCCGCTCCCCGGGCGCCTACAGCGAGCTGGTCACCGCCGAGTCGGCCCCGCTGCCGGCCGGCGAGCTGCCCGCCGCCGAGGTGATCGGCACCTTCGGCTCGGGCGCCGTCGGCGAGCTGCCCGTGGCCGGCGGCGGCGCCCTTGCCGCGCGGGACGTCACCGGCCTCGCGCTGGTCTCCGGCTCCGCCTCCCTGGAGCGGATCGCGGCCGGCACCGCGATCGACGCCGGTGGGCTCGTGCCCGACCTGCACGACACCAACAGCTGGATCCAGACGGTCGAGGAGGTCACCCCCGTCGAACTCCTCGAAGTGCAGCTGTGCAACTCCACGGCACCGTTCCTGCTGATCAGCCGGTTGCGCCCGGCGATGGCGGCGTCCGCGGCCCGGCGGACGTACATCGTGAACGTCTCCGCGATGGAGGGCGTCTTCGGCCGTGGCTACAAGGGCGCGGGACATCCGCACACCAACATGGCCAAGGCCGCCCTCAACATGCTCACCCGCACCAGCGCCCAGGAGATGTTCGACAAGGACCGCATCCTGATGACCGCGGTCGACACCGGCTGGATCACCGACGAGCGGCCCCACCCGGACAAGGTCCGCATGGCCGAGGCCGGCTTCCACGCCCCGCTGGACCTCGTCGACGGTGCCGCCCGGGTCTACGACCCCATCGTCCGCGGCGAGCAGGGCGAGGACCTGTACGGCGTCTTCCTGAAGGACTACGCGCCCGGCAAGTGGTGACGCCCGCGGGGCCCGGCGCATGTCCGGCCGACCCGGGGGAACCCGGACTGTGCCGAGCACCGCGCAAGGAGTTCACATGGCCAGCCATCACGACATCGATCCCCGAAACGCCGGTCGGCGCGATGTCCGCCCGACCGACGAGGAGTTCTACGCGAGCGACCGTCCCGAGAACCCGGCCCTGCCGGAGGACCGCCCGCGCGGAGGTGAGCCGCGGGACGCCGTGCAGCACCGGGCGACCTGGTCCACCGCGCTGATCGTCATCGCCGTCATCGTGGTGATCTTCGCGGGCATCTGGTTCTTCCCCTGAGCGGCCGTCGCTTCCCACCCCTGTCGAAGGGCGCATCCACCGGGTTTCCACCCGTGCGGGTGCGCCCTTCGGCCGTTCGGGACGCGTTCTCCTGCCGTTCGGCCTTTCATGGAAGTTACACAGTGTTTGCCTCCCTATCGAGCAGGCGGGCGCTCATTTGGTTAACCTGTACGGGACGGACAGCAGCACGGGTCCTACCCACACCCAACGGTCCGTCCCGGGACAAGCCGGTCACCACGGTCTGCTCTCGCACAAGACGCCGACGCCACCGCGTCAGAACTGTTCCCTCAGTCCCGAGGCGGGCGGCGGCCGCACAGAGGTCAGGCCGGGCCGACGCCCCCGAGGGTGATCCGACACATAAGGAGTGCGCGGTGACACCGGAGAAGACGAATCTCGAGGAGCGTCCTACGGGGCGGACGGCCGTTGCGGAGGAGAAGCTCGGCAGTCTGGAGGTGTGGGCGAGGTCGGCCCCCATCCGGCTGGCCGGCTACGAGGACGACCTGGCGGAGCCGCACATCCTGCCGAGCGTGGACTGAGGGTTTTCGCCCCCGCCGCCCCTACCCGTCCCATCCTCAAGGGGCTCCGCCCCTTGGACCCCGGCACGGGGCTTCGCCCCGTTTCGCGCAGTTCCCCGCGCCCCTCAAGGGGCGCGGGGAACTGCGCGATCTTTCGGGGGTCCGGGGTGAGGACACTCTCGCAGGACCCCCCGCTACCACCTCCGGGGCACGAATTCGCGGACGTACGTCCGCACCCAGCACGCCCCCGTCTCCCGGCGTTCGCGCCATGTCGTGAACCGGTACCGGTACAGGCTCGCCCGCACGGCCCGCGGCGGCGCCTCCGCCGGGAACGGGGAGCGGCGCAGCAGCCGCAACGTGTCCCGGTCGCCCGCCAGGAGCCGCTCCAGCAGCCCCCCGAACCACGCCCCGGCGTACGCCGGCGACAGCGCGGCGAACCACATCATCCAGTCCAGCCGCAGATGGTACGGCGCGAACTGCCGCGGCCACCGCCGCGGATCCCCCGGCTTGCCCCGGAACTCGTACTCCCGCCACTCGGACGACTCCCGCGGCACCTCGTCCGCCGTGCCCTCGATCACCACCTCCTGCCGCACCCGGCTGACGGACCCGAACGCGCCGTAGGAGTTGACCAGGTGCAGCGGGTCGAAGGAGCGGTTCATCACCTGGCGCCGGGAGAGCATGTTGCGCACCGGCCGGAGGCTGAGCGCTCCCAGCCCCGCCGCGACGGCGAGGACGACCACCTCGTACCAGAGCGGCGCCGGAGCCGTGTGCGGCGGCGAGGCGGGGAAGGGGATCGCCGACAGGGCGATCACGATGGCGAGCCAGTTCAGCCAGGCGAAGTTGCCCGACAGCACCAGCCACAGCTGGGTGAGGATCATGAGGGCGGCGGCCGCCGTCGCCACCGGGCGCGGGGTGAACAGCAGGAACGGCACCACCAGCTGCGTGACGTGGTTGGCGGCCACCTCCACCCGGTGCACCGGCTTCGGCAGCCGGTGGAAGAACCAGCTCAGCGGCCCCGGCATCGGCTGCGTCTCGTGGTGGAAGTCCAGGCACGTCAGCTTCCGCCAGCACGCGTCGCCGCGCATCTTGATCAGCCCCGCGCCGAACTCCAGCCGGAACAGCAGCCAGCGCAGCAGGAACAGCACCACGACCGGCGGCGCCACCTCGTCGTTGCCGAGGAACACCGCGAGGAACCCGGTCTCAAGGAGCAGGGACTCCCAGCCGAAGCCGTACCAGGTCTGCCCGACGTTGACGATCGACAGGTACATCACCCACGGCACCAGCCACAGCGACATCGCCGCCCACAGCGGCAGCCACCCGTCCACCCCCGCCACCAGCGCCGCCGACACCGCGCACCCCGTCCATGCCCAGCCGGCGAAGAAGCGGTCGGAGTAGTGCCGGTGGAAGACGCTCGGCGCCCGCCGGAACGGCACCCGCGCGGTGAACCGGGGCACCGGCAGCATCCCGCGCTCCCCGATCAGCGCGCGGAACTGCAGCGCCGCGCCCAGGAAGGCGACGAGGTACACCACGGCCAGGGCGCGCTGGAAGACCAGCCGGCTCAGCCAGTAGTCCGGTGCCGTGAACCACTCCATCGCGGCCGGTCTCCTCTCGTCCCGCCGGGTTCCGGTGCCGTACCCGGGTACCCGCACCCGGTGCCGACGCGACCTCCGCGCGGAGCCCCGCCCGCGGCCTCCGCTTGCGGGCCCCGTACGGCCGGTGCAGACAATAGTGATCAACCGTTTTCCGGGCGCGCCGCCCGGACCGGTTCCGCCCCGCACCCGACATCCGGACGAACGCTGGCAAGGTGGGCCTCATGGCTGATCGGGGAGTGAGCGCCCCGTCGCTCCCGGACGACTGGCCCGACCGCCCGGACCCGATCCTGGCGCTCAACCGCATGGGCAGCTTCGACTGGGACCTGGACACCGGCCTCACCCAGATGGACGCGCAGGCCCTCGCCCTGTTCGACCTGCGCCCCGACGAGTTCGACGACCACGTCGAGACCCTGGCCACCCGGCTGCACCCACCGGACATCCCCCGCCTGGACGAGGTGGTCGGCCGCGCGCTGAAGGAGGGCGGCGAGAACTACGGCGCCTACTTCCGCATCCGCCGCCGCGACGGCAGCCTGCGCTGGACCCACACCCAGGGCTACCTCCGCCGCGACGACACCGGCCGGGCCCGCCGGATCATCGGCATCGTCCGCGACGCCACCCAGGAGCTGCGCGACAGCCGGGCCCGCAGCGAACAGGCCGCCCGGGACAGCGCCCGGCGCCGGCAGGCCGACGTCGCCCAGACCACCATGGCCGCGCTCGCCCACGCCCGTACCGTGCAGGACGTCATCGACGTGCTGCGGGAGAGCGAGGGGCTGACCCGGATGGGCGCCGCCAGCCTCGTCATGGGACTCGTCGAGGGCGGCCGCATCCGCCTGGTCGCCGAAGGACCCACCGGCGACTTCATCCCCGGCACCCAGATCACCGGCATCGACGAGCCGTACCCGATGAGCGACGCCGTACGCACCCTCAGCCCCCAGTTCATCGAGTCGCCGGGGGAGTTCGCCGCGCGCTATCCGATCCTGTGGCCGCACCTGAGCCATCTGCGCATCACCTCGGCCGCCTATCTGCCGCTGGTCGCGCAGGCCCGCCCGATCGGCGGCATCGGCCTCCTCTACGGCGACCGGCACGGCTTCACCGCCGAGGAACGCGACATCCTCGTCGCACTCGGCAGCACCATCGCGCAGAGCCTGCAGCGCGCCATGCTCTACGAACAGGAGAGCGACCTCGCCCAGGAGCTCCAGCAGGCCATGCTGCCCCGCTCCCTGCCCCGGGTGCCCGACGCCGACGTGGCCGTGCGCTACCGCGCCGCCGTGCTGGGCGGCTCGCCCGGCCGGAACATCGGCGGCGACTGGTACGACCTGATCCCGCTGCCCGGCGGCCGGGTCGGCGCCGTCGTCGGCGACGTCCAGGGGCACGACACCCAGGCAGCAGCCGTCATGGGCCAGCTCCGGATCGTGCTGCGCGCCTACGCCGCCGAGGGGCACACTCCGGCCACGGTCGTCGCCCGCGCCTCCGTCTTCCTGCACGAGCTCGACACCCACCGCTTCGCGACCTGCCTGTACGCCGAGCTCGACCCGGCCACCGGTGTCGTGCAGTTCGTCCGCGCCGGACACGTCGACCCGCTCGTCCGGCACGCCGACGGCGGCTGCCGCCGCGTCCCGGTCGAGGGCGGCCTCCCGCTCGGGCTGTCCGCGCTGTTCGACAGCCTGGAGTACCCCGTACAGACCCTGGAGCTGGACCCCGGCCAGACGCTGGTGCTGTGCACCGACGGCCTGGTCGAACAGCCCGGGCTCGACCCCGACGACGGCATGCGCGGGCTCGCGGAGCAGGTCGCCGCCGGACCCGAGGACGTGGACGACCTCGCCGACCGGCTCATCGCCCGGGCCGCCGCGCGCGACGCCGCTGACGACGTCGCCCTGCTCCTCCTGCGCCGCCGGGCGCGGCCGCGCGGCGCGGGCGGCCGGCTCCGCGCGCACGTGGCGCCCGGCGACCCGGAGGCACTGCGCGAGGCCCGGCATATGGTCCGCGCGGCCGTCCGCGCCTGGGGCGCACGGGACCGCGCCGACGAGATCGAACTCGTCACCGACGAACTGATCACCAACGCGCTGATGCACACCGAGGGGGCGGCGGTCCTCACCCTGCGCTCGTTCCCCGGCCCCGACCGCCGGCTGCGCACGGAGGTCGAGGACTCCTCCAGCGCGCTCCCGCGCCGCCGCGAGGCCGGCGCCTCCGGGGTCTCCGGGCGCGGACTGCTCCTCGTCGACCGGCTGGCCGACGTCTGGGGCGTCGAGGCGCGGGGCGGCGGCAAGGTGGTGTGGTGCGAGTTCGCGGTGCCGGGAGACGAGGGCCCGTAGAGGCGCCGGGCAGTCGGCCCCATGCCGTGGCACGCTGGGAGGATGCCCGAACTGCCCGAGGTCGAGGCGCTGCGCGACTTCCTCACCGGCCATCTCGTCGGCCACGAGATCACCCGCGTCCTGCCGCTGGCCGTCAGCGTGCTGAAGACGTACGACCCGCCGCTCACCGCGCTTCAGGGCCGTACCGTCACCGCCGTCCACCGGCACGGCAAGTTCCTCGACCTGGACGCCGACGGGCCGCACCTGGTCACCCACCTCGCGCGGGCCGGCTGGCTGCACTGGCGCGACCGGCTCCCCGACACCCCGCCCCGCCCCGGCAAGGGCCCGCTCGCCCTCCGGGTCGCGCTCGACACCGGCGCCGGCTTCGACCTCACCGAGGCCGGTACGCAGAAACGGCTCGCCGTGTACGTCGTACGGGACCCGCAGGAGGTCCCCGGCATCGCCCGGCTCGGCCCCGACCCCCTCGACGACGGCTTCGACGAGGAGCGGCTGGCCGGGCTGCTCGCGGGGGAGCGGCGCCGGCTCAAGGGCGCCCTGCGCGACCAGGGGCTGCTCGCCGGCGTGGGCAACGCCTACAGCGACGAGATCCTGCACGCCGCCCGGATGTCCCCGTTCAAGCCCACCGCCTCCCTCACCCCGGAGGAGGTCCACCGCCTGTACGAGGCGCTGCGCGGGATCCTCACCGAGGCGGTGGAGCGCTCGCGCGGGGTGGCCGCCGGGCGGCTGAAGGCGGAGAAGAAGAGCGGACTGCGTGTCCACGGCCGTACCGGCGAGCCCTGCCCGGTGTGCGGCGACACCGTCCGCGAGGTGTCCTTCAGCGACTCCTCGTTGCAGTACTGCCCGACCTGTCAGACGGGCGGGAAGCCGCTGGCGGACCGCCGGATGTCCCGGCTGCTGAAGTGAACCCGCGCCACACCGTCCTCAGCGCGAGTCGAGCGTCAGCAGCCGCTCGCCGTCGTCCGTGCGGATCTCGTAGCGGTCGATCTGCCCGGTCGCGAGCGCGGCCCCGCCCTCCACGGTGAGGGCCGCGCCGTCGTCGGAGGGCACCATCCAGCTGGTCACGGTCTCCTCGGAGCCGTCCCGGCCGACCGCCACCAGCCGGCAGGAGTGCGGGCCCGAGGCGTCCTTGACGGTGACGCCGATGTCGCTGCCCCACTCCCGGTCCTGCGCCGTGACCCGCGCCCACACCCCGGTGCCGGCGTCCGTCGCCGTCACCTGGTGCGCGGCCGCGTCGTCGTCGGCCAGCAGGGCCGCCGCCGGGCCGCCCACCGCGAGGACGACGGCCGCCGCCACCGCGACCAGCCACCGCCTGCGGCCGGTCCGGTGCCGTCCGGCCACCTCGTCGAGCAGCCGCTCCAACAGCCGCGGCCCGGGCGCCGCCGCGGGGTGCACGGAGCGCGGGGTGGCCTCCCGGTAGAGCATCAACTGCCGCGCGGCGGGCCGGAACTCGCTCACATGCGCGGTGCAGCTGGCGCACTCCATGAGGTGGTCCTCGAAGCGGAATGCCTCCGCCTCGTCCAGCACGCCGAGCGCGTAGGCTCCGACGTCGCGATGGCGTTCCAGGGACCTCATACCAAATCCTCATGCCGGTGGAGCGGGTGGGGGTGTGTCGCTGTTGCCCACCGGTACGGACCTGACCGCCGAATCACTCAAGCAACGGAAGAAACGGTGCAGACATTCGGAGCGGCCGGGCCGCCGGATTGGTCGGCCGTTCCTTTGCCGGGTTCCGGCGCCGTCCGGAGGCGGAGCGGGCCCCCGGACGGGCGGATTCCGGCGCGTGCGGTCAGCAGGTGGCCACTCCCGGCAGCCACTCCGGGCCCTTGACGTAGATGACGGTCATCCAGGAACCGTCGGTCAGCTTCGCCCAGGCGTCGTTGGTGTAGCCGTCGGCAGTCACCGGCTGGGCGTGGGCCTGGCAGACCACGTTCACGGTGGTGGGCTGCGGGAAATAGTCCACCACGGCGGCGTTGACGTTCGGTTCACTGTGCGTGCGCACCCCGGTGCCCCAGGTCTGGAACGCCGTGCTGCCCCCGCTGGGCGGCGGGGCGCTGCTGCCGCCGCAGTCCGGGACGCC
Source organism: Streptomyces sp. NBC_00670 (assembly GCF_036226765.1). Lineage (NCBI taxonomy): Bacteria > Bacillati > Actinomycetota > Actinomycetes > Kitasatosporales > Streptomycetaceae > Streptomyces > Streptomyces sp. NBC_00670. Next base: position 6,537,455 of record NZ_CP109017.1, read on the forward strand.
GGGCAGCGAGGCCGGGCCCTTGATGTAGATGTTCGTCATCCACGAGCCGTCGGAGAGCTTGGACCAGATGTCGTTGGTGTAGCCCTCGGCCGTGACGGTCTCCGCGTGCTCCTGGCACTGCACCGACACCTGCGTGGGACCGGCGAAGGTGTCCACGACGGAGGCCGACGTGCTCGGCGAGGAGTGCGTGCGCACCCCGGTGCCCCAGGTCTCGAAGACCGTGCCGCCGTCCGCGGGCGGGGGGACGGGCGTGCCGGAGCCGTTGACCCGGATGGCACCCGCGTAGTCGCCGCCGGTGCGCACGGGCGCGACCCGGATGTGCGTGCCCGACTCGTAGGCCTCGACCATCTGTCCGCCGCCCAGGTACATGGCGACGTGGTGGATGTGGCCGTTGCCCCAGAACATCAGGTCGCCCGGCAGCAGCGGGGCCGTGCCCTGCGCGGCGGAGAACCGGGCGGTGGCCTGCGAGCTGTGGAACTGGTCGTCGGAGGTGCCGTTGAGCAGGTCCTTGCCGGTCGCCCGCCAGTACGCGTAACGCACCAGGCCCGAGCAGTCGAAGCCCTTGCGCTCGTTGTCGTGCAGACTGTCCGGGTCGGAACCGTCGTAGTAGCCGTAGGTGGCACCGGGCGTCGCGCCGTGGCCGCCGCCCCAGCTGTACCAGACGCCGATCTGGGAGCAGGCGGCGCTCACGGCGGCCTGCGCGGTGGCCGAGGCCCCGGGGCTCAGCACCGCGCAGTCGGCGGCGGCCGTGGTGGCCTGGCCGGAGGCGGCTTCGGCCGGGGCGGCGTGGGCCGGGACGGACACGAAGGCGGACAGGCCGAGGACCGAGGCGCCCAGGAGCGCGCCGGTGGTCCGGCGGCGCGTGCCGCCGTTCGTCAGGTAACTCGTGTGCACGGAACTCTTGCTCGGGGAACTCTTGCGCACGGAACTCTTCCTCACAATGTCGACGTCGGCGTCACCGGGCGCACCGGTGGCCGACCGCCGGCGGGCGGCGGCCGGCGGGCGGGGATCAGCGGCCGAGTGCGGCACGCATCTTCGCCAGCCCGCGCATACGGTTGCGCTGCACGGTGCCGCGGTGGGCGCCCAGCCGCTCGCCCGCCGTGTCGTGGCTGAGCCCCTCCAGATCCACCAGGATGACCGCGGCCGCCTCCCGCTCGGAGAGCACGCGGAGCAGCGAGAGCGCGGTCGCGGCGGCCTCGTAGGAGCCCATGCCCCCGTCCCAGCCGGCCTCCGGCAGCCGGTCGGTGGTCTGCTCACGGCGGGAGGAGTGCACCCACGAGTCGCGCAGCAGGTTGAGGGCGACGGCGCAGGTGTAGGCGTACGGATGCCGCTGCCGCGCCAGGCCGCGGCCGTGGGCCCGGCGGGAGAGCCGCAGATAGGTCTCCTGGAGCAGGTCGTCGGCGTCGTGCGGATTGCCCGTCAGCGCCACCAGCCGTCTGCGCAGCCGTGGGATGTCCGCGATGAAGGACGCGTCGAACTCCTTGGGACTCATCTCCTCCTCGTCGGCGTGCGCCGGCGGTGGTGGTGGACAGGTGACGTCGCTGATGGCCACTTCTCTTCCCCCTCGGTCGTTCGGTCGTTCGGTTGTCCGGTGGGTCCCGCGCGCGGTGGTCAGTCCGTGGGCGGGAACGGGTCGGCGGGGCCGTACCGGGCGGCCGGTGCCCCGGACAGCAGGGCCCAGTACCGGTCGCCGTACGACCAGTGCCACCATTCCGTCGGGTAGTTGACGAAGCCGGCCGAGGACAGCGCCCGGCCCAGCAGGGCCCGGTTCTCACGGGCCTCGGCCGTGATGCCCGGCGCCGCGGTGCGGCAGGCGCCGTCGCTCTCCTCCGGGGTCGCGTTGACGTCCGTGCCGAGCGGCAGCTCACGTCCTTCCGTGTCGCACAGTGTCAGGTCCACCGCCCCGCCCGAGACATGAGGCGCTACCTCGGGCGGGGAGATGTACGCGCTCGCCAGTTCGCGGATCCGCTCGGGCGACGCCGCCGGGTGCGCCCGGCGCAGCGTCGCCGCGTACCGCTCGAAGTAACGCCGTTGCAGCTCCGGCGGCCGGTAGCCCTCCACCACCAGGAACCGCAGGCCGGTCGGCAGCAGCCGCTGCGCCCGGAGCAGCCGCTCCCGGGCTCCCGCCCGCAGGCGGGCGAAGCTGCCGTCGTCGTCGGTCTGCCGGTGGTCGAGCCGCAGCCGGCCGCCGTCGCGCAGATCCACCAGCGGCTCACCGCATTCGGCCACGGCCGTCGCGGCGACCCGGGGGTCGGCGAGCGTGATGATGTCTGTCACGGACGACAGCGTCGCCGTACCCGATGCAGAACCTCTGCAGATGCTCTGCAAGCCACCGGCCCCGTGCTCCACGGCGCCCCCGGTGGCCGCGCCCCGCGCCCGCCGTCCCTAGTGCCCCGCGCCCGCCGTCCCTCGTGGGCTACGCGCGCTCCCGCGCCTCCCGGCAGTCCAGCTCCCGGAAGACCGCGAGCGCATCCGCCCGCGCGGCCCGCGCCTCCTCCTCCCGGCCGTCCGCCGACCACACCTCGGCCAGGTCCCAGGCCGTACGCGCCCGCCAGACCGGAAGGCCCAACGCCTCCCAGCCGGCCAGGGCCAGCTCCAGCGGCTCCCGGGCGCCGTCGGTGTCGCCGCTCGCGAGCCGGCACTCGCCCAGGGTGCGCAGGACCAGCGCCACACCGAACCGGTCCTGGCGCTCACGGGCCACCGCGAGACACCGGCCGAGCCGCTCGCGGGCCCTGCCCGTGCGGCCCGTGCGCAGCTCCACCTTGGCCAGCGACTGCTCCGTGTACATCACCCCGAAGTCGTCCAGCAGACCGGTGAAGATCCGCAGCGCCTCCCGCAGCAGCCGCTCGGCCTCCGCGAGGTCCCCCTCCGCCCGGTGACACAGCGCCACCGCCCGCAGGGTGAGCGCCTCGCCGTGCGGATCGGGCACGGCGCGATACAGCTCCAGGGCCCGGGACAGGGCCTCGCGGGCCGGCCCACCGCGCCCCTGCTCCCGGTGCACGTACCCCATGCCGTACAGCGTCCGGGCCCGGCCCCCGAGGTCGCCCGTCCGCTCGTACCGCTCCAGCGCGCCCCGGAGCAGCTCCAGCGCCTCGGCGTGCCCGGCCTGCTCGCGCCGGACCGTGGCCATGCCGTCGAGCGCCACCGCCTCCCCCTGCGGTACGTCCCCGTACTCCCCGAAGCGCCGCAGGGCCCGCTCGAAGCAGCCGTAGGACTCCTCGAACTTGTCCTGCTCGTAGGCCAGTTGCCCCAGCCCGGTGAGCAGCCAGGCCTCGCCCTCGGCGTCCCCGCTGCGGCGCACCGCCGCCATGGCGGCAGCGTGAGAGGTGGACCAGGCGTCGAACCGGTTGTACAGCGCGGCCGAACTGGCGGCCAGCGCCCCGGCGAGATCGCGGGCGGCCCGGGCCGCGCCGTGGTCGGCGCAGTACTCCACCGCCGCCAGCAGGCAGGCCTGTTCGGTGGCGAACCAGGCCGCGGGCCGGGACAGGAGCTCCTCCTCCGTCTCCGCGTCGAGGGAGAGCACGGTCGCCGGTTGAGGGAAGTACCTGGTCACACCGCCGGGGCCACGGGCGGCGGCCTGTTTGGCGAGCCCCAGCCAGCAGGCCACCAGACGCAGCACCGCCGCCTCGCGGTCCTCGGCCACCTCCTCGGACAGACAGCGTTCGCGGGCGTGCTCACGGGCCAGGTCGTGGATGCGGTAGCGGGTGCGGCCGGTGCCGTCCCGGCCGACGACGTGGAGGAAGTGACAGTCGACCAGCCGCTCCACCGTCTCCTCCGCCTCCTCCACCGCGATGCCGAGGAGCGGAGCGGCGATCCAGCCGGCGAAGTCGGGCAGGTCGAGCAGCGCCAGCCGGCGCAGCGCCGCCCGCTCGTGCGCGTCGAGGTCGGCGTAACCGAGCTCCAGGCTGGAGCGCAACTCCAGGTCCCCGGCCCGCAGTTCGTTCAGCCGGCGCCGCTCGTCGCGCAGGCGTCCCGCGAGCCGGCCCGGCCCCCAGTGCGGCCGCGACGCGAGCCGCGCCCCGGCGATGCGCACGGCCAGCGGCAGCCGCCCGCACAGCGCGACGATCTCGGCGGCCCGCTCCGGCTCGGCACCGACGCGGTCCTTCCCCGCCACCCTCCCGAGGAGCTCCAGCGCCTCCGCCTCGTCGGGCACGGCCAGGTCCAGATGGGCCGCGCCCTCCAGCGCGACCAGCCGGCGGCGGCTGGTGACGAGCACGGCCGAACCGCCGCCGGGCGGCAGCAACGGCCGCACATGCGCCTCACCGGCCGCGTTGTCGAGGATGAGCAGGGTGCGCCGGCGGCCGATGTGCGTCCGGTAGAGCCCGGTCAGCTCCTCCACCGAGGCAGGCAGGGTCTCCGGCGCCGCGCCCATGGCGCGCAGCAGCCGGGTGAGCGCGTCGGCGGGCCGTACCGGGGTGGCGTCGGCGGCCCGCAGGTCCACGAACAGGCGCCCGTCCGGGAAGAGTCCGGCGGTGCGGTGGCCGACGTGCACGGCGAGAGCGGTCTTGCCGCTGCCCGAGCGGCCGGAGACGACGCCGATCGGAGGGGCGGTGCGGCCGGCGTCGTCGACCCGGCCCAGCAACGACACCGCCCAGTCGATCTCGGCCGAGCGGCCCACGAAGTCGGAGATGTCGGGCGGGAGATGGGAGGGGACGGGCTCGGCGGCCTGCCGCCGCGCGGTGCCCGGTCCGGGGCGGCCCGCCCCGCCCCGCCCCTGTCGTGGCGCGGCCGGCCGCTCCGTGTCCGTCCGTGACGCCTTGCCGAGCAGTGCGGCGTCGTTGGTCAGCACCGCCTGGTGCAGCGCCCGCAGCTCCGGACCGGGGTCCACGCCCAGTTCGTCCCGGAGGATCTCGCGCGCCTCCTGGTAGGTGCGCAGGGCGTCGGAGATCCGGCCGGTGCGGAACAGCGCGGTTATGAGCTGGCCGCGCGGCCGCTCCCGGAGCGGATGGTCGGCGACATGCGTGAGCAGGGGAGCGATCGTGCGGTCCGCGCGGCCGAGCGTCAACTCCAGGGCAAAGGAGTCCTCCTGGGCCACCAGCCGCAGCTCGGCCAGCCGGGCCGCCTCGATCCGGGCGAAGGACTGGCCCAGCCCCTCCAGCGCCGCCCGGCCCCGCCACAGACCCAGCGCCTCCGACAGCAGCTCCGCGGCCTCCTCCGGGCGGCCCCCGCCCGCCGCCGCCCGGCCCGAGGCGAGCAGTTCCTCGAAACGGCGGGAGTCGATCGAGGAGGGCGCGAGTTCGGCGACGTACCCCGGCGGCCGGGTCCGGATCACCCCCTCCGCGCCGACCTTGGCGAGCGCGCGGCGGACGGCGGAGACATGGGTGGCGACGAGGGCACCGGCGGTGGCGGGCGCCTCCTCGTCCCAGACGCAGTCCACGAGCCGCTCGGTGACGAGCACCTCACCGAGGTGGACGACGAGCGCGGACAGCACCGCCAGGGGTCTGGTCCCGCCCAGCGGGGCGTGCCGGCCACCCGCCCACACCTCCACCGGACCGAGTAGCCGTATGTCCAGCATGATCTCCCGATCGCCGTGCCGCGCCCGCTCCGCGGAGCCTGGCAACGATATCGACGGCCGCGTGCGCACAGGCCGGTGCCCGGACCGCCGTGTCCGGATCCGGCCCCCGCCCGGGACGGCCCGCACCCGGGGTGGGCTCGGTATCCGGGCCGGTGGCGGTGCGGCTCAGGGGGCCGGCCGCGAGGGTCACTTGGCCTGATCGGAGCGTCAGGGGTCCCTCGTACGCAAGACGGCCGGCGGGGGCCTCTCGTATGACAACGGCCGCGAGAAGTTTTTCCCGGGCCCGACGTCATACGGGCGCCGCCCGCGGACCGTCAACGACTCGAGAGCAACGAGCCCGTCCGATCCGCGCCCAGGGAGTCGCCCGATGCACCGCTGGACCTTGGCCCTGCTGACCGCCGGCCTGCTGGCGACGACGGTCACCGGCTGCGCGCACGGGACGTCGGCACCGGCCGCCGGACGGCCCGGCACCCACCGGGCCCCGGCCGGCGCCAAGGAGACGCTGCGACTGGCGGAACAGCTCCTCATCAAGGAGTGCATGGAGAAGAAGGGACACAAGTACTGGATCGAACCACCACCGCCCGACGACGTCTCCGTCCGCTTCCCCTACGTCATCGACGACCCGGCATGGGCCCGGAAGCACGGCTACGGAACCGATCTGCGCCGCGCCCGGGAGGCCGAGGTCCGCGCCGACCCCAACCAGACGTACCTCCGCTCCGCGCCCGCCGCGACCCGGGCCGCCCTGGTCGCCGACCTCAACGGAACCCGGCCCCAGGGCCTGTCGGCCCGGCTGCCGAACGGCGTCCGGGTCACCCACAGCGACCAGGGCTGCCAGGCCGCCGCGCAGCGCGAGCTGTACGGCGACCTCCAGGCGTGGTTCCGCGCCACCCGGGTCACCGACACCCTGGCCGGCATGCGCCTCGGCCTGGTGACCGGTGACAAGCGCTACAAGGCGGCCGTCGAACCCTGGGCGCGCTGCATGCGCGGCCACGGATACACCTACGCCGACCCCGCCGCGTCCCGCGCCGCCGCCATGCGGCCGGGCCGTCCGTGGCCGCACGCGAAGGAGGTGCGGCTGGCCTCCGCCGAGGCCGCCTGCGCCGTCGCCGGCGGACTGCCGGACGTGACGAAGACCCTGGACGCCGAGTACCGGGCGGAACTGAGCCGCCGTCATCCGAGGGAGACGGCCGATCTCTCCCGCCTCAGGCGCGAGGCGCTGCCCCGGGCCCGCGCGATCGTCGCCCGCGGCGACTGACCCCGGCCCGCACCCGGGCCCGCCGCACACGGACCACCACGGCCGCCGGGCCGTGGTCGCACCAAGCCCCATCGCCGACAGAACCGATGGAACTGACGAAACGAGGAAATCCCATGTCCCTCAAGCGTGTTCTCACCCTCGCCGCCTCGGCCGCCGCCGTGGCCACCCTCTTCTCCCCGGTGTCCGGCGCGTCCGCGCTGGAGTCGGGCGCCCAGTCGCCCGCGCGCGTCGCCGCCGACGGCTACCTGCACGTCTACACCCAGCCCTACGGGGGCGGCCGGGAGTGCAAGTGGGTGGGCAACTCCGACAACTGGGGCTCCTGCCGGAACCTGACCTCCGACATCTGGAACAACGGCTACGCGGGCGGCCTGGACTCCGTCAACCTGTACACGGCTCCCAACGCCGGCGGCGCCTGGGCGTGCATCGGCCAGGGCGACCGCTGGTACGACACCACCACCGGCGAGTACTACTTCAGCTTCGGTGCCGGGCTGGAACAGTACGGGGCCAGCGTCAACAACAACATCTCCTCGCACCGCTGGGTCGACTACTGCGGCTAGGGCCGACCCGTCCCGCGCCACCGCCCCGGCACTCCCGCCCACCGGGAGTGCCGGGGCACCGGCATGACAGGGCAGGGTCTAGAAGAGGTGGATGGCCAGGTGCCCCAGCGGCAGGCCCAGCTGCCAGGCGGGTGTCCACACCTTCGGGCCGTCGTCCTCGCCGGCCGCCGCGGCCGCGCCGCCGGGGACCGCGTCCAGGTCGGGGGCGAGCAGTTCGGTCTCCTCCAGCCACCGCCAGGCCGCCTCGGCCAGCTCCAGATCGGGGTCCGGGCGTCCGGACTCGGCGGCCACGGCGGACAGATCGGCCAGCCGCTCGCTCACCCAGTCCTGCCACGGCTGGTCGTACGCCGTCAGCGACAGCCAGGTCTCCAGCTGGGTGACGACTCTGATCCCGGAGAGCTCGCGGTCGCTGTCGGAGAGGAAGATGGTCAGCGCCAGGGCGTCGCGGCCCGCCTTGAACTCGAAGGACGTCGGCGGCATGAGGTCGCCGGTGCGCAGCAGTTCGTCGGCGATGTACTCCGCGTACATCCATGCCATGGGAACGGCCAGATCTCCGCCGTCGTCGCCGTCCGTGCTCTCTTGGCCCCTGTGCAACATCCTTCCCCGCCTTCCTCCGGTGCGTGCGCGTCACCGATGAGGACAGCCCATTGCCCAACCATGGTCAGCGGCAAGGCGCTTTGCGAAGCCTTGACCCGTTCTTCGGTTTCAGTGCAGGTCGGCCGCGTATCCCGGTAGCACTCTGCGCAGGGCACGCAGCGCGTAGTACGCGCGGGACTTCACGGTACCGGGGGGAATGCCGAGGGCCTCGGCGGCCTCCGCCACACTCGCCCCGCGGAAGTACACCTGCACCAGGACTTCGCGGTGCTCGGGTGTGAGTGTCTTCACAGCCTCGCGTACGTCGAGCGTGGCGGCGGAGCGCTCCGCGTGGTCCGCGCACACCGGGGCGTGCGCCAGCACGGCGTCGCCGACCTCGGCCGGGCGTGCCTGGCGTGCCCGGCGCGCGTCGATGGCCAGCCGCCGGGCGACGGTGAGCAGCCAGGGGCGCACGGAGGTGAAGTCGTGCGCACGCAAGGCCTCGGGGTGCTGCCAGGCCCGCAGCAGCGTCTCCTGCACCAGGTCCTCGGCCCGTTGCCGGTCCCCGTCGCACAGCCGCAACAGCAGGGCGAAGAGCGGCCGACCGTGCTCGCGCTGCAGCGCGGCCAACTCGTGCTCGGCGGTCGTCGTGCGGTGGGTACGGGTGGTTACGGCCGTCATGGCCGTATGCCAGCGTGTGGAATGTCCTTCGGACAGGGTGGGGGCGGGGCGGTGCGGTGGACGGTCGAAGTCGTCGGCGAACGGTTCGGTGAACGGTCGGGCCGGTGCCCTACGGCACCACCGTCACGGGCCACCGGCCCGCCTTGACCAGTCGGATCGCCACCGAGCCGATGAACCGGTGGCCGGCCTGTTCGGAGGCGCCGACCACCACCGCGTCCGCCTTGAGTTCGTCGGCGGCCTTGACCAGTCCGCCGTACGGGTCGCCGCGGAAGGTGTGGAACTGCCAGCGGACCTCGAAGGTGTCCTTGACCCGTTCCGTCTCCTGCCGGATCTGAGCCGCGATGCCCTCGGCGATCTCGTCCGTCGTCTCGGCGACCGGCACTCCCATCGCCGCGCCCGCCGCCATGACCGGCTGCACGTACACCACCGCCAGGAGGGCGTGCTGGCGACGGGCCAGGCCCCCGGCGTACGCCGCGGCGCGCAGCGAGGACTCGGAGCCGTCCACGCCGACCACGATGACCTTGGGGCCGTCGGTACCGCGTTCGAACTGTGGGGGATGCTGATCAGTCACGGCTGGAGGTTATCGGAACCCGCAGGTCCCGTACCCGGGCGGGAGTCCACGGGCCGGACGGGGGAGCGGGCGCCGCCGGGTCCGGTCCCGCGCCGCTCCCCCGGGCGAGTGCTTTCCCGGCGCCGCGGCGGTGTTGCTCAGCGGTGTCGCCCCGCCGTTGCGCGACTGATGAGTCATGAAAAAGGATCAGCTGTTCACCCGACGCCGGGTCCTGCTGGCCGGCGCCGCCGCTCTGGGGGCGGCCGGTGCGGCGGGCACGGCCGCGCTGCTCGGCACGGACGACAAGGACAACGAGGACGCCGCCGCCGGCGCCTCCGCCTCGCGCGCGCCCCTCGCCGGCGCCCCCGCGAGCCGTCCGCCGGGGCCCTCCGCCTACCGGCTGCGACCCCTGACCGGCTACGCGGCGGGGCCCGCGGGCCCGCCCCGCACCCCCGTCCGGCACGAGCCGCTGCTGAGCATGCCCGGACACGGCCGCAGCATGGTGCTGACCTTCGACGACGGCCCCCACCCCCGCTACACCCCGCAAATCCTGGACACCCTGCGCGAGTACGACGTCCGCGCCACGTTCTTCGTCTGCGGCGAGATGGCCGTCGAGTACAAGGACCTGCTGGCCAGGATGGCGGACGAGGGCCACCTCGTCGGCAACCACACCTGGTCCCACCCGCTGCTCACGCGGATGAGCCGGGACGGGATCCGCTCGGAGATGACCCGCACCAGCAAGGTCATCAAGAACGCGTACGGCGAACGCCCCCTGTGGTTCCGCGCCCCCTACGGCGCCTGGAACCGCACCACGTTCCGGCTCGGCTCCGACATGGGCATGGAACCGCTGGCCTGGACCGTCGACACCCGGGACTGGACCACGCCGGGCACGGACGTCATCGTCGACCGGGTCGAGGAGGGCGCCGCCGCGGGGGTGGTCGTCCTCTCCCACGACGCCGGCGGCAACCGCTCGCAGAGCGTCCGCGCACTGCGCCGGTATCTGCCGTGGCTGCTCGACTCCGGGTACCACCTCATGCTGCCCCGGCGCGCGTTCGCCTAGACCGAGGCGCCCGCCCCCCGGCCGGGGTACTCAGCGCACCCCGGTCAGGCGGGCGAAGACGACGACGTTGCCCGAGTAGCCGTCTCGCTTGGTGAAGCCCCCGCCGCAGGTGATGACGCGCAGCTCCGGCCGGCCCGTGGAGCCGTACACCCGGTCGCCGGGGAAGTTCGCCTTGTCGAAGACCTCGATGCCGTAGATCTCGAACACGGCCGTCTTCCCGTCCTTGCGCCGCACCTCGACGTGATTGCCCTTCTTCAGCGCGCCGAGCCCGTAGAACACGGCCGGGCCCTTGGTGTTGTCCACGTGGCCGACGACGACCGCCGTGCCGTTCTCGCCGGGGGAGACGGCGCCGGTGAACCAGCCGGCGAGGTTGGGGTCGTCGGGCGGCGGCGCGGCCACCCAGCCGTCGGAGTCCAGACCCACCGGCATCACGGGGGCGTCGACCTGGATCATCGGGATGCGCACCCGGTCGACCGCGGAGTACGGCAGCGGGGCGGGCGTGGAGCCGGTGACAGGGGCGGAGGCGCTGGGGCGCGGGCTCGCGCTGTCCTGCGCGGCCGCGGCCGTCGCGGGCTGCGGGGGGCCGGAGTCGAACTCGCCCGAGCCGTTGCGGATGAGGGCGAGGCCGGTCAGCAGGACAAGCGCTATCACGCCCCACGGGGCGCGCTTCTTCGGCTTCTCCTCCGCTTCGGGCTCGGTGGGAACCACGGACGCAGACATTCGCCATCCCCTCTCGGCACGGCCGTCGCCGTGTCACTCGCGCATGGCAGCACGCTAAGCGCGGCGTGGGCGGCGGGCGACGGGGGAGCGGACGAACGGGTGGTGCCCCGCACGGCCGTGCGCCATCCGAGTTGCCGCGCGGCGGGGCGTACCGACAGGGCGTGACCTGCGGTGACTTCCCCGGCGCGAAGATCCTCCGGCGTGTCGTCCCACCGGAACGGACCAGCGTCGACATGCGGCTTTCCGCACCGCAACTGAGGGTCTGTCTGGGAGGTGCTTGCTCGCCGATCGACCGGGGACCGGGTCCCGGGGCGCCTTCCGCGGAGGTGACATGCGTACCACTCGTGCCCTGGCGGCCGGTGCCGCCGCGGCCCTGGCCGTGGGGCTGGCCGCGCCCACGGCGGCGGCCTGGAACGATCCGGGCGATGATCCCGGCGGCGGTGTCAACGGCACCAGCGTCAGCAGCTACACCGAGACCACGGACGGCGGGAACGGCCGCGCCGACCAGAACGACCCGAACAACCAGGGCGGCCGCGACGACCAGGGTGGCCAGGGCAACCAGAACGGCCAAGGCAACCAGAACGGCCAGGGCGGTGACGGCCGTCAGGACGGTCAGGATGCCCAGGGCGGTGACGGCGGCGGCCGGGGCGGCGACGGCGGCCAGGGCGGCCGTGGCGGTGACGGCCAGGGCGGCCGGGGTGACGACACCCTGCGCAACATCGTCGTCCGGCCGGGCGTCGTCTCCCGGGGCGGCCGGCTGACCATCACGGTCGACGGCAGCCGCTGCCGGCACAACGGCAGCGTCTCCGCACCGGTCTTCCCCACCACCCGGCTGCGGCCGGTGGGCAACAACGCGACGGCGACCGCCACGGTCAGCGTCGACGTCAACGCCCGGCCCGGCCGCTACGACGTCACGGTGCGCTGCGGTGACGGCCGCGATCCGCAGGTCCTCACCCGGACCCGCGCGTTCACCGTCATCGGCGGGGTCCGCGGCGGCCTCGGCGGTGCCAGCACCGTCGGCGCCACCCCGGCCGACATGGCGATCGGCGGCACGCTGGTGGCCGGGGCGCTGGTCGGCGGCGGGGTGTTCTGGATGCGGCGCCGCTCGGAGCACAAGGGCTGAGCGGCCGCCGCGGGCCGAACGGGCCGGCCCCCTCGTCCACCACCGTGGCGAGGGGGCCGGCGCCGTCACGCCGCTCGCCGGACAGCCGTCACGCCGCTCCTCGGACAACCGTCACGCCGTTCGCCGGACACGCGCCTCGCCCCGGAACCCGTGGGCGGGTTCCGGGGCGAGGGGTGGGGCCGCGGGAGGGGTCAGGCGGCCGTGCCGGCCGCGGCGCGGCGGCGGGCGCGGTACCAGGCGACGCCCACCGAGCCCGTGACGAGCGCGGTGCCGAGGCCGATCTCCTTGAGGTCGAAGCCGCCGATGCTGCCGCCGATGCCGGCGCGCACCCCGTGTTCCGGGTTGCCGGGCGGCATCTCGTGGGAGCCGGTGTGGCCGCCACCGCCCTGCGCACGCTCGCTGACGGTCAGTTCGGCCTGTTCCGTCTCCCGGCCGCAGCGGACGGTCACCGTGTAGGTGGCGCCCGGGCGGGCGTCCCAGTCGACCGTGGCCGAGGCCGACTTCTGCCCCTTCGGAACCGTCACCGTGTCGAAGACGCCGGAGGAGACCCGGGCGGTCTCGTCGCAGCCCCGTACCGTCAGCGTGACGTGGCCGCCGGGGGCGACCTCCTCGGGCATGACACCGATGCTGAGGTGGGCCGACTCGCCGGTCCCGTGGCCCCCTTCGCCCTCGCCCTCACCGCCGCCGTAGGCGACGGCGGCGGGAGCGGTGAAGGTCAGGGCGCTCAGGCCCAGCAGTGCGGCCGACGCAACGCGTATCGCGCGCATGATGAATCTCCACGTCCCCGAGGAGCCTTGCTGCGGACCTTTTCCGCTTGCACCAGAAATGCACCTCGTCGCCCGAAACGCTAGGAAAGGGTGTCCGGCCGCGCGATCGCAGTGCGACGAACGGGTCACGCGGCTCGGCCGTTCGGGCGGGAAACGCGCCGGCACGGTGGCCGTGCCGCCTCCCGCCGGCCGGGGTCACGTATGCGGGAACAGCGCCAGGAACGGGTCCGTGGACGCCGACAGGCCCCGGCTGTACGGGGCGTCGAAGTCCCAGATGAGGAAGAGCAGGAAGGCGATCAGCGCCGAGAACAGCCCGGCGAGGATCAGCTCCCGGGTGGTGCGCCGGATCTGCAGCGCGAAGACCATGCCGATGGTCACCACCGCGCCGGTGAGCAGTCCGAACCACACCACCCCCGGCATCGTCGCCCCCGTCGAGTCCGCGCGGGCGGCGCGGGCGGCGTCGGCGGCGGCCACCTGGTCGACCAGCGGCTGGTAGGCCTGTGCCTCGTAGTCCGACTTCGGCTCGTACCGCGTGACGTCGTCGCGCACGCGTTGCAGGAGTTTGCCGCCCCGGGCGGTCACCTCTCCGTCGTCCGCCATCGTGCGCCACTCGGTGTGGACGACGTACCGCACATAGGTGTCGACGTCCGCCCGCACCTTCTCGCGCACGTCCGCCGGGTAGTTCTGCACCCGCTCCGTGACCTCGTGCAGCGCCTGGGCCTCCGCCTGGACGTGGTCCTCGGCGGCGCTGCGGGCCTCCCAGACGCCGGCGATGGCCAGACCGAGGACGATGGCGTAGACCACGCCGATCATCATCGTCATGTACTCGATCACGTCCGGGGTCTCCGACGGATCGTCGTCCTCGGCGGCCGTGCGGTGCCGCAGGAAGGTCACGATGACCACGACGACACAGGCGGCCAGCATGGCGAGGGCGAGAACAAGCCATTCCGACAACGGTTGCCTCCAGTAAGCGGTGGGGTGGGGGGTCCGGCGCGGGTTCGGTCAGCGCGGACGGAGTGCGGCGACGGCGAGTACGGCGGGGGCGGTGATGAGGAGCATGAAGACCACCGGCGAGGTGCTCGAGTGCACCCGGTGGTGCGCCGCCGGCGGGTGGTACGCCGGGTAGCTCACGGGGGACGCCGGGGGGCTGGGGGTCGGCTCGGGTCTCGGCTTCGCCGGGTGCGTCGGCGCGGGTGCCGGGGGCGGGGCCGCGGTCTTCGGCGGCGGAATCCGTACCGGCTCGGGGCGCGGGGGCGCGGGCTTCGGTGCCGGTGGCGGCGGGGTGGGCGTCGGTTTCGGTTTCGGTGCCGACGGAGTGGGCGTCGGCTTCGGCGGCGTCGGTTTCGGCGGCGGGGTGGGGGCCGGGGGCGGTGTCGGCGTCGGGCAGGGCGGGGGCGGCGGAGGCGGGCACGGCGGGGGAGTGGGCCAGTGCCCGCCCCCGCCCACGACGGCCACCGCGCCTCCCGGACCGGCCGAGGCGACCACGCGCCCCCCACCGATCCAGGCGGCGGCGCCCTCGTCGTCGGCCGAGGCGATCACGCCCGGGCCGGAACCCGGGCCCGCGCCGCCGAAGCCCACCACCGCCCCCGCGCCGCCCGCGACGGCGGTCACGCCCGAGCCGCCGGGGCCGCCCGAGACGTACGCACAGGCGTCGGCGGACGCCGTGCCGGTGGGGGCGCCCGCGAGCGCCCACACCAGCGTCATCACGCCCAACAGCCGCACGGCGACGGCCGATCGGCTCGATTCGGATCCATGCACGACCCAGAGCATGGGCCGCCCCGTGGTCATACACGCGGAAGATCAGCTCAAATACCCCGAAGGAGGGATATCGGCCCGTCCGGGTTTGACGTTGCCCACAAAAATTCCCGCCGCCGTTGAACACGGGTGGTGCTCCCGCGCGTACCTAGGGCCAGAAGCGGCGCACGAGCCCGCGGTGACACTCAAGTGGCAAGCGGATAGCGGGAGTTGACAATGAACAGAGCCTGGCGGAGCGCCTCTCTCATGGCGACGGCGGCCGCGCTCCTGGCGCTGACGACGGCGTGCGGCCAGGACAATGGCGGCCAGTCGACCGGCAGTCAGAACGTCGGCGCCGCGGCGGGCGGTTACGCGACCAGTTCACCGTCCGGGGCCGCCAGCCCGAACGGATCAGGCTCGCAGATCGGGGACAGCGCGATCACCGCCAAGCCGGCGGGCAAACTGTCCCTGAGCGAGGACGCGAGCCTCGGCGACGTGGTCACCGACGGCTCCGGGATGACCCTCTACCGCTTCGACGACGACACCGCCAAGCCGCCGAAGTCCTCCTGCGCCGGCGAGTGCGCCAAGGCCTGGCCGCCGGTGCCCGCGGAGGGCGCCTCGGCCGCCACCGGCATCGACAAGTCCCTGATCGGCGAGGTCACCCGGAGCGACGGCACCAAGCAGCTCACCGTCGCCGGCTGGCCCATGTACCGCTACGCCAAGGACACCAAGGCCGGGGACACCAAGGGCGAGGGCGTGGGCGGCAAGTGGTTCGCCACGGCCGCCGACGGCAAGAAGGCGACGCTGCCGGGGCTCTCCGTCCGCAAGGACGCCAAGCTCGGCGACATCGTCGTCGACAAGAACGGCATGACCGTCTACCGCTTCATGAAGGACCAGGCCTGGCCCGTCTCCAAGTCGGCCTGCACCGGCGCCTGCCTGGAGAAGTGGCCGGTCGTCGCCCCGGTCGAGGAGGCGGACACCAAGGGCGTCGTGAAGAAGGGCCTGATGCCGTTCACCCGCCCCGACGGCGCCAAGCAGATGACCGTCAACTGCTGGCCCATCTACACCTTCACCGGCGACAAGGCCGCCGGCGACACCAACGGGCAGGGCGTCGGCGGCACGTGGTACGCGGTCGCGCCCGACGGCAAGCCGGTCGGTGCGCCGAAGAAGTAACCGCTCGTCGCCTCCCCCCAGGCCGCCCCCTCCGCCCCGCGGAGGGGGCGCCTCCGTGTGCGCGCCTGCCGTCGGCACGTGCCCTGCGCACGGGCCCGGAACGGACGTGCAATTTCCGTTTCCTCTCGCCCTGTTGGCGGACGATCAGTAGCCTTCG
Organism: Streptomyces sp. NBC_00670; assembly: GCF_036226765.1. Taxonomy (NCBI): domain Bacteria; kingdom Bacillati; phylum Actinomycetota; class Actinomycetes; order Kitasatosporales; family Streptomycetaceae; genus Streptomyces; species Streptomyces sp. NBC_00670. Next base: position 6,553,320 of record NZ_CP109017.1, read on the forward strand.
GCTCGAACACCGGATCGGCTCGGCCGTCGCAAGCCGGCCCGAGCCGACACGAGTCGGCACAAGTCGTCGTCGCCAACCGCCTTGGAGTGCTAGATGGAGCGTCCCGCCTGGGCCCCACGGAACATCGACATATCGGTGCCCTCCGTCTCTCGCATCTACGACTACTACCTCGGCGGTTCGCACAACTTCGAGGTCGACCGCGAGGCGGCCCGCAAGGCGATGGAGTTCCTGCCGGGCCTGCCGAGGATCATGCGGGCCAACCGGGCCTTCCTGCGCCGGGCCGTACGGTACGCCGTGGCCGAGGGCGTCACCCAGTTCCTCGACATCGGCTCCGGCATCCCCACCCACGGCAACGTCCACGAGGTCGCCCAGGAGGCGCACCCCGGCGCCCGCGTCGTCTACGTCGACCACGACCCGGTGGCGGTCGCGCACAGCCAGGCCGTACTGGGCAGGAATCCGGACGCGGACGTCGTCGCGGCGGACCTGCTCAAGCCCCGCGACATCCTCGCCAGCCCCGAACTGGGGCGCCTGATCGACCTGAACCGTCCGGTAGCCCTCCTCCTCGTTGCCATACTTCACTTCGTGGAGGACGCGAACGACCCGTACCGGGCGGTGGCCGAACTGCGCGACGCTCTCGCGCCGGGCAGCCTGCTCGTGCTCACGCACGCCTCGTACGAGGGCATTCCGCTGCCGGCGGAGCGGGCCGAGGGCGCGGTCGACGTGTACAAGGACATCCGCAATCCGCTGATCATGCGCTCGCGCGAGGAGATCGCGCGGTTCTTCGAGGGGTACGACATGGTGGAACCCGGGCTGGTGCCGATGGCGGACTGGCGGCCCGACACGGCGCGCGAGGACGAGGATCCCTACGCCTTCGCGGGCTTCGCCGGCGTGGGGCGCACGGCGTGAGCGCGGAGCCGGACGGGCCGGAGGACAGACTGCGCCGGTTCGCGACGATCTGGAGCCGGGCCGTCTTCCCGGTGGCCACGACGCCGCTCACCCGGCCCGAGTTCGAGGCCCTGCTGCTGCCGCTGGCCCGGCGGCTGAGCGAGGCGCTGCGGGCGCGCGCGTTCGACGCCGCGGAGGCCAGGGCGGTGGGCGCCGCCCTCATCGACACCTACTGCACCGACCCCGAGGCGCTCAGCGCCACGCTCGACTGCGTCGACGCCTACCTGGTGCTCTACTGCGGCGACGCGGGCACCCCCGCCGACGCCCAGCAGCCCCAGGACGCCCCGCGGACGCCGCAGCCCCCGCACTCGCAGGAGGCGCTGCGCACCCGCTCCGCCCGCCTCCAGCACGCGATGGCCGCCGGGTTCGCCCAGGCGCTGCGCGAGCGCACCCTCGCCGAGCAGGAGGCGATCTCCGCCGCCGCGCTCAAGGCCCAGGGCGTCGTCGCCGAGGCCCTGCACGCGAGCGAGGCCCGCTTCCGCGCCGTCTTCGAGGGCGCGGCGATAGGCATCTCCATCGCCGACCTCGACGGCAACGTCCTGGAGGTCAACGGCGCGCTGCTGCGCATGTTCGGCGGCTCCGAGGGGCTGCTGCGCGACCGCAACGTCGCCGAGTGGTCGCACCCCGAGGACGCCCCGCAGGTGTGGCGGCTCTACCAGGAGCTGGTGCGCGGCGAACGCGAGCACTACCACGTGGAGAAGCCGTTCTACCGGCCCGACGGCACCGTCCTGTGGAC